>NZ_CP097649.1:0-615000 GCF_023573565.1 Brevundimonas albigilva
ATGGCCTATCCCTTCTTCTCTCTTTCCAAATCCCATCGCATCGCGCCCATCGACTTCGCCGCCGGCGACGTCGCGATCCGCGTGGAAGCGGTGCCCGATCATGGCATGGCGACCATTTGGGACGCGGACATCCTGATCTGGGCGGCGAGCCAGATCGTCGAGGCGCGTGACGCCGGGCTGCGCACATCGCGCCTGATGGCCGCCACTCCCTACGAGATTCTCACCTATGTCGGCCGCGGCACTAGCTTGCGCGACTACCAACGGCTGAAGGCCGCGCTCGACCGCCTGCAGTCGACCACCGTTTCCACCTCGATCCGACAACCGGCCGAAGGACGCCGCCATCGCTTCTCCTGGATCAATGAGTGGCAGGAGCGCACCGACGGTAACGGTCGCCCCGACGGGATCGAACTGATCGTCCCCGACTGGTTCTACAAGGCCGTGCTCGATGACGCGCTCGTCCTGACCATCGACCGCGCCTATTTCGATCTGACCGGCGGCCTCGACCGTTGGCTCTATCGCCTGGTGCGCAAGCACGGCGGCCGCCAGCGGGCCGGGTGGCGTTTCGATCTGCGTCATCTTCACCAGAAGTCGGGCAGCCTCTCGCCGTTCAAGCGCTTCGCCTTTGAGCTGCGCGATATCGTCCGTCGCCAGCCGCTCCCCGGCTACGCCCTCTTTCTGGAGGTGGAGATCGGCGGTCGCGTCCTACTCGCCTTCGAGCCTCATCCTCCCTGTGGAAAACCTGTGGACGGGGTCGTGCTATCGGGAACCCGCACTATCGTGCCATCGGGAACCCTGGGCTCGTGCTATCAGGAACCCAAACAGGGTCTAACGCACCGAAATCAAAGCCGAAATCGCCCCCTTAACTTAGAGTCTAACCAAGAATCTAACTCTGAAGAGCGCGCGCGCGATGTGGAAAACCTCATCCGGGCGACGGCGCGCAACCTCAGCGCGGCCTCTTCGAGCCGCAAAGTGACAGCCCCGAACGGCGCCCAAACAAAGCTCTTCGGCGATCAATCCCAGACCGGTGAGCGTTCGCCCCGAGGCCGCTCGGGAGGGGTGCGATGATCGTCGCCTTCCTCAATCAGAAGGGCGGCGTGGGAAAAACAACGCTCGCCCTCAACCTCGCGGGCGAACTGGCGAGTCGCGGAAAGCGCGTCACGGTCATCGACGCCGACCCGCAAGGGTCCGCGCTCGACTGGTCGCAGCAGCGCAGCCGCGAGGGCCTTCCGCGCCTCTTCGGCGTCGTCGGCTTGGCGCGCGACACGCTGCACCGCGAGGCTCCAGAACTGGCGCGCGATGTCGATCATGTCGTGATCGACGGCCCGCCCCGAGTCGCCGCGCTGATGCGCTCGGCGCTGCTCGCGGCCGATCTCGTCCTGATCCCGGTGCAGCCTTCGCCGCTCGACGGATGGGCGTCGGCCGAAATGCTGGCGCTCCTTGCGGAAGCGCGCATCTACCGGCCTGATCTTCTGGCGCGCTTCGTTCTCAACCGTTGCGGCGCGCGCACCGTCCTGGCGCGTGAGACCGCCGAGACGCTGGCCGATCATGATCCGCCGGTGCTCGCCACGACCATCGGACAGCGCATCGCCTTCGCATCGGCGGCGCAGACCGGCCGCCTCGTCTGCGAGCTGGACGACGCGACGACGGCGGCCCGCGAGGTGGCGGCGCTTGTGAACGAAATCAGCCGCCTCCGCGCAGGGAGAGCAGGCACATGAGCGAGCGCCCATCGCGACGTGGCTTCGCCACGCGCCCCGCCGACGCCGAGCAATGGATCAAGGCGGCCGACACGCCGCCCCGCGATCCCGCCGCGTCCAGCTTCACCGCGCGGCTCACCATCGACATCACGGCGGATCTGCGCGGCCGTATCAAGATCGTCGCGTTTCAGCGCGGCGTCACCGTCGCCGACATGCTGCGCACGCTGCTCGAGCGCGAGTTTCCTCCCACCGATGGAGCCCCCTCATGACCGGCACCGCGGCCCCGCGCGTGCGCGGCGGTCCGATGCCGCCTGCACAGCCCCACGACGACATGACCTATGTCGAACTGACGTGGGTGGAGAAGAAGATCGAATACTGGATCAGGTTCGGTCGCCAAGCCCACGAACAGATTCTCGACCGCCGTCGGCGTGTCGTCGGCTTCCAGCCGAACGCCGTCTTCGCCTTCGTCCGCTGGGCCGCCAACGACTACGGCACCATCATTTCGCGCATCGACATTCTGCGCGCGATCGTGGCGGGCGAGGCCTATCAGACGGTTCCTTTCGTGCGCCCCGGCGGCGAAATCCTGCTGAAGGTTGAGGGCTGGCCGAAGGTCGAGGACGTGCTTCGGCACATCGACGCCATCGAAGCGCTCGGCGTCGATGCCTGCGACGTCGCGCCGGACCATTGGCGTCACGTCGCCCATCGGGGACAGGCCGGTCACGCGCCACGTCCATACACGGCCGAGCGCCATCTGGCGTGGCTCAAGCGGCGGGGGATCGAAGGATGACCCGCTCCGGCTATGTCAAAGCCACGGCCATCGCCGCGCTCGGCGTAGCGCTCGCCATCGCCGCTCCAACATCCATCAAGCTGGTCTGGAACGTCACACCCAGCGTTCCGGTCGGACTTTACAGCATCGCGCCTTCCGGTCGGCTCGAAGTCACTAATCTGGTCGCCGTCATGCCCCCCGAACCGCTGGCCGGGTTCATGGTCCAGCGCGGCTACATCGGTCCCGACGTGCCGCTTCTGAAACGCGTCATGGCGCTGCCAGGGCAGCGCGTTTGTCGCACCGGCACGGCCATCACCATCGATGACGTGCCGCTCGGCGACGCGCGCGATCGCGACCGCCTCGGCCGCGCGCTGCCAATCTGGCAGGGCTGCCGACGGCTCGCAGACGGCGAACTCTTCCTCATGAATCCCGATGCCGCCGACAGCCTCGACGGCCGCTACTTCGGTCCGCTTGCCGACACCGCAGTGATCGGCCGCGCGACGCCCGTCTGGACCGATGAAGACGGCGACGGCCGCTTCGTCTGGCGCGCACCGATGCGCTGATTGCTTCCATTTTCTCACCCGCAACCCAGGAGACTTCCCATGCAAATCGGTATGTTCACTCGCGAAGCAAGCGGCTTCACCGGGCAGATTCACACGCTGACGCTGGCCTGCGATCTCGCCATTATCCCAGCCGAACCGTCCGAAACGGAGAACGCTCCGGACTACCGCGTCCACCAGGGCGGTGACGAAGGTCCAGAAGTCGGCGCGGGCTGGATGCGCACCGGCGAACGCGCCGGCGAGTACGTCGCGCTTGTCATAGACGATCCCGCTTTCCGGCATCCGATCCGCGCCAATCTCTTCCGTGACGACGATGCCGGTTCGGCTTGGTCCCTGCATTGGAGCCGTCCGTCCAAGCGCGACGCAAAGGACTGACGCCATGCAGCGCGCCGTCCTCCTTCTCCTTTCCGGCCTGGTCCTGACAGCGAACGCGGCGTTGCCCGTTCGCGCGCAGACCTCGCCACCGGCGCGCACGGCATCCGTCGATCCGCACGCCGGTTATGTCGCCGAAGCCTCGCAGCGCTTCGGCATTCCTGAAGCGTGGATCATCGCCGTCAAGCGCGCCGAAAGTTCAGGCGACGTGCGTGCGATCTCTTCGGCCGGAGCTATGGGACTGATGCAGGTGATGCCCGACACATGGACGGGGCTTCGCGTGCGCTATCGGCTCGGTCGCAATCCTTACGACCCGCGCGACAACATCCTGGCGGGAACGGCCTATCTGCGCGAGATGTATGATCGCTACGGCACGATCCCTGCCATGCTCGCGGCCTACAATGCAGGACCCGGCCGCTACGATGAGCACCTCGCGACGGGGCGTGCGCTACCCGCCGAGACCCGCGCCTATGTCGCTCTTCTCGCCCCTCAGCTCGGCTCCGCAGCGCCGTCGAGAGGCGCGCCCGCTGCCGCACCTCCGCCGCCCGATTGGCGCGAGGCCCCGCTGTTCGTCACGCGATCCGCCGACGCTCGTTCTGCAATCGGGACACCATTCAGCGGTCACTCACTCGACAGCCGCTCGTCCCTTCCGGCTGCGACCGATGGCGACGGAGGATCGCAGGCAGCGTCCATCGTTCTTGCCCGCGATGATACCGGAGACCCGCAATGATGGCGCGGCTTTGCATTCGCACCGGGTCGGGCTGCAGCGTGTCATGGAGGGCGCGAGGGCAGGAGGCAGGCACAACAACCGCACGATGGCAGGATAAAAGGGCGCACCTTGTGCGTCGGTCGGGCGGTTGTTTTTGCCGGTTTTTTCGAGTCTGTGCGCACGTTGCCGCCGTGCTGCGCAATGTGCGCTCCTGTCTCAACCCTTTGGGTCGCCTCGCGCTTTCGCACATTGCGGGGCCGCATCATGGCCGATGAACGCGAATTCCGCATTCGTCCGGGGCGCATTCGCTCGACACGCGCGCAGTCGGCGCGCCCCTTCATCGCCCAGGCGCTCGCCGCTGCCAAGAAGGCGGGCGGCGGGGTCTCGCGCTCGGGCCGTGTGGTCTCGGCGAGCCGATCCCGCTTCGGGCGTGGCCAGCGCGCTAGCATCCAGGCCAATCGCTTCATCACCGCCCGCACGCGCGGCGCCGTCATCAAGGCTCGCGTCGTCCGCCATTCCGGACGCATGGCGCCCCTCGGCACCCATCTCGATTATCTTCGCCGCGACGGCGTGACCCGGGACGGGGAGAAGGCTCGCCTCTTCGGTCCTGGGAGTGAAGACGTCGATGGCCGGGCCTTCGCCGAGCGTTGCGAGGACGACCGTCATCACTTCCGGTTCATCGTGTCGCCCGACGACGCAGTGGATATGTCGGACCTGCGATCCTTCACGCGCGACCTGGTCGGGCAGATGGAGAAGGATCTGGGTACGCGGCTCGAGTGGGCCGCGGTGGATCACTGGAACACCGAGCATCCCCATGTGCACCTGATCGTGCGGGGCGTCCGTGACGACGGCCAGGACCTGGTCATCTCACGCGACTACATCAAGGAGGGGATGCGCGATCGCGCCCGCGACCTCATTACCCAGGAGTTGGGGCCGCGCACCGATCTCGACATCCGGCGGGCGCTCGACAATCAGGTCGGGGCCGAACGCTGGACGCAGCTCGATCGGCAGCTTGCCCGCGACGCGCGTGACACGGGCGTCATCGATCTCGCCCCGGACCGCGATCGCCAGCCGGGCACCTACAGCGTCCAGAAGGTCGGCAGGCTTCGCAAGCTGGAGACGCTCGGCCTCGCGCAACAGGTCGGGCCCGGGCAGTGGACGATAGATGACAGGGCCGAGGCGACCCTGCGCGAACTCGGCGAGCGTGGCGATATCATCAAGCGCATGCACCGCGCGCTCACCGAACGCGGCATCGAGCGCGGGGCTGGCGCCTATGTGCTGGCGGCCGAGAGCCTCGACACGCCCATTGTCGGCCGCCTGATCGCGCGCGGCCTCGACGATGAATTGAAGGGCACAGCCTATGCCGTCGTCGATGGCGTCGACGGAAGTACCCACCACATCCGGCTTTCCGATCTCGACGCCGCCGGAGACAGCGCGCCCGGCTCGATCGTCGAGCTGCGCGCCTTCGATGACGCGCGTGGCCAGCGCCGCGTCGCGCTTGCCGTTCGATCCGATCTCGACATCCAGGCCCAGGTTACGGCCGGGGGCGCGACCTGGCTCGACCGGCAGGCCATCGCCCGTGAGCCCGCCGCGCTATCGGATGGCGGATTTGGAGCCGAGGTACGGCAGGCGATGACAGACCGTGCCGATCATCTGACGAACGAAGGTCTGGCGGAGCGGCAGGGACAGCGTGTGATCTTCTCCCGCAGGCTGATCGAGACGCTGCGACGTCGGGAGCTTGAGGCGGTCGCCAGCAAACTCACCGGCGAAACCAGTCTTCCGTTCAAGGCCGCTCAGACCGGCGAATACGTCGCCGGAGCCTATCGCCAGCGCCTGACTCTGGCTTCGGGCCGGTTCGCCATGATCGACGACGGCCTCGGCTTCCAGCTCGTACCCTGGTCCCCCTCGCTCGACAAACATCTCGGCCGCCAGGTCTCCGGCGTCACTCGCGGCGACGGCGGCGTCGACTGGAGCTTCGGCCGCAAGCGAGGCCTCGGCCTCTAGCCCCATTCTCGAAAGGACTTCTGCATGTCCGCGACAAAAATCCTCTGGGGGCAGATCACCGTCGTCTTCCTCATCATCCTCATCACCACCTGGGGCGCCACCCAGTATGTCGCCTGGAGCCTCGGCTTTCAGGCCCAACTCGGCACGCCGTGGTTCGAACTCTCCGGCGTCCCGATCTACTATCCGCCAGCCATCTTTTGGTGGTGGTACTTCTACGACGCCTACGCGCCGGAGATCTTCGCCAAGGGCGGGATGATCGCCGCGTCCGGCGGCTTCATCGCGATCGCCGTCGCGATCGGCATGTCGGTCTGGCGCGCACGCGAGGCGAAGAACGCCGCCACCTATGGCTCGGCGCGCTGGGCCGAGAAGGGAGAGGTCAAGGCCGCGGGCCTCCTCGGGCCGGATGGCGTCGTGCTGGGGCGCTACGAGCGCGAGTATCTGCGCCATGACGGCCCCGAGCATGTTCTGTGCTTCGCGCCAACCCGATCAGGCAAGGGTGTCGGTCTCGTCGTCCCTTCACTTCTGACATGGCCGGGCTCGGCCATCGTTCACGACATCAAGGGCGAGAACTGGCAGCTCACCGCCGGCTTCCGGGCGCGGCATGGTCGCGTGCTCCTGTTCGATCCCACCAATCCGAATTCGTCAGCCTACAATCCGCTGCTCGAGGTCCGCCGCGGCGAATGGGAGGTTCGCGATGTCCAGAACATCGCCGATATCCTGGTCGATCCCGAAGGCTCGCTGGAAAAGCGCAACCACTGGGAAAAGACCAGTCACGCCTTGCTGGTCGGCGCCATCCTGCACGTCCTCTATGCCGAGACCGACAAGACGCTGGCTGGCGTCGCCGCCTTCCTCTCCGATCCCAGGCGACCGATCGAGTCGACGCTCGCCGCCATGATGAAAACCGCGCATCTCGGCGAAACGGGGCCACACCCCGTGATCGCCAGCGCCGCCCGCGAGCTGCTCAACAAATCCGACAACGAACGATCGGGGGTCCTCTCGACCGCCATGTCCTTCCTCGGCCTCTATCGCGATCCCGTCGTCGCCCAGGTCACGCGGCGCTGCGACTGGCGCATAACCGACATGGTGGGCGGCAAGCGCCCAACCACCCTTTACCTTGTCGTGCCGCCTTCGGACATCAACCGCACCAAGCCGTTGATCCGCCTGATCCTCAATCAGGTCGGGCGGCGGCTGACGGAAGATCTGCAAGCCAAAGCCGGCCGCCATCGCCTCCTGCTGATGCTTGACGAGTTTCCCGCGCTCGGCCGCCTCGACTTCTTCGAGAGCGCACTGGCTTTCATGGCGGGATACGGGCTCAAGAGCTTCCTCATCGCTCAGTCCCTGAACCAGATCGAGAAGGCGTATGGGCCGAACAACTCGATTCTCGACAACTGCCATGTCCGGGTGAGCTTCGCCACGAACGATGAGCGGACCGCCAAACGCGTATCCGATGCGCTCGGCACTGCCACCGAAATGAAGGCCATGAAGAACTATGCCGGTCATCGGCTGTCGCCTTGGCTCGGACATCTGATGGTGTCGCGTTCCGAGACCGCGCGCCAACTCCTGACGCCAGGGGAGATCATGCAGCTTCCCCCGACCGACGAGATCGTCATGGCCGCCGGCACGCCGCCGATCAGGGCAAAGAAGGCTCGTTACTACGAGGACGGGCGCTTCAAGGAGCGTGTCCTGGCTCCGCCCGAGCTTGTCCGCGCGCCCGAGGGGCGTCCCGACGATTGGAGCAGCCTACCGATCCCGGCTGGTCCTCCAGAGGATTCAGCCAGCGCGTTGCCGCCTGATGACCGGGAGGAGGATGAAGACCCCACGAACTCCGAACGGCGACATCAACCAGAACTCAACCGCGTCGCACCCGTCGAGAAGAAGACACCGATCGACAATGAGTTCGAAATCGATCCGCCCGACGAGTTCGAAGAAGAGGCCACCCGCAATCGACGTATGACACGCGTCATGCATGGCGTTGCGCGCCAGGTTTCGCTCGATCCCAATGACGGCATGGAGTTGTGATCTCGTGACCGGACGAAAGAAAAAGACCCAGATCTCCGTCTATCTCGACCCCGAGATCATGGCGATGCTGTCGGACTATGCGGCGCGACGAGAACAATCCCTATCCCTTGTCGCTGAAGCGGCACTCGCGTCATTCCTGTCGCCGGACGACGCGGAGCGTCGTGAGGCGATTGTCGCCAGACGTCTTGATCAGCTTGACCGCCGCATGACCCGCATAGAACGCGACGTCGGCATCTCGGTGGAGACGCTCGCCGTCTTCATACGCTTCTGGATCAACAGCACGCCGGCGCTTCCGGAACCGGCGGCCCAGGCGGCGCGCGCCAAGGCGGGAGAGCGCTACGAGCGCTTTGTGGCGGCGCTAGGCCGGCGACTGGCTCAGGGTCCCAAGCTCCGCCAAGAGATTTCAGAAGATGTCGACGGCGATTCGTCAAAAGCTGGGAGCGGCAAAGCAGAGGATCAGGTGTAGAGTTCCATCGGCTCGAACCGCCGTTCTCCTGTATTTGCACGCCACACTACTACTACGACCGATACTTGTTGAATCGGCCTGATTTCAGGCTCCTTTAATCGACCCCGATCCGGGGATCGACTTTTCGCCCCGTCAAGAAGCGGGGCTGAGATGACCACCACAGACCTCAAACCTGAGGCATTTGTTCGCGGCGCGCGCATGCTGCGCACCGCGCTTGGTCCCTCGATCACGCGGTTCCTCGAAGACCCCGCCGTCGTCGAGGTGATGCTGAACCCCGATGGTCGCCTTTGGGTGGATCGTCTGTCGGAGGGTCTCTCCGACACGGGGGAGCGTCTCTCCCCCGCTGACGGCGAACGTATCGTCCGGCTCGTGGCCCACCATGTCGGCGCCGAGGTGCATCCACGCAGCCCGCGCGTCTCCGCCGAACTGCCGGACAGCGGCGAGCGCTTCGAAGGCCTCCTGCCACCTGTCGTCGCCGCTCCCGCCTTCGCCATCCGTAAGCCGGCCGTCGCCGTCTTCAGCCTCGACGATTATGTGGCCGCCAACATCATGACTACCGATCAGGCGGTCATCCTTCGCCAGGCTGTCGCCTCCCGCGCCAACATCCTCGTCGCCGGAGGAACCTCGACAGGCAAGACGACACTGACCAACGCCCTCTTGGCCGAGGTCGCCAAGACCGCCGACCGGGTGGTCATCATCGAGGACACACGCGAGCTGCAATGCGCCGCGCCCAACCTCGTCGCCATGCGCACGAAAGACGGCGTGGCGACGCTCTCGGAACTGGTCCGGTCGTCCCTCCGCCTTCGGCCCGACCGCATACCGATCGGCGAGGTCCGAGGCTCCGAGGCGCTCGACCTCCTCAAAGCTTGGGGCACCGGCCACCCCGGAGGAATCGGGACCATCCACGCCGGCTCGGGCATCGGCGCGCTGCGTCGCCTCGAACAGCTCATCCAGGAAGCGGTGATCACGGTGCCGCGCGCACTGATCGCCGAAACGATCGACCTCGTGGCCGTCCTCTCCGGCCGTGGGTCCGCGCGCCGACTGGCGGATCTCGCCCGCGTCGAAGGGCTCGGCCCCGACGGCGACTACCGCATCACCCCCGCGACTCCCAGCACAGGAGAACCTTCATGATTCGCACGCTCGCGCGCGGCTGCCACGTCCTTGCGACCTCGGCAGCCACCATATCCGTCAGCATCCTCTTTTCTACCGCCGCCCACGCCTCCGGTTCTTCCATGCCGTGGGAGGCGCCTTTGCAATCCATCCTGCAATCGATCGAGGGCCCCGTCGCCAAGATCATCGCCGTGATCATCATCATCGTCACCGGGCTCACCCTGGCGTTCGGTGACACGTCCGGCGGCTTCCGTCGCCTCATCCAGATCGTCTTCGGCTTGTCGATCGCCTTCGCCGCCAGTTCGTTCTTCCTCTCTTTCTTCTCATTCGGCGGCGGAGCGCTCGTCTGATGGCGGCTGGCCTCGAACAACTCGCCGAGGTCCCGGGCTTCACCGTTCCGGTGCACCGGGCGTTGACCGAGCATATCCTGCTCGGCGGCGCCCCTCGTTCCATCGCCATCATGAACGGCACCCTCGCCGGTGCCGTGGGTCTCGGCCTTCGCCTCTGGCTGGTCGGGCTCGCGATCTGGGCGATCGGGCATTTCGCCGCCGTGTGGGCGGCCAAACGCGATCCGCTCTTCGTGGAGGTCGGCCGACGGCACCTGCGCATCCCTGGCCATCTGGCGGTCTGAGGAGCGCGCCGAATGATGAACCTCGCTGAATATCGCCGGACCGCCGCACGTCTGGCCGACTTCCTGCCCTGGGTCGGGCTCGTCGCCGAGGGCGTTGTCCTCAACAAGGACGGCTCTTTCCAGCGCACAGCTCGATTTCGTGGGCCGGATTTGGACTCCGCCGTTGCTGCCGAGCTGGTCGCGGTGGCTGGCCGTCTCAATAACGCTTTCCGTCGGCTTGGGTCGGGCTGGGCGATCTTCGTTGAAGCACAGCGTCACGAAGCCTCGACCTATCCTCAAAGCCTGTTCCCCGATGCCGCGTCTGGTCTGCTCGACGCCGAGCGCAAGGCCGACTTCGAGGAAGCCGGCGCGCACTACATCTCAGGCTATTTCCTCACCATCGCCTATCTGCCGCCGGCCGAGGATGCGGCTCGCACGGAAGCGTGGCTCTACGAGGGACGCGACCGCGGCGGTCTCGACCCCCATGAGGTCCTCAACAGCTTTGTCGATCGGACCGATCGCGTTATCGCGCTTCTCGACGGCTTCATGCCCGAATGCGCCTGGCTCGACAGCGCCGAGACCTTGACCTACCTGCATTCGGCGGTCTCGACGAAGCGCCATCGGGTGCGGGTGCCCGAGACCCCAATCTATCTCGACTCGCTGCTCGCGGATCAAGCTTTGACAGGCGGCCTCGAGCCTCGCCTGGGGACCGCGCATCTGCGCATCCTGACGGTCGTCGGATTCCCGACTGCCACCACGCCCGGAATTCTCGACGATCTCAACCGTCTGGCTTTTCCCTACCGCTGGTCGACGCGCGCGATCCTGCTCGACAAGACCGACGCGACCAAGCTGCTGACCAAGATTCGTCGGCAATGGTTCGCCAAGCGCAAGTCCATCGCGGCGATCCTGAAAGAGGTCATGACCAATGAGGCTTCCGCCCTCGTGGACACCGACGCCGCGAACAAGGCCGCGGATGCGGATCTCGCTCTTCAGGAACTGGGCGCAGACTATGCTGGCCAAGCCTATGTCACCGCCACGGTCGCCGTCTGGGACGATGACCCCCGAATTGCCGACGAGAAGCTGCGTCTCGTCGAAAAGGTCATCCAGGGCCGGGATTTCACCTGCATGGCCGAGACCATCAACGCCGTCGATGCATGGCTGGGCTCCCTGCCGGGACATGTCTACGCCAATGTCCGCCAGCCCCCCATCTCGACGCTCAATCTCGCCCACATCATCCCGCTTTCAGCGGTGTGGGCGGGGCCGGAACGGGACGAGCACTTCGGGTCGCCCCCCTTGCTTTACGGCAAGACCGAGGGAAGCACCCCGTTCCGGTTTTCGCTTCATGTCGGCGACGTCGGCCACACGCTGGTGGTCGGACCAACCGGCGCCGGCAAGTCGGTTCTGCTCGCCATCATGGCGTTGCAATTCCGTCGCTACGAGGGCTCCCAGGTCTTCGCCTTCGATTTCGGCGGCTCGATCCGGGCGGCCGCGCTCGCCATGGGCGGAGACTGGCACGACCTCGGCGGCGACCTCACTGACGGCGTCGAGTCCTCCGTTTCGTTGCAACCTCTGGCGCGCGTCGATGACATCCCGGAGCGCGCCTGGGCGGCCGATTGGCTGACATCGATCCTTACGCGCGAAGGCGTGCCGATCACGCCAGAGGTGAAGGAACACCTGTGGACCGCGCTCACCTCGCTGGCCTCCGCGCCCGCCGAAGAGCGCACGATCACAGGCCTGACGGTCCTGTTGCAATCGAACGATCTGAAGCAGGCGCTTCGCCCCTATTGCGTCGGTGGTCCCTACGGCCGGTTGCTCGATGCCGAGGTCGAGCATCTCGGAGCGGCATCCGTCCAGGCGTTCGAGATCGAAGGCCTCGTCGGGACAGGCGCAGCTCCGGCCGTCCTGTCCTACCTCTTTCACCGCATCGGCGATCGTCTCGATGGTTCGCCGACGCTTCTCATCATCGACGAAGGCTGGCTGGCCCTTGATGACGACGCCTTCGCGGGCCAGCTCCGTGAATGGCTGAAAACCCTGCGCAAGAAGAACGCCAGTGTCATCTTCGCCACCCAGTCGCTTAGCGACATCGACAACAGTGGGATCGCACCGGCCATTATCGAGAGCTGTCCGACGCGGCTGCTCCTGCCGAACGAGCGCGCGATCGAGCCGCAGATCACGGCGATCTACCGCCGCTTCGGTCTGAATGACAGACAGATCGAGATATTGGCCAGGGCGACGCCCAAGCGGGACTATTACTGTCAGTCGCGCCGCGGCAACCGACTTTTCGAATTGGGGCTTTCTGAAGTCGGCCTCGCGTTCGCTGCCGCCTCCTCCAAGACGGATCAATCGCTGATCGCACGCACCGTGGCCGAGCATGGTCGCGAGGGCTTCCTCGCGGCCTGGCTGCGTCTGCGCGGTGTCGATTGGGCGGCCGATCTCATTCCCGACCTCACCAACCTCATCCCCACGCAGCCCGAGAAGGAGGCTTGACCATGACGACCCATCGTTCCCCCCGCCGCGCGCTTCGGCTCGCCGCAACCCTGTTGGCAATGCCGATCGCTATGGCGCCTATGCTGTCGCCGCCGGCCGCGGCGCAGTGGGTGGTCTATGATCCCACCAATTACGCTCAGAACGTCCTGACGGCGGCGCGCTCGCTCGAACAGATCAACAATCAGATACGCTCGCTTCAGAACGAGGCGCAGGGCCTCATCAACCAAGCGCGCAACCTCGCCAGCCTTCCATACTCGTCGCTGCAGCAGCTTCAGCAGAACGTCCAACGCACGCAGCAGCTCTTGCAGCAGGCGCAGAACATCGCCTTCGACGTCCAGAATGTCGACCGGATGTTTCAGCAGCAATATGGCCGGGCTTCGCTCTCGGCTACGGATGCCGAACTGATCTCCGGCGCCCGCACGCGCTGGCAGAATACGGTCGGCGGTCTCCAGGACGCCATGCGCGTGCAGGCCGGCGTCGTCACCAATATCGACACCAACCGCGCCGAGATGTCCTCCCTTGTCGGCCAGAGTCAGGGCGCGACGGGAGCGCTGCAGGCGACGCAGGCCGGCAACCAGCTCCTCGCACTCCAGTCGCAACAGCTCTCGGATCTGATCGCGCTGATCTCGGCCAACGGCCGGTCGGGTGCGTTGACCGAGGCCGAGCGTGGGGCCGCTGCCGAGCAGGGACGCGAACAGCGCCGTCGCTTCCTGACGCCCGGTGCCGGCTATCAGCCGGGCAATGCCCGGATGTACGGCAACGGCAACTGAGGGCGTAGCCATGGACGGCAAGATGCTGGCCCGGCTGGGCGCAGTCGTCTTCGTCGCCATCGCCATCACGGCGACAGCGATCGAGATGACCCGAAAGGAACCACTTCCGTCGCAGCAGCCGGTCAGGCCGGTTCAGGCGATGCGAGATCCGCTTCGGGATGCGCAGCGCCGGTGCCAGCAGCTTGGCCAAGAGGCTGCCAGCGATCCGGCCTGCATGCGCGTCTGGGCGGAAACCCGCGACCGCTTCCTCGGGCGTGCGACGCCCCCGGCGCCCCAGCCTCAGGAAGGGCGCTGAATCATGGGCGGCTCAGGCGTCATCGACAATTTCCTGGGGGTCTTCACCTCCTATATCGACAGCGGCTTCGGATTGCTTGGTGGCGAGGTCGCCTTCATTGCGACCACGCTCATAGTGATCGATGTGACGCTCGCCGCGTTGTTCTGGAGCTGGGGCGCTGACGACGACATCATCGCGCGGCTCGTCAAGAAGACCCTCTTCGTCGGCGCCTTCGCCTACATCATCGGCAACTGGAACAACCTCGCCAGAATCATTTTCGAATCCTTCGCCGGCCTCGGCCTGAAGGGATCGGGCACGAGCTTCACGGCTCAGGATCTGATGCGGCCCGGAAAGGTCGCTCAAACCGGGCTGGATGCGGCACGGCCGCTGCTGGAGTCCATCTCCGATCTGATGGGATGGATCAGCTTTTTCGAGAATTTCATCCAGATCGCGTGTCTGCTCTTCGCCTGGGCGCTGGTCATCCTCGCCTTCTTCATTCTCGCCATCCAGCTCTTCGTCACGTTGATCGAGTTCAAGCTGACGACGCTTGCCGGCTTTGTTCTGATCCCCTTTGGGCTCTTCGGAAAGACCGCGTTCATGGCCGAGCGCGTGCTGGGCAACGTCGTCTCCTCCGGCATCAAGGTGTTGGTTCTCGCCGTTATCATCGGCATCGGCTCGACACTGTTTTCACAGTTCACGACCGGATTCGGAGGCCAGACGCCGACGATCGACGACGCCATGGCTGTCGTGCTGGCTGCGCTTTCCCTGCTGGGTCTCGGCATCTTCGGTCCCGGCATCGCCGCCGGCTTGGTTCAGGGCGGGCCGCAGCTCAGCGCCGGCGCCGCCGTTGGTACCGGCCTTGCGGTCGGCGGGGCGGCGCTTGCCGCAGGTGGCGCCGCCGGCCTGGCCGTAAAGGGAAGCGCGGCGGCGCTCTCTGGCGGCGCTGCTGTCGCCCGCGGAGGCGCCGCAGCCGCGGGTGGTGCGAGCGCCGCGTACAGCCTCGGTTCCCTGGGCCAGTCCGGCGCGGCGGGCGTCGCATCCGGTCTCGGCGGCGTCGCCCGCGCTGCGAGCGCGGCGACCGTCTCCCCGCTGAAGCGCGCCACCTCGCGCGCCGCCGACAGCATGAAATCCAGCTTCTCCGACGGCGCCAAGGCCGGCTTCGGGGCCACGGGCGGTTCCTCAACCAAAGGGACCATCGGCGGGGAACCTGCTGCCGACAGTTCGGCCGGCTCCCGCGAAGGTCCTCCCGCCTGGGCCAGGCGCATGCAGCGCAGCCGTTCAATCGGGCACGGCGCAACAGTCGCCGCTCATGCCGTTCGCGCCGGCGACAGCCACGGCGGCGGCTCTTCCGTCAACCTCTCCGAAAGTGACCGCTAATGAGCTTGTTCAAACGCCCCACAACCCACTACGGCAAGTCGCCCGAGCCGGTGACGCCCTATCAGAAGGCTGCACAAGTCTGGGACGACCGCATCGGCTCCGCCCGTGTGCAGGCCAGGAACTGGCGCGCTATGGCCTTTGGCTCGCTGATCCTGTCCGCGGGTTTCGCCACGGCACTGGTCTTGCAATCGGCGCGCGGCACTGTGGTGCCCTGGGTCGTTCAGGTCGATCGTTTCGGCCAGGCCCAGAGCGTCGCCCCCGCCGTGGCCGATTATCGGCCGACCGATCCGCAGATTGCCTTCCATCTCGGCCGCTTCATTGAGCAGGTTCGCGCCATCCCGGCCGACGCGATCATTGTCCGTCAGAATTGGCTTCGCGCCTACGAATGGACGACAGACCGTGGCGCAGCCGCCCTCAACGACTACGCCCGCGCCAATGACCCGTTCACCAAAGTCGGGCGGCAGCAGATCGCGGTGGAAGTGTCGAGCGTCATTCGCGCTTCGCCGGACTCTTTCCGCGTGGCCTGGACAGAGAGGCGCTACGAGAACGGCCAGCTCGCCACGACCGAGCGCTGGACCGCGATCCTCACCATCGTGATCCAGCCCCCGCGCGACGCCGAACGGCTGCGCGCCAATCCGTTAGGAATCTACGTCAACGCCATCAACTGGTCGCGGGAGATGTCGCAATGAGTCCGGCTCTCAGCAAAGCCGGCACTCCGGCTTTCCGTAAATCCGCCTTGGTGCTTGCGCTTCTTTCCGCCACCACGCTGGCGGGATGCGCGACCACCAAGCCGTCGCAGATCAGCTACGACGAAAGCGTGCCGCCTCTACCGGCTGCGCCAGCGCCTGTCGTTGAAGAACGACCGCGTCCATTGCACATACCGCCGGCCTGGGTGCCGGCGCGCGGTGGGACCGCCGCGAATTCACCCACTGGACGCGTCGGAAACGCCAATGCCGCGGCGCGGATCGAGCCCCGACGCGAAGGCTACTACAACTCCATTCAGATTTATCCATGGAGCGAAGGTGCCCTCTATCAGGTGTATGCCTCGCCGGGCCAGATCACGAACATCGCGCTCGAGCCAGGCGAACGCCTCACCGGCGCCGGTCCGATCGCTGCTGGCGATACAGCGCGTTGGATCATCGGCGACACCGAAAGCGGATCGGGCATTACCCGGCGTGTCCATGTGCTGGTGAAGCCCACAAGGACCGGCATCTCGACCAATCTGGTGATTACGACCGACCGGCGCATATACATGATCGAGCTGCGCGCCGCCGAAACACCTTACATGCCGGCGATAGCTTGGGCCTATCCCAAGCTGCCGGCCTCCCAGCGTCTGAATATTCCGGCAACGCCCGTCATTCCTGCGGCATCGCAGCGGCGGTATCGCTATGGGTTGACCGGCGACACGCCGCCCTGGCGGCCGGTCTCCGTCTATGACGATGGCCGGCGGGTCTATGTGGAGTTTCCACGCGGCATCGCCCAAGGCGAAATGCCGCCCATCTTCGTCCTTGGCTCGGACGGCGAACCTCAGATCGTCAACAGTCGAATTTACCAGAACATCCTGATCGTAGACCGGATCTTCGCCGCCGCCGAGCTGCGCCTCGGAGGCGGCGATCGCCAGCAAACCGTCAGGATCGTCCGCACCGACGGGAGGCCCGCATCGTGAGCAACAATGAAACGAATAGGGACGAAGCGCTGACAGGAGCGACCGCTGAATCGGCTGAACCCATGCGCCTACGCGCTGAACCGCCACGCATAACTCGTCTCTCCCGCAAGGTGCTCGCGACCGCCGGACTTATCGTCAGCGTCGGCATCGGCGGTGCCCTGATCTATGCGTTGCAGACGCGCGACGCTGGCGACAGCGATCGGGAACTTTACTCGACCGAGAACCGTCCGACTGCCGACGGCCTCGCAGGCCTTCCGCGGGATTATTCTGGCCCTGTTCTCGGTCCGCCGCTCCCTGGCGATCTCGGCCGCCCGATCCTCGATGCGCAAAATCGTGGTCAACCCGTCGTTCCCCCGCCCGTGGCGTCGCCCCAACCCGATCCGGAGGAACAACGTCGACTGGCGGAAATGGAAGCGGCGCGCATCAGCCGAGTCTTTTTTCAAACCGGGCCTGGAGCTACCACCGCGCCTGCGGAAACGGCGACGCTTGGTATGCCTAGTCTCGAAATGCCTGGCGCAGCACGAACGGCTCAGGAACGTCAGCTCGCATTCCTGAATGGTCCGGTCGATCGCCGCACCGTATCGGCCGATCGTGTAGTGGCTCCCGCCTCTCCCTACGTTCTTCAGGCCGGTGCCGTCATCCCCGCCGCACTGATCACGGGCATACGCTCCGATCTGCCCGGACAGATTACCGCGCAGGTGACGGAAAATATCTACGATAGCCCTACCGGTCGCGTGCTCATCGTGCCCCAGGGGACACGAATTATCGGGGAATACAGCAACGACGTCGGCTTTGGGCAACGCCGTGTTCTTCTCGTCTGGAACAGGCTGATCCTTCCGAACGGCCGTTCGATCGTTTTGGAGAGGCAACCGGGCGCCGATACCCAAGGGTATGCCGGCCTCCAGGATGGCGTCGACTATCACTGGTGGGATCTAGCGAAAGCCGTAGGCCTCTCGACCTTGCTGGCCGTCGGCTCGCAACGTGCCGTTAGCGATGAAGACCGCCTGATCCGCGCGATCCGCGATGGGGCGCAAGACACGATCAATGATGCAGGCCAGCAAATTATTCGGCGTCAACTGCAGATCGCGCCCACGTTGACGATCCGCCCCGGTTATCCCGTCCGGGTCATCGTCACACGCGACTTAGTACTCGAACCTTACAGAGGCTGATATGGCGAAGTTGAAATTGGGAGCGATTGTCGAAGAAAAGCCCGTAAAGACGACCGTGGAACTCCCGGCCACTCTTCACCGCGATCTTCTTGCCTATGCTGACGCTCTCGGGCAGGAGACTGGCCGGAATATCAGCGATCCCATGAAGTTAATCGTGCCCATGCTGGAGCGTTTCATTGCAACCGATCGGGGATTCGCGAGGCTGCGGCGCTCGGTTCAATCGTCTCGCTCGGCAGAGTGAGCGAGTTTGCTCCGTGCAATCTTGCCATAGACATAGCAAGATCCAGCAGTCGACGTAGGGCGGGATTTTCGTTCTTGTCCGACCAAACGGCGCCAAAGGGCAGAATCTCTCCGGCGATGGGGCGATACAAGATGTTTGGAAAAGCCGCAGCGGTCATGGCCTCACTGACTATGGTGATGCCGCAGTTTAGCGCGACCAACGACAACAGGTTTTCCCTGCCGACGCGCTGTGTCCTGATTGACGGGTGATGACCGAATGCCGCGAGGCTTTGGATCAGATAGTCATGGATTTCCTGGCCGGGTGCCATGTCGTTGATGATAAACATTTCCTCAGCGAGCTGCTCCCATCGGACCTCCGCCTCTTCGGCCAGGAAATGACTCGTCGGGAGAACTGCGAAAACTCGCTCTGACCACAGCCGCGCTGATTGACAACCTGACCAAGTCCGCTCGCCGGTGACGAACGCGACGTCGATGCGAAGCTGGCGAATGGCTGCAACATGCTCGGCTGGATTGTCATCAATCAGATCGAGCTGGACCTTCGGATGACCGTCGGCATATCGCTGCAGTAACTCCGCTAGAAAGCCCGAGGCAATCGAGGAGTAGATGCCGATCTTGACACGGCCATGCTCTGAGCGACCGATAGAGGCGATATCGTGCAACCCCTCACCGACATTCCGCAAAATCTGCCGGGCACGGCGAAGAAATTGCTGACCGGCGAACGTGAGGGTAACCCCACCGCTATGACGGTGGAATAGCGCCGCTCCGAGATGATATTCCAGATCGCGAATACGACGGCTGAGAGCAGATTGCTGAATGCCTATGCTCGCACCAGCTTTTCGAAAGCTGCCATACTCGGCGGCAGCCACGAAGTAGCGGAGATGGCGAAGCTCGATGGCGTGGATTGACACCTTCGCCATGGCTAAGTCACACCGTAAACCTGATCATCATGAATCGGGCTGCGCCAAGTGGGTCGATTGTGCCTCATCGCCCCGCCGCTTCGCTATGCGCTGAAGAACCCCAGTTAAGGCATGTTCTGAGGCGAGGCCCTGAAGTGGTGCCCCCGAAGTGTACGCAGCTCGACCGAGTAAATGCCCAGCAACGGGTGCGGTAAACAGCAGAAACGCGATTGCCAGCAGGCCGATGACGATGGTTTCCATGTCCGACGCATTGGCAAGCGAACCCAGGATCACCAGGCCCGCGCCTATCGTGCCTGCTTTGGTGGCGGCGTGCATACGCTGCAAAACATCCTTGAAGCGCAGCACACCCAAAGCAGCGGCGAACAGGAAAACGACGCCTGCGAGCTTCAGCACGATCCCGACCATGGCGAGGATAAGAGTCATGATTTGCCGCCTCCCTTGTGCTCCAAAAACGCCGCAAGAGCGCAGGTGCCTACAAACCCGAAGATCGCCAAACCAAGCGCCACGTCGAGAAACTCGCGACGCCCGGTGGCGGCCATGGTCAATGCGCCCATGGCAACAGCGAGGCCCGTAAGCATATCAAGCGCGACAAAGCGGTCGGCATAGCTCGGCCCTCGCAGCATCCGCAGCAAGGTCATCGTCAAAGGGACGAGCAGGACGACGAGCAGGCCCGCCGCGATTTGAGAAAGAAGAAGGTCGAGATTCGCGATCATGCTTCAATCTCCGCTATGCGCCGCTCGAACGTGTCCTTGATATCGGCCACGATCTCGTCGACCACTGGCGCGTCGAGGCAATGGACGTAGAGAATCTTGCGATCATCGCTGACATGAAGGGAGGTCGTGCCCGGCGTCAGCGACACGAGATTGGCAAGCATCGCGATACCGAAATCGGTTCTAAGGCCGATCGGGACAGCGATGATTGCGGGTGTGTTCCGCTGCTCGACGGCGAAGGCCGCTCTCGCCACGGCCCAAGACGACTTGGCCAGCTCGCGTAGAAAGACGAGCGCCAGAAGTGCGACGAGCCACCACCGCCTGATGATGCGCCCTATCATGGCAGTTCTCCCGTGGTGCCGGCAAAGGTGGCCCGGACATACGCGCTCCGATCCAGAAGGCTTTCTCCTGTCGCAAGGGCATAGTTCACCAAAGGCTCGGGTTGCAGGCCGATCCAGACAGTGATCGCGCCAAGGGTCGCGATGGACACCAGCATGACGGCAGGCACCGGTCGGGGCCTGGTGCGGCCCAACGGTGCGGGCTTCCAGAACGCTTCGATCCAGATTTTGCTCATGGAGAAGATCGTCAGCAGGCCGACGAACAGCCCAACGGCCGCCAGCCAGCCGGCGCCAGCCTGAAAGGAGGCGTCGATGACCATGACCTTGGCCCAAAATCCCGACAGGGGCGGGATGCCGGCGAGGGACAAGGCAGGAATTGAGAACAGCAGGGCCAGCATCGGATGGCTCGCCATCAGGCCGCCCGACTTGCGCAGGTCGAAGGTTCCGCTGGCGCGATAGATGGCTCCGGCGATCAGGAACAGATTGGCCTTAACGATGATGTGATGGACGATGTAGAAGGCCGCACCGCCCAGCGCGGCCGGGGTTCCAAGCGCAAGGCCGAGCAGCATGTAGCCAATCTGGCTGATGATGTGGAATGAGAGGATGCGGCGAACGTCCCACTGCACGGCGGCACCGAACACCCCGAACAGCATGGTGCCGGCCGCCATGATCGCCATCACGTCCCGCATGGCCTCGCCGCCTTCGAAGAACAGCGAGAAAATGCGGAAGGTCGCGTAAACGCCCACCTTGGTCAGCAGGCCCGCGAAGATCGCGGCTACCGTCATCGAGGCCGTGTGATAGGAGCCGGGAAGCCAGAAGAAGAGCGGGAAGTAGCCCGCCTTGATGCCGAAGCCGACGAGGAACAGGGCGGCGGCCAGGGCTAGCGCGTTATTGTCCTGCGTCTGACCAAGGACAACGGACAGGTCCGCCATGTTGAGCGTTCCCGTAACCCCGTAAACGATGGCGATGGCCAGCAGGAACAGCAATGTGCTGAAGAGGTTCAGCACCGCATATTTGATCGTGCCATCCAGTTGCGCGCGGGTCCGGTCGATGACCAGCAGGCCCATCGCCGTGATGAGCATGATCTCGAACCAGACATAGAGATTGAAGAGATCTCCGGTGAGGAATGCGCCGTTGATCGAGGCGAGCATGCCGAGCATGAGGGGATGGAACCCCGAGCGCTCCTGACGGCCCCGAATATCGGCGCGACCGAACAGCATGACCGCAGCGGCGAGCAACGCCGTCACCATCACCATGGCCGTTCCAAGTCGATCGGCGACGAAGCTGATGCCGAAGGGGGGAGCCCAGCCCCCGAAGGTCAACGCGATCTGCCCATCGGAGAGGACGCGGTTGAGCAGGAGCAGAGCGGCCGCCAGCATCGCCGCCAATGCGGCGGCCGTGACGATACGCTGTGCGGCCGGCGATGACCAAAACAGCATCGCAAGCATCGCGCCGGTGAGCGGCACGACAATCGGCCAGAGGATGACATTTGACGTGATGAACCCGATCATTGGCTCTTGCCCTCCTCATAGGGCGAGCCCAGCGCTTCCGCCTGGTTCAGCTTCCGACTGTCCAGCGTTCCAATGGTTCGAAAGGTCTGGAGCGCCAGCGCCACAGCAAAGGCGACCAGCGAAAAGCCGATGACGATGGCCGTCAGCACCAGCGCTTGGGGCAGCGGATTGGCGGCCCCGGCAGAAAGGACCGTCTCTCCGGACGGGATCACGGGGGGCGGATTAGGGCCGATCCTGCCCGAGAGGAAGAGGACGAGGTTGACCGAGGCCGAGATCAGGATCACGCCATACACGATGCGCATGACGTGCCGGGACAGCAGGAGGTAAACACCGCAAGCCATGATGGCGGCGAAGCCGGCGGAATAGATCAGGTTCATGGCGCATCCTCGTAGAGGCGGAAGACAAGGGACAGCATCCCGCCCAACACGACGAGATAGACGCCGAGGTCGAACACCATGGTCGTGCCGAGCTTGAATCCGTTGTCGAAGATGAGCCATTGATGCGCGAGAAACCCCCCGCCCGCGACAAAGCCCGGGATGCCGCTGACGATGGTCAGCAGCCCTCCAAGACCGAGCAGGACGACAGGTTGTGCGACGAGACGACGGCGGGCGGCGGCGACGCCATCGGCAAGCGCCACGACACCGATCGCCATGGCGGCGACCAGGCCGCCGACGAAGCCGCCTCCGGGCTGGTCGTGGCCTCGCAGAAGGATCAGCACCGAGACGGCCAGCATGATCCAGAAGAACGCCCTGGCCATGGCGGAGAAGATCACCGAGCGCATGGTCAGCTCCCCTTTCCGGCACGGCGGCGCTTGAGCAGCGCCCAAACCGCAAGGGTGGCGAAGGCCACAACGGCAACCTCCCCGACGGTATCGAAGGCGCGGTAATCAACGATGATGACGTTGACGACGTTGTGCCCCCGCGCTTCGAGATAGCTGGTCGCGCCATAGAAATCGGACAGGCGGGTGTCGAACGGCTGGGCCGTCATGGTTGCAAGGCCGCCGAAGACGAGGAAGCCAAAGATAGTTGCAATGCCCGCATCGATCCGGCTTTCCCTTGGCGATCGCGTTTTGGGCGCATCGGTCGGCAAGCGCACGAGAACGGCCATCAGCACGACCAGCACAAGGGTCTCGACCGCGAATTGGGTGAGCGCCAGATCGGGTGCTCCGTTGGCGAGAAAGAGCAGCGCCGAGCCGTAGCCGACAATGCCGATGCCGACGAGCCCCGTGACCAGAGAGGTCGATCTAATGGCTACGACACATCCTACTATCGCCAGAATCAGGATGATGGCCGGAAACGGGAGGATTTCCCCGCCGCTCCACGTCAGGTTCAGCGGTCCCCCTGTCACAAGGGCATAACCGGCCACGATCAGCAGCGACGATGCCACGGTTAGGGTGTATCGCCGTTGATCCCCGTTCTGGAGCCATCGGGTTGTGGCGCGTGCTGTCCCCAGCACCCTATCTACAACCCGATAATAGGCCCGGTCGGCATCGATTTTCTGGACGAGCCTCATCTGACCAATGGCGCGATGAAACTCATTCCACTTCCACATCAGCGCGATACCGAGGATCACCACGGCAGCGCTCAGACCCAGCATCGGGGTCAGGCCGTGCCATAGCGAAAATGAAACCTGGACAGGTGAACCGCGCAGGGCACCGGCCGCAGGAGCGATCAGGTTGTCCACGATCAGGTGCGGTGCGATGCCGAATACGACGCCGAGGATAGCCAGCAGCATCGGCCCGATCAGAAGGCCGGGCGTCTCCCCATGATGCACATGCTCGATCTTGCCGCGCCCCCGGAAGAAGGGGCGAAGCGACACCGCACCGGCGACGGCAACCATGACGCCGTTGACCAGCACGGCGACGATCACGGCGATCGCGCTCCAACTGCTCTGGAGCTGCGCTTCAAACAGGTATTCCTTGGCGATGAAGCCCACAAAGGGCGGCAGTCCGGCCATGGACAGACTTGCCAGAACCGCCGCTGCCGCCGTGAACGGCAGATGCTTGGCGAGACCGCCGAGCTTGCGCAACTCGGTGATGTGAGTGGCGTGGATAGCTGTGCCCGCGCAGAAGAACAGCGCCGCCTTGTAGAGGGCGTGGGATAGAATGAAGCCGATGACCGCTACGGACGACACAGGACCATCGAGGCCGATCAGCATCACCAGAATACCGAGCGAGGCCACGGTCGATTGCGCCAGAATGGCCTTATAGCCAGTCGCGCGGATCGCGTTGAAGGCCGCTATCGACATGGTGAGCAGGCCGAAGGTGACGAGGATCACCCCGTAGGCCGGGACGCCGGCAAAGATGCCGTCGAAGCGGGCAAGCAGATAGACGCCCAGCTTCACCATGGTCGCAGAGTGCAGATAGGCCGAGGCCGGCGTCGGTGCGGCCATGGCCTTCGGGAGCCAGAAGTGAAAGGGAAACTGCGCCGACTTGGTGAATGTCCCGATCAGAAGCAGGACGATCACGGCCGGCAGCAACGGGCTTGCGACAAGTTCCGGCGCCCGGGCGGTGATGGCGGCCAACGAAAATGAGCCAAGCTCCATGCCGATGAGCAGGATCGCGCCGAGCAGCGCCAGCCCGCCGCCACAGGTAATGAGCAGCGACTGCAACGCGGCGCGGCGGGCCTCCGTCTTCGCGGTCTCGAAGCCGATCAGCATGAAGGAGGTCAGGCTTGTCGCTTCCCAGAACACGAACATGACAATGAGGTTGTCCGACAGCACCGTCCCGAGCATCGCTGTCATAAACAGATGGATCAGGAAGACGAAGCGGGCGCGCTCGCGTGCATCGGCCTCAGAAAAATAGCTCGTGGCATAGATCGTCACGAGCGAGCCGATGCCGGTAATCAGGAGAGCGAACAGAAGCGAAAATCCGTCCAGCCTGAAAGCCAGGTCGATTCCCAAAGAGGGCACCCATGCGGCCGTATCGGTGACGACCCCGCCGGAGGCCACCGGCTCAATGTGAAAGATGAAGCAGGCAAAAAGGGCGATAGGTAGAAGTGCAGCGACGTGCTTCAGACCGGATGAAACGTGCCGCCCCACCCGCCATGCAGCAACGGAACCCAAAGCTGATAGTAGAAGAATGGAGATCAGGGACACGCAGACTCGTTTCGTTTTGGTGACGCGTTTGGCAGCGCCTCGTTGCCGAGGCGGGTTGCCTGCTCAACACGCATGGGCTGGCGCTCATCGGGCAGAACCTGCGAGCGAGCCCCAAGAACCACAAATTGCGACCAAAGGAAAATCGAAAGCTCCTTGGCATCTAATAGAGATCGTCTATAAGTATGTCTCATGCCAAGCGTTCAACAATTGCGATACCTCATCGCCGTAGCCGACCATGGAAATTTCAGCCGCGCAGCGGACGCGTGCAACGTGACGCAGCCCACGTTGAGCATGCAGCTCAAGGAGATGGAGAACCGGCTAGGGGTCCAGCTTGTAGAGCGCACGCGGACCAAAGTGTTAATGACACCCGTCGGTTCGGAGATCGCGCGACGCGCGAGAAGCGTTGTTGCCGAAGTCGAGGACATTCGGGAAATCGCCCGCCACGATGAAGCGGACGTGCCGCGTGGCCCGTTGCGATTAGGTGTGGTCCAGACCGTAGGAGGCTATGTGCTTTCGCTCGCTGTGTGACGTGATGGTGTGGACGACCTCCACCTGACCAGCTTTTCTGGGGTGTCGTCATCAGGGACGTCATGTGTGGACGACCTCCCAGACGCAAGAGTGAAAACGACGTTGGCGCTCGGTCGAGTGCAGTCATGTGTTCGGCCTGTTGATGCAGCTGTGTGCGCTGCTGGCCTTGATGAAGTCCGCGGACGGGCTCCCTAATCACGTCAACGCGCTCAAGGCGCTCTGACCCCCTGGGTTTCACCTGTCCCCGGCTGCGGCCGGTTCGTCATCATGTGTGGACGACCTCCCAGACGCAAGAGTGAAAACGACGTTGGCGCTCGGTCGAGTGCAGTCATGTGTTCGGCCTGTTGATGCAGCTGTGTGCGCTGCTGGCCTTGATGAAGTCCGCGGACGGGCTCCCTAATCACGTCAACGCGCTCAAGGCGCTCTGACCCCCTGGGTTTCACCTGTCCCCGGCTGCGGCCGGTTCGTCATCACGTCTCACCACTCTTCGTCTGCGGCGTCGGTCCCTGGTGAAGACCGGGCCGATCTCTATGCCGTCATGGGCCTGTAGTCCTCCTGTCGCGCCATCAGGGTCCAGGCGATGCGAGCGGTCTTGTTGGCCAAGGCTACGGCGGCGACCTTGGGCTTTTTGCGTTCGAGCAGATTGCCCACCCAGCCCTCGCGTCCTCGCTGGCGGGCCATTCGCAGGACAGCCGTCGCCCCAACGACCAGAAGGCGTCGAAGGTAGCTGTCGCCCATCTTGCTGATGCCGCCCTGGCGTTCCTTTCCGCCACTACTGTTGGCGCGCGGGGTGAGCCCCAACCAAGCCGCAAACTGCCGGCCTGATTTGAACAGCGTCGGATCCGGCGCGCTGGCGGCCATGGCGCTGGCGGTGATCGGCCCGATGCCCGGGATGGTCGCTAGCCGCCGGCTCGTCTCATCCTGGCGGTGCCACTCAAGAATCCGGCGTTCCAATCGTCCGATCTCTGCGCCGAGATGGTCAAGCTGGTCTGCCAGGCCTCCCAGCGCGGCACGCGCCAGATCGGGCAGATCCTGTTCCTCTTCCCGAAGAGCCCTGAGAGCCGCCTGCACCCCCGCCGGGCCTTGAGGGGCGATGATGCCGAACTCTCCGAGGTGGCCCCGCAGAGCGTTGATCAGCATCGTTCTCTGGCGAACCAGGAGATCCCGGGTCTTGTGCAGCATCAACACAGCCTGCTGCGCCTTGGACTTCACGGCCACGAACCGCATGGTCGGCCGTGTAACGGCCTCGGCGATTGCCTCAGCGTCGGCGGCGTCGGTCTTGCCGCGCTTCACATAGGCCTTCACATACGCTGGCGGCATGAGCCGCACCTCGTGGCCGATCGCCATCAGCTCACGCGCCCAATGATGGGCAGAGGCGCACGCTTCAATGCCGACGAGGCAGGGGCCGATCGACTGGAAGAAGCCCAAGACCTGGCCGCGTCGCAGTTGCCGCCTCACGACGACAGTGCCGTCAGCCCCAACTCCGTGAACCTGAAAAACAGTCTTCGCCAGATCGAGCCCGACGACAGCGATGGTCTGCATGATACCGCTCCTAGACGTGACGTCCCTGATGACGACACCCCAGAAAAGCTGGTCAGGTGGAGGTCGTCCACACCATCACGTCATGTGCCACAGCTTCGGGAGTCTTACCCCGATTTACGCATCATGGTCAGGGAGGATCGGCTCGAAAATCTGCCGGGCAAATTATCCGATGGTGCTCACGATGTGCTGCTGCTTCCCGAAAGACTGGACGATCCCGAGTTCACCAGCGTCGTCTTGCTGTGTGAGCCCCTGCACCTTGTCGTTCAGGCCGATCATCGCCTGGCCGCATTCGACACCGTTGATCCGAAGAATCTGGCAGGCGAAACGATTCTGAGTATGGAACGGGGGCACCGAATTCACGATCAGATCGCCCGGCTTTGCGATAAGGTCGGCGCAGCCCATGCTACGGACTACGCGGGCACGACGCTGGACACGCTCAGGCTCATGGTGACTTGCGGTATGGGAATATCTCTTCTGCCGGCTCTCTATGTGCGGTCAGACGTCCAGCGGGAGACGCAGGTGGTATCGCGACCGCTCTCAATCGGCGCGCCGGTCAGGGAGTTGACCATGGTCTGGCGGACGGCTTCGCCACGCCACAAGGCGTATCAGAAAATCGCCAAGACGATTTCCAACAGCATCGCGCCTTGGGGTTTGGCGGATTGAGTTTATGACCACCCCGGCTGGAGTCCGCATCCTCGAAGTGAAACTGGCGCACAACGCGGCGTGAGTGGTGCCACCTGTTGTCGCCTGCCTCTCGCACTGATATTTTCTCAAAGGGAATGGTGTCTCCCTTATAACCGCGCTGGTGCTGATGACGCCTGCTTTCGCGCCGTTGGGCGCTAAGGGAGGCATGCGTGGGTTTTCTTCTCGTCTTCATAGGATCTGGTATCGGGGGCATGGCTCGTCACGGCGTCAGCCTACTGGCGCTCAAATGTTTCGGCACGAGCTTTCCCTTTGGCACGCTTGCCATCAATATTACCGGATCTTTCCTAGTAGGAATGGTCGTCGAGTATTGGGCCATCAAGACTGGGCTTCCGCAGCCTGCGCGCCTGTTCCTGACAACAGGCGTCATCGGTGGATTCACAACCTTCTCGACGTTCTCTCTGGAAACAGCGCTGCTATGGGAGCGGGGGCAGCCGATCTACGCTGCTATCTATGTGGCGGCGTCGGTTGCGCTATCTACCGGAGCATTATTCGCCGGGCTCAGGCTGGTCCGCTTCCTCGCTGGAAGGGTCGCTCTCTAAGCGCCGTAGTAAATTGTCTGTACCGAAATGGCGCACCCATCAGGATTCGAACCTGAGACCTCACCCTTCGGAGGGGTGCGCTCTATCCAGCTGAGCTATGGGTGCATCGGTATTCAGATAGGGCTCGTGACCGATCAGGGTCAATCGAGAATCCAGCAATCGAACGAATGCAAACGGGGTGGCCAAAAATCCGCTGCCGATTGTCGCCGTTCGTACTCCATATCCTCCTTCAATTTGCTTCCGCAGTGCTTCCGCGACCACGGAAGCAGTTTTCCTGCTTCCTTCGAGTTCCGCCAATCGCTTGGTTTCCCTCGATTTTCTTTGCCTTCACCCACAGCGCGCTTGACTTAGCTTTGCCTTCGGAGGGCAGTACTCTATCCAGCTGAGCTACGGGTGCGTGCACGGCGGTGACGCCGGAAGACGCCGCTTACAGCAAGGCGCGGGCGGCCTCAATCCCGAATAAGCGACAGGCGCGCCTTCACGGCCTCAAGCAGCGCAAGCGCGGTAAGCTAGGCGTCGCAGCCTCAAGCAGCGCGAAGCGCGGTAGGCCAACAAAGAAGCAATAGGTCGCGCGCGACCTATTGCGCCGTCATGCCGCCGTCGATCTTGAACTCGGCGCCGGTGACGAACTTCGATTCGTCGGAGGCCAGGTACAGGACGCAGTAGGCCACGTCGTCCGGTTCGCCGATTCGCTTCAGCGGGATGCCGCGCGACAGGCGCTCGTGGGCCTTGGCCTCGTCGCCGCCGGCCATGGCGACGAAGGGGTCCAGGATCGGCGTCCTGATGAAGACCGGGTGGACCGAGTTGCAGCGCACGTTCCAGTCGGCCTTGGCGGCCTCCAGCGCCAGGGTCTTGGTGTACATCCACACCCCGGCCTTGGTGGCGTTGTAGGCGCCCATGCCCGGCGCGGCGGCCAGGCCGGCGATCGAGGAGATGTTGACGATCGAGGCGGGCGCGGCGGCGCGCAGATGCGGCATGGCGTGCTTGGCGCCCAGCATGACCGAGCGCAGGTTGATCTCGTACTGGCGTTGCCAGTTCTCGACCGTATCCTGCTCGACGAAGGCCAGGGGGCCGCCGACGCCGGCGTTGTTGATCAGGACCGACAGGCCGCCCAGGTCGGCGACGGCGGCGGCGATCACCCGTTCCCAATCCGCCTCGCTCGCCACGTCGTGGGCGTAGGCGAAGGCGGCGCCGGGGATTGCGGCGTTGAGGCGCGCGGCCAGGTCGGCGGCGCGGTCGCCCTCGATGTCGGTCACGGCCACGGTCGCGCCCTCGCGGGCCAGCATGAAGGCCATCGCCTGGCCCAGGCCGCCCGCGGCGCCGGTGATCAGGGCGGTCTTGCCGGCGACCCGGCCGGGACGGGGCGCGCTCATGCGCCGGCTCCCATCGCTTCGGCGACCTGGTCGATGAAGCGGGCCATCTCGACGTCGCGCCGGGTCACGCCGTCCGCGTCATGGGTGGTCAGCAGCACGTCGACGCGATTGTAGACGTTCGACCATTCCGGGTGATGGTCCATCTTGTCGGCCAGCAGGGCCACGCGCGTCATGAAGCCGAAGGCGGCGTTGAAGTCGGCGAAGACCAGCCGGCGGACGAGCGCCTCCCGAGGACCGTCATCGGCGCGCCAGGCGGGCAGGGCGGCCAGGGCTTCGGCAAGGTCAAGACGGGCGTCGGTCATGCGCGTTTCCTCATTTTGTCCCTGGCGTAGGGCGCCCGCGGACGCCTCGCAAGCGCCACGACATCGCCCCGCAAAGGTCCCGGAACGCCCCGCCAAGCTTCGGCGTTCATCCCCAAGCGCCGCCATATGGAACCCAGGAAGGACGCCGCATGACCAATCTCTGGCTCGCCGCCCTTTCGGCCTCCGACCGCGCGCGCCTTGCGCCGGTCCTGGAGACGCGCGCCTTCGACCACGGCCAGGTGCTGTTCCGCGAGGGGCAGGACGTGGACGCCGTGTGGTTCCCCACCACGGGCGTGATCTCCCTGATGACGCTGCTGGACGACGACAAGCGGGTGGAGACGGCCGTGATCGGGCGCGAGGGGGTGGTCGGCGTGACCTGCGGCCCCTTGAACGCCCGGGCCGCCAGCCAGGCCGTGGCGCTTCTGCCGGGCGAGGCCGCCTGCTGTTCGGCCGACGCCTTCTCGGCCGCCATGGACGACAGCGAAAGCCTGAGGCTGGCGCTGGCGCGCTTCACCGAGGCGCTGATGGCCCAGGTGCAGCAGGTCGCGGCCTGCAACGCCCGCCACGCCCTGGACGAACGGCTGGCGCGCTGGCTGCTGTCGCTTCACGACCGGGCCGGAGAAGCGCGTTTCGAACTGACCCAGGCCGACATCGCGGGAATGCTGGGCGTGCGCCGCGCCACGGTCTCGGAGGTGGGCGGCAGCCTGGAGGATCGGGGCCTGATCGAGCGCGGGCGCGGCTGGGTGCGGGTGTTGGACCGGAACGGGCTGAAGGCGGCCGCCTGCGGCTGCTACGGCCAGATGCGCGCGGTGATGGACGAACTGGACCTGCGGACGCCAAAGGCGGCGTGACGGCGGACGTGCGAGCCGCTACATCCACGCCATGACCGACGCAGCCCCGAACCGCCCCCATTCGTCGGGCGACAGCTCCTCCTTCGGCTTTCGCGACGTGGACGCGCGCGAGAAGGTGAAGATGGTGCGCGGGGTGTTCGATTCCGTGGCCTCCAACTACGACCTGATGAACGACCTGATGAGCGCGGGCGTGCACCGGCTGTGGAAGGACGCGGCGGCGGCCAAGCTGAACCCGCGTCCGGGCGAGACCATCCTGGACGTGGCGGGCGGCACCGGCGACATGGCCCGGCGCTATTCGAAAATGGCGCGCGCGGCGCAGGCCAGGCGCGGCGGGGCGGACGCCTCGGTCATCGTGATGGACTACAACGCCGAGATGATCCTGGCGGGCGTCCACAAGGGCGGCGAGCCCGAGATGAGCTGGTCGGTGGGCGACGCGATGGCCCTGCCGCTGCCGGACGCCTCGGTCGACGCCTATTCGATCAGTTTCGGCATCCGCAACGTGGCCCATATCGATAAGGCCCTGGCCGAGGCGCGACGGGTGCTGAAGCCGGGCGGGCGTTTCCTGTGCCTGGAGTTCTCGCGTCCCACGACCGGGCCGATCCGGCGCGCCTATGACGCCTGGTCCTTCCACGCCATCCCGCGCATCGGCCAGTGGGTCGCCAAGGATCGCGACAGCTATCAGTATCTGGTCGAGAGCATCCGCCGTTTTCCCGACCAGGCGGCGTTCAAGGCCCTGGTCGAGGACGCGGGGTTCAGCCGCGTGTCGGTGACCAATCTGTCGGGCGGGGTCGCGGCCATCCATCACGGGTGGGCGATCTGAGCAGCCCCGTCTATCGCACGCCGCCGCCCGCACCCGTCGCCGAGCCGGTGCGCCATCCGGTCGGCGCCTTCCTGCGCCTGCTGGCCTGGCTGTGGGTGCTGGCGCGCCACGACGCCCTGGTCCCGCGCGAGGTCACGCCGCTGCTGCCGGCCTGGACGCGGCCGTTCGCCCGCTTCGTGCAGATGTTTTCCGGTCGGGCGGGCCGCGAGGGGCGACCCGGCCAGCGGCTGGGCAAGGCGTTCGAGCACCTGGGGCCGGTGGCGATCAAGCTGGGCCAGGTGCTGGCCACCCGCGCCGACATCTTCGGCCTGCAGTTCGCCCGCGACCTGGGCCGGCTGAAGGACGCCCTGCCGCCGTTTCCGCTGGCCGAGGCGCGCCGCGAGATCGAGCGCTCGCTGGGCCGGCCGGCGGAGGCCCTGTTCACCGACCTGGGCGAGCCGGTGGCGGCGGCGTCCCTGGCCCAGGCGCATCCCGCCTGGCTGGCCGACGGGCGCAAGGTGGCGGTCAAGGTGCTGCGCCCCGGCGTCGAACGGCGCGTGGCCGACGGGCTGGATTCCATGCGTCTGGCCGCGCGGCTGGTGTGGCGGCTGGTTCCCCTGGCCCGGCGGCTGGAGCCGTCCGCCTTCGTCGAGACGATCGCCCGCTCGCTGGACCTGGAGCTGGACATGCGGCTGGAGGCGGCCGCCGCCAGCGAGATGGCCGAGGTCATGGCCAAGGACGGCTACATGTCCGCGCCCGCCGTGATCTGGGACGGGGTGGGCCGGCGGGTTCTGACGCTGGAGTGGGCGCAAGGCACGCCGATGACCGATCCGGCGCTGGCGGAGCTGCCGGGGCTGGACGTCGATCTGCTGGCCGACAACGTCGTGCGCGCCTTCCTGGTGCAGGCGCTGGACCACGGGGCGTTCCACGCCGACCTGCACGAGGGCAATCTGTTCGCCAGCGCCCCGGCGCATCTGACGGCCATCGACTTCGGCATCGTCGGACGGCTGGGGCCGGCCGAGCGGCGCTATCTGGCGGAAATCCTGTGGGGCTTCATCAGTCGCGACTACGACCGGATCGCCCGCGTCCATTTCGAGGCCGGATACGTGCCGCCGCATCATTCGGTCGAGACCTTCGCCCAGGCGCTGCGGGCGGTGGGCGAGCCGGTCATCGGCCGCGCCGCCAGCCAGGTGTCGATGGGCCGGCTGCTGGGCCAGCTGTTCGAGATCACCGCCCTGTTCGACATGCGGCTGCGGCCCGAACTGATCCTGCTGCAGAAGACGATGGTGTCGGTCGAAGGGGTGGCGCGCCGGCTTCAGCCCGACCACGACCTGTGGAAGGCCGCCCAGCCGGTGGTGGAACGCTGGATCCGCCGCGAGCTGGGGCCCCAGGCCCAGGCGCGCGACGCCCTGAACGAGGTCCTGGCCGCCGCCCGCGCCCTGTCGCGCCTGGTGCAGGAGCCGCCCCGTCCGACGACGGTGGTCATGGAAAAGCCGGGAACTCCCGCTTGGCTGACGGCTTGCGTCACCGTGGCGGTCGTCGCCGCGCTCGCGGCGCTGGGGCTTTCGCTCTGGCCGCTCGTGTCCTGACTGCCTGGAGCTTTCCGATGAAGACCGCCCTCAAGACCCTGGCGCTGGCCGCCGCGCTTCTGGCGCCCGCGCCCGTTCTGGCCCAGGCCGCCGCCGGCTCCGTGCCCAACAGTTTCGACGCCCCCGCGGCCCAGGCGACGCCCGCTCCGCAGCGTCCGGGGCAAGCCCCCGTCCAGGCCCCGGCCGCCGCCGCGCCCGCCGATGTGGCCGAGGCCGAGGCCGCCCTGCGCGGCGTGATCGTCGCGATCCAGGGGCCGGGGCCCGACTATTCGGCGTTCACCCAGAACCTGGCCGCGCAAATCCGCCAGCAGGCGGATCAAGTGACGCCGCTGATCAAGAGCTTCGGCGCGCTTCGGACCATCGAACACGTGCGGCCCGAGGGCCAGGCCCAGCTGTTCCGCGTCACCTTCGACAACCAGGCGACCGAGTGGATCATCGGCTTCGGCGACGACGGCAAGATCGCCGCCCTGCTGTTCCGTCCCGCCGAGGCCTAGTTTGGGGTGACGCCGGGCCCCGCGTCGGCTAAGGCCCCGGCATGACCGATATCCGATACGACGTCTGCGCCGTCGGCAACGCCATTGTCGACGTGCTCAGCCCCTGCGACGAAGCCTTCCTGAAGGCCCAGGACCTGGCCCCCAACTCCATGCAGCTGGTCGATGCGGCCCGCAGCGCCGCCCTGTACGACGCCATGGCGCCGGGGGTGGAGGCGTCGGGCGGATCGGCCGGCAACACCGTCGCGGGCGTCGGCTCGTTCGGCGGCCGCGCGGCCTATATCGGCAAGGTGGCCGACGACACCTTGGGCCAGGTCTTCACCCACGACATCCGCGCCGCCGGGGTGCATTTCGACACGCCCGCGCTGAAGGGCGGCGCCGCCGAAGGCTTCGGCACCGGCCGGTGCCTGGTCAACGTGCTGGCCGACGGCCAGCGGACCATGGCGACCTTCCTGGGCGCCGCCAACCAGCTGTTCGCCGACGACATCGACGAGGCCCTGATCGCCGACAGCGCCATCGTCTATCTGGAAGGCTATCTGTTCGACCCGGCCCCGGCCCGCGCCGCCTTCGAGCGCGCCGCCGCCGCCGCGCACCGGGCCGGACGCAAGGTGGCCATCACCCTGTCGGACACCTTCGTGGTCGCCCGCTGGCGGGCCGAGCTGCTGGACTTCATTGAACAGTCGGCCGACATCGTCCTGGCCAACGAGGCCGAGCTGGGCGCCCTGTTCGAGACCGACGACTTCGACGCCGCCGCCGACAAGCTGGCCGCTCTCGTCGAGATCGCCGCCGTGACGCGCGGCGCCGAGGGCTCGGTGATCCTGCGCGGCGACGAACGGGTGGCGGTCCCCGCCTATCCGGTCGACAAGGTGGTCGACACCACCGGCGCCGGCGACCAGTACGCGGCCGGCTTCCTGCTGGGCCTGGCGCGGGGCCGTCCGCTGGCCGAGGCGGGCGCCCTGGGCTCGCTGGCCGCCGCCGAGGTCATCGCCCACTGGGGTCCGCGCCCGATGACCAGGCTGTCGGACCTGGCGGCGGAGAAGGGGCTGCTCTAGCCGAACCGTATGCCGGGCAGGACGCGGGGCAAGGCGACCCGCCCCGGCCTGCCGAAGAAGAAGCCTTGGGCGTTGGCGCAGCCTTCCTCCAGGACCAGGCGACGCTGGGCCTCGGTCTCGACGCCCTCCGCGACGATGGGAAGGTCCAGGCTGCGGCCGATGCCGACGATCGCGCGCACGATCGATCGGGCCGCGGCGTCGTCCTCCATGCTGGCGATGAAGCTGCGATCGATCTTGATCTTGTCGAACGGGAAGCTCTGCAGATTGCTGAGCGACGAATAGCCCGTGCCGAAGTCGTCCATGACCACGCTGACGCCCAGCGCCTTGATCCGGTGCAGGGTGGCGACGGTGCTCGCGCGCTCCTTCAGCAGGGCGCTTTCGGTGATCTCCAGCTCCAGCCGGCTTGGGTCCAGGCCGCTTTCGGACAGGGCCGACGCCACCAGATCGGCCAGCGTGGCGACCTGGAACTGCACCGGCGAGACATTGACCGCCACCTGAAGATGATCGGGCCACCGCGCCGCTTCGCGGCAGGCCTCGCGCAGGACCCACTCCCCGATGGTTATGATCGCCCCCGTCTCCTCGGCGATCGGGATGAAGTCGTCCGGCCCCACCGCGCCGCGCTCGGGGTGGTCCCAGCGCAGCAGCGCCTCGTAGCCGGACAGCTCGCCGTCGGCGGTGCGGACCAGGGGCTGGTAGTCCAGGCGCAGCTGACGGCGCAGGATGGCGTGACGCAGATCGGTTTCCAGCTGTCGTCGCAGACGCGCCTCCTCGTCCATCCGCGCATCGAAGAAGGCGGCCTGGCCGCGTCCCGAGGTCTTGGCGCGATACAGGGCGATGTCGGCCGCATGACGCAGGGCTTCGGCGTCGCGGCCGTCCGTGGGGTGGACGGCGACGCCGACGCTGACGCCGACGGCGGTCGGGTCCAGGGCCGGATCCATCTCGGTGCGGAAGGCCGCCAGGATGCGATCGGCCAGGGCCTGCGCGGCCTGGGGCTGATCCGCGCCGACCTGCAACACCACGAACTCGTCGCCGCCCAGACGCGCGACCGTGTCGCTGGCGCGCACGCACCGCCTCAGGATGTCGGCCACGGACTTCAGCACCCGGTCGCCCTCGGCGTGGCCGAAGATGTCGTTGACCGCCTTGAACCGGTCCAGGTCCAGCGCCAGGACCGCCAGCGCTTCCTCGGTCCGCGCCGCACGGGTCAGGGCGTGCTCCAGCCGCTCCTGGAACAGGGTGCGGTTGGGCAGGTCGGTCAGGCCGTCGTGACGGGCCAGGTGTTCGATGCGGCGCTGGGCCGCCTTGGTCTCGGTCAGGTCGCGGACCGCCAGGACCTGCGACGGGCGTCCGCGATACTCGATCAGGTGCGACGCCACCTCGAAGATGCGATCGGCGTCGTCCTGGCGCAGGGCCGCTTCCACGGGCTTTTCGCGCGCGCTCGCCATCGGCAGGCCGTCGGCGGCCGCCAGAACCTCGTCGGCGCCGACGCCGATCAGGCGCGAGGGGTCCCGCCCGACCAGCTCCGCGAAGCGATCGTTGGTCTCCACGATCACGCCGTCGCGCAGGATGGCCAGCCCCTCCAGCGTGGCCTGGGCCAGGCCGCGCAGGTCGGTCAGGTGCCGGTCGATCAGCGTCGCCGTCACCGTCAGGGCGATCAGGACGGCGGCGGCGCCCACGGTCGCGCCGATCAGCCACGACCGGGCGCCGCCCGAGGCGACGAAGGGCAGGGCGGGGTCGGGGATCAGCACGGTCGCGTCCATCGCCGTGAAATGGAGCGTGCACACGGACAGGACGGCGCACGCCGAGCCGATCGCGACGCCGCGCCAGCCCGGAAAGCGCGCAAAGCCGAGGAAGGCCGCGGCGAACAGGGCCAGGGCGATGAGCCCGCCCGCGGCGATCGGCCCCGTCTCGTATCGGATGTGCGCGGCCACGCGCATGGCGGCCATGCCGGTGAAGTGCATCGCGGCCACTGCCGTGACCGCGACGACCGCCGCGCCCAGGCAACGGATCGGCCGCAGATCGCCGAGCACTCTGAGCGCCAGCCAGAAACCGGCCACGGCCATGCTGGCGGAAAGGGTGGTCAGAAACGGGTCGTAGTCGATGGCGACGCCGCCGTCGTAGGCCAGCATGGCGACGAAATGGGTCGCCCAGACGCCGACGCCGCCGGCCAGTCCGCCAATCGCCAGCCATCCGGCGCGCCGCTGGGGCCCGCACTCGCGTGCGTGGGCCAGCGCCAGGAAGAAGGCCAGGCTTCCGACGGCCCAGATCGCCGCCGCCATCAGGACGGTCAGGCGGTCATGTTGAACCCAGACGCATTCGATGACGCGAAACATGACGATCCCCCGATCTTCGACGCCATGTTGGCATCGCAGGGTTGCGGGATCATGAATCCAGAGGTTGTTCTCGCGCGACGCGCCCGGCGTCGGCGCCTCAGTGCGCCTCGTCCCAGTTGGCGGCGGCGCGGGCTTCGACGTCCAGCGGGACGCTCAGGGCGACGGCGGGTTCGGCGGCGGTCTCCATGACGCGCTTGATCACGGCGATGGCGGCCTCGGCCTCGGCTTCGGGGGCTTCGAAGACCAGTTCGTCGTGGACCTGCAGCAACATGCGGGTGGACAGGCCCGCGTCCGTCAGGGCGCCCGGCATGCGGATCATGGCGCGGCGGATGATGTCGGCGGCGGCGCCCTGGATCGGGGCGTTGATGGCCGCGCGCTCGCCGAACTGGCGCTCGGCCCCGGACTTGGAGTGGATGGCCGGGATGTGGATGCGGCGGCCGAAGACGGTGGAGACGAAGCCCGCCTGTCGCACCTCGGCCTTGGTCCGGTCCATGTAGCCGCGGATGCCGGGGAAGCGCTCGAAATAGGTCTTGATGTAGGCCCCCGCCTCGCCCTGGTCGATGCCCAGCTGGGCGGCCAGGCCGAAGGCCGAGATGCCGTAGACGATGCCGAAGTTGATCGCCTTGGCGCGGCGACGGGTCTCGGACGGCATGCCCTCGACGGGGACGCCGAACATCTCCGAAGCCGTGGCCGCGTGGATGTCCAGCCCGGCCTTGAAGGCGCGCTTCAGCTCGGGGATGTCGCCGATGTGGGCCAGGAGGCGCAGCTCGATCTGGCTGTAGTCGGCGCTGATCAGCACATGGCCGGGCGCGGCGATGAAGGCCTGGCGGATCTCGCGGCCGGTCTCGGTGCGGATCGGGATGTTCTGCAGGTTGGGATCGGAACTGGCCAGCCGGCCGGTCGAGGCGGCCGCCAGCTGGTAGGAGGTGTGGACCCGGTCGGTGGCGGGATCGGCCGCGGCGGTCAGGGCGTCGGTGTAGGTGCCCTTCAGCTTGGACAGCTGGCGCCAGTCCAGGATGGCGCGGGGCAGGTCGTGGGTGAGGGCCAGCTCCTCCAGCACGCTGGCGTCGGTGCCCCATTGGCCGCTGGCGGTCTTCTTGCCGCCGGGCAGGTTCAACTCTCCGAACAGGATTTCGCCGATCTGGCGGGGCGAGCCGACGTTGAAGGGGCGGCCGGCGATCTCGTGCGCCTGCTGCTCCAGCTCGGCCATGCGCAGGCCGAACTCCGAGGACAGCCGCTTCAGCCGGTCGGGATCGACACGCACGCCGGCCAGCTCCATGTCGGCCAGGACGGTCGGCATCGGCCGTTCCAGCGTCTCATAGACGGTGGACAGGCCCTCGCGGGCCAGGCGGGGCTTCAGGATGCGCCACAGGCGCAGCGTCACGTCGGCGTCCTCGGCCGCATATTGCGTCGCGGGGGCCAGCTGCACGTGCTTGAACGACTTCTGGCTCTTGCCCGTCCCGGCCACCGACTTGAAGGCGATCGGCTCGTGGCCCAGGTGCAGGCGCGCCAGCTCGTCCATGCCGTGGCCGTGCAGGCCGCCCTCCAGCACATACGACAGCAGCAGGGTGTCGTCGTAGGGGGCGACGCGGATGCCGCGCCGGGCGAAGACGGCGACGTCGTACTTGGCGTTCTGCAGCACCTTGAGGACCGACGGATCCTCCAGCAGGGTCTTCAACTTGGCCAGGGTTGTCGGCTTGTCCAGCTGGGTCAGCGGTTCGCGCGTGTCGGCCTCGCCGCCGAAGTCCAGCCCGCCGGCGTTCGCCGCCGGCTCGTGCTCGTGGGTCAGGGGAATGTAGCAGGCGTCGTTCGGCCCCAGCGCCAGCGACACGCCGCACAGGCCCGCATGGGTGGCCGACAGGGCGTCGGTCTCGGTGTCCAGGCCGACGACGCCGGCCTCGCGCGCGCGTTCGATCCAGCGGTCCAGCGCCTCCTCGGTCTGCACGCATTCATAGGCGTCCAGGTCGAAGACGTGCGGCTCGGACGGCGCGGCGACCTCCTTGGGCGCATAGCGCGGGCTGGCGACCGGGGCCGACAGGTTGGGCGCGCGCTTGGGCGCGAAGGCGGAGGTCTCGGTCGCCTCGGCCTTGCCGTCCCCGACGCGCCGGGCCAGCGAGCGGAACTCCATCTTGTCGAGGAATTCGGACAGGGTCTGCGGGTCCGGATCCTTGACCGCGAAGTCGTCGACGGCCTCGGGCGCCGGGGCGTCGCAGGTCAGGCGCACCAGTTCGCGCGACAGGCGGATCTGGTCGGCGAAGTCGATCAGGGTCTGGCGGCGCTTGGGCTGTTTGATCTCGCCGGCGCGGGCCAGCAGCGTGTCCAGGTCGCCGTATTCGTCCAGCAGCTGGGCGGCCGTCTTGGGGCCGATGCCGGGGGCGCCGGGGACGTTGTCGACGCTGTCGCCGATCAGGGCCTGCAGGTCGACCATCTTCTCCGGGCCGACGCCGAACTTCTCGAACACCTCCGGCTCGGCCAGGCGGCGGTCCTTCATCGGATCCCACATGACCACGCCGCGCCCGATCAGCTGCATCAGGTCCTTGTCTGAACTGACGATCACCGCCTCGCCGCCCGCGTCGCGCGCCTTGCAGGCGTAGGTGGCGATCAGGTCGTCGGCCTCGTAGCCCGGCAGTTCGACGCAGTGGACGCCGAAGGCCGCGGTCGCCTCGCGCACCAGCGGGAACTGCGGGATCAGGTCCTCGGGCGGCGGCGGGCGGTGGGCCTTGTACTGGTCGTACAGGGTGTTGCGGAACGTCTTCTCGGAATGGTCGAAGATGGCCACCAGGTGCGTCGGGCCGTCGGCGCCCTTCATGTCCTTCAGGAGCTTCCACAGCATGTTGCAGTAGCCCTGGACCGCCCCGACCGGCAGGCCGTCGGACTTGCGCGTCAGGGGCGGCAGGGCGTGGTAGGCGCGAAAGATGTAGGCCGAGGCGTCGATCATCCACAGCCGCAGGGCGGGCCCGTCCTGGGTCAGCTCCCGGTCCTGTTCAATGGCGGGCGGCGTGTCGGCGGCGTCGGTCATGGCCGGAACATAGGGCGGCGAAGCCCCCGCGTCAGCCGGGAAACCGGATCAGAATTCGGTCCAGCTGGAGCCGGGGTCGCGCTGGCCCGGCTGGGCCTGCTGCTGGCCCCAGGTGACCATCATCATCGCCTTGTGGCTGCGGATCCTATAGCTGCCGATCATCGGCAGGACGGCGCCCAGCGGCGCGCCGGTCTTGGCCTCGTAGAGGAAGCCCGAGAACTCGGCCACGCCGACCCGGTCGCGGTGGCTGTAGATCGACAGTTCGGGCAGGGAGACCACGTTGAAGGTCTCGTTGATCGGCACCCGCATCTCCGGGATGCCGAAGACGCGGCGCATCTGCTCCAGCGACAGGGCGCCGGCGCGGATCTCGAACACGGCGTCGGCGGCGTCCTTGCTCGGGGCCAGGCGGAAGCCGGCGTCGGACAGGGCGGCGCGGATGGCGCTGATCGCATAGCGCGCGCCCTCGCCCTGGAAGTAGGATTCGTCGACATAGACCGCCGAGCCGGCGGGAAGCGGCAGGCTGAGGCCCTCCACCGCCCGGTCGGCGGCGCGGGCCAGCAGCAGCTGCTCGGTCGCCGTGCGGCCGGGATTGGTCTCGGTGGTCGAGGCGCAGGCCGAGAGCGTCAGTCCGGCCGCCAGCAGGGCCGCCGCCCGCCGCATCACCAGGTCCCGGTGTTGGGCATGGAGGCCCAGGGCTCGGCCGGCGGCAGGGGGTCGCCCTCCTGCAGCAGTTCGATCGAAATGCCGTCGGGCGAGCGGACGAAGGCCATGTTGCCGTCGCGCGGCGGGCGGTTGACGGTCACGCCGCCGTCCATCAGCCGCTGGCAGGCGGCGTAGATGTCGTCGACCTTGTAGGCCAGGTGGCCGAAGTTGCGGCCGCCCTGATAGTCTTCCGGGTCCCAGTTGAAGGTCAGCTCGACCTCGGGGCAGCGCTCCGCCTTCGACTGCTCCAGGTTCTTGGGCGCGGCCAGGAAGACCAGGGTGAAGCGCCCCGCCTCGTTGTCCATGCGCCGGACCTCCTGCAGGCCCAGCAGGTCGCAGTAGAAACGCAGCGAGGCGTCGAGGTCCTTCACGCGGACCATGGTGTGCAGGTAGCGCATCGGCGGGCTCCTGGGAGGAAGGGCGGTCGGCGGGCCGTCAGTGGGCCTCGGGCGCGCGGGCGGCCGGGCTCAGATATTCGTTCTCGTCGTGCGGATGGGCCGACAGGACGAAGCGGCGGTCGCAGTAGCCGCATTCCACGAAATCGTCCTCGCCCATGTCCATATAGACCAGCGGATGGCCCAGCGCGCCGCCGCCGCCGTCGCAGGCCACGCGCTTGGTCGAGACCACGATCTCTTCGGGCGGCGGGATGATCGCATCGGGGTGGCGGGGCGGCATTTCGGGCTCGTCTCTTGGCGGGAGGGCGTCGCGCGCATACCTATGCGGCCCGCCCGGCGGCGTCAAACCGCCGCACGACCTGATTTTCCCGACCGAAGCGCGCCGATGACCGATCCCGTGACCCTGCCCGACAACGCCATCGAGGTGCGGGGCCTGAAGAAGACCTACGCCGGCTCCAAGAAGGCGGCGCCCAAGACTGCGCTGCGCGGCGTCGACCTGGTCATTCCGCGCGGGTCGATGTTCGGCCTGCTGGGCCCCAACGGCGCGGGCAAGTCGACCCTGATCAACATCCTGGCCGGGGTGGTCAAGAAATCGGAGGGCTCGGTCAGGATCTGGGGCCGCGACATCGACAAGGAGCCGCGCGACGCCGCCGCCGCCATCGGCGTGGTGCCGCAGGAGATCGTCGCCGACGTCTTCTTCACCCCGCGCGAGTCGCTGGAGGTGCAGGCCGGCTTCTACGGCGTGCCGGCCAACGAACGGCGCTCGGACGAACTGCTGGCGGCGCTGGGCCTGTCGGACAAGGCCAACGCCTATGTGCGGGCGCTGTCGGGCGGGATGAAGCGCCGGCTGATGGTGGCCAAGGCCCTGGTCCATAATCCGCCGATCCTGATCCTGGACGAGCCGACCGCCGGGGTGGACGTCGAGCTGCGCCGCCAGCTGTGGGACTACGTCCGGCGCATCAACGCCGAGGGCGTGACCATCGTCCTGACCACCCACTATCTGGAAGAGGCGCAGGAGCTCTGCGACACAATCGCCATCGTCAACCGGGGCGAGGTCGTGGCCTGCGAGCCGACGCCGCAGCTGCTGCGACGTCTGGACAGCCGAAACGTGGTGGTGACGCCCGAGACGCCGCAGGCGACCCCGCCGGTCCTGCCCGGCTTCGAGGTGACGGCCCGGCCGAACGGCGCGTTCGCCGTGGCCTACAAGAAGGGCCAGTCGTCGGTCGAACAGGTCATCGCCGCCGTGCGCCAGGCGGGCGTGACCATCGCCGACATCTCGACCGAGGACCCGGACCTGGAGGACGTCTTCCTGGCCTTGACCTATGGCGACGCGTCCCAGGTCGATCCGACCCGGGACTGAGCGTCCGCCCGCGCGGCGAAGATGAAACTTTCGTCATGAAAGCCTGTCCCCGTTGTGACGCGTCGTCCGGCGTCTAAGGTCGATCCCTCGCAAACCGAGGAATTGCCCATGCGCCGTGTCGCCCCCTTCGTCGCCGCCGCCGCCCTGATGGCGGTGGTCGCGCCGATCGCCCTTGTTTCCGCGCCGGTCCCCGCCGTCGCCCAGGCCGCCATCCAGGCCGCGCCGGTGTCCGAACTGGTCGCCGAGGTGGACATCCCCTATACCAAGTTCACCCTGGACAACGGTCTGACCGTGCTGGTGCACGAGGACCACAAGGCGCCCGTGGTGGCGGTGTCGGTCTGGTACAACGTCGGCTCCAAGGACGAACCGGCGGGCAAGACCGGCTTCGCCCACCTGTTCGAGCACCTGATGTTCGGCGGGTCGGAGAATGCGCCGGGCAGCTATTTCACGCCGATGCGCAACATGGGCGCGACGGACATGAACGGCACCACCTGGTTCGACCGCACCAACTATTTCGAGACGGTCCCGACCCCGGCGCTGGAACAGGCGCTGTTCATGGAAAGCGACCGCATGGGCTACATGCTGGGCGCCATCAGCCAGGAGACGCTCGATCTCCAGCGCGGCGTGGTCCAGAACGAAAAGCGCCAGGGCGACAACCAGCCGTTCGGCCTCAATGAATACAAGGTGCTGGAGGCCCTGTTCCCGGAAGGCCATCCGTATCGCCACTCGACCATCGGCTCGATGGCCGACCTGGACGCGGCGTCGATGGAGACGGTGCGCGACTGGTTCCGCTCCAACTACGGGCCGAACAACGCCGTGCTGGTCCTGGCCGGCGACATCACGCCCGAGAAGGCGCGTGAGCTGACCCAGAAATACTTCGGCCCGATTCCGCGCGGCCCGGTGAACAACCCGGCCCAGGCGCCGGTCCCGACCCTGGCCGCGCCGATCCACGAGACGACCCACGACCGCGTGGCCAACGCCCAGGTCTCGATCAACTGGGCCGTGCCCGGAATGCTGGATCCCGACAGCGTGCCGCTGAGCGTCGGCGCCTCGGTGCTGGGCGGCCTGGCCAGCTCGCGCCTGGACAACGAACTGGTGCGCGGCGAGCAGACCGCCGTTTCCGTCAGCGCCTCGAACGGCGCCTTCCACCGCGTGGGCATGTTCGACATCACCCTGAACGTGAAGCCCGGCGAAGACCCCGCCGCCGTCGAGGCGCGGGCCCGCGAGATCCTGAACGGCCTGATCGCCGACGGCCCGACGGCCGAGGAGGTCGAACGGGTCAAGACCCAGTACGTCTCGCGCACCGTGCAGGGCCTGGAACAGGTCGGCGGCTTCGGCGGCAAGGCCGTGGCCCTGGCCGAGGGCCAGCTCTATGCGGGCGATCCCGAGCACTACAAGAAGGAGCTGCAGGCCTATGCGGCGGTGACGCCGGCCCAGGTCCAGGCGGCCATGCAGAAGTGGCTGACCCGTCCGGCCTACACCCTGACCACCCTGCCGGGCGAACGCGAAGCCTATCAGGAGGCGGCGGAAGCGCCGTCGGGCGCCAACCACACCCCCGCCCCGCCGATCGAGCGCGTGGCGCGGATGGCCAAGCCCGAGATCGGCGCCGTGTCCAACGTCGACTTCCCGGCGGTGGAGCGCACCCGCCTGTCGAACGGCATGGAGGTCGTTTACGCCCATCGCGACGCCGTGCCGGCCACCAAGATCGCGGTCGACTTCGACGCGGGCCTGGCGGCGGACGACGCCGGCAAGCTGGGCGTCCAGACCCTGATGATGGACCTGATGGACGAAGGGGCGGCTGGCCGTAACGCCACGCAGCTGGCCGAGGCGGAGGAAACCCTGGGCGCCGGCATCTCGACCGGCTCCTCGATGGACCGGTCGGTGGTGTCGCTGAGCGCCGTCACCCCGAACCTGGCGTCGTCGGTCGCCCTGCTGGCCGACGTGGTGCGGCGTCCGACCTTCGACGCGGCGGAACTGGAGCGGCTGCGCGCCACGCGCCTGGCCTCCATCGCCGCCGAGCGCACCAGCCCCGCCGCCTTGGCCAACCGGGCCCTGCCCGCGCTGATCTACGGCGCCGACAGCCCCTATGGCCGGCCCTTCAGCGGCAACGGCGACGAGGCCTCGGTCAAGGCCATCACCCGCGCCGACATCCAGAACGCCTATGCGCAATGGATCCGCCCGGACAACGCCAAGATCTTCGTGGTTTCGGACCTGCCGCTCAACGAGATCAAGCCGCTGCTGGAAGCGAACTTCGGCCAGTGGACGCCGCCCGCCTCGGCCAAGCCCGTCAAGGACTTCTCGGCCCCGATCCCGGCCGCGACGCCCAAGATCGTGCTGATCGACCGGCCCCAGTCGCCCCAGTCCTACATCCTGGGCGGCGAGGTTCTGAACGCCTCGGGCACGGACGACCTGCTGGTGCTGAACGCGGCCAACAACGTGCTGGGCAACGACTTCCTGTCGCGCATCAACTCGGACCTGCGCGAGACCAAGGGCTGGTCCTACGGGGTCAACGCCTCGGTCGCCGGCTTCGAGCACCGCGTGCCCTATCTGGTCACCGCCCCGGTCCAGGCCGACCAGACCGGCCCGGCCATCGCCGCCCTGAACGCCCAGTTCAACGACTTCCTGAGCGGCGGCAAGGGCGTGACCTCCGCCGAACTGGAACGGACCGTCAACGGCAACACCCGCCGTCTGGCCGGCAGCTACGAGACCTCGGGCGCCGTCCTGGGGGCGCTGCGGACCAACGACATGCTGGGCCGCCCGGACGACTATCCCGAAACCGTGGCGGCGCGCACCAACGCCTTGACGGCGGATCAGATGGACGCCGCGGCCAAGGCCGCGATCGACCCGTCGCGCTTCGTCTGGGTGGTCGTGGGCGACGCCTCGGTGGTCAAGCCGCAGCTGGACGCCCTGGGCCTGCCGGTCGAGGTGCGCTCCGCCTCGGGCGACTGAGGCCGGCGTCCCGCCGAAACGACGAAGGCCCGGAGCGCGCGCTCCGGGCCTTTTTCTTCGTCGTCGAGCGTCCCAACCTCGTCATCCTCGGCTTGACCCGAGGATCGGATGTGGAGCGAGATCGTGCGCCGCACCAAGGCGCAATGCGGCGGAACACCCGGCCCTCGGGTCAAGCCCGAGGGTGACGGTGGCGGGATGGAAAATCAGTCGATCGTCGCGCCGGTCGTGCGCATGATCTCGGCGCGCAGCTCGGGCAGGCCGACGCCCTTTTCGGAAGAGGTCAGGGCCACGACGGGGAAGGCGGCCGGGCGCTTGGAGACGGCCTTCAGGGTGGCCGCCTGCATCTTCTCGCCCTCGCCCTTCTTCAGCTTGTCGGCCTTGGTCAGGACGATCTGATAGCTGACCGCGGCCAGGTCCAGCGCGTCCAGCGCCTCGGCGTCCACCGACTTCAGGCCGTGCCGGGCGTCGATCAGCAGATAGACGCGCTTCAGCGTCACCCGCCCGCGCAGATAGTCGCGGCCCAGGTCCTGGAACTTCTTCGTCGTCGACTTGGACGCCTTGGCCCAGCCGTAGCCGGGCAGGTCGACCAGGCGCAGCCGGCCGTCCAGGTCGAAGAAGTTGACCTCGCGCGTGCGGCCCGGCTCGTTGGAGGCGCGGGCCAGCTTGTGCATGCCGACCAGGCCGTTGATCAGGCTGGACTTGCCGACGTTGGAACGCCCGGCGAAGGCGATCTCGGGCAGGTCGGGATCGGGCAGCTGCTCGATCTTGGCCGCGCCCATGACGAAGGTCGCCGGCCGCGCGAACAGCACCCGCGCGGCCTCGATCTCCTCGGGCGTGAACTCGGTTTCCTCGATCACGCCGGGGACTTCTTGAACCGGCCGATGAAGCTGTCGATCGGGTTCTCGGCCTTGTAGCGGTGCATGATGACGTACTGCTGCAGGATGGTCAGGATGTTCGACCACGCCCAGTACACCAGCAGGCCCGCCGCGAAGGGCGCCATGATGAAGGTGAAGACCAGCGGCATGAACTGGAAGATCTGGCGCTGCATCGGATCGGTGGCCGGCGGGTTCATCGCCGTCTGCAGCCACATGGTCAGGCCGTAGGCGATGGCCAGAAGCCCGATGTGCAGCGGTCCGCCCAGCAGGCCGCCCAGGACCGGCAGGGTCGACGGATCCCACGGGATCAGGCCGAACAGGTTCCAGATGGTCGAGGGGTCGCGCGCCGACAGGTCGTGGATGAAGCCCAGGAACGGCTGGTGGCGCATCTCGATGGTGACGGTCAGCACCTTGTACAGGGCGTAGAAGACCGGAATCTGGAGCAGCAACGGCAGGCAGCCGGCGACCGGATTGATCTTCTCCTTCTGGTACAGGCCCATCATCTCCTGCTGCTGCTTCTGCGGGTCGTCCTTATGCTTCTTGCGGATCTCCTCCATCTTGGGCTGGAGGTTGCGCATCTTGGACATCGAGGCGTAGGCGTTGTTCGCCAGCGGGAACATGACCAGCTTGACGATCACGGTCAGCGCCAGGATGGCGACGCCGAAGCTGCCGACCACCGCATAGACGTTTTCCAGGATCCAGAAGATCGGACGCGTCAGGAACCAGAACATGCCCCAGTCGATCGCATAGACGAAGCGCGGCAGGCCCAGGCTTTCCTCATAGGACTTCAGCACCTCGGCGCGCTTGACGCCGGCGAACAGGCGCTGGGTCTCGGTGGTGGTCGCGCCCGGCTGGATGGTGCGGCTGGCGCCCAGCAGGTTGGCTTCCAGCTGTTGGCCGCCGTTCGCGTCGCGCACGCGGAATTCGGTCTGCACCGCCTCGTTCTGCTGGGGCAGCAGGGCCGCCAGCCAGTATTTGTCGGTGATGCCCAGCCAGCCGCCGGTCGAGGCGTTCTCGATGCGCGGCTCCTTGAGCCAGTCCTTGTATTTCTTCTGCTCGGTCCGGTACTCGCCCGGCTTGCCGAAGGCGCCGATGGCGCCCTCGTGGACGATGTGGGACGACCCCGCCGCCGGCGGCACGCCCTGGCGCTGGACGCTGCCGTAGGGGGCGATGGTGATGGGCTGCGTCCCCAGGTTCTGCACCGTGTCCTTCAGGGTGAAGACGTACTTGTCGTCCACCGACACCATGCGGGTGAAGCGCAGCCCCTGGCCGTTGTCCCAGGTCAGGGTGATCGGCGTGGTCGGCGTCAGGGTCGAGCCGGCGGTCAGGCGCCACGGCGTGTTGGGGCCCGGCACGCCGCCGGGGATGTTGGCGCCGGCCCAGCCGAACTGGGCGAAATAGGCGTGCTCCATGCCCTGCGGGCGGAACAGTTCGACCGGCGCGGGATCGTCCTGGACCTCGCGGTAGTCGGTCAGGAACAGGTCGTCGATGCGCGCGCCCTGCAGCGACAGCGAGCCCCTGAGCGTGCCCGACTGGATCGGCACGCGCGCGGCCGTTCCCAGCGCCTGGGTCCGGTCGGTGACGAAGACCGGGCCCTGCGGGCTCAGCGCCGTATTGGCGGCGTTCTCGGCCGTCTGCGACTGTTCGGCTTGGGCCGACTGCTGGGCCGCGCGGCGCTCGGCCTGCGGACGCAGCACGGTGAACCAGTAGATCCCGAGGATCAGGACCGAGCACACGATGAAGATGATCGTGTTGCGCGAGTTCTCGTTTTTCATGGGGTTCGGTCGTCCTGGCCGGAAGAGGCGCGAGGGTGGGAAGGCCGGTCGGCCCGCTCTGTCTTGGGGGTCGCGAGCCTTGTAAGCGTCGATTTCACGTCGTCAAGCAAACGGTCCCAGGGACGGTCCGCCGTGCCCATGCGGGCGATGAAGACATAGTCGCTGCCGGGACGGCCGTGCTGGGCGATCATCAGGCGGGCCGCCTGGCGCAGGCGGCGCTTGGCCCGGTTGCGGACCACGGCCCCGCCGACCTTGCGCGTCGCGGTGAAGCCCAGGCCGATGTGCGCCGAGCCGTCGCCGCGATCCAGGCGCTGGATCACCACCGCGCCGCGGGCCTCGGAAACGCCTTTGGCGGCCGCCAGGAACTGGGGCCGCCGCAACAGACGCTTGATCTGTAAAGGGTCGCTCATGCGTCCTTGGCTTTCGGACGCGAGAGCCGCTTACGCCGTCAGGCGCTTGCGGCCCTTGGCGCGACGGCGCGCAACAATCTTCTGGCCGTTCTTGGTGGCCATCCGGCTGCGGAAGCCGTGACGGCGCTTGCGCACGAGTCGCGACGGCTGATAGGTCCGCTTCACGGTCGGCTCCTGACTCTAAAAGGTTGGGGCGACGGGGCAAAAGGCGTCCGCCGCAGGAAGGGCGGGCGTATAAGTCGAGCAGACGCGCGAGTCAACGGCGCGGCGGGCTTTTCAGGGATGCGGACCGCATGGCGCAACGAACGGCGAAGGAATGGGCGCTCCGGCTTTCGCCGCTGGCCGCCATCGCCGGCGTGGTGGTGCTGTTCTTCGCCCTGGGCTGGAACCGCTATCTGTCGATGGACCTGATCCGCGAGCATGGGCTGAACCTCCAGGCCTATGCGCGCCAGCACTGGTGGATCGCCCTGGTCGCCTTCGTCGCCGTCTATGCGCTGGCCACCGCCTCGACCATTCCCGGGCCGGTGTTCCTGACCCTGCTGGGCGGGATGATGTTCGGGCCGGTCGTGGGCATGCTGGCCCAGGCGACGGGGGCGACGATCGGCTCGGTCGTCATCTACGGCGTCTATCGCACCTCAATCGGCGGCTGGCTGCGCGCCAAGTTCGAGGCGGACGCCGGCTTCATGGATCGGCTGGCCAAGGGCATCGACCGCAACGCCTTCACCACCCTGTTGACCCTGCGACTGATCCCCAGCGTGCCCTTCGTCCTGATCAACGCCACGGCGGGGATGATGGCGGTGCCGCTCAGGCCCTATGTGATCGCGACCTTCCTGGGCCTGTTGCCGTCGACCTTCATCTACACCTGGATCGGGTCGCGGCTGGGCGGGCTGATCCGGGCGGGGGTCCGGCCAGACCTGGAGGTGCTGCTGCGCCAGTTCTTCTGGCCGTTGATGGGGGTGGTCTTCCTGTCCCTGCTGCTGCCGCTGGGCATCAAGCTGGTCCAGGTGGCGCGGCGGCGCCGTCAGGGAGCGGCCCCGGCATGAGCGCCCTGTTCGACCGCATCGCCGCGCGGCTGAAACTGTCGCCCGAGGCGGCCGAGACCTGGCGCGAGCGCCTGCGCCCCCGCGCGCCCGACGGCCTGTCGTCGCGACTGCTGCTGCTGACGGTCGCCTTCACCCTGGCGGTCGAGGCGCTGATCATGGCCCCCAACCTGGCCGCCTTCCACGAGCGCTGGCTGCGCGACCGGCTGCAGGCCGCCGAACTGGCCTCCGTCGGGGTCGAGGCGCTGCCCTATAGCGCGGTCGAGGACGACACGGCGGCCGAACTGATGCGGATCGGCGGGGTCCAGGCCGTGGCCCTGACCGAGCAGGGGGTGCGACGGCTGCTGCTGCAGGCGCCCAACCTGCCGCGCGCGCCCGAACTGATCGACCTGCGCCGCGAGAACATGGGCTCGCGCCTGCTGGACCCCTGGCGCACCCTGTTCGGCCACCCCGACCGGTCGCTGCGCGTCCAGGCCAAGCCGCGCTATCGGTCGGGCGACTTCATCGAGATCGTGACCCCGGCCCAGCCGCTTAAACTGGAACTGAGGGCCTTCCTGCTGAACAGCCTGCTGGTGTCGCTGCTGATCTCGGTCACGGCGGGGGCCCTGCTCTATGGCGGCCTGGCCCTGCTGGTGCTGCGCCCGCTGCGGCGCGTGACCCGGTCGATGGAGCGGTTCGCCGCCGATCCCGAGAGCGATCCCGAGACCCCGTCAGACCGCCACGACGAGATCGGCCGGGTCGAACGCGAACTGGCCCGGATGCAGGACGAGGTGCGCCAGTCCCTGCGCTCGCGCGCGCGCCTGGTGGCCCTGGGCGAGGCGGTGGCCAAGATCAATCACGACCTCAGAAACATGCTGACCTCGGCCCAGATGGCCTCGGAGCGGCTGGCCGCCTCGCCCGATCCGGCGGTGACCAAGGCCCTGCCGCGGCTGGAGCGGGCGCTGGGCCGCGCCGCCGCCCTGTCGCGCAACGTGCTGGAGTACGGCAAGAGCGAGGAGCCCGCGCCGCAGAAGACCCGCGTGGTCCTGACCCAGGCCCTGACCCTGGCGGCCGAGGACGCCGGCCTGGACCCCGACGGCGTGCGCCTGGTCAAGCAGGTGCCGGCCCGTTTCGCCGTGGAGGCCGATCCCGACCAGCTGTATCGGATCCTGGTCAATCTGATGCGCAACGCCCGCCAGGCGATCGAGGCCGATCCCGCCCGCCCGCCCGAGCGACGCGGCAAGGGGGCGATCACCGTCAGCGCCTTCGCCGAGAACGGGGTCTGCGTCGTCCGCATCGCCGACGACGGCCCGGGCATCCCCCCGCGCCTGGCCGCACGCCTGTTCGAGCCCTTTGTCAGCTCCAAACAGTCGGAAGGCACAGGCCTGGGCCTGACCATCTCGCGCGAGCTGGCGGCCCTGCACGGCGGCGACCTGCGGCTGGTGGAGGCGGCCGAGGGCGGGGCGGCGTTCGAGCTGCGCCTGCCCGCCTAGGCCCTATTCCAGCCCGTCCTCGCTGACGACGAAGTCGCGGTTCTCGGCCCGGGCGCGGGCGGCCAGCTCCTCCTGAACCAGGTGCCAGCGGCGCAGGCGTTCGTAGTCGATGGCGTGTTCGGGTGACGTGACCCCCTGAAACTCCTCCAGGAATAGCTAGAGTCCGCCCAACGAAGGACGGACAGAATGAAGCGATCGAGGTTCACGGAAGAGCAGATCATCGGGATCCTGCGGGAGCAGGAGGCCGGTGTGGCGACGGCGGAGGTGTGCCGACGCCACGGGGTCAGCTCGGCGACCTTTTATAAATGGAAGGCCAAGTTTGGCGGGCTCGACGTGTCGGAGGCTCGGCGGCTCAAGGCGCTCGAGGATGAGAACGCCCGGCTGAAGCGGATGCTGGCGGACGCGATGCTGGACAACGTGGCCCTGAAGGACGTGCTGGGAAAAAAGTGGTGACGCCCGCCGGCTATCGCGAGGCGGCTGGCCATCTGCAGGCCGCCTACGAGATGAGCGAAAGGCGGGCGTGTCGTGTTCTGGGCGTCGATCGGACGAGCGTGCGCTATCAGGCGACGCGCCCGGACGACGGCGCTCTGCGCGACCGGCTGAAGGCCCTGGCCCAGGAACGTCGACGGTTCGGCTATCGTCGCCTGCACGTGCTGCTGCGGCGCGAGGGCCATGCGGTCAACAGGAAGCGGGTCCAGCGGATCTATCGCGAGGAGCGATTGACGGTGCGCCGGCGCGGCGGCCGGAAGCGAGCGATGGGCACGCGGCGACCACTGGACCTGCCGCTGGCGCCCAACCAGCGCTGGTCGCTGGACTTCGTCGCAGACCAGATGACGGACGGGCGGCGCTTCCGCATCCTGACGGTGATCGATAACTGCACGCGCGAGTGCCTGGCGCTGGTGGCCGACACCTCGCTGTCGGGCGCGCGGGTCGTGCGGGAGTTGGACGCCGTCATCCGGCAGCGAGGGCGGCCCGACACCATCGTCAGCGACAACGGCACGGAGTACACCTCGAACGCTGTCCTGGCCTGGGCCGACGACACCGGCGTCGGCTGGCATTACATCGCACCGGGCAAGCCCCAGCAGAACGGCTTCAACGAAAGCTTCAACGGGCGGCTGCGTGACGAGCTGCTGAACGAGACGCTGTTCCGCTCGCTGCCGCACGCTCGCGCCGTGCTGGAGGCGTGGCGACGCGATTACAACGAGCAGCGTCCGCACTCGAAGCTCGGGTGGCTGACGCCGCAGGCTTATGCAGAAGCGCTCACCGGAAACATCGGCCGGCCTGCTGCGCTGGTTGATGGCTGCGCAGACCGGCCTCTTGCCAACCCAGCCAATCACGGCTCAGATCAACCTAGGACTCTCGTTATGGCTGGATGAGAAACGGGGGTCACGTCACGGGCGAGGCGTCCAGCCAGTCGCGGAAGTCCGCCAGCTGGATTCGCGCGTTCGGCGCCGACAGATCGGGCAGGGCCGGCACATTGGGCAGGCGGCGCGCCACCGAGGGCGGGATCGGGAAGTCCCCGGACGAGGTGCTCAGGATCATGGCTGCGCCGGCGGCTGAAGGAACGCCCGACCATGCCCGATCATCGGGCCTTGGCCAACCTTTTCCGGCCTTGCGCATTTCAAGCTTGAGTGTTCCAGTCTGAAGCCCTTCGGGAGAGCGAGCGATGAAAGCGTCCGTTGCCTTGACCCTGGCCTTGGCCGCCGCGCTGAGCGTCGCCGGCGTCGCGTCCGCCCTCGAACAGGGGCAGGACGGGGGGGAGGCCGGGACGCCCGCCCCCTCCGCCTCGACGGCCTATCGCGCGCCCGACGGCTATCGCGACCAGCGCGCCCTTCCCGACGCCCACGATCCGGCCGCGCGCGAGGCGCTGCTGCAGGCGCGCGGAGAAGCCTATCGCCGGGCCCCCGACAGTCAGCAGACCGAGGCCGAACTGGCCGCCACGCGCGCCCTGAACGCCGAGATCGTGGCCCAGAACGACCTGGCCGCCAAACAGGAAGAGGCGGACCGCCTGGCCCACGACGCCGCCCTGGCCCGCTATCAGATCGAGGTGCGCCAGACCGAGGAGCGCGCCCATGCCGAGGCCGAGGCGGCCCGCGCCGCCCAGGACCAGTACGACCGCGACTACGCCGCCTGGATGGAGCGGGTCAAAGCCTGTCAGTCGGGCGTCCGCGCCGCCTGCGCCGTTCCCAATCCCTAGAGCGGCTGTTCGCCCCGACGCTGCGCGCTCAGAAGCCCGGCCTCCAGCACCTCCATCACCGCGATCGCCTGCGCCGGCGGAACCGGATTGGGCGCGCGGCCGCGCAGGGCCAGGGCGATCTGGTCGTAGTAGCGGCGATAGTCGCCTGAGGCGTCGTCCGTGGGCGTGCGCGCGCCCGTCAGGCCGTCGACCAGGGTCCCGGGGCGCGGATCCAGGCCCCAGCCGTCGCCCCCGGCGCGGCCGTGCGCCTTCAGCTGGTCCTCCTGCACGTCCAGGCCCGACTTGATCCAGGCGGCGCGGTCGCCCTGGACGGAAAAGCGCAGGTCCGGCGCCGGGCTGGTCATGTCGGCGTGGAGGATGGCCCGGAAATCCTCGTAGCGCAGCACGGCGTGGGCGTAGTCCGTCGCCTGCCCGCCCTGGCGCAGGATCGCCAGGTCCGCCGTGATCGCCAGCGGCCGGCCGAACAGGACCAGCGCCTGGTCGATCAGGTGCGGGCCCAGGTCGTACCAGATCCCCGCGCCGGGCGTGTCCGCCTCGCGCCAGCGGTCGCGCACCTGCGGGCGGAAGCGATCGAAATGGCTCTCGAACCGGAGGATGCGCCCCAGGCGCCCTGCGGCGATCAGGGCCTGAAGCGTCAGGAAGTCGGCGTCCCAGCGGCGGTTGTGAAAGACCGACAGCAGCAGGCCGCGCGCCTGGGCCAGGTCGGCCAGGCCCCGCGCCTCGGCCACGGTCAGGGTGAAGGGCTTGTCGACGACCACGGCGCGGCCGGCCTCCAGCGCCTGGCGGGCCATCGGCGCGTGAAGCGCATTGGGCGCGGCGATCACGACCAGGCCGACCTCGGGATCGGCCAGGGCGGCGTCCAGGTCGGCGACCGCCTTCGCATCCGGCCAGTCGGCTTTCACGGCCTCGCCCTGGCTGGACACGACGGCGTCCAGCCGCAGGCCTTCGGCCGCCGCGATCAGCGGGGCGTGGAAGGTCTTTCCGGCATAGCCGTAGCCGACCAGGGCGACGCCGACGGGCTTCACGCGCCGGCCTTCATCTCGGCGATCAGGGCGTCGTCGATCTCTCTCGCGCGGACGGCGGCCGGACGGGCCATCAGCCGGGCGGCGTAGGCCTGGAAGGCGGGGCGCTCGGGCAGGGTCTTGAACATCAGGCCCCAGGCGACCTGGCTGCCGACATAGACGTCGGCGGCGGTGAACTGGTCGCCCAGCAGCCAGGGCCCGCCCTGTTCCACGGCGTATTCCAGGGCGTCGACCGTCTGGTCGAACGAGCCGTAGCCGACCGTGGCCGACTTGTCGGACGGGGCCAGCAGGCCCAGCGACTTGGCGGTGACCGCCGCCTCCACCGGCCCGGCGGCGAAGAACATCCAGCGATAGTAGAGGCCGCGCTTCGAGTCATCGACCGCCGGCGCCAGCTTCGCCTCGGGAAAGGCGTCGGCCAGCCAGGCGCAGATGGCCGCGCCCTCGGTCACCGTCACGCCGCCGTGGACGACGGCCGGCACCTTGCCCATCGGATTGATCGCCAGATAGTCGGCCGACTTCATCGTCGTGCCATAGTCCAGCACCTCGGTCCGGTACGGCCGGCCGACCTCCTCCAGCATCCAGCGGACGATGCGCCCGCGCGACATGGGGTTGGTGTAGAAGACGATCTCGTCGGTCATGGCGTATCTCCCTCGCCGAGGAAGATACGCCATGACTTTCCTTTGGCCTACCGCGCTTCGCGCTGCTTGAGGCCGCTTTACCTTCGGCCTACCGCGCTTCGCGCTGCTTGAGGCCTGGCCGTCGTCAGCCCGCGACCAGGCTCATGTCGCGACGGGCCATCATGCGGTCGAACTCGGTCCAGACGCCGTCGGCGCCGTGCCAGTTCCCCTGCGTCGCCGCCTTGGAATATTCGGTGGCGCGGGCCTCGAAGAAGTTGGCGTGTTCGACGCCGCTGAGCAGCGACTGCAGCCAGGGCAGGGGGTTTTCCTTCACCCCATAGACTTCCGGCAGCTTCAGCTGGCGCAGGCGCCAGTCGGCGATGAAGCGGATGTACTGCTTGATGTCGTCGGGCGTCATGCCGTCGACCGCGCCCATTTCGAAGGCCAGGTCGATGAACTTGTCCTCCATCTTCACCACCGTCTGGCAGCAGTCGACGATGTCGTCGGCCACCGCCTTGGTCACCGCGCCCGTCTCCTTGTTGAAGGCGTGGTACAGCTTGATGATGCCCTCGCAGTGCAGGCTCTCGTCGCGCACCGACCAGGACACGATCTGGCCCATGCCCTTCATCTTATTCAGGCGCGGGAAGTTCATCAGCATGGCGAAGCTGGCGAACAGCTGGACGCCTTCGGAGAAGCCGCCGAACATGGCCAGGGTCCGGCAGATGTCGGCGTCGCTGTCGACCCCGAACTGGCCCATGTAGTCGTGCTTGTCCCGCATGGCCTCGTATTCCATGAAGGCGCCGAACTCGCTCTCGGGCATGCCGATGGTTTCCAGCAGCAGGGCGTAGGCCGCGATATGGATGGTCTCCATATTGCCGAAGGCGGCCAGCATCATCTTCACCTCGGTCGGTTTGAAGACCCGGCCGTAGCGTTCCATGTAGTTGTCCTGCACCTCGATGTCCGCCTGGGTGAAGAAGCGGAAGATCTGGGTCAGCAGGTTGCGTTCGTTGTCGTTCAGGGTCGAGGCCCAGTCCTTGACGTCCTCGCCCAGCGGCACCTCTTCCGGCATCCAGTGGACCTGCTGCTGCTTCTTCCACATGTCGAACGCCCACGGATAGCGGAAGGGCTTGTAGGCGGCGGAGGGCGTCAGCAGGCCGGGCGCGTCGGCGCGGATGATCGGGGTGACGGCGTTCATCGGGCGAGGACCTTTGGCGGGAGAGCGAATCCGAACAGGCGTTCACCATGCGACTCGTCGCTTCCGGCGCCAAGGGCAATTTCCCCTATTTAGCGATCACATTTTGCTAGACCGCTATATCTGGTGTTCTGTGGCAAGTTCCTTGGGGACGGGGCTGGGGACGATTTCCCGGGCTTGCCTTGACGCGGGGAGAGGCGCCTAAAGTTCCGCCGAAACAAGGACGCGGCACGCCGTCGCGCCGACCCGGAAGGAAACCACCCATGCGCGAAGCCGTCATCGTCTCCACCGCCCGCACCCCGATCGGCCGCGCCTATCGCGGGGCCTTCAACGACACCCAGGCGCAGGCGCTGGGCGCCCATGCGGTGCGCCACGCCGTCCAGCGCGCCGGCGTCGACCCGGCCGAGATCGAGGACGTGGTCATGGGCGCCGCCCTGCAGCAGGGCTCGACCGGCACCAACGTGGCGCGCCAGATCGCCCTGGCCGCGGGCCTGCCGTCGTCGGTTCCGGGCATGAGCCTGGACCGCCAGTGCGCCTCGGGCCTGATGGGGATCGCCACGGCGGCCAAGCAGGTGATCTTCGACCAGCAGAAGATGGCCGTCGGCGGGGGGCTGGAGTCGATCTCCCTGGTCCAGAACCCGCACATGAACCTGCACCGCTTCAAGGACGAGGACCTGCTGAAGCTGTCGCCGCACATCTACATGTCGATGCTGGAGACGGCCGAGGTGGTGGCGCGCCGCTACGGCATCGACCGCGACCGCCAGGACGAGTATGCGCTGCAGTCCCAGCAGCGGACGGCTCAGGCCCAGGCCGAGGGGCGGCTGGACGCCGAGATCGTTCCCATGACCACGACCATGCTGGTCACGGACAAGGCGACGGGCGAGACTTCGTCGAAGGAGATCACCCTGTCCAAGGACGAGGGCAACCGGCCCGATACGACGCTGGAAGGCCTGAAGGCGCTGAAGCCCGTCTTCGGCGGCGGCGAGGAGATCCAGCAGGGCGAATACATCACCGCCGGCAACGCCAGCCAGCTGTCGGACGGCGCCTCGGCCTGCGTGATCATGGAGGCCGGCGAGGCGGTGAAGCGCAACCTCCAGCCGCTGGGCGCCTATCGCGGCATGGCGGTGGCCGGCTGCGAGCCGGACGAGATGGGCATCGGCCCGGTCTATGCTGTGCCCAAGCTGCTGAAGCGTCACGGCCTGACGGTGGACGACATCGGCATCTGGGAGCTGAACGAGGCCTTTGCGGTGCAGGTGCTGTATTGCCGCGACACCCTGGGCATTCCCAACGACCGGCTGAACGTCTCGGGCGGCGCCATCTCGATCGGCCACCCCTACGGCATGTCGGGCGCGCGGATGACCGGCCATGTGCTGATCGAGGGCAAGCGGCGCGGCGCGAAATACGGCGTCGTCACCATGTGCGTCGGCGGCGGCATGGGCGCGGCGGGGCTGTTCGAGATCTATTGAGGGGCCTTACCCCTCCGTCATCCTCGGGCTCGACCCGAGGATCGGATGCGGGTCAGGCTGTGCGCCTGAGGCGGACGCAGAGCGGCGGAAAAGCCGGCCCTCGGGTCGAGCCCGAGGGTGACGGCGATGGGGATCACACCTTCTCGCTGACCTTGATCGCCACCCTGCAGCCCGCCTTGATCACGCCGCTGAGCAGGCGATAGGCCGGCGCCTCGCGGCTGCCGTGTTCGATCGCGTGGTCGTGGTGGGCCAGCTCCTCGTCGCGGAACTGCTTCAGCTCGGCGGCCAGGGCCGGGTCGCGGTCGCCGATCTCGGCGATCTGGTCGGCGTAATGCTGCTCGATCACGCTTTCGACCGCCTCGGTGCAGGCATGGGCCGCCTTCTCGCCGATCAGGGCGGTGCCGGCGCCCAGCGCCGAGGCCGCCAGCCGCCAGACCGGCGTCATCGCCGTGGGCCGCACCTTGCGTTCGTTCAGCAGCCTTTCGAACCGGGCCAGGTGGACCGCCTCCTGGTCCTGCATCTCGGCCAGGTCGTGGGTGATCGCCTCGCGGCCCTTCCTCGCCTCGAACACCGCGCGCTGGGCGCGGTAGATCAGGACGGCGGCGTATTCCCCGGCGTGGTCGACGCGCAGGATCTCGTCCATCCGGGCCTTGTCGGCGCCCTGGCCGGGGCGGGGCAGCGGGATGCGGTCGCTCATGGTCAGGCCTTTTCGATGCGCGGGGCGCGGGCGTCCTTGGGACGCTTGGCGGCCAGCAGGCTGAACGTCGCAAGCGCCAGGGAGATCAGGACGTTCCATCCGGCCATCGACAGGCCCAGCCAGCTCCAGGCCACGTCGCCGCATGACGGCAGGGGGCCGGCGGGCGCGGTTCCGGCCGCCAGGGCCGCCAGGGCGTCGACATCCACCGACGCGCCGCCCATGCAGGTCGCGGGCAGGGCCCACCAGCCCTGCTCGCCGCCCAGGTGGAACAGGGCCGTGATCGCGCCGGTGGCGAAGACGGCGGCCAGCAGGAAGGCGGCGATGCGCGGCGTGCCCCGTCGGCCGCCGCTGAACAGGGTCCAGCCCGTGGCCAGCACGGCGATGGCCACCGCGCCCCAATAGACCTCGCGCTGCTTGAGACAGAGATTGCACGGCGCCAGTCCGCCGAACCGCTCGAAGGCGTGGGCGGCGCCCAGCATGGCCAGCGACGCCGCAAGCGCAAAGGCGGTCCACCAGCGGGTCAGGAGGCGATAGGCGGCTCTCATCGATCGGGTTCTAGACCGGCGCGCGGTCCGCGTCGACTTACAGAAGCTTCACGACGACGACGGTGCCGACCAGGACGGCCAGGCCGATCCCCGTCCACAACGCCAACCGCTTTTCGACCTGGGCCAGCATGGCGGGGCCCCACCGCTTCAGGACCCAGGCCTCCAGGAAGAACCGGCCCCCGCGGGTGACGACAGAGGCGGCCACGAAGGCCGGGAAGCTGAAGGCCGCCAGGCCGGAGGCGATGGTCACCAGCTTGTAGGGAATGGGGGTCAGCCCCTTGATCAGGATGACCCACAGGCCCCAGTCGTCGAACCAGGCGCGGAACTGCGCCAGTCCGTCCGAATGGCCCAGCAGGCGCATCAGCATCAGCCCGACGTCGGTCAGGAAGAAGCCGATGGCGTAGCCCAGCATCCCGCCCGCCACCGAGGCCGCCGTGCAGACGGCCGCATAGACATAGGCCCGGTCCGGCCGGGCCAGGATCATCGGCGCCAGCATGACGTCGGGCGGGATCGGAAAGACCGAACTTTCGGCGAAGGACACCAGGGCCAGGGCGGGCGTGGCGTGGCGGCTGCGCGCCAGGGCGAAGACGCGGTCGTAGAGCTTGCGAAGCATGAAATCCCTGGGAAATCCCTGGCGGCGTCCGCATCGGCGCCGCCCTTGCGGCAACCGATAGCAGGGCTGCGACATTGCGTCATCCGACGCCGGAACGCGGCGTCGCTACATCCCCGCCATGACCGACGCCCGGACGCCCGAACAGAAAGACGACGTCAGCCACAACGTCACGCGCCTGCTTCGCCGCCTGGCCGACGACGGCGGCGACCGGGGCCTGACGCTGCACGAAATCCGCGACCGGATGGACGAGCGCGCCTATGGGCTGCTGATCCTGCTGCTGTCCATTCCCTGCCTGGTTCCGGGTCTCTACGGGGTGCCGCAGGTGGTCGGGGTGATCATCATCCTGGTTGCCGCCCAGCTGCTGGTCGGGCGCGAGGAGCCCTGGCTGCCGCGCTGTATGCTGGATTTGCGGGCCAGGGGGTCGTGGCTGAAGGCGATGGCCGACTTCGCGGAATCGAAGCTGTCCTGGATCGACCGGCTGTCGCGGCCGCGCCTGACCCGCTTCGCCGACGGGCCGGGCGAGAAGCTGGCGGCGGTCTTCATGATCCTGGCCACCCTGACCATCGTCCTGCCGATGACCAACACCATCCCCTCGATCGCCCTGGCCCTGCTGTCGGTCGGCCTGATCCAGCGGGACGGCCTGTTCGTCATCGCCGGGGCGGCGGTCGCCACGGCCTGGCTAACGCTGCTGGGCGCGCTGGCGGCCGGTCTCCTGCTGGGCGCCGAGTGGGCGACCCGGCTTCTGCCGGGGTGAGGGCGCACGCCGTCATCAACTCCCCGTGGCTTCGCCTTGGCGTTCGGGCGTTCGGCGACTAGGTTCCGGCCCAATCGGCGGCCCCGGCTGGGTAAGTCCGCCCCAACGACATGGCAGGAGACGCATCATGCACGACATGCCCCCCAACGATGCAGCGAAGCAGCTGGACCAGGACAACCCCCTCGGCGTCGACGGTTTCGAGTTCGTCGAGTTCACCGGCCCCGAGCCCGAGGCCATGATCTCGCGGCTGGAGACCATGGGCTTCACCCAGACGCACGTGAACCCGAAGACCGACGTGGTGCGCCTGAAGCAGGGCGACATCTCCTTCCTGGTGCACCGTTCGCCCAAGGGCCAGGCCGCGGACTTCGCCACGGATCACGGCCCGTCGGCCAATGGCATGGCCTTCCGCACCACCGACGCCAAGGCCGCCTACGAAGGCGCGCTGGCGCGGGGCGCCGTGGCGGCCCAGGGCGCGAACGGCGGGGCGCTGGGCGACCACCCCTATATCCTGCAGGGCATCGGCGGCAGCCTGCTCTATGTCATCGACCAGTATGGCGACGCCGGCTCCCTGTATGACGCCTGGGACGAGATCGAGGGCTGGGAAGAGGCCGAGCGCAAGAACTCGGTCGGCCTGGAGATCCTGGACCACCTGACCCACAACGTGCGGCGGGGCCAGATGCGGACCTGGTCCGGCTTCTACAACTCGATCTTCAACTTCGAGGAGCAGAAGTATTTCGACATCAAGGGCAAGGCGACCGGGCTGTTCTCCCAGGCCATGATCGCGCCCGACCGCGCCATCCGCATCCCGCTGAACGAGAGCCAGGACGAGAACTCCCAGATCGAGGAGTTCATCCGCCGCTACAACGGCGAGGGCATCCAGCACATCGCCCTGACGACCGAGAACATCTTCGAGACGGTCGAGGCCATGCGCGAACGCGGCGTCGCCTTCCAGGACACGATCGAGACCTATTTCGAACTGATCGACAAGCGCCTGCCTAACCACGGCGAGGACGTGGAGCGGATGCGCAAGAACCGCATCCTGATCGACGGCTCGGACGAGGAAGGCCTGCTGCTGCAGATCTTCACCGAGGACACCTTCGGCCCGATCTTCTTCGAGATCATCCAGCGGAAGGGCAACGAGGGCTTCGGCAACGGCAACTTCCAGGCCCTGTTCGATTCGATCGAGCTGGACCAGATCCGGCGCGGCGTCATCAAGGTCGACGCCTAGGTGAGGATGCGGCCGCCGCACTGGCTTCCCTGGCTCGGCCCGCTGCTGGCGGCCGGGGCCGGGGCGCTGGCGGGCGAATACTGGCTGGGCGGCGGCTTCTGGGTCGTGCTGATCGCCGCCTTGGTCTGCGGTTTCGCCCCGATCGTCGCCTATCGCATCTGGAAGCGGATGCATCACCGGTCCTGACGGATCGAGGGGGAACGTCATGAAGTTCGTCGCGCTGGCCGCCGCCCTGTCGCTGATGGCCGCCTCGGCCGCCGCCGCCCAGCCGGCCGGGGACGCCCCGCGCTGGTCGCTGGCCATCCACGGCGGGGCGGGCGTGATCGAGCGGTCCAGCCTGACCCCGGAACAGGACGCGGCCTATCGCGCGGCCCTCCAGAAGGCGCTGGAGGCCGGGTCGGCCGTGCTCGAATCCGGCGGGGCGGCGCTGGACGCCGTGCAGGCGGCGATCCAGGTCATGGAGGACGATCCGCTGTTCAACGCGGGGCGCGGCGCCGTCTTCACCGCCGCGGGGCGCAACGAGCTGGACGCCGCCGTGATGAACGGCCCCGACCTGACCGCCGGCGCCGTGGCGGGCCTGACCACCACCCGCCATCCCATCGCCGCCGCCCGCGCGGTGATGGAGCGCTCGCCCCACGTCATGCTGATCGGCGCCGGCGCGGACGCCTTCGCCGCCTCGCAGGGCCTGGAGCAGGTCGAGCCGGCGTGGTTCTTCACCCAGCGTCGATGGGACCAGCTGATCCGGGCGCTGACGGAGCAGGGCGCGGCCCTGCCGCCCCTGCCGCCGGCCGGCGCGCCCGGCTCGCCGATCGGCGGCCTGGCCTCCACGCAGCCCGCGCCGCCGCTGGACGAGAAGAAGTTCGGCACGGTCGGGGCCGTCGCGCTGGACGCCCAAGGACGGCTCGCGGCCGGAACCTCGACCGGGGGCATGACGGCCAAGCGCTGGGGCCGGGTCGGCGACGTGCCGATCATCGGCGCCGGCACCTACGCCTCGAACGCCGACGGCTGCGCGGTCTCGGCGACGGGCTCGGGCGAATATTTCATCCGCTCCACCGTGGCGCGCGACATCTGCCGCCGCACCGCCGAGGGCGCCTCCGTCCAGGCCGCCGCCGAGGCCGAGATCGCCGAGGTGGGCGCCATCGGCGGCGACGGGGGCGTCATCGTCATGGGCCGGGACGGCGCGGTCGCCTTCGCCCTGAACACCTCGGGCATGTATCGCGGGCAGGCCGGCGCCGGGCGCCCGGCCCGCGTCGCCATCTACGCCGACGAAGGGCGCTGAAACGAAAAACGCCCCGCCGAATCCTCGGCGGGGCGTCGGATCGTCAGGCCGTCGACGCTCAGGCGTTGGCGGCGACCGGGGGCGCGGCACGCAGCAGGGTCATGGCGATCAGGCGATCCCAGCCCAGCAGCGACACCAGGTGGGCGTAGATCTGGCCCAGGGCGCCGTTGTCGCGCAGCTCCACCAGCTTTTCGGCCGGCAGGGCCTTCAGCTTGTCTTCCGACACCGCATAATATTCCGCGAGCTTCTGGGGCGCGCCGGCCGTGCCGTCCGGGTTGCGCGGCGTGAAGCTGGCCTCGCGCACCTCCAGCAGGTCCAGGTCCTCCATCAGCTTGACGAAGGATTCGGTGCGCACCCGCTCCTGTTCGAAGCTGTTGCAGAACTCCATCGCCATCTTGACGTAGTCGCTGGGCTGGCCGTCGACGAACAGCGGGTTCAGGCCGCCCTCGACCACGATGTCGGCGCCGCGGTCGACGCAAAGGATCAGGCGCTGGTTGGACTTGTCGTCGGCGAAGACGAACGGATAGCGGCGCACGAAGGCGGGGATGTAGGCGTCGGGGCGGAAATCGCCCTCGGGCGACACGAACAGGTTCTCGCCGTTGCGCAGGCCCATGACGGCGGCGGGCTGCTTCTGGGCGCCCATGAAGATGACCGGATAGGACAGGGCGGCGGCGGCGAACTCGGTCACCGTCAGCGGGACGAAGTTGGTCTGACCCACGAAGGCGTAGGGCTTTTCGGCGGCGTTGACGCCCAGGGTCTGGTGCTGGGCCGGATCCAGCGGCTCCGGCTGCTTGTAGAAGAGGACGGCGCCTTCGAGCGGCGATTGGAGGGTGTCGGTCATGGAAGCCCGGACGCTTGAGAGGGGAAAGAGGCGCGCCTTCTAGCCCAGGCCCGCCCTGTCGGCAAACCGTCGCGCGTCATGATCGGCCGCGGTTCATGTTGCGGCGGGGGCGGCCAGCCATTAGCTGTGGCGCATGGGTTCCGCCTGCGACCACGACCACGACCTGTCCGGCCTCCACGGCGGCGCCCTGGCGCGCGCGCTGCAGGCGGCCGAACGCCGCGCGGCCGAGAGCGGGGAGCGGATGACCGCCCCGCGCCGCCGCGTGCTGGCGCTGCTGCTGGAGGCGGGGGAGCCGGTGAAGGCCTACGACCTGATCGCCCGCTTCGGCGAGGACGGCCAGGCCGCCAAGCCCCCCACCGTCTATCGCGCGCTGGAGTTCCTGGAGAAACTGGGGCTGGCCCACCGGATCGCCTCGATCAGCGCCTATGTCGCCTGCGCCGAGCACGACGGCGGGTCCGCCCACGCCGCGGCCTTCCTGATCTGCGACTGCTGCGGCGCCACGCGCGAGATCAGCGGGCCGGACCAGGGCGTCATCGACGCGGCGGCGGCCGACGCCGGCTACGCCATCGCCCGCACCACGATCGAGGCGCACGGCCGCTGCGGCGCCTGCCGCGAGGCCGGGTGATCGTGGACGCGGCGCTGCTGACCCCGCCGCGCCGCCTGTCCGTCCCAGTGGCTAACCGCTGGGGCGCGGGGACGATGGCGGTGATGGACTACGGCGACCCGGCCCGGCCGGTGGACCTGGTCTTCTCGCACGCCAACGGTTTCAACGCCGCCACCTATCGCAGCCTGCTGTCGCCGCTGTCGGCCTCGCTCAGGATCTGGGCGCCGGACCTGCGGGGTCACGGGCGCTCCACCCTGCCCACCTTCGCCCGGCCCAAGACCAGCTGGCTGGATCACCGCGACGACCTGCTGGCGTTGCTGGCGGCCATCGACGGCCCCCCGGTGGTGCTGGCGGGTCATTCGATGGGCGGGACCGCGTCGCTCCTGGCCGCCGCCGAACGGCCCGAGCGGGTCTCGAGCCTGGTCCTGTTCGACCCGGTGATCTGGCGGCGCTCGGCGGTTCTCGCCTTCCAGCTTCCGTTCGCGCACCGCTTCGCCTCGCGCATCCCGATCGCGGCCGCCACCCTGCGCCGTCGCGCCGCGTTCGACAGCCGCGAGCAGGCCATGACCGCCTATCGCGGACGCGGAGCCTTCAAGGGCTGGCCCGACATGGTGCTGGCCGACTATCTGAGCGACGGCCTGGCCGAGACGCCGGACGGCTTCGTCCTGGCCGCCGCCCCGGCGTGGGAGGCGGCCAACTACGCGGCCCAGGCGCACGACCCCTGGCGGGCCCTGCGGCGCTATCGCGGCCCGGTGCGCATCCTGAAGGCCCAGCACGGCGCGCTGACGCACGTGCCCGCCCATCCCCGCGGCCTGCCGCACGTCACGGTCGAGACGGTGGCCGGCGGCGGCCATCTGTTCCCCATGACCCACGCCGACGTCGCCCGCGACGCCCTGTTCGAGGCGGCGGTCTGACGGGGGGAGAAATCGGTATGCGGATCGTTCGGGGGCGTGGTAAGGGCGCCGCTGAGCATAACCCCGTCCGAGACGCCGTTGTCCTTCTTTCACGCCGGTTCCGCGCCCCAAGGCGGCGGTCCCCGCCCCGGGGGGCTGCGCGACGGCCTGATCCTGGCGCCGGGGATGAAGGTCGGTCTGTTCGGCGGCTCGTTCAATCCCGCCCATGACGGCCACGCCCATGTGGCCGAGACGGCGATGCGGCGGCTGGGCCTGGACCGGGTCGTCTGGCTGGTGTCGCCCCAGAATCCGCTGAAGCCCGTCCGCGACAGCGCGCCGCTGGCCGCGCGCATGGCCTCGGCCCGGCGCCAGGCCCAGGGGCCGGCCATGATCGTTTCGGATTTCGAGAGCCGCATCGGGGTGCGCTGGACCGTCGACACCCTGCGCGCCCTGGTCGCGCGCCATCCGGGGGTCCGCTTCGTCTGGCTGATGGGGTCGGACAATCTGGCCGACTTCCACCGCTGGCGGGGCTGGACCGACATCATGCGCCTGATGCCGGTGGCGGTGATCGCCCGGCCGGGATCGCTGCTGGACAGCCGCACCGCCCCGGCCGCGGCCCGCTTCTCCCGCTTCCGCGTCCCGGCCGAGCAGGCGGGCCTGCTGCCCAGCCTGGAAGCCCCGGCCTGGACCTATCTGACGGCGCCCCTGAACGCCCGTTCCTCCAGCGCCATCCGCGCGGCGCGGGCGGGCGTCGTCCCGTCCTGACGCGGCCTTGATCGGCTGGCCGGTTCACGATCCGGCCCATCCGTGCTAGAGGACCGCTTTAAGTCAACGCTCCCGGAGCCCTCCGCTGACCCCCTCGCCCGCGTACGATACGCAAGACGCCGCCGTCTCCAACACGGCGCACGAGATGGACCCCATCGAACCCCTCCATTCCGAAGACGGCTTCGACACCGACGGTCCCGTCGGCGAATCCGCCCCGCGCCCGATCGGCGCCACCCCGCTGGAAGAGGCGCTGCTGGCCCGCCTGGACGACGACAAGGCCCAGGAGATCGTCCTGATCGACCTGAAGGGCAAGAGCGCCATGGCCGACACCATGATCGTCGCCTCGGGCCGGTCTCACCGCCACGTCGGCGCCATCGCCGACCACCTGCTGCGCACCCTGAAGGAACAGGGCCTGGGCCGCGCCAAGGTCGAGGGCCTGCCGCACTGCGACTGGGTTCTGATCGACGCCGGCGACGTGATCGTGCACCTGTTCCGCCCGGAAGTGCGCACCTTCTACAACATCGAGAAGATCTGGGCGGTCGATTCCGCCCACCGCACCGCGCGCGACTGATGTCGTGAAGCTGGGCGTCGTCGCCATCGGCCGGCCCGGTCGGGGCCCGGAAGCGGTCCTGGCCGAAGACTACGCCCGGCGCGCCACCCTGGCCGGGCGCGCCCTGGGCCTGGGTCCGCTGGACCTCGTCGATCTGGAACCGAAGAAGCCCGGCAAGGCGCCCGAGGCCGAACTGATCCTGGCCGCGGCCGAAGGGGCGCATCTGATCGCTTGCGACGAGCGGGGCCGCACCTATTCGTCGCGCGCGTTCGCCGAACATCTGGCCCGCTTGCGCGACCAGGGCGAGCGGCGCGTGGTCTTCGCCATCGGCGGGGCCGACGGGCTGGACGACAGCGTGCGCGCGGCGGCGGCCTCGACCCTGGCCTTCGGCCCCCAGACCTGGCCCCACGCCCTGGCGCGCGCCATGCTGACCGAACAGCTGTACCGGGCCGTGACCATCCTGGCCGGATCGCCCTATCATCGCGATTGAGATGCGCCGCGCCCTGGTTCCCGCCCTGCTGCTGACGGCCCTGGCCGTCGCCCCCGCCGCCTCGGGCCGCCCGGCGCCGGAGAGCGAACTGGCCCGTCTCCAGGCCGAGTTCCGCGACGAGACCGCCCGCGCGCGCCGCCTGCGGGCCGACGCCGACGCGGCGCGCGACGAACTGGCCCGGCTGGAGCGCCGCCTGGCCTCGCTGCGCGCCGAGGCGGCGACCGGCGACGGGCGCGTGGAGGTCCAACGCGCGCGCCTGGCCCAGCTCAGCCGCCAGGAGGCGACGCTGGTGGCGGACATGGCGCGCGAGCGCGGCGCCCAGACCCGCCTGCTCAGCGCCCTGCAGATGATGAGCCGACGGCCGCCGCCGCCTTTGCTGGTGCCGGCCGACAAGGCGGTCGACACGGTGCGCGCCGCCATCCTGCTCAAGGCCATGACGCCCGACCTCCAGGCCAAGGCCGCCACGCTGAAGGCGCGCCAGGACGAGATCATGCGCGTGCGCCGCCTGGCGGTGCTGTCGTCCGAACAACTGTTGACCAGCGAGAGCGAGCAAGGCGACCTGCGCGGCGAAATCCAGTCGCTCAGCGACCGCAAGAGCGCGCTCAGCGCGGTGCTGGGCGCCGAGGCCCGCGCCGCCGAACGCGCAGCGGGCGTGCTGGAACGGCGGATCCGCGAGCTGGGCGGCGCCGTGCCGGCGACCGTGGCCGCGGCCCCGGAGACCGCGCCGCTTCCCGCCGGGCGGGGCCGGCTGACGCCGCCGGTCAGGACCGGCCCGACCCAGACCTATGGCGACGGGACCAGCGGCTGGCGCTGGCGCGCCGACCGGGCCGTCGTCGCCGCCCCGGCCGAGGCCAAGGTCGCCTACGCCGGGCCGCTCAGCGGCTGGGGCCAGGTGGTGATCCTGGACCTGGGGCCGGGCTGGCGCGCGGTGATCGCGGGGCTGGAGACGCTGGACGTCCAGGCCGACGCCCGCGTCGCCGACGGCCAGGCGCTGGGCCGCACCGGACCGGACGGTGACGTCTATTTCGAGCTTCGCCGCGACGAACGTCCCATCGACCCGGCGCCGTGGCTGCGTTGAGCCCGACCCGGCGCTGACGGGACCGCCGCAACCGTCACGGCTCAGCTTCGTTGAGGGGGCGGAGGATTCATGAACCGCTGGCTTTTCTTCTGGCGTCGCTTTCGGCGCCAACTGTGGGTGCGGGCGTCGGCCTACGCCGGCCTGGGCGTGGCGGCCTCCCTGCTGGCGGTGTTCCTGGCGCCGTGGGTGCCCAAGGACATGGCCGAGCGCCTGGGCGGACCGTCGGTCGAGTCGATCCTGACCATCCTGGCCTCCAGCCTGCTGAGCGTGGCGACCTTCTCGGTGGGGGCGATGGTGACGGCCTATACGTCTGTGTCCAGCGCGGCCAGCCCGCGCGTGGCCGCCCTGGTCACCAGCGACGGCGAGACGCAGAAGTCGCTGGCCACCTTCGTCGGGGTGTTTCTCTACGCCATCGTGTCGGTGACGGCGATCAATGCGCATTATTACGGCCAGGGCGGGCGCGCGATCCTGTTCCTGTTCAGCCTGGCGGTGGTCGTGCTGGTGGCCTTTCGCCTGCTGGCGTGGATCAACCGCCTGTCCAGCCTGGCGCGGGTCGGACACATGATCGACCTGGTGGAGGCCCAGGCGCGCCAGGCGCTGGATCAGCGCCGCGACACGCCGTGGCTGGGCGGGCGGCGTGGGCGGCTGGAGACGGGCGTGGACGTGACCGCCGTCTCGACGGGCTATGTTCAGAACGTCGATCCGGACCGCCTCCAGGGCGTGGCCGAACAGCACGATTGCCAGGTCGAGGTCGTGGCGGCGCCGGGCGCCTTCGTGCGGCGGGGCGAGGTCCTGGCGCGGGTCGACCTGCCCCGCTGCGACGAGGCGGCGCAGGGGGACTTCCGCTCGGCCTTCGCCGTCGGCGATTCCCGATCCTACGACCAGGATCCCCGCTTCGGCCTGATCGTGCTGGGCGAGATCGCGGCCAAGGCGCTGTCCCCCGGGGTCAACGATCCGGGCACGGCGATCCAGGTCGTCGGCGCCGGCGTGCGGCTGCTGGAAGGCTGGGCGACCCATGCGCGGCCGGACGCGCCCCGATGCGATCGCCTGCTGGCGCCGTCGATCCAGGAGGCGGACCTGCTGGACGACGTCTTCGGGCCGATCGCGCGTTTCGGCTCGGGCGACGTGGCGGTGGCCATGCGCCTGCGAAAGGGCCTTCTGTCGCTGTCGACGCTGGACGCCCTGGCGACCCCGGCGCGGGCGATGGCGGACGAGGCGCTGGAGCGCGCCCGGGCCGCCCTGCCGATCCCCGCCGATGTCGCCCGCGTCGCCGCGATCGGACGCCAGGACCCACGCTCGGCCTGAGCCGGACACGAGACTGGACGAAATCGTCCTGTCCATGCGATTAAGACTTGCCCACACGCCACATCCGCGTATTGCGGCGCCCTTCGCCACAGCCTCTCCAGCGAGTTCATGAGTTCATCCGCAGCCGCCGCCGCTCCCGGGCTTGTCTCGGCGCGCGACGTGTCGAAGACCTTCGGATCGCGAAAGGCGCTGGACGGCGTCTCGGTCGAGGTCGCCTCGGGCGAGATGGTCGCCCTGATCGGACCGTCGGGTTCGGGCAAGTCCACCCTGTTGCGCTCGATCACCGGCCTGCAGTCGATCGATCCCGGCAAGGGCACGATCTCGGTCTTCGGCGAGACGGTGCAGAAGGACGGCAGGGTCACCGGCGCGGTGCGCAAGGCGCGCGGCAAGCTGGGCATGATCTTCCAGCAGTTCAATCTGGTCGGGCGTCTGAGCCTGTTCTCCAACGTCATGCTGGGCGCCCTGGGGCGGCTGCCGGCCTGGCAGGGGCTGCTGGGCGCCTGGCCCAAGGCCGACAAGGACAAGGCGATGGCGGCCCTGCACCGCGTCGGCGTTTCCGACTACGCCGCCCAGAGGGCCAACACCCTGTCCGGCGGCCAGCAGCAGCGTGGCGCCATCGCCCGCGCCATCGTCCAGGGCGCCAAGGCCATTCTGGCCGACGAGCCCGTGGCCTCGCTGGACCCGGTCTCGGCGCGCAAGGTCATGGAGCTGCTGGTCGAGCTGAACCAGCGCGACGGCCTGGGCGTGATCGTCACCCTGCACCAGGTCGACTACGCCATCCGCTACTGCGACCGGGTGATCGCCCTGCAGGGCGGCAAGGTCGTCTATGACGGCCCCTCCACCGCGCTGGACCAGGCGCGCCTGATCGAAATCTACGGTCCCGAATTCGAGGACGCCTTCTGGGAGACCAAGGCATGAGCCAGCCTCGCACCCTGTCCCGCCGCCTGTTCGCGGCCGTCGGCGCCGCCGCGGCGCTGATGGGCCTGGCCTCCTGCGGAGGCGGCGACGAGAAGAAGGCGGCCGGCGCGACGCCGTCCGAACTGACCTTCTCCATCCTGTCGGCCGAGGGCCAGGCCTCGTCCGGCCCGCTGTGGCAGCCGCTGCTGGACGACATGTCCAAGGCGATCGGCGTGCCGGTGAAGCCGTTCTTCGCGGGCAATTACAACGTCCTGATCGAGGCCATGCGCTTCAACCAGACCCAGGTGGGCTGGCTGTCGGCCAAGCCGCTGCTGGAGGCCGTGGACCGCTCCAACGCCGAGGTGATCGCCCGCATCGTCGATCCGGAAGGGCGCGACAGCTACACCTCCACCCTGATCGTGCGGAAGGGCTCGGGCATCACCCTGGACGACGTCCTGGCGTGCGGTAAGCGCTACAGCTTCGGCATCGGCGACGCCCAGTCGACCTCGGGCACCCTGGCCCCGCTGACCTTCCTGTTCAATCCGCGCGGCATCGTGCCGGCCCAGTGCTTCTCGACCGTGCGGTCGGCGAACCATCAGGCCAACGCCTTCGCCGTGGCCACCGGCGTGGTGGACGTGGCGACCTCCAACTCGGTCAACACCATCTTCATGAGGCGCGAGAATCCGCGCCTGGCGGATCAGATCGAGGAGATCTGGCAGTCGCCGCCCATCCCGGAATCGGGCATCGCTATCCGCGAGGACCTGGACCCGGCGCTGAAGGAAAAGATCCGCAGCTTCTTCCTGACCTACGGCCAGGGCGACGGCCCCGAGGCCGAGCGCCAGCGCCAGGTTCTGGCGGGTCTGAACTATTCGATGTTCCGCGCCGCCGACGACAGCTACCTGGACCCGGTGCGCGAGATGGTGGCCGACCAGAAGCTGGGCGAAGCCCGCGCCAAGAACGACCAGGCCGGCGTCGCCGCCGCCGAGCGCGAACTGGCCGCGCTGCGCGCCAAGCGCGAGGTCCAGCCTTGACCGACGCGCGCGTGGACATGGCGGTCAAGGGCGGCGTGAGCCCGACGGCCATCCCCAATCCGCCCAAGCGCTCGGCCTCGGCCCTGGCCTTCGACGTCCTGCTATGGGGCGGCCTGGCGATCGTGCTGATCGCCAGCTTCGGCAAGGTCGACATGCAGAATTTCGGTCGGCTGTTCTCGGGCTCCGAGAACATCTCGACCTACGGCGCCGAACTGCTGCAGCCCGACTGGGGCGCCATCTTCCCGCCCGGCGACTTCTGGACCTCCTTCAAGGCGATCTTCACCCAGCCGACGGCCAGCCTGGCCGGTCAGATGTGGCTGACGGTGCAGATCGCCCTGTGGGGCACCTTCCTGGCCGTCTTCCTGGCCCTGCCGCTCAGCCTGATGGCTTCGCGCAACATCGCGCCCGGCTGGATGGTCTTCATCGTGCGCCGGGTCATGGACCTGCTGCGCTCGATCCCCGACCTGGTCATCGCCACCCTGTTCATCGTCGCGGTGGGCCTGGGCCCGCTGGCCGGCGTGCTGGCCCTGGCGCTGAACACCGGCGGGGTTCTGGCCAAGCTGTTCTCGGAAGCCGTGGAATCGATCGACAAGGGGCCGGTCGAGGGCGTGCGCGCCACCGGGGCGGGCCAGCTGCACGAGATCGTCTGGGGCGTCTTCCCGCAGGTCGCGCCGCTGTGGACCTCGTTCGCCCTGTACCGCTTCGAATCGAACAGCCGCGCGGCCACCGTGCTGGGCCTGATCGGCGCGGGCGGCATCGGCCAGACCCTGTTCGAGAGCATCCAGGCCTTCGACTACAGCCGCGTCGCCGCCATCGCCATCGTGATCGTCGTCGCCGTGACCCTGATCGACACCCTGTCCCAGGTCATGCGCAAGCGCCTGCTCTGACCCGTCGGGCGCAAGCGCAAAACCTTCACAATCCTCTGCTCTAAGCGTCGCGAACACGACGCTCAGGGAGAGCCTTGATGATCCGGACTCTGAAACTCGCCGCCTCGGCGGCCGCCCTGCTGGCTCTGGCGGCCTGCGGGGACAATGGCGCCGGCGCCGGCGGCGGAGCCCGCGCGGGTATCTGGGCGGCCGGCTCCTCGACGGTCTTCCCCTTCTCGACCCGCGTGGCCGAGACCTTCGCGCGCAGTTCGGGCGGCGCCGCGCCGCGAGTCGAAAGCCTGGGCACCGGCGGCGGCATCCAGGCCTTCTGCCAGGGCGTCGGCCCGACCACGCCCGACATCGCCAACGCCTCGCGCCCGATGAAGGCGTCCGAGTTCGACATGTGCCAGAAGAACGGCGTCACCGAGATCGTCGAGCTGAAGATCGGCTTCGACGGCATCGTCATCGCCACGGCGCGCAGCGGCAACAGCTTCAACTTCGAACTGAACGACCTCTACGAAGGCCTGGCCAAGGAAGTGCCCGGCCCGAACGGCGCCTTCGTGACCAATCCGGCCAAGACCTGGAACCAGGTCAACCCCGGCCTGCCGAACCAGCGCATCCAGGTCTATGGCCCGCCGCCCACCTCGGGCACGCGCGACGCCTTCCTGGAGCTGGGCATGACGCCGGGCGCCAAGCTGGTGCCGGCGGCGGCCGCCCTGGAAGAGAGCGACAAGGACCGCTTCGAAGCCATCGCCCACACCCTGCGCGAGGACGGCGCCTGGATCGACTCGGGCGAGAACGACAACGCCATCGTCCAGACCCTGACCCGCACGCCGGGGTCGCTGGGCGTGTTCGGCTATTCCTTCCTCGAGCAGAACCTGGACACGGTGAAGGCCGAGACCATCGACGGCGTCGAGCCGAACGCCGACACCATCGCCGACGGCTCCTATCCGCTGTCGCGCAGCCTCTACATCTATGTGAAGAAGGCCCATGTCGGCGTGACGCCGGGCCTGGCGCAGTTCGTTCAGGAATTCCTGTCCGAGGGCGCCGCTGGTCGCGGCGGCTATCTGCAGGATCGCGGCCTTATCCCGCTGCCGGAAGCCGACCTGGTCGCCCAGCGCGCCGCCGCCCAGGCCATGACCCCGATGCAGCGCCCGGCCAGCTGACGGGAACCGATGGCCGTTCCGCCCCTTCTTTCGCCGGTCCGCACCGGCTAGAAGGGGCGGGACAGCTGTCAGGATCATACATGACTTCCACTCCCGCGCGCCTGCGCAAGGCCGTGCTGCCCGTCGCGGGCCTCGGCACCCGTGTCCTTCCGGGCACCAAGACCACGCCCAAGGAACTGCTGAACGTCGTCGACCGGCCCATCCTCTCCTACATCGTGGAAGAGGCGCGCGAGGCCGGCATCGAGCACATCGTCTTCGTCACCGGACGCTCCAAGGGCGCCATCGAGGACTATTTCGACCACCAGATCGAGCTCGAGGCCCAGCTGGAGGCCAAGGGCAAGACCGACATCCTGGCCATGATGAACGCCGAACTGGCGACCGCCGGGGAAATGAGCTTCACCCGCCAGATGCAGCCCAAGGGCCTGGGCCACGCGGTCTGGTGCGCCCGCGACATCATCGGCCGCGAACCCTTCGCCGTCATCCTGCCGGACGTGATCGTGGATTCCCAGCCCGGCGCCTTGAAGCAGCTGGCCCAGGTCTATGCGGAAACCGGCGGCAACATCATCGGCGTGGAGTCGGTGCCCGAGGACCAGACCCACAAATACGGCATCGTCGATCCGGTCAGCCGCGACGGCGCCCGCATCGTCATGAAGGGCATGGTGGAAAAGCCCGCCGCAGGCACGGCGCCGTCAAACCTGTCGATCTCGGGCCGCTACATCCTGCAGCCGGAAATCTTCGACCTGCTGGCGACCCAGGAAAAGGGCGCGGGCGGCGAGATCCAGCTGACCGACGCCATGGCCCGGCTGATGGCCGACCAGAGCTTCACCGCCGTGGAATACGAAGGCGTCACCCACGACTGCGGCGACAAGATCGGCCTGCTGCGCGCCAATGTCGCCCTGGCCCTGAAGCGCCCCGATCTGGGCGAGGCCGCGCGGGCGGCGATTTCGGCGCTGCTCTAGACGACCACGCTGACGCGTCGCGGCGGCGGGGCCGCCTGGTCGCGGGCGCGCAGCGCGTCCAGCCCGACGATCGGCGGCGCGACGGCGCCGGCCGCCGCATAGGCCCCCAGCGCCGCCTTCATCTCATAGGCCAGCATCGCCGCCATCGCCGGATTGGCCGCGCCGCTGGTCTGGAGGATGCGCAGATGGGCGGCCAGCTGTTCCAGATGGCGCTTGGCGGCCTCGGTCGCGACGGTCTCGCCCGCTTCGGCGCGGCGCGGCCGTTCAGTCTGGGCGCTTTCGGTCTGGGCGCGTTCGGGCCGCAGGGGCCAGTCGCGCGCGACGGCCGGCTTCGTCGTCTCGACGAACGGACGGGCCAGGGCGGGCGAGGCCAAAGGTTTCATGAGCGTTAACGCTCGGCTGCTTTGGTTAACCGGGTCTTAACGACGCACGCCTCGCCCTCGCCGCCGTCTTTTGGCATAAGCCGCCGATGAAGTTCCTAGACCAGGCCAAGATCTACATCCGCTCGGGCAACGGCGGCGCGGGCTCCGTGTCGTTCCGGCGCGAGAAGTTCATCCCCAACGGCGGGCCCGACGGCGGCGACGGCGGCAAGGGCGGCGACGTCTGGATCGAGGCGGTCGAGGGGCTGAACACCCTGATCGACTACCGCTACCAGCAGCATTTCAAGGCCCAGACCGGCGCCCACGGCCAAGGCCGCCAGATGCACGGCGGCAAGGGCCAGGACGTGGTGCTGAAGGTCCCCGTCGGCACCCAGGTGCTGGACGAGGACAAGGAGACGGTGCTGCTGGACATGGACACGCCCGGCAAGGCCGAACTGCTGCTCAAGGGCGGCAACGGCGGCTGGGGCAACGTCCACTTCAAGGGACCGGTCAACCAGGCCCCGACCCACGCCAATCCGGGCCAGGAGGGCCAGGAGCGCTGGATCTGGCTGCGGCTGAAGCTGATCGCCGACATCGGCCTGGCGGGCCTGCCGAACGCCGGCAAGTCCACCTTCCTATCGGCCGCCAGCGCGGCGCGGCCCAAGGTGGCGGACTATCCGTTCACGACCCTGACGCCGAACCTGGGGATGGTCGACCTGTCGCCTTCGGAACGGTTCGTCATCGCCGACATTCCCGGACTGATCGAGGGCGCCAGCGAGGGCGCGGGCCTGGGCACGCGCTTCCTGGGCCATGTAGAGCGCTCGGCCAGCCTGATCCACCTGATCGACGGGACGCAGGACGACGTGGTCGAGGCGTACCGGATCATCCGGGGCGAGCTGGAGGCCTATGGCGAGGGCCTGGCCGACAAGGCCGAAATCCTGGCGCTGAACAAGATCGACGCCCTGACCCCCGAGATGCGCGAGGAGAAGGCCGCCGAGCTGGAGGCCGTCGCCGGCCGCCGCCCGATGCTGGTCTCCGGCGTCTCCGGCGAGGGCGTGCCCGAACTTCTGCGCGCCGCCTGGGCCGAGGTCAAAAAGACGCGCAGAGCCCTGGCCGACGACAGCGAGGTCGCCCAGACCACCGGCTGGCGCCCCTGATTCATGCCGGCCGACAACGGAATCGTCCCTTCGTGCGTTAGGATCGCGTACAGCGAAGCTGGGGGAGGCGTTTCGATGCGGCGTGTTCTGATCTGGTCGATCCTGACGGCGGTCACCGCCCTGATCCTGATGGGCGTCGGCTACTGGGCCTATTGGAACTTCTTCGCCCGGTTCCAGCCGGTGACGGTGACGCAGAATCAGGCCGAGATTCAGCAACTGCTGGACCAGTCGTCCTGGGTCTCGGACGGCGCGGGCGGGCAGGCGGTCTATGTCGTCGGCTGGCGCGACAGCGCGGCGATGGATCGCTATCTGCGCGAAGAGGCGCCCCGCCTGCGCGCCGGCGGCGCCGAGCCGCGGTTCATCTTCTTCGCCCGGCCCGACCGAGAGGGCGCGCCCCAGTCCACCGCCGCCGAACGGTCCACGGTGGCCGAGCTGTGGCTGACGCGCGACTGGCGGCTGTTCCAGCGCTGGACCGCGACGCCGCCGCGAAGCTGGACCGCGCAAGGGGTGACGCCGGCCGACGGGAACCTGGCGCGCGAGGCGGTGGTCGAGGGCGCCCGCCGCTTCGACGCGCGCCTGACCGAGTTGCTGGAGCCGTCGGGGGTCGAGGACGCCCGCCCGCTGGTGCTGTGGCGCGACCGCCAGGGCTTCCTCAAGGCCTGCGCCTGCGCCGATGCGCGCGGCTGGCCCTTCATCCGCGACGACCTCGGCGCGCCGGACCGGATCGGCGAGGCGTCCGAAGCCCCGGCCGCCGGGTCCGTGCCGTCGATGTCCTATCCCGACGTCTCCGGCGCGCCGGCGACCGTTCCGCCGGGCCAGGTCGCGCCGCCGCAGCCGGGTGCGAATCCCCAGACCCCGCAGGCCCAGCGCAATCCGCCGGCGCCCTCACGTCCCGCCCAGCCGCCACGTTCGGCGCCCCAGGCGCAGAAACAGGACGACACGACCTTCTTCTGAGGGAGCAACGCCGGTCCCTCATCCCCCATCGTCCTTCCGGGGCTGAGCGAAGCGAAGAACCCCTAACCCAGGACCGCAGCCCAGGCGCCAAGCCGCGTTCGGCGCTGGAGCCATCCTCCTGGGTTCCGGGTTCGTCCTGCGGACGCCCCGGAATGACGCATAGTGAGCGCATTCAGTCCGGCTCGCGCTCTCCGACCTCGACCGGGCGAAGGACGCGCAGCCAGCCCTCGGCCAGGCGGATGTCGGGCACGGCGTCGCGGGTGAAGGGCAGATACCAGGTCGGCCCCCCGGCGGCGGGCGCGATCTCCAGCATGTCGTCGGCGCCGAAGTTCTGCACCGCCTTGACCACGCCGATCGCCGCATCGTCGCCGTCGCGCGCCTGAAGCCCGATCAGATCGGCCAGGTAGAATTCGTCCTCCTCCGGTTCGGGGAAGCGGTCGCGGGGCACGTGCAGCTTCAGGCCGCGCAGGGCGTCGGCCTGTTCCTTGGTGGCGATCTCCTTGGCCCGGCCGACGACCCCGTTCTTGTCCGGTCGCGCCGAGGTCAGGGTCAGGCCCACCGAGCCGTCGGCGCGCAGCAGCGGCCCATAGGCGGTCAACGCCAGCGGATCGGCGGTGAAGGCGGTCACCCGCACCTCGCCCCTGACGCCGAAGCCGCCGCCGACCTGGCCGACGAGGATGAGTCTGCTATCTGTGGTCATGCCGTCCTCCTCGATCTTCCCCCGGCGCGGGGGAAGTGTCGCGTCGTGGCGCGCAGCGACACGCGTGACGATGGGGGAAGTTTCTACTTGAGAGAAGACTCCCCCTCTCCGACCCTGGATCGGCTGCGCCGATCGACGGGCCGCCTCTCCCGCAAGCGGGAGAGGATCAAACGAAAAACGGCGGCTCCGGAAGGAGCCGCCGTTCTCATGTCAGAACCGAAGGACTCAGCCTTCGGCCTTTTCCTCGGTCGCTTCTTCGGCGGCCGGGGTTTCTTCAGCAGCGGCTTCGGCGGCGGGCGCCTCTTCGGCCGGGGCCTCTTCAGAGGCCGGAGCGTTCTTGGCGGCTTCGGCCTCTTCCTTGGCCTTGGCGGCGGCTTCGGCGGCCTCGGCCTTGGCGGCGGCTTCGGCTTCCAGGCGGTCGGCCTCGCGCTGGGCGCGCTCGGCGGCGCGTTCCTGGGCCTTCTTGCCCGGTTGGGCCTTGTTCGGGTTGTTGCCCTGCGACCACTTCACCTTGGCGCCCAGGGTCTCGTCCTGCGACAGGAAGCGGGCGACGCGGTCGGTCGGCTGGGCGCCCTTGCCCAGCCATTCGGCGATGCGCTCGACCTTCAGGGCGACGCGCGGGGTCTCGCCGTCCTTGGGCAGCATCGGGTTGTAGCTGCCGACCTTCTCGATGAACTTGCCGTCGCGCGGCGAGTGCGAGTCGGCGATGACGATGTGGTAGTAGGGGCGCTTCTTGGCGCCGCCGCGGGCCAGACGAATCTTCAGCATTGTCAGTCTCTTTCTAGATCAGATCAGTTTTTCTTGGGGAAGCCCGGAAGGCCTGGAAGCCCTCCCGGCAGGTTCGGAAGTTGACCGCCACCCAGTCCGGCGAGCCGGTCCTGAATGGCCTTCAGTTCGTCGGCGCTGGGTTCCGGCGTCTTGCCGCCGCCCAGGGCCTTCAGGCGCGCCATGTCCGGCCCGCCGCCGCCGCCGAGGCCGCCCAGCATGGCGGCCATCTGCTGCATCTTCTTGGGTCCGCCGCGCGCCATCGACTTGACCACGTCGGCCATCTGGCGGTGCTGCTTCAGGACCCGGTTGACGTCCTGGACCTCGACGCCCGCGCCGGCGGCGATGCGCTTCTTGCGCGATGCGTTCAGCAGGTCCGGCTTCTTGCGCTCGGCCTTGGTCATCGAGGAGATGATGGCTTCCTGGCGCAGGATCATGCGGTCGTCGATGCCGCTCTCGGCCATCTGGCCCTTCATCTTGGCCACGCCGGGCAGCATGCCCATGATGCCCTGAAGCCCGCCCATCCGCTTCATCTGCTGCAGCTGGCCGGCCAGGTCGTCCAGGTCGAACTGGCCCTTGGCCAGCTTCCTGGCCATCTTCTCGGCCTTGGCCTGGTCCAGGTCCTGGGCGGCCTTTTCGACCAGGGCGACGATGTCCCCCTGACCCAGGATGCGGCCGGCGACGCGGCGGGCGTCGAACACGTCCAGCGCATCGACCTTTTCGCCGGCGCCCAGATATTTGATCGGCAGGCCGGTGACGGCGCGCATCGACAGCATGGCGCCGCCGCGCCCGTCGCCGTCGGCGCGGGTCAGGACCAGACCGGTCAGCGGCAGGCGCGCGTGGAAGGCCGACGCCGTGCGCACCGCGTCCTGGCCGGTCAGGCTGTCGGCGACCAGCAGGGTCTCGACCGGCCTGGCGATCTCGGCGACCTCGGCCACCTCGTTCATCAGCCCCTCGTCCAGGGTGATGCGGCCGGCGGTGTCCAGGATCAGGACGTCGAAGCCCTGGAGCTTGGCCGATTGCAGCGCCCGGCGGGTGATCTGGACCGCGCTCTCGCCCTGAACGATGGGCAGGGTAGCGACCTCGATCTGCTTGCCCAGGGTCGCCAGCTGTTCCATCGCGGCCGGACGGCGCGTGTCCAGCGAGGCCATCATGACCTTCTTGCGATCGAACTTCGTCAGGCGCAGCGCCAGCTTGGCCGAGGTCGTGGTCTTGCCCGAGCCCTGCAGGCCGGCCATCAGCACCACAGCGGGCGGATTGGCGTTGGTGTTCAGCGGGACCGGCTCTTCGCCGCCCAGCATCTCGATCAGGCCGTCATAGACGATCTTGACCACCTGGTCGGCCGGCTTGACCGAGCGGATGACCTCTTCGCCGGTGGCGCGCTCGGTGGCGAAGGCGATGAATTCCTTGACGACCGGCAGGGCGACGTCGGCCTCGAGCAGGGCCACGCGCACCTCGCGCATCGCCTCGGCGACATCCTTTTCGGACAGGGCGCCGCGCCCGGTGATCCGGTCGAAGACGCCTGTCAGCCGCTCGTTCAGAGCCTCGAACATTCACTACCTCGTTGCGACGGGTGAAACGGCTCCATACGACAACGGCCCCTGTGGACGATCACGTCGACAGGGGGTTCTCGCCTGACTCGTCCGGCGGGCCGGGGTCGTTCAGGTGGAGACGCGAGGTTCACTTGCGTCGGAAGCGGCGGCTTATGACGGAAAACAAGGGAAATGTCGAATCCCCTTTCGCATCGTCCGCAAGGCGCCCAATCAAGCTCCAGCGAAGTGGCGGCTTGTCTTAAACGAGCCCTTTCTGATCGAGCGTGCGGAGGGCAGGGTGTCGGGAAACTGCACCGAGGAAACGTATGATTTCCCTTCTGGCCGCCATCCTCCTCCAGACCTCGCCTTCCCTCCCGCCGTTGCCCCAAGGATGGAGCGAGAGGGAACTCTTCGCTCTGAAAGGCGGCCGGGGCGGGTTCGGCTTTGCCGACAGGCTGGAGGCCCGGTTCTGGCGACGCTCGCCCTATCCCGCCGCTAGGGGCGCTCCCGCCGCCTATTGGGTGGCGCATGTCGTTCGCCGACATGACGGGCTCCCGGGACAGACGGATCAGTCCTTCGATGCATGGCTCGACGAATCCGACTGTCCTCAACTGCGAAGAGCAGTGGAAAGGATCGCCGCGTTTCGGCCGCCGCCTCCCTATGCCTCCGATTCCCAGGAACAGGGCCTTGTCATTGGGGCTCATGGCACGAACTACACCCTCACGACCTGGGGAGGGCGGGACGCGATCCATCAGGCTCAGGTCACGACCTTCGACCCGAATGGCGGCCTTCTGGGCGATCTGACCTCGGCCATCCAAGACGACCTGCTGGCCTGCCTGTAGCGCCGACTGGTCTTCGCTCTACGGCTCCTCGTCCGTCTCCGGTTCGTCCGCCGGGGCCTGGTCCGGCCTGGGCTCCGAGCCGGGCTCCGTGACCACGATCCCTTCCGGCGGCGCGCCGAGCTTCGACAGGTCGCCGCCGGCGCGCAGCAGGTCCAGGGCGCGCTCCAGCTGATAGTCCTTGTCCTTGGGATAGTCCTCGCCCGGCGCCTCGCGCGGGGTGTGGGCGCCCTTGCGTTCGGCGCCGATGGAGGCGTCCAGCGCGGTGGCGTAGGCCGCCTCGGAATAGATGAAGCTGGAGCGCGAGACGATGCGCGCCTCGGCCGCCGACCGGGCCACCTCGTAATCCGGCTCGATGCCGATCTTCTGGATCGAGGCGCCGGACGGGGTGTAGTAGCGCGCCGTGGTGATCGACAGGGCGCCGTCCTGCCCCTGGCGCAGCGGGATCACCGTCTGCACCGACCCCTTGCCGAAGCTGGTCAGGCCCACGACGGTCGCCCGTTCGTGGTCCTTCAGGGCGCCGGCGACGATCTCGGACGCCGAGGCCGAGCCGTAGTTGATCAGCACCACCAGCGGCAGGCCGCCGGTCAGGTCGCCGGGCTTGGCGGAATAGCGTTCGATCTGCTCGGGCTTCCTGCCCCGCTGGCTGACGATCTCGCCGCGTTCCAGGAAGGCGTCCGACACGTCGATCGCCGCCGTCAGCAGACCGCCGCCGTTGTTGCGCAGGTCCAGGACATAGCCCTTCACACCCGGCTTCTCGGCCTTGATCTTGTTGATGGCCTCGGTCAGTTCCCGGCCCGTGTTCTCGTTGAAGGTCGAGACGCGCAGATAGCCGAAGTCGCCCTCGACCCGGCCGGTGACCGACTGGACCTTGATGACCTCGCGGGTCAGCACGACCTCCAGCGGGTCCTCGCCGTCGCGCAGGAAGGTGACCTTGACGCTGGTGCCGACCTCGCCGCGCAGCTTTTCCGACACCTGGCTGACTGTCAGGCCCGCCGCGTTCTGGCCGTCGATGGCGCTGATCACGTCGCCCGCCTGTACGCCGGCGCGGGCCGCCGGGCTCTCGTCCATCGGCGAGATCACCTTCACCAGGCCGCCTTCCGAGGTGATGGTCAGGCCGACGCCGGAATACTGGCCGGTGGTCCGCTCCTGCAGATCGCCATAGCTGTCGGGCGGCAGATAGTTCGAATGCGGATCCAGCGCGGTCATCATGCCGCTGAGCGCCGCCTCGATCAGCTTCTTGTTGTCGACCGGAACGACGTAAAGCCGCTCGACGATGCCCACTACGTCGCCGAACAGCTCCAGCATGCGGAAGGTTTCGTTGCGCGGGGTCTGGCTGGCGACGGCGGCGGCGGAGCCGCCGAGGGCGAGGGCGGCGCAGCCGACGAGGAGCAGTTTACGCATTCGGTCTCTTTCGGTGGGCCCGATCATGGAAGGCGCCCGGCTTCGATCACAGGCCCCGCAGACACGACCAAATCGTGGCGACGCGGCGTCGTCCCGATAAAATCAGCGTCAGGCCGGCAGGGGAAGGGCGCACGCGCGATCAGCCGTACATTTCGCCCAGATAGACGCGCCGGACCTCGGGGTCGTGGATGGCCTGGTCGGCCGTGCCTTCGAACAGGACGGATCCGGCCGAGATGATCGACACCCGGTCGGTGATCTCCAGGGTCTCGCGCACATTGTGGTCGGTGATCAGCACGCCGATGCCCTGGCCGGCCAGGTAGCGGATGACCGAGCGGATGTCGGCGATGGCCAGGGGGTCGATGCCGGCGAAGGGTTCGTCCAGCAGCATGAAGGACGGCCGGCCCGCCAGGGCGCGCGCGATCTCGACCCGGCGCCGTTCCCCGCCCGACAGGCCCGTGGCCGGGGCGTGGCGCAGGTGTTCGATGTGCAGTTCGCCCAAGAGGCGCGAGGTCTCGGCCTCGATGCTGGCCTTGGGATAGTTCAGCTCGACCACCGCGCGGATGTTCTGCTCGACTGTCATGCCGCGGAAGATCGAGGCCTCCTGCGCCAGATAGCCCAAGCCCATGCGGGCGCGCTGGTACATGGGCTGGGCGGTGATGTCCTCGCCGTCCAGCCAGATCGAGCCGGCGTCGGGCGGGATCAGGCCCGTGATCATGTAGAAGCAGGTCGTCTTGCCCGCGCCGTTGGGACCCAGCAGGCCCGCGACCTCGCCGCGCTGGACCGTCAGGGAGACGTCGCGCACCACCTGCCGCTGGCCGAAGGCGCGGGCGATGTTGCGCACCCGCAGGCCCTTGTCTGCGGGCGCGGCCTCGACCTCCGGCGCGGCGGCCGGTTCGTCACGGTTCAGGGCGGAGAGTTCCTTGCGCGCCAAATCTGCTCAGTCCGGCCGAAAGGCCTCAGTTGCCGTTGGGGTAGAAGACGCCCTGGATGCGGTTGCCGGCCGACCCGCGCGGGGCGCCGGCCATGGTCGCGGCGTCGGTGTTGACGTTGTAGGTCAGCCGGCCGCCCGTCAGGACGTTCCGACCCTGGGTCAGGACCACATTGCCGGTCACCACCACCTCGCCGCCGTCGATGGAATAGACGGCGCGGTCGCCGCGCATCGACTGGGTCGGGGTCACGAAATAGACGGTTCCGGTCGCCTCCACCCGATCCGGGTCGCCCGAGGCGTCGCGGTACAGGGTGATGGCGTCGGCGCGCAGGCGGTTGTCGCCCTGGGTCACCTCGGCCCGGCCGCGCAGGGAGATGGTCTCGGCGGTCTGCTCGCCCGAATCGGCGCCGAAGGCGATCGGCTGGTTCGAGGTCCGGCCGGCCGCGCTTCCGCTCTGGGCGTCGCCCACGCTCGGCAGGACCAGGACGGTCAGGGCGGTCGCCGCCGCCAGCATCTTCATCTTCATCGCCGTCATCCGCCTGATCCGGAGGGATTTATCGTCCCCCTTATCTTGTTATCGCCCTGGCCGTTGAAAACCACCCGCTGGCCCTGGTCGTAGATCGCATAGGACGAAGCGTTGATGGTTCCAATAGGGCCGGCTCCCTGAACGCCCTTTGAACCGGTGATGATGCCGGTGCGGGTGTCGACCACCGCTTCCGGCGTGGTCAGGACGAAGCCCGAGCCGCCGTCGGAGATGCGCACGTTCGGGCCGATCGTCACGGTGCGGGCCGCCTCGTCGTAGGTTCCGCCGTCCGCCGTCATCTCGGTGACCTTGCGCCCGCCCAGGTTCAGCTTCAGCGCCGGGCCGATCAGGCGGAAATGGCCGGTGGCTCCGTCCCGCACCGCCCCTTGCGCGCCGATGACGAAAGAGCGTCCCTGCGCGTCCTGGCCGTGGAACATCGGATTGTCCAGCCGGACCTCCTGGCCCTGGGTGGCGCGCCGCTCCACCCCCGACATGACGGTGCGGAACACCGTCCAGGTCAGGGCGCCGCCCGCCAGAACCAGCATGATGATCGGCAGCACCCGGCGATACAGCCGCACCCGGCGCGAGTGGGCGCGCCAGCGCCGGCCCTCCTGGGCGACGCGGGCCTCGTCGGCGCGGGTGGCGGGGGTGTCTCGCGGGTCCGTCACGGGGCGGCCTAGCTGTGGGCGAAGATGTCGACCTCGTCCCAGCCGGCAAGGTCGAGCGCCGAACGCGTCGGCAGGAAGTCGAAACACTGGGCCGCCAGCTGGGTGCGCCCTTCGCGCGCCAGCATCTGGTCCAGTCGGGCCCTGGCCGCGTGCAGATAAAGGACGTCCGAGGCGGCGTAGTCCAGCTGGGCCTGGGTCAGCTCGGCCGTGCCCCAGTCGGACGACTGCTGGGCCTTGGACAGGTCGACGCCGACGGTCTCGCGCACCACGTCCTTCAGCCCGTGACGGTCGGTGTAGGTGCGCGCCAGCTTGGAGGCGATCTTGGTGCAATAGACCGGCCGGGTCTCGACGCCCAGATGCAGCTGGAACATGCCGATGTCGAACCGGCCGAAGTGAAAGATCTTGAGCACCTTCGGGTCGGCCAGCAGCCGCTTCAGGTTCGGGCAGTCGTAGGCGGGGCGGTTCAGGCGCACGACATGGGCGTTCCCGTCGCCGGCCGACAACTGGACCACGCACAGCGGGTCGCGGCCGAAGCGCAGGCCCATGGTCTCGGAATCGACGGCGACCTCGGGCCCCAGGTCAAGGTCGTCGGGCAGGTCGCCCTGATGCAGATAGACGGTCATGGGCAGGTTCTTACACGCCGGCCTCAAGCAGCGCCACGCCGCGCGCGATGCGATAGGCCAAAACCAAGAACGGCGCCGCATCGGGGATGCGGCGCCGTTCGAAAGATGGTGCCCAGAAGAGGACTCGAACCTCCACGGCCGTTAAGCCACTGGCACCTGAAGCCAGCGCGTCTACCAATTCCGCCATCTGGGCCCCGTCGGTCCCGCCTCGCGGCGTTTCCATCGGGAAGGCGCGGACCTCTAAGGCAGAGCATCGGCGGGGTCAACAGACGTTTTGGCGCTTTTTTCGCTTTCCGTGACAAGGGGCCGATCCGGCGTGGCTAAGGCGTGTTAGGCCTGTTCGCTAACGTCGCCTTGAAGGCAGGGGGCGCAAGGTGGGGCCATGGCGGATTCCCTGATCCAGACCCCGGCGGACGACCGCCGCGCCCACGCCCGCCCGGCCTTTCGTCAGGCCCGGCGCGACGACGAGCGCGTGCGCCTGCTGGGCCAGTCGGTCGACCTAGTGCGGCCCGAGGAGGTCCTGCTGCACCTGGCCCGCCACGTGCGCGAGGGCCGGCGCACCGTGATCGCCAACCACAATCTGCACAGCCTGCACCTGGTGCGCAAAACGGCCGAGATGCGCGCCTTCTACGCCGCGACCGACCTGGTACAGGTGGACTCGCGGCCCCTGCTGTGGTTCGCGCGGATCCTGGGCCTCAGCGCGCGGCCGTTTCACCGCTGCACCTACCTGGACTGGCGCGACCGCTTCTGGAGCCTGGCCGACCGCGAGGGCTGGCGGGTCATGGCCGTGGGCGGGGCGCCGGGCGTGGGCGAGACGGCGGCCCGGCGCCTGGGCGCGCGCCATCCCCAGGCCAACATCCGCACCCATCACGGCTATTTCGACGCGACGCCGGGTTCGGCGGAGACTACGGCGGTCCTGGCCGAGGTGGCCGCCTTCCGCCCGCACGTGCTGTTCGTCGGCATGGGGATGCCCCGCCAGGAGGCGTGGATCGTCCATAACCTGGAGCGGCTGCCCGACTGCGCCATCCTGTCGGTCGGGGCGGCCTTCGACTACGAGGCGGGGGTCCAGGCCGCCGCGCCGCGCTGGACCGGGCGCGTGGGGCTGGAGTGGGCCTATCGCCTGATGCGCGATCCCCGGCGCCTGTTCGTGCGCTATTGCGTCGAACCGTGGAGCCTGGTCCCGGCCGCCCTACAGGATCTGCGCGCGGCCCGCGGGCGGCGAGGCGCCAGCGCCGCTCACAGCGGCCGTCACTAAAAACCTACTTGTGCGATAGAGTTTTACGGCGAATGATCGCGTCTCCCTCACGGAGACGCCGGTGACACAAGCGCACATCGCCATCGTCGGGGCCGGCTTCAGCGGCCTGCTGAGCGCCATCCACCTGCTGCGCCTGGCCCCCCGCGCCCGGGTCAGCCTGATCGAGCGCCGACCGGTCTTCGGCGTCGGCGCGGCCTATGACACCGGCAATCCCACGCATCTGCTGAACGTGCGGCTGGACAATATGAGCGCCTTTCCCGATCGGCCCCGCCACCTGGCCGACTGGCTGGCGGACCAGCCCCGCTGGGAGGCGCAGGACGGTTTCATCACGCGCAGAACCTATGGCCGCTATCTGCGCGCCCTGCTGGAGGACGCGGTGCGGGAGGCCCCGGACCGCCTGGCCCTGGTTCCCGGCGAGGCGAGGGCGATCCGGCGCGCCGGCGACCGCTGGCGGCTGGAGATCGAGGGCGCGTCGCCGCTGGACGCCGACGCCGTGATCCTGGCCCTGGGCAATCTGGAGCCGGCCGCCCTGAGCGGCGTCGATCCGGCGCTGAGGGCCTCGGGCGCCTATGTCGAGAACCCGTGGAGCCTGGACCCGGCCAGGGTCGAGGCGGCGCGCGACGTCCTGCTGATCGGGGCCGGCCTGACGATGGTGGACTGCGCCCTGGCGCTGCGGCGGCCGTCGCGTCGGTTCACGGCCCTGTCGCGCCACGGCCTGCTGCCCCGCGCCCACGCCTCGGCCGCGCCGGCGCCGTTCACAGGGGATTTCGAAGGCGACCCGGCGACGATCCTGGCCCAGGTCCGGGCCGCGACCCGCGATCACGACTGGCGCGCGGTGTTCGACCGGCTGAGACATCAGGCCCGGCCGCTGTGGCGCGGCTGGACCCCGGCCCAGCGCGGCCGCTTCCTGCGCCACCTGCGCCCCCTGTGGGACGTGCACCGCCATCGGCTGTCGCCCGGCGCTGCGCGTCAGGTCGACGGCATGATCGCCTCGGGCGAACTGGCCGTTCAGGCCGGCAAGCTGGCCTCTGCGGCGCTGCAGGCGGACGGGGTGCACGCGGCCTGGCGGCCGCGCGGGCGGCGGCGGGCCATTCGCGGCCGTTTCGACCTGGTGATCAACTGCACGGGCCCCCTGGGCGAGATCGGCCGCAGCGCCGAGCCACTGGTCGCGGACCTTCTGGCCCAGGGGCTGGCCGCCCCCGATCCGCTGGGCCTGGGCGCGCGGGTGGACGACATCGGCGGCCTGATCGGCCGGCGAGGACCGACGCCGGGCCTCTACGCCATCGGCCCGCTGACGCGCGGCGCCTATTGGGAGATCACGGCCGTGCCGGACCTGCGCGGCCAGGCGCAGGACCTGGCCGCGGCGGTCGTGCGCGACCTGGCGGTCTAGCGGCGTTCGGCGGCCGAGGCGGCGCGGGCGCCGGCGAACTCGGCGTCGGCGTTCCATTCGGGCCAGGCGTCGGAATCGGCCAGGTCGCGGCCCACGGCGTAGATCAGGGCCACGTCGGCCGCGGCGGCGTCCATGCGCCAGGTCTCGCCCCATTCGTCGGACGGCTGGTGATAGCGGTTCTCGACATAGTCCCGGCTGGCGGCGCTGGCCCCGGTGAAGCCGGCGGCGGGGAACAGGGCCGGCACGCCCTGGATCGCCAGGGGGAAGTGATCCGAGCGATAGAAGGCGCCGGCCTGGGGCGCCGGATCGGCGATCAGGGTGCGCCCCGTGGCGCTCGCATGGCGTTCCAGCACCGCGTCCAGTTGGTTCTTGCCCTTGCCGATCACCACCACGTTCGGGTCGACCTCGGTCCCCGGCAACAGGCTGTCGACGTTGATGTTGGCGACCGTCTTCTCCAGCGGCCAGACCGGATTGGCGGCGTAGTAGGTCGAGCCCAGCAGGCCCGCTTCCTCGCCCGACCAGGCGGCGAAGACGATCGACCGCTTGGGCCGCGGGCCGGCGGCGAAGGCGTGGGCCAGCTCCAGCAGGGCCGCCACCCCCGTCGCATTGTCCACGGCGGCGTTGTAGATCTTGTCGCCGGACGCATCCGGCGTGCCGACGCCGTAGCCGTCCCAGTGGGCGCCGTACATCACCGTCTCGTCCGGATGCTGGGCGCCCGGGATGCGGGCCAGGACGTTGCGCGTCTGGACCCGGTCGGCGATCTGGCCGAAATCGACGCTCATCGTCGCGCCGGGCAGTTCGACCGGGCGGAAGTCGGCGCGGCGGGCCGCGTTCTTCAGGGCGGCGAAGTCCAGGCCGGCAGCCCTGAACAATTCCTCGGCCTTGGCGCGCTGAATCCAGCCCTGGAAGGGCGCCCGCTCGGCGTCGGGGTTCGCCCGCACGATGTCGAACTTGGGCGCCGCCGAGGAGTTCTGCAGCACCGACCAGGGATAGCCCGCCCCGGCCGTCTCGTGCACCACCAGGACGCCGGCGGCCCCGCGCCGGCCCGCCTCCTGGAACTTGTAGGTCCAGCGGCCATAGAAGGTCATGGCCTGGCCGTCGAACTTGCCCGCCACCGGATCGCCGTCAGGCGCCTGGAAGTCCGGGTCGTTGACCAGGACGACGATCACCTTGCCGCGCACGTCCACGTCCTTGAAGTCGTTCCACTGGCGTTCGGGCGCCGTCGCGCCATAGCCGACGAAGACGATCGGCGCGTCGGCGACGGTGATGTGGTCGGTCGGCCGGTCGCTGGAGACCAGCACGTCCGGGCCGCGTTCGAAGTTCAGGGTGCGGCCTCCGGCCGAGGCGGTAATCGTCGCCGGCCCGTCCTGGCGGGTGCGCGACAGCTGGGCCGTCTGGAAGAAGGAACCGTCTGGCCCGCCGCCCTCGGCCCCCGCCGCGCGGAACTGGTCGGCCAGCCATTCGACGGTCTTCTCCTCGCCCGCCGAGACCGGGCCGCGCCCCTCGAACTCGTCCGACGCCAGGATCCGCACCGCCTGGTTCATCCGCTCGGCGTCGATGGCGGCGACGCCCGGGTCCCGGGCGGGGCTCTGGGCGAGCGCCGCATTGCAGGACAGCGACAGGGCGAGGATGGACGCGGCGGACAGAAGACGGCGCATGAATAGGGTCTCCGGCAGGCGGGCGGGATCCTAACCCTGAACCGTCGCGGCCGCCGTGTCGACCGCGCCCGCCAGCCAGTCGCGCACGCCCGCGGCGGCGGCCACGCCCGAGGCGAAGCTGGCCTGCAGCAGATAGCCGCCGGTCGGCGCCTCCCAGTCCAGCATCTCGCCGGCGACGAAGACGCCGGGCCGGGCCCTCAGCATCAGGCGGTCGTCGACCGCCTCCCACGCCACGCCGCCCGCCGAGGATATGGCCCGCTCCAGCCCCTGCACGCCGGTCGCCGTCAGGGCCAGCCCCTTGATGCGGGCGGCCAGGGCGTCAGGCGTCTCGGGAAGGGGGCCGGCTTCGCGCAGCAGGGCCGCCGCCGCCGGATCCAGCCCCGCCGCCTTTCGAAGGCGGTTGGACAGGCTGGCCTTGGCCGGCTGGGCCGCGAGCCGCGCGGTCAGCGTTTCGGCCGTCACGTCGGGTTTCAGGTCCAGGGTCAGGACGGTGCGGCCCTTGCGCGCCGTCGCATCGCGGATCGCCGCCGATAGGGCGTAGATCGCCCCGCCTTCCAGCCCGTAGCCGGCGATCACCGCCTCGCCCCGCACCGTCGTCCGCTCGTGGCGCACGGCGATGCCCTTCAGCGGCGCGCCGGCGAACCGGTCGCGCAGCACCGGCGACCAGGCGATGTCGGCGCCGACATTGGCCGGACGGAAGGGCGACAGGGTCACCCCCGCCGCTTCCAGCCACGGCGTCCAGGCCGCATCCGAGCCCAGGCGGGGCCAGCTGGCGCCGCCCAGCGCCAGGATGGTCGCGTCGGGCCGCACGCGACGTTCGCCCTCGGGCGTGTCGAACGCCGGGGCGCCGTCCCGCCAGCCCGTCCAGGTCGAGCGGGTGTGGATCGTCACCCCCAGTTCGGACAGGCGCGCCAGCCAGGCCCGCAGCAGGGGCGAAGCCTTCAGCGCGCGCGGAAAGATGCGGCCGCTGGTGCCCACGAAGGTGGGCTGGCCCAGGCCCTCGGCCCAGGCCACGAGGTCGGCGGGAGAGAAGGCGTCCAGCCAGGGCGCGACCCGGGCGCGGCCCTCGCGGTACCGGCCCAGGAAGGCCTCCGCCGGCTCGGAATGGGTCAGGTTCAGCCCGCCCCGGCCGGCCATCAGGAATTTGCGGGCGACCGACGGCATGCGCTCGTGCACGGCGACCGTCAGGCCGCCGGCGGCCAGGCGTTCGGCCGCCATCAGCCCGGCCGGGCCGGCGCCGATGACGACGATCTGGGGGGCGTCCGCTCGCATCGCCTCGCTTTGCCCGTTCACGGCCCCGCTGGCCATAGGGTCGTCAGGCGCTATGTTCCGTACCATGAGCGTCGCCTTCACCCGCGAGGAAGATCTGGAAGCAACCGCGGCCGACCTGGCCGACCGGCCGATCTCGCCCCATCCCAACCTGGTGACGGAACAGGGCCTGGCCCTGATCGAACAGGAACTGGCCGCCGCGCGCGCCGCCTACACGGCCGCCCAGGTCCAGGGCTCGATCGAGAGCGACCGCACGGCGATGGCGCGGGCGACGCGCGACCTGCGCTACTGGTCGGCGCGGCGGGCCTCGGCCCAACTGGTGGCGCCCGGCGCGGACGACGGCGTGGTGCGTTTCGGCGGGACGGTGACGATCGAGCGGGAGGACGGGCGCGTCCAGACCTGGCGCATCGTCGGCGAGGATCAGGCCGATCCCGCCCAGGGCTGCGTCAGCTATGTCTCGCCCCTGGCCCAGGCCCTGCTGGGCAAGCGCGTGGACGACGAGGCGACCGTGGCGGGCGGCGTCGTCGCCATCGTCGCCGTCTCGACCTGAACCGGATCAGCGCGGGCGCGCCTCGATCAGCACTTCCGTGCGCCTGCGCATCGGGGCGTTGGCGCCCTGCGGGGTCGTCGCGCCGCTGGCGCCCGCGGCCTGGACCTCGAAGGTCGGGACCGGCAGGCCGTCCGCCTCCAGCGCCGCGGTGACGCTTTGCGCGCGCCGTTCGGACAGGTTCAGATTGGCCGTGGCCCCGCCCTGCGCATCGGCCAGGCCCAGCACCCGCACCCGCTCGATAGCGCAGCCCGCGACCTGTTGCGCGCCCAGCCGGATCGCCTCGCGCGCCACCGGGGTCAGGCTCGTCTGGTCGTTGGCGAAATAGATGTCGAACCGCACCGGCGCGCAGTCCGTCCGCTCAACCAGATCATCCCGGCTGGGCCGGCTCGCGCACCCCGCCGCGGCCAGCGCCACGCCGATCAGTCCCGCCGCAATCACTCTCATCGATCCGCCTCCTCGGTCATGAAAAGGGCGGCCCGTCGTCCGACGAGCCGCCCCATCCTTGGTCTTTTCGCACCCGTCAGGCGCGCTGACCGGGATCAGTAACGGCGCTGGCCGTTATCCCAGTAGCATTCGTCCTGACGATTGTCGTAGCAGTAGTAGTACCGGCCCTGGTTGTCGCGGTAGCGCTGCTGGTTGTTGCGGTCCTGGGCCGAGCCGCGGATCGCGCCCGCCGCGCCGCCGAGCGCGCCGCCGATCAGCGCGCCGGTCGCGGCGTTGCCGCCGCCGACGTTGTTGCCGACGATGGCGCCGGCCACGGCGCCCAGGCCCGCGCCGATGGCGCCCTGGCGAACCGTCTGGTTGGAACCGTTGTTGTAGCCGTAGGGATCGCTGGCGCAGGCCGAGGCCAGCAGACCGGCCCCCGCGATCGCGATAATCGCCATTTTCATGATGTCTCTCCTGGAACTCTGTTGCTTTCGCCCTGACGACGAAAACGTGGTCCGGGCTTGACGGTTCCCAGCCATCACGACGTCGGGGCCGATATATGGCGAAGCTTTCTTTGGCGGCGTGCGGAACGGGCGCGGATGCGAGGCGTTGCGGCGCTCATGAGCGATACGATTGCGCCCGAAGGAACGACGGCCGCCGGGCCGAAGGCGAGCCTGACGCCGCACACGCCGCTTCGGCGCGCGGTGATGCTGGTCAATCCTCTGTCGGGCAGCGTGGGGCCCAGGGCGGCCGGCGAGGCCGAGGCCATCCTGGCCGACTATGATCTGGAGGCGCGCGTCGTCGTGCTTGAAGGCGACTTCGACGCGGCGATCGCCGAGGCCTTCGCCGAGGAACCGGACGTCATCTTCGTGCTGGCGGGGGACGGGACCGCCCGGTCCGTGGCCTCGCGCGCTAAGCCTGACGGACCGATGATCGCGCCGCTGCCGGGCGGCACCATGAACATGCTGCCCAAGGCCCTGTACGGGACGGCGGACTGGAAGGACGCCCTGCGACGCGCGCTGGAGGAGGGCGAGCCGCAGTACGTCTCGGGCGGAGAGGTCGGCGGAGAATATTTCTACTGCGCCGCCATCCTGGGCGCCCCCGCCCTCTGGGCGCCGGCGCGCGAGGCCATCCGCACGGGCAAGCTGCGTCAGGCCGTCGGCCATGCGCGCCTGGCCCTGAAGCGGGCGTTCAGCGGTCGGCTGCGCTTCAGCCTGGACGGCGGGCGCAAGCGCCGGGCCGAGGCTCTGGTCCTGATCAGCCCGATGATCTCGCGCGCCCTGGAGGAGCCGGTCGGCCTGGAGGCGGCGGCGATGGATCCGCTGGACGCCATGCAGGCGTTTCGACTGGCGGCCACGGCCCTGTTCACCGACTGGCGCCAGGACCCCTCGGTCTCGACCCAGCCGGCGCGGCGCATCGACGCCTGGGCGCGCTCTCGCATCCCCGCCGTCATCGACGGCGAAACCATCCGCCTGAAGTCCGAAGCCACGGTCCGCTTCGCGCCCAAGGCCTTTCGCGCCCTGACGCCCAAGCCGCCGGCCGCCGAGGACAGCGTCTGATGGGGCGCATTCTCCAGTTTTCCGACATTCATTTCGGGTGCGAGCACAAGCGCGCCGTGGCCGCCGCCCTGGACTACGCCCACGCCACGCCCAACGATCTGGTGCTGATCACCGGCGACATCACCCAGAAAGGGTATCCGGCCGAGTTCGCCGCCGCGCGCGACTGGATGCGCGCCATGCCCGAGCCGCGCTTCGTCATCGTGGGCAATCACGACGTGCCCTATTGGGACGCGGTGGCGCGGGTGTTTCACCCGTGGCGGGCCTTCGAGACCGCGACCGGCTTTCCGGCGCACGACGGCCAGTTCTGCGACGACACGGTGATGGTGCGCGGCGTCGTCACCGCTCGCGGCTTTCAGGCTCGACCCAACTGGTCCAAGGGCGTGATCGACCTGGACCAGACGCGGCGCGCGGCCGAGGCCCTGCGTCAGGCCCCGATCGGGGCGCTGAGGGTCCTGGCCTGCCACCACCCGCTGATCGAGATGGTCGGCACGCCGATGACCGGCGACGTCAAGCGTGGCGACGAGGCGGCGCTGATCTTCGCCGAGGCGGGCGTCGACCTGATCATGACCGGGCATGTGCATGTGCCCTTCGCCATGCCGATCCCCCTGGCCGACAAATGCTCCTATGCGGTCGGGTGCGGAACGCTGTCGCACCGCGAACGCGGCTCGCCGCCGGGGTTCAACCAGATCGACTGGGACGCCAAGACCATCACTGTCACCGCCCTGGCCTGGGACGGAGAGCGATTCTGCTCTCACCAGGTCTGGCGGCTGCCGCGTCGTCAGGACACCCGCCGGGCCGCCACCGCGCCTGATCCGCAACATCCGGGCGAACGCGAGAAGGCGGCGGTCTGAGCCCCGGTCTCGCCAAGGCATGAGACGAGGCATGAGAAAAGGGCCGGAGCTGACGCTCCGGCCCTTTGTCGTCGTCAGGCGACGCGGTCTATATCCGCGTGCCGCGCCCGCGCAGTCCGCCCGCCACCAGCGCGATGACGAACAGGATGATGGCGACCACGGCGATGAACTTGGCGATCTCGAACGAGAAGTTCGCGATGCCGCCGAAGCCGAGAACGGCCGCGACCAAGGCCACGACCAGGAAAATAATGGCCCAACGAATCATGGCCCGGTCCTCCTGAAGTTGTTGTTTCCAAAAGGTCGGGATCTTGTCCCTTCCCTCGATGGAACAACGCTCCCGCTTACGGGCCGTTCCCGGTCGCGAGACGGCTAAATTCTATCGCCGCCGCCGACGATAACCGCGCTCGTCCAGTTTTCGCTCGGTCACCATGCTGGCCACGATCGCGGCCAGGGCCGGATTGCGCAGCAGCAGGAACAGGGCGCCCAGGCCGCCCACGGCGCCGATCACCGGGCGGTCGCGCACGATGTGAATGACCTTGCCCAGCAGACCCTCGGGTTCGTCGTCCTCGTCCTCGTCGTCACGGCTGTCGCCGCGCAGGAAGACCAGGGCGGTCACCAGGGCGACCAGGGCGAACAGGCCGAAGGTCGCCGCCGCGGCGCCCAGGGGCGTCATGGCCAGGCTGAGCGCATAGAAGATGGCCAGGCCCAGAAAGACCACGGCGAGAAAGGCGCTGGCGGCGGCCACGGCGGTCGCCACCACGCGCTTGATGAGCCCCCGGAACATCAGCGGCGGCGGCCGGCCAGCAACATGCCCAGCACCATGCCGACGCCGAGCGCGATGGCCGTCGACTGGAGCGGACGCTCCTGCACCCGCTCGACGACGTAGCGCTGGGCCTCGTCCAGACGTTCGGCGGCGTCGTCGTAATACTCGCGTCCGCGCACGCGGGCCTGTTCGTAATAGCCGCGGGCCTGCTCGCGCACCTCGTCGCTCTTGGCGCGCAGGCGGGTTTCGGCCTCGGAGGCCTTTTCGCGCAGGCGCTGCGTTTCCTCGCGCGCGCCCGCCTTCAGATCCTCCTTGAGGGTCTTCAGGTCGTTCTTGATGTCTTCTCGAGCCTTGGTCGTGGCCATGATGCGCGCTCCATTCGCAAGCTTTGCATTAGAATAGGGAACCCCGATAGCCAACGCCACCGCGTGGTCAAGGTTCCCGCGCCGCAGCATGGCGACGGGCTCGCCAGTCGCGACGCGGCGATCTAGAAGACGGCATGACCCAATGGCTGTTTCCGCCCCGCCCGATCCCGTCCCTGCCGATCGTCGGCGACGACCGCCGCCTGCCGGTGCGGCGCATCCTGTGCGTCGGCCAGAACTATGCGGCCCATGCGCGCGAGATGGGGTCCGACCCGGACAAGCAGACGCCGTTCTTCTTTTCCAAGCCGGGCGACGCCCTGGTGACGGACGGGGCCAACCCGGCCTATCCCTCGGCGACCGACAACCTTCATTACGAAGCGGAACTGGTCGCCGCCATCGGCGAGGGCGGACGGATCGTCGGCTGGGCGGTCGGCTGCGACCTTACCCGGCGCGATCTCCAGGCCGAGGCCAAGAAGGCGGGCCGCCCGTGGGACGCGGCCAAGGGCTTCGACCAGTCCGCGCCCTGCGGCGCCGTGACCCTGGGAGCGCTGCCCGATCCGGCGGGGCGCATCGAACTGAGCGTCAACGGGCAGGTGCGCCAGTCCAGCCGTCTGGACGACATGATCCTGAACCCCGACCGCATCGTCGAGGAGGCCGGCAAGCTGTGGGCGCTCCAGGCCGGCGACCTGATCTTCACCGGCACGCCGTCCGGCGTCGGGCCGGTCGTGCGCGGCGATACGGTCGTGGCGACCATTGACGGGCTGGAGACGCTGAAGTTCGAGATCGTCTGATGATCCTGCACGGCTATTGGCGCTCCGGCGCCAGCTACCGGGTCCGCATCGCCCTGAATCTGAAGGGCGTGGCCTATCGGCAGGCGGCGCACGATCTGCGGCAGGGCCGACAGAAGGCGCCGGATTATATGGCGCTGAACCCCCAGGGCATGGTCCCGGCGCTGGAGGTCGACGGGCGGGTGCTGATCCAGAGCCCCGCCATTCTGGAATGGCTGGAGGAAACCTGGCCCGAGCCGCCCCTGCTGCCGCGCGGCGCCGGCGATCGCGCGACGGTGCGGGCCATGAGCGCCCTGATCGGCTGCGACATCCATCCGCTGAACAATCTGCGTGTGCTGACCTCGCTGCGGCGCGACCTGGGGGCCGATCAGGCGACGGTCGACGCCTGGGCCGCGCGCTGGATCGCGCCGGGCTTTGACGCCCTGGAGGCGCTGGTGGCGCGCGACGGGGCGGGCTTCAGCTTCGGCGACGGGCCGACCCTGGCGGACTGCTACCTGATTCCGCAGCTCTATTCCGCCCGGCGCTTCAACATCGAGACCGCCGCCTGGCCCGCGCTGGAAGCGGTGGAGGCGCGCGCCCTGGCCCACCCGGCCTTCGCCGCCGCGCACCCGGACCGACAGCCGGACGCCGACGCCTGATCGTCCACCGATTTCGCCGACCGGCGGTGGATAAGTAAGGATTGGGCAAGGTCTCGCTCAGCGTCCCTTAAACATTGCGAGTCATTGTCCCGGGGTGACGCCATCCCCCGCCACCCCTTCGGCGCCCTCGCCCGTCCATCGCCTGGCCCTGGCCGTGGTGACCGAGCCCGAGCGCGCGCCCGGCGCCTTCATGGCCGCCCCCTCCGGCGCGCGCGAGGAGGCGATGCGCTTCCTGTTGCAGACCGGGGCCGACGCGGGCGTCAAACTGGTCGCGACCAAGCCGGAAGGCGACGCCGAGCGGCTGCTGGGCCAGGCCTGGCCCTTTCCCTCGCCCTTCCAGGTGACGGTGCGGACCGTGCCGCTGGCCGACGGCCTTGACCGGGTCGAGGCGCGCGCCCGCCGGTCGCTGGAACGCATGGGCCTGCCGCGCGGCGAGGCCCTGCTGGTGTCGAACGCCGCCGAACTGGCCGGGGCCGAGGGCCGCGCCCTGTGGGACCGGATGCAGGCGCTGAAGCAGCGCGGCCTGTTCCGCCGCATCGGCTTTTGCGCGACGATCGAGGACGGGCCGGCGCTGCTGGCGCGACGGCTGGAGCCCGACGTGGTCCAGATCGGATGCAGCCTGCTGGACCAGCGCGCGGCGCAGGACGGGGTGCTGGACGAACTGGCCGGCATGGGCGTCGACGTCCATCTGTCGTCGGTGTTCGCGAACGGCCTGCTGTTCGCCGGGGGCGAAGATCTGCCGCCAGAGATGGCCGGCCACGCCCAGGGCCTGTCGCGCACGCGTCGGCGCCTGGCCGAGATGCGCTGCGATCCCATGCAGGCGGCCCTGGGCTACGCCCTGTCGCTGAAGGGCGTGGCGATGGTGGTCGCCAGCGTGGCCTCGGCCGCCGAACTGCGCGCCATCCTGGCGGCGGCCCACGCGCCGTGCCCGAACCTGGACTGGGCGCGGCTGGCGCTGGATGCGCCGGCGGCCTTCACCGCCGACGCCCGGCTGCGGATCAGTAGCGCAGCCTGATCCCCAGATAGCCGGTTCGGCCCGGCTCTCCGTAACCCAGCACCTGCTGATAGCGCTCGTCCGCCAGGTTCTCGACCCGCGCCGTCAGCACGACGTTGTCGGTCAGGGCGTAGGCCGCGTTCAGGTTCGCCGTGACGAAGCCGTCGCGCACGCCGCCCGAGTCGTCCATATCGCCCTCGGCGCGCACGGTCAGGGCGCCGGACAGCCGGTCCCCGCTCCAGCCCAGCGTCGCCGAACCGGCGTGTTCCGGCACGCGCAGCAGGCGGGCGTCGGTCGTCCCGTCGCGGGCGTCGGTCCAGGCGTAGGCCAGGGTCAGGTCGAAGCCGCCGCCCAGGGCCGCGCGGCCCTCGGCCTCGACGCCGTCCGTCTCGGTCTTGGCGATGTTGATGTAGCGGCCGTCGCGCCAGGCGATCTCGTCGTCGACGTTCAGCCGATAGGCGGTGACGCGGCCGTCCAGGCGGCCGTCGGCCGAGGCCCAGCCCAGCGCGACCTCGACGCTGTCGGCCGTCTCGGCGGTCAGTTCGGGCCAGGGCAGGGGGGCGTAGCAGTAGTCGCACACCGCCTGGCTGACGGTCGGGGCCTTGAAGCCGGTGCCGTAGGCCGCCGACAGGGTGAAGCCGCCGGCCAGGTCGTAGGCCGCCGAGAGGCGCCCGGTGGTCTCGGCGCCGAAGTCGTCGGTGTCGTCGTAGCGCAGGCCGCCGGTCAGGTTCAGCGGGCCGGCGTCGTACTGGGCCACGCCGAAGACCGAGGTGGTCGCCAGGTCGCGCGCCTCGCCCGACGACAGGGCGCCTGAGGCTTCCTCGCGCTCGGCGCCGAAGGCGTAGGCCACGCCCGAGGTTTCGCCGTCCGCCTGCCAGCGATAGACCTGGCGGTCGCCGCTGAAGGTCGAGCCGAAGCCGCCGCTGTAGGAGGTGCGGTCGATGTCGGACGCCGAGACGCTGAACTGGTGCGACAGGCCCAGGGCCCGGGCGCTCAGCCGGGCGACGCCGGACCATTGCTCGCTGTCCTGCACGTCGTCGGTGTCGCCCAGGGCGTAGGTGGGGGCCGGATAGCCGTCGATGTCGACATGGGCCTTGGCCCAGCGGATCGAGCCGTCGACCGACACCGTGTCGGAGAAGGCGTAGCGCGCCTTGCCGCCGGCGGTGGTGCTGCGCAGGCCGTCGCGCTCGCTGTTCCCGTCGGCTTCGTCGGCCGCGCTGACGCCGTCCGTCTCGAACTGCGAGACATAGGCGCTGACGGCGTAGGCGTCGTTGGCGGTCCCGACCGACAGGCGGCCGCGCGCGGTGGCCAGGCTGCCGGCCTCCAGTTCGGCGCGCAGTCCGTCCACCTCGCGGGTGGTGAAGGCGATCACGCCGCCGATGGCGTCGGATCCCCACAGCGACGACTGCGGGCCGCTGAGCACCTCGATCCGGTCGATGTCGGCCAGCTCGAAGGCGCCGAAGTCATAGGCGCCGTTGATGTCGGCCGGGTCGTTGACGGGCGCGCCGTCGACCAGAACCAGGGTCTTGCCCGGATTGGCGCCGCGCATCCGCACCTGGGCGACGCCGCCGAAGGCGCCGGTGCGCGTGACCGACAGGCCCGGCACGTCGGCCAGGATGTCGGCGGCGAAGACCGCGCCGCGCTGTTCGATGGTCTCGGCGTCGATGACGCGTGCGCCGGGCGTGTCGGCGGCGACGGCGGGCAGGCGGGTGGCGGTGACGATCACCTCCTCCAGCTGGTCTGCCGGTTGCGCCCAGGCGGGCGCGGCGGCGAAGGCGGCGGCCGCGACGGCGGCCGTGGAAAGAAGCATGGAACGCGTCATGGCGGTTCCCCCGTATCGGCGCCGCGATTGCGTGCGGGGCGCCTGTGTGCGAGCCGATCCGCCCGGCCGGAGGGTCGGGCGGCGCAAGATCGGGTCGCTGCGACGGAAGTCCCCGCGCCCCTGTCTGGTCCCGGACAGCGGACGAGCGACGTCGGCGGCCAGGTCTCCTGGCTTGCGGGTCTCCACGTCGCGTCCTCGCCTTCCCAGTTTCCCAGTGGCGCCGGGGCGGACCCCGGACGGACGACACGCTCGCCGCCTACAGTTGCGGGCACAGCCGCGGTGTTCGACCGCGTTCCCTAAACCGCCTGACGCGGCCTATCGCAGGGCCAAGATGCCTGTGCAAGAGCGGCGGATCGGGCTTGAGACGACCGTTGCGATCCGTCACCCTGACGCCACATGAACGCGCCCGCCTTCCCGCCCTCCGGTCCCCCGTCCGACATCGCCGCCTCGCTGGAGGGCGCGACGCCATTCATGGCGCAGTATCTGACGGCCAAGGCGAGCCAACCGGACGCCATCCTGTTCTTTCGCATGGGCGACTTCTACGAGCTGTTCTTCACGGACGCCGAGGTCGCGGCGGCGGCCCTGGGCATCACCCTGACCAAGCGGGGCAAGCACCAGGGCGAGGACATTCCGATGGCCGGGGTGCCGGTCCATGCGATGGACGGCTATCTGGCCCGGCTGATCCGCCTGGGGCACAAGGTCGCCATCTGCGAGCAGCTGGAAGACCCCGCCGAGGCCAAGAAGCGCGGATCCAAGGCCGTGGTCCAGCGCGGCGTGGTGCGGGTGGTGACGCCGGGCACCCTGACCGAGGATTCGCTGCTGGACGCGCGCGGCGCCAACCGTCTGGCGGCGGCGGCCGTGAGGCGCGGTCGGGCGGCCGTGGCGGTGGTGGAGCTGTCGTCCGGGGCGGTGGACTGCGTCGCCTGCGCGCCCGACGACCTGGCCGCGGCCCTGGCCGCCTTCCGCCCGTCCGAGGTGCTGGTCACCGACCGGATGTTCTCGGACGAGGCGACGCGCGACGCGCTGAACGGTTCCGGCGGCGTGGTCCAGGCCCTGGCGGCCGCCATCGCCGAGCCGCAGGCGGCGCGCACGCGGGTCGAGCGGCTTTACGGCGTCGCGGCCCTGGACGGTTTCGGCGCCTTCGAGGAGGCCGAGGTTTCCGCCCTGGGCCTGATCGCCGCCTATCTGGAGACGACCCAGGCGGGCAAGGTTCCGGCCCTGTCGCCGCCGCGCCGGTCCGGCGAAAGCGGCTTCCTGGCCATCGACCCGGCCACCCGCGCCAGCCTTGAGATCGACCGCACCCAGAGGGGCGAGCGCGAGGGATCGCTGCTGGCCTGCATCGACCGCACCGTCACCTCGGGCGGGGCGCGGGCGCTGGCCGAGCGGATCGCCCGGCCGCTGCGCGATCCGCTGGCGATCAACGAACAGCTGGACGCGGTCGAGTGGCTGCTGGAACGACGCACCCTGCGCCGCGATCTGCGGGAAGGGCTGAAGGCGTCGTCGGACATCGCCCGCGCGGTCGGGCGGCTGGCGTTGGGGCGCGGGGGGCCGCGCGATCTGGCCGCCGTGCGCGCCGGCCTGACCATCGCCGAGGGCGTCGCCGGCCTGTTCATCGGACAGGTGGACCCCCTGACCGGACAGCCGCGCCGCATCGCCCTGGCGTTGGACCGGCTGACGCTGAGCCCGGACATATCGCGCCTGATGATCGACCTGGCCGAGGGGCTGGTCGAGGAGCCGCCTCACCTGGCGCGCGACGGCGGCTTCGTGCGGCCGGACTATCGGCCGGAGCTGGATGCGGCGCGGACCCTGCGCGACGACAGCCGCAAGGTGATCGCCGAGCTGGAGGCGCGCGCCGCCGCCGAGGCGGGCGTGGCCTTCAAGGTCAAGCACAACGCCGTGCTGGGCTATTTCCTGGAAACCAGCGCCAAGGCGGCGGAAGGCCTGCTGCGGGCCGGGCCGGACAGTCCCTTCATCCACCGTCAGACCCTGGCCAGCCAGGTGCGGTTCACCACCGTCGAACTGTCGGAACTGGACGCCCGGATCAGCCAGGCGGGCCACCGCGCCCTGGCCATCGAGGGCGAGACGTTCGAGGGCTGGCGGCGCGAGGCCGCGCGCCTGGCCCAGCCGCTGCAGGCCGTCGCCGAGGCCCTGGCCGAACTGGACGCCCACGCCGCCCTGGCCGAATGGGCCCAGGAGGTCGGCGCGACCCGGCCGGTCGTGGACGACACCCTGGTCTTCGCCGTCGAGGCCGGGCGCCATCCGGTGGTCGAGGCGGCGGTCAAGGCGGCGGGCGATCCCTATACCCCCAACAACGCCCGGCTGGATGGGTCCGGCGCCGATTGCGCCCGGCTGGCCATCGTCACCGGGCCGAACATGGCCGGCAAGTCGACCTTCCTGCGCCAGAACGCGCTTCTGGTGATCCTGGCCCAGGCCGGCGCCTTCGTGCCGGCCCGGTCGATGCGGCTGGGTGTCGTGGACCGGCTGTTCAGCCGCGTCGGCGCCGGCGACGATCTGGCGCGCGGCCGCTCCACCTTCATGATGGAGATGGTCGAGACCGCCGCCATCCTGACCCAGGCGACGGACCGCAGCTTCGTCGTGCTGGACGAGATCGGGCGCGGCACGGCGACCTATGACGGCCTGGCCATCGCCTGGGCCACCGCCGAGGCCCTGCACGAAGCCAACCGCGCCCGCACCCTGTTCGCCACCCACTATCACGAGCTGGCCCAGCTGGAGACGCGGCTGGACCACGTCTGCAACCTGTCGATGGTCGCGCGGGAGTGGAACGGCGAACTGGTCTTCCTGCACGAGGCGGCGCCGGGGGCGGCCGACCGGTCCTATGGCGTGCAGGTGGCCAAGCTGGCCGGGGTCCCCGCCCCGGTGGTGGCGCGCGCCCGCTCGGTGCTGGAGCGGCTGGAGGGTGAAAAGGCCGCCGCCGCCCGCCTGGACGATCTGCCCCTGTTCGCCGTCGCCGAACCCGAGCCGCCGCGCGGACCGTCGGCGGCCGAGGCGGCGCTGCGGGATCTGGATCCGGACGCCCTGACCCCGCGTGAGGCGCTGGAGACCCTGTATCGGCTGAAAACCCTGATCTAGCGGGTTTCGGCGCTTCTTAACCGTTCGCGGGCACGATGGGCGACGAATCGCCGACCGGGCCAGCGCATGATGTTTCGATCTCTTTCCCTGGCCAACAAGACGGCGCTGATGGTCGTCGCGTCGGTCGGGACCGTGGCCCTGGCGCTGATGATCGTCGCCGGCTGGATGATGGCCAGGGACGCGCGGCTGATGGCCGCCGAGCGGCAGGACGCCAACATGCGCGTGGCCTGGGACGTGCTGGGCGACTACGGCTCGGAGTTCTCGGCCCGCGACGGGCGGCTCTATGTCGGCTCCACGCCGCTGAACGGCCTGGTCGAGCCGGTGGACCGGATCAAGACCCTGGTGGGCGGCACCGCCACCGTCTTCCAGGGCGACACCCGCATCACCACCAACGTCAAGAAGGACGACGGCTCGCGCGCCGTGGGCACCAAGCTCAAGCCCGGGCCCGTGTACGACGCCGTCTTGCGCGACGGCCGCGCCTATCGCGGCCGGGCGGACATCCTGGGCAAGCCCTATTTCGTCGCCTACGACCCGATCAAGGACGCCTCGGGCGCCGTCGTCGGCGTGCTTTACGTCGGCATCCCCGAGGCCGACTTCATGGCCACGGTGAACCAGACGATGATGGCGCTGTTCGGCGTCGGGGCCGTGGTGTCGCTGGTCGTGCTGGGCGCGTGCCTCTATCTCTCGCGGCGGATGTTTGCGCCGTTGGGCGAGTTGCGGCGACGGATGGAGGCGCTGCAGCAGGGACGGCTCGAGATCAGCGTGCCCTGGGCCGGACGCAGCGACGACATCGGGCAGATCGCCCGCGCCGTGGCCTCGTTCCGCGACGCCGCCGTCAAGCGCGTGGAGATGGAGGCCGAGGCCGAGGCCCTGCGCGAGACGGCCAAGGCCAACCGCATCGCCGCCGAACAGGAGCGTCACCGGATCGCCGAAGAGGACGCCGTCGTGGTGGCGGCGCTGGGCGAAGGCCTGGCCTGTCTGGCGCGCGGCGACCTGACCCATCGCATCCGCGTCGACTTCGTCGCGCGCAGCCGCCAGCTGAAGGACGACTACAACGCCGCGATGGACGCCCTGGGCCAGACGATGGGCGACATCGTGGACCTGGTCCAGGCCATGCGCGCGGGCACCGCCGAGGTCACGACCGCCACCGACGACCTGTCGCGCCGCACCGAACGCCAGGCCGCCAGCCTGGAACAGACCGCCGCCGCCCTGGACCAGATCACCGTCACGGTGAAGAAGACCGCCGAGGGCGCCCAGTCGGCCGCCGCCATCACCGCCGAGGCCCGCTCCGGCGCCGAGGCGCGAGAGCAGATCATCGCCGAGACCACGGCCGCCATGAGCGAGATCGAGACCACCTCGGGCCGCATCGGCGAGATCATCGGCGTGATCGACGAGATCGCCTTCCAGACCAATCTGCTGGCCTTGAACGCCGGGGTAGAGGCGGCCCGCGCGGGCGAGGCCGGCCGCGGCTTCGCCGTGGTGGCGTCCGAGGTGCGGGCCCTGGCCCAGCGCTCGGCCGAGGCGGCCAGGGAGATCAAGACCCTGATCGGCGCCTCCAGCGCCAGCGTGGGCGAAGGCGCGCGCCTGGTGGCGCGCACGGGCGGCGCGCTGACCGCCCTGATCGGCCAGGTGGCCCAGATCAACGGCCTTGCGGCCGAGATCGCCGCCTCCGCCCGCGAACAGGCCGTGGGCCTGGCCGAGATCAATACGGCGGTGAACCACATGGATCAGACGACCCAGCAGAACGCGGCCATGGTCGAACAGACCACCGCCGCCAACCAGGCCCTCAGCCAGGAGGCGGACCGCCTGGCCGACCTGGTCGCCCGCTTCCGCGTGGAGACGGACAGGCCGAACGCCTGGGCTGCCTGAAGGGGGCGGCCTAAGCGGGGGTCAGAAGTCGAGGTCGGCGTAGGTCGCAGCGGGGGCGACGCCGATGAAGCGGTCGGCCAGGAGGGGACGGAAGCAGGGGCGCGACTTGATCTTGCTGTACCAGGTCCTCAGCGCGGGCCAGCCGCCCCAGGACACCTCGCCGAAATAGTCCAGCACGGACAGGTGGGCCGCCGCGATCAGATCGGCCTGGCTGAGCCGGCGTCCGGCCAGCCAGTCGCGCGCCCCGGCCATGTCGTCCAGCAGGGCCAGGTGGCCTTTCAGGGCGTCGCGCCCGGCGCGCAGGGCGCGGGCCTCCGGCGGGCCCAGCTTGAGCAGGGGCTTTTCCATCCGCTCGTGCAGCAGGACGGCGTCGACCTCGTCGGTGAAGCGGCTCTCGAACCAGGTCGTCAGGCGGCGCGCCTCGGCCCGTTCGGCGACGTCGGCGGACAGCAGCAGGGGGGATTTCTGCTGGTCCTCGATCCAGCCCAGGATCGCCGGCAGTTCGCACAGCGTCAGGTCGCGCCCCCGGTCCGCGGTCTGGATCACCGGCGGCATGCCCGACGGATTCAGCGCGCCCAGGGGACAGTCCGGCTCCCAGGGCCGGACGGGGGTGTCGGTCCAGTCGATGCGCGCCTCTCCCAGCGCCAGGCGCGCGGCGCGCGAAGCGGGATGGAAGGCGAAATGATAGAGAACGCAGGGCTGGGCCATCGTCGCTAGATGCGCCGACACCCGTTAAACGCGCGTTTACCGCGTCAGGACCACGGCCCCTTCGGCGCGGCGGGCGCCTGGACCGCTTCGACGGGGACGTCGGGCTCGGGCGGCGCCACGTCCCGGTGTTCGGCCGGCGCCTCGGCATGGACGCCGCCGTGGGCCTGGCCCACGCCGCGCGGATCGGCGTGGATCAGGATGTCGGCTGTCGGATAATGGCTGAGCACCCGCGTCTCGGCCTCGACCACGATGGCGTGGGCGGCCTCCAGCGTCAGGGCGGGATCCAGGTCGACGTGCATCTGGATCATCATCACCTGACCCGCCATGCGGGTGCGCAGCTGGTGCACCCCCGAGATGCGCGGGTCCTCCAGCACGGCGCGCGTGATGGCGGCCAGGTCCTCCGCGGGCGTGGCCCGGTCCAGCAGGTGGTCGGCCGCCGCGCGCAGCATTCCGACCGCCCCCCAGAACAGCCAGACCGCGACCACCAGGCCGGCCGCGGCGTCCAGCCCCGGCGCGCCCAGGAAGGCGCCCGAGACCACCCCCACCAGCACCACCGCATTGGCGGCCAGATCGGCGGCGTAGTGCGCCCGGTCGCCCGCGACGGCCAGGGAGCCGGTCTTCCTGAGCGCGCGCGTCTGCATCGCCACCAGGCCCGCGGTGATCAGGATCGAGACGACGACCACGCCGGTCGCCCAGGCGCCGGCGGTGACGGGACGGGGGTCCATCACCCGCTGCAACGCCTCCCAGCCGATGAAGACGGCCGAGGCGAACACCAGCCCGGCCTGGACCAGGGCGGCCAAGGCCTCGCCCTTGCCGTGGCCGTAGCGATGTTCGGAATCCGGCGGGGCGGCGGCCCATCGCACGGCGAAGAATGTCGCCAGGGACGCCGCCAGGTCCAGGGCGGAATCGGCCAGGCTGGCCAGGATGGAGACCGAACCGGAGGCGCCCAGGGCGAAGGCCTTGAGCGCGATCAGCACCACCGCGACGGCGACGGACAGCCGGGTGATCCGCCGCGTGGCGAGATGGGCGTCGTCGAGGGGGGCGGGCGTCGTCATGGTCTCGACCTTGTCGCGCAATCGCCGTCGAAAGCCAACCGACGCCGCGCGCGCGTTAGGGTTAAAGACATAAAACGCCGCTATGTCGTTTCCCGTCATTCGATCACGGGGGCGAACGCCATGGACGAGGATCGGCGCTGGATCGACCGCCACGAGGCCCTGACACGGTTGGGCGTCAAGGCGCAGACGCTGTACGCCTACGTCAGCCGGGGCCGCATCGCCGCCCGGCCGGACCCCGCGCATCCCAGGCGAAGCCTCTACGCGGCCGCCGACGTGGCGCGGTTGTGCGGCGCGGACACGCAAGACGCCGCGACGGCCCGACCGGCGCAGGGCGCCGCGGCGCGGGGCGAGGCGGACCTGACCTCCTCGGTCTCGCTGTTCGCGGGCGGGCGCCTGTTCTATCGCGGCCTGGACGCCATCCAGCTGGCCGAACAGGCGACGGTGGAGGATGTGGCGCGCCGGCTGTGGGACGCGCGGCCGGACGACTGTTTCGCCGGGCTCAAGCCGCGCATCGATCCGATCGTCGGCGGGGCCACGCGCCGGCGCATCCTGGCGGTGCTGGGGCGGCGCCTGACCGAGGATCGGTCCATGCGCGCCCACGATGTCCCCAGCCTCAAGCGCGAGGCCGGCGCGCTGCTGAACGAAGTGGTCGACAGCGTCTCCGGCCCGGGGCCGCGCCTCTATTTCCACCAGCGCCTGGCGCGGGGCCTGAAGGCGCCCGAGCGCGACAGCCATCTGCTCCGCCGCGCCCTGATCCTGGGCGCCGAGGCGGGGCTGAGCGACGCCGTGCTGGCGACCCGGACCGCGGCGGCCGGCGGCGCCCCGTTGGCCGGGGCCGTCCTGGCGGGCCTGACGACGCTGGAAGGCTCGGTCCTGGGCGCGCTCGACGATGTCGTGGCCTATGTCGGGGAAGCGCGGCGCGATCCCGAAGAGGCGGCGCGGCGGTGGATCGCGCTCAGGGGCTCGCCTCCCGGCTTCGGCGGCTGGAACGTCACGCCCGACGATCCGCGCGCCGCGGCGCTGCTGAAGGCGGCGGACCTGGGCGACGAGCTGGCGGCGATAAGGACCGAGGGCGAGAGGGCCAGCGGCCGCAAGGCGGACTTCGGCCTGGCGCTGGCGCTGATCTCGCGTCGCCTGGAGCTGGGACCGACGGGCGCGGGCGATCTTCTGATGCTGGGTCGGCTGATCGGCCTGATCGCCCATGCGCTGGACCAGGTCATCGACGGCTCGCCTATCCGGGCGCGCATGCGCTATGTGGGGCCCGAACCGGGCGCGAACTGATCCCGGTCTTCAGCGGGATCTTCATGTCGGACTGGCTTGCGGCGATCATTCTGGGTCTGGTCGAGGGACTGACCGAGTTCATTCCGGTGTCCTCCACCGGCCACATGCTTCTGCTGGGCCATTTCATGGGCTTCGAGAGCGCCGGCAAGACCTTCGAGATCGTCATCCAGCTGGGCGCCCTGCTGGCCATCGTCAGCGTCTATTTCCGCCGGCTGTGGACGCTTGCGACGCGCTGGCCGTTCGACCCCGAGGCCCGCCGCTTCCTGATCGGCCTTTTGGTCGCCTTCGCCCCGGCGGTGGTGATCGGCTTTCTGGCCTATGACTTCATCAAGACGGTGCTGTTCGAGACGCCCCAGGTCATCTGCGTCGCCCTGATCGTCGGCGGGGTGATCCTTTTGGCGCTGGACCGGATGGACAAGCGGCCCCGGTGGCTGGACGCCAGCGCCTATCCGATGCGGGTCTATTTCCTGATCGGCCTGTTCCAGTGCCTGGCGATGATTCCCGGCGTGTCGCGCTCGGGCGCGACCATCGCCGGCGGACTGCTGCTGAAGACCGACAAGCGGTCGGCGGCCGAGTTCAGCTTCTTCCTGGCCCTGCCGACCATGGGCGCGGCGGTGGCCTACGACCTGTTCAAGAACCGGGCGGTGCTGGATTTCAGCGACATCGGCCTGATCGTCGTAGGCTTCCTGGTGGCGTTCGTCTCGGCCCTGGCGGTGGTGCGCTTCCTGCTGGACTTCGTGTCGCGACGCGGCTTCGCCCCGTTCGCCTGGTGGCGGATCGTGGTCGGCGTGGCGGGCCTGGCGCTGCTGCAGGCCGGATTCTGAGATGACCGTGCTGCTGTACGGCCGGCCGCCGGCGGTGTTCGACCCGCCCGGCGACGCGACCCAGACCTCGCCGCTGATCCCGGAGTCGGCCGCCCTGGAGGCGCAGGCGCCCGGATCGGCGGACGCCGTGATGATCTACGCGCCGCCGGGCGTGCTGGAACGACGCTACGTCCTGGCGCTGGCGCTGCGAGCGCTCAAGGCCGGCGGGCGACTGGACGTCATGGCCCCCAAGGACAAGGGCGGTTCGCGGCTGGGCAAGGAGCTGAAGGCCTTCGGGGTCGAGGTCGCCGAGACGGCCAAGGCGCACCACCGGCGCTGCGTCGTCATCCGCCCCCGGACGGCCGATGGACTGGACGCGGCGATCCAGGCGGCGATCCAGGCGGGCGGCCCGCAGATCGTGCCGGGGCTGGAGGCCTGGTCGCAGCCGGGCGTGTTCGCCTGGGACCGGATCGACCCGGGCACCGCCCTGCTGGCCGACCACCTGCCGCCGATGAAGGGGGAAGGCGTCGACCTGGGCTGCGGCTACGGCGCCCTGGCGACGGTGGTGCTGCGCTCGCCCGAGGTCACGAAGCTGAAGCTGGTGGATCTGGACCGCCGCGCCATCCAGGCCGCCCGCCGCAACATCGAGGACGCCCGCGCCAAGGTGTGGTGGTCCGACGCGCGCACGCTGGAGGCGCGGGGCGACAAGGATTTCGTGGTCAGCAATCCGCCCTTCCACGACGGGGGCGCCGAAGACCGTCGGCTGGGCCAGGCCTTTGTCAGGAAGGCGGCGGAGCTGCTGAAGAAGGGCGGAACGGCCTGGATCGTCGCCAACCGGCACCTGCCCTATGAGGCCGAACTTGACGCGGCGTTCACGCGGGTTCGGCTGGTCGCGGACGCCGGCGGCTACAAGCTGTTCGAGGCGGTGAAGTGACCGCGCCCAAGCAGCCCGCAGGGCGATAGCGCATGAGAAAAATTCCGACCTCTCGCGTCGATCGCCTGCTCGGCTCGATGGGCTATGGCTCGCGCGCGGAGATGGCGCGCATGGCCAAGGCCGGCGGCGTCGTGCTGGACGGCGCGGACCTGACGGACGTGTCGAAACGCATCGCGGTCACCCCCGACCTGCCGTCGCGGATGGACATCGACGGCGAGCCGCTGGACCCCGTTCCGGGCCTGGTGCTGATGCTGAACAAGCCGCTGGGCATGACGTGCTCGCACAAGGAAGAGGGCGCGCTGGTCTATGACATCCTGCCCGACCGGTGGCGCAGGCGCGATCCGGCCATCTCGACCATCGGACGGCTGGACAAGCAGACCACGGGGCTCTTGCTGCTGACCGACGACGGCGACCTGCTGCACCGGGTGATCTCGCCCCGCCGTCATGTGGCCAAGGTCTATCGCGCCGCGCTGGCGCGACCGCTGGTCGGGACGGAAGCCGCCCTGTTCGCCTCGGGCGAGCTGGTTCTGGAAGGCGAGGACAAGCCCCTGGCCCCCGCCGCGCTGGAGGTGGTGTCGCCGACCGAGGCGCTGCTGACCGTGACCGAGGGCCGTTATCACCAGGTGCGGCGCATGTTCGCGGCCGTCGGCAACCATGTCGAGGCGCTGCACCGCGAGCGTATGGGCGGGCTGACCCTGCCGCCCGACCTGGCGCCCGGCCAGTGGCGGCTGCTGACGCCGGAAGAAATCGGTTCGATCTTCACGGAACCGACCGCTCCCTGATGATCTATGGCTCCGCTGGAGGGGAGCGATCATGGCCGGGGCCACCACCAAGAGGGATCTGCGAACGGGGCGCTCGCTCTGGGCGGACAGCCCGGGGCTGGGCGTCAGGACGCGCCCGCTGACCCAGGCGATCGCGGTCGATGTCGCCATCGTCGGCGCGGGGATCAGCGGCGCCTTCATGGCCCACGAACTGGCCCGCGATCATTCGGTGGCCGTGCTGGATCGGCGGCCGCCGCTGATGGGCTCCACCATCGCCTCCACCGCCCTGCTGCAGTGGGAGATCGACCTGCCGCTGAACGCCCTTGCCGAACGGATCGGCACGGCGAAGGCGCGCCGGGCCTATCTCCGGTCGCGGGCGGCGGTCGAGGCGCTGGAGCGGATCGTGTCGGATGAAGGAATCCGCTGCGGACTCAAGCCCAAGCGGACGCTTTATCTGGCGGGCGACGACTACGGTCGACGAGCGCTGGAGGCCGAGGCCGAAGCCCGGGCGGCGATCGGGCTGGAAAGCCGCTTCGTCCCGCCGGCGGAGTTGCGCGACCGCTTCGACATGGCGCGCACCGGCGCCATCCTTTCGGAAGGATCCGCCAGCGGCGATCCGGCCCGGCTGGCGGCTGGGCTGTTGCGGCGCGCAGGCGAAAACGGCGCGAGGATCCATTCCCCGGTCGAGGTGCTGGAAGCGGTCGGCGATCCCGAAGGCGTCACCCTGCTGACCGACGCGGGCCACGCCGTGCGGGCCAGGACGGTCGTCTTCTGCTGCGGCTACGAATTCCCCAAGGGCGTGCCGACGCCTGGCGCCAAGGTGATCTCGACCTGGGCGATGGCGTCCAGGCCCCGGATGCGATGCCCGGCCTGGCTGCGCGACACCCTGGTCTGGGAGGCGTCCGATCCGTACCTCTATTTTCGCATGGGGCGCGACGGGCGGCTGATCGTCGGCGGCGAGGACGAGCCCTCGGCGACCGCGCACCAGGACAAGGCGAAGCTGAAACGCAAGTGCGAGACGATCACGCGCAAGCTGCGCCGGCTGTTGCCCGACGTGGACTTCGAAGTCGATTACGCCTGGGCGGGCGCCTTCGGCGAAAGCCAGACCGGCCTGCCGCAGATCGGGCCGGTGAAGGGCATGGAGCATGTCCACGCCGTCATGGGGTTCGGCGGCAACGGCATCACCTATTCGGTGATCGCCTCCGAAGTGGTCGGACGGGCGGTGCGGGGCGAGACCGATCCGGACGCGGACCTGTATCGGCCCTGATGGATTTCGCACGCCCGACGGCTATCTTGACGGCCATGTCCAGCATGTCGTGGCTTACGCTTTCGGCGATGAGACTGCGACGGCGGCCAGGCTGACGGGTGTCGAGGTGATTTCGGTATGACGGCGATCAAGATCTGCGGCCTGACGACGCCGGAAACGCTGGACGCCGCCCTGGATGCGGGGGCGGATTTCGTCGGGGCGGTGGTGTTTCCGCAAAGCCCGCGCCACATCGTGCCGGACAGGGCCGCCAGGCTGTTCGAGCGGGCGCGCGGGCGGGCGAAGATCGTGGCGGTGACGGTCGACGCCGAGGACGCCCTGCTTGACGAGATCGCGCGGACGCTGAAGCCGGATTTCATCCAGCTGCACGGGGCCGAAACGCCCGTCCGCGCCGAGCGGGCGCGCGCCGTGACGGGCGCGGGGATGATCAAGGCCTTGCCGATCCGGCGTGGAGACGACTTCGCCGCCGCCGACGAATGGGATTATCACGCCGATCACCTGATGTTCGACGCCAAGCCGCCCGAGGGGGCCGTGCTGCCGGGCGGCGTCGGACACCGCTTCGACTGGACCCTGCTGGGCGACCGGGTGTTTCGCCATCCGTGGTTCCTGGCGGGGGGGCTGAATCCTGACAATGTCGGCGAGGCGCTCAGGATCACCGGCGCGCCGATGGTGGATGTGTCCTCTGGCGTGGAAAGCGCGCCGGGTGTTAAGGACGCCGGCCGGATCGCGGCCTTCATCCAAAACGCGCGCCGGACGTAATTACGCCGCCTCCCCGGGATTTCGTCCCCTGCGTGAAAGCTGAAGCCGTGAACGCCATCCTGCCCAACACCTACGCCTGGCCCGATGCGGAGGGGCGGTTCGGCCCCTACGGCGGCCGGTTCGTCGCCGAAACCCTGATGCCGCTGATCCATGAACTGGACGCGGCCTACGCCGCGGCCAAGGCGGACCCGGCGTTCCAGGCCGAGCTGGACGGCTTTCTGACCCACTATGTCGGCCGCGAGAGCCCGCTGTATTTCGCCGAGCGCCTGACCCAGCATTTCGGCGGCGCGAACATCTGGCTGAAGCGCGAGGACCTGAACCACACGGGCGCGCACAAGATCAACAACTGCATGGGCCAGATCCTGCTGGCCCGACGCATGGGCAAGACCCGGATCATCGCCGAGACCGGCGCCGGCCAGCACGGCGTGGCGTCCGCCACGGTGGCCGCCCGCTTCGGCCTGCCCTGCACCGTCTATATGGGCGCGGTGGACGTGGAGCGTCAGCAGCCCAACGTCTTCCGCATGCGTCTGCTGGGCGCGGAGGTCTTCCCCGTCACGGCCGGCGCCGCGACCCTGAAGGACGCGATGAACGAGGCCATGCGCGACTGGGTGACCAATGTCGCCGACACCTATTACATCATCGGCACGGCGGCCGGCCCCGCGCCCTATCCGGCCATGGTGCGCGACTTTCAGTCGGTGATCGGCAAGGAGATCAAGACCCAGTCGCAGGCCCAGATGGGCAAGTTGCCCGAGGCGGTCGTCGCCTGCATCGGCGGCGGATCGAACGCCATCGGCGCCTTCCATCCCTTCATCGGCGACGAGGGCGTGCGCCTGGTCGGGGTCGAGGCGGCGGGCTACGGCCTGGACACGCCCGACCACGCGGCCAGCCTGAAGGGCGGCCGGCCCGGCGTGCTGCACGGCAACCGCACCTATCTGCTTCAGGACGACGACGGCAACATCGTCGAAGGGCATTCGATCTCGGCGGGCCTGGACTATCCGGGCATCGGCCCCGAGCACGCCTGGCTGCACGACATCGGCAGGGCCGAGTACCGTTCGGCGACCGACGCCGAGGCGCTGGAGGCGTTCCAGCTGTGCTCCAAGCTGGAGGGGATCATCCCGGCGCTGGAGCCGGCCCACGCCCTGGCGCGCACGGGCGAGGTCGCGCGCGAAGTCGGCAAGGGCGGCGACGTCGTGCTTCTGATGTCCGGCCGGGGCGACAAGGACATCTTCCAGGTCGCCCGTCATCTGGGAGTCGAACTGTGATCCAGACCCTGGCGGCGCTGGCCGCTCTGACCCTTTCCGCCGCCTCGCCGACCCCGGCGGCGGCGTTGGCCCAATCGACGCAGAGCCCGCCAGCGGAAGCCCAGCCGACGGCCGCCGACCTCGTCCTGCCGGGGGCGACGGCCGCCCCGGACTGCGGGCCGCGACCGGAACTTTCCAACATCGCCTTCTGCGTCACGGCGCCCCTGTCGGCGATCGGGGGCTTGGGCGACGCCTATTTCGCCAGGTTCCAGGCGCTGGGCTGGCTTCCGGCGGACGGCGACGACAATCGGGTGATCTTCATCCGGCGGCGAGAGGCCGGCGGCTGCGACGGCCTGCAGATGCTGGCCTTCTACGACCAGGACAAGCCGACGACCGGGACCGAGCCCGGCTATCTGGCCTTCGCCGCCGTGCCCGGCGACGTCTGCGCGTCCGCGCCTTCCGCCACGCCTCCAGCCTCCGAGCCGCAATGACCACCGCCCGCATCGACGCCCGCTTCAACGCCCTGAAGGCCGAAGGCCGCGCCGGCTTCGTCGCCTATGTGATGGGCGGCGACCCCGACGGCGACCAGGCGCTGGACATCCTGAAGGGCCTGCCCGCAGCCGGGGCCGACATCATCGAACTGGGCTTTCCCTTCAGCGATCCGATGGCCGAGGGGCCGCCGATCCAGAAGGCGGCGCTGCGCGGTCTGAAGGCCGGCTTCGGCCTGGGCGCGACGCTGGAACTGGCGCGCGCCTTCCGCCAGGGCGACGCCGACACCCCCGTCATCCTGATGGGTTATCTGAACCCGATAGAGAACCTGGGCTATGACGCCTTCGCCCAGCGGGCGGCCGCCTGCGGCGTCGACGGCGTGATCGTGGTGGACTGCCCGCCCGAAGAGGCCGCGCCGCTGGTCGAGGCGCTGGACAAGGCGTCCCTGTCGCTGATCCGCCTGGCCACGCCGACGTCTGACGACGCGCGCCTGAAGGTCGTCGCTCAGGGCACGTCGGGCTTCGTCTATTATGTCTCGGTCGCGGGCGTCACCGGCGTCAAGGAAGCCGAGGCGGCCGCCGTCGCTCCGGCGGTGGAGCGGGTCAGGCGCGCCTCGGGCCTGCCCGTCGCGGTCGGCTTCGGCGTCAAGACGCCAGAACGCGCCGCCGAGATCGCCCGCGTCGCCGACGCCGTGGTCGTGGGTTCGGCCCTGGTGGACGAGGTCGCCGCGGCCCTGGAGGCGAACGAAGCGGTCGCGCCGCGCGTTCTGGCCAAGGTCAAGGCGCTGGGCGACGCGGTTCGGTCCGCGGCCTCTAGTGCGTCCGTCGCGGAAACCGTCTAAAGGGCCAGCCATGGTCGACAAGAACAAGCCGCAACAGGAAAAGCGCGGAGGCTGGCTGAGCCGCTTCGCGCCAGGCGTCCGCAAGATCGTCTCGCGCCGGGAGACCCCGGACAATCTGTGGGTCAAGGATCCGGACACGGGCGAGATGCTGTATCGCTCGGACCTGGAGGCCTCGCTGTGGGTGACGCCGTCGGGCCGGCATATGCGGATCGACGCGCCCACGCGGCTGCGCTTCACCTTCGACGACGGCCGCTATGAGGCGATCGACACGCCGGACGTGCCCGAGGACCCGCTGAAATTCTCGGACGGCAAGCCGTACAAGGACCGTCTGAACGCCGCGCGCAAGGCGGCGGGCCGCAAGGACACGATGGCCATCGGCGTCGGCGCCGTGGGCGGCCAGGACGCGGTCGTGATCGTGCAGGACTTCACCTTCATGGGCGGCTCGCTGGGCATGGCGGCGGGCGAGGCCTTCATCAAGGCCGCGCGCGAGGCCATGTCGCGCAAGGCGCCGCTGGTGTGCTTCACCGCCGCCGGCGGCGCGCGCATGCAAGAGGGCGCCCTGTCGCTGATGCAGATGGCGCGCACCACCCTGGCCATCGAGGAACTGAAGACCGCCCGCCTGCCCTACGCCGTGGTTCTGACCGACCCGACGACCGGCGGGGTCACGGCCTCCTACGCCATGCTGGGCGACGTGCACCTGGCCGAGCCGGGCGCCCTGATCGGCTTCGCCGGCCCGCGCGTGATCGAGGCCACCATCCGCGAGAAGCTGCCGCCGGGCTTCCAGCGCGCGGAATATCTGCAGGAGAAGGGCATGGTCGACCAGGTCGTGGCCCGAGCCGACCTGCCGCGCGCCCTGGGTCAGATCCTGTCCATGCTGATGGGCGGAACCCGCCAGGCGGCCTGACGGCCGTGGACCCGATTTCGGAACGGCTGCGCGCCCGCCACCCGCAACGGATCGACCTGTCGCTGGACCGGATGCGGGCGCTGTGCGCGGCGCTGGGCGATCCGCAGCATCGGTTGCCGCCGGTGGTCCATGTCGCGGGCACCAACGGCAAGGGATCGACCGTCGCCTTCCTGCGCGCGATCGCCGAGGCGGCGGGCCTGCGCGTTCACGCCTACACCTCGCCGCACCTCGTGCGCTTCAACGAACGGATTCGCCTGGCCGGAAGGCTGATCGAGGACGAGGCGCTGAACGCCGTGCTGGATCGGATCGAGGCGGTTTCCGGCCAGGCGACCGTGTTCGAGAGCACCACCGCCGCCGCCTTCGTCGCCATGAGCGAGACCCCCGCCGACCTGGCCATCGTCGAGGTGGGCCTGGGCGGGGTGCTGGACGCCACCAACGTCATCGAACGCCCGCTGCTGAGCGTGATCGCGCCGGTCGACTACGACCATGCCGAATTCCTTGGCACGGACCTGGCGGTCATCGCCTCGGAAAAGGCGGGGGTGCTGAAGGCCGGGGCGCCGGCGGTTATAGGCCGCCAGCGCGAGGAGGCCATGGCCGCCATCGAACGGCGCGCGACCGACGTTCGGGCGCGGCTGACGGTGCTGGGCGTCGACTTCGACGCCTGGGCCGAGCGCGGCGGCCTGGCCTTCCAGACGGCGGACCTGTTCATGGACCTGCCGGCGCCGGCCCTGGCGGGAACGCACCAGATCGACAACGCCGCCCTGGCGATCGCGGCGGCGCTGGAACTGGACCTGCCCGAGGCCGCCATCGCGGAGGGCCTGCGCACGGCGCGCTGGCCGGCGCGGCTGCAGCGGATCACGGCGGGGCCCTATGGCGAGGCGGCGCGGGCGGCGGACGCCGAGCTGTGGCTGGACGGCGGGCACAATCCCCACGCCGGGCGGGCGTTGGCCGCCTTCCTGACCGCGCGGCAGGCGCGTGCGCCGCGCCCGCTGGCCCTGATCTGCGGCATGCTGGCGAACAAGGACCAGGGCGGCTTCTTCGAGGCGCTGAAGGAGACGGGCGCGACCGTCTTCACGGTCGGATTCGAAGGCGCCGCGGCCGAACCGAGCGCCCTGGCGGCGGTGGCGCGCGGCCACGGCCTGGGCGCGACGGCGGCCGGTTCGGTCGATGAGGCGCTGAAGCTGGCGCTGCGTCTGGGGGCAGGTCGCGTGGCCATCTGCGGCTCGCTGTATCTGGCCGGCGAGGTGCTGGGCTCCAGTCGCGAGACCTGGCCGGATTGACGGTCCGCCGTCCCTATTTGCTCATCCACGGGCGCGACTTGCCCGCATCGATCTTGGCGTTCTGCTCGCGCTGGAACCGGCCGCCGCGCGGCGGCTTGGGCCGGGCGTCGATCTTGGCGGTCTTCAGCCGCAGCGCCTTTTGCGCCGGGGTTTCGCCCGGCACGTCGTCGGCGGGGGGCGTGGGGGCGTCGTCGGTCATGGCTTCGTGTCTATCACGTTCCAGTTAGACTGTATCCAACCGAGGTCCCGCGTGGTGGGATGGCCTCATGTCATCCATCGCGCTGTTCGCCCTTCTGTTCGCAGGCCAGGAGATCGTCGTATCGGCCGTAGAGCCGCGCGCGGCCGATCCCTGGATCCAGTCCGTAAGCGCACGCTGCGGGAGTGAAACCCTGCGCATCGAGGGCTATGGCGCAGGCCGTCCCTTGGACAGGGGCGTCAGCCTCTCGACCGACGGCGCGGATGTGGAAGGCGTCCACGTCGCCGACATGGCGGCCGATCTGGGGCACGTTTCAGCCGCCTATCGCCTTGAGATCACCTGCGGGCGCGACGACGCCTTCATGGTCCGCATAAATCGGGGCGAGGCGGGCATGGCCGACGCTGTTCGATATGAGGTCGCGTCGGCGACGATCCAAGGAAAGGCGCTGACGTCCTATTCAGGCATGCAGCCCGCGAACGCGTCCACGTTCTGGTTCAGGTGACGGACAAAAACGCCCGCCGGTCGAGACACCGGCGGGCGTTCGATCTTCGGCGGAAGCGAAGGATCAGGCGACGGCCTTGACGCCCGCCTCGGCCAGCCATTCGACGATCTTGCCCTTGGGCATGGCGCCGACCTTCATCGAGGTCATCTGGCCGTCCTTGAACAGCATCAGGGTCGGAATGCCCTTCACGCCCAGCTTGGAGGGGGTCATGGGGCTGTCGTCGATATTGACCTTGGCCACCGTGACCTGGCCGCCCAGTTCGTCGGCGATCTGCTCCAGCGCCGGGCCGATCTGCTTGCAGGGGCCGCACCACTCGGCCCAAAAATCCACCAGGACCGGCGTGGACGCCTTGAGGACGTCGGCGTCGAAGCTTTCGTCGGTGACTTTTACCGTCGCCATAGGGGGGCTCCTTGGGGCGCTGGCGCTGCGGCCCGCGGGGGCTCGCGGCGTGAGCGCGAATGAGAGTGGCCGGATTCGTCCGGGTTCGATGGCAGATGTGGGAGCGAATCGCGGGCAAATCAACCGCTCGCCAGCGCCGCCTTCAGCATCGGCTCGGGGATCGGCATCAGCCTTGGCCCGTCGGTCCAGACCAGGGCCGCCTCGACCGGGCGGTCCGGGTAGAGCCGCCTGAGCACCGCGGCATAGACCGCCGCCTGGAGCACATAGGCCGGATCGACCGCCTCGATCACGTCGGGGGCGGGGCGGTTGGTCTTGTAGTCGACGACCAGAACGCGCTCGGGCGTGACCACCAGCCGGTCGATGCGGCCGTTGATCGCGACGCCGGCGGGCAGTTCGGGCGCCGATCCGGTCAGGGCGACCTCGGCGCGCGAGCCGGGGCCGAAGACGGGGGCGAAGCGGTCGTCGTCCAGCACCGAGAAGGCGGCGGCGATCATCTCGGCGCGCTGGGCCTCGTTCAGGTCGACCTCGCGCGCCAACAGGCGACGCGCCGCGTCGGGGCGATCGGCCGGGGGGATGTCGGGCAGGCGTTCCAGCAGGCGGTGGATCAGGTCGCCGCGACGGAACCGACCCAGGGCCGAGCCGAGCCCCGCTCCGCCGCCCGCCTGGGCCAGGGGGGAGGGCGCCGGGATGCGAATCGACCCTTCCATCCGCGACGGCGAGGCGAAACGGGCCGCGGCGTCGGCGGGCGGCGGCCGCATCGCCCAGTCGGGGACGACCGCGCGCGCGGCGGCGGCCGAGGGCGTCGGCGCCCCGGAGGCGGGATCGGGCCCGAACCGCAGGCGGCCTTCGGGAAGATCGCGCACCTTTCCTTCGGCCTTCAGCCGCTCGAAGGTTCCGGCGATCACGTCCCACCAGCTGCCGGCCTCGAACCCCTCCTTGGGCGAACGGGTCTTGCGGCCCATGACGATCAGCCGGTCGCGCGCGCGGGTCAGGGCGACATAGAGCAGGCGCAGGGATTCCGCGTCGGCGCGGTCCACGCGGGCCTGGCGCACCTGGGCCGAAAGGGCGCAGTCGGCCTTGGCGCTGGAGGGGCACATCAGCCAGGCTTCCGTCCCGTCGGGCAGGGCGGCGGGCATCAGGGTGGGCCCCTGCGGTTTCGCCTTCGCCGTCGTGTCGGGCAGGATCACGATCGGCGCCTCCAGCCCCTTGGAGCCGTGGACGGTCATCACGCGCACCTCGTCGCGCGCGCCCTCCATCTCGCGCTTCACCTCGACATCGGCCTGTTCCAGCAGGCTCAGGCAGGTCTCCAGGTCGCGGCCGCCCCGCTCCTCGGCCGCCAGGACCTGGGCCAGGGTCTCGTCGATCGCCTCCTCGGCCTCTCGTCCCAGCCGGTCCAGGATGCGCGCGCGGCCCGAGCGGCCGTCGGCGCCGATCCGGTTCAGCGCCAGGGAGAAGAAGGCGAACGGGGCGCGGTCGCGCGCGGCGATCAGCGCCTCCAGCAGGGCGCGCGCCTCGGCCCAGGCCGGCTGTTCGTGCGCGCGGTCCCTCAGGGTCCGCCACAGGCCGCGACCCTGGCGCGCCACCTTGTCCGCCAACGGATAGAGGGCGTGGTCCGGCCCGAAATCGGGCACGTCGCAGAACGGGCTGCGCAGGATTTCCGCCAGCGACAGGTCGTCGTCGGGATAGAGGGCGAACCGCGCCAGGGAGACCAGGTCGTCGAAGACGATGTGGCTGGACAGCTTCAGCCGGTCGGCCCCCGCGACGGGGACGCCCTCGATCTTCAGTGCGCGGATGATCTCCTCGAAGGTGGCGTCGCGACGGCGCACCAGCACCAGGAAATCGCCGTAGCGGACGGGGCGCATCGCTCCGCGGCGTTCGGGGTCGTGGATGGCCGCGCCTTCCCGCACCTGGCGTCCGATCTCGCGCGCCAGGGCCTGGGCCAGCTGTTTTCTCGCGCTGCGGCTGTCCTCCTTGTCGACGGGGGCGTTCCAGGCCTCGCGGTCGGGCGTGGCGGGATCCTCGAACAGGGGCCACAGGTCCACCGAGCCCGACTGGCCGGCGCGGGCGGGCCGGTGCACGGCGATGTCGCCGGCGTCCCCCGCCAGGGCGCGGGTCCGTTCGGGGTTGTCGAAGGCCGCATCGACGAAAGCCAGGATCTCGGGCGTGGAGCGGAACGAGGTGTCCAGCGGCACCTCGCGGAACTGGGCCCCCGCCGCGCGCGCCAGGGCGTCATAGGCCCGCGCCTCCTGCCTCAGCCGTTCCGGCCGGGCGCCCTGGAAGGAATAGATCGACTGCTTCTCGTCGCCGACGCCGAAGACGGTGCGGGGGATGGCGGCGTCGCGACGAGCCGCGCCGTCTCCGGCGAAGAAGGGCTCGGTCAGGGCGCGCACGATGGCCCACTGATCCGGCGCCGTGTCCTGGGCCTCGTCGATCAGCACGTGCTCGATTCCGCCGTCCAGCTTGTAGAGCACCCAGGCGGCGCTGGCGCGCCGGGTCAGCAGCTCGACCGTGCGGCCGACCAGGTCGGTGAAGTCCAGCGCCCCCCTGGCCCGCTTGGCCGCCTCATAGAGGGCGGCGTGGACGCCCGCCAGGGTCAGGACCTTGCGCGTCTCGTCGGCGACACGCGCCGCGCGGGCCCGGTCCAGCGTCGACAGGTACTTCAGCGAGATGTCGGCCAGATAGGTCGAGGCGCCGGGCGGGGCCTTGGACGTGCCGAACCTGTCGCGCGCCACGCCCTTGGAATCGATGAAGATCGACGTCATGGCCTGAAGCGTCGTCTCGGGCGGGACGGCGGCGCGCATCTGGGCCGCCAGCTTCTGGTCGTTGGCGCCGCCCGCGGCGAAGCCGTCGGCGGCGGCCCGCCAATCGTCGGGATTCAGCCAGGCCATGAAGTCGGCCTCGATGGCCTGGGGCGTCTCGTCGGGCGCGACCCCGCACAGGACGTGCGGCCCCGGCGCGGTCCCGGCCTCGATGCGGGCCAGATAGTCCAGCAGCGCCTCGCGCCGGGCTTCGATGGCGTCGAGCAGGGCGTGAAAGTCGCCCCACGCCAGTTCCACCGCGAAGTGGGCGTAGGCGTCCCCGACCGGGCCGTCGCCGTCCTTCAGCGCGTAACGGGCCAGATCCTCTCGCGCGGCGTGGGACAGGGTCAGCGCCGCTTGGTCCTCCAGCACCTCGAAACCCGGCGCGACCCCGGCCTCCAGCGGAAAGCGGCGCAACAGCTTTTCGCAGAAGGCGTGGATGGTCTGGATCTTCAGCCCGCCGGGCGTCTCCAGCGCGCGGGCGAACAGGACGCGGGCCTCGGACAGTTCGGCGTCGCCCAGATCGCCGGGGTCGCGCCCGTCCAGCCGGGCCAGGTCCTCAGCCAATGCGCGGTCGTCGGCGACGGCCCATTCGCCCAGCCGCTGGAACAGCCGGGCCTGCATCTCGGCGGCGGCGGCCTTGGTGTAGGTGACGCACAGGATCTCGCCCGGCTTCACCCGTTTCAGCAGCAGGCGCGCCACCCGGCTGACCAGGGTGGTGGTCTTGCCCGACCCGGCGTTGGCGGTGACGAAGATCGACAGGGCCGGATCGGCGGCGGTCGCCTGATTGGCGCGGGCCAGGTCCACGGGGTTCGGGTCGAGCGGGGACGGGTCGGTCATTCGGTCGCCTCGTCCTCTCCGCCCACGACGTGCCATTCCCACACGCGCGCTAGGTGGTCGTAGTTGCCGCCGAAGGAGCCCATGAACTGGGGCGCCACCCACGAGGCGTAGGGCGTGGCCTCGTCGTCGAAGGCCTCGACGCCCTGCTTAAGCCGTTCCAGCTCGCGCGTCGCCAGGTCGGCGGCCGACAGGGCGTTGCTGCGCCCCTGCCGGGAGACGTCGGTGACGACGCCCGGCTCGCGACGGCCGGTGACCCGCACATACAGCAGTTCGCTGGCCTGGGTCGGCGGGGCGGAAAAGCCGCCTTCGGCCAGGATGGCGGCGGTCAGGGTCAGCTGCGGGGCGAAACCCTGCACCACCTGCTTCTGGCTGGGCGTCGATCCGGTCTTGAAGTCGATCACGGCCGCGCCGGTCGCGTCCAGCTCGATCCGGTCGGCGCGCGCGGTCAGGGTGAAGGGGCCGCCCGGCGCATCGAAGGCCAGGGCGCCCGACTGTTCGATCAGCAGGGTCGCGCCCCGTTCGCGCCGCTCGCGCTCGAACCGCTCCAGCCAACGGGCGCAGTTGCGGGCCAAGGGACGCTCTCGGGCCAGGGCGGCGTCCTCGAACCCGGCGTCGGTCAGGGCTTCGTGCAGGAAGCCCTCGATCTGGTCGGCGCAGTCGTCCGGCAGGGCCTCGGGCCAGGTGTGGACGATGCGTTCGATGGCGGCGTGGATGGCGTTTCCGCGCGCCATCGCCTCGGCCGAAGCGCCGGGCCGGTCCAGGACCTTCAGCCCCAGGATGCGCTGGGCGTATATGGCGTAGGGGTCGCGCACCCAGCGCTCCACGCCGGTGACGGGCAGTTCGCGCGGCCGCCGGTCCGCGGGCGGCGTCGGCGCGGGACGGCGGGCGTAGTCGGGCGCGGGCCGCGCCGGGGCGTCCAGCGCGCGGGTCCATTCGGCGACGTGAGCAGGGGCGGGGACGACCACGGGCGTTGTCTCGGCGTCGGCCCCGCGCGCCAGCATGTCCAGTCGCCACAGCCAGCGCGAGCGCACGGCCGGCTGGCCCCCGCGCCGCTCGGTGTGGATCAGGACGGCTTCGTCCGCGCAGGCGGCCTGGACGAAGTCCTGGGCGCTCTGGCCGATGCGGCGTTCCGGCGGCGGCAGGCCCAGCGCCTTTCGCATCGGCCGCGACAGGAAGGGATCGACCGGCGCGCCCTGGGGCCAGACGCCCTCTTCCAGACCGGCCAGGATCATTCGGTCGGCCCGCACCAGCCGCGCCTCGATGGCGCCCAGGATCCGCAGCGACGGATGGGTCGCCCCGCCGGTGCGGACCACGGAATCGGCCAGCAGCCCCTGGACCAGGTCGACCAGGTCCTGGGGCCGCACCGCGCCCAGGGAAGCCCCGCCGGTGATGAGATTCGACAACAGGGCGGCGGCGGCCTCCCCGTCCAGCCCGGCCCAGGCGTCCTGGCCCGCCAGCGCCTCGACGAGGGCCGTCAGGGCGCGCGCGGCGGCGTCCAGCGGGGCCTCGGGCCCGAAGACGGCGCGGGCGGCCGACGCCAGGCTTTCCAGCCGGGCCGACAGGGCGCGGGCCTCGGCGTGGCGCCTGACCCGCCCTTCGGAGGGCGGGGCGCCGTCGCGGTTCGGCCCCAAGGCCTTGTCCAGCCTGAGGTTCAGCCGCGCGAAACTGGACGGGCGCGGGCCGCGCAGGCCCATGTCCTCCAGGGCGGCGGTCGCGCGGGCCGGGTCGACCTCGCCCAGGTCCAGGCTGACCAGCGGGTGTTTCAGCAGGCCCAGCAGCACCTGCGGATCGGTGCGCGTCGCCATCCACCGCGCGCAGAGATCGACCAGCACGCCGGCCGGCATCCGGTTCAGCGGCTGGCCCGCCGAGGCGTCGGCGACGACGCCCCACCGTTCCAGCCGCGCGGCGACGCGCCGGCCCAGCCCCTGATCCGGCGTGACCAGGGCGCAGGTCTTTCCGGGCGTTTCCAGCACCTCGCGCATCATCAGGGCGATGGCGGCCGCGGTCTCCTCGTCGTGACGCATCGTCAGGACCGACAGACCGTCCAGCCCGTCGGCGATGGGATCGCTGGACCGGCCGGCCTCGGCCGCGCGGACGCGGATGTCGCGGATGGCGTCGCGCCAGTCGCCGGTGGCGTCGGCGGGACGCAGGGCCTCGTTCAGCAGACGCTGGCGGGCCAGGCCCTTCTGTTCGACCGAGGCCGAGACGGCGGGGCGGAACCAGGGGCGGACCGCCGCGCGGGGAACGTCGTGCCGTTCCAGCAGACGCTTCAGCGCGCGCTGGGGGTGCTGTTCGTTGTCGGCGTCGATCTGGCGCCAGACCTGCTCGTCCAGATCAAGGTCGAGGCCCGGCAGGACCACGCATCCCAGGGGCGCGCGCGCCACCGCGCCCAGGACGTCGGCGGCGGCGGGCATGGTGCCGGTCGAACCGGCGGCGATGACCGGCTGGGCCGGCGGATGGGCGTCCCACAGTTCGGCGAGACGGCGCAGCAGGGTCGCGCGTCGCCAGGCCGGGTCGACCAGGCCCAGTTCCTTCAGACGCTCCGGCCAGGCCCTGACCCCCAGTCCCAGGAATTCGGCCGACCGCTCCCAGTGTTCGGCCATCTCGCCCTCGACCAGGCGCGCGACGCGCTCCGGCTCGACCACCTCCTCCAGCTGGCACGAGTCCAGGAAGCCGCCCAGGGCGTCTGCCAGGTCCAGCGCCCGCATCGGCGTCAGGTCGGAATCGAACCGCTCCACGATCATGCGCGCCATTTCGAACCGGCGCGTCAGCGGGGCGATGGCGGGCGGCAGGTCCAGGCCCAGGGCGCCGGGCGTGAAGGGCGGCTCGTCCTCCTCCAGATCGCCCAGCGGCCGCACCTGGGGCAGCAGCACCGGACGATCCCGGGACAGTCTGGACAGGGCGCCGGCGAAAGCCCGCGCCGCCCGACGATTGGGCAGCAGGATGAGGGCGTCCGACAAGGTTTCCGGCGCCTGTTCGCCCAGCCAGTCCAGCACGCCGGCGGCCAGATCCTCCAGGAACGGCCGGTGCGCCGGCACGGCGAACCAGCGGGGGCCGGACCCGACGAAGGGGTCGAATCCGCTCACGCGGCCTCGCCCAGCCTGGCCTCGGCTTCGTCCCGCGCGCCGGGGTCGCCAACGTGCATCCAGTCGCCGTCAAGCACGCAGCCGAACAGGCGTCCCTCGGCCGCCGACCGGCGCCACAGGGGGCTCAGCGAAAAGGGGCCGTCCGGGCCGTCGTCGGCGTATCCGGGCCGGGTGATGTGGACGCCCATATAGGCGAAGGGGGCGGACGGGGCGTCGCCGCGAAAGGTCAGGCGACCGTCTTCGGCCAGGAAGAAATCGCCGTCGCCCTCGAAGCCGATCGAGCCCTCGCGGCGGGCCAGCAGCAGGGCGGCGTCCATCGTATCCGGGTTCCACAGGCGGACCAGGTCGGCCAGGGCGTCCCCCCGGTCGATCCAGATGCTGTCGATATTGGCCACGAACACCGGATCGTCGCCCAGCAGGGCATGGGCCTTCTTCAGCCCGCCGCCGGTCTCCAGCAGTTCGGCGCGCTCGTCGGAGATGACGACCTCGGGGCCGCGGTCCCGCGAATTCAGATGGCCTTCCAGCCGGTCGGCGAACCAGTGGACGTTGACCACGGCCTTTTCCACCCCGGCGTCGGCCAGCCGGTCCAGCACATGGTCGATCAGGGCGCGGCCGCCCACCTCGACCAGGGCCTTGGGCCGGTCGTCGGTCAGGGGGCGCATCCGGGTGCCCAGGCCGGCGGCCAGCACCATCGCGGTCGTGGGCGCGCGGCTCATGCCCGGACCTCCGCCGGCACGTGCCGGTCGAACCAGCGCGCGACGGGCGCCAGGGCCGGCTGTTCCAGATTGGCGTTCAGATGTCGCCACATGCGCGGCAGGAAGCGGGCGTAGCGCGGCTTGCCGTCCCGCGCGATCAGCCGGGCGAAGATCCCGATGATCCGCGCCTGGTTCAGCGCCGCCAGACCGGCGTAGTCGGCCATGAAGGCGGCCCGGTCGACGCCGGGACGCAGGGCGAAATAGCGGTCCAGCGCCTGGGCTTCCAGGGCGGGCGACACGTCGCGGCGCGCGTCCTGCAACAGGGAGTGCAGGTCCCAGGACGGATGGGCCCGCACCGCGTCTTGGAAGTCGATCATCCCGACCCGCGCGGCGCCCTGGCGCTCGGGCAGCCAGATCAGGTTCTCGGCGTGATAGTCGCGGTGCGCCATGACCGAGGCCCCGCGCGCGCCCGAGGCGACGATCGGCGCCCAGGCCTCGCGCCAGTCGGCGACAGCGTCGTCGTCGAAGCTCACCCGGTCGTCCAGCTTCGGCAGCCAGTCGACGAACAGGTCCGCGCCGCCCTGCAGCGCCGTCTCGTCATAGGTCAGCATCGGCCAGTCGCCGCCGGGGCCGTTCAGGACGGCGGGCGGATCACCGGCGTCATGCAGCGTCGCCAGCGCCTCTATGGCGGCCAGGTAAAGCGGCGTCTCGTCGGCGCCGTCGGCGATCACGCGGGCGAACAGGTCGTCGCCGAAGTCCTCCAGCACCGCCAGGCCGTTCGCGGCGTCGAGGGCGGGCAGGTCGGGCGCCGACAGCCCCAGCGCCTTCAGGTGGGCCGCGACGGCGGCGAAGGCCTCGATCCGGCCGGCCGACAGCCGGGCGACCGCATTCCAGCCGGCGGCGCGGCGCTGGTCCGGCGACCAGGACGGATCGCACGGCGGGCTTTCGGCGGCCGGCGCCTGGTCCATCAGCATCAGGGTGGGGCCGGTCGCGGGCGTCAGCCGTTCGTAGCGCCGGGTCGAGGCGTCGCCGGGCAGGGCAAGGCGCACGGCGTCGTCCAGGCCGGCGGCCTTCAGGAAATCGAGACGGAGGGCTTCGCGGTCAGACATGCAGTTCCTTCACCCGCGTTTCCCAGCGCCCTGCGCCGGAAACGGTCGCAAGGCGGCCTTCGCCCTGTTCGGAGATGGCGATGACCAGCCGATCCGGCCCCAGGAAACGACCGGGATCCTCGCCAAGCCGTTCGGGCCATTCGATGACGGCGCAGCCGTCGTCCAGCGCCTCGTCCAGGCCGATCTCGAACGCCTCTTCCGGCCGGGTCAGGCGATACAGGTCGAAATGCGCCACGGCCGGCTCGCTGTCGTAGAACTGGACCAGGGTGAAAGTGGGCGACGGCACGTCTTCGTCCGGCGTGGTCAGGGCGCGGATCAGGCCGCGCGCCAGGGTGGACTTGCCCATGCCCAGCGGCCCGTACAGCAGCACGCTGTCGCCCGTCCGCAACAGGGGCGCGACGGCCTGGCCCAGGCGCGTGGTGGCCGCGGCGTCGGGCAGCACGATCCTCATGCGAACACCGCGTCGGGGTCGGCGGCCAGCGTGCGCTCGGTGAACCGCTTCAGCGCCTCGGTCGCCCGGGCCGCGTCGATGTCCAGCCGCTGGGCGGGTATGGGGCGGCCGACCTGGACGGTGAAGGACTTGCCCGCCTTGTTCAGCAGTTCGTGGAACAGGGTGACGTCGCGCAGTTCCTGCGAGACCTTGTCGAACAGGTGGAACAGGCGGCTGTAGGGGCCGGCGACATGCATGGGCACGACCGGCGCATCGTATTTCCGCGCCAGGGAGGCGGCGGTCGGGGCCCACTCCGGGTCGGTCAGCCGGCCCGCCCTGTCCACCCGCGCCAGCCTCCCGGCCGGGAACATGACCACGCACCGCTCGGCCTCGAAGGCGTCCCTGGCCGCGTTCAGGGTGGCGCGCGTCTTTTCGCGCGTGCGCTTGGCGTTGACCCATTCCACGGGAATGATCGCCTCGCCCAGGCGCGGCGAGACGCGCAGGGCGTCGGCGTTGGCGAAGAATATCGCATCCTGGCGCCGCGTCCTGACGGCGTCATGGACGGCCACCCCGTCGGCGATGCCGGTCGGATGGTTGCACACCACCACGCAGCGGCCGGCCGCGGGCAGTCGGTCCATGTCCTTCGCCGTCACCTTCAGCGACAACAGGTCGGAGACGTGCTCCAGGGTGTCATGACCGGACAGCGGCCGGATCGCGTCGGCCATCCGCACCGCCTCGCCATAGCCCAGAACGCCGTAGAGGACTGGTCGCACGACCGGCCAGAAGGGCGAGGCCGTCAGGCGCGGCGCGCGCTCGGCGATCAGCACGTCGACGATGTGCGGCTGGGCCCCGGGCGGGGCCGTTGTCGGCGAAGCAGCTTCCATTCTCATCGCTTGTCGCCGGTTCGCCGCGGCCGGGCAAGCTGTCAGATGCGCGCCGCTTCCAAGACGTGGGGCGGCCGCTTGTCGGGGCGGGCGGCCCTCCGCCGCATCGGCAACTTCCGCCCGGCGAACGGTGGTGCTACGCCTCGCGCAGCACGCTTTGCGAGGAATGCCCCATGCGCCACCGTTTCCTGTTGTCCGCCGCCTGCGCGGCCGCCGCCCTGATGGCCGCCGCGCCGGCCCTGGCCCAGGTGCCGCCCGCGCCGGTTCCGGCCGCCCCCGCGACGCCCGACGCCTTCACCTATCGCGACATGATCTCGGCCAACCGTCTGGGCGATCCGCAGGTCTCGCCGGACGGCCGCTATGTGGTCTATTCCGTCACCACCACCGACGTGGCGGCGAACCGGCGGGCGGGCAGCCTATGGATGCTGGATCTGAACGCGCCGGATCAGGCGCCGCGCCGGCTGGCCATCTCGGACCAGGGCGCCAACACCGCCCGCTGGGGCGGGGACGGAAATCTGTACTTCCTGTCCGGAAAGTCGGGGACCAGCCAGGTCTGGCGCGTCGCCTCGCCCACGGCGGCGCCCATTCAGGTCACCAGCCTGCCGCTGGACGTGAACGCCTATCGCCTGAGCCCTTCGGCGGACAAGATGGCGGTGTCGCTGGCCGTCTATCCCGACGCGGCGGACCTGAACGCCTCGGTCGAGACGGGCAAGGCGCTGGCCGAGCGCAAGACCACCGGCCAGGTCTATGACCGCATGTTCGTGCGCCATTGGGACACCTGGAACGACCACACCCAGAACCACCTGTTCGTCCAGTCGATCGGCCGCGACGGCAAGGCGACGGGGCAGCCGGTGTGGGTGACCAAGGGCTTCGACGGCGACACGCCGTCCAAGCCGTTCGGCGACGAGAGCGACTTCACCTTCACCCCGGCGGGCGACGCCATCGTCTTCTCGGCCCGTCTGGCCGGCCAGACCGAGCCGTGGAGCACCAATTTCGACCTGTGGAAGACCAATGGCCTGACCGGCGACGGGACCTTCGCCAACCTGACCCCGGACAATCCGGCCTGGGACGCCGGGCCGGTGTTCTCGCCGGACGGCCGCACCCTGGCCTATCGCGCCATGGCCCGCCCGGGTTTCGAGGCCGACCGCTACCAGATCGTGCTGAAGGACGTCGAGACCGGCCAGACGCGCGAGATCGCCTCGAACTGGGACCGTTCGGCCGACACCCTGCAATGGTCGCGCGACGGCCAGACCCTCTACACCACCGCCGGCGACGTCGGCTCGACCCGGCTGTTCGCGGTGGACACCCGCAACGGGGTGGTGACGCCGATCACGGGGAGCGGTCATGTCTCGGCCTTCCAGCAGACGCCGTCGGGCTTCGTCTTCGCCCAGGACAGCCTGCGCGAGCCGGGCGACCTGTACTTCAAGACCTATCTGGGCCGCGAGACGCCCCGGCGCCTGACCACCGCCAATCCCGACTTCGCCGCCAAGGCGTTCGGCGACTACGAGCAGTTCAGCTTCCCCGGCTGGAACAACGAGACGGTCCACGGCTATGTCATCAAGCCGGTCGGCTATCAGGAAGGGCGCAAGTATCCGGTCGCCTTCCTGATCCACGGCGGACCGCAGGGCTCGTTCGGCGACAGCTGGTCCTATCGCTGGAACCCCGAGACCTACGCCGGCGCCGGCTATGCGGTGGTGATGATCGATTTCCACGGCTCGACCGGCTACGGCCAGGCCTTCACAGACGCGATCAGCCAGCACTGGGGCGACCGCCCGCTGGAGGACCTGCAGAAGGGCTGGGCGGCGGCGCAGCAGAAGTACGACTTCCTGGACGGCGACAACGCCTGCGCCCTGGGCGCCTCGTACGGCGGCTACATGATCAACTGGATCGCCGGGAAGTGGAACGACGCCTTCAAGTGCCTGGTCAACCACGACGGGGTCTTCGACACCTTCGGCATGGGCTACGCGACCGAGGAACTGTGGTTCACCGAATGGGAATACGGCGGCACGCCGTGGGATCACCCCGAGGGCTATCAGAAGTTCAACCCGGCCAATCACGTCGAGAACTGGAAGACGCCGATGCTGGTGGTGCAGGGCGACCTGGATTTCCGCATCCCGACCGCCCAGGGCCTGTCGACCTTCACGGCGCTTCAGCGGCGGGGCGTCGACAGCCGGCTGATCGTCTTCCCCAACGAGAACCACTGGGTGCTGAAGCCGGCCAACAGCCTGCAATGGCACGACGAGGTGTTCGGCTGGCTGAACAAGCATCTCGGCCAGGCCGAGTAGCGCCTGCCGCGATCAGAGAACCGAAGGGCGCGGTCGACGGCCGCGCCCTTTGTCGTTCACCGGATCGTTCAGAGACCGGCGCGGGTGCTGGCCGTGGCGACCAGGCGGCCGTACTCGCGCTCGGTCATGCAGCGCGGCGCCGACCAGGCCTCGCCGTTGCGGCGCGCCTCGACGGCCTCGCGCGCGGTGACGAACACCGGCTGGACGCCATGTTCGCGCTGATAGGCGCGCCGCGTGGCGACGTCGGTGCCGCACATCATCACCGACTGGCGGGCGATGGGCGTCGATCGGTCGATCTTCTGGCTCTGGACCGGATTCTGGGTCGAATTCTGGGCGGCCGCCGGGGCGGCGCTGGCGGCCAGGACCGCGAGGGTCAGGGCGGAAGCAGCGATACGGGTCATGTCAAACATCCTCCATGGCCTGATTTTCGATCAGGACTCTGACGAATTATGCGCCGAATTCTCGCTGTGTAAAGGATTTGCGACATTCCCGCGTCAAATCGACGACAAAGCGCGGGGCGGCGCCAATCGGCGGCTGGCGCGTTGTCTGTGACCTGAGGAGGTGGACGCGTGGCCAGATCACTGAAATGGAACGACATGTGGTCAGGCGTGCGGGACAAGGCGCTGGTTCCGGCCGGCGCCCGCGCCCGCGACTGGCGCGACTGGATCCGGCAGAACGATCCCGTTTACGCCGCGGCCCGCCGGCCCGGCGCGGCCGAGAAATGGGCGGCGTCCGTCACTCTGCTGCTGATCGCCGCCGTCGTCGTCTTCCTGATGCTGTTCGACTGGAACTGGCTGCGCGGGCCGATCGGCCGATGGGCCTCGGCCAAGTATGACCGCGAGATCGCCCTGCGCGGCGACCTGGACGTCAGACTGTTCAGCTGGACGCCGTCGGTCGTCGTCAACGATCTGAAGTTCGGCGGGCCGGACTGGGCGCGCGAGGCGGACACCGCCAACGTCCAGCGGATCGAGGCTTCCGTGCGGCTGCGCAAGCTGTTCGCGGGCCAGATCGAAATGCCGCTGCTCAGCGTCACCCGCCCGGACGTCGTGCTGATCGCCGCCGAAGACGGCCGCAAGAGCTGGGCGCTGGAGCCGGACAAGCCCGACACCGGCGAGGGCATGAAGCTGCCCGTGATCCAGCAGCTGATCATCACGGACGGCCGCATCCGTTTCGACGAGCAGCGTCGCGGCCTGACGCTGGACGCCACGGTGACCGCGCGCGAGACCGCCAACGACGGCGACGCCGGCTTCGTGCTGGACGGCACGGGCGCGTTGAACGACTCGCCCCTGACGCTGCGGATCGAAGGCGGACCCTTCATCAACATCCGCCGCAATCGACCCTACAATTTCGAGGCGGTGCTGAGCGGCGCCGGTTCGCGGCTGACGGCGGACGGGGCGATCACCCGGCCGTTCGACCTGGGTCGGTTCAACGCCACACTGACGCTGGAAGGCCAGAACCTGGCCGACCTGTATCTGCTGACCGGCGTCACTCTGCCCAACACCCCGCGCTACAGGCTGGCCGGCGCGCTGAGCCGCGACGAGCGGATATGGACCTTCAAGGACTTCGACGGCCGGGTCGGCGCCTCGGACCTGTCGGGCGACGTGCGCGTGGATGCGGCCGAGCGGCTGCGGGTCGACGCCGACCTGACCTCGCGACGGCTGGACCTGGACGACCTGCTGGCCGTCTTGGGCGGCCGGCCTCAGACCAATGCGGCCGCGACCGACACCGAGACCACCGTCGCCGCGCCCGGCCGGCTGCTGCCCGACGCCACCCTGCAGGTCGATCGACTGCGGACCATGGACGGGACGCTGAAATATCGCGCCGCCGCGGTGAAGGCGAACGACTTCGACGTCCGCGCGGTCAATCTGGGCGCCGATCTGAAGGACGGCGTGCTGGCCCTGAACCCCGTCAGCTTCGCCTTCAATCGCGGCGAACTGAACGGCACGGCCCGGATCAACGCGACGCGCGACACGCCCTACAGCAATGTGGACTTCCGCCTGTCGGGCTATCCGCTGGAATCCCTGATCCCGGCCGGCGACGGCCCGGCGCCCCTGACCGGCCGGGCCCTGGGCCGGGCCAGGCTGGAAGGACCCGGAGCCTCGATCCACGACTTCGCGGCGGGCTCCAAGGGGTCGATCAGCGTGGTGGTGCCGCAGGGCGAAATGCGCGCCGCCTTCGCCGAACTGCTGGGCATCAACGCCAGCGCGGGCCTTCTGAAGCTGCTCAGCGGCGACCAGTCCAAGGCCGACATCCGCTGCGCCGTGGCCGATTTCACGGTCTCGGGCGGCACGGCGACGGCGCGCACCTTCGTAGTCGACACCGACGTGGTCCTGGCCCAGGGCAAGGGCTCCATCGACCTGGGCGCCGAGACCTTGAACCTGCGCATCGACGGCGAGAGCAAGAAGCCGCGCCTGCTGCGGGTCTGGGCGCCCATCACCGTCGGGGGTCCCCTGACGGCGCCGCGTATCGGCGTGGACGTGGGCGAGGTGGTCGGGCAGGGCGGCCTGGCGGGGCTGCTGGGCGCGGTGGTGGCTCCGGTGACGGCCCTGTTCGCCTTCGTGGATCCGGGCCTGGCGGAGGACGCCGATTGCGGCCGCCTGATCGCCTCCGCGCGCTGAGCCCGGCAGGCGCAGGCCGATTCGCCTCTTGCTACGTATAGGCCCCATGACCCGTAGAGGATTGATCGCGCCGGCCCTGGCGTCCCTGGCCGCCGCCTGTTCGCCGCTGGCCCTGCTCGACCGGTTCGGCCCGCGGGACCCGGGCGCCCGCCGGGCGGGGCGGGACCTGGCCTACGGCGACCACCCTCGCCAGCGGATGGACGTCTATGCGCCCCCCGGAGAGGGTCCGTTTCCGACGCTGGTCTTCTTCTACGGCGGGGGGTGGAATTCGGGATCGCGCGATCTCTACGGCTGGGCGGCGCAGGCCCTGGCCGCGCGCGGCTTCGTCGTCTTCCTGCCCGATTACCGTCTGGTCCCCGAGGTGGTCTTCCCGGTCTTTGTCGAGGATGCGGCGAAGGCGACGGCGCGCGCGGCCGACCTGGCCCCGACCTATGGCGGCGACGCGGCGCGGCTGGCCGTGCTGGGCCATTCCGCCGGCGCCTATCTGGCCCTGATGATCGCGCTGGACGCCCGCTACATGAAGGCGGCCGGCAGGCCCGACCTGATCCGGGCCGCCGCGGGCCTGGCCGGCCCCTACGACTTCCTGCCCTTCGACGTGGCGTCCACCAGGGACGCGTTCGGCGCCGCGCCGGATCCCGTCCAGACCCAGCCCGTGACCTTCGCCCGGGCCGACGCCCCGCCCCTCTGGCTGGGCCACGGCGCCGACGACACGGTCGTGCACGACGAGGACACCCTGATCCTGAACGACCGGATCAAGGCCGCCGGCGGGCGATCGACCGCCCGGATCTATCCCGGCCTGAACCACGCCGACCTGATCGCGACCTTTTCGCCCCTGTTCCGCAAGAAGGCGCCCGTGCTCGATGACCTGGTCGCCTTCCTCCATCGCGCCCTGGGTTGAGCCCCTTGGCGACGGTCAGGCGCCCAGCGTCTCCACCGTCAGGTTGCCGTTCGTATAGACGCAGATTTCGGCGGCGATCTTCATGGCCTTGCGCGCCACCTGCTCGGCGTCCAGGTCGGTCTCCTCGATCAGGGCGCGGGCGGCCGACAGGGCGAAGTTGCCGCCCGAGCCGACGGCGGCGACGCCGTGTTCCGGCTCCAGCACGTCGCCGACGCCGGTGACGGTGAAGATGGAAGAGGCGTCCGCGACCAGCAGCATCGCCTCCAGCCGGCGAAGATAGCGGTCGGTGCGCCAGTCCTTGGCCAGGTCGACACAGGCGCGCGCCAGTTGGTCGGGATACTGCTCCAGCTTGGCCTCAAGCCGCTCGATCAGGGTGAAGGCGTCGGCCGTGGCGCCGGCGAACCCCGCCAGGACCTTGCCCCCCGCGAGCGTCCGGACCTTGCGGGCGGCGCCCTTGACGATGGTCGGGCCCATCGAAACCTGGCCGTCGCCGGCGATCACGGTGCGCCCGTTCTTGCGAACGGCCAGGATGGTGGTGCCGTGCCAGTCGGGAAAGGCGGAGGGGGCGGAAGGACGGGTCATGCGACGCAGATGGCGGCGCGCGTCGCGATCATCAAGGCCATGCGCAAAGCGCCGCGGTTTTCGGTCGCGGCCTAATTTCGACCAATATGCTTCGTATAACGGTCATATTCGACCATTCATCCCGCCAGTTGAAAGCATTAAATTGCTGTACCGCCTCGTTTTTGTGAGCAAAGCTGTCGGGGATGCGGGACAGAGCCCGCAGTCGTTGGCGCACATCCTGGGCGCGTCCGAGCGCAACAATCGCCGTGACGAAGTCAGCGGCGCGATGATGTTTCATGGCGACGAGATCGTGCAGATCGTCGAGGGCGCGCGCACGGACCTGGACCGGCTGATGCGGCGGGTCGCGGTCGATCCGAGGCATTGCGATCTGGTGGTGGTCGAGGATCGACCTGTTATGCAGCGTCGCTATCGCCAGCCCATGCAGTTGTGTCAGACCGATCATCGCTGCGTGGCGCGCCACTCCGGCGGCCGCCCGCTCCGGACCCTGAGCGCGGTCGAGCTGGAGCGGTTGATGCAGGCTTGCAGCCTGCAGGCTGCTTGAGAACACGCGGCTCGACCCCTAGGCTCGCGGCGGCGCGCCGGGATTCGGCGTTCGAGTTCGTGAGTACGCCGTGAAATTGTTTCGAATCGTCTACGTCAGCCGCGCCGCCGAGGCCGTCAGCGACGGACTGATGCCGCTGATCGACATCATCGGCGTGTCGGACCGAAACAATCGTCGCGATCACCTGACCGGCGCCCTGATGCGCCACCAGGGCTTTTTCATTCAGGTGATCGAGGGCGCGCGCGGCGACCTGGACCGGCTGATGAAGCGTCTGCATCAGGACCGCCGGCATGAGGATCTCAGGATCCTGGCGGACCGGCCGGTGGAGAGCCGCGGCTTTCCCGACTGGGCCATGGTGCGGCTGGACGCGCCGCCCGCCGCCGACGATTTCCTGGACGACCATCTGGAGGCCCCCGACGCCGGCGACCGGGCCGAGGCGCTGCTGGTCCAGGCCAGCCGGTCGATGGCCGTCGCGCCCTGAGGCGCTGTTCCCCGACGGTGGAAGACCCTAGATAGGGGCGTGAGCTTTTCCGAAGACGACGTCGAGCGCTACGCCCGCCATCTGGTCCTTGCCGAGGTGGGCGGGCCGGGCCAGCAGGCGCTGAGGCGCGCCAGGGTGCTGATCGTCGGCGCGGGGGGCGTCGGCGCGCCGGCGGCCCTGTACCTGGCGGCGGCGGGCGTCGGGACGCTGGGCCTGATCGACGATGATACGGTCGCCCTGTCCAACCTTCAGCGCCAGGTGCTGTTCGCGACCGAGGATGTCGGCCGGCCCAAGGTCGAGGCCGCGGCGGCGCGCCTGGCTGGGCTGAACCCCGGGGTCGAGGTTCGCGCCTGGCGCGAGCGGCTGACGCCGGAGAACGCCGCCGGCCTGATCGGCGACCACGATCTGGTGATCGACGGCACGGACGACTTCGCCACCCGTCACATCGTCAACGCGGCCTGCGTCGCCGCGGGCAGGCCCCTGGTCTCGGGCGCCCTTGGACGCTGGGACGGGCAGGTCGGGATCTTCGCGGGCCGCCCCTGCTATCAGTGCCTGACGCCCGAGGTCCCGCCCGAGGCGGAGACCTGCGCGCGCGTCGGCGTGGTCGGCGCCCTGGCCGGGGTGATTGGGTCGATGGCGGCGCTGGAGGCGATCAAGCTGATCGTCGGCGCCGGCCAGCCGCTTGAAGGCCGGCTGCTGATCTACGACGGCCTTGCGGGAACCAGCCGCACCGCGCGGGTCGCGGCCGATCCGGATTGTCCCGTGTGCGGGGGCGGCGCCAGAGCGAGATCGGTTGAGGGGGGCGTAGTCCAACTCGGCTCAGATTTCGCTCCAGGATCAACTGGAGCCTGATTCACGGCATCTGCGGAATCGCGAAGCGATTCCACCTCAGCCGATCAGGCTCTAGGCCGCCGTGGCGAAGCGAACGGGCAGCGGCAGGTCGGGCAGCGGCTCGGCGAAGCCCAGGGCCGGATTGCTGAGCACCGTCACGACCCGCTCGCCGCAATACAGGTACAGGGTCTCAAACCCGACCCATCGCCGGGCCAGGTCCTGGAGGGCCCTGTCGGCGGCCTCGTCCGAGGCGGCGTCGAGCACGCAGATGTCCCGCACCGGCACGCCGGGCAGATTGACGATGCAATAGTAGGAGTCCAACGCACGCTTCCTCGAACAGGTCGCCGGAAACGAGGCGCGTCGCCGGCGGTTCCGCCCCTGAACGGCGTTTTCGACAACCGTATGAGGGCGCTCCGACAGGCGTGTGAAATCCGCGCCCTACAACATCGCGGGAATGACCCGATCCGGCGGGCGGTGGCCGTTCTGGAACGTCATGATGTTGGCGATGACGCGGTCGCCCATGTCCTGGCGCGCCTCCAGGGTGGCCGAGCCCAGGTGGGGCAGCAGCACCACATTCGGGTGGCCCAGCAGGCCGGGGTGGATGGCCGGCTCCTTTTCGAACACGTCCAGACCGGCGCCGGCCAACAGGCGGCGGTCGACGGCCTTGGCCAGCGCCTCCTCGTCGATCAGTTCGCCGCGCGCGGTGTTGACTAGGATGGCGTGCGGCTGGAGCCGGGCCAGGCGTTCGGCCGACAGCAGATGGTGGGTGTCTCGGGTCGCCGGGCAGTTCAGGGAGATGATGTCCATGCGCGACAGCATCTGGTCCAGGTCGTCCCAATAGGTGGCGCCCAGTTCTTCCTCGATCAGGGCCGAGACGGGCTTGCGGTTGTGATAGTGGACCTGCAGGCCGAAGGCCTTGGCGCGCCGGGCCAGGGCCTGGCCGATGCGGCCCATGCCGACGATCCCCAGCCGCTTGCCCCACAGCTTGCGGCCGCACATCCAGGTGGGGGTCCAGCCCTCGAAGCGGCCTTCGGCGACCACCTGGGCGCCTTCGACGATGCGGCGGCTGACGGCCAGGATCAGGCTCATGGCCAGGTCGGCGGTGTCCTCGGTCAGGACGCCGGGGGTGTTGGTGACGATGATCCCCCGGGCGACGGCGGCCTCTATGTCGATGTGGTCGACCCCGGCGCCAAAGTTGGCGATCACCTTCAGTTGATCGCCCGCGCCCTGGATCAGCTCGGCGTCGATCACGTCCGTGATGGTCGGGACCAGGACCTGGGCGCGCTGGACGGCCGCCTGCAGCGCCGCACGGTCCATCGGGCGGTCGGTCAGGTTCAGTTCGGCGTCGAACAGTTCGCGCATCCGCGTCTCGACGGCGTCGGGAAGGCGTCTGGTTAATACGACCTTAAGCTTGGAGGCGGACATTGCGGGCCTTGGTCTGCGGGCGGCGATTCAACAGGGATCGGAGCCCGCGAGCGACGGGTCGTGCCTGGGTGTCTAGCAAAGCCGCCATCATCTTCCAAAGCCTTCGCCGTCGCGCCCCGGTTCTGGCGGCCGTGGCGGGCCTGGCCGTGATGGCCGGCGCGGGCCAGACCATGCCCGACGGCCGGCCCACGCCGACCGGGCTTGAGGTGCCGCGCTGGATCTCGCTGAAATCCTCGCACGTGCGTGCGCGTCAGGGACCGGGGCTGGATTATCCGATCCTGTGGGAATACCGCGCCGCCGGCCTGCCGGTGCAGGTGGTGGCCGAGACGACCGAGTGGCGCAAGGTGTGCGACCCGGACGGCGCCGTGGCCTGGATCCATCGCACGGTGTCCTCGGGCCGCCGCTCGGTGTTCAACAACTCCGACGCCGAGATCCCCATCCACGCGGGCAAGTCCGAGACCTCGCCGGTGCGGGCGCGGCTGCAGCCCCGCTCCATCGTCTCGCTGGACGAATGCGAGGACGGCTGGTGCCGGGTGCGGGCGCGGCGTCTGGAGGGCTGGGTCGTCCAGCGCGCGGTCTTCGGCGCCCAGTCGCGGGCCCTGTGCAACGCCAACCGGCCCGCCGGAACCGGACGCGGCTGAAACGCCTGTCTGTTGAGCGAAGCGGCGCGGTCGTGTAACCCGCCCGCAACAGCTGACGGAACGGAACCGCCTTGACCCAATCGCAATATCCCTCGTCCTTCGATCACGAGGCCCTGCTCGCCTCCGGGCGCGGCGAGCTGTTCGGTCCCGGCAACGCCCAGCTGCCGGCCCCGCCGATGCTGATGTTCGACCGGATCACCCAGATCAACGCGGACGGCGGCGCCCACGGCAAGGGCTATGTCGAGGCCGAGCTGGACATCAATCCGGACCTCTGGTTCTTCCAGTGCCACTTCATCGGCGATCCGGTCATGCCGGGCTGCCTGGGCCTGGACGCGATGTGGCAACTGGTCGGCTTCTATCTGGGCTGGATCGGCGGGCCGGGCCGCGGTCGCGCCCTGGGCGTCGGCGACGTCAAGTTCACCGGCCAGGTGACGCCGGACGTCAAGAAGGTGGTCTACAAGATCGACCTGAAGCGGGTCATCAATCGCAAGCTGGTCATGGGCATCGCCGACGGCGTGCTGGAGGCCGACGGCGAGGTGATCTACACCTGCAACGACATGCGGGTGGGCCTGTTCGGCGCCAAGGATCAGGCGACCGGCGGCTGAAGCCCCCATATAGAGCCGCGAACCCAGCGGCCGGCTCCGGGAGGAGCCGCAAGCAAGAAGGATCTCCCATGCGTCGCGTCGTCGTCACCGGCCTTGGCATCGTCTCCTCCATCGGCCACGGCGCCGAGGAAGTGACCCGTTCGCTGCGCGAGGCCCGCTCGGGCGTCGTCGCCGCGCCGGATCACGCCAAATACGGCTTCCGCAGCCAGGTCTGGGCCCCGCCGCAGATCGGCCCGTGGGAGGAACTGGTAGACCGCCGCGCCGCGCGCTTCCTGGCCAACGGCACCGCCTGGGCGCACATCGCCTTCGAGGAGGCGCTGAAGTCGTCGGGCCTGACGGCGGACGAGATCAAGGACGACCGCATCGGCCTGATCGTCGGCGAGGGCGGTCCCTCCACCCAGGTCATCCTGCAGGCGGCCCAGACCACGATGGAGAAGGGCTCGCCCAAGCGGGTCGGCCCGTTCGCCGTGCCCAAGGCCATGGCCAGCGGCCCGTCCGCGGTGCTGTCGACCTGGTTCCAGATGCGCGGGATCAACTATTCGATCAGCTCGGCCTGCGCGACTTCGGCCCACTGCATCGGGGCGGCGGCCGAACAGATCCAGTGGGGCAAGCAGGACGTGGTCTTCGCCGGCGGCTGCGAGGACATCGACTGGTCCATGTCCAACATGTTCGACGCCATGGGCGCCATGTCGTCCGACTTCAACGACACTCCCTCGGTCGCCAGCCGCGCCTACGACAAGGACCGCGACGGCTTCGTGATCGCCGGCGGCGCCGGCATGGTTGTGGTCGAGGAATACGAGCGGGCCAAGGCGCGTGGGGCCGACATCCTGGCCGAAATCGTCGGCTACGCCGCCAACTCGGACGGCTACGACATGGTGGCCCCCTCGGGCGAGGGCGCCCAGCGCTGCATGAAGATGGCGCTGGACCAGGCCGGCGGCCGCACGATCGACTATCTGAACCCGCACGGCACCTCGACCCCCGTGGGCGACGCCAAGGAGATGGAGGCGGTGCGCGCGGTGTTCGGCGACAAGATGCCGATGATCTCCTCGACCAAGTCGCTGACGGGCCACAGCCTGGGCGCGGCGGGCGCGCAGGAGGCGATCTATTGCCTGCTGATGATGCAGAACGGCTTCGCCGCCGAGAGCGCCCACATCGAAAACCTGGACCCGGCGTTCGAAGGCATGCCGATCCTACGCGAACGCAAGGACGGCGAACTGACCACGGTGATGTCCAACAGCTTTGGCTTCGGCGGCACCAACGGCACGCTGATCCTCAGCAAGGTCTGAGGCCGTCATCCTCTCCCGCTTGCGGGAGAGGCGGCCCGGCGTTCGGCGCAGCCGAACCAGGGTCGGAGAGGGGAGTGCTCTCTCCAAAAAGAAGACTTCCCCCATCGTCAGCCGTCTCGCTTCGCTCGACGCGCTGACACTTCCCCCGCAAGCGGGGGAAGGTCGGGAAGATCAGTCGTATCTGACGCCGCTCAGATAGAGCCCCGCCGACGGCGCCACCGGCCCGCATTCGGCGCGGTCCTTCGCGTCCAGAGCCCGTTTCACGTCATGCGCGGTCCAGCGGCCCAGGCCGACCTCGACCAGGGTCCCCGCCATCGACCGCACCTGGCGGTGCAGAAAGCTGCGGGCCTGGAAGACCAGGTGCACCTCCTGGCCGAAGCGGGTCACGCGGGCCACGTCCAGCGTCTTGACCGGCGACTTCGACTGGCAGCCCACGTCGCGGAAGGTGGTGAAGTCGTGGTGGCCGACCAGGACCTGGGCCGCATGGTGCATGGCCTCGGCGTCCAGCGGCTTCTTGACGTGCCAGACCCGGTCCCTTTCCAGCACGGGCTGGGGCCGGCGGTTCAGGATGCGATAGAGATAGGCCCGGCCGGTCGCGGAAAACCGCGCGTGCCAGTCGGGATCCGGCGCGGGCTGGACCGACAGGACGCAGACGTCTTCGTTCACCAGATGGGCGTTCATGGCGTTGAGGATGGTGGTCTCGGGCCAGGCGCGCTGCAGGTCGGCGTGGATCACCTGTTCCAGGGCGTGGACGCCGGTGTCGGTGCGCCCGGCGGCGGCGATGCGGATGCGCTCGCCCGAGAAGGCGGCGATGGCCGTCTCGAGCGCGCCCTGCACCGTAGGCTGGCCGTCCTGGGCCTGGAAGCCGTTGTAGGCCGTGCCGTCATATTCGATAGTGAACTTATACCTAGGCACTCAGGACTCCACATGGCCGTCATCGACCAGTTTCAGCCGCTCGATAGAGAGCGTGATCTCAAGCTGCATCCAACGCACGTGATCGGCCACTATGGCGTGTTCAAACGAGATGGGCGCGTATTCCTGCAGATCGATACCCTCGGCTCTGCCGATCGGGCCAAACCAAACAGTCAAAGCCAGACTTTTCAACTGACATCGGAAAGCGCCAAAGCCCTTTGGGAAATCCTGGGCCGTGAGTTCAATCTATCAGCCTAAAAGGAGCCCGGCGGGCAGGGAGAAGCCGCGCAGCATCTCCTCGGCCGCCTGCGCTGCCTTGCCCTCGCGCTGCACGCGGATCAGGCGCACGGCACCGTTTCCGCAGGCGACGGTCAGGGCGTCGTCCAGAACGGCGCCCGGCGCGCCGGCCCCCTCGGCCAGGGTCGACAGCAGGGCCTTGATCCGCACCGGCCCCGTCTCCGACGGTGCCTCGAACCAGGCGCCGGGGAAGGGCGACAGGCCGCGGATGCGGGCGTCCACCTCGGCGGCGGGGCGGGTCCAGTCGATGCGGGCCTCTGTGGGGGTGATCTTGCGGGCGTAGGTCGGTTCGCCGGCCTGGGGCGTCTCGGTCGCGCCCCCGCGTTCGATGGCGGCCAGGGCGCGGGGCCACAGGCCGGCGCCGACGTGGGCCATGCGCTCGGACAGGCTGGCGGCCGTGTCGTCGGGGTGGATGTCCATGACTTCGCCCAGCAGGATGGGCCCCTCGTCCAGCCCCTCGCTCATCCGCATGATCTGCACGCCGGTCTGGCGGTCGCCGGCCATGATCGCCCGCTGGATGGGCGCGGCCCCGCGCCAGCGCGGCAGCAGCGACCCATGCAGGTTGAAGCAGCCCAGGCGGGGCGCTTCCAGAACCGCGGGCTTGAGGATCTGGCCATAGGCGACGACGCAGGCCGCATCCAGGTCCAGGCTCTGGAAGATGTCGATCGCCTCCGCGGCCTTCATCGACTCGGGCGTGAACACCGGCAGGCCCATGCTCTCGGCGAAGGCGTGGACGGGCGACGGCGTCAGCTTCTGCCCCCGGCCCCTGGGCCGGGGCGGCTGGGAATAGACGGCGACGATCTCGTGGCCCGAGGCGATCAGCTCGGCCAGCGACGGAACGGCGAATTCGGGGGTACCCATGAAGGCGAGGCGCATGGGCAGGCCTTTAGAGGTTTGGCGCGCCTACTGCCAGCGGGTGAAGACGCCGCCGCCCTCGTCCCATTCGCCGCCGGCGTCCAGGGCGTCGTCGAAATCGAGCAGGCGATCCAGCAACAGGCCGGCGACCACGCCCAGAAGGGCGACCCCGGCCAGGGTGGCCACGCCCGCGACGCCGACCTTCTGGCTGCGCGTCAGGCGACGGCGGCCCTGGGTGTCGATGACCAGGGACTGACCCCGGCGGGGCAGGCGGACGGTGCGTCGGCTCATCAGGCGGCGATCCTGTCTCGGGCGGCCTTCTTGACCTTGGTCACGGCGCGCTCGCGCTTGAGCCGGGACAGGTGGTCGATGAAGAGCACGCCGTTAAGGTGGTCCATCTCGTGCTGGATGCAGACGGCGTAGAGGCCGCTGGCCTCCTCCTCCACCTGCTCGCCGTCACGGTTCAGGTAGCGAATGCGGACGCGCGCGGGGCGTTCCACCTTGTCGAAATACTCGGGGATCGACAGGCAGCCCTCCTCGTAGGTGTAGAGCTCGTCCGACGCCCACAGGATTTCGGGATTGGCGAAGAAGCGCGGGTTCCTGCGCGTCTCGGCGGCCTCCGGCGTGTCCTCTTCCTCGGTGTCGCAGGCGTCGCCGCCCTTGTCGCCCAAGTCCATGACGATGACGCGGTCCAGGGCGCCGATCTGCACCGCGGCCAGGCCGATGCCCGGCGCGGCGTACATGGTCTCCAGCATGTCGTCCATCAGGGTGCGGACGGCGTCGTCCACCCCCGCGACGGGCTTGGAAACCTGCTTCAGGATCGCCAGATCGGCGACGTTGTCGATGGTGAGGATGCGACGAAGGGCCATGGGCGGGAGGTAGGCCGGCCCCGGCGTCAGGTCAAGATTTCCGACCCCGGCGGTCGGATTTGACGCGGTTCGGGCCTGGCCGATCAGGCGGGAGCGAAGACGAGACTGACGATCAGCCACAGGGTCCAGATCACCGCCACCACCAGCATCAGCGCTCCCGGCCCCATTGCGCGGAATCGGCGGTCCATCAGGCGTGAAAATCGCTCGGGATTCTCTGCTCTGCGGACCGCTTCACGGCGATGCCCGCGCGTATAGCCGACGCCCGAAGACTTAGCCCGGATCCATGGCACGGCTTCGCGCATCAGCAGCACAAGCCCGGCCGCGTATAGAGCTATGAGCAACATTGAACGGCCCCCCGAAAGAAAACTATGGGGCGGGGGAAAAACCGTCAACCCGGGGTGGCCCTTGGGCGAACTTACGCCTTGCCCGGCAACGGGCGCGGCTTGCGGTTCTGGTCGATGGCGACATAGGTGAAGACGCCTTGGGTCACGCGCACCGAGGCGGCCTGGGGCTGGCCCCGCGCGCGCTTCCAGGCCTCGACATGAACCCGGATCGAGGTCCGGCCCGAGCCGATCACCTCGGCGTAGATGCTGACCTCGTCGCCGACCGAGACGGGCTGGTGGAAGACCATGCCGTCCAGCGCCACGGTGGCGCAGCGCCCGCAAGCCAGCTCGAAGGCGGGCGTCGCCCCGGCCACGTCCATCTGCGCCAGCAGCCAGCCGCCGAAGATGTCGCCCTCGGGGTTGGTGTCGGCTGGCATGGCGATGATGCGGCCGACGGGCTGGGTCGCGGGCGGTTGGGCGGCTTCGGTCATGACGGGCGCTTTCGAACGGGCGGGGGCGGTTGTCTAGCCCGATGAGCGGCCGGCGTCAGCGCCGGATCGCCGCTTCCTGGGGCGGGGCGGCGTTTTGGGCCGGGCCCCGGCGGCCGCGACGCGGGCCGCCAGGATGATCTCGCGATTGGCGCGCCAGGTGGCGCCCAGCTCCATCGCCGTCAGCAGGTCCTCGGCGAGCAGGGGCCCGTCCCGAGCCTCTCTCAGCCGCGCCGCAAGTCTCAGAAGGTCGGAGGCCGCAGCCAGATCCGGCTTGTTCGAACGCGCGCCCAGATCTTCCAGCCGGGCGAAGCGCCAGCCCGCCTGCCGGGGCTGGTCCAGCGCGCGCTGAAATCGTTCCTCGGGCGTCAGCTGTTCGGCGATGAAGCGCCAGCGCCGTGCGCGCGGCGCGCGTTCGTAATGGCCGGGACGGGTCGGCAGGCCGTGCAGCGCATAGACCTCATGCGCCGCCGCTTCCATCTCGGACAGCGCGCGCGACAGGGCGTCCTGGCGCGGGCCTTCCGGGGAGCGCCCGTCTTCGGCGCGAGCGTCGATCGGGAAGGGGTCGTCCTGCGGCGTCTCTCTGCGCGAGCGCGGCAGGAGACGCCACAGGCTCAAGGCCGTCAGTCCACGTTGATCGCGCTGGTCACCGACACATCGTAGATGACGCGCGTGATGCTCTGGACGAACTCGAAGAATTTGCGCGCCTCGGCGGCGTTCGCCAGCGGCACGTAGATCACGTCCTCGGGCATGATCTGGATGTTGCTGGCGGCGAACACATTGGCGGCGTTGTTGAAGTCCAGCTGGTAGATGATCGGCACGCCGCTGGGGGTGGCCGGCTGGGTCACGCCCAAGGCGCGCGCGACCTCGGGCCGCTCGAAGCGGAAGATCATCACCCGGCTGGCGTTGGCGGTGTTGGTGTTCAGGCCCGCAACGCGGCTGAGGGCGCCGGCCAGGGTCACGGGTCCGGGCGGCATGTCCACCTGGGCCACCGCGCCCAGGGCGCCGAAGGTGCTGAACCGGCGCGGCTTGTAGGCGAAGTTGACCAGGTCGCCCGGCTGCAGCCGCACATTCTCCTCGAACGAGGTCGTCACCACGCCCAGCGGCGCGGCGTAGGTCTGGCCGGCGCGCTGGATGGTCACCATCATGTCGTCGACCGGCCGTTCCGAGCCGCCGGCCTCGCCCAGAACGTCCAGCAGGCGGTTGCTGTTGACCGACAGGGGCTTGCGGCCCGGCTGGCGGACGTCGCCCAGCACCGTCACGGAATTGGAGGCGTTCTCGGCCACGACGACCGTGATCTGCGGATTGGCCACCTTGCCGCTGAGGGCGCGGCGGATGGCGGCGGCGGCCTGCGGCGGGGTCAGGCCCTCGACCCGCACGGCGCCGGCGAACGGGATGGACACCGCGCCCGAGCGGTCCACGACCTGCGCCGGCAGGACCTGATTGCCCGGCTGGACCGCGGACCCTGCGCCGACGCCCCCGCCGAACAGGGTGCCGCTGGGCTCGATGATCTGGACCTGCAGGGCGTCGCCGACGCCGATCAGATCCAGAGGCCGCTCGCTGGCGGCGCCCGTCAGCGAGCCGAAGAACTGCGCAGGGACGGCCTTGATCCGCTCGCTGACCTCATAGTTCATCTCGACCAGGGCGTAGCCGCCCACGGCGTCGGGCCGGGTGGCGCCGGCGTCGACCGACCGGCCCGAGGGCCCGTCGCGCGGCAGGGTGGTGCAGCCGCCCAGAATGGCGACGATCATCAGCGGCAGGATGGTACGCGTCATGAAAGCCGTTCAGCCCCTCGTTCGACCTTTGCTTACTCGCCTTCGCCATGCGCCGCCAGAGGCGATGACCCGCCCAGGCCGACGGCGCCGGCGACGACGGCGAAATGGTCGTCCCAGCGAGGCGGCGCAAAGGCGGCGGCCGGCTTGGACGCCTCGTCCAGCGTGGCGCGCCGGATGGCGTCCAGCCAGCCCAGCCCGTCCAGCGGGTCGATCAGCCTGGCTTGCGGCGTCAGTTCGCGATGGGGCGGAATGTCCGAAGCGATCAACGGGGCGCCCATCGCGCAGGCCTCCACCGCCGGCAGGTCGAAACCCTCGACGGCCGAGGGGGCCAGCACCGCGCGCGCGCCGCGCATCAGCCGCACCAGGGCGCCGTCCGACAGGTTCTCGGCCTGGTGAACCACGCCCTGCAGATTCGGCGAGCGCTGCAGGTGGTCCAGCACCGCCTCGTTCTCCCAGCCATAGCGCCCGACCAGGACCAGCGACGGCGTTCGTTCCCCCATCTCTTCCTCCAGCCGCCGCCACAGCGTCAGCAACTGGGCCAGGTTCTTGCGCGCCTCGATGGTGCCGACATGGATGAAATAGGGGCGGCTGGCCCGCACCGCGTCGCCGGGGGCGAAGGCCGTCTCGATGCCCAGGTGGGCCACGTGGACCGGCGGCGGCGTCAGGCCCTCGCGCGCGGCGAAGCCGGCCAGCTGATCGGCGGTGTGGCGCGAGTTGACCAGGATGCTGCTGGCGTGACGCAGGGTGTGCACGACGCGGGCGCGGTGCTTGTCGGCGTCGCCGGGTCGGCAGAACTCGGGGTGGGTGATCGGGATCAGGTCGTGGATCATCACCACGCGATCGACGCCGTCCTGCTCCAGGGCCTGCAGGGCGTCCGCCTCGTGCAGGGTGGTGTGGCCGACGTTCAGATAGAGGTCGGCCGCCGGCAGGGGCGCGGCGTGCCGGGATCGGAAGAATTGGCGCAGCACGCGCGGCTTGTCGCGCGCCGGCTTGTGGTCCGCCAGCGGCGGGGGGCAGATGACGGATTCGGCGGGGCGCTGGTCGTGGGTCAGGGCCGCCAGCAGCCGCGCTTCGTGGCGCGCCGCCCCGTTGACCGTGCGGCCGTCCCAGCGGGCCCGCAAGCTGCGCACGAAGTCGCGGAACCAGGTCTGGTCCACCGTCACCAGCCGGCCCTTGCGTCCCCGCACCGGAATCATGACCACGTCGGACCGCTGGTCCAGCCATTCGGCGTAGGCCAGGCAAACCCGGTCCACGCCCGTCGGGGCGGTCCGCTCGGCCCGGCTGAGCAGCCGGCTGACGTCGTAGAGCACCCGCATGGTCAGGAGACGTAGCCGGCCTGCATCAGTTCGGCGATATGGACGATGGCGGTCGGCCGCCCCTCCTCGACCACGAACAGATTGGAAATCTTGTTGGCGGTCAGCAGGTCGACCACGTCGCTCATCCGCGCGTCCGGATCGACCGTGATCGGGTTGGGGCTCATGATGTCGGCCGCCTTCAGGGCGGCGATGTCGCGCTGGAACGCGCGGCGGATGTCGCCGTCGGTGACGATGCCGCCCAGGGTGCCGTCCGGATTGAGCACCGCGACCGCCCCCTTTCGCCCCTCGGTGACGGCCGAGACGACTTCGCTGAAGCTGGCGGTGGTCGGCACGGCGGCGGGCGCGGCGGCGTTGTCGCCCATCCATTCCCGCACGCTCTGCAGGCTCATCCCCAAGGCGCCGCCGGGATGATGCAGCCCGAAATCCAGGGCGGTGAAGCCGCGTCGATCCATCAGCACCATGGCCAAGGCGTCGCCCAGCGCCAGGCTCATCAGCGTCGAGGTGGTGGGCGCCAGGCCGTTCGGGCAGGCCTCGGCCACCTTGGGCATGGTCAGGCAGACGGCGGCGTTGCGGCCCAGGAAGCTGGTCGGCCGTTGGGTGACGGCGATCACGGGGATTCCGTTGCGCTGGCAATAGATCAGGGGATCACGAAGCTCGCGGCTCTCGCCCGAGTTGGACAGGGCCAGCACCGTCACGTCGGGGCGCAGCATCCCCAGGTCGCCGTGGCTCATCTCGGCCGGATGGACGAAGAAGGCGTTCGTGCCGGTCGAGGCCAGGGTGGCGGCGATCTTGCCGCCGATATGGCCTGACTTGCCCATGCCGGTGACGACCACATAGCCCGGCCGGCTCATGATCACGTCGGCGGCGCGGGCCAGAGAGACGTCGATGGAGCGTTCCAGCGCGTCCAGGGCCTCGATGTTCAGGCGGATCACCTCGCGCGCGCGCTCGGTCATGGCGGCGATGTCTTCGGGCGAGGAAAGGGCGGTCTCGGTCATTGGCGACAGGCCCGTGCGGCGGGCTCTCCTTGTTCGAGGCGCGCGGTCTGCCGCATCCCACGGCGGCGCGCAACGGCTCCCTTTCAGACGATGTTGTCGATTCCGCGTCAACCTTTGCCGCATTGGCGCGTTAGTGTGGCGGGGAAATCATCGAATAGAGAGTCTCTCGCCTCATGCCGTCTCACGTCGGAGCCGCCGATCTCGTCTTGCCGCCGCCGCCCGTCCTTGCGGAAGGGATCGCCCTGTTTCTGGACATGGACGGGGTGTTGGCGCCGATGGCCCCGACCCCGGATGCGGTCAAGCCGGTGGCCCGGCGCACGGCGGTCCTGAAGGCGTTGGAGCGGCGGTTGGACGGCCGCGTGGCCATCGTCAGCGGGCGCACCCTGGCCGAGATCGACCGAATCGCCGACGGCGCCCTGTCGTCCGCGTCCGGCGTGCACGGGCTGGAGCGGCGTCGACGCGACGGCTCGATCGAGCGCGGCGCCGCCGACGCCGGCGTGACGCGGGCGCTTGACGCCTTCCACGCCTTCGCCGCCGAACGGCCGGGCATGATCGTCGAGGACAAGGGCGTTTCGGCCGGCCTGCACTACCGCCTGGCGGCGGACCAGGCCGCCGCCGCCGAGACCCTGGCGCGAAAGCTGAGCGACGAAACCGGCCTGGCCCTGCAGCCCGGCCATATGGTGCTGGAACTGAAGACGCCGGGCGCCAGCAAGGGCACGGCCGTCACCGCCTTCATGGCCGAACCTCCGTTCCGGGGCGCGACGCCGGTCATGCTGGGCGACGACGTCACCGACGAGGACGGCTTCCGCGCGGCCGACGCCCTGGGCGGCTACGGCGTGCTGGTCGGACCCGAGCGGCCCACCGCCGCGCGCTATCGGCTGGACGGGGTGGACGACGTGCTGGGCTGGCTCGAATCCGTGGCGGAGGCTTAAGATGAAGCCCAATCTCGATCTCTGGCCCATCGGCAACTGCGGCATCAGCGCCCTGATCGACCGCCAGGGCCGCTATGTCTGGGCCTGCGCGCCGCGCGTCGACGGCGACCCGGTCTTTTCCGCCCTGATGGACGGCGAGGATCCCGAGCACGGCTTCTGGGCCATCGAACTGGAGGGGCTGAAGCACGTCGACCAGGCCTATGTCCGCAACACGCCGGTTCTGCGCACCGTTCTGACCGCCGAGGACGGGGCGGCGGTCGAGATCCTGGACTTCGCGCCGCGCCATCCCAAGCATTCGCGCACCTATCGGCCGCTGGCCTTCGGGCGCATGGTGCGGCCGCTGGAGGGGACGCCGCGCATCCGGGTCCGCCTGCGCCCTTCGACGGACTGGGGCGCGCGGCCGGCGCCGACCACCTCGGGGTCCAACCACATCCGCTTCCTGTGTCCGGACGTCACCTTCCGGCTGACGACCGACTGCCCCGTGTCGCACGTGCTGAACGAGCGCACCTTCCGGCTGGAGCGCCCGTTCGCCTTCTTCTTCGGGCCGGATGAAGGCTATGACCAGGACGTCGGGCCGGGCGTGCAGGCGGCGCTGGACCGCACCATCGCCTATTGGCGCGACTGGGTGAGGAAGCTCTATCTGCCGCTGGATTGGCAGGAGGCGGTGATCCGCGCGGCCATCACCCTGAAGCTTTGCGCCTATGAGGAGACCGGCGCCATCGTCGCGGCCATGACGACCTCGGTGCCCGAGTTTCCGGAAAGCGGCCGCAACTGGGACTACCGCTACTGCTGGATCCGCGACGCCTATTACACGGTGCGGGCGTTGAACCGGCTGGGCGCCGTCGACATCCTGGAAAACTACCTGGTCTATCTGCGCAACCTGGTCGACAATTCCGCCGGCGGACACGTCCAGCCGGTCTATGGCGTCGGCCTGGAGCCGGGCATCGGCGAAAGCATCGTCGACAGCGTCGAGGGCTATCGCGGGATGAAGCCCGTGCGCGTCGGCAACCAGGCGCATGAGCACCTGCAACATGACGTGTACGGACAGATCGTCCTGCCCCTGGTCCAGGCCTTCTACGACCAGCGCCTGCTGCGCCCCGGCGTCATCGACGATTTCTACGCGCTGGAGAAGGTCGGAGAACGGGCCTTCGCCATGCACGACCAGACCGACGCCGGGCTTTGGGAGTTCCGCACGATCGCTCGGGTCCACACCTATTCCTCGGTCATGTGCTGGGCCGCGTGCGACCGGCTGGCCAAGGCGGCGGACCATCTGGGCCTGCCCGAACGCGGCGAGGTGTGGCGCGCGCGCGCCGACACCATCCGTGCACGGATCGAGAAAGAGGCCTATCTGCCCGAGGAGGGACGCTTCGCCGCCAGCTACGGCGGGCGCGAGCTGGACGCCTCCCTGCTTCAGATGACCGACCTGGGCTTTCTGGACGCGCGCGATCCGCGCCAGGTCGCCACCTTCGACGCCATCGAACGCGACCTGAAGAAGGGGAGCCATCTGTTCCGCTACGTCGAGCCCGACGACTTCGGCGAGCCGGAGACCGCCTTCAACTTCTGCACCTTCTGGTTCATCGAGGCCCTGCATCAGAACGGGCGGGTCGAGGAAGCGCGCGAAATTTTCGAGGAAATGCTCAGCCGGCGCACCCATGCGGGGCTGCTCAGCGAGGACATCTCGATCGAGGACGGGGAGCTTTGGGGCAACTATCCGCAGACCTACTCCCTGGTCGGCATCATCAATTGCGCCGTGTTGTTGAGCCGTTCGTGGACCGATGTGCGTTGATCCGTCTGGCCCCGGGGCTGGGGTCGCCCGTGGAAGAGTGAAATGAGTCGTCTGATCGTCGTGTCGAACCGGGTTTCCGCACCCGTCGATCCCGCCGCCGGGTCGGCCGGAGGGCTGGCCATGGCCCTTTCGGCGGCGCTGAGGAAGTACGACGGCCTGTGGTTCGGCTGGTCCGGCGAAACCGTCGACCATTGGACCGGCGAGGTGAAGATCGAGGACCGCGCGGGCGTGACGGTGGGTCTGGTCGATCTGGAGCCCGCGGACGTCGACGAGTATTACAATGGCTACGCCAACAAGACGCTGTGGCCGCTGTTCCACCACCGCATCGACCTGGCCCAGTATGAGCGGACGTATGGCGAGGGCTACGAGCGGGTGAACCGGCGGTTCGCCGAGGTGCTGGCCCCGCTGATCCAGCCCGGCGACATGATCTGGATCCACGACTATCACATGATCCCGATGGCGCGGGACCTGCGCCGGCTGGGGGTCAAGAACCGGATCGGCTTCTTCCTGCACACGCCCTGGCCGGCGCGCCAGCTGCTGGTCACGCTGCCGCACCACCGCCGCCTGGTGGAATCGATGTTCGCCTTCGACCTGATCGGCTTCCATACCCAGGAATGGTGCGACCTGTTCACCGACTATGTGGTGACCGAGGCCCGCGGCGAACTGTTCGGTCATGGCGGGCTGGAGTGCTTCGGCCGCAAGGTCCAGACCGGGGTGTTCCCGATCGGGATCGACGTCGACGGATTTCTGGCCGCGCGCGATTCCACCCTGGGCGCGCGGACCTACGACCGGATGGCGGCCTCGGCGGTGTTCCGCTCGATGATCGTGGGCGTGGACCGGCTGGACTATTCCAAAGGGCTGGAGGAGCGGCTGCTGGGCTACGAGCAGTTCCTGCAGGACAATCCTTCGATGCGCGGCGAGGTCTTTCTGTTGCAGGTCACGCCGATCTCGCGCGACGACGTGGACAGCTATCAGGACATCCGCGCCCGGCTGGACGCCCTGGCCGGGCGGGTCAACGGCGCCTTCGCCGACATGGACTGGCAGCCGATCCGCTATCTGAACCGCACCTATCGCCGGGATCAGCTGGCGGGCATCTACCGCGCCGCCAAGGTCGGGCTGGTGACGCCGCTGCGCGACGGCATGAACCTTGTGGCCAAGGAATATGTCTGCGCCCAGAACCCGGACGATCCCGGCGTGCTGATCCTGTCCCGCTTCGCCGGCGCGGCCGAACAGATGGGCGAGGCGCTGCTGGTCAATCCCTACAGCCGCGAGGAACTGTCGGACGCCATCCACAAGGCGCTGACTATGCCCCTGGCCGAACGCATCCGGAAGTGGGAGGCGCTGATGCAGGTAGTGCGCGAAACCGACGTGTCGATCTGGCGCGACGACTATGTGCGCGCCTTGCTGGCGGTCGACGCGGACGCCGACGAGGGCGTGGCGGACGCCGCGGCATGAACCTCAGTCCAGGTCGAAGGCCAGCAGCAGAGTGCGCTGCATCGGATTGAAGTTGTCGTCCGACAGGATGTACAGGCGCGTGCGCCCGTCGCGCGTCTCGGCCGCGATCCCTTCGAAATTGTCCGTCGTGCCGGGCAGCTTCAGGTCGATCAGAACCGGCCCCAGGGTTCCGCCCGGCGCCATGCGGCGGACATGGGCGCGCGCGTCCAGCGGCGGCCGGTACCGACGCTGGACGACCATCCAGCCGTCGCGCGCCGGATCGCGGTCCAGGCCGGTGATGCGGTATTCGCTGTCCGGGATCGGCGTGTCCGGCGGCGGCGTGACGGTGGTGCAGCGAGCGGGGTCGCAGTCCCAGACGCCGCCCGATTCCCCGGCCGCGCGCCACCCGCCGGGCGCGGTCGCCAGCCCTTCGATTCCGTCGTTCTCGGTGAAGGGGAAGGCGGGGATCCGCATCGCCCGGGGGCGCGTCGACAGGGCGTCCAGCGGGCCGTAGTTCCAGATGCGGTGGTCGCGCTCGAAACTGACCAGAAGGTCGCCCGAGGCGGTGAGGGCCAGCCCCTCGGCGTCGCCGTCGGCCTTTTCGGTGATCGGGGCGCCGTCGGCCAGGGTCAGCCGCCGGGTCTGAAAGCCGTCAAGCCCGACCAGGCGTCCGGCGTGGTCCAGCCGCAGCCGCGCCCGCACCAGGTCGCCCACGTCCGACACCGTGACCAAGCCGCCGCCGCCGGTCAGCTTCAGGTCCGACAGGCTGTGCAGCGGCGAGGTCGGATCGGCGACGATCTCCACCCCGCCGGCGAAGCGCACGCCCGGGGCCAGGACGGCGCCGCCGGGCAGGCCCAGGCCCACGCTTTTCAGGGTCGCGCCGGCCTCGGTCCATCCGGTCGCCGGCTGGGGCGCGGGCCGGGGCGGACCCAGGGTGCTGGCGCAGGCCGCCAGGGTCAGGGCGGCCAGGGTCAGGGCCGTGCGGGCGAACGGTCTCATGCGGCGGTCCTGCGTCGCCCGCGCGCGGCCGGCGCGGGGTCCTGTTCGAACAGTTCGGCCAGCTTCTCGGTCATGGCGCCGGCCAGCTGCTCCACGTCCACGATGGTCAGGGCCTTGCGGTACCAGCGGGTCACGTCGTGGCCGATGCCGATGGCCAGCAGCTCGACCGGCGACCGGTCCTCGATCTGGGCGATGACCTGGCGCAGGTGCTTGTCCAGATACAGGGCGGCGTTGGCGCTCTGGGTCGAATCGTCGACCGGCGAGCCGTCGGAGATGACCATCAGGATGCGCCGCTGCTCGGTGCGGGCCAGCAGGCGGTCGTGCGCCCACAGCAGGGCCTCGCCGTCGATGTTCTCCTTCAGCAGGCCCTCGCGCATCATCAGGCCCAGGTTCTTCTTGGCCCGGCGCCAAGGCGCGTCGGCGGCCTTGTAGATGATGTGGCGCAGGTCGTTCAGCCGGCCGGGATTGGCGGGCTTGCCGGCCGTGATCCACGCCTCGCGGCTCTGGCCGCCCTTCCAGGCGCGGGTGGTGAAGCCCAGGATCTCGACCTTGACCCCGCACCGCTCCAGCGTCCGCGCCAGGATGTCGGCGCAGACCGCCGCCACCATGATCGGCCGTCCGCGCATGGAGCCTGAGTTGTCCAGCAGCAGGGTCACGACCGTGTCCCGGAACGGGCTTTCGCTCTCGGCCTTGAACGACAGGGGCGCGGTCGGATCAGTGACGATCCGGGTCAGGCGCGCGGTGTCCAGCATCCCCTCTTCCAGGTCGAAGATCCACGACCGGTTCTGCTGGGCCAGCAGTCGGCGCTGCAGCTTGTTGGCCAGGCGCGAGACGACGCTGGAAAGGATGGCCAGCTGGCCGTCCAGCAGGCCGCGCAGCCGGTCCAGCTCCATCGGGTCGCACAGGTCGGCGGCGTCGATCACTTCGTCGTAGGCGGTGGTGAAGACGCGGTAGGCGTCCACGGCGCGGCCGTCGTCGGCGGTCTGCTGGCGGTTGGGCTGCTCGCCCTCCTGAAGCTCGGGCCCGTCTTCGGAGGCCTGGCCGTCGGGGTCGGCGGGCGCGCCCTCGGGGCGGGACTCGCGCTCTTCCTCGGCGGTCTGGTCGTCGGCGTCGCCTTCCATCGACTGGCCGCCTTCGCCGCCGTCCTCCTCCTCGTCCTGATCCTCGTCGGCGTCGTCGGGCCGTTCCTGGGGGTCGGGCTGATCCTCGCCCTGGTCCTCGGAGGCGTCGTCGCCCTTGCCGTCGCCAGGGTCCAGGTCCAGGGCGCGCAGCACCTCGCGCAGCTTCAGGGCGAAGCCCGCCTGGTCCTCGGCCGAGGCGGCCAGGGCGTCCAGCCGCGCCCCGGCCTTGGCCTCCAGATTGGCGCGCACCAGGTCCAGCATGGCCCCCGCCCCGTCCGGCGTGGCGCGTCCGGTCAGGCGTTCCCGCACCAGCAGGCCGACGGCTTCCGCCAGCGGCACGCGCTCGGCCTGGGCGACGCGCAGGACGCCCGTCTTCTCCAGCCGGGTCAGCAGGGCCGCGTCCAGATTGCCGCGCACCCCGGCCAGATATTGCGAGCCCACCGCCTCGACCCGCGCCTGTTCGGCGGCGTCGAAGACGTCGGCGGCCTGGGCGTCGGCGGGCCGCATCCGCCGGTCGGTCGCCTCGTCGTGATTGGCCAGACGCAGCGCCAGCCGGTCGGCCTGGCCGCGCAGGGCCGCGCTCTCGGGACCGGAGGGGTCGCGCGGCGGGTGGGGCAGGGTCAGCACGCCGCCCGCGACGCGCGGTCCGTCCGAGCCGAACGCCACCTCCAGCTCCGGCTGCTCGGCCAGGGCGCGCGCGGCGTGGCCAAGCGCGCGCTTGAAGGTTTCTGCGGGCGTGTCCGGGGCGGCCATGGGGTCCAGTTAGTCGTTTCGGCCGCGCCGGGAAAGGCGCTCAGGCGGCTTTTCGCAGCGGCAGGGGGCGGCCATAGGTCAGCCGCCGCCAGACCCACTCCAGCGGCCCCATGCGGAACCGCGACAGCCACAGCGGCGACCAGACCAGCTGCAGCGCCCAGACCGCCGCGACCACGCCCCACAGCTGCACATAGTCCATCCGCCCGAACAGGCGCGGCCCCCAGGGCATGTAGAAGAGGGTCGTCATGATCAGCGTCTGGGCCAGATAGTTGGTCAGGGCCATGCGTCCGACCGGCCGCAGCCCCGCGACCAGGACGCCCGCGCCCCGCGTCGCGGCCAGGATCACCAGGCTGGCGTAGCCCAGGGTGATCACGATCGGATAGGCGCCGACCACGTCGCCAAGGCCGCCCGTGGCCGATCGCCCGGCCGGGGCCGTCAACTCGCGCCATTCCAGCACGCCCAGCAGGGCCAGGGCTGCGGCGCCCAGGGCGGCCAGCGCCAGATAGAGTCCGGTCGGCGCCCGCCCGCTGAGGAAGCCCGACTTGAACAGCCCCATGCCCAGCATCATCAGCGGCACGGTCGAGAAGACGAACACCGTCAGGCTGGTCCCCTGCAGCACCAGCCAGGCGGTCAGGTTCTGGCCCAGGGCGCCGGCCCAGCCGCTGCGATAGGCCTCGATGGTCTGGCGGACCATCTCCGGGGTGAACTGCGGGCGGGCGAACTCGCCGGTCAGGGCGGCCGGGCCGTGGGCGGCGAACAGGGCGAGGCCCGCCTGCAGGCTGGCCAGCAGCAGCGTCAGCCCCAGGCCCAGCGTGATCAGGCGTCGCGCCGGCAGCGACCGCATCAGCGACACGAACACCCCCGCCCAGGCGTACAGCAGCAGCACGTCGCCGTACCAGAAGGCCAGCCCGTGAATCAGGGCGATGGCCGCCAGCCACAGCAGCCGCCGCCGCAGCAGGGCGCCGCGCGCCGCGTCGCCGGTCTCGCCCCCGACCAGATAGATCGACGCCCCGAACAGCATCGAGAAAAGGGTGATGAACTTCTGCTGGAAGAAGACCTCCACCGCCCAGCGGGCCGTGGCGTTGGCGCCCTGGACCGGAAACGGCGCCAGCGCCGGATCGTCATAGACCATGAAGGGCAGGGCGAACGCGGCGGCGTTGACCGCCAGTATGCCCAGCACCGCCAGCCCGCGCAGGGCGTCCAGCGCGGCGATGCGGTCGCGGGCCTCGACGGGCGCGAGCGACAGGGTCCGGGCGGTCTGGTCGGCGGTCTGTTCGGTCATGCGCGCCCCCGACGTCGTCCCTGTTCAGGCCTTCGGCATCAGCCCCAGTCGGTCCTTGACGGTCGGCTTGGCCTCGAAGGCGATGAAGGCCGCGCACAGTCCCGCCCACAGCCCATAGCTGACGCCCCCGGCGATGGTGATCGGCAGGAAGCCGACGCCGAAGATAAGAAGCGTCGTTTCGGACGCGCCCAGGGCCTGCAGCACGCCGCCCGCCTCGAACCAGCCCGCGACCGTCAGCGCCAGCGCCATCGCCACCTGCAGGGCGCCGGCCAGCAGACCGCCGAACAGCATGAAGCGCCAGACCACGCCCAACCGGGTCGAGGGCCGTCCGCTGCGCGACCGCTCGACCGAAATGCGCCATAGGCCGGCCGGCACGGCGATCAGGCCGATGATCAGCACCATCAGACGCCAGTCCAGTTCACGCCCCGGCGTCCAGGAACTGGGGGGCCAGAACGGCAGGGTCAGGATCAGCGGCGGCCAGGCCGCGCCGGCGAAGGCCGCCATCGCCGGCCAGGCCGGGGCGGGCCGTGCGAAGATGCGGGCCTGGCCGGGCAGGTCCTCGTAGCGTTCGACCCGGTTCATCGCGTCGGCACCGGCGTCTCGCCGGAATAGTCGTAGAAGCCGCGCCCGCTCTTGCGGCCCAGCCAGCCGGCCTCGACGTATTTCACCAGCAGGGGACAAGGGCGGTACTTGCTGTCGGCCAGGCCGTCGTAGAGCACGTTCATGATCGCCAGCACCACGTCCAGGCCCATGAAGTCCGCCAGTTCCAGCGGCCCCATCGGATGGTTGGCCCCCAGGCGCAGCGCCTGGTCGATGGAGGCGACGTTCCCCACCCCTTCGTACAGGGTGTAGATCGCCTCGTTCATCATCGGCACCAGGATGCGGTTGACGATGAAGGCCGGGAAGTCCTCGGCGTCGGTGGTCGTCTTGCCCAGGCTCTCGGCGAAGGCGACGGCCGCGGAATGGGTCTCGGCCGAGGTGGCGATGCCGCGGATGATCTCGACCAGCTTCATCACCGGCGCCGGCTTCATGAAGTGCAGGCCGATGAATCGGTCCGGCCGGTCCGTCGACGACGCCAGCCGGGTGATGGAGATGGACGAGGTGTTGGTGGCCAGAAGGGCGTGCGGGGCCAGGTTCGGCACCACCTCGGCATAGACGGCCTTCTTGACCGCCTCGTCCTCGACCGCCGCCTCGATGACCAGATCCGCCCCGGTCACCGCCTCGGCGATGGTGTCGACGGTCGTGACGCGCGCCAGGGCCTCGTCGGCCTGACCCTGGGTGGTCGCACCGCGACCGACGCCGCGCGCCAGGCTGGCGGCGATGCGGCCCTGGGCCAGGGGCAGCTGCGCGGCGGCGACATCGTAGAGCCGGACCGAATAGCCGCCCAGCGCCACGGCCTGGGCGATGCCTGCGCCCATCTGTCCGGCGCCCAGGACGGCGACTGTGGTGATCGTGCTCATGAACCGCGGTCTGAAGTGGTCGGGGCCGGCACCTTAGGAAGGTCGCCGCGCGGCGCAAGGCCCCTTCGATGCGGAATCACGAGAATCCGCCCGCCCGTGTCGCCTCAGCCCAACATGCCGACCAGGGCCGGCGCCGCCGCACGGTTGAACAGCACGCTGGCGAACTGCAGCAGCAGGATGACCACGATCGGCGACACATCGATGCCGCCCAGCGACGGGATGATGCGGCGGAACGGCTCCAGCAGCGGCCGGGTGATCTGGTCCAGGAAACTGCCGACCGAATAGACGAAGCGGTTGCGGTAGTTGATCACGTCGAACGCGACCAGCCAGCTCAGGATGGCCTGGGCGATGATGAACCAGATCATCAGACTGATGACGGCGTTGACCAGCCAGACGATGGCGAAGCCCATGGGTGTCTCCCTTAGCGCGAACCCGGCTTCTAGACCGGCGTGGCCGGCCCCCGCAACGCCCGCGACGCCGCCTGCGCCGATTGCACGCACAAGCCCGTTGACACCGCCCCCGCCGCCCGCCTATGTCGCGCCCTCGCCTGGGGCCCGATCCAGACTGGAACCGGGGCCGTAGCTCAGTTGGTAGAGCGCGTCGTTCGCAATGACGAGGTCAGGGGTTCGACTCCCCTCGGCTCCACCAAATCCTTGTTCCACAAGGGTTTGGTCGGAAACAGGCGAAAAAACTGACACCACGCTGCTACACACGGCCTCCAAGAGACCGTCGAAAAAGCGTTCCTCTACAGTTAGTTCACCGTCCCGAGGCTGTAGCACCACCTCGTCGCACACACCGTCCAAACGGCCTCCCAGACCCTCTCCACGGTCACATAATGCTGGGCGGCGGCAATCGTCTGGCCTGATCGTCCGGGGATCGACCTACTACCTTCGTCTTCGTGTCCCTCGACCGTTGGCCGGGATCATCGGCAAGACGCACGTCATGAAGTCTCTGGGCACGGGATATCGGGCGGATGCTGTCCGTCAGGCTCGGATCGTCGCAGCGATGTTGGAGCAGGAGTGGCGGGACATCGAGACCCACGGCGTTCAGCCTGTCATCGTGCTCCCACCCGAGCGACCAAAGCCCGCAGCCACGCCCACGGCGGCGCCAGCGGACAAAACGCTTCGCCAAGCCTTTGAACTCTTCCGATCCGACCCTGCAAAGCAGCGCACTCGGAAGACGGACCTCCATTATCTTAACCTGATCGAACTAACGGTCGGCCTCTGGGGGGAAGACCGCACCATCCGCTCCATCGACCGCGAAGCCTCGCGTGAGCTTCTCGAAGTGCTCCGCTGGCTCCCCTCCAACGCCGAGAAGAAGTTTCCGAAGCTGTCGCCTCTCGCCGCCGCGCGGATGGCGAAGGAGAAGGGGCTTACCGGAAGGCTCTCGCCCGCGTCGGTCAACGGCTACATGTGCAAGTTCCGGGCGGTGATGAACTTCTGTCAGAACGAGGGCTGGATCGAACGGAACCCAGCCAAGGGACTTCAAGTCATCGACCGGGTGAGACGCCGACCATGCGACGCTTCAGGGCGTGGCGGTCGAGGTCGGCGATCTCTACGCCGGAGCACAGGCCAGCCAGCCATCGTGGTTCTTCATGGACGGCTACAAGAAGGAGCTTCGTCGAGAAGTCCGCAAACTGCTGCGTCTGCTCGAACTGGACGACGCCAACGCCGTCCGCGACGAGATCGAGGACTACGCCGTTCACGCCTACGCCGAGGCGCACTGATGGGCGTCGTTCGCATCGGCCAAAGGGAGGTCGCCTACGACCTTCGGCGATCCGCTGCCGCCTCGGAGCGGCGGATCACGGTCACGCCGGGGCACGTTGAAGTGCTGGCTCTGACGACCGATGACGACGCCGAGATTGACGCCTTCCTGACCCGAAAGCGGCAGTGGCTGTTCAACACCCTGCGGGAGCTTGAAACCAAGATCGCCAAGCGCGCCGTCGTGCCCCGTTTCATGACCGGCTCGAAGATTCCCTATCGCGGCCGAATGGCCCGGCTGACCGTGCGTCGTCACGATGGGCCGCATATCGAGATCGATTACCGCAACGGCTTTCTGGTCGATCTTCCATCATGGGTCCGCGACCGGGATCAGGACGCCATCGTCGCCACCGAGATCAAGCTGTGGCTCAAGCGGCGCGTCCGTCGCGACGTCATGGATATCGCAGCCGCCTATCGCCGCCGGTTCGATCTGAAGCCACGCACGATCCGCGTCGCCGACATGAAGACCGGCTGGGGTGCCTGCGGCCCGACCGGCTCCATCCTCATCAACTGGACGCTCGTGTTTGCGCCGAGGTCTGTGCTGGAATACGTCGTCGCCCATGAACTGGCGCACCTGAAAGTTCGCTCGCACGGGCCGGAGTTCTGGGCGCATATGGCGATGCTGATGCCTGACTACGAGCGGCCGAAAGGGTGGCTTGATACACATCAGGGGACGCTGGATGCAGCATTCCTTAAGGCCACTTCGAAGGGGTCAGAAGCCTGAGATGCCGGTGCCCGACTATGGCAAAGCGGGGCGCATAACATCGATCCCTAACGGCTGTGGATTGTCCAGCCAGCCCATCTTGAAGCCAGAACGAAAAGAGAACATTCCGTAACGGCCATGCGATCCAAGCCGCCCGAAGAATGGAAGGACTACAACGTCACCGCCCGCGATCTGGTGGCGGATTCGTCCGTCACGCTGTCGATCCTATGCCGGGGCTGCAACCTGACCACAGAGGCCAACGTCTGGAAGGTGGGGTCGCGGCTTGCAGACGACCCGCTCCAACGTATCCGGTTCAGATGTTCGCGGTGCGGTGTCTATCCGAGCGAGCTTAAGATCGGGCGGCGGACGTCCATGGCAGGTGATCACATCCTTACGGTCAAGCTGAACCCGGCTTGTTGGGACGACGGACACGAAACCAACCAGAGAATCGCTCTGGCTCGCGCGGAGAAGCGTTGGAAAGAGCGGGGCGCGCGTTGAGTTCAGGCCAGCACGAACCGTTCAGGACGCACCGCCGCGAACAAGTCGCGAGCGTCGGCGGACGGGTCCAGCCATGTTCCCCAATCCTCTCTATCGAGGATCACGGGCGCCCTTGAATGGTAGTCGCCGAGCCAGCCGTTCGACGGGCCGGTGATGATCGTGAACGATCCGAATTCTCCGGCGTCGGGCGTGATGACGTGATCCCACACACCGGCGAACCATAGGAGGTCCCCGTCTGCGCGGGTGAAGCGATGCTTGACCTTCGATCCCTTGTCGCCGGTCCATTCGAACCACGCCGATGCCGGGACGATGCAGCGGCGTTTGGCGAAGGCTTCTCTGAACGTCGAAGTCCCCGCGCACGTCTCGGATCGGGCATTGAAGGTCGTCAGCTTGAAGCCGTCGCCCTTGCCTTTCTCGGTGTCCTTGAGCGGTTTTGCGTTGCGCCAGTAGGGCACGAGGCCCCAGCGCATCTTTTCGACCACCCAGCCGTCGCTTTCGAGGCGGGCGGTCGCTTGCATGGTGGTAGGACGAACGTCGTTGTCAGGCTGGAGATTGAGCGGCGGACTTGTGACGGGGGCATAGGTCGATAGGGCGGCGTGAATTTCGGCCCACTTGTATTTGCCTGTCGTCTCGAACCGCCCGCACATCAGGGTTTTAGGAACTCGCGGATCATGGTCACGACGGCATCGCGTTCCGGTTCGCGAAGCCGCTGCCACAGCTTGAGAATGGCGCGCTCGGACATGGACGTCCCTGCCGGATCGGGGTCGCCGTAGAGATCGGCCACGCTGCATTCGAGAGCGTCCGCGATCCTCAGCAACGCTGCGGCGGATACGCGGTTGGCGCCGCGCTCATATTTCTGGACCTGCTGGAAGGTGACGCCGATGGCTTGGCCAAGCTGGGCTTGAGTCATGCCAATGGCTTCTCGGCGCCCGCGCAGGTTGGCGCCGATTTTCACATCGATTTCGGATGCGACAGTCACAGGCATGGCATTTGTGTAGCGTTAGGCTGGGCAGTCTTGCAACTCAGGCGACACAACAGCGCCAACGCTTCAGGACTTCAGCTTCGGAAACCTGCGTAGATTTGGCCGATCATTGAGGTCATCAGCCTTGATGATCGGCTGCAAAGAATGTCAAAATTCCGCGAACTCAGCCTGACCATTCTGGAGCATCTGCCCTGCGACGTGGGCGATGATCTGGTCGAGGTCTTCGCCCGAGGTGTTCGCATCGAAGATGCCGGGGTCGAGTTCGACGCCGTATTGGCTGTCCATGAAGCGGACAAACCCCTTCCAGTTCTTCCGGCCGTTCGTTGCGCCCCGATGGACTGCCCAATCCTTGTGCAGCTTGTCGGCGACGACTCCAGCGCGAAGCCGTCCCTCAGCTTCATCGCTGCCGAGGGCATACATGATCCGGTCGCCAGCGCGTTGAAACGCCCTTTCGAGGAAGCTCATCAGCGAGCCTCCGTGGGGTCGGTCACTACACTGCCCTTGCCGTATTGGGCTTCAAGCAGTTCCCGCGCGGCCACGAAGTGCTGCGCCTGTTTCCGAACCTCTCGGGGAAATCCATTCACCCGAACCTGCGCCTTGAACGTCCTCATATCGCTTGGCCTCCGCTGTTCTGCGATAACGCGAGGCTTAAAGCTGCACCGTTAAAATACATACAATAGATGATAAACGGCGCGTTGTGGCGTCGCCACGGTGGCGCCCATGGATATGCGGCTGCTCGTGGGAAGAAACGTCAAACGGATCAGGACCGCGCGCGGGCTGACGCAGGAGGAACTGGCCGAACGATCGGGTTTCTCCCAACAGTATCTGAGCGACCTTGAACGAGGCCGCCGGAACCCGACCATCGTCAGCTTGTGGGAGTTGGCGCAGGCTCTGGGCGCGACGCCCGTCGATCTAATCACGCCCGACGACCACGCGGACTGATCACATCGGTTCGGTCGATTTGGTTGACGGGTCGGCGAACCATGAGAGCCTGTGGAGGCTCTTAGCCTTCGCTGCCGGGTTCATGTCCTCTCGCCTTCATCATGCTGATACCGTCGCATGGCGCCGCCATGTCGGAGCCAACATTCGGCGTATGAGACGGGCGCAGGGGCTGACCCAAGCTGCGCTGGCCCAGCGTGCTGGTCTCAGCACTGGCTACGTCAGCCTGATCGAGCAGGGTCGTGCCAATCCTCGGCTGAAAACGGTGTCGGCATTGGCCGACGCACTGGAGGCTTCCCCGATGATGCTGCTACTTGAGCAGACAGCCACCAAACACGAACTCCGAATGCGACCGTAGCTCAATCCGGCCTGAACAGGCTGAGAAGCCACTGTGGTTGGCCATTGGCGATAGAGAGCGTTTGTGTCGCCAACTCCTGTCTGATCTGCGCCGCTCGGAGTTTTGCGGATTCCTTCGCGAGGTCGGCGTCCACGAGGTTCCCGATGCCCGCGTCCAGCGCATCACGGGACTTCACGGCGAAAAGCGCAGCACGACCAAGGGAGACGTTGCGATTGCCGAAGTAGGCGGATGAGTCCGTGGCCCGATTGAGAGCGGTCTTAACTCGGCCGAGCGTCACTTTCGGGTCAGTGAAGTCCATTGGATCGAGACCCAGACCGCTGGCTGTGAGATCACGCGAGGACACCCGCATGGTCTCCCCAGAAGGCGTGGTGAACACATCAAGATTGAGCGGACCGAATCCCGCCGATTGGAAGGACGAGACAACCGCGCTCGCCGTCGTCACGGGCGAGCCGAGCGGACTGAGCGATATGGCTCCTACGACCCACCCGCTGTCGCTGTCGGCGCCAGCGTCGTTGAAGCGCACATCTAACGCTCCCTTGGCTGGATCGTAGTCGAACGAGATGACGTTCTGACCCGTGATCGGCACGCCCGAACCAACGGCCGCGCCGCCGGGAGTGTAGGTCCGTCCTGAAGCGGCGATACGGGCGCCGCCCTGCCAGACTTCAACTGTGTCAGGGATGTCGAAGGCGTCGAACACCATGTCGATGCGACCGGCTACGGCGCCAGCCGAAAAGCCATAAGAAGTCGCTACGCCGCTCGGCTTCTCATCTAAGGCGACGGCGACCTGCTCGGGGTTTGCGGACGCCAACGGCGGATCGAAAGCTGCTGTCGTTTGCAGAGTTCCGGTCGGGGTGGACGTCTGGACCGCCGTTGGGGGCGGTTCGCTGGGGTCTTGAAGGATTAGACCTCCCACCGTCCATGCGGTGCCAGTGACGCTCAGTCCTTCATTGAACCGGAATTCGAGGGCCTGCCCCTTCGCCGGATCATAGTCGAAGCTTAGGATGTTTGGCCCCGTCACCGCCGTTCCGGCCGCGACGGGATCGCCGTTTGGTGCGGAAGGCTGGCCGGAGGCTGCGACCCGCACGCCATTCTGCCAAATCTCCACGACGTCAGGCGCACCATAAGCATCGAGCAGCAGACTCACGCGCCCGGCCGTCGCTCCGGCATCCGCGACGACCGTTTGACTGTTCGAGCCAGAGATCGATGCGACCGCCGCGTCGAAGGTTGGCGGTGTGAGTGGGGAAACCGGGAGCGAGTAGCTCACGGAGCTTGTCGTCGAGGAGAATGACCCCGGCGGCAGAGCGGCCATTTGCGGAAAGGCGGGCTGCGAAAGCGGGGTCGAGGGCAACCCATAGGTGGTGGTCGTGGTCGTGACCGTGGTCGGCCTGCCGGTTAAGAGGTTGATCCCGTCGAACTCGGTCGAGCGAGCGATCCTGTCGATCTCGGCGATCATCCCGGTCATCTGATCGATCACCGCTTGCCGGGCGGTGGCGGAAAGCGAGTCGTTGAGGGCTACAGCGTGCTGCTGGAGTTCTCCAAGCAGTTCGCTGATGCGCTCTGCGCCCATCAGGGCGACGTCGGTAATGGATTGGACGCGATTCAGTCCCGTCGCCACAACGCCCCAACCGCCAGACTCAGCCCGCATCGCGGAAGCAACGGCGAAAATTGCGCCGTTGTCCTTCGCGCCGCCGACTTTGAAGCCGGTAGAAATTCGGTTGTGCGCGGCCTTGAGGTCGCGGCCCGCCGAGTTCACGGCTTGAACGGCCTGAAGTGCTGACCGGTTTGTGTGAATCGACGAAGGCATGTCGTGAGCACCATGCCGAGGGGGCGCCGAAAAGGGAACCGACTTCAGCTACCCCCAATCACCCCCAGTCCAACTCGTGCGTGAACCGGCGGTAGCTCTTCCAACCGTCGCCGCCGCCCGTCTCCTCGATGCGGGGAATGCCGAGAGCGTCGCACTTGGCCTCCACCTCTCCGATTAAGGCCAGCGGGACAGGACTATTGCGCTCGATGTGGACGTCGCGCAGCAGCCAGCCCGTCCCTTGGGTCAGGGGCCGGAACTCCACGAGGCATTCTCCGCGAAACTCACCTATGGCCATCTTTCCCGCCGCCACGTCGGCCAGCCGGTGAGCGAGGCAGTTTCGGTATTTCCGGCCAGCTTCCAGCAGGTCGCGCATCGAGGCGAGTGGTCGGAGTCGGGCGCATGCGGCTCCATGATCCGCAGGATGGCGAAGGCGCGCTCGTCCATGCCCAGTTCTTCATGGGCGCCCGCCTCGGCGTCGATGCCGCCGGTCAGGTCTTCGAAGTCCTTGAGGCCTTCGGCGGCGGCGATCTGTCCTTCCTCGAAGCGACGGATGATCTCCAGCACCCGCTTGGAGAAGCGGCCGTATTGGGCCGGGTTCTTATCGACCAGTTCGCGGGTCACGCGCTTCAGTTCGGCGGCCTTCCGCACGAACGCCTCATGAAGCTCCTCTTCCGACTTCTCCTCGGTCTGGAAGTCGTCCTTAAAGTCGGGATCGGTGATGTTGCGGAGGCGGACGGTCGTGGTCAGGCCGGTGGCCCGAACGTGCTCCTCCAGCATGTCCCTGATCTTTCCCGAGTAAGTCAGGTGATCGAGGCTCTCGTCCTTGGTGATCCCCTGCTGCGCCAGCCGCAGGAAGGTCGCGGCCCACTTCATGTCCTCGGTGAAGTCGAGGATCGCCGGATCGGGCGAGAGGTCGCCATAGGTCCGCACGAAGTGGCGACCCAGCCGCTGAAGCTCGAACCAGTCGTCTTCGCGGCCATCCGCCACCAGCTTCTCGATGGCGTAGGCGGCGGCCTTCTCGTCCATGCCGACGAGGCCGAGAAGCCGAAGCTGACGCTTGAACTCGGCATAGGTTTTCCGCAGGTCGCGACGCAGCAGGTCGAGATCGCGCAGCGCGTTCTGCACATCGTCGGCGCGATAGGACGACAGGGCGTCGTCGAGGTGCTGGGTGACCCCGATGTAGTCCACGATCCGGCCGTGCGGCTTATCGACGGTCAAGCCGTCCGGTCGCTTGATCGAGCATGTCCGATTGGTCCGCGCGATGGCCTGAAGCAGCCCGTGCTCGCGCAGCGGCTTGTCCAGATACCCGAGCGGAGGAGCACAACGCTTGGAAGCATTATGGCGGCTGGCCATGGGAGCCGAAATCATAGCCCGGTAAGCACGGTCACCTTCATCTTCGCCACGCCGTTGTCCTTCACGCTCAAGCTTATCCTCCTCGACCCTGTGGCCCGAACGGAGTGAAAGAAGGGTTCAAGGGCAACCCGTTCGCAGCGTGCTTATAGAGAAAGGTGCGAACGGGTTGTGGAGGATGGGTTCTCGACGAGGAGCCGGGACCAATGACCTCGACAGAGAATTATCCGGGTGAGCCGGGGCTGGGCTTCGTGGAGGAGACGAGCGGCAGCGAGGCGGGGGAACGAAGGCCATGGGAGACTCGCCCGGATCGGGTGACCGCTTCAGCGGGCGACCGGCAGATTGGCGCGGGAGGCTTCAGCCTGATCGGGTTGATCTGGACGAGCCGCTCCCTGTCGGTCACGGCGTCGTTCGCCTTGGTCGATGTCGTCGCGGACGAGCCGCTCGCCTTCGACCGGCGATTGGCCTTCGGTCGATTTGATCTCGTCGGCGCCAGAGAATTCAGGTGATGAGGCCGAAGGCCGATCAAGCACGCCACGAACGGGTTGGAGGGCGTTCTCCCAAACACCCCCGGAATCCGATTGTCTCGCGCCCCGGAAACACGGGCCTTCAGAGCCGCCCGTCGATGTGCCCGCTTCCATCCGTTTCCGAAGACGGGGAGCGCATCTTGACCGCCCCAAAGACCGGTGTTCTTCTCTGGGCATGCGGAGGCTGCTCGACAAACTGATCCAAGGCACCCCGGCTTGCGAGGTGAAGGCCGAGAACGATGGCTTCTCTCTGGTCGGCAAGCCTGACCGTCTGGAGGAGTTCAGCGCTCTGGTGCGCGAGGCCGTCGATCACGCGGGCGAGGACTTCGTGGTCTTCCCGACGAGCGACGGCCACCATGGCTACAGCCGGATGTTCGTCGTGCCGCTGGACGGAGATCGCGCGCCTTCTCGTTGACGCCCGGCCGATCCGTGAGAGTCTGTTCTCCCAACGCCAGATCGGAGAACACCCCTGACCAAGCGCGTGGCCCTCTACTGTCGCGTCTCGACGGCTGACAAAAACCAGACCGTGGAGAACCAACTTCGCGATCTGCGAGCCGTCGCGGAGCGGCAGGACTGGGAGATCGTGGCCACCTTCCTCGACGAGGGCATCTCGGGGGCCAAGGGGCGTGAGAAGAGGCCCGGCTTCGACAACCTGCTGAAGGGTGTGGCACGCAGGGATTTTGATCTGATCGCGTGCTTTTCCGTCTGCCGGATTGGCCGATCCTTGCCCGACCTGATCCACTTCCTTGGCGATATCCAGACCAAGAACGTGGACCTCTACGTTCACACGCAGGGCCTCGATACCTCGACGTCATCTGGTCGGATGATGTTTTCGATGTTGGGCGTGTTCGCCGAATTCGAACGAGCCATCCATAGGGAGCGCGTGCTTTCCGGGCTTCGTCGCACGACCAAGAAGAGCGGTCGAAAACCCATGCCTGACGACCGTGTGGAAGCGATCAGGAAATCGTTGATCAACGGTCAGGGCATCCGCGCCACAGCCCGACTTCACCGGGCCTCCACGACCACTGTGACGACCATCAAGCGGTCTCTGGAGACGGTTTAGGAAGGCCGTCGCGAGCGTCGATGCAAATAAGCTACGCCGCTTGACGACGTGAGCCGAGACCGCATCCTGACGGACTTCTTGCCCTGCCGAGACCTTCACTATGTCAAGCCGACCCACCTGCCTCGAACGTGCCTATCAACTCGCCGAAAGCGGTTCGTGCCGTGACCTTCGCGAGATCGCCGCAGCCCTCAAACGCGAAGGCTTCACGGGCATCCGGGCGCAGCTTGAGGGTCGGTCGCTGACCAATGCGTTGTGTGCGCTCTGCCGGTCGAACTTCCGTCAGGCGGACGAGGCCACGGGCTGAACCGGGAATGAAACCTCGACGACCAGACCAGCGGCCGTCCAATCGCGTTTCAACGACCATGTAGTCGTCGCGTGACGTTCGCCACCAGTTTGGAGCCTAACCAGAACCTCCAGACCGGTCGGGCGACCCTTGGGGGCTGACCCTCCGGGCAAGGATCGGAAGTCAGTCGGGCGTGGAGAAGGCAGCGTTTTATCCGCCCCCTCCTCCACCCCACGAGATCAGGACTTGGAGGCGAGGGCGTCCTTGTTGACCGCCGCATCGGCGATGGTGGTCAGGTCTTCGTCCGTCTGCGACTCTTCGTTGAGCGTCTCTTCGAGGAGCTTGGCCGCATCCTTCAAACCAAGCACGTTGGCCCAGCGGCGCAGTGTGCCGTAGCGAGTGATCTCGTAGTGCTCCACCGCCTGCGCGGCGGCCAATAGACCGGCGTCGAGAGCAGGCGTGCCTTTGTATTCCTCCATGATCTCATCGCCCTCGGCGAGGATGCCCTCGATGGCGTCGCACGTCTTGCCGCGCGGTGCTTTTCCGATGATCTCAAACACCTGCTGAAGGCGCTCGATCTGGCCTTCAGTCTGATCCTTGTGCTTTTCGAAAGCGGCCTTGAGTTGCGGATCTTGAGCCGCGCGCGCCATTTTCGGCAGCGACTTCAGAATCTTCCGCTCGGCGTAATAGATGTCCTTGAGGGTGTCGTGGAAAAGGTCGTCGAGGGTTTTGTCGGCCACGGTTTTTCTCCTGATAACGTGCGGTTTGAAAATCGCCGCACTTCAAGGAAGTTCCAAAATTCCACCCGTCTGGAGGCAAGGTGTTGATGCGCTCATGCATGCCGCTGCGAGCCATCTGCGCGAGAAAGCCGAAGTGCTCGACCAAGATGCAGAGCCGCAGATTGGCGGGACCGATCAGCGATAGGCCGACCTGATGGGCGGACTATCGTGCCCCTGCCGTAGGCCTAAGCCAGCGCCAGCTTTGCGTTCACCTGATCTTCCTCGCGGCTGAACTGGAAGCGCACCTCGACGCCGCCATTGCCGAGCGGGTAGTGCGGCCAGTTCGACGGCTGGATACCGATAGCCATCACTACCGCCTTCGCCCGCTCGGCCAGCACCTGCTGCGCCAGCGCGTTTAGCGACAGCTTCCTGACGTCGTAGCCCGCCTTGGACAGCACATCGGCGAGCCGCTGCTCCTCGGCGTCAACATCGGACGCCGGGACGACATGATCCAGCTTCCACACGTTGACCTTCTCCGCGTCCGATCAGAGCCTTGGCGATCTCCTAACCAACCGAGTCGCGCACTGCCACCATGACCGACGAAAGCGACCACACGGCCGTCCCCTCGGCTCCACCAGGCGGTTTTCAGACAATCAGCGCAGCACGACGTAGCCGCGTTCGACCAGGCGGCGCAGGGCTTCGTAGGCTTCGACCAGTTCGTCATAGGCGGTGCGGGCGGCGGTCAGGCGGGCGGCCTGGTCGGGGGTCACGGGCGAGCCGGAGTGGGCCAGGCGCAGGGCCTCGGCCACCCACTTCGCGCGGGCCTGGGCGGTCACGACGGCCAGCTTCTGCAGCGAGGCGGCGTCCAGGCCGGTCAGCGACTGGGCGATCACCTCCTTGTTGGCGACATAGGCGGCGTAGTCGATCTGCTCCAGCTGGCCGCGCAGGCGGCGCTGCTCCTGGGGATCGGCGTCCTGCGGCTCGAAATGATCGCTGTAGCGGCGGATGCTGGAGGTCATCTTGGTCGACACGGGCGGGCCCTCCCCGGCCTGTCCCACGGCGCTGGCGGCCGCACGGGATCGAGGTTGCGCCTCGCCGGTTAACGGGGCGTTGCGCGTCGGCCCGGTGCGGCCGATATGAGGCGGCCCCGACGACGACGAGGAGACGGCCATGGATCTGCAACTCGCCGGAAGGCGCGCCCTGGTCTGCGGCGGTTCCAGCGGCCTGGGCCGCGCCGTGGCGGCCGCCCTGGTGGCGGAAGGCGCCCACGTGGCCCTGTTGTCGCGCGACGAGGCCCGGCTGAAGGCGACCGCCGAGGCGCTGAACGCCTCCGGGCCGGGGCGGGCGGTGGTCGCCGCCGCCGACCTGGCCGATCACGCCGCGCTGCTGAAGGCCGTCGACACGGCCGAGGACCGGCTGGGCGGGGCGATCCAGATCCTGCTGAACAACACCGGCGGGCCGCCGCCGTCGGGCGTGTCGGGCCTGGATCCCCAGGTCTGGCGCGATCATTTCGAATCGATGGTGCTGTCGGTCTTTCGCCTGACCGACCGGGTCCTGCCGGCGATGCGGGCCGAGGGCTGGGGGCGCATCCTGAACGTCGCCTCGATCACGGTGGTGGAGCCGTCGGCGGCGCTGGGGGTGTCGAACACCCTGCGCGCCTCGATCGCGGCCTGGGCCAAGACCCTGGCGGGCGAGGTCGGCCCCGACGGGGTGACGGTCAACACCCTGCTGCCCGGGCGGATCGACACGCCGCGCATCGCGCGGCTGGACCAGGCGGCGGCCGAGCGGGCGGGCGTGACGCCGGAACAGGCGCGCGCCGAGTCGGTGAAGTCGATCCCGGTCGGCCGCATCGGCACGCCCGAGGAATTCGGCGCGACCGCCGCCTTCCTGGCCAGCCCGCTGGCGGCCTACATCACCGGCTCGCTGATCCGGCTGGACGGGGGCGCGGTCCGGGCGATCTGAGCGGGCGGCGATTGATCAATCTTCGGTTGCGGGTGTAGGCTGGCGGCAGCCGCAAGGAGAGAGGTCATGCTGACCGCCGTCGTGCTGAGCCTGTCGCTTCAGGTCGCCCTCGTGCCCAATCTCGGCCAGACGCCCGCGCGATGTCCGTCGGAGACGACGCGGGCGGGGCTGGAGCCGCAGGATCGGTCGGCGGCCTTGCCCAGTCTGCTGGACCGATCGGTCCGGCCGCAGGCGGTGCGGCGATACCTGCTGCTGGACCGCCGGGACCAGAACAACTGTCCGCTTCCGATCAGCTTTCCCGTGAACGGATCGGGCCAGGCCCTGGGACGAAACCTGCTGAGCCCGGACAACGCCTCGCGCACGCCGCCGCGCCAGCCCGAAAGGACCGTTCCGGCGCTCTGAATGGCGCGCTAGGCCCGCGGATGGGCGGCCGCATAGGCGCCCAGCAGGCGTTCGGCGTCGACGCCGGTGTATTTCTGGGTCGTCGACAGGCTGGCGTGGCCCAGCAGTTCCTGGATCGAACGCAGGTCGGCGCCGGCGCCCAGCAGGTGGGTGGCGAAGCTGTGGCGCAGGGCGTGGGGCGTGGTGCGCTCGGGCAGGCCCAGCCGGCCGCGCAGGCGCTGCACCGAGGCCTGGACGTGGCGCGGGCTGAGCGGGCCGCCGCGCCGGGCGCGGAACAGGGCGTCCTCGGGCGTCAGGGCGAAGGGCTGGCGCGCCAGATAGTCGTCGACCGCCATCCGCACGGCGGGCAGGACGGGGACCATCCGCGTCTTGGATCCCTTGCCGACGATCCGCAGGGTCTCGGCCAGGGGGGCGTCGGCGCGGGTCAGGGACAGGGCCTCCGAGATGCGCAGGCCGCAGCCGTAGAGCAGGGTCAGGACGGCGCGGTCGCGCGCGGCCTCCCACGGATCGGCGTCGGGGTCGGCCTCGGGCTCCTCCAGCAGGCCGCGCGCCTGGTCCTCGGTGACGGGGCGGGGCAGGGACGGCTTGATGCGCGGACCGCGCACCAGGGCCAGTTGCGGCGCCGGCGCATCCAGGCGGCGGTCGAGGAAGGCGTGAAGGCTCCGGATCGCCGACAGGCTCTGGCTCAGCGACCGGGCGCCCAGCGGACGATCCCCGGATCGCCGCTCGGCCATGTGGGCGCGCACCTCGGCGGCCGTGACCGTCGTCAGGTCCGCCAGCGACTGCGGTCCGCCGCGATGACGCTCCAGGAAGGCCAGGTACAGCCGCCCGATGTGGCCGTAGGCCTCCAGCGTGCGTGGCGACAGGCGACGCTCGTGCGCCAGGTGCGCCAGCCAGGCGGACAGGGCCTCGGCGGCGGTCATCGGTTCAGTTCAGCACCGGCCAACGCTCGGCCATGCGTTCGACGACGCGCGCCAGGAAGGCGGCCAGCTCGCAGCCCATGGCGGGGGTGAAGCCCTCGTCCTCCAGCGAGCCGAAGGCGCACAGGGCCGGGCGCGGCGGCTCGCCCGGCGTCAGCTGGGGCGCCATGCGGATCAATGCCACGGACCGCACCTGGTCGGCGGCGGCGCCGAACAGGTCCAGGCCTTCGAAATGCGGTCCCAGCCAGGCCAGGCCATGCTCGCCCAGCAGGGCGTCGACGCCGCCGGGCTCCAGCACGCGCCAGCCGAACGGCACGCCGCCGGGCTTCTCCAGGGCGATTGCGGCGCCGGCCAGGCCGAACCGCCCCTGCGCCGCCGCATCCAGGCGACGCCCCAAGTCGGAGTGATTGCGCGCCTCCATCAGGTCCAGGGTGGCGACATGGGTCTGGGTCTGGGCGGCGAAGTTGGCGCGGGCGATCATCTCCAGTTCGCGACGGGCGCCGGCCTCGCGCTCGGCGACCGCTTCCAGCCGGGTCAGGGCCGCGGCGCCGAAGTCGACGACGTTGCGACCGTGCGGGCGCAGGCCCACTTCCTCCAGCAGGGAGCGGTCGTCCAGCAGGGTCTGCGGGTGCGCCTGAAGCCAGGCCCGCACGTCGGGCCAGTGAAGCGCGGCCGCTCCGTCCGTTTCCGACGTCGCGAAAAGGTCCAATGAGCCGCTCAACAGACCTCTCCGGGAAGGGCGACGATTACAGTATGGACTGCCCGGTCTTGCCCCAGTCAGCCATGAAGGCATCAAGCCCCTTGTCGGTTAACGGGTGCTTTACCAGGGCCTTGAAGGTGTCGGCGCCGAAGGTGGCGGCGTCCGCCCCGGCCACGGCGGCGGCGGCGACGTGGCCGACGTTGCGAAGGCTGGCGGCCAGGATCTGCGTCTCGAAGCCGTGCACGTCGTACAGAACCCGGATTTCCTCCAGCAGGGCGATCCCGTCGGCGCCGTGGTCCTCCAGCCGGCCGACGAAGGGCGAGACGAAGGTCGCGCCGGCCTTTGCGGCCATCAGGGCCTGGGCGGCCGAGAAGCACAGGGTGACGTTGGTCTTGATCCCCTTGTCGGTGAAGACGCGGCAGGCGCGCAGCCCGTCCCAGGTCAGGGGCAGCTTGACGACCACGTTCGGGGCGATGGCGGCCAGCTTGTCGCCTTCCTTGACCATGGTCTCGAAATCCAGCGAGACGGCCTCGGCCGAGATCGGGCCCTCGACCAGGGCGCAGATTTCGGCGATGACCTCGGCGATGTTCCGACCCGACTTGGCGATCAGCGACGGATTGGTGGTGACGCCGTCCACCATTCCGGTGGGGACCATGTCCTTGATGACGGCGACGTCGGCGGTGTCGAGAAAGAGTTTCATGGGCGGCGTCATAGCCGAGGGCGCGGTTCGGTGAAAGTCGCCTCGGTCCTGATTCCCCTGCCGGTGCCGGAGGCGTTCGACTACGCCGTGCCGGACGAGATGGTCGTGGCGCGCGGCGACCAGGTGGCCGTGCCGCTGGGGCCGCGGCTGATGCGCGGGATCGTCTCGGAAGTGTTCGAGACCACGGGATCGAACCGGCGGCTGAAGGCGGTGGAGGCGGTGCTGGATGATCCGGCGCTGCCGCCCTCGACGGTGGACTTTGTCGAATGGGCCGGTCGCTGGACCCTGGCTGCGCCGGGCGAGATGGCCGCGACCGCGCTGAAGGGCCTGCGCGCGCCGCCCCCCCGGCCCGAACGGCGGGTGCGCCGCGTCGGCGAGCGCCAGCCGGCCCGCGCGACCCCGGCCCGGACGGCGGTGCTGGCGGCGCTGGGCGACCGCGCCCTGACGGCGGCCGACCTGGCGCGCGCGGCCGGCGTTTCGTCGGGCGTGGTCAAGGGCCTGGTCGACGAGGGGGTGCTGGAGATCTTCGAGGTGTCGGCCCAGGCCGCCTTCGACCCGCCGGACCCGGACCATGCGCCCTCCAGCCTGAATGCGGACCAGGCGGCGGCCGCCCAGGCGATGGCCGAGGGCGTGATGGCGCGCGCCTTTCGGCCCTTCCTGCTGGACGGGGTGACCGGCTCGGGCAAGACCGAGACCTATCTGGAGGCGGCGGCCGAGGCCCTGCGCGCGGATCCGGCGGCGCAGATCCTGATCCTGCTGCCCGAGATCGCCCTGACCCAGGCGGTGATCGAGCGGATCACGGCCCGGTTCGGCGCGGCGCCGGCCGAATGGCATTCGGGCGTCGCCCCGCCGCGCCGTCGCCAGGTGTGGGAGGCGGTGGTCGCCGGGCGCTGCAACATCGTGGTCGGCGCACGCTCGGCCCTGTTCCTGCCCTTCGTGAACCTGCGCCTGGTGGTGGTGGACGAGGAGCACGACAGCTCGTTCAAACAGGAGGAGGGGCTGGTCTATCACGGCCGGGACCTGGCGGTGGCGCGCGCGCGGATCGAGGGGGCGGCGGTGGTCCTGGCCTCGGCGACGCCGTCGCTGGAGACGCTGTGGAACGCGCGCCAGGGCCGCTACGGCTGGCTGAAGCTGCGCGCGCGGCACGGGGCGGCGGTCTTGCCCGACATCCAGCTGCTGGACCTGCGCCAGAGCCCGCCCGATCCCCAGACCTGGCTGTCCCAGCCGCTGCGCCAGGCGATCGGCGAGACGCTGGCCCGGCGTGAGCAGACCCTGCTGTTCCTGAACCGGCGCGGCTATGCGCCGGTCGTCCTGTGCCGCGCCTGCGGCCACCGGCTGACGGCGCCGGACACCGACAGCTGGCTGGTCGAGCATCGCTACACCGGCCGCCTGGTCTGCCACCTGACCGGCTTCTCCATGCCGCGTCCCAAGCTGTGTCCCTCGTGCGGGGCCGAGGATTCGCTGGTTTCGGTCGGACCGGGCGTGGAGCGGGTGGAAGAAGAGGTGCGCCAGCTGTTCCCGGAGGCCCGCGTCGCCGTCTTCAGCTCCGACACCGTGCCCGACGGCAAGTCGGCGCGCGCCCTGATCCAGAGCATGACGGACGGCCAGATCGACATCCTTGTCGCCACTCAGGCGGCGGCCAAGGGGCATAACTTTCCCGGCCTGACGCTGGTGGGGGTGGTGGACGCCGACCTGGGCCTGCGCGGCGGCGACCTGCGCGCGGCCGAGCGGACCTATCAGCTGCTGGCCCAGGCGACCGGCCGGGCCGGGCGCGCCGACAAGCCGGGCCGCGCCCTGCTGCAGACCTGGACGCCCGAGCATCCGGTGCTCCAGGCCCTGGCCGCAGGCGACCGCGACGCCTTCGTGGAGGCCGAGACGGCCGAGCGCGAAATCGCGTCGCTTCCGCCCTATGGCCGGCTGGCGGCGATCATCCTGTCCAGCGAGAACGCGGCGGCGGTGGAGAAGGTCGCCGCCGACCTGGCCCAGGCCATCCCCAACGCCGAGCGGCTGGAGGTCTATGGCCCGGCCGACGCGCCCCTGGCCCTGGTGCGCGGACGGCGCCGGAAGCGTCTGCTGGTGCGGGCGGACCGGGATGTGGACATCCAGGCCTTTCTGCGCGCCTGGCTGGGCCGGGTGAAGGCGCCCGGCTCGGTGCGCCTGACGGTGGACGTCGACCCCTACTCGTTCCTCTAGACCGCCATCACCGTGCCCAGCAGCACGCGTGCGCCCTGACGGCCCAGGGTCGCGTTGGCGGCGGCCTGAAGTTCGCCGGCGAGCTGATCGACGTTGGGGGCCATGCCCGGGCGAAGGCTGTTGGCGAAGCGTTGGGCGGCGGTGTTGAAGGCGGCGCGCAGGCGCGGCTGGGACTGTTGCGCCCGCGTCCGCAGGGCGGCGTCCGGGACGTCCAGGCCGGTCTCGATCGACAGCACGCCGCGCCTTCCGTTGGCGAACAGCAGGCTGGCGGTGACGACGGGAAGACGGAAGTAGGTGTCTGCCGACGCGGGCGCCCCCCCGGACGAGGCCTTGGCGGCGGCGGGGGCCACGGCGGCGGGGGTCAGGGCGACGGCGGCGAGGCCGATGAGGGCGCGGCGATCCATGCGGCGACCCTAGCGCGACCCCGTTAAGAAACGCCTCATGCGGCCTGGACCCAACCGCCTGGCGTCGCGGCCTCCAGCCGGAACGCCTCGACCTGCCGGGCCAGTGTCTCGGCTTCGCCGGCCAACTGCCGGCTGGCGGCGGTGGCCTGTTCGGTCATGGCGGCGTTCTGCTGGGTGATCTCGTCCAACTGGCTCAGGGCCTGGCGGACCTCGGCCAGGCGATCGGCCTGCTGACGCGCGGCGGCGGCCATTCCCCCGGCCAGGTCGTCGACGGCGGCCACCCGCCCGCCGATGCGGTCCAGGGATTCGCCGGCCCGCTGGACCAGGGCGACGCCGCGCGCGACCTGTTCGGCGGAGGTGGCGATCAGGGTGCGGATCTCGCCGGACGCCTCGGCGGAGCGCTGGGCCAGGGCGCGCACCTCCTGGGCGACCACGGCGAAGCCGCGCCCGGCCTCGCCCGCGCGGGCCGCCTCGACCCCCGCGTTCAGGGCCAGAAGATTGGTCTGGAAGGCGATCTCGTCGATCAGGGAGGTGAACCGGCCGATCTCGACCGAGGAATCCCGGATGGCGGCCATGGCGTCGGTGGTCTCCTGCACCACCTCGCCGCCGTCGGACACGTCGCGGCGCACCTCGGCGACGGCCTCGGCCGTGTCCTGGGCGCCGCCGGCGGTGCGCGACACCGCCTCGGCGATCTCCTCGGCGGTGGCGGCGGTGCGTTCCAGCCCGGCGGCCTGCCGCTCCGTGCGGCTGGCCAGGTCATCGGAGGCGGCGGCCAGTTCCTCCGAGCCGGTGCGGACGGAGGCGACGCTGTCGGCCACGGCGGTGAAGGCGCGGCGCAGGCTGTCGGAAGCGGCGTTGAAGTCGTCTCGCAGGGACCGGTATTCGGACGGAAAGTCCTGGTGGATGCGGGCCGTCAGATCGCCGTCCGCCAGGGTCTTCAGCGCCTGGCCCAGGGCGGCGACGACGGCTTGCTGACGCGCGTCCGCCTCGGCCTTGGCGGCGGCGACGCGATCCCGTTCGGCCTGCAGGGCGTCCAGATAGGTCGAGATGGCCAGGTCCATGTCCAGCATCGCCCGCTGGGTCAGTTCGGCCAGGCCCTCGGCGGTCTGGCGATCATGGGCGGCGCCGGCGAAGCGCGGCCGGGGCCGGCCGACGACGGCGCGGATCAGTTCGGCCATCACCAGGCCGTATCCGCCGATATACCAGCGCGGCTCCAGGCCGATGCGGGCGTGGGTGCGCCCGATGGCGGTGACGGCGGCGGCGTAGTCGGCGTCGATGCGCCCCGCGACGATCGCGTCCCAGTGGCCGACCTGAGCGGACTTGGCGCCCTGCATCTGGGCGTCGTCGCGGAAGAAGCGGCGGGTCTCTGGCGTGGCGCGCACGCGTTCGTAAAAGGCGTCCAGCGCTCGCGGCAGGGCCTCGCGAATGATGGAGCCCAGGGCCGCATAGGCGGGGCTCCGCGCGGACAGGCCCGCGAATGCGGCGCGCAGGTGGAGGGACTGGGTCATGCGGACGCTCGTTCAAATCGGCCGGACGCCCCCGTCACGGCGAATATCCGCATAGACGGAAGGGTTTTACGGACGGTTAAGGTCGCAGCGGCATCGCATAAGGATATCCTTATGCCTTCGTTGCCCAGCGAGCGGCGGCGGGCTATAGGGCGGCCATACGAAGCTCGAACGGCCGGGAGTCCAGCCATGACCGACTACATCATCCGCGACATTGGCCTGGCCGACTGGGGCAAGAAGGAAATCGCGATCGCCGAGACCGAGATGCCGGGCCTGATGGCCCTGCGCGACGAGTTCGGCGCCGAACAGCCCCTGAAGGGCGCCCGCATCGCCGGCAGCCTGCACATGACCATCCAGACGGCGGTGCTGATCCAGACGCTGGAAGCCCTGGGCGCCGAAGTGCGCTGGGCCTCGTGCAACATCTTCTCGACCCAGGACCACGCCGCCGCCGCCATCGCCGCCGCCGGCACGCCGGTGTTCGCGATCAAGGGCGAGACGCTGGAAGAGTACTGGGACTACGCCCACAAGATCTTCGAATGGGCCGACGGCGGCTATCCGAACCTGATCCTGGACGACGGCGGCGACGCCACCCTGCTGTGCGTGCTGGGTCCCAAGGCCGAGAAGGACGCCAGCGTCCTCGACAACCCGCAGAACGAGGAAGAAGAGGCCCTCTTCAAGGTAATGAGGCGGTATCTGAAGGAGAAGCCCGGCTTCTATTCCGCCATCCGCGACGCTATCGGCGGCGTGTCGGAAGAGACGACCACGGGCGTTCACCGCCTGTATCAGATGTCGGAACGCGGCGAGCTGCCCTTCCCCGCCATCAACGTCAACGACAGTGTCACCAAGTCCAAGTTCGACAACCTTTACGGCTGCCGTGAGAGCCTGGTCGACGCCATCCGCCGCGGCACCGACGTCATGCTGTCGGGCAAGGTCGCGGTGGTGTGCGGCTATGGCGACGTGGGCAAGGGCTCGGCCGCCTCGCTGCGCCAGGGCGGCGCCCGCGTGATCGTCACCGAGATCGACCCGATCTGCGCCCTGCAGGCGGCGATGGAAGGCTATGACGTCCAGACCCTGGACGACGTCTGCGACAAGGCCGACATCTTCGTCACGGCCACCGGCAACAAGGACGTGATCACCGTCGATCACATGCGCCGGATGCGCAACAACGCCATCGTCTGCAACATCGGCCACTTCGATTCCGAGATCCAGGTCGCCGGCCTGCGGAACTTCAAGTGGGACGAGATCAAGCCCCAGGTCGACCACGTCGAGTTCCCGGACGGCAACAAGATCATCCTGCTGTCGCAGGGCCGCCTGGTGAACCTGGGCAATGCGACGGGCCACCCGTCCTTCGTGATGTCGGCGTCCTTCACCAACCAGACGCTGGCCCAGATCGAGCTCTGGACCAACAAGTCGGCCTATGAGACCAAGGTCTACACCCTGCCCAAGCGCCTCGACGAAAAGGTCGCGGCCCTGCACCTGGGCAAGCTGGGCGCCAAGCTGACCGTGCTGAACAAGGAACAGGCCGATTACATCTCCGTGCCGGTCGAAGGGCCGTTCAAGCCCGAACACTACCGCTACTGAGGCGCGCCGTCCGGAGCCGGTCTCGTGAGCCGGGCGTCGTTCGACGTCCTGGTGGTCGGGGCCGGCGCCGCCGGCATGATGTGCGCCGTGGAGGCCGGCCGGCGCGGCCGTCGGGTGTTGGTCGTGGATCACGCGGCCCGGCCCGGCGAGAAGATCCGCATCTCCGGCGGCGGTCGGTGCAACTTCACCAACCTGGGCTGCGGACCGGCGAACTTCCTGGGCGAGAATCCCCGGTTCGCCACCTCGGCGCTGCGGCGCTTCACGCAGCACGACTTCATCAAGCGCGTCGACAGGGCCGGGATCGCCTGGCATGAGAAGACCCAGAACGGACGTTCCTTGGGCCAGCTGTTCTGCGACGGCAGCGCCAAGCAGATCGTGGCCCTTCTGACCGACGACATGGCCGAGGCGGGGGTCGATCTGCGGCTGAAGACCGGCGTGGATCGGCTGTCGCGCTCGGGCGACGGCTGGTCGGTCGGCCTATCGGACGGGTCGGAAGTCGCGGCGGCGTCGCTGGTCGTGGCCACCGGCGGCAAGTCGATCCCCAAGATGGGCGCGACCGGCTGGGCCTATGACGTCGCGCGCCGGTTCGACATCCGGGTGACGGAGACCCGGCCGGCGCTGGTCCCCCTGACCTTCGAGGCGGGGTTGCTGGAAACCCTGGCGCCGCTGGCGGGCGTGGCCGTCGACGCCCGGATCGCCTCGGCCCCGGCCGACAAGGGGCGCAAGGCCCGTTTCGACGAGGCGATGCTGTTCACCCATCGCGGCCTCAGCGGACCCGTCGTCCTGCAGATCAGTTCCTACTGGCGCGAGGGCGAGGCCATCGTCGCCGCGATGGCGCCGGAGCTGGACGTGTTCGAGACGCTCAAGGCGGCAAGAGCCGACAACGGCCGCCAGGCGGCGCACAACGCCCTGGCGCACATCGTGCCGCGTCGCCTCGCGGAATACGTCTGCGCGCGAGAGGGCGTGTCGGGCAATCTGGCCGACGCCTCGGACAAGGCGCTGCGACGGCTGGACCAGGCGATCAACGCCTGGAGCGTCAAGCCCGTGGGATCGGAAGGCTATCGCACGGCCGAGGTGACCCTGGGCGGGATCGACACCGCCGCCCTGGACCAGCAGACGATGCAGGCCCGGAGCGTCCCCGGCCTTTATTTCATCGGCGAGGCGGTCGATGTGACCGGCTGGCTGGGCGGATACAATTTTCAATGGGCCTGGTCGTCGGGCTGGGCCGCAGGGCAGGCCTGCTGATCCCTCGGCGGCCCTGTGGCGCCGCGACGCATGGCGGGCCGCGCGGCGGGCGCCTAGCTTGGAGAGGCGGGACGGGCCCCTCTGGCGCCGTTGCCGATCCGGGACCTCCTTCCCTCTCTCGGACGGGTGCGGCGCGATGTCGGACCGCTCGGGAGCGCCGCGCGCGGTTGGGCCACAGCGCCCCGCCTTCCCCCCAAGGGCCGCGCCGGCGCCCCGACCCCTTTTGATCGCAAGGACGCCCGATGCCTCTTCTGATGTGCCCCAACGACGACGCCGCCATGCAGACCCTGGAGCGCGGCGGCGTGCAGTTCGACATGTGCCCGACCTGCCGGGGCGTCTGGCTGGATCGCGGCGAGTTGGAGAAGCTGATGGCCTCGGCGACCGAGGAAGGCCGCGCCTCCGCCCCGGCGGTCCAGCCTCATGCGCCCGCGCCCGCCCATCCTCAGGCCCAGGCTCCGGCACCGCCCTGGGGCGGTCACCCGTATCAGGACGACCGGCGCTACAAGGACGACCGGTATCGCGACGACGGCTACCGCTACAAGAAGAAGAAGCGCGACAGCATCTTCGACATCTTCGACTGACCGCTCTTCAGGCGGCGACGCCGGCGGACTGCATCAGGCCTCGCAGGGCCGCCACCTGTTCGGGCGCCTGGTCCAGCGCCGCGCGCGTGGCGGGGGCGCGCAGAAGACGGCCGGCCTCGGTCCGGGCGCGATCGGCCGCCGGCCCCAGCGGCGCGGCCTCGCCCACCGCGAGCCTCAGCAGGGCGGTCAGCTTCTGAACCGGACCGACCGCGGCGCGCGCGATCTGGGCGCTGAGGCCGACGTCGGCTTCCAGGGCGCCGCCGACGGCGCCGATGGCTTCCTGGATCTGGCGTTGCTCCAACTCTCCCAGCTGGGCCGCCTGCACCGAACGCTGCAGCCGGGCCAGCACCGCCAGCTTCTGCGAGGCGCTGGCCCCGCCCGGCGTCGCCTGGCGCATCTCGGTCTCGAACCGCAGCGAGGTCACGCAGGCCGCCAGCCAGCGCGCGGCCGCCCGCTTGTTGGCGCCGCCGGTCACATTCTCGCACAACCGGGTCAGGTGCTCGGCCTCGGTCAGGACGGTGGGGCAGTCCTTGACGTAGGCGGCGACGAAGTCCGCCGTGATCAGCGACTTGGAGCGCTCCACGAAGGCGGCCTGCACCTCGTCCAGGGACAGAAGCCGCCTGGACGCCGCCGTCAGCGTCATGGCCAGGACCCGCAGAATGTCGATCTCGCCCTGCGGGTCGTTGGGGCGCAGCCGGCGAGCGCTGGACAGTTCGCGCAGCACCATCCGGGCCAGGGTCGCGGCCAACAGCGGGAACTCGCCCGCCGACAGTCGCTGGCCCAGGCGCGCGGCCGGTCCCTCGATCGGGGGCGTCATCAGCGCCATGCGCGGGTCGCGCGACAGCACGGCGTCCACCTCCTGGGGCGCCACCATGCGCACCACCGCGGCGAGACTGGCGCCCTGATCCAGCGAAGGACCCAGGATTTCCGATAGATTGGCGCGCACGGCCAGCATTTCGGCGGCGATCTGTTCGACCGCAACCACGACCAGGGCGCGCGGCGGCCCGTCCGGCGGGGAGGCCTCCATCAGGTCCATCAGCCGGTCCAGCCGTTCCCTCGCGCCCTTGCAGCCCCTGAGGCTGCCGGCGATCGCCCCGCCCATGACGAAGGCCCGGTCCGGCGCGCCGCCCAGCCGATGCGCCAGGTCGGCCACCGACCGTTCCGCCAGATCGGGAAACAGTCCCGCGCGTCCCGCCTTCAGAAGTTGGGCGATCGCCTGCTCGGACAGCTTCTGGTAGTGCCGCATCATGCCGTGCAGGTCCTGACCGGTGGCCTGGCTTTCGGGCACGGCGACCTTCTGGATGGCGTGCTGCAGTTCCACGCCCGAGGCCTCCAGCCGCTCCGCGAGGTCGGGGCGGTGCAGCAGCTCGAACGCGGTGGCGCCCTGCCGGCGCAGCCAATCCTCGAGCACCCGCCCGATCAGACCGCGCGCGTGGGGGGCGTAAAGCTCGGCCGGACTGCCGCAGGCGGGTCGCGGCGCGGTCTCCGCGACCTTCTTCTTCTTCGGCTCGGGCGCGCCGAGTTCCAGAATCGTCAGGCTGCTGAACTCCATCGTGTCCGGGTCCAGCGTCTCCTTGCAGACCCGCACCGCCGCAGCCAGGCGGTCCGCCATCTGGTCCTCGGCCGTCTCTATGGCGTGCTTGCGGTCCTCGGTGGCGATCAGCAGCGACCAGGCCGAGGGCGCGGTCTTGCGGACGTAGACTTCATAATGGATGGGGCCGGCCATGACCCCAGCCTGCGCCGCAAGGCTTTAAGGCGAGGTTTGCAGACGAAAATCGCAAGGCCCGTCCGGCTGCGGCGGCGGATGCGTTGAAAACCGCCGGCTGGCGGCCCATCTCAGATCGCCCTAATGTCAACGCGATCGAACGGTTACGCTTGTCGTGCGTTCTCGCTCGCGGGAACGGCGAAGTTCAGGAGATAAGGCCTTTGGCGAACATCACTCTGGTCGACGACGACGAGAACATCGTGGCCTCCGTTTCGCTGGCGCTGGAAAGCCACGGTCACAAGATCACCGCCTATCACGACGGCGCCTCGGGTCTTGCGGCCCTGGAGAGCTCGCCGCCGGATCTGGCCATCCTCGACGTCAAGATGCCGCGCATGGACGGGATGGAGGTGCTGCGCCGCCTGCGCCAGACCTCGCAGATTCCGGTCATCATGCTGACCTCCAAGGACGAGGAGATCGACGAGATCCTGGGGTTCAACCTCGGCGCCGACGACTACATCCACAAGCCCTTCAGCCAGCGCTTGCTGATCGAACGGGTCAAGGCGCTGCTGCGTCGGACCGGCGCCGACGGCGGCGAGGCCGAGCCCTCGGCCGACATTTCCGGCAAGGCGATCAAGCGCGGCAAGCTGACGATGGACCCGGCCCGCCACGAGAGCACCTGGGACGGCAAGCCGGTCAAGCTGACGGTGACCGAGTTCCTGCTGCTCCAGGCCCTGGCCCAACGTCCGGGTTTCGTGAAGAGCCGCGACAATCTGATGGACGCCGCCTACGACGATCAGGTCTATGTCGACGACCGCACCATCGACAGCCACGTGAAGCGGATGCGCAAGAAGTTCCGCGTGGTGGATCCCGAGTTCGACGCGATCGAGACCCTGTATGGCGTCGGCTACCGCTACCGCGAAAGCTGATCCCGCCGGGCGCGAGCCTGAGGACGACGCCGCCCCCCGCCGGTCGCGGTTCCGCTTCGGCGGATCGCGGCTGGGCGGCTTCATCCTGGCGCTGAACCTTCTCAGCCTGCTGATCCTGTTCGGCGGGGCTCTGGCCCTGAACGAATGGAACCGGGGCCTGGTCCAGGCGCGCCAGGAATCGCTCACGGTCCAGGCTGAGCTGCTGGCGAACGTGCTGGGCGAGCTGGGCATCAGCCGGGGCATCCCCAGCCCGGAACTGGACCCCTACGAGGCCTCGGCTTGGCTGCGGGACAATTTCGTGCCCCAGGGACAGCGGGTGCGGCTGTACGACATCAACGGCCTGCCGCTGATCGACAGCTATCAGGTGACCGAGAACATTCCCGGCGAACCGCTGCCGGCCGCGCGTCCCGCCGGATCCCCGCCGCCGGCCGGGATGGAAAAGCGCGCGGCCCGCCAGCAGGCCCTGACCCGCGAGTCCGACCGCCAGGTCCAGGCCGAGGTCGAGCGCGCCCTGGCCGGGGAACCCCAGGCCACCGTGCGGCGCAACGAGGAGGGGGAGCGCGTGGTGTCCGTCTCCCTGCCCATCCGCCACGTGCGTCAGGTGCTGGGCGTGCTGACGCTGGAGGCGGGCAACGTCGACGAAATCCTGGCGGCGCAACGCAGCGCCCTGGTGCCCTTCGCCCTGGTGGCGCTGGGGGTGAACCTGCTGGCGTCGCTGCTGTTGCACCTCTTCGTAGCGCGGCCGATCCTGCGACTCTCGGCGGCGGCGGACCAGGTCAAGCTGCAGCGCGCGCGCGCCATCTCCCTGCCCGACCTGGAGGAGCGGCGCGACGAGATCGGCGATCTGGCCCGCTCGCTGGAATCGATGACCGACACCCTGTCGACGCGGATGGACGCGATCGAGCGCTTCGCCGCGGACGTGTCGCACGAGATCAAGAATCCGCTGACCTCGATCCGTTCGGCGCTGGAGACCCTGCCCCTGGTCAAGACCGACGATCAGCGCGACCGGCTGACGGCCCTGCTGCAGCAGGACGTGCGGCGTCTGGACCGGCTCATCACCGACATCTCCAACGCTTCGCGCCTGGACGCCGAACTGTCGCGCGACCGGCCGCGCCCCGTCGACATGAACCGCCTGATCGCCGACATCGTCGGGGTTTACGAGACGACCGCCAAGCCCGGCGACATTCCGGTCGTTCTGGCCACGACCGAAACCACGATGCGGGTGATGGGGCGCGACGGCCCGTTGGGCCAGGTGGTGCGCAACCTGATCGACAACGCCCGGTCCTTCAGCCCGGCCGGCGGCGCGGTCGCCGTGACGCTGCAGGACGTCGAAGACGATCTGCCGGTCCGCATCCGGGTCGAGGACGACGGCCCCGGCGTGCCGCCCGACAATCTGGAGACGGTGTTCGAGCGCTTCTACACCTCCCGGCCCAAGGGCGCGGCTTTCGGCTCCAACTCCGGGCTCGGCCTGTCCATCGTGCGCCAGATCGTGGAGGCGCACGGCGGCCGCGTCTGGGCCGAGAACCGCAAGGACGAGGCGGGCCAGGTCGTCGGCGCCAGCTTCGAGGTCGCCCTGCCCGGCGTCGGACGCCGGCCATGACCGGCGAACCGCCCGTGCACGCCTCGACCGTCGCCATCCGGCGCCGGGGCGAATGGGCGGGGGTGGCGATCCTGGGGCCGTCGGGCGCGGGCAAGAGCGACCTGGCGCTGCGCCTGATCGGCCGGGGCTGGCGGCTGGTCAGCGACGACTACACGCGGATGTGGGCCTCGGACGGCGCGCTCTATGCGACGGCGCCGGAACGAATCGCGGGACGGATCGAGGCGCGCGGGGTCGGGATCGTGTCCGTCGCGACACGCCCGGTCGCCCGCGTCTTGCTGGCCGTCGCCCTTTTGCCGGAGGCGGTCGAGCGCCTGCCGGAGCCTGAGTTCCGGCGGTTCGCGGGGGTCGAGACGCCGGTCCTGGCGCTTGATCCGCGCCCGGCCTCGGCGGTCGAGATGGTCGCAGCCGCCCTCGAAAGGGTTTGAACCCGCGCGCAACGGGTCTATGACAGCCGCCTTGCGGTTCCGATCGGACGCGGCCGGGCTCCCATCCGGTCGGGGGAACGTCCGGGGACGACGCTTCGGGACGGGGATGCGAGTGAAGTCCTTATGATCGGTCTGGTCATCGTCACCCACGGGGGCCTGGCCTCTGAATTCCTTTCGGCGATGGAGCACGTGGTCGGCCCGCAGCGCGGGGTGGCCGCCATCTGCATCGGCCCGGAAGACGACATGGAGCGGCGCCGTCGCGACATCGTCGACGCCGCCGCCGCCGTCGACGACGGCGAGGGCGTGATCCTGCTGACCGACATGTTCGGCGGCACGCCGTCCAACCTGGCCATTTCGGTGATGGAGCAGACCCGCGCCGAGGTGATCGCCGGCCTGAACCTGCCCATGCTGATCAAGCTGGCCAGCGTGCGCGGGCGCGAGACGCTGGAGGCCTGCGTCGCCCACGCCCAGGACGCCGGGCGCAAATACATCTCGGTCGCCTCCTGGGTGCTCGCGGGCGAGAAATGAGCACCACGACCACGCTGAACATCTGCAACGCGCGGGGCCTGCACGCTCGCGCCTCCGCCAAGTTCGTCAAGCTGGCGTCCAGCTTCGACAGCGAGATCAAGGTTTCGCGCGACGGCGTGACGGTGGACGCCCGCTCGATCATGGGGCTGCTGATGCTGGGCGCCGGCATCGGCTGCGACATCCAGGTGTCGGCCGAAGGCTCCGACGCCGAAGAGGCGATCGCGGCCCTGTCCGACCTGGTCGCGCGAAAATTCGACGAGGACCAGTAGCGCCCCCGGCCGTCCGGCGGTCGACGGATTACTGCGCCGGCGTGTCCGGCTGGGCCTGCGGCTCGGGTTGCGGCTCGGGCGCGGGCCTGGGATTGGCCAGGGCGTGCATCACGGTCCGGGCGATCAGATCGGGCATTGCGCGGATCTTGGAACCGTTTTCGACAGCCTCCTTCCTCAGCGCCTCGGCGGTTTCGGCGTCGGTCGCCGCCTCAGCCCGCGCGTTCAGAAAGGCCTCGGCCGAGGCGGCCAGGTCGTCGGCCTGGGCGCGATAGGGCGCGATGATCGCTTCCTTGTCGCCGTCGGGCCAGGCGGCGACCAGTTCGTCCTGCATCCGCACCAGGCCGTCGCGCAGCGCGGCCGCCTTGGCCTCGATCGCCCGCTCTTCCGACGACTTCTCGGCGGCGGCGGCAGGCGGGACCTCGCTGGGCGCCGGCGAAGGTTCGGACTGGGCGTGGGCCGCGGCGGGCACGACCGCCAGCGCCAGGGCGCAACAGGCGGCGGAAAGGATGGGGCGCATGCGGGGCTCCTGATCTGGCGGACGCTTCTAGGCCGGACTCCGGCCCCGGCTCAAGCGCCCGCAGGCGGCGGGCGAAGACGAGAGAACGGCCGCAGGGTGCGGTCGAAGTGCGGATTGAAGCCGGGATCGCGTCCGAACCGCTGACCCCAGCGCGCCCACAGGATGGCGTTGGCGGCGTCGGCGCGCGCCTGGCGCTCCGGATCGGTGTTGAAGCCGCGGGTCCGGGATTCCAAGTGATAGAGGGTGGCGTAGGGATCATAGAGGACGCGCAGGCCCTCGGACTGGGCCCGCAGGCAGAGGTCGACGTCGTTGCCCTCGACCGGGAAACTGGCGGCGTCGAACCCGCCCAGGCGCCGGAAGATCTCGGCGCGCACGGCCATGCAGGCGCCGGTGACGGCGACGGCCGATCGCAGCAGGCCGTGGCGGCCCAGATAGCCGGGATCGCTTCCCGGCGCGCCGACGCCTTCGTGGGTCAGGAAGCCCTCGCGCTGTTCACGCGCGACGAACCCCGCGTGCTGGATCGCCCCGTCGCCATAGACCAGGCGGCAGCCGACCACGCCGACCTCGGGCCGCATGGCCTGGGCGGCCAGTTCATCCAGCCAGTCCGGGCTCAGGACCACGGTGTCGTTGTTCAGGAAGACCAGAACGTCCGCGTCCGTCTCGGCCGCCGCCAGATTGTTCATCAGCGCCCAGTTGAACTCTCCCTGGTGGGGCAGGACGCGGGCGTGACCGCCTGTGGCCAGGTCGGACAGATAGGCCAGGGTTCCCGGATCTCGACTCTCGTGGTCGATGATCAGCAGGTCGGCATGGACGCCGTTCGACGCGGCGTGCGCCATCACGCTGTCGACGCAGGGGCGCAGAAGGTCCAGGGCGTCTCGCGTGGGGATGATGACGGCCGCGCGGACCGGTGGCGTCGGGCGGCGCACGCGAACCGCGCCGGCGATGTCGGCGCCCAGGATGTCGGTTCGCGGCTCGGTCGCAAGGCCCAGCCGGCGCTCCACGCACCCGGCCCAGGGCGCCAGGTCGTCTGCGCGCGCGGGCGAAGACACCAGCACGCGCGGGACATGGGCGACGGCGGCGGGGGGCAGGGCCAGCAGGGCGTCGGCGCCGCACAGGGCCCCCGCCTTGGCGTCCAGACCCACCCGATCCAGGGCCGACCGGCGAAACGCCAGGGGCGCGCCGACATAGGGCGTCTGCGCCAGCAGGTCGGGATCGGGGCCGGGCTTCAGTCGCGGCCCGACCCGGCGGCGTTCGTCCGGATCGAACGCCTCCTCGCCGGGGGCCAGCACGTCCTCGTCCATATAGACCGCCTCCACCTGCGCCGATCGGGCGAAGGCGGCGCCCAGCCAGGCCAGGGCGCCGATCGCGGGCACGTCGCCGGCGCGAAGCAGCAGCACCGTCGAGGCGTCCGAGGCCTGCTCCAGCCCGGCCGAAATCCGCTCGGCCGGCGTCGGCGCGCCGCTTGGCGCAAAGCGGATCGCCGATCCGTCGCGCCAGGCCGCGCGATTGGCCAGGTCCAGCGCCAGCGGGCGACGCGCCTCGTCCCCGACCAGCACCAGGCGCCGCGCGGGACGCGATTGCTCCAGCAGGGCGCGAACGGTCTGGTCCAGTTCTCGGTCCGTCGCCGCGCCGATGTCGACGACTACGTCCATGTCCGCGTCCCTGTCGGGGCCGGCCGCCGTCGCCTCGTCGCCCGTCGCCGGCCAGGCGCGCCGATAGGCGTCATAGGCGGCGAACGGAACGGAAAGCCGAGTCTCCAGATAGGGCAGCCGCGCCTCCAGGCGTTCCAGCGCCAAGCGCGCGTGCCGGACCTCGTCAAGGGTCGCCGCCAGGAGGTCGACGCCGGGCGTCCCCGTCTCGACGCTGGCCCGACCCACGATCATCGGCGCCCCCGCGGCCCGGACCTCCAGCAGAAGCTGGGGGCGGCGCGATCGCATCGCCGGCGGTACGAGGATGTCGAAGCCGGCGCGGCCCGATCCGCCGAATTGATCCTGCACGTCACGGCGGAACCCGTCGCTTAACGCTGCGGCGCAGAAGACTCCGTCGGCCCACAGTTCGAGGGCGACCGGCGTGTCGAGCGCATCGGTCCGAACGGCCCAGCCGCGCACACGGTCGGCGTCGGCCTCCTCCAGCCTTCCGACAAGGGCGGCGACGTTGCGCAGGGCGGCGAGACGGTCGGGGGTGAAGGCCCCCGTGTCGGACAGGATGGGGCCGAGGATCTCATCCTCGGCCAGGGCCAGGTAAAGCGCCGCCCACGACCGCGCGCGGGCGCGCACGGCTTCTCTCGTCTCTTCGCCAAGGGGCAGGGCGTCGCCGGCCCATGCCGTCAGCGCGGGATCGGGCGTCGCGCCGCCCCACAGCGGCCGGCCCACGGTCAGGTCGGCGCTCGGCCCTCGACCGAACTCGGCGGAAGCGACCAGCGAATGGACGGCCGCGTACAGGGGGCGGTGAAGAAGATTGTCGATCGCCGTCTCCGATTCCGGCTCTCGATTCAGGAACAGTCTGTAGAGTTGCCGGACCGCAGAGGCGTCGACCATCTGATCCAGGGTAGGGGACGGGGGCGGCGAAACAGGCTCTGTCGCGATCATCCGGCCGGTGTAACGCGACGCTTGACCGGCGTCGACCGCCGCTTCCCTTGCGACCGCGGATGTCACTGTTCCTTCGCTTGCCTGACCCCGTCGGTTTCGGCCAAGGATGGGGCGACAAGCGCCGAGGGATGGATTAATCATCCTTCACCCTTCGTCGCTCCACCCGACGGCGATCATCCGGAGTTTTCATGAGCCGAAGCCCCAATGTCGGCCGAGCGCTGAAAAAGAGCATCACGGGCATCGCGGCGCAGTTGAATGGCCGCGAAACGCCCGCGCAACTGCGCCGCTACGCCGACCAGGCCCGTGCTCAGCACGACTGGGCCCGAGACGCTTTCTTCCGGCGCAAGATTTGCGAGATGGAGCCTGAGCGCTTGGGCGCCTGGGTGCAGTACGGCCATGCGCTCAAGGAGTCCGGTTTTCATGCGCGCGCGGCCGAGGCCTACAAGCGCGCCCTGGCCTTGAAGCCGGGCGATCCTGAGATCACCCTGCAGTTGGGACACCTGGCCAAGGTGCGCGGCGATTTCGCCGAAGCCCAACGCTGCTTCGAGGCGGCGCGGGCGGCGGGGCACTCCGATCCGGATCACATCGATTTCGAACTGAAGCTGCTGCGCAAGATCGACAACAGCCGCATCTTCTGGGGAGAAGGCGGCGAGGGCGACAAGGTTCCGTTGCGGGTCTTCCTGTCGGCGCCGGCCAAACCCGTCAACGAAACCGACCGCGCCTCCGCCTCGCAGGGGCTGGGGCGGTCCGACTATTCCTACGCCTTCGCCATGCGCGGTTTCATAGAGGCGCTGGAGGAGATGGAGATCGACTATACGGTGATCGACCGGCCAGAGAACGTCGCCGACATTCGCGCGCGGTCCGGGGCCGAAACCAACATTCATCTGGGCTTTTATCCGCCCGAGCGGATACGGGTGCTGAAGGGTGCCTACAACGTCAACTGCTTCGCTTGGGAGTTCGACCGACTGCGTCTGCCTGAGGAAGTTCAGACTCACCATGCCTTCGCCGACCAGACGACGATGCTGGATATCGCCGACGAGTTGTGGGTGCCCTCCCAGCATGGCGCCGAAGCGGTTCGTGCTGGCGTGACCAAGCCTGTGCATCGCGTGCCGGCTCCAATCCTGTCACATCTGTCGCGCCATGCCCGCTCGGGCCGGCCTAGCCCCCGCGACATCGCGCGCGCCGCACGCGACGCATCGGGGCCCACATGGCAGCCGCTGTCCATTTTGCCCCGTATTCAAGACACGATGGATTCCGCCGCGCGATCTCGGGCCGCGCCGCTGCCGTCCATTCTGTCTACGGCGGTCGATGGCGATCCCGTGGTGTTCCTCAGCATCTTCAACGTGCACGACTATCGAAAACAGATCGAGCCGCTGGTGGAAGGCTTTCTTCGTTTCGCCGAAACGGACGATCGCGCGATCCTGCTGATGAAGATGACGACTCCTTGGCGAGGGCATCCGAACCGCAATCTTATGGAGGAACAGATCGCGGACGCGGGCCGAATGTTGCGGCCCATGGTCAGCGAGCGGGTCTGGATGACCGACGACGTGCTGTCGCGGGCGGAGTTGAACCGCCTCTACGACATCTCCGCCTTCTACCTTTGCACGTCGCACGCGGAGGGCCAGAACCTGCCGCTGATCGAGGCGATGGGACGTGGAGTCGTGCCCGTCTCGGTGGGCCATACCGCCATGGAAGACTATCTATCGGAAAACGACGCGGTCATCATACCGTCGACGCCGCGCCCGTTCGGCATTCGTTTGACGCGGCGATATGGAATGTTCGGGGCTGAAACACATCACGTGGAAGCCGACGAGGTGACTGCGGCCCTGCGCCGAGCGGTGTCAATGGCAGACGCCGATTACGCCCGTCGTTCCGCCGCGGCCTTCGAGGAGGTCAGGCGACAGTTTGGGCTCCATGCCTTTGCGGAGCGTTTCAACGCCCTTGTTGATCAACTTCAAGCGGGGTCGTCCCAATGAGCAGCGATCGCGTGAAAGCGGTTCTGGAAGTCGGTCCGCTGTTCGAGAGCAACTGGACGGGCATTCCCAATGTGGTCGCCGCGCTGGCGGAACGCGCGCTGTCTGACGATCAGATCGGCTGGACCTATGCGTATGAGACGGTCCCTATGCCCCGCCAGATAGTCGAAGGCTTCCTAAGTCAGAGGTCGGGAACTGGCGGTCTCGAAACTCTGTCAGGCCGGGTTTGGCAAGCGCATCCCATATCCCGTCACGACGCCGCGCGGATGTCTGTGGTGTTCCCACACATCAAGCCCGTGCGTGGCTACTTCGGGCGGGAGGCGATGATTGTACATGATCTCAGCCCGCTGGTGACGCCCGAGTTTCACAACGCCGACAACATCAACCACTTCGCCAATCGTATTCGCGAGGACATCGCCACCTCAGATCATCTGTTCTGCGTATCTGAGGCGACCAAGGGCGACGTCGGCGCCTATTTCGGCCAGCCGGAGGAGAAGATGTCGGTCATCCGGTTGGGTGCCGAGTTCGACCCGGCTGAACTGAGCGCCGGAATGCTGCAAATCAACCAGGGAGTCACGGTCGAGCCGTATATAGCCGTGATCGGCACCTTGGAGCCGCGCAAGAACGGGGGGCTGATCTTCGACTACCTGGTCGAGAATCCCGGTTTCTCTGGTCAGTACAAGGTGGTCTTCATCGGGCGGGACGGCTGGATGAACGAACGGGATCGCCTGATGGCTCGGCTGGCCGAGGTCGGGGTCTCTTCGGATAGGATCGAATTCACCGGCTATGTGACGAACGCCGAGCGGACCGCGCTGATGCTAAACAGCGCCTTTTGCGTCTATCCCTCTTTTTTCGAGGGGTTCGGCCTGCCCGTGCTCGAGGCGGGCGCTCTGGGCAAGGTCACGGTCTGTTCCAACAGTTCGAGCATGCCGGAGGTAGCGCCCGAAACGTGCGTCTTTTTTGATCCGGGAGATATCTTCCAGTTCGCCCAGGCGATGCGGACTGCAGAGTTGCGCGCCGCGCAGTCCCGGTCGCGAGCTCAATCGATCTCAGACATTCTCGAGAGAGCTAGACCCCATGGCTGGGACCAATGCTATCGCCAGGTGGCGGCTTGGGTGAAGGAAGACTAGATGTCGTACAACGTCTACTCCCCTGTTACCGCCTTCAAATTCGATGACGGATCCAATCCCATAAGCGGCTACGCGGCAGGCAGCGGCGATGCGCCTTGCCTAGTCAAACTGCTGGCGGACGAAACTCCTGTCGCATTCGCGCGCGCCACGCGCTACGCCCCCGCCGCAGCTATGGACGGCTTCCGGGGCGGTTGGTGCGGATTCGAGATTGCGGGCGCGAAGCAGGCCTTCGCCCTTTCCGACGCTGTCACCCTCCGCTGTGGGGTTACCGGCGAGATCTTAATGACCGTGACCGCTGAACAGGCGATGACGCCCGACGCAGAAGCGGGAATGCTGACGGTGGCCGAACTACTGTCGCGAGCGCGTTCGGCCGACCTGTGTCCCAGCGTTGAACTTCTGACCGTTTTTGCGCTCAACCACTTCCGTCGGCATGGCCTACGTCGGCTTGTGGAGGCGACGTATGAAACACTGTTGTTGCGTTGGCCGGATTCGTCGGCGCGGGAACCGGATCCCTGTCTGGCCGATGAAGGGAAGCGGATTGCGACCTACATTCGTGACATCATGAAGAGCGACGAACATGTAAAGAAATGGGGTCGGGAGATTCCTGGCCCCTTCCACCCCGCATTCCGATATGATCGGTCGGGCGTCATATAGCCCGCTAGTAGGGCCGCATATTATTTGAGGGATCCAAAGTAAGGTCTTTGGAAGGCAATTTGATTGGATCTGTTTCGTCTATTTTAAAAAGGAAAACTGTTGATGGCTTCGATTGTTGTCGAAGATAGAGATCAGCTCTCTGTCACAGAGCATGAAATCGCTGAAGTTTATCGAAGCCTATTGGGGCGAGATCCTGAGTCGGAAAGGGTTGTAGCCTCTCATTTAGATAGAAAAGTTTCTCTTTCCGAATTTATCAACATAGTCCGTGTTAGCGATGAATACCGCACTCGGGTTCGCGAAAGCCACAACGCTGTGGTCATGTCGGTTCTGCGCCAATCGTATTGGTCGCTGCCGGGCGAAATCGAGCACGATGTTACATCTGAGGCCATGGGGCGACTGGTCGATCGCATTCGTGCGCAGTGGACCCTGTTGGGGGAGACCGAGCCGCATTGGTCCGTTCTGACAAATGACGAGTTCAAGTCCGAAAAATTGACGGAAGCAGCCGTCGACTCCTTCTACAGGTCTGGCGAAGATCCCGCTCGTCTCATCGACCTGTTCGAGCAACGCACCGGCGTGAGGGCGCGCCACGGCGTTTGCCTCGAACTCGGCTGCGGCGTCGGCCGCATCACCGAACATCTGGCCAGGCGTTTCGACCAGGTCATCGGCGTCGACATATCGCCGGGCAATCTGAAGCTCTGCAACGAGCGCATGGCGAGCATCGGCGCCAAGAACGTCACGACCCAGTCCGTCAGCGGCATCGAGGATTTCGCCGCCCTTCCAGACTTCGACTTCTTCTATTCCATCATCGTTCTGCAGCACAATTCGCCGCCGATCCAGAAGGCGATCCTTCGCACCCTGTTGGGCAAGGTGAGGCCCGGCGGCGGCGCGTTGTTCCAGATTCCCACCGAGATGCCCGGGTACGCCTTCGGCATGGAGCCTTATCTGGCGTCCCCATCGCCCAATATGGAGGTGCATGGGTTGCCCAAGGCCGTGGTGCTGGACGAAATTCGCCGGGCCGGCCTGAATATCGTGGACCTGATGCCCGACAATTGGATCAATGTATTCGGTTCCTACACCTTCTACGCGGTGAAGCCGGCGTAGCCGCCGCCTGTCACCTCAGGGCGGCGTCGGCCGGGGCCTGGAGGATCGGCGTGTGGTCGGCGATGTCCGAAAGAACGCCGACAAGGTGGTAGAGGCCGCGGGCGGGAGCGGCTTCGTCGATGAACCTGTCGGCGGTCAGGCGGGTGTCGCGCCAAAGACCATCCGGCGTCAGGTGACGCCAGAGAGCGGCCAGCGCCTCCTGGGCGTCCCGCTCCAGGCGGACGCGATCGCCGGGTGCGGCGTCGATCGACAGCGCCAGCGCGGCCCTCAGCCATTCCGCCTGCGCCCACAGGCGGGTGCGGCCCCCTCGGGGACGGCCCTGCTCGTCCAGCGCCTCGGTCACGGCGCGGATGCGGGTGTCCACGCCCTTCGTGGCGACGTCGTAGAGGCGCATCGTCAGGGGCTGGGTCGGCGCGCCGCGGCGCGCACGGGCGTGCCGGTCCAGGATGCGCGCGCACTCGAACAGGCGTCCGGGCGCGACGCCTCCGGGATAGGCCCGTTCTGTCGCCGCCTCCAGACGCGCGCGGGCGGGGGCGGCCAGGGTGTCGGCGACAGCGATCCACTGGGCGTCGCCGACGGCCTCCCACGCCAGGCAGGCCTCCAGCAGATGGATGTCGATGTGGACGGGATCGCTGGATCCGGGCGTCGGCGCCCGCGCCTCCAGCAGCAGCCGTTCCTGAATCTGGTCGCGGATGGAAACCGCGCAGGCCTCCAGCGCGGCGGCGTTGGGCGCCACGCCCCACGCGGCGCGCAGCGCCAGCAGGACGAAGACCTGGTCGTAGGCGGCGGCCGTGCCGTCCGCCGGCGTCCCGTCGTCGCCGAGCCGGGCGCAACACAGGCCGTCGGCGCGCAGGAAATGGGTCCGCAACCGTTCCGCGCCGTTCACCACCAGGCGACGCCACGGCCCCTGCCAGCCCAGGCGGCCGGCTTCGGCGTAGGCCCAGATCTGCTTGGCCTGGACCCGCGCGCTGCGGGCGCCCTGGACCGGGCGGCCGTCAAGGCTCAGCGCCTCGGCGAAGGCCCCGTCGTCCAAGGCGCCGACGCTGCTCCACAGCGGCAGGGCGCGCAGCCGCAGCCAGTCGGCCAGGCGCCTTGCGCCCGCGTCCAGCGTTTCCGGCGCGTCGCGGGCGAAATCCAGGTGCTGGGGCGAACTCGTCTGGATGCGGGCGACCAGACGCTTGATGTCCTGGGCCCGGTCCAGGTCGCACACCAGGACGGCGTCGTGTTCGGCGATGATGGCCAGGTCGCGCACGCCCAGGGCTGCGACCAGCATGCCGTCGGGGGCGCGCACCAGACAGCCTTCCGCGTCCTCGAAGATGTGCTGGCCGAAGTCGCCTTCGCCGGTCGCGGCGATGGCGTCCCAGGCGCCCAGGTCCGACCATTCGAAATCGACCTCCAGCACGCTGGCGTGGCGGGTCTTTTCCATCACCGCATAGTCGATGGAAATCTTGGGCGCGTCGGCGAAGGCGGGGCCCAGCACGGCGCGGTCGGCCGCCGAAGGATTGGCCACCGCCTGGCGCACGGCGATCTCCACGCCCGGCGCATTGGCCTTCAACTCGTCCAGCAAGGTGGCGGCGGTGACGATGAAGTTGCCGCTGTTCCACAGGTAGCCGGCGGCGATGTAGTCGGCCGCGGTGCGCGCGTCGGGCTTTTCGCGAAAGGCCCGCACCGGGGCCAGGCCGGGTCCTTCGGGACTGATATAGCCATAGGCCGAGGAGGGTTCGGACGGACGCACCCCCAGGGTGACGATCCGCCCGTCGCGGGCCGCCTCCGCGGCGACGACGCAGGCTTCGCGAAAGGCGTCGTGGTCGGGGATGTGGTGATCGGACGCGACGAAGATGTTGACGCCCATCGGGTCGCGGGCGTGGGTCCACAGGGCGGCGGCGGCCATGGCGGCGGCGGAATCGCGCGCCTGGGGCTCCAGCAGGATCTCCACCCGGTCCTCGACCCCGATCTCGGCCAGCTGGTCCATGATCCAGCCGCGATGGCCCACCCCGCCGACCACGATCAGCCGGCCGTCCTCTTGGGCCAGGGGGGCGACCCGAAGCGCGGTTTCCTGGAACAGCGAGCGATTCCCGGCCAGGGGAATGAACTGCTTGGGGCGCGACGGACGGGAGGCGGGCCAGAGCCGCGTTCCGGCCCCGCCGCACATGATCACGGGATAGAGCGCCATGGACACTGTCTAGCCGCAGGTTGAGCGCCATTAAAGACTGTGATTTGCACGCCTGACGGCCTATGCGCGACCGACACGCCCCAACGGAGGTTCTCATGGGTCGCAGCGCCATCGTGGTCCTGGGCATGCATCGCAGCGGCACGTCGTCCGTCGCCGGCGCGCTGTCCATGCTGGGCGCCGCGCCTCCGCGAACCCTGATGTCCCCGGCCCAGGACAATCCGCGCGGCTTCTGGGAAAGCGTCGTCCTGGCGGATTTCAACGACCGTCTTCTGGCCGCCGGCGGCTCGCGCTGGGACGATCCTCGGCCGTTCGACCTGGCGGCGGTTTCCGGCGTGGACGGCTTCGCCCAGGAGGCGGCGCATCTGCTGCGGGCGGAATTCGACGACCAGTCCCTGATCGTGATGAAGGACCCCCGCGTCTGCCGGCTGTTCCCGTTCTGGGGCGAAGTCCTGGAGGCGACCGGCCACGATGTCGCGGTGGTCAGCCCGCTGCGCGACCCGGCGGAGGTCGCCGCGTCCCTGACCCGTCGCAACGGGTTCCCGCCGCGCCAGGGGCTTGGCCTATGGTTGCGGCATGTGCTGGACGCCGAGGCGGCCAGCCGGGGGCGACCGCGGGTCTTCCTGCCCTGGTCCGATTTCCTGGCCGACTGGAGGGCGGTTGCGGACACGCTCAGGACGCGGCTGGCCCTGCGGCTGGACGCGCCGGCCAGGGATCAGCCCCACGCGGTGGATGACTTCCTGTCGCGCGACCTGCGCCATCAGGCGGCGTGCGCGCCCGGCGACGATCCGCTGGCGATCCGCGCCTGGCAAGCCCTGACGCATCTGGCGCGTCATGGCGAGGAGCCGGCGATCCATGGGGAACTGGACGCCGTGCGCGCCGAGTTCGACCGAAGGATCGCGGCGGACGTCTGACGCTTTCTCCCGGTTTCGCCGTGACAGCGCCCCGCGCGCCCGCTATGCGCGCGCCATGAACGAAACCGAACGCCAGTCCGAGGAACGCAGCTGGGAGACGGCGAAGACGCTCGCCGAGGCGCTGCCCTATATCCAGGTCTATGACCGCGAGACCGTGGTCATCAAATACGGCGGCCACGCCATGGGCGAGAGCGCGGTGGCCAAGCAGTTCGCCGCCGACGTGGTGCTGCTGAAGCTGATGGGGGTGAACCCGGTCGTGGTGCACGGCGGCGGGCCGCAGATCAGCGCCATGCTGGATAAGGCGGGGGTGAAGTCCAGCTTCGTGGACGGCCTGCGCGTCACCGACCCGGCGACGATGGAAGTGGCCGAGATGGTCCTGTCCGGCGCGGTCAACAAGGAGATCGCCCACTGGATCACCATGGCCGGCAAGGAGGCCGACGTGCGCGGCGTGGGCCTGTCGGGCAAGGACGCGGGCCTGCTGACGGTCGAGAAGACCAGGCGGACCAAGCGCGACCCCGACAGCATGATCGAGCACGAGGTGGACCTGGGCTTCGTCGGCGAACCCACCAAGGTGGACCCCAAGCTGATCGCCGGCCTGATCGCCTCCGAGACCGAGGACTGGGTGCCGGTCATCGCCCCGATCGGCGTGGCCGAGGACGGCCAGACCTACAACGTCAACGCCGACACGGTGGCGGGCGCTGTGGCCGGATCGCTGAACGCCAAGCGGATGCTGCTGCTGACCGACGTGGCGGGGGTCAAGGGCGCCGACGGCGAGATCATCCGCCAGATGACCGTGCCCGAGGCGAAGCAGCTGATCCGCGACGGCGTCGCCACCGGCGGCATGATCCCCAAGCTGGAGACCGCCATGGCCGCGGTCGAGGCCGGGGTCGAGGCCGTGGTGATCCTGGACGGCCGCCGCCCGCACGCCATGCTGGTCGAGCTGTTCACCGAATTCGGCGCCGGCACCCTGGTGAAGGCGTCTTGAACGACCTCTCGCACATGACCGCTTGGGTGTTCGATATGGACGACACCCTGTACCCGCCCGACCAGGGCCTGCTGGGCCTCGTCCAGGCGCGGATCAACGCCTATGTCGTCGAGGCCGTGGGGCTGGAGCCGCAGGAAGCCGGCGTGCTGCAGCGCCAGTTCCTGGACGAGCACGGCACGACCCTGGCCGGGCTGATGGCCAACTACACCATCGAGCCGGAGCATTTCCTGGAGATGGTGCACGACGTGCCGATGGACGGGCTGGAGCCCAATCCGCGCCTGGCCGAACAGCTGATGCGCCTGCCGGGGCGGCGGTTCGTCTTCACCAACGGCGCGCGCGACTACGCCGGTCGGGTGCTGGACCGGCTGGGGGTGGCCCACTGCTTCGAAGGCGTCTTCGCCATCGAGGACGGCGACCTGACGCCCAAGCCGGCGCCGTCGGCCTTCCGACGCATGATCGAGCGCTTCGACTTCGAGCCGCGCAGCGCCGCCTTCTTCGAGGACACGCCGCGCAATCTGGAGCCGGCCAAGGCGCTGGGCATGGCCACGGTGCTGATCGGCGACGGGCGCGGCAAGCCGCTTGGCGACCACATCGACCACCAGGCGCCCGACCTGCTCGATTTCCTTTCCGACCTGACCTTCAAGGACGCCGCATGACCGACCTGTCGCATCTGGAAACCGTCATCGAGGCCGCCTGGGACGACCGCGCCGACGTCTCGCCCGCCACGCACGGCGAGGTGCGCGACGCCGTCGAGACGGCGCTGGAACTGCTGGATTCGGGCCAGGCCCGCGTCGCCTCGCGCGGCGCCGACGGCGTGTGGACGACGCATCAGTGGCTGAAGAAGGCGGTGCTGCTGTCCTTCCGCCTTAACGAGAACCGCATCATGCGCGCGGGCGACCACGGCCCGGCCAGCCTGGGGTCCTTCTCCGGCGCGCCCGGCGTAGGGCCCTTCTGGGACAAGGTGCCCAACAAGTTCGGCGAATGGGCGGCGGCCGATTATCAGGCCGCCGGCTTCCGCTCGGTCCCCGGCGCCATCGTGCGTCAGGGCGCCTTCATCGGCCGCAACGTGGTGCTGATGCCGTCCTTCGTGAACATCGGCGCCTATGTCGACGAGGGCGCGATGGTCGACGCCTGGGCCACGGTCGGCTCCTGCGCCCAGATCGGCAAGAACGTGCACTTGTCGGGCGGCGCCGGCATCGGCGGCGTGCTGGAGCCGCTGCAGGCCAATCCGACCATCATCGAGGATGGCTGCTTCATCGGCGCCCGCGCCGAGGTGGCCGAGGGCGTGATCGTACGCGAGGGCGCGGTCCTGGCGATGGGCGTCTATCTGTCGGCCTCGACCAAGATCGTGGATCGCGCGACCGGCGAAGTCTTCCGGGGCGAGGTGCCGGCCTATTCGGTCGTGGTGCCGGGATCCCTGCCGGACGCCAACGGCGGGCCGTCGCTGTATTGCGCCGTCATCGTCAAGCGCGTGGACGCCCAGACCCGGGCCAAGACCGGGGTCAACGAACTGCTGCGCGACTGATGCTTTCCGCCCCGACTTGGCCCCGCCGCGAAGCTGGGTCATAGATCGTAAAAAGGTCGGACAAATGGGGCGGGCGTGACGGGCGGCAGGACGCGGATCGAGGACGTCGTCATCGTCGGCGGCGGGACCGCCGGCTGGATGAGCGCGGCGGCGCTGGCCGTGCTGGTCGCGCCGACCGGCGTGCGGGTGACACTTGTCGAATCCAGCGAGATCGGCACGGTGGGCGTGGGCGAATCCACCCTGCCGCACATCCGCGATTTCAACCAGAAGCTCGGCATCGACGAAGCCGACTTCATGCGGGCGACCCAGGCGACCTTCAAGCTGGCCATCCGCTTCGACGACTGGGGACGGATCGGCGACAGCTATTATCATCCCTTCGGCGACTACGGCGCGCTGGGCGGCGCGGCGCCCTTCCATCACTACTGGCTGCACGGCGGCGGCGCGGATCGGGTCGGGTCGATCGACGACTACGCCCTGCCGATCGTCGCGGCGCGGGAAGGGCGGTTCGCCCCGCCCGTCGACGACCGGCGCTCGGTCCTGTCGACGTACGACTACGCCTATCATTTCGACGCGGGTCTCTACGCCGCCTACCTGAGGCGGTTCGCCGAGGCGCGCGGGGTGACCCGCATCGACGGCCGGATCGCCTCGGTGGCCCAGGCCCCGGAAGACGGGACGATCCGGTCCGTGAGCCTGGAGGACGGGCGAGAGATCGCCGGGGACTTCTTCATCGACTGCTCCGGCTTTCGGGGCCTGCTGATCGAGCAGACGCTGAAGGCGGGCTACACCGACTGGTCGCGCTGGCTGCCTTGCGACCGCGCCGTGGCCCTGCCGTGCGCCTCCGACGCGCCGAAGCGGGCCTATACCCAGGCCGTGGCGCTGGAGGCCGGCTGGCGGTTCCGCATCCCGCTGCAGCACCGGATCGGCAACGGCTATGTCTACGCCAGCGCCTTCCTGGAGGCCGATGCGGCCGAGACGCGGCTGAGGGGGCTGCTGGAAGGCGAGGCGCTGAAGGAGGCCAACCACCTGCGCTTCCTGGCGGGACAGCGGACCCGCAACTGGGCGGCCAACTGCGTCTCGGTGGGGCTGGCCTCGGGCTTCATCGAGCCGCTGGAATCGACCAGCATCTATCTGATCCAGGCGGCGATCACCAAGCTGACCGAGCTGTGGCCCGCCCACGCCCGCGACGCGGCGGCCGCGCGCGCGTTCAACCGGCAGATGGACCTGCAGTACGAACGGATCCGCGACTTCATCATTCTGCACTACCAGGCGACCCAGCGGGACGATTCTCCGCTGTGGCGGGCCGTGCGCGAGACGCCGCCGCCCGACAGCCTGGCCGAGAGGATCGCGCTGTTCCGCCAGAAGGGCGTGGTCCAGGACTATCGCGAAGGCCTGTTCCAGCACCCGTCCTGGATCGCCGTCTTGCTGGGCCAGCACGTGACGCCGGCGCGGGCGCACCCCCTCGTGGCCGCCGAGGATCCAGTCCGCCTGAGGGCGGGGCTGCAGCGGATGCGCGACGCCATCCGCCGGGCCGCCGACAGCCTGCCGACGCAGGACGCCTACATCGCCCGCTACTGCGCGGCCGAAGCCGTCTGAGCCTCCGCAGGGACAGGGTCGGGATCGACGAAGGCCGCGACCCAGACCAGGGGCGCGTTCCAGTTGATGGCGACCTCGTTCAGCGAATAGGCGTCGATGTGGTCGGCCCAGCAGGCCAGCGGGGCGCAATGGCCCCGCATCGGCCTGGCGATCTCGTCCGACATGGCCGTGTTGTTGGGGCCGCCAGACAGGGCGCCGGCCGGCGGTTCGGGCCAGCCGGGGCCGGATCCGGCCGCCCAGAAGCGGTGGTGCGGATGACGCATCGGCCGCTCGCCCCAGCCCGAGACATAGGACTGATCCAGCGGGTTGCGGCCCAGCAGATAGTCCAGACTGTCCACGACGCCCTGGCGGAATGCGGGCTCGCCGGTGAAGTCATGAGCCAGACCCAGGATCATGGCGCGGTTCATCAGGGCGCCGTTGGATCCCCATTCGAACCGGTCGCCGCCGCGCGGCAGGGCGTAGCCCTGGGTTTCGCCCTCGGCCAGATAGGCGCGGGCCGCGGCCGTCAGAGCGTCGCGCGCGGCGCGCCGCTCGGCCTCTGGGAGCGCCGGTGCGGAGGCCAGGGCGATGGTCCCCAGCGCGCCGACCTGGCCCCAGGAGATGTCGCCGGTCGACGACGCGCCCGCGCCCGGCGCGCCCAGCCAATAGGCCGAGGCGCGCGCGTCGGCCGCATAGGCCGCCTCTCCGGTCGTGGCCCACAGCTCGGCCGCCGCCCAATAGAATTCGTCCGCGACCTGGTCGTCGCCATAGGCGCCGCTGCCGTCGAACCGGTTGTCGGCGAGCAGGCCGGGGCGGGCCTTGGCGGCGGCGTAGGCGCGCCGTGCGGCGGCCAGGCAACGATCGGCGAAGGCGGGGTCGACGTCCCGCCAAACCCGGGCGCACTGGCCGGCGACGGCGGCCAGGTTCAGCGTCGCGGCGGTGCTGGGCGGATAGAGCAAGCGCGGCTGGGGATCGTCGGCCGGCGCCATCGGCAGGGCCGTCCAGGCGCGGTCGGCGACCTTGTGATGGACCAGGCCCCCGGCGTCGATCACGCGGGGCGCGCCGTCGACCAGCACCGCTGTCCGCGCGCCGTCCGGAATCTGCATCGCCAGCAGGAACTCCAGCTCGTAGCGCGCCTCGTTCAGCAGATCGTCGACGCCGTCGCCGGCCTCGGGAATGTCCGCGGCGCCATCCGCAAAGGGCGCAAGGTTCCGCCGGCGTCCGCGCTCATAGGCGTCGACCAGGGTCCAGACGGCGATGCCGCCGTTCACCACGTACTTGCCGTGGTCGCCGGCGTCGTACCAGCCGCCGGTGACGTTCAGCCGATAGTCGCAGCCCGGCCAGTCGGCGCCCCGCTGGTCGCGTCCGGAGAAGCAGGTCACCACCTCTTCGGGATGGCCGGCGGCGCGCGCCAGGTCCGGACGTTCGACGTGCCGGGCCAGGATCGGGACCCCGGCGCGGTTCTGATAGAAGTAGGCCAGGGCGTCGCGCTTCAACGTCGCGAACGGGCGCGGCGCGACGCGGAAGGCGCGCCGGCGGCCATCGACGGCCACGCTGTAGTCGCCCGCCTGCAGGGCGTCGATCCGGACCTGGTGGACACGCTCGCCGGACGCTGCATCGGCGCCGAACGGCCGGGTCAGACCTTCGGCCCGGACCGTGCCGGCCCCGTCCGTCACCCGCCATCGCAGCGGCGCCGCGTCGTCGGCCGCGATCGTCATGCCGATGCGCCCGCCCGCCTCGTAACCCGCCTGGTTCAGGCGGATGGCGGGGCGGTCCGCCGCCTGGGCGGGCGACGCGGCGGCGATCAGGGCCGCGGCGGCGACACAGGCGGACAGGGCGGTCTTCATGGCGTGTTCCGGGGCAGTTTGGACGCGTCGTAGTCCTGGCCGAAGTTCAGCAGCAGCGCCGGCCCAAGCTCCACGGTCTGGTCGGCGCCCGCCAGATGGACCGCCAGGTTGGCCGCACCGGGCGCATAATCCTTCGTGGCGACGCCCGAGGCGTAGATCATGGTCCATGTCGATCCCACCGTCCCGGCGTCCTCGGCCAGGGCGGCGTAGGGCGGCGTGCTTTCCTGCACCCGCAGCGGCAGGCGGCTGGTCTCGGCGCCGGGCGGGGCGACGGCCAGGCGGGCCCAGACGGCCAGCAGCACGGTGTCGCCCTGTTTGACGGCGCCGGTGACGGGCATCTGCGCGGCCACGGTCCAGGGCTGGTCAGAACGCCGCGCCGCGATGCGGATCGCCCGCTCGCCCAGGACGCCCTCGGCATGCTGGGGGCGGGGCGGGCGGTTGACGCCCAGCACCTGCCAACTGGCGACGTTGGGGTTGTTGATGAGGTTCTTGAGGATGTCGTCGTCCTGCGCCCGCGGCGCGGTCGAGGGAACGATCGCAAGCAGGACGGCCGCCGCCGCCCCGAGGATTCTGTTGAGCATGTCGCCTCCCGATCGGCGTCTGCGCGCCGTCCGCGAATACTCAGACAATAATCGGGCGTTTGGCAAGGCCTCAGCGACGCGCCAGCCCGTTCATCACGAACCGCTTGATACGCTCCAGCATCACCGGGGTCGATTCGCCCAGGACGCCGCGGCGCTCGGGCGGCAGGTGGGCGTGGGTGCGCGCGTCCGTCTCGAAGACATAATGGTCGAAGAAGGCGGCCCAGGCGCGTCGGCGTTCCGGCGGCAGATTGCCCAGGGCGCCGATGGCCAGCACCAGGGCGTCGAAGGGCGACGGGGCGCCAGGACGGCCCACGGTCCACCAGTAGTTGACCAGCATGCTCAGCGGCGCCGTGGCCTGGACGTGATGCCACCAGAGCGACGGGATATAGATGGCGTCGCCCGGCTCCAGCACCGCGTGGCGGGCGGCCTCGGCGGCGGCGTCGAACCTCGGCCAGTCCTCTCGCCAGTCGCCGCGATCGAACGGCACCAGACTGATGGGCTGGCCGGCCGGGGTGAAGTCCAGCGGGCCGACATAGAGGTTGGCCACCTGTTCGGGCGGGAACAGGGTGAAGACCCGCTGTCCGCCGACGGCGCAGGCCACGTTGTCCGACTGGTCATAGTGGGTCTGGATGGTGGTGGCGTTGCCGATCCACAGCCGGGGCTCGACGCCGGCGGGCGTGCCGGGCGCCGGGTTGGCGGCGGAAAAGTCGGGCGTCAGGGCCGAGGCCGGGACCGATCCCATGTACAGGGTGGGCGGACGCGCCTGGTCCGCCGCCGCCTCCAGCGCCATCAGCAGCGCGGCGAGGGGGCGGCGCGCGCGTTCGAAGTTCAGCCCCGAGAGGTCCGCGTTGTAGAAGGGCCGTCCCTCGATTTCGGGGCCGCCCAGGATCACGTCGCCGCCCCCGCCCCGGTCCAGGCTGCGCAGATAGTCGGCCAGTCGGTTCTCGCGCGCCGCCCGGACCGCCGGCCAGTCGCCGACCAGGCCGCGCAGCACCATGGGCCGCCCCTCGGCCGCGCAGGCGACGACGTCGGCGGGCGTGGCGGCCGCGACTTCCGGCAACGGGCGGCCCAGGCGGACGGGCGCGCTCATGCGGCGCAGTTCCGGCGGATGAATTCGGCGTGCGGGGGCATCTGGTCGGCGCAGGTGCGCATCACCCGCCGAACCTCGGCCAGCCGCCGCTGGGTCTCGTCCAGCGACAGCACCTCGGCGACGGGATCGAAGCGCTTGGGCCGCATCCCCTGGCCGATCATCACCGCGAACCAGCTGGTGTCGTTGAACAGTTCGTCGTTCTCGCGGAAGATCCGGCCGGTCGTCTCGAACAGGCGATATTTCTCCTTCAGCGTTTCAGGCACGTCCATGTCGCGGCAGTGGCGCCAGAAGGCCGTGTCGTCCCGTTCGCTGAGATTGTAGTGCAGGATGATGAAGTCGCGGACCTGCTCCATCTCCAGCCGGGTGGCGCGGTTGAAGCGGTCGATGTCGGCCTGGGGGAAGGTGCGGTCGGGGAACATCTGAAGCAGCTTGGCGACGCCGCTCTGGATCAGGTGGATGCTGGTCGATTCCAGCGGCTCGATGAAGCCCGACGCCAGGCCCAGGGCGACGCAGTTCTTGACCCAGGCCTGCTTGCGCCGCCCCGTGACGAACCGCAGGAAGCGGGGGTCGGCCAGGGGCCGTCCGTCCAGGTTGGACAACAGGACGCCCGCCGCCTCGTCGTCTGAAATATAGCGGCTGGAATAGACGTGTCCGTTGCCGGTGCGGTGCTGCAGCGGGATGCGCCACTGCCAGCCGGCGTCCCGGGCGGTGGAGCGGGTGTAGGGCGTCAGCACCGGCGCGCTTTCGCACGGCGCCGCCACCGCCCGGTCGCACGGCAGCCAGTGGCTCCAGTCCTCGTAGCCGGCCTTCAGCGTCTGCTCGATCAGCAGGCCGCGGAACCCCGAGCAGTCGATGAACAGCTCGCCCTCGATCCGCTCTCCGCTTTCCAGCGCCACCGCCTCGATGAAGCCGTCGGTGGCGCGCTGGTCGACGCGGACGATCTTGCCCTCCTGTCGACGCACGCCGCGCGCTTCGGCGAACTGGCGCAGGAAGCGGGCGTACAGGCCGGCGTCGAAGTGGAAGGCGTAGGCGATCTTCGACAGCGGCGACTTGGGCCCGGCGTCGACGGCGCGCATGAAGCGGTCGTCCTCGGCGGCGACGGCCTGTAGCGAATAGTCGGTGATGGGATGCGGCGCGCCGGCCTGCGCCAGCCGCAGCCAGAAGGCGTGGAAGGAGACGCCCTCCATGTCCACGCCGAACGGGCCGAACGGGTGGAAGTAGGTCTGGCCCTTGCGGCCCCAGTCGACGAACTGGATGCCCAGCTTGAAGCTGCCCTTCGTCTTCCTGACGAAGTCGTCCTCGTCCAGGCCCAGCATCCGGTTGAACATGCCGATCTGGGGAATGGTCGCCTCGCCGACGCCGACGATGCCGATCTCGTCGGATTCGACGACGACGATTTCGGCGTAGTCCGGACCCAGCAGCTTGCCCAGGGCGGCGGCGGTCATCCACCCGGCGGTGCCGCCGCCGACGATGACGATCTTGCGGATGCGCAGGTCGTCCATCACGCGGCCTCCGGCGCGGCGCAGAAGCGCGCGATCACCTCGGCCTGGGGCGGCATGGCCAGGGCGACGGCGCGGACCCGGTCGCGGATCTCGCGCGCGGCGGCGTCCAGCGCGGGCAGGGGCAGGGCGTCGGCCAGGGGGTCGTGGCCCTGGGGCGTCACCGCCTGTCCCAGCAGGACGGCCAGCCAGCTCGATTCGGCGAACAGTTCGTCCTCGTGCCGGAAGAGGCGCCCCTTGTGGCGGAACAGGTTCATGCGACGCTCCAGGCTGTCGGGAACCGTCATGGCGCGACAATGGTCCCACAACGGTTCGCCGACGCGGCCGTTGGCCTTGTAATGCAGGATGATGAAATCGCGGACCTGTTCGATCTGCAGGTCGGTCAGGCGGTTGTATTCGGCGATGTCGCGCGGGTCGAAGCCGCGGTCCGGGAACAGGGCCAGCAGCTTGGTGATACCGGCCTGGATCAGATGGATGCTGGTCGATTCCAGGGGCTCCAGGAAGCCGGAGGCCAGGCCCAGGGCGACGCAGTTCTTCACCCACGCCCGCTTTCGGCGACCGGTGGTGAAGGTCAGACGCCGGGGCTCGGCCAGCGGCTCGCCCTCAAGATGGTTCAGCAGCAGGGCGCGCGCGTCTTCGTCCGAGACGTGGGCGCTGGAATAGACATAGCCGTTGCCGACGCGGTGCTGCAGCGGGATGCGCCACTGCCAACCCGCCGCCCGGGCCGTCGCGCGGGTGTAGGGGTCCAGCACGCCCGGATCCCGATGGGCGCAGGCGACGGCGACGGCGCTGTCGCACGGCAGCCAGCGGCTCCAGTCCTCGTATCCCGCCTTCAGGGTCTGTTCGATCAGCAGCCCGCCGAAGCCCGAGCAGTCGATGAACAGGTCGCCCTCCAGCCTCCGCCCGTCTTCCAGCACGACCGCGCTGAGAAAGCCGTCCTCGGGCCGCTGCTCGACCGAGACGACCCGGCCCTCATGACGAACCACGCCGCGCGCCTGGCTGTAGCGGCGCAGATAGGCGGCGTAGAGGCCGGCGTCGAAATGGTAGGCCCAGGTCGTGCGCGTGACCGGATTGCGCGGGTCGCCCGGCCCGAACCGGCCGGCGCGGGCGGCCGCCTCACAGATGTTGTAGTCGCCGAACGGCCCGGCCAGGCCCTTGTCGTGAAGGCGACGCCACGCCTGGTGGAACTTCACGCCTTCCAGGTCCGCGCCGAAGGCGCCGAACGGGTGCATGTAGGCGTGCCCGGGCCGGGTCCAGCCGACGAACTCGATCCCCAGCTTGAACGTCCCGCGCGTCTCGCGGACGAAATCGGCCTCGTTCAGGCCCAGCATGGCGTTGAAGGTGCGGATCGGCGGAATGGTCGCCTCTCCGACCCCGACCGTGCCGATGGCGTCCGACTCGACCAGGACCACCCGGGTGACGCCGTTGCCGGACAGCCGCGACAGGGCCGCCGCCGCCATCCAGCCGGCGGTTCCCCCGCCGACGATGACGATGTCGCGGATCGGTCCGTTCGCCATTCGACTGCCTCCCCTTTGGCCCTCTCCGGGGCGATTTCAGCCCGACCTTCCGCCCGCAGACTGACGAAATCAACGGGCTTGCGCGATGCGAAAGACTGCGATATCGAGATTACTCAGACATTTCCATGCTGCCTGATGGTAGCGCTAACAAAAGAAATGCTGACTTGGGGAGGTTAAACATCATGCGTGTCGTCACGCCCGCAATTCGTCCTGCGTTCAAGAGGGGGAGCTTCCTCAAGGGAGGCGTTTCCCTGATCGCCGTCGCGGCGGTCAGCGCCGCCGCGCTTCCGGCGCTGGCCCAGGAACAGACCGACGAGACCCAGGCTTCCGAGGTCGAGGAAGTCGTCGTCACCGGCATCCGCTCCAGCCTGCGCTCCAGCCAGGCGATCAAGCAGAACTCCGACGTCTTCGTTGATTCGATCACCTCTGAAGACATCGGCGCCCTGCCGGACCGATCCGTCACCGAGGCGCTGCAACGCGTGCCCGGCGTGGCCATCGACCGCTTCGCCGCCGGCGTCGACCCCGACCACTTCTCGGTCGAAGGCTCGGGCGTGGTCGTGCGCGGCCTGACCTTCGTGCGGTCCGAGCTGAACGGGCGTGACACCTTCACCGCCAACAACGGCCGCTCGCTCAGCTTCGCCGACGTGCCCGCCGAGCTGATGGGCGGCGTGGACGTGTTCAAGAACCCCTCGGCGGACCTGATCGAGGGCGGCATCGCCGGCACGGTCAATCTGCGCACCCGCGTGCCCTTCGACAGCCCCGGCCGCGTCGTCGCCTTCTCCTCGGAAGCCAGCTACGGCGACTTCGTCGAGGAGGTCACCCCGACCTTCTCGGGCCTGATCAGCGATCGCTGGGAAACCAGCTTCGGCGAGTTCGGCCTGATGCTGAACGCCGTCTATTCGCAGCTGAAGTCGCGCGGCGACGGCCAGCAGATCTCCAACTACGGCCCGCGCACCCTCTATTCGAACGGAGACGTGGTGCCGAGCGACGGCGCGACCGAGGTCGCCGACGTCTGGTTCCCGCGCGGCGCGGCCTTCCGGTCCCAGACCTTCGATCGCGAACGCCGCGGCTATGCGGCCGCGGGCCAGTGGCGCAGCAACGACCGCACCATGATCGCCACGGCCCAGTTCCTGCGGTCCGATGCGACCCAGGCCTGGACCGAACACGCGATGGAGATCGCGACGGACAACGTCACTTCCAACGGCGACTCCCAGGCCCAGGCCGGCACGACCCTGGATTTCGGCGAGGACGGCCTGTTCACCAACGGCGTCATCACCGGCACCACCGGGTGGCGCGCGGACCAGAACGGCCCCGATCCCCGCACGCCGATCAACGGCCTGCAGAGCAACAACCAGCGCCGCGACGTCTATCAGCAATCGGTCACGACGGATTACGGCTTCAACTTCAAATGGACCCCGACCGATCGGCTGTCGCTGAACTTCGACTACCAGCACGTCGATTCCGAGCTGGACAATCTGGACGCGGCCCTGTGGAATTCCACCTACCAGAACGCCGCGATCGAGATCCGGGGGTCGGACGTCCCGGTCGTGACCTTCCTGCCGCCGTTCCTGAACGGCACGCCCTGCGAGGGGCCGGCGACCGCCGCCTGCCCCGGCTACTATCGCGGCGACAACGCCAACTTCTCCTCGCCCTATAACAGCTTCTCGCGCGCGGCGATGGACCACAAGGAGATGAGCGAGGGCCAGTCCGACGCCTTCCGCATCGACGCGGACTATTCGTTCGATCAGGACTGGATCCGGTCTATCCGCTTCGGCGCGCGCTACAACAAGCGTGATCAGGTCGCGCGCTTCACCACCTACAACTGGGGCGTTCTCTCCGAGCAGTGGGGCGACAATGGTCCCGTCTGGCTGAGCGACCTGGTCGACGGCGTGCCGCAGGTCGATGGGGCGCCGGGGACGACCGGCTTCAACCCCATGGACTACAACGAGGTGTTCTCGTTCGAGAACTTCATGCGCGGACAGGCGCCGGTCCCGACCGGCGACCAGCCCCGCCTGTTCTACAACCAGAACATCATCGACAACTATCAGGCCTATGCCGACTACGCCCTGGCCTATGGCGACGAGTGGCGGTCGCGCAACGCCGCCGGCGCGGCCTGTCCCCAGAACTGGGTCCCGCTGGGGCTGCGTTGCGACGCGGACGCCGACGGTTTCCTGCCGCAGGAAGTCAATCCGATCCAGGAAGACACCACGGCCTTCTACGTCATGCTCCGCTACGGCAAGGAGTTCGACAACGGCTGGAACCTGAGCGGCAACTACGGCATCCGCTATGTGAAGACCGAGCGCGCGGCGCAGGGCTTCACCGCCTTCAACCTGGGCACCTTCCCGACCGAGGAGACCTGCCTGGAGCCGGTGCCCCCCGGGCAGGAGGTCAGCCCGTTCTGCGCACTGGCGCCGGACGTGCGGCAGGGCGCGCGGAACTTCGCCAACGGCGCCCGCCAGGAGACGTCGGCCGATATCGAATACGACTACTTCCTGCCGAGCTTCAACGCCAAGCTGGAGGTGGGCAACGGCCTGCAGTTCCGCCTGGGCCTGTCGCAGGCCATCACGCCGCCGGACCTGGGTCTGACGCGCAACTACTACAACATCTCGCTGTCGGCGAACGCGCAGGACATCGTCGACGGTCGCCCGACGGGCCGCTTCTCGGTGGGCAATCCCTATCTGAAGCCGATCTTCTCGACCAACTACGACGCCTCGGTGGAATGGTACTTCGCCGATGTGGGCCAGCTGACGCTGTCGCTGTTCTACAAGGAGCTGGAAGACGTCATCACCAACGGCGTCCAGCGCCTGAGCTTCACCAACAACGGTGCCACCTTCGACTCGGTGGTGACGACGCCGGTCAACTCGGACGAGACCGGCAAAATCAAGGGCTTCGAGGTCGCCTATCAGCAGACCTACGACTTCCTGCCCGCCCCGTTCGACGGCTTCGGCGTCAACGCCAACTACACCTACATCGACTCCGAAGGCGTGGCGCAGAGCACCCTGTCGTCGACCGATCCGGACGTGGCGGCCGGCCGCGTGTCCAACGTCGACACCAGCCTGCTGCCGCTGCAGAACCTGTCGAAGCACACGGTCAACCTGGCGGGCTTCTACGAGAAGGGTCGGATCTCGGCGCGCCTGGCCTACGCCTGGCGTTCGGAGTTCCTGATCACGCCGCGCGACGTCATCGTCCCGTATGCGCCGATCATGAACGAGGACACGGGCCAGCTGGACGGCTCGATCTTCTACACCGTCAACGACAACTGGAAGGTCGGCCTGCAGGCGGTGAACCTGACCAACGAGATCACCCGCACCAGCCAGGTCCTGAACAACGACCTGCTGCGCGCGCCGCGTTCGTGGTTCATGAACGACCGTCGCTTCACCCTGATCGCCCGCGCCACCTTCTAGGCCGGCCGGTTCTCCGCCTCCCCGGGGACGTGTCGCTTGCGCGGCGCGTCCCCTTCTTTTTGCGCTCAGGCCTGGGACAGGGTTCGGATCAGCGTGTCGCGCAGCCGCTGTTGCGCCGCGGCGTCGAGCGGGCCCTGGACGCCGCGGCGTTCGGGCGGCAGATGGCGGCCGGGCGGGGTCTCGGCGTCGAACACCAGGGCCTCGAACAGGCCGGCCCAGGCCCGGCGCTGGCGCGCGGGCAGGTCGCGGACGGCGGCGATGGCGTGGATCACGGCCGCCATCGCGCCGCGATCCGGCGTGGCGTTCCACCAGAAGTTCGCCAGCACGCTGACCCGGTCCAGCGACTGGACGTGGTGCCACCACATGAAGGGGATGAACAGGGCGTCGCCCGGCGCCAGGTCGGCGGCCTGGGCCGCCGCCCAGGCCGTCGGAAAGCGCGGGAACCGCTCCAGGTCGGGAGCGTCCAGCCGCACCATGCTGACCGGCGCCCCGGCCGGCGTATGCTCCAGCGGGCCGAGGTACAGGTTCGGCGCCTGCTCGGGCGGAAACAGGATGAACCGCCGCCGGCCCGAGACCGCGCAGGCGATGTTGTCGTAGAGGTCGTAGTGGGTCTGGACCACGGCCTGGGTGCTGATCCACAGCCGGGCGGGCACGTCATCGTCGACCAGGGGCGAGGGGTTGGCCGCGCTGAACCCGGGCAGGATGTCGGGCGCCGTCACGGCCTGGGCGGCGAAGGCGGAGCCGTCGGAGGGCGCCAACAGCCGGGCCAGCACCTGCGACACCGTCCCCTCGTGTTTGCGGAAGTTCAGCCGCGTCAGGGCGTCGTCATAGAAGAAGCGTCCGTCCTCGGACGGGTCGGTGACGATCACCCGCACGGGCCGGCCCTGATCGAAGGCGCCGAGGTGGTCGACCAGCGCCTGGGGCGACTGGCGGGCGGCGCGGACGGCGGGCCAGTCGCCGACCAGTCCGCGCATCACCACCGGCCGTCCGGCCGGGACGATCTCGTCGAAGAACTGCGCGCGACCCACCTGCGTCAGGACGGGGCAGGCCGTCTCGGGCGTGGGGAAGCCAGGCGTCACGACGCCGCCTTGCGGGCCCTGGCCGGCGGCGCCCCCGGCTCGGCCGGCGGATGACCGTCCGACTGGCGACGGATCAGGGCGAAGCCCATCAGCTCGCGCGCCGCCAGGCCGGGCTGGCCGTCGGCCTTGCGGCGGATCGCGTCGACCAGCACGCTGACGGCCTCGCGCGACATCTCGGCGACGGGCTGGCGGATGGTGGTCAGGGGCGGCCAGACGGTGCTGGCCAGGGCGGTGTCGTCGAAGCCGACGATGGTCAGGTCGCGCGGCACGTCCAGGCCCTGGCGGTGGGCGACGGCGATGGCGGCGGCCGCCATGTCGTCGTTGCTGGCGAAGAGGGCGGTCGGGCGGCGGCGCAGGGTCAGCAGCTGGTCGGCGGCGTCCAGTCCCGAGTGGTAGGTGAAATAGCCCTGGGCCACCAGCCGGTCGTCCACCTCGATCCCGTGGGCCTTCAGCGCCTGGGCGTAACCCTTGAAGCGCAGCCCGCTGGCAGTCTGGTTCGGGTGGCCGCGCACGAAGGCGATGCGACGGTGCCCCAGGCCGATCAGATGCCGCGTCATGGCCTCGGCCGCCGCCTCGTCGTCGATCCGGATGGCCGAGACGCTGGGCATGGGTTCGCCCGAGGCCACGGCGACGGCGGGCAGGCCGGCCGCCTCCAGCCGGTCCACGACCAAGGCCGAGTCGCACAGCGGCGGCGGCAGCAGCACGCCGTCGACGCCGGCGGTCAGCATTCGTTCGATGGCGACGGTCTCGCCGGCCTCGGGTTCGCACTTCTCGACCACCAGCTGGGCGCCGGCGCGGCTGCACTGGTCCAGCCCGCCCAGCAGGAATTCGCTCAGATAGGCGGCCGAGGGGTTGCTGTAGAGCAGGCCGATCTTCAGCGTCTGGGCGCTGGCCAGGCTGCGCGCGGCCTGGTTGGGCGCGTAGCCCAGTTCCCGGATCGCCTCGGTGACGCGCAGGCGGGTGGCGTCGCGGACGTTGCGTTCGCCGTTGATGACGCGCGAGACGGTCATGGGCGAGACGCCGGCGTGACGCGCCACGTCGTCGATCGTCCGGCCGCCGCCCTTCCGCCTGGTCGACTTGCGTTGCACGCTGATCCTCCAATGGCGCAACCGGCGCCGCGAACCTCCTGCCTAAGGCCCTGCGGCCGACGGGGGAAGGGGCGGCGGCGCCTCAGTCATGGGCCTCAGGCATGGGCTCAGGCGCGACGCCGATCCTCATCGAAAGGGAAACGCTGTGACCCGGCTGCAGGACGACGAGCCCGGACGCTTCTCCCCCCGGGGCGTTCAGCGCGTCGGGGCGATGGGTGACGGGTTCGATGCAGACGAAGTCGGCGCCCTTGGGAGCATAGACATGGACGCGGTCGACGCCCGGCGCGTCGATCACCGCGACGCCGTCCGAGGACGCCAGCCGCGCCTCTCCGCTCCAGCCGTCATAGGCGTTGTCGACGAAGGGGGCGTCGGCGACCCTGGGCCCCCGGCTCCAGTCGAACAGGGCGTCGGCGGGGGCCAGCTCTTGCGGGATCAGGTCGGCGCTCAGCCAGACGCGCGGGGCGGCCAGCGTAAGCCGCGCGTCGAACGGCCGATGAAAATAGGGATGCAGGCCCACGCCCGCCGGGGCGGGACGATCGTCGCGGTTGGTCAGCGACAGCGCGATCGACAGGCCCTCGTCCGACAGGACCAGCCTCTGCTCGGCCTCGAACGCCCAGGGCCAGTCGGCGCCGGCGGCGTGGCGCAGCGTCAGGACGGCGGCGCGCGCATCGACCTGCGTCGCCGTCCAGGCCGTCCGCCAGCCGACGCCGTGCAGGGCGTGCGGCTCGAACCCCGGCGTGGCGCCGACATCGTGGGCCTGGCCTTCGAAGCGGAAGCGGCCGTGGTCGATGCGGTTCGCATAGGGAACCAGGGGGAAGCAGGCGGTCTGAAGCGGGTCGTCCGCCCCCTGGGGCGTCGGACGCAGGATCGGGCGGCCGCGGTATGTCAGGTCCAGGACCGCGCCGCCCAGCCGCAGCTCCAGTTCGGCGCGCCAGTCGCCCGCTTCCAGCCGGATCACAGTCGGATCAGGTTCTGGGGCAGTCCGGGCGTCTCGACCCGCACGCGATAAAGGCCCCCCAACGTCGGCTGATCGCCCCGCTTGTCGGCGTTCCCCAGCCAGGCGGTGGTGCAATAGAGGTCGCGAAGATCGTCGCCGCCGAAGGCCGCCTTGGTCACCGTCTGGACGGGCAGGCGGATGGCGCCGATGCGCTCGCCCTCCGGCGAGAAGCGCGCCACGCCCCAGCCGTTGAACAGGCCGACGTGCAGCACGCCCTCGGCGTCCATGCTGGGGCCGTCGGCGAAACCGTCCTCGGTCACGGCGAAGACGCGCCGGTTGGACAGGACGCCGTCGTCGTGATCGAAGGCCAGGACCGTCTTCTCCAGCGTATCGTGGTGATACAGGGTCTTGCCGTCCGGGCTGAGGCACGGGCCGTTGGTGACGCCATAGCCGTCGTCGTGCCGCGTCAGTTCGCCGTCGGCCCAGCGATACAGGGCGCCGGTCCTGACCTCTTCGCTGTCGTCCATCGAGCCGAACCACAGGGAGCCGTCGGGGGCGACGAAGCCGTCGTTCAGCCGGTTCTGCGGACGGTCGGTCTCGACCGGCAGGATCAGGGCGAAGACGCCGCTGTCCGGATCGAACCGATGCAGGCCGCCGCGCACGCCGCAGACCAGGGCGCCGTCCTCGGCGGGCAGGGCGAAGCCGATCTGGTCCGGCGCGTCCCACGACGCCTTGTCGCCGGTCGCGGGGGTGTAGCGATGCAGCCGCCGACCCTTGATGTCGACAAACCACACCGCCTTGCGGGCGGCGTCCCAGACCGGACCTTCGCCCAGCTCGGCCTGGACGTCCCAGACCAGTTCGGCCTCGCTCATGCTCACCCCGCCGAATAGCTGGTCTTGATCTGGGTGTAGAACTCGACCGCCGCGAAGCCCTGCTCGCGCGCGCCATAGGACGACTTCTTCGAGCCGCCGAACGGCACGTGGTAGTCGACGCCGGCCGTGGGCAGGTTGACCATGGTCATGCCGGCCTTGGCGCGGCGCTGGAAGTCGCGCGCATGCTTCAGCGAAGAGGTGACGATGCCGGCCGACAGGCCGAATTCGACCCCGTTGGCGACCGACAGCGCCTCCTCGTAGGACTTAACCCGGATGGTCGAGGCGACCGGGCCGAACACCTCCTCGGTGTTGATCCGCATGTCCGGCGCCGTGTCGGCGATCAGGGTCGGCTGGACGTACCAGCCGGGCTTGTCCAGCGTCAGCCGGTCGCCGCCGGTGACGATGCGGCCGCCCGACTCCCGGGCGATGTCGATGTACTTGTAGGAGGTGTCCCGCTGGGCCTCGGTCACGGCGGGGCCCATCTGGGTGTCGGGATCCAGGGCGTCGCCGACGCGAAGCGCCGCGACCTTCTCGGCCAGGGCGGCGACGAACCTGTCGTGGATGCCGTCCTGCACGATCAGGCGGCTGGAGGCGGTGCAACGCTGGCCGGTGGCGAAGAAGCTGCCGTCCAGGGCGATGTTGACCGCGCGGTCCAGGTCGGCGTCGTCCAGCACGATCAGCGGGTTCTTGCCGCCCATCTCCAGCTGCACCCGGGCCTGGCGCTTGACCGCGCCCTCGGCCACGCCGGCGCCCACGCCCTGCGAGCCGGTGAACGAAATGCCGGTGACGCCCTCGTGGGCGACGATGGCGCGGCCGACGTCGCCGTCGCCGATGATCATGTTGACCACCCCCTTGGGCAGGCCCGCCTCGTGCAACACGGCGATCAGGGCCTCGGCGGTCGCCGGGGTCGGGCCGGCGGGCTTGATGACCACGGTGTTGCCGAAGGCGATGGCCGGGGCGATCTTCCAGGCCGGAATGGCGATGGGGAAGTTCCACGGCGTGATCAGGCCGAACACGCCGACGGCCTGGCGATAGGTCTGGACCTCGACGCCCGGGCGGGTGGAGGCCAGGTTCTGGCCGTGGGCGCGCAGGGCCTCGCCGGCGAAATACTTCAGGATGCGGGCGGCGCGCACGGTCTCGCCGATGCCTTCGGGGACGGTCTTGCCCTCCTCGCGCGACAGCAGGCGGCCGATCTGCTCGCGCCGCTCCATGATCAGGCTGCCAGCCTTGTCCAGCACGTCGAAGCGGACCTCGGGCGAGGCTTCGGACCAGGCCTCGAAGGCGTCGGTCGCGGCGACGACGGCCTGGTCGACCTCGGCGGCGCCGCCCTTGGGCGTGCGGGCCACGATGTCGCGCGTGTCGGAGGGGTTGTGGCTTTCGCCCGGACGGTCGCCCGCGACCTTCTCGCCGCCGATCCAGTGGGAGAGTTCAAGCGTGTCGGTCATGGGGGCGTCCTTTCGGTGTGGAAACGGGCGGCGGGGGAGCGCCGCCCGTGAGGGATAACTCAGACTATTAGATAGGTCAGCCGGTCATGTCTTCCAGTTCCCGGCCGCGGGTTTCCTTCAGCCAGGCCTGGACCAGGAAGAAGGAGATCAGGGCGCTGACGGCGTAGAAGCCGTAGGTCACCACCAGGCCCAGGCCGGCGGCCATGGCCGGGAAGCTGACCGAGATGCCGAAGTTGGCGATCCACTGGGCGAAGCCGGCGACGGCCAGGGCCGAACCGCGCATCTGGTTGGGGAACATCTCGCCCAGCATGACCCACATGACCGGGCCCCAGCTGAAGTTGAAGAAGACGACATAGGCGTTGGCCGCGATCAGGGCGATCAGGCCGGTGGTGTCGTCCAGGTGCAGCGACCCGTCGACCAGGGCGGCGCGCGAGAAGCACCAGGCCATGACCGACAGGGTCACGAACATGCCGGCCGAACCGATCAGCAGCAGCGGCTTGCGCCCGATCCTGTCGATCAGGCCGATGGCGGCCAGGCAGGCGGCGATCGACAGGACGCCGGACAGGATGTTGATCTGCAGCGCGTCGTTCTCGGAGAAGCCCACCGACTGCCACAGCACCGCGCCGTAGTAGAAGACGATGTTGATGCCGACCAGCTGCTGGAAGACGGCCAGGATCAGGCCGGCCCAGACGATGGGGCGGACCTTCTTGGTCACGGGATCCAGCAGGTCGGAGAACTTGGGCTTGTGGTCGGCGGCCAGGGAGGCGCGGATTTCCTGCACCTTGCGCCCGCCGGCGCCGGCGCCGAACAGCTTGGTCAGCACGGCCTCGGCCTGGGCGTCCTTCTTCTTGACGACCAGGTACCGCGGGCTTTCCGGGATCACCAGCAGGGCCAGCAGGTAGATGGCGGCCGGGATGACCTGCAGCCAGAACATCCAGCGCCAGGCCGGATAGCCCATCCAGAACTCGGCGGTCGATCCGCCCGCCGTCGCCGCCAGGATGTAGTTGGCCAGGAAGGCGCCGGTCAGGCCGGTGATGATCATGATCTGCTGCACCGACGACAGCCGGCCGCGGATCGAGGCCGGGGTCACTTCGGAGATGTAGGCCGGCGACAGCACCGAGGCCGCGCCGACGCCCAGGCCGCCGATGAAGCGGGCGATGATGAAGTGGGCCGAGGTGTCCGCCGCCCCGGCCCAGACGGCCGAGATGATGAACAGGACGGCGGCGATCTGCATCACCGTGCGGCGGCCGATGGCGTCCGCCAGACGGCCGGCGGCGAAGGCCCCGAAGGCGCAGCCCAGCAGGATGGCGCCGACGTTGAAGCCGGTGCCCAGCGCCGACAGGTTGAAGGCCGCCTCCAGCCCGTCCTGGGTGCCGTTGATGACGCCCGAGTCATAACCGAACATGAAGCCGCCGATGGTGGCCACCGCCACGATCAGGGCGATGAAGGCCATGTTGACGCGGTCGCTCCCCGCGATGTCGGGGCCCGAGCCCCCCGTCGGTCCTGCCATTGAATACCCTCCCGAAGCCCGTCTGACGCGGGCGTGAAAATCCTAGGAAACCCTATCGCCAGCCGGCGTCCACGAAATACTCGTGGCCTGTAATCAAACGTGCGTCGTCCGAGGCCAGGAACAGGCCCAGCGCCGCGACGTCGGCGGGCTGCAGCCGTCCCTTCAGGCATTGGGCGGCGACGATCTCGGCCTCGCCCTCGGGCGTGTACCACTTCATCTGGCGCGGGGTCTGGACGTTGCCCGGCACGATGCAGACGACGCGCACGCCGTCGACGCCCAGTTCGCGCGCCAGGGCCCGGGTCATGCCCTCGATCCCGGCCTTGGCCGTCTCGTACAGCGACAGGTCCGGCAGCCCCAGGTGCCAGCTGATGGAGCCCAGGTTGATGATCACGCCCGCGCCGCGCTCGCGCATCCTCGGCGCCACGGCTTGGGCGGCGAAATAGAGATGACGCAGGTTCACCGCGACGCGGTCGTCCCAATAGGCGGGCGTGACCTCCGTCAGGCTGTGGCGGTCGTCGTTGGCGGCGTTGTTGATCAGGACGTCGACGTCGCCGTACTGGCTCGCGATCTCGGCGAAACAGGCCTGCAGGGCGGCGATGTCGATCAGGTCGCATCGCTTGAACGCCGGCGCCGGCGACAGGCCGGACAGCGATGCGGCCAGGGCCTCCGAGTCCTCGACCGCGACGTCCAGGAAGACCACCTGCGCGCCCTGCCGGGCGAATGCCTCGGTGAAGCCGGCGCCGATGCCCGATCCGCCTCCGGTGACGACGACCAGCTTGCCCTTCAGGGACGGATAGACGGCGGCGCTCAAATCGATCGCTCCTGCAGAAGGCCGCGACCGGCCAGATTGTACATCAGTTCGACCACGCCCACGGTCCACGGCGGGGCCCGGTCGGTGGTGGTCACGCGGTTGCGCAGCGTTCCCAGGCGTTCGGACGACACGGTCACCACGTCGCCCGGCTTGTGGGTGAAGCCCTGGCCCGGCGCGTCGCGATCCTTGATCGGGGCGAACATGGTGCCGAGGTAAAGGATGAAGCCGTCCGGATACTGATGGTTCTCGTTCAACGTCTGGCCGATCAGGTCCAGCGGGTCGCGGCTGATCAGCCGCATCGAGGACGAACCCTCCAGCACGAAGCCGTCGTCGCCGCGCACCTCCAGCGACACCGTCGCGTCGCGCACGTCGTCCATGCCGAAGCCGTCGTCGAACAGGCGCACGAACGGGCCCAGGGCGGCCGAGGCGTTATTGTCCTTGGCCTTGCCCAGCAGCAGGGCGGACCGGCCCTCGATGTCGCGCAGGTTGACGTCGTTGCCCAGCGCCGCGCCGACGGGACGTCCCGCCGGATCGCACAGAATGGCGACCTCGGGCTCGGGGTTGTTCCAGGCGCTGTCTGGACGCACGCCGACCAGTTCGCCCCAGCCGACCGAGGCCAGGACCGGCGCCTTGGTGAAGATCTCGGCGTCCTTGCCGATGGCGACTTCCAGGTATTGCGACCACAGGCCGTCGGCGATCAGGGCGTCCTTCAGGGCGTAAGCCTGGTCCGAGCCGGGCTTCACGGCCGAAAGGTCCGCGCCGACGCGATCCGCCAGCGCCTCGCGGATGGCCAGCGCCTTGTCGGCGTCGCCGCGCGCGCGCTCCTCGATGACGCGCTCGACGGCCGAGATCGCGAAGGTGACGCCCGAGGCCTTGATGCATTGCAGATCGACGGGGGACAGCAGGCGCGGCGCGACGTCGGCGTCGTTCCACGCGGGGCTCAGCGCCAGCGTTTCCAGGTCGCCCAAGTCCCGGCCCGGCGCGTCGGCCAGGTCGGGGCGGGCGGCCGCCTGGGCCGAGGTGGGCGCCCAGGCCGAAATGTCGTGCACCCGGCCCTTGCGGACTAGGACCGGCGTCGGTCCCTCAGGCAGCGCCAGCCGGCCGAGGAAGACGCCCTCGCGCCAATCGCCGGGCAGATCGTGGATAAGCGTCGTCATTTCCCCCCCGCCAGCTCCGTCAATGCGAAGCGGTTCTTGAGTGTTAGCGCTATCATCGCGGGCGGACGCCCGAGCGTCAAGGGCGGCTCATGCGGGTCTTGGCGGGGCCGCGCGGAAGGCGTCCGCGATCGCCGTGCGCAGCGGCTTGGCGCGGCCCTCGGCGTCATAGGGGGTCGGCCGTTTGGGCAGGCCGTCGGCGCGGGGCCAGTTGCCCTGAAGCCAACTGTGGGAATCCGCCATGCCCCAGGCGACCACGCCCGTCGTCTGCGGGTAGGCCAGCATCTGATCTAGGTACCGCCGGCCCAGTTCGGCGACGGCGGCGTCGCGCGAGGGGATATCGGCGGGCAGGTTCTTGTCGTGGACGTCGAACTCGGTGATCACGACCTCCAGCCCCATGCCCACGACCTCGTCCATGAAGGCGCCCCATTCGCGCTCCTGGGCGGTGTCGAAGCCGACCGAGTCGTCGCTGTTGCCCGAGCCGATGTGGCTCTGCACGCCCAGGGCGTCGATCGGGACGCCGCGCGCCTTCAAGCCCTCCAGCAGGCGCAGCACCCCGGCCCGGTGCTTCTCGTGCCCGGCCTCCCAGCTCATGTAGTCGTTATAGACCAACTGGGCCTGGGGCGCGGCCTCGCGCGCGGCGTGGAAGGCCACGTCCAGCACCGACTGCCCCATGGCGCGCGACAGCGGCGTCTCGCGCAGTTCGCCGGTCTCGGCGTCCACCGTCTCGTTGACCACGTCCCAAGAGCGGATCTGCGGATACCGACCGGCGACGCGCTGGATGTGATCGACCACCATGGCCTCGGCCGCCGTGGCGGGCTGGGGCCCGAAGTCGTGCTTCGCCACCCAGGCCGGGAACCACTGCGGATGGTGCCACAGCAGGGTGTGGCCGCGCAGGTCCATGCCGTTCTCGCGCGCGAAGTCGGCGATCCGATCGGCGCGGGAGAAGTCGAACGTCTGGGCGTCGGGCCGCAGCACGTACCACTTCATTTCGTTCTCGCAGACCAGCAGGCCGCACTCGCGCGTCAGCAGGCGGCGATAGGTCGGATCGCCCAGCGACGCCGTGACGCCCGCGTCGCCGGCGCCGACCGCGCTGCCGAAGAAGCGGCCGTTGGCGCGCGCCAGATCGTTCAGGCTGGGCTCGGCGGCGAAGGCCGGCGCGGCGGCCGGGGCGATCGCGACGGCGCCGGCGGCGGCCATCAGGTCGCGACGGGTCAGGCCCTGGGTCATCGTCTTCCTCCTTGTGGTTGCGCTAACAAGAGCCGAATGCAAAAACTCAGACAAGTGAAAAATAATCGCGGGAGGACAATCGGATGAGGAGGACAGGCAGCGCGGCCCTGGCGGCCCTCGCCCTGGCGGCGGTCGCGGGCGGGGCGACGGCGCAGGAGGCGGTGTTCGACCATTTCGTCTATCGCGGAACCGACGCCGCGCATCAGGGCGCCGAACCGACGGCCGACCAGTACCGCAACCCGATCCTGCAGGGCTTCTATCCCGACCCGTCGATCACGCGCGTCGGCGACGACTATTATCTGGTCACCTCGACCTTCGCCTACTTCCCGGGCATCCCGGTCTTTCACAGCCGCGACCTGGTCAGCTGGACCCAGATCGGCAACGCCATCGACCGGCCGGATCAGCTGGATTTCGGAACCCTGGGCCTGTCGCGCGGCGTGTTCGCCCCGACGATCGAGCATAGGGACGGGACCTTCTACATCCTGAACACCTGCGTCGATTGCGGCGACAACTTCCTGATCACCGCCAGCGGTCCGGCCGGTCCCTGGTCCGATCCGGTCTGGCTGCCCGATCTGAAGGGCGGCATCGACCCAGGCCTGTTCTTCGACACCGACGGCTCGGCCTGGATCGTCAACAACGGCCCGCCGGAGGGAACGCCCCGCTACGAGGGCCACCGCGCCATCTGGATCCAGCGCTTCGATCCCGTCGGGAAAAAGACCGTCGGGCCGCGCAAGGTGCTGGTGGACGGCGGCGTCGATCCCTCGACCAACCCGATCTGGATCGAAGGGCCGCACCTCATCCGCAAGGGCGACTGGTATTATCTGGTCTGCGCTGAGGGCGGCACGGCCGAGGGCCACTCCCAGGTCGTGCTGCGCTCGCGCAAGCCCGACGGCCCCTACGAACCCTGGTCCGGCAATCCGATCCTGACCCAGCGCGACCTGCCGCGCGATCGGCCCAATCCCATCACCTCCGCCGGCCACGCCGACCTGGTGCAACTGCCCGACGGCGCGTGGGCGGCGACCTTCCTGGCGGTGCGGCCCTATGAGGGCGACTTCTACAACACCGGGCGCGAGACCTTCCTGCTGCCGGTGGACTGGTCGGGCGACTGGCCCGTGATCCTGAAGCGGGGCGAGGCCATTCCGTATGTCGGCCAGCGGCCGAACCTGCCGGCCCAACCCGCGCCGGACGTGCCCACGAGCGGCGATTTCGAGGTCGTGGACGCGTTCGACGGGCCCGCCCTGCCGCCCTACTGGATGATGCTGCGCAATCCGCGCGAGGCCTGGTTCGACCTCGACAGCCATCCCGGCGCCCTGACGCTGAAGGCGCGGCCGGTCGGCCTGGGCGACAACGCCAACCCCTCCTTCCTGGCTCGCCGCCAGCAGCATCAGAACGCGCAAGCCCAGACCGTGCTGCGCGCCGCGCCGACGCGCGAGGGCGACCGCGCCGGCCTCGCCGTGCTCCAGAGCGACGACTACTGGTACGCCCTGTCCGTGGTGCGCCAGGACGGCCGCGCCATCGTCGAACTGCGCCGCCGCGCCGGACCCGACCAGGCGAGCGGGGGCGAACTGCTGGCCAGCCGGCCGCTGGCCGGCGAGGGGCCGATCCGGTTCCGCATCGCCGGACGCGGCGACGCCTACGACTTCGCGGTCGCGCAGGGTGACGGCGACTGGTCCACCGTCCTGGCGGGCGCGGACGGCACGCTGCTCAGCACCCGCACGGCCGGCGGCTTCGTCGGCGCCGTCTTCGGCCCCTTCGCCCAGTCGGCGTTCTGACCTGGACCCAACCGACATTGAAGGGGCCGGTCGCTGGCCACCGCTTTGGTCCCGGAACCGGATGTCGATCGAACCTAGTCCGCCCTCGCGCTGTTGGGCGGTCCCATATAGCTGTCGGGCAGGGGCTTCGTCGCCACCACCAGCCGCTGGAACACCAGGCCGGAATCGACCAGCCAGACCTTGACCGTGTGCGGTCCCGGCGTCGCGACCCGATGGCGCGACACCGTCCGCGCGAGATTGTCCGAGACGGCGCGGTCCCAGTCCGCATTCTCTCCGGCGCCGGCCGCAAGCAGGTCCAGGGTCACGACCTGGGCCGGGCCGTCGTCGATCGACACGGCGTAGCGCAAGCCGTCGCGCCCACGGAAATCCAGCGTGGGCGAAAGCCACAGCTGCACCTCCGCCTCGCCCGCCTCGGTCAGGTGGATGTCGTACTCCAGCCGGGGCCCGTCGCCGCCCGGCGTCAACCCGACCGCGTCCGACGACGCCGTGGTGACCGCCGATCCCGTGCGCCCCAGGCCAGGCGCCGCCTGCCAGTCCACACCCGGCCCGCCGATCGCGCGGGTGTAATCCACGGCCTCGACCGCCACCGCCCCGTCGCTCTCGACGAAGCGTCCCGCGGCCGGGGGCTCGGCGGGCCTGGTCACCACGGCGGTGACGACGACGGCGCCGTCCGGCCCGGTCACGGTCACCGGGACCTCGTGCCGACCGGCGGGGACGGCGGCCCAGTCGGCCGACACCGCGATCCGCGTCGTCTCTCCCGCGCGCCCCTCCGTCCGCGACAGCCTCAGCCACGGCGCCCCGGCCTCGATGCGGAAATCCGCCGGCCGGTCGCCCCGGTCGAACACCTCGATCCAGCGGGCGGCGCTGTAGGGCGAAAGCTCGGGCAGGCGCGCCCCGGCGCCCGCCGCCACGGCTTCGGCCCGGCCTTCCACCGCCACGCCCAGCCGGGCCCCGCGCTCGGCCCGCGCCGTCGCCAGCTCGGGCAGGACGTCCCGCTCCGGCTGCTGCCAGTCGTCATAGCTGATGTGGGTCTGGGACATCATGTGGTCCCACTTGCCGCCCTTCAGCCCGTGGTAGATCGCCTCCAGTTCCACGTCCCGCGCGAAGCGGGCGCGCACGGCCTCGGCCGCCGCCTGCGCCGCCTGCCAGCGACCCTGGGCGGCGTACAGCCGGTTGCGACCCGTCTCGATATGCAGGGCGGTGACATTGCCGCTGGCCTGGATCGGGAACCAGACCAGCTGGACGAAGGCGTCGTCGTATTCCGCAGGCAGGCTCGCCCGGACCCTGTCCGCCCGCGCCGCCAGTTCGGCCCATTCGGCCTCGATCCGGTCGGCCTCGCCGTGGTTGACCAGGCTGAAGGTGTCCGGCCCGATCAGCTCGGGTTTCCGGCGGCTGTTGTAGCGGGTGTAGAGGTCGATCAGCTCCGCGATCTCGTCCGCCTGCGCCTCGCCGAACTGCGCCCGCGCCCAGTCGCGCGACCACCCGGCCATCCGCTCGACCGTCATGCCTTGCGGGTCCCACGCCTGGTCCAGGAAGAAGTCGATGGGGACCTCCATCGGCTTCAGGTCGCCGACGTTGACCACCCACAGCCGATCCGCCCCCGCCTGCCACGCCAGCCGCATCTGCTCCCACGTCCGCTCGTTCTGGGTCGTGTTCAGCCACTTGTAGTTCCGCGGCCCGCCGACATAGTCGAAGTGATAATAGACCCCCGACCCGCCGGCCCGGTCGCCGGGCGCGGGCAGGCGGCGGATGTTGCCCCAGTTGTCGTCCGCGAACAGCAGGGTCACGTCGTCCGGGACCCGCATGCCCTGGTCGTAATAGTCCTGCACCTCCTTGTAGAGGGCCCAGACCTGGGGCGTCTCGGCAGCGGGCCGTCCGGTGACGGCCTCGATGATCCGGCGCTGCGAACGGACGATGTCTTCCAGCAGGGGGATGGCCGTGTCCTCGCTCATCGCCTCGTCGCCGTCGCCGCGCATGCCGATGGTGACCAGGCTTTCGGTGGTCCCGCGTCGTCTGACGCCATCGCGCCAGAATCGGCTCAGGACCTCGCGGTTGGTCCGCCAGTCCCAGGTGCCCTCGCCATAGCGCTCCCATTCGACATGGGCGCGGGCCAGGGGCTCGTGGTGCGACGTGCCGATGACGACCCCGTATTCGTCGGCCATCACGGCGTTCAGCGGGTCGTCGTCGTAGAAGGCCTTGCCCCACATGGCCGGCCACAGGACATTGCCCTTCAGCCGCAGGATCAGCTCGAACACCTTCTCGTAGAAGGCGTGGTTGAAGCCGCCGAACGTCTGCCGCACCCAGTCGCCCAGCGCCGGCTCCTCGTCGTTCAGGAAGACGCCGCGATAGCGGACGGCCGGCGCATCGGCGCGCCGGCCCGGCGTCAGCGACAGGTCGCGGCGCACCGCGACCGGCACGTCGGCCCACCACGCCCAGGGCGACACGCCTGCCCGTTCCGAGATGTCGTAGGCGCCGTAGATCGTCCCGCGCTTGTCCGCCCCGGCGATCACCAGGGCGCGGGCGACGCCGTCCATAGGCCGCTCGACCACCGCCTGGACAAAGCCGTCCCAGCCGGTCGGGGCGGGCAGGCGGCCCTCGGCGATCAGCCGGTCGATGACGGCGTTGCGCCCGGCCGTCCCGACCAGCACCACCGGCCCGTCCTCCGCCGGCGCGCCGCCGCCCGAGACGCGGCCCAGGTCCGCCTGCAGGTCGTGGGCGGCGCGGATCACGCCGGGCCAGTCGCCCGGATCGGTCAGCACCCGCGCCGGCCGTCCTCCGACGATCAGCGACGCGCCGTCCGCCGACGCCTGTTCGCACACGGCGACCAGGCCCTGGCAGGCGACGGCCGGCGCTCCGGCGCAAAGGACCAGGGCGGCGGCCGCGACCGCGACAGACAGGCGGGACCGTCGCATCAGCGGACCTCCATCCGAAACGGCCCGGCGGGCAGGCCCGCGGCGTCATAGAGGTTGCACACCGGACTGTCGGCCCAGCAGAAGCGGACCTCCGACACCGAATCTCCGGCGGGCGCGGCCAGCCGCACTTCCGCGCCCGAGGCGGCGGCCGAGGCGGCGTAGCGGCAGGCGTCGCCGTCGCACAGTTCGAAGCCGATGGCCTGGGCGCCGCTCAGCGTCTTCAGCGTCCCGGTCACGTCGTCGAAGGCCACGACGATCTCGCCGCCCTCGCGCCGGACGGAGGCGGGGACCGGCCCCGATGGCGGCGCCGGGTCGCCATAGACGACGTGCCGCGCGGCCCGCGCCAGGCGCCGGCCCAGCTCCTGCTTCTGCGCCGGGTGGATGTCCCAGCGGTCGCCCAGGTCGATGGCCACCGCCAGGCCGGCGTTGTCGTCCGCCGCCACCGCCAGCCGCTGGCTCTCGCGCAGTTCGGCCCAGCCCGAGGGGCCGGGCGCCGACGGCGGCGCGCCGAAGTTGGCCAACTGCACCACCAGGAACGACAGGTCCGGCCCGAACCGCTCGCGCCAGTCGGCCATCAGTCCGGTCAGCAGCGCCTGGTACTGTTTCCCCGCGCCGGTGTTGGACTCGCCCTGGTACCAGAGCGCGCCCCGCAGCCCATAGTCGTGCAGCGGCGCGATCATGGCGTTGGCGATGGTCGTCAGGCCCGAGGTGGACGACCACGGCCCTCTCGGCGGCGCGGCGGTCACGTCGCCGGCCACGCGATAGCGCCATCCCGCCGGGTCCAGCGGCACGCGCCCGCCGTCGGCCAGCACCAGGGCCCGCTTCTCGGCCGGCCCGTACAGGCCGCCGACCTCCCAGGTGTCATAGGCGTTGACGACCACGGTGTTGCGTCCGGCCTTCAGCAGGCCGGCGGGCAGGGCGTACAGGCGGTCGCCCGATCCGGACGCCCCCACCGCCACGCCGTTGACCCAGGTCTGGTCCGCCTCGTCGACGCCGCCCAGCGACAGGGTCCGCCCCGCCGCCGCCTGGTCCGCCGTCAGGTCGATGTCCAGCCTATACCAGACCATGCCGTTGTAGTTCGCCAGCGCCGGGACGCCCCAGCGTTCCCACGGCTCCATGACGGGAACCGGCGTCCATTCGCCGGCGTCATCCGGCGACCAGGGCCTGTCGGTCGCCAGGCCTTCCCACCACGCCTGCCATCTCAGACCCCACCGGCCCTGGGCCGCGACGGGATCGGTCGCCATCTCCGACAGGATCGACAGTTGGTCGCCATAGCCCTGCGCCGCCAGCGCCTTGGGCGACATCCAGGTCTCGATGTTCGAGCCGCCCCAGTTGCTGCTGATCAGGCCCGTGGGCACGTCGTGGTCGCGCCTCAGCTCCTGGGCGAAATAATAGCAGGCGGCCGAAAAGCCGCCGACCGAGGCGGGCGACGCCGCCGCCCAGGCCAGGGGATTGCGGAACGTGTCCTGCGCCGCGACGTCGAAGTCCTTCTGCACCGTGATCAGCCGGATGCCGTCGTCATTGGCCGCGCCGATCACGCTGGGCGCGTTCAGCGTCCGCTCGACCGGCAGCTCCATGTTCGACTGGCCCGAGCACAGCCAGACGTCGCCGACCAGCACGTCGCCGGCCGTCGCCTCGCCCCCGGCGCCCCGGACGCGCAGCTCATAGGGGCCGCCCGCCGCATGGGCCGGCAGTTCCGCGCGCCAGCGGCCGTCCGCGCCGACGACGGTCCGCGCCGTTCGGCCGTCCAGCTCGACGGTCAGCGCCGCCCCCGGCGTCCCGGCGCCCCAGACCGGGATCGGCCGGTCGCGCTGCAGCACGGCGTGGTCGGAAAAGAGGGGCGCCAGACTGGGGGCGGCGGGCGTCTGGGCGACCGCCGGCGTCGCCGCCAGCAGAAGGGTCACGGCGGCGACGACAGGACGCGGCATCGATCCTACTCCGTCACGGTCAGGGTCGTGGACTTCAGCTCGGCCGAGTTCGGGCCGGCGCTGATGGTGAAGGTCCCGGGCTCGACCACCCGCTCCATGTCGATGTTCCAGAACCACAGGTCGGACGGCCTGATCTCGAAGGTCACCGTGGTTCGCGCGCCCGGCTCCAGCGTCACGCGCTTGAAGTGCTTCAGCTCCTTGACCGGACGGGTGACCGAGGCCTGGTCGTCGCGGATGTACAGCTGGACCACCTCGTCGCCCTTCACCCCGCCGGTGTTCCGCACGTCCACGGACACCTGGACGCTCTGGCCCATGCCGATGGAGGCGCGCGCCAGGCGCGGCTCGGACATTTCGAAGGTGGTGTAGCTGAGGCCGTAGCCGAACGGATAGAGCGGCGCGGTGGTGTCGAACAGATAGCCGCGCCGCGCGCTGGGCTTGTAGTTGTAGAAGATCGGCAGCTGGCCGACCGACCGCGCGATCGACACCGGCAGCTTGCCGCCGGGGCTGACGCGGCCGAACAGCACGTCGGCGACGGCGTGGCCGGTCTCCTGGCCCAGATACCAGCCCTCGATCAGGGCCGGCGCGTTCTCGGCCAGATAGTTGACCGACAGCGGGCGGCCGTTCAGCAGCAGCACCACGGTCGGCTTGTTCAGGGCGAAGATCGCCCGCGCCAGGTCGTTCTGCTGACCCAGCAGTTCCAGCGAGTCGCGGTCGCCCAGGTGCTGGTCGGCCCAGGCCTCGCGGCTGGTCTGCTCGTTGTCGCCCAGCACCATCACGATCACGTCGGCGTCGCGGGCGTCGGCGACCGCGCGTTCGATCAGCCGGGCGTTGACCGCCGGATCGACCAGCGTGACCTCGTCGGCGGCCCAGACGCGGCTCTCGGTGATTCGCACGGCCTCGGAATAGACCACCTCGAACTTGCCGCGCCCCTCGGCCTGAAGGCCTTCCAGCACGCTGACGACGTGGCGCGGCACCTCGGAATAGCCGCCGATCGGCGTATCGCGCGCATGGGTTCCCAGGACCGCCAGCTTGCGGATGCGGTCGGCCTTGAGCGGCAGGACGCCCTGATCGTTTTTCAGCAGCACCATCGCCCGCTGCGCCGTCTCGCGCGCCAGGGCCACGGCGTCCGGCGTGGCTTCCTTGGCCTCCGCCGCCGCCGCATCGACATAGGGGGTCTCGAACACGCCCGACAGGAACTTCATGGTCAGCAGGCGGCGCACAGCCTCGTCGATCTGGGCCTCGGTCACCTGGCCCGACCGCACCAGTTCCGGCAGGTGGTTGTAGCCCTCGCCGTCCGGCAGTTCGATGTCGACGCCGGCGTCCAGCGCGCGCATCGCCGCCTCCTGGATCGAGCCGAACATCTGGTGGCGGGTGTTCAGCTCGCGGATGGCGAAATAGTCAGACACCACCGAACCCTTGTAGCTCCATTCCCCGCGCAGCACGTCGTGCAGCAGCCAGCGGTTGGCGTGCGACGGCAGGCCGTCGATCTCGTTGTAGGAGGCCATCACCGCCTGCACCGGCAGTTCGGTCACCGCCCGCTCGAACGGCGGGAAGAAGTTCTCGCGCAGGGTCCGTTCGGAGATGTCGGCCGGGCCGACGTTGGTGCCGTTCTCGGGCTGGCCGTGGCCGGTCATGTGCTTCAGCGTGACCAGCACCTTGTCCGGCGCCAGCGGCAGGGTCTCGCCCTGGAAGCCGCGGATGGCGGCCAGGCCCATTTCCGAGACCAGGTGCGGATCCTCGCCATAGGTCTCCTCGATCCGGCCCCAGCGCGGATCGCGCGCCACGTCGACGACCGGGGCCAGCGCCAGCTGGGCGCCGCGCGCCCGCATCTCGCGCGCCGCCACCGAGAAGACGCGGGTGACCAGTTCGGGGTCCCAGGTCGAGGCGAGGGCGATCGACTGCGGGAAGCTGGTCGCGCCGCGCGCCACATAGCCGTGCAGCGCCTCCTCGTGCATGAGGATCGGGATGCCCAGGCGGGTCTGCTCGACCGCCCAGCGCTGGGCCGCATTGATGTAGTCGGCGGTCTGGCGCGCGTCGCGATTGACCGCCTCGCCCGAGGCGCCGGCCGCGCCGTTCTGGCTGGGATCGACGCCGCGGAAGTCCGACGGACGGGAGATCTGCCCCAGGCCGTGCGGGAAGGCTCGCGAGGCCTTGTCCGGCGCGAAGTCGCCGTTGGCCGTCTGGATGTCGCCCTTCTTTTCCCAGATGCCGACCATCTGGGCGACCTTCTCCTCCAGCGTCATGCGGCGCAGCAGGTCCTCGACCCGCGCGGCCACGGGCTGGGCGGCGTCCTTGTAGAGGGCGCCCGCTTCCGGCCGACCGGCCTGGGCGCGCGCCGGCCCGGCCAGGGGGGCCGCCGCGACGGCGCCGAGCAGGCCCGTGACGAAGGTGCGGCGAGCAAGCGTGATGGTGCGGCCATCGGCGATGGTCATGATCTTCTCTCCCTGTGCCCCGCCGGTTCCGACGTCCGTCCAGCGATGATAGCGCTACCATTCACGATAGGTCGGATATGCTCTAGCCGTCAATCGGCGCCTTGTGTCGCACCGTGCTAGATGTGAGCGATTCACGGAAGGTTTCGATGTCAGCATCTCCAGTTCAGGCGCGGCCGGGTCGCCGCAAGGCGGGCAAGGAAAGGCTGCACGGCTCCATCGCCCATCAACTTGGCGTCGAGATCGTTTCCGGCCGCCACCAACCCGGCGACATCCTCACCAACGAAATCGAGTTCAGCGAGCGGCTTCAGGTGTCCAGAAGCGCCTATCGCGAGGCCGTGCGGATCCTGGCGGCCAAGGGGCTGGTCGAGAGCCGCCCCCGGGTGGGGACGCGCGTCACCGAGATGAACCGCTGGAACCTGCTGGACCCCGACGTGCTGGCCTGGTTCTTCGAGGCGGAGCCCGCGCGGGCGCTGGTCGAGGGTCTGTTCGAACTGCGCATGATCGTCGAACCGGCCGCCGCCGCCCTGGCCGCCGAACGCCGGACGGGGCCCCAGATCGAGGCCATGCGCGAAGCCCTGCAGACGATGGAGCGGGCGGGGCTGAAGACCGAGGCCGGTCAGTCGGCCGACCGCGACTTTCACCAGCTGGTGCTGGACGCGACCGGCAACGCGCCCCTGGTCAGCCTCGCCTCGACCATCGGCGCGGGCGTGCGCTGGACGACCTTCTACAAGGGCCGCAAGCACAAGCTGCCGCCGGACCCGATGCCGGAGCACTGGGCCGTCTTCGACGCCATCGCGGCGGGAGACGCGGGCGGCGCGCGAAAGGCGATGGACGTTCTGGTGGCCAATTCGCGCGCTCAGGCGGCCGAGGCCCTGGAGGATCGCTAGCGGCATTGCCAAGGCGCATCGGGGGCGTCTATTTGTCTGAGTAATCTTCGCTTGCCCGAGTGACTCATGACCAAGCCTCTGCGTTCCCGTGCGTGGTTCGACAATCCGTCGAACCCGGACATGACGGCGCTCTATCTGGAACGCTATCTGAACTACGGCCTGACGCTGGAGGAGCTGCGCTCAGGCAAGCCGATCATCGGCATCGCCCAGACCGGGTCGGACCTGTCGCCGTGCAATCGCCACCATATCGAGCTGGCCAAGCGGGTCCGCGAAGGCGTCCGCGAGGCGGGCGGGATCGCGCTGGAGTTTCCCGTCCACCCGATCCAGGAAACCGGCAAGCGCCCGACGGCGGGCCTGGACCGCAACCTGGCCTACATGGGCCTGGTCGAACTGCTTTACGGCTATCCGATCGACGGGGTGGTGCTGACCATCGGCTGCGACAAGACCACGCCGGCCTGCCTTATGGCGGCGGCGACGGTGGACATCCCGGCCATCGCCCTGTCGGTCGGGCCGATGCTGAACGGCTGGCTGAAGGGCGAGCGGGTCGGTTCGGGCACCATCATCTGGAAGGCCCGCGAGATGATGGCGGCCGGCGAGATCGACTACGAGCAGTTCATCGATCTGGTCGCCACCTCCGCGCCTTCGGTCGGCTATTGCAACACCATGGGCACGGCCAGCACCATGAACAGCCTGGCCGAGGCCCTGGGCATGAGCCTGCCCGGATCGGCGGCCATTCCCGCGCCCTACCGCGAGCGGCCGCAGGTGGCCTACAAGACCGGCCTGCGCATCGTCGACATGGTGCGCGAGGATCTGAAGCCTTCGGACATCCTGACCCGCGAGGCGTTCGAGAACGCCATCGTCGTCAACTCCGCCATCGGCGGCTCGACCAACGCCCCCATCCACCTGACCGCCTTGGCGCGCCACGCCGGCGTCGACCTGCCGCTGCAGACCTGGGAGGCGGTCGGCCACAAGGTGCCGCTGCTGGTGAACCTTCAACCGGCGGGCAAATATCTGGGCGAGGACTATCACCAGGCGGGCGGCGTGCCGGCGGTCGTGGCCCAGTTGATGAAGCACGGCCTGATCCACGAGGGCGCCCTGACGGTGAACGGCCGGTCGATGGGCGACAACTGCCGCGACGCCGGCATCGTGCTGCCCGACGTCATCCGCACCTTCGACGACGCCCTGGTCGAGGACGCGGGTTTCCTGGTGCTGTCGGGCAATGTGTTCGACAGCGCGGTGATGAAGACCAGCGTGATCTCGCCCGAGTTCCGCGACCGCTACCTGTCCGATCCGTCCGACCCTGAGGCCTTCGAGGGCGCGGTGGTCGTGTTCGACGGTCCAGAGGACTATCACCGCCGCATCGACGATCCGGCCGAGGCCATCACCACCGACAGCATCCTGGTGATGCGCGGGGCGGGGCCGGTGGGCCACCCCGGCGCGGCCGAGGTGGTGAACATGCGTCCGCCCGCATACCTGATCAAGCAGGGCGTGCACGCCCTGCCATGCGTCGGCGACGGCCGCCAGTCGGGCACTTCGGGCAGCCCGTCCATCCTGAACGCCTCGCCGGAAGCAGCGACCGGCGGGAACATCGCCCTGCTGAAGACCGGCGACCGCCTGCGCATCGACCTGAAGACGCGAAAGGTCGATGTGCTGATCGACGCCGAAGAACTGGCCGAACGTCGCCGGGCCTTCGACGCGGCGGGCGGCTACAGATACCCGGCGTCCCAGACGCCCTGGCAGGAGATCCAGCGGTCGATGGTGGGCGAGCTGGAGACCGGCGCCGTGCTGGAGCCCGCCGTCAAATACCACCGCATCGTCGACACCCTGGGCCTGCCGAGGGACAACCACTGACCGGGCGAGAGACGCCCGTCAGTTCGAGGGAGCGGGCGTCTGCGTCGGGGCCGGGGTGACGGCGACGGCGGTCTGGGCGGCGCTGGCGGCCGGCGTCACGCCCGTCTCCTGCGGGTCGCCCACGGTGATGATCGGCGACAGGACGGCGGTGGTGGTGCAGCTGGCCACGTCGCGCACCACGTGGCGGCCCAGGCAGAACATGTCCTCATAGCTGGGGCGCGAAGCCGCCAGGCACTGGTACAGCATCAGCTTGGACATGTTCAGGCAGAACTCGTTGTTGGTCTCCACCGTCAGCGCCTCGGTATTGGCGCGCGCCTCGTCGCCGGCGGCGCCGAGGGCGGCCAGCGCGGCGATGGCCAGCGACCGGGTCACCGCCGGGGTGTAGGGCGGCGCCTTGCGCGACGGCGTCACGCCCAGGCCGGATCCGGACGAGGCGGCGGTCAGCAGCCGCGCGGAATCCTCGGCCGACGGCAGCATCTGCGCCGCCGAAAGGGTCTTGGCGCCCTCCAGCCGCTCCTCGCGATTCTGGATGTGGGCGACGGCCCAGCGACGGCGCGGGTCGCTGCGCTCCTGGATCGTATAGGCGTCCTGCTCGATCGCTTCGCCGATCACGCGCACCGCCAGGGCGTCCTTGCTGATGGCGTCGGTGATCAGGCCCGCGGCCGCGTCGGCGCCGGGGAAGGTGGCGGCGTAGGCGGGGTCGGCCACGATCTGGGCCACGATCTGCTGGCGCTGGGCCGGGTCGATCGCATACTGGCGCACGCCGGCGACGAACTCGGGCGATTGCAGCGCCAGGATGGCGCCATAGGCGATCAGGCCGCGCGACAGCTGGGCCGGGTCGTAGGCCACGCCCTTGCGCAGGGCGGACTGGATAGCCTCGGCGCTGTCGAAGCCGCCGGGCTGGATCGTGCCCGCCTCGCGCAGATAGGCGACGTAGATGGAGGCGGCCTGGGCCACGCCGTCGTTCAGCGCGATGGGCGGTGGTTGACGGGCGGCGGCCTCCGCGGCCAGGCGCTGGGCCTCCAGTTCGGCCTTCGACGGACCGCTTTCGCAGGCGGCGAGAACGGAGACGGCGGCGAGGGCGGCGAGGGTCAGGCCGCGGCTCACGAAACGCTGGGTCATCGGCTAAGCTTCCAGTTACACGGGGACGCGGGGGAACGTCAGGGTTACGGAAGTCTTATAACGCGCAAAAAGTGGTTGTTCGAAGGTTAATCGAACAGCTTGGAAACCGATTCCTCGTTTGCGATCCGACGGATAGCTTCACCAATCAGCGGAGCCACGGAAACCGCTCGGATTTTCTTGCAGTTCAAAACTTCGTGGGGCTGCTCGATCGAGTTGGTGATGACCAGTTCCTTCAGCGGCCCGTCGGTGATGCGCTGGACCGCCGGGCCCGACAGGACGCCGTGACTGATGTAGGCCGACACCTCGGTCGCGCCCTGGTCGATCAGCGCCTTGGCGGCGTTCACCAGCGTGCCGCCCGAATCGACGATGTCGTCGAACAGGATGCAGCGACGCCCCTCGACGTCGCCGATGATGTTCATGACCTCGCTCTCGCCCGCCTTGGGCCGGCGCTTGTCGACGATGGCCAGGTCGGCGTCCAGGCGGCTGGCCAGGGCGCGCGCGCGCACCACGCCGCCGACATCGGGCGAGACGATCATCAGGTCGTCGCCGCGCGGATAGTTCTCCTTGATGTCCTGCGCCAGCACCGGCGTGGCCACCAGGTTGTCGGTCGGAATGTCGAAGAAGCCCTGGATCTGGCCGGCGTGCAGATCCATCGTCAGAACCCGGTCGGCGCCGGCGCGGGTGATCAGATTGGCCACCAGCTTGGCCGAGATGGGGGTCCGCCCGCCGGTCTTCCGGTCCTGCCGGGCGTAGCCGAAATAGGGCATGACCGCCGTGATGCGCCGGGCCGAGGCGCGCACCAGCGCGTCGGTCATGATCAGCAGTTCCATCAGGTTGTCGTTGGCCGGATAGCTGGTCGATTGCAGGATGAAGACATCCTCGCCGCGGACGTTCTCCTCGATGACGGCGAAGACCTCGTTGTCCGCGAAGCGCTTGACCTGGGCCTTGGTCAGCGGGGCGTCCAGGTGGTCGGCGATGGCCTGGGAAAGCGCGCGGTTGGAGTTGCCAGAAAGCAGCTTCATCGGCCGGTCATCCTTTCGCCGTCATCCGACCCCCAATGACGGACGTCGGTTGGCGCGCTCTTTACCAGCGAGGCCGGGCGGGGCAAGTCGTGCACGGCGTTTTTGTCGGCATGGCGCGTCTCGGTCACGGGTGCTAGAGATCGCCGCGTTGTTCCACAGGCCGCCGGGGTGCGCGCCTTGCGCTGGTCATGAGGTCGTCCTTGCTCGCTTCCAAGTTCCGTTCCGGCGTGGTGCTGATGGCCGCCGCGCTCGCCGCCATGACGATCTCGGGCTGCGCGGGCCGCGAGCGGCCGCGGCTGGCCTATGAGGAGCGGCCCGTCGAGGCGCTCTACAACACCGGCTACGAGCGTCTTCAGCAGCACCGCTGGAGCGACGCGGTGGACTATTTCCAGGAGGTGGAGCGCCAGCACCCCTATTCGGACTGGGCCCGCCGTTCGATCCTGATGCAGGTGTACGCCTACTATCAGAACAACAACTACGCCGAGGCCATCGCCGCGGCCGATCGCTTCATCCAGCTGTTCCCGGGCAATCCGTCGGCGGCCTACGCCTTCTATATGCGCGCGGTGTGCAATTTCGAGCAGATCACCGACGTGGGCCGCGACCAGGGCTACGCCAACGCCGCCCTGACGGGCCTGCGCGACGTGGCCCGCCGCTATCCCGGCACGCCCTACGCCACCGACGCGGCGGTCAAGATCGACATGGTCAACGACCAGCTGGCCGGCAAGGAGATGAACATCGGCCGCTATTACCAGCGCGCCAACCAGCCGCTGGCGGCGATCAATCGCTACAAGGCCGTCATCGCCAACCCGGACTTCCAGCGCACCTCGCACACGCCCGAGGCCCTGTACCGCCTGGTCGAGGTCAACCTGCAGCTGGGGCTGAAGGAAGAGGCGACCCGCAACGGCGCGGTGCTGGGCTACAACTACCCCGGCAGCCCCTGGTACGCCGAGGCCTACGCCCTGCTGACCGAAAACGGCCAGCGGCCGGAGACGGCGCCGGGCGCCAAGCGCGAAAGCTGGCTGCAGCGCATCATCCCGGGCTGATGCCGGCGGGCGAACCCCGCTAGGATCGAGCCAAGCGAATCGTTCCGAGCCCATGCTGACCGCCCTATCCATCCGCGACGTCGTCCTGGTCGACGCGCTCGACCTCGAGGTCGAGGGCGGGCTGACGGTGCTGACTGGCGAGACGGGCGCGGGCAAGTCGATCATCCTGGACGCGCTGGGCCTGGCCCTGGGCGGGCGGGGCGACGCGGGCCTGGTGCGCAGCGGCGCGAAGCAGGCCGTGGCGACGGCGGTGTTCACCGCGCCCGACGATCCGGACCTGATCGCGCTGATCGCGGAGCGCGGCTTCGAGATCGAGCCGGGCGGGGAGCTGATCCTGCGCCGGGTGTTGTCGGCCGACGGCCGCAGCCGCGCCTATGTCAACGACCAGCCGGCGGGCGTGACGGCGCTGCGCGAGATCGGCGCCGCCCTGGTCGAGGTGCACGGCCAGCACGAGACCGTGGGCCTGCTGGACTGGCGCACCCACCGCGGCCTGCTGGACGCCTACGGCGGCCTGAAGCCCCAGCTGGACGGGGTCGCGGCGGCGTCCGTGAAGCTGAAGGCGGCCGAGGCGCGGCTGGCGGAGCTGAAGGCCGAGGCGGCCGATGCGGCGGCGCGGGCCGAAGAAATCGCCTTGAACCTGGCCGAGCTGGACGCGCTCGATCCCCGCGCCGACGAGGAGACGGAACTGGCCGGCGAACGGGCCCTGCTGGGCGCGGCCGAGAAGGCCATCGCCGACCTGGCCGACGCGCGCACCCAGCTGGGCGGCGACAAGCTGAGCCAGAAGCTGGGCGCAGCCCTGCGCGCCGTCGAACACGCCCGCCAGCGGGCCGGCCAGGCGGGCGCCGAGGGCGACCACCCGGTGATCCAGAAGCTGTCCGCCGCCGTCGACGCCATCGACCGCACGATGGTGGAGGCCGCCGAGGCCATCGCCGCCGTGGACGCCGCCGCCGACGCCTTCGACTACGAGCCGGGCCGGCTGGACAAGGCCGAGGAGCGGCTGTTCGCGCTGCGCGCGGCGGCGCGGAAACTGAACACCACGGTCGACGCCCTGCCGTCCTTGCGCCAGCGTCTGCGCGAGCAGCTGCGGCTGATCGAGGACGGGGCCGACGCCCTGGCCCAGGCCGGGCGCGACGCGGCCGCCGCGCTGGAGGCGTACGACCTGGCCGCGACCCTGCTGACCTCGGCGCGCGAGGCGGCGGCCGAGCGGTTGACCGAGGCGGTGATGGGCGAACTGGGCCCGCTGAAGCTGGAGCGCGCGCGCTTCCGCGTGGCGCTGGAGCCGATCGAAGGCCGGCGGGGCCCCGAGGGGGTGGAGACCGTCCGCTTCCAGATCGCCACCAACGCCGGGACCGCCTTCGGCCCGCTGGACGCCATTGCGTCCGGTGGCGAGTTGGCCCGCTTCGCCCTGGCCATGAAGGCGGCGCTGGCCAGCCGGCAGGAGCTGCGCCAGCCGGTGATGATCTTCGACGAGGTGGACCAGGGCGTCGGCGGCGCCGTGGCCGAGGCGGTGGGAACGCGGCTGCAGCGGCTGTCGGGCGGCGCCCAGGTGCTGGTCGTGACCCACAGCCCCCAGGTGGCGGCGCGCGGCCACGCCCACTGGAAGGTGATGAAGGCCGACCGCGACGGCCTGACCGCCACCACCGTCGTCGCCCTGGACGACGCGCGCCGCCGCGAGGAGATCGCGCGGATGCTGTCGGGCGCCGAGATCACCGACGCCGCCCGCGCGGCGGCCGAGGCCCTGATCGGATAGAGCCCGGCTTCTTCCTCCGCGCTGGGGAGAGAGGGCGCCCGTTCCACCCCGCGCTGCAATCCACACGCGTCAAGCGGTCGCCCACAGGGCGGGCGCGGATGTGTGTTCCCTTTTCGTTCTGGTTCTGCTTTCTGGTCCCGTCGGCGGCGCGACGGAGGATCAGATGAACGACCGAGCCCTTTCAGACATGGTGAGCCAGATGGACGCGGAACTGGCCCGCGCCGAACCCGACCTGCCCCTCCACCCCGAGGAGACCCGCCGCCTGGAGATCCTGCGCGCCCTGGCGCTGGGGCTGGGCAATTTCGAACGGATGCGCGCGCACGAGGTGCACCTGCTGGCGGCGCGGATGGGGAGGCGGTGAGGGGTGGATGGACCCCCGCGCCTTGCCCGCGGTCCGGCGTTTGTCATCCGGTCGGGATGCGGCGATCTGGACATTGAGGGCAACCGCGGCGGCTGCGGATCGTTTCAGGCGGCCACAGTTACGGAGTCCACTCATGAAACTTGCACAAAACGCCCTCGTGGCCGTCGTTGATGGCGAAAAGCTCGCCCTGTTTCGCAATACGGGCCAGCAGGACGTCCGTCTCGAGGCGGTGCCGACTCCGCCGATCGAGGACCGCGTATCTGGCGCGGCGGGCCGCATTTCCAGCGAAGCCAATCCCGATAACGACACCCAGGCCGAAGACGGCTTCGCCATGGGCGTGGCTGAAGTTCTCAACAAATGGGTGTTGACCAACAAGGTCGAGCACCTGCTCGTCATCGCCGCGCCCAAGACCCTGGGTCAGCTCCGCAAGGGTTGGCACAAGGAGACTGCGTCACGCCTGGTCGGAGAGGTCGCGAAGGACCTGACCGGGCACTCCACCGACCAGATCGCGGCGGCCATCGAAAAGGCGTGACGCCGGTCGCGCGCGTTGCGAGGCGTGACGTGAGGGGCGTGCTCCCTGATCAACCGCCCCGGCTCCTCATGCGCCCGTATCGATCCTGACCACCACCGACATCCCCGGCGCCAGGCGCTCCGCCGCCGCCTGGCCCGGATCGATGGCGATGCGCACGGGGATGCGCTGCGCCACCTTGGTGAAGTTGCCGGTGGCGTTGTCGGGGCGGATGACGCTGAACTCGCTGCCGGCGGCGGGCGCGATGCGCTCGACATGACCGCGCAGGGTCTGGCCGCCTAGCGCGTCGACCGAAAGTTCGACGGGCTGGCCGACGCGGATGTCGCGCATCTGCGTCTCCTTCATGTTGGCGGTGACCCAGATCGTGTCGGGGACCAGGCCCATCAGTTGGGTTCCGGCGGTGACGTATTGGCCCTGGCGGACGCCGACCTCGCCCAGGCGGCCGGCGCGGGGGGCGACGATGCGGGTGTTGGCCAGGTCGATCCGGGCCAGGCGCACGGCGGCGCGGGCGTTCTCGACCTGGGCGGCCAGGGCGTCGCGGTTGACCACGGCGCTCTCGACGCCGGTCTCGGCGATGCCGCGCTGGGCGCGGGCCTGGGCGACCTGGGCCTGGGCGCTGCGAAGCGCCGCCTCAGCGATATCGACATTGGCCTGGGACACCCAGCCGCCTTCCTTCAGCGTGCGGGCGCGGTTCGCGTCGGCCTGGGCGCGGGCCAGGGTCGCCTCGGCCCCGGCGATGGAGGCCTGGTACTGCGCCACCGAACCGCGCGCCGAGGCCTGGGACTGCGCCGAGTTGGCCAGGGCGGCCTCGGCGGCGTGCAGGGTCGCCTCGGCCTGTTCGACCCGCTGGCGGTAGATGCGGTCGTCGACCTGGGCCAGCAGCTGGCCGGGCTGGACCGTCTGGAAGTCCTTGACCGGGACGTCGGTGACATAGCCGTTCACCTGGGGGCTGATCAGGGTGACCTGGCCGCGGACATAGGCGTTGTCGGTGCGCTGGATGTCGCCGGTGAAGGGCGGCAGGCGCCAGGCGTAGAGCACCAGCAGCACCCCCAGCACGGCGACGGCCCCGGCGACCACGGTCCACAGGACGCGCTTCTTCGGCTCGGAGGCGGGCGCAGCCGGCGCGGCGGCGGGCGGAGGCGCGGCGGCCGGTTGGGGCGCGGGCTGGGAGGCGATGGGGGGCGGGGTGTCGGTCATGATCGTTTCTTCTGGGTCTTCAGTCGACGGCGGCGGAGACGACGGAGGCGTCGGGGGTTCGAGCGGTGCGACGGGCCTCGGCGCGGGCGCGCCAACGGGGCCTGAGATGGGTGACGGTGACCCAGGCGCAGCCCAGGGCCGCCAGCACGGCGATGATGCGGAACACGTCGTCATAGGCCAGGACGTTGGCCTGCTGGGTCACCTGGCGGCTGAGCAGGGCCACGCCCTCGGCGCGCAACAGGGCGGGGTCGGTGATCGTGTGGGAATAGGCGCCCGACAGCTGGGCCAGGCGCTGGGTCACCTGTGGATCCGAGGCGACGATGTCGGCGGCCAGCTGGTTGGAGTGATATTTCTCGCGCACGATCTGCAGCGTGCCGGTCAGGGCGCCGCCCGCCAGGCCGCCGACGTTCTGAAGCACGCTGAACATGACGATGAAGCTGATCAGGTTCTGTTTGCCCTGCTGCAGGACGCGGGAAATGCCGATCATCAGCGCCGGGCCGATGAACATGGCCGAGGCGAAGGCGATCATCGCCTGGCTGAGATAGAGCTGGGCCGGGCGGGTCAGGACCGTCGCATGGCTGTCAATGAAGGCGCCGACGGCGATGAGGCCGAGGGCGATGGCGATGGGCTTGTTCAGCTTCTCCATGTTCAGGGTGAAGGCGCTGACGGCGGTGCCGGCGATCATGGCCAGCAGGATGACGACGAACAGGCCGTGCAGCTGGTCCGGGCCCAGGCCCACGACGGTCAGGAAGCCCACGGCGCCCGACGTCTGTTCGCTGAGCACCATGCGGATCAGCAGGATGGCCCCGAACAGGCGCAGCATGTCGGCGCCGGTCAGCCAGCGGGTGTTGATCAGCGGGTTGGTCCGGTTGTGCTCGACGGTCAGGGCGGCGGTCAGCAGGACGATGGAGCCGACCAGGGCCCAGCCGATCCACGCCGCCTCGGTCCACCAGACGATGCGGCCCAGGCCCAGCACGGCGGTCAGCAGGGCGACGCCGGGCGCGAACAGGGCGAAGGTGACGAAGTCCAGCCGGTCGAACACCTTCAGCCGCTCGGACGGCGGCAGCTTCAGCACCTGGACGGCGGCCCAGGCGACCAGGGCGAAACCCAACTCGAAGATGTAGAAGCCGCGCCAGCCGTCCAGGTCCAGCAGGGTCGGCATGACCAGGCGGCTGATCGGCACGGCGAAGCTGGCCAGGCCGATGCCGATGATCAGCCCCTTCAGCCGGTGCGCGGCGGGAAAGGCCTGGATGATGTAGAGGAAGCCCAGGCTGGACAGGCCCGCCCCCGCCATGCCGGCGACGGCGCGGACCAGCAGGGTGGACTCATAGTTGTCGACCAGCAGGTGGGCGGCGCAGACCAGCACGAATACGCCCAGGAAGATCTGGGTGAACAGGCGCAGGCCGTACTGCATGCGGAACTTGACCAGGATCAGGTTCATGCAGGCGTTGGTCATGACGAAGACGACCGGCAGCCAGGCGGCCTCTGTCGCCGTGATCCCCAGCGCGCCCTGCAGGTTCTGGATGTTGGCGGTGACCGCCGCATTGCCCAGGCTGCCGACCAGGGCGACCAGCACGCCGGTCGCGGCGTACTGCAGGCGGCGGGGCCAGGGGTGGTCGGGGGTCGCCGGGCTGCCGGGCATCATCGGCCGCTCGTGCGGCTTCAGCGTCTCGACGTATTCTTCCCAGGGCAGATGCCAGTTGCGGGCCATCAGCGGCTTCTCAGTCCGTACAGGACGATCAGGCGGGTGCGGGCGGACACGGCGCGGCGCTCGGCCTCGTCGGCGCCCTGGAAGCCCGAGCCCAGCAGGGTGGCGATCAGACGCACGTCCATCGGCCCCAGGTCCTTTCGCACCAGGCCGGCCGCCTGGGCCCGCGCCAGCGGACCGGCGCCCGCCTCCATCAAGCGTTGCCGCAAGGGCGTAAGCGCGTCGGGCGAGCGGACGTTCCGCAGCACGTCGGACCAGCCGGCGTTGCGCATGACCAGATCGGCCAGCTCCTCGACGAACCAGAAGAAGACCTGCGGATCATCGCCGCGCGCGCGGGTGCGGGCGTCCAGGTCGTCGACGCCGTCGATCAGCACGGCCAGGGCCAGTTCGGTGCGGTCGGCGAAATGGCGATACAGGGTGCCGCGCCCGACGCCGGCGCGCTCGGCGATCAGCTCCAGCGGCGCGTCGAGACCGTGCTCGGACAGCACCTCGCGTGCGGCCTTCAGCAGGGCGGCGCGGTTGTGGACGGCGTCTTTTCGGGTGGGGCGCGACATTCTGTCCCGCTAAATGGACAGTCGTGTCCGTTTTGCAAGGGGTCAGGCCAGCCCCTTCTCCAGCACCATGAAATCCAGCTCCGGGCGAGGCGGGTCGACGGGGAAGGGGCGGCGCTCGCCGGTGGGGGCGTAGCCGCGCCGCTCGTACCAGGCGATCAGCTCGGCGCGACGATGGATGACGGTCATCTCCATGCGCCGGGCGGCGAAGCGGGCCACGGCTTCCCGTTCGGCGGCGGCGAGGATATGGCGGCCCAGGCCCGAGGCCTGCAGCGCCGGATCGACCGTCAGCATGCCCAGATAGGCCCGGTCCGGACCCGCGCGGGCGACCTGGACGCAGCCGATCAGGCGGTCGTCGCGGCGCGCCAGCAGGATGACGCGGTCGGGATCGGCGATCAGGGCGGACAGTTCGTCGGCGCTGGTGCGATCGTCGAACAGCAGGTCGGCCTCGTGCGTCCAGCCGGCCCTGGCCGTCTCGCCGCGATAGGCGCGTTCGATCAGGGGATGGAGCGCGGCGACGTCGGAGGGCGTCGCCGCGCGGAAGGTCAGGTCGCTCACTGGCTGACGCCCAGCTCCTCGACCAGGTGGTCCATGCCATAGACGTCGCGCAGGGCCACGGTCACCGCCTGGGTGGTGACGATGACGCTGCGATTGACGGCGCGGTCGTAGCCGTAGGCGTTCCTCTGGGTCAGGACGGTGGAGTCGAAGTTGGCCCCGATGATCTGGCCCCGCGCATTGATGGCGGGCGAGCCGGAGGAGCCGCCGATGGTGTCGGTGGACACGGCCATGTCCATCACCGCGTTCGGGTCGATGCGGTCCTTGGCGGCCAGCAGCTTGGGCGCGACGGCGAAAGGCTCGGCGCCGGTGGCGCGGTCCCACAGGCCGGCGAAGGTGGTGAAGGCGGAAAACCGCTGGCCGGGCACGTCCGACCCCTCGACCAGGCCGTAGGTCAGGCGCAGGGTGCCGGTGGCGTCGGGATAGACGCTGTCGCCATAGGCGGCGAAGCGGGCGGTCGCGAGTTCCTCGGAGGCGCGGTCGGTCGGGGCCTGGACCTTTTCCTCCCATTCGGCGCGCACGGCGCGGGCGTCGGCGTCGACGGCCAGGGCGTAGCGGATCATCGGGTCGGTGGAGGCCTGGACGGCGGCCAGGCCGCCTTCCCAAAGGGCGCGGCGCACGGCGGGATCGGCCAGTTTCGTGCTCTCGACCAGACGGGCCGACAGGCCCTCGGGGCTGTCCTTGCCCAGCAGCGTGGCGACGTAGGGATTGTCGACCGTCAGCCACTCGCGCGTCTTGGACAGCCACCATTCCAGGCGGATCTGCTCCAGCTCCGGATAGGTCGGGCGCTCGGCGAACAGGCGCGACTGGACGCCGGACAGGCGGCTGTCGGCGAACTCGGGCAGGCGCTGGTCGGACGGCTTGGCCCGCTCCTGGGCGCCGCGCACCAGGGTGCGGGCGTAAGCGAACAGCTGCGACCCGCCGGCGACCGAGGTGGTCCCCAGGCCCGTGCCGCCCTCCAGCAGGGCCATGGCGGGATACAGTTCGCGAGCGGTTGGCTGGATCGCCTCCAGGGCGCCCCACGGGTCGGGCCCGTCGCCGTTGGCGGCGGCGTAGCGCTGCATGAAGTCGGCCTCGCCCGCGGCCTTGGCCGTCATGAAGCCCGGGTCGATCAGGGCGGCCATGCGGCCGCGCCCGCGCTTGTAGGTGTTCTCCAGGCCCACGATCGGGTCCATGGCGATGAAGGCCTGTTCCTCGCCCTCTTCCGAATAGCGGATCAGCCGGCCGCGCAGTTCGGAGGCGATCAGCTGGTCCAGCGGCAGGACCACGTCGCGGATGGTGGCCAGCTGGTCCATCGTCAGCAGGCGCTGGGTCGCGCCGGGATTGCCGGAGACGAAGACGGCCTCGCCCTCGGTCGGCTTGTCGGCGTTCCAGGCGAAGTGGATCGGGGTCTCGACCGGGCGGCCGTCCTCATAGAGGCGGATAAAGGCCGCATCGATGGCGAAGCGCGGGAAGGAGAAGTTGTCCAGGTCGCCGCCGAAGGTCGCGGCGCGATCCTCGGGCGCCCAGGCCAGGCGGACGTCGTCGTACTTGCGGAATTTATAGAGCTTGAACTGGCCGCCGCGATACAGGCTGACGACCTGGCAGCGGACCTTGGCGTCGTCGCCGCAGGCTTCCGTCTCGATGCGGCCCGCCTCGGCGTCGCGCGCCTGGGTGAAGGCCTGGCCTTCGAGCCCTTCGCCGGCCTTGCGCATCCGTTCGGTGACGTCGGAGATGTCGGTCAGGATTTCGGCCGAGGCGCCGGGGCATTTCAGCTCTTCTTCGCGCGACTTCGGGGTGAAGCCGGTCTCGGCGTAGTTGACCTGGGGCGTGGACAGGTTGGCGACGCAGGTGGCGACGCAGTGATTGTTGGTCATCACCAGGCCCTGGCCCGAGACGACGCCGGCCGAGCAGCCGCCGAACTTCACCGACGACAGGCGGACGCGGTCGAGGAAGGCCTGGTCGATGTTTGTCCCCAGCGTCTGGTTGGCGCGGGCGATGGGGAAGTTGTCGAAGGTCCACATGCCCTCCTCGGCGCGAGCCGAGGAGGCGGCGAAGGCGAGGACGGCGGCGGAGGCGAGAAGGGCGAGGCGCATGGGAAAACTCCTAATCCTTCTCCCCTTGAGGGAGAAGGTGGGCCCGAAGGGCTCGGATGAGGGGGCTCTGTCCGCATCCAGAACGGAAAGAGGGAGGCCGGGTCAACCAGCCCCCTCATCCGTCTTGCGGAGTTTATCCTCGGGATCGCCGGAGGCGATACCCAGGGGCGTTCTAGTTCTTACTCCACGCCCAGTTCTTCCAGCAGGCGGGGCTGGTGATAGACGTTGCGCAGCGCCTCGGTGATGGCGGCGGTGGAGACCGTGACCGTGCGGTTCAGGTTTCCGTCGTAGCCGAAGCTGCCGCCCAGCGAGTGGATGTTGCCGTCGAAGGCGGCGCCGATCACCTCGCCCTTGGCGTTGATCACCGGCGAGCCGGAGTTGCCGCCGATGATGTCGTTGGTCGAGACGAAGTCATAGACGGTCTGCTTGTTGACCTTGTCCTCGGCCGCCAGCCAGTCCTCGGCCGCGTTGAAGGGCTCGGCGCCGGTGTTCCGCTCATACAGGCCGCCGATGTAGGTGAAGGGCTCCACCGTCACTCCCTGGTAGGTCCAGCCCTTGACCGAGCCGTAGGACAGGCGAAGGCTGAAGGTGGCGTCCGGATAGAGATTGGTGCCGTAGGCGGCGAAGCGGGCCTGGGCGATCTTTTCTCCCGCGCGGCTGGTCGGGCCCGAGACGGCCGATTCCCACTGGGTGCGGATGGCCTGGGCCGCGTCGTCGTTGGCCAGGACGAACTGGATCATGGCGTCGCCCGAGGCGGCCAGCTGTTCCGGCGTCATGGCCAGGGCCTGGGCGCGGAAGGCCGGGTCGGCCAGGCGGGTGCCCGAGACGGTGCGCTGGGCGATCTGTTCGGGGCTGTCTTTGCCCAGCAGCGCCTTCACCTGCGGATTGTCGACGGTCAGGTATTCGCGGGTCTTGGACAGCCAGAACGCCATGTAGATCTCCTCGATGTCGTTCGAGATCGGCGCGTTCTGGGCCAGGCGGCGGCCCAGGGCGGCGATGTCGGCGTCGGTGTAGCCGGGGCGGCGTTCGGCGACCGGCTTGGCGCGTTCCTTGGCCGCGCGGACGATGGCCTTGGCGTAGCTGTAGAGCTGCGAACGCGGGCCGGATTCCAGCTGGCGATAGGGCAGGTAGAGGTCGCGCTGGGCCTGGGCCACGCGCTCCAGGTCGGCCCAGGGGTCGCCGATGCGGGCGGCCAGTTCGGGGTCGGCGGCGACGCGCTGGCGCAGGTCGGCCTCTTCCTGGCGCTTCCTGGCCATGAAGGCCGGATCGGTCAGGGCGCCCTGCTGCCCGTAATAGACCTTGAAGCTGTTCTCCAGGCCGAAGATCGGATCGACGGCGACGCGCTTGGCCTCATCGCCGGTGGTCGAATACTCCAGCAGGCGGCCGCGCAGTTCGGAGAACTGGATCAGGCTGATCGGCAGCTGCTGGTCGCGCAGCGCCTCCAGCTGGGCCACCGTCAGCAGGCGCTGGGTCGTGCCGGGGTTGCCGGCGACGAAGGTGACGTCGCCTTCCTTGGGCGCGTTCGGATTCCAGGTCAGGTGGTTGGGCGTGGCGACCGGCTTGCCGTCCTCGTAGATGCGCAGGAAGCCGCTATCCAGGGCATAGCGCGGGAAGTTGAAGTTGTCCGGATCGCCGCCGAAGAAGGCGGCCTGGAACTCGGGCGCGAAGACCAGGCGCACGTCGTCGTACTTGCGGAACTTGTAGAGCTTGTATTGGCCGCCGCGGTACAGGCTGATGACCTGGCAGGTCCACTTCGGATCGTCGCCGCAGCCTTCCTTCTGGATTTTCTCAGCCTCGGCGTTGCGGGCCTGGACGAAGGCGGCGCCCTCCAGGCCCTGGCCGGCGCCCTGGACGCGTTCGGTGACGTCGGTGATGTCGGTCAGGATCTCGGCCGTCTGGCCGGGGCACTTCTTCTCGTCCTCGCGGGTCGCGGGCATCCAGCCGTTCTTGACGTAGTCGTGCTGGGCGTCCGACAGGTCCTGGACGCAGCCGACGACGCAGTGGTGGTTGGTCAGGATCAGGCCTTCGCCCGACACCAGCGACGCCGAGCAGCCCTGCAGCCGCACCGCCGCCTCACGCACCCGGTCCAGCCAGGCCTGGTCGATGTTCACGCCATAGGTCTGGTTCACCGTGGCGATCGGGAAGTTGTCGAACGTCCACATTCCCTCCTCGGCCTTGGCCGGAGCGGCGGGCGCGGACAGGACGGCGGTCGCGGCGCCCAGGGCGGCCAGCGAGGCGGTGAGACGAAGCGAAGGCAGGGACATCGGGCGTGTTCTCCGGGCGCCGGGATCGGGTCGATCCGGCCGTTATTCTGTAACTAGACCCGCCGCCGCGGCGTGGGCAAGTCGGTGCGTCGGCGCCGCCTTACCCCGATTTAACTTGGCCGCGAGCAAGCGCGCGGTCAGATAGAACTCGGTTCGGGGGATTTCAGCGCTTCATGTCGCTCGCTTTATCTACATTGCTGTTCGAATGGCGTCGCTACATGGCCGCGGTCATGGCCCTGGCGCTGTCGGGGTTGCTGGTCCTGGCCATGACCGGGGTGTTCATCGGCATCGGCAAGGGGTTCACCGCCGCCATCGAGCGGTCGCGCGCCGACGTCATCATCATGCAGCCCGGCGCGACCCAGCTGTTCGGCGGCTCCATGGGCGTGCCCCGGCGGTTCATCCCCCTGGCCTACAACCACCCCGAGGTGGTCGAGGTGCGGGCCATGGAGATCAACGGCGGCAACCTGCAGAACGTCCGCGACGTCGATCCGACGATGAGCCAGGCCGAGCGCGCGCGCCAGGGCGCGCCCAAGTCGCGTCAGGTGATGGTCAACGTCATCGACACCCAGCCCGGCTCGGTCACCATACCGACCGACTATTCCGACGAACTGGTCGCGGCGCTGCGCCAGCCCTTCACCATCGCGGTGGACGAGACCGCGCTGGGAACCCTGGGCGTCAAGCTGGGCGACCGCGCCATCTACGCCGGCCAGACGGTGACGGTGGTGGGGGTGCTGCGCGGCTATCCCAACATGATGCAGCCGACCATCGTGATGTCGCGGGACTCGCTGCGGATGCTGGGCCAGTCGTGGGGCAACACCATGGGCGGCCCGCTGATGATCAAGCTGCGCGACCCGGCCAAGGCGACGGTGGTCGCGGCCCAGCTGAACGAGATGGGCAAGGGCCAGTGGCGCGCCTGGACCCGTCAGGAGCTGGCCGACGCCAACGCCAAGTCGATGTTCGAGGAAGGCATACTGGTCATCATCATCGGCGGCTGCGTGGTGCTGGGCATCATCATCGGCGTGGCCATCACCTGGCAGACCCTGCGCGGCGCCATCATGGCCAACATCAAGGAGTTCGCCTCGCTGCGGGCCCTGGGCGTGGGCATGGGCAGCCTGCGCCGGATCGTCGTCGAACTGAGTTTCTGGGTCGGTCTGGTGGGGGTGGCGGCGGCCGTCCTGCTGACGTGGCTGCTGTCGCTGCTGGCGCGGATGGGCGGGGTCATCATCGCCCTGCCGTTCAGCCTGCTGCTGGTGGTCGGCGTCGGTCTGGTCCTGATCGCCATGGGGTCGGGCCTGCTGTCGCTGGGCGTCCTGAAGAAGAGCCAACCGGCGGATTTGCTGCGATGATCCATACCAAGACCCACGGCAAGCATGGCGACTACGCCATCGAGGCCACCGGCCTGATCAAGCGGTTCAAGTCGGGCCGCGCCTTCGTCGAGGTGCTGAAGGGCGTCGATTTCGACGCGCGGCACGGCGACCTGACCATGGTCATGGGGCCGTCCGGCTCAGGCAAGTCGACGCTGATCGCGGCGCTGTCCGGCCTGCTGAAGCCCGAGGAAGGGCGCGTCGACGCCCTGGACGTCGACGACCTGTGGAAGCTGTCGACCGGACGGATCGACCGGTTCCGGCTGGAGAACTGCGGCTTCATCTTCCAGGGCTTCAACCTGTTCCCGTCGCTGACCGCCCTGCAGCAGGTCGAGACGGTGCTGAAGTTCCAGGGCCTGTCCTCGGGCCAGGCCAAGAAGCGCGCCACGACGGCGCTGGAGGAGGTCGGCCTGGGCCATCGCCTGCACCAGCGGCCGGCGGCCCTGTCGGGCGGCGAGAAGCAGCGCGTGGCCATCGCCCGCGCCCTGGCCAAGGATCCCAAGATCCTGTTCGCCGACGAACCGACCTCGGCCCTGGACGGCGAGAACGGGCAGGTGGTGATCAAGCTGCTGCGCCGGGCCGCCACCGAACACGGCGCGGCCGTCATCTGCGTGACCCACGACCCGCGCCTGGAAGCCTGGGCCGACCGAGTGATCCACATCGAGGACGGCAAGATCCTGGACGATCAGCGCCGTAATCCCGACCCGGACGCCGTCCTGGCGTCGCATCACTGAACCCCCAAGACGAACCCCTTAGGACGACACGCCCCATGCCCGGCTTCCTGAAGAAAAAACGCACCTGGCTCGGCCTGCTGGTCATCATCGTGCTGGTGGTGGGCTTCATGCTGTTCCAGTCGGCCGCCAAGACCAAGAAGGCCGAGGCCGAGAAGGCGGCCGCCACCAAGGTCGAAAGCCCCTATGCGGCCATCGCCAACGGCAAGGTGGACGTCGAGGGCGGCATCATCCAGATCGCCGCCCGGCGCGGCGGCGTGGTGCGCGACGTCCTGGTGCAGGAAGGCGACCGCGTCGTGGCCGGCCAGATCCTGGCCCGCCAGGAGGACGACGAGGCGCGCCTGGCCGTGCAGAGCGCCCAGGCCGCCGTCAACCAGGCCGAGAGCCAACTGGCCCAGATCCAGGTCGACATCCGCACCGCCCAGCGCGAGCACGATCGCCTGTCGCGACTGGTCGCCACCAACTTCGTCGCCGCCCAGCGCATGGACCAGGCCCAGGACGCCATCGCCACGGCCCAGGCCCGGCTGGGATCGCAGACCGCCGCCGTCCAGACCGCCCGCGCCCAGCTGGCCCAGGCCCGCTATGACGAGGAGCTGACGGTCATCCGCGCCCCGACCGCGGGCCGCATCGTGCGTCGCTACGCCAACCCCGGCGCCGGCGCCTCGACCCTGAACGTCTCGACCATGTTCGACCTGGAGCCCGACGCGCCGCGCATCGTCCGCGCCGAGGTGGTCGAGAGCGACCTGCCCAACCTGACCGACGGCCAGGCGGTGGAGATCACCCCGGAGGGCGAACCGTCCAAGGTCTATGTCGGCTCGGTCATGCGTCGGGCGGCGGTGTTCGGCGCGCGCAAGCTGGCGTCCGACGATCCCTCGCAGCGCACCGACGAGCGGGTGGTCGAGGTGGTGGCCTCGGCCGGCGACGCGCCGCTGCTGATCGGCCAGCGCGTCCTGGTCAAGTTCATGAAGCCGGGCGAGACCGCGGGCGCCAAGCGCGAAGCCGCCGTCGGCGTCGGCCCCGAGCGGGCGATGGTGCGGCCGCAGTAGGCCGCACGACCCCCGACCTCGACTAGCGCCCCGTGAAGTCGGCGGGGCGCTTTTCCAGGACGGCGGCGACGCCTTCCCGGTGGTCGTCGGTCTGGTGGGCCAGGGCCTGCAGGGCGGCCGACAACTCCAGGATCTGCTCGAAGGTCTGGTCGCGGCCCTGGCGCATCAGGGCCTTGGCCATGCGCAGGGCGTGGGGCGGCTGGGCCGCGATCTGGCCGGCGGTCAGCAGGGCCTCGTCCATCAGCCGGTCGTGGGGGACCACGCGATTGACCAGGCCCCAGCGCTCGGCCGTCTCGGCGTCGACGCTGCGGCCGGTGAACAGCATTTCGGCGGCGCGGGCGTAGCCGACGTCGCGCGGCAGCCGCCAGGCCCCGCCGTCGCCGGGGATGATGCCCAGCTTGAGGAAGGGCACGCCGAAGCTGGCCCGGTCCGAGGCGATGCGGATGTCGGCGGTGCAGGCGATGCCGCATCCCAGGCCCATGGCCGGGCCGTTGACGGCCGAGACCAGCGGAACCTCCAGATCGTAGAGCGCGCGCACGATGCGGTGAACCACGCGGCGATAGCGCTGGCGGATTTCGGCGCCCGAGCCCGCGAACAGGTCGCGCCCGTCGCGCATGGCCGTCAGGTCGCCGCCGGCGGAAAAGGCGCGCCCCGCGCCGGTCAGCACCACGCAGCGGACGCCGTGATCCGCATTGGCCTCGGCGCAGGCGGCGGCGAATTCCTCGCCGTCGGTCAGGTCGGGCAGGGCGTTCAGCCGATGCTCGCGGTCCAGCGTCCAGATCAGGACGCCGCCCTGGCGGTCGTGACGGATCAGGCGATGTTCGGGGACCGGGGCCATGCGTCGTCTCCTTCGGCTGGCCCCGTCATCGACGCTGGACGCCGGGTCAGGCAAGCCCGGAATTGCAAAAGCCCCGGTCGAACCGGGGCTTTCGTATCGCCGGCCGCGGGCGGCTTCAGCGTTTCTTGATCGGATAGGGGACGAAGTTGGAGGGATGGCTGACCACCCGGCCCGCGTTCGACGGCATATGCCGACTGTTCACCAGCATCCCGCCCCACAGGGCGAAGGACATCATGGCGTGCTGGAGGTTGCGCTCCTTATCGTTCATCTTGGCGTCTCCTTTCGCAGAACGATGAAAAGAGACGCGTCGTACTTATGGGGGTCTCACCCTCAGTCGTTTCGCGTCATCGGACAATATAAGGCGGTTTCGTGAATTTGCAAATTTATAAGTCCGAGGTCGGAGCATTATTCGCTTCGATGTCACAATGAGCGAGGGGCCGCCGCGCGCCATCGCCAGCCCGTGCGTGATGGTCTGCGCCGTCGACGGCGAGAGCGGCCTGTGCCTGGGATGCTTTCGCACGCTGAAGGAGATCGCGGGCTGGCGGGCGCTGAGCGATGCGGAGCGGGCGGCGGTGATGGCGGACCTGCCGTCGCGGCGGGGGCGCATCGACCCGGTCAAGCTGGGCGGGTAAGGTTTCGTCAGCCACGTCGCTTCACCGCATCCCAAGACCGGTCCGCTAGACCGGGGCCATGATCCGGTTCGACCTGCAGTCCGTCATCGTGATCGGCGTCGCCCTGACGCTCTCGTGCGCCACCGCGCTGGCGGTGCGCAGCCTGGACGGCGCGGGCCAGGCCCAGGCCGCCGTGGTCGCGCCCCGGCCGCCCCAGGCCAGCGGCGCCTCGGCCCAGGTCGTGCGTGGCGCCGACGGCCATTACTGGACCCAGGCCCGCATCGACGGCCGGGCCGTGGACGTGCTGGTCGACACCGGCGCCACGGTGGTGGCCCTGACCCGCCAGGACGCGCGCCGGCTGGGCGTCGATCCCGGCCCGGACGCCTTCACGCGGCAGGTGCAGACGGCCTCGGGCCTGGCGCGGGCCGCGCCGGTGCGGCTGTCCTCCGTCTCCGTCGGCGGGACGCGGGTCGAGGCGGTCGAGGCCCTGGTGGTCGAGGAAGGCCTGGCCTATTCGCTGCTGGGCATGAGCTTCCTGGGCCGGCTGTCGGGCTTCGAAGCCACGCCGCACGGCCTGACCCTGAGGCCCTGATTTTGCGGCCCTAGATCGCCCGCATCTGGCGGCGCGCCTCGCGGAAATACTGCCAGCCGGTCCACAGGGTGATGATGGCCGCCAGCCAGATCAGCACGTCCGAGAAAAACTGGAACTCGTCCAGATATTCGAACGACAGGCCGAAGCCGTCCCAGTTGCGGGCGAACAGCTGGCAGCCCAGAGCCACCATCTGCAGCGTCGTCTTCCACTTGGCGGCCAGGGTGACCGGCAGCTCGATGCGGCCGGCCATCGTCTCGCGCAGGGCCGAGACGGCGAATTCGCGGAACAGGATCAGCCCGCAGGGAATGATGATCTGCGGCACCGAGCCCGAGGTCAGCACGCCCAGGATGGCGCCGGTGGTCAGCACCTTGTCGGCGATCGGGTCCAGGATGGCGCCCCAGTTGGAGGTCGCGTTCCAGCGCCGCGCCAGCCAGCCGTCGAACCAGTCGGTCGAGGCGGCGATGACGAAGATCCAGAACCCCGTCCGGTAGAGGGCGAACTGATCGTCCGGGCTCATCCACTGATCGGCGAAGGGAAAGCCGCTGGTGGCGCCGGCCAGGATCAGGAACATCACCACGCCCGCGAACAGGCGAAGGCCCGTCAGGATGTTGGGGATGGGATTGGCGCGGTGGGCGGGCGCGGTCATGACGGGGTCTCCAGCAGCGACGCCAGCAGGGGGTGCAAGGTTTCCGCGAACGGATTGGCGACGGTCACGCCTCGATAGACGAAGCCGTCCTGCATGTCTTCGGAAAGCAGAAGCGCGCAGCCCGCCTCGGCGGCGATGCTCAGAACTAGCGCATCCCAGATCTGCAGGTTGAAGAAGGCCGCGCCTTCCAAAGCCGCCTCCATCGTCGCGGCGGTCGGCGCGGTCAGGCCGATGGCGTCCGCCCAGTTCCGGACGACGCCGCGGGCTGTCTTCGGGTCGTGGCCGCCCTTGCGGGTCAGGATGTTGTAGAATTCCCCCGCGACCTGGGTCGGCAGAACCATGGACGATCCAGCGAGAGCCCGGATCAGCCCCAGCGCCAGCCGCCGCTTCACCTCGTCGTCGCCGATGCCGGCGGCGTAGCCCAGGACGTTGGTGTCCAGGGCGACCTTCAAGCGTAGCCGTCTTCGCGGGTGATCGGACCCGGCGCCCGGCCAGGCAGGACCGCCAGTTCGTCCGCCAGGACCCGAAGGCGCGCGGCGCGGTCTTCGACTGTCGCCGGCTCCGCCGCAGGCTCCATCCGCACCATGGGCTTGCCGTGGGCGGTGATGACATAGCGCTCGCCGCGCGCCACATCGCGGAAGATGCGGGAGAAGTCCCGATTGGCCTCGGTCGCGGTTACCGTGCGTTCCATGCGATTAAAGTAGTGGAAGACACTACTTTGCGCAACTCAGGCCAACGGTTCGAACCGGGGGGCGTCGGTCAGAGCGGTCAGGACGCCGTCGGCGATGCCGAAGTGCAGGCCGCTGAGCCGCAGGGCGCCGCTGGCTTCGCGCTCGGCGATCCAGGGGAAGGTGCGCAGGTTTCGGATCGACAGGCGCACGATGGCTTCCTCGGCCGCGCGTTCCAGCTGGTCGGGGGCGACGGTCTCGGCGACGTGCTGGACGACGGGCGCGCCCTGGGCGATCCAGGGGCCGACGAAATCGGCGACGACGTCGGGCGCGCCGTTGATCATGGCGTTGACCCCGCCGCAGTGGGCGTGACCCATGACGACGATCCGCTTAACCCCCAGCACCTTGACCCCGAACTCCAGCGCCGCCGACACGCCGTGCAGCTTGCCGTCCGGCTCATACGGCGGGACCAGATTGGCGACGTTGCGCACCACGAACAGTTCGCCCGGCTTGGCGTCGAAGATCAGGGCCGGGTCGGCGCGGCTGTCGGAACAGGCCACGATCAGGGTGTGCGGCTTCTGGCCCTTCTCGGCCAGGGTTTCGTACTCGGCGCGCGCTTCGGGCCAGTGATCGGCCCGGAAACGGTGATAGCCGGCGGTCAGTTCGTCGTCATGATGGTCGCACATGCAGCGTCGTGTAGCGCCTTGGGCGGCGCTGCAAAATCGTGTATACGCGTATATACCAGGGAGCGCGCGATGGCCGTCACCAGTCGAACTTTCAAAAGCGGCAATAGCGACGCCGTGCGCCTGCCCAAGGAAATCTCCTTCGGCCCCGGCGTGGAGGTCGAAATCGAGCGCAAGGGCGATGTGGTGACGATTTCACCCAAGCGTAAATCGGTGAGAGAGATGCTGGCGAAGCTGCGGAGCTTGCCGAAGCCGTCCAGCGTCGGCGTCCGCCACGAAATCGAAATCCCCGAACGTTCAGGTCTTTAGGTTTGGCCTATATGCTCGACACCAACGTCGCCATCCATCTGCGGGATGGCGACGAGCGGATCGACGAACGGGTGGATGCTCTGGATCCGCCGCTTCTGCTTTCCGTCATCACCCGGATAGAGCTCGAGGCGGATCTCGGGCGGGCGGATGAAGACGCCGACAATCGGCGAGCAAGGCTGGACGCCCTGCTGGACGCGGTGCCCGTCCTGCCGTTCGGCGAGGCCGAAGCGAGGGCTTATCGCACCATTGTCGAGACCTGTGGGTTTTCGCGCCGGAAGGCTCTGGACCGGATGATCGCCGCTCAAGCGATCGCGGCCGAGGCGGCTCTGGTGACACGCAACGGCGACGACTTCCGCGACATTCCCGGACTGACGCTGCTGGAGTGGTGAAGGCCGCTCACGCCTTGCGGAAGAAGGCGTGGATGCGTTCGGCCAGGGGCTGGCTGACGCCGTCCACCTTCACCAGGTCGGCGACCGAGGCGCGGCCCACGCCCTTGGCCGAGCCGAAGGCGTGCAGCAGGGCCTTCTTGCGGCCGGGGCCCACGCCCTCGATCTCGTCCAGCGGGTTCCTCTTGATGTCCATCGAGCGGCGCTTGGCGTGGGCGCCGTTGGCGAAGCGGTGGGCCTCGTCGCGCAGGCGCTGCAGGTAGTAGAGCGCCGGCGACTTCAGCGGCAGCATGAAGGGCGGCTTGCCGGGCATGAAGAACTTCTCCATGCCCGCATCCCGGTCCGGCCCCTTGGCGACGCCGACCACGGCGATGTCGTCGACGCCCATCTCGGCCATCACCGCCAGCACCTCGGCCAGCTGGCCCGCGCCGCCGTCGATCAGCAGCAGGTCGGGGCGCACGACCTCCTCGCCCTCGGCCTCGTCCTTGACCAGGCGCGAGAAGCGGCGGCGCAGCACCTCGCGCATCATGCCGTAGTCGTCGCCGGGGGTCAGGTCGTCGCCCCGGATGTTGAACTTGCGGTACTGGGATTTCTGGAAGCCCTCGGGCCCGGCCACGATCATGCCGCCGACGGCGTTGGTCCCCTGGATGTGGGCGTTGTCATAGACCTCGATCCGTTCGGGTCGGGCCTCCAGGCCGAAGGCCTCGCACACCTCGTCCAGGATTTTCCCTTGCGCCGAGCTTTCCGCCAGGCGGCGGCCCAGGGCCTCGCGGGCGTTCGTCAGGGCGTGGTCGACCAGGGCCTTGCGGTCGCCGCGCTGGGGACGCTCGATGGCGACGACGCGCCGGCCGTCGGCCTGCTTGGCCTTCATCGAGAAGGCCTCTTCCAGCAGTTCCAGCTCGTGCGGGCGGACGTTGGACAGGATCAGGCGCGGAACCGGCTTGTCCTCGTAGAACTGCCCCAGGAACGACGCCAGGATCTCCGGATCCGTGTCCGACTTGTCCACGCGCGGGAAATAGGCGCGCCCGCCCCAGTTCTGGCCGGCGCGATAGAAGAAGACCTGGACGCAGGCCTGGCCGCCGTCGGAATGCAGGGCGAAGACGTCCGCCTCGGCCAGGCCCTCGGCGCTGACGGAATTCTCCATGGCGATGGCCGACAGGGCGCGGATGCGGTCGCGGATGCGCGCCGCCTGTTCGAAGTCCATGTCGTCGGACGCGGCCTGCATCTCCTGGGACAGGCGGCCGATGACGGCGCGCGACTTGCCGCGCAGGAACTGCTCGGCCTCGGTGACCAGCTCGCCATAGTCCTCAAGGCTGATCAGGCCGGTGCAGGGCGCCGAGCAGCGCTTGATCTGGTGCAGCATGCACGGGCGGGTGCGGGTCTCATAGACGCTGTCCGAGCAGGACCGCAGCAGGAAGGCCTTCTGAAGGGTGTTCAGCGTGTTGTTGACCGCCCAGGTGGAGGCGAAGGGGCCGAAATAGTCGCCCTTGATGGTGTGGGCGCCGCGATGCTTTCGGACCTGCGGCGCGCGGTGGTCGCGCCGGATCATCAGTTCGGCGAAGGACTTGTCGTCGCGCAGCACCACGTTGAAGCGCGGCTTCAGCTTCTTGATGAAGTTGGATTCCAGCAGCAAGGCCTCGGTCTCGGACGCCGTGACCACCAGCTCCATCGACCGGGTCAGCGACACCATCAGGCCGATGCGCTGGGTGTGGAACCGCCCCTGGGCGTACTGGACGATGCGCTTCTTCAGGCTGCGGGCCTTGCCGACATAGAGGCACGTCCCGTCCTCGCCGTACATGCGATAGACGCCCGGCTTGTCGGGCGCGCGCCGCGCCTCGTCGGCGATCAGCGCGGCGGCCTTAAGGTCGGTGAGCGGCTCCTCGGTCATCGCCGGGGATATAGGGCGCTTCGCCCGTTCGCGCGACGCCATCGCATGGCCATCAAGGTTTCGTTCACCATATGGCGCAAACCTTCGTTAACCCTGCTCGATTCGGAGCCGACCATGCAGACCCGAAATCCCCTCCTCGACGAGTTCGCCAAGCTGACGACCGGGGCGATGGGCCTGGCCCAGGCGGCGGGGGAAGAGGCCAGGACCGCCTGGCGCGCCCAGACCGACCGCCTGGCGGCCGAGATGGATCTGGTGCGCCGCGACGAATTCGACGTGCTGAAGGACGAGATCGCGGCCCTGCGCGCCGAGATCGCGGCGCTGAAGGCGGCGGAAAAGCCCGCCGGCAAGCCTCGCAAGGGAACGTCCACAGGCGGAACTCCCCCGCAGGACGCAGCCGGTTGAGCCGAATCCGCGAACACGCCTAACGTCCCGTTAACGGTCGCGAATCGCGTGGCCTGAGTCAGAATCGAGATTGCTCTCCATGGACGCAGCCCGGCCCGAAGAGGTGGAGATCCCCGTCGACCCGCTGGAAGTCGTCGAACATGTGCTGACGGCCGAGAACCTGCCGTTCGACCGCACCGACGACGGGGACCTGGCCTTTTCCCTGGCCGGCGACTGGAAGGACTACGAGCTGTGGTTCGCCTGGCGGCCCGAGGGCGACTGCCTGCAGCTGTGCTGCGCCCTGGACCTGCGCGTGGCCAAGAGCCGCAAGACGGCGGCCTATGAACTGGTCGGACTGATCAACCAGCGCACCTGGATGGGCCATTTCGAGGTGTGGGCCGAGGACGGCGAGATCGTCTTCCGCCACTCTCTGGCCCTGCCGCTGGGCGAGCGGCCGACCCTGGCCCAGGCGGCGTCGATGATCGACGCGGCCATCGAGGCGGCGGACCGCTACTATCCCGCCTTCGACTTCATGGTCCGGGGCAACAAGAAGCCGCAGGAGGCGATCGACGCCTGCCTGTTCGAGACGGTCGGCACGGCCTGATGGCGGTTTCCGGTCCCGTCGTCCTGGTCGGCTGCGGCCGGCTGGGGTCCGCCATTCTGGAGGGCTGGCTGCTGACCGGCGCGGTCGCGCCCGCCGATTTGATCGTCCTGACCCCGTCCGAAAAGCCGGCCTCGGAGGCGGCGCGGGCGCGCGGCGCGCGGATCAATCCCGAGCCCGAGGCGCTGAGGGACGCGCGCGCCGTGGTGATCGCGGTCAAGCCGGCGATGTGGCGCACGGTGATGCCGCCGCTGCTGCCCTTCCTGGGCGACCAGGCGGTGATCCTGTCGGTGATGGCGGGCGTGACGGCGCCGACCCTGGCCGAAGGGCTGGGCGGATGGCCCATCGGGCGGGTGATGCCGACGACGGGCGTGTCGCGCGGCCGGGGCGTGGCCTCGGTCTGGGCGGCCGATCCCGCGGCGCGGGCGCTGGGACGCGCCCTGTTCGAGCCGATGGCCGAGACGGTCGACCTGCCGGACGAAGGCCTGATGGACGCCGCGACCGCCGTCGCCGGATCGGGCGCGGCCTATGTGTACGCCTTCACCGAAGCGCTGGCGCGCGGCGGCCAGGCGGCGGGCCTGGACAAGCAGACGGCCGACGTGCTGGCGCGCGCGACCCTGCGTTCGGCGGCGGACTCCATGGGCGACGACGCCTTGGAGACCCTGATCGCGCGCATCGCCTCGCCCGGCGGCTCGACCCGGGCGGGTCTGGACGCCCTGGACCAGGACGGCCGGCTGACGACGGCGTTGCGGGAAACGGTTGCGGCGGCGGTGCGCCGCAACCGAGAGATGGGCTGACGCTCTAAGGCGTCAGTAGCGCCCGCGCTCGATGCCCGCGCCCAGACGGTCGAAGGCGCGATCGGCGTCGTGCCAGACCCCGTAGCCATAGACGTCGCGGATGCTGGGCGAGAAGTAGGAGAACTTCACCGGGCGGCTTTCGCCGTCGGCGGTGACGATGGTTCCCTCGACCGCCGCGCCGCCGATCGAGACGCTGCGGATCGGGTCCAGGCCCGGGGTGTCGCGCATCTGCTGCATGGTCGGACGATTGGGCTTCAGGTCGGTCAGCACCAGTTGGGCCGAGGCGCCGGGATAGCGCTGGGACAGGGCCTGTTCGACCTCGGTCTGCAGGCGCGCGACCTGTTCGCCGACTTCTCGGTCGCCCAGCTTGTCGACGCGGCTCTGAAGCTCCGCGCCCAGGGTGACGTTGACGGCCGATTGAGCGGCCTCCGGTTGCGCCTGGGCGGCGCCGGCGACCGCGAGGGCGGCGGCCACGGCGGCGGCGGGCGCGAAGAAAGGCGATTTACGCATGGTGATCCATCTCCAGTCCCTGTCGGACCTGAAGATGACCCCTAGGGCGCCGTTTCGCTAGAGGGGGCGGCGGTGGAAACCGGCGTCGGCAGGCGGATGATCGCCTTCAGCCCGCCCAGGTCGCTGCGCCCCAGGGTCACCTCGCCGCCGTGGCCGCGCGCCACGTCGCGGGCGATGGCCAGGCCCAGGCCCACGCCCTTGCGGTTCTGGTTGCGGGATTCGTCCAGGCGCGAGAAGGGGCGGAACGCCTCCTCGTGCAACCCCTCGGGAATGCCCGGCCCGTCGTCCTCGACCAGGATCTCCAGCCCGCCCGAGGCCAGGGGACGGGCCGACAGCCGCACCCGGTCGCCGTGGGCGGCGGCGTTGCCGGTCAGGTTCACCAGGGCGCGCTTGAAGGCCAGGGGGCGCACGGCCGTGGTCAGGCCGGCGGGGGCGACCACCTCGACCTCGGCGCCCACGCGGCGGGCGTCCGCGGCGGCGGCCTCCAGCAGATCGGGGATGACGACGGGGGCCGGCGGCTCCCCGGCCTCGCCGCGGGCGAAGTCCAGGTATTCGTCGATCATGTGCTCCATCTCGTCCAGGTCGCCGCGCATGGCGGCCTGGCGCTTGAAGGGCGGGGCCAGGGCCAGTTCCAGCCGCAGACGGGTCAGGGGCGTGCGCAGGTCGTGGCTGACCGAGGCCAGAAGAGCCGTGCGCTGGTCGATGTGGCGCTGGATGCGGTCGCGCATGGCCAGAAAGGCGGTGGCGGCGGCCCGGACCTCGCGCGCGCCGTGCGGCTTGAAGCGCGGCACGGTCTCGCCGCGCCCGAAGGCCTCGGCGGCGTCGGCCAGCCGCTCGATGGCGCGCACCTGGTTGCGGATGAACAGGATGGCCACCCCCATCAGCAGGATGGTCGCCACCGCCAGCCACAGCACGAAGATGTGCGCCTGGGTCGCCACCGCCCGTTCGCGCGGGGCGATGATGCGCAGCACGCCCTGCGGCTCCTGCACCTGGATGTCGACATAGGCGGGGTAGCGGGTGGTGTCGAACCAGTAGGGGCGGTCCAGCCGGCCCGCCAGCGCCCGGTCCAGCACCCGGTCGACCACGCCGATGGCCCCGCGGCGCTGCTCGGTGGGCAGGGTGCGGTCCTCCTGCAAGGCGATGGACAGGGACATGGATCGTTCGGCCCGTTCGGCGATCCGGTCCAGGTTCTCGCGCGTCGGATCGTCCTCGTAGCTTTCGACCGCCCAGGCGATGTCGCCGGCCAGCCCCTCCGACAGGCGCGCGGTCACGGTCTGCCAGTGGGCGTCGAAGAAGATCCAGGTCACCGCCGTCTGCATCACCAGCACCGGCAGGACGATGATCAGCAGCGACCGGCCCCACAGCGAGGTGGGCAGGCGCCGCTTCAGGAAGCGCGGCCACAGATAGGCGGGCAGCAGCCGCATGGGCGCGCTCCGGGGCTCAGTCCGGCGCCAGCATGTAGCCGACGCCGCGCACGGTCTGGAGATAGCGCGGGTTCTTGGGGTCGGCCTCCAGCTTGCGGCGCAGGCGCGTGACCTGGACGTCGACCGCGCGGCCGGTGATGTCGGCGGTGTCGGGCGACAGGCTCATCCGCTCGACCGGGGCGTGGGCGTGCAGCGCCAGGGTCTTCAGCAGCTGCGCCTCGGCCTCGGTCAGGCGCTGGGGCTTGCCCTCGCGGGTCAGCTCCAGCCGCTCCATGTCGAAGACGGCGGCGCCCAGCTTGATCTCGCGCGGGGTCAGGGGCTTGCCGCCCGTGCGGCGCAGGATGGCCTCGATCCGAAGCACCAGTTCGCGCGGTTCGAACGGCTTGGCCATATAGTCGTCGGCGCCGCGCGACAGGCCCTCGATCCGGTCCTCGGCGTCGCCCCGGGCGGTCAGCAGCAGGACGGGGGTCTTGGAGGTCTCGGCCTTCTCGCGAACCCAGGTGGTCAGGTCCAGGCCGCTTTCGCCGGGCATCATGACGTCCAGCACGACCAGGTCGAACTCGATCAGCTCCATCATCCGCTTGGCCGCCGCCGCGTGGGCGGCGCCCGTGACCCGGTAGCCCTCGCGCGAGAGGAACTCCTTCAGCAGCTCACGAATGCGGTCGTCGTCGTCGACGATCAGCAGATGGCGGCCCACGCCGGGTCCCGCGATCGGCCCGGAACGGCCGTAAGGACGCGATTCCGTCAGGCTCATGCGGCCTTCTCCCCGCTCAAGGCGTTGACCTGAGCGATTCGGGCGGGTCTAACACCCTCAGTTCCGCGGGAGACGTATTGCAATGGCCTTCGTTCCTTTCGACGATCGTGACGGCTGGATCTGGGTAGATGGCGATTTCGTGCCCTGGCGGGAAGCGAAAACGCACGTTCTGACCCATGCCCTGCATTACGGATCGTCCGTGTTCGAGGGTGAGCGTATGTATGGCGGCGAAATCTTCAAGCTGACGCCCCATTCTGAGCGCCTGAAGCGGTCGGCCGAACTGCTCGATTTCGAAATCCCTTACAGCGTCGCCGAGATCGACGCCATCTGCAACGACACCTGCGCCCGGAACGGCCTGACCGACTGCTACGTGCGGCCCGTCGCCTTCCTGGGGCCGGAGCAGACCAGCGTCTCGGCCCTGAACAACAAGGTGCACCTGGCCGTCGCCGTGTGGGACTGGCCCAGCTATTTCGACCCCGAGGTCAAGGCGCGCGGCCTGCGGCTGGAATGGTCCAAGTGGCGCCGCCCCGATCCGGCCACCGCCCCGACCACGGCCAAGGCGGCGGGTCTGTACATGATCTGCACCATGTCCAAGAACGCGGCCGAGCGGCGCGGCTTCGCCGACGCCATGATGCTGGACTGGCGCGGCTTCGTGGCCGAGGCGACCGGCGCCAACGTCTTCTTCGTCAAGGACGGCGTGCTGCACACGCCAAGGGTCGACCACATCCTGGACGGCATCACCCGCCAGACGGTGATCGAGATCGCCCAGGCCAAGGGGATCGAGGTGGTGGTGCGCGACATCCGGCCGGAGGAACTGTCGGACTTCTCCGAATGCTTCCTGACCGGCACGGCGGTCGAGGTGACCCCGGTCAGCGAGATCGGCGACTATCGCTTCACGCCCGGCGCCCTGTCGCTGGACTTGATGGAGCACTACGGCAGGCTGGTGCGCCGCCAGCTGTAGGGCGTCACCAGCGCAGGGCGAAACGGCCGACCACGGCGCCGATCAGGCCCGCCGCGGCCACGCCCAGCGTGTACCAGGTGGCGACGAAGGCTGCCGTCGCCTCGCCGCAATGCAGCAGGCCGTAGGCGGTCGCGGCGATGCCGCCGGCCGCCACGCCCAGCGCCAGGCCCGCCGCCGTCGGGCGCGTGGGGGCCAGCTTGCGCGCCGACAGGAAGACCAGCGGCGCGGCGAAGGCCGACGCCAGCACGATGTTGCGCCCGCAGACGGTCCAGGTTCCGCCCAGCCAGCCGGCCATGCGCTGGTCCGCCGGGGTCATCGCCGTCTCAATCCCGCCCCACAGGACGGCGGCCGCCACCACCGCCAGCAGCATCGCCGCCGCCGGGCGCGCGTCGATGCCGGGACGCCCCAGGCGCGTGGCCAGCCGGATCGCCGCCCCCGCCAGAAGGGCGGTGTAGATCGCCTTGAGCCAGGGCGTCGGCGCCTGCAGCGCCTCGGTCAGGTCGGGGCGGACGCCCAGGAGCAGGGCCACCGCGACCGTCGCCGCGCCGCCCGCCCAGCAGAGCCATGCCGGGTCCATCCGCGCGGGCGCGACGGGTTCCAGTCCCGCCGCCAGGGCGTCGATCAGGTCGTCAGTCTTCATCGGTCTTCACGCTGGCGGACAGCGTCTTCATGGAGCGGTGGACGCTGACCTTGGCCGCGCCCTCGGTGAAGCCGTTGCGGGCGGCCGCCTCGGCCAGGCTGAAACCGCCGATGCGCACGTCCTCGATCAGGCGGCGCTGGCGCAGCGGCAGGATGGACAGGACCGTCTTCAAGTCGCGGCGGATGACGCCGTCCTCGACCGTGTGTTCGGCCAGAAGGACCGAGGCCTCCTCCAGCGGCACGTCGGGGCGCCGGCCCAGGCGGCGGAAATGGTCGATCAGCTTGTAGCGGGCGATCGCATAGGCCCAGGCCGTGAACGGCAGCGACCGGTCATAGGTCGCGCGCTTGGCGTGGATGGCGATCAGACAGTCCTGCACGAGATCCTCCGCATCGGCCTCGCAGCCGATCAGGCGACGTTTGAAGAAGGGGGTCAGGGCGCCGCGCATCTCGGACAGCAGGGCGCGCCAGGCCGCGGCGTCGCCATCGAGACCCCGCAACATCAGACGCTTGAGCTCGGCTTCCCTGTCGACCACGCAGCGTTCCATTCGCGTCGGACCGGTCGATGGTTACACGACGGCGCGGAAATTCCTCGAGGACTTTTTTCGTAACCTGCGCCGCCGTCGCGACGAACCCTCTCCCGTCAGGCCGCTCCGCCCCGGACCGGTCCCCTACAGGAGACGACCCCGATGCAAACCACCCTCGCCACCTCCGCCAAGATCGCGATCGGCGCCGGCGCCCTTCTGGCCCTGGGCGCCCACGCCGCCGCCGCGCAAAACCGTCCCTCCGCCGAGCAGGAACGCGCGATGGAGAAGTGCTACGGCGTGGCCAAGGCCGGCCAGAACGACTGCGCCGCCGGCCCCGGCACCACCTGCGCCGGCACCTCGGTGCGCGACTATCAGGGCAACGCCTGGAAGCTGGTCGCCAAGGGCACCTGCACCTCGATCCAGACGCCCAAGGGCAATGGCTCGCTGACCGCCATTCCGAACCGCTGATGTCCGTCGCCCCGACCGCCGGGCTCGGTCTGAAGCCCCAGCACTATGCCGAGGCGGACGGCCAGCCGGCGGTCGGCGCGCAGGACGGCCTGTGGTTCGAGGTCCATCCCGAGAACTACATGGTCGCCGGCGGGCCGCGCCTGACCTGGCTGGAGCGCATCCGCGCGCGCCGGCCGCTGTCGCTGCACGGCGTGGGCCTGTCGCTGGCCGGGGACGAGCGCCCCGACCGCGCGCACCTGGCCCGCTTCCGCGCCCTGATCGATCGGTTCGAGCCCTTCGTGGTGTCCGAACATCTGGCCTGGTCGCGGCGCGGGAACGTCTATCACCCTGACCTCCTGCCGGTCCCGCGCAGCCGCGAGATGCTGCGACTGGTCTGCGACCACGTTGAAGAGGCGCAGGAACATCTGGGACGCCGCCTGCTGATCGAGAACCCGACCGCCTATCTGCCGATGGCCGGTCATGAGTGGGACGAGGTCGACTTTCTGGTCGAGATCGCCCGGCGCACCGGCTGCGGCCTGCTGGTGGACGTCAACAATGTGCACGTCAGCGCCGCCAACATGGGCCTGTCGGCCGAGGCGTGGCTGGACGCCGTGCCCGGCGACTTGGTCGGCGAAATCCACCTGGCGGGGCATCGCCCCGATCCGGTCTGGGGCGAAAGCCTGCTGATCGACAGCCACGACGCCCCGGTCGACGAGGCCGTCTGGCGCCTGCACCGGCGCCTAGTCGACCGCATCGGCGCCCGGCCGACCCTGATCGAGCGGGACGGACAGGTCCCCGCCTTTGCCGAGCTTCTGGCCGAACAGGCCCGCGCCGCCGACGCGCTGGCCGCCGTGGAGACCCACGCATGACCGCCTTTCACGACGCCTTCGAGACCGCGCTTCAGGGCCGGTTCGACGATCTGTGGCCGCATCTGGCGCCGGACGACCGAACGCTGGGCGCCGTCGCCGTCTATCGCAACACCGCCATCAAAGGCCGCATCGACGCCTTGGAGGCCAACTATCCGACCGTGTCGCAGCTGGTTGGCGGCGAATGGTTCCGCGCCGCCGCGCGCGAGTTCGTCGAGGAACAGCCCGGCGACGATCCCGTCCTGGCCGCCTATGGCGCGGGCTTTCCCGACTGGCTGGCCCGGTTCGAGCCGGCGCGGGAGATGGCCTATCTGGCGCCGGCCGCGCGCTTGGACCGCGCCTGGACCGAGGCGCACCTGGCGCCGGACGCGCGCACGCTGAACGCCCGTCAGGCCGCGGCCCTGGGCCTGGCCCTGACCGGCGTCCCCGCCCGGCTGCACCCGTCGGCGCGCCTGTTCTGGTTCGACTGGACCGCGCCTTCGCTGTGGCTGGCGCACCGCTATCCTCAGTCCGGGGCCGAACTGGCCTGGCGCGCCGAGCCGGAGGGCCTGCTGGTCCACCGTCCGGACGCCGAGGTCCGGGCGCGCCGCCTGACCCGCGCCGAATGGGTCTTCCTGGGCGCCTGCCGCAAGGGCCGCGCCTTCGGCGCCGCCGCGCTTTCCGCCCAGTCGGCCCAGCCGGGCCTGGACGTCCCCGCCCTGTTCGCCGGCCTGATCGCGCTCGGCGTCTTCGAAACCATCCAGAGACCGAACCCATGACCGTCATCGCCCGTTTCCACCAGCGCCTCACCGACGCCGTTCCCGAATGGCCGCTGGCCCTGCTGCTGCGCGTCGGCGTCGCCGCGCCCTTCTTCCTGTCCGGCCGCACCAAGGTCGACGGCCTGCTGACCCTGTCGCCGTCAACGGAGTATCTGTTCGCCGAGGAGTACCGCGTGCCGCTGCTGCCGCCGGACCTGGCGGCGCATCTGGCGACCTATGCCGAACACGCCCTGCCGATCCTGCTGGTGCTGGGCCTGCTGACCCGGCCGGCGGCGATCGGCCTGCTGCTGATGACGGCGGTGATCCAGCTGTTCGTCGTGCCGACCGGCTGGCCCACCCACCTGCTGTGGGCCGGGCCGCTGGTCTATCTGATCGCGCGCGGGCCCGGCGCGGCCAGCCTGGATCGGGTTTTCCGTCTGGACTGAGGCCCCGGCGCCCTTGCCAGCCGCGTCAACTTGTCCTTGAAGCGGATGAAGCCGCCGCGCGGCGTGGGAATCCGACTTCATGTTCAGCCTCCTGAACCTCCAGAGCCTGTTCGGCCTGGTCGTCATCGTCGCCCTGTGCTGGGCGATCTCGGAGAACCGCCGGGTGTTCCCGTGGAAGCTGGCGCTGGGCGCGGTGGCGGTGCAGGCGGCGCTGGTCCTGGCCCTGTTCGCCATCCCCGGATCGCGCGGCGTGCTGGCGGCGGTGACGGGCGCCATCGACGGCCTGGCGGCCGCCACGGCCCAGGGCACGCGGTTCGTGTTCGGCTATCTGGCGGGCGGCGAGCAGCCCTATGCGGTGGCCAACGAGGGGGCGCTGTTCACCTTCGCCTTCAACGTGCTGCCGCTGATCCTGGTGATCTCGGCCCTGTCGGCCCTGCTGTGGCACTGGAAAATCCTGAAGTGGCTGATCCGGGGCTTCGGCTTCCTGTTCCAGCGGACCATGGGTCTGGGCGGCGCCTCGGCCCTGGCGGTGGCGGCCAACATCTTTCTGGGCACGATCGAGAGCCCGATCGTCATCAAGGCCTATCTGGACAAGCTGAGCCGGTCGGAGATCTTCCTGATGATGACCGTCGGCCTGGCCACCGTCGCGGGTTCGACCATGGTGGCCTACGCCAGCATCCTGTCCCAGACCCTGCCCAATGCGGCGGGGCACGTGCTGGTCGCCTCCATCGTCTCGGCGCCCGCCGGGGTGCTGCTGGCGCGGATCATCGTGCCGGAGCCCAACAAGGAGGCCGCCCAGGCCATCAGCTACGATTCCGCGCTGAAGTACGACAGCGCCATCGACGCCATCTCCAAAGGCACGTCGGACGGGCTGATGGTGGTGCTGAACATTTCGGCGGTGCTGATCGTCTTCGTGGCGCTGGTGGCTCTGGTCAATGTGATGCTGAGCGGTTTCGTCGTGTTCGGCGAGCCGCTGACGGTCGAGCGGATGCTGGGCGTGCTGTTCACCCCCCTGGCCTGGCTGACGGGGGTCGAGGCGTCCGAGGCGGGCAAGGCCGGCTGGCTCTTGGGCGTCAAACTGACCCTGACCGAGTTCGTCGCCTTCATCGACCTGGGTCGCATTCCGGCGGGCGAGATGAGCGAGCGCACGCGGATGCTGATGACCTACGCCCTGTGCGGCTTCGCCAACATCGGTTCGGTCGGCATCACGGTGACCGGCCTGTCGGTCCTGATGCCCGAGCGGCGCGAAGAGGTGCTGGGCCTGATCTGGAAGGCCCTGTTCGCCGGCTTCATGGCCACCTTGATGAGCGCGGCCATCGTCGGCGCCTTGCCCGCGGCGGTGTTCGCGCAGTAGCGTTTCCAAACGCAACGGGAACGCCGCTATGAAGCTGTACACCTCACACCGCGCGCCCAACCCGCGCCGGGTCCGCTGGATCATGGCCGAGAAGGGCATCCAGGACGTCGAGGTCGTCGAGATCGACATCATGTCGGGCGAACACCGCACGCCCGACTACCGGGCGAAGTTCGGCGTGCCGCACGTTCCGGCCTTGGAGCTGGCTGACGGAACCCGGCTGACGGAATCGATCGCTATCGGCCGCTATCTGGAGGCGCTGCATCCGGAGCCGAACCTGTTCGGCCGCGACCCGAAGGAGCAGGCCGTCATCGAGATGTGGATGCGCCGGTGCGAAATCTATCTGGCCAATCCGATGATGCTGACCGTGCGCTTCAGCCATCCGGCCCTGGCGGTGCTGGAGACGCCGCAGCCCCAGGTGGCCGAGTACAATCGCGCGGGCGCCGAGAGGTTCATGAAGACGCTGGACCGGCGCCTGGCCGACACCGAATTCATCGCCGACCGCTTCACCATCGCCGACATCGTCGCCGTGGTGGGCCTGGATTTCGGCCGGCTGATCAAATACCGCCCGCCGGCCGAGCTGGAGAACCTGGCGCGCTGGCTGGAGACGTGCCGCGCGCGGCCGGCGGCGCAGGCGGGGGTGTGATTGAAAATTCGGGTTAGCTAGGTTAGCTTACCGGCATGGCCGTCACCGCGAACATCCACGAAGCCAAGACCACGCTGTCGAAGCTGATCGAACGCGCGCTGGCGGGCGAGGAGGTGGTGATCGCCAAGGCGGGCAGGCCGCTGGTGCGGCTCAATCCGATCCAGCCGGAGGAGAGTCCGAAAAGGAAGCGGGAGTTCGGCCGGATGCGAGACGAAATCCACTTGGCGGACGATTGGGACAGCCCCGAAACCAACGAGGAGATCGCCCGCATGTTCTATGAAAGCGAAATCTCTCCGGGCGATCCGAGCCCCACGGATTGAGATACCTGCTCGACACCAACGTCGCGATCTGGCTGATCGCGAAGCCCGAGAGATTGTCGGGCTTAACCCTTGAACGACTGGGCGACACGTCCAACGAAATAGTCGTCAGCGCCGTGTCCGTGGTGGAAGTCGCGATCAAGCGCTCTCTCGGCAAGCTCGATATCAACGAGCGCTTCATCGAGGAGTTGCAGGCCCAGGACTGTCGGTTCCTGTCGGTGAACGTTCGTCATGCCTGGCAAGTCTCCAGCCTGCCTTGGATTCATCGGGATCCCTTCGATCGATTGATCGTCGCGCAGGCCCAGATAGAAGGTGCGACGTTGGTCACGTCCGACCGGACCTTGATCGACTATGACGTCCAGGTCCTGCTGGTCTGACCCGATCACCTGGGCGTGAACTTCCGGATCACGCCCGAGAAGGTCATCAGCAGACGCTCGCCGGCGGTGATCTGGCCGCGCACGAAGATCAGGCTCTTGCCGGCCTTGCTGACCTGGCCGGTCGCCTCGATCAGTTCGCCGACATAGGCGCCGTCGATGAACGTGGAATCCAGCTGCACCGTGACGCCCGAGGCGCCTTCCAGCTCCTGATAGGCAATCTGGAACAGGGCGATGTCGGCGAAGGTCATCAGGCAGCCGCCGTGCATCCGCCCGCCGGCGTTCATGTGCTTGGGCTCGGCGCGGAAGGCGCAGCGCATCTGGCCGTCCGGGTCCGGGCGGCCGTAGAAGGGTCCCACGACGGTGTCGAAGGTGGCGTGGTGGTCGTAGGTCTGCCAGCCGGCGAACTCGCCCTCGGTCACGGTGATCTTGTTGGCCATGTCTTGGTCTTACTTCTGAGCGTGCGGTGCAGCATATAGGCGCGATGAGCGATCCGATCGAAGCCGCAATTTTCGAAAAACTGTCCGCCCTCGGCCCGGGCAAGAGCATAGAGCCGGCCGAGGTGGCCAAGGCGCTGCAGCCCGAACAGTGGCAGCGCATGCTGCCCAAGGTGCGCACGACCGCGCTGGGGCTGATGCGCCAGGGCCGTCTGACCATCACCAAGAAGGGCAAGCCCGTCGATCCGGACGACTTCCGGGGCGTGACCCGGCTGCGGCTGCCGACCGAGGAGGAGACGGCCCTGGCCCTGAGCCGCCGCCCGCCGGTCGAAGAAGGCGATGACGACTGACCTCGACGCGGTCGTCGCCGACATCCGCGCCTGCCGCGCCTGCGCCGGGGCGCTGCCGCATACGCCCCGGCCGGTGGTCTGGGTCTCGCCCGAGACGCGTCTGCTGATCTGCGGCCAGGCGCCGGGTCGGCGGGTGCACGAGAGCGGGCGGCCCTTCACCGACCCTTCGGGCGACCGGCTGCGCGACTGGATGGGGGTGGATTACGAGACCTTCTACGGCGATCCCCGCATCGGGGTGGCGGCCCAGGCCTTCTGCTATCCGGGAACCGCTCCGAAAGGCGGCGACTATCCGCCGCCGCGGCGCTGCGCCGAGCTGTGGCGGCCGCGCTTGCTGGAGGCCCTGCCGGGGGTGGAGCTGACCCTGCTGGTCGGCGGCTACGCCCAGGCCTGGGCGCTGGGCGGACGGGCCAAGGCCAACATGACGGAGACGGTGCGGGCCTGGCGCGACTACGGCCCGGCGGTCCTGCCCCTGCCGCACCCGTCATGGCGCAACACCGCCTGGCTGAAGCGCAATCCCTGGTTCGAGGCCGAGGTCCTGCCGCACCTCAGACAAAGGGTCCGCGCGCTGCGGGAGCGCGCGGACCCCTGAGGTCGTCGTGACGAAATCAGCCGCGGCGGTTGTCGCGGTCGCGACGCTCGTAGCGGACCTGGGCCGACAGGCGGTCGAAGCGACGATCCAGGTCGTTGCGCTCCCAGGCGCTCAGGCCGCCGCGGCGGTAGTTGGCTTCCAGACGCAGCAGGCTGGCGAATTCGCCGCGCACCCGGGTGGCTTCCCGGCGGCTCAGCTGGCCGGTGCGGACGCCCTGGTCGATGCGGCGGTCCAGATTGGCCTGGCGGGCGTTGATCGACTGCCACGAGCCGTAGCTGACGGCGTGCGGCGCCGGGCGATGATAGGATTGGGCGAACGACGGCGCGGCGACCGAAACGGCGGCCAGGGCGACGGCGGTGATGACGAACTTCCGCATGGGAGGACTCCTCGTTTTCGGCGCCGGTCGGGGCGACCAGCGATGAGGCCAGATGACCACCCGGCGGCTGAGCCCGATCTGAACAGGGACGATCAGGTTCGGTTCATCCAGATGAGAAATCGGTCACGATCACCGTTCCTTGGTTTTGCCGCGCCGCCCATTTCACCTATACGGACCATTCAGCGCCTGTTCAGGCGCACGGGGCTAGATCGACCGCCATGTTCCGCAAACCCGCCAGTCTCATCGTCGCCGTCGCGGCCCTGGCCTTCGCTCCCGTCCTGTCGACGGAGGCGGTCGCCCAGTCGCGCGATCAACGTCAGCAGTCGCAGGAGCGGCCCGCGCCGCGCGTCAGCCCGGACGAGGCCCGCCGACGCGGCGGCCAGGCCGGCGGCGGCCGCGTGATCGACACCCAGCCGCGCCGCAACGGCGACTATTCCGTGCTGGTCGAGCGCGACGGCCGGGTGCGCGAGGTCGTGGTCGACGGCCAGACCGGCCGCACCAGCCAGGGCGGAAACGACAACAACACCCAGCGTCGCAGGCCGAACTGATGCGCGTGCTTCTGGTCGAGGACGACGCGGACCTGTCGCGTCAGCTGAAGACGGCCCTGGGCGACGCCGGCTATGCGGACGATCACGCCCCGGACGGCGAGGAAGCCCATTATCTGGGCGAGAACGAACCCTATGACGTCATCGTGCTGGACCTGGGCCTGCCCAAGATCGACGGCGTGTCGGTGCTGGAGCGCTGGCGGCGCGAGGGCAAGACGACGCCGGTGCTGATCCTGACCGCGCGCGGCGCCTGGTCGGACAAGGTGGCGGGCTTCGACGCCGGGGCCGACGACTATCTGACCAAGCCCTTCCATACCGAGGAGCTGCTGGCGCGGCTGCGCGCGCTGCTGCGCCGCTCGGCCGGCCACGCCTCGGCGACGCTGTCGTGCGGCGGCCTGCGGCTGGACCCGCGCGCGGCGCGGGCCAGCGTCAACGGCGAGCCCCTGCGCCTGACCAGCCTGGAATACCGGCTGCTGCACTACATGATGATGCACCAGGGCCGGGTCATCAGCCGCACCGAACTGGTCGAGCACCTGTATGACCAGGACTTCGACCGCGACTCCAACACCATCGAGGTGTTCATCGGCCGGGTGCGCAAGAAGGTCGGATCGGATCGGATCGAGACCGTGCGCGGCCTGGGCTATCGGCTGACGCCCCTGCCGGGCGAGACCGAAGCGGCGTGAACGAGGCCCCGGCCCCCGCGTCCGCGCGGCCGCCGCGGCGGGACTGGGGCCGCTGGTTCGGGCGGCCCGGCCGTTCGCTGACCCGGCGCCTGATCTGGCTGGCGGCGGCGTGGATCCTGCTGGCCCTGGTGATCGCGGCCCTGTTCCTGACCCAGGCCTTCCAGGAATCGGCCCTGCGCCGGCTGGGAAACGTGCTGAACGAGACGGTCGACGAGATCGTGGTTGCGGCGGCGCGCACGCCGCGCGACCAGGCCGTGCCCCAGATCCAGGACGCCCGCACCCTGCGCCTGCTGTCGGGCAAGTACTGGGCGATCGCGCGCGAGGGGGCGGACGGGCGGCTGGTGATGCTGGAGCGGTCCCGCTCGCTGTGGAACTACGACCTGGACACCCCGCCGGACCTGCCCGACCGGTTGGACGCGGCCTTCGGCGACGTCATCAGCTTCAACACCGTGGGCCCCAAGGGCGAGCCCCTGCGCGCGGCCGCCAGCATGAAGTCCATCCCGCGCTACGACGAGCCGGTCGTCTTCCTGGCCGCGCTGGACCGGTCGAATATCGACGCCGACACCCGCCAGTTCGCCACCGTGACCTGGATCGCCCTGCTGGTGATGGGCTTCGGCCTGGTGTCGGCGGTCTTCATCCAGGTCCAGGTCGGCCTGCGCCCCCTCTATGATCTGAGGAACGAGATCGCCGATGTCCGCAAGGGCAAGGCGGCGCGGATCGGGCGCAGCTATCCGGTCGAGATCCAGCCCCTGGCCGAGCAGGTCAACCGCCTGCTGGACCACAATCAGGAGGTCGTGGAGCGCCAGCGCACCCACGTCGGCAACCTGGCCCATGCGCTGAAGACGCCGATCTCGGTGATGATGGCCGAAGCGGGGACGGCCGAGGGGACGCTGCCGGAACTGGTCCGGCGCCAGACCAAGGTGATGCAGGGCCAGGTCGATCACCACCTGCGCCGCGCCCGCGCCGCCGCCCGCGCCGCCCACGGCCTGGGCGAGAAGACCGACGTGCCCGAGGTGCTGGACGAACTGGCGGTGATGATCGAGCAGGTGTTCCGCGACAAGGGGGTGGAGATCGACTGGCGCGCGCCCGACGGCCTGGCCTTCCTGGGCGAGCGGCAGGACCTGCAGGAAATCCTGGGCAATCTGATCGAGAACGCGGCCAAGTTCAGCCGACGGCGCGTGCGCGTGTCGGCGGGGCCGGACGGGCTTGGACGGCTGGTCACGGTGATCGAGGACGACGGGCCAGGCCTGCCCGAGGCCGCCCGCGCCGAGGTGCTGAAGCGCGGCGCGCGCCTGGACGAGGACGCGCCGGGATCGGGCCTGGGCCTGTCCATCGTCGACGACCTGACGCGGGCCTATGGCGGCCGGATGAGGCTGGGGGACAGCGACATGGGCGGGCTGAAGGTGGTGCTGGAGCTGCCCGCCGCCGAACTGTGACGCCAAGCGCTTGTTAATCTCGGCGGCCCACCATGTCGCCGAACGGCGGAGACGGGGTTGGCCACGCTATCCGAAACGCAACGGTCGGTCCTGACGGGCCTCATCCAGCGCTGCGGCGACGCGGTGCTGGACGGCCTGCGCGGCGGCTTTCCGGTCGAGGGGGCGGCCGACGACCGCACCGCCGACCTGGCCCGGATGATCGAGGACGAGTGGCGCGGCCGCCGCCGTCGCGACATCGCCCTGGCGCCCCTGGCCCCGATGTTCGCGCCCCGCCAGGACGGCGTCGCCGGCCTGACCTTCCCCCCGGGCGCGCGCGACCGCGCCTGGCGCGTCGCCGCCGAGCGCGAGGCCGACCTGCTGCCGCTGCTGGACGGGGCGGGCCCGACCGAGGGCGACTGGACGACGGCCGCCGACCGGCTGTGCGCCGCCGCCGCCGCCGCCGTGCGCGACCGCCACGGCCAGGTCTGGCCCGACGCCCCGCGGGAGGCGCGCGAGGAACTGGCCGGCTGTTTCGACCTGGGACCGCTGGCGCGCCGCGCCCTGCCGCGCCTGCCGGCCTGGCTGGAGCGGCCCGACGACGAGCAGGCGGCGGGGCTGCGGCTGCTGATCCAGGACGCCAACGCCGTCGGCGAGCAGGGCGGCCGGCGGATCGTCGACATCCTGTTCGCCCATGTGGCCGACGCCGAACGGATGCTGCGCGTCGTCACCCGGACCAGCCGCTCGGCCGGCAACGAACTGGTGCTCAGCCATTCGGAGATGGCGGTCTTCGTCGACCGGCTGCTGGCCTCGGTGACGGAACGGGTGGCGCGGCTGGGCGCCCTGGGGTCGGCGCCGGGCGAGGCGGAGGCCCAGGCCGCCGTGACCGACGCGGAATGGTGCGCCGCCGTCCTGTCGGAACTGGACCTGACGCTGCAGCTGCGTCCGGACTCGCCGTGGGGCAAGACCACGCGAATGGCGCGGGTCAAGCTGTCCGGCCAGCTGTCGGGGCTGATGCGCTCGGCCGGGGCGGCGGCCCATGCGGCCTTGCCGATGAAACGCCAGACCATCGCCGGGCGGATGACGCGCATGGCGCCCTGGCTGGAGGCGCCGACCGAGGGCGAGCCGATCGAGGCGGCGGCGGCCCTGCTGGGACTGGTGACGGCCTTGCGCGGACCGGCGGTGGTGTTCGGCAGCGAATCCGACCGCCAGCGGCTGAACGCCGAACTGACCGACTATCTGACCATCTGGGCCAACGAGGCCCTGGACAGCGTCGCCGACGGCGAGGCGCCGGACGTGGACCGGGCGCTTCGGCTGGTCGGGATCGCCGCGCGCTATCTGACCCTGATCGAAGCGCTGGAGGCGGCGCGCACCGTGCGGCGGCGCGCGGCGACGGCCGAGACGGCGCGGGCCACGGCGGGCGCGGCGTCGCGGGCGCTTTGACGGCCGGCCCGCATGGGCTAGACGGCGGGCCATGATCGTCTTCTGGATGATGACTGGCCTCGCCGCCGCCCTGGCCGCCCTGGCGGTGCTGGGCGGCGCGCGGCGCGGCGCGACGGCGGCGCCCCGGGCGGAAACCGCCGCGGGACTGCGCGAGATCGAGGAACTGGACCGGCTGAAGGCGCGGGGCCTGATGGACGAGGCCGCCCACGCGGCGGCGCGGGCCGAGGCGGCGCGGCGGCTGCTGGCGGGCGAGGCGGCCCAGGCGGACCGCCCGGTCCGCGCCGGGCCCCGCGACCGGCTGTGGGTGCTGGCCGGGATCGGGGCGGCGACGGCGGCGGCGCTGGGCCTCTATGTCCTGGTCGGGGCGCCCGGCCTGCCGGACCAGGGCTACGAAGGCCGGGTCGATCAATGGGCCGAGACGCCGGACGCGCTGCAGCCGCCGCAGCTGGCCGCCGTGGTCGCCCGCGTGGTGCGCGAGCGGCCCGACGATCCGCAGGCGCTGGCCATGCTGGGCGCCGCGCGGTTCCAGGCCGACGACCCCTTGGGTGCGGCCTCGGCCTTCCGTCGTCTGGTCGCGTTGCGTCCCGACGACGGCCAGGCCTGGGCGCGGCTGGGCGAAAGCCTGGTGCGGGCCAACGACGACCGGATCGGCACCGACGCCGAGGCCGCCTTCCGCGAGGCCGTGCGCCACGATCCCGACCAGCTGGGCGCGCGCTTCTTCCTGGGCGAGGCGGCGCTGAGGCGCGGCGATGCGGCGCAGACGCGCGCCCAGTGGACGCCGCTGATCGCCGCCCTGGACCCCAGCGATCCGCGCCGCCAGGACCTGGAGCGGCGGATCCCCCCGGCGGGGGCGCAATGACGCTTTGGCGCCGCGCCGCACGGCGGCTATATCGGCGCCTTCCGTTCGCCGTTCCCGGATCGTCCGCCGCATGAGCTGGCTGCCCAAATCGCCGAAGGCGCGTCGCCGCCTGTGGGTCGTCGCCGCCGCGGCGCCGATCCTGGCCCTGGCGGTCGGCCTGTCGCTGTGGGCGATGCAGGACAGCGTGACCTTCTTCTATTCCCCGTCCGAGGCGACGGCCGAGACGGCGCCGGCGGGCCGTCCCATCCGCCTGGGCGGCCTGGTCGAGGCGGGCAGCGTGCACAAGGCGGCCGATGGCTCGGTGGCCTTCGTCGTCACCGACAACGCCGGAACCGCGCGGGTGCTGTATCACGGCGACCTGCCCGACCTGTTCCGCGAGGGGCAGGGCATCGTGGCGCAGGGGTCGTTCGGCCCCGACCGGGTCTTCCAGGCCAGCCAGGTCCTGGCCAAGCACGACGAAAACTACATGCCGCGCGAGGTCGCCGACCGCCTGAAGGAAAAGGGCGAATGGCGGCCTGAGGGCGCCGGCGCCGGCCAGGGCCGGGAGACCCTATGATCGTCGAGTTCGGGACCTTCGCCCTGGTCCTGGCCCTGGCGCTGTCGGTGTTGCAGACCGCGATGTCGGCGGCGGGGCGCTGGCGGCGCAGCCCGGTGCTGGCCGGGGCGGGCGAGGGGGCGGCCCTGGCGGCGGCGGCGGCGGTCGCCCTGGCCTTCGCCGCCCTGATCTACGCCTTCGTGACGTCCGACTTCTCGGTGTCGAATGTGGCGGGCAACAGCCACACCGACAAGCCGATGCTGTACAAGGTCGCCGGCGCCTGGGGCAGCCACGAGGGATCGCTGTTGCTGTGGTGCCTGGTGCTGACGGTGTTCGGCGGCGCGTTGGCGCGGGCGCGGGGCCTGCCGTTCGGGCTGAAGGCCTCGGCGGTCGCGACCCAGGGCGCGCTGGGATCGCTGTTCCTGGCCTTCGCCGTCTTCACCTCCAGCCCCTTCGTCCGGTTGGACCCGGCCCCGTTCCAGGGGGCGTCGCTGAATCCGCTGCTGCAGGACCCGGCGCTGGCCGTGCATCCGCCGCTGCTCTACGCCGGCTACGTCGGCTTTTCCGTCTGCTTCTCCCTGGCCGTCGCGGCCCTGATCGAGGGGCGGGCGCAGACCGCCTTCTGGCCCGCCTGGGGGCGCTGGGTGCGGCCGTGGGCACTGGCCAGCTGGGCCTTCCTGACGGTGGGCATCGCCCTGGGCAGCTTCTGGGCCTATTACGAACTGGGCTGGGGCGGCTGGTGGTTCTGGGACCCGGTGGAGAACGCCAGCTTCATGCCCTGGCTGGCCGGGGCGGCCCTGCTGCACAGCGCGGTGGTGACGGAACGGCGCGGGGCGCTGGCGGGATGGACGGTCTTCCTGGCGCTCCTGGCCTTCACCTTCTCGATGCTGGGAGCCTTCCTGGTGCGCTCGGGCGTGCTGACCAGCGTTCACGCCTTCGCCGTCGATCCGCAGCGGGGGCTGATGCTGCTGGCCATCCTGGGCGTCACGGCCGGCGCCGCCTTCGCCCTGTTCGCCTGGCGCAGCCCGCAGCTGAAGGGCGGCGGAATGTTCGCCCCCGTCAGCCGCGAGGGCGCGCTGGTGCTGAACAACCTGTTCCTGACGGCGGCGGCGGCGACGGTGCTGCTGGGCACCCTCTATCCGCTGATCCTGGAGGCGGCGTCGGGCGCGACCATCTCGGTCGGCCCGCCCTATTTCGCCGCGACCTTCGTTCCCTTGATGACGGTCGCCTTCCTGATCCTTCCGGCCGGGCCGCTGCTGGCGTGGAAGCGGGGCGATCTGACCGGGGCGTTTCAGCGCCTGTGGGTCGCCGCGGTCCTGGCCGTGGTCGCGGGCCTGGCCGCCTTCGCCCTGTTCGAGCCGAGGAAGGCGCTGGCCGCCGCCGGCGTCGCCCTGGGGGCCTGGCTGATCGCCGGGCCGCTGGCCGAGGTCGCCGAACGCGGCCGGCTGATGCGCGCGCCCCTGGCCGAGAGCCTGCGCCGGCTCCGGGGGCTGCCGCTGGGCGCCTGGGGCATGACCCTGGCGCATCTGGGGCTGGGGGTCTTCATCCTGGGCGCCGTGGTCGAGACCGGCTTCAAGGCCGAGGCCGCGCGCGCCCTGACCCTGGGCCAGAGCGTCTCGGCCGGACCGTGGGCGGTCACGCTGGACCAGGTGCAGGTGGTGGAGGGGCCGAACTATCTGGCCGAACAGGGCCGGCTGACGGTGCGCCGCGCGGATGGCGCCGGGCGGGCCGCGACGGTGACGCCCGAGCGCCGCTTCTTCCCCGCGGGGGGACAGACGACGACCGAGGTGGGGCTGGATTTCCGCGGGCTGGACGACGTCTATGTGGTGCTGGGCGAGCGGACCGAGGTCGCGGGCCGGCCGGCCTGGACCGTGCGCCTGTACTGGAACCCGTGGGCGCGGCTGATCTTCCTGGGGCCGGCGATCATGGCGCTGGGCGGCGCGCTTTCCCTGATGGACCGGCGCCTGAGGCTGGGCGTCGGCGCGCGGCGGAGGAAGCCGGCGTGAAGCGCCTGTCCGTCCTGCTGGCCGCGCCGATCCTGGCCGTGATGCTGGTTGCGGCCGAGCCTGCGGCGGCGCCCGACCGTCCGCTGCCCGACGCGGCGCAGGAGGCCCGCGCCCGCGCCCTGTTCGCCGACGTGCGCTGCGTGGTCTGCCAGCACGAATCCATCGCCGACAGCCCGGCGGGCGTCGCGGGCGACATGCGCCGCCTGATCCGCGAGGAGATCGCCGCCGGGGCCGACGACGCGGCGGTGCGGGCCGACCTGGTGCGCCGCTTCGGCGACTATGTGCTGTTCCGCCCGCCGGTGCGGCCGGGGACCTGGCTACTGTGGTTCGGCCCGTTCGCCCTGGTGCTGTCGGCCGGGGCGGTGCTGCTGGCGCGCCGTCGCGCGGCGTCGGCGGAGCCCGCGCCCCTGTCGGCGGACGAGCAACGCCGGCTGGACGATCTTCTCCAAAATGAGAACCTTCGCCGCGATCCTGACGCAACCTCGCCTCACGACGGGCGCTAGGCGGGAACAACGATCGTCGGCCGGGTTTTGGCCTTCGGGCGGATCGGCCTATATCAGACGCGACCCGGGCCCGCTCGGCCCGGACAGAGGATCGCAAGGACCACGATGCTGAAGCGCAAGGAGTTCATTCTGGGGGCCGCGGCCGGCCTGACCCTGGCGGCGGCCGCGACCGCCGGCGGCGTCATCACCTGGCCCGGCGCGCACGCCGAGCCCCAGGCCGTGAACCGGATCACCCCGGTGCCCGCCAACGGCGACAGCTTCTCGCCCCCGCCCGGCGCGCCCAACAGCTTCGCCACCATCTTCGAACAGGTGGCGCCGGCGGTGGTGCAGATCGACGTGACCGTGCCGGTCGAGCAGCCGCAAGGGTTGTTCCAGATCCCCGGCCTGCCGTTCCAGTTCGTGCCGCCGAATGGCCGCGGCGGCCAGGGCCAGGACGCCGAACCGCAGACGACGCAAGGGGCCGGCTCGGGCTTCTTCATCTCGCAGGACGGCTACATCGTCACCAACAACCACGTCGTCGCCGACGCCACCGAGATTAAGGTGAAGATGTCCGACGGCCGCGAACTGCCGGCCCGCCTGATCGGCCGCGACCAGGGCACCGACCTGGCCGTCATCAAGGTCGAGGGCGACGACTTCAAATACGTCAGCTTCGAAGAGACGGCCCAGCCCCGCGTGGGCGACTGGGTCATCGCCGTGGGCAATCCCTTCGGCCTGGGCGGCACCGCCACGGCCGGCATCGTCTCGGCCAAGGCGCGCGACATCGATCCCTCGGGCTACAACGATTACATCCAGATCGACGCGGCCATCAACCGGGGCAACTCGGGCGGGCCGACCTTCGACATCTACGGCCGCGTCATCGGCGTGAACTCGGCCATCTATTCGCCGACCGGCGGCTCGGTCGGCATCGGCTTCGCCATCCCGGCCGAGACCGCCAAGTCGATCACCGCCCGCCTGATGCGCGGCGAAACGATCGAGCGCGGCTATCTGGGGGTGCAGATCACCAACCTGGCCGACGAATATCGCGAAAGCCTGGGGCTGCCCGCCACGCAGAAGGGCGCCTATGTCGCCGAGGTGACGCCGGACGCGCCGGCGGCGCGCGGCGGCCTGCGCCCGGGCGATGTGGTGGTTTCGCTGAACGGCAAGGCGGTCGAGGGCTCCACCGAGCTGACCCGCGCCGTCGGCGCCGCCAAGCCGGGCGACAACCTGCGCCTGGAGGTCCTGCGCGAAGGCCGTCGCCAGACGATCGACATCCGCGCCGGCACCCGCCCGGCGGATCTCGAGATCGCCGCCGACGACGACAGCGGCTCGGGCGCGCCGGCCAACCCCGGCGCCGCCGCCGGCGAGGTGGTCGAGGGCATGACGGTGGCGCCGCTGAACGGCGCCCTGCGTCGTCGCTTCGACATCCCCGAGACGGTCGACGGCCTGGTGGTCACCGCGGTCAGTCCGCAGTCGCGGGCCGGACGGATGCAGTTCCAGCCGGGCTTCGTCATCATGCAGGCGAACGGCCGCAGCCTCGGTTCGGCCGCCGACCTGAAGGGCGCGGTCGAAACGGTGAAGAGCGCCGGCCGTCCGGGCGTCCTGCTGCTGGTCCGCACGCCCCAGGGCAACCGTCCGGTGGTCCTGCCGCTTGGGGACAAGAACTGATCGGCAGTCTGAACAAGCCTTAACTCGTCAATCGCCGCCGATGCGCTACCATCGGCGGCGATTTTGATTCCGGGAGGGGTTCATGCGGATTCTGGTGGTCGAGGACGACGCCGAGGCGGCGACCGCCATGGTGCGGGGCCTGACCGAGGCGGGCCACGACGTGACCCACGCGGTGGACGGCGCCTTCGGCCTGCTGGAGGCGCAGAAGGGCGGCTACGACGTCTATGTCGTGGACCGGATGATGCCGCGCCTGGACGGCGTCGGCATGGTCGAGACGGTGAGGAAGGGCGGCGACCAGACGCCGGTGCTGTTCCTGTCGGCGCTGGGCGAGGTCGAGGACCGCGTCACGGGCCTGAAGGCCGGGGCCGACGACTATCTGGTCAAGCCCTACGCCTTCGCCGAACTGATCGCCCGGGTCGAGGCCCTGGCCCGCCGTCGCGAGACCGGCGGCGTCCTGACCGTGCTGAAAGTCGGCGAACTGGAGATGAACCTGATCGCCCGCACCGTGCACCGCGAGGGCCAGGAGATCGACCTTCAGCCGCGCGAGTTCCAGCTGCTGGAGTTCCTGATGCGCCACGCCGGCCAGTCGGTGACGCGCACCATGCTGCTGGAAAAGGTCTGGGAATACCACTTCGACCCCCAGACCAACGTCATCGACGTCCACATCAGCCGCCTGCGCTCCAAGATCGACAAGGGCTTCGAAAAGGCCATGCTGCAGACCGTGCGCGGCGCGGGGTATCGGCTGGAGGCGTAACTTTTCTCCCTCCCCTTCATGGGGAGGGTGGTCGAGCGAAGCGAGACCGGGTGGGGGAATATCCGTGTCAGAAGCCACGAGCCGCGCTCGCGCCATGCGCAAGACGATGACGCCGCCAGAGGCGCGGATGTGGGTGAACCTGAAGCGTCTTCGCGCCCAAGGGTATCATTTCCGACGACAGGCTCCGTTTCGCGGCTACTTCCTGGATTTTGTCTGTTTCGAGAGACGGCTGGTGATTGAAGTCGACGGTCAGCATCACGGCGAGGAGGCGCAGGCTCTGCATGACGCGCGTCGCGATGCGACCCTGGCGACCGAGGGCTTTCTGACTTTGCGTTTCGACAATCCATCTATCCGCGATCACATCGGCGACGTGATGGATCATGTGCTGAGGACGCTTCAGGCGCGCCCCACCCGGTCGCTGCGCGACCACCCTCCCCATGAAGGGGAGGGAGAATAGGTGCGCCTTCCCTCCCTTCTCCGCCGCACGCCGTTCCGGCTGACGCTGCTGTTCCTGGCGCTGTTCGTGGCGGCGGCGGGGGCGATCCTGGCCTATGTCTATTTCGCCTCGGCGTCGGAGGCCCAGGCCCGGGCGCAGGCCGACGTGCAGGGGGAACTGAACGCCCTGACCGCCATACACCGGACGCGCGGCGTCGACGCCCTGAACCAGGCGCTGGTGGAGCGCACCATCCGGGGCGGACCCTATCTGTATCTGCTGACCGGGCCGGACGGGAAGATCGTCACCGGCAACCTGTCGGTCATGCCGTTCGACCTGAAGCAGCCCCGCCAGGCCGGGCGCGGCGAATGGAGCACCTTCCGCCTGACCACGACCGACGAGGACGGCCGGGTCGAGAACCGCCGCTCGATCGGCGTGATCCTGCCGCTGACCGGCGGCGAAACCCTGTTCGTGGGCGAGGACATCGGCGGGATCGAGGAATATCTGTCGCGCCTGACCCAGGCGCTGTGGGGGGCGATGGCGCTGGTCATCCTGCTGGGCCTGGCCGGCGGCCTCTATGTCAGCCGGCGCGTCGAGGCGGCGATGGCCGGGTTGAACCGCGTCGTCCAGGCGGTGCAGGAGGGCGACCTGAAGCAGCGCGCGCCCTTGCGCCATTCCGGCGACGAACTGGACGAACTGGGCCAGGGGCTGAACATCATGCTGGACCGGCTGGAGACCTCGATGGCCTCGATCCGCCACGCCGGGGACGCCATCGCCCACGACCTGCGCTCGCCGCTGACCCGGATGCGGGCCAAGCTGGAGGTCGCCCTGATCGACGCCGAGGCGGGCAAGGTGAACGGGGTCGACGCCCTGACCATCGCCCTGGACGAGGCGGACCAGTTGCTCAAGACCTTCAACACCGTGCTGGCCATCGCCCGTCTGCAGGCGGGCGGGGCCCCGGACCCCAAGGTGTTCGACGCCGCCGACCTGGCCGCCGACATGGCCGAACTGTACGAGCCCGCCGCCGAGGACAAGGCCATCGACTTCTCCGCCGAGGTCGAGAAGGGGCTGATGGTCGAGGGCAACCAGCCCTTCCTGGCCCAGGCCCTGGCCAATCTGATCGACAACGCCATCAAATACACCCCGGCCGGCGGCGCGGTGAAGCTGCGGGCGCGGCGGCGATCGTCGGGCGAGATCGAATATTCCGTGACCGACACCGGACCGGGCGTGCCCGAGGAAGACCGCGAGCGGGTCGTGCAGCGCTTCGTGCGCCTGGACAACAGCCGCACCGAGGCCGGTTCGGGCCTGGGCCTGTCGCTGGTCACGGCGGTGGCCGAGGCGCACGGCGGGCGGATCGTGCTGGACGAAGGCCCCGGGGCGTACGGCGACTTCGGGCCCGGCCTGCGCGTGGCGCTGGTGCTGCCGCCGGCGGCGAACTGACCCTTTTTCCGTTCCTCCCGGCGAACGCCGGGACTCAGGTCTTTGGGCGTTCCAACTTGTGGAACGTGTCGGGGTCGTGGTCCAACGCAAGCGATGCGAAAGCGCTGGGTCCGGCTTTCGCCGGGATGAGCGGACGATTCATGGCCAAGCCCCTGTTCCACAGCCTGAAGCCCGCCGGCCCGGTGGCGAACGCCGCCGCCGCCGACCGCCTGCATGAGGCCCTGATCGAGGCCGCGGGGACCGACGGCTGGTCCGACACCCTGGCCGCAGCCTGGCCCGCGCTGGCGCCCGTGGCGGGGGCCTCGCCCTATCTGTCCGGGCTGATGCGACGGCGCCCCGCACACCTGCGCCGGATCCTGGAGACCGACCCGGACGCGGCCCTGGCCGATATCCTGTCGCGAACCGACGCCCTGGATGACGAACCGGAGGCGATGAAACAGCCGCTGCGCGTGCTGAAGGCGGACCTGCACCTGCTGACGGCCCTGGCGGACCTGGGCGGGGTTTGGGGGCTGGACGCGGTGACGGGCGCCCTGTCGCGCTTCGCCGACGCCGCCTGCCGTGCGGCGCTCAGGGCCGTGGGCGCCGAACAGCGCGCGCGCGGGCGTCTGATCTCGCCCGCCGACGACGCGCGCGGTCCCGTGCCGGGCCTGTTCGGCCTGGCCATGGGCAAGCACGGCGCGAATGAGCTGAACTATTCCTCCGACATCGACATCTCGCTCTTCTTCGAGCCCCGGCTGCTGACCCTGGCCCTGCGCGAGGGCGAGGAGATGCAGGATTTCGTCAACCGCGCGGCGCGGACCCTGGCCACCCTGCTGACCGAACGGACGGCCGACGGCTACGTCTTCCGCGTCGATCTGCGTCTGCGGCCCGACCCGTCGTCGACCCCGCCGGTGGTCGCCGCCCCCGCCGCCCTGGCCTATTACGAAAGCGTCGGCCAGAACTGGGAACGGGCCGCCTTCATCAAGGCGCGGCCGGTGCTGGGCGACCTGCGATCGGCCGGCCGGTTCCTGAAGGCGCTGCAGCCCTTCATCTGGCGGCGCAGCCTGGACTACGCCGCCGTGCTCGACATCCAGGCGATCAAGCGCCAGATCCACGTGCACAAGACCGGCGAGGGGCTGCAGGCGGCGGGCGCCAATCTGAAGCTGGGCCGCGGCGGCATCCGCGAGATCGAATTCTACGCCCAGACCCAGCAGCTGATCCTGGGCGGACGCGATCCGGCCCTGCGGGCGTCGCGCACCCTGGAGGCCCTGAGCGCCCTGTCGGCCGCCGGCCACGTGCCCGCCGACGTGACGCGGGAGCTTTCGGCGGCCTATGTCGAACTGCGCGGGCTGGAGCACCGCGTGCAGATGCTGGATGACGAGCAGACCCATCGCCTGCCCGAGGCGGCCGACCGGCGCGCGGCCGTGGCGGCCCTGGCGGGGCAGGGCGACCTGGCCGCCTTCGACGCGCACGTCGAGCGGCTGCTGGTCGGGGTCAACCGGCGCTACGGCGAACTGTTCGAGGGCGGCGAGGAGCTGGACTCCGCCTATGGCAGTCTGGTGTTCACCGGGGTCGAGAACGATCCGGAGACGCTGGAGACGCTGAGGCGGATGGGCTTTTCCGAGCCGGGGCCGGTGGCCGACACGATCCGCAGCTGGCACCACGGCCGCATCCCGGCGACGCGGACCGAGCGCGGGCGCGAGCTGTTCACCCGCCTGGCGCCGCGCCTGCTGGAGGCCCTGGCGCGCTCCGGCGCGCCCGACGCCGCCTTTCCGCGTTTCGCCGCCTTCTTCTCGGGGCTGGCGGCGGGGGTCCAGGTCCAGGCCCTGTTCCTGAACCAGCCCAGGCTGTTCGAGATGGTGGTGGGGGTGATGGCCTTCGCCCCGCGCCTGGCGCGCACCCTGGCGCGCCAGCCCGCGGCCCTGGACGGGGTGTTGGACGCCCGTTTCCTGACCGACCTGGCCGAGGACACCGGCCTGACCGAGCAGATGGCGCGCGAGGCGGGCGAGGCGGGCGATTTCGAGGGGGCGATGAACGCGGTCCGGCGGCTGCACCGCGAACAGCTGTTCCGCATCGGCATGCACGCCCTGTCGGGGCGGGCGGGGCCGGAGGCGGCCGGCCGCGCCTACGCCGCCCTGGCCGACGCGGCGATGCGGACCCTGGCCCCGGCGGCCCTGGCCGAGACCGAACGGCTGGGCGGCGCCCTGCCCGGCGCGGTGGCGGTGGTCGCGCTGGGCAAGGCCGGATCGCGCGAGATGACGGCCGGGTCGGACCTGGACCTGATGACCCTCTACGACGCGCCGGCGGGCGCGGCCTCGACGATCAAGGACTGGAGCGCGGACGTCTTCTACGTGCGTTTCACCCAGCGGCTGATCTCGGCCCTGTCGGCGCACACGGCCGAGGGCGGGCTGTATGAGGTGGACATGCGGCTGCGGCCGACCGGCTCCAAGGGGCCGGTGTCGGTGCGGCTGTCGGCCTTCGACGATTATTACGCCCGCGAGGCCGAGACGTGGGAGTTCATGGTCCTGACCCGGGCGCGCGTGGTCTGGGCCAGCGATCCGGCGTTCGCAGAGCGGGTGTCGGCGGCGATCGAGGCGGCGCTGCGCCGGCCCCGGCCGGGGGTGGACGTGGCCGCCGACGTCCGCAAGATGCGCGCCCTGATGGACCGCGAGCGCCGGCCGCACGGCTTCTGGGACCTGAAACTGTCGGCGGGCGGCCAGGTGGACGCCGAATTCGTCGCCCAGTATCGCCAGCTGCAGGCCGCCGTCATCGGCGAGCCGCTGACCGTCTCGACCCTGGAGGCGCTGCACGACGACGCCGTCCTGGCCGAGGCCTGGCGGCTGCAGCAGCGGCTGGGCCAGCTGCTGGCCGCCGCCTTCGAGGGGCGGGTCGACCCGGAGAGCGAGCCGGCCGTGTTCCGCCATCGGCTGGCCGAGGCCGCCGGCGCGCCGGACTTCGACACGCTGAAGCGCGAGCTGACGGAGCTGAGGACGCGCGCGCGCGCCGCCTTCGAACGCGCGGTTCCCGCCGGTCGCGACGGATAGTCGTTGGTTCTCCGTTCAACGTCTCGACAGGGTTGAACACCGGCCGCCGCGCGCGGCCTCAGGAGACCATCGACATGAGAAAGACCATCATCGCCGGCGTCGCCGCCGCCGCCCTGGCCGCCATGACCGGCGCGGCCGCGGCCCAGACCGCCGCGCCCGCGCCGAGGGGCGAGGCGCGCCCCCATCGGCTGGCCGGGGACGCCGACCGCGACGGCCGCGTGACCCAGGCCGAGTTCGTCGACGGCCGCGTGGCGCGCCTGACGGCCATGGACGCCAACGGCGACGGCGCGGTCTCGCGCGAGGAAATGCAGGCGGCCGGCCAGGCGCGGCGCGCCGAGAGGGCCGACCGGCGCTTCGCGCGTCTGGACGCCGATTCCAACGGCGCGGTCAGCCGTGCGGAGTTCGACGCCGGCATGGCCGCGCACGGCGCGCGCGGGCCGCGGGCGGAGCGGGCCGGTCGCGGCGGCGGTCGTCACGGTCCGATGCGCTCGGGCGCTCGCGACAAGGCCGAGCGCGGACCCGTCGTCATCGCCGACGCCCGCGCCAAGCTGACCGAGCAGTTCGCCCGGCTGGACGCCAACCGAGACGGCGTGGCGACCGCCGACGAACAGCGCGTCGCGCGCCGGGCGTGGGCGGAACAGCGCCGCGAACGCCGGGCGTCCCGTCCGGCGCAACAACCGGCTTCCCCCGCTCCGGCTTCGGAGTAAGACAGGTGTCGGGGTCGGCCGTGACGCGCGAATCGGTCCCTGTCTTGGGCAAAGCGAGAGGCGGGCTTGGTCGCAGTCGTCGACCCCGACGAGGATCTGGTGCGCCGCGTGGGTCAGGGCGATCCCGCGGCGTCGCAGGCCTTGGTCACGCGCAAGCTGCCGCGCGTCCTGGCCCTGGCCCAGCGGATGCTGGGCGATGCGGCCGAGGCGGAGGACGTGGCGCAGGAAACCCTGCTGAAGGCCTGGCGGCAGGCCCCCCGGTGGACGCCGGGCCGGGCGCGGTTCGACACCTGGCTTCACCGGGTGGCGCTGAACCTCTGCTACGACCGGCTGAGGCGGCGGCGGGAAATTCCCACCGATGCGCCGCCCGAACGGCCGGACGAGGGGCCGGCGCCGGATCGCGGATTGCTGGCGGCCGAGACGGGCGCGCGCGTCGACGCCGCCCTGGCCGGCCTGCCCCAGCGCCAGCGCGAGGCCATCGTGCTGTGCCACTATCAGGAGCTGTCCAACATCGAGGCGGCCGCCCTGATGGACATCAGCGTCGAGGCGCTGGAAAGTTTGCTGTCACGGGGGCGGCGCGCCTTGCGCCACGCCCTCGCTGACGTGTCGCCGAAAGGAGACGGATGATGACGATCGAACGGCTGAAGGCGCTGGCGCAGGCTTACGGCGCCGACCTGCGCCGCTGGCCCGCGTCCGAGCGGCCCTTCGCCGAGAGCCTGATCGCCGCCGATCCCGCCGCCCGCGCCGCGCTGGACGAGGCGGCGGCCCTGGATGCGCTGCTGGCCGCCTCGCCCGCGCCTTCGCCGTCGGCGCAACTGACCGCGCGCGTCCTGGCCGGGGCGCCGAGGCCGCGCGCGCGCCAGGCGCGGCGGGGCCGGCTGGCCTGGTTCCTGGGGGCGGGCTGGACGGCGGCGGCCTGCGCCGGCGTGGTCGCGGGCCTGGGCCTGACCACCCATCTGACCGCCGACGCGCGCGCCGACGCGGTGCTCTATCAATCGACGCTCAGCGGCGTGGACGACGCCGAGGTGCTGGGATGAGCGAACGCGGACTGAAGATCGCCCTGGCCGTTTCGGTCGCCTTGAACGTCTTCGCCCTGGCGGGCGGCGGCGCCTTCCTGATCAGCCGCCAACAGGTGGAGCGCAAGGTCGAGGATCAGGTCCGGCCGGGCCGCAGGCCGTTCGACGCGGTGCTGGCCGATCTGGACCCGGCCACGCGTCGCAGCGTGCGCCAGCAGATGCGCCAGGCCGCCCTGGCCGCGCGCCCCGATTTCGAGGCCGCCCGCGCCGCCCGTCGCCAGGCGACCGAGCTGGCGGGGGCGCCGACGATGGACGCCGCGCGCGTGCGCGCCCTGCTGGAGCAGTCGCGCGAGGCCGAGATGCGCGGGCGCGGGCGGCTGGAAGGCGACGCCGTGGACATTCTGGCCGGCCTCAGCGTCGAGGAGCGCAAGGCCCTGACGCCGATCCTCGCGCGCAAGAGCGATCACCGCCGGGCGGTGGCGCGCGAAGACGCCGCGCCCCACGCCCGCTAGGCCGAACGGATCAGCCGCGCGCGCGGAAGGCGGCGACGGCCTCGACCGCCGCGCGCGTCGAAGCCTCGATCCCGGCCCAGTCGCCCGACTTCACCGCGGCGTCGGTGATCAGCTTGGAGCCCATGCCGGCCGCCACGATGCCCGCGCCGAACCATTTGGCGATGGAGGCCTCGTCCGGATCGACGCCGCCGGTCGGCATGATCTTGGCCCAGGGCATCGGTCCCCGGACCGCCTTGACGAAGTCCGGGCCGCCGACGGACGCGCCGGGGAACAGCTTGACGATGTCGCAGCCCAGTTCGTGCGCCTCGCCGATGTCGGTGACCGATCCGCAACCGGGGAAATAGGCGACCCTGCGCCGGTTGCAGACCTTGGCCACGTCCGGGACCAGGCAGGGGCTGACCACGAAGCGGGCGCCCCGGTTCAGATACAGCGCCGCCGTGCCCGCATCGACCACCGAGCCGATGCCCAGCACGATGTCCGGGTCGGTGCGGATCAGTTCGCGGTTGATCTCGCCGAACAGGTCGCAGGCGAAGTCGCCCCGATTGGTGAACTCCACCACCTTCGCTCCGCCGCGCGCGCTGGCGCGGATGACGTTCAGGCAGACCTCGGGATCGGGATGGTAGAAGACCGGGCACACGCCCTGAGCTTCCAGCGCCTGAAGCACGCTGACGCGGTCGTGGGTCATGGTCGACATCCTCTGCAACGGTTCGCGCCCGACCTCCGACGTCGCCGCCGCCGCGTCAAGTCAAACCACGTTAGCGCGTCAGGCCGCCTGGGCGGGTTCGCCCTCGGCGCCCCAGCCGTGCGCGTCCAGGGCGACGCTCAGGACGAAGGTCGAGCCCTCGCCCGGCGCCGAGCGGACGGTCATCTCGCCGTTCATCATCTCGGCCAGCCGCTTGCAGATGCTCAGGCCCAGGCCGGTGCCGCCGAACCGGCGGGTGGAGGAGGCGTCGACCTGGCTGAACGGCTGGAACAGGGCGGCCTGGTCCTCGGGCGCGATGCCGATGCCGCTGTCGCGCACCTCCAGCCGCAGGGCCAGCCGGCCGTCGTCCCGCCGCCGGCCGTCCAGGCGCAGGCCCACCTCGCCCGCCGCGGTGAACTTGATGGCGTTGGCCAGCAGGTTGTGGCTGATCTGGGCCAGGCGCAGCACGTCGGCGCGCACCAGCGTCGGCCAGTCGCCGGTGGTCTCCGCGACGAAGCCCAGGCCCTTGGCCTCGGCCTGGGCGGCGAAGGGGCCCACCAGGCGCGGGGCCAGGGACTGCGCCTCGACCAGGGCCTGGGACAGCTCCATCTTGCCGGCCTCGATCTTGGTCACGTCCAGGATGTCGTTCAGCAGCACCATCAGGCCCTCGCCCGAGCGGGTGATGATCTGCACGAACTCGGTCTGGCGCGCGTCCAGGTCGGACAGGCGCAGCAGTTCGGCCGCGCCCAGGACGCCGTTCATCGGCGTGCGCAGCTCGTGGGAGATGACGCCCAGGAAGTTGGACTTGGCGGCGCTGGCGGCGTCGGCGCGATCGCGCGCCTGTTCCAGCTCGGTGATCAGGGCGGCCTGGCGCCGGTTCACGGCGCCCAGTTCCTCGTCTTTCATCTGGGTGATGACGACCTTGATCAGCAGGGCGAGGCCCAGCACTGGCACGATGCTCAGCACCACCCAGAAGCCGGACGTGCCCCACAGGCTGAGGACGAGCAGGATCACGACGATCGAATAGGGCGTCGACACCATCAGCGCCTCGTGCGGGGCGGCGCGCATCTGGGTGAAGACCAGGACATAGCCGGCCATCAGCAGGGCCACCCCGACCGCCACGCCGAACAGGCTTCCGGCGCTGAAGGACAGCCACGGCGCGGCGGCCCAGATGGCGCAGGACAGGGTGGCGACGGCCAGCCGCAGCCGGGTGGGATTGGCGCCGCGCGGCCCCTGGCGTCCGTCGACGACCGTGCGGATCAGCCCCGCCACCGTGGCCAGGACGAACCAGGTGGCGGCTGTGTGGAAGTCGGTCGTCGTCCACAGCGCCAGCGACCAGCTGGCGATGATCCAGTAGCGCAGGTGTCCGGCGGCGATCAGCCGGTGCAGCAGGGGTCGGGGATCGTCGGCGGCTGAGGTCATCGTCACGCGCTCCTTGCCGCCGTTTTAGTTCATGACTGATAAGAGACCGTGAACGTTGAACTTTTTCGTTTCTGTGGGTTCGATACCGTACCTTGGCGACCCTGGAGATGCGGCCTTATCGGCGCGGCCGCGATGGTCTAGGAAGGCGTCAGGGAGACCGCCGCCATGATGACCGCCATCTTCGTCTTCATCAAAACCGAACTGGGCTACGCCAACGACGTGGCCGCCGACATCGTCGACAATGTCGAGAACGTGTCGGAGGTCTATTCGACCTCGGGCCAGCACGACCTGCTGGCCAAGTTCAACCTGCCGCGCGACGCCGACATCGGGACCTTCGTGACCAGGCAGGTCCAGACCCGCCCCCACGTGCGCGACACCTTCACCGTCATCACCTTCTCGCCCTTCCTGCCCAGCGGGGGCTGAGGTCAGGCGTCGCTTCGGCGGCGGGCCTTTTCCTTGCGCTCCTCGGCCTCGTCGTCGTCGCCGACCTTCTCCTCCACCGTCGCCGAAAAGCGCTGGAAGGCTCCCAGGCCGACCAGGACCAGGACCGAAGCCAGCAGCAGGGCGGTCGGATAGATCAGTTGGGAGACGTCCGCGCGGGCCGTCTTGAACACCACCACCAGGGCCTCCAGGAACAGGGCGATGACGATGGTGGACAGGAATTTGGTCAGGCTGCGCCGGGCCTCGGCGGCGCTGCGCTTGTCGTTGCCGCGCCGCACCTCGTCCTCGAAGATGTACTTGGCCACGTCGAACACGGCGATGGCGACGATGACATAGCCCAGCACGTCCAGCACCGCGTCGGCGCCCGACTGTTCCGGCGAGCGGATGCTCTGGATCGCATCGCTGACGCCGAAGCCGATCAGCGCCATCGCCGACAGCAGCAGCAACAGGCTGGCGCCGGCGAAGACGGCGCGGCTGAGATAGGTCATGGTCGGCTCCAAACGGGCCTGACGAACGCGCGAACGGCGAAGCTGTTGCCGAGGCTTCCCCTACGTGACCGTAGCCAATCGAAACGCATCTGCTAACGTCGTCGCCAGAGGAAACGCGGGGAACACGCGAATGAGCGATCTGGAAGGCTTCCGCGCCGAGACGCGCGCCTGGCTGGAGGCGAACTGCCCGCCCGAGGCGCGCGGGCCGATGGGCTCCGAGGCGGACATGATCTGGGGCGGGCGCGACGCCGTCTTCGCCACGCCCGGCCACAAGCTCTGGCTGGAGCGGATGGGCGAACGCGGCTGGACGGCGCCGGAATGGCCCCGGGAATACGGCGGCGGGGGGCTGAGCCGTGAGGAGGCCAAGGTGCTGGCCTCGGAACTGCGCCGCATCAAGGCCCAGCCGGCGCTGAACAGCTTCGGCGTCTGGATGCTGGGGCCGGCGCTGCTGGGCTTCGGGACCGAGGAACAGAAGAAGCGGTTCCTGCCCGAGATCGTGCGCGGCGAGATCCGCTGGTGCCAGGGCTATTCCGAACCGGGCGCCGGCTCCGACCTGGCCTCGATCCAGACCCGGGCCGAGGATCGGGGCGACCACTGGATCGTCAACGGCCAGAAGATCTGGACCAGCTACGCCGACAAGGCCGACTGGATCTTCTGCCTGGTGCGGACGGACCCGGAGGCGCCCAAGCACCTGGGCATTTCCTTCGTCCTGTTCGACATGAGGACGCCGGGCGTGACGACGCGGCCGATCACCCTGATCAGCGGCAAGTCGCCTTTCTGCGAGACCTTCTTCGACGATGTTCGGGTCGAGAAGGAAAACCTGGTCGGGACGCTGAACCGGGGCTGGGACGTGGCCAAATATCTGCTGGCCCACGAGCGGACCATGATCGGCGCCATGGGCGAGGTCGCGGGCGGGCGGCCGGTGGGCCAGGTCGCCCTGGACGCCATCGGGACGGACGAGGCCGGCCGGCTGGACGAGCCCATGCTGCGCGCGCGCATCGCCGAACTGGAGATCGATCAGGCCGCCTTCCGCCTGGCGATGGAGCGGGTGGGCGACCAGGTGAAGGCCAAGCAGGCCCATCCGGCCATCGCCTCCATGCTGAAATACTATGGGTCCGAACTGAACAAGCGCCGCCACGAACTGCTGATGGCGGCCGGCGGCGCCGACGCGCTGGAGTGGGAGAGCGAGCGCTCGCGCGGCGGTTCGGCCGCCCGCGACTGGCTGCGCACCAAGGCCAACTCCATCGAGGGCGGAACCAGCGAGATCCAGCTGAACATCATCGCCAAACACCTGCTGCAGCTGCCGGGAGCCTGAGCCCATGCCCCTGATCCTGACCGAAGAGCAGGCCATGCTGCAGGAGGCCGCCGACGGCTTCCTGGCCGAGCGCGCGCCCATCGCCCACCTGCGCCAGCTGCGCGACGCGCGCGACCCTGATGGACTGTCCCGCGACCTGTGGCGGGCGTTCGGAGAGATGGGCTTCGCCGGCGTCATCATTCCTGAAGAATACGGCGGCGCCGGGCTGGGCGCGGTCGAGGCGGGGGTGATCGCCGAGAGCCTGGGCCGCACCCTGACGCCGTCGCCCTTCATGGGTTCGGCCGTGCTGTCCGCCAGGGTGCTGGCCGACGGCGGGTCCGAGGCCCAGCAGGCCTGGCTGCCGAAGATCGCGGCGGGCGAGGCCATCCTGTCGCTGGCCGTGGACGAGGGTCCCAAGCACGCCCCGGCCAAGATCGCCACGCGGGCCGAACGGGCGGGCAACGGCTTTCGTCTGAACGGCGCCAAGGCCTTCGTGCTGGACGGCCATGTCGCGGACGCCCTGATCGTCGTGGCCAGGGCGGAAGAGGGGACGACCCTGTTCCTGGTCGATCCCAAGGCGGCGGGCGTGGAGATCGAGCGGACCGTCATGGTCGACGCCCACAACGCCGCGCGGGTCGTCCTGACCGACGTCGCGGTCGATGCGGATGCGGTGATCGGCGAGGTTGGAAATGGCGAGGCGCTGCTGGACGGCGCCCTGGCGTTGGGCCGGGCCTGCGCGGCCTCCAGCCTGACCGGCGCGGGCGACCAGGCGTTCAAGATTACGCTGGAGTATCTGCGCACCCGCAAGCAGTTCGGCAAGCTGATCGGCGAGTTCCAGGCGCTTCAGCACCGGGCGGCGCACCTGTTCACCGAACTGGAGCTGGCCCGCGCCGCGACCCTGGGCGCGCTTCAGGCCCTCGACGCCGGGCGGCAGGACGCCGCCCTGGCCGCCTCGGTCGCCAAGGCCAAGGCCGGGCGGGTGGCCGAACTGGCGGTCCAGGAGGCGGTGCAGATGCACGGCGGCGTCGGCATGACCGACGAATTCGACGTCGGCCTGTTCATGAAGCGGGTGCGCGTGCTGAACGAACTGCTGGGCGACGCCGGTTTCCACAGCGAGCGGCTGGCGCAAGCTCAAGGGTTCTGAGATTCCGCCTGACCGCCCCCGTCCTTCGCGGTAAGACGGGGCCATGACGGACAGCGACCCGAATCTGGACGGCCCGCCCTGGGACGAGGATGTCGTCGAACGCGACGAGAACACCGACGACATGTTCGGCGCGCCGGCGGCTGCACCGGAACCGCCGCCTGCGCCCGTCGCCGCCGCTCCCGTCGAGGCCCGTGCCGAGCCGGCGGCCGAGGATGGCGCCGCCTATCAGGTGCTGGCGCGCAAGTACCGGCCGCGCACCTTCGAGGACCTGATCGGCCAGGAGGCGATGGTCCGCACCCTGACCAACGCCTTCGCCACCGGCCGCATCGCCCACGCCTTCATGCTGACCGGCGTGCGGGGCGTCGGCAAGACGACCACCGCCCGCCTGCTGGCCCGCGCCCTGAACAACGAGACCGACGCCATCGACAAGCCGTCGCTGGCCCTGACCGCCCACGGCCGGCACGACGCCGCCATCATGGCCGGCCAGCACATGGACGTGATGGAGATGGACGCGGCGTCCCACACCGGCGTCAACGACATCCGCGACATCCTGGAAAGCGTCCGCTATGCGCCGGTAGAGGCGCGCTACAAGGTCTATGTGCTGGACGAGGTCCACATGCTGTCGACGCAGGCGTTCAACGCCCTGCTGAAGACGCTGGAGGAGCCGCCGCCCCACGCCAAATTCATCTTCGCCACCACCGAGATCCGCAAGGTGCCGGTGACGATCCTGAGCCGGTGCCAGCGCTTCGACCTGCGTCGTGTCGAGCCCGAGATCCTGGTCGAGCACCTGGCGCGCGTCGCCGACCGCGAGGGCATGAAGATCGAGGGCGACGCCCTGGCCCTGATCGCGCGCGCGGCCGAAGGGTCGGTGCGCGACGGCCTGTCGCTGCTGGACCAGGCCCTGGTCCAGGCCGAGGGCGGCGAGACGGTCAAGACCGAGACCGTGCGCGACATGCTGGGCCTGGCCGACCGCAGCCAGACCATCGCCCTGTTCGAATCCGTCATGGCCGGCCGCACGCCCGAGGCGCTGGAGACCTTCCGCACGCTTTACGGCTTCGGCGCCGATCCGGTGCAGGTGACCAACGACCTCTTGGAACATTGTCACGCCGCCTCGGTGGCCAAGATGCTGGGGCCGAACGCGACGCGCCTGCCCAACGACCAGGCGCAGAAGCTGGCGGCGCTGGGCGCGGCCATTCCGGCGGCGACCCTGTCGCGCACCTGGCAGATGCTGCTGAAGGCGCTGGACGAGGTGCGGCGTGCGCCCAATCCGGCCGATGCGGTGGAAATGGCCCTGGTGCGCCTGGCCTACGCCGCCGACCTGCCCGGACCGGAAGAGGCGCTGAAGCGGCTGCAGTCCGGCGAGCCCCTGGGCGGCGGCTCGGCCCCGCGCGGCGGCGGCGGCGGGAGCGGCGGGGGCGGCGGCGCGTCCGCCCAACTGGCCGCGCGACCGATGGCGGCGCCGGCCCTGCCGGATCCGCAGAGCTTCGAACAGGTCGTGGCCCTGATCGGCGAGCGGCGCGAGATCGGCCTGCAGATGGACGTCGAACGCTATGTGAAGCCGGTGTCGTTCAAGCCCGGCGCCATCGTCTATGAGAGCGTCCAGGGCGCGCCGGTCGAACTGGCGCGCAAGCTGGCCTCGCGCCTGAAGGACTGGACCGGCCGCACCTGGCTGATCGCCGCCAACGGCCAGGGCGGCGGCGAGACCCTGATCGAACAGCAGAAGAAGGCCCGCGCCGCCGAGCGCGAGGCCGTCGAAAGCGACGCCTTCATCCAGTCTGTGCTGACGGCCTTCCCCGGCGCGAAGCTGGGCGAAATCCGCACGGTCGCGCCGACCCTGGTCACGCCGGAAATCCCGGACGAGGCGGAAGGCGACGAGGACTGAGGGGGCGCACCGCGCTCTCCCTCCCCCTGCGGGGGAGGGTGGTCGAGCCAAAGGCGAGACCGGATGGGGGCGGCAAGGCGACGCCGACTCGGTCTGTCTCTGTTCGCCCAGCCCTCCCCACCCGGCTTCGCTGCGCTCAGCCACCCTCCCCCGCAGGGGGAGGGAGAAGCCTTGCGTCGTCGCTCACAGAATCTTCGCCGCCTCGTCGAAGCTCAGGCGCGGCGAGCGGGGGAACAGGTTCTCGTCCGAACCGTAGCCCAGATTGACGATGAAGTTGGGCTCCACATTGCCTTCGGGAAAGAACTCGGCCTTCACCGCCGCGGCGTCGAAGCCGGACATGGGGCCGACGTCCAGGCCCAGGGCGCGGGCCGCGATCAGGAAATAGCCGCCCTGAAGCGAGCTGTTGCGGAAGGCGGCCTCGCGGCGGCCGGCCTCGTCGGCGAACCAGTCGCGGGCGCCGGGCGCATGCGGGAACAGCGCGGGCAGGTGGTCGTGGAAGTCGATGTCCTGGCCGATGATGACGGTGACCGGCGCCTGGGCCGTCTTGGCCTGGTTGCCTTCGCTCATCAGCGGGACCAGGCGGGCCTTGGCCTGTGGCGACGTCACGAACAGGAAGCGGGCCGGCGTCATGTTCACCGCCGTCGGCCCGAACTTGGTCAGGTCGTAGAGCCGATGCAGCAGCTCGGGCGCGACCGGCCGGTCGGTCCAGCCGTTGCGGGTGCGCGCCTCGGTGAACAGTTGCGACAGGGCGGCGTCCGACAGCGGGGCGTCGCGTTGGGGAATGGCGTCATAGGCCATGGGAGCGTTCCTGACTTGATTAGCAACGAATGCGAGTGCTAATTAAGCCGTATCGCAACAGTCGCAAGTGCGAATCGCGCATCACAGCGTTTCCATTTGCGTGATGTCGGCGAAAGACCCCTGTGCGACCGGGGCGCTTGGCCCTATCTAGGGGCCATGAAAGACCTGACCCAACTGATGCAGCAGGCCCAGGCGATGCAGCAAAAGCTGCAGGACGCCCAGGCCAAGATGGCCGAAACCTCCGCCGAGGGCACGTCCGGCGGCGGCCTAGTGAGCGTGGCGCTGAAGGGCGCCGGCGAGATCACCGCGATCAGGATCGACGACAGCCTGCTGGCGCCGGGCGAGGGTGAGATCCTGGCCGATCTGATCGTCGCCGCCCATGCCGACGCCAAGCGCAAGCTGGACGAGGTCAACACCGCTCTGATGCGCGAGGCCGCCGGGCCGATGGCCGGGATGAACATTCCCGGAATGCCGAAACTGTTCTGATGGCCGCCTCCGCCGGGCCCGAGATCGAGCGGCTCATCTCCCTTCTCGCCAAGCTGCCGGGCCTGGGCCCGCGCTCGGCCCGGCGCGCGGCCCTGGCGCTGCTGAAGCGGCGCGAGCAGCTGCTGGTCCCGCTGGCCGCCTCGCTGGCCGAGACGGCGGACAAGGTGGTGTCGTGCTCGGTGTGCGGCGCGCCCGACACCCGCGACCCCTGCGCCATCTGCGCGGACGGCGCGCGCGACAACGGCCTGATCTGCGTGGTCGAGGAGGCCGGCGCCCTGTGGGCGATGGAGCGGTCTGGCGCCTTTCGCGGCAAATACCACGTGCTGGGCGGCCTGCTGTCGGCCCTGGACGGCGTGGGGCCGGACCAGTTGCGCGTCGCCGAACTGGTCGGCCGGGTGAGGGGCGGCGAGGTGCGCGAGGTCGTCCTGGCCCTGCCCGCCACCGTCGACGGTCAGACCACCGCCCACTACATCGCCGAACGCATCTCCGGGCCGGGGGTGGAGGTGACCTCCCTGGCGCGCGGCGTGCCCGTCGGGGGCGAACTGGACTGGCTGGACGACGGCACCATCGTCCAGGCCCTGCGCGCGCGCCGGCCGACCTGACGACCGATTCCGTCGCAGGGAGGGCGCAACTGGCCTGATCCTTCGACTCCGTTTAAGGAACGGACCATGAACATGCTCGCGCCGATCCTCGCCGTCGTCGCCGTCGCCCTGGGCGGCGGTTTCCTGTGGGCCTTCATGGGATGGCAGCGGACCCGCGCCGAGCTCTCCGCCGCCCTGGCGCGGATCGAGGTGGTCGAGGAAAGCCGCGTCACCCTGGGCGAGCTGCTGAAGGCCCAGGCCGCCCAGTCGGCGCAGGTCGTCGCCGACCAGATGGTCAGTCGCGCGACCGAGACCTTCCGCGCCCAGGACCAGCTGGCGCGCGAGCGGATGGCGGCGCAGCTGAAGCCGGTCGCCGACACCCTGAGCAAGTTCCAGGAACACGTCGCGGCGCTGGAAAAGACCCGTTCCGAGGAAACCGGCGGCCTGCGCGAGCAGCTGGCCCAGCTGATGGCGGCCTCCTCGGCGACGCGCGACGAGGCGCGCAAGCTGACCGAGGCCCTGCGCGGCAACACCGGCCGGCGCGGCCGCTGGGGCGAGCAGACCTGCCGCAACGTGCTGGAGGCCGCCGGCATGGCCGGCCGGTTCGACTTCACTGAACAGACCTCCAGCGCCGACGACGAGGGGCGCCAGAACCGTCCGGACTTCATCGTGCGCCTGCCGGGCGGCGGCATGTTCGTGATCGACGCCAAGGTGCCCCTGGCCTTCGACGACGGGGAGGGGGACGAGGAGGCGCGCGCCCGCTCGGTCGGCCTGCGCACCGCCGCCAGCCTGAAGACCCACGTCCGGCAGCTGTCGTCCAAGGCCTATCAGGACCAGTTCAAGCCCAGCCCCGATTTCGTCGCCCTGTTCGTGCCCGGCGACGCCTTCCTGGCCACCGCCCTGGACCACGAGCCGGACCTGATGACCCACGCCATGACCTCGCGCGTCGTCATCGTCACGCCCACGACCCTGTTCGCCCTGTGCAAGGCCGTCGCCTACGGCTGGCGCGCCGAGGAGCAGGCCGCCAACGCCGACCGCGTCGCGGCCCTGGGACGCGAGCTCTACAAGCGGCTGTCGGTCATGGGCGGCCACGCCTCGGCGGTCGGCCGCGCGCTGGATGCGGCGGTCGGCAAGTACAACCAGTTCGTCGGCTCGCTGGAGAGCCAGGTCATGGTTTCGGCCCGCCGGTTTGAGGACCTGCAGGTCGATCACGAAGGCAAGACCCTGCCCGAACTGGCCCCGGTCGACGCCAGCCCGCGCGCCGTCAGCCGGCCGGAACTGCTGACGTCAGCCACTCGCGACGCCGCCGAATAGCAAGCGAGCTTGTCCATAAGGAAAGGGTGCTTGACATTGCCGTCATTGGACGTAAAGTGACCTTGTCATAAAGACAAGGAGGGCTGTCATGCAGCCGAAACTGAAGCGACTGCTGGGCTGGGTCTTCCTGGGCGGGCTGCTGACCGGGTTCCTGGCGGGACTGGCCGGGTTCGGCGCGGGCTATCTGTCGGCGTCCAGCCCGGAAGCCGCCGACCGCGTCGCCGCGTTCGAGATCGTCGGTTTCGGCGTGTTCGGACTGATCGCCGTCGGCGTCAGCCTGTGGGTCAGCGTCTATTGGATGCGCACGATCGACGAGGCGGCGCGCGAGGCGCACAAGGCCGCCTGGTTCTGGGGCGGATCGGGCGCGCTGCTGCTGGGCCTGCCGCTGATGCTGATCGCCACCCTGCCGCAGACGGCGGACTGGCGCCTGCCCGACTGGTTCTACGGCCGCAGCGATCCCGTGGCCCACGCCGCCCTGGGCGCCGGCGGCCTGCTGGTCCTGATGCTGGTCGGCTACACGGTCGCCTGGGCGTGGTGGTGGTTCCGGCGGCGATAGGAGAACCCCATGAACAACCGCCTCAAGGTTCTGCGCGCCGAGCGCGACTGGTCCCAGGCGCAGCTGGCCGAGCTGCTGGCCGTGTCGCGCCAGACCGTCAATGCGCTGGAGACCGGCCGCTACGACCCGTCCCTGCCGCTGGCCTTCAAGATCGCCCGCGTCTTCGGCCAACCCATCGAATCCATCTTCTCGGAACAGGAGACCGACGGATGACCGCGTCTTCACGCAAGACCTCCCCGCTGCCGCGCCGCCTGCTGACCGCCTTCGGCTTCGGCCTGGCGACGGGCGCCGCCGGCTATCTGTTCGGTCGGCTGATCCTGCCCGACCTGATCGGGCCCGACGCCCTGGACGGCGTCGACGTGCGCTGGTCCGACGCCCTGGCCGCCCTGACCGGCGCCGCCCTGATCATCGGCGCCGGGGCGGTCATGCTCATCAGCCTGGATCCGCGCCGCCTGGGCCGGATGTACGGCATGGACGACCCCGCCTCGGCCGAGGAAGGGCGCCAGGCGCGCTTCCAGGCGGCCGTCATGGGCTTTTCCGGCCTGATCCTGCTGCTGCCGATCGTCTTCGCCCTGGCCGGGCTGGCGGGCGGCGTGGCGATGGGGTCGATCGTCCTGCTGCTGGCCGTCCACACGGTGCTGAACTTCAAGGTTTGGCGCGGCGTCGACGAACTGCTGCGCCGCACGGCCCTGGAAGCCGCGGCCGCGACCCTCTTCCTGGGCCAGGGCCTGCTGTTCCTGTGGGCGGCGGCCGAGCGTCTGGGCGTTCTGGCGCCCCTGACCGCCTGGGACATCTACGCCGTCCTGATGACCCTGTACCTGCTGGTCTCCGCCGTCGCCTCGGCCCGTCGAGGCCTGGCCTGAGGGCCGCCGCCTTCCCTTTTTTCAACGAGGACTGAACCCATGACCCTGTCGACCCTTCTGAAGACCTCCGCCTCCACCCTTGCGCGCGGCGCGGCCGGCGTGGCCGGCGGCCTGGCGCTCTACTTCGCCCTGACCGGCCAGCCGGCCCTGGCCCAGGAAGCCGCCCAGCCGGCGGCCCCGCCCGCCATTCGCGGCGAGGGCCCGGCCCTCTGGGTGGTCAAGGACGCGGACTCCACCCTGTATCTGTTCGGCACCGTCCATGTGCTGCGCCCGACCATCGGCTGGTCCAGCCCGCGCGTGGAGGCCGCCTTCGACAGCGCCGACGAGGTCTGGTTCGAGATCAGCGATCCCGACAACCAGGCGGCCGTCATGCCCCTGGTCCAGCAGTACGGCCTGTCGCCGGACAAGCCCCTGTCCAGCATCCTGACCGCCGAGGAGATGGCCGAACTGGACGCCGCCGCCCGCACCGTGGGCATGAGCGCCGCGCAGCTGGATCCGATGCGGCCGTGGCTGGCGGGCCTGACCCTGTCGGTCGCACCGCTGGTCAAGGCGGGCTACGATCCCCAGTCGGGGGTGGAACTGGTGCTGAAGGCGCGCGCCGAGGCCGCCGGCAAGCCGATCAAGGCGTTCGAGACCATCGACAAGCAGATCCGCATCCTGGCCACGATGGACGAGCCGGTGCAGCTGGAGTTCATCCGCCAGACGCTGGAGGACTTCGACGACGCCGTCGAGATGCTGGACGGCATGGTCGACGCCTGGTCGCGCGGCGACGTGGCCGAACTGGACCGGGTCGTGGTCGAGGACATGAAGGACACGGCGCCGCACGTCTATCAGGCGATCCTGGTCGACCGGAACCTCGATTGGGCCAACCAGATCCAGACCCTGCTGCAGGGCTCGGGCACGGCCTTCATCGCCGTGGGCGCCGCCCACCTGGCGGGCGACGACAGCGTCCAGGCCCTGCTGGCGCAGCGCGGCGTCGACGTGGCGCGCGTCGCCGACTGACCCGGAACGGCGGCGGTCTCAGCCCTGATTGACGTCCCAGACGAAGATCACCCAGAGCGCCGCCGCCACGCCCGCCCCGATCAGGAGCACGGCCAGGCAGCCGAACATGGCCGCCCTTCCCGCGCCCGCTCCCTTTTCGCGCCTCATGATTCGTCCGCCCGCCTTGCGCCTTGAGCCCCGCCTCGGGCGAGGCTAAGGAAACCGGGAGCGCGGGTATAGTTCAGAGGTAGAACGTCAGCTTCCCAAGCTGAATGTCGCGAGTTCGATTCTCGCTACCCGCTCCATCCCTTCGGACACTCTCTCGGCCGCCCAGGCCTTCAGGCCCCGGCGCGGTTCTTGACCAGGTCGTCCACGACTGACGGATCGGCCAGGGTGGAGGTGTCGCCCAGGGCGCCGACCTCGTTCTCGGCGATCTTGCGCAGGATGCGGCGCATGATCTTGCCGGAGCGGGTCTTGGGCAGGCCCGGCGCCCACTGGATCACGTCGGGCGTGGCGATCGGCCCGATCTCGCGCCGCACATGGGCGCCCAGCGCCTTTCGCAGGTCCTCGGTCGCCTCGATCCCGGCGTTCAGGGTGACATAGGCGTAGATGCCCTGGCCCTTGATGTCGTGGGGGAAGCCGACCACGGCCGCCTCGGCCACCACGTCGTGCAGCACCAGGGCGCTCTCGATCTCGGCGGTGCCCATGCGGTGGCCCGAGACGTTGATGACGTCGTCCACCCGCCCGGTGATCCAGTAATAGCCGTCTTCGTCCCGGCGACAGCCGTCGCCGGTGAAATACCGGCCCGGATAGGTCGAGAAATAGGTGTCGAAGAAGCGCTGGTCGTCGCCATAGACGGTCCGCATCTGGCCCGGCCAGCTGTCGGTGATGCACAGGTTGCCCGACACGGAGCCCTCCAGCGGCTGGCCCTCGGCGTCCACGATCTGAAGCTCGACGCCCGGCAGGGGCAGGGTGGCCGAGCCGGGCTTCAGGTCGGTCGCGCCCGGCAGGGGCGTGATCAGATGGCCGCCCGTCTCGGTCTGCCACCAGGTGTCCACGATGGGGCAACGGCCGTCGCCGACCACCTCGTGATACCAGCGCCAGGCCTCGGGGTTGATCGGTTCGCCGACGGTGCCCAGGATCCGCAGCGACTGGCGCGAGGTCCGCTTCACCGGTTCGTCGCCCTCGCGCATCAGGGCGCGCAGGGCCGTGGGGGCGGTGTAGAAAATCTCCACCTTGTGCTTGTCCACCACCTGCCAGAAGCGGCTGGTGTCGGGATAGTTGGGCACGCCCTCGAACATCAGCGTCGTCGCCGCGTTCGCCAGCGGCCCATAGACCAGATAACTGTGCCCCGTGACCCAGCCCACGTCGGCGGTGCACCAGAAGACCTCGCCCGGGCGATAGTCGAAGACGATCTCGTGCGTCCAGGCGGCCCAGAACAGGTATCCGCCCGTGGTGTGCAGCACGCCCTTGGGCTTTCCGGTCGAGCCCGAGGTGTAGAGGATGAACAGCGGGTCCTCGGCGTTCATCGGCTCGGGCGGGCAGTCGGTCGCGGCCTTGGCCGCCTCGACGGCGTAGTCGACGTCGCGGCCCTCGATCATCGGCACGTCGGCGCCGGTGCGGCGGATGACCAGGACGGTGTCGACCTTCACCTTCTCCAGCGCCGCGTCGACATTGGCCTTCAGCGGGATGGTCTTGCCGCCGCGCAGACCCTCGTCGGCGGTGATGACCAGGGTGGAGCCGCAGTCCTCGATCCGGCCGCACAGGCTGTCGGGCGAGAAGCCGCCGAACACGACCGAATGCACCGCGCCGATGCGGGCGCAGGCCAGCATGGCGTAGGCGGCCTCGGGGATCATGGGCAGATACAGGGTGATCCGGTCGCCCTTCTTGGCCCCGTGCGCCTTCAGCACATTGGCCATGCGGCACACCTCGGCGTGCAGTTCGCCGAAGGTGATCAGCCGGCTGTCGGCCGGGTCGTCGCCTTCCCAGATGATCGCCGTCTCGTCCTTCCGGTGGGGCAGGTGGCGGTCGATGCAGTTGGCCGAGACGTTCAGGACGCCGTCCTCGAACCAGCGGATGCGGAAGTCCTCCTTCTTGAAGGAGACGTCCTTGATCCGGGTCGGGAAGGTCATCCAGTCCAGGCGGCGGGCCTGTTCCGACCAGAAGGCGTCGGGGGTCTCGCGCGCCGCGATCCGCGCCGCCTCATAGGCTTGCCGGTCCATGTGGGCGCGGGCGGCCAGGTCGGCGGGAACGGGATAGAGTTCGGAATCGGGCACGCGAGACGTCTCCAGCATCAATCAGAATCCGTATTTGGCGAACAGGGACAGGCGGGTCATGTCGCCGTTGACGCCGGACTCCAGCTTACGCTCACCGAACATCAACTCGGCCCCGACATCAAATCCCGTCAGCGGAGTCCAGATCAGGTTTCCGCGAACGCTCTGGGCCGAACTGTTGACGCCCAGGCCGGTCAGGACGGTGTCGTTGTCCACCTCCTGCACCGAATAGATCAGGTTCGAGCGCCAGCCCGGCGACCAGATGTGGCGATAGGCGGCGAAGCCGGCGATGACGCCGATCGTGTCCAGTTCGCCCGAGGCGTCCAGCACCGCGTCGTTGGAGAAGTTCAGGCCGATGTAGCGGCCCACGCCGTCGCCGCCGCTCAGCATCAGGCGCAGGTCGTCCTGCGCCCCGACCTTGATCTTGGCCGAGGCGGACAGGCCCCAGCCGGTGGCCGAACTGTCGATGGTCAGCGCCGGGTTCTCGTATTTCAGCTGGCGCAGCAGGCCCGACAGCTGGACCTCGCCCCAGGGCCTGGCCATCACATAGCGGGCGGTCAGGTCGGGCAGGCCGTTGTCGTCGGCGACGATGCGCGTCCCGCCGCCGAACGGGGTCACGGTCGTCTCCGGGTTCTCGACCGCGATCGAGAACGGGCCGCGCGTATAGCGGATCTGGGCCTGGCGGGCGAAGACGGTGCCCTCGGCCGGGCCGATGTAGTCGGCCGTCTCGGGCAGGACGTTGGTGTTCTGGAAGTTGGTCCACTCCTGGCCGAACAGCCAGTTGTCGATGGTGACGAAGGCGCGGCGCAGCGCCGGGTTGGCCGGGCTGGTCGTGCGCTGGTCGCCGGCCCCGGGCAGGACCTGGAAGTCCATCTCGATCCGGCTGCCGACCTTGTGGCCGCCGACCATGCCGTCGGTGGTGAACCAGAAGCGGGTCTGGCGCGCGTTGAAATCGGTCGCCGTGTCCTCGTCGGCGCCGCCGACGGGGATCGAGCCGGGCAGGTAGAATTCGCGCAGCGCATCGCCATTGGCCGGGTCGCCGCCGGAATAGCTCGACGCCGTGGCGTCCAGCTTGATGAAGCCGCCGAACTTCACCGTATGGGCGCCGATGCGGAAGCCGTCGCCGGGTGTCGCGGGGGCGGCCGGCGCGGGCGCCGCGGCCGGGCGGGTCTCCAGCCGGATGATGTCCTGCTGTTGCGCGGCCTGCTGGGTTCGGGCCGCCACCACCTCGGTCTTGAGAGCGTTCAGCTCGGCCTCCAGCTGGGCGATGCGGGCCTCCAGGGCCGAGGCGTCCTGGGCCATCGCGGCGCCGGGACCAAGGAGGATGGCGGCCACGCCGACGCCTCCCAGAAGAACGGATCGTTTCATGGTCTCTCCTCCCGCGCCCGTCTGATGCAGGCGTCCGGCCGCAGCTTTTCGCCTCGGGGGAGTGGCGGCCATTAGCCAATGGTCTACTTTCGACCAAAGTCGATCCGCGCCATGCTGTCGCAAACGCGACCGTCAGCCGTCGCGGCCAGGGGAAGACGCTCATGGATCGTATCGTCGTCGCCGACGATCACCCGCTGTTCCGCGCCGCCTTGCGCTCGGCGGTGGAAAAGGCCGCGCCGGGCGCCGCGATCGAGGAATGCGCCAGCCTGGCCGAGGCCAAGGCGGCCCTGTCGCGTCCCGTCGACCTGCTGCTGCTGGACCTCAAGCTGTCGGACAGCGAAGGCATGGCCGGCCTGGCCGCCGTCCGCGTGGAGCATCCGGCCGTGCCGGTCGTCGTCGTCTCGGCCAGCGAGGACGCGCCGGTGGTCCGCCATGTCCAGGGCCTGGGCGCCGCCGGCTTCATCCCCAAGTCCGCCGCCCTGCCGCAGATGGTCGCCGCCATCGGCGCGGCCCTGGCCGGCGACGGCTGGTGGCCCGACCTGCCCGAGGACGAGGCGGGCGAGGGCGATCTGGCCGCGCGCGTGGGCAGCCTGACGCCGTCGCAACTGCGCATCCTGGAGGGGCTGAAGGCCGGGCGGCTGAACAAGCAGATCGCCTTCGACCTGGGCGTGTCGGAGGCCACCATCAAGGCGCACCTGACCAGCGTCTTCCGCAAGCTGGGCGTCCAGAACCGCACCCAGGCGGTGATCCTGGCCAAGCAGCTGGACGGGGCGTGAATCCAGTTCCGCCGGGATGAGCGGATAAGGATCAGCTCGACAGAAACGCCTTCAGCGCCGCCGGCTTGATCGGCTTGGGCAGCAGCACCGCCCCCGCCGCCGTCGCCTGCTCCTTCAGCCCGTCGCGAGTGTCGGCGGTCACCAGGGCGATGCGGCGTACGCCGTGCGGACGCAGGCGGTCGATCACCGCGAACCCGTCCGGCCCCTCGCCCAGATGCAGGTCGACGACCGCCGCGTCGAAGCCGCCGCCCGCGGCCCAGGCCTGATCCGCCGTCGCCGCCAGGGTCGGCCGCGCCCCCCAGCGGGTCAGCAGGGCCGACAGGGCGTCCAGGATGGCCGGCTCGTTGTCCACGCACAGCACCCTCAGGCCCGCAAGCGGCAGGCGCGGGTCGGCCTCGCGCGCGGCGTCCCGCGCCGGCTCGGCCGGGGCGCGGGGCAGGGTGATGCGGAAGGCGGTGCCGCGCCCGACGCGCGAGGTCAGGTCCAGCGGATGGTCCAGCAGGCTGGACAGCCTACGCACGATGGCCAGGCCCAGGCCCGCGCCGGGCTCATCCGCCGCCGCGCCGGGCAGGCGGACGAACTCGCCGAAGACGTGTTCGCGGTCGGCTTCGGGAATGCCCCGGCCGGTGTCGCACACCAGGATGCGCGCCGTCTCGCCGTCTCGCCGCGCCCCCACCAGGATGCGGCCCCGGTCGGTGTAGCGGATGGCGTTGACGATCAGGTTCTGCAGCATCGAGCGCAGCAGATCGGCGTCGGTGGCGACCCACAGTCCCGAGCCGACGATGGTCAGCCGCAGCGCCTTGGCCTCGGCCACCGGCTGGAACTCGCGCCGCAGCTCGTCGAACAGGGCGTCCAGCGACAGCCGCCGCACCGCCGGCTGGACCCCGCCGGCCTCCAGCTTGGACAGGTTCAGCAGCGCCGTCAGCAGACGGTGGGCGCTGTCGATGGCGCGGTCGGCGTTGGTGGCCAGCCCCTGCGCCCCCTCGTCCAGCGCCGGCTCCTCCTTCAGGGCGGCGATGAACAGGCGCGCGGCGTGCAGCGGCTGCAGCAGGTCATGGCTGGCGGCGGCCAGGAACCGGGTCTTGGAGGCGGTGGCGTCCTCGGCGACGCGGCGCGCCTCCTCCAGCCGTTCGGTGCGATCCGCGACCCGCGCCTCCAGCCGCTCGTTGGCCTCTTCCAGCTGGCGGGCGGCGCGGCGCAGGGCCGTGATGTCGGTGTAGCTGGTGGCGTAGCCGCCGCCGGGGATCGGCGCCCCGGACGAGCCCAGCACCCGCCCGTCGGGGCGCGCCCGCTCGTGCTCGTGCGGGATGCGCCGGCTCAGCGCCTCCAGCCGCCGCTCGACCCAGGCCTCGACGTCCTCGGGGCTTTCGCCGCGCTCGGCGTTCAGCCGGTAGATCTGGGCGATGGGCAGGCCGACGTGGACGAAGCCGGGCGGCAGGTCGAACATCTCGACGTAGCGCCGGTTCCAGGCGGTGACGCGCAGGTCCTCGTCGACCACGATCACCCCCTGGTCGATGTTGTCCAGCGTGGTCTGCAGCAGGTCGCGGTTGAACTGGACGGCCTGGGACGCCTCGTCCAGCATTCGCACCACGTCCTCGGGCGCGCGGCCGCCCCCGGCCAGGGCGGCGGCGATGACCCGCCGGGCCGAGGCCGCGCCGATGGCGCCGGCCAGCATCCGTTCGGCCCCGCGCGCCAGGGCGGCGTCGGCGGGATCGGCGTCCCTCAGGGGGGTGTCGGTCTCGCGCGCCCAGGCGGCGAAGGCGCGCTCGGCCCGTTCGTCGCCGATGAAGCGGGCGACCAGGGCGCGCAGGTCGCCGACCGAGGCCCCCGCCGGCGAGGGGCGGCCCTCCAGCCAGTCCGGCCCCAGCCGGTCGACGAAGGCCCGCGCCTGCACCCGGTCGATCAGCCTGGGCTTGGCCCAGCGGGACACCGCCACATAGGTCGCCAGGTTCAGCGTCAGGCTGACGAAAACGCCGGGAGCGAAGGCGTCGGTCAGGCCCAGCAGGGCGGGAACCTGCCAGGCGGCGCCCGGCGCCAGCTGCGGCAGGGCCAGCATCACCAGCCACACCGCCACCCCGACCCCGACGCCGGCCAGGGCGCCGTGGGCGTGGCCGCCGCGCCAGATCACAGCCCCCAGCAGCGCCGGGGCCAGCTGGGCCATGGCCGCGAAGGACACCAGCCCCATCGCCGCCAGGCCGTGCGTCTGGTCGGTCGCCTGGTAATAGACCCACGCCAGCAGCAGCACCGCCACGATGGCCACCCGGCGCACCTGCAGGATGGTTCCGGCCATGTCCGAGGCGTCGCCGCGTCGCCGCCAGCGGTCGCGCGCCACGAACGGCAGGATCAGGCTGTTGGAGACCATGGCCGACAGGGCCACCGCCTCGACGATCACCATGGCCGTCGCGGCCGAGAAGCCGCCGACGAAGACGATGGCGGTCAGCGTCTGGTCGCCGCGGCCGAAGGGCAGGGCCAGGACCAGCAGGTCCGGATTGACGCTGGGCGCGAACAGGGCGCCGGCCGCCACCAGCGGCACGACCGCCAGGCTGGTCAGGGCCAGATAGAGGGGAAACACCCAGCGCGCGCGCCGCACCTGGGCGGGCTCGGCCCCCTCCACGAAGGCGACGTGGAACTGACGCGGCAGGCAGAACAGCGCCAGGGTCGCCACCAGGGTGATGGCGGTGAAGCGCGGGGTGATCTCGGGCGGCGCGGCCAGGTCGCCGATGCCTTGCGCGATCCGGCCGGCGTCGCCCTGGCCCAGCAGCAGGAACAGGGCGAAGCCGGCCACCATCAGCAGGGCGCCCAGCTTGACCACCGATTCCAGCCCGATGGCCTGGATCAGGCCGCGATTGTGCTCGGTCAGGTCGGGCCGCCTCGCGCCGAACAGAATGGCGAAGAAGGCCAGGACCCCCGCCAGGACCAGCACGGTCAGGCGCTCCGATCCCGCCACCGGCGTGCCCGCCGTCAGCAGTTCGCCGGCCATCGACAGGCTTTTCAGCTGCAGCGCGATGTAGGGCAGGGATCCCAGGATGGCGACGATGGTGACCACCGCCCCCAGGGTCTGGCTCTTGCCGTAGCGGGAGGCGACGAAGTCGGCCATCGAGCCGACGTTCTCGCGCCGGGCGGCGGCCGCGATCCGTCGCCAGACGGGAAACAGCACGGTCAGCCCCAGGATCGGGCCGATGTAGATGGGCAGATACTCCCATCCCGTCCGCGCCGCCGTGCCGACCGCGCCGTAATAGGTCCAGGAGGTGCAGTAGATGGCCAGCGACAGCGCATAGACCGACGGGCCCAGGCCGCCGCCTCGGGCGCGCGCGGCCGGGCGTTCCTGCGACCAGGCGACCGCGAACAGCACGGCCATGTAGGCGGCCACCAGGGCCAGGATCACCAGGCTGAACATGAGGGCATCTGATCCGGCCGCCGCCGCGCTCACAAGGGGCGCCGGCGCGGGCCTGGCCTAAAAAGAGCGGGGGCGGGCCGCTGGTCGACGGCCCGCCCCCTTCATCCACGCCTGAAAGCAGGATCAGGCGTTGATGTCGACGTCCTTGCCTTCCTTGACGAACAGGAAGCCGACCACGACCGTGATCAGGGCCACGACGATCGGGTACCATAGGCCGTAGTAGATGTTGCCCGTGGCCGCCACCATGGCGAAGGCGGTGGTGGGCAGGAAGCCGCCGAACCAGCCGTTGCCGATGTGATAGGGCAGCGACATCGAGGTGTAGCGGATGTTGGTCGGGAACATCTCGACCAGGGCGGCCGCGATCGGCCCGTAGACCATGGTCACGTACAGAACCAGGATGAACAGGATGCCCACCACCATGGGCTTGTTCACCTCGGCGCTGGCGGCCTTGGCGGGATAGCCGGCGGCGGCCAGGGCCTCGCCCAGCGACGCGTCCCAGGTCTTCTTGCCGGCGGCGAAGTCGGCGCCGCTCATGGATTCGCCGCGGAAGCTGGGCACCACCACGTCGTCGCCGATGCGCACCTCGGCCACCGTTCCGGCCGGGGCCTCGACGTTGGTGTAGTTGATGCCCGCCTTGGCCAGGTAGGACTTGGCTAGGTCGCACGAGTGGTTGAACACGGTCTTGCCGATCGGGTCGAACTGAACGTTGCAGTCCGCCGGGTCGGCATAGACGGTGATCGGCGAGGTCGCCGTGGCGCGCGCCAGGGCCGGGTTGGCGGCCGTGGTCAGCGCCTGGAACAGCGGGAAGTAGGTCAGCGCCGCCAACAGGCAGCCCAAGAGGATGATCGGCTTGCGGCCGACCTTGTCCGACAGCCAGCCGAAGATGACGAAGAAGGGCGTGGCCAGCAGCAGGGCGACCGCGATCAGCACGTTCGACAGCGAGGCGTCGACCTTCAGCACCCGCTCCAGGAAGAACAGGGCGTAGAACTGGCCGGTGTACCAGACCACCGCCTGACCCGCCGCCAGGCCGACCAGGGCGATCAGCACCAGCTTCAGGTTCGGCCACTTGCCGAAGGAGTCCTTCAGCGGGGTCTTGGAGCCCTTGCCCTCGGCCTTCATGCGCTTGAACGACGGGCTTTCCGACAGCTTCAGCCGGATCCACAGCGACACCGCCAGCATCAGGATCGAGACCAGGAACGGGATGCGCCAGCCCCATTCGGCGAAGGCTTCCTCGCCCACCGCCGTGCGCACGCCCAGGATGACCACCAGGCTCAGCAGAAGGCCGGCCGTGGCGGTGATCTGGATGAAGGAGGTGTAGAAGCCGCGCTTGCCGTGCGGGGCGTGCTCGGCGACATAGGTGGCCGCGCCGCCGTATTCGCCGCCCAGGGCCAGCCCCTGGATCAGGCGCATCAGCACCAGGATGATCGGCGCGGCGATGCCGATGGCCGCATAGGACGGCAGCAGGCCGACCACGAAGGTCGACAGGCCCATCAGCAGCATGGTCACCAGGAAGGTGTTCTTGCGCCCCCACAGGTCGCCCAGCCGCCCGAAGACGATGGCCCCGAACGGGCGCACCGCGAAGCCGGCCGCGAAGGCCATCAGGGCGAAGATGAAGCCGGTCGTCTCGTTGACGCCCGAGAAGAACTGCACGGTGATGATCGCCGCCAGCGATCCGTACAGATAGAAGTCGTACCATTCGATGACGGTGCCGACCGAAGAGGCCAGGATCACCAGGCGATCGTTGCGACCCACCTGATGCTCTTCCCCCCCGGACGCAGCTGCGGCGTCGGTAGCCATTGTCCTGTTTCCTCCATGTCGCCGTTGATCGGCCGTTCTGACGCGGCCTCTGGCGGACGCGCGGATCGGGACTTTGACGCACGCCGATACGGCTGGAGAGACAGACTTTGGTCGCAGACGGGCCTCAGCCCTCCAGCGAGATCACCGGCCCGGCTTCCGGGCGGCGGGCCGCGCGAGCGCCGGCGCGGCGCTTGAACCAGCGGCGGATGCGCGACTGGATCGGATTGTCGATGACGAAGTGGAAGGCGAAGGCGAACGCCACCGCCGCGGCCACGCCCATCGCCCACAGGCCCCACTGGGCCGCGACCGGCAGGGCGAAGCGGGCGATCAGCACATTGACCGCGCCGAACCAGGCGATGCGCACCACCTCGTTGGTGATGAACATGGAGAAGGACACCATGGCCGCCGTCTCGACAAGCTTGGAGGGCCGGCGCACGGGCGTGGCGCCGGCGGCCAGGATGATCACCGAGATCAGCGCCAGGGCGATCAGGGCGTGCTTGTCGTGGAGCTCGACGGCGAAGAAGCCGACCGCCGCCAGCACCCCGGCCCAGCCGGCCAGCCGGGGCGAGATCCAGACCTTCTGGGCGAACCAGGCCAGGCACATCCCCAGGAAGAACAGCGGCAGGGCGCGGATGAAGCCGTAGCGCATCGGCATCTGATAGACGGGGTAGTCCAGCATCCACCAGCACAGCTGGTTGGCGGCCAGATAGACGCCCACGCCCAGCGCCAGGGCGGACCACGGCCCCAGCCGCATCAGGCCCCGGATGATCCAGGGGAAGGCCAGGTAGCAGCCGATCAGGGCCGAGATCGACCAGGTCGGGGCGTTCCAGCCCAGGCCGCCGGGGACGCCGAACGACTGGACCAGCAGCAGCTGCGCCGGCAGCTGATCCCAGGCGAACCATTCGGGATTGCGCGGGGCCACGCCCACGGCGGCGCTCAGCACCACCAGGCCGACCAAGGACAGGCCCATGATCAGGTGGGCCGGGACGACGCGCAGGAAGCGCTTCAGGAAGAAGTCGCCGGGCGACATCCGCCCCCTGTCCACCGCCGCGCCATAGACCCGCATCAGGACGTAGCCGGAATCGATCAGGAAGAAGTTGGTCAGCAGGAAGCCGCCGCGCTCGAAGATCGGATTGACGACGGCGGCCAGATGCGCCGGACCCGCGGCCTGGAAGTGATGCAGGATGATCAGGAAGGCCACGATGAAACGCAGGGCGTCCAGCCAGCCGCCCCGGGCGATCTGAACTGTCTCATTCCGGGTCGAAAACAGGGTCCACGGCATCGACGGAGGCCTCCTTGGCCCCGACGACGCAAGAGGCGGGCCGTGAATGGGGCGATCAGATCAAGGGCTGGGCGCGGTCGCGAATCCACTGCGACAGCACCCATTTTTCCCCGTCCGTGGGTGGAAGGCCCGCATGCAGGCTGCGTTCGACGGGGCGTCCGTCCAGATCGACGTTGAAAAACAGCAGAGCGTCGCCCGCCTTGGCCTTGAAATCCCACTCCAGCCGGGGAAAGGCGGTTTCGCCACCCGCATAGCCGTCGTTCAGATAGGCCAGGAAGGTGGCCGTGCGTTGACCCTGGCGGTGCAGCGCCTCGGCCAGCGCCGGCGCTGCGGGATCCAGATAGTCGTAGTGCGGCCGATACTGCTGGCCGACCTGGTAGTTCAGCACATTGGCCGGCTCGAACGTCTCCAGCCGCAGGCCGGAAGCGACCGCCATGCGCGCGGCGACCAGCGTCAGCACGACATCGGTGTCCAGAAGGCCGAAGCCGGCGCCGCGGCTGGTGCGAATGCCGTCGGTCCTTACGCCGCCGGCCTCGGCGTCATAGACCCTGAGCACATCCAGCTTTCGGTCTGCGCGGCGACGGATCCAGAGACAGGCGAGGGGAGGCAGGAAGTCGCTGAAGATGCGGATTCTTGGTGTCTCGCTGATCTCCGCCGGCGTCGGCGGACCCAGCCAGGCGGGCAGGTCTATGGCGCGGCGGGCCCTCTTCAGACGATCCTCGGACAGGGGAGCGCCGCGATCAACGCGGGCCAGGAGGTCCTCATCGTTCGCCAGCACAGCCAATTGCGCGCTGGCGTCGACATTGTCTTTCAGGGCGGCGCTCAGCAACAGGTCCAGCGCCGCGTCGCCGCTCGGCGGGCGGCCCAAACCGCGCAGCAGCAGGACGGCGGCGCGCATCGCGGCCTCCACGCCGCCCATTTCGGCCGCGCGGTGGATGCGTTCGGCGCCCTGCGCCGGGGCGAAAGGGGCGGCCCGACCCACCAGAAGCCGCGACCCCAGAGCCGTTTCCGCCTCGAGGCTCCCGCCAGCGGCCGCCTGCTGCAACCACCCCAGCGCCACGTCGTGACGTCCCTCTCGGTCGAAGATCGCCGACAAGGCGATCTGCGCTTTCACGTCGCCGTCCCTGGCCCGGGCGTGAAGCGCCAGCGGATCCAACGGTTCGGTGACGGGCGCGGTCACCCTCGCACCAGCCGCAGGAACTCCTCGCGGGTGCGGGGGTCGTCGCGGACCACGCCCAGCAGGCAACTGGTCGACAGGCTGGCGCCGGGCACGTTGACGCCGCGCAGGGTCATGCAGCTGTGCTCGGCCTCGATGACCACGCCGACGCCCTGGGGCTTGAGCACCGTCTGGATGGCCTGGGCGATCTCGGAGGTCATCTTCTCCTGGATCTGCAGCCGCCGGGCGAAGCCGCGCACCACCCGCGCCAGCTTGGAGATGCCGACCACGCGGTCGGTCGGCAGATAGGCGACGTGCGCCTTGCCCACGACCGGCAGCATGTGATGCTCGCAGAAGCTGACGAAGCGGATGTCCTTGAGCACCACCAGCTCGTCATAGCCGCCGACCTCCTCGAAGGTCTTTTCCAGATACTGCAGCGGGTCGACCTCGTAGCCGGCGAACAGCTCGCGATAGCTGCGGGCGACGCGCGCCGGGGTCTCCAGCAGCCCCTCGCGGGCGGGATCGTCGCCGGCCCACTGGATCAGGGTGCGCACGGCGGCCTCGGCTTCGGCCTGGGAGATTTTCGGAGCGTGGGGGGCGTCGGTCATGGGGCCTTCATAGTCACGCGGGACGGCGAAGGGGAGAGCCGGCGGCCGGATAAGCGAAAACGCCCCTTCGGACCCGCGACGAAAAACACCGTATGAATAGTGTGAATCGTGTGAAATCCGCCGGACGCGAGACGGCGCCCGACAGGCCAGATGGTCGCGCGACGGCCGTTTTCAAGCCGCCCCGCGCGCCCGGCCTCAGAACGGGAAGAAGATCGGGATGGCGATCATGGCGGCCGCCCAGGTGATCAGGTTCAGCGGCACCCCGACGCGGACGAAGTCCATGTAGCTGTAGCCGGCCATGTTATAGACCAGCACATTGGTCTGATAGCCGAACGGCGTGGCGAAGGCGGCCGAGGCGGCCATCATCACCGCCACCAGGAACGGGCGGGGATCGACCCCCAGGCTTTCGGCCAGGGCCACGGCGACGGGCGTGATCAGGACCGCGACGGTGGCGTTAGACAGCAGTTCGGTGGCGAACAGGGTCACGCCGTAAAGCACGATCAAGGCGCCCAGCGGTCCCAGCGGCCGGATCACGTCGATCAGCCGTTCCGCCCCGGCCTGGGCCAGGCCCGTCACCTCGATGGCGGTGCCGACCACCACCATGCCGGCGATCAGCAGCAGGATTTCGGGACGCAGGCCGGCGTAGGCCTCTTCCGGGGTGATGGTCCTGAGCAGGATCAGCAGCACCGCGCCGGCGAAGGCCGCCGCCGCGATCGGCGCCCACCCCAGGGCCGCCGCCGCGATCACCAGGATGAAGACGACCAGCGAGGTCAGGGCGGGGCGCAGCTGGAACGGCCGGTCGGCCGCGCCGTAAAGCTCGACGTCGCCCAGATGGGCGTCGCCCGAGCCGTCGGACTGATTCCGCGATTCCCCCAGGCGAGGCAGGTTGAACGGCAGGCGGCGGCGCCGTTCGGCCCGCGCGCGCTGCAGCGCCTCGGCCTCCAGCCGGGCGGCCTCGGCCTCGTCGCGGGCGACCGTGCGCCCCAGCTGGCGCGCGCCGACGAAATAGAGCCACAGCCCGCCCACGGCGGCGATGACCAGGCCGACGGGGGTGATCTCGAACAGGCTGAACACCGGCTGGCCGGCGTTGCGGGCCATGTCGTTGACCAGCAGGTTGGTCGAGGTCCCGATCAGCGTCAGCAGCCCCCCCAGGACCGTGACGTGGCTGAGCGGCATCAGGAAGCGCTTGGGCGACAGCTTCAGCGACTTGGCCACGTCCCGGATCACCGGCGCGGCCAGCACCACCACGGGCGTGTTGTTCAGAAAGCCGCCCACCGCGCCGCACAGGCCGATGACGATCCAGATGCCGCGCGCGCCCACCCGCGACGCCAGCCGCGTGGCCTGGCGGATCAGCAGGCCCAGAAGCCCCGACAGCTCGATGGCGTAGGCGATGACGAACAGGCCGGCCAGGGCGATGATGGCCGGGCTGGCGAAGGCGCCCTGCACCTCGACCGGACGCACCACGCCGAGCAGAAGAAGCGCGGCCGAGCCCGTCAGCGCGACGACATCGGCGCGCGCCTTGCCGTGGATCAGCGCGCCGACGACGGCGACGAGCACGACCAGGGCGGCGATCTGATCGAAGGTCATTGGCCCTTGGAGACTCCCCTGCGCGGTCCAGGTCAACCTTTTTTCCGCGCCCGCCCCCCAACCAGCGAACGGCGTGCTAGGGTGGTTCCATGCTCGAACCGATCGCGATCCGTCGCCTGCCGGTCGTCGCGCTCGCCGCGTCCGGCCTGGTCCTGACCGCCTGCCAGGAGGAGCCGGAGACGACCCCGGCCGCGCCGCCGCCCGCCGCCCGACCGACGTCGGCGCCCGCCACGCCGCCGACGCCGCCCGTGCTCAGCCGCGCCGACCTGATCCAGGCCGCCGAGGCCGCGGCCTCGGCCTATGCGGCCGGGGGCGCGGCGGACCGCGACAGCCTGTCGGGACGCCGCTTCGCCGTGCGACAGGCCTTCGGCTGCCAGGGCGCCGCCCCCGCCCCCGCCGCGGCCGAGGACGCCGCCGGCGACGGCCTGGCCCGCTGGTCGTGGGGCGCCGAGCGCAAGACCCTTCGCCTCAGCCTGACGCCCGGCGACTGGACGCAGTCCGCGCTGATCTCGGGCGGGGACGCCGGGTGGGAGGCGGTCGAGGGCTTCTGGTTGAACCGGCCTTGGATGCGCGCGGAGGGGTGCCCGGCCGCGCAGGGCGACCCGCTGGCCAGCGGCCCGGCGGCGCCCTCGCCCCAGACGGTGGGGCTGGCGGCGGTGCACGAGCAGGACGGTTCGCGCCTGGGCCGCCGCAACGGCCGCGCCTACAGCTTCGTGGTGCGCGGCGAGGGCGACCAGCCGGCGGCCGCGCCCGTCGGCGGCTATCGCCTGGTGCTGGAAGGCCGCCTGACCGCCTTTCCCGACGGGCGGGCGTTCCAGTGTCGCGCCACCAGCCCGGACCAGCGCCCGGTGTGCGTGGCCGCGGCCCAGATCGACCGCGTCGCCTTCGAGGACGCGGCCGGCGCCGTGCTCAGCGAGTGGCGACCGGGCTGAGGTCGACGGGCGTTCGCCCGCGCCAGGGCCGCCCGCGCGCGATCCTGGCGTGCGCGGGCCGATCCCACTGGGGCGATTTAGGGCGCGCGGCCGGCGGAAGTTAGCGCGCCGTTAACCATCCTCCCGGCATTTTCTGCCCGGTAGTTTTCCGGGGAGCGGCCGATGAGCGGCGCCGAGGTTTTGGACGTGGGCCGCGACGCCATCTGGCTGACGATCCAGCTGTGCGCGCCGGTGCTGCTGGTGGGCCTGGTGGTCGGCGTGGTGATCGGCCTGTTCCAGGCGCTGACCCAGATCCAGGAACAGACGCTGATCTATGCGCCCAAGATCATCGCCATCTTCGTCTCGCTGCTGCTGTTCCTGCCGCTGATGGGCGCGCTGCTGGGCGGCTTCATGCGCCAGATCGCGGCCCGCATCGCGGGGATGTAGTGGGGCGCCTGCGGATGGAGCGCTTCTAGATGGAGCCCTGGGCCACCGCCGACCAGGTCTGGGCGGGCGGGCTGATCTTCGCCCGGACGGCCTCGATCCTGATGCTGATCCCCGGCGTGGGCGAGGCCTATGTGCCGCCGCGCATCCGCCTGTCGCTGGCGCTGGTGCTGACCCTGGCGCTGTGGCCGGTGGTGGCCGGGACCCTGCCGGCCGTGCCGTCCACCGTCGGGGGCATGGCCGGGTGGGTGATCCGCGAGGCGGTGGTCGGCCTGATGATCGGCCTGTTGCTGCGAATGTTCATGGCGGCCCTGTCCACGGCGGGCGAGATCGTGTCGCTGCAGACCACGCTGAGCTTCGCCCAGACGGCCAATCCGCTGCAGGCCCAGCCGGGCACGACGATCGCGGCCTTCCTGACCCTGCTGGGGGTGACGCTGCTGTTCGCCACCAACACCCACCACCTGTTCATCGCCGGGATCGTCGGCTCGTACCAGCTGATGGCGCCGGCCAAGCCGCTGATGCTGAACGACTTCGCGGCGGTGGCGGTGCGCACGATGGGCGAGGCCTTCCTGCTGGGGGTGCAGCTGTCGGCGCCGGTGCTGGTGTTCGCCCTGATCTTCAACCTGGCCTCGGGCCTGGTGGCGCGGGTCATGCCGCAGTTCCAGATCTTCTTCGCCGCCGCGCCGCTGAGCGTGATCCTGGGGCTGTCGGTCTTCGCCCTGAGCCTGGGGGTGCTGGGCACGGTCTTCATCGACCGCTACCGGCGCCTGGCCGAATATTTCGTGGCGGGAGGGTCCGGTGGCTGAAGGCGCCGATCCCGAGTCCAAGACAGAAGAGGCCACCCCGCGAAAACTTGAGGAGGCGCGCAAGAAGGGCGACGTCGCCAAGTCCGCCGACGTCGGCCAGGTCATGGCCCTGACGGGGGCGGCGGCGGTGATCCTGGGCGGCGGGGGCTGGTTCGCCTCGTCGATGGCCGAACAGCTGCTGCCGTTCATCGCCCAGCCGCACGAGATGCTGGGGGCGCTGGACGGGGGCGGCGGAACCGAGATCTTCGCCCACGCCCTGTGGGCCATGGCGCCCTTCCTGGGGGCGGTGATGCTGGCCACCATCATCGGCGGGGCGGGCGGGCATCTGGCGCAGTCGGGCCTGATCTTCTCCGGCGAGAAGCTGAAGCCCAAGTGGTCGATGGTGAACCCGCTGGAGGGGTTCAAGCGCATCTTCGGCGTCGACGGCCTGGTCCAGTTCCTCAAGACCTTCCTGAAGCTGATCGCGGTGTGCGTGGTCTGCTGGCTGGTGCTGAAGCCGCACACGCGCGAGCTGGAGAACCTGGCGGCGATGAGCCCCCTGGCCCTGCTGCCGCTGGCGCGGGACATGGCGATCAGCCTGTTCGTGGCGGCCATCATCCTGCTGGGGGCGACCGCCGGGGCCGACTTCCTGTGGCAGAAGTTCCGCTTCGCCAAGCGGATGCGGATGTCCAAGGAAGAGCTGAAGGAGGACTACAAGCAGACCGAGGGCGACCCGCACGTGAAGGCCAAGCTGCGCCAGATCCGCATGCAGCGCAGCCGCCAGCGGATGATGCAGAACGTGCCGAACGCCACGGTGATCGTCACCAACCCGACCCACTATTCGGTGGCCCTGCGCTATGAGCCGGACCAGGGCGACGGGGCCCCGATCTGCGTGGCCAAGGGGGTCGACGCCCTGGCGTTGCGCATCCGCGAGGTCGCGCGCGAGCACGCCGTGCCCATCGTCGAGAACGTGCCGCTGGCCCGCGCCCTCTACGCCCAGGTCGAGGTCGACGAGGTGATCCCGAAGGAGCATTTCGAGGCCGCCGCCAAGATCATCGGCTTCGTCTTCCAGTCGCGCCGCCGCCGATAGGGGCCCGGTAAGGGTCCGGCAGCAATTGGGCGTATGATCGCCCTTCTGATTCGCCTTCGCCGCGAGGCCCCATGACCGCTCCCCGACGCCTGCCCTTCGATCCGTTGCTGGTCGTGATGGCGGTCGGGCTGGTGCTGGCCGTGGCGGCGATGGCCTATCCGGCCTTCCGGTCGGACCCGCTGTCGGCGCCGGGGCTGATGCTGATCGTCACCGCCGGCCTGATCGCCCTGATCGGCCTGTTCGCCTTCCGCCGGGCCGAGCCGCGGGCGGCCGACAGCGACGCCGCCATCGACATCCTGGACGCCATGGCCGAGCCGGCGGCCCTGGTCTGGGCCTCGGGCCAGGTGCTGGCCTTCAACGCCGCCTGGGCCGAGGCGAACGGGGCGACCACCGCCCTGCCGCGCGGCAAGTCGGCCCAGGCCCTGTACATGGCCTTCGCCCAGGCGCGGAAGGGCCTGCCCGGCCACGCCATCGTCACCATCGGCGCGCGCGAGGTCGAGGTGGTGATCGGACAGGCGGGCGAGGGGCGCTTCCTGCTGCGCGCGGCGCCCGAGGCGGCGCTGCCGGTTCCGGTCGCACCGCGTCCCGCCCCTGCGACGGGCGAGGCCCGCGCCATGGCGGCGGGCGCCCCCTTCGGATCGGCGGTGATCGCGGGCGAGGACCTGTTCGCGGGCCGCACCGAGGAGCCCAACGCCGCGCTGCAGGTGCTGACCGGCCCGGCCGCCGCGCGCGACGCCGCCTTCGGCCACCTGTTCGACGCCGCCGGCGTGATCGAGGCGCGGGCCAAGCTGGCCGCCGGCTCGTCCGGGCCGATCGAACTGGTCGCGCGCGCCTTTCCGGACAAGGCGCTGCATCTCTATGTGGCGCCCGAGGGCGACCGGCGGCGCATCTGGCTGTTCGACGTCTCGGCGCAGAAGTCGATGGAGCTGCAGCTGTCGCAGGCCCAGAAGATGCAGGCCGTGGGCCAGCTGGCCGGGGGCGTGGCGCACGACTTCAACAACCTGCTGACGGCGATCCAGCTGCAGCTGAGCGGCCTGCTGGAGCGGCATCCGGTGGGCGATCCCTCCTACGAGGGGCTGAACGAGATCCGCCAGACGGCGATCCGCGCCGCCGACCTGGTGCGCAAGCTCTTGGCCTTCTCGCGCAAGTCGACGGTGCGGCGCGAGCGGCTGGATCTGGGCGAGCTGGTGGGCGAGTTCGCCATCCTGCTGCGCCGGCTGCTGCGCGAGGACGTGCGGCTGGAGACCGACTACGGCCGCGACCTGCCGGTGGTCGTCGCCGACAAGAGCCAGCTGGAGACGGCGGTGATGAACCTGGCCGTCAACGCGCGCGACGCCATGCGCGGCCATGTCGAGCCGGGCGCCGGCGTCGTGACCATCCGCACCCGTCGCTTGACCGCCGAACAGGCGCGCGGCCTGGGCTGGGCCGAGGCGACGACCGACGAGGTGGCCCTGATCGAGGTGGCCGACACCGGCCCCGGCGTGCCGCCCGAACTGGTCGACAAGATCTTCGAGCCCTTCTTCACCACCAAGGCGGTCAACGAGGGCACCGGCATGGGCCTGGCCACCGTCTATGGCATCGTCCAGCAGGCGGGCGGCCACATCACCGTCGGAAACGGCGAGGCGGGCGGCGCGGTGTTCCGCATCTTCCTGCCGGCGGCGGGCGAGGCGGAACTGGCCGAGGTTCAGCCGGTCGAGGTCAAGGTCAAGGCGCCGCGCGACCTGTCGGGCGCCGGCCGCATCCTGTTCGTCGAGGACGAGGCGGCCGTGCGCGGCATCGCCGCCCGCCTGCTGCGCCAGCGCGGCTATGAGGTGATCGAGGCCGCCGACGGCGAGGAGGCCCTGCTGCTGGCCGAGGAGAACGCGGGTCGGATCGACATGCTGATCTCGGACGTCATCATGCCGGGCCTGGACGGGCCGTCGCTGCTGAAGAAGGCGCGCCAGTACCTGGGCGACGCGCCGGTCATGTTCATCTCGGGCTATGCCGAGAGCGACTTCTCGGACCTGCTGCAGGACGAGAAGGGCGTGTCCTTCCTGCCCAAGCCCCTGGACATCAAGACCCTGGCCGAGCGCGTCAAGCAGGAGCTGCACGCGGCGTAGCGCGCCGGCGCCCGGCGCGCGGGCCTCCGGCCCCACGCGCGTCTGGAGACGCGCGCTCTGGATCTGGGCCGCGTCAGCGCTTCAGCGGCGGCGCCACGGCCACGGCCCAGACCTGGGGCGTCTCAAGCGGGGCGTCGCAGGCGGCCTCCAGCACCGCGCCCTCGCGCGTGCGGTAGCGCACCGGCAGCGTCTCCGCGCAGCGCTTCTGGACCGCCTCGAACATCGCGGCGCTGTCCTGCTGCGGATCGAAGCCTTCCACCGCGTCGATGACCGGGCCGCCGGACAGGGGACCGCAGCGGTCCCCGTCCAGCTTCAGGGCGCCGGGCTCGTCGTAGAATCCGTAGGTGCCCTGGCAGTTGGCCGCGGCCACATGGAACAGGGCGGCGACCCGCAGGTCGTTCGGCCCCGGCGCGTTGACGAAGCGGACGCCCAGGCGGGCCATGCGGTCCTGAAGCCTCCGCCAACGGCCCTCTCCCGGCTCCTTCAGGAAGGTCCGGGCGGCGCTGTCGGGAGGAAGGGCGGCTTCGAAGTCGGCGACGCCATAGCCATCCTGCGGGTTGCGGCGGCCGGCGCCCAGCACGTCGCGCCAGACCGAAAAGACATCGCCCGCGCCGGCCTGCCGAAGTTCCAGGTCCGCGAGCCACTGGACCAGGGTCCCGCAGTCATAGACCGCGCCGCCGGAGCGGAGCGAGCTCTGATCCAGGCCGTCGACGCCGATGGCCCGGCGGCAGCCGTTCAGCCGGCCCGCCAGTGCGGTCCGGGCCTGCGCCTCGGACATGGCGTCGCTGGAGACGGCGCCCGCCAGGGCGGCGTATTCGGCCCCGCCTTCGTGCAGCCAGGGCGCGGCGTCGCCGTCGCGCGTCACGACGCCGTGGCCGTTCCAGAGGTGGAAGACCTCATGCCAGACGAAGAGGGCGACCGCATCGGGATCGTATCTCCAACTGTCGCCGTGAAAGCGGACGGAGATCACGCCGGTGTCGGTCACGTCGCCGCGAAAGCCGCTGGGACCGGGACTGTCGGTGCTGACCACGATCGCGGGCCGGTAGGGGAGGTCCAGCCCCAATCGCGCCTGATAGAAGGCCATGGAGGAGACGAAGGCGTCGCGGATCGGCTGCGCCAGGTCGGCGGGCAGGTCGGGGCGAGCGACGATGGCCCCACGCTCATCGCCGCCGACATGGTCCGCCGGACCGACGAAGGCGTAGCCGACGATCGCGTTGTCGGCCGGCAGGGCCACGTCCGACGCGGCGTCGGAAAACCGCAACCGCGTGTCCTGGCCCCTTGCGCGCAGGGCCGGGCCATAGACCACGTACCCCTCGCCCGCGCGGCTCAGGCCCATGTAGATGCGGTCCACCTCGGCCGCGTCGGGCGTGATCCGCAGGTCGAAGCTGGAGAAGGGGGCGTCGCCCGTCACGACGCCGTCGGCCAGCGCCAGCCCCTGGGTCTCGACCCGCCAGCGGTCGCGGATGACGTCCTTGTCGTCGAACGTGAAGGACCGGACGGGGGCGGGCAGGCGGTATCGGACCAGAACGCCCTCCGCCGTGCGTTCGACCCGGGCCTCGACCGGCGGCGTGGACGAGCTCGGCGTTGAGGCCGCAGAAGAGGCCGTCCACGCAAGCGCCATGAGCGATGCGGCGATTCCGTTCATCGTCTTTCCCCCGATTTCGCCTGGAGGCTAAACGTGTCGGTTGCGTCGATGCAAGCGACGACGGCGCCAAGGTCCACGCGCACATTTCGCTTGCGGCGCGGACGGACCAGGGCTCCAGTACGCGCCTGTCTTTGGGGAGCTGAAACCATGATCGATCGTCGCCGCCTGATGTTCACCGCCGCGGCCGGCGCCGCGCTGGCCGCTTCGGGCCAGGCCCTGGCGCAGGATGCGCCCGCCGCGCCCGCCGGGGACGCCGCCGGCCAGCTGAACGCCCTGATGGACCGCATCTTCAAGGAGATGCTGCTGGACTCGCCCGAGACCCTGACCAGCCTGGGCTTCGACAAGGGGCCGAACGCGGCGATGAAGTCGCGGCTGGACGACCGGTCCCAGGCCAAGGTCGAGGCCGACAAGGTCAAGTTCCGCCAGGCCATGACCGACCTGTCCGCCATCGACCGCGCGGCCCTGCCGGCCGCCTCGGCCGTGCACTACGACACGCTCAAGTATTTCGGCGACACGGTCGTCAGCGGCTACGACTTCCCCTACGGCGGCGGCTTCTTTCCCTCGCCCTATACGGTCAGCCAGCTGAGCGGCGCCTATCAGAGCATTCCCGACTTCCTGGACAGCCAGCATTCGATCGAGACGGCCGAGGACGCCGAGGCCTATCTGTCGCGCCTGGAAGCCTTCGGCCCCGCGCTGGACCAGGAGACCGAGCGGGTGCGCGCCGACTTCGCCGCCGGCGCCGTGCCGCCCGACTTCATCATCGCCAAGACCCTGCAGCAGATGGGCGCGATCACCGGGGCGGAACCGGCCAGCCTGACGCTGGTGGACTCCATCCGCCGCCGCACGGCCGAGAAGGCCATTCCCGGCGACTGGGCCGCGCGCGCCGAGGCGATCGTGAACGCCGGCGTGCTGCCGGCGCTGAACCGCCAGGCCGACGTGTTCAAGGCCGCCCAGCCGACCGCGGTGCACGACGCCGGCGCCTGGCGCCTGCCTGACGGCGACGCCTATTACGATTTCGGCCTGCGCTACTTCACCACCACCAACATGACCGGCGACGAGGTGCACGAGATGGGCCTGGCCCAGGTGGCCGAGCTGACGGCGCGCGCCGACGAACTGCTGAAGGCCGAGGGCATGACCCAGGGGTCGGTCGGCGAGCGCATCGCGGCCATGAGCAAGGACCAGCGCTTCATCTATCCGAACACGGACGAGGCCAAGGAAGAGCTGCTGGGCAAGCTGAACGAGCAGATCGTCGCCATGGAGGCGCGCCTGCCCCAGTATTTCGGCCGCATTCCCAAGTCGCCGGTCGAGGTCAGGCGCGTGCCCAAGGCGATCGAGGCGGGGGCGCCCGGCGGCTATTACAACAGCCCGGCCCTGGATGGGTCGCGGCCGGGCTACTACTACATCAACCTGCGCGACACGGCGGAATGGCCCAGCTGGACCCTGCCGACCCTGACCTATCACGAGGCGACGCCGGGCCATCACCACCAGATCGCCCTGCAGCAGGAAAACGCCGACACCCCCATGCTGATGAAGATCCTGGGCTTCTCGGCCTATACCGAGGGCTGGGGCCTGTACGCCGAGCAGCTGGCCGACGAGATGGGCGCCTATGAGGACGACGCCTGGGGCCGCATCGGCTATCTGCAGTCGCTGATGTTCCGCGCCGCGCGCCTGGTGGTCGATTCCGGCCTGCACGCCAAGCGCTGGAGCCGCGAGCAGGGCATCCGCTACATGGTGGACACGCTGGGCGACCAGGAAAGCGCGGTGACCACCGAGGTCGAACGCTATTGCGTCTGGCCGGGCCAGGCCTCCAGCTACAAGGTCGGGCACACCAAATGGGTCGAACTGCGCGAGAACGCCCGCCGCGACCTGGGCGACAAGTTCGACATCCGCGCCTTCCACGACACCGGGCTGAACGCCGGCGGCGTGCCGCTGACGGTGCTGGAGCGGGTCATCGGCGACTGGAAGGCCACGGTGGCCTGAGCCTTCGTCAGTCCGCCACCGTCCAGCCGTCGGCGCGTCTGAGGGCGTTGTGGATGTCGGTGGCGGCGACGGCGGCCTCGGCGGTGGCGACGGCGATCTGGTTCAGGCCGCGCACCACGTCGCCGGCGGCCCACAGGCCGGGCAGGCTGGTGGCCTGGTGCAGGTCGACCTCCAGCCGTCCGTCGGCGGCCAGCCGGGCGCCCAGGTCGCGGGCCAGTTCGGCGTTGGGCGATGTGCCGAGCGCCGAATAGACCAGGTCGAAGGCGCGGCTCTGGCCGCCCCAGCCCAGGGCGGTGACGCGATCCTGCTCCAGGCGCACGGCCTCCAGCGGGGCGGCGATCACCTCCACCCCCAGGCGGGCCATCTCGTCGGCCTGGGTCAGTCTGTCGGCCGGGCCGATGTGGATCAGGGTCACGCGGTCCGAATAGGTGCGCATGAAGGCCGCCTCGCGCGCGCCCTTGTCGCTGTCGCCCAGGATCGCCACGGCCTTGTCCGTGGCCTCGTAGCCGTCGCAGATCGGACAGATGCGCACCAGGGCGCGCTGCACGGCGCGCTCCACGCCGGGCAGGTCGGGATGGTGGTCCACCACGCCGGTCGCCAGCAGCACCGCCCGCGCGCCGATCCGCTGGCCGTCCATCACGGCGACGAAGGCGTCCTCGTCCCGCATCAGGCGCTCGACCCGGCCCGGACGGATCTCGGCGCCGTATTCCAGCGCCTGTTCGCGCATCCGGCGCAGGATGTCGGGGCCCGACACCCCGGCGGGGAAGCCGGGCATGTTGTGGCTGAGGGGGATCCAACAGGCGCGCGGCTCGCCCGCATCGACGACCAGCACCCGGCGGCGGAACCGACCCAGATACGTGGCCGCCGTCAGCCCCGCGGGGCCGGCGCCGACGATCACGACCTCGGGGGCGCTCATCGGCTGCGCCACAGGCTGGGCCACAGGTCGCGGGGCACGCCGGCGCAGTCGCGCATCTCGGACTGCTCGGCCAGGGCGAAGCCGCGCCCGTTCCAGACCCACCGCTGGGCCACGCCGCAGTCGCCGACGCCGCGGCCCTTGTTGAAGGCGCTCAGGCTGCGCGTGGCGGGGTCGTAGGCGGCGTTGACCACGGTGTCGACCGTCCCGCCCTCGGCGACGGGAAAGGCGAGGGGCGTGGGATCGGCGCCGTTCGGCCCGGTCACATAGACCGCCGAGCCCAGGTTGTAGGCCCCCGCGAAACAGGGCACGGCCCACAGCTCCCGGTCGGCCGAGAGCCGGGCCGAGAAGACGGCCTTCTGGACATAGTCGTTCCAGGCCGTCTCCTGGCGGCAGGCCTTGACGGCGGGCAGGGCCTCCAGGGTCCTGGGCAGGGTCTGGTCCTCGTCGCCGAAGCCGGCCTGATCGGCGGGCGGGGCGGCGGTCACCCGGGGCAGGTCGGGCGCGCGGGTCGAGGCGGGGCGGTCGCCGACCCGGACCAGGGCGCCGGGCGTTTCCAGCCGGCCCTGCCGCTCGTCGATCCACAGCAGGGCCGCCGCGGCGCCGGACAGGGACAGGTCGACGCGCTGGCCGCCCGCCGACAGGATCGCCTTTCGGCCGGCCGCCAGCGCCCGCGCCACGACGGGGGCGTCCGCGGCCTCCACCTGGCTGACGGGCAGGTCGGCGTCGGGGTCTCGCTGCGTGACGAAGGCGCGGCCGTCGATGGTCAGGGTCAGGGGCGCGGTCGGGGCGAGCCCTTCGGCGCCCGGCGACCACAGGCCCACGGCGATGCGGGGCGCGGCCTGCGCCTCGGGCGCCAGGGCCAGGCGCAGCCAGCCCTGGTCGGGCAGGCTGGACGGGGCGAAGGCGAAACAGGCCGCGCCGTTGTCGCAGGCGGCGCGCCAGTCGCGGAACGCGCGCTGTTCGGGTCGGGCGGACAGAACATCGCCGGCCGGTCGGTCCATCGCCGCCGGCAAGGCCGGCGCGGCGGCGTCGCCCTGGTCGTCGCCTTTCTGGCCGGCGCCCTGGCCGCACCCGGCCAGCAGAAGGGCGGACAGGCTGCAGATCGCCAGGGGTCTCATCGGTGGTCTCCCGCTCAGGCCTTGCGCAGGGCGTCGGGCTTGTGCGCGGCCCGGGCGCCGGTCTTGTCGCTCTCGACAAGATACTCCGGCTCCGATGGAGAGGCGGCGACCTTGTGGCCCTTGATCTTGGTCGGCCGCGTCAGCTTGCGCACCACCTCGCCCTTGCTGGAACCCTGGCTGTGGTCCCAGCGCACCGTGTCGCCGGGCTTGAAGGTCTTGTCGGTCATGGCGGGCTCCGTCCTGGCGTCATGCTCAGCGAGCAGGCGGCGCATCAGTTCCGGATCGACGACGGGCGGAGGTTCCAGGAAGGTCAGGATCCAGCGATCCAGCAGTTTTCGGTCCTCATCTTGCATCCAAACCCCGCCTTGCTTCGCCGATGGGCGGAGATAACCCGCCGGCTCCGGAACGGTTCAGCTTGGCCGTGGGCGGCTTTTTCAGGGCGGGGTCGACGGCGGTCGGGGTTTGCGCGGCCGTTCGCGGCGGCTATATCGCCGCCACGACATTCCTTCCCCAGAGCAGAGGCGGACGCCCCCATGGCCAAGATCAAGGTCCAGAACCCCATCGTCGACATCGACGGCGACGAAATGACCCGCATCATCTGGCAGATGATCAAGGACAAGCTGGTCTTCCCGTTCCTGGACCTGGAGCTGGACTACTACGACCTGGGCATGGAGAACCGCGACGCCACCGACGACCAGGTGACGATCGACGCGGCCCACGCGATCCAGAAGCACGGCGTCGGCGTCAAGTGCGCCACCATCACCCCCGACGAGGCGCGGGTGAAGGAGTTCGGCCTGAAGAAGATGTGGAAGTCGCCGAACGGCACCATCCGCAACATCCTGGGCGGCGTGGTCTTCCGCGAGCCGATCATCTGCTCGAACGTGCCGCGCCTGGTGCCGGGCTGGACCCAGCCGATCGTCGTCGGCCGCCACGCCTTCGGCGACCAGTACAAGGCCACCGATTTCAAGGTCCCCGGCCCGGGCAAGCTGACCATCAAGTTCGTCGGCGACGACGGCGAGACGATCGAGCACGAGGTGTTCCAGTTCCCCGGCGCCGGCGTGGCGATGGGCATGTACAATCTGGACGACTCGATCCGCGACTTCGCCCACGCCTCGTTCGGCTATGGCCTGGCGCGCAACTATCCGGTCTATCTGTCGACCAAGAACACCATCCTCAAGGCCTATGACGGGCGCTTCAAGGACATCTTCCAGGAGGTGTTCGACGCCGAATACGCCGAGGAGTTCAAGAAGCGCGGCCTGACCTACGAGCACCGCCTGATCGACGACATGGTCGCGGCCGCGATCAAGTGGTCGGGCGGCTTCGTCTGGGCGTGCAAGAATTACGACGGCGACGTCCAGTCCGACATCGTGGCGCAGGGCTTCGGCTCGCTGGGCCTGATGACCTCGGTGCTGATGACGCCGGACGGCAAGGTGCTGGAGACCGAGGCCGCCCACGGCACCGTGACCCGTCACTATCGCCAGCACCAGAAGGGCGAGGCCACCTCGACCAACTCGATCGCCTCGATCTTCGCCTGGACGCGCGGCTTCAAGCACCGCGCCAAGCTGGACGGCAACGCCGCGCTGGATACCTTCGCCGACACGCTGGAGAAGGTCGTCGTCGACACGGTCGAGGCCGGCTACATGACCAAGGATCTGGCGCTGCTGGTCGGCGACCAGCAGGGCTGGCTGACCACCGAGGGCTTCCTCGACAAGGTCGCCGAGAACCTGAAGGCCGCCCTGCCCGAAGCGGCGTAAGACAGAAGGTCCTCCCCCGCCTCGCGGCGGAGGATTTCAAAGCCCCGTCGGAGCCATCCGGCGGGGCTTTTCGTTGCGCACCTGTCCGGGCCGTGCATGATGGCCGTGGGGGAGTGCAAGCGTGAAGCGGCTGTTCGGCAATCTGATCCTGGCGGCGGTGGTCCTGGCCGTCGTCGCCTTCTTCGCGGCGCCCGCCGTGGCCTTCCTGGCCATCCGTTCGGCGGCCGAGGCCAGCGACGTCCAGGGGCTGAACCGGCTGATCGACTTCAACGCCGTGCGCCAGTCGATCCGGCCGCAGCTGACCGGCCGGGCCGAGGCGATGGCCCCGCCGCCCGCCTTCCTGGAAGACCCCATCGGCGCGCTTCGCCGCCAGTTCGAGAACAATCCCATCATCCGCCCGCCCGACGCGGACGCCTATCTGACGCCGGCGGCCCTGGCGGCCCTGACGCGGGGGGAGGGGCGCCAGGCCGACCGCTGGTCCGCGACGCCGCCGCCCGCCGCGGCCGAGCCGGTGCGCAAGCCCTGGCCCCGCCCCGCCTATTGGGGCGTCAACCGCGCGCGGCTGGCGGTGTCCGACCGCGCGGGCGCCCGCACCGTCTTCACGTTCGAGCGGCGCGGGCCGTTCGAATGGCGGCTGGTCCAGATCGGCCTGCCGCCGGCGCCCGCGCCCGTCCCTCCCGCCGCCTGAACGCCAAGGTCACGCCAATGCGTCGCAAGCTTCTTCTGGGTCTGGGGATCGCCGTCGTCGCGGGCGTCGTGATCGCGGCCTTCGTCTCGCCCTTCGTCGCCGCGCAGGGACTGATCCGCGCGGCGCGCGCGGGCGACGCAGCCGGACTGGAACGGCGCGTGGATTTCCCGGCCTTTCGCCAGAGCCTGAAGACCGAGCTGAACGCGCGGGCCGCCGTGGAAATCCGCGAGCGGGCCGGCGACGACCGGGGGCTGGCGGCGCTGGGGATGCTGCTGGCGCCCAGCCTGGTCGACGGCGCGGTCGACAGCTTCGTCACCCCCCAGGCGATCGCCGCCATGGTCCGCTCGGCCGAACGCCCCGAACCGGAGGAGCCTGCGCCGTCCGAGGACACGCCGGCGGTCCCCAAGGACAGGGTGCACCAGGCCTGGGCCTATCGCGGGGTGAACACGTTCGCGGTGACCCTGACGCGCGACGACCAGCCCGACGAGGCGCTGGTCCTGATCATGAGCCGTCGGGGGCCGTTCACATGGAGGCTGTCGGGCGTGGACCTGACGCCCGATCCGATGATGTAGCGCAGATCCTCCCCCGTTTCGCTGCGCTGCACGGGGAGGATCTTAGCCCTGAAGCGCCGCTCGGACCGCCGCCAGGCCGTCCTCGGCCTTGGAGCCGTCGGGCGCGCCGCCCTGGGCGAAGTCGGGCTTGCCGCCGGCGCCCTGGCCGCCCATGGCCAGCACCGCCGCGCGGGCCAGGTCGGCGGCGTTGACGCGGTCCGTCACGTCGGAGGTGACGGCGACGGTGACCGCCGCCTTGCCGTCCGTGACGCCGATCAGCGCCACGACGCCCGAGCCGACCTGCTTCCTGAAGTCCTCGGCCACGCCGCGCAGGCCCTTGCCGTCCACCCCGTCCAGCACGCGGGCGATCAGCTTGATCCCGCCGATCTCCTCCGGCGCCGCCTCGGCGCCCGAGCCGCCGCCCAGGGCGAGTTGCTTCTTCAGCTCGGCGACCTGTTTCTCCAGCGCCTTGACCGAGGTCTGCAGGCCCTCGACCCGGCCCGGCACGTCGGCGGGCTGGATCTTGAAGTCGCGGGCCAGGCCGCGCGCGACCTTGGCCTGGCCCTCCAGATAGAGGCGCGCCGCCTCGCCGGTCAGGGCCTCGATGCGGCGGACGCCGGCGGCGACGCCGGTCTCCTGCACCACCTTGAACAGGCCGATGTCGCCGGTGCGGGCCACATGGGTGCCGCCGCACAGTTCGACCGAATAGGGCGCGTTGTCGGACGTGAGCGACCGGCCCAGCGTCAGCACCCGGACCTCGTCGCCGTACTTCTCGCCGAACAGGGCGATGGCGCCGGCCTCGATGGCGTCTGCGGGGCCCATCAGCCTGGTTTCGGCCGGCACGTTCTGGCGGATCACGGCGTTGACCTCGGCCTCGATGGCGGCCAGTTCGTCCTCGGTCACGGGGGCGGAGTGGCTGAAGTCGAAGCGCGCGCGTTCGGCGTCGACCAGCTGGCCCTTCTGCGCCACCGCCGCGCCCAGCACGTTCTTCAGCGCCGTGTGCAGCAGGTGGGCGGCCGAGTGGTTGGCGCGCGTCGTGGCGCGCTTGTCGGCGTCGACCAGCTGGGCGACGCGGGTTCCGATCTCCAGCTTGCCGGCCGTGACCTGGACCGACAGGACGTGCAGGTCGCCCGCGTGCTTCTTGACGTCGATCACCTCGGCGTCGCCCGAGGTTCCGTCGGCGCCGGACCATTCCAGGGTCCCGTGATCGCCCGCCTGGCCGCCGCTTTCGGCGTAGAAGGGGGTCGTGTCGAACAGGACCTCGACGATGTCGCCGGCCTCGGCGGCCTCGACCGGCTGGCCGGCCTTCATCAGGGCCAGGACCTCGCCCGATCCCTCGACGGCGTCATAGCCGGTGAAGACGGTCGGTCCCATGCGGTCGCGCACGGCCAGCCATTCGCCGGCGTTGGCCGTCTGGCCCGAGCCCTTCCAGTTCTCGCGCGAGCGCTGGCGCTGCTCGGCCATCGCCGCCTCGAAGCCTTCGACGTTGACGGAAAAGCCGCGGCGGCGCGCCTCGTCCTGGGTCAGGTCCAGCGGGAAGCCGTAGGTGTCGGACAGGGTGAAGGCGGTCTGGCCGTCCAGCATGTCGCCGGGGCGGAAGCCCTGAACCGCCGTGTCGAACAGGGCCATCCCCTTGGACAGGGTGGTGCGGAAGCGGATCTCCTCCTGCTTCAGCGTGTCCTCGATGAAGGCCTGGGCGCGGGCCAGTTCGGGATAGGCGGCGCCCATCTCGGCCACCAGGGTCGGCACCAGCCGGTGCATCAGCGGGTCCGAGGCGCCCAGCAGGTGGGCGTGGCGCATGGCGCGGCGCATGATCCGGCGCAGGACATAGCCGCGCCCCTCGTTCGACGGCGTGACGCCGTCGGCGATCAGGAAGGAGGAGGAGCGCAGGTGGTCGGCGATGACCTGGTGCGAGGGCTTGCGCTCGCCCTCGGCCCTGGTCGAGGTGGCGTCCTCGGAGGCCGCGATCAGGGTCTTGAACAGGTCGGTCTCATAGACCGAATGCACGCCCTGCAGCACGGTGGTCATGCGCTCCAGGCCCATGCCGGTGTCGATGGACGGCTTTTCGAGCTTGCGAACGATCTCATCGTTCTCCTTCTCGAACTGCATGAAGACGTTGTTCCAGATCTCCACGAAGCGGTCGCCGTCCTCGTCCGGGCTGCCGGGAGGGCCGCCGGGCACGCTGTCGCCGTGGTCCCAGAAGATTTCGGTGCAGGGGCCGCACGGGCCGTTTTCGCCCATGGCCCAGAAGTTGTCCGAGCCGGCGATGCGCACGATCTTGTCGTCCGAGAAGCCCGCGACCTTCTTCCAGATCGCCGCCGCCTCGTCGTCGTCGATATAGACGGTGACCATCAGCCGCTTGGGATCCAGGTCGAAGTCCCGCGTCACCAGGTTCCACGCCCGCTCGATGGCGTGTTCCTTGAAATAGTCGCCGAAGGAGAAGTTCCCCAGCATCTCGAAGAAGGTCAGGTGCCGGGCGGTGTAGCCGACATTGTCCAGGTCGTTGTGCTTGCCGCCGGCGCGGACGCACTTCTGCGACGAGGTGGCGCGCGGATAGGGCGGCTTGGCGGCGCCGGTGAAATAGTCCTTGAACGGCACCATGCCCGCGTTGACGAACAGCAGGGTCGGGTCGTTCTGCGGCACCAGCGGAGCCGAGTGCACCTTCTCGTGGCCGTCGGCCGCGAAATAGTTCAGGAAGGTGGAGCGGATCTCGTTCAGGCTGGGCATGGCGTCTCGGGCTTTTAGGCGCGGGGCTTTGGGGAAACAGGCCATATAGGGCGTCGCGGCGCGCGAGGCCATGCGTTTCGCGACCTCAACGCCCCGCTATCGCCCGCTGCGGGTTGGCGCTATGGGGCGGGATGATCTCCAAGACCACCCGGTTCGACGTGCTGGACGCGCTCAGGGGCCTTTGCGCCATACTGGTGGTCTTTTTCCACCTGCCCGTCAGCAGCCACTTCCACGCGCTGCCGCTGACCCGCCACGGCTATCTGTTCGTCGACTTCTTCTTCGTCCTGTCCGGCTTCGTCATCGCCCACGCCTATAGCGGGCGGATCGGCACGGTCGGCGACGCGGGGCGCTTCCTGGTGCGAAGGGTGGGGCGGGTGTGGCCGCTGCACATGGCGATCCTGGCCGCCTTCGTGCTGCTGGAGCTGTGTCGGCTGTGGTTCCGCTTCGACGCCGTGCCGCCCTTCTCCGGCGACCGGGCGCCGCAGTATCTGATCTCCAACATCCTGCTGGTCCAGGCCTTCGGCCTCCATCATCACCTGACCTGGAACGGGCCGGCGTGGAGCATCAGCGTGGAGATGGGCTGCTACGTCCTGTTCGCCCTGATGCTGCTGGCGGCGCCGCGCCGGTTCACGCCGATCGCCGTGATCCTGGCCGTGGTCGGGGCGCTGGTCGTGCTGACCTTTGCTCCGCGCTACATGAACACGACCTACAACTTCGGCTTTCCCCGGGCGATGTACGGCTTCCTGCTGGGCTGTCTGGTGCAGCGCATCTGGAGCGCGGCGCCCGATCCGGGGCAGGGCCTGGTCCGGTGGCTGGAGCCGATCAGCCTGATCGCCGCCGTGGCCTATGTGTCGCTGGCGCGCGGGCCGTGGACGGTGCTGGCGCCGCTGATCTTCGCCGTCTGCATCTGGGTGTTCGCCTCGGAGGCCGGGCGGGTGTCGCGCTGGCTGTCGGCGCGGCCGCTGCTGCGCCTCGGCCACTGGTCCTATTCGATCTACATGACCCACATGCTGGTCATCACCGTCATGCTGATCGTGGCGCGGAAGGCCGGGATCATGGAGAACCGGCGCATCGACTTCGGCTCGGTATGGCTGAACGACCTGTTCGCCCTGGCGGTGCTGGCCTTCATCGTCGGCCTGTCGGCCCTGACCTACCGCTGGATCGAGACGCCGGGCCGCGACTGGGTCAACGGCTGGCTGAAGCGGCGGGACGCGCGGCGCGCGCGGCCCGTCCTCGCCGCCGAGACGGCCTAGGCGGCCATCCGCCATTCGGGCTGAACCTGGCCGAAGCGGCCTTCGTCCCACAGGGCGTCCTCGTCCGAATAGCGGGCGCTGGCGGCGGCGAAGACGACGTCCACCACCTGCTCCTCCAGCCGGTCCCAGATGACGGCCAGGTCGGCGCAGCCGTCGGCCTCGCACGGGACGATGATGTAGCGTTCGGCGTTGACGGCGGCGTGGGCGGGGTGGGGGCGGAAGCGGGCCATGTGAGGATCTCCTGAAGCGTTCGCCTCTTGTCGATGAGGACGTTATGGAGCAGCATTGCGCCAGAAACGGACGTATCATTTCGAGGGCGCGCGGTGCGGCACGACAAGGCGGCGATGGTGATCGAACTGGCGCGGCGCATGGCCGCCAGCGCCGAGGGCCTGACCATCGACGAGATGGCGCGCGAGATGCGCGTGGGCCGCCGCACCGCCGAGCGGATGCGTGACGCTGTGCTGATGCTGTTCCCCCAGGTGGACGAGGTGTCGGACCCGCCGACCAAGCGCTGGCGCATCCGGGGCGGGCTGTCGGCCTTCGAACAGGCGCCGACCGCGACCGAGATGCTGGAGCTGACCAAGGCGGCCGCGGCCCTGACCGCCGCCGGCGAACCCGTGCGGGCCGCCGCCCTGCAGGGGCTGGAGCGCAAGATCAAGGCGGCCATGCGCTCGACCACGCTGAACCGGATGGCGCCGGACCTGGAGGCCCTGGTGCGGGCCGAGACCATCGCCGTCCAGGCCGGGCCGCGCCCCTCGGCGGACGAGGCCATGCTGACGGCGATCCGCGCGGCGGTCCTGGCGCAGCAGCCGCTGGGGTTCACCTATTGCCGACCGGGCGCCGAGCCGCGACGGCGCAGCGTGGCCCCGTGCGGCGTCATGTTCGGCCGCGCCAACTATCTGGTCGCCGCCGACCGCGAGACGGGCCGCATCCAGACCTTCCGCCTGGACCGGATGAGCCACGTCGCCCCGCAGGAGGGCGTGGCGGCCCCGCCCGCCGACTTCGACCTGACCGTCTTCGCCAGCCAGTCCTTCGGCATCTATCAGGACGAGATCGAGGACGTGGTCCTGCGCATCTCGCCCGAGGGCGCGGCCGAGGCGCGCGGCTGGCGCTGGCACCCGACCCAGAGCTTCGAGGACCAGCCGGACGGGTCGGTGATCGTGCGCTTCCGCGCCTCGGGGATGCGCGAACTGGCCTGGCACCTGTTCACCTGGGGCGAACAGGCGACCATCCTGGCCCCCCAACGGCTGAAGGCGGTCATGGCCGGGGAACTGGACGCCGCCCGGCGCGCTCTGGACGCCGCCGGAGGATGACCAAGGCTTAAGGTGACGCGGGCGCGCCGCCGACCTAAGCCGTTGGACCTCTTCCTGTCAGTGGAGATCCGAATGCCCCGTCGCCCGGCCCTCGCCGCGTCCTTCCTGGCCCTGTCCGCCTTGTGCGTGGAGGCCTGCGCCCCCGTCGCCGCGCCGCCCCCGTCGTCCGCCCAGCAGGCGCCGAGGGTCGAGGTCTCGGTGGTGCGCGACGGCGACGACTGGAGCGTGGACTATGTGCTGGATCGCGACGCGCCGGCGTGGGCCTTCTTCAACTCGGCGCTGTTGCGCGACAGCCGCCGGCCGTGGCGGCCGGACTGGTGGACGGTCCAGACGCCGGGCGTGACGATCGAGCGTGTCGGGGACTATGACGTGCTGCGGTCGACCGACGGCGGGCCCGTGCCGCGTCGCGTCAGCATCCGGATGCGGCCGCGCCCCGGCGACCTGGAGGCGGCCTACGACCCGGCGCTGGTCTTCTCGGACGGGACCGTGGCCCTCTATTCCGAACAGTTCGACGTCATCCCGCTGGAGGCCGCCGCCGCCGCCCGCGACCTGCCGCGCGACCTGAACGGGGTCGCCGTGCCGGGCGGGCCGGCGCGCGTGACCTGGCGCGACGCGGCCGGGCCGGTGCTGTTCAAGGGCGAACGGCGGGCCGAGGTCACGGCCGTGGAGGCCGAGACCTATGTGCTGTTCGGCGAGGCGACGACCCGCCAGGGCGACGGCGTGACCACCGTGGTCGATCCCGGCCTGCCGCGCTGGCTGGGCGACGAACTGGCCGGCTTCACCCCGCGCGTCATGGGCTATTACGCCCGGCGGCTGGGGCCGGCGCCGGGCGACGCCCCGACCCTGATGGTCAGCTGGACCGGCCCGACCAGGTCCCTGTCCAGCATGGGCGGCAGCGTCCTGCCGGGCATGATCTCCATGAGCTTCGAGGGGGAAGGGGTGCTGAACCCCGACCGGGAGGCGCTGGACCGCGCCCACTGGTTCATCGGCCACGAGGGCGCGCATTTCTGGCTGGGGCAGGCGGTGCGCTATGAATACGCCCGCGACATGTGGATCACCGAGGGCGGCGCCGACCTGATGGCGGTGCGGGCGCTGAAGACGCTGAACCCCGCCTATGACGCCCGGGCCGAGTTGCAGACCGAGGTGGACGACTGCGTGCGGCTGACCCAGGGGCGCTCGGTCGTCACCGCCGCAGACCGGGGCGAGCACCGGGCGCACTACGCCTGCGGCGCCGTGTTCGCCATGGCGGCCGAGGGCGCGCAGAAGGCCCGGACCGGCGGCGACTGGTTCGACTTCATCAAGCCCCTGCTGGCCCAGCCGGACGGCGTCCTGACGCGCGAGGAATGGCTGTCGGCCCTGACCGGCGTGTCGCGCGACCCCTCGCTGCGCCTGGGCGTCGAACAGTTGCTGGACCAGGGCGCGGCCGACCCCGCCGCCGTCGTCGCCCGCCTGTTCCAGCGCACCGGCGTCGCCTTTCGCATGGACGGCGGGCGGGTCGTGCTGATCTAGGTCGCCGCGTCCAGGGATTGATGCGGATCAAGGCGCGGCGGCCCGGGCGGGCGCATCCAGGCTTCGAACACAAAGGAGCCTGGCCATGACCTGCGCCAATCTGATGGTCTATGTGGACGACGAGCCGGACAATGTCGCGCGGATCGGCTTCGCCTGCGATCTGGCGCGGGCGCTGGACGCCGAGGTGATCGGCGTCTCGGTCAGCGAGGCCGAGCCGCCCCTGGCGGACGTCGCCGCGGTGGGCGGCATGGCCGGCGAAATCCTGTCCCTGCGGCGCGACCAGGCCGCCGCCGAACTGGCCGAGGCCCGCGCCCGCTTCGCGGCGACGGCCGAGGCGGCGAACGTACGCCATTCCTGGCGCGCGCAGATCGGCTATCCGGCGGCCTGGCTGGCGCGTCAGGCGCGCGCCGCGGACCTGCTGCTGATCGGCCGCGAAGGGGGCCGCCGCCCCTATCGCGCCCCGGATGCGGGCGACCTGGTCATGGCCGCCGGCCGTCCGGTCCTGATCGCCCCGCCGCAGGCCCAGGCCGCGCCGCTGGACGGCGTCGCCCTGGTCGCGTGGCAGGACGGGCGCGAGGCCCAGCGCGCGACCGCCGGCGCCCTGCCTTTGCTGCGCCGGGCCCAGGCCGTGCGGGTGGTCGAAATCTGCGCCCCCGACCAGGCGGACGCGGCCCAGGCGCGGGTGCGGGACGTGGCCGACTGGCTGTGTCGCCACGGCGCAGCGGCCGAGGGCGAGGTCCGCATCGCCGACGACCGCCCGGCGGGCGACCGGCTGCTGGCCTGCGTGGAGGAGACGGGCGCCAACCTGGTCGTCGCCGGCGCCTGGGGTCATTCCCGCCTGCGCGAATGGGTGCTGGGCGGCGTCACCCAGGCCCTGATCGCCCGCTGCCCCGCCTGGTTGCTGCTCAGCCACTGAGGCGGATGCGCTCTTGTTATGGACCATTCAATGGTCCATATTGGCCCGGAAGGAGCGGACCCATGGAAGTTTCTGTGACGGACGCCAAGGGCCAGCTGACCGACCTGGTCCGGCGGGCCGAAGCGGGTGAAGAGGTGGTGCTGACCCGGCACGGCCATCCGGCGGTGAGGCTGGCTCCGATGCGGGCTGCGCCGGATCGGGACGCGCGCCGCACGCTTCTGAAGACGGTGCGCCAATCGGCCGGCGTCAAGGCCGCTGCGGTTGACGGACCGGCCGCCTCCCGCAGCCAGGACTTTCTTTATGGGGCGGACGGCCTGCCCGAATGATCGCGGTCGACACCTCCGCCCTGATGGCGATCCTGTTGGGCGAGCCGGAGGCGGACGCCTGCGCCGAGGCGTTGGAGGAAGCCGACGTCTTGCGGATTTCGACGGCCACCGTCGCCGAGGCCCTGATCGTCGCCGCGCGCAGGGGACTGGGCGAGGAGATGCAGGCGCTGATCGACGGTCTGGGCTTCGAAGAGGCGGCCGTCACGCCGGCTGCGGCGCGACGCGTCGCGCGGGCTTACGGCCGGTGGGGCAAGGGCGCGCATCCGGCCGGGCTGAACTTCGGCGACTGCTTTTCCTATGAGGCGGCGGTTTCGGCCGATTGCCCGCTGCTTTACGTCGGCGACGACTTCGCCCGCACGGACGTGAGGTCGGGTCTTACCCCTCACCCCGCCGCGAACGGATAGGGGCTGACCGACTTGGACCAGTCGTCCACCGCCAGCGGGCGGTCGATGGGGGCGGCGGCGCGTTCGGCGCAGGGGTGGCGGTGGCACAGGCGGCAGGCCGGCCCGATGGGGGTGGCGTCGGGCCGCTCCAGGTCCAGGCCGCGCGCATAGGCCAGGCGGTGGGCGTGGCGCAGTTCGCAGCCCAGGCCGACGGCCAGGTCGTGCGCCTCTCCGTAGCCGTCGTGGCCCTGGCGCTCGACCGTGCGGGCGAAGGTGAACCAGCGGTTTCCGTCCGGCGTCTCGATGATCTGGGTGACGATCCGGCCCGGCGTGCGGAAGGCCGAATGCAGCCGCCAGCGCGGGCAGGCGCCGCCGAAGCGCGAGAAGGGAAAGGCGCCGGCGGCATAGCGTTTGGAGATGTTGCCCGCCTGGTCCACCCGCATCAGGAAGAAGGGGACGCCGCGCGCCGACGGCCGCGACAGGGTGGTCAGCCGGTGCGCCGCCTGTTCGTAGCTGACGCCGAAACGGGCCTGGAGCCGCGCCATGTCGTAGCCGGCAGCCTCGGCCGCGCGCTGGAAGGCGGCGTAGGGCATCAGGGTCGCGGCGGCCAGGGTGTTGGTCAGCGCCACCTTCAGCAGCGCGCGGGTCGCCTCGTCCGGCGCGTTCGCGGCCCCGGCCAGAGCGTTCAGCGCGGGGCCGTGCTCGGCCAGCGCCAGCTGGTAGGCGATGGCGAAGGCGCGCGAGGCCGGGCCCAGGGTGTCGGACAACAGCAGGCGGCGGCGGTGCAGGTCGAAGCGGCGGGTCCATTCCACCATGACCTCGGCCGGCAGGGTGCGGACGCCCAGGTCGTGCTTCGCCGCCAGCCGCTGGCGGGCGGCGGGCTCGAAGCCGTCGCCGTGCGCGGGGGCGTCGGCGGCCAGAGCTTCGGCCAGCGCCTCGCCCATCTGGTCCAGTTCGGGGAAGTGGTTGCCGCGCGCTTGGACGTATTCGCGCACCCAGTCGGCCGGGCTGGCCTCCAGCAGGCCCTCGCCGGTGTCGGCGGCGGCGCGGGCCCGGGCGCGCTGGTCGTCGAAGGCGCGATACAGGCGCAGCAGGGCGTCGGCGGCGCCCGGCGCCTCCTCGATCAGCTCCAGCAGTTCGTGGCGCGGGACGGACAGGCCCTTGAACAGCGGGTCGGCCAGCGCCTCGGCCAGCCGCGCCTCGTCCGCCTCTCCGCCCTGGTTCAGGGTGCGCAGGTCGACGTCGTATGTCTCGGCCAGCCGCAGCAGCAGCTGGGCCGACACCGGCCGCTGGTTCCGCTCTATGTGGTTGAGATAGCTGGGGGAAACGCCCAGGTCGGCGGCCATCGCCGTCTGGGTCAGCGACAGGTCGCGCCGCAGCCGCTTCAGCCGCGCGCCGAGGAAAAGCTTGCGATCCGCCGCCGTGTCCATGGTCACAGAATGTCACTTTTGGATCGACAAAGCAAAGTCATATTGTGACATCATGACTTCGCCATTCGCGGTTGCCATGTATCGTTCGTGACACTGGCGTGTTCTTGTCCCTGAGACGGCGGCCCCGGCCGCGCCTTTCCAGAGACGAGATCGATCATGACCACCTTCGCCGACCTGGTTCCGTCCCCCGCCGGCCGCTTCGACGGCATCGAGCGCCCCTACACGCCGGAGGACGTCCTGCGCCTGCGCGGCTCCGTGCCGATCACCTATTCGCTGGCCGAGCGCGGCGCCAACCGCCTGTGGCAACTGCTGCACGACGAGCCCTTCATCAACGCCCTGGGCGCGGTGACCGGCAACCAGGCCATGCAGATGGTCCGCGCGGGCCTGAAGGCCATCTATCTGTCGGGCTGGCAGGTCGCGGCCGACGCCAACACGGCCGGCGCCATGTATCCGGACCAGTCGCTGTATCCCGCCAACGCCGCGCCCGAACTGTGCCGCCGCATCAACCGCACCCTGCAGCGCGCCGACCAGATCGAGCACGCCGAGGGCGGGGCCAAGCGGGACTGGTTCGCCCCCATCGTCGCCGACGCCGAGGCCGGCTTCGGCGGCCCGCTGAACAGCTTCGAGATCATGAAGGCCTTCATTGAGGCGGGCGCCGCGGGCGTCCACTTCGAGGACCAGCTGGCGAGCGAGAAGAAGTGCGGCCACCTGGGCGGCAAGGTGCTGATCCCGACCCAGGCGCACGAGCGCAACCTCGTCGCCGCGCGCCTGGCCGCCGACGTCTGCGGCACGCCGACCATCACGGTCGCCCGCACGGACGCCGAAAGCGCCCAGCTGATCACCTCGGACATCGACGAGCGCGACCAGCCCTTCATCGACCGCGACAATCGCACGCCCGAGGGCTTCTTCCGCCTCAAGGAAGGCACGGGCCTGGACCACTGTATCGCGCGCGGCCTGTCCTACGCCAACATCGCCGACCTGCTGTGGTGGGAGACGTCGCACCCCGACCTGGACGACGCCAAGAAGTTCGCCGAAGCGATCCAGAAGCAGCACCCCGGCAAGCTGATGGCCTACAACTGCTCGCCGTCGTTCAACTGGAAGGCCAAGCTGGACGACGCCACCATCGCCAAGTTCCAGCGCGAGCTGGGGGCCATGGGCTACAAGTTCCAGTTCGTGACCCTGGCCGGCTTCCACGCCCTGAACAACTCCATGTTCGAGCTGGCGGACGGTTATCGCGACAACGGCATGGCGGCCTATTCGGAACTGCAGCAGCGCGAGTTCGCCAACGAGGCGCGCGGCTACACCGCCACCCGCCACCAGCGCGAGGTCGGCACCGGCTATTTCGACCAGGTCGCCACGGTCATCTCCAACGGCACGTCGTCCACGACGGCGCTGAAGGACTCGACCGAGACCGCCCAGTTCACCCACGCGGCTTGAGGAAAGGACCCATCATGGAACCGCTGACCCGAACCGAAGCCATCATCGACTTCTGCCTGGCCCCGCTGGCGCTGGACGCCGGCACCGAGGCCGAGCGCGAGGTGCGCCGCCGCCTGACGCACGTGCTGCGCACCTACCAGGCCAAGGTCGCCAATCCGGTGGCCGTCGACTTCTCCAACATGCCCTCGCAGGTCATCAACGAGGCGGCCCACGGCTACGAATAAGCCTAACCCTTTAGGCGTCATTCCGGGGCTTCGCGCAGCGGAGAACCCGGAACCCAGGGCCGGCGCACGCCTCCTGGGTTCCGGGTTCGCTCCTCGAGCGCCCCGGAAGGACGCGTTAACTGCCCGATCTGAACGCCGCGGGCTTCAGCCCGTGGCGTTGCAGCTTGTCGTACAGCGTCTTTCGCGGCACCCGCATCTCGGCCAGGACGGCGGCGATGTCGCCGCGATGGGCCTCCAGCGCCGCGCGCAGCAGGTCGGCCTCGAAGCGGTTGAGACGTTCGGGCAGGCTCAGCCCCTCGTCGGCGGGACGGGCCGTCTCTTCCAGCGACAGGGCGACGCGCTCGGCGTAATGGGCCAGTTCGCGGATGTTGCCGGGCCAGTCGGCCTCCAGCAGGCGCCGCCGGATCGCATCGTCGACCGCCGGCGGCTCCACCCCGTGGCGATCGGCGGCGCGGCGCAGGAAGTGGGCGAACAGCAGGGGGATGTCCTCGCGTCGCTCGCGCAGCGGCGGCACGCGCAGCCGCACCACGTTCAGCCGGTAATACAGATCCTCGCGGAACGTCCCCGCCTTGGCCGCCTCGCCCAGGTCGACCTTGGACGAGGCCAGCACCCGCAAATCCAGCGCGCGCGGTTCGTTGGCGCCGATCGGATGGACCTCGCGCTCCTCCAGCACCCGCAGCATCTTGACCTGGACGCCCAGCGGCATGCTCTCGACCTCGTCGAGGAACAGCGACCCGTTGTGCGCGCGCTCCACATGGCCGACGCGGCGGCGCAGGGCTCCGGCGAAAGCGCCCAGCTCGTGCCCGAACAGTTCGCTCTCGATCAGGCCGTCGGGCAGGGCGCCGCAGTTGACCGCCACGAAGGGCGCCAGCCTGCGCCGGCCGCCATTGTGCAGGGCCCGCGCCACCGCCTCCTTGCCCGTCCCCGTCTCGCCCTCGATCAGCACGTCCATGCGCGCGTCGGCGATCTGGGCGATGGTGGCGCGAAGGGCGGTGACCGCGCGCGACGATCCGGCCAGAGGCAGCTCCTGGCCCCCCTCGGCGGCGATGGCCGCCAGGCGGCGGTTCTCCAGCACCAGGCCGCGCTTCTCCAGGGCTCGCTTCAGGCTGTCCTGCAGCCGCTCGAACGGAAACGGCTTGGCCACGAAGTCATAGGCGCCGTCGTGCATGGCCGCGACCGCGTCGGCGATGTCGCCGTGGCCGGTGATCAGGATGACGGGCAGGGTCGGGTCCAGCGCCTGCAGACGGCTGAGCAGCTGGCGCCCATCCAGGCCCGGCATCCGCAGGTCGGTGACGACCACGCCGGGGAAGTCGGCGTCGAGGACCTTCAGCGCCGGCTCGGCCGCGGAGAAGGCCCGCACGTCGCAGCCCTCCAGCGTCAGGCGCTCGACCAGGGCCTGGCGGAAGTCGGCGTCGTCCTCGACCAGGGCGACCGATGCGGGATGGTCGAAGCTCATCAGGCTTTCCTCAGGGTGGCGGCGAAGGTCGCGCCGTCCTGGCTGTCCAGCAGGTCCAGCTCGCCGCCGAAGCCGGCCACGATGTCGCGACAGATGACCAGGCCCAGGCCCAGGCCGTTGGCGCGGGTGGTGACGAAGGGGGTGAACAGCTGGTCTCGCACCGCGGGGGGCACGCCCGGCCCGTTGTCGGCCACGATCAGGCGGACGCGATCGGCGTCGTGCTCGACCGCCAGGATCAGGCGCGCGCCGGGGCGGCCCTCCAGCGCCTCGGCGGCGTTCTTGACCAGGTTGACGATGACCTGCTCCAGCCGGAAGCGGTCGGCGCGCACCTTCACGTCGGCGTCGCCCCGCCGGATCAGTTCGATCCCGCCCTCGTCCAGCCGCCCGCGCGTCAGCAGCAGGGCGCCGTGGATGGCGTCCTCCAAGCGCACGGGCTCGATCTTCGGATCGGTCTTGCGCGAGAAGACGCGCAGTTCCTGGGTGATGGCGCCGATGCGCTGGGTCAGGTCGCCGATCCGCGCCAGGGCGCCGCGCGCCCGTTCGGGCTCGGCCCGGTCCATCAGGACGCCGGCGGTCTCGGCCTGGGTCTGGATGGCGGCGACCGGCTGGTTGATCTCGTGGGCCACGCTGGCCACGATCTGGCCCAGGGCGGCCAGTTTGCTGGCCTGCACCAGTTCGTCGCGCAGCAGTTCGCGCGCGGCCTCGGCGCGGCGGCGCTCCTCGATCTGGCGGTTCAGGGCGGTGTTGGCGTCGCGCAGTTCGCGGGTGCGTTCGTCGATGCGCCGCTCCAGCTCCAGCCGCGCCTCCTCCTCGGCGCGGGCGCGGGCGCGGGCCTGCTGGCGGCGGCGCAGCAGGACGGCGGCCAGCCCCGCGATCAGGGTCACGACCAGGGCGGCCAGGGCGCGCGCGGCGCCGACGGCCACGTCGATCGCCCCCCGGCTGGGCGACAGCAGGTGCAGGGTCCATCCCGGCGTCGCCGTGCCGACCTGGGCGTGCATCCAGCGCTGCTCCCCGGCGCCGACCGAGGCCTGGACCAGGCGGGGCCGGTCGCCCTGCGGCGTGGCGAAGGGCAGGGGGCGCAACGACTCGGGCCGCAGCGTCTGGTCGATCAGGGTCAGGCGCCGACGGCGCTCGTCCAGCGGCTGGGTGGTGCGGAACCGCCAGTCCGGCACGCTGGTGATCAGGACCACTCCGCCCGGATCGACGACATAGGCCGGTTCGCCCGAGGCGCGCCATTCCGCCTCCAGGGCGTCGAACTCGACCTTCACCACCACCACGCCCAGCGGCCTTCCGTCGGCGCGGTCGACCCGCCGCGCCAGATAGAGGCCCGGCCGCCCCGACACCGTCCCCAGGGCGAAGAACTCGGCCCGGCCGTTCCTCATGGCGTTGATGAAATACGGGCGAAAGGCGTAGTCGGCGCCGACGAAGCTGGTCGGCAGGCGCCAGTTGCTGGCCGCGCGCGTGCGGCCCCCGGCGTCGATGGCGTAGATGGCCGCCGCCCGCGTCTGGCGCGCGAGATCCTCCAGCTTGTGGTTCACCCGCTCCACCTGGGCGACGCCGGGCGTTTCCAGCAGCCGCTCCACGTCCGGGTCGCCGGCCAGGGCCAGGGGCAGGGAGCGGTGCTTCTCCAGCTCGCTGCGCAGGACCGCCGCGTGCAGGGCGGCGGCGGCCTCGGCCTGACGCGCCAGCTCCGCCTGGGCGTTGCGGCGGGCGGCCTCTCCGGCGCCCAGGGCCGCCACGACGGCCGCGACCAGCCAGACCGCGACGAACAGCATCCAGCCCCGGCGCAGGGCGGGAATCGAACGGCGGGCGGCGGCGTGGGTCATGCCGACATTGTGCGAAAAATCGCACGATGACGCCAGGCGGGCGGGCGATAAATCGCACTTTCGCCGTCCCGACTGAGGGCGGAATTGAGACAATATCCAGCCTAATCAACGAACTGAAATAATCGTCGAGTGCGGTTGGTCGATCTCCGACGCTTCCTCGATAGTCCTCTCACGGAGCGTGGCGAAGATCGCGCCTGTCGAGGAGACTGCGGGAAACCGTCCCGCACATCAGGAGCCTTTCGTGATCCCAGTCCCTTCCGAGACCGCGCCGGCCGTCCGCCGGCCGTTCTATCGCCACCTGTATTTCCAGGTGCTGATCGCCATCGCCCTGGGGGCGATGATCGGCCACTTCTGGCCGGTCTTCGGCGAGAGCCTGAAGCCGCTGGGCGACGGCTTCATCAAGCTGGTGAAGATGGTCATCGCCCCGGTGATCTTCCTGACCATCGTGACCGGCATCGCCGGGATGCGCGACCTGGGCAGCGTCGGGCGCGTGGCGGCCAAGGCCTTCGCCTATTTCCTGACCTTCTCGACCCTGGCCCTGATCGTGGGCCTGATCATCGCCAACATCGTGCGTCCCGGCCACGGGCTGAACATCGATCCCGCCACGCTGAACGCCGGCGCGGTCGAGCAATACGCCGCCGCCGCGCACGAGAGCACCATCGTCGGCTTCCTGATGGGCGTCATCCCCGACACCCTGGTCAGCGCCTTCTCGACCGGCAACATCCTGCAGGTCCTGTTCGTGTCGATCCTGTTCGGCGTGTCCCTGGCCCTGATCGGCGAGCGCGCCCAGCCGGTGCTGGACCTGTTCGAGACGCTGAGCATCGCCGTCTTCAAGCTGGTGGCCATCGTCATGAAGGCCGCGCCGATCGGCGCCTTCGGGGCCTTCGCCTTCACCATCGGGGCCTACGGCATCGCCTCGATCGCCAATCTGGCCGCCCTGATCGCCACCTTCTACCTGACGTCGATCATCTTCGTGGTGGGCGTCCTGGGGCTGGTCGCCATCGCCAACGGCTTCAACATCCTGAAGCTGATCCGCTACCTGAAGGAAGAGCTGCTGCTGGTGCTGGGCACCTCCAGCTCCGAGGCGGCCCTGCCCAGCCTGATCGCCAAGATGGAGCGCGCCGGCGCGGCCAAGTCGGTGGTCGGCCTAGGATGAATCGACATTCACCGCATCCACAGCATGGAGGCGGCGATGTGGATGAAGGCGAGGTAGTGGCGCGCGAGCCTGTCGAACCGGGTGGCGAAGCGGCGGAAGTGCTTGAGCTTGTTGAAGCAGCGCTCGACCCGATTGCGGAGCCTGTAGACCAGCGGATCGTGCGGGATCGGGACCTTTCGTGAGCGGGTCGAAGGGATGACGGCCTCGGCTCCGATCTGGTCCAGGTGACGGCGAAGGCTGTTGGCGTCATAGGCGCGGTCGGCGAGCACGGCGGCAGGGCGATGGCCTTCCAGAAGGGCCGGCACGGCGAGGATGTCGTGGCTCTGACCGGCTGCGATGAGGAAGCGAACGGGCCGCCCGAGCGTGTCGCAGGCCATGTGGACCTTGGTCGTCAGTCCGCCTCTGGAACGCCCCACAGCCGGATCGAGGCCCCCTTTTTACGGCCGCTGCCCCGACCGGTCGTCGCCTGCTGGTGAGCCCGCACAAGCGTTGAGTCCAGCATCAGATACTGGTTGTCCCGGTCCTTGATCAGATCGTCGAACACCTTCTCCCAGACCCCCGCCGCCGCCCAGCGGCTGAAGCGTTTGTGTGCCGTCTTCCACTTGCCGTAGCGCTCGGGAAGGTCCTGCCAGTGAGCGCCGGACCGCAGCACCCAGAGCACCCCGTTCACAAATAGCCGGTTGTCGGACCCCGTCCGACCGGGATCCGACGCCTTCCCCGGCAGCAGCGGCTCAATACGAGCCCACTGCGCCTCGTCCAGTTCATAACGCTTCACGCCCATCGATGACCTCCGCCAAAGCGGAGACCTATGAATCACGCATCAGGCCGCACGTGAATCCCTGAATGTCGATTGGACCTAGTCGTGCCCACCGGCTATTCGTTCAACCTGGACGGCACCAACATCTACATGACGATGGCGGCCCTGTTCATCGCCCAGGCGCTGAACATCGACCTGACGATCTGGCAGCAGATCACGCTGCTGCTGGTGGCCATGCTGTCGTCCAAGGGCGCGGCGGGCATCACCGGCGCGGGCTTCATCACCCTGGCGGCCACCCTGTCGGTGGTGCCGGACGTGCCGGTCGCGGGCATGGCGCTGATCCTGGGCATCGACCGCTTCATGAGCGAGTGCCGGGCCCTGACCAACTTCATCGGCAACGCCGTGGCCACCGTGGTGGTCGCGCGCTGGGAGGGCCAGCTGGACCGCGACGCCCTGCACGCCGCGCTGAACGGCCAACCCGCGCCCATCGCGGCCAAACCCGATCCGGCCGCCGGGCCGGGCGACGACCTGGTCCTCGCGGACGACTGACCGCGCGGGCGAACTTTTGAAGGCGGGACCGTCGGCGACAACGGCGGCCCGGGAGGAGGAGACATGAAGATGCAGTCCAAGTTCACCCTGAGGGCGGGCGCGGCCTCGGCCGTCCTGCTGATGTCGGCCGGCGCGGCCCTGGCCCAGGAGGCGGACCCGGCGACGGACGGCCAGCCCGCCCAGGTCGAGGACATCGTGGTCGTCGGTTCCCAGATCCGCGGCGCCTCGACCACGGCCGCCCTGCCGGTCACCGTCGTGACGCAGGAAGAGATCGTCGCGACCGGCGCGGTCAGCGGCGACGACCTGCTGCGCTCCATTCCCCAGATGGGCGACGTGCTGTTCTCCAGCGCCAACAACCCCCAGACCTCGAACGCGGCCCGCGGCGACGTCAATTCGGTCAACCTGCGCTCGCTGGGCGTCGGCAACACCCTGGTCCTGCTGAACGGCCGCCGCATCGTCCAGCATCCGACCAGCCAGGGCACGTCGGACACCGGCACGGTGCCGGTGCTGAGCTACAACTCCAACGCCATCCCGGTCTCGGGGCTGGAGCGGCTGGAGGTCCTGCTGGACGGCGCCGCGGCCATCTACGGCGCGGACGCCGTGGCCGGCGTGGTCAACACCGTGCTTCAGGAAGACTTCGACGGCCTGGAGATGAAGGCCCAGTACGGCGGGGCCGAGGGCACGCACCGACGCGAGTTCACCCTGGGCCTGTTCGCCGGCAAGGACTTCGAGCGCGGCAACATCTCGGGCTTCCTGGACTATACGGACCGCACGGCCCAGCGCGCCGAGGACATGGACTACACCGCCTCGGACGATCGCCGCGCCCTGTTCGCCGACGTGCCGGGATACGAGACGTCGACCGATCCGGACGCGCGCTCGTCCTATACGTCGTGGGCCAACTTCCAGACGCCGTTCCGGGTCCGCCAGGGCACGACCAACCTGACCTCCGCCGCTGGCGCCTTCCACAACCAGCCCTCGGCCCTGGGGTGCACCGCGCCGATCGGCGGCGACGTCTGCCTGGCCAGCGGCAACATCAGCTACAGCAGCGCCGCCGCGCGCGACCTGCGCTACGACGGCGCGCGGGGCGCCACCGTCTCGCCCGACGTCGAGCGGCTGAACCTGTTCGTCTCGGGCCACTACGACCTGGACAACGGCGTCACCGCCTTCGGGGAGCTGGGCTATTACACGGCCACCACCCAGAACATCCAGCCCGCCACCATCCTGTTGAACCCGCTGTGGATTCCGGCCAGCAACTACTGGAACCCGTTTGGGCCGATCACCTTCGCCGACGGCACGGTCAACCCCAACCGCCTGCCGGGCTTGAGCAATGTTCCGGCCGAGGGCACAGACGTGAAGCTGGTCCGCTATCGCTTCAACGACGTGGGCGAGCAGGTCGTTGACGTCGACAACTGGCAGTCGCGCATCCTGGGCGGTCTGCGCGGCGAATGGCGCGGCTTCGACTGGGAAAGCGCCATCCTGTATTCGGAGGCCGAGGCGACGGACACCTCCAACGCCATCAACCTGACGGCGCTGCAGGCCAGCCTGGCCCTGTCGACGCCCGACGCCTACAACCCCTTCAGCGGCGGCTGCGTCGACGACACCAGCGGCGGCGACTGCACGCCCAGTTCGCAGACCGCGATCGACGCCATCAGCACCGACCTGACGCGGGTGTCCAAGACGACCCTGGCGCTCTGGGACTTCAAGGTGAGCCGTCCCGACCTGTTCACCCTGCCGGGCGGGCCGGTGGGGGTCGCCCTGGGCGTCGAGGCCCGCAAGGAGACCCAGCGCGACGACCGCGACGAGGACCTGGACGGCACCAACGTCTTCGTCGACATGATCAGCGGCGAAACCAGCATCTCGAACATCGCCGCCGTCAGCTCCAACCCCGACACCTACGGCGAGCGCGAGGTCTATTCGGCCTATGTCGAGTTCGCAGTGCCGGTGGTCTCGCCCGAGATGAACGTGCCGCTGGTGCGCAGCCTCGATTTCCAGATCGCCGGCCGGTACGAGCACTATTCGGACTTCGGCGACGTCGCCAAGCCGAAGATCGCGATGGCCTGGGACATCATCGACGGCGTTCGCGTTCGCGGGTCCTATTCGCAAGGGTTCCGCGCGCCGAACCTGGAACAGACCAATGCGGCCCAGTACGCGCGCCTGTCGACCAACAACGACTACATCCGCTGCGAGGCGGACCTGCGCCTGGGCCGGATCGACAACTTCAACGAATGCTCCCAGCCCGCCAGCGCCTCGCTGCTGGTGTCCGGCAACCCGGAGCTGGAGCCCGAGGAAAGCACCAACCAGTCGATCGGCCTGGTGTTCCAGCCCTGGTTCATCCCCGAGCAGTTCGGCCGCTTCACCTTCACCATCGACCGCTGGAAGATCGAACAGGAGAAGATCGTCGGCCTGCTGGGCGCCCAGTCCAACGTCGTGCTGGATTATCTGAACATCCTGCAGGGCACGACCAACGACAACGTCAACCGCGCCCCGGTGACGGCCGACGACATCGCCTTCTTCGAAGGCAGCGGCATCACCCCCGTGGGCCAGATCACCTCGATCGAGGACCAGTTCATCAATCTGCTGCCGCAGACGGTGGAGGGGTTGGACATCGGCATGCAATGGCGGCTGCGCGGCACGCCCTGGGGCGACTTCCGCGCCAGCCTGAACGCGGCCCATCTGATGGAATTCAACCGCTCGGCCGGCCCGCTGGTTGAATCGCTGTTCGAGGCGCGCGAACAGGGCCTGATCAACGAGAACACGCCGCTGCCGATCTCGGAAACCCTGCTGGCCCGCAACGGCCGGCCGGAATGGCGGGTGTCGGGCTCGTTCACCTGGTCGCAGGGCCCGTGGCAGGTCGGCGCCTTCACCCAGTACATCAGCTCGGTCACCGAAACGGGCTTCCTCAGCTCCGAGGGCGACGCCTGGACGGTCGACAGCCAGCTGACCGGCAATCTGTACGGCCAGTACGAGTTCGAGGACGGCTACGGCTTCGCCTCGGGCACGACGGTTCGGGTCGGCGCCCGCAACATCACCGACGAACAGCCGCCGCTGTCGTCGGAAGGCTATCTGGGATCGCTGTACCGTCCCTATGGCCGCTACTGGTACGTCAACGTCTCCAAGACGTTCTGATCCGAGGAGGCGAAGGATGCGCCCGATCCCGATGCTGGCGGCCGCCGCCGCCCTGACGCTGATCGGCGCGCCCTTCGCCGCCGCCCAGACGACGCAGGCCGCCGCCCCCGCCGCCGCCCCGTCCGATCCCTCCCCGGACCCGGCCGCCTGTCCCGACTTCCTGCCGCAGCAGACGCGGTGCTGGTCGGGGCGGGCGGCCAAGGGGGGGTATTACTGGATCGCCGTGCCCAAGGACTGGAACGGGACGCTGGTGGTCCACGCCCACGGCGGGCCGCGCACGGCCGCGCCCGAACCCGACGACCCGCTGGAGGATCTGGAGCGGTTCTCCATGACGGTGAAGGAGGGCTACGCCTGGGCGGGCTCGACCTATCGCCGGGGCGGCTACGGCGTGCGGATGGCGGCCGAGGACACCGACGACCTGCGCCGGATCTTCTGGGACGCCTTCGGCCGGCCGCGCCGCACGATCCTTCACGGCCAGTCCTGGGGCGGCAATGTCGCGGCCAAGACGGCCGAGCTCTACGCCCGCGACGCGGAGGGGCAGGTGGTCTGGGACGGCGTGGTGCTGACCAGCGGCGTCCTGGCCGGCGGAGCCCGCGCCTATGATTTCCGCGCCGACCTGCGCGCCGTCTATCAGTTCTACTGCCACAACCACCCCGCCCCGGACGAGCCGCAGTATCCGCTGTGGCGGGGCCTGCCGATGGACAGCGCGATGACCCGCGCCCAGCTGGCCCAGCGGGTCCAGGCCTGCACCGGCGTCGGCCTGGCCGAGAGCCGGCGCACGGCCGAGCAGAAGCGCAACCTGGCCGACATCCTGGCCGTCGTCGGGATCGAGGAGGACCAGCTGGTCTCGCACCTGGTCTGGGCCACCTTCCTGTTCCGCGACATGGTGCAGACGCGGCTGGACGGGCTCAATCCGTTCGACAACAGCGCGACGGTCTATGCGGGCTCGCACGACGACGCGGCCCTGAACGCGGGCGTGCAGCGGTTCGCCGCCGATCCGATGGGCGAGGCGCGCCTGGCCTATGACGCGGCGCTCAGCGGCCTGATCGTGGCGCCGACCCTGACCATCCACGGCAAGGCCGATCCGACCGCCTTCGTCTCCAACGAGGCCGCCTATCGCCGGACGGTGGCGGCGGCGGGCCGGTCGGACCTCTTGGTCCAGACCTTCACCGACGAGGCCGAGCACAGCCGCCTGTCGGCGCCGCAGTACGTCGCCCTGTTCCAGGCCATGTCGCGCTGGCTGGACGCGGGCGACAAGCCGACGCCGCAGGGCGTGGCGGCGCTGTGCCAGGCAGCGGCCCCTCGCTATGACGGCGGCTGTCGTTTCGACGTGGATTTCACGCCGACCGTCGACTGAGGCCGGGATCGCGAAGCGACGCCTTAGCCGATCAAGGTCTAGCCCCGGCGCGGGCGCCTGTCCTATAGCGGGGCGTTCGTCACGGGAGCCTTCGTATGCGCGTCGCCATGATCGGGTCCGGCTATGTCGGCCTGGTGTCGGGAGCCTGTTTCGCCGACTTCGGCCACACGGTCGTCTGCATCGACAAGGACCCGTCCAAGATCGAGCGGCTGAACCGGGGCGAGATCCCGATCTTCGAACCCGGCCTGGACGATCTGGTCGAGACGAACGTACGCGACGGCCGCCTGTCCTTCTCCCAGGACGGCGCCGAGGCGATCCGGACCGCCGACGCCGTCTTCATCGCCGTGGGCACGCCCAGCCGGCGCGGCGACGGCCACGCCGACCTGTCCTACGTCCATGCGGCGGCCGAGGAGATCGCGGGCCTGATCCAGGGCTTCACCGTCGTGGTCACCAAATCGACCGTGCCGGTCGGCACGGGCGACGAGGTCGAGGCCATCATCCGCCGGGTCAATCCGGACGCCGACTTCGCCGTGGTCTCCAACCCCGAATTCCTGCGCGAGGGCGCCGCCATCGGCGACTTCAAGCGGCCCGACCGGGTGGTCATCGGCGTCAACGAGGACGCGGCGGCCGAGCGCGCCCGCACGGTGATGAGCGAACTCTATCGCCCGCTGAACCTGAACGAGAGCCCGCTGCTGTTCGTCAACCGCCGCACGTCGGAACTGATCAAATACGCCGCCAACGCCTTCCTGGCGATGAAGATCACCTTCATCAACGAGATGGCGGACCTGTGCGAGGCGGTCGGCGCGGACGTGCAGCAGGTCGCGCGCGGCATCGGCCTGGACAAGCGGATCGGCGCCAAGTTCCTGCACGCGGGCCCCGGCTACGGCGGGTCGTGCTTTCCCAAGGACACCATCGCCCTGGTCCGCACGGCCCAGCAGTATGGCGCGCCGACGCGGCTGATCGAGGCGACGGTGGCGGTCAACGACGCGCGCAAGCAGGCCATGGCGGGCCGGGTCGAGAAGACGCTGGGCGCCAGCGTCCAGGGCAAGACCGTCGCCCTGCTGGGCCTGACGTTCAAGCCGAACACCGACGACATGCGCGACGCCCCGTCGCTGGACATCGCGCCGGCCCTGATCGCGGCGGGCGCGCGGGTCCAGGCCTTCGATCCCGAGGGGATGCACGAGGCCGCGAAACTGCTGGACGGCGTGGAGATGAAGGACAGCGCCTATGACGCGGTCCAGGGCGCCGACGCCGTGGTCATCGTCACCGAATGGGACCAGTTCCGGGCGCTGGACCTGGACCGCGTCAAGCTGCTGATGAACCAGCCGGTGCTGGTCGATCTGAGGAACATCTACCGGCCCGAGGACATGCAGCGGCGCGGCTTCCGATACTCCGGCATCGGGCGCGGCTGAGATGGCGCGGCCGGTCATCGTCACGGGGGCGGCCGGCTTCATCGGCATGCACGTCGCCGAACGGCTGCTGAACCGGGGCGAGGCGGTCGTCGGCGTCGACGTCTTCAACGCCTATTACGACCCGCGCCTGAAGGAGGCGCGCGCCGCCCGGCTGGAGGGGCGCGACGGCTTCCGCATGGTGCGGCTGGACATCGCCGAGCACGAGGCGATGCGGGCCCTGGTCGCCGACAGCGGCGCCGACCGGGTGGTGCATCTGGCCGCCCAGGCGGGGGTGCGCTACTCGATCGACAATCCCTTCGCCTATGAGCGGTCGAACCTGGCTGGGCATCTGTCGATCCTGGAGGCCTGCCGCCACGCCGGGATCGAACATCTGGTCTATGCGTCGTCCAGTTCGGTCTATGGCGACCGGCCGCTGGACGGGCAGGGGTTCAGGGAGGACGATCCGACCGTCAGCCCGGTCTCGCTCTACGCCGCCACCAAGCGGTCGTGCGAACTGCTGAGCCAGAGCTACGCCCGCCTCTACGGCTTTCCGCAGTCGGGCCTGCGCTTCTTCACCGTCTATGGCCCGTGGGGCCGTCCGGACATGGCCTACTACAGCTTCACGCGCCGGATCGTGCGGGGCGAGCCGATCGAGGTCTATGGCGAGGGGCGCATGGCGCGCGACTTCACCTATATCGACGACATCGTCGACGGGGTGCTGGGCGTGCTGGACCACCCGCCGGCCGAGGGGGCGCACGAGATCTACAACATCGGCGACAGCCAGCCGGTCGGCCTGATGGAGATGATCGCTACGCTGGAGGCCGCGCTGGGCGTGCAGGCGAACAAGATCATGCGCCCGATGCAGCCCGGCGACGTCACCGCCACCTACGCCGACATCTCCAAGCTGAACGCCCTGACCGGCTACAGGCCCAGGGTCGCGCTGGGCGACGGCCTGCCGAAGTTCGTCGACTGGTGGCGGTCGTTCGAGAACGGGTAGGCGTCCGCACCCTCGTCATTCCGGGGCGTCCGCAGGACGAACCCGGAACCCAGGACCGCATCACCCCGCGTGGACCGCCCTGGGCTCCGGGTTCCGCTGCGCGGCCCCGGAGCGACGATGGCCGGCGACCCGACCGTCAGAACAATATCTTCCTCAGGTTGATGCGGAACACGCGGCCCTGCGGGTCCAGATAGTCGGCCTGGTAGTTGACCGGCCGGGCGCCGTCGCTGGAGGTGGCCGAGACCCGATCGTCGAACAGGTTCTGCACCCCGACGCCGACGCGCGTGCCGTCCAGGAAGGGGAAGCGCGCGACCAGCGACTTGCGCTGCGACAGGTCGGCGAAGGCGAACAGGTTCACCGTCGTGCGGTCCGAGAACTCCAGGTCCGGCGAGCCCAGGGCGTCGCCCTCGACCGTCGTGCCCGACTTCCAGTTGGCGTTCAGAAAGGCGCCGTAGCCGTTCCGGAAGGCGCCGGCCTGCAGCTGCACCTCGTGGCGCGACTGACCGCCCGAGCCGCTGATGGAGTCGCCGTCCAGAAGGTCCAGCGGCGCCAGGCCGTCGCGGATGACGACCTCGTCCTGAACGCGCCAGGTGTGGGTCAGCGACAGGTTGAACATCCCCTGTCCGGGCTGCATGGCCGATCCGCGACCGCCGCGCATCCGGGCGCCGCCAGGACCGCCAGGGCCGCCGGGGCCGCCGGCGCGCGATCCGCCGTCGCCCGGCGGGGGACCCCCGGGCGGAGGTCCGCCCGCGCCCGGGCCTCCGCCCCGGCCCCGACCCGCCGCCGCCGCGGGATTGGGCGCGCCGAACGCGCGCGAGAAGTTGAAGCCCCACTGCACGTCCTGCTGCTCGCGCTTGGCGAAGTTCAGCGGCCGAGCGTCGATCGACAGCAGGTTCCCGTCGTCGTCGCGGGTGAACCGCTCGGGCAGGGCGGCCTCCAGGTCCGGGGTGATGGCCGGGAAGCTGGAGATCTCGTTGTCGGTCTCGGTGCGGGTGTAGGCCAGGTTCAGCCGCAGGTCGCGTTCCGAGAACGGCTGCCAGTTGACCCCCAGCTTCAGGATGCGGCTGTCCTCGGCCTTCAGATTGGGGTCGCCGCCGGTGATCTGGGTGATCTCGACCGTCTGGCCGGTGGCGAAGTCGAACACCGGCGTGTTGGGGGTGGAGACGAACGGGTCGTTCAGCTGCTGGATGGTCGGGGCCTTGCCCTCGTCGGAATAGTTGGCCGACAGCGACAGCCGCTCCCACGGCGACCAGTTCAGCCCGGCGCCGATCTCATGCACGCCGCCGAAGTCCGACAGCTCGTCGTACTGCAGGTTCAGATTGGCCGACAGGTCGCCCAGCACGGGCAGGACGCCGCGATCCTTGTTGGCGATCGGCAGGTCGAAGTTGGCCTGGAAATTCCCCTGGTCGCGCGACTGCGACCGCTCGCTGGCCGCGCCGGACCGGACGCTCTCGGAATCCAGCGACTGGTGCTCGGCCCCCACCTTGAAGGTCGAGGTCAGGTCGCCGGCCGGCAGCTCCCAGGCCGTGCCGTTCAGCACGAACTCGGCTTCGGCCGTCTGCGAGACCGAGCGGGCGGTGTCGCGCAGGGCGTCGCCGACCAGGCCGTCGATGTCGCCGAACGGATTGACGGACGGGTCGCCCGCCTCGATCGCGGCCTGGAGAGCGTCGTCGTCCACGCCCCGCCCGGTCGAGGTCTTGGTCTCGGTGCGGGTGTATTCGCCGGTCGCGGTCCAGCGCCAGTCGCCCAGATAGCCGTCCAGAACGCCGCCCAGTTCGGCCGTGCGGGTGTCGACCGATCGGCTGAGCGCATCGGGGCGGTCGACATAGCGATACAGCAGCACGTCGTTGGCGAACGGCGAGAAGCCGCTGCTGGACGGCAGGGTCAGGGTCACGCCCGGCAGGCCCAGGTAGCTGAAGCTGGAGCTGTCCTCCAGGCTGCCGCTCAGGGTCAGGCCGACGCTGTCGTTCAGGTCGTGCTTGTAGGTCCCGGCGATCGAGGCCTCGTCCGACTGCGGCAGCAGGGTGCGATAGGCGTTCAGGTCGTCGGCGCGCGCGACCCCGGCGGTGGCGACGAAGTCGCTCAGGCTCGGCGCCCCGCCGGCGGCCGAGGCGGGCACGCCCGCCACCGTCACGGCGGACCCCGCCAGGGCTGACAGGGCCGGGTCGATCTGGGCGCCGTTCAAGCCCGTGACGTTGCCGACCCGGTCAAACAGCACGTTCGTTCCGGTGCGGTCGATGTCGCGTTCGGTCTCGTACAGCGGATTGCTGGTCTGACCGTTAATGTCCAGCGACCAGCGGTCCGAGCCTTCGATCCGCAGGATGTTGTTCTCGGACTGGGTGGTGGTGCGGCCGCCCTGCTCCGAACGGCTGACGTTGACCGAGGCGGTCAGCGAGCGGAAGTCGGCCTTCAGCACGATGTTCACGACCCGCTGGTTGGCGCTGTAGCCATAGGACAGCGCCGTCTCCTCGGGCAGGATGTCGAACCGTTCGATCGCCTCGGGCGGGATGCCGCGGATCTCGCGAAAGCCCGAGATGCGCCGGCCGTTGACCAGGAAGACCGGCGAGCCGCCGCGGGCGCTGCGGGTCTGGGCCTCCAGCAGCGTCACCAGCTCGCCGATGTTGGTGGCGCCGAACGCCTGCAGCTGGGTGGTGTCGTAAGAGACGATGGGCTCCTGGCCGCCCAGGGCCACGCCGCGCTGCTGGCCGGTGACGACGATGTCGGGCAGGACGGCGACCGCCTCGTCCTCGGGCGGCGTCTGGGTCTGGACTTGGGCGACCTCGACGTTGGCGGTCGCCGCCGTCGGGGCCAGGGCAAGCAGGAGAAGGGACGCGGCGGGCATGGGGAGAAGCCTCGAATGCGGAAGTGCGCCCTATGGAGGACGCTGCAAAGGTGACCATAAAGCGGCGAAATTCATGAACGATTGGAAAGCGTTGCGGCGATCCAACAGGCCGCGGAATTCAACGTTCGACGCGCGACGGAAACGCCGGCGACCCGCGTTGAAGTCCGTTTGAAGGCGATCGTCTAGGCCGCGCGCGCGGCGACCGCGCCCCGCGTCGCCTCCAGCGCCGCCGCCACCCCGTCGAGCAGGCTCTGCAGGGTGATGGGCTTGGACAGGTGCCCGTCCGCGCCCGCGGCGCGCGCCGCCTCGACGTGCTCGGGCAGGGCGTTGGCCGTCAGCATGATCAGGGGCGTGCGCCGCCCGTCGCCTTCGGCCTCCAGCGCCCGGATCGCCGCCGTGGCGCTCAGCCCGTCCATCACCGGCATCTGCATGTCCATCAGGATCAGGTCGAAGCCGCCCTTTGCGAAGGCGTCGACGGCGGCCCGGCCGTCCTCGACCGCGACCAGCTCGGTCTCGACGCCGCTCAGCATGATCTCCATCACCTTGCGGTTGGCTGGGTGGTCGTCGGCCAGCAGGACGCGCGCGGGGAAGGACAGGGGGGCGTCGGCGCCCGCGGCCTCAAGGGCCGTCTCGGCCTCGCCGGCGCTGGCGGCCGGGGCGGCCGGCGGCAGGGTCAGGTCGAACCAGAACCGCGCGCCTTCGCCGGGACGGGATTCGCAGTCCAGTTCCCCGCCCATCAGGCCGACCAGCTCGCGCGAGATGGCCAGGCCCAGGCCGGTGCCGCCGAACCGGCGGGTGATGGAGCCGTCGGCCTGCTGGAAGCGGGCGAAGATCCGCGTCTTGTGAGCGTCGTCGAAGCCGCAGCCGGTGTCGGCCACGGTGAAGCGGACCCGGTCCGCGCCGGCGTCGGCCACGCTGACCGTCACCGACCCGCCGTCGGTGAACTTCAGGGCGTTGGAGATCAGGTTGGACAACACCTGGCGCAGGCGCACGACGTCGCCTTCCACCGCCCGGTCCAGCGCCGGGTCGATCTGGACGCGCAGGGCGACGCCCTTCTCGTCCGCGCGGGGGCGATACAGGGCCGCGGCGCCGCGCACCGTCTCGGCCAGGTCGAAGGGCGCGGTCTCGATGACGATCTGGCCGGCCTCGATCTTGGCGGTGTCCAGGATGTCGGACAGCAGGCGTTCCAGCGTCACGCCCGAGGCGCGGATGACCTCGACCATCTCGTGCTCGCGCGGACGCAGCGCGGCGCGCGACAGGGCGTCGGCCATGGCCACCACGCCGTTCAGCGGGGTCCGGATCTCGTGGCTCATATTGGCCAGGAATTCGGACTTGGAGCGATTGGCGGCCTCGGCCCGGCGTCGCGCCTCGCGCAGGCGTCGCGACTGGCGCCACATCCAGAACAGGGCGACCCCGGCCGACAGCAGGAACAGCACGGCGATGCCGGTGATCCAGTTCTGGGCGCCGATGACCGCGCGTTGCAGATCGGTGTTGGCGCGCGCGGTCTCCAGCTGGGCGCGGCGCTCGGCCAGCTGCTGCTGCATGTCGCCCGTCACCTGGCGGATGCCGCCGCTGAAGCGACGGGCGTCGGCGATCTTCTCCTGGCGCGCGTGCTCGCGCATCCGTTCATAGGCCTCGCGCGGGCGGCCTTCGGCGAACAGGATCTCGGCCTCGACGTGGGGCAACTCCGAGGCGCCCTCCTCGCGGAACAGGCCGGCGGCGGCCAGGCGACGGATCTGGTCCAGGTCGCGCCGGGCCTCGACCAGGCGGCCGGTCTGGGCGCGGGCGATGGCGCGCGTCGGCAGCAGGTGGGGCGCCAGGAAGGAGGCCTGGCCCAGGTCTTCCCCATAGGGCGCAAGGCAGGTCAGGACGTCGTTCGGCGCCTGGCGGGCCTTGGCCACCATGGCGCACAGATTGGCGTCATAGACCTTCAGACTGGGCAGGCCCGCGCGCAGGGTCAGCCGGTGGTGGATCTGGAACAGGCGCTGGGCCTGCTGGACGTCGCCCATCCCCGTCGACAGCCGCGCCAGATTGTACACCGCGTCGAAGTCCGGGCGCGGATAGTCGGGATTGGCGAAGTCGATCTCGAAGCGGCCGAAGGCGGCGATGGCGCCGTCGATGTCGTTCAGCTTCATCAGGCCGATGCCGGTCATCTCCCACAGGCCGGCGCGCGCGACGTCGGCGTAGGGCGCCGTGTCGGGGATGAAGGCGTCGGCGTCCGCCAGCAGTTTCAGCCCCTCGCCGATCTTGTCCTGGTCCATCAGAGCCAGGGCCCAGATACGCGTGGCGTGGGCCTTGGCGAACCAGTCCTGTTCCGCGGCCGCCTGGCGGCGCATCTCGTCGGCCGCCGGGGTGTCGCCCTGATCGTAGCGCAGCACCAGGTCGTTCAGGGCGGCGATGCGGATATAGCGGCTGTCCTTCTGAAGGTCGGCGGCCTGCGCCAGGCGGCGGTTCCAGTCGGCGGCCTCGTCGAACTCGCCCTGGTTCAGCATGATCCAGGCGACGTGATAGAGGCGCTGCAGCCCCTCGCGGTCGTTGCGCTGCTCGGCCGCGCGGCCGAAGGCCCGCAGGGCGGCGAAGTCGGTCGCGCCGGCGCGGCGCTCGACGGCCTGGGCCAGTTCGATCGGCGAGCGTTTCGGACCGGGGGGCTGGGCCTGGGCGCCCAGGGCGACGCCCTGGACCAGCAGCGCGATCAGGGCGAAGAGGGCGAAGGAGCGGACTCTGGAACTGGACATGCGGCTTCCGATTTCGCCGCACCATGCCAAGGCTTGGTTGAATAAGGCTTATCAGGTCCATGCGGGCGACCGCCTAGTCGCCGTCGACGACGCGAAGAGTCCGCGTTGACCGTTCCGGGGCTTTCGGCTATAGGCCCGCCCTCTTGAGATTTTCGCGCCGTGGACGTGTGCTCCGCGGCGTTTTCCGTTCGAAGGTTTGACATGGCCAACAACCCCGGCGCCCGCAAGGCGATCCGCAAGATCGAAGCGCGGACCGAAGTGAACAAGGCGCGTCGCTCGCGCGTCCGCACCTATCTGCGCAAGTTCCAGGAAGCCCTGGCCGCCGGCGACGCCGCGGTCGCCAAGGCCGCCTTCGTCGAGGCCCAGTCCGAACTGATGCGCGCCGTTTCCAAGGGCGTGGTTCACAAGAACACCGGCTCGCGCAAGGTCTCGCGCCTGGCCGCCCAGCTGAAGAAGCTGTCGGCCGCCTGATCGGCGACGCCTGACCGGACACGGAGCGGCTGTCGCCGTTTCGTTATGGGAATGTGTAGGTATTACAACGGCGAAGGGGCGAACGCTCCTTCGCCGTTTTGCATTCCGACGCCAAGTCCTCCTAGGGGCGAACCCCTAATCGTCGTCCGTCGAACGCCGAAATTCCCATGCAGAATTGGGCTTTGGCGGAGTCAAACAATTTAACTGCGAATCGACCAACGAATCATCGTTGACCCCACCCCCCCGGCGCGTAAGTTTTGGCCTCTAACGCACTTCCATCCCGACACGGATGAAGACGGCGCGGGACCTTGTTTCGCGTCGGCGGGAGATGTCTGTCCAGAGGTTCGACCCCGCTCGGAAAGCCATGCTTTTCGGGGCAGGAGAAGTCGTCCCTGACGCATCCCCCTGAAGCGCGGCGGAACGGTGAAGATGAGCAGCGGGTGGCTGAGACGATGGTTGGGGGCGCGACGGCGATGGCGAACGGGGCAGGCAGGTCGGGCGGCGCCGATCTCGACCGCATCTGGAGCGAGGCGTCCGTGCGCCTGCGCGCCGAGATCGGCGACGGCCCCTTCAACTCCTATGTCGCCCCCTCGGCCGTGCGGATGGATTCCGCCGGCCAGCTGATCCTGGTGACGCCCACCGCCTACGCCCGCGACTGGGTGCGCAAGAACGCTCTGCGCCGCATGAACGAACTGTGGCTGGGCCTGGACGGCCAGCATCGCCGGCTGGAGGTGCGCTGCCGCGCCGAGGTGGGGTCGGCCCCGCCGGCCACGGCGGTCGCCGCCGCCGGCGGCAATGTGGTGGACGCCACGCCGCGTCTGGCCGCCCTCTCGTCCGGCGTGGCCGCCCCGACCGTGGGGCCGGTCGCCGACGGGGCCCGCGCCGTGCGCGCCGCCGGCCTGCAGGAGCGTCTGACCTTCGACAGTTTCGTGGAGGGGCAGGGCAACGCCTTCGCCCTGGCCATCGCCAAACAGGTCGCGACCTGGGCCGACGGCCACTTCAACCCCGTCTTCTTCTGCGGCCCCTACGGCTATGGCAAGACGCACCTGCTGAACGCCATCGCCTGGGAGGCCCAGCGCCTGCGCCCCGAGGCCAAGGTGGTCTATCTGACCGCCGAACGCTTCCTGTCGACCTTCGTCAAGGCGATGCAGGACCGTTCGACCGCCGCCTTCAAGGACAGCCTGCGCTCGGCCGACATGCTGCTGCTGGACGACGTCCAGTTCGTCGGCGGCAAGGCCTCGACCCAGGAAGAGCTGCTGTCGACCCTGACCGCCCTGATCGAGGACGGCAAGCGCATCGTCTTCTCGGCCGACCGCGCGCCGATGGCCCTGACCGAGGTCGAGCCGCGCCTGCGCAGCCACCTGGCCGCCGGCCTGACCTGCCCGGTCGAGGCGGGCGATCGCGAACTGAAGATCGCCGTGGCCAGGAACCGCCTGGCCGCCCTGTCGGCCCTGGGCGTCGTCAAGGGCGAGGCCGCGCCCGAGGTGCTGGCCCACCTGGTCGACCGCACGCCCGGCTCGATGCGCGAACTGGAGGGGGCGGTGAACACCCTGGCCGCCGCCGCCGGCGCGCGCCTGTCGGCCGTCACCCTGGACGAGGCTTCGGCCCTGCTGGGCGCCGCCCTGCGCGGCGGGCCCGAGCGCCGCATCACCGTCGACGAGATCCAGAAGACGGTGGCCGAGCACTTCAGCCTGAAACAGGCCGACCTGCTCAGCGAGCGCCGCACGCGCTCGGTCGCCCGCCCGCGCCAGATCGCCATGTATCTGTGCAAGCAGCACACGACCCGCTCCTATCCGGACATCGGCCGCCGCTTCGGCGGGCGCGACCACACCACCGTCCTGCACGGCGTGCGCAAGATCGAGGAGCTGATGCCCAAGGACGACCAGATCGCCCGCGACGTGGAAGCCCTGACGCGGAAACTGCGGGGGTGAAATTCTCCCTCCCCTTCATGGGGAGGGTGGCCGAGCGCAGCGAGGTCGGGTGGGGGCGGCCGACGCGGCGCTTTCCGGATCGGGCGCATCTGGGCCGACGCGGCCTTTTCAGGCCGCCCCCAACCGGTCGCTTCGCGACCACCCTCCCCATGAAGGGGAGGGAGAATTCTGTGCACGGTCGGTGTCGCCTTCCTTGCCCTCGCCGCCTGATCCGCTAGTGTCCAAGGCCATTTAACCGCGGCCGTTACGAGTCGGGCCGCGTCGGGCGAGACGACATGCAGCTTACGATCGAACGTTCCGCGCTTCTCAAGGCCCTGGGCCACGTCCAGAGCGTGGTCGAACGGCGCAACACCATTCCGATCCTGTCCAACGTCCTGCTCAGCGCCGGGCGCGACCGGCTGGCCTTCGCCGCCACCGACCTAGACATGGAGATGGTCGACGAGGCCGAGGCCCAGGTGCAGGTCGAGGGCCAGATCACCGCGCCGGCCCACACCCTGTACGAAATCGTCAGGAAGCTGCCCGAGGGCGCCGAGGTCTCGCTGACCTATTCCGGCGACGATCCGCGCCTGGTGGTGTCTGCCGGCCGCTCGCGCTTCAACCTGCCGGTGCTGCCGGCGGGCGACTTCCCCGTCATGTCGACCGACAGCGCCGGGGCGTCCTACGTCCTGCCCAAGGAAGACCTGGCCCGGCTGATCGACAAGACCCGGTTCGCCGTCTCAACGGAGGAGACGCGCTATTATCTGAACGGCCTCTATCTTCACACCGTCGCCGAACAGGGCGTGCCCCTGCTGCGCGCCGTGGCCACCGACGGCCACCGCCTGGCCCTGGCCGAGACCCCCGCGCCGGAAGGCGCCGCCGGCGGCCCCGGCGTGATCGTGCCGCGCAAGACCGTGGACCAGGTCCGCCGCCTGCTGGACGACGCCTCCGGCCCGGTCGAGGTCCAGGTCTCGGCCCAGAAGATCCGCTTCCAGCTGGGAGAGGCCAGCCTGACGTCGAAGGTCATCGACGGCGCCTTCCCGGACTATCTGCGCGTTATCCCGCGCGGCAACGACAAGCAGGCCGACATCGACAACAGCCTGTTCGCCAAGGCCGTCGACCGCGTCGCCACCATCTCGGCCGAGAAGAGCCGCTCGGTGAAGCTGGCCTTCGACAACGACCGGGTGAAGCTGACCGTGCGCAACATGGAAGCCGGCCAGGCCGAGGAAGAGGTCGAGATCGGCTATTCCGACGAGCCGTTCGAGATCGGCTTCAACGCCCGCTACCTGCTGGACGTCGCCGGCCAGATCACCGGCGAAAACGCCGCCTTCCGCTTCGCCGACCCGGCCTCGCCCACGCTGATCCTCGATCCGGGCGATCCGGGCGTGCAGTACGTGCTGATGCCGCTCAGGGTCTGATATTTCCGCTCATCCCGGCGAAAGCCGGGACCCAGTGCTTTCGTTCGCACCGGAGCCTGGCGTTGGCGTTCTACACCTACATCGTCGCCAGCCGCCGGAACGGGACGCTCTATACCGGATCGACTGATGACCTGGTCCGTCGCGTGGCTGAACATCGGGACAAGCTGCGCGCGGGCTTCACCCGGAAACACGGCGTGGCCCTGCTGGTCTGGTTTGAGGTTCACGATACCCGCGACGCCGCCTTCACGCGCGAACGTCAGATCAAGGAATGGAAACGGGTCTGGAAGCTGGAACTGATCGAGCGCAAGAACCCGGCATGGGCGGACCTGTTTCCAACATTGCTCGGCTAGATCGCGCCGAGCGAAAGGACTGGGTCCCGGCTTTCGCCGGGATGAGCGGATAGATTTGAGTCTGATTTCCCTCGCCCTCACCGACTTCCGCTCTTACGCGAGCGCGCGGCTGGATCTGGCGTCCGGGCCGGTGGTGCTGCATGGGCCGAACGGGGCGGGCAAGACCAATCTCTTGGAGGCGATCAGCCTGCTGACCCCCGGCAAGGGGTTGCGCAACGCCACCGCCGTCGAGATGGGCCGGCGCGAGCCGGGCGAGGCGACCGGCCGTCCCTGGGCCGTCAGCGTCGAACTGGACGACGAGACGCGGCTGGGCACCGGCGTGCCCGGTCCCGGCGCCGCCCGCCGCATCGTCCGCATCAATGGCGAGACCGCCCAGCCGGGCCGGCTGCTCGATCATCTGCGTCCCGTCTGGGCCACGCCCGAGCAGGACCGGCTGTTCTCCGACGCCCGCGCCGAGCGGCTGAAGTTCTTCGACCGCTTGGTCTTCGCCGCCGATCCCGACCACGCCGCCAGCGTCTCGGCCTATGAAAAGGCCCTGCGCGAGCGCCTGCGCCTGCTGAACGACGCCCAGGAGGGCCGGGAGGCCGATCCCGTCTGGCTGGACGCGCTGGAGGCGCGCCTGGCCGAGGCCGGCGCCCGCGCCGCCTTCGCCCGCGTCGCCGCCCTGCACGCCCTTCAGGCCGCCATCGACGCGCGCGGCGACCGGCCCTTTCCCCAGGCCGACCTGGGCCTGGCCGGCGAGGCCGAGGCGATGGTGGAAGGCGGCGCAGAAGGGGCCGAGGTCGTCTCCGCCCTGCGCGCCGGCTTCGCCCGCGCCCGCGCCCGCGACGGCGCCGCCGGACGGTCGCTGTTCGGCCCGCACCGCACCGACCTGACCGCCCTTCACCGCGAGAAGCGGCGCCCCGCCGCCGAGGGCTCGTCGGGCGAGCAGAAGGCCCTGGTCCTGAACCTGATCCTGGCCCAGATCGCCCGCCTGGCCGACCAGCCGGCCGCCCCGATCCTGCTGCTGGACGAGGCCCCGGCCCACCTGGACGAAGGCCGCCGCGCCGCCCTGTTCGACGAGATTGTCGCCCTGAAGCTGCAGGCCTTCATGACCGGCACCGAACGCGCCCTGTTCGCCGGCCTGGACGGCCGCGCCCAGTTCGTCCGCATCGCCGGCGGGGCGCTGGAGGCGGGCTAGGATTCCGGCGCGGAAATCCTCGCTTTTTCGTCGGAATTTCCTATATGTTGCGGGCTTCGGCGCGGTGCGACTCCGTCGTCGATTCGAGCGTCCGCAGCGGCGCTCCATCCCTGTCCCGGTCGGGACTTCAGAGCCGACGATTTCATGACCGATCCGATTGCCGAACAGCCCGAATACGGCGCCGATTCCATCAAGGTTCTCAAAGGCCTGGACGCGGTGCGCAAGCGTCCGGGGATGTACATCGGCGACACCGACGACGGCTCGGGCCTGCACCACATGGTCTATGAGGTGGTGGACAACGCCATCGACGAGGCCCTGGCCGGCCACGCCGACCTGGTCCAGGTGATCCTGAACGCCGACGGATCGGTGACCGTCACCGACAACGGGCGCGGCATCCCCACCGACATCCACGAGGGCGAAGGTGTGTCGGCCGCCGAGGTCATCATGACCCAGCTGCACGCCGGCGGTAAGTTCGACCAGAACTCCTACAAGGTCTCGGGCGGCCTGCACGGCGTGGGCGTGTCGGTGGTCAACGCCCTGTCCGACTGGCTGCAGCTGAAGATCTACCGCAACGGCCGGCGCCACGAGATGCGCTTCGAGCGCGGCGACACGGTCAAGTCGCTGGAAGTCACCGGCGAGGCGCCCGTGCGCGAGACGGGCGAGAAGGCCGGCCAGCTGCTGACCGGCACCGAGGTCACCTTCTTCCCGTCGATCACGACGTTCAGCCACATCGATTTCGACTTCAAGACGCTGGAGCACCGCCTCAGGGAGCTGGCCTTCCTGAACTCGGGCGTGGTCATCCGCCTGGCCGACCTGCGCCACGCCGAGCCGATCGACGTCACCCTGCACTACGAGGGCGGGGTCGAGGCCTTCGTGCGCCACCTGGACAAGTCCAAGCAGCCGATCCTGAAGGACGTCATCGTCATTCGCGGCAAGAAGGACGGTGTCGAGCTGGACCTGGCCCTGTGGTGGAACGACAGCTACCACGAGACCATGCTGTGCTTCACCAACAACATCCCCCAGCGGGATGGCGGCACGCACCTGTCGGCCTTCCGCGCCAGCCTGACGCGGGTGATGGGCGGCTATATCGAAAGCTCGGGCCTGGCCAAGAAGGAGAAGGTCTCCGTCTCGGGCGAGGACGCGCGCGAGGGCCTGACCTGCGTGCTGTCGGTCAAGGTGCCCGATCCCAAATTCTCCAGCCAGACCAAGGACAAGCTGGTCTCGTCCGAGGTGCGCCCGGCGGTGGAATCGCTGTGCACCGAGGGGCTGTCGGAATGGTTCGAGGAGCATCCGGTCGAGGCCAAGCTGATCGTCTCCAAGATCATCGAGGCGGCCTCGGCGCGCGAGGCGGCCCGCAAGGCGCGCGACCTGACGCGACGCAAGTCGGCGCTGGAGATCAGCAGCCTGCCGGGCAAGCTGGCCGACTGCCAGGAGCGCGATCCCGCCAAGTCCGAACTGTTCATCGTCGAGGGCGATTCCGCCGGCGGCTCGGCCAAACAGGCGCGCAACCGCGAGAACCAGGCGGTCCTGCCCCTGCGCGGCAAGATCCTGAACGTCGAGCGCGCGCGCTTCGACCGGATGCTGTCGTCGGACCTGATCGGGACGCTGATCCTTGCCCTGGGCACCGGCATCGGCCGCGACGACTTCAACGCCGACAAGCTGCGCTATCACAAGATCATCCTGATGGCCGACGCCGACGTCGACGGCGCCCATATCCGCACCCTGCTGCTGACCTTCTTCTATCGCCAGATGCCCGAGCTGATCGAGCGCGGCCACGTCTATATCGCCCAGCCGCCGCTCTATAAGGCGTCCAAGGGCAAGCAGAGCCGCTATCTGAAGGACCAGGCCGAGATGGACGCCTTCCTGATCGAGGAGGGCGTGTCCGAGGCCGAGTTGGACCTGTCGACGGGTGAGCGCCGCACCGGCCAGGACCTGCAGAGCCTGGTGCGCGAGGCCAAGGCCTTCAAGGCCGGCGTCGACCGCCTGAGCCAGCGCGCCCCCGCCTTCGCGATCGAGCAGGCGGCGATGGCCGGCCTGTTCGTCGAGGACGCGGACCTGGCGCGCGCCGCCGCCGCGGCGGCCACGCGCCTGGACCTGTACGCCGAGGAGGGCGACGGCGCCTGGAGCGGCCAGCCCGGCGCGCAAGGGGCGGTCGTCTTCACCCGCACCCGCCGGGCGGTGCAGGAGACGATCGTGCTGGAAGAGACCCTGATCCGCTCGCTGGACGCGCGTCGCCTGGCCGAGCGCGCCGCCGCCTTCGAGGGTTTCGACGCCCCGGCGACCTTCCGCCGCAAGGACAAGTCGACCACGATCCGGGGACCGATCGACCTGCTGAACGCGGTGCTGGACGCCGGCAAGAAGGGCCTGTCGATCCAGCGCTACAAGGGCCTGGGCGAAATGAACCCCGAACAGCTGTGGGAGACCACGCTGGACGCCAACGCCCGCACCCTGCTGAAGGTCTCGGTCGAGCACGAGGAAGAGGCCAACGACCTGTTCGCCAAGCTGATGGGCGACGTGGTCGAACCCCGCCGCGAATTCATCCAGGACAACGCCCTGGACGCCGCCGTCGACGTCTGACTCCGTCCGCTAGGGCCGGTCGCGGTCGGGCAGGGCGGCGATCTGCTCGGGCGTCAGCTGGCGCACGACCTGGATGCGGCACGGGCCGTCGGGGATGGCGCCGCCGCCGCGCGGAACGACGAAGGCGGTGTCCCCGGTGCAGACGGTCGACACGCCCTGTCCCGCCAGGGTGATGCCCAGCGCCCAGTCCAGATCGCGACAGGCCCCCAGCGCCCGCGCCTCGAACACGTCGCGGCGCGAGGTGCGAAGATAAAGGGTCTGGTCCGCCGTGGCGCGGAAGTTCTGGACCCGGTCCACCTGGAAGCACCGGCGCGGCGTGTCCGCAAGCCCGCTGGACGGGTTCGACCTGGTCGCGGGCGCGCAGGCGGTCGCGACCCCCAAGACGGCCAGGACGGCCAAGGCGGAGACGAAGGGCGAAGGGCGCATGGCGGGGTCTCCTTGCGAGGCCCCGCCACGCTCGCGCATTTTACGCCCCGCGCCAAGCGTCGCCGTCAATGCGCCTATTTCCGGCCGGCGGCGATGAAGGCCGCGATGTCGGGATAGGGGGTTCCCGCCGGTCGGGTGTCGTCGCAGACGAAGGACACGACGTCGGCGTAGATGGTGCCGTCGGGCGCGCGCTCCCAGGGGCTTTCCTCGGTGTAGCGATCGGTCTCGGCGCCGTCGGGCCCATAGGCGACGCTGAGGCCCGAGCGCGACTGCTGGTCGGCGCAACGGACCTCGACCTCCTCGGTGTCGTAGCTGAGGTCGCCGGCGTCGCCGGTGCGGGGCACGCGGGCCAGACGCGTCGTCGCCGTCCCGTCGGTCGCGGCCAGGGTGTCGGCGTCCACCAGATAGGCCGTGCGGTCGGTGGTGGAGAACAGCGTCCAGTTCTGGGCCGCGGCGGGGCCGGCGCCGGCCAGGGGCCCCACGGCGCAAACGGCCGCGGCCGCGACGATCTTCATCCTGCTCTTCATTGTTTTTCCTCCCTCGAGCCCGCCGACTTCACACCCGCGCGGCGGAAAGTTCAATCCATCGATCCGCGTTCGCCAGGCGGCCTCGCTTGACACCCCGCCCGGCTTCGCGCCTGAGTCCGGGACGATCGCGTCCAGGTTAGACTCCGTGCTGAAGCTTACATCCGTCGACGACAAGGGCGCCGAGCCGCTGGCCGAGGCCCTGCGGGCCTGCCGGACGCATTTCGTCTGGGCCGCCGTCTTCAGCGCCCTGGTCAACATCCTGTATCTGACGCCGACCCTGTACATGATGCAGGTCTATGACCGGGTGGTGCCGACCGGCGGCCTGACGACCCTGGTGCTGATCAGCGTGGCGGCGGTCTTCGCCCTGGCCTCGCTGGGACTGCTGGACTGGCTGCGGCAGCGGCTGCTGCTGCGCGCCGGGCTGCGGTTGGACCGGATGCTGTCGCCGCGCATCCTGTCGCGCGCCCTGGGGGTGCAGGGACGGACGCTGAACAGCCAGGTGCTGCGCGAGTTCGACAGCGTGCGGTCGGCCCTGTCGGGGGCCGGCGCGCTGGCCCTGTTCGACGCGCCGTGGACGCCGCTGTACCTGGCCTGCTGCTTCCTGCTGCATCCGGCGATCGGGGTGCTGACCCTGGTCGGCGGCGCCGTCCTGTTCGCCCTGGCCTGGCTGAACGAGCGCGACAGCCGCCCGCGCCTGGCCCGCGCCATGCAGTCCAACACCGCCGCCTACGCCGCCCAGGAGGGCGTGGCCGCCCAGGCCGAGGTCGTGCGCGCCCTGGGGATGCGCGCCGCCAGCGTGGCCCGCCAGACCGGCCAGCGCCGCGCCGCCGCCGACGCCCAGGCCGACGCCCAGCTGACCGGCGGGAAATATTCCGGCGCCATCAAGTTCGTGCGGATGACGCTGCAGTCGGTGTCGCTGGGGCTGGCCGCCTTCCTGGTGGTGCGCGGCGAGATTTCGGCGGGCTCGATCATCGCCTCCTCGGTCCTGCTCAGCCGGGCCGTGGCGCCCGTCGAGCAGCTGGTCGGCGCCTGGCCGAACCTGGTGCAGGCGCGCGCCAGCTGGGGCCATCTGGTCGAGCTGTTCAAACAGACCGCCGGCCAGGAGCGGGCGCGCACCGCCCTGCCGGCGCCCCGGGGGCGGCTGCGGGTCGAGGGGACGACGGTGCGCCTGGTCGAGGGCGGTCCGCCCCAGCTGTCGGCCGCCAGCCTGTCGCTTGAGCCGGGCCAGACCCTGGGCGTGGTCGGGGCCAGCGGCTCGGGCAAGACCACCCTGGCGCGGGTCGTGGCCGGGGCCCTGGCGCCGGCGTCGGGCGCGGTGCGTCTGGACGGGGCCGACTATGACGCGCGCGACAGCGACGACCTGGCCGCCCACATCGGCTATCTGCCCCAGGTCCCCAGCCTGTTCGCCGGGACGATCAAGGACAACATCTCGCGCTTCGCCGCGGCGCGGGGCGCGACGCCGGACCAGATCGACCGCGACGCCGTGGCCGCCGCCCAGGCCGCCGGCGCCCACGAGATGATCCTGCGCCTGCCGCTGGGCTACGACACCGAACTGGGGCCGTTCGGCCAGGGGGTTTCGGCCGGCCAGGCCCAGCGCATCGCCCTGGCGCGCGCGCTGTACGGCGACCCGGCCCTGCTGGTGCTGGACGAGCCCAACTCAAACCTGGACCAGGAGGGCGAGGCGGCCCTGATGGCGGCCGTGCTCCAGGCCGCCCAGCGCGGCGCGGCCGTGGTCATCGTCGCCCACCGCGCCGGCATCCTGTCGCGCGTCGACCGGCTGCTGGTGATGGCCGACGGCGCGGTGCAGATGGAGGGCCCGCGCGAGGAGATCCTGGCGCGGATGCGCGCCGGCCGCCCGACCCCGGCCGCCCCGGTGCACAAGGACGCCGCTTCATGAGCGATTTCGCCGCCGGGGCCGCGCCGGCCCAGACCGATTCTCCGCGCTTCGAGCTGCGAGCCGGCATCGCCGTCATCGTCGCCTTCTTCGGGCTGTTCCTGGGATGGGCGGCGTTTGCGCCGCTGGACGCGGGGGCCTTCGCCCACGGGCGGGTCGCCGTCTCGGGCAATCGCCAGGCCGTCCAGCACCGCGAGGGGGGCGTGGTCCGCAGCCTGCGCGTAGCGGAAGGCGACCATGTGGCGAAGGGCCAGGTGCTGGTCCAGCTGAACGACGGAGAGCTGCGCGCCGCCGAACGCGGCCTGGCGGGCCAGGTTTACGCCCTGTTGGCCCAGCGCTCGCGCCTGATCGCCGAGCGGGACCGGCTGGGCGCCCTTCCGGTCCCGCCCGAGTTCGCCGATCTGTCGGCCGACGATCGGGCCGTCGCCGACGAGGCGCTGCGCCTCCAGCGCCAGCAGTTCGCCGCGCGCGGGGCGGGCCGCTCGACCCAGACCGGCGTGCTGGGCCAGCGCGTCGGCCAGCTTCAGGACCAGATGGACGGCTATCAGCGCCAGATCGAGGCCAACGCGGAACAGCAGCGCCTGATCGGCGAGGAGCTGGAGGGCATCCGCTCCCTGGCCGCGCGCGGCTATGCGCCCCAGACCCGGGTGCGGGCGCTGGAACGCACCGCCGCCGCCCTGGAGGGGGAACAGGGCTCATTGCGCGCCCAGGTCGCGCGCACCCGCGAACAGATCGGCGAGACCCGCTTGCAGATGGCGGGCGTGACCACCACCCTGAACGAGGACGTCGCCGAACAGCTGCGTCAGGTCGAGGTCCAGCTGAACGACCTGCAGCCGCGCCTGGCCGACCTGCGCAGCCAGATCGCCCGCGCCGAAATCCGCAGCCCGGCGACGGGCCAGGTGGTGGGTCTGACCGTCTTCACCCAGGGCGGCGTCATCGCGCCGGGCCAGACCGTGATGGAGGTGGTGCCCGACGACGTCTCGCAGGTGATCGTGGCCGACGTCGACCCGTCCTACATCGACAACCTGCGCGTCGGCCTGACGTCGGAGATCAAATTCCCCGGCCTGCACGAGCGCAATCCGCCCCTGCTGCACGGGCGGGTGACGCTGATCTCGCCCGACGCCATCGCCGATCCCCAGACCGGCCGCACCCACTATCGCGTCGAGATCGTGGCGCCGCCGTCCGAACTGGCCAAGCTGGGGCCCGCCGCCGACCAGATCCGCGCGGGGATGCCGGCTGAGGTCGTGATCCTGACGCGCAAGCGCACCGCCCTGGCCTATCTGACCGAGCCGCTGACCCGCAGCCTGTGGCGCTCGGGCGCCGAGCAGTAGCGAAAACGGAAACGGCCGCCCCGGTGTCGGGGCGGCCGTCCTGGTCCGGTTCTGGTCCGGCGCCGGGGGTCGATTACGTCAGGACGACGATGGCGACCCGGCGGTTCTGCGCCCGACCCTCGCGGGTGTTGTTCGGGGCGACCGGCTGGGCCTCGCCATACGAGATGGTGGCCATCCGGTTCAGGGCGATGCCCTGCATGCTCATGTAGCGACGCACCGCCTCGGCGCGCTGGGCGCCCAGGTCCTCGTTGTACTTCTCGTCGCCTTCCGCATCGGTGTAGCCCTGGATTTCCAGATAGACGTTGCGGTTCTCGGCCTTCAGGCGCTGGGCCAGTTCGCCAAGACGCTGCTCGGCCTCGGGCGAGAGGGCCGAGGCGTCGGTCGGGAACTTCACCGAGTCGTCGGACAGCACGACCTGATAGAGGAACTTGCCTTCCGCCAGCTTGTGGGCGGCGTTGGCGCGCTCCAGCGCCTGGCCGGCCGTGCCTTCGACCTGGGTGACGCGGCCGTCGACCTCCATCACGCGGTTGTCCACCACCTCCACCTGATCACGCACGAAACGATGGCTGGCGCAGCCGCTGGCCGCAAAGCCGAGGGCGATGAGGGCGCCGCCGACGACCGCCGTCCTGAGTTTCGATTTGCTGCTCAAGTCCTGTCTCCTTCTTGCCGGGGCGCCACTCCCAGGATCGCGCCATTACAGCTACGAGGGCGGACGAGGCGGAGTAATGGCGTGCTTTGGGCGAGAATCGTTCAGCTTGGCCATATGATGACCGGCGCGGCCGCAAGAATATTGTTCTAGATGGAACCGTCCTGCGGACCCAGGCGTTGAGCCGCGCCAGAGGGCGTAGCTTGGCGCGGTCTCGCCTGATCTATCGCCGGTACGAAGTTCCTGAGGTTGCAGGCCGACATCGCCATTATACTGACGCGCAGCGCTGATTTTCATCACGACATCGAGATTCTTTTTCGGAGTCGGGATGCGGGAGCCTTCCACAGGGCGCGCGGGTCGGAAAACCGGCGCGGGCCGGGTCGCCGGATGGACGGCCGCCGGCGGTCTGGTCGTCGGGCTGGAGGCGGCGCTGATCCTGGGCCTGGCCTGGGTCCCGGCCGAGACCTTCGATCCGCCCGTCGACCCGCCCATTGTCGTCAGCCTGGTCGACCCGCCGCCGCCGCCGCCGCCGGCCCCGCAGCCCCAGCCGGCCGAGGCCCCCGCGCCCGCCGAGGCCGCGCCCCCGGCGCCGGCGCCGCGCGTCGCCCCGCCCGCGCGCCCGGCCTCGCCCCCGCGTCCGACGCGTCGCCCCCCGCCGCCCGAGGTCAAGCCCCTGCCGATCCCCGCGTCCGTCGCGCCGCCCGGACCGCCGCTGCCCCTGATCGGGGCGACGGCGCTGGCGGGGGCGACCCGCGTCGGCGCGGGGCCGGGCGGCGGGGGCGGCGGCCAGGGAACCGGCGGCGGCGGGGGCGGCGCGGGCGGCGGCTGCGACATGCTCAAGCGGCTGCAGGAGGCGCTGCGCGACGACGTCGAGGTGCGCGCGGCGATCCAGACCGCCCATCGCGAGATGAGCGCCCAGGGCAGGGCCATCCAGGTCTGGGACGGCGACTGGCTGCAGAGCCGGGGTCAGGAAGGCAAGGGCCTGGCCGGCGTGCGCCAGGCCATCTCGGTCGAGGTCGCCTTCGCCCCCGCCGAATGCCGCGCCCAGGCCATGCGCGGCCTGGCGGTCCTGGCCCTGGACGACCGGGCCGACGGCGCCAAGCTGGCGCTGGGCCGGGCCGCCTGGCGCTGGTCCGACCTGCTGGACCTGCGGCGCTAGGATAACCTTGGACGCCTGTCGATCAGCCTCTGGGGCCGAACAGGATCAAGGCCGCGCCCGCCAGGCAGACGGCGCCGCCGATCAGGTCCCAGCGGTCGGGAAGGGTTTTCTCGACCACCGCCATCCAGACCAGCGAGGCGCAGATATAGACCCCGCCATAGGCCGCGAACGCCCGGCCCGCCGCCTCGGTCGGAACCAGGGTCAGCAGCCAGGCGAAGGCGATCAGGCAGACCACGCCCGGCGCCAGCCATAACGGCGCCCGATCCAGCTTCAGCCACGCCCAGAAGGCGAAGCAGCCGGCGATCTCGGCCAGGGCGGCGAGGGGGTAGATGAGGAGAAGCTTCATTGCCCTTCGTATCCCGTTGCCGACGGCATCGTGAGCCCTGCAATAGACGTCACTCCGGGGCCGCGTAGCGGAACCCGGAGCCCAGGACGGCCCCCCGGCCAGGTGATGCGGTCCTGGGTTCCGGGTTCTTCGCTGCGCGAAGCCCCGGAAGGACGAGCTTGAGGCTTTTTACCGCGACTCAGTCGACCGTCGCGCTGAACCAGTCCGCCCCCAAATCCTTCCACTGGGGATTGCCCCTTTCGATCAGGGCCAGCTTCCAGCCGCGCCGCCATTTCTTGATCGCCTTCTCGCGAACGATCGCCTCGATCATGCTTTCGTGTTGTTCGTACCAAACGAGTGCTTTGCAGCCATGCTCTTGGGCGAAGCCCGGCGTGACGCCCGTTCGATGCTGCCACACGCGCTGGAACAGATCACTGGTGACGCCGGTGTAGATCGTGCCGTTGCGGCCGTTGGCCATGATGTAGACGGCGATGACCGTGTCGGCTTTCATAGTGAAACAGGATCACGATGGCCGAATCCTTGCAACAGACGTCACTCCGGGCTGCACAGCGGAGCCCGGACCTGGAGCTCAGGACGGCTAGTCCTTCTTGCCCGCCCGCTCCGCCGCCAGCTTGGCCAGAACCCGGCCGCGGCCGCGGGCCAGGGCGTGGATGGCGCCGCGCATGGTGGCGACCTCCTGCTCGGTGAAGGCGGCGCGGCCCAGCATGACGCGCAGGTTCTGGCTCATCGAACGCTTCTTCTCGGGCGGATAGAAGAAGCCGCCGTTCTCCAGCTCCTCCTCCAGATGCTCGTACATCCCGACCAGCAGGGCGTTCGAGGCCGGCGGCTCGCCCTCGCGGAAGCGGGGCGGAGGGGCGTCCAGGATCAGGGTGCGCCATTCATAGGCGTTAATCGCCACCGCCTGGGCCAGGTTCAGCGAATGGTGCTTCGGGTCGATCGGAATGGTGACGATGCCGGCGCACAGGGCGATGTCGGTGGTCTCCAGCCCGGCCCGCTCGCCGCCGAACAGCAGGCCGGTCTTCAGGCCCGAGGCGGTGTCGTCGTACAGGACGCGCGTCGCCTCGCGCGGGGTGCGCACCGGCTGGCGCGTCTCGCGCGGGCGGGCGGTGGTGGCGAAGACGGTGTTCAGGTCGGCGATCGCCTCGGCCACGCTGTCGAAGACGCGCACGCCCTCCAGCACCCAGTCGGCGCCCGAGGCCGTGGCCCAGGCCCGGTCCTGGGGCCAGCCGTCGCGCGGACTGACCAGCCGCAGGTCCGTCAGGCCGAAATTGGCCATCACCCGCGCCACCGCGCCGATGTTGTCGGCCAGTTGCGGCTTGTCGAGGATGACGGCGGGCGGCGTGAGATCGGACATGGCGGTTGCTTAGAGCCTCAGGCGACGGGAGAGAAGCCGTCAGCCCTCCCCGCGATCCATGATCCACGGCATCGACCGCCACAGGTCGCAGCGGTGGGCCTGGGCCAGGGCCTGGGTCGGCGCGACGGCGTCGCCCGTCGGCTGGAACACCAAGGCGGTCGGCGCCGCGTCCAGCGGACGCCAGTCCGCCAGCCCCGGCGCGTTCGGCGACAGGGTGCGAACGAAGGCGCCCCAGCGCCGCCGCATGCGCAGGGCCAGGGCCAGCTGATCCTCGTCGAACCGGGCGGACTGCCCGGCGAAGGCGCCGCCGTCGGGCCACAGATAGGCCAGTTCCGCGCTGTGGGCGGCCCCCAGCCGCCACGGCCCCGCGTCCCACATCGGGGGATCGACATCGGCGAACTCGTACAGCCATGTCGGGCCGTGCGCGGCGGCGGCCTGCGCCAGGGCCAGGGTCGCGCAGCCGCCGAAGCCGCGCATGCCGCTGTCGGTCAGGATGCGGCTGATCACCTCGGCGGCGGCCTGCGATCCGACCTCCGCCGGATAGGGATAGGCCGCCTCGATGCGGGCCGCCGACGCCTCGTCCACCAGCCGCCGCAGCCAGGCGCGATAGCCGGCGTGGTCGTAGCCCAGGAAGGCGGGGCCGCCGATGCGGCCTTCCTCGCGCGTCGCGCCGACGATGACGGGGATGGGCGCGCGGCCGCCGCGGACGATCCGGTCCAGCGCCGCCGCGTCGGGCGCGCCGCGGCCGCCGAAATGCGGCGCCGCGAACCCGCCGGCCGCCAGGATCGCCTCGACCGGCCGGTCGCGCAGGCAGGCGACGGGGTCCGCCGCGCCCTCGCAGCCCAGGGCGCGCGCCGTCTCCAGCCCCCGGCCGACGGCGGTCGTCAGGTCGTCGACATCGTGCAGGCAGTCGTCGCTGGACACGATGGCGGCCCGGAACAGCCGCCCGGCCTCCGGGCCCGCCAGCAGGGAGCAGATGACGGTGCCGCCGGCGGATTCGCCCGCCAGCGTCACCCTGGCCGGATCGCCGCCGAAGGCCGCGATGTTGTCGCGAACCCAGCCCAGGGCGGCGGCCACGTCCATCACGCCGTAGTTCCCCGCCCGACCGCCCGCGTCTTCCGCGGCGAAGGCGGGATGCGTCATGAAGCCCAGGGCGCCCAGGCGATAGTTGACGCTGACCACCACGATGTCGCCGTCGCGGGCCAGGGCGGCGCCGTCGTGGTCGTTGGCCGCGCCGCTGACCGCCGCGCCGCCATGGACATAGACCAGGACCGCGCGAGGCGCCGACGCCGGCGCCGAAGGCCGCGCGATGTTCAGGGTCAGGCAGTCCTCGGTCGTCGAGCGGGTGTCGGGCCGGCCGGTCTGGGGGCAGCGCGGCCCCGCGGCCGAGGCGTCGCGCACGCCGTCCCAGGCGACGGGCGGGGCCGGCGCGGCCCAGCGGCGGGCGCCGGTCGGCGGCGCGGCATAGGGCAGGCCCTGGAACCGATCGACGCCGTCGCGGCGGACGCCCCGCACGACGCCCTGCGCCGCCGCCGCCGTGGGCGCCTCGCCCGCCGACGCCTGCGCGGCGGGCAAAGACAGGGCGTTCAGCAGCAGGATCGTGAGGCCCAGGCGGGTCAGGCGTCGCATCATCGGTCGGGCATCGGCCAAACGCGCGCGGGGCGCAAGCGGGGCGCGATGGCAATTCGATCGCTTCGTCCCCACTATCGGGTCGAAGCTTGAGGGGACGCGGATGGCCGAGGCGGCGACGGGACTGGATCTGGGCGCCGCGGCGGCCTTGCTGGCGGCGGGCGTGTTCGCCGTGCCGATCTTTCGCAGGATCGGCCTGGGGTCGGTGCTGGGCTATCTGGCCGCCGGCCTGGCCATCGGCCCGTTCGGCCTGGGCCTGTTCCAGCAGCCCGAGACCATCCTGCACGTGGCCGAATTCGGCGTGGTCATCTTCCTGTTCATCATCGGGCTGGAGATGCGGCCCAAGCGATTGTGGGGGCTCAGGAAGGAGATCTTCGGCTTGGGCGCGGCCCAGGTCATGGCCTGCGGCCTGACGATGACCCTGGCGGCGATGGCGGTGGGCGTTTCGGCGCCGGTCGCCTTCGTCGGCGCGATGGGCTTCGTCCTGTCCTCCACCGCCGTCATCATGCAGATGCTGGAGGAGCGGGGCGAGATCGCCGGCGCCTCGGGCCAGCGGGCGGTGTCCATCCTGTTGCTGGAGGACCTGGCCATCGTGCCCCTGCTGGCCGTGGTGGCGATCCTGGCCTCGGTCACGGGCGTGGCCCAGGAGCACGCCCCGCCGCTGTGGCGGACCGTGGGCTTCGCCGTCCTGGCCGTGGCGGGGGTGCTGGCGGCCGGGCGCTGGGCGGTCAATCCGGTGTTCCGCCTGTTGGCGCGCTATGGCGGGCGCGAGGTGATGACCGCCGGCGCCCTGCTGGTGGTGGTCGGCGCCGCCTGGGCCATGTCGCTGGGCGGTCTGTCGATGGCGATGGGGGCCTTCCTGGCCGGGGTGCTGCTGTCGGAATCGACCTTCCGCCACCAGCTGGAGGCGGACGTGGAGCCGTTCCGCGCCATCCTGCTGGGCCTGTTCTTCCTCAGCGTCGGCATGTCGCTGGACGTGTCGGTGGTGATCGACCAGTGGCGCATCGTCCTGGGCGGGGTGGTCGGCTTCATGGTCGTCAAGGCGGTCGGCATCTATGTCGTGGCGCGCCTGTTCAAATCCACGCACCACGAGGCGATCGAGCGCGCGGCCCTGTTCGCGCAAGGGGGCGAGTTCGCCTTCGTCCTGTATGGCGCGGCGGTGGCGGCGGGCCTGTTCTCGCCGGTCGTGGCGGCCATGCTGACGGCCATCGTCATCCTGTCGATGGCGCTGACGCCCCTGACCACCCTGTTGCTGGGACGGTTCCTGCCCAAGGAAAGCCTTTCGGCCGAGGACGCCGAGGGCGTGGACTTCGCCAAGGACCTGCGCGGCCAGGTGTTGATCATCGGCTTCGGCCGCTTCGCCCAGGTGGTGTCCCAACCCCTGCTGGCGCGCGACGTCGACGTCTCTATCATCGAGAACGACGTGGAGATGATCCAGGCCGCCTCTCAGTTCGGGTTCAAGGTCTATTACGGCGACGGCGCGCAACTGCCGACGCTGCGCGCCTCGGGGGCCGAGGAGGCCGAACTGGTGCTGGTCTGCGTCGACAAGCCCGAGGCGACCGACCGCATCGTCGAACTGGTCAAGCACGAGTTCCCGACCACAAAGGTCATGGCCCGCGCCTTCGACCGGGGCCATTCGATGCGGCTGATCCAGGCGGGGGTCGACTATCAGATCCGCGAGACGTTCGAATCGGCGCTGAAGTTCGGCGAGCGCGCCCTGGTCGAACTGGGGCTTGAGGAGCACGAGGCCGCCGAGACCATCGGCGACGTGCGCCGCCGCGACGACGCGCGGCTGGACCTGCAGCTGACCGGCGGGCTGAAGGCGGGACGCCAGCTGATGCGCGGCAACCTGCCCACGCCGCAGCCGGCCCCCTACATCAAGCCCAAGCGCGAGGGCCGTCTGCTGAACGAGGACGAGGCGGGCCCGCTGGCGCCGGACGCCCGGAGCGAGCCCGCCGAGGCCTGACGCCTTACTGGCTGACGCCCTTTTCGGCGCGCGCGCCGATCAGCTGGGCCTTGGCCTGCAGATAGTCGTCCTGCGACACGACCTGGGCGATGGCGTTGAAGCGTTCGACCTCCAGGCCCGAACCCTGCACGGCGGCGGTCAGCTGGGCGCTCTGTTCGGGCGTGGCCCGGCCGTTCTCGACCTCGGCGGTGACCGCGCGGATCTGGGTCATGGCGGTGACGTAGCGGGTCAGCTCGTCATCGGTGACGCTGGCGGCGGGGGTGCCCGGCGCGGGCGGCGCGGTGTTCAGCACGGCGATGCGGGCCGCCAGTTCGGGGTCGGCGGAAACGGCGGTGGAGATGGCGTTGAAGCGCGTCACCTCCAGGCCCGAACCCTGGATGGCCGCCGCCATCTGGGCCTGCTGCTCCGGCGTCGGCTGGGCGCCGTTCAGGGTGTCGCTGACCGCGCGGACCTGGGCCATGGCGTCGTCGAACTTCTTCAGTTCCTGATCGGTGAAGCCGCCGGGGGCGGGGGTCATGGCGGCGCCGGGCGCGGCGGGAGACGCGGCCGGAGAGGCGGCCGGGGCCGGCGCGGGGGCGTCCTGGGCCTGGGCGGCGCCGGCGGCGACCAGCAGAGAGGCGGAAGCGAGAAGGGCGAGACGGGGGGCGCGCATGGGCGTGTCCTTTTCGGTCTAGCATCCACAGGGCGTCCGACGGACGCCGACGACGCAATCACGTCGTCGCTCCCCGCAGGATGTGGAGCCTTGGATGAACGAAAGAGGGCGGGGAACCCTTCTAACGTAGTTGGCCGAGACGAAATGGCAACGCCGGCGCTCTGGAGGGCGGATCACCTATGCGTTAGATCAGGGTGATCTTTTCCCGGGGTTGCCTTGCATGAAACGTCTCGCCCTCGCCGTCCTGGCGTCCGCCGCCGTGATCGTCGCCGTGGCGGCGCCGGCCGTCACCGTGACCGCCTGGGGCAATACGGGCCACCGGCTGATCGGGGTGGCGGCCATGCGCGCCCTGCCGGACGACCTGCCCGGCTTCCTGCGGACGCCCGGCGCCGTCGCCGACGTGGGCGAGCTGGCGCGCGAGCCCGACCGCTGGAAGGGTGCCGGCCAGCCGCATGACCGCGAGCGCGACACCGCCCACTTCGTCGACATGGACGACCAGGGTCGGGTGATGGACCAACGCGGCATGACCCTGGCCGAACTGCCCCGGCTGAAGTCCGAATACGACGCCGCACTGGCCAAGGCCGGGTTGGATGTGAACGACGCCGGCTGGCTGCCCTACGCCATGATGGACGCCTGGCAGAACCTGGAGCGCGACTTCGCCTACTGGCGCGTGCTGACCGCCGCCGAGGCGCGTGAGACCGACCTGGAGCGCCAGGCCTGGTACCGCGCCGACCGTCTTCGCCGCGAAGCCTTGATCCTGCGCGACATCGGCGTGATGGGCCACTACGTCGGCGACGGCTCCCAGCCGCATCACACCAGCATCCACTACAACGGCTGGGGCGATTATCCGAACCCGGAAGGCTTCACCAACTCGCGCCGCACCCATGCGGTGTTCGAGGGCGAGTTCACCAGCCGGGTCGCGCGCCTGGACGCGGTGGAGGCGGCCATGCCGGCGGCGAACCTGGACGGCTTCGACGTCCGCGCCCGCACCACGGCCTATCTGACCACCACCCTGGGCACGGTTGTTCCCTTCTACCGCCTGGAGAAGGCCGGCGCCTTCGCCGAGGCCGACCCGCGCGGCGGCGCCTTCGTGACCGAGCGCCTGGCCGCCGGCGCGGCCGAACTGCGCGACTGGATCACCGCCGCCTGGCGCGCCTCGGCGTCGTCCTCGATCGGCTGGCCCGCCGTCAAGGTCGCCGAGGTCGAGGCCGGAACGGTCGATCCCTGGCTGTCGATGGTCGGCGAGGACTGACCCTGGTGGCCGGCCGCGCCGCCCTGCTGCGCCTCCACTGGCCGCTGGCGGCGCTGCTGGCCGTCGCCGTCTCCAGTCCGCTGTGGCCCGTGGGCGGCGACCTGCTGATGCGGCTGGCGCTGGGGTGGGACGCGGGCGTGGCGGTCTTTCTGGCGGGGACGCTCGTCCACGTCGGGCGCCACAACACCGCCGCCCAAATCCGGGCGCGAGCGGCGTCGCTGGACCAGGCCGGGCCCGCCATCCTGCCGCTGGCGCTGCTCTCCGCCGGGGCCAGCCTGGCGGTGGTGGCCGGCGAGGGGGTCCGTTCCGGCGGCGCGGCGGGCGCGGCGCTGGCCCTTGCGACGGTGGCGCTGTCGTGGACCTTCGTTCAGGTGATCTTCGCCCTTCACTACGCGCACCGCTTCTACAGCGCCGATGCGAAGGGCGGGGATCGGAAAGGGCTGATGTTTCCCGGCGAACGGACGCCGGACTACTGGGATTTCCTGCACTTCGCCGTCATCATCGGCGTGGCCAACCAGACCGCCGACGTCCAGATCGCCGAGCGCGGGCTGCGGCGGCTGTCGACCCTGCACAGTCTGACGGCCTTCGTCTTCAACACCGTCATCCTGGCCCTGGCGGTCAATCTGGCGGTCAGCCTGCTCAGCGGATCGTCGTCGGCCGGATAGGCCGCCGCGCTAGGGGCGCGGGCCCTGATCGTCCACCTTCTCGGTGATGAAGTGGCGGCCCTGGCGGTCTTCGATCTCGACGACCCACAGGTCCGGATCGTAGCCGCGCTGGCGGGCGATGTAGGCGTCCAGCTCGCTCTCGCTGTCGCTGACGACCGGCTGGATCCACAGCCGGTCGCCGTCGGCGCCGAAGGCTTCGGTGAACAGGCGCGCGGTGCGGGCCGAGGTGTCGTAGGCCTTGACGATGACCGAGCCGGCGCGGTCGTCGCCCTTCTTCACCACGGTGGCGAAGGCGCCGCCGATCTCGGCGCGGCGGATCAGGGCGCTTACCCAAAGGTCGCTGTTCAGAAGCAATTCGCTAACCCTGCTCGGAAACGGAACCCACAGCAGGCGGCGCTAGGGTCGGGGCATGAGGATAGGCCTTTCCCCGCGCGGCGCCAGCCGCCTGATCGCCAGGATTCTGGTCGGCGCGCTGGCCGCGGCCGCGCCGGTCGCGGCCCAGGCCGCGCCGCAGGACCGCTATTACGAGCGCAGCTTCGTGCTGGCGGCCAACCAGCGCTGCGGCCTGTTCCAGCCCCAGGTCTCGGCCGCCCTGAACGCCGCCGCCTGGCAGGCGCGGGGCGCCGCCCTGCGCGCCGGCGCCAACGAGCGCGAACTGTCCGAGACCGCCCGTCGCGCCCGCGCGCGCGCCGCCTCGACCCCGTGCGATTCCGGCGACCTGAAACTGGTCGGCGGACGGGTCCAGCACGCCTTCGCCGGCTGGTCGCGCACCGCGCGCATGACCTTTCCGGGCGATCGGTCCGACTGGGTCGCCAACCGCGGCGCCTACGCCCGCCCGACCTGGCGGCTGATGCAGCAGTCCTCGGTCGGCGCCTCGCCGGTGCGGCTGGGCGTCGTAGGCGGCATGGACCGGGCGGACGTCATGACGGCGGTGGTGTCCTGGCACGGGCGGCCCCGTCCGACGGGCGCGCGCATCGTGCTGCGCGACGCCGCGGTGGCGCCCCAGCCCTGGCTGGCCCGCGACCTGCCGCCCGAGGTCCAGCGCAAGGCCGTCTGGGCCTCCAGCGTCGTCGCCGCCGAGACCGGTCTGCTGCCCGAGGGGCGCGAGGCGGGTCAGGCCTGGCGCTTCCCCGCCGCGGCCGCCGACGCCATCGGCCGGCTGGACCCGCGCGAGGCGGTGGCGGTGGAGTTCGTCTTCCGCGACGGCAGCGTGGCCCGTTCGGTGTTCGAGGCGGGCGACTTCGCCGCCGGCCGCGCCTTCCTGGCGATGGGGCCGGTGTAATTCTCCCTCCCCTTCATAGGGAGGATGATCGAGCCGAAGGCGAGACCGGGTGGGGCGGGGTCAGTCGGTTCGGGCGTTCGGCAGGCGCACGCTGATGGCCGTGCCCTCGCCCAGGGTGCTGTCGATCACGGTGCGGCCGCCGTGCAGTTCGGTCAGGGATCGCACCAGCGACAGCCCCAGGCCCGTCCCCTGCGCCCGCTGGTCGGCGCCGCCGGCCTGTTCGAACGGGCGGCCCAGCCGCTGCAGGTCCTCCGGCGCGATGCCGACGCCCGTGTCGGCCACCGACAGCTCCACCGCGTCGTCCAGCCCCTCCAAGGTGACCGTGACCGATCCGCCCGCGGGCGTGAACTTCACCGCATTGGACATCAGGTTCAGGGCGATCTGCTTGACCGCGCGCCGGTCGGCGACGACGGGCAGCGGCGCCTCGGGCAGGACGCCGGCCAGTTCCACCCCCTTGTCGGCCGCCTGCAGCCGCATCAGGGCGATGGCTTCCGACACCGGATCGCGGGCGTCGAACTCCTCAAGCGCCAGCTGGTAACGGGCGGCGTCGATCTTGGACAGGTCCAGCACGTCGTTGATCAGCGCCAGCAGGTGGCCGCCCGCCTGATGGATGGACTCGGCGTAGTCGGCGTATCGCTCGGGCAGGGGGCCGAACAGGCCCTGGCGCATGATGTCGGAAAAGCCGATCACGGCGTTCAGCGGCGTGCGCAGTTCGTGGCTCATGGTCGCCAGAAAGCGGGTCTTGCCGGCGTTCTGGGCTTCGGCCTCGGCGCGGGCGGCCTCCAGGCGCAGCTCGCGGGCGTATTGGGCGGCGGCGTCGAACGCCTGGGCGGCCAGGCGTGGCGGATCGCCGGGAAGGCGGCGCAGCACCAGGCCGACCCGCCGGTCCAGCGCCTGGCGCGGGGCGAACACCACCTCCGCGTCCTGGCCGCCGGCGGCGCGGGCCAGGGCGGCGGCGACGGCGGGCCGGTCCGGGCCGTGGACGGCCGCCACCAGCCCCTGTTCGACCAGGTCGCGCACCGACAGGGCGGGCGGCGCGGCGCCGTAGGCGGCCAGCACCCGGCCGTCGGCCTCGATCATCAGGGCCAGGCTGGGCTGGCCGTGCAGGAAGGCCTGGGTCTCGGCGGCGGCGGCCAGGGCCTGCCTCTCGCGCTCGGCGCGCGCGGCCCCGGCGATGCGCACCGCCGTGGCCAGGGCGACCAGCGACAGCAGCACCGACAGGGCGGTCAGCGCCGCCATCGGCGGCTGGGGCGGGTTCAGGCCGTTGGAGATCAGTCCGCACACCACCGCCAGGGCCGAGGCCAATCCGCCGACGTGCGTCAGCCGGTCCTCGCCGAAACGCGGATGGTCCAGCGCGATCCCCGCCGCCAGCGGCAGGGCGACCAGGCCGGGCGCGGCCCCGCCGACCCCGCCGGTCAGGCCGGCCGCCGCCCCCGTGGCCAGGGCCCAGAAGCACAGCAGGCCCAGCCGCACGGGCGGATCGTCGCGCCACATCAGCAGCAGGCCCGCCACCCCCGGCGCGGCCATGATCAGCAGGGCCGCCGGCGTCGCGCCTTCCGCCACGGGCTGGGCCCACTGGCTCAGCATGGCCAGAAGCGCCGACCCCACCGCCCAGGCCGCGTGCCACAGGGCCAGGGCCTGGGGCCCCGTCAGCCATCCGCCCCCGCGCGCGCGGGCGGCGCGGGCCTGAAGGTCGGTGGAAGGGCTGGCGACGTGGGTCAATCAGGAATCCGGCGCATGAGGTTCGGCCAGATTACGCCTGCGGGTGCGGCGAGGCGAGGGCGCTCGCCCGTGGGGCGACCACCCTGGGGTGCGGCCGGGGCGGAAAGCTGGGGATGGCCGGCCCGGTTGTCGTTAACGCGCGCCCGGCCTATCTGGCCCGGATGACCCAGAGCGCCCGCACCGTGCCGACCGATTCGCTGGATCAGGTCCTGTCCGATCTGGCTGAGGACTTCGACCTGCTGGGCGACTGGGAACAGCGGATCGAATACGTCATCGAACTGGGCAAGGGGCTGGCCCCCCTGCCCGAGGCCGCGCGGACCGAGGCCAACAAGGTGCCGGGCTGCGCCGCCCAGGTGTGGCTGGCCGCCACGCGCGATCAGGACCGGCTGTGGTTTGACGCCGATTCCGACAGCGCCCTGTCCAAGGGCAACATCGCCCTGCTGTTGAAACTCTATTCCGGCCGCACGCCCGCCGAGATCCTCGCCTTCGACGCCCGCGCCGCCCTGGACCGGCTAGGGCTGCCGTCCGCCCTGACGCGCCAGCGCGCCAACGGCCTGAACAGCATGGTCGGCCGCATCAGAGAGGCGGCGCTGGCGGGGTGAGGCGGCGATTAGACGGGCCGATTTCGATCCGTCGCGCGGGCCGCCCCCAAGCGTACCCGGTCACGCCCCCGCTGATGGCCCCTAGCAACCCGAGCCAATGACCGTGCGACACCTGCGTTAGAGCCAGGAGCAGTAAAGGAATGATAGCGCCAGCTGCCGCGCCGATCACGCTGTAGGCATTTTGGTTCTCCCACCCTAGCCGCCTAAGCAGCGCGGCGACTGGCAACCCAATGATAGTCGCCGAGACCAACACGATAAGAAGCGATACCAGGAAGGGCAGGACAATCAGGCTGGTCGCTTGCCACGGCCCGTAGGCGCCCTGCACCACCTCCGGAAGCATCATCGTTGCTAGCCCAATGGTGAAAAGCGAGGGGAGAGCCGCGCCTGCAAGCGCGCCGAGGAAAACTGCCTTCGCGAACCGTCGCATGTCCTAGCTAGATCACGGCGCTCCGGCCGCGGCAAGGCGGTGTTGCGTGCGGGCAGGCAGCACCTTGGCGGGGTGACCCGGCGTTGAAACCAGTGTGAAGGTCTGCGAGGCTGACGTCGCGCATCCGCCGGAGGACGCCTTGGACCTGCTCAAGATCCTGCGCTCCTTCGAGGAGTTCATCTTCGAGGCCACCAGCTGGCTGATCTTCTATCCGATGACGCTGTGGCGCGTGGTGCGCGATCCGCTGGCGGCCATGGAATATTCGGATCGCGAGCAGGGCGATCCCGAAGAGCGCCGCTACGACGACGCCCTCAGCCCGCCGTTGTTCCTGCTGGCGACCCTGGTGCTGGTCAACCTGGTCGCCCTGGCGGCCCATGTGCCGCCCCCGCCCGAAGCCTCCGAGGCGATGAAGGCGGTGGCGGCGTCGCCGCAGAATCTGATCCTGTTCCGCTCGCTGGCGTTCAGCCTGATCCCCCTGGTCGCCGCCGCCAGCCTGCTGCACCGGCAGGGGCGACGGATCAGCCGCGAAACCCTGCGCGCGCCCTTCTACGCCCAGTGCTACCTGGCGGCCCTGTGCGCCGCCAGCGTCTCGATCGGCACGGTGGTCTTCCAGAGGCCGGAACTGCCCAACGCCGTGGGCGCCGCCATCATCGCCGGCGGCTTCCTCTGGTTCCAGGCGGTCCAGACCGCCTGGTTCCGCAGGCGGCTGGCCGTCGGCTGGGTGAAGGCCGCCCTGCTGGGCCTGTGGGCGACGGTCCGGGCGCTGGCCTATCTGCTGGCGCTGCTGATCCCGATCGCGATGCTGTAGGCGTCAGTTGTAGGGGTTCATCTCCCGCACCTGGCCGGACGCCGAAACCGTGCACAGCGACCGGTATGAGCCCGTCGCCATGGTCAGTTCGAACTCGCCCCGGCCCAGGTCGCGCACGCCGATCGGCACGCTGGAGCCGTAGGGGCGGTTCTGGAACTCATCGGCGCGACGCGCGCAGGCCTGGCGGGCGGCGTCCGGGGCGCCCCGCACCCAGCTGCTGTTGGAATGGCGACGGTTGCTCGCCTCGGCCTCGCCCGCCAGATAGCCCTCGTGATAGCCCTCGGTCTCGTGACGATCGTCATAGTCGGCGCCGTAGAGGGCCGCCTGGTAGCCGCGCTCATATTCGCTGTCGTGCTGATCGCTGCGATCGTGGCGGCGGCTGTTGTGGGCGGCCAGGGCGGCGGCCAGGCCGACCAGGGCGACGCCCGCGACGACCGCGCCCGTGTTGGAACCGGAAGAGCGGCCGGACCCGCACTCGCGTCGTCCCGCCTGGTTGATCGAGGCGTAGCGGCCGTCGCGGGTCATGATGGCGACGCACTCGTCGCCGCGCCGCCAATAGGTCAGGCGGCCGCCCGCCACCACCTCCGATCGGTCCGTGGCCTGGTATCCGCGTCGGTTCAGCTCCGCCTCGGCCTGTCCCGCGCGGGCGTCGACCAGGTCGCTGAGCGCCGACGGGGTCTGGGCGACCGCGGGCAGGGCGGCGCACAAGGTGACGGCGGCGACGCCGGCGGTGAGGAAGCGCGAAGGCATGGCGAAGGCTCCGGGGCCGGTCCGGCCCCAGCGACCGGTCCTCAGGCGAACGCCGGCCAGCCTATTTGGTTTCGCAAAGCATTGTTAGGCTTCATCCTTCACCCCTCCGATCCCGTAATGCTCGGCCAGGGCCTGAAGGCCCTGCTTCAGCAGCGTCTTGCCCTGGCGGCGGCGCAGGCCCAGGCCCGTCTCGGCCAGCTTCAGGCTGTCGCCGTGGACGCAGATGCGGCTGACGATGGGGCGCAGGCGCGGGCCGACGGCGGTCAGGGCCTGGTCCACCCGGCGCGCCGCCGACAGGACCCGCTCGCCCGGCTCGATCCGCGCGGCCGTGCCCGAGGCGGCCCGGGGCAGGGCGTCCCAGCGCATGGTCAGCGAGGCGCCGCCCGCCGCCCGTTCGGCGTCCTGGCGCAGCCGCTCGCCGGCGGCCGCCTCGGCCGGGGTCAGCCACGGCCGCCCGGCCGCATCCTTCCTGCGGGCCAGCCAGGCGACGGGGCTTTCGCCCAGATTGGCGGGCAGGGACGCCAACCGGCCGTCGGCCTGGATCACCGCGCGCGTCCCCGCGATCACGCCGGGACGCCCCGGCGGGGGCGGGGCGGCGTCCGCTTCACCGGCGGGGCGCGCCGTCCAGCCGCCCTCGGGCCGGGCGCGCAGGCCGGGCCGATCGACCAGGGCGAGGAACTCGGCCTCGGTCAGGCTCAGATTGACCCGCGCGCGCCGGTCCGGCCCCAGCCGCAGGCCGTAGCCGGCGCCCTCCACGCCCAGCCAGGCGCCCGGCCGCGCCAGCAGGCGGCGCGCCCGCTCCACCGCGCGGCTCATTGCGCCAGCTCGCAGCGCGGGGCCTGGTAGAGCGCCTGGATGCAGGTCTCCAGTTCGTTCAGCAGGTCGTCGATGGCCAGGCTGTCGCGCGCGTCCTCGGCCCAGCGACAGGCCGCGCCCGCCGTCGCCCGGTTCAGGCCGAACACATGACCGACCCTCTCCAGCGTCCAGCCGAAGGCGACGTGCGACAGGTACATGGCCAGCCAGCGCGCCTTGGACGTGCGCGGATCCAGCCGCCCGCCGCCGATCATCCGGTCCGGTCGCGCCCCCGTGCGCGCCGCCACCAGATGCATGGCCACCCCGGCCCGCACCCGGTCCTCGGCGCTGACCGGCACCCTGTATTCCTCCATCGCAAAACGCCTCCGTCTCGAACATCCAGGGCGCCATCTTACCGGGGCCGGCGCCTGTAATAGGAAAATCATCCTATCTCGCGTCAATATCGGACGTGGAGCCTTGCGTGACTTGGGGTTGCGATCGGGGCGAAAGGCGGCCTGGGCGGCGGGGGTTCGAAATCATGGTTAATAAATTTCGAATCGTTGACTCGCGACTCTCGACGCCGATTCGCAAATCAGCCTAGGATTCGACTCAATCGGATGGCGTTAACCCTTCTTAAGGTTTTCCTATCTTAACCTGCGAACAAGGTTACCCGGCCGTTGGTGCGGGTGCTTAACGTCAAGCTTTGCCTGGAGGGGCACGAATGCGCGTCCTGTTGATTGAAGACGATCACGCGACGGCCCAGAGCATCGAGTTGATGCTGAAGTCGGAAGGCTTCAATGTCTACACGACCGATCTCGGCGAAGAAGGCATCGATCTGGGCAAGATCTACGACTACGACCTGATCCTGCTTGATCTGAACCTGCCGGACATGAGCGGCCTGGAGGTCCTGCGCCAGCTTCGGAACGGCAAGATCAACACCCCGGTCATGATCCTGTCGGGCAGCCACGAGATCGAGACCAAGGTCAAGACCTTCGGCGGCGGCGCCGACGACTATCTGACCAAGCCCTTCCACAAGGACGAGCTGATCGCCCGCACTCACGCCGTGGTCCGTCGCTCCAAGGGCCATGCCCAGGCGATCATCCACACCGGCGACATCGCCGTGAACCTGGACGCCAAGACGGTCGAGGTGAACGGGCACCGCGTGCACCTGACGGGCAAGGAATACCAGATGCTGGAGCTGCTCTCGCTCCGCAAGGGCACGACCCTGACCAAGGAAATGTTCCTGAACCACCTGTACGGCGGCATGGACGAGCCCGAGCTGAAGATCATCGACGTCTTCATCTGCAAGCTGCGCAAGAAGCTGGCCACCGCCGCCGACGGCAAGCATTACATCGAAACCGTCTGGGGCCGCGGCTACGTCCTGCGCGACCCGGCCGAGGGCTCGGCCAGCGCCGCCGCCTGATCCATCCGGGTCGAGACCACGAAGCGCCCGCCGGAAACGGCGGGCGTTTTCCTTTCCGCCGTCAGCGGTAGAGCCAGTCCGGCGGCAATCCCAGGCGGACACACGCCCGCGCGGGCGGCGCGTCGCGCAGCGGCAGCCGATCGGCGGCGCGGGCGGCGGCGCGCACCGCGCCCGCCTGCCAGCCGTTCAGTCCGTGGCGCGCCTCCAGCCCCACGATCCGCGCGACCGGCGCAGGCGTCAGGTCCACGGCGGCCCGGATCAGCAGGTGCTGCAGCGGGCGGCCAAGGCGGGGCAGGGCCGGCGCGCGCCGCATGATGTCCAGGAATTCGAACACCACGGGCGAGGCGCTCAGGCGCGGCGTCATGGCCGCCAGCTGCGCCTGCCATTCGGCCTGCGATGTCGGGGCGCCGGTCGCGCCATACAGCCGGGCGGCCGGCGCGGCCTCGGCCCAGGCGCGGTCCCGCTCGGCCGGGCTCAGCGGGCGCACGAAGCGGTGATAGGCCTCGCCGAAGCCGTAGCCGGCGGTCGCCTGCACCCAGTCCAGAAGATCGGTGTCGTCGGCGGCGTAGGCGCGGCCGTCGTCGGCCTGGCCGGTGACGCGGGCGTGGCGGCGGTTGACGCCCGCGATCATCGCCTCGGCCTGGGACCGGGCGGCGTACACGGTGACCATGGCGGCCAGGCCGGTGCGTTGCAGGCGCGGAACCGGATCGGTGCGGAAGCTGGTGTGGTCCCAGACCCCGGCCCGCACGCGCGGCTCGGCCAGTTCCAGGATCACCGCCGCCACGCCGCCGATGAACAGGCTGACCGGGTTCTTGAACACCTGCCAGGAGACGGAGTCGGCCGGAACCAGCGCCGGTTCGCCAGCCGGCTGGGCGAAGTCGATCTCGGGCAGGCCTGCGGGCCGCAGGAAGGCGCCGGCGGCGGCCTCCACGCGGCGCTGGATCGGAGAGGGCAGGGCCAGGGCGGTCATGACGCCAAAGCGGGCGGGGGCGGCGGGCGGTTCCCGCTCCCTTAGGCGCCGAACCCCTGGACCAAGGCCGCCGCCATCGGGTTCGGCCGGCCGAAACTGTCGAACGGCAGGGGCTTGTCCTTGCCGTCGTCCTTCTCGCCCTGGCGGTACCAGCTGTCGGTGTCGCGCAGGCCCCAGACGGTGAAGGCGTAGCGCTGGGCCTCCGGCAGGGCGGCGAAGGCGGCGGCCAGTTCCGTCACCCGCGCCGTCTGGCGCGCGATCCGTTCGGACTGGGACCGCAGGTCCAGCCGCTTGTCGGTGCGCAGGGTGCAGTCCAGTTCGGACACGTGGAGCGGCAGGCCGAACCCCGCGACCTCGCCCATGAGGCGGGCGATGGCGCCCTCCTCGACGTCGATCCACAGGTGCGACTGCAGGCCCAGGCCGGTCAGCGGACAGCCCGCCTTCAGCAGCCGCTCGACCAGCCGCAGGAACTGCGCGCCCTTGGCCGGGATGCTTTCCTGGTTGTATTCGTTCAGGAACAGGACCGCCTCGGGGTCCGCCTCCCGCGCCTTCTCGAACGCCCGCAGGATGTAGCCGTCGTGGCCGTAGCGGGCCGACCAGTGGCAGTCGCGCAGGCCCGAACCGTCGTCCAGGATCGGCTCGTTGACCACGTCCCAGCCCCGCGCCCGGCCGCGATACCGGCCGGCGACCGAGGCGATATAGCCGTCGAAGGCGCGGTCGAAGGCGGCGCCGCTCAGTCCCGCGAACGCCTGCTCGCCCTGGGCGTACCAGATCAGGGCGTGGCCGTGCAGGGCCATGCCGTTGGCGGCGGCGAAGGCGGCGATGCGGTCGGACCGGTCGAAGTTCGGGCGCTTCAGGCCGTCGGCCAGGACGTATTCCATCTTCATCTCCCACTCGGGCGTCAGCTGGGAGACCTGCGTACGCGCCAGGGCGACCCAGTCGGGATCGTCCAGCAGATAGGCCTTCACCGCCGCGCCGAACGGGGCGGGGCAGGCGGACTTCAGCGGGGGGATTGCCACCGGCGCCGGCTCGGCCGAGGCGAACCGGTCGCAGGCGGCGAGGGCGAAGGTCGAGGCCAGAACGGTGCGGCGGTCGATCACAGGCTTTCTCCCTCCCCGTCCCGGGGAGGGTGGTCGCGCAGCGACCGGGTGGGGGCGGCCCGACGATGCGGGATGAACGGAGAACGCGGCGCGCGGCCCTCCCCACCCGGCTTCGCCTGGCGGCTCAGCCACCCTCCCCCGCAGGGGGAGGGAGAAATCGTGCGCCTACACCGCACGCCTTCTCAGGCCCATTTCGTCGAACGCCGCCGTCTCGCGCTTGGCCCGGGCGACCAGCCTCTCCAGCCGCGTCGCCTCGGCGACGTGCTCGAACTTCTTCAGCGCCTCGAAGGCGCCGGTCAGGGCGTCGCGGGCGCCGGCCTCTTCGGCCTCGATCTCGGTCAGGGCGCCCTCGGCGGCGGCGCGGCGGTTCTTCCAGCCGGCCAGATAGGCGCCCAGCATCATGCCGGCCTCGGCGTCGGCGCGGGCGCGGGCGCGTTCGCCCTCGGCCTCGGCGTCCAGCACGGCCAGCTTCATCTCGGCGCCGCCGCGGCGTTCGGCGATCTCGGCCAGGCGCTTCTGCAGCGTCTCGACCTCGTAGTTGGAGATTCGGATCAGGGATTGGGCCCAGGCGGTCATGTGTACTTACTCCCTGATCATACCTTGGTTCAGGATTGCCTCCAGCCGGGTAAAGGAATCGGTAAGACGCGTGACGTCGTCCTTGTCCTGTCCCAGGAAATCCTCCAGCGCCGGGTTCAGCGCTATGGCGCGGTCGACGATGGGGTCGGCGCCGGCGCGATAGGCGCCGATCTTGATCAGCTCTTCCATGTTCGCATAGGCGCTCAGGCACTGGCGGGCGCGCTTGTTCAACTCGCGCTCGGGCGGCGTCTGACAACCCGGCAGGGTGCGGCTGACCGACTTCAGCACGTCGATGGCGGGAAAGCGCCCGCGCTCGGCGATCTTGCGGTCCATGACGATGTGGCCGTCCAGGATGCCGCGCACCGCGTCGGCGATCGGCTCGTCATGGTCGCCGCCGTCCACCAGCACGGTGAACAGGGCGGTGATCGGCCCGGCCGTCGTGCCGTCCGGCCGGATCGGCCCCGGCCCGGCCCGTTCCAGCAGCTTGGGCAGTTCGGTGAAGACGGTGGGGGTGTAGCCCTTGGTCGTCGGCGGCTCGCCCGCCGCCAGGCCGATCTCGCGCTGGGCCATGGCGAAGCGGGTGACGCTGTCCATCAGGCACAGGACCTCCAGGTCCTGGTCGCGGAAGAACTCGGCCACGGCCATGGTCATATAGGCGGCCTGGCGCCGTTTCAGCGCCGGCTCGTCCGAGGTGGCGACCACCACCACGGCGCGTTTCAGCCCCTCTTCGCCCAGGGTCTCCTCGATGAACTCGCGCACCTCGCGGCCGCGTTCGCCGATCAGGCCGACCACCACCACGTCGCAGGTCGCCTGGCGCGCCAGCATCGACAGCAGCACCGACTTGCCCACGCCGGACCCGGCGAAGATGCCCAAGCGCTGGCCCCGGCAGGTGGTGGTGAAGACGTCCATCGAGCGCACGCCCAGATCCAGCCGTTCGCCCACCCGGCCGCGCGAATGGGCCGGCGGGGGCGGGGCCTTCAGCGGATAGGGCGCCGGCCCCTGGGGCAGCGGACCCTTGCCGTCGATCGGTTCGCCGAAGGCGTCGACGATCCGGCCCAGCCAGGCGGTGGTGGGGCGCACGCTGGCGGCGGCGTCGATGATCTTGATGTCGGCGCCGGGGGCCACGCCCTCGACCGGGCCGAAGGGCATCAGCAGCGCCTTGGCGTCGCGGAAGCCCACGACCTCGGCGGGCAGGGGGGCGTGGCCGCGCCGGCCGATCTCGGCCCGGGCGCCGACGGCCAGGCGCGACAGGCCGCCGCGCGACTCGATCAGCAGGCCGTTCACGCCCGCGACCTTGCCGGTCACGACCAGCGGATCGATCGCTTCGACGGCGGCGACGAGATTGCGCAAACGGGACCCCACAACAGCCCCCGAGCGTTTGCGCCATCGTGGTTAATGCGCCGTGAAGATCGGCGCGGCCGACCGCGGGTACGCACATTCACCTGCAACCTGGGCGAGAAACGATTTGTCAAGGATTGGGTGCGACCATCCGTCGCTCATCATCCAACGGTCTGGGGAGGCCAGGATGTTCTCACGGCGTCGCGTACCGGGTCCCAACGACGGCCGGCTGGCCGATCTGGAAGGCAAGATGGCCGCCATCGAGCGGTCGCAGGCGGTGATCGAATTCAATCTCGACGGCACGATCATCGACGCCAACACCAATCTGCTGTCGACCCTGGGCTATACGCTGGACGAGATCCGCGGCGGCCACCACCGGATGTTCATGGACCCGGCCGAGGCGGCCTCGCCCGACTACGCCGCCTTCTGGCGCGAGCTGAACGAGGGGCGCTTCCTGGCCCGCAAGTTCCGCCGCCTGGCCAAGGGCGGGCGCGAGGTCTGGCTGCAGGCCTCCTACAATCCCGTGTTCGGCCCGGACGGACGCCCGACCAAGGTCATCAAGCTGGCCGTCGACATCACCGAGGCCGAGCAGCAGGCGGCGCGCAACGAGGCGGACCGCCTGGCCGCCGAACAGGCCCAGAGCTCCCTGGTGGAGGCCCTGGCCGGGGTGCTGGATCGACTGTCCCACGGCGACCTGACCGCGCGCATCGACCAGCCGATGGCCGGCGCCCACCAGCGCATCAAGGACGACTACAACGGCGCGGTCGACAGTCTGCGCCAGGCGCTGGACCAGGTGCTGCAGGCGGTCGCGGCCCTGCGCGGCGGGGCCGACGAAATCTCCAGCGCGTCGGACGACCTGTCGCGCCGCACCGAACAGCAGGCCGCCTCCCTGGAGGAAACGGCTGCGGCCCTGGACCAGATCACCGCCACGGTGGGCCGCAGCGCCGAGGGCGCGCGCCAGGCCTCGGCCGCCGCCGCCGGCGCGCGCCAGCAGGCCGATCGCTCCGGCGAGGTGGTGCGCCAGGCCGTGGCGGCGATGGACGGCGTGCGCCGGACGTCGGGCCAGATCGGCGAAATCATCGGCGTGATCGACGAGATCGCCTTCCAGACCAATCTTCTGGCCCTGAACGCGGGGGTCGAGGCGGCCCGCGCGGGCGAGGCCGGACGCGGCTTCGCCGTGGTGGCGTCCGAGGTCCGGGCCCTGGCCCAGCGCTCGGCCGAGGCGGCCAAGGAGATCAAGGCCCTGATCGGCGCCTCCACGACCGCCGTGGCCGACGGCGTTCGACTGGTCGACGAAACGGGGGCGGCGCTTCAGGACATCGTCGTCAAGGTGGCCGAGATGGACGCCCTGGTGTCCGAGATCGCCGCCTCGGCCCAGGAGCAGGCGACGGGCCTGGCCCAGGTCAACACCGCGGTCAACCAGATGGACCAGGTCACCCAGCAGAATGCGGCGATGGTCGAACAGACCACCGCCGCCTGCGCCAATCTGAAGGCCGAGGCCAGCCAGCTGGCCGATCAGGTCGGCCGGTTCCAGACGGGCGCGGCCGAGACGGCGCCCGTTCCGCGGCCGTCGCGCGAACCCGCCCGCCTTCGGGCCGTGGCCGGGGGCCGCGCCGCCGCCGCCGCGACATCCGACTGGGAAGAGTTCTAGGGCCCGATCGCCGGTCGTCGCCGGTCACTCCGGCAGGGCGGGCGGCGCCCGACGCGTGGTCAGGACCGCGCCGGCCGAGGCGGCGACGATGGCGGCGATGGCCAGGGCCTGCTGGCCGCTGAGATGTTCGTGCAGCAGCACCAGGCCGGCCAGGGCGCCGACCGCCGGCTCGGCGCTGAGCAGCACGCCGAAGGTCCGCCTGGGGATGTGGCGCATGGCGTACAGGTCCAGCGAATAGGGGATGGCGCTGGAGGCCACCGCCACGGCCAGTCCCGCCAGCAGGATCGACGGCGACAGCAGGGCCGCGCCGGCGTGCGCCACCCCGAACGGCAGCACGACCAGGGCCGCCACGCTCATCCCCATCGCCACCGACGGGCCAGGATGGATGTGCGACAGCCGCTTGCCGAAGACGATGTAGAGCGCCCAGAACACCCCGGCTACGGCCGCCAGGGCCACGCCGGTCGGGTCCAGCGCCTGGCCGGCGCCGGACAGGGGCAACAGCAGGCCCAGGCCCAGCACCGCCAGCCCCACCCAGACGAAATGGATCAGCTTGCGCGAAGAGATCAGCGCCAGGCTGAGGGGCCCGGCGAATTCGATGGCGAAGGCCACGCCCAGGGGGATGGTCTTCAAAGACAGGTAGAAGCACAGGTTCAGCCCGCCGATCGCCGCGCCGTAGAGCGCCAGGCCGACCAGGTCCGCGCGGCTGAAGCGCAGCCGCCAGGGCCGCCACACCGCCAGCAGCAGGATCGCCGCCAGGCCGACGCGATAGGCGGTGGCGCCCTCGGCCCCCACGGCCGGGAACAGACCCTTGGCGAAGGTGGTGCCGATGCTGAGCGACAGCATGCCGACGACCAGGGCGACATAGGGCAGGACGGGGGCGGGCGGGGACTGGCGCAGGGGCAGGGCGGTCATGCCCCGACAGGTAGCGGAATCCCGCTTGCGCTTCCCGGCGATTTCCGCTTCGTCAGCGACTGATTTCGTCACGAAAGGTCGCGAAATGACGGGTTTCGTCACCCTGGACGCGTTCGACCACCGGCTGATCGAACGGGTCCGCCGCAACAACCTGGAGCCGGCGCGGGTGACGGCCGAGGCGGTCGGCCTGTCGGAATCGGCGGTGCTGCGTCGCCTGCGCCGTTTGCGGGCCCAGGGCGTCATCGTCGCCGACGTGGCGGTGATCGACCCCGCGCGGGTCGAGCCGCGCATCGTGCTGCACGTCCAGGTCGAGATGAACACCCAGGAGCGCAAGACGGCCGAGGCCTTCAAACGCGCCCTCAAGGCCAGCCCGGAGATCCAGGCCGCCTGGGACGTGACCGGAGAGACCGACTATCTGCTGACCGTGGCCGTCCCCTCGATGGAGGATTACGAGGCCTTCTGCCTGCGCGAACTGACGACCGAGGCGGGGGTGCGGTCGTTCCAGAGCATGATCGTGATCCGCGAAGTGGTCGGCTTCGACCCCGCGCGCCGCGCCTTGCGGCGCTGAGCCCGGCTGAAAGGGCCGCGCAGAAATCATCGACGGCGCGCTCTTGCGCGTTACATCCAGGGCTTATCTGTATAGGCCGCCCAGATCACGGAGACCCGACCATGTCCGACTTCAGCTACGACGCCTCCCGCCACCTGAAGAAGGGGCGCGGCAAGGTCTATGAGTCCATCGTCGACACCCTGGGCGACACGCCCGTCGTTCGCCTGCCCAAGCTGTCGGCCGAATACGGCGCCAAGGCGACGGTCCTGGCCAAGCTGGAGTTCTTCAATCCCATCGCCTCGGTCAAGGACCGGATCGGCGTGGCCATGGTCGAGGCGCTGGAACAGGCGGGCAGGATCGACAAGGACACGGTCCTGATCGAGCCGACCAGCGGCAACACCGGCATCGCCCTGGCCTTCGTGGCCGCCGCCAAGGGGCTGAAGCTGATCCTGTGCATGCCCGAGAGCATGTCGATCGAACGCCGCAAGATGCTGGCCCTGCTGGGCGCGCAGCTGGAGCTGACCCCGGCCGAGAAGGGCATGAAGGGCGCCATCGCCCGCGCGGACGAGCTTCTGGCCTCGACGCCGAACGCCGTCAGCCCGTCGCAGTTCGAGAACCTGGCCAATCCGGCGATCCACCGGGTCACCACCGCCGAGGAGATCTGGAACGACACCGACGGCGCGGTCGACATCGTGGTGGCCGGCGTCGGCACCGGCGGCACCATCTCGGGCGTCGGCCAGGCGCTGAAGGCCAGGAAGCCCTCGGTCAGGATGATCGCGGTGGAGCCCGAGGCCTCTCCGGTCCTGTCGGGCGGCCAGCCCGGCCCGCACAAGATCCAGGGCATCGGCGCGGGCTTCGTGCCCGCCATCTACGACGCCTCGGTGGTGGACGGGGTGGAGCAGGTCTCCAACGACGACAGCTTCGACATGGCCCGCAAGGTCGCCCGCGTCGAAGGCATCCCCGTCGGCATCAGTTCGGGCGCGGCCCTGACCGCCGCCTTCCGCCTGGCGGCGCGGGAAGAGAACGCCGGCAAGACCATCGTGGTCATCATCCCCTCCTTCGCCGAACGCTATCTGTCGACCGCCCTGTTCGAGGGGCTCTGATCGCCCTTCTTCCGCTCTCACACCCGGTTAACGGTTCGCCTCTAGGTTGGAGGCGATGAGCGACGCTTCGGCCCTGTTCGGAGAGGAGACGGCCAGCCCCGCGCCGCTGCGGGCCCGCCATGCCCTGCTCAAGCGGCTGGCCGACGTCGTTTCGCTGCCGGCCAGCCGGGTCAACGCCTTCGAGCGCGCCGTCACCGGCGACCTGCTGGTCGAGATGCTGCGCCTGGCCACGCCCGAGGAGCGCCGCCGCGTGGCCGCGCGCCTGGCGCCCCTGGCCGAGCTGCCCAACAGCGTCAGCCGCCTGCTGCTGCGCGACGAGCCGGCCATCGCCGGCCTGCTGATCGAACAGTGCGCCTCGCTGACCGACGCGGATCTGATCGGCTGCGCGCGCGACGCCGGGCCCGAGCACCGGCTGATGATGGCCTCGCGCCGCGGCCTGTCGGAGATCGTCACCGAGACCCTGTTCAGCTTCGGCGAGATGGAGGTGATCGAGGCGGTGCTGCGCAACGCCACGGCGCGCCTGTCGCAGGTCGGGCTGGAGGCCGTGGTGGCCCTGACCCGCCAGCATCCGGCCCTCAGCGCGCCCCTGCTCAAGCGCCCCGAGCTGCGTCCTGCCGGCGCCTATGTGATGTTCTGGTGGTGCGGGCCCGAGGATCGGCGCACCATCCTGCAGCGGTTCGCCGTCTCGCGCGAAGTGATGCAGGAGGTGTCCGAGGACGTCTTCGCCCTGGCCGCGGAAGAGGGCTGGGCCGACCCGGTGGCGCGCAAGGCCCTGCAGTTCATCGAGCGCCGCCAGCGCAACCGCGCCGCGATCGGCAAGAGCCCGTTCGACGACCTGGAGCAGGCGGTCGCCGTGGCCGCGCGCGACGGCCTGTCGCGCCAGACCGCCACCGAGATCGCCTATCTGTCCGGCATCAAGCCTCTGTCCGGCGCCAAGATCCTGGGCGATCCGGGCGGCGAGCCCCTGGCCATATTGTGCAAGGCCACCGGCCTGTCGCGCACCGACCTGCACCACCTGTGGCGCTCGATGCGGCGGCCCGAGCGGCTGGCCGACGGCGCCGCCCACCCCGACTGGGAGCGGGTGCAGATCACCTATGAGATGCTGGCGGTGGATCGCGCCCAGACTGTATTGCGATACTGGAACTGGTCGCTGTCCTCGGCCCTGACGCCCGAACTGATGCGCGCCATACGCGAGGGCGAGGAGGATGCGGTCGACGAATATTCCGCACCCGAATGGGCCGCGATGATGATCCTGGGCGAAGACTTGGGACGATAAGGTTAGCGGCCGAAGACGCACTTTCTCGTCAGCAGCCTGTCAAATGACGCAGTCGATCCGGGCCCGCGATTGCTTTTGTCCGCAAACCTGCCTAAGCACCGCAAAGAAGTTCGACGGGGGCGGCCGGTCGAGCGCGTTGAATCACGGAAGAGATCGGACGAATGGAAGAAAAGCCTGAACTGCTCGAAATGACGGCGGACATCGTGTCGGCCTATGTCGGCAACAACACCGTTTCGGCCGAGACCCTGCCGACCCTGATCGCCAGCATCCACGCCGCCCTGTCGGGCGTGTCGGCCGGCCCGGTCGAGCCGGAGCCCGAGCCCAAGGAACCGGCGGTGCCGATCCGCAAGTCGATCAACCCGGACTTCCTGATCTGCCTGGAAGACGGCCGCAAGTTCAAGTCGCTGAAGCGCCACCTGCGCACCAAGTACGACATGAGCCCGGAAGAGTATCGGGCCAAGTGGGGCCTGCCCAAGGACTATCCGATGGTCGCGCCGAACTACGCCAAGGCGCGCTCGGAACTGGCCAAGCAGATGGGCCTGGGCCAGGGCGGCCGCAAACCCGCCCGCGCCGCCCGCGTCAAGAAGTAAGTCGGAACATTTCCGGCGACGGACGCCCGCTTCCGCCAGGAGGCGGGCGTTTCCAATTCGCCCTCACCTGCAGGGCGGCGAGGCGCATCCGGTTTGGTTCAGGCGGCCGCCTGGGCGCCGCGGCGCATGCGCCAGAAGCGCAGGGTGCGCAGGGCGGCGTCGCGGCTCAGTTCGCCATACAGCCGGCCGTAGGCGCCGGCCTTGCCCATCGGATTGTCCTCGGACCCCAGCAGCACGACGGCGTAGGTTAGGAAGATGGCCCGGTCCATGTCGGCCGCCTTGCAGATGACCGCCAGGGCGTCCAGCTCCTTGCGCTCGACGATGCGCCGGGCGGTGTGGAAGTCCACGTCGGCCAGCTGCGACAGGGCCACCAGGAAGGGGGTGCGGCCGTTCGAGCGCAGGAAGCGCGCCAGCACCTGGGGCGTCAGCTGGCCGGCGGCGCGCAGCTCGTTCACATAGGCGACGCTCTCGGCGTAGTCGGCCGGCAGGGCGCCGTCGTCGGTCGCGACCCGGGTGCGGCCGGCGGCCAGGGCGGCCTCCAGCAGGTCGGGATCCATGCGCGCGTTCTGCTCCAGGATATGCTGGCGCAGCCGGGCCTCGACGACGAAATACATCTCGTTCAGCAGGTCGGCGGGCAGGCTCTTGCGCTCGACCGTGGCGGCGTGAAGGGCCGGATTGACCTTGGCCCGCTCCACCGCCGTTTCGGACGCCGCGCGCGACAGCCGGGCGCCGTCGTTTCTCAGCAGGGCGCCCAGGGCCTCGTCGTCGCCGTGTTCGACGATGGCGTCCGACAGGGCCTCGGACACCTCGGCCCGGCCGGAGACGGCGCGGATATGGCCCTGGCCCCGGCTGCGGATGACGGTGATCAGGTCCGCGTCGGTCAGCACCGGCGAGGCGCGCAGGACCTTGTCGGCGACCTCGACCTCGTCATTGGCCAGGCGCTGGATCAGGCGATGGGGCGCATGGGGCGCCTCGGCGAAACGGCTGGCCAGTTCGGCGCGGACCGCCGTCTCCATCTCGTCGGACAGCTGGGCCAGGACGTCGCCGTACAGGGCGGTCTCGGCGGCGGTGTGGACCGGGGGTTCGCCGAAGAAGTGGTCGGTCAGCTCGCGCAGCAGCAGGCGGCGCTTGTCGCTGGACGTTTCCCCGGCCAGGGCGATCAGGTGCGGCAGGCGCGAGCCTTCGACGGCGGCCTCCGCGGCGGCGGCTGCAGCGGTCATGGCAGGTCGTCGGCCTGGGTCTGGGGCAGGGCGCGGACCGAGCCGTCGGTGTTGCGCACCAGAGCCGGCGGGCCGTCGGGCTGGGCCAGGTCTGCGCTGGTCGGCGTCTGGGCCATCTGCACCGGCAGGGCGTCCAGATAGACCGGCGCCGGGGTGCGGATGGCGTCCGGCTCGTGCCCCGCCTGGCGGTGGACCGAATAGTAGCGGGCGCTCTGGGCGGAAGGGGCGGCGCCGGCCTCGGGCGCGGCCGCCGTCGCGCCGTCGGGCCGCTGCAGGCGGAAGATCGGGGCGTCGCGGCGGGGCGCCATCGGGTCGGCGACGGCCGCCTGAACCGGGGCCGGTTCGGCGGGCGCGGGTTCGGGCGCGGGCTGGGGCTGGACGCGGGCCTGCGGCGCGGGGACGGGTGCGGACGGCGCGGCGGCCTCCGGCTGGCGGGGCGTCGGCTCGGCCAGGGCGTGAGGCTGGGTCTGAGGTTGCGGCTGGGGCTGGGGCTGGGGCTGGGGCTCGGGGGCGCGCGGCGCGGGCGCCAGCCAGGCGCTGGCCGGGGTCAGGCCGCGAGAGGTCGAGGTCGGGATCGGCGCGGGGGCGATCCGGGCCAGCGGCAGGGAGGCGGTCGATGCGGCGGCGCGGGTCGGAACCGGGCGGGCGCCCTCGGTCGCGGCGTCGAGGGCAGGGGCGGGGGCGGTCGCCGGCCGCGCGGCGACGGCCGCCTTGCCCGGCCAGGACAGATAGCGCAGGCCGGCGCCGTTGGTCGGCTGCTGCTGGGCCAGGGCGACGCCCGGCGCGAGGCCGGCGCCGAGCAGAACGGTGGTGAGCAGGATGCGGCGCAAGACGGCGCTCCGATTGAGGGTCGCATCCACCCTAGCCGGCAGCGCTTAATCGCGCGCTAACGCGCCGTGCTGCGGTTGTCAGCCGCGGCCGGGCAGGTAGGCGTTGGTGAAGGCGTCGCGCCAGTTCAGGCCCGTGTCATAGACATCGCCCCGGCTGGCGACCTCGAAGAAGGCGCGCCAGCGCTCCTCGGTCATGGCGCCCAGGCCGAACAGGGCCGCATCGCCGCCGTCGACCACGGCGTTGTCGCGAAGCCGCGCGCGGGCCTGGTCAAGCAGGGCCTGGCTCATCTCAGGGTTGTCGCGCCGGATCAGGGCGTCGGCCGCCGACGGGTCGCCCCGGATATAGTCGCGCCACCCCTCGGCGGAGGCGGCGATGAAGCTGCGCAGGGCGCCGGCGTTGTCGCGCGCGAAGGCGTTGGGCGCCAGCACCAGGCCGCCGTAGGAGGGATAGCCCGCGTCCGCCGGCAGGAAGACCTGGGGCGTGAAGTCCGCCGCCTGCTCCACCGCGTGGGGGTCCACGGTCAGGTCGCCTTCCAGCACGGCGCGCGGCTCGGCCAGGAAGGCGGCGGCGCGGTCGGGGACGACGCGCGCCTGGTCGTCGGCCAGGCCGTAGGTCGCCTTCAGCCAGACCCAGAGGCCGGCGGCCTGCGGCTCGGCCAGCAGGAAGCGGCGGCCCCGAAGCTGGGCCAGGGCGGCCAGGTCCTCGACCGCCGGCTCGGCGTGGGCGATCAGGACCCGCGGGTCCTTCTGGAAGAAGGCGGCGACGGCGCGCACGGGGGCGCCGGAGGCGACCAGGTTCATCGGCGTGAAGCTGCTGGCGCCCAGGCCCAGCTCGACCGCGCCCGAGGCCAGCAACTGGGGCACGTTCACCCCCGGTCCGCCCTGGACGATCTGGACGTTCAGCCCGCGCTTCTCATAGGCCCCGCCGGCCACGGCCTGATAGAAGCCGCCGTGTTCGGCCCCGGCGCGGGCGTCGGTGGCGAAGCGCAGCCGCACCCGCCCCTGGTCGTCCACCGGCGCCTCGGTCCGCCCGCAGGCGCGCAAGGCCAGCGCGCCCGCGCCGACGACGGCCGCGCCGCCCGCAAGCAGGGCGCGACGCCGGGTCAGGAGGGGGCGATTCCCGCGCTGGATCATGGCGCTGGTTTAGGGGCGGATGGCGGCGTTGGGAAGGCGGGCGTCAGAAGGGCGTGCGTCAGTCGGGGGCGGACGTGTCGTCTCCCGCCTCGATGCGGTAACGGACCGGAACGACGCAGCGGACGCCGGCCTCGAAGCCGGGCGTGGCCTGGCTGGCGCGGACCAGGCGAAGGGCGTCCTCGCCGAACAGGGCGGCCGGCTGGGCCTCGATCACGGCCGCATTGCCGATCGCGCCCCACGGCGCGACGTCGAACCGCACCAGCGCCCATCCCTCGATCGCCCGCTGTCGGAAGACCTCGGGAAAGACCAGGCGGGGTCGAACCCGGAACCGCTCGTCCATGGCCTCGGGGCAGGCGGCCAACGGGTCCGGCCGATCCTCTTGCGCCGGCATCGGCGGGGCGGGCAGGGTCTCGCCCGTCCGGTAGAAGTTATAGACGCAGCCGGTGCGCGCCGGTCCGGGGCGCATTCGGGTTTCCGACACCGCGCGCAGACCCTCGGCGTCCAGGTCGGCGTCGCCGGAGGAGCCCAGGATTTCGACCTGGGACGCCTGGCCGTCCGCCGCGATGTTCCAGCGCACCACCGTCCAGCTGCTGCCGCCGGGCGGCGGTCGGCGGCCGCGCAGGAAGTCGGGATAGGCCGCCACCGCCGGACGACGCCCGCCCCAGCGCTCGCCGCAGTCGGCGCCGTCCCCACCCAGCCGGCGGGCCACGGCGTCGCGCAGCCTTCCCGTTCGGCGGTCGACCGCGAAATAGTTGAGCAGGTCGGGGGTTTCCGCCTCGGCCAGGGCGACGGTGCGCCAGGTCACGGTCAGGCGGCAGTCGGCGCGCGCCCTGGGCTCGAACCGCCAGGCGGCGAAGGCGGCCTGAAGCTTGGCCTCCGTGGCGGGAGGGGCGCCGACGGGCCGCAAATCCGTCACCCGGCCATCGGGCGCGGTGGCGAAGGCCAGGACCAGGTCCGGGCCGGCCAGGCGCATCCCCTCCCGCGCGGGCAGGATCTCGCTGTAGGCGGGGGTCACGGCTTCGCCGTCGCAGGCGGCCTGGGCGTCGGGAACCTGGAAGGTCATGGGCTCGACCGGATCGGCGCCATCGGGGCCGGGCCCCGGGATGATGACGGGCGCGTGCTGCGGCGGCCGCTCTCCGCCGGCTTGCGCCCAGGCCGGGATCACGGCCGAAGCCGCCGTCAGGACGACCAGGGGGACGACACGCATGAAGACCTCCATCTGCCCGCCATGGCTGCAGAAGGAAGCGGCGGCTGTCTAGCGCCTTGTCGTGAAATCGCCGCCGGAATTGAGCGAGGGGACGAAGCGTCCGGGGCGAACCCGTGCTCTTCGTCCCCTCGCCAAGTCCGGGTTGGACTTGGCCGTTCGGGTCTGGACCTCGGCCTGGGCGCCGTCGCAGGCGAACCTGAAAGGGCGGTCGGCTGTATCCTGTCGCGCTCCTGGTCTCCGGCGTTTGCGCAAACCCTGGGGTCCGCGCCGTCCATCGATCCCGATCCGGTTCCCCGTCCTGTCCGATCCGAAGACCGGGAAGGTCGGAGCCTGGATCCCGCCTGTCACCCGTTACGGTCCGAAGACCGCCCGAAGCGCCAGGTCGGAGAGCCGGGCCGGTTCGCTTGATTTCCAAGGTCTCCCCTGGTTTTCCGCGCCGCCGTGTCCCTCTGGCCCGTTGACGTTCCGACGAAACCCGCTATGAGGCAAGCGCCCGATCCCGCCCCGATGTGCACCACTGGCCCGGCGGCGGGGGACAACCCTGTGCATATCCGTGGACGGATCGAAATCGCTGTTTTCGATCAGCGGCTTGCGTTGTCCACAGAAAGCGAGGGCCGCGGCCTCACCCGCCCGGCGCGATGCGCCAGACGGTGTTCGACACGTCGTCGGCGACCAGCAGGACGCGCTTGGCGGGGTCGAAGGCGACGCCGACCGGGCGGCCGCGCGCCTTGCCGTCCTTCAGGAAGCCGGTGGCGAAGTCGACGGGCGGGCCCGACGGGCGGCCGTTGGCGAAGGGGACGAAGACCACCTTGTAGCCGGACGGATCCTGGCGGTTCCAGCTGCCGTGCATGCCCACGAAGGCGCCGGTCGAGAAGGCGCCGCCGAAGCCGCCGCCACGCGCGAAGTCCAGGCCCAGCGCCGCCACGTGCGAGCCCAGGGCGTAATCGGGGCGGATAGCGCGGGCGACCAGGTCGGGCTTCTGCGGATGGGCGCGCGGATCGGTGGTCTGGCCCCAGTAGCTGTAGGGCCAGCCGTAGAAGGCGCCGTCGCGCACCTGGGTCAGATAGTCGGGCACCAGCTGCGGGCCCAGTTCGTCGCGCTCGTTGACCACGGACCACAGCAGGTTGGTGGCCGGCTCGACAGCCAGGGCGGTGGGGTTGCGGATGCCCTCGGCGATGGTGCGGTGGGCGCCCGTCTGGCGATCGACCTCCCACACCACGGCGCGGTCCTGCTCGACCTCCATGCCGCGCTCGCCGACGTTGGAGTTGGAGCCGATGCCGACATAGAGGAAGCGGCCGTCGGCGCTGGCGGTCAGGGCCTTGGTCCAGTGGTGGTTGATGTGCGAGGGCAGGTCCGTGACCCGCTGGCCGGGCGCGGAGATGCCGGTCTGGCCCGGCTGGAACGGGAAGCGGGTCAGGGCGTCCTGTTCGGCGACGTAGAGGGCGCCGTCGACATAGGCCAGGCCGTAGGGGGCGTTCAGGTTCTGGACCAGGACGGCGCGCAGCTCGGGCCGGCCGTCGTTGTCGGCGTCGCGCAGCAGGGTGATGCGGTCGCCGCCCTTCACGCTGCTCTTGCCGCGGGCCTTGATGACGCCGGCGATGACGTCCTTGGGCCGCAGCTTGGGGGCCTCCTTGCCGCCCGATCCCTCGGCCACCAGCACGTCGCCGTTCGGCAGGACCAGCATCTGGCGCGGGATCTTCAGGTCGGTGGCGAAGGGGGTGACGGTGAAGCCGGCGGGCACGGTCGGCAGTTCGCCGTTCCAGGGACCGGGGGGCGAGACCTTCATCGGCGGGATCAGGGTCTGGTCCTGGCGCGGCAGGTCGGGCTGGGCGCCCGTCTGGTTCAGCGACGGGTCGCTGGAGCCGCCGCAGGCGGCCAGGGCGAGAACCAGGGCCGAGGCGGCCGGAGCGGCGAGAAGACGACGGATCATCGGGCGATCTCCCGCACGGTCGGGGTGGAATAGGCGAACCAGCCGGCCGCCAGGGCCAGCAGGGCGGACAGGATCGACAGGGTCAGGCCGAAGGCGCCGACCGAGCTCCAGGCGTCCTGGCTGTGCTTGAAGGCGTTGACCAAGCCGACGACCCAGGCCAGCGCCAGGGCGCCGACATAGACGGCGCTGTCGCGCCGGGCGGGGCCGCGCCAGTCCAGCGCCAGCCGCACCAGGGCCCAGACGCCGATCACGCCGCCGAACACCAGGGCGCCCACGATCAGCCAGGCCGAGAAGTTCGACCACTGCATCTCGGCGGTCTTCAGATAGGCGATGTCGGTGAAGACGGTGAAGACGAACAGCACGATCGGAAAGCCCAGCAGAATGTCGTGCAAGGGGCGAAGTCGGGCGCGTATGTCCCCTGTCGTGGAAAGCATGGGCTCTGTTCCTCCTCGATCCCGAACCTGTGAGCCAGGGTCCAATCCCCAGCGTGGCTTTTGGTTTCGCGAGATCGGCCGATGCGGCGGTTTCACGCGCCAGGCCGGGCCTCAGCCGGCGGAGGCGGCCAGCCGGGCCTCAGCCGGCGGAGCCGGCCAGCCGGGCTTCGAGCCAGCGCCGCACGGCGATGCGGGCGCCGCGCGCGGCCGGGCCGCCGAAATGCAGGAAGCCGTGCGGGGTCTCGGGCACGCGGATCAGGTCGACCTCCGCGTCCTGGGCCCACCCGCGCGCCATCAAGAGGCTGTCCTGGAACAGGGGATCGTACTCGCCCGCTAGGAACAGGGCCGGCGGCAGGCCCGACAGATCGGCGTAGAGGGGCGAGACGTCGGGCGCCCGAAGCGCCGCCTCGTCGCGGTCGGGCGCAAGCCGGGCCAGGTCCGCCCGCATCGTCGGGCCGTTGAACAGCAGCGTGTCGCGCCCGGCCGCGCGGACGCTCTCCGTGCCGGAAAGGTCATAGACGCCGTAGGCCAGGACGCAGCCCCGCACCAGGTCGACCAGCCCCCGGTCGCGCAACGCCAGCACGGTCAGGGCCGCCAGGTGGGCGCCGGCCGATTCCCCGGCGACGAACAGATCGGCGGCGCCCAGCTGGTCGACGTTGCCGACGGTCCAGTAGGCGGCCTGAAGACAGTCCTCTATGGCCGCCTCGATGAAGACGCCGCGCCGTTCCGACAGCAGGCGATAGTCGATCGAGACGACGCAGAAGCCGCGCCGCGCCAGATGGGCGTTCAGCCGGTCGTTCAGGCTGGCGCTGCCCAGCACCCAGCCGCCCCCGTGAATGTCCAGGACGACGGCGCGGGGCGGGCCCTCGGGCCGCAGGATGCGCAGGGGAACCGACAGGTCCTCGTCCGGGGCGCGGACCTCGACCGTGACGCCGCGCTTCTTCAGGCGGGGGCCGTGAAGCCGGCCGGCGGCCGCGTCCAGCCAGGTCGAGAGCCGCTGGCCCGCCTCGATCCGCCAGGGGTCGGTGCGCAGGCGCGGCGCGCGGGCCAGGACGGCGTTGATGCGCCGCTGGGCCGCCAACTGCGGCGGCGGGAAGTCGACGGTATGGACGCGCAGGGGCATGGGGGCCTAGCGGGCCTTGGCGTCGTGCTCTTCGATCTCGCGGGACAGGCGGTCGGAGCGCCGCTTCAACTGAACGGCCCAGGCGGTCAGCGGCGTCGTGATCGCCAGAATCGCGATCAGGCCAGCCAGAATGTCGCCGTCAGTCATCGTCGGGAGCCTCCGCTACGACAGGCGCAAGATAGATGGTCGCGGCGTGCAGCGCCAGTGCGACGACCAGTCCGACCCACGCCCAGATCGTGTCGTTCGGCCCCCGGGTCACGATCAGGGCGACAGCGCCTCCGCCCGCGGCGATGGCGTAGGTGTGAAGCGTCCGGCGCAGCTGGACGATCCGGGCGTCGGCGTCCCGCTTCGCCTCCCGGAGAGCATCCTAGGGTCGCGAAATCGATGTCGCTCTGGACGACTCGCGGCCTGTCGGCCTAGCCTGGCGGGATGAAACGCCTGACGCCCTTCGCCGTGCTCTTGATCTTCGGCCTGATCGGCCTGCTGACCGGCAAGTTCGGGCTGTGGTTCCCGTTCGGCCTGGTGGCGGCCATCGTCGTGGGCGTGGTGCAGGATCGGCGCGCCAGGGCGGCGGCCCCGAAGGACCCGGCGCCGACGGACGGCTGAGGCTCAGCCCGCCAGGGCCGCCTTCTTCTCTTCCAGCTCCAGCCATTCCAGTTCGGCGGATTCCAGCTCGGCGCGGGCCTTTTCGGCGGCCTTCATGGCGACGTCGAAGGCCTTGGGGTCGCGGGCGTACAGGTCGGGATCGGCCAGGGTCGCGTCGTGCCGGGCGATGGCCGCGGGCAGGGTTTCGAGCAGCTTCTCCAGCTCCTCCAGCCGGCGCGCGTCCTTGTAGGAGAGCTTCTTCCTGGGAGGGGCGAGGGGCGAGGGGCGGGGGGCGACGGGTTCGTCGCTTGTCGCCGCCGCGCCCGACTTCTTCTTCTCGCTGCTCGCCACCCGCGACTCGCCGCTCAGGAACCCCGGGTTCTGGCGCAGGAAGTCGGTCCAGCCGCCGGGGGTCTCGACGATGTCGCCGCGGCCGTTCAGGGCCAGGGTCGAGGTGGCCAGGCGGTCGATGAAGTCGCGGTCGTGGGAGACCAGGATCAGGGTGCCGTCGTAGCCCTCCAGCAGCTCCTCCAGCTTGTCCAGCGTGTCCATGTCCAGGTCGTTGGTCGGCTCGTCCAGGACCAGCAGATTGGCCGGCTTGGCCAGGGCGCGGGCCAGCAGCAGGCGGTTGCGTTCGCCGCCCGACAGGGTCGAGATGGGCTGCTTCAGTTGGGCCTCCTGGAACAGGAAGTCCTTGGCGTAGGCGGCGACGTGCATCGAGCGGCCGCGCACCAGGATGCTGTCGCCGCCGCCCGGCGTCAGGGCGTCCCACAGGGTCATGTCGGACTTCAGCCCCTCGCGCGACTGGTCCAGATAGACGGGCTCCAGGTTGGCGCCCATGCGGACGGTTCCCTCGTCGGGGGCCAGTTCGCCCAGCAGCACCTTGACCAGGGTGGTCTTGCCCGCGCCGTTGGGGCCGACGATGCCCAGGCGGTCGCCGCGCAGGATGCGGGTGGTGAGGTTCTTGAACAGGGTGCGGCGTGATCCTCCCCCGCTTGCGGGGGAGGGGGACCCCGAAGGGGTGGAGGGGGCGGACGTCGCACCGGCGTCAGAAGCGTCGAGAGCGAGTCCGGTTCCGCCCCCTCCACCACGCTGCGCGCGGTCCCCCTCCCCCGCGTCGCGGGGGAGGATCGAGGTGGCGAACCCTTTGCTGACCCCCTTCACATCCGCCACCAGCTTGCCGGAGACGGCGCCGGAATCGACGCCGAGGTTCAGTTCGCGCGGCAGGTCGCGGACCCGTTCGGCGCGGTCGGCGCGCATGGCCTGAAGGGCGCGGGCGCGGCCTTCGTTCCTGGTGCGCTGGGCGGTGATGGAGCGGTAGAAGGTGTAGGTCTCGGCCTCGATCTTCTTGGTCAGGCGGCGCAGGGATTCGGCCTCCTCCTCCATGACCTTGGCGGACCAGTCGTCGAACTCGACGAAGCCCTTGTTCAGGGTGCGGACGCGGCGGCCCTCCAGCCAGTGGACGGTGTCGGTGACGCGGTTCAGGAAGGCGCGGTCGTGGCTGACGACCAGGACGGCGAAGCGGGCCTGGAGAAGCTCGGTCTCCAGCAGTTCGATGGCCAGGATGTCGAGGTGGTTGGTCGGTTCGTCCAGCAGCAGCAGGTCCGGCTCCTCGGCGAAGGCCTTGGCCAGGGCGGCGCGGCGGGTCTCGCCGCCGGACAGGCCTTGCGTGGACTTGGCGGGGTCCAGGCCGAAGGTGGTCAGCCAGGCCTCGGCCGTCCAGGGCTCGGCCTCGCCGGAGGCGGCGTAGTCGAGGAGCGTGTCGCCCACGATCAGGGGCTCCTGCGGCACATAGGCGAAGCGCGTGCCGGCCTGGACCGAGCGGTCGCCGCTGTCGGGCTCGATCAGGCCCATGACGACCTTCATCAGGGTGGACTTGCCGGCGCCGTTGCGGCCGACCAGGGCGGCGCGGCTGCGCGGTTCGACCGCGAGGTCGACGCCGTCGAACAGGGGGCGGGGTCCGTCCTGGAGACGGACGTCCTTGAGGGCGACTAAGGGGGGTCTGGCGGCCATTGGCGGCCATATAGAGGAGGGGGCGGCGAACCGCCACGGGCTTCGGAAATTGACTGTTACCGTCCGGCCGGTATGTAGGGCAAATGGACACCGCCACTCGCCGCCGCGCGCCCGACGACACCCGAACCGAGATCATCGACAAGGCCCTGGAGGTCGCGGCCGAACTGGGGGCGTCGGGCTTCACCCTGGATGCCGTGGCGGCGCGGACGACGGTCAGCAAGGGGGCGGTTCTGCACCACTTCCCGACCAAGATCGCCCTGCTGGAGGGGATGATCGACCATCTGGGCCAGCTGCACACGGACGGCATCCTGGCCGAGGCGGCGCGGGACCCGGAACCCTATGGCCGCAATGCGCGCGCCTATCTGAGGGCGACGGTGACCGAGCCGGTGACGCCGCAGGACGTCAGCATCGGCCGGGTCGTCATGGCCGCCTGCGCCATAGAGCCGGCGCTGGCCCTGCGCTGGAAGGGCTGGATCGACCGGGTGAAGGCCGACGATCCCAGCGACCCCGTCGGGGCGGACGACGCCCTGATGCTGAGGCTGATCGCCGATGGGCTGTGGATGTCGGACCTGTTCGGCCTCCATCAGGTTTCGGCCGAGCAGCGGCAGGCGCTGCTGTCGCTGCTGACCCCCGGCCACCCGATCACGGGGAACGACGCATGAGCCCGGCGACATGGGCGGCGCTGCTGGGCGCCATCGGGCTGGAGGTGGCGGGCACGACCCTGCTGCAGAAGTCCGAGCAGTTCAGCCGGCTGTGGCCGACGCTGGGGATGGCGGCCTGCTATCTGGTCGCCTTCTACCTGCTGAGCCTGGCGCTGCGGCAGATGCCGGTGGGGATCGCCTATGCGATCTGGAGCGGGCTGGGCGTGGTGGCGATCTCGGCGATCGGCGTGGTGCTGTTCAGGCAGAGGCTGGACCCGCCGGCGGTGGTCGGCCTGGCGATGATCGTGGGCGGGGTGGTGGTCATCAACCTGTTCTCCAAGGCCGTTTCGCACTGATTGATCCTCCCCCGTGGAGCGCAGCGGAACGGGGGAGGGGGACCGCGCGAAGCGTGGTGGAGGGGGCGGACAGCGCGCTGATGTCGGGCGTTAGTTCTGCGAGTCTGATCATCGAATATCGAGTCCGCGTCCGCCCCCTCCACCACTTCGTGGTCCCCCTCCCCCGCTTTGCGGGGGAGGATCTTTAGAGGGAGAGGATGAAGTCGGCGACGGCGTCGGGGTCGCGGAGGACGGCCGTGGCGGGGACGCGGAGGGTGCGGATGCCGGCGTCCGCGAAATAGGCGTCGCGGCGGGCGTCGTGGGCCGCGTCGTGCTGCTGGCCGTCGATCTCGATGCAGAGGCGGTCGCGCAAGCGATAGAAGTCGAGGATGTAGGGGCCGAGGGCGTGCTGGCGGCGGAAGCCGCGGCCGCGGATGCGCGCCCAGATCAGAACTTCGGGCAAAGACAGGGTTCGGCGGAGACTTCTGGCGCGTTTTTGGGTAAGGACCGGCGCTCTCATGGCACGCATCACAATCATAAGCTGCGCCGTTGGCAAGTCTGGTCCGGCAGGGTGCGTCGTCCGCCCCCTCCACCGCTTCGCGGTCCCCCTCCCCCGCGGGCGGGGGAGGACCTGATGTTCTGGCGGACCAAGACCCTGGCCGAGATGAACCCCGTGGAGTGGGAGAGCCTGTGCGACGGGTGCGGGCTGTGCTGCGTGGTGCGGTTCGAGGACGAGGACACCGGCGAGGTGATTCCGACGCGGGTGCACTGCAAGCTGTTCGATCCGGAGGCGTGCGCCTGTTCGGACTATGCGAACCGCAAGAAGCACGTGCCGGACTGCATCAAGCTGACGCCCGGAAACATCGAGGCGCTGGAGTGGATGCCGAAGTCCTGCGCCTATCGCCGGATCCACGAGGGGCGGGACCTGGCGTGGTGGCATCCGCTGGTGTCGGGCGACCGGGAGACGGTGCATGCGGCGGGGGTGTCGGTGCGGGGGCAGACGATCTCGGAACTGTCGCTGGCCGAGCCGGAGGACGCGCTGGACTTCGAGGCGCCGGAATGGGCGCTGGAGCGGGGCTGAGGGCGCCAGGTCGAGCCGGCGAACCATCATAATGACGCTGGTCTGAATTCAACGAAATCATGGGCTTGTGCTTTTCTCGAGGCGATCGACGCGCCTGAGGACGCTGGTGCGCTATGGTTGGTTCATGGCGAGACATGGGGACGAGACGGGGGCCGGGGGCGAGAGCGCCGGCTGGCTGGGGCATGTCTGCGCGCGGCTGAAGGCCAAGGTGGACGAGGCGCTGGACGCCGTCTGCGACGCGCCGAAGGTCGAGGGCGTGGCCGAGGCCGAGAAGCTGGCCCGCGCGGTCGGCGTGATCGCGCGGGCGGCCAGGGCGGTGGCCGCGCTGGAACCCCGTCTGGCCGCCGACAGCGAAGAGGACGAGATGGGTGGACGGATCTACGACCCCGAGGAAGACGAGCGGCTGCGACGCGAGTTGGCCGCTCACTGCGATCGGCTCGACGGCATCATCGAGGCAAAGCGAGCTCGAGACGCTGAAGGGAGCGCCGCTGAGGCGGGAGCTCCGCAAGGCGCGGGTGAACGATCACCAGGTTCCGCCGACGAGACCTGACTGGCGCACCTGGCTGCTGCTGGGCGGCCGGGGGTCGGGCAAGACGTTCGCCGGGGCGGTGTGGATCGACACCCTGGCGCGTCGGAGCCTGGTGAATCTGGCTCTGGTCGGGCCCGCCCTGCACGACGTGCGCGAGGTGATGGTCGAGGGGGCGTCGGGGATCAAGGCGCTGGCCGAGCCGGGCGATCGGCCGCGCTGGGAGGCGGGGCGGCGCCGGCTGCTGTGGAAGAACGGCTCGGCCGCCTACGCCTTTTCGGCGGAGGATCCGGACAGCCTGCGCGGGCCGCAGTTTCATGGGGCGTGGGCCGACGAGTTCTGCGCCTGGCGCGAGCCGGAGGCGGTGCTGTCCAACCTGAGGTTTGGGCTGAGGCTGGGGGACGATCCGAAGCTGGCGGTGACGACGACGCCCCGGCCGATCCCGGCGCTGAGGCGGCTGATGGCCGAGGCGGGGACGGTGACGGAGCGGGCGGGGACGGCGGCCAACGCCAAGAACCTGGCGCCGGGGTTCCTGGCGCATCTGACGGCGCTGTACGGCGGGACGCGGCTGGAGGCGCAGGAGTTGGAAGGCCTGGTGGTCGAGGGCGAGGGCGCCCTGTTCCGCATCGAGGACCTGAAGCGGGCGAAGGGCGCGCGGCCGGCCGAGCTGGACCGGGTGGTCGTGGCGGTCGATCCGCCGGCGACCGCGCACGGCGACGCCTGCGGCATTGTCGTGGTGGGACGGAAGGAGCGCCGGGCCTTCGTGCTGGCGGACCGGACGGTGCGGGGGATGTCGCCGCACGGGTGGGCCGGGGCGGTGGCGGAGGCGGTGGCGGATTTCGGCGCGCGGGAGATCGTGGCCGAGGGCAACCAGGGCGGCGAGATGGTGCGGTCGGTGCTGGCGCAGGCGGACTGCGCCGCGCCGGTGAAGCTGGTCCATGCGTCGCGGTCCAAGGCGGCGCGGGCCGAGCCGGTGGCGCTGCTGTACGAACAGGGGCGGGTGGTCCACTGCGGGGACTTTCCGGCGCTGGAAGAGGAGATGCTGGCGCTGGGGTGCGGGGGCGGGAAGAGCCCGGACCGGGCCGACGCGCTGGTGTGGGGGATCACGCGGCTGATGCTGGAAGAACGGTCGGAAGGGCCGAGGATACGGGTGATCTGATCCTCCCCCGCAAAGCGGGGAGGGGGACCGCCCGAAGGGTGGGGGAGGGGGCGGATAGCGCACGAGCGTTGAACGTCTGCTCTCAGAATTTCCACGGTGAAGACCGAGTCTGCGTCCGCCCCCTCCACCACTTCGTGGTCCCCCTCCCCCGCCTCGCGGGGGAGGATTGGTTTCAGGGAGATTTCGATGGTTTCGATGCGATGGCCGTTCGGCCAGCGGGGGCGGGCGGCTGCGCCCGAGGCGAAGGCCAGCCGGGCGGGGGCGGTGGCGGCCTTCTCGTCCGTGGGAAGGCCCAGGTGGACGCCGAACGACTACGCCAGCCTGGCGCGCGAGGGGTATCAGCGGAACGCGGTGGCCTATCGCTGCGTGCGGATGATCGCCGAGGCCGCCGCGTCCGCGCCGTTCGCGGTGTTCGTGGACGGGGCGCGGGACGACGCCCATCCGCTGGCGAAGCTGATCCGGCGGCCCAATCCCGAGCAATCGGGGGCCGAGCTGATGGAGGCGCTGTACGGGGCGCTGCAGGTGTCGGGCAACGCCTATGTCGAGGCGACCGGGGACGCGGACGGGGACGGGGCGCCGGACGAGCTGTGGGCGCTGCGGTCCGACCGGGTGAAGGTGGTGCCGGGGCGGTCAGGCTGGCCCGAGGCGTGGGACTATTGCGTCGATGGGCGGTCGGTGCGGATCGGCCGGGCGGCGGACGGCTGGGCGCCGGTGATGCACCTGAAGCTGTGGCACCCGCTGGACGACTGGTACGGGCTGTCGCCGCTGGAGGCGGCGGCGCGGGGGGTGGACGCGCACAATGCGGCCGGGGCCTGGAACAAGGCCCTGCTGGACAATGCGGCGCGGCCCAGCGGCGCGCTGGTCTATGGCGCGCGCGACGGCGAGCGGCTGACGAACGACCAGTTCGAGGCGCTGAAGGCGCAGCTGGACGAGAACTATGCGGGCGCGGCGAACGCGGGGCGGCCGGTGCTGCTGGAAGGCGGCATGGACTGGAAGCCGCTGAGCCTGACGCCGGCGGAGATGGATTTCACGGCCGGCAAGCACGCCGCGGCGCGCGAGATCGCCCTGGCCTTCGGGGTTCCGCCGCAGCTGCTGGGGATACCGGGGGATGCGACCTACGCCAACTATCGCGAGGCGAACGCGGCGTTCTGGAGGCAGACGGTGATCCCGCTGGTCAGGAAGGCGGCGGGGGCGCTGACGGGGTGGCTGGGCGAGCGGTTCGCGGGCTGCGAGGTGCGGGCCGACCTGGACGCGGTGGCGGCGCTGCAGCCCGAGCGGGACGCGCTGTGGGCGCGGCTGGAGGGCGCGAGCTTCCTGACGGACGAGGAGCGGCGGCGAATGGCGGGGGTCGGGCAATGATGGAGCAGTTGAGGAAGGCGCCGGCGGCGCTGATCGCGGCGTTGGCGGTGCAGACGATCGCGGGTCTGCTGTGGGCCGGCGGGGCGGCGGCGCGGATCGCGACGCTGGAGCAGCGGGTGGGCGAGCAGAGGCTGGTGGCCGAGCGGCTGGCGCGGCTGGAGGCGCAGGGCGAGGCGACGGCGGCGGCCGTGGAGCGGATCGAACGGAGGCTGGAGGAGAAGTGAGGACGTCTGGAACGATCCTCCCTCGCGAAGCGGGGGAGGGGGACCGCCCGAAGGGTGGTGGAGGGGGCGAAAACGGGCTGGATCTTGGCCGCCAGGAAATGAAAGCGACCTGGGCCGGCGTTCGTGCGGCGTCCGCCCCCTCCACCACTTCGTGGTCCCCCTCCCCCGCAGGCGGGGGAGGAGCTTTGGTCATCCAAGGCTACGCCTCCCTGTGGGGCGCGGCCGATCTGAACGGCGACGTGGTGCAGGCGGGGGCGTTCGCCGACAGCCTGGCCAAGACCGGCGCCGAGGGGGTGCGCATGCTGCACGGCCACGACGGCCGGGCGGTGGTCGGGGTGTGGGACGCGATCGCCGAGGACGCGCGCGGCCTGTTCGTGCGGGGGCGGATCATGGACTGGTCGCCCGAGGCGCGGCTGGCCCAGGCGCTGAGCCGGGCCGGGGCGCTGGACGGCCTGTCGATCGGCTATCGCACCGCGCGGGCGCGGCGTCAGGGCCGGCTGCGGGTCCTGAGCGGGGTCGATCTGTGGGAGGTGTCGCTGGTGACCTTCCCCATGCTGCCGGGGGCGCGGTTCAGCCTGTCGAGGACGCCGGCCTGACGCAGGCGCTCGGTCAGGTCGCGGACGGCGGCGCGGCCCTTCTTGCCGTTGATGGCGCGCACCGCCCACAGGCCGACGAGGAAGACGAAGACCAGGGAGAAGCGAAAGGCGAAGACCAGGATCAGGCCGACGACGACGAGCAGCAGGTGAAGGCCGGTCGTGACCAGGGCGACCGGGCCGGTGGCCACGGGCGGCGGCGTCGGTTCGTCGGGCGACGGCAGGCCGAAGGTCTTGGCGTTGGACTCCGGCGTCGGCTCCAACTGGACCCGCTGGAGGGCCGAGAGCTTTCGGTCGGGAACCGGGGCGACGGAGCCGTCGGCCGGGCCGGGCGGGACGATGTCCGGGTGGTCGTGCAGGCGGTGAAGCGGGCTTTCGCGGCGGTGGGCGGCGGGCTCGTAGAGGACGGACTCGCCGGTTTCGTCGATCGTGAAGACCTCGTCGAAGGGCGTAGTCGCAAAGTCGATGGCGCGGGTGTCTTGGCCGTAGCTCTGGCCGTGCAGGGCGATCAGCCGGCCCTGGCGCAGCTCGACCTGGAAGCCGATGGGATCCTCAAGGTCGCCGACCATGACGTGGACCGTGCCGAAAAGGCCGGTGATCCGGCGCTGGGCCTCGGCGCGGGGCGGCGGGCGATGGCGGTCGACGATCAGTTCCGAATAGAGGCCGGCGCCGGTGTTGCGGCGTCGGCCCGGCAGGCTTTCCTCCACCTGGCCGGCCAGGTCGGGGACGACATCGCGCAACTCCCACGCCAGGGCGTCCAGGACGGCGCTTTCGAGACGGGTGAGGCGGGCGGCCATCAGACGATTTCAAGAGGACGGTTCACGTCCCGACACTAGCCGCAAGACGCGGTTCTTCAACCGGAGACATCATGAAAGAGACCAAACAGGCCCCGGCTTCGCCGGAGGCGCGCGACGCCGTGCGCGAGGTGATGGCGGCGTTCCAGGCGTTCAAGGGGGCGAACGACGCCCGGCTGGACGAGATCGAGAGGAAGGCGGCGGCCGACGTGCTGCTGGAGGAGAAGGTGGCGCGCATCGACCAGGCGGTCGCGGCGGCTCAGGCGCGGCTGGACCGGGCGATGAGCCAGAACCGGCGGCCCGTCATCGGCGGGGAGGCGGCCGAGCCGGCGTCGGCGCCGGAGGCGAAGGCGGCGTGGGACGGCTATCTGAAGACCGGCCAATCCGTCGGCCTGGAGACCAAGGCGGGGCTGAGCACCGGCGCGACCTCGGGCGGCTATGTCGTGCCGTATGAGACCGAGCGGGCCATCGAGCGCCGGCTGATGGCGGTGTCGCCGATGCGCGAGATCGCCACGGTGCGCACGGTGGCGGCCGGCGTGTTCAGGAAGCCGGTGTCGACGGCGGGCGTGGCCTCGGGCTGGGTGGCCGAGACGGCGGCGCGGCCCGAGACGGACCCGGCGACGCTGGCGCTGCTGGAGTTTCCGTCGGCCGATCTGTACGCCAGTCCGGCGGCGACGCAGGCGTTGCTGGACGACGCCCTGGTGGACCTGGACGAATGGCTGGCGGGCGAGGTCGAGGACGCCTTCGCCGCCCAGGAGACCCAGGCCTTCGTCACCGGCGACGGGACGAACAAGCCCAAGGGGTTCCTGAGCTATGCCGCCGTGGCGGACGCGGACCAGGCGTGGGGCCAGATCGGCTATGTGGCGTCGGGCGCGGCGGGCGGTTTCGCCGCGACCAATCCGACCGACCGGCTGATCGACCTGATCTATGCGCCCAAGGCCCAGTACCGGCCGAACGGGCGGTTCGTGATGAACCGGCGCACGGTCTCGACGGTGCGCAAGTTCAAGGACGCGGACGGGAACTACATCTGGCAGCCGGCGGCGCGGCTGGGCGAGAACGCCAGCCTGCTGGGCTATCCGATCACCGAGATCGAGACCATGCCGGACGTGGCGGCGAACAGCCTGTCGATCGCGTTCGGCGACTTCCAGCGCGGCTATCTGATCGTGGACCGGGCGGGGGTCAGGGTGCTGCGCGACCCGTTCACGGCCAAGCCCTATGTGCTGTTCTACACCACCAAGCGCGTCGGCGGCGGGGTGCAGAACTTCGACGCGATCAAGGTGATGAAGTTCGCCGCGACGTAGTCGCCGAGAGGCAAGGTGATGAAGCTCGCGGCGAGCTGAGGCGATCCTTCCCCGTGAAGCGCAGCGGAACGGGGGAGGGGGACCGCGCGCAGCGTGGTGGAGGGGGCGGAAGCGGACTCGGTTTTGGCCGGCATATTCGTGACTCCGGTTTCCAAGCCGGTGCGGCGTCCGCCCCCTCCACCGCTTCGCGGTCCCCCTCCCCCGCCTTGCGGGGGAGGATCTGATTTTTCTGAACATTGGAGGTTTGCATGGCGCAGCCGGTGACGGTGGCGGAGGCGAAGCTGTTCCTGCGGGTCGAGCATGAGGCCGAGGACGGGCTGATCCAGACGCTGGTCGAGGCGGCCCAGGCGCGGGTGGAGGGGGACGTGGGCTTGAGCCTGACGTCGACCTCGCCGGCGCCGCTCAGGCTGGCGGTGCTGATGCTGGCGCTCAGGGCCTATGAGCGGGGCGAGGCGGAAATGAGCGTCGCGCCGGTCGAGGGGTGGATCGCGCCCTATCGCGTGGTGCGGCTGTGACGGTTCTGGCGGGGCTGTACCGGGCGGTGGAGGCGCAGACGCCGTATGGCGGGCGGAGCGTGACGTTCGAGCCCGCGGGCTCGGCCTGGCTGAAATGCGGGGCGCGACGGCGCCAGGAGCGCGGGTCCGGCGACGAGCGCCATGCGGTGGAGACGATGACGGCGGAGGCGCGGGCCGATGCGCGGCTGGCGGTCGGGCGACGCCTGCGCCTCGGCGGGGCGGACTGGGCCATCGTGACGGTCGAGCCGACGCGGCCAGGGCGGGCGAAGCTGGGGCTGGAGCGGGTGCGATGACCGATCACGAGAGCGCGCTGCAGAAGGCCCTGGTCGCGGCGATGAAGGCCGATGCGGCGGTGGACGCCCTGCTGGGCGGGCGGGTGTGGGATCAGGCGCCGGAGGGGGCGGGGTTTCCGCATCTGCTGGTCGGACGGTGCGAGAGCCGGCCGCTGGACGCCGACGGCGGCGGGGTCGAGCAGGCGCTGACCCTGACGGCGGTGTCGCGCTTCGCCGGGACCGAGGAAGCCAAGGCGATCTCGGCGGCGGTGCGGGCGCGGCTGCATGAGGCGACGCTGGAGGCGGACGGGGTGCGGACGGTGTCGCTGCGGGTCGTCTGGTCGGACGTGGCCCGTTCGGGCGACGGACGGCGGACCTGGGCGGTGGTGCGGCTGAGGGCGGTGACTGAGGGCGTGGCGGCGTGACTTCTCCCTCCCTGGCCGGGGAGGGACGCCGATGCGGAGCATCGGCGGGGTGGGAAGGGCCGGCGGCCGAGGCGTATCGCCTTGCCGCCCCCACCCGGTCGCTGCGCGACCACCCTCCCCGGACGGGGAGGGAGAATTCGGGGATGGAGAAACAGACATGACGGCACAAGCCGGCAAGGACATGCTGCTGAAGATCGAGGGCGCGCCGGGCGTGTTCACGACGGTGGCGGGGCTGAGGGCGCGGACGATCTCGCTGAATGCGCGCACGGTCGATGCGACCGACGGCGACAGCGCCGGGCGGTGGCGCGAGCTGCTGGCGGGGGCGGGGGTGAAGTCGGCGGCGGTGTCGGGGCAGGGCATCTTTCGCGACGCGGCGTCGGATGCGCTGGTCAGGGAGGCCTTCTTCGAGCAGGCGGCCAAGACCTGGCGGCTGGTGGTGCCGGACTTCGGCGTGCTGGAGGGGCCGTTCCAGGGGGCGGAAGCGAGCTGGGTGTGGAATGTGGAGACCGAGTCTGCGTCCGCCCCCTCCACCGCTTCGCGGTCCCCCTCCCCCGTTACGCTGCGCTTCACGGGGGAGGATTTGAATGAATGGCGTCAGGGGCGAGGTCGTCGTCAGGCTGGCGGGGGGCGAGCGGAGGCTGTGCCTGACGCTGGGCTCTCTGGCGGAGATCGAGACGGGGCTGGGGGTCGAGGGGCTGGGCGGCGTCGCCGAGCGGATGCGGGCGCTGTCGGGCAGGGATCTGATGGTGGTGCTGGCGGCGCTGTTGCGGGGCGGGGGCGAGGATGGTTCGGCGGCAGAGGCGGTCCAGCCGCGCGAAGCGGCGGAGGCCGTCGCGCGGGCGTTCGCCGCCGCCGCCGGATGACGCCCTGGGCCGAGATGTTGCGGACGGCGGCGGCGCTGGGGATCGCGCCCGAGGCGTTCTGGCGGCTGTCGCTGCGGGAATGGCGGATGCTGGTCCAGGCGCCGGCGGGCGCGGGACCTCTGGGGCGGACGGCGCTGGAGCGGATGATAGAGGAGTGGCCGGATGGCGGATGAGTTCGAGCCGGGCGGGCTGGACGGCGTGCCGCGTCAGGCGGCCGAGGCGGCGGCCGCCCTGGAGGCGCTGAAGGCGCCGGCGCGGGAGGCGGCCGACGCCATCGAGGACGCCTTCGGACGCGCGGGCGACAGCCTGACGCGGTCGCTGGCGCGGGCGGCGGCGGACGGGGAGGTGAGCCTGGGCGAGCTGGCGCGGGCGGTGCTGAACGCGGTCAATGCGGCGGCCGGGTCGGGCGGTCTGGGCGCGGCGGTTCAGGCGGCGCTGGGCGCGTTCGGCGGGGCGCGGGCGGACGGCGGGCCGGTGTCGGCCGGCGGCGCCTATCTGGTCGGCGAGCGCGGTCCGGAGGTGTTCCGGCCGGCGACGGGCGGCGTGGTCGAGCCGGTCCCGGGCGGCGGGGTGACGGTGAACGTGACGGTGGACGGCGGGGCGCCGGCGCTGCTGCGGTCCGAGGCGCAGATCGCCCAGATGCTGGCGCGGGCCGTCAGCCTGGGCGCGCGGCGGATTTGAGCGATCCTCCCCCGTGAAGCGTAGCGTAACGGGGGAGGGGGACCGCGCGAAGCGTGGTGGAGGGGGCGAAACGGACTGGGTTTGGACGGTTGGCGTCGTGCGGCGTCCGCCCCCTCCACCGCTACGCGGTCCCCCTCCCCCGCAACGCGGGGGAGGATCTAGGTCAGAGGCCCTTCGGATTGGGGCCGAAGCGGTTGTCGCCGGGCTGGCTGTCGGTCAGGCCGACCCACAGCAGGAAGGCGACGCCGACCAAGAAGGACAGGGCGAAGACGCCGAAGGCCGGGCCCATGACGGCCAGGGCCGCGGCCGGATTGTCCTCGTAGTAGTCCGAGGTCATGCCCGTGGCCGCCATGCCGCCGAACATGATGACCATGCCGGCGATCAGCAGGGCGAAGCCGATCAGATAGGGGGCGACGACCAGCCAGCCGGTCCGGCCCATGTCGTGCAGGCGCTTCACCGCGATCGCCAGGTTCGGCCAGATCAGGGCGAGCGAGATCAGCCAGCCGAGGATCGGGATCCAGCCCAGCACGACGTTGGCGCCGAAGATGATCAGGAAGCCGATCCAAAAGTGCGAGCGGCGCAGGCGGCCCTCGAAGGAGAACATGGCCGACTGGAAGTCGAAGCCCGAGCCCGCGGCGAGCGGCGCGGCGCCGGCGACGCCGACCGTCGAGGGCGAGCCGGCCAGGATCAGGATCTGGGTCGCCTGGTCGCCGTCGGCCACGAAATCGACCCGCACGCCCGGCGCAGGCGTGGCCGGGGACTGCAGGGCGGCGGCGTCGAAGCCGTAGCGCACGCCGTCGTCGCCGCTGATGAGGCCGGTTCCGGCCGTGCTGTCGTAGCTGAGGACTTCTCCGCGCACGCGTCTCGCTCCTGGGTGAAGCGGCCCCTCCGGCCGCGCGCGGAGCATGGACGAGCACGGATTTTCGAACAAGCGAAACGAGGGAAAGGTTGGGGATGGCCTTCCATGAGGTGCGCCTGCCGGCGCGGCTGGCGTTCGGCTCGACCGGCGGGGTGGAGCGACGGACCGAGATCGCGACCCTGGCGTCGGGACACGAGCGGCGATCGACGCCCTGGGCGATGGGGCGCAGGCGCTATCTGATCGGGGCCAATCTGCGGTCGCTGGACGACATGGCCGAGCTGGTCGCCTTCTTCGAGGCGCGGCGGGGGCGGCTGCACGGGTTCCGGTTCAAGGATTTCGCCGACCACAGGTCGTGCGCGCCGGGCGCGACGCCCGGGCCGCTGGACCAGATGTTGGGCGTCGGGACGGGGGCGCGGCGGACGTTTTCGCTGGTCAAGCTGTACGGCGACGTGGCGCGGCCGATCGCCAAGCCGGTCGAAGGGACGGTGCGGGCGGCGGTGGCGGGGGTGGAACTGGCCCCCGACGCCTTCGCGGTGGAGACGACGACGGGGGTGGTGACGCTGGAGGCGGCGCCGGGGGCGGGCCAGGCGGTGACGGCGGGGTTCCACTTCGACACGCCGGTGCGGTTCGACAGCGACCGGATCGAGGCGACGCTGGAGACCTTCGAGGCCGGGCGGATGGCGGCGGTCCCGCTGATCGAGGTGAGGGTCTGAGGATGGCGGCGTGTCGCCTGGCCCGCCCCACCCGGTCGCTGCGCGACCACCCTCCCCGGCGCGGGGAGGGAGAGGATTGAGATGAGAGACATATCCGAGGAACTGGCCGCCCGCATCGAAAGCGGGGCGGCGACGCTGTGCCATGCGTGGCGGCTGGCGCGGGCGGACGGGGTCGTGACGGGGTTCACAGACCATGACCGCGACCTGACGATGGACGGGCTGACGTGCCGGGCGGCCAGCGGCTGGACGGCGGGGGCCGAGGAGACCGCGGTCGGGCTGGCGGCGGGGTCGATGACGGCGGCCGGGGTGCTGGACGACGCGGTCCTGAGCGAGGCGGACATCGAGGCGGGCCTGTACGACCAGGCGTCGGTCGAACTGTGGCGGGTCGACTGGAGCCGGCCGGACCTGAGGGTGCGGCTGTGGGCCGGGCGGCTGGCGCGGATCAGCCGCGAGGACGGTCGGTTCACCGCCGAGCTGGAAGGGCCGCTGGCGCAGCTGGAGCGGGTCGTGGGGCGGACCTACGGGCGGATGTGCGACGCGCGCCTGGGCGACGGGCGGTGCGGGGCGGACCGAGCGCTGTTCCCGGGCGCGACCTGCGACAAGCGCTGGGAGACCTGCGTGGAGACGTTCGGAAACGGGCGAAATTTCCGGGGCTTTCCCGACGTGCCCGGCGACGACTTCCTGACGGCCTATCCGGCGAGCGGCGGGCGCAACGACGGGGGGAGCCGGCGATGAGGGACGCGGACGAGGCGGCTATAGGTAGCAAACACACCTAAGCTCGAATAAACGTCGGCTCATCGTTTCGAGGGGGCTGACGTGGCGCTGGGGCGAAAGAACAGCGGAAAGCAGCTAACCAGCCATCTCAAGCGCCTCTACGGCCGTCTGGGTGGCGAACTGCACTGGATAGAGAACCCGCCGAAGCTGCGGCAGAAGAAGTGGCGGGGCGGCGAGGCGTTCGCAGCCGAGGCTGGCGAGCGCGAAACGAGGGCTAAGGAGATCAGGGAGGCGCTTCCACACATCGTATACGTCATCCAGATGTTCGATCCGGAATGGGATCCCGACCAAGAAAAACTGATCAGGCCGCTGCGCCGGGGACCGAACCGTCCGCCGCAGGGATGGGCGGACGCGGCCTATGACGTGTTGCGAGAGACCGGCGACTGGCTCACGGTACGTGAGATTCTGGATCACGTCGCCGAGCGCCACGACCTCAGCATCGATGACGGTCCCGCCCATGTTCAGGCATACGGAGCGATCAACGCGGCGTTACAGCGCGCTCAGCAGGGATTAGTGAATGACGGGGGACTACCGCCGCGATGGGCGCTTAAGTCGCGACAGCGCGGAAATGAGTCAGCTAGCGCCGCTGGCGAGGGCGACTGCTAGGCGGCGGCGGGGCCCACGCGGCGACCACAGCCTCGCGGAAGCGTTGGCGTAGGCTCGAAAGCAGGCGACTGAACGGGGATGGATCGCGATCCCGGATGTTCAACGGCGCGGCGGTGCGCTTCAGCATCTCCTTCTCCACCGTCTTGTGATAACCGCAAACCTTGTATCCGATCACGACTTCTCTGCGCAGCCACTCGCTTAGGGCCGCTTCGCTTGCCTGACGGCTCCCCAGGTCGCCCAGTTCGCCGGTCCCCGCCACCCAGTGGATGGCGAAGATCGATTGACGGAACGGCGAGTCCCCGATGCTACCGAGCAGGTGCCCGGTTAGCCTTTCACGGAGAGAGTAACCTTCGCCAAGGTAGCCATTGCGCCACACCCCGTAGTCCCAGACCGGAAACTGCGGATCAGGAAAATAGCCGGCTAGGTTGAAGAGCCGTTCGCCGCTCCGAAGGAACAGACCATAGACGCCCGGGCTTAGAGGCATTCGCTTGGGATCGTCCATAAACTCGCCCGCCGAGATGAACTCGAAGCCTTCACGCCAACGCGTCGCCGATCGGGCGTCGGCGACGCGCGGCGTCTCCTCTTCTCCCCGGATGCGCTTGGCCTCCTTGCGCGCCCGCCGCCGCTCCTCGACGCTCGGCGGACTCCACTCGATCGGCTGGCCGTCCTGATTGATGATCGCGCAACGGCGCTTGGAACCGCCGGCTTTCTTCTTGAGGAAGTAGCCAGCCATCGGCGAGCGGCCGGGGGTCATCATCGTTCCCAGAAGTGCCGCGAAACTCTCGTCCGGACCAACGGCCGTGTGGCTCAACCGCCATGTAAGCTGCGCCGTGTAGAGGTCGAGATAGTTGCCGAGGATGCGGCGATAGATCATCCGCATGCCCTCAAGGACGCGGAAGCCGCTCTCGGCCCAGTTGGTGCAGGCCTCCGGCGTGTAGAAGTGGTGGTCGTGGATGACCCGCTTCAGCGCGCAATGGTCGCGAATCTGGCCCCAGTGTCCGCCGTCGGCGAATACGACGGCGTTTGGATTGACCACCTCGATGAACGACGGGACGGGGTGATGCTCCTGCTTGGCGACCCATGCGCGGGCGGGACCACCCCGCTGGCGGGCCAGCGTCACCCGCAACGTCCGGTCCGGCGCGCCATATGGAAAACGGTAGTGATCCTTGTCATCGCGCACGTTCTTGGGGCGGATATAGCCTTTCAGCTCCTTGCCATCGATTTCGACCTCGTCATGCAGGACCGTGCGCCGCTCGAAAGCTTGCATTGCGCATCTGATCTTGTGGAGCCAGACGAAGATCGTCTTGTAGTTCTTCACCTTGGCGCGAAGGTCACGTTTGATCTCCAAGGCGCTGCGCCCCTGATAGGCGACATTGAACTGCGCGAGGATCAGCAGGATCGTCTTGAAGGGGAGCTTGCGGTAGGCGAACGGCGTGTTGGTTGTCAGTGTGAACTGCCTCAAGCACTGCTTGCACTTGTAGCGCTTGCCGTCCTGGTAGGTCCACGCCGCCGGGCACCCGCAGCGATTACAGAACGGCTCCCCACCGTTTTCAGCGAATCGGTAACGGCGAAAGAGGGCACGCGCCTCCTCTTCCGAGAGTTCGGCGACCTCGGTAGGCGTCGCGGCATGTGCCGGGCCTTGAAGGAGAGCCAGTGAAGTCAACGCACATAGGAGATTTTTGTCGCGTATGTGCGATACTTGTAGCGTCAGCGCGCGTCAAGGATTTTGTCGCATATTTGCGATTTTCATCGCTTAAACGAGCGCTAAGTCGCGTCGGTTGATCGCCTGACCGAGTGATGTCATGAAAAGGAATGGCTAAGCGCGCGCCCACCCCCGCCGATATGGATGACCCCGAGCACGCCTGGCGGGAGCAGGCGCGAACGCTTCTGCGGGTGGAACAGCGTCGTCAGAACCTCACCTACGCCGAAATAGCTGAGCGCATGCAGGCCATAGGGATTGGAGAGACGGAAGTCAGTGTCCGCAATAAGATCAGCCGAGGGACGTTTCCGGCGACGTTCATGCTGCAATTTATGCACGTGCTCGGAATCCAGCTAATCCCCTTCAAGCCTCAACTGACCGGGGAGGTCACCTTGCCTCCAGAGCTGCTTGGCAAACTTCCGCAGGTTCGGATGACGCCCGAACTGGTCGCGGCATTGGTAGGAACCTCGAAGAAGGAGTGACCCGACCGTCAGGTCGCGAGGCAATCGTGCGTTGGCAGTCGTCCAGCCTCAGGGATGCTCTGCGTAAAACGCGGTCGGGTGCACGTCCAAAACCTCTGCCATCCGACCAAGAATGGCGACGGTCGGGTTGCCTTCGCCGCGCTCGATACGGCCAAGATGGCGCATCGCGAGCCCCGCTTCGCCGGCGAGCGCTTCCTGGCTTAGGCCGCGCTCCTTGCGAAGCCGTCGCACGTTCGAGCCAACGATCTTCACCTGACGTGCCCCCCTCTGGTCCCTCGATCATTATGAGAGCCCAGGGGGTTGATAGCCGATCTGCGTCGCCGGCGGGAGCGGCCGAGCGGCGCCGACCGGCTAGGCGACGTTTCCGTCGATCAGCGCGGAGTCGCCGTACAGATCGCGCAAGGCCGGCGCGAGCGCATCGAAATGCCCCGCGCCATAGACGATCAGAACCGAGGGATAGGCGCCTGAAAGGGCTTCGATGAGGCGCAGCAGATGTTCGTTGCGCAGGCGGGTTTCCCTCGCGACGATTTCCGACGCTATGCCGGGGCCGCACGGACTGCCCCGCTCGGCGAGTTCGGAGTCGGCGGCAGGCAGGACGCCATAGGAAGCCCGGTACCATTGGAAGATATCGAAGTCCGTGACGCCCAGGGATTGTCCCAGAGTCGGTAGCAGACGACGCTGCAGATCACGGAGCTGATCGTCGGCGCCGCCGGGCCGGCGCGCAAGAAACGCGCCTCGCAAATAGCGGAGCAGGTAAGCGGCGAATACGTCAGCGCCATCGGCTCCAGCTTCGACATGGGCCTGCAACAATGTCGACTGGGCGGGCTCTCCGCCGATGACCGGGATGTCGCGCGCTTCCGCCTCGTAGGCGGCCTGCATGTTCTCGCCGTACTGGCCCCCGCGGCGACGGACGAAGCCCCGGTTGGACAGTCGGGCAGGGCTGAGCCCTTCCTCGGTCGGAACGCCTTCGACGACGACGATCTTGGGTTGGAGTCGCTCGAACGACCGGGAGATCAGCCGAAAGGTCGGGCTCGAGGCGTCCTGCGTGTGCATCGCGGCGAGGAAGCCGATCTGTTTCGGCCCTGAGCTGAAAAGGGCGAGATAGGGCGGCTGATCGCGCCCTGCGGCGGGCGCGCAGGGATCCGCGATCGCGTCGAATTCACCGGCCGGCTCACTCTGCCCACGGGGTCGGATTTCCTCTCCGCCGACCCTGCCGGCTGCGACCAGGCTCGGAGGGAGAGCCGCGATCGCGCCCAACAGCCAACGTCTGCTAACACCGGTCATCGTCAGGTCGAAACTCCCGCTAGGTCCGCCTCATTCGCCAAATGGGGAGCGGCGAGACGGTCGAACGATTTCCCGCCGTCCGTCAGCAGGGCGGCCGCACCGACGAACACCTCCTGGAAGGCGTCGCAATACACCGTCTTGCGCTGGTAGTCCGTCCCCGAAAAGCGTTGCCCGATCCGACCAAGGCCATGGCCGCTGCGGCAGTTTTCCAGAAGCACGCATCCGCGGCACTCCGTCGCCCAGGTTCGGTCGGCCAGCAGGACATGGGCGAAGACCTCGTCCTCCAGGAGATCGCGCATCCTCGAGGTGGTGACGCGCCGGCTGGTCACCCGCTCTTTCGTGGTTTCGCGAAGGGTCTCCTCCGGCGAGATCGACCCGTCGCTTTCGACGATGACGATCATGTGCCCGACCGCGACCTCGTCGACATCGGCGGCATTGGCGCCCCGGTGGCGAAGGACCTTCATCGCTCTTTCGAATATCCGGACCCGCGCTGCGAACTCGTCCTCGCGCCACGCGAGGAAGGCTTGCCGGAGGAAGCGCCCGACGCCGGCGACGACGTTCGGATCGTGTGTTTCCCAGGTCATGAACGGCAGGAGCAAGTCGAAGCTGCGCAAGCCGACTTCGCGGGAAAGATAGCGGTAGAGTTCGGCGCCGTCGGCCGCAGGATCTATGACGCACAGCCCGCCGACGCCGGGCAGGCTGCCCGCACGCACCGCCTCCTGAAGGCGCCGGATGCCCGCGAGCGCTGCTGCATGGGAGCCAAGCCCATGATGATCCTGCCGACGTCGATCGTTCAGCCAGGCCGGACCGTCGATGCTCACGCCGATGTTGATCTTCCATCGGGCGAGCTGGTCGATCCATGCGTCGCTGACGAGCGTGGCGTTGGTCTGCATGCCGAAGCCGACCCGGCCGAGCAGCGAGGCCGGAAGGCGCTCTGAGAGGCGAGCCCATATCGCCTCCATGCGTTCGGCGAAACGATGGGCGGGCATCAACATCGGCTCGCCGCCATGGAGCACGAGGCGCGCGGATGACAGGTCATGCGCAAGCAGCTCGTCGGCCATGAAGTCGGCGACCGCGACGCAGGTTTCGAGGGACGCGAATTTCGGTACGACCTTATGCAGATCGTTGCCGAGATTGTACATGTAGCAATAGGTGCAGTTGAGGTTGCAGGTCTCCTGAATCTTGAACACCACCTCCAGAGAAGTGCTTTCCCGTAACCTCAGCTTCGACGGCGGCGTGCAATCTTCCAAAACGGCCTGCAACCTCAGCTCCTCTCAGATCTGGATCGGTCCGGTCGGCGGCCCGCTGTCGAAGTAGGGGGCGGAGTCGTAATAGGGGTTGTGGTCGATGAAGGGGCCGGAATCCAAATAGGGCCAGCCCGGATCCGGGGATGTCAAATCGGAATAGGGCGGCGAGCCCGGATCGTGGCCTCCCGAGACCAGGTCGATCTGGTCCTCGGTCAACGGCCTGATCTTACCGACAGCGGCATCCTTGACCCGCTGCATGAAGTGAGCTGCGTCAAGCATTTCACGACCTCCAAGCGCGATGGGGAAAAGCCGGACGATTTGAGTTTGCACGCCGTCGGAGACGCAATCCTGAATCAACGTTCCCACAATCACAATTTTGTGTCGGCTGGCTGCTCGCGAAGGCGGACGGTCCTTGTCGATCGATACTGCGCCAGTAGTGAGAGCGCAGCCTCATCCGACGCGACACCTGTTAATCAAGCTCAGCAATCAACGTCAGATTGCGACACTCTGACGCACGATCAACACCACCATTCCGGTTGATCACGCTCGTGTCGGTTGAAAGATTTGGGCGAGCTTATGACTTAGCTCGCAACCCGGAGGGAAAAGTGTCCGATATCTATGTTCTTAGGGCGGACGAGATCGATCAGGTCTCGGGCGGTCCTGGTCCGCTCGTCGCCCTGGTGCTGAATCCCGCCGTGGCGACCGCCATCGTTGGCGGCGTGGCCGCGGTCGCGACGGCCGCGATCGCCGCGGTCAACGCCTTGAGCAAGGACGACTGCACCACGACCACGACCAAGCAGGGCAACAAGACCGTCACCACGACCGTCTGCACCTGAGTGGCTCGCATGCAAACCGCTCCCAAATGGACCCCGTTGGTCGTGATCGTCTCGGTCATGGCGTTGGGCGCCCTCGGCTGGTCGGTTGGATCTTTGATATCCGGCCTGCGATCGGATGACTGTGTGACAGTCACCGAGAAGGTCTCGGGCACGGCCACATCAAGCAGGGTCTGCAAGTGAGCCTCCCGGCGTCCCGCCCGGCAACGCGCGGGACGCCGGGAAAGGATTTTTGAAGCGATAGCGATAGCTTGTGTCGAAGTTATTTCGGGCCGAGGCGACGCGCCATGCCGCGTCCCGCCTTTCAGGCGACGTCATTCTCGCCTCATCGACTCCGCTCAAATGGATCACCGCACTCGCGGTCGCCGTCGTCGTCTTCCTCGCTCTTTTCGTCTCCACGGCCTCCTACGCCCGCAAGGAGACCGTCTCTGGCTGGCTCGCCCCGGACGCCGGCCTGATCCGGCTCACGGCGCGCCAGGGCGGCGTCATCGAAGCGCTTCTTGTCCGCGAGGGCCAACCGATCCAGGCCGGAGCTCCCGTGGCCCGAATCCGACTCTCCTCGTCGCTGGAAGGCGGCGACAGCTATGCGGCGCTCGCGCGGAGTCTTGAGATGCAGAGCGAAGCGGCGTCGGCTCGCGCGCTCGCGGCCAGAGACGCCCTGCTCGCCGAACAGCAGCAACTCCATGCACGGAAAACCGCGTTGGTGCGGGAACGGACGCAGGCCGAGAACCGGCTGTCGCTCCAACGCCAACGTGTCGGACTGGCGCGCGCCGAGGTTCAGCGCGCCGAGGTCATCACCGCCCGGGGCTATTTACCCCAGCGTGAGCTGGAGGACCGCCGGTCTGCCGCGCTGGCGATCGAGCAGGAAGCGGCGGAACTCGCCGGCGTCGTGCTCCAGTATCAGCGCGAGATCGGCGACCTCGACGCGCGTCTGGCCGCCATCCCCATCGATCTCAAGTCGGTGGAAGCGGACGCGGTGACAGCCGCCGCCGCCCTCGATCAGCAACGCACGCAGACGGAAGGCCAGTCGATCTATGTCGTCGTCGCCACTGTCGGCGGTCGTGTGGCCGCCCTGCCCTTCGCTACCGGACAGACTGTCGGCGCCGACGCCACGGTCGCCGTGGTCACGCCGACGACGGGCTCCCTGGAAGCAGAACTCTATGCGCCATCTCGCGCCGCCGGCTTCGTCCGCGAGGGACAGACGGTGCGACTGATGTATCAGGCCTTTCCGTATCAGAAGTTCGGCGCCGGCGTGGGCCGGGTCGAATCCGTGTCCCGCACCGTGTTGGCGCCCGCCGAGGTCGCCATTCCGGGACTTCAGGTACAGGAGCCGGTGTTTCGCGTGCGCGTGAAGCTGGATCGCGACACCGTCTCCGCCTACGGACAGGACTTGCCCTTGCAGCCGGGCATGCTGCTGACCGCAGATGTCGTCGTCGATCGCCGGTCCCTGCTCGAATGGTTGCTCGATCCGCTCTACGCCGCCGGTCGGCGCGCATGAGCCGTCCGAACGAATTGAACTTCGCGCGCAAGAAGCGTCTTCCAGTCATCCAAGCGGCGGAGGGCGCGGAGTGCGGCTTGGCCTGCATGGCCATGATCGCCCGTTACCACGGTCATGACGTCGATCTGAACGGGCTGCGCCAGCGCTTCCCCGTCTCCCTGTCCGGCGCGACGCTGCGGAGCCTGATCGGGCTTGCCGACGGGCTGGGCTTCGCGCCCCGTGCGCTGCGCGTCGAGCTGGACGCCCTGTCCAAGGTGCGCCTGCCCGCCGTGCTGCATTGGGACCTGAACCATTTCGTCGTCCTGAAGGCGGTGTCGCGCGACAAGGCCGTGATCCACGATCCGGCTTCCGGCGCGCGGACCTATTCGACGGCGGAGCTTTCCAAGCATTTCACCGGCGTCGTTCTGGAGATCACCCCGTCCAGCACATTCGAGAAGATCACGGCCCGCATGCCCATCCGGCTGACCAGCCTGTGGGGGCGTATGGTCGGCTTCTGGCCCGCCCTCTTTCAGGTCATGGGCCTGTCGGTCGCCCTGCAGGTCGCCGCGTTCGCCATGCCGTTCCAGATGCAGCTGGTCGTGGACGAGGCGATCGGCCGGGCGGATCGCGACCTGCTGACCGTGCTGGCCATCGGCTTCGGGGCGCTCGTCATCGTCCAGGCGTCGATCGAAGCGCTGCGGGCGTGGACGTTGCAGATCTTCGGACAAATGCTGACCTTCCAGATGGTCGGCAACCTGTTCCGACATCTGATCCGCCTTCCGTCCGACTGGTTCGAGAAGCGCCATGTCGGCGACATCATGAGCCGGATCGGCTCCACTTCGGCGATCCAGGACGTCCTGACGCGCGGCGTGGTGTCGGCCCTGATCGACGGGGTGATGGCCTTGGTCGCCGTCATCATCCTGCTGCTCTATTCGCCCACGCTCACCGCCGTGGTCGTCGGCGCCGTCGCGATCAACCTGGCGCTGGCCTTCGCCGTCTTCCCTGCGTTGAGGGCGCGGACGGAGGAACAGATCGTCGAGAGCGCGCGCGAGCAGTCGCACATCATGGAAAGCGTGCGCGCCGCGACCACCATCAAGATTATGGGGCGGGAGGCGGAGCGGGAAAGCGCGTGGCGCAATCTCTACGCCAACGCCATCAACGCGGCCGTCTCGGTCGGCAAGTTCCAGATTTCCCTGACGTTCGCGCAGGGCCTGGTGACGGGCCTGCAGACGGTGGTGGTGATCTATCTGGGCGCGCGGACCATCCTGGGCGGCGACGGCTTTTCGGTCGGGATGCTGATCGCCTTCCTGTCGTTCCGCCAGACCTTCACGGACCGCGCCACCGCCCTGATCAATCAGGCCATCCAGTTCCGGTTCCTGAACCTGCATCTGGACCGGCTCGCCGACATCGTGACCGCCGAGCCGGAAACCCCGGGAGATGTTCCAGCGCGTGCGCCGTCGGTGAGCGGCGCGATGACGCTGCGCGGCGTCGGGTTTCGCTATGGCGCCGCCGACCGGCCGATCCTTGAAGATCTCGACCTGCGGGTGGAGCCCGGGGAATTCCTGGCGATCACCGGGCCTTCGGGCGGAGGCAAGACCACATTGCTGAAGCTGATGCTGGGCCTCCAGACCCCGACGGAGGGTCGTATCGAGCTGGACGGCCACCCGGCCAGTCCCGCCTTGTGGCGCGCCTGGCGGGAGACGATCGGCGTCGTTGCGCAGGACGACCGCCTGTTGTCGGGGAGCATCGCCGACAACATCGCCTTCTTCGATCCCGATATGGACATGATGCGCGTCCAAGAGGCTGCGTCGGTCGCCCAAGTGCACGACGACATCGCGCGCATGCCCATGCAGTATCTTTCCCTTGTCGGCGACATGGGATCGGCCCTCTCGGGCGGGCAGAAGCAGCGCATTCTTCTCGCTCGCGCGTTCTATCGCCAACCTCGTATCCTGATGCTCGACGAGGGCACCGCGAACCTCGACGTAGAGACGGAGACCGTGATCGCCGATCTGATCGCCCGACTGCCGGTGACGCGGATCGTGGTTGCGCACCGGCCGGCGCTGCTGGAGCGCGCCGACCGAGTCCTGGTGATGACTCAGGGGCGTTTGGACACGCAGGAGCAGCTGGGCCTCGTTCACGCTGTTTGAGGGCCTGCCGATCGCACATCCGCGGACCATGTCAGGCCGCGCGCCGGGATCAGCGACGCCACTGGCCGGCCTCATCACTGACGTGACCCCCTGAAACTCCTCCAGGAATAGCTAGAGTCCGCCCAACGAAGGACGGACAGAATGAAGCGATCGAGGTTCACGGAAGAGCAGATCATCGGGATCCTGCGGGAGCAGGAGGCCGGTGTGGCGACGGCGGAGGTGTGCCGACGCCACGGGGTCAGCTCGGCGACCTTTTATAAATGGAAGGCCAAGTTTGGCGGGCTCGACGTGTCGGAGGCTCGGCGGCTCAAGGCGCTCGAGGATGAGAACGCCCGGCTGAAGCGGATGCTGGCGGACGCGATGCTGGACAACGTGGCCCTGAAGGACGTGCTGGGAAAAAAGTGGTGACGCCCGCCGGCTATCGCGAGGCGGCTGGCCATCTGCAGGCCGCCTACGAGATGAGCGAAAGGCGGGCGTGTCGTGTTCTGGGCGTCGATCGGACGAGCGTGCGCTATCAGGCGACGCGCCCGGACGACGGCGCTCTGCGCGACCGGCTGAAGGCCCTGGCCCAGGAACGTCGACGGTTCGGCTATCGTCGCCTGCACGTGCTGCTGCGGCGCGAGGGCCATGCGGTCAACAGGAAGCGGGTCCAGCGGATCTATCGCGAGGAGCGATTGACGGTGCGCCGGCGCGGCGGCCGGAAGCGAGCGATGGGCACGCGGCGACCACTGGACCTGCCGCTGGCGCCCAACCAGCGCTGGTCGCTGGACTTCGTCGCAGACCAGATGACGGACGGGCGGCGCTTCCGCATCCTGACGGTGATCGATAACTGCACGCGCGAGTGCCTGGCGCTGGTGGCCGACACCTCGCTGTCGGGCGCGCGGGTCGTGCGGGAGTTGGACGCCGTCATCCGGCAGCGAGGGCGGCCCGACACCATCGTCAGCGACAACGGCACGGAGTACACCTCGAACGCTGTCCTGGCCTGGGCCGACGACACCGGCGTCGGCTGGCATTACATCGCACCGGGCAAGCCCCAGCAGAACGGCTTCAACGAAAGCTTCAACGGGCGGCTGCGTGACGAGCTGCTGAACGAGACGCTGTTCCGCTCGCTGCCGCACGCTCGCGCCGTGCTGGAGGCGTGGCGACGCGATTACAACGAGCAGCGTCCGCACTCGAAGCTCGGGTGGCTGACGCCGCAGGCTTATGCAGAAGCGCTCACCGGAAACATCGGCCGGCCTGCTGCGCTGGTTGATGGCTGCGCAGACCGGCCTCTTGCCAACCCAGCCAATCACGGCTCAGATCAACCTAGGACTCTCGTTATGGCTGGATGAGAAACGGGGGTCACGTCAGCGGCGACACCAATCTGAAGCTCAAAGCTGGCGGCTAGAGGCGGCTTCGCCGGTGAGATCAGCCACGTACCCCTGCGTTTGGGTCACAACGCCTTTTCACCCGAGGTGCGAGTGATCACCGTCGCCACAGCGCCGCCAAGATCAGAGCGCGCGCGACACCGGGACGATCGGGGGCAGTCGCGACGATCCGCCCATTACGAAGGCCCACATAGCCGACGCCGTCACGCTGTGGTGCGATCTGGCACAGTTGATTGCCATGGAAGAAGGTGATGGGAGTCATGGTTCATGCTCTCGGATCATCTGCCCACAGACGGGCGTGCTGCGGTTCAAGACCACCCACCCGACGTAGCCCTTGTGCTTCTGCGTCCTGACCGGCGCCTACCCACTTGGTCATCATCACCACGCTCTAGGGACCGAATGGCTGTTGCTCCGCGACGCAAGAATCCATCCTTGCGGTCCCTGGGCCATCGGCACAGCACGCACCCGTCCCGCCAATCGCAAAGGTCGAAGGCAAGCCCTCACCCGCTTTGCCATCGTGGTCTCAAGCTTGGTGTCGGCGCCATCCAGGTCGCGCTTTTCAATGACAGCCTGCGCGAGCGCCCGTGAGGTCAGCGGCTCCACGGCGTCGCGCAGGCAGTCCACAACGATGCCGGTGATCTCGCCGGGACCGGCGACGTGAGTGGGCTGAGGGCGTCTCGGCGCGATCTGGCCAATCTGGATATCCGGCTTCAGCATCAGCAACACCGCATCGACATGTGCGATCGCCTGCTGAAGTTCGCGGACACGGCCCTCCTGCTGATGCAACTCGCCGTCCAACTCGGCGCGCTTGCGCACCAAGGTATGCAACGCCGGCGCGTGGTCGCTGCCAAGGGGAATGATCGAACTTGCCATGACGCTAGGCTAAAGAAGCTGCGTCAGGCCGTCTCTGACCTTAAGGTGTGTTTGCTACCCATAGCCGGGACGAGGTTTCTCCCTCCCCCCGCGGGGGAGGGTCGTCGCGGAGCGACGGGGTGGGGACGGCAAGGCAAAGCCTCACGATTGGGTCAGGTCCGAAAGGGCGGAGGTGTGTCGCCTGGCCCTCCCCACCCGGTCTCGCTGCGCTCGACCCTCCCCCGCAGGGGGAGGGAGAGGGCTGTGCGGTCGTCGCCGCCGCGCGGGGGTGGCTGGGGACGCCGTATCGGCATCAGGCCAGCGTGAAGGGGGCGGGGGCGGACTGCCTGGGCCTGGTGCGGGGGGTGTGGCGCGAGGTGGTGGGCGAGGAGCCTGAGCGCGCGCCCGCCTATGCCGCCGACTGGGCCGAGGTCGGGGGCGAGGAGACGCTGCTGGCGGCGGCGGGGCGGTGGCTGGAGGCGGTTCCGGTCGGAGAGATGCGGGCGGGGGACGTGCTGCTGTTCCGCATGGCGGAGGGGGCGGCGGTCAAGCACTGCGCGATCCTGAGCGATCTGGAAGGGCCGGAGCCGCGGATGATCCACGCCTATTGGGGCCGGTCGGTGGTCGAGAGCTGGATGGGGCCGTGGTGGCGGCGGCGTCTGGCGGCGGTGTTTCGGTTTCCGGGGGAGTAGCGAATGGCGCAGGTGGTTCTGGGCGGGCTGGGGGGACTGGTCGGCGGCGGGCTCGGGCGGATCGTCGGCGGGGCGCTGGGGCGGGTCGTCGACAACGGCCTGATCGGCGCGCTGGAGCCGGCGCGAGAGGGGCCGAGGCTGGAGGGGCTGAAGGTCCAGGGGACGGCCGAGGGGGCGCCGATGGCCTGCGTCTTCGGCCGGGCGCGCGTGACGGGGCAGATCGTCTGGGCCGCGCGGTTCCTGGAGCGGAGAAACGAGAGCGGCGGGGGCAAGGGCGGGCCCAGGTCGGTCGACTACGACTATTCGCTGAGCTTCGCCGTGGCCCTGTGCGAGGGGCCGATCGACGGGATCGGGCGGGTGTGGGCCGACGGCAAGCCGCTGGCCACGGCCGGGATCGCCATGCGGCTGTATCGCGGGACCGAGGACCAGACGCCCGATCCGCTGATCGAGGCGGTGGAGGGTGCGGGCGCCGCGCCGGCTTATCGCGGGACGGCCTATGTGGTGTTCGAGGACCTGCCGCTGGGGCCGTTCGGGAACCGGCCGCCGCAGCTGAGCTTTGAGGTGTTCCGCCGCGCGCCGGGCCTGACGCCGGGGCTGGAGGAGCTGATGGAGGGGGTCTGCCTGATCCCTGGCGCCGGCGAGTTCGTACTGGCGACCGAGCCGGTGACGCGACGCGAGGGGCTGACGCGCACGGCCAGCGAGAACGTGCACCATTCGGAGGGGCGGCCGGACCTGGCGGTGTCGCTGGACCAGCTGCTGGCCCAGGCGCCGAACCTGAAGCGGGTCAGCCTGGTGGTCGGCTGGTTCGGGACCAGCCTGCGCGCCGGAGAGTGCGAGGTCAGGCCCGGTGTGGAGCGGCGCGACAAGCCGACCGAGCCGCTGAGCTGGTCGGTGGCGGGGCTGGACCGAAGCAACGCGCATCTGATCAGCACGGTGGACGGCCGGCCGGCCTATGGCGGCACGCCGTCGGACGAGACGGTGCGCCAGGCGATCCGACTGCTGAAGTCGCGGGGGCTGGAGGTGACGCTGTATCCGTTCGTCTTCATGGACGCGCCCGGCTATCCGTGGCGGGGGCGGATCGCGGGTGACGACGGGGCCGAGGCGGCCGGGCAGATCGAGGCCCTGTTCGGGGCGGCCGACGGCTGGGGCCTGAGGCGGATGGCGCGCCACTATGCGACGCTGGCGGCCCAGACGGGGGCGCACGGCCTGCTGATCGGATCGGAGATGCGGGGCGTGACCTGGACGCGCGATCAGGACGGCGGGTTTCCGGCGGTGGCGCAGTTCAAGGCGCTGGCGGGCGAGTGCCGGGGGATCGTCGGGCCGGGGGTCAAGCTGTCCTATGCGGCGGATTGGTCGGAATATTTCGGGCGACAGGCGGGCGGTGAGGCGATCTTCCACCTGGACCCGCTGTGGGCCGATGCGAACATCGATTACGTCGGCATCGACTGGTATCCGCCGCTGAGCGACTGGCGCGAGGGCGCGGGCGGGCTGGACGGCGAGACCTGGGCCGGGAAGAACGACCCCGCCTATCTGGCGGCCGGCGTCGCGGGCGGCGAAGGCTTCGACTGGTTCTACGCCGACGCGGCGGACCGGGCGGCGCAGGTCCGGACCCCCATCCTCGACACGGCGCACGGCGAGCACTGGCTGTTCCGGCCCAAGGACCTGTTCGGCTGGTGGTCCAATCCGCATCACGACCGGCCGGGCGGGGTGCGGGCGGCGACGCCGACGGCCTGGGTTCCCCGGATGAAGCCGATCCGGCTGACGGAAGTCGGCTGCGCGGCGGTGGACCGGGGGCCGAACGCGCCCAACCTGTTCCAGGACCCCAAGAGCAGCGAGAACGCCCTGCCGCCGCACTCGGACGGCGGGCGCGACGACACGGCCCAGCGGCGGGCGCTGGAGGCGATCCTGGGACACTACGCCCGGGCGGAGAACAATCCGGAGTCGGGCCTTTACGACGGGCGGATGCTGGAGGCGGCGGACCTGTGGTGCTGGGACGCGCGGCCCTATCCGGCGTTTCCGGCGCTGGACGCGGTGTGGGCCGACGCCTCGGCCTGGAATGCGGGCCACTGGCTGAACGGGCGGCTGGTCGGGGCGGGGGCGGACCTGATCGCGGCGGTGCTGAGGCGCGGCGGGGTGGAGGACTTCACCGTGACCGGCGTGGAGGGGGCGGCGTCAGGCTATGTCATCGACCGGCCCATGCGGGCGCGCGAGGCGCTGGCGCCCCTGCTGACCGCCTTCGATGTGATCGCGGCCGAGCGGGACGGGCGGGTGGCCGTGGTCGGGCGCGAGGCGGCGGGCGCGGAGATCGCGCTGGAGGACCTGGCCCTGCCTGACGACGGGGCGTCGATGCGGGCCGAGCGGCGGCTGGAGCCCCGGGCGACGGCGGCGCGGGTGCGCTTCATCGACGAGACGGCGGACTATCAGACCGGGACGGCGACCGTGCGGACCGACGACGACGGCGAGGAGGGCGGGCGCGACCTGGACCTGCCCGTCGTCTGCGCGGGGGATCTGGCGCAGGCGGTCGCGACGCGGCTGCTGCAGGCGGAAGGCGAGGACGCGCTGGCGCTGGCGCTGGACCCGCTGGGGCGGATGCGGCTGGAGCCGGGGGACGTGGTGGCGGTGGAGGGCCGCGCGGGCGTCTGGCGGGTGGAGCGGATCGGCGCCGACGAGACGCCGACCGCGCGGCTGGTCCGGCTGGGGGACGGCGCGGCGCCGGGCGGAGCGCCGGGAGGCTGGACGCCGGGCGAGCCGCCGGCCGTGGCGGGCGCGCCGTTCGTGCGCCTGCTGGACCTGCCGCCCCTGGTCGGGTTCGAGGACGACGACCGGCCGCTGGCCGCCGTGGCGGTCGAGCCTTGGCGGCCGATGCGGCTGCACGCGGGGCCCTCCGTCACGGCGCTGACGGTGCGGGCGACCGTGGAGACGCCGGTCGCGGTCGGGCGCCTGGTCGAGCCGCTGGCGCCGGGCGTGGTCTATCGCTGGGACGAGGCCAACAGCCTGCGGGTCGCGGTGGAGGGCGCGGCGCCCGAAAGCGCGGCGGAGGCTGCGGTCCTGGCCGGGGCGAACCTGGTCGCGGTCGAGGCGGGGGAAGGCTGGGAGCTGATCCAGTTCCGGCAGGCGACGCTGGAGGGCGCGACGCTGGAGGGGGCGGGGCTGTGGCGGCTGTGCGGCCTGCTGCGGGGGCAGCAGGGCACGGAGGCCGAGCGGGCGGCCGGCGCGGCGCGGGGCGCGATCGTGGTGTTTCTGAACGCCGGCGTCGCGCGGGCGCGGTTCGGCCGCGAGGAGCGGGGCCTGCCGCTGGTCTGCCGCACGGGGCCGAGCGGCCAGCCGCCGGGCGAGGCCGGGTTCGCACAGACCCTGTTCATGCCGCGTGGACTGCATCACCGGCCGTGGCGGCCCGCCGGCCTGACGGCGCGCGACGACGGGGCCGGCGGGCAGAGCCTGGCCTGGACGGCGCGGGCGAGACGCTATGGCGACAGCTGGGAGGGCGAGGTCGGGGCGCCGGACGCCGCGCGCTGGCGCGTCGACATCCTGAAGGCGGGCGAGACGGCCCGGTCGTTCGAGACGATGCAGCCGCAGGCGGCCTATACGGCGGCGATGCGGGCCGAGGATTTCGCGGGCGGCGGCGGGGCGCGCGCGCGGGTGCGCCAATGGGGCGAGGGCTTCGGCTGGGGCCAGCCCGCCGAAATCGCGCTGGACTGACGATTATGCCGGCGCCCGCCCTTTGCGCCGGGCGGTGCATGGACTAACTGAACAGGCGGATTTTCATGGAGCGGAAGACGACGTGGCGAGCGATCCCTACAAGGAACTGGGCGTTTCGAGAGGGGCGAGCGCGGACGAGATCAAGAAGGCCTTCCGCAAGCTGGCCAAGGAACTGCATCCCGACAAGAACCCCGGCGACAAGATCACCGAGGAAAAGTTCAAGCGGGTGACGGCGGCGTTCGACATCCTGGGCGACGCCGAGAAGCGCAAGAAGTTCGACGCGGGCCAGATCGACGCCGAGGGCAACGAACAGTTCCGCGGCTTCGGCGGCGGGCGCGGCGGCAATCCGTTCGGGCAAGGCATGGGCGGCGGCATGGGCGGGGGACCCGGCGGCTTCAGCCACACCGGCGGGCCGGGCGGGCGCGCCAACTTCGAGGGCATCGACCTGGACGAACTGTTCGGGATGTTCGGCGGGGCGGGGCGTCAGCGCGGGGCGCGCGACTTCACCGCGCGCGGGCAGGACGTGAAGGCCACGCTGGAGATCAGCCTGGAGGACGCCATCGCGGGCGCGACGCGGCGCATCCAGTTCTCGGACGGGCGGACGCTGGACGTGACCATCCCCAAGGGCGCGTCCGACGGGCAGGTGATCCGTCTGCGCGGCCAGGGCGCGCCGGGGCGCGGGGCCGAGAATGGCGACGCCCTGATCGAGCTGAAGATCGAGGCGCACCCCGTCTATCGGCGCGAGGGCGCCGACCTGACGATGGACCTGCCGGTGTCGGTCCCCGATGCGGTTCTGGGCGGCAAGGTCCGGGTGCCGACGCCCGAGGGCGTGGTGCAGATGACCGTGCCCAAGGGCTCGAACTCGGGCCAGGTGCTGCGGCTGAAGGGACGCGGGGCGTTCGCGGGCGGCAAGCGCGGCGACCTGCTGGCCAAGCTGGTGGTCACACTGCCGGACGAGCAGGACGAGACGCTGAGGGCCTTCGCCGAGGACTGGCGGGCCAAGCGGCCCTATACGCCCGGACGCTGAACCCCATGACGATCCAGAAACCCGATGTCCGGCCCCAGCGGCCGTGGTTCTCGTCCGGGCCGACGGCGAAGCGGCCGGGGTACAGCCTGGCGGGCCTGCCGCATGGGTTGCTGGGGCGCGGCATCCGCGCGCCGGAAGTGGTGGAGCGGTTCGCGCACGGGCTGCGGCTGACGCGCGAGGTGCTGGAAGTGCCTGAGAGCCATGTGATGCTCTATACGCCGGGGTCCGACACGGGGGCGGTCGAGGCGGCCCTGTGGGGGATGCTGGGCGCGCGGCCGGCGCAGGTGGTCGCGTTCGAGAACTTCGGCCTGACCTGGCTGGCGGACGTGAAGGACCACCTGGGGCTGGAGCCCGAGGCCCTGACGGCGCCGTGGGGCGAGCTGCCGGACCTGTCGAAGGTCGACTGGTCCAGGGACGTGGTGTTTCCGTGGAACGGCACGACCTCGGGCGTGCGCGTGCCGGACGGGGACTGGATCGCGGACGACCGTCAGGGGCTGGCGATCTGCGACGCGACCTCGGCGGCCTTCGCCATGCCGCTGCCGTGGGATAAGCTGGATGTCGTGACCTTCAGCTTCCAGAAGGCGCTGGGCGGCGAGGCGGGGATCGGGGTGATGGCGCTGTCGCCGCGCGCGGTGGAGCGGCTGGACAGCTACCGGCCCGAGCGGGCGATCCCCAAGGTGCTGCGGATCACCGACGGCAAGGGCCGGTTCGACCGGTCGCTGGCGGACGGCGCAGCGATCAACACCTTCTCGATCCTGACCATCGAGGACTGGATCGACGCGCTGGAGTGGGCGCGGTCGGTTGGAGGCTTGGCGGAATTGATCCGGCGGACGGACGCCAACTCCGCGGCGCTGGCCGAATGGGTGGAGAGGACCGACTGGATCGACTTCCTGCCCGAGCGTCCGGAAATCCGGTCGACGACGTCGGTGTGCCTGAAGTTCGTCGATCCGCGCCTGACGGCGCTGGACGAGAAGGCGCAGAAGGCCTTCGTGACGCGGTTCAAGGCCCTGCTGGAAGGCGAGGGGGCGGTGTTCGACATGGAGCCGCACCGCAACGCCCCGCCGGGCCTGAGGCTGTGGTGCGGATGCACGGTCGAGACGTCGGACGTGGTCGCCGCGACGCCCTGGCTGGAATGGGCGTTCGAGACGGCGCTTCAATCCTCCCCCGAGTAGCGGAGCGGAACGGGGGAGGGGGACCGCCCGAAGGGTGGTGGAGGGGGCGGAACCGGACCCGGTTTGACCGACAGGTCCGTGACACCCATTCCGACGCCCGTGCGGCGTCCGCCCCCTCCACCACTTCGTGGTCCCCCTCCCCCGCCTTGCGGGGGAGGATCTTACGGAGACACCGGACGATTCCCCGGCTATAGGCTGCGCCCGCATTCAGCGGAGAGACGGCTTTGGCGAACGTGGCGGTGGTCGGCGCCCAGTGGGGCGACGAGGGCAAGGGCAAGATCGTGGACTGGCTGTCCAACCGCGCCGACATGGTCGTGCGGTTCCAGGGCGGGCACAATGCGGGCCATACGCTGGTCGTGGACGGCAAGGTCTATAAGCTGGCGCTGCTGCCCAGCGGCGTCGTGCAGGGCAAGCCGTCGATCATCGGCAACGGGGTGGTGGTCGATCCCTGGCATCTGGTCGGCGAGATCGAGAAGATCGAGGCCCAGGGCGTGACGATCAGCCCCGACATCCTGACCGTCGCCGACAACGCCTGCCTGATCCTGCCCATTCATCCGGCGCTGGACGTGGCGCGCGAGGCCGCAGCCAGCGCGCCGGGCGCCAAGATCGGCACGACCGGGCGCGGCATCGGCCCGGCCTATGAGGACAAGGTGGGCCGCCGCGCCATCCGCGTCTGCGACCTGGCCAATGAAGACGATCTGAAGGTCAAGATCGAGCGGCTGCGCTCGCACCACGATCCGCTGCGCGCGGGGCTGGGGCTGGAGCCGATCGATCCGGAGGCGCTGCTGGCGTCGCTGCTGGAGATCGCGCCGAAGATCCTGCCCTATGTGAAGCCGGGCTGGCGGGTGCTGGATGAGGCGCAGAAGGCGGGCAAGCGCGTGCTGTTCGAGGGGGCGCAGGGCGCCTTCCTGGACGTGGACCACGGCACCTATCCGTATGTGACCAGCTCCAACACCGTGGCCGGTCAGGCGGCGGCGGGGTCGGGCGTCGGGCCCAAGGGCGTCGGCTACGTTCTGGGGATCGTCAAGGCCTATACGACCCGCGTGGGCGAGGGGCCGTTCGCCTGCGAACTGAACGACGCGGTGGGCGAGCATCTGGCGACGGTGGGTCGCGAGGTGGGGGTCAACACCGGGCGGGCGCGGCGCTGCGGCTGGTTCGACGCGGTGCTGGTGCGCCAGTCGGTGGCGATCAACGGCATCGACGGGATCGCCTTGACGAAACTGGACGTGCTGGACGGGCTGGAGACGCTGAAGATCTGCGTCGGCTATCGGGTCAACGGCGAGGTGCTGGACTATCTGCCGTCCAGCTTGAAGGACCAGGCGGCGGCCGAGCCGGTGTTCGAGGAGCTGGAGGGCTGGAGCGAAAGCACCGCAAGCTCGCGCAGCTTCAAGGACATCAACGCCAACGCCATCAAATACGTGCGGCGGATCGAGGAGCTGATCGGAGCGCCGGTCGCCCTGCTGTCGACCAGCCCGGAGCGGGACGACACCATCCTGATGCGCGACCCCTTCCAGGGGTAAGGGGCGTTCAACCGGTCTTAACGGTGTTGCGGTTAAGGAGAATCCCCTAGCCAGGGAGCCACACCGTGTTCACCGCCGACTCCAAGACCCTGAGTCGTATCGCGCCCGTCGTCCGGCGGGTGGTCGTCGTCGATCCCAACGCTTCGGCCGCGCGCCTGATGACCGACATCATCAAGGGCTTCGGCGCGCGCGAGGTCTATGTCGAGGGCGACGAGGACCTGGCGATGGAACTGATCCGCGACGTGGAGCCCGGCGTCATCTTCACCGAATATTCGGGCCAGACGCTGAGCGGTGAAAGCCTGGCGCGCAAGGTGCGCCGCTCGCACATGACGTGCCGCACCGCGCCGATCATCATGGTCACGGCCGAGGCCACCGCCGCGACGATCCGGGGCGCGCGCGATGCGGGCGTGCACGAGTTCCTGAGAAAGCCCTTCACGACCGGCGACCTGTTCAAGCGGGTCGAGAACGTCGCCCTGAAGCCGCGCCCGTGGGTGGAGGCGGTCGGCTACGTCGGGCCGGACCGGCGCCGGTTCAACTCGGGCGAATACAGCGGGGCCAAGAAGCGGCGGGGCGACACCGACGGCGGCAGCGTGGTGGACGTGCGCGACCAGGCGACGCGCATCCTGGTTGCGGCTATGACCCAGTTCGACCAGGACCCGATGCAGGCCGTCAGGGCCGTTCGCCAACAGGCGGCGACGCTGAAAGGCCTGGCGGTTCGGACCGCCGACGCCAAGCTGGCCATCGCCGCCGCGGCGCTGGAGAGCTATCTGGCGTCCGGAACGCCCAGCAAGGCCGGACTGGCCCAGCCCGTCGGCGCGATCCTGTCGCTGAATCCAAGCACGCAGGCGCCGGCCCAGCAGGCCGGCTGACCCGCGCGCCGTCAGGCGTCGACCAGGTTCCGTTCCTCGGCCGCCGCGCGCATGGCCTTCTGCAGCTTTTCGAAGGCGCGGACCTCGATCTGACGCACGCGCTCGCGGCTGACGCCGTACTGGCCGGCCAGTTCCTCCAGCGTGACGGGGTCGTCCTTGAGGCGGCGCTCGGTCAGGATGTGCTTCTCGCGGTCGGTCAGTTCTTCCATGGCTTCCTGGAGCAGGCCCATGCGGATGCCCTTTTCCTCGTCCTCGGCGAGCTGGGTTTCCTGCGAGACGGCCGTGTCGTCGGCCAGCCAGTCCTGCCATTCGCTTTCGCCGTCGGCGCGCAGCGGCGCGTTCAGCGAGGCGTCGCCGCCCAGGCGGCGGTTCATGTCGGTGACCTCCTGCTCCGACACGCCCAGCTTGGTGGCGATGGCCGACAGGTGTTCGGGATGCAGGTCGCCTTCCTCGAAGGCCGAGATCTGGCTCTTGGCCTTGCGCAGGTTGAAGAACAGCTTCTTCTGCGCCGCCGTGGTGCCCATCTTCACCAGCGACCAGGAGCGAAGGATGTATTCCTGGATCGAGGCGCGGATCCACCACATGGCGTAGGTGGCCAGGCGGAAGCCCTTGTCCGGATCGAATTTCTTGACGGCCTGCATCAGGCCGACGTTGCCCTCGGAGATCACCTCGCCGATCGGCAGGCCGTAGCCGCGATAACCCATGGCGATCTTGGCCACCAGGCGCAGGTGGGAGGTGACGAGACGGTGGGCGGCCTCGGGGTCCTGATGCTCGGACCAGCGCTTGGCGAGCATGAACTCCTCGTCCTTGGTCAGCATCGGAAACTTGCGGATTTCCGTCAGATAGCGCGACAGGCCCTGTTCGGGCGACATGATCGCGAGCGTGTTGTTGGCAGCCATATGGTCCCTCCGACCGTCTTGAACGAGCGGGCGCTTCGCCGTCGACCACGCGCGTGCATCGACGCCTCTCCCCTCAACCGGACAAGTGGCGATGGGTTGCCGCCTTTTTTAGGGGCGGTTTGTCACACGAAAGCGTGACCGTTGCCCGGGCGCCACTCGCGCCGGTCGACGCTGAATATAGAACTTCGACTGTTGCCGTTCAAGGCGGGCGGAGGAACGGCGGGTTAAAGCCCCAGGATGCCGCGGTAGGTGGGATGGACCACGTCGGCCTGGTCGGGGTGTTTCTGGAACCAGGCGGAGAAGAAGGGGCAGACCGGCAGGATCAGCAGGTCGCGCGCGCGGGCGTCGTCCACGACGTGGCGGGCCAGGCGGCTGGCGATGCCGCGCCCTTCCAGTCGCTGGGGCACCAGGGTCTCGGTGATCATCAGATTGGGCGGCGACAGGTTGTAGGTGACGACGGCCAGGTCACCATCGACGGGCAGTTCGTACTGGTGGCGGTCGGGGTTGTCGCGGATTTCCGGGTCTGTCATCGACGGCTCCTCAAAGCTCGGACAGCAGCTGCTCCAGCCGGATCATATCAGGGGGCGGCGCGGTTTCGAAGCGCAGCGGCTGGCCCGTGACCGGGTGAACGAAGCCGAGCACGGCGGCGTGCAGGGCCTGGCGCGTCAGACCCGCCGCAACGATGGCCGCGCGGACCGGGGCGGCGGGGCTGCCCGAGCCATACGTGGCGTCGCCCAGGATGGGCGACCCCTTGGACGACAGATGGACGCGGATCTGGTGGGTGCGTCCGGTGTGCAGGGTGCAGGCGACGCGGGCGGCCAGGGGCGCGCCGCCGGCGCGTGCCGGCTGGCCGAACGTGGTCTGGACAAGGTAGTCGGTGATCGCCTCGCGGCCGCCGGTCCGCAGCACGGCCATCTTCTTGCGGTCGCCGGAAGAGCGGCCGATGCGGGTCTCGATCCGGCCCTTGGAGGGGGACGGCGCGCCGCGCGTCAGGGCGATGTAGGTGCGCTCGATGTCGTGGGTCGCGAACAGGGCCGACAGGCCGGCGTGGGCGCGGTCGGTCTTGGCGGCGACCATGACGCCCGAGGTGTCCTTGTCCAACCGGTGAACGATGCCGGGACGGGCCACGCCGCCGATGCCGGACAGCCCGGCGCCGCAGTGGGCCAGCAGGGCGTTGACCAGGGTGCCGGTCTCGGATCCCGGCGCCGGGTGGGCGGCCATGCCCGCGGGCTTGTCGATGACGATCAGGTCGGCGTCCTCGTAGAGGACCGTCAGAGGGATGGCTTCCGGCTGCGGATCGGCGGGCGCGACGGGCGGCAGGGCGACCGCGTAGAGGCCGGGCCGGGCCTTCGATGCGCCGCCGGTCAGGGGCAGGCCGTCGCGGCTGACGGCGCCGGCCGCGAGCAGGGCCTGGAGGCGGGCGCGCGACAGGGTCGGGAAGGCTTCGGCCAGGGCCTTGTCGAGGCGGACGCCGGGCGTGTCGATGCGGGCTTCAAGCACCTCGGCGGGCGCGTCGTCGTCGTCTTCGATGGGGTTCGCGTGGGACAAGGGGCCTCCGCCGGCCGGTCTATCACGACCGGCGGATGACGCCACCGTCTCAGGCGGCCTTGACGGTCGCGCCGCGGAAGGACGGGTCCAGGTCGCCCGAGGCGTAGCGCTGGGCCATCTGGGCGGTGGAGAGGGGGCGGATCCGGGAGGCCTGGCCCTCGCAGCCGAACTGCTGGTAGCGTTCCATGCAGAGCTTCTTCATCGCCTCCTTGGCGGGCTTCAGATAGGCGCGGGGATCGAACTCGCCGGGCTTCTCGGCCAGGACCTTGCGGATGGCGCCGGTGATGGCCATGCGGTTGTCGGTGTCGATGTTGACCTTGCGCACGCCATGCTTGATGCCGCGCTGGATCTCCTCGACCGGCACGCCCCAGGTCTGGGGCATCTGGCCGCCGTACTGGTTGATGATGTCCTGAAGGTCCTGCGGAACGGACGAGCTGCCGTGCATCACCAGGTGGGTGTTGGGCAGGCGGCGGTGGATGTCCTCGATCACGTTCATGGCCAGGATGTCGCCGTCCGGCTTCTTGGTGAACTTGTAGGCGCCGTGGCTGGTGCCCATGGCGATGGCCAGGGCGTCGACCTTGGTGGCGGCGACGAATTCGACCGCCTGGTCCGGGTCGGTCAGCAGCTGCGAGTGATCCAGCTTGCCCTCGAAGCCGTGGCCGTCCTCGGCCTCGCCCATGCCGGTCTCCAGGCTGCCCAGCACGCCCAGCTCTCCCTCGACCGAGACGCCGCAGGCATGGGCCATCTCGACCACGCGGCGGGTGACGTCGAGATTGTACTCATAGCTGGCGGGGGTCTTGGCGTCCTCCTCCAGCGAGCCGTCCATCATGACGCTGGTGAAGCCGTACTGGATGGCGGTGGCGCAGGTGGCCGGGCCGTTGCCGTGGTCCTGGTGCATGCACACCGGGATGTCCGGATACAGTTCGGCCAGGGCGTCGATCAGCTTGGCCAGGACGATGTCGTTGGCGTAGTTCCGCGCGCCTCGGCTCGCTTGAATGATCACGGGAGCATTGACCGCGTGGGCCGCCTCCATGATCGCCAGACCCTGCTCCATGTTGTTGATGTTGTAGGCCGGCAGGCCGTAGTCGTTCTCCGCCGCATGGTCGAGCAGCTGTCGCAGCGTGATGCGCGCCATTGGGTAATCTCCTGAGCCGAATAGTCTTTTTGGTTGGCCGAATCTTAGCGCCGACCACGCCCCAAGTCACGCCGTGTTACAGGCGAGTCGGGACGCAGTCCTTATAGACCGATGGAAAGGCTCGGGTTGCGCAGGGGAAGCGAAAATCCCCCGGCTGCGTCAGGCGCGCAACGCTTCCACGCCGGGCAGGGCCTTGCCCTCCATCCATTCCAGGAAGGCGCCGCCGGCGGTGGAGACGAAGGTCATGTCGTCGGCCACGCCGGCATGGTTCAGGGCCGCGACCGTGTCGCCGCCGCCCGCGACGGCGACCAGGGCGCCCGACCGGGCCAGGTCGGCGGCGGCGACGGCGGCCTTGACGGTAGCGGCGTCGAAGGGCGGGACCTCGAACACGCCCAGCGGGCCGTTCCAGATCAGGGTCTTGGACAGGGCCATGGCCTTGAGCAGCTTCTCGACCGTCAGCGGGCCGGCGTCGAGAATCTTTTCCTCGTCGCCGATTTCCTCGCGGGCCAGGACGGTGCGGGTCTCGGCGCCCGGCTTGACCTCGGTGGCGACGACCACGTCGATCGGCAGCAGGATTTCGCAGCCTTTCGTCTCGGCCTCGGCCAGGATGTCGCGGGCCGTGTCAGCCATGTCCTTTTCCGCCAGCGAACCGCCGATGTCGACGCCCTGGGCGTAGAGGAAGGTGTTGGCCATGCCGCCGCCGATGGCCAGGCGGTCCAGCTTGCCGACCAGGTTCTTCAAAAGGTCCAGCTTGGTCGAGACCTTGGAGCCGCCTACGATGCCCAGAACCGGCTTCTGCGGATTGCCCAGGGCGGCGTCCAGCGCCTCCAGTTCGCGGCGCATGGACTCGCCGGCGTAGGCGGGAATGTGATGGGCGACGCCTTCGGTGGAGGCGTGGGCGCGGTGGGCGGCCGAGAAGGCGTCGTTGACGTAGAGGTCGCCCAGGTCGGCCAGCTTCTCGGCGAAGACCGGGTCGTTGGCCTCTTCCGCGGCGTGGAAGCGCACGTTCTCCAGCAGCAGCACGCCGCCCGGATCCAGGTCGCGGATGGCCTCGACCGCCGGGCCGCCGATGCAGTCGTCGGCGAAGCGGACCGGCGCGCCCAGGACGTTCTCCAGCGGCTCGACCACCGGCTTCAGGCTCATGGACGGGACGCGCTGGCCCTTGGGGCGGTCGAAATGGGCCAGGAGGACCACCTTGGCGCCCGCGTCGCGCAGGCGCTGGATCGTCGGCACGGCGACCCGCAGCCGGGTGTCGTCGGTGACCTTTCCGTTCTCCATAGGGACGTTGAAGTCCACCCGGACCAGGGCCGTCTTGCCGGCGAGGTCCTTGGCGTCGTCGAGGGTGCGGAAGGTCATGGTTTTCTCCTTCCGCTCATCCCGGCGAAAGCCGGGACCCAGTCCTTGTCGCGGGCGCGCCGACTGGGATCATGAGCGGTGCGAAACGGTCGGGCTGGATCGCCCAAAGGACTGGGTCCCGGCTTTCGCCGGGATGAGCGGGAAACGAAGACCTTACAGGAACTTCGCCATCTGGAGCGCGGTGTCGCTCATGCGCGTCGCGAAGCCCCATTCGTTGTCGTACCAGCTGAGCACGCGGGCCAGCTTGCCATCGACGACCTGGGTCTGGGGCAGGGCGGCGGTGGACGAGGCGGCGATGTGGTTCAGGTCGTGCGACACCAGCGGGTCGGTGGTGGTGAACAGCACGCCCTTCATCGGGCCGTCGGCGGCGGCCTGGAGCGCTTCGTTGATTTCGGCGACCGTGACCTCGCGGCCGGCGACGACCTTCAGGTCCACGACCGACACGTTCGGGGTCGGGACGCGGATGGACGATCCGTCCAGCTTGCCCTTCAGTTCCGGCAGGACCAGGCCCAGGGCCTTGGCGGCGCCGGTCGAGGTCGGGATCATCGACAGGGCGGCGGCGCGGGCGCGGTACAGGTCCTTGTGCATCGTATCCAGCGTCGGCTGGTCGCCGGTGTAGGAGTGGATGGTGGTCATGTAGCCGCGCTCGATGCCGAACAGGTCGTTCAGCACCTTGGCGACGGGCGCCAGGGCGTTGGTGGTGCACGAGCCGTTCGACACAACGATGTCGTCGGCGGTCAGGGTCTCATGGTTGACCTTGAAGACGATGGTCTTGTCGGCGCCGTCGGCGGGGGCCGAGACCAGGACGCGCTTGGCGCCGGCCTTCAGGTGGGCGCTGGCCTTGTCCTTGGAGGTGAAGATGCCGGTGCATTCCAGGGCGATGTCCACCTTCAGCTCGGCGTGGGGCAGGTTGGCGGGATCGCGCTCGGCCGTGACCTTGATCTTGCCTGCGCCGACGTCGATCCAGTCCTCGCCCGAGGTCACCGTGCCGGGAAAGCGGCCGTGGACCGAATCGTAGCGGAACAGGTGGGCGTTGGTCTCGACCGGGCCCAGGTCGTTGATCGCCACCACCTCGATGTCCTTGCGGCCATGTTCGACGATGGAGCGGAGGACAAGGCGGCCGATGCGGCCGAAGCCGTTGATGGCGACGCGAACGGTCATGGACGGAGTTCCTCTGAGCGGTTTGTTGATTGGGCGTTTCAATGAGCCCGGGCGCGGCGCGTTTCAACCCCGACCCCCTAACATCGCGCGTTCGACCGCCACGCCTTGTCGTCCCTGGGCAAGAAACACCCTTTCAAGCGGCCTCAAATCGCTGTCGCGCAAAATTCTTGCGATGGCGGGTTGCTTCGCATGATGCGCTATGGTTTCTTGCCTTTCGAACAAGGGAGCCAGCCCGTGGCCACGATGATGCGCGACATGAAGGGACGCACCGCTGAAGCGGTCGCCGTCGCGCGCGCGCCGATCGGCCTGGAAGCCCCGGTTTTCCTCATTACGCTCGTACTCCTTGGCCTGCTTACGCAAGCGGCGTGGATGCACGCGACCTGACCTAGACGCACTCAGGATCGCCTCGCACCACCCCGCTCCCGAAAGGAAGCGGGGTTTTTCGTGCTTGGCGGTTCGAACCGAACTGGACCGATGACGCAAGATTCTACCTCTCAGCCTCGTAAGCCGAACGCGCGCAGCGCGGCGGTCACGCACGGCCCGAACCGGGCCGCGGCGCGCTCCTATCTGCGGGCCGCCGGAATGCGCGACGAGGATTTCGAAAAGCCGATGATCGGCATCGTCAACACCTGGTCGACGGTGACGCCGTGCAACATGCACCTGGACCGTCTGGCCAAGGACGTGCGCGCCGGCATCGTGGCGGCGGGCGGCTATCCGGTCGACTTCAACACCATCGTCGTCACCGACGGCATCTCGATGGGCACCGAGGGCATGAAGGCCTCGCTGATCAGCCGCGAGGTCGTGGCCGACAGCATCGAACTGGCCATCGAAGGCCACCAGCTGGACGGCGTGGTCTGCATCGTCGGCTGCGACAAGACGATCCCGGCGGCGGCGATGGCGCTGGCGCGGATGGATATCCCCGGTCTGGTCTATTACGGCGGCACCATCATGCCCGGCGTGATCGGAACCAAGGAAGTCTCGGTCCAGGAGGTGTTCGAGGCGATCGGCGCCCATTCGGCCGGGACGCTGGACGATGCGGGGCTGAAGGCGGTCGAGAGCGCGGTCTGCCCCGGCGCCGGCGCCTGCGGCGGCCAGTTCACCGCCAACACCATGGCCATGGCCCTGTCGGTCATGGGGATTTCGCCGATGGGCGCCAATGACGTGCCCGCCGTCGACCCGGCCAAGGGGGCCGAGGGCGAACGGTGCGGGCGCATCATCGTCGAGCGCGTCTTCGCCGGCGACACGGCGCGAAAGTACATCACCAAGGCCAGCCTGAAGAACGCCGCCGTCGCCGTCTCGGCCTCGGGCGGATCGACCAATGCGGTCATGCACCTGACCGCCATCGCGGCCGAGGCCGGGATCGAGTTCGGCGTCGAGGACTGCCACCAGGCCTGCGTCGAGGCGCCGGTCATCTGCGACCTGAAGCCGGGCGGGCGGTTCCTGGCCTCGCACCTGTACGCCGCCGGCGGGACGCGGCTGGTGGCCCAGCGGCTGGCCCAGGGCGGCAAGATCGTCAACACGCCGACCGTCAGCGGCCGCAGCCTGTTCGTGGAGGCCGGAGAGGCCGAGGAAGCTCCGGGCCAGCAGGTCGTGACCGACTTCGAGGCGCCCGTCATGGCGCGCGGCTCCTTCGCCGTCATCTATGGCGACGTGGCGCCCGAAGGGGCGGTCATCAAGCTGACGGGCCACAAGGTCGACCGGTTCGAAGGCCCGGCCTGCGTCTTCGACAGCGAGGAAGACGCCTTCCACGCGGTCCAGGACGGATCGGTCGGCGAGGGCGACGTCATCATCATCCGCTACGAAGGGCCCAAGGGCGGTCCCGGCATGCGCGAGATGCTGCAGGTCACCGCCGCCCTGAAGGGCCGCAAGATCGAGAACGTCGCCCTGCTGACCGATGGCCGGTTCTCGGGCGCCAGCTATGGCTTCGTCGCCGGCCACGTCTCGCCGGAAGCCGCCGTCGGCGGTCCGATCGCCCTCATTCGCGATGGTGACCGCATCACCATCGACGTCACCAACCGCCGGATCGACACCAACATCGATCTGGCGACGCGCCGGGCGGGCTTTACGCCCCACGTAGTCCGTCCGGCGCGAGGTGTCTTCGCCAAATACCGCGCCTCGGTCGCCTCGGCCGCCCAGGGCGCCGTCACCATCCCCAACCCGCCGCCGGCTCAAGTTCCGGCGTCTCACAAGACAACCGCTGCTCAGGACGCCTGACCCATGGCCATCACCATCTACATCAACGACGATATCCGCCCCGGTGCCATCGCCGGCCAGCGCATCGCCATCATCGGCTATGGATCGCAGGGCCGCGCCCATGCGCAGAACCTGAAGGACAGCGGCCATGACGTGGTCGTCGGCGTTCGCCACGGCGGCACGGGCTGGAAACACGCCACCGCCGACGGGGTGCCGACTGCCGAGCCGGCCGAGGCGGTCAAGGGCGCCGATATCATCGCCATCCTGACGCCGGACATGATCCAGGGCGAAGTCTATCGGGACATCATCGAGCCCAACGCCAAGCCCGGCTCGGCCCTGCTGTTCGCCCACGGCTTCTCGATCATCTACGAGCGCATCACGCCGCGCGACGACATGGACGTGATCCTGGTCGCGCCCAAGGGACCGGGCGACCTGGTCCGTCGCGAGTTCCAGCGCGGTCGCGGCGTCCCCAGCCTGTTCGCCATCGAGAAGGACGCGACCGGCAAGGCGCGCGACCGGGCCATGGGCTACGCCAAGGGCAACGGCGGCGCGACGGGCGGCCTGCTGGAGACCACCTTCCGCGAAGAGACCGAGACGGACCTGTTCGGCGAACAGGCCGTCCTGTGCGGCGGCGCCAAGGAGCTGGTGATGCAGGGCTTCAACACCCTGGTCGAGGCCGGTTACCAGCCCGAGATCGCCTATTTCGAATGCCTGCACGAGCTGAAGCTGATCGTGGACCTGTTCTACGAGGGCGGCATCTCGAAGATGCACCACTTCATCTCGGAAACGGCCAAGTACGGCGCCGTGGCCAGCGGCCCGCGCGTCGTCAACGACGAGACCAAGGCGCGGATGAAGACCATCCTGGACGAGATCCAGAGCGGGGCCTTCGCACGCAACTGGATCGCCGAGAACGACGCCGGCAAGCCGCAGTACGAAGCCTGGCTGAAGGCGGACCGCGAGAGCCAGATCGAACAGGTCGGCGCGCGCCTGCGCGAGCGCATGGCCTGGCTGAACACGCCCAAGTCCGAGGCCGCCTGAACCATGACCGCCGCCGCCTTCAAACCCCAAGCCGAGGCCGTCCCCCAGTCGGGGGCGCGGCTGCTGGTCTCCACCCTGGAGCGGCTGGGGGTGGAGGTGGTGTTCGGCTATCCGGGCGGCGCCATCATGCCCGTCTATGACGCGCTGGCCGGATCGAAGCTGAAGCACGTCCTGGTCCGCCACGAGCAGGGCGCCGCCTTCGCCGCCGACGCCTATGCGCGGATGAGCGGCCGGGTCGGGGTCTGCATGGCGACCTCCGGGCCGGGCGCCACCAACCTGATCACCGGCATCGCCAACGCCATGATGGATTCGGTGCCGATGGTCTGCATCACCGGCAACGTTCCGCAGGGGGTGATGGGCACCGACGCCTTCCAGGAGATCGACATCCTGGGCGTCACCCTGCCGATCGTGAAACATTCGATCCTGGTCCGCGACGCCGCCGAAGTGCCGGCGGCGGTCGAGGAGGCCTTCCACATCGCCGCCTCCGGCCGGCCGGGGCCGGTGCTGGTCGACCTGCCCAAGGACGTGCAGTTCGCCCAGACGACCGAGGACTTCGGCTTCCACATTCCCAACGCGACGCCGACGGTCGATCACGACGCGATCGCGGCCGCCGAGGCCGCGATCCGCGCGGCCAGGAAGCCGCTGGTCTATATCGGCGGCGGGGTGAAGATCGGCGGCGCGACCCAGGCCGTGCGCGACTTCGTGCGGGCCACCAACATTCCGCAGGTCTCGACCCTGAACGCCCTGGGCACCGTGCCCACCGATGCCCCCGGAATGCTGGGCATGCTGGGGATGCACGGCACGCGGGCGGCCAACGAGGCGGTCCAGGAGGCGGATCTACTGATCGTCGTCGGCGCCCGCTTCGACGACCGCGCCACCGGCAAGCTGGCCGAGTTCGCGCCCAACGCCGGCGTCGTCCACTTCGACATCGACGCCTCGGAGGTCGGCAAGCTGCGCGCGGCCAACGTCGCCGTCGTCGGCGAGCTGAAGACGGGCGTCGAGGCCCTGACCCAGCGGATGCGCGCCGGCGCGGCCCTGGACATCCAGCCCTGGACGGTCGATTGCGCCCGCGCCGCGGCGGCCGGCGCCCATCGCTATGACGCGCCGGGCGAGGGGGTCTATGCGCCCGCCCTGCTGAAGGAAATCTCCGAGGCCGCCGGCGACGCCTTCGTGGCCGCCTGCGACGTGGGCCAGCACCAGATGTGGGCGGCCCAGCACTGCCGCTTCGCCAGCCCGGAAGCGCACATCACCTCGGGCGGCCTGGGGGCCATGGGCTTCGGCCTGCCGGCCGGCATCGGCGCCAAGATGGCCCGCCCCGAGGCGACCGTCGTGACCATCGCCGGCGACGGCGGCTTCATGATGAACATCCAGGAGCTGGCGACGCTGAAGCGCTACGGCGTGCCGCTGAAGATCGTGCTGATCGACAACTCCAGCCTGGGCCTGGTGCGCCAGTGGCAGGAGCTATTCTTCGCCGAGAACTATTCCGAGATCGACCTGTCCGACAACCCGGACTTCGTGAAAGTGGCCGAGGCCTTCGGCATCGAGGCCTTCCGCATCGATCGCCGCGATCAGGTGTCGGAGGGCGTCCAGCGCCTGCTGGCCGCCGACGGCCCTTGCCTGGCCCATGTGGTCATCGATCCCCGAGACAATGTTTGGCCGCTGGTTCCGCCAGGCAAGAGCAATGCTGAAATGATGGAGGGCTCCTGAGATGAGCGACACGATCCACATCCAGATCGACCGCGCGGACGGTTCGCTTCAGCGTCTCATCGGCCTGGTGGAGCGCCGGGGCTTCCACATCGACGGCATCAACATGGCCGACGAAGGGTCGTTCCGTAAAATCGCCCTGACCGTGCGCGGCCGCGACGCCGGGCGCTGCATGGACAATCTGGGCCGCCAGATCGACCGGCTGTTCGGCGTGCGCCGCATCGGCAACGACATTATCCAATCCGAGGCTGCGTGATGGACCGAGTATCCGGCGTATCGCGCACCGCACAGATCGCGGCCGACCCCAACCGCGTCATCATCTTCGACACGACGATGCGCGACGGGGAACAGGCGCCCGGCTTCTCCATGTCCGCCCAGGCCAAGGTGAAGATGGCCCAGGTCCTGCGCGACCTGGGCGTCGACGTCATCGAGGCGGGGTTCGCCGCCGCCTCTCCGGGTGACGAGGACTGCATTCGCCGCGTGGCCGGCGAGGTGGAGGGGCCGATCTTCTGCTCGCTGTCGCGGGCCAACGAGAAGGACATCGACGCCAGCTTCCGCGCCCTGCAACCGGCGCCGAGGGCCAACCGCCGCTGCCACGTCTTTCTGGCCACCAGCCCGATCCACCGGGCGGCCAAGCTGAAGATGTCGACGAACGAGGTGCTGTCCACGGCCGTGCGGTCGGTGGAATATGCGGCCAGCCTGTTCGACGACGTGGAGTTCTCGGCCGAGGACGCCTTCCGCACCGAGCCGGAGTTCCTGGCCGACGTGCTGGAGGCCGCCGCCGACGCCGGCGCCCGGACGCTGAACGTGCCCGACACCGTCGGCTATGCGACGCCGGAAGAGGTGCGCGAGCGCTATCGCTATCTGGCGGCGCGCATCCACAGGCGCCATCCGCAGGTGATCTTCTCGGCGCATTGCCACGACGACCTGGGCATGGCGGTCGCCAACTCCCTGGCCGCCGTCGAGGGCGGGGCGCGGCAGATCGAGGGGGCGATCAACGGCATCGGCGAGCGGGCCGGCAACGCCTCGATCGAGGAGGTCGTCATGGCGCTGAAGGTCCGCCAGGACCGCTATGGCGTCACCACCGGCGCCGACAGCCGCCACCTGGTGCGGGCCTCCAAGATCTTGTGCGAGATCACCGAGACGGTCATCGCCCGCAACAAGTCGGTGGTGGGGATCAACGCCTTCGCCCACGAGGCCGGGATCCACCAGCACGGCATGCTGGCCGACAGCCGCACCTACGAGATCATGAGCCCCCAGGACGTGGGCTTCGAGGGCAGCTGGTTCGTGCTGGGCAAGCACTCGGGCCGCCACGCCATCGCCAAGCGCGCCGAGACCATCGGCCGTCCCATCGAGGGCGAGCGCCTGGCCGCGGTGGTCGCCGGCTTCAAGCAGCGCGCCGACCAGATCGGCGAGATCAACGATGCGGAACTGATCGCCATCATCGACCGGGTCGACGGCGTCTCCGCAGAACAGGAAGAAGTCTATGCAGCCGCTGGCTGAGAACATCTGGATCAACGGCGAACTGACGCCGTGGGCCGACGCCAAGATCCACGTCATGAGCCACGCGCTCCACTACGGCACCTCGGTGTTCGAGGGCATCCGCGTCTATGACACCCCGAACGGCCCGTGCGGCTTTCGCCTGCGCGAGCACGTGCGCCGCCTGTTCGACAGCGCCCGCATCTATCATATCCAGCTGCCCTACACCGAGGACGAGCTGGTCGCGGCCTGCCATGCGGTGGTGCGCTCCGAGGGGCTGCGCTCAGCCTATGTCCGGCCCATCGCCTTCCTGGGCCAGTGCGGCATGGGCGTGACCCCGGCGCCGCAGAACATGAACGTGGACATCGCCATCGCGGCGTTCCCGTGGGGCGCGTATCTGGGCGAGGAGGCGCTGGAGAAGGGTGTGGACGCCTGCGTGTCCAGCTGGAACCGCACGGCGCCGAACACCACGCCCTCGGCGGCCAAGGCGGGCGGCAACTATCTGTCGTCCTATCTGATCGGGCGCGAGGCCCGTGTCGGCGGATTCGGCGAGGGCATCGCCCTGGGCGTCGACGGCCGTCTGTCGGAAGGGGCGGGCGAGAACCTGTTCGTGGTCAAGGACGGCCGGGTGATGACGCCGCCGGCGGCCAACTCCATCCTGATGGGCATCACCCGCGACAGCGTCATCAAGCTGGCCAAGGCGCAAGGGTTTGAGGTGGTCGAGCAGGCCATGCCGCGCGAGGCCCTGTATCTGGCCGACGAAATCTTCATGACCGGCACGGCGGCGGAGATCACCCCGGTGCGTTCGGTGGACGGGATCACGACCCGGGCCGCCGGGCCGGGTCCGGTGACCAGGGTGGTCAACGCCGCGTTCCGGGGCCTGTTCACCGGCGAAACCCCGGATGCGTTTGGCTGGCTGGAACCGATCGGCGCGGCGGTGACCAAACGGGAGCCTGAGTATGCGTGAACGATCCTCCCCCGAGGAGCGCAGCGTAACGGGGGAGGGGGACCGCCCCCGGGTCTCGCCAGAGGCGAGCCCGAGGACAGGCTACACGGTGGAGGGGGCGACCCCACGCGCCGAGTCCGGGTTCGCCCCCTCCACCATGCTGCGCATGGTCCCCCTCCCCCGCTTCGCAGGGGAGGATCGCTGATGGCCCGCACCCTGTTCGACAAGGTCTGGGACGCCCATGTCGTGCGCCAGGAGACGGCCGAGACGCCCGGCGTGCTGTATATCGACCTGCATCTGGTGCACGAGGTCACCAGCCCGCAGGCCTTCAGCGAGATCGAGGCGCGCGGGCTGAAGGTCCGCCGCCCGGACCGCACCTACGCCACCCTGGACCATTCCACCCCGACCCTGCCGGCCGGGCCGGACGGCGCCAAGCCCTATGTCACCGCCCAGGCCGAGGCCCAGGTCCATACGCTGGAGCGGAACTGCGCCGCCCACGGCGTGCCCTTGGCGGGCTGGGGCTCGGACGATCGGGGCGTAGTCCATGTCATGGGGCCGGAGCTGGGCCTGACCCAGCCGGGCATGACGGTGGTCTGCGGCGACAGCCATACGGCGACGCACGGCGCCTTCGGGGCCCTGGCTTTCGGCATCGGCACCTCGGAAGTCGGCCATGTGCTGGCGACCCAGTGCCTGCTGCAGCGCAAGGCCAAGGCCATGCGGGTGACGGTGGGCGGCGAACTGCAGCCGGGCGTGTCGGGCAAGGACGTCGCCCTGGCCGTCATCGCCGCCATCGGCTTTGGCGGCGGCACCGGATACGTCATCGAATACGCCGGCGAGGCGGTGCGGTCGCTGGACATGGAAGGGCGAATGACCCTGTGCAACATGTCCATCGAGGCGGGCGCCCGCGCGGGCATGATCGCCCCGGACCAGACCACCATCGACTGGCTGCGCGGCCGCAAGCACGTCCCGACCGACTATGAGGCGGCCGCGGACGAATGGCTGAAGCTGGCGACCGATCCGGGCGCCGTCTTCGACAAGGAGGTCGTCATCGACGGCGCGGCCATCCGGCCGATGGCGACCTGGGGCACGACCCCGGACGCCGGGGCGCCGATCGGTTCGCCGGTGCCGCAGCCGCAGTCGGACAGCGACCGCAAGGCCATCGCCTATATGGGCTTCACCGCAGGCGAGGCGACGACCAGCCAGCCGGTGGACGTCGTCTTCATAGGTTCTTGCACCAACGGCCGCCTGCCCGATCTGCGCGCCGCCGCCGAGGTGCTGCGTGGGCGCAAGGTCAAGCCGGGCGTCCGGATGCTGGTGGTGCCGGGCTCCGAAGCCGTGCGTCGCGACGCCGAGGCGGAAGGGCTGGACCAGGTCTTCATCGCCGCCGGGGCCGAATGGCGCATTCCCGGCTGTTCGATGTGCATCGCCATGAACGGCGATTTCGTCGCGCCGGGGCAACTGGCGGTGTCGACCTCCAACCGCAATTTCGAGGGCCGCCAGGGCAAGGACGCCCGCACCATCCTGGCCAGCCCGGCGACGGCGGCGGCGACGGCGGTGGCCGGGGTGCTGACCGATCCGCGCGTCTATCTGAGCGAGGTGGAGCATGTCTGAACCGTTCCAGGTCCTGACGTCGAAGACGGTCACCCTCAGCCAGGCCAATATCGACACCGACCAGATCATTCCCGCGCGCTTCCTGACCACGACGACGCGCGAGGGGCTGGGCAAGGCCGCCTTCTACGACTGGCGCTACGAGGCGGACGGATCGGAAAAGCCCGAGGCGATCCTGAACCGCATCGACCCGACGGAGCACCGCATCCTGCTGGCGGGCCGCAACTTCGCCTGCGGATCGTCGCGCGAGCACGCACCCTGGGCGTTGCTGGACTATGGGTTTCGGGCGGTGATCTCGACCGAAATCGCTGACATTTTTACATCGAACGCGCTGAAAAACGGCCTTCTGCCCATCGTCGTCAGCCAGGCCGTGTGGGACGATCTGGCGTCGCAGCCGGACCAGCCGGTGACGATCGACCTCCAGGCGAACGAGATCCGGCGGGGCAATGCCCATCCCGTGCCGTTCGGGGTCGAATCCTTCGCCCGCCAATGCCTGCTGGACGGGGTGGACACCCTGGGCTGGCTGCAATCAAACCTGCCCGAGATCGAAGCCTTCGAGCGATCGAGAGAGACCGTCTGATGCCCCACGCCGCCCCCAAGACCTACACCATCGTCCTGCTGCCCGGCGACGGGGTCGGGCCCGAGGTGACGCGCGCCGCGCGCGATGTCCTGTCGGTCATCGGCGACTTCTACGGGCACGACTTCCAGTTCACCGAACACCTGATCGGCGGCGCCGCCATCGACGAGACGGGCGAGCCCCTGCCTGAGGCGACGCGGGCGGCCTGCGTGGCCGCCGACGCGGTGCTGCTGGGCGCGGTGGGCGGGCCGAAGTGGGACGGCGGCAAGGCGCGGCCCGAACAGGGGCTGCTGGCGATCCGCAAGGCCATGGGCCTGTTCGCCAACCTGCGGCCGCTGCAGGTCTCGCCGGTGCTGGCGCATCGGTCGCCGCTGAAGAAGGAGATCGTCGAGGGCGTCGATCTGATCGTCTTCCGCGAACTGACGGGCGGCGTCTATTTCGGTGAGAAGACCCGCGACGACAAGGGCGCGACCGACCTGTGCGAATATACGGTGGTCGAGATCGAGCGCGTCGCCCGCGCCGCCTTCCACACCGCCCGCCAGCGGCGCGGCAAGGTCACGTCCGTCGACAAGGCCAATGTGATGGAGACCAGCCGTCTGTGGCGCGAGGTGGTGACCCGCATCCACGCCGAGGAATTCCCCGAAATCCAGCTGGAGCACGCCCTGGTCGATTCCATGGCGATGCACCTGATCCGCAAGCCCCGCGAATACGACGTCATCCTGACCGAAAACATGTTCGGCGACATCCTGTCCGACGAGATTTCGGTGCTGGGCGGCTCCATCGGCCTGCTGCCTTCCGCCTCGCTGGGCGCGGAGGGCCCGGGCCTGTTCGAGCCGATCCACGGCTCGGCGCCGGACATCGCGGGCCAGGATCTGGCCAATCCGGTCGGGACCATCCTGTCGGCGGCCCTGCTGTTGCGTCACAGCCTGAAGCTGGAAGACGAGGCGGATTCCATCGAGGCGGCCGTCGCGGCGGTCCTGGCGGCGGGCGCGGTCACGGCCGACCTGGGCGGCGAACTGGGAACCCGCGCGGCGACCGAGGCCGTCATCGACGCCATCCGCGCCATCCACTGGGCAGCGGCGCACCGGGTGCAGATGCACTGGGCCTGACGCCCGATTCAGGCGCTGAATATCCTTTCGCGGAACGCCGATCCGCAGGGAAGGCCTTTCGGCCAAATCCCCGTTTCGCGCAAACATTATTCCGGCTTTAACTTTTGAGCCGTGAACGTTGCAAGAAAGTTGCACCGTTCACGGTCAAGCCTCTTGCGCGTTTCGCGAATGCGGTAAAAGTTCGCATCTGCGAGATTGCATAGGGGGTACTAGCTTATGTCGCAGGTCGGAAATCGACTCCTCGGGGCCGCGGGGCTCCTTCTTCCCACACTTTGTCTCTTCGGCGCGGGAGCGGCCGCCGCCCAGGACGCCGCGCCGGCTCTGCTGGGCCACCAGGCGGCGCTTGAGCTGGACGGCGCGGGCACCGCCTGGCTGGGCACGTCCACGGCGTTGGTGCTGCTGATGACCCTGCCGGGCCTGGCGCTGTTCTACGGCGGCATGGTGCGGCGCAAGAACGTGATCGCCACCATCACCCAGTCCGTCGGCGTCTTCGCCGTGGTGTCGCTGGTGTGGTTCATCGCCGGCTACAGCCTGGCCTTCGGCGCCAATCCGTCGGAGGGGCTTCAGCCCTTCATCGGCAGCCTGGACATGCTGTTCCTGAACAATGTGTCGCTGCAGACGGCCAACGGCCTGCTGCCGGGAATCCCCGAGTTCCTGTTCATCTCCTTCCAGATGACTTTCGCCATCATCACCCCGGCCCTAGTCACCGGCGCCTTCGCCGAGCGGATGAAGTATTCGGCGCTGCTGCTGTTCACGGCGCTCTGGTCGCTGCTGGTCTATGCGCCGATCTGCCACTGGGTCTGGGGCGGCGGCTTCCTGGGTTCGGCCGGCGTGCTGGACTTCGCCGGCGGTGCGGTCGTTCACGTCAACTCGGGCGTCGCGGGTCTGGTCTGCGCGATCTTCCTGGGCCGCCGCAAGGGCTACGGGGTCGAGCCGATCCTGGCGCACAACCCGGTCCTGACCATGATCGGAGCCTCGTTGCTGCTGGTCGGCTGGATCGGCTTCAACGCGGGCTCGGCCGGCGCCGCCAACGACCTGATGGGCGTGGCGCTGCTGAACACCATCCTGGCCGCCGCGGCCGCCGCCCTGACCTGGAAGGTCGTCGAATACATCGAGAAGAAGAAGGTCTCGCTGATCGGCATGCTGTCGGGCGTGGTGGCGGGCCTGGTCGCCATCACCCCGGCCGCCGGCTTCGTCGATCCGAAGGGCGCGGTCATCATCGGCCTGATCGCCGGCCCGGTCTGCTACGCCTCGTCGGTGTGGATCAAGAAGCTGCTGCGCTACGACGACTCGCTGGACGCCTTCGGCATCCACGGCGCGGGCGGCCTGATCGGCGCCCTGCTGACCGGCGTGTTCGCCTCGACCGCGATCAACAGCCTGTCGGAAGGCGCCAACATCGGCGCCCAGGCCTATGGCCTGATCGGCACCATCATCTACAGCGCCGTGGGCACCCTGGTGATCCTGTTCATCTGCAAGTTCACCACCGGCCTGCGCGTCAGCGAGGCGGAAGAGACCGCCGGCCTTGACACCTCGCTGCACGGCGAGGCGCTGGAGAGCGTCTGACGCCCTCAATCCCGGGGCGCGGCTCTCCCCGCGTCCCGGATCCCGCCACGCGCGGGCTCTCTCGACAACAATCATAAACAAGGGGATTCTGTAATGAGCGTAGCTAAGTTCCGCATGGCCGCCCTGGCGATCGCCGCCGGCCTGGTCTCGCTGGCGGCGCCGGCCTCGGCCCAGACGGACGTGGATGTCGCCTTCAACGTCGGCGTGGTCAGCGACTATGTCTTCCGCGGCGCCAGCCAGACCGACGAGGAGCCGGCCATCCAGGGCGGTATCGACCTCACCGCCGGCGGCTTCTACGCCGGCGTCTGGGGCTCCAACGTCGACTTCTTCGACGACACCGACGCCGAGGTCGACGTCTACGGCGGCTTCCGGGGCGAGGCGGGCGGCTTCGCCCTGGACGGCGGCGTCATCTACTACGCCTACGTCAACGAGCCGGGCGCCGCCGACTACAGCTACACCGAGTTCAAGCTGGCGGCGTCGCGCGCGGTCGGTCCCGCCAGCGTCGGCGCGGCGGTCTATTATTCACCGGACTTCTTCGGCGTGGACGAGACCGCGACCTATTACGAGGTCAACGGCAGCTTCGCGCCGATGGACAAGCTGACGGTCTCGGGCGCGGTGGGCCAGCAGACGCTGGACGTGTCGGACGACTATGTGACCTGGAACATCGGGGCGACCTACGCCCTGACGGACAATCTGGCGATCGACGTCCGCTATCACGACACGGACGTGGACGGCGTCGCAGCCTATGAGGACCGCATCGTCGGCGGCCTGAAGGTCGTCTTCTGACGACCGATCCCGTCGGATCGAAAGGGGCCCCGGAGAGCGATCTCCGGGGCCCTTGTCGTTACCGGGCGTAGCGATCCTCGACCGCCTTGTAGCGGTCCCAGACCTTGCCGTCGGCCAGCGACCGAAGCAGCTTCAGATACTCCGCATGGGTCCAGGCCAGGGGCGTGGCCGAGTCGTTGTTCTGGCCCAGCACGTAGTCGTTCTCGGTCGGGTTTCCGACGCCGTCCCACACCTGCTCCGACAGCATCAGGCCGTCGTTGGCGAACCGCTCCATGCCGCGCACATAGGTCTGGCGGATGGCGTCGATATCGGATTGCGAAGGGGTTCCGTTCACGCTGGCGCGCGCCAGCTCATAGTGACCGCGCTCGCCGGTGAAGAAGGGCCAGACGCGGCCGCGCTGGCCGGGGCTCATCTCGCCGCCGACGCCGTAGTTGGCCCCGGTCCGCCAGTCCTCGCCATAGCCGTCGACGCCATAGCGGCGCCAGCCGGGCGTGGTGTCGCCCTCGGGGCCGAAGTCGTAGCGGACGCGGTACAGGTCTTCGAGGCTCTGGTCGTCATAGACGGGCAGGGTCTCGACGATGTGGGGGTCGTCGGCCTTGCGGACCCCATAGCGCACCAGTTCCAGGAAGCCGCCGTCGACGACGCGGTCCTCCTGCGGGGCGATCTGGCCGTTGGCGGCGCCGATGGCGGCCTTGTCGTTCGGGTTCTCGTTCTGGGTGATGCGGATGAAATAGCGCCCGTCGCCGAAGTCGCCGTTGGTGGTGAACATCCGCGCTTCGATCTTGGCGGCGTAGTCGTCGGCGGCGGCCTGGTAGCGGTTCGCATCGGCAGCGTCGCCCGCGGCCCGCGCCATCTCGGCGGCGACGGTCAGGCCCGCGACCACGGCGGCGGTGGTGGAGGGGGAATAGCCCTGCTGCTCCTCCCAGCGTTCCTGCTGGGTGAAGGGCGGCCTGATCTCGGCGTCGTTCCAGAGCAGACCCACCTTGCCGCCGTCGACCAGGAAGTCGGCGGCCGGCTTCAGCATGGACCGGAAGTGGTCGGCCATCTCGGCGTCCGACAGCCAGCCCAGCTTCCACAGGCGATAGCCCAGCATGATCGGCATGGCCGTCTGGTCCAGCTGGACCGCGACCCATTCCAGTTCGCCGTCGACATGGGTCTTCTGCAGGAACCAGCCGCCGACGCCGGTGTTGCCCGGCGTGTCCGCGCCCACCTGCACCTGGGGCAGATAGTTGAAGGCCGCCAGCGGCGTCTCCCTGTCGCCCAGCGCCGCCAGGGCCATGGCCACCTGGTAGAAGTCGCGCGGCCAGACGGCCTTGTAGCCGGTCGAGGACTTGGAGGCGTCGACCGTGTCGCCCCACGGGTTCGACAGGCTGGCGATCAGGGCGCCGGCGTGGGTGCGATCCTCCTGAACCTTCAGCATCAGGGCCGAGGCGTAGGCCAGCTTGCCGCCGTCGGTCGCCTGCTGCGCAATGCGCGGCAGTTCGGTCAGCGAGGCCACGTAGTCGCGCCAGCCCACGCGGTCGCCTTCGCCGACGAAGCGGGCCAGAACCTCGTCCAGGCCGGTCTGGAACGATCCGTCCGCCGCCGCCTGGGCCGCCTCGGCGCTGTCGCCGAAGCCGATGACGAAGTCGCGCGTCAGGGTCTGGCCCATGCGCAGCGTCGGCAAGGCGCCGGTCATCAGGGTGTTTCCGGTCGCGTCGCCGGTGGAGGCGTAGGTCCAGTCCAGCTTGCCGTCGCGCAGGTCGGTCAGGCCGTCCGAGACGCCGACGAAGCCGACGCTGGCCGCCTCGAAGGCGTCGGACGGCTTCAGGACAAGGTGCGTGTCGCCCTCCCAGGCGTGGAAGGCGTCGCGCGTGACGCGGCCCTGGTCGTCCACGCCGGTGTTGGCGATGTGCGGCTCCAGCAGCAGATAGGGGGTGATCTCGCCGCTGAGCGCCTTGATCTCGACGCGCAGGACCAGGGCGTTGCGGTCCGGGTCGCTGTAGATGCGCTTGACGATCTCGTAGCGGCCGGACGTGTCGCGGGTGGTGATCCGATAGGCCGGGGCCAGCGGGCGGCCCTGATCGTCGACGTCGATGTATTCGGTGCGGGCGGTGGTGTCGTCGCCTTCCAGCGACAGGCCTTCCGGCGTGACCAGGGCGAAGCGCAGCGCCTTGATCTGCGCCTCGTGGATCAGGCCGTACATGGTCTCGGTCAGGACGCCGTCGGCGATGGAATACCAGACCTTGGACACCGCGCCGGTCGGGCCGCCGTCGCGGTACTGGCCGTCGACATAGGCTTCGTAGGACGATCCTGCGCCGGTCTTGGCGGCGCTGGACCAGACGGGCGCGTCGCCCGGCGCGCCCGGGGCGACGCCCGATTGGGCCGCGGCGGCCGAGGCGAGGGCCAGTCCGGCGGCGCCGGCCAGGCAGAAAGTCTTGAGATTACGCATGCAGGTCCTCACGAGGTTTGCGTGGGGCGGGGGGAAAGAAGGAAGGTCAGCGGCACGTCCAGCCGGCCGTTCCACGAGGCTTCATTGTGCTGGGCGCCGGGGAACAGCAGGCTCTGGAAGCGGCCCGGGCCATAGCCGGCGTCGCGGAAGACGCGGTCGATCCGCGTCTGGAACTGGCCGTAGAACTGATCCAGCGTCTCGTCGCCGCGATCGAAGTAGAAGCGGTGCGCGCCGGCGGGCGGCAGGCCGGCGGCGATGACGCCGGTCCAGGCCGTGACCAGCCGTTCGCGCCAGGCGTCCAGCGCCGGGCCGGGCTCCAGTCCCTGGACCTTCAGCGGCCAGTGGGTCGACAGGCAGGCGGCGGCCGAGAAGACGTCGGGCCGCTTCATCACCGCCTGCATCGAGATCAGCCCGCCCATGCTGGAGCCGCTGATCGTCGTGTCCTGCGGTCCGGTCAGGGTGCGATAGGTCCGGTCGACGAAGGGTTTCAGCTCGTCGGTCAGGAAGCGCAGATAGCCGTCCGACAGCGGCGGGCCGCCGTAGATGGCCTGGACCTCGTCGCGCATGTCGGCGGGCAGGGCCGCGATCAGGTCGCTGGGCAGGTATTCGCGCAGGCGCAGGTCGGTGTTCCAGACGCCGACGACGATGGGGGCGCGCACCTGGCCGCCGGCGATCAGCCGGTCCAGATGCTCGTCCACGCCCCATTCGCCGAAGTTGGCGGTCGCCGCGTCGAACAGGTTCTGGCCGTCGTGCATGTAGAGCACGGGATAGCGGTCGTCGGACGCATCGTAGCCGGGCGGCAGCCAGACCGAGACGTTGCGGGCCTTGGCGTGTGCGGAGGCCATCGCCTCGTGCAGCACCAGCCGGCCGGCCGTCGGCGTCTCGGCCCGCGCCGCGCCGGCGAAGGGCAGGGCGGCGGTCAGGGCCAGCAGGGTGCGGCGGTTCATGCGCGGTGCTCCCTGACCAGAAGCGCGCTGATGGCGGCCAACACGAAGGAGACGGCGCCCAGCACCAGGGCCCAGATGGCCTGGCCGTCGAACAGGCTGCGCAGGATCAGGCCCAGGACGGTCGCCGCCAGCAGCTGGGGCACGACGATGAAGATGTTGAAGACGCCCATATAGACGCCCATCTTCCGGTCCGGCACCGCCGCCGACAGGATGGCGTAGGGCATGGAGACGATCGAGGCCCAGGCGAAGCCGACGCCGATCATCGGCAGCCACAGCAGGCCCGGATCGCGAATGGCGAAGACGCCGAACAGGCCGACGGCCCCCAGCAGCAGCATGACCGCGTGGGTCGCCTTTCGGCCGATGCGTTTGGCGACGACCGGCAGGGCGAAGGCGGCCAGCGCCGCGACGCCGTTATAGACGCCCATCAGCACCCCGACCCAGTCCGCGCCCTCGGCATAGGCGGCCGAAGTGGTGTCGGTGGTTCCGTAATGGACGCTGGTCACGGCGGCGGTGGCGTAGATCCACATCGCGAACAGGGCGAACCAGCTGAAGAACTGGACCACGGCCAGGCCGCGCATGGTCGCCGGCATGCGGAAGATGTCGTTCAGGATCTCGGTGGCGGCGTTGGTCATGCCGCGCCGCTGCATCATGCCGACCGCGATCATCAGCAGGCCGAAGCCGGCGACGAAGCCGGCCAGGATCAGCAGCTCCTTCTCCAGATCCAGCGCGCCGATCAGGACGAAACCCAGCAGGCCGGCGACGGCGCAGCCCAGGCCCGCGCCCAGCCAGCCGCGCACCGACTTGGCGGGCGGTTCGGCGACATCGTCGACGGGCGCGGCGCCGCCAAGGCGGGCGCGCTCGAAGGCGGCGATCTGTTCGGGGCTGTATTCCCGCGTGCTCAGCACCGTCCACAGCACGGCGGCGAACAGGCCGATCGCCCCGACGTAGAAGGCGATCTTGACCGACAGCGGCACGACGCCCGCCTCGGCCGTGGAGACCACCCCGAAGACGTTCGACAGCAGCCACGGCAGGACCGAGGCGAACACCGCCCCCGCGCCGATGAAGAAGCTCTGCATCGCATAGCCGGCGGTGCGCTGTTCCTCCGGCAGGTTGTCGCCGACGAAGGCGCGGAACGGCTCCATGGTGATGTTGATCGAGGCGTCCATGATCCACAGCATGGCCGCGGCGAACCACAGGCTGGGGCTGTTGGGCATGGCGATCAGCGCCAGGGTGGTCAGGATCGCTCCGACCATGAAATAGGGGCGGCGACGCCCGAACCGCGTCCATGTCCGGTCGCTGAAATGGCCGATGATCGGCTGGACCAGCAGGCCCGTCAGGGGCGCGGCGATCCACAGGATCGCCAGCGCGTCGACCTCGGCGCCCAGGGTCTGGAAGATGCGGCTGGTGTTGGCGTTCTGCAGGCCGAAGCCGATCTGAATGCCGAAGAAGCCGACGCACATGTTCCAGATCGCCAGGCCGGACAGGCGCGGGCGATGGGCGTGGATCAGTTCGGGCGTCGCGCTGCTCATGCCGAAATGACCCTCGTCATTCCGGGGCGGGCGAAGCCCGAACCCGGAAGCCAGGAGGACATCACCACTCTGTCCCTCCCATCAGGGACGCAGTTCTGGGTGCCGGGTTCTTCGCTGCGCAAAGCCCTGGAATGACGGAGGAGGCGGTTCATCGACGGCGACGCCCCACCGGCACGAAGCGGATGGCCTGGCCGCCGCCGGGGGCCAGGGCCAGGGTGAGCGTGTCAGCCGAGGTGACTTCGCGCTGTTCGATGACGATGTCCTCGCGCTTGCCCTTGTAGTCGGCGTCCGGGCCGTCGCGGTAGATTTCGGCGCGGTAGCGGCGGCCGGCGTCCAGGAAGTCCAGGTCCGCCGTCAGGACGCGGGGGTTCTCGTCGGTGATGGCGCCCAGGGCCCAGATGTCCGAGCCGCGTTCCTTGCGGGCGATGACGACGTAGTCGCCCATCTCGGCGGCCAGGGTGCGGCTCTCTTCCCAGTCCACCGGCACGTCCTTGATGAACTGGAACGGGCCGGGATTGGCCTCGTAGTTGACCAGCAGGTCGGCGGCCATCTGGATCGGGCTGTAGATGACGACGTAATAGGCCAGCTGCTTGGCCCAGGTCGTCTGGATGCCCTGCGGACTGCGCGTCTCCATGCCGAAGATGCCGGGCGTGTAGTCCATCGGCCCGGCCAGCAGGCGGGTGAAGACCAGGTTCGGGACGTGCTCGGGCGGGTTCGACGGATTGCCCCAGGCCGAATATTCCATGCCGCGCTGCCCCTCGCGGCTGATGATGTTCGGATAGGTCCGGCGCAGGCCCGTGTCCTTGAACGGCTCGTGGGCGTTGATCGCCACCTTGTGCCGGGCGCCGACCTCGACGACCTTCATGTGGTGCTGGGCCATCGCCTGGCTCTCGTGCCAGGCCATGACCATCCGGCCGTCGGGCCCGGCGACACGGGCGCCCTGCGCGTCCGCGACATAGCCGGTCTTCACCGAATGGACGCCCAGCCGCTCGTACAGCGCCATCGCCGGTTCCAGCTGCTGCTCGTAGTGGAAGGCGTTGCCGCCGGTCTCGTGGTGGCCGATCAGCTGCACGCCCTTGGCGCGGGCGTGGGCGCAGACCGCCTCGATGTCGAAGTCGGGATAGGGTTCGGTGAAGCTGAAGTCCGCGCCGTTGGCGAACCACTGGCCGTCCCAGCCCTTGTTCCAGCCTTCCACCAGCACCCCGCCGAAGCCGTGCTCGGCCGCGAAGTCGATGTGCTTGATCGTGTTCTCGGTGGTGGCGCCGTGCTTGGGGCCGGAACCCCAGGTCTTCAACTCCAGGTGCATCTCCCACCAGACGCCGACGTATTTCATCGGCTTGAACCAAGACACGTCGCCCAGCTTGTTGGGCTCGTTCAGGTTCAGGATCAGGCTGGAATCGATCAGGCCCGCGCCGGTGTCGGCGATCTGCAGCGTGCGCCACGGGGTGTTGAACGGCGCCTGGCGAACCACGGCCGCATTGGTCAGGCCGGGCGTCAGCTGGGCGCGGAAGTTCGTGCCCTCCGACCGGCGCAGGTTCATGCCGGCGTAGTCGACGCAGGCGGCCTCGTGGATCGAGACGTGCAGGCCGGACCGGCCCTTGACCGTCATCGGGGTCTGGGCGCTGCCGATCGCGTCGACCGGCGTGCGGTTGTAGAGGTATTCCTCGCGGTTCCACTCCCAGGCCGGACACCACAGGGCCTCGCCGTTTTCGGCCAGGTTGAACTCGGTGATCTCGGAACCGATGCGGACGGTCTTCAACGCCGGCTGGTCCGGGAATTCATAGCGGAAGCCCAGGCCGTCGTCATAAAGGCGGAAGACCACGTCCACGCGGCGCTGCAGGCCGCCGGCCTCGGCATAGGTCACGCGCCATTCGTTGTAGTGGTTGCGGATGACGCGGCGCTCGCCCCAGGGCTGCTCCCAGGTCTCGTCCACCGTGACCGGCTGGCCGGCGGTGATCGCCAGGCCGCGCTCGATGGCGGGGGCGTCGGTCAACAGGAAGCCCAGCTTGGACGGCGCGACGACCGGACGGCCCTGGCGCATCACCGAATACATCGGGCGGCCGTCGTTGTCGGTGAAGGCCTCGACCGTCAGCATCCCGCCGGGCGAGCTGGCGCGGGCGTGGGCGGGCGTGGTCTGGGCCCGGACGCCGGTGGCGCCGAAGGCCAGGATCGAGACGCCGCCAAGGGCCAGGAAGGATCTGCGCTTCATCATGGGAATCTCCGTTACGCCGCCTCTTGCCAACCGTCGCGAACGGTGGCTGAAATATTTGCAGAAAAATTTGCAGCGCCGAAACGCTGTCGTGAGGATCCGCGACCTTGAGCCGCAAGACGACCCGCCTGGAAGACATCGCGCGCCTGGCCGGCGTGTCCATCGCCACGGCTTCCAGGGCGCTGAACGACAATCCCGCCGTCAACGACCGCACCAAGCAGCTGATCTGGAAACTGGCCAAGGAGCACGACTACCCCTTCCGCCGCCATATGCCGGCCGGCCCGATCGGGGCGCAGGGGACCATCGCCCTGGTGACGCCGCGTCCTCAGGGGCGGGAAGGGCGCCTCTCGGATCCCTTCTTCCTGGAGCTTCTGGCCGGGGTGGGCGAGGCGGCGCGCGAACGCGGCTGCGACCTGCTGATGAGCCATATCTCGCCGGCCAACTACGAGGAGCTGTCGGCGGCGCTGAACACCAGCCGGGCGGACGGCGTGATCTTCCTGGGTCAGTCCAGCCTGCATTCGGCCTTCAACCGGCTGGTGGACGCCGACCATCGCTTCGTCGTCTGGGGCGCCGAACTGCCGGAACAGGACTACTGCTCCATCGGCTCGGACAACATCTCGGGCGGCCGGCGCGCGACCCTGCATCTGGCGCGACTGGGCCGCGAACGCATCGTCTTCCTGGGCGACCTGGACCCGCCCGAGGCCATGCAGCGCCACCGGGGCTATCTGGACGCAATGGGCCAGGCGGGGCTGTCGGTCGACGCCGAGCTGATCGTGCCCGCCCACTTCGAGGTGGAGTCGGCCGAGGCGTCGGTCGACGCCCTGATCCGGCGCGGCGTCGCCTTCGACGGCGTGGTCGCCGCCTCCGACCAGATCGCCCTGGGCGCCGTGCGCGCCCTGCTGCACGCGGGGATCGACGTGCCCGGCCAGGTGTCGGTCATCGGCTTCGACAATGTGCCGTTCAGCCGCTATTCGCGCCCGGCCCTGTCCACCATCGCCCAGGACACGATGAAGGCCGGACGGCTGATGGTCTCCAAGCTGCTGGATCATGGCGGCGCGACCGCCGGCCGTTCCGAGCGCGTTCCGACCGAACTGATCGTTCGCGAGACCTGCGGCGGCTGATCCGGCCATCAGACCGCGAACAACAGGCCGGCTAGAGGCGCCAGCCTCGATCCGTCGGCCTCGCTCCAGTTGACCGCCTCGATGCGGCGCGCGCCCGCGGGCGGGGTCCAATCGACAGGCTGATGGCCCAGGTTGAAGACGCACAGCAGCCGCTCGCCGCCGTCCGCGCGCTCGAACCGTTCGAACACCAGCACATCGGCGGCCTGGATCAGGTCCAGCCCGCCGTAGCGCAGGGCCGGATGGGCGTGGCGCAGGGCGATCAGACGGCGCGCCACGTGCAGGGTCGCCTCGGGATCGGCCTCCTGCGCGTCGACGGCCATCTTCAGGTGCCGAGGGTCGACCGGCAACCAGGGCTCGACGGCGGAGAAGCCGGCGTTGGGCGCTGATGCGGTCCAGGGGATCGGCGTGCGGGCGCCGTCCCGGCCCAGGGTCTGGGGCCAGTTGGCGATGGCCTCCGGATCGACCAGCCGCTCGAACGGCACCTCGGCCTGGGGCAGGCCCAGCTCCTCGCCCTGATAGACGAAGACATTGCCGCGCAGGCACATCAGCAGCAGCAGGGCCATCTCGGCGAAGGCCTTTTCGTCGCGGCCTTGCGCCCAACGCGACACCGCGCGCGGGGCGTCGTGATTGGAGAAGGTCCAGGACGGCCAGCCCTCGCCCTGCCGATCCGGCCACATGCCGTCGCCCAGGCCGATCAGTTCGCTGCGCAGCGTGTCGGCGTAGAGGTACAGGAAGCCGTAGGCGGAATGCAGCCGGTCGGACCCGGCGGTGTATTCCTTCATCTCGCGATCGGCGTGGTCGCCGCCGACCTCGGCCACGGTGAAGCGGCCGTCATAGCTGTCGGTCAGGGCCCGGATGCGGTTCAGGAAGCCGATGATCTCCGGCTGGCTCTGGTTGTGGATCTTGTCTTGGAAGTCGAAGGGCCGGGTGCGCTTCTTGCCGTCGTTGATCGGCGGATTGTCGGTCAGCTTCGGGTCGTGGATGGCGAAGTTGATGGCGTCTAGGCGGAAGCCGTCCACGCCCCGATCCAGCCAGAAGCGGGCGGCGGCGATCAGGGCGTCCTGGACCTCGGGGTTGCGCACGTTCAGCTGGGGCTGCGAAGCCAGGAAGTTGTGCATGTAGTACTGGCCGCGCCGCGCATCCCACGTCCAGGCCGGGCCGCCGAACACCGACTGCCAGTTCGACGGCGGCGAGCCGTCCGGCTTGGCGTCGGCCCAGACGTACCAGTCGGCGTGCCTGGCCGTCTTCGACGCGCGGCTGTCGATGAACCACGGGTGTTCGTCCGACGTATGCGAGAACACCTGATCGATGACGACCTTCAGGCCCAGCGCGTGGGCGCGGGCGACCAGGGCGTCGAAATCGGCCAGGGTCCCGAAGATCGGATCGACGTCGCAATAGTCCGAGACGTCGTAGCCGAAGTCCTTCATCGGCGACTTGAAGAAGGGCGACAGCCAGACGCCGTCGACGCCCAGGGACGCGACGTGATCCAGATGGTCGGCGACGCCCTTCAGGTCGCCGACGCCGTCGTCGTTCGAATCGGCGAAGCTGCGCGGATAGATCTGGTACAGGACCGCGCCCCGCCACCATTCGTGCGCTAGGTCAGGCGCGGCGGCGGCCGTGGACAAATCGAGGGGCTGGGCGGTCACGGCACGCTCTTGCAGACGAGGTAATCGAGGGGGGGGACGCTGACGGAGACGCTGGCCGGCGCCGAGGATTCGGGCGCGCAGTCGCCGCGCAGAGCCTGCCACCGAAGCGAGGTCGGCTCCACCTCGACCTGGGCCGTGACGGGCGCGGTCGAACTGTTGAACAGGACCAGGATCTCGGCGCCGGCGTCGTCCAGGCGCGACAGGGCGAACAGGCCGGGCGCGTCGCCGTAGGCGCGCACCACCTGGCGGCCGCGTCGCAGGGCGGGTTCGGCGGCGCGGATGCGGGCCATCTCGGCGATGGCGCGGTACAGCGGCGCCTGGGTGGAATAGGCGGGCTGGCGACCGCCGATGGGCGTCGTGTCGCGATAGACCGGCGTCTGGCTGTCCCACATGTCCTGGCGCGAATTGCCGTACCCGCCCGCGCCGGCGAAGCCCTGCTCGTCGCCATAATAGAGGGTCGGCACGCCCCGGCTGAACATCATCAGGGCATGGGCCAGCTTGATCCGCGCCAGCAGTTCGGCGTCGTCGGCGTCCGGATTGGCCTGTTTCACTAAGAAGCCGACGCGGCCCATGTCGTGATTGCCCAGGAAGGTCGGCAGGATGGCGGCGGTGTCGGCCCCCTTGGCGTAGAGGGCGTCTGCGTCGAACAGCTTGGCCAGGGCGTCGCCGCCCGTCTTGCCGGCGGCGAAGTCGGTCGCCTGCTTCTGGAAGGGGAAGTCCAGCACGGCGGGATAGTCGTCGACCCGCGTGAACCGGGCCGTCACCGCCGGATCGGGATCATAGACCTCGCCGAAGATGTGGAAGTTGGGAATGCCCTTCGCCTCGGCCCGCGCCAGCATGGCGGGAATGAAGGCCTGCCAGAACTCCGGGTTCACGTGGCGGGCGGTGTCGATGCGGAAGCCGTCGACGCCGTATTTGTCGATCCAGCCGCCGAAGACGTCGATCATGCCCTGGACGACCACGGGATCCTCGGTCAGCAGGTCGTCCAGGCCGGCGAAGTCGCCGTCCAGGCCGCTCTCGCCCGCGAAGGTGCTTTCGCCCCGGTTATGGTAGTGGATCGGGTCGTTCAGCCAAGCCGGAACCTTGGCGTTCTCCTCGCCCGCCGGGACGTAGGGGGTGTAGGCGTAGTCCGGGCGGGTCAGGCGCGAGAAGTCGCGGCCGTCGAAGCCCTCGTTGATCGGCGCCCCGTCCACGCCGCCCCGTCGGGTGTAGGGATAGTCGGCGCGGCTGCGATAGGCGCAGCGGCCCTCGGGGCATTCGCGATACTGGATGACGTCGGCGGTGTGGTTGGCGACGATGTCCAGATAGACCTTCATGCCTCGCGCATGGGCGGCGTCGACCAGGGCGCGCATCGCCGCCTCGTCGCCGAAGTGCGGATCGACCGCGGTGAAGTCCGTGATCCAATAGCCGTGGTGCGCCGCGCCGGTGTAGTTTCCGTGGCTCTGCACCGGCTTGTTCTTGAAGATCGGGGCCAGCCAGACGGCGGTCGCGCCCAGGCCCTGGATGTAGTCCAGCCGTCGGGTCAGGCCGGCCAGATCGCCGCCGTGGTAGAAGTCGGTGTCCGAGGGGTCGAAGCCGCTGACCAGTCGCTCGGGCGCATAGCCGCCGTGGTCGTTGGACGGATCGCCATTGGCGAAACGGTCGGGCAGGAGAAAATAGATCACCTCGTCCTGCGGCGGACGCTGGCGAAGGGCGGCGACCGGGTCGCCGACGGCCTGGGCCTGAACGGGCGCGCGAGGCTGAGCGGGAACCTGAGCCTGGGTCGCCGTCGCGCCGCAGGCCGTCGCCAGGGCCGCCAGCGCGCATAGTCCGCTGTTCAATCGATTGCGCCGCATCGGTTTTCCTCCTGCCTGGTCAGTGCAAAGCCTTCCAAGTCGATTTGCAAGATTTTGCAGTCCTGCCGCCGCCTGTCAACGCGCGTAAAAAATGCTGCAACGCACACATAGCGTGGCAATGCGTCGCAACATCCCGAAGAAACGGGGTGCGGACGCCCGGGCGAACATGACGAATTTCCAGCAGCAAGATTACCGGCTTGCAATGTGCAATCAGATTTGCATATTTTTGCGACGGCTTCCGGTTGCGACATTCAGAATCGCGACCAGCCCTCAGGGAGGATGATCCATGTCTCAACGTCTCAACCGGCGTGCGCGCCTGCTGTCGGGCGCCGCTTTCGGCGCCGTGGCCCTGATGGCCGTCAGCAGCGCCCAGGCTCAAACCGCCGACGCCGCCGTCCAGGCCGCCGAGGCTCAGCCCGCCGACGCGCAGCCGACCGAAGTCGGTGAAATCGTCGTCACCGGCATCCGCCGCGCCATCGAGGCGTCGATCTCGGCCAAGGCCAACAACACCTCGATCGTCGAGGTGATCTCCGCGGAAGACATCGGCAAGCTGCCGGACGTCTCCATCGCCGAATCCCTGGCCCGCCTGCCGGGCGTGACCTCGCAGCGCCTCGATGGCCGCAGCCAGGCCATCTCGATCCGCGGCCTGGGCCCGGACTTCACCACCGCGCTGCTGAACGGCCGCGAGCTGGTCACCACCGGCGACAACCGCGGCGTCGAGTTCGACCAGTTCCCGTCGGAACTGCTGGGCAGCGTCGTCGTCTACAAGACCCCCGACGCGGCCCTGGTCGGCCAGGGCCTGGCCGGCACCGTCGACCTGCGCACCGTTCGGCCGCTGGCCTATGGCCGTCAGGCGATGGCCGTGAACTATCGCCACGAGTGGAACGACATCGGCGCCCTGAACTCGGGCACGACCGACAGCGGCGACCGCTACACCCTGTCCTATATCGACCAGTTCGCCGACGACACCATCGGCGTGGCGCTGGGCTACGCCCACATGAGCTCGCCCTACCAGTCCGAGCGCTTCAACAGCTGGGGCTATCCGAACTACAGCGACGGCAATCTGCTGACCGGCGGCGTCAAGCCCTACGTCATGTCGTCGGAGCTGGAGCGCGACGGCTACATGGGCGTGCTGGAATGGCGCCCGAACGACCGTTTCCACTCGACGATCGACGCCTTCTATTCCGAATTCAAGAACACCCAGGTCCTGCGCGGCATCGAGTTCCCGCTGGCGTGGGGAGGGCTGGCCGAAAGCCCGGGCCGTAGCGATACTGTGCTTGGCGGTTGCCAGATCACCAACAACGTTCCCACGCCGAACGTCTGCCGTCCTGGTCCGTCGCTGCGTCCCGGCTACACCGTCGAGGACGGCCTGATCGTCGCCGGCACCTGGGACAACATCAAGGGCGTGGTCCGCAACGACCTGAACAAGCGCGACAGCAACATCACCGCCATCGGCTGGAACACCGAGTTCGTCGCCAATGACGACTGGACCCTGGGCCTGGACGTCAACTACTCCAAGGTCGAGCGCGAAGACCTGATCCTGGAAACCAACGCCGGCACCGGCCGCAACATCAACGGCGCCCTGGACACCCTGGGCTTCGAGCTGACCGACGACGGCGTGACGCGCTTCACCAGCCAGCTGAACTACGCCGATCCGTCGCTGATCCTGCTGACCAGCCCGCAGGGCTGGGGCGGCGACGTGATCCCGGAAGGCCAGGCCGGCTACATGAACACCCCGTCCATCACGGACGAGATCAAGGCGGTGCGCCTGACGGCCAACCGCGCCCTGCACCAGAGCCCGTTCAGCTCGATCGACTTCGGCTTCAACTATTCGGAACGCACGAAGGAGTTCATCAACGACCAGTACTACCTGGGCGTCCCCGGCGGCGGCGACCTGGCCGTGCCGTCGGAGTTCCTGCTGGAGCCGACCGACCTGGGCTACTTGGGCATTTCGGAAGTGCTGAGCTACGACGCCCTGGCCCTGGTCAACAGCGGCGCGCTGAACCTGATCCGCAACCCGAACGCCGACGTGGCGGCCGGCAACTGGGACGTGACCGAAAAGGTCTCGACCGCCTACATCCGCGCCAACATCGACCACACCCTGTTCGGCCTGCCGCTGACCGGCAACGTCGGCATGCAGTTCGTTTACACCGACCAGCAGGGCCACGGCTTCGAGGCCCAGCAGATCGGCGTCGGCGTCGCGGCGGTCGAGGAGATCACGGGCGGCAAGGAATATCTGGAAATCCTGCCCAGCTCGAACTTCATCCTGGAAGTCGGCGACGACATGTTCGCGCGCTTCTCGCTGTCGCGCACCCTAGCGCGGCCGCGGATGGACGACATGCGCGCCGGCCGGAACTTCTCGTTCAACCCCGGCAACAACAACGAGAACGCCACGCCCGAGCAGAACTCGCCCTGGGGCGGCGGCGGCGGCAATCCCGAACTGATGCCGTACATCGCCAATGTGGCCGACCTGTCGTTCGAGAAGTATTTCGCCAACCGTCGCGGCTATGTCTCGCTGGCGGGCTTCTACCGCGACCTGGAAAGCTACGTTTACACCTACAACCGCATCTTCGACTTCAGCGGCTATCCGACCGGCGGCGTCACGCCCGTGATCAACGAGGGCATCATCTCGACGCCCGAGAATGGCAACGGCGGCTGGATCCGCGGCGTGGAATTCTCGGTCTCGGCGCCGTTCGAGATCTTCCATCCGGTGCTTGAAGGCTTCGGCGGCCTGTTCAGCGCCTCGCAGACCGAAAGCGAGGTCCAGCCGGATCCCGCCAACCCGCCCACGCCCATGCCGGGCCTGTCGGAAACGGTCGTGAACGGCACGCTGTACTATGAGCGCTTCGGCTTCTCGTCGCGCATCTCGGCCCGCTATCGCTCCGACTACCTGGGCGAAGTGGCCGGCTTCGGCAACGGCCGCACTCTGCGCTCGGTCGCGGCGGAAACCGTCGTCGACGCCCAGATCGGCTACGAGTTCCAGTCGGGTCCGCTGGAAGGCCTGTCGGTCCTGGCCCAGGTCAACAACCTGACGGACGAGCCCTTCAAGACCTTCGAGAACGGCGATGAGCGTCGGACCATCGACTACCAGTCCTATGGTCGCACCTTCGCGGTGGGCGTGAACTACCGCTTCTGATCCTCCCCTGCTGAGCAGACTGGGCCGCCCTGGCGACGGGGCGGCCCTTTTTTTCGCCCGGCCGGGCGAAAAGTTTGGTTACAGCGGACGGTTTCGGCTGGACGGCCCGGCTTCGATATCGGAACCAGAGGGACAAGAACCGCGCGCCACGGCGCGGCGCCGATCCATCGCAGGGGGACCCATCCGCATGACCACGACAGACGCCGCCCGCCCCAAGGGCGCGGGCCTGGCCTTCGCCTATGTCACCACGCTGTTCTTCGCCTGGGGCTTCGCCACCTCGCTGATCGATCCGCTGATCGCGGCGGTGAAGCGGGTGTTCGACCTGAACAACGCCGAGGCCTTCCTGACGACCTTCGCCTGGTTCATCGCCTACGGGCTGATGTCGCTGCCGGCCGCGTCGGTGCTGGGCAAGCTGGGCTACAGCCGTTCGATCATCGGGGCGCTGATCGTCATGGTCGCCGGCTGCCTGATCGTGCCGGCCGCGACGGCCGCCGACTGGTATCCCGGCGTCCTTCTGGCGCTGTTCGTCATCGCCTCGGGCGTGACGCTTCTGCAGGTCGCGGCCAATCCGCTGGTGGCGGAGCTGGGCACGCGCAAGGGGTCGCACATGCGGCTGAACCTGTCGCAGGCCTTCAATTCCCTGGGCACGACGATCGGCCCGTGGCTGGGGTCGCACGTGCTGCTGACCGGCGGCGTCTTCGCGGCGGGCGCGGTGGTGACGGCGGCGACGCGGTCGCAGTCGCTGCGCAGCATCGACATGGCCTTCCTGGGCATGGGCGCCTTCTTCGCCCTGATCGCCGTCTTCATCTTCACCGCCCGCAAGAAGATCAACGCCGCCGCCCCGGCCGCGACGGAAGCCGTGTCCCCGCTGAAGGCGCTGTCGTCGCCCTGGGCGGTGTTCGGCGCCCTGGCCATCTTCCTCTACGTCGGGTCGGAAGTCGCCATCGGCGGCATGCTGACCAACTTCCTGGAAAGCCCGGACGTGCTGAACGCGCCGATCGAGACGGCGGGCAAGATGGTCGCCCTGTACTGGGGCGGGGCGATGGTGGGCCGCTTCATCGGCTCGGCGGTGCTGACGCGCGTGCCGGCGGGGATCGTGCTGGCGGTCTGCACCGTGGTGGCGGCGCTGCTGTGCCTGGTCGTCAGCCAGGTGGGCGGTCCGACGGCGGCCTACGCCGCCCTGTCGATCGGCCTGTTCAACTCCATCATGTTCCCGACCATCTTCACCCTGACGCTGGAGCGGTCGACGGCGCCGACCTCGGCCACCTCGGGCCTGCTGGTGTTCGGCATCATCGGCGGGGCCCTGCTGCCGCAGGTGGCGGCGCGGATCGCCGATGCGGCCGGCGCGCTGCAACCGGCCTTCATCGTGCCGCTGCTGGGCTATGTGGGCCTGACCGTCTTCGCCATCGCGGCGGCCCGGACCAAGGTGCGCGACGCCGACGTGGTCAGGGCGCCGTCGCCGCACTGACGCGCACGGCCAGGAAAGCAGAAGGGGCGCGGACCGAAGTCCGCGCCCCTTTCTAATTGCGTCACGGTTTCAGTTGTCGATCAGCGCCCGCAGGATCACCGCCAGGCGGTCGCGCATCCGCTCGCATTCGGCGGGCTCCAGGTCGAAACTGCCGCCGCCCAGTTCGCGGCTGATCGACATGCCCATGATGAAGCCGGCCAGCAGACGGGCGCGAACGGTCGCGTCCGGGCCGCCCAGCCAGTCCTGCAACGGGCCGAAGAACTGGGCGGAACAGGTCGTCTGCACCATCTCCGAGGCGCGGTTGGAGCCGATGGAGCGCAGCATGATGGACATGCCCTTCAGCTTGTCGGCCTTCTTGGGTTCGAACACGACCTCGTGCGCCACCCGCTTGCCGAACTCGGCCTTGTCGCCCTGCATCAGGGCGCTGCCGTCGCCGCAGCTTTCCAGCGCCGCCAGGAACAGGTCGTCCTTGGAGCCGAAGTAGCGGCTGATCAGGGCGGCGTCGACGCCGACGTCCCGGGCGATGTCGCGCATGCCGACGTCGTCGTAGCTCTCCGCAGCGAACCGCTCGCGCGCAGCGTCGAGAATGGCCGTGCGGGTCGCTGCGGCGTTTCTCGGGCGGGGACCGGGGCACAACAAGGGGGCGAAACTCCTGGGAACAATAACCGTAAATCACATATGGCTTTGTCAACGCCTGTTGACAAGCGTCGCGGCCCTGACCATTAAGTCACCATGCGTTGACACGGCCGACTCCCCATCGGTCGGTGTCCGCTCGACAGGGATTTACCTCCGACAGGGAGAATGCGCCGATGCGCGGGCTTAAGATCGCGGCCGTGTCCGTTTTGGTGACGGGCGCGCTTTATGGATGTTCGCCGAAAGCCGAGGACCAGGCGCCGGGCGCGCCTCCGGTGACGGTGGCCACGCCGCTGCGTCAGCAGGTGGTGGATTGGGACGAGTTCACCGGCCGCTTCGAGGCGGTGGAGGCGGTCGACGTGCGCGCACGCGTCGGCGGCTACATCCAGGGGGTGCACTTCCGCGACGGTCAGATGGTCCAGAAGGGCCAACTGCTGTTCACCCTGGATCCGCGTCCCGCCCAGGCGGCCCTGGCCCAGGCCCGCGCCCAGGTCGCCCAGGCCCAGTCGCAACTGAGCCTGGCGCGCGCCAATCTGGCCCGCAGCGAGTCCCTGCTGGCCTCGCAGGCGGTCTCGCAGGCCGAATACGATTCCAACAAGGCGGCGGTGCAGGCCGCCGAGGCCAATCTGGAGGCGGCGAACGCCGCGACCCGCACGGCCCAGCTGAACCTGGACTACACCCGCGTCACCGCGCCGGTGTCGGGCCGCGTGTCCGACCGCCGGGTCGACCCGGGCAATCTGGTCGCCGGCGGATCGTCGGCCGGCGACGTGCTGACGACCATCGTTTCCGGCGGTCCGATCCACTTCGTGTTCGACGGCTCCGAGGCGATCGCGCTTAAGTACATGCGCGAAGGCGGCTCCGAACAGGGCGCGCCGGTGCGGATCCGCCTGCAGGACGAGACCGAGTACAACCGCACCGGTCGCCTGGACTTCTCGGACAATTCGATCGACACGGCCTCGGGCGTGATCCGTCTGCGCGCCATCGTGCCCAACGCCGACGGCTTCCTGCGTCCGGGCATGTTCGGCCGCGCCCAGGTCGCGGGCGCCGAGGCCTATGACGCCCTGCTGGTGCCCGACACCGCGATCAACACCGACCAGTCGCGCCGCACCGTCTATGTCGTGGCCGCGGACGGCTCGGTCACGCCCAAGGCGGTCCAACTGGGACCAGTGGTCCAGGGTCTGCGCGTGATCAAGTCCGGCCTGGCGCCGACCGACCGCGTGATCATCTCGGGCCTGCAGCGCGCCGCCCAGCCGGGCTCCAAGGTGACCCCGCAGAACGGCCGCATCCAGCCGGTCCAGCAGCAGAACCAGGCCCCCGCCGGTCCCGTGACCCAGGCCGCGCCGGCCTCCAGCGCCTCCTTCGCCAACAGCCTTTCCAGCGGCGACTGATCCATGAACATCTCCCGTTTCTTCATCGACCGGCCCATCTTCGCGATGGTGCTGTCGGTGGTGATCACCATCATCGGCGTGTTCGCCTATCCGCTGCTGCCGCTGTCGCAGTATCCGGAGATCGCGCCGCCCACGATCACCATCAACGCCGCCTATCCCGGCGCCTCGGCCGAGACCCTGGCCGAGACCGTCGCCGCCCCCATCGAGCAGGAGGTGAACGGCGTCGAGAACATGCTCTACATCTCCTCGTCCTCGACATCGGACGGGGCGGTGGCGATCACCGTGACCTTCAATCCGGGCACCGACCTGGACGACGCCCAGGTGCTGGTCCAGAACCGCGTGGCCCTGGCCGAGCCCCGTCTGCCCGAGGCGGTGCGTCAGACCGGCATCACGGTCAACAAGGCCGAGAGCGGCTTCCTGATGATCCTGGGGCTGACCTCGCCGGACGGCACGCTGGATAACGACTACGTCGGCAACTACGCCAACTCGACCCTGCGCGACCGACTGCTGCGCCTCGAGGGGGTCGGCACCGTCCAGGTGTTCGGCGGCGGCAACTATTCGATGCGGGTCTGGATCGACCCGGCCAAGGCGGCCGAGCGCGGTCTGACGGGGCCGGACATCGTCGCCGCCCTGCGCGCGCAGAACGTTCAGGCCGCCGCCGGCTCCATCGGCCAGCCGCCTTTCCCGAACAACGCTTCCGCCTTCCAGCTGCCCGTCCAGGTCCAGGGGCGTCTGACCGACCCTGACCAGTTCGCCAACGTCGTGCTGAAGACCGACGCCCAGGGCCGCGTCACCTATCTGCGCGACGTGGCGCGGATCGAACTGGGCGCGCAGGATTACGGCATCCGCGGCTTCTTCGACGGCGAGCGCGGCGTGGGCCTGGCCATCGTGCAGCAGCCGGGCGCCAACGCCCTGGGCACCGCCGAGCGGGTCCTGGCCGAGGTCGAGGCGGTGAAGTCGGAACTGCCGCAAGGCATGGCCATCTCCGTGCCCTACAACCCGACCGAATTCGTCGCCGCCTCGGTGGAGTCCGTCGAGCACACCCTGGTCGAGGCCGTCATCCTGGTCGTGATCGTGGTGCTGGTCTTCCTTCAGACCTGGCGCGCGGCGATCATCCCGATCGTGGCCATCCCGATCGCGTTGGTGGGCACCTTCGCGGTGCAGCTGGCGCTGGGATATTCGATCAACTCCCTGTCGCTGTTCGCCCTGGTCCTGGCCGTCGGCATCGTCGTCGATGACGCCATCGTGGTGGTGGAGAACGTCGAGCGCGCGATCAGCGAGGGGCTCAGTCCCAAGGAGGCCGCATACCGATCCATGCAGGAGGTCTCCGGCGCCCTGATCGCCATCGGCCTGGTGCTGGTGTCGGTGTTCGTGCCGACGATGTTCGTGCCCGGCATTCCCGGCATCTTCTACCGCCAGTTCGCCGTGGTCATCGCCTCGGCCACCGTGATCTCGCTGTTCGTGTCGCTGACGCTGTCGCCCGCCATGGCCGCGCTGCTGCTCAAGCCGCACAAGGACCACGACGCGCACGCCCGCAAGCCGGGTCTGTGGGGCTCGGTCGTCTATTACGTCGGCTGGGGCGGACGGAAGTTCAACGAGGGCTTCGACTGGCTGTCCGACCGCTACGGCCGTTTGACCGCGCGTCTGGTGCGCACCGTGACCATCGTGCTGATCGTCTATGTCGGCTTGCTGGGCGTCACCGCCTGGCGCCTGATGGACACGCCCACCGGCTTCATCCCGGAGCAGGACCAGGGCTTCCTGATCGGCGTCATCCAGCTGCCCGCCGGCGCCTCTCTGGACCGGACCCAGGACGTGATGATGCGCGCCCGCGGAATCATCCAGGGCACCGACGGGGTGGACGGCACCGTCGCCTTCGCCGGGCTGGACGGATCCAGCTTCAGCTTCGGCTCGAACGCCGCGACCATCTTCGTCCGCCTGAAGCCGCACGCCGAACGCTCGCGCGAGGAAGCGGCCGCGGCCCTGGCCGGGGCCATCACCCAGGCCACGGGATCGATCTCCGACGCCAACATCTTCGTCATCGCGCCGCCCGCGGTTCAGGGGCTGGGCAACGGCAACGGCTTCAAGATGATGATCCAGGACACCTCGGGCGCGGGCTACGGCGCGCTGGAGGGGGCGACCTTCGCCATGATGGGCGCGGCCGCCCAGGCGCCGGATCAGGTCAACCAGGTCTTCTCGACCTACAACACCGGCTCGCCGCGGATCGAGGCCGACGTCGACCGCGACAAGGCCCTGATGCTGGGCGTGCAGCCGTCCGCGGTGTTCGACACCCTGGGCGTCTATCTGGGCTCGTCCTACGTCAACGACTTCAACTATCTGGGGCGCACCTTCCGGGTGACGGCCCAGGCGGAGCCGACGGCGCGCGACGACATCGCCGACATCGCCAATCTGAAGACGCGTTCCGACAGCGGCGCCATGGTTCCGATCGGGTCGGTGGCGAACCTGAGGGACGATTCCGGTCCCTCGCGGATCGTGCGCTACAACCTGTACCCGGCGTCCGAGCTTCAGGGGCAGCCGGCGGCGGGCGTGTCCTCCGGCCAGGCGCTGGACATCATGGAGCAGATGGCCGGCCAGACCCTGCCGCAGGGCTTCTCCTACGAATGGACCGAGCTGGCGCTGCAGCAGAAGGCCGCGGGATCGGGCGCGACCCTGATCTTCATGATGGCCGTGGTGTTCGTCTTCCTGGTGCTGGCCGCTCAATACGAGGCCTTCACCCTGCCGATGGCGGTCATCCTGATCGTGCCGATGTGTCTTCTGGCGGCCATGCTGGGCGTCAACATCCGGGGCCTGGACAACAACATCCTGGTCCAGATCGGCCTGGTGGTTCTGATCGCCCTGGCGGCCAAGAACGCCATCCTGATCGTGGAGTTCGCCAAGCAGGCCGAGGAGGAGGGCATGAACCGCTTCGATGCGGCCGTGTCCGCCGCCAAGACCCGTCTGCGGCCGATCCTGATGACGTCCTTCGCCTTCATCCTGGGCGTCGTGCCCCTGATGCTGGCGTCGGGGCCGGGCGCCGAGATGCGCCAGGCGCTGGGCACGTCGGTGTTCTCCGGAATGCTGGGCGTGACCTTCTTCGGCCTGTTGTTCACGCCGGTCTTCTACGTCGTCATGCGCTGGGTGTCGGGCAAGCTGCCGGCGTCCCACAAGCCGACCCCGAAGGCCGAACCGGTCCGCTACGACCAACCTTCCGACCTGACCGATCCCGACGCGCCGGCGCCCGCGACCGGCCTGGGAGGGGATATCCGATGATCCGATCCAAGACCCAGACCGTCCTGACCGCCGCAGCCGCCAGCGCCCTGCTCGCCGCCTGCGCGGTCGGGCCCAAGGCGCCCGTCGCCGACCTTCCGGTCGCGGGGACCGGCGCTCTGATCGGCTCGGCCAATCCGGCCGTGTCGACCGCCCAGGCGCGCGACGACTGGTGGCGGCTGTACGACGATCCGACGCTGGACGGCCTGATCCAGCAGGCGTTCGCCGAGAACAACCAGCTGGAAGCCGCCTTCGCCAATCTGCGCGCCGTGCGGGCCTCTCTGTCCGAGGCGCGCACCGGCCGGCTGCCGACGACCTCGACCAGCGCCTCCTACCAGCGCAGCCGGGCCTCGGCCGCGACGGTCCAGGGCCTGCCGGCGGGCGAGGACGCGCCCGAGGTCGACAGCTATGACGTCGGCCTGGACGCCTCCTACGAGATCGACCTGTTCGGCCGGGTGGAATCGACCATCCGCGCCGCGCGGGCCGACGTACGCGCCGCCGAGGCCGCCTTCGCGACCGTTCAGGTCACGGTCGCGGCCGAGACGGCGCGGGCCTATGCCGACACCTGTTCGGCCAATGCTCAGATCGCCGTGGCCGAACGGACTCTGGGCCTGCAGCGGGACACGCTGCGCCTGACCGAGCGCCTGCTGGAAGGCGGCGCGGGCACCGGTCTGGACGTCGCCAGCGCGCGCGCGGCCGTCGCCCAGACGTCGGCGACCCTGCCGACCCTGCGCGCCAGCCGCAACGAGGCCCTGTTCCGCCTCGCCACCCTGACCGGCGTGACGCCGGGCGAGGCCAGCGCGGCGGCCGCCGCCTGCGTGCGTCCGCCCCAGCTCGGCCAGCCCATTCCCGTCGGCGACGGCGCCCAGCTGCTGGCCCGCCGGCCCGACGTGCGCCAGGCCGAGGCCGACCTGGCGGCGGCGGCGGCGCGGGTCAATGTGGCGACCGCGGACCTGTTCCCCTCGATCAGCCTGGGGGGCTCCATCGGGTCCACGGCGCTGGAGTCCGACGGCCTGGGCGACAGCGAGAACTTCCGCTTCAGCTTCGGCCCCCTGATCAGTTGGTCCTTCCCCAACGTCTTCGCCGCACGGGCGCGGATCCAGCAGGCGGGCGCCCTGTCCGACGCCGCCCTGGCCACCTTCGACCAGACGGTGCTGGGCGCGCTGCAGGAAACCGAGACGGCGCTGTCGAACTACGCCAACGAACTGGACCGCCGCGCGGCCCTGACCGAGGCGCGCGACCAGGCGGCCCGTGCGGCCGGCCTATCGCGCCAGCGGTTCAACGCGGGCGCCGACAGCTTCCTGCTGGTGCTGGACGCCGAACGCACCCAGGCGGCGGCCGAGGCGGCGCTGGCGCAGTCCGACGCCCTGGTCTCGACCTACCAGATCGCCCTGTTCAAGGCGCTGGCGGGCGGCTGGACGCCCCAAGCCTGACGCCGGGCGAGGAAGGGCCGGGCGGGCGTCAGACGCCCAGGATCCAGCCTTCTTCCTGCTCGACCCGGTCGATCAGTTCCGGGGCGGCCGACTTGGGCGGGGCGAAGGCGCCGGCCAGGTCGCCCGCGTCGTCAAGCCGCGCCAGGGCCTCGGCCGTGGCGCGGACCTGGGCCTGATCCTTGTATTCGCCTTCGGCCGGCCGGGCGTCGAACATCGACGGCCACACCTCGACCACCAGGGCTGAGAGCGGCGCGACGTCCTCCGGGGTCAGGGCGCGCCAACCCGTGCCGAACGGCCAGACGGCGCCCGAAGGCCCCAGGGCCTCCAGCAGGCGGCGCACGGCGGGAATCCCGACCAGGGTCTGGCCGCCGACGGCGCCGGCGCCGTGCATCTGCCAGACGCTCTTGGGCTGAAGCCGCCCCTTGCGCGCCGCGTCCTCCGTGGCGCGGAACTCGGGGATGTCGCCCGTGCCCTGCGGCGGCTTGGTGGTGGTCAGCCAGCGCTGCGCCTGCTTGGCCGGCGCGCCCCACAGCGGCCAGGCCTCGTCGGTCATCAGCCGGTTCATCTTGGCCGCCACCTGATAGCGGTTGTTGGTGTTGTCGGCCTTGTCGACCACGTTGGCGGCGATGAACTTCCACATCGCCTGCCAGGGCGCGCCGGACAACTTCAGCCGCGCGGCCGTGCCCGCCGGATAGCCCAGGTTGAAGTCGAAGCCGACCAGCACCCGATCGCCGCGCTTTCGGTGATCGGCCAGCAGGCTGTTCAGCAGGGCCTCGCCCTCGGCGCGGGTCGCGACATTGTGCGTCTCCGTGTACAGACGGAAGCGCACGTCGCGCTTGGCCACGCCGATCCACAACGAGTTGTCGCCCAGCTTCCTGGTCTCGGCGGCGGTCCAGTCGGCCACGATGTAGGCGTCGAAAAGGCGGGCCACGGCGGGCTCCTTCAGGGGATGCGAGAAGGGGGAACGAGCCGCCGCTTCTAGCGCTCCCGCGCGGGGATCGAAAGCCCCCGAACGCCGGCGCTCACCCCTTCAGCAGGGCTTCCAGATGAGACAGCCAGCGCCGGCCCAGCCGCAGGGCTTCGCCCGGCGATCCCGTCGGGGCGGGCGCGGCGGCGTCCCACAGCGCCAGTTCGAACTCCGGGTTCCGGGCGTCCGCGAACATCAGCCGCAGCACCACCTGTTCGGCGTCCGGCGCCATGACGTCCAGCGCCTTGCGCGCCTCGCCGCGGCGGACCCGCGCGACGACATGGCCGTCGACGATGATCTCGCCCCCGTCCACCTCCTGGAAATGGTAGGCCAGGCCGTGGGCGCCGTTGGCCCACAGCACGACGACCTGCTCGACATCGAAGTTCAGGGCGCAGGCCCGGCCTTCGCCGACCGCCATGGCCTCGACCTCCGGGGCGCCGCCCAGCGCCTTCAGCAGGGCGCGCCGCATCCGCCGGGACGGCTCCATCCACCAGGACAGACCCAGCGCCAGCGTCGTCAACAGCGCGGCCGCCAGGGCGACCAGCAGGACCACCCTGAAGGCGTCGGCCATGACGCTCAGCCCTCCAGGTCGAGGTCGATCACCACCGGCACGTGGTCGCTGGGCTTTTCCATGTCCCGGGCCTCGCGGTGGGTCTCGACGCCGCGAAGGCGGTCCGCCGCCTGCGGAGACAGCAGGGCGAAGTCGATGCGGATGCCGTGGTCGCGCTGCCAGGCGCCGGCCTGATAGTCCCAGAAGGTATAGGTCCCGGCCGGTTCGTCGCCGATCTCATGCGCATCGGCCAGGCCCAGGTTCTTCAGCGCGCGAAAGGCGCGGCGGCTTTGGGGCTGGAACAGGGCGTCGTCGGTCCAGGCGGCGGGATTGCGGGCGTCCTCGGGCTCGGGGATGACGTTGTAGTCTCCGCACAGCGCCAACGGCTCCTCATGGGCAAGGAGGCGACGCGCATGGGCGTTCAGCCGGTCGAACCAGGCGAGCTTGTAGTCGAACTTCTCGGTCCCGATCGGATTGCCGTTGGGCAGATAGATCGCCCCGACCCGGATCGGGCGGGGGGCTTCGATCAGGGCTTCCAGATACCGGGCCTGTTCGTCCGCCTCGTCGTCCGGCAGGCCGCGCCGGACATCGGACATCGGGTGTTTCGAGAGCAGGGCGACGCCGTTGTAGGACTTCTGGCCGTGGGTCTCGATGTTGTAGCCCAGGCTTTCGAACGCCTCGCGCGGGAACTTCTCGTCCACGCACTTGATCTCCTGGAAGCAGGCGACGTCGGGATTGGCCTGCTCCATCCACGCCAGCACCGTGGGCAGGCGGGCGTTGATCGAATTCACGTTCCAGGTGGCGATGCGCATGGCGGGGACGCTAGGCCGCGTCTCGGTTCGGGGAAAGAGGGCGACAGAAACAAAGACGCCGCCGTTGCGATCCGGCGGCGTCTGGGAAGTGATGCGGCGACGGCTTACTGTTCGGTCGCGTCGGCTTCCGGCGTAGTGGTCAATGTGCAGCCGCCGCCGATCGTCGGCGCCGGGCAGCCGTAAACCTGGGCAACCGCACCATCCTTGATGCGGGCGATGTAACCTGTGCCGGCCGCTTCGCATTTGGCCTCAATGAACTGGCCATTCGCATTCTGCCCCATCAGCTTGATCTGCTGAACGGTGCAATCCGAGGCGTCCGTACCAGTAAACAGCTTTTGCAAATCCGAGACCTGTTCGGCGACGGTCGTAAAGCGGCACGCCTTGCCTTGGCTCATGATCTGCAGGCAGGGGGTCTTGGTCCAGCCGGAGGCTGTCTTTTCGAGCCAGTAGCCGTCGGAGTTGGAGCAGCCGATTTCATACACGGTTTCACCGGTCGAGGTTTGCCCAATCGCCAAACCTTCGTCCACGTCGCAAGAAATGCCGGCTTCGCGCGCATAACCGGAGAAGACGGATGCGATATTCTGGTTCGCCGGAAGCGTGCAGAGCGTTCCCACGTCCGCAGCGGGATCCGCTGCACGCGCCGTTTCGGCCTGGCTCGCCAGCAGAGCGCAATCCACGGCCTGAGGCGGTGTCGAAGCGACGACGATATAGCCAGGGCCGGTAGCGCAGACCGCCTCGAAGAGATCGACCCGTTCGGCCGTTTGGCCCAGCAACTTAGCCTCGGTCACCGAGCATGACGAGCCGGTGGCGGTTAGAGCTGTCTGGGCGTCCGCCTTGGCTTTCTCGGGATCGGCAGGCGCTGCCTCTTGCTGCCGCTCCTGACGTCCCTCGCGCTGTTGGCGACGCGATTCGCGTTGCTGCTCACGCTGATCCTGATATTCGTTGGAGCGACCACCGCGGAGCAGGGTGGACTGTCCGGACATCTCCGCGAACGCCGTAGTCGGCGTCAAAAAGACGGGCGTGCCAACCAAAAGAGCAGCAGCGACGCCGCACATGGCGGCCAACGATTTTTTCAACACCGGACAATCCTCATTACAAGCCGGAAAGGTCTTGCGGGAGCCTTGTCTCCTGAAGATAGCGTCGTCAAGGTTGACCATAAGGCGGCGTGCCTGGACGTGAACGCCTGACCGGCCTAACCATAGCGTTTCGAATGGAGACGCACTTGGACGGTTCAAGCCCTGCATCCGCCCACCGAGACCGGCTTTGAACGTGGCATATCTGGATCATGCCGCGCCCTTGCCGGGTCAAGCGCACGACATCGCGCCAGGCGTGCTGTGGGCGCGCTTTCCGTTGCCGTTCCAACTCGATCATGTGAATATCCATGTCCTGGACGACGGGGCCGGGTGGGCCGTGATCGACGCGGGCCTGAACACGCCGGCTTCGATCGAGGCCTGGACGGCCCTGCTTGCCGGCCCGCTGCAGGGGCGGCCGATCACGCGGGTCATCTGCACCCACATGCATCCCGACCACATCGGCCTGGCCGGCTGGCTGTGTCGGCGGACGGGCGCGCCGCTGTCGATGTCGCGGACGGAATATCTGACCGGACGGACGCTGGCGGCCGAGAGTGCGGGGGACGCGCCGCCGGAGGGCGAGGTCTTCTATCGCGCCGCCGGGTGGAGCGATCAGCAGATCGCCGCCTGGCGCGAAGGCTACGGCATGTTCGGCAAGGGGGTCAGCCCGCTGCCGCGGGCCTTCACGCGGTTGCAGGACGGCGAGGCGCTGACGATCGGCGGCGAGGAATGGCGGGTGGTGGTCGGGGCCGGGCACAGCCCCGAGCACGTCTGCCTGTGGCGGACGTCCGACGACGTCTTCATCGCCGGGGACCAGATCCTGCCGCGCATCTCCTCCAACGTGTCGGTCTGGCCGACCGAGCCGGACGCCGATCCCCTGAGCGACTGGATGGACTCCCTGGCCAGGCTGCGCGCCCTGTTGCCGGCGCACGCCTTGATCCTGCCCTCGCACGGGGAGCCGTTCCGAGGCGTTCACGAACGGCTGGCCGCCCTGAGGCGCGGGCACGAAACCGCGCTGAAACGACTTGAACGGACGCTGCGGAAACCGACTAGGGTGCTGGACGCCTTTCCGGCCGTGTTCGGCCGGGCGGTGGGGGATGCGATGCTGGGCATGGCCACGGGCGAGGCCCAGGCGCACCTCAACTATCTGGAAAGGCGCGGCCGCGCACGGCGGACGCGCGACACGAACGGCGTCGACTGGTGGTCGAACGTCGAAAGGGACGAGGAAGCCTGATGAGCGAACACATCCGCACCGATCTCGACGACGGCGTGCTCAGCATCGTGATGGCGCGCCCCGACAAGAAGAACGCCATCACCCAGGCCATGTACGCCGCCCTGTCGGAGGCGACCGAGCGCGCGCGCGCCGACGCCGCCGTCCGGGCGGTGCTGCTAAAGGCCGAGGGCGACAGTTTCTCGGCCGGCAACGACATCGGCGACTTCATCGCCATCGGTTCGCAGACGGAGCAGCCCTTCGACATGGCGGTGTTCCGTTTCCTGAAGGCCCTGGCGGATCTGGACAAGCCGTTGGTGGCGGCCGTCAGGGGGCGGGCCGTCGGCATCGGCCTGACCATGCTGCTTCATTGCGACATGGTGGTCGTGGCCGAGGACGCCCTGCTGTCGGTCCCGTTCGTCAATCTGGCCCTGGCGCCGGAGGCGGCGTCCAGCCTGCTGCTGCCGGCGGCGATCGGTCACCAGCGCGCCTTTGAACTGTTCGCCCTGGGCGAGGCGATCGACGGCCGCACGGCCCTGGCCTGGGGCCTGGCCAACCGGGCGGTTCCGGCCGGCCAGGTCGACGAGACGGCCGCCGCCCTGGCCGCCGCCCTGGCGGCGCGCGCGCCCAATTCGATCCGCAAGACCAAGCGCCTGATGCGCGACGCCGAGGCCTTGTGGACGCGGATGCAGCGCGAGGGCGAGGCCTTCGGATCGCAGATGAAGAGCCCGGAGGCGATGGAGGCCTTCATGGCCTTCACCCAGAAGCGGGCGCCGGACTTCTCCAAGGCGGGCTGAGGCGACCCGCGCGCCTTGATTTGGCGCCGCTTTGGTCCTAGGTGCGCGCGCCCGCACCGGAGCGCCCATGTCGCACGCCTTCGTCCAGCCCTCGGCCGCCAGCCGCATCGACGCCGAGACCCCGGCCGACGCCGAAGGCGTGGAGGCACTGGTCCTGGCCGCGTTCGGGCCGGGCCGTTTCGCCAAGACGGCCGAGCGGCTGCGCGAGGGCTCGACCCCGAGCGCCGGTTTCGTGGCGCGCCAGGACGACCGGGTGATCGGTTCGGTCCGGCTGTGGCCCATCCTGGCCGGGGACACGCGCGCGCTGTTTCTGGGTCCGATCGCCGTGGACAAGGCCGCGCGCAGCGACGGCCTAGGCGCCGAACTGGTGCAGGCCTGCGTCGACCAGGCGCGCCGAATGGGCGTCGGCGGCGTGCTTCTGGTCGGCGACCGGCCCTATTTCGAGCGTTTCGGCTTCCAGCCCGCGCCGGACGCGGCGTTGCCGGGGCCGGTGGACCGGCGGCGGATTCTTTGGCTGGGGACGGACGTCGAGCGCGTCGAGGGCCCTGTCCGTATCGGCTGACGCCTTTTCGAGACCGCGCGAGCGGCCTAAGTCATGTTCGGACATGACGACGATCACGCCCAAAGCCAGCGCCGGCCTTGAAGCCGTCACCGAGGCCGCCCGCCAGGCGCCGGGGCGCGGCCTGCCGCCGGTGCATCTGTGGAATCCCCCGCATTGCGGCGAGATCGACATCGTCATCCGCGCCGACGGCGTGTGGATGCACGAGGGGTCGCCCATCGGGCGCGAGGCGCTGGTGCGGCTGTTCTCCACCGTCCTGCGCAAGGATCCGGACGGCTACCATCTGGTCACGCCGGTCGAGAAACTGCGGATCGGGGTGGAGGATCTGCCGTTCCGCGCGGTGGCCATGCGCCGCGAGGGCGAGGCGCTGATCTTCACGACCGACGTCGGCGACGAGGTTCGCGTCGATGCGGACAATCCCATCGTCGTCGAGACCAAGGCGGCGACGGGCGAGCCGCGCCCGCGCCTCCATGTGCGGCGGGACTTGTGGGCGCGGATCGTGCGGCCGGTCTTCTACGACATGGTCGAGGCGGCCGAGGCGGTCGACGGGCGTCTGGTGCTGCGGTCGGCCGGCCAGGCGTTCGATCTGGGGGCGCTGTCGTGAGCCTGGAGACGCTGAGGACGCGGCTGGTCGAGCGGCTGGCGCCGGTCGACAGTTGGCGGCCGGGCTTCCAGGCCGCGCGGTCCGACTTCGACCTGAACCCGACGATGAACCGGGTGAAGGCCGAGCTGAGGCCTGCGGCGGTGCTGGTGCCCGTGGTGGCGCGCGCGGAAGGGGCGACGGTGCTGTTGACCCGCCGGGCCGACACCCTGGCCAGCCACACCGGCCAGATCGCCTTTCCGGGCGGGCGGCTGGACCCCGGCGAGGACGCCGTGACCGCCGCCCTGCGCGAGGCGGACGAGGAGGTGGCGTTGGCCCCGGCGGCGGTGGAGGTCCTAGGCCTGTCGGACGCCTATGAGACCGGCACGGGCTTCCTGGTGACGCCGGTGGTCGGCTGGCTGCGCGAGCCGCCGCGCGTCACGCCGTCGCCGGACGAGGTGGCCGAGGTGTTCGAGACGCCCTGGGACTTCCTGATGGACGCGGCCAACCACCGCCAGGACTTCTACGATGTCGACGCGGGTCTGCGGCGCTGGTTCTGGGCCATGCCGTGGGGAGAGCGCTACATCTGGGGGGCGACCGCGGGCATACTGAAGGGGCTGCACGCGCGCCTCTATGGCGACGAGACCGCGCCCGGCGCCGCCGCCGGCGAGGACGCGGCGTGACGGCCTCGATGGCGGACCAGCCGTGGCTGCGCGCGGCCTCGACGCGGGCGGTGATGGCGGCGCTGGCGGCGGCGGGCGGGACAGACTGCGCTCGCTTCGTCGGCGGCTGCGTTCGCAACAGCCTGATGGGCCAACCGGTCGACGACATCGACATCGCCACCCGCCTGAGGCCCGAACAGACGATCCAGGCGCTGAAGGCGGCGGGCCTGAAGGCCGTGCCCACGGGCGTCGAGCATGGAACGGTCACGGGCGTCTCGGGGCGCCGGCCCTATGAGATCACCACGCTGCGGCGGGATGTGGAGACGGACGGGCGGCGCGCGGTGGTGGCCTTCACCGAGGACTGGGCCGAGGACGCGGCGCGGCGGGACTTCCGGCTGAACGCCCTCTACGCCGATGCGCAGGGTACGGTGTTCGATCCGACGGGGGGCGGGTTGGCGGATGCGGCGGCCGGGCGGGTCGTCTTCGTGGGCGAGGCCGAGACCCGGATCCGCGAGGACTATCTGCGCATCCTGCGCTTCTTCCGCTTCTACGCCTGGTACGGCCGGGGCGCGCCCGACGCGACGGGTCTGGCGGCGTGCGCGCGGCTGAAGGACGGCATGGCGCGCCTGTCGGCCGAGCGGGTGTCCAAGGAACTGCTGAAGCTGCTGGCCGCGCCCGATCCGCGCCCGGCCCTGCGCGCCATGACGGACAGCGGCGTGCTGGTGCAGATCCTACCCGAAGCCGAACCGCCGGCGCTGTTCGAGGCCATGTGCGCCCTCAGCCCCGATCCCGCGCTGAGGCTGTCGGCCCTGTTGCCGGAGGACGAGGCGGCGGTGAGGGCGGCGGCCCGGCGTTTGCGCCTGTCGAACGCGCTGCGGGATCGGCTGGCCGTCATGGTCGCGGACGGACCGCCGGTCGCGCCGGGCGCGGCGCCGGCGGCGGCGCGCGCGGCCCTCTATCGGCTGGGCCGGGCGGGGTTCGAGGATCGCCTGGCGCGGGCGGAGGCGAAGGGCGGCGGCGACGGCGCGCCGCTGCGCGCCCTGGCCGAAACCTGGACGCCGCCGCGGATGCCGGTGGGCGGACGCGACCTGGCGCGGCTGGGCGTTGCGCCCGGGCCCGAGACGGGACGCCTGCTCAAGGCGTTCGAGGCGGACTGGATCGCCGCCGACTTTCCGTCCGACGGGCACGAGGCGCGGCTGCGGGCGCTTATTCGGCCGCACGGGTGAATTCGGTGACGACCGGGCGGTGGTCCGATCCGGTCGGCTCTCCCAAGCGGCGCGACAGCAGGGCAAGGTCGGGCGAACGCCAGACCTGATCGATGGTGATGCCCAGGAAGGCGGGCAGTCGGCTGGGCCAGGTGCCGGGCCAGCCGGGGGCGGGCACCAGGCCCAGGTCGGTCTTCATCTGCCGGCCGATGCGCGCGGTCGAGACGCTGTTGAAATCGCCGGCGGCGATGACCGGATGGTCGGGCGCGGCGCGCCGGCGCGCGTCCAGGGCCATGACCTGGGTGATCTGGCCCCACTGATACTGGAACGGCCACGGGCGGGTCAGGTGGACGCCGAAGACGGTGATCGGACCCAGGGCCGTATCGACGACGGCGCCCACGGTGCTGAGGCCGTCCGGCGGATCGGGCAGCTGGCGCAGGATCGGACGGCGCGAGGCGATCACCGACCGGGCCGGGCCGCTGGGTCGGTCGATCCGCCCCAGCAGGGCGCGATGCGGATAGCCGGCCAGCACCTGGTCGATGCGGGCGGCCGGGGCGTCGCCAAACTCCACCAGGATCACCACGTCGGCGTCGGCGGCGGCGATGGACCGGGCCATGGCCGCGACATCGGTGTTCAGGGCCCAGACGTTGGCGGAATAGACCCGCACCACCGGCGCGCCCGCCTGGGGCCGGCCCTTGGGCGGCGCCCACTGCGGCCAGACCGCGACGGCCAGCACCAGGCAGGCCAGGCCGCCCGCGACGGCGGCCGGCCAAAGGCGCAGGATCAGGCAGGCCAGGGCGGCGATCAGGGCCGCCATCAGCACCGGCGCGGTGAACTGGGCCAGGATGTCGACCCAGCGGTGGCCGATCCCGCTAAGCGCCGCCAGGCCGAAGCTCGCCGCGCCCAGAAAGCCGCAGATCGCGACCGCATTGGCCGCCCATCTCAGGATCAGCGGCAGCGACAGGCTTTGCGGTTGAACGAGGGGCATGATCGGGCGTTAATCGTCGGCAGGAGGGGACAATGGCCGGGCGGACCATCGCGGATATCGAGAAGATCTGGGCCAATGTCGAGGGCGTGAAGAAGCTTTCGGACCGGGTCATCGGCATCGGTCCCGTCGGCTTCGGCATGGACGCCCTGCTGACCTGGGTTCCGGTGGTGGGCACGGCCTATACCGTCGGCACGGCGGGGTGGCTGATGTGGCAGGCGACGCGGGCGCGGGCCACGCCGGCGGTGCTGGCTCGCATGGCCGCCTACATGGCCGTCGACACGGCCACGGGAACCGTCCCCCTGGCGGGCGATCTGGTGGACACCTTCTTTCCCGGGCAGCTGCTGGCCGCCCGCGCCCTGCAGAAACATATCGAGGCGACCCACTGGGTCGAGGACAACGAGGCGGCGGCGCGCGCCAGCGGCGATCACGAGCGGCACCTGGCCACGGTGCGAGACGACCCCAAGCTGAAGCGCATCGTCTATCTGCACGACTGATTGCGCGCGCCGGACGCCGCCAGCCATCCCAATTCCGAAGAAAGTCGCGTTTGCGATCAACGGCTTGACGGGTCGAAACGACGATCGGCGCGCCTGGGTCGGCGGCTGAGTCAGGCTGATCTCCACACCGATGGAGATTGCGATGAGCGACGACTTCAGCGCCCGCCTGGCGCTGCCCTATCTGGCCGCGGGCCAGATGCAGAAGCACGTGACCCTGAACACCGCCCTGACGCGGCTGGACGCCCTGCTGCAGACCGCCGTGATCAGCCGCACGACCGCCGAGGCTCCCTCCGCGCCGGGCGAGGGCGACCTCTACATCCTGCCCGACGATCCGACCGGCGCCGGCTGGAGCGGCCGGGCGGCGGGCGACCTGATGCGTTACGAGGCGGGCGGCTGGGCGGTCGTTCCGGCGCCGCGGGGGCTGCTGGCCGTGGTGCTGGACGCCGAGGAGGTGGTGACGCGAACGGACGCCGGCTGGACGTCGTTGGCGGACTGGATCGGCGGGGCGGGCGGCGACGCGCTGAGCGTCCTGCGGCTGGGGATCAACACCACGGCGGACGCGGCCAATCCCTTCGCGGCCAAGGTCAACAAGCTGCTGTTCACGGCCCTGGGCGCCGGAGAGGGCGGCGACGGCGACCTGCGGATGACGCTGAACAAGGAGGCGGCGGGCGACGTGCTGTCGCTGTTGTTCCAGAGCGGTTACGGCGGCCGGGCCGAGCTGGGGCTGGTCGGAAACGACGACCTGAGCCTGAAGGTCAGCGCGGACGGCGGAACCTGGCGTACCGCCTGGTCGGTGGACCGCGCCACCGGCCGGGTGTCGTTCGACCAGGGGGCCGCGCGGGTCGAAAGCGTCCTGTTCACCGCCGACGCCGCCTATTCGCCGCCCGCCTGGGCGCGGTGGATCGAGGTCGTGGCCATCGGTGGCGGCGGCGGCGGCGGGTCCGGCATGGCCGGGGCGGCGGGCACGGTCCGTTACGGCGGCGGGGGCGGCGGCGCGGGCGGCGTGTCCGAAGCGCGCTGGCCCGCGGCCGTCCTGGACGGCGACATCCTGATCGACGTCGGACCGGGCGGCGCGGGCGGGGCGGCCGTCAGCGGAGCGGGACAGGCCGGGGCCGCCGGCGGCGTCAGCGGCGTCCGGCTGAACGGCGAGACGATCCTTCAGGCCCACGGCGGCCTGGGCGGCGGCGGGGGACTGGCCGCCTCGGGCGCGGCGGGCGCGGGCGGCGGCGGCGTGCAGCCGGCCAATGGCGGCGGGGCGTCCTCCATCTCCGGCACGGCGGGAGCGGGCGCGGCCTCGGCCCTGCCGTCCGGACCAGGCGGCGGCGGCGCGGGCGGGGGCTTGAGCGCCTCCAACGCGGCGCGCCAGGGCGGCGCCGGCGGCGCGGGCGCGGTGATCCTGAGACCCGGCCAAGGCGGGACGGGCGGCGCCAGTTCCGGCGGCGCGGGAGGCGATGCGCCATCGGCGGCCCTGTCGATGGCGGGCGGCGGCGGCGGCGGGGCCGGCGCCCTGGCCTCGGGGGCGGGACAGCCGGGCGGCGCGGGCGGCCTTCACGGCGGCGGCGGAGGCGGCGGCGGCGCGGGCCAGAGCCTGTCCGGCGCGGGCGGGGCGGGCGCGCCGGGCGCCGTGCGCGTCACGGCGATCGGGTGACGGCGATGAGACGCTTGCGCGCGCCCGAGGCGGTCGAGGTGCTGGACGAGGAGACCTGGGAGGTTCCCGCCAGCCTGAGCGAGGACGACTGGCGCGCCATGGCCGACGGCCGCCGCGACGGTCCTCTGGAGGGGGAGGAGGAGACATGGTGAAGCGACTGGGGACAAGACGACCGGCGCGGCCGTTGGCCGAGGGGCGCTGGTTCTGGCGCAGGCTCTACGCCTTGACGGTGACGGCCGCCCTGTTCTGGTTGCTGCGGGGCGCGGTGCGGGCGACGCCGCCCGAACGCCTGCCAGAGACGGCGAACGGGCTGATGACGCTGATGGCGCTGATCCTGGTCCTGTATCTGGTCGCGCCGACGGCCCAGCAGCTGGCGGCGGTGGCGGCCAATCTGCGCCTGCGCCTGGCGGTTCGGGGGCGGCCATGAGCTACAGACTCTCGACCCGCTCTCGGGCGCGGCTTCAGGGCGTGCATCCGGCCCTGGTCGCGGTGGTGGAGGCGGCGATCCTGATCACGCCGGTCGACTTCATGGTCACCGAGGGGCTGCGCTCGCCCGCGCGGCAGGCGGCCCTGGTGCGCGCCGGGGCCAGCCGGACGCTGAACTCGCGCCACCTGACCGGACACGCGGTGGACGTCGCCGCCCTGGTGGAGGGACGCGTGCGCTGGGACTGGCCGCTGTACGGCCGGATCGCCGAGGCCTTCCGCGCCGCCGCGGCCGCGCGGGGCACGCCCATCGTCTGGGGCGGGGACTGGCCCACCCTGCGCGACGGCCCTCATTTCGAACTGGACCGGAAGGCGTTTGCATGAGCCCCCGCGTCCTGATGCGCGCGGCCGCCTGGATCGCCGGCGGCGTGACGGCGCTGGTCCTGCTGTCTGCGCTGCTGGGCGGCCTGGGCCTGCGCTGGGATCCGCTGGGGTTCGAGCGGCGGCGGCTGGAGCGGGCCGAGGCGGGCGCCGCCTTGGGCCGGGCCGAGGCCGACGCGCGCCGCCTGGAGGCCCAGGGCGGCGCGGACCAGATGCGCCGCCTCGACGAATTCCATCAACGCGAGGCGACGGTCGGCCAGGTCACGGCCGCCGCCCTCGACCAGGCCAGGAGCGCCGCCGATGCCCATCAGCCCCTTGAAACCGATCGCGCCGATCGCCTGCGTCGTCATGACGGCGAGCTGTGCGGGATCGCCCCCGACCTTGACGGCTGCGCCGGTGCGGCTGGTCCTGCCGGAAGCGGCGACGCGGCCGTGCGCCCTGGCGACCCTGCCCGCTGACCCCGCCGTGGGCGACCTGGAGGCGGCCTATGCGGCGCGCGGCGGCCAGATCGTGGCCTGCGACGCCGCGCGCCGGCTGGCGGTCCAGACCCTGCTGGCCGAGCGGGCCCTGCAGGACCGCGCGCGGGGGGCCGACTGAACCCCGCCCGGCAGCTTCGACCCGGCAACTTCTGCCGTGAGGCGGACAAGCTTGCCCGGCGTCGCCGCCAGCCTTGCAATGAGATTTAATAATTTCAATGGGTTAGCGGGCGGCCGGCGCGCCTGACGCCTGGCCTCGACCTTGCTCCTGGAAGACCGAGCAAAATGCTCCCGGCCGCCAAAATGGCGTCGGACATCACACGAAGTGAAAAAGGACAGCCAAAATGGCTAACAACAGCATCAATGTGAACGCCGGCGCCCTGGTGGCCCTGCAGAACCTCAACGCGACCAACCGTTCGTTGGCCGTGACGCAGAACCGTGTCAGCACGGGACTGGCCGTGGCGACGGCCAAGGATAATGGCGCCATCTTCGCCATCGCCACCAATCAACGCGCCGAACTGGGCGCCCTGAACTCGGTGCGCCAGTCGCTGCAACGCGGCCAGTCGATCGTCGACGTGGCCCTGGCGGCCGGCGACACCGTGGTGTCGGCCCTGACCGAGATGAAGGCGCTGGCCGTCGCGATCGAGGCCGGCGGCTCGACCGCCACCACCGACGCGCTCCAGGCCGATTACGACGCGCTTCAGGACGAGATCGACGCGGCGCTGGCCGGCGCCAACTTCGACGGCGTCAACCTGTGGACCGACGGCGCGGTGAACAGCGTTATCACCGACACGGGCGGCACCACCTACGACATCGGCTTCGCCGCCGCCGTGGACCCGACGCCCGCCACCGCCACGGCCGCGGCCGTGCAGACGACGATCGAATCCTTCACCGCCAGCCTGGCCACGATCGGCACCCAGTCCAAGTCGCTGGAACGCCAGACCACCTTCAACAGCAAGATGCAGGACGCGGTGGAAGCCGGCATCGGCAACCTGGTTGACGCCGACCTGGCCAAGGAAAGCGCCCGCCTGACGGCCCTGCAAACCAAGCAGCAACTGGGCGTGCAGGCCCTGTCGATCGCCAACTCGTCCAGCCAGATCCTGCTGGGCCTGTTCCAGGGCTAAGCCCTCGCGCCGCAAGGCGCCTGACCTCGCAAAGGCGGCCGAACCCGGGTTCGGCCGCCTTTTTGCTTGTCCGGCAGTTCGTGCCGGGCAGATTTTGCCGGGCGCCCGGCAGACCTTGCCGCCGACCCGGCATTTCCTGCCGCAGCCTTAACGTAAACGGCGATATAACTCAGCAAAATCAATAATATGAGCGGGTCTTGCGTTGGCCCGTTAATCTTCGCTCTGGCCCGGCATTTGCTTCCATCCAGGTGGGCAAAAGGCCCCCGGCCGTCAAAACGACGCCGGACACCACGAAGTGAAGAAGGACAGCCAAAATGGCTAACAGCATCAACACGAACTACGGCGCCAACGTCGCGCTGCAGTCCCTGAACGCCACCAGCCGGGCGCTCGCCACCACCCAGAACCGCGTCAGCACCGGTCAGGCCGTCTCCTCGGCCAAGGACAACGGCGCGATCTTCGCCATCGCCACCAACCAGCGCGCCGAACTGGGCTCGCTGACCTCGGTCAAGCAGTCGCTGCAACGCGGCCAATCGATCGTCGACGTGGCCCTGGCGGCCGGCGACACCGTCATCTCGGCCCTGACCGAAATGAAGTCCCTGGCGGTGGCCATCGAAGCCGGCGGCTCGACCGCCACGACCACGGCTCTGCAAGCCGACTATGACGCCCTGCAGACCGAAATCGACAACGCCCTGGCCGGCGCCAACTTCGACGGCGAGAACCTGTGGACCGCCTCGGTCGACGTGATCTCCGACACCAGCGGCACGACCTACACCGTGGGCATGGCCGCTCCGGCCGACGCGACGCCCGCGGGCGCCACGGCCGCCGAAGTCCAGACCGCCATCGAGGCCTTCACGGCCGACCTGGCGACCCTGGGCACCCAGTCGAAGTCGCTGGAGCGTCAGACCACCTTCACCAGCAAGATGGAAGACGCCCTGGAAGCCGGCGTCGGCAACCTGGTGGACGCTGACCTGGCCAAGGAAAGCGCCCGCCTGACGGCCCTGCAGACCAAGCAACAGCTGGGCGTGCAGGCCCTGTCGATCGCCAACTCGTCGAGCTCGATCCTGCTCGGCCTGTTCCGCTAAGACGACCGGCCGGGACGATCCGCGTGATCGTTCCGGCCGACCTCTTGCGCTAGAGGAGCGCGGTCGAGGCCGCGCCTGGAGCCATGTCCAACCATGTCGCGAGTGTAGCCAGCGTATCCCCAGCCGTCGAAGTCGCCGCCGCCGTCCCCGCGCCCCCGCCCGCCGTCCCGGCGACGGACGCGCGAAACGACAACGCCGACATCAGTCGAATGCGGCTGACCATAGAGGCGACCCCGGAAGGCCGCTTCATCTACAAGGTCCTGGATCGGGTCACCGGAGAGGTGATCCGTCAGCTGCCCCGCGAGGAGGTGGAACGGCTGAACGCCGACCCGACCTACCGAGGCGGCAAGGTGGTCGACACGACCATCTGAAGGGTCCGGACCCACGTCTTGCCCCGTCGCCGGCGTCCGCCGCGCGGCGCGATCGGCGTCGCCCGCGCGTTAACCATACGCTCACGACTCATGGTTAATCCTGCTTCGAACAGAAGTTCCGAGGCTCGAAGCCATGACCACCAGCATCCATACCAACGCCTCGGCGCTCGTGGCGCTGCAGAACCTGAACCGCACGAACGACCAGCTCGCGGCGACGCAGAGCCGTGTCAACACCGGGCTGAAGGTTCAGGGCGCCAAGGACAATGCGGCGGTCTGGGCCGTGGCCCAGGGCCAACGCGCGGACAAGGGGTCGCTGGAGGCGGTGACCACCAGCCTGAACCGCGCCACCTCCATCGCCGACGTCTCTCTGGCCGCCGGCGAGCAGATCTCCGACCTGCTGATCGAGTTGAAGCAGAAGGCGACGGCCGCCTCCGAACCCAGCGCCACCCAGGCCACGCGGGATTCCTACAACGCCGAGTTCCAGTCGCTGCTGGAATCCATCCAGTCGTTCGCCGACAACGCCATCTTCGACGGCGCCAACATCTTCGACGGGTCGATCACCGCGCCGCTGGACTTCTTGGCCAATGCGAACGCGAGCGAGACCATCTCGCTGGATCCGCAGGACATGACGCTGACCGGCCTGGGCCTGGACGGCCTGGACCTGACCAGCGAGGCCAACGCCACGGCCGCCCTGACGGCGGTGACGGCCGCCATCACGACCAGCAGCGCGCGTCTGGCGGACCTGGGCGCGCAGGCCAAGCAGATCGAACGCCACACGGTCTTCGTCAGCAAGCTGTCGGATTCGCTGGAGACCGGCATCGGCAATCTGGTCGACGCCGACCTAGCCAAGGAAAGCGCGCGGTTGCAGGCCCTGCAGGTTCAGCAGCAGCTGGGCGTCCAGGCCCTGTCGATCGCCAACCAGGCGCCGCAGGTGATCCTGTCGCTGTTCCAGGGCTGAGGCCTCGCTTAACCCCGCGTTATCCCGGCTTGGCGCAAGAGTGAGGCGCGGAGCCGCATGATGATCGACAACAGCTACCTGCTGGGCCTGTTCGGGACGTCGACCACCACGACGTCGAGCACGACCTCGGCCGCCACGACCGCAACCAAGAAGACCCAGCCGACCGCGCCCTGGTCCAGCACCGAGACCGCCTCGAAGCCCAGCGACCTGGTGCGCTCGGCCCTGGCCGGCCGCCGGCTGATCAACGAAAGCGCCGTGGACCTGGATCTGGCCGGAGCCTCGGCCGACTACACGCGCCTTTTCGCCCTCTACAAGGGTCTGGAGACCCTCAGCGCCCTTGCCGACCGCGCGGGGGAGCGGGGGTTGAGCGCGATCGAACTGGCCCAGACGCAGAAGCGCTTCGCCAGCGGCCTGGAGGAGGTCGGCGACTGGCTGTCGACCACGAAGTTCGAGGGCGTCGACCTGGTGCAGGGCGTGTCTTCGACCAAGGTCAAGACGACGGCGGGGATCGAGAAGTCGTCGACCACCTTCGTCTCCCAGCCGGTGCACATGGGCGCCATAAGCGAACCGGTGGCGGCCTTCGAGGGCGACGTTCGCTTCACCATGACCGTGGGATCGCGGGCGATCCAGATCGACCTGGCCGACATGGGCGACACGCCGCGCACCTTCGGCGCGGTGGTGCAGCACATCAACGCCAAGCTGGGCGACGCCGGCGTCTCCACGCGGGTCAGCTACGAGCAGATTCCCGGCGAGGCCAAGACGGTCAAGAGCGGCGACAAGACCATCACCCTGCCGGCGGGCCCCGACCAGTGGGCCTTCGAGATCCAGGGCGCGGTGGGCGAGACCGTGTCCTTCTCGGCCGACGCCGTCTCCGACGCGGTCTATGTGACGCAAGGGGTGGGGACCAAGGGCGTCGATCAGCTGTTGAAGTTCCAGGCCGACGGCGGGTCGGCTCCCGCCGCCGCGGCGCGCGTGGGGGACGCCTTCGCGGTCGACGGGCAGGTGGGGCAGACGGCGCTGCCGGAAGGCGTCGGGACCGTGCGGGCCAGCGCGACGGCGGCCGACGGTTCGCTGTGGGTCGTGGCGGACCTGACCGCGGGCGACGCCAACCAACCGATCAAGGGCAAGAGCGACGTCGCCCTGATGAAGTTCGATTCCGCGGGCAACCTGGTCTCGACCCGGCTGCTGGGCGCCGCCAGCGAAGCCAGCGGCTTCGCCATCGCCGTGGGCGACGACGGCCGCGTCGCCGTCGCGGGATCGGTCACGGGCGCCCTGGAGCCGGGCAAGAGCGGCGCCGACCAGACCGTGGCCGACAGCTTCGTCACCGTCTTCGACGCGACGGGGGCCGAGATGTGGACCCAGAGGCGCGGAGCCAAGGCCGAGGACGAGGCGACCGCGGTCAGCTTCGGCCCGGACGGCCAGGTCTATGTCGCCGGCCGCGCGCGTTCGGCCATGCCGGGCGCCACGGCCCTGGGCGGCTGGGACGGCTATGTGCAGGCCTTCTCGGAGCATCAGACGACGCCGATCGCGCCGGTCCAGGGCCTGGCGGGCGCGGTGGCGCAGTTCGGGGGCGTGGGCGATGATTTCGTCCAGGCCATGACGGTCTCGGGCTCGGACCTCTACACCGCCGGGGTGGAGAACGGCCGCATGGTGGTGCGCCAGTTCACCCTGGGCGAAGACGGCGCGCCCGTGCTGTCGGCGACCCGCGACCTGGGGCTGGCGCAAGGGAGCATCGCCGGGATCGCGATCGACAACGGGCGCGTCATCCTGACGGGCCAGACCGAGAACGCCGCGCTGGACCTGGGCGCGCCGACCACGGCGCACGGGGGCGGTTCGGACGCCTTCATCGCCGTGATGTCGGCTGACCTGCAGCCGGCCGCCAGCGACCGCCTGACCTATATAGGCGGGGAGGGCGACGACACCGCCGCCGACGTGGTGGTCAAGGACGGCAAGGTCTGGATCACCGGCGCCAACCGGGCGGCCGGCGCTTCCGACGCCGATCCCAGCCAAGGCTATCTGTCGCGCCTGGACCCCGAGACGGGCGCGGTGGAGTGGAGCCGGACCTGGACCGCCGACAACGCCCAGGCCCGTCCCGCGACGATCGCGGTCGCCTCGGGCGGCGCCAGCGTCCTGGACCGGCTGGGCCTGCCGCAGGGCGAGATCACCCAGACCAACGCCAAGCTGCTGACCCAGGCCACCGCATTGCGGGTCGGCGACCAGTTCACCGTCACGCCCGGCAACGGCGCGCGCGCGGTCACGGTGGAGATCACGGCCAAGGACACGCTGGACACCCTGGCCAAGAAGATCGTCAACGCCTCCAGCCGCCAGCTGAAGGCGACCGTCGTCACCGACAAGACCGCCCCCTTCATGCAGCGGCTGGAGATCACCGCCGAGAGCAACAAGGCCGGCGCCGTCATCTCCTCCGGCGCGCCAGGCAAGGACGCGCTGGGCGCGCTGGGCCTGACGCCGGGGCTGATCTCAACGACCGCGGGCGCTGAATCGAAGGACAGGAAGGCCTATGGGCTGAGCCTGCCCAACACCCTGACGCTGAACGGCAAGGAGGCGATCAAGGCCTCCATCGAGGCCCTGGCCAGCGCGATCTCCACCGTCCGGTCGGCCTACAAGGGCCTAGGCCCGCAAACCGCCGGAACCCTGACCAACAGCCTGACCGGCAAGGGCGGCTCGACGGCCTATTACGACACCCAGGCGGCCAACTTCCAGGCGGCGCTGGCGCGGCTCAGCACGACGGCCTGAGCGCCTGTTGACGGTTGACGCCCGGCGTCGGGTCGGGGTTATTGACGCTCCCCCTCCGTGAAAGCCGTCGCATGGCCCTTCCCAAAGACAATCGCGTGATCATCGGCGTGGGCGCGGCCGTCGTGGTTGTCGCCGCCGTGGCGCTGGCCCTGGTCTTCACCGGCGGGGATCAGCCCGACGAGGCGCCCCCCGCGTCCAAGGGCGGGCTGGTCGTGGACCTGGCCGAGGCGCCGTCGCTGGAGCCGACGCGCGAACTGCGCTGCTTCGTCGACGGCCAGTTCGTGGGCATGGCCACCCTGGCCGACTGCGCCCAGCGCAACGGGCTGGCGACCGACGCCCTGGACGTGGGCCTGGACGAGACCGGCGCCCTGGCGGCCGCGCCCACGGCGGCCTTCGCGCCGCCGCCCGAGGCGCCGCCGATCGAGATGGCCGAGGCCGCGCCGGCGCCGTCGCCCGACGCCGCCGCGCCGCGACCGTCTCCGTCGCCCGCGCCGTCCGCCACGCCCTGCCTGCGTTACAGCGGCTCCGACTGGCGGGTGCTGTCGACGGGCATGGGGCTGAACGCCTGCGTTCAGGCGCTGTACGCCGGGACCTGCGTTCGTCCCGGAGAGGCCCAGTACGGGCGCTGGGGCGACACCACCCTGCGCCTGGTGCCGCGCCGGGTTGAACAATCGGCCGACAATACGCGTTTCCGCACCCTGGCCGAACAGGATCGCAACTGCCAATTCCCGGGTCTGAACTGATGCGCGCCGCCGTCACCCTCGCCGCCTTCGCCGCCGCCGCTCTCGTCGGGGCGTGCAGCCAGGGCCCCGATTTCGATTTCGAACCCGGCGTCTGCTATTTCGTCGCCCGCCCAGACGGCGAGCCGCCGCGCCTGGAGGTGGTGGCGCGCGACCAGGCCCAGATCGAGTTCTGCGCCGCGCGGCTGGAAGAGATGCGGCTGCGCTTCCTGCGGATGGGGGGATCGAACCAGGAGATCGTGGGGGCCTATCAGGGCCGGTTCGTCTTCATCGACCGCGAAGGGGTCAAGATCGGCCAGAGCCTGGACGGCAGCCGCTTCTTCGCGATGGCGCGCACCGGCGACGGCCGCCTGGCCATTCCCGGCGCCATCGCCCGCGACGACACGGGCCGCCCGGTCGCCGTCGCCCCGGCACCCGAGGGGCGATAGGCCAGGCTTGCGCCGATCGAACAAAGGTGGAACATTCGTTAATCCACCGGTTTGACGCGCGCGATGTCGAATGCGGGGTGGCGGCCGGTCTCCCGGCGCCTAAGACATCGGCTGAATTGCGGGCCGGCGACCGAGTCGCCACCCATACGAGAAGGAAGTTTCCATGGCGGGCAGCGTCAACAAGGTCATTCTGGTCGGCAACCTGGGCCGCGATCCCGAGATCCGGTCGATGCCGAACGGCGACCGCATCGCCAACCTGTCGATCGCCACTTCCGAGACCTGGCGCGACAAGTCGAGCGGCGAGCGCAAGGAAAAGACCGAGTGGCACCGCGTCGTCATCTTCAACGACAACATCGTCAAGGTGGTCGAGAACTATGTGAAGAAGGGCTCGACCGTCTACATCGAAGGCGCGCTGCAGACCCGCAAGTGGACCGACCAGCAGGGCGTCGAGAAGTACACGACCGAGATCGTGGTCAGCCGGTTCAAGGGCGAACTGACCATGCTGGGCGGCCGGTCCGACGGCGCCTCGCAGGGCGGCGGCTATGGCGGCGGCCGCGGCGACGACGACTATTCCTCGGGCTTCTCGACGGGCGGCGCCAACAAGCCTTCCGGTCCCAAGGAAAGCTACGACCTGAACGACGACATCCCCTTCTGAGACGCCGACGTTTCGACCGAAACGTCGGGTCATCCGATGTGAGCGGACGGGGGCGCCGCGGCGTGCCATAGCGCGATCATGACCGCGCCCGCCCCGTCCGCTCCCGCCGCCTCCAGGCCGCATCCCCTGACCGCGCTGGAGATCGCCGCCATCCTGGCGATCATCGTCACCTGGGGCGTCAACAACGCGGCGGGCAAGCTGGCGACCGAGACGATGCCGCCGCTGCTGGTCGGGGCGTTGCGCTTCGCCATCGCCACCGTCTGCCTGGTCCCCTTCGTCCGCCCGCCCTTTCCGGATTGGCGCAGCCTGGTGCTGATCGTCGTGGTCGGCGGGGCGCTGCAGTACGGACTGCTCTACGTCGCCTATTCCCTGGCTGCGGACATCACGCCGGTGACGGTGGCGAACCAGCTGTGGATTCCGCGCCTTCCTGTTGCTGAAGGAGCGGCTGGGCAAGGCGGCCCTGGGCGGGATGGTCGTGGCCTTCGTCGGCGTGGCCTGGATGATGCTGGACGCCCACGCCGTCCAGGACTGGCGCGCCATCCTGGTGGGTATAGCCGCCGGCGCGGCCTGGGCGCTGACGACGGTGGTGGCGCGGCGCACGACCTCGATCCCGCCGCTGAAGATGCAGGGCCTGCTGGCGGCCGGCACCCTGCCGATCCTGGCCTTCGGCTCGGCGGTGTTCGAGCGCGGCCAGGTCGAGGCGGTGCGACACGCCGGGCCCCTGGTCTGGGCGGCCCTGCTGTGGGCGGGGATCGTGTCGTCGGTCATGGCCACCACCTTGCTGTTCTGGCTGGTTCAGAGGCGCGAGGCCGGCCGCGTCACCCCCTATCTGCTGGCCACGCCCGTGGTCACCATCCTGATCGGCTGGGCCTTCATGGGCGACGTGCTGACGCCGCAGATCCTGACCGGCGCCGCCATCGCCATGGGCGGGGTCGCGGTGGTGGCCCTGGCCGAACGGGGCTTGCGCGCGGGCGCCGCCAAGGCTTGATCTAGACGCTTCCCAACAGGAGCCTGGCCATGCGCAATTCCCTGGACGCCGACCGCCTGTCCCACCGCTGGTTCGGGCGCCCGCACGCCGAACTGGACGAGGAAGAACGGCAGGTGCTGGACCGGACCGCCGCCCGGCGCCCCATCACGCGCGACACCAACGAGGCCTTCGCCGGCAAGCTGTCGTTCGGCGACCGGATGGCGGACCGCGTGGCCAGCTTCGGCGGCTCCTGGACCTTCATCAGCGCTTTCGGCGTGTTCCTGGCTGTGTGGGCGGGGCTGAACCTGGCCTTGGGACGGGGGGCGTTCGATCCGTACCCCTTCATCTTCCTGAACCTGATGCTGTCGACGCTGGCGGCGATCCAGGCGCCCATCATCATGATGAGCCAGAACCGGCAGTCGGAGAAGGACCGGCTGGACGCGGCCAACGACTACCAGGTCAACCTCAAGGCCGAGATCGAGATCATGGCGCTGCACGAGAAGCTGGACGAACTGCGCGACCGCCAACTGGGCGCGATGATCCTGAAACAGCAGGAGCAGATCGACATGCTGACGCGGCTGCTGACGGAAAAGGGCCGCTGACGACGCCAGCGGCCCTTAGTCGCGCGAAGGAGGCGGGAGGTCAGCTTGCGCTGAGGGCCGCGCAGGCCACCCGGTCGCCTGCGCCGCCGATGGGCTGGGTGCTGTGGTCGTCGGCGTTGGCGTGAATGATGACGGCCGAGCCGTCCTGATCCCACAGCCATTGGCCGGGCCCCTCTGCTGAGATGCGGGCGCGGGTGGTGAACAGTTCGGCGTTCACCTTGCCGTCGGCGCCGGCGTAGATGTTGGGCAGGTCGCCGTCGTCCGGGCCGTTCGGGTTCAGCAGGCCGTGCGGGGCCTTGGGCTCGGCGTGATTGATGTGGGCGCCGGACGAGGTGAAGGGCGCCTCGCAGGTTCCCGTGGCGTGGATGTGGATGCCGTGCCAGCCGGGCGTCAGGCCCGACGCCTCGACCTTGATCAACAGGCCGGTCGCGCCCTGGCGCAGCTCGACGCGGCCGATCTGGGCGCCTTCGGCGTTGACCAGGACCGCCTGTCCGCCGGCGCCGACCGGCGCGCGGTTCATCGTCAGTTGCGCCTCTTCGACGGTCGAGGCGCAGGCGGCGACGAGGCCGAGCGGAGCCGCGATCAGCAGGGCGGCGGCGAGGGTCTTGGCGTGCATGCGGAAAGTCCTTTCAGAGACGGGCTTTCACGGCGGCGTCGCTTTGCCACCCGAGCCCCTGAATGCTAGAAACCGGAACAGCGGATCACGTTCCGATTCCGGCCGCATAAAGCCACGCTTCCTTGACCGACGACAGCTACGAAAACGCCGCAACCCCGATCAATGGCGGAGGCGGCGGCTCCGACATCTCAACGATCACGATCGAGGACGAACTGAAGCGTTCGTACCTCGACTACGCCATGAGCGTGATCGTCAGCCGCGCCCTGCCGGACGCGCGCGACGGCCTGAAGCCGGTGCATCGGCGCATCCTGTATTCGATGCACGACCTGAACATGACGCCTGAGCGCGCCTATTCGAAGTGCGCGCGCGTGGTGGGCGACGTGCTGGGCCGGTTCCACCCGCACGGCGACGCCTCGGTCTATATGGCGCTGGTGCGGATGGCGCAGCCGTTCTCGATGGGGCTGATGCTGGTCGACGGCCAGGGCAACTTCGGTTCGGTCGACGGCGATATGCCCGCCTCGATGCGTTACACCGAGTGCCGGATGGCGCCGGCGGCCGTGGCCCTGATGGCCGACATCGACAAGGACACGGTCGATTTCCAGCCGAACTACGACGAGAAGGAACTGGAGCCGGCGGTCCTGCCGTCGCGGATTCCGAACCTGCTGGTCAACGGCGCGGGCGGCATCGCTGTCGGCATGGCCACCAACATCCCGCCGCATAATCTGGGCGAGGTGATCGACGCGGCGGTGGTCCTGCTGGACGACCCGGACGTGTCGGACGAGGCGCTGCTGGACATCGTGCCGGGTCCGGACTTCCCGACCGGCGGCGAGATCATGGGCCGCACGGCGCCGCGCAACGCCCTGCGCGAGGGCCGCGGCTCGGTCATCGTGCGCGGCAAGGCCTCGATCGAGGAAATCCGCAAGGACCGCGAGGCGATCGTCGTCACCGAACTGCCCTATCAGGTCAACAAGCAGACCCTGATCGAGCGCATCGCCGAAATGGTGCGCGAGAAGCGCCTGGAAGGCATCGCCGACGTCCGCGACGAATCCGACCGTCACGGCATGCGGATCGTCATCGAGCTGAAGCGCGACGCCTCGGGCGACGTGATCCTGAACCAGCTGTGGCGCTACACCGCCATGCAGTCCTCGTTCGGCGTCAACATGCTGGCGCTGAACCACGGCCGCCCCGAGCAGATGGGCCTGCGCGCCCTGCTGGCGGCCTTCCTGGACTTCCGCGAGGAGGTGGTGGTCCGCCGCGTCAAGTTCGAGCTGAACAAGGCGCGCGACCGCGGCCACGTCCTGGTCGGTCTGGCCGTCGCCGTCGCCAACATCGACGAGGTGATCCACATCATCCGCTCGTCGGCCGATCCGACCGAGGCGCGCGAGCGGCTGCAGGCCAAGCCCTGGCCCGTGGGCGACATGATGGCCCTGGTCGAGCTGATCGCCGATCCGCGCACGGTCATCGTGGAAGGCGACAAGATCCGCCTGACCGACGAGCAGGCCCGCGCCATCCTGGCCCTGACCCTGTCGCGGCTGACGGGCCTGGGCCGCGACGACATCTTCGGCGAGGCGCATGGCCTGGCCGGGACCATCCAGGGCCATCTGACCATCCTGTCGGACCGCAAGAACGTCCTGGCCATCATCCGCGAGGACCTGCTGGCGGTGAAGGCGGACTTCGCCGTTCCGCGTCGCACCCTGATCGGGGAAGGCGACGGCGAGATGGAGGACGAGGACCTGATCCCGCGCGAGGACATGGTCGTCACCGTCACCCACGGCGGCTACGTCAAGCGCGTGGCCCTGAACGCCTATCGGACCCAGCATCGCGGCGGCAAGGGCCGCAGCGGCATGGCGATGAAGGACGAGGATGCGGTGGTCGGCGTGTTCAGCGCCTCGACCCACACGCCGGTGCTGTTCTTCGCCACCAACGGCAAGGCCTACAAGCTGAAGACCTGGCGCCTGCCGCTGGGCAATCCGCAGTCGCGCGGCAAGGCCTTCGTCAACCTGCTGCCGATCGAGCCGGGCGACAGCATCATGAACGTGCTGCCCCTGCCCGAGGACGAGGCGACCTGGGGCGACTACGACATCATGTTCGCCACCCGCTCGGGCGACGTGCGGCGCAACAAGCTCAGCGACTTCGCCACCGTCAACCGCGCCGGCAAGATCGCCATGAAGCTGGAAGGCGACGACCGGATGGTGGGCGTGGGCCTGTGCACGGCCGACGACGACGTCATGCTGACGACCGCCATGGGCCGGGCCATCCGCTTCAAGGCCGACGACGTGCGCGTGTTCAAGGGCCGCGACTCCACCGGCGTGCGGGGCATCCGCCTGCAGGACGGCGACCAGGTCATCTCCATGGCCGTGCTGGGCCGCGTCGACGCGACGCCGGAAGAGCGCGCCGCCTATGTCAAACACGCCAACGCCATGCGCCGCGCCGCCGGCGACGAGACCGACGACACGCCGGTCGAGGTCGATGAGGAGGCCGCTCAGGACCTGGGGGCCGAGGCCAGCCTGTCGGTCGAGCGCATCGCCGAACTGGGCGCGGCCGAACAGTTCATCCTGACGGTCACCGAAACCGGCTTCGGCAAGCGGTCCTCGGCCTATGAGTATCGCCGCACCGGCCGGGGCGGGCAGGGGCTGACGGCCCACGGGCTGGGCGGTCGCGCGGGCGCACGCCTGGCCGCGGCCTTCCCGGTGGAGGACACGGACGATCTGCTGCTGGTCACCTCCGGCGGCCAGATGATCCGCACCCGCATGGACCAGGTCCGCATCGTCGGCCGCTCCAGCCAGGGCGTCACCATCTTCCGCACCGCCGACGGCGAAAAGGTCGTCTCGGTCGAACGCCTGCCCGAAAGCGGGGGCGACGGCGCGGTCGATGAGGGTGAAGAGGGCTAAATTAACCTCTGGGGCGTCTCGCCAGACGCCCCAGACCCGCATCCCGCGTCCGAGCGATAAGCTTGTCGTCTAACGTAACCAACGGCGCCTTCTCGATTTCGGCCAAGGCTAGGTATGCGGCATCGTACGCGGAAAAGTGGTGATCGGCAGCCAAGCTAAAAGCTCGCATCGCCAAGCTGGCGCTTGATCGGGTGTTTGCAACAAAGTCGTCTATAGTGCGGACTGCTTCCGCTGAGACGGCCAAGCGCGTCTCACCTCGCCATACCTTTTTTGCAGCAATGCTGGCGATCTCGAGTCGGAGAATATCTGGCGCTATCAATATCGGCCCCTGCCGAAGATAGGCGCGCGCTTCTTCGGAGTGCGCTTCGTTAAAGAATGCGGCGGCGATCACCGAGGCGTCGACGACGGCGTCAACGGCCATCTCGATCCGCCCGAATGAGATCAACGCTCGACGTCTTTGAGATGGCAGTGTTCGCCGCGAACCAATCAAGCGTTGCCGCCCTTCGCTTTAATGCAGATTGGTTGATCAAGGTCACGGCTGCATCCTCGGGCGACACGCCCTTCTCTTCCGCAATATCCTCAAGCATCCTTTTGGCGGCGGAGTTCAGGCCCTTCAGGTGCAGTTCCGCCATGCCGTCGATTGGTCTAACGGCGGGAGGCGCCAGGCTCGCCAAAACGCTGGTAAAGGTCACGCGGTCATGGTTGACGTCGAGGCGTGCCTTTCTTTTCGCTCGCAGCCAAGCCAAGGCTTGGCTGTGGGTTTCCGTGTTGGCCCACCACTGGCGCTTGTGCACGCCATAAGCCGTCGGAGGAAGCTTTCGACCCAACAGCGCTTCTATCTCCTTATAGGTCATGACGACGGATATTTCCTCCCTCTCGGCGAGGTAGCTTTGAAGCGGCGCATACACGTTCATGAAAAGCTCCATTAAGATATATAAAGTTATATAAAGGTCTTGCTGCGGTGTCAAATGCTCGGGACATCCTGATCGACGGAGGTCCCGCCTCTCTCGACGATCTGGCCCATCAGGCCGTCGTAAACTACGGCGCCTACACATCCTTTCGCGTGGAGGGCGGGGGCGTGCGGGGGCTGGATCTGCATCTGGCGCGGCTGGAGGCTTCGGCGGTCGAACTGTTCGGCGAAAGCCCCGGAGAGGCGGCGCTGCGGCGCCATATGACGTCGGCGGTCGGCGATCGGACCGACGGCTGGCTGCGCGTCAGCCTGTTCTCGCCCGAGATCGGTCATCGCGCGCCGACCTTCGTCGGCCCGCCGCGGGTGATGACGCGCTTCTCGCCGCCTCCGCCGCCGCTGGCCGACCGCGTGCGGGTTACGGCCGTGGTCCATGTGCGCGAGGCGCCGCACCTGAAACACCTTGCGACCTTCGGCCTGGTGCGCGCGCGAAGGGCGGCCCGGACGGCCGGGTTCGACGATGCGCTGTTCACCGATGCGGACGGATGGATTTCCGAGGGAACGCTGTGGAACGTCGGCTTCCTGGCGGGGGGAAGGATCGTCTGGCCCCAGGGGCCCATGCTGGCCGGCGTGACCCAGGCGCTGATCGGCCGCGGCCTGGCCCAGGCCGGGCTGGGCGCCGAGACGCGGCCCGTGCACAGGGACGACCTGCCCGGCTTCGACGGCGCCTTCCTTTGCAACAGCGCCACGCCCGCCTGCACGATCACGGCCGTCGACGACGTGACCTTCGCCGGCGATCCCGACGCCCTGCAAAAGATCGTCCGGGCCTGGTCGATGCAGCCGCTGCAACCGCTCGGTCGATGACGATGGCGTCAGGCGGCTAGGCCGCTGATTTCGCACCTGCTAAACGACCCCCACAAGCAGGCGACAGTGGGGAGACACGCCATGCGCATCGGGCTTTATCCGGGCACCTTCGACCCGGTGACCAACGGCCATACCGACATCATCAAGCGCGCGCTGAAGCTTGTCGACCGCGTCGTGATCGGCGTGGCGCAGAACGACGACAAGGGCCCGCTGTTCACGACCGACGAACGGGTCGAGATGGTGCGGGCCGAGGTGGCGGGGCTGGGCGGCGACATCGTCGTGCGGCCCTTTTCGACCCTGCTGATGCATTTCGCCGAGGCGGTGGAGGCCAGCGTCATCATCCGGGGTTTGCGCGCGGTGGCGGACTTCGAATACGAGTTCCAGATGACGGCCATGAACCAGCGCCTCAATCAGGACATCGAGACGGTATTCCTGATGGCCGATCCGCGGCATCAGGCCATCGCCTCGCGGCTGGTCAAGGAAATCGCCCGTCTGGACGGGAATATCGACAGCTTCGTCAGCGCCAACGTCGCCGAACAGGTGCGGGCGAAGGTCAAGATCAAGGGATGATCTCGCGTATGGGATTCAAGCTTCTGGCCGCGATGGCGGTTGTTCTGGCCGGCGCCCTTCCGGCGCTGGCGCCGCCGCCGGCGGTCGCCCAGGCCGCGTCCGAATGGCGCACGGTGGCGCCGGAGAACCTGCTGGTCATCGACACCGCCAAGGGCCGCGTGCTGGTGGAGCTGTCGCCCGTGGCCGCGCCAAACCATGTCGAACGCATCCGCACCCTGGCCGACCAGGGCTTTTACGACGGCCTGAAGTTCCATCGCGTCATCCCCAATTTCATGGCCCAGACCGGCGATCCGCAAGGCACGGGGCAGGGCGGCAGCGAACTGCCGGATCTGAAGGCCGAGTTCACCTTCCGACGCGGGGCGGATGCGGGCTTCGCGGCCGTGCCCACGACCGGCGGGACCGTGACGGGTCTGATGGGAACCCTGCCGATCCAGACCCAGCCCGACGCCCAGATGATGGTCACGGCGGACTTCAAGGTGACCGCCGGGGGGCTGTTCTGCACCGGCGTGCTGGGCATGGCGCGCGCGGGCTCGCCCGACAGCGCCAACAGCCAGTTCTTCCTGATGACCGGAGAGCGCGACATCCTGAACGGCCAATACACCGCCTTCGGCCGCGTCCTGTCCGGCCAGGAGGCGCTGCGCGCGCTGAAGGCCGGCTCCGAGGCCGACGACGGCAAGGTGACCGACCCCGACGTCATGACGCGGGTGCGCATGGCCTCGGCGATGCCGGAGGGCGAGCGGCCGACCGTGCGGGTCCAGACGGCGGCCGCGGCGATCGCCCAGGCCGGCAACACGACCAATGTCTGCAGCATCCAGCCGACCGTGGAGGTCCGAGGCGGCTGATCCGCGCGAAGGGGGAAAGATGAAGGCTCTGAAGAGGCTGGCGGCGGCGCTGACGCCGGCTCTGGCGGCGGTGACCGCAGGCGCGACGCCGACGCTGGCCCAGGAAGCGGCTCCGCCTGCGCCCCCGCCCGCGGAATGGCGCGCCGTGGCGCCGGAGAACCTGCTGGTCATCGACACCAGCCGCGGCCGGGTGCTGGTCGAGATGGCGCCGGAGATCGCGCCCGGCCACGTCGAGCGCATCCGCCTGCTGGCCTCGCGCGGCTTCTACGACAACCTGGCCTGGCACCGGGTCATCGACTGGTTCATGGCCCAGACCGGCGATCCCCTGGGCACCGGCGACGGCCAGAGCTGGTATCCCGACCTGAAGGCGGAGTTCACCTTCCGCCGCGGCCCGGACATGGCGTTCACGCCGGTGTCGGCGCCGGCGGGCTCCCTGCGCGGCTTTATCGGATCGGTTCCGGTCGAGACCCAGCCCGACGCCCTGATGGCCGGCACGCCCGACCACAAGGTTCACGGCTGGGGCGTCTATTGCCCCGGCGTGGCCGGCATGGCCCGCGACGAGGGCGCCGACACGGCCAACAGCCAGTTCTTCCTGATGCGCCAGCCGTATCCGTCGCTGGACAAGCGCTACACCGTCTGGGGGCGGGTGGTGTCGGGCCTGGAGGTGGTCCGGTCGCTGAAGGCCGGCGGCACGCCCGACGGCATCGTGCCCGATCCGGACCGGATGACGCGGGTGCGCGTCGCGTCCGACCTGCCGCAGGGCGAACGCCCGTCCGTCACGGTCCTCAACACCGCCTCGCCGACGTTCCAGACGTTGGCGCAGCGCGCGCGTCAGGCGCGCGGTGCGGACTTTTCCATCTGCGACATCGACCTGCCCGTTCAGGTCACGCCGGCGTCGACGGCGCCGAGCCCCTAGAGCGTCCCCGTCGGCGGCGGCGACGCCCCGCCGGCTTCCTGGCCTCGCGCATCATCTGCAGCAGCAGGCCCTCGCGCAGGCCGCGGTCGGCGACGCGAACCCGTTCCGACGGCCAAGCGCGCTGGACCGCCTCCAGGATGGCCGCGCCCGCCAGCACCAGGTCGGCGCGGTCGGGTCCGATGCAGGCCTCGCGCGCCCGGCCCGAAGGCCCCAGCGCCTTCAGATGGTCCGCCGCCGCCTCGCAGTCGGCGCGGGTCATCCACAGGCCGTCGACCCGATCGCGGTTGTAGCGCGGCAGTTTCAGGTGGATGCCCGCCAGGCTGGTGATCGCGCCCGAGGTGCCGACCAGATGGCCCCGGTCCTGGGCGAAGAGGTCCCGCAGCTCGTCCTGGCGGACGCCGCCGGCGGCGATGGCGGCGCCCATGTCGGCGACCATGGCCTCGTACCACGCCTCGCCCGAGTTCGGCGGTTCCGGGTGACGTTCGGCCAGGGTGACCACCCCCAGCGGGGCGGACATCCAGGCGACGGTGTCGTAGCGTTCGCCGCTCTTGCGCAGCCAGGACATCTCGGTCGACCCGCCGCCGACGTCGATGACCAGGGCGGCCTGCGCCGCCGGATCGATCAGGTTGACGCAGCCCTCGACCGACAGGCGGGCCTCTTCGGACGGATCGATGATCCGCAGGTTCAGGCCGGCGCCCTGGCGCACCCGCTCCACGAAGGCCGGGCCGTTCTCGGCGGCGCGGCAGGCCTGGGTCGCGACGGCGCTGAGACGCGCGGCCGGCACCCCCCGGCGCGCCAGCCGCTCGGCGCACAGGGCCAGCGCCTCATAGGCCCGGTCCATGGCGCGTTCGTCCAGCCGCCCCGTTCGCGACAGCCCTTCGCCCAGCCGGACGATGCGGCTGAAACTGTCCACCACCCGAAAGCCGTCGCGCGTCGGGCGCGCGATCAACAGGCGGCAATTGTTGGTCCCCAGATCGAGCGCGCCGTACAGCGGCGCGTCCCGACCCGACGCATCCCGTCCCCGGGAAGGCTGGGACCGCTCGTCGCGCCGTTTGGGCGCGCCGCGGGTCTCCGGCATGGGCCGTATCCAATGTGGGCGGTCCGATGCGGCGCCCGTCCCGCGCAACCTAGCGCGCCGGAATCGTCCGCGCCAAGCCATTCTGTCAGGAAGATGAACGACGCTGTGGGCGTCCGCTTCAGCCGCGGGCGCGTAACAGAAGGGCCATGTCCCTTGTTCACACCGCCCGTTTCAGCATCGGCCAGATCGTTCGTCACCGCGACGACGCCTTTCGCGGCGTGGTGATGGACGTGGATCCGGCCTACGACGGACCCGCCTCGGAGACCGGCGGGATATCGCCCGCCCAGCCCTTCTATCGGGTGTTCGCCACCGGCGAGGACGGCGGCTTTATCGCCTACGCCGCCGAGGACGTGCTGGAGGGCGACGACGCGCGCCTGGCGCCCGCGGACGAAAGGCGCTGGTTCACCATCGACGCCCACGGCCACCATGCGCCGCTGGACATGCGGCTTCACTGACGGTTGGAACCGCCGGTCGGTCGGGCCTATATGCGGACAAAAGAGGAAACGCTCTCCATGTCCGATTTCGAGCACGTCTTCGAAAAGCCGCCGGAAGGCGCCGCCGCCGACTGGACCATTCCGCAGAACTGGTCCGCCTATACCGAGGTCGAACATCAGACCTGGGACACGCTGTACGCCCGCCAGATGAAGATCCTGCCCGGACGCGCGTGCGAGGCCTTTCTGAACGGACTCAAGGCGCTGGACCTGAACGCCGGCGGGATTCCCGATTTCGACGTCATCAATCCCAAGCTCCAGGCCCTGACCGGGTGGACGGTGGTGTGCGTACCCGGCCTGGTGCCCGACGAGGTCTTCTTCGACCACCTGGCCAACCGTCGCTTTGTCTCGGGCCAGTTCATCAGGAAGCCGGACCAGCTGGACTATCTGCAGGAGCCGGACATCTTCCACGACGTCTTCGGCCATGTGCCCATGCTGACCGACCCCGACTTCGCCGCCTATATGGAGGCCTACGGCAAGGGGGGGCAGCGGGCGGCGTCGATGGGGATGCTGCCGAACCTGGCGCGGCTTTATTGGTATACGGTCGAGTTCGGCCTGATGAAGGAGGCCGGAGCCCTGCGCATCTACGGCGCCGGCATCGTGTCCTCGGCGACCGAAAGCGTCTTCGCCCTGGACGACCCGTCGCCGAACCGCATCGGCTTCGACCTGGAGCGGGTGATGCGCACCCTGTACCGGATCGACGATTTCCAGCAGGTCTATTTCGTCATCGACGGCCTGGAAGCCCTGAAGAACGAGACGCTGAAGGATTTCGGGCCGGTCTATGAGCGGCTGAAGGGGCAGGACGACATCGCCATCGACGCCGTCCTGCCGACGGATCAGGTCCATACGCGCGGGACCCAGGCCTACGCCGCCAAGGGCGGGCGCTTCGCCGCCTGAATCCTCGACGACAGCAGGCGCGGCTGTGGTCGCCGCGCCTGAATCCTTGACGACAGCGGGCGCGGCGATGTCGCCGCGCCCATCGTTCTTGGCGTCAGGCCGTCACTTCAGCAGGTCGAAGCGGTCCAGGTTCATCACCTTGGTCCAGGCGCGGGCGAAGTCGCGCACGAACTTCTTCTGCGCGTCGGCCGCCGCATAGGCCTCGGCGATGGCGCGCAGCTGGGAGTTGGAGCCGAAGATCAGGTCGGCGCGCGTGCCGGTCCACTTCAGCTCGCCCGAGACCCGGTCGTGGCCCTCGAACACCGTCTCGGTTTCGTCCCTGGCCTTCCAGACGGTGTGCATCTCCAGCAGGTTGACGAAGAAGTCGTTGGTCAGCACGCCCGGCCGGTCGGTGAAGACGCCCAGGGTCGTCCGCCCGTGGGTGGCTCCCAGCGCGCGCAGGCCGCCGACCAGCACCGTCATCTCGGGCGCCGTCAGGGTCAGCAACTGGGCGCGGTCGACCAGCAGCTCCTCCTGGGTCAGGCGGAAGCGGCGGCCGTGATAGTTGCGGAAGCCGTCGTCCAGCGGCTCCAGCACGGCGAAGCTTTCGACGTCGGTGTCCGCCTGGGCGGCGTCGGTGCGGCCGGGGGTGAAGACGACCTCGACCGGATGGCCGGCGTCGATGGCGGCCTTCTCGACCGCCGCCGTGCCGCCCAGCACGATCAGGTCGGCCAGGGACACCGCCTTGCCCCCGTTTGCGCGGGCGTTGAAGGCGGACTGCACGCCTTCCAGCGCCTTCAGCACCCTGGCCAGGGTCTCGGGCTCGTTGGCGGCCCAATCCTTCTGAGGCGACAGGCGGATGCGAGCGCCGTTGGCGCCGCCGCGCTTGTCCGAGCCCCGGAAGGTGGAGGCGGAGGCCCAGGCGACGCTGACCAGATCCGCCACCGACAGGCCGGTCGCCAGGATGTCGGTCTTCAGCGCATCGATGTCGCCGGCGTCGATCAGGGCGTGATCCGCCGCCGGGATCGGGTCCTGCCACAGCAGCACCTCGGCCGGCGCCTCTTCGCCCAGGTAGCGGCTGACCGGCCCCATGTCGCGGTGGGTCAGCTTGAACCAGGCGCGGGCGAAGGCGTCGGCGAACTCGGCGGGGTTCTGGTGGAAGCGACGCGAGATCTTCTCGTAGATCGGGTCGACCCTCAGCGCCATGTCCGCCGTCGTCATCATCGGCGGATTGCGCTTGGCGGCGTCATGGGCGTCGGGAACCAGGGTCTGGGCCTCGGGCTCCTTGGGCTGCCACTGGTGCGCGCCGGCGGGGCTCTTGACCAGTTCCCACTCGTGGCCGAACAGGGTGTCGAAATAGCTCATGTCCCACTGGGTGGGGGTAGGGGTCCAGGCGCCCTCGATGCCAGAGGTGATGGTGTGTCCGCCCATGCCCGTGCCGTGGGTCGAGTGCCAGCCCAACCCTTGCGCGGCGATATCGGCGCCCTCGGGCTCGGCCCCGATCAGGCGTGCGTCGCCGGCCCCGTGGCATTTGCCGAAGGTGTGGCCGCCCGCGACCAGGGCCACCGTCTCCTCGTCGTTCATGGCCATGCGGCCGAAGGTGTCGCGGATGTCGCGGCCCGAGGCGGCCGGGTCGGGATTGCCGTCCGGTCCTTCGGGATTGACGTAGATCAGGCCCATCTGGACCGCCGCCAGCGGGTTTTCCAGGTCGCGCTCGCCGGAATAGCGGCTGGAGGCGTGCTTGCTGTCGGCCAGCCAGACGTCCTCGGACCCCCAATAGACGTCCTCTTCCGGCTCCCACACGTCCTCGCGCCCGCCGGCGAAGCCGAAGGTCTTGAAGCCCATCGACTCCAGGGCGACGTTGCCGGTCAGGATCATCAGGTCGGCCCAGGAGATGCGGTTGCCGTACTTCTGCTTGATCGGCCACAGCAGGCGGCGCGCCTTGTCCAGGTTGGTGTTGTCCGGCCAGCTGTTCAGCGGCGCGAACCGCTGGGTGCCCGACGAGGAACCGCCGCGCCCGTCGGCGGTGCGATAGGTGCCGGCGCTGTGCCAGGCCATGCGGATGAAGAAGGGGCCGTAATGGCCCCAGTCGGCCGGCCACCACGGCTGGCTGTCGGTCATCAGGGCGGTCAGGTCGGCCTTGATCGCCTTCAGGTCCAGCTTGCGGAACTCGTCGCGGTAATCGAAGTCGGGCCCCATCGGATTGGCGGGGTCGACGTTCTGGTGCAGAACCTTGACGTTCAGGGCGTTGGGCCACCAGTCGCGATTGGTGCGGCCGCGCGATACGGGGGGCTTGGCGCCCGCGCCCGTCACTGGGCAACCGCCGGCAGGTTTCTCGTCGCTTCCGTCCATTTCGCTCTCCCAAGGGCTCCGGCGCGCGGAAAGACCCCGACGCCTGTAGGGAGGAACGGTATCAAAGGCCGGTCGATAGTCTAAACGTTATATTCTTTTCGTTGGCATAGGCTAAGCTTATGAGGTCTAGGCGCGCTGGAACGGGTAGAAGCCTCCGCCCAGCCCCAGGATCTGCGTCAGTTCGTCCAGCGCGCCCCGGCTTTCGACCAGCAGCTGCGGGTCCGCCAGGTGGGCGGGGGCCAGCCGGTCGCGGTACCAGGTCGCGCCCCAGACGCTGAGCGCGCCGTGCAGTTCTTCCGTCAGCCGCATTCCGGGATTGGTCGCCGCCAGTTCGGCCTCGGTGAGGACGACGCGCAGGCGCAGGCAGGCGGGGCCGCCGCCGTTCCGCATCGACTGTCGCACATCGACGTATTCGACCCGGCCGATGGGGCCGTTGGAAGCGGCCAGGCCCTGGGCGACCGCATGGCTGCGGGCGTTGTCGCGGGTCTCGGTCGGGCAGATCAGGGTCAGGCGATCCTCGCCCGGAACCTGGATCAGCATCGAGTTGAAGAGATAGGAACCGATCGCGTCGGCCAGCGGCAGGTCGGCGGAGGAGACCTCGACGAAGACCGGCTCGAACCCCTCGGCGGCGCAGCGGATGGCGTCCTGGGTCGCGGCCGTGTCCTGGAACGCCAGGTCGTGGAAGAACAGGGTGTCCAGGGCGCCGACGCAGACCACGTCGTTGTGGAAGGTCCCGCCGTCGATGGCGGCGCGCGACTGCTGGGCCAGGACGACGCCGGACGCGCCGTGACGGCGGGCGACGGCTTCGCAGGCCTCGCGGGTCTGGCGGGCGGGAAAGCGGCCGTCCCACGGCTCATAGGCCTCGCGGCCCCAGACCAGCAGGTTGACGCCCGGCGCCCCATGCTCGGCGCACAGGCGGACGTGGTTGGCGGCGCCCTCGTCGGCCAGATGGGCGACGGACGGCAGGGCGTCGTGGACGGCGAACCGGTCGGCGTTGGGGAACAGGGCGTCCAGCGCCCGCTTGGTCTGCTGATGCTCCAGCGACCGATGCAGGTTGGTGACCAGGTTGGCGGGGGTGAAGTGGACCCGGCCGTCGGCGGCGTCGGCGCTGGGCGTCACCGTCGCGGCGTTGGCGGCCCACATGGGGGAGGCCGAACAGGCGGCGGCGGCGAAGCTGGGCGCGGCTTTCCAGGCGCGCTCCAGCACCTGGGCGTCGGAGCCCCAAAAGCCCAGCGAGCGCAGGAAGGGGATGTTCGGCCGCTCGTGCGGCGGCAGGACGAACTGGGGCAGGCCCAGGTCCGCCAGCGCCTTCATCTTGTCGAGCCCCTGAAGCACCGCCGCGCGCGGATTCGACGCCTCGCCCTTGTTCAGGCTGGAGGCGAGGTTGCCCGGCGACAGGCCGGCGTAGGAGTGCGTCGGCCCGATCAGGCCGTCGGCGTTGGCTTCGACGGCGGGGGTCACCAAAATTCTCCCTCCCCTTTATGGGGAGGGTGGCTGAGCGAAGCGAAGCCGGGTGGGGAAGGCCAGGCGATACTCCGCAGGTCCGTTTCGTATCCAGCAGCGCGGCCTTGCCAGGCCGCCCCCACCCCGTCGCTGCGCGACGACCCTCCCCATAAAGGGGAGGGAGAAATCGAGAGCGCCTTCACGCCCTCAGCCCCTTGATCTCGCCCTCGATGTTGGCGACCGTGTCGGCCTCGAAGCTCGCCACCGGATAGGCGCAGTAGTCGGCGGCGTAATAGGCGCTGGGGCGGTGGTTGCCGCTGGCGCCCAGGCCGCCGAAGGGCATGTCGCCGGCGGCGCCCGTGGTCGGGCGGTTGAAGTTGACCACGCCGGCGCGGATGCGGCGGATGAAACGGTCCCAGTTCTTCGGATCGTCGCTGACCAGACCGGCCGATAGCCCATAGCGGGTGGCGTTGGCGGCCTGGATCGCCGCGTCGAAGGTCGGGACGCGGATGACCTGCAGGAAGGGGGCGAACATCTCCTCGTCCAGCACGTTCAGGCCGGTCACGTCGATGATGGCGGGTCGGACGAAGGCGCCGGGCAGGTTGTCGACCGGCCCCGAGGCGCGGATTACCTTGGCGCCCAGGTCGATGCGCTGCTGCAGCGCCTGAAGTGCGGCCTGCGCCGCCTTCTCCGAGATCAGCGGCCCGGCGTAGGGCTCGGGATCGCTGTCCCAAGGGCCAAAGGTCAGGCGGTCGGACAGGGCGGCGACAGCCTCGACGACGGCGTCGCCTTGTGCGCCCTCCGGCACGATCAGGCGGCGCGCGCACGAGCAGCGCTGGCCGGTGGTGATGAAGGCGGACTGGACGACGACGCCGGCGACCGCTTCGGCGTCCTGCGCGTCCCAGACGACCAGCGGATTGTTGCCGCCCAACTCCAGCGCCAGGATGACGTGCGGGTCGTCGGCGAACTTCCTGCGGAAATAAGCGCCCGCCGCGCCCGAGCCGGTGAACATCAGGGCGTCGATGCCGGCGTCCAGCAGGGCCGCGCCGGTTTCGCGCGCGCCCTGGACGACATTGACGACGCCGTGGGGCAGGTCGGCGGCGGCGAAGGCTTCGGCCATGACCTGCCCGACCAGGGGCGTCTCTTCCGACGGCTTGAAGACGACCGTGTCGCCCGCCAGCAGGGCCGGGACGATATGGCCGTTGGGCAGGTGGCCGGGGAAGTTGAACGGGCCCAGCACCGCCGCCACGCCGTGCGGTCGGTGACGCAGGGTCGCGCGGCCGAAGGCGGTGTCGTTGCTGCGTTCACCGGTGCGCTCGTCATAGGCGCGGATGGAGATGTCGACCTTGCCGATCATGGCGGCGGCTTCGGTCCTGGTCTCCCACAGCGGTTTGCCGGTCTCGCGGCTGATGGCCTCGGCGATCTGGGGCGCGCGATCCTTCAGCACGGCCTGATAGCGCTTCACCGCGTCGATCCGGTCCTGGCGCGGACGGTCGGCCCAGTCGGGGAAGGCGGCGCGGGCGGCGTCCACGGCGGCCTGGACCTGGGCCGGGCTGGCGGCCTGGCCCTGCCAGTTGACGGCGCCGGTGGCGGGATCGGTGGAGGTGAAGCTGGTCATGTGAGTTTTTTCCGTTCCGCCGAAGGCGGGTTCATCACAACGTGCACAGCGGGATCACAACGAACACAACGAGGGTGGAGCGTGGTGCGACTTCGTTGTGTCCTTTGTGCAAGTCGTTGTGCCCGTTGTGACGAACCTTTCAAGCCGCCGAGCGCGGGACCAAGGGACTGGGTCCCGGCTATCGCCGGGATGGGCCGGAAGGTGCGGGTCATGTCTTCACTCGCACGCTCGCGCCGGCCTTGACCTTGAGCGCGGCCGCCGTCTCGGCGGTCAGGCGCACGGCGTCGCCCTCGATGTCGGCCTTGGCGCGCACGGCGCGGAATCCGGCGACGCTGTCGGTCGAGATCAGGGCGGGCAGTTCGGCCTCGATCTCTGTCGCGATCTCGACGGTCAGGGCGCGGGCGTCGCGAACGGTGCGGATCATGTCGCGCGGGCACGACACGGTCGGCCCCGCGTCGAAGATGTCGACCAGGCCGTTCGGGCGGAAGCCCTCGCTCTCCAGCAGGGCCATGGCGGGCACCCCTTGCGGGTGCACCTTGCCGATCACGGCGCGGGCGGGCTCGGGCAGCAGTTCGACGTAGATCGGGTGGCGCGGGGCCAGGTCCAGGATGAACTGCTTGTCGGTGGAGCCCGTCATCCGGTCGGCGTCGTCGAACTCCATCGGGAAGAATTTGTGCGCCACATGGTCCCAGAAGGGGCAGGCGCCGTCCGGGGTGAAGACGCCGCGCAATTCGGCCAGCACGGTGTCGGCGAACAGGTCCGGCTGGGCGCCGATCAGCATGTAGCGCGACTGGCTGAGCAGGCGACCGGCGCCGCCCTTCCGGCGGTCCGCCTTGAGGAACAGCGAGCCGACCTCGGTCCAGCCCGTGCATTCATTGACCAGCACCAGGGTCTGGTGATCCAGCTTCACCCCCAGCGAGGGCGACTGGACGGTGTTGTTGACGACGCGGAACGAGAAGAAGGGCCGCTTCAAGCCCACCGTCGCCTTGACCGAGCCGACGCCGTCGATGTCGGCGGTGGAGGCGTCCTCCAGCATCAGGGTGTACCAGGCCTCCTGCGGGGCGACCTCGCCGCGGAAGCTGGCCTGGCTCAGGTCCAGCCGTTCGGACAGGACGTCGGGATCCTCAGGCAGGCTGGTGAAGCCGGGGCCGGACAGGATGGCCAGCTCCAGCAGGCTGTCGAGATCGGCGGGGCCGGCGGGGCGGACGACGAGCATTCAGAGAGTTCCTTGATCCTCCCCCGTGGAGCGTAGCGCAACGGGGGGGGGGGACCACGAAGTGGTGGAGGGGGCGGACCAGACGTCGGGCGTCGGAGGCGTGGTCGCCCCCTCCACCACGCTGCGCGCGGTCCTCCTCCCCCGCGACGCGGGGGAGGATCGGTCGGCGGCGTTGATCAAGTCAGGGTCTCCATCCGCAGGGACTTCAGCTTGGCCGCGTCGATTTCCCCCGACGCGACCTTGCACAGGATCAGGGCGCTGAGCTGGGCGCGCTCGACGAAGCTGTCGGGCCAGGCGAACTCCTGATCCGAATGAATGTCGCCGCCGCGGACGCCCAGGGTGTCGATGTTGGGCAGGCCGGCGGCGTGCAGATTGTTGCCCTCGCACACCCCGCCCGACGCTTTCCAGGCGATGTCCTGGCCCAGCAGGGCGCCCGCTTGCCTGACCGCCTCGAACAGGGCGGTCTGGGCGGCGTCCATCGGCTTGGGCGGGCGGGTGAAGCCGCCGTGCAGGTCCAGCGTCAATCCCTCGAACGGCGGCGCAGCGGCGATGCGGCGGACCTGGGCGTCGATCCAGTCGGCGGCGGCCCTGTCCGGCACGCGCACGTTGAAGCGGACCACGGCGTTGTCGGCGACGACGTTCAGCGGCCCGCCGCCCGAAATCTTGGCGACATTGACGGTGACGCCCTCGCGCCCGCCGTTCAGCCCGTGCAGTTCGGCGGCGATCATGGCGGCGCCGGCCACCGCGTTGCGCCCCTCGTCGAAGGCGCGGCCGGCGTGGGCGGCCCGGCCCGTGACGATCAGGTGGTAGTTGCCGCTGCCCTTCCTGGCCCCCGCCAGGGTTCCGTCCGCCAGGGCCGGTTCGTAGGTCAGGCCCAGATGGCCGCGTGCGCCCAGTTCGGCCAGCAGCGGCGCCGAGGCGGGCGAGCCGATCTCTTCATCCGGGCTAAGCAGCACGGTCCAGCCGACGCCGTGACGGCCGGGGTGGGTCTCGAACGCCTCCAGCGCCGCCAGCAGCACGCTGATCCCGCCCTTCATGTCGGCCACGCCCGGCCCGTTCAGGGCGCCGTCGGCGCGGGTGCTGACGGTCTGGAAGCCGCTGTCGGCGGCGAAGACCGTGTCGTAGTGGCCGGTCAGCACGACCTGGATCGGCGCGCTGGGCCGGGCGGTGATCTTCAGGGCGTCGGCGTGCGCCTCGGTTCGCACAGAGCCGTCGTCGGCGACGGTGGCGGAGCCTTGGGTGGGGATGCGTTCGACCTGGGCGGGCAGGCGCCGGGCCTCGGCCTCCAGCGCGTCCAGCACGGCGTTCAGCCCGGCGGCGTTGCGGCTGCCCGAGTTGATGTCGGCCCAGTCGATGGTGCGGCCGATGATGGCCTGACGCCGCGCCGCGACATGATCGAGGACGGCTTGGTCGGTCGGAAGGATGCGCATGCGCGGCGAACCTAGACGCCCGCGCCGCAAAGGTGAAGGCGAGCGAAAATCGGCCTCGGGCGGCGGCGTCCCTTCGGCGATCTTGGACGAAACGTGCGCAGCGAGGCGGTCGTGCGGGAATCGCGGGGCGAATGCTAAAGGGCGACGCAGAAGGAGCCGCCGATGACCGTCACCCTGTATCACAATCCCAAGTGCGGCACGTCGCGCAACGCCCTGGCGCTGCTGCGCGACAACGGCGTCGAGCCGGTCGTGGTCGAGTATCTAAAGACCGGATGGGACCGGTCCACGCTGGAACGGCTGGCGACGAAGACCGGCCTGGGCCTGGCCGGCCTGCTGCGGCGCAAGGAGGCCGAGGCCAAGGCGCTGCTGGACGCCCAGGCCGACGACGAGGCCGTCATGGCCGCCGTGTTGGCCAGCCCCGTGCTGATCGAACGCCCGATCGTCGAGGCCGACGAGAGGGCGGCGATCGGGCGTCCGGTCGAGCGGGTGCTCGACGTCCTCTAGCGCCGGTTCGGGCGACGGTCGCGGCGTTCCCCGGCCTCGCGGCTCTCGCGGCGCCAGCGGATCGACAGGCTGGTGTCGCCCTGGCCGCCGAACTGGGACGAGACGGCGATGTTGCGACGCGGCTGCCATTCGACCTTGACCGCCGCCCCGCCTTCGCCGCCGCCGATGACCTCCAGATAGACGTCATCGGTGATGTAGCGCCCGCCGGCCACGGTGACGGCCGAGGCTTCGCCGCCGAAGGACAGTCGGTCCAGGCCGGCCAGTTCGCGCAGGTTGCCGATCACGTCGAAGCCGCCTCCGCCCGCCAGGGCCGCGACGCCCGCCGCCAGCTGGGCGGCCTCGAAGGCCGACAGCTGCGAGGCGGACCGGCCGAACAGCACCTGCGACAGGATTTCGTCCTGAGGCAGCGAGGGGGTCGAGGTCAGGGCGATCTTGGGCTCGGCCGCGGTGCCGGTGACGTCGATCGAGGCGGTCAGGGCCGGGTCCTCGCGCACCGCCGAGAGATCGAGGCGGATCTGCCTGGGATCGGTCGACAGGGTGACGCGGCCGTTCTCGTCGAAGACGAAGCGCTTGCCCGCGAACTCGTAGTCGCCGCGCACCACATTGGCCGCGCCGGTCAGCTGGGGCTGGGCCACCGTGCCGCGCACCCGGGCGTTGACGTCCAGGATCACGTTCAGGCCGCGGCCGGTCACGCGCACCTTGCCGCCGGTCGAGCGCAGGGCGATGTCCAGGCCGATCTGCGGCCCGCGCGACGTCTGTTCGGGCTCGACCGGGTCGCCGCCGGGGCGGTTGATCTCGACCACGTCCATCGAGACGATGCCGGTCTCGCCGGGCACTTCGGGCTCGATCCGGGCCTCGTCGACATTGATCTGTCCGGTCAGCTGGATGTTGCCGTCCTGGCCGCGCACGATGGTGATCGGGCCCGAGGCGCGAGCCTCGGCGATGTCGTTGTCGATGACGCGGAACCGCCGCAGGTCCAGACGGGCGGTGGAGCCCGAACCCTGGCGCAGGCCGACGCGCCCCTGGCCCGACACCGTGCCGCCCGCGCCGTCGTTGGCCGAGAAGGTCTCGATCACCGCGGTGGTGTCGTCGAAGGCGGTCCGCAGGGTCAGGTCGCCCAGCACCAGGCCGACCGCGTTCTCGCGATAGCTGCCCTGCGCCAGGTCGAAACGGCCGTTGATGCGCGGGGCGTTCAGAGTGCCCGCCAGGGTCGCCTGTCCGTCCACCTGACCCGACAGGCTGCGCTCGCCGCCCAGGAACAGGTCCCAGATGGGCTGGATCTGGCCGTTGATGGAGACCTGGCCCGACATCTCGCGCGTCCGGGCGATGGCCAGGCGCAGCGGCGCGGCCGAGGTCTCGACCGGCAGGACGACGTTGGCCGAGGCGCGCACGGCGCCCTCGTCCACGGCCTGGGCGCGGATGGTCAGGCTGTCGCCGACCAGGGTGGCGTCGACCTGGCCGTCGACCGACAGGCCGCGCGGCGCGTCGATGCTGCGCAGGCCCTGGAGGGTGACGTTGGCCGAGCCCGAAAGGTCGTCGCCGGCGCCGCGCAGCGACAGCCGGCCCGTGGCGCGGCCGCGCAGATCCGGCGAGATGGAGGCCAGGTCGACGCTGGTCAGGTCGGCCTGGATCACGGCCGTGCGGGCGTCCTGGCGCAGGTCCGCCATCAGAACGCCGCCGCCGACGCCCAGATCGATGCGGGTCGAACGGTTGGCTCCGTCCAGGGTGACGGTCGCGGGATTTCGGGTGGTGAAGGCCACTTCGCGGACGCGCCCGCCGCCGCGCAGAGTCAGGGTCTGGGCCTCGCCCCGGCGCGAATAGACGCCCGAGCCGTTGAACTGGACCGGCGTGCCGCCGCCGACGTCCAGCGCCAGGGTGAAGGGCAGGTTGTTCAACGTGCCGCGTCCGTCCAGGTCCAGGGTGCGGATGATGAAGTCCTGGCCGGCCAGGCGGACGTTGCGCCCGCTGACGTCGACGACGGCGCTGTCCGAGCCGCCGCCGTCGGTCAGGCGGATGCGGCCGTTCGCCTCGCCCGACGCCAGGAAGGCGCCGGTGCGCGCGGTGAAGGTCAGGTCGGCGCTGGAGGGGATGTTGTTCGACAGGGCGATCGCGCCCTGGGCGGCGACGCCCCCCGCGTTGATGTCCAGGTCCGACAGGCGGATGCGGTCGCCGCCCAGGAAGAAGTTCCCCTGCGCCCGCGCCGGGCCGTAGTTCGAGCCGCTGGTGACGGTGATGCGGCCGTCCGAGGCGTCGGCCCCCTTGCGGAAGCTCAGGATCAGGTCGGCGTCGGTCAGGGTCAGGGCGCCGGCGGTCACGCTCTGGAAGCCGGCGGTCAGGTCGACGCGTGGCTGGGCCAGGGTGCCGGTCAGGGCGCCGCGCCCGTTCATGTCGCCGCCGATCTCGGCCGGGCCGGCCGCGAACGGGCCGCGCGCGTTCCAGTCCAGCGCCAGCCGCAGACGGCCGGCCGTCTCGATCAGGCCCTTGGCGCCGGCGCGGCCGTTGGCGCCGGTCAGTTCGCCCTTGTCGACCTCGATGCGGCCCTGGTTGAACTTGCCGGCCAGCTGCAGGCGCGGGGTGCGGCCCAGCAGTCGGTCCAGCTCGGACATGCCGACCGTCAGGTCGCGGCCCCGGCCGTCGAAGCTGAGAACCCAGGGCGCGCCGGTGCGGGCCGAGGCGGCGCGGATCGGACCGCCGAAGGATCCCTTGGCGTCCGGCAGGATGCGCGAGGCGTCGGTGATCCGGGCGTCGCCGCGGAAGCTGAGCCCGCCCAGCAGATTGCGCGAGCCCGAGCCGGTCAGGGTCAGCCCCTGGCCCCGAGCGTCGATCTTCTCCAGCAGGATGGCGCCGTCCTTCATCCGCGCCGCCTCCATCTGGACGCGCGGCGCGGCGCCCAGCAGGCCGCCGATGACGCCCTCGCCGGAGCCGCCGTTGGCGCGGACGTCGGCGTCCACGTCCATGCGGCCGTCGCGGACCTGGATGTTGATCGGGCCGGCGATGCGGGTGGCGCGGTAGCTGGCGAGGTTGGCGTTCAGCAGGCTGGCCTGGCCCTGGAGCGTCCAGGTCTGGGCGTCGCCCTTGAACACGCCCGAATAGGCCGTCGGCCCCGCGACGTCCGAGCCGACCAGGCGGCTGAGCGACGGGGTCTCGATCTCCAGGCGCACGCCCTGGGGCGAGCTGCGGTCCGACAGGCGGATCAGGCCCTGCGCCTGGGACATGACATTGTCGGACACCAGCTTCCAGCCCACGCCCTGGAAGCCGTCGTCGTCGGCGTCGGGCACGGTGGCGAAGCCGAAGCGGGCGGTGCGGCCCACCCGCTCGACGAACGGCGCCAGCAGGTCCGAGCCGCTGAAGTCGAAATAGCCCGAGACGCGCGAGCCCTTCTTGCCGAACCGTCCGTCCACCGTCAGAGGCGTGAACTGGCCGGTGCGGACCACGGCGTGGACGACGTCGGCGTTCAGCACGGCGACGGCGGTGAAGGGCTGGTCGGGCGAATAGCCCAGGGCGCCCGCCAAAGGACCGCCCTGCGCCTCGTTGGCGCGCAGGTTCAGGCGGGTGTCCTCCAGCTTGCCGCCGAAGGTCGCCGCCAGACGCAGGAAATCGCCGGGGCGGTTCAGGCTGGCGGCGTTCACGCTGGCGGACTTGGCGCCGCGGCGCGGGATGTCGGCGTCGCCCGACAGGCTCCAGCGGCCGTATTCCTTGGAGAAGCCCTCCATCAGTTCGACATTGGCCGAGAAGCGGTCGATGTCGATGGAAAGGGCCTGGGGACTGGGCGGCTCGCCGCTGGGCGGATCCAGCACGGGCTGGCGGATCAGCCGGATGACGTCGGCGCTGATGTCGGTGGCGTGGAAACGGCGCGTCAGCAGCGGCCAGTAGGACCAGTCCACGCGCACGTTGCGCGCCTCCAGCCAGACGCCGTCGCGGTCGGTGACGGTGACGCGCGACAGAGTGAAGTGGTCGAACAGGTCGCCCTTCAGCCCCTCGACGTTGATGCGGCCGTAGCGGCTGATCTTCTGGCCCTGGACGAAGCCGGCCACCAGCTCGCGCCCGGCGTCCGAAACGATGTACAGCCGGCCGCCGAACAGGGCCGCGGCCACCAGCAGGACCAGGCCGCCCAGCACGCACCCCAGCACCAGCAGGGCCAGTTGCAGGCGCGTGCGGCGCTTCTTCGCCTGCTTCGGCGTTTCGACGACTTCGGGCTCGGGCGGGGGAGTGTCGGTCAAAACGCCTGGCCGATGCTGATGTAGATCTGGAAGCCCGGATCGCTCTCGCGCTTGTTCAGCGGCAGGGCGATGTCGGCGCGGATCGGGCCGAAGGGCAGCTTGTAGCGCACGCCCAGGCCGGCGGCGTAGCGCATGTTGCTGAGGTTCGGCGTCTCCTGGAAGCCGACGGCGCCGCCGTCGACGAAGGCCACGCCCTGGAATTCGCCGAACAGCGTGCGCCGGACCTCCAGCGAGGTCTCGAACAGGCTGAGGCCGCCGCGCGGGGTGTTGTCGGGCAGGCGCGGGCCGACGCCCTGGTATTCGTAGCCGCGCACCGAACCGCCGCCGCCGGCGTAGAACAGGCGGTCGGACGGAACGGTCAGCTCCTCGCCGCCGATGATGCTGCCGATCTTGACCCGGCCGGCCAGGACGGTGCGGGCGTCGTCCTGGAGAGGCAGGTAGGCGGTCGCCTGACCCTCGCTGCGCAGGAACAGCACCGTGTCCTCGCCCGCGACCGCCGTGGGCTGGACCGAGGCGGTCAGGCGGAATCCGGACGTGGGATCCAGCGGATCGTTGGACCGGTCCATGTAGAAGCCGCCGCGGCCCGTCACGATGGCCAGGTCGCGGTTCAGGGTGAGCGGCGTCTGGGTCACGGGGTCGTAGCGGCGCTCGTCGTAGTGGCCGACGTCCAGCCCCAGGCCGTAGCTGTACCAGGACGACTTGCCCACGCGCTGGCGGATGTCGGCGTAGAGGACGCCCGCGAAGCGGCTGTAGGCGTCGGTGTCCTCGTTGACCAGGGCGGCGCCCAGGGCCAGCGTCCGGGCCGGCCGCCGCCAGTGGGGCAGCTTGAGGTCGACGCCCAGCCGGCTGTCGACGTCCGCCAGGCGCGCCTGGAAGGCCAGGGTGTCGGCGCGGCCGAAGCGGTTGTAGTAGGTCCACAGACCTTCGATGGCGGATCCCCCCGTGCTGGAGGCCGCGCGGCCGGTCGTGACCGTGGCCTGGGCGGTGGACAGGGTCACGCCCGCCTCCTGGACCCAGCGGGGGCGGTCGGTCAGGGCGACCAGGATCGGGCGAAGACCGTCGTCGGTGGTCTGGTCCAGCGGCGACAGGGCCACCGTCACGCCGTCATAGACGCCGGTGTCCAGCAGGCGACGCTCCAGCTCCGCCACCTGCTCCGGGTCGTAGCGGTCGCCCTGGGTCCAGGGCGCCAGGCCGGCGACCCATTCGGGGTTCGTGCGCCCCCCCGTGCGCAGCCGCACGCCGTCCAGCCGGACCAGCCGGCCGGAATTGATCCGGTATTCGGGCGCCACGGTGAAGGTCGCGTGGTCGACCACCACGCGGCGCGGCTCGGCCTTGGCGTCGGCGTAGCCGTCGCGGCTCAGTCGCGCCACCAGCCGCCCTTCGCCCGCGATCACGTCGACCGCGCGGCCCGGATCGCCGGCCTCCAGGTCGATGGCGGCCTTGGCGGCGGCGGCGGATTGGGCGTCGGGCGCCGGGTCGATCCAGGCGATGGTCGGGTCGGTCAGCAGGAAACGGCGGCCGGGATCGACCGAGACGATGGCGACGGGCGCGTCGTCGCCTTCCACCACGTCTTCGAGCACCGACTGGTAATAGCCTTCCGAGCGCAGCAGGGCCTCGGCCGACTCCGTGGCCGAGCGGGCGTTGCGCCGCGCCTCGAACCGGCTTTCGGGCGCGTCGTCGACCTCGCCGACCGCGCGCTCCAGCATCTCGCGGAGGTCGGAATCGATATCGCCGCGAATTTGGGCGCGGGGCGCGGCCGAGGCGTCCGAAGCGGCCGCCGCTGCGGCGAGGGCGGCGACGATGAGGGCAGGCCTGAAGCTCAAGCGGGAACCTTGGTCAAAGCGCGGGACGGGCCGCGAACGGGCGGGGCGGGGCCGCAACCGTGCGGCCGCCCGGGGCGGATCAATAGAAGAGCGTCTCGCTCTCGGGCTGGACCGTCTGCTCTGACGAGCGTTCCTCCGGCGGCAGGGTGTCGACCGGCGGCGCGGTGGGCGCGGGGTCCTGGACGTCGGGGGCGACGACGGGCGCGGCGGCGTCCTCGGCCGAGGGGGCGACCTCCAGCGGCGGCGCGGCCTCGGGGGCTTCGGCGGCGTCCTGGCGATAGTCGTCGCAGCCCGCCAACGACAGCGCGCCGAGCGCGGCGGCGAGAACGAGAGTTGAGCGTATCATCAGAAATTCCCCGGCTTTCCGGCTTGCAACGCTTCGGCGGCGTCGCTGTTCCATAGCGTCGAACCGTGTCGAGGTCATCCCGGAACGGACCATGCGGCCAGGGCCTGGGGCAGCGAAAGGTCGGCCCCGGCGGCCTGGGCGGCGGGCGGGACGCCGTCGAAGCGGGGCACCGGGGCCGGCAGGCCGTCCTGGAAGGTTCGTCTGGCCCGGTTGTGCGGATGGTCCGGCGCCTCCGCCAAGCTCAGCACCGGGGTGACGCAGGCCTCGGTCCCGGAGAAGAGGCTCGCCCAGGCGTCGCGGTCGCGGGTCAGGAAGGCGGCCTCGAACCGCGCGGCCAGGGCGGGCCAGGCGGCGACGTCGTGCTGGGGCGCCTCGGCCGGGTCGATCGCAAGTCCGGCCAGCAGGGCGGCGTAGAAGCGGGGCTCCAGCGCGCCGACGGCCACGAAGCCGCCGTCGCGGCAGGCGTAGCAGCGGTAGAAGGGCGCGCCGCCGTCCAGCAGGTTTACGCCACGCCGATCGCTCCACAGGCCCTGGGCGCGCAGGGCGTGGAACAGGCCGCCCAGCAGGGCCGAGCCGTCGGTCATGGCGGCGTCGACGACGCGGCCCCGACCGGTGGCGCGCGCCTCGACCAGGGCGGCCAGGACGCCGACGACCAGCAGCATGGCCCCGCCGCCATAGTCGCCGACCAGGTTCAGCGGCGGCGCCGGCGGCCGGTCGCCCGGCCCCATGGCGTGCAGCACGCCGCTGAGGCCGATGTAGTTCAGGTCGTGGCCGACCTGATCCGCCAGCGGCCCCTGCTGGCCCCAGCCGGTGACGCGGCCGAAGACCAGGCGGGGGTTGGCGGCCTGCAGCGCCTCGGGGCCGTAGCCCAGCCGCTCCATCACGCCGGGGCGGAAGCCTTCGATCACCGCATCGGCCGAGGCGGCCAGGGCCAGGACGCCGTCGCGGTCCGCCGCGGATTTCAGGTCGACCGGAACCGCCGAACGGCCGCGGTGCAGGACCGCCCCGCCCACCTGGTCGAACACCGCCGGCCCGGCCGAGGCCGAACGGGTCAGGCGCAGCACCTCGGCGCCCAGGTCGGCCAGCATCATGCCGGCGAAGGTGACGGGGCCCAGACCGTCGAATTCCAGGATGCGCAGGCCGGCGAGGGGTTGCATCCCGTTTGACTACCGACCGGCGGCCTTGACCGGAAGGGCGGATTGCAACAGAAGGCGCCCTTCGGCCGTTTCGGCCCGCCGGCGCGTCCCTAGCTCAGCTGGTTAGAGCACCTGACTTTTAATCAGGCCTTGTCGTTGAAATGCTTGGACGTTTCCGACAAACCGGCGCGAAAGCACCCCTAGACAATTCAGTTAGTTGCAGCGGGCGAGCAAACCGATTACGCCCGCAATCCGGTCGGTGGCGCAGACCGAGACGAGCGATGCACGAGACCGTTTCCGCGATGATCGAGCGCGGCGCCAGGATCAAATGGGAGTGCGAGGTCAAGCCCATAGGTCATGGCGGCGATGCGGACCTGCACGCCATAGCCAAGACCAAGGGAGGGCGCTTCACCCTCGCCAATCGCCGGGCGCCATGCCGCATTCCCGGTTGCCCCGGTCGGGTTCGGTTTGTCGATATGTCCAGCGCTTGGCCTCGGAAGCTGGACACCCTCACCGACAAGGACGATGCATGGTGGGCCTATTTCGCCGCTGAGAGGAAACGGTTGGAAGCCTTGGGTTGGTGGATGAAGGGCGGCTACTGGCAACCGCCGCCGGCGCCGGTCTATGGGCAGGAGCCAGAAAGCAAAGAACCCCGCCAGCCCAGCAGCCTCGATAACCATCGGCATCTGTGATATGGGTTCCTCATGCCGTTGATCGAAACATGGTCCCTAGAGGACGCTGTGAACGAAGCGCTTGACGACGGCGCCCGCGTCGCTCGTGTGCGGCGCTCTGCATCGGGAGATGTGGAGGCGGTCTTTTTGGAGCAAAACGGCCGTCACCAAGAGATTGAGTTCGACGCCCCGGTGAGTGACCGCCTTACGGTCCGTCTCGTGTCGGCTGCCGACAGCATCTACGCCTGAAATGACGAAAGCCCGCCTCCCGAAGGAAGCGGGCTCATGAAAAGTGGTGTGGATGCGTAAAAATTACGCACCAACCTATTGCGTAAAATCTACGTATATGCGACAAGGGTTCATCGGCGCAGGGCAATCAAGCACTAGCCGGGGAGAACAAGCAGATGCTGGTCGATTTCGTGAAAACCGCCACTGATCAAGAGCTGGCCGATCTGGTCGCCACCGTTGAAGTCGGCGGTATGGCCTACTGGATCCTCTGGGAGGAGATCGACTACCGCAAAACCAATGCTTGAGTTCATGGACAACCGGCTCTCGGGCCTCCTTCGGGAGGTCCAAGAGGCAATCGAAGATACCGAGGACGCCGACACCCTGTGGCGTCTGCATATCAGCCTTCGCTCGCTGCATCGGCAGGCTCGCGAAAAGGGCTGGCTAATCCGAAACCGAAAAAGGCCCTTGACACAATCCGAGACGAATGGCCCGACGTGATAGCGGCAGATGAGGAAGAATGACGCCTGAAGCTTATCGCGCCGCCTTGGCTGAACTTGGCCTGTCGCAACTCGCGGCGGGCCGGTGGCTTGGCGTGTCCAACAAGACCGCGCAGAACTACGCAACGGTCGGTCCTTCTGGTCCTGCGGCGCGGGCGATCATCATGCTTCTGGACATGAGCCCGTCGGCCCGGCTGAAGGCGCTGGCCAAGCCGCTGCCCTGAAATGATGAAAGCCGCCCCGGACGAACCGGAGCGGCTTCGGTAGATAGCGGAGCAGGGCTCGACGCTGGATGGTGTCGGTAATGCCGACGGCACTAACCCGGCCGTGGAGATCGACAGGCCTCGTAAACAGTCTCAAGCACCTCGTTTCGGACGCGAAGCTGGAGCAGTTCGGACACGACCAGCACCCCCAACTGGTAGATGCCCTGCGCGGCGGCGATGGCCTCCGGGGTCGCCACGTAGGCGGGGCGGGGTCCAACGTCTGGGCCACAATCGACCGGGACCGGCACACGGACTTCCTGAACAACGGTGCGAATCTGCGGCTCGGGCTCCGGCTTCGTCGCACAGGCGGTCAGCAGCAGGCACAGGGCGAAGGCTGGATAGCGCATTGACTTAGGCTCCAGTTGTGAGAGAATTTTTTCGCAGCGTTGTTCTCGGTGCTGTGTCGCGGACGGTTCTCGGCCTCAGAACTTTGGGCCGCTCCGCATCTGAGACTTGCTTCGGCAAGCCGCCCGAGTTGATCGCCGGGCGTAGTGCTCCCAGCCCTCATAGCTGGGCAGGTTCCGGCCCCTCCTGAGAAAAGGGGCCTCTTACCCCAGCTGCTCCCTAATCACCCTCTCCGCAGCGACACACGGCGTCTCGCCTTCACGGGGAGAGGATTGCAGCAGGGCCTGGACACGACGTTCTGCCGTCCTTGCCCTATTCTGAGCCGCTGAGACCGCTTCACGGGCGCGGGCGTCTCTGGCGTCGGCTTCGGCCTTGAGGGCGTCCACGGCCTGATTTTGGGCCTCCACGGCGGTCTTGGCGTTGCCGAGGTCTGCGGTGCAGGCGGACAGGCGGTCACGGAGACCTACGACGGGCTCGTTGATGGCCTTGTCCAGCACGGCAACCTGACCTTCAGCGACACGGCGCGCGCGGGCTTCCTGACCAGCCTTGAACGCCATAGAGACGGACGTGATCGACGCCAGCACCGCGACCGTCAGCACCAGCGGGCCACGAAAGCGCCAGAGGAAAGATGTCATCAGCATCGGTGTCGGCATATGCAGCATCAGGCCGCCCCTCCCTTGTCCAGGGTGAAGCGGACCTTGCCGCTGTCCTCGACGATGAAGGTCAGCAGATCGACGGCGTTGGCAGCCGTGGACAGGGCGGGCGTCGATCCGAACGGCTTCCAGGCCGCGTTGTAGGCCAGCGTCCGGGAGCCTGTGGCGTCCTGCTTGATTAGGATCGTGCCCGTCATCCCCGGCTTGGCGTTCGACGGCGCCCCAAGAGTGCGGTTGCCGGCGAGCGTGACGACGAAGTTGGTCCCAGACGCCAGATCGACAGCGATGGTGGCGGCGTCGGGCAGGACTACCATCGGGGGCAGGGCATCCTGCTTTTTAGCGATGGCTTGATCCACCTGTATGCGGTTTAGGCTGATGGCCCGCATCACCGCGCTCAGGGCCGCGCTGATATTATCAGACATCGCCATGTTCGGCCTCCGGGAAGTAGGTGCGGCCCTCGGCCTCGTCGTCGAAACGCAGCGGGACAGTCACGATTGGGTTGTCGGGGTCGTCACCGGCCCAGACGCGCCGCAGCGGCGACGGCTCGACCACGAAGGCGGCGAGTTCAGGATGCTCGGCCAGATAGTCGGTCGTGACGTTGACGTGGAAGCCCGGCAGCAGGGTGGGTTCGCCCTCGGGATCGGTGGGGTGCGGGTCGTAGAGGGGGCCGATGATGTCGATCATGAGAAGATGATCCTCCGCAGGGCGCTATTGAGCCACGGCCTCCCTGTAGCGAGGTCGAATGGGCCAGGTGTCGCTGGTCCGGTCGCTGTCAGGTTGTCGCCGTATTCGGCGCTGTAGCTCGTCACTCCAGCGGGCAGGACGAGCGCCAGATTATCCGCCCCCCGCGTCGCCGCAGCGCCTGTGGTGATGATAGGGCTAGTGGCGGTAGAGGCTTGTTCGAGCTGAGGAAGAGACAGCGTTATTGACCCAGTAACGGGGGCCAATACTCCTAATCCGGCACGCCACTGAGTCGAACTGCCTCCTGTTGAGGAGGTTACAAGAATATGGAGTCTGCCGGGCTGAACAATACCGTTAGCCCCACCAGAGGGGTTTGCAGAACACACAGGATAGGCAATCACCGCATCACTGGGTGTATATCCAGTATGGATTACCTCTTTGGCCGGGATACCTGCGGAGACTTCCTCAACAAATACTGAGAAACAGTAGGTGATATTGGGAGCAAGAACAAATCCTGAGGCGGCGCTCGTAGAGATTAAGAAGCTACGGCTAGTGCTTGTTGTGAACTTTCGAGCCTTAATCGAGGTCGAAAGCTTCGACGCAGCTACTTCGATCACCCCTCCAGGCAATTCATTCCACGGTGTGGGGATCGAGGTGACATCTGTCCAAGCGTTATTGGTTAAAACGTTCGTCCTCTGCCCCTCGATCAGCACCCCCCGGTCGGTGATACGGGGCGCGTTCGGCGCGAACTCAGCCAGCGTTCCGTCTTTCCGCCATGCCGTAGCAGCGCCCGTGCGGGTGTAGGTCAGGCCCGGAACAGCCGCCGACGCCGCATCCACATAATCCAGCCGCCCCGTGTTCTTGGCGAAGTTGATCCCCGTGGGCGCAAACGACAGCCCAGCCGGATCAGCGGCGTCGATGATGGACAGATAGTCGGCGTCAACCGGGCCGATTTCTGCACGCGACCACACCGACAGGTTCTGCCGGGCCGTGGCCTTGTCCGTGACGTCGCTAAGATTGTTGGACCCTAGCATGTCGCCGGTGCCTGCGCCCGCCGCGCCGCGAATGTCCGTCGCCTCTGCCGCCGTGTCCACAAAACCAGCGGGGCCGAGGTATTTGCCCGTCGCGGGCTTGGTCCCTTGACCGCCCGTCCAGTCCACAACGCGCAGCACACGGCGGGCTCCCTCTGCCACGTTGGCGTAGACGGGCAACCAGGCGGCATCTCCCTTATCGCCTTTCACCCCCTGCGCGCCCGTGTCGCCCTTCGGCCCCTGCGCGCCGGTTTCGCCCGTGTCGCCCTTCGGACCCTGGGGGCCGGTTTCGCCCTGGACGCCCTGGGGGCCGGTTTCGCCCTGAGGGCCTTGGGGGCCGGTTTCGCCCTGAGGGCCTTGGTCGCCTTTTGGACCGATCACGGCGGCGATTACCGAAGGAGTCGGGCCTTGCTGAGCGATCCAGCGGAACCGCGCGATCATCTGGCGCTCTCCATGACCCCGGCCTTGATCTGGATCGTCACGGTGTCGGTTATCTCGACAAACTCGCCAATCGTCAGGCGGGCGTCGAGGGCGTAGAAGCCTGGCGTGAGGGCCAGGGACTGCGCCGGGGTGAGCGACAGCAGCCAGCCCCCCCCAAGGCCGTCTCCGAGACTCTGGCGGGCCTCTGCGGTCATGTAGGCGAGGACAGCGCCCTTGGGGTCTGCGAAGGGGCTGTCGCGGCGCTTCAGCCCAGCCGCGAAGTCGGTGACTTCCGCTCCGTCCATGTTTTCGAGCGCCACCGACACGGTTTCACCGCGCGTGAAGACGTAGGGTTGCACCACCATGGGGCCTCCGGGATCAAATCAGATTTTGGGGTTAGTCAGAAGGGGAGGCGTGCGCCCGCGCGCGCGATCAGGCCCCAGTTGCGAAGAATGAGGGGGAGGAAGGTCACCGCTTGGCCTCTCTACGCTTCATCCACTGAAAGACCAGCAGCAGAACTCCGCACACGGTGATGACGATGGCGAGGATCGAGACCAGCTTCTGAAGCACCTCGGCCTGCATGGCTTGTGGCGCGACCGTCTGCTGGATCGCCACGGCGCCAGCCGACACGCCGGTCACGACCTGAGTGGCGGCCGTGATGGCGGTATTGGACTGGACCAGCGGCTTGGCCTCGACGGGCGTCGGCGGCGTCGGTATCGCGCGGGTGACGGACGACGGCGGGCTTTCCGCCAAGGAGCCAGGCTCAGCGGTGGACCATAGGGCGATCTCGGCGTTGCGGCGCTCGACCAGGCCGTCCAGCTTCTTCAGCTTGCCGTTGACCCTCGCATTGACGAACCGCGCCATCTGCGCCGGCACCTGATCGTATTGCCGCGCGTTCAGCCGCTTCCAGATGGTCCAGCCGGGGTTGGCGCCCAGGTTGAACACGAACGACAGGATCGCCGCGTATTGGTTCTCGGTCAGGCTGTCGATGACGGGCGACTTCACCACCTGATAGAGCTTGCGGCGAGCCTCGTTCAGGTCTTGCAGCAGCAGGGCGCGGGCCTCGGCCTGGGTGATGCGGCGGCGATCAACCACGTCCTGCGGAGAGACCGTCGCGGTGTGGCCCCAGCCGATGGTCGCCTTGCCCTTCACGTCCGCGACCGAGGCGAAGGAGCGCCGGTTCGGGTTCAGGTCGTCATACGCCACAAGGCGCAGGCTCTCGTGTCGGGCGATGAAGCTCGCCGCCCGATCAGGAATCGGTCGCATGGATAGGCTCCAGATTGTCTGGGGATGGGCCGTGGCTAGGCCGGGGAAAGGTCAGGTCAGGCGGCGGTCGATGGTGCGGCAGAGGTCGCGGACGGCGCTCTCCGTGGCCCGTTCGGCGTCGTGCTGGCGCATGACGGCTTCAGTGGTTCGGGCCTGTTCCTCACGCAGAAGGTTCAGGCCCTCGACGACGTGATCGGTGCTGTGGGTCAGCGCTGCGACTTCTCGCGCCAGTTCCTGCATCGGCTTGGTCGACATGATGTCGCCTGCCACAATGGCCGCCGTGGCGCTCTGGGGCTTTTTCGCCGCCCGCCAGCCCTGCACGACGGAAACGAACGCTCCGAGGCCGGCCGCGAGATAGATCAGCCAAGCCACCCACTCCGGGCCGCTCGAAGGTGCGGAAGTGGGCACTATTCGAGCCTCCGGTCACGATACGGCGCGGCGAGCGTCACCACCCGCCCGATACAGGTTCCATAGTTCCAGGGCGGCGATCCCGATGTAGATGCTGGTTCCAGTCGTAGGCAGGCCTGCCGCCAGAAGGCCGAACTGGATTTGAAGCCAGAGGAAGAGGCGGCCGAACGAAGCCGCCATGCGGAGGAAGGGTGTCGCGACCCAGAAGCCGTTGATGGCCAGGGCGATCAGCCCAAGCCCCCCGAGGATCAGAGCCCAGACGCCCCACGCCCATTGAGGCATGATGGCCGCCATCCCCGCGAAGCTGGACTGACGGGCGAAGATGTCGTCGTGGGCCAAAAGCTTCCGGCCCCAATCCGCCATCATGGCCGCCGCGATCCATTCGGGAACCCGCAGGTGCAGGGTGTCCTGAAAGCGGAGATGGACGGTCATCAGACGTTACTTGCGTTAGTACTGGGGAAGGCGCGCGGAACGCCGCCGACTTCACCCCAGATGATGCGCAAGCGACCAGCGGCGCCAGCACCTGCCCCGGCGCCTGTCCCGACGGTCGTTCCGCCCCCGCCACCACCATATGGTCCGCCGAAGCCGACCGATCCGCCACCGCCTTGCCCTGGCGTACCGCCAGAGCCGCCGCCGCCGCCGGCTGAAAGACTACCCCCGGAGCCCGACGAGCCTTGACCCAGAACGCCTACGCCCCCGCCGCCACCGCCATTGCCGGCGCTTGCGCCCCCACCGCCACCGCCCCCACCGCTGCCGTTGGTTCCAGCCGCGCTAGAGCCGCCATCTGTCGCGCCGCCATCGCCTCCAGCGCCAGCATAGCCACCCGCCCCGCCACCGCCACCGCGATATGACCCGGAGGTGTAACCGAACCCGCCCTTGCCTCCGTCGAAGCCCGAACCGCCAGAGCCGCCCGTGCCGCCGTTCGCCCGAACTCCATCCAAGCGGCCGCCCTGTCCAGGCATCGCCTCGATGAGAGTGGTGGCGCCCCGCTTCAAGTAAGTCGAAACGTTCGTGCTGCCGACAGTCTCGGAATTGAGGGTCCCGATGTCGTACGGCACCCTGACGGACAGGGTTTCACCCGGTGTGACGGTCACCGCGTTTCGGTATCGCAACTCTCCACCACCGCCGCCGCCGGACGGGGTGACAGCCGGATTTGAGACGCGAGCGCCCGCGCCTCCGCCGCCAACAGCGACGATGCTGATGGAGTAGACGCCTTCCGGCACGACCCAAGAGGTGGTGCCGGCCGCCAAATCGACTTGGCCGGGGGCGGCGAGAAAGGCCGCGCCAATGACGCCACGTCGGGTTAGCCGGCTCATGGCGCGGTATCCCCGCTAAAGTAATACACAGCCGAGGCGCCACCGGAATTGCTATCCACTGCGAGCGCTCCTTCGGCATATTGGCCTGCCGACTTGGTATGACCCAAGCGATTGCGCCGCGTGGCGCCAGAGCCCGTCGAAAAGGTCAGTTGCCCCGCCCCAACTTGACGCCAGATCGCGTTCCATCCCTCAGAGAGGCTATTCGGCATCGTGATCGTCACGGCCGTCGAGGAGGTGAACCGATGGACCTTGCCGTTGTCGGCTTCGTCCAGCGTATGCGTCGTGCCAGAGATGGTGACGGTCGTGTCGGTGCGAAGGGCGACCGGACCACCTACAGCGGCCTCGACCGCGGACTTGGTGACAGTGGCGTCCGATCCCGGCGGCCCCGACAAACTGATGGCCCAGGTCGAGACGTCACCCGTTCCCTTGGACAGCAGCGAGTTGATGGTCAGGGCGCCGGTGTCGCCGTTGTAAGCCGTCACCACGCCGATCATGGAGTTCACAGTCGGCGCCGTGCTGTCCACGACCGCGACGTAGACGCCGGGGATATAGGCCAGGTCTGCTTGGGTCGTGAACGACTTGGAGCCGGTCCCAAGGGTCACCGTCGAGGTTGACGTTCCGACGTAGCCGGCGTTGGCCACGATGTTTTCGATCTCGTCGGCCTTGTCGTCCACGTAGGCACCGACGGCATTCGTCTCGTCGGCAAAGTTCGGCAGGGCGCCAAGAAAGGCGTCCGCACGGCTGGCGAAGACGTCGGGCGCGTCGCCCCGCGAAGGCGGTGTCGGAAGGTCGGAAATCGTGGGTGCAGGCATCAGGTAAGGCCCTCCAGCTCCAGTGAGCAGACGGAATGGTTCGGCCCTGCGATCTCGACGGAGAAGTCGCGGAAGTAGCCGTAGATAGTGGTGCTGTCGTAGTTCCCCGCCGCCACATAGACGGCCGGGGTGGCGCGGTAGCGGGACAGGATGCGAACCACGTCGTCCGTCATCCCGGCATCCATGTAGAGGGTGAAGTTCGCCCGCTTGCTGTAGGCCCGCTCCACCACTCGGACATTGCCGAAGGTGTCCCGCTCCTTCAGGCTGAAGTCGAGGATACCGACGCTGGCGCCATAACTGGCGTCCCCGAGTTCACGGGACAGGCCAGCGACCAGTTCGCCGATGGCGACCGTGTTTCCAGGCGACGACAGGGTAACGGTGATTTCGGTCCCGGCGTAGGGCGGCAGATCGGTCAGGACCAGATCGGAACGCCGCTCGATAGGCTCGAAGAAGTAGCTGTACCAGTCGACGATGCCGTCGGTGCTGACCAGTTCGTAGGTCTCGTCGTAGACGACCCCATCCGAGGGATCATCGACCACGACCTGGACCGAGCCCGCCGACAGGTTCAGCAGGGCAATGCTGTCGACCCGGCTCGTCGTTGAGAAGGTGACTTCGATCTCGTCGGGGTTCGTGGTCTGCGCCTGGACGATGGCGTCGAACATGCGGAATCGGTTGGTCGCGCCCGCCAGCAGCCATTTGGAGGTGTCCGTGAGGGCGTTGCCCGTGTTGGCGTCCGCCTGGCTCTCATAGACGGTGTGTTCGGTGTCGGAGGTGTTGCCCCGGACCAGATCGCCCTGGGCATAGGTCGTGCCGGCCGAATAGACGGCTTCATCCTCGGGGACGTCGCTGCTGACTAGGCTCGCCGCCGTGATGGCGATCGGACGAATGATCTTCATCAGGCAGCTACCGTCTCAACAGGATCGCCGGGGGCGGGGCCGCGGACATAGACGCCATCGACTTCCTGGCGGTCCATCTTCCGCTTCATCTGCCCGGTGTTGACGCCGGTCTGGGTCGTCGCGGCCTTGATGTCCGCCAGTTCCGCCCTGACGGCTCGCAGTTCAGCGACAACCTCGTCCATCGAACCGTTGTCGTTGACGGCATAGACCCCGAGGCCGGCAGACGTGCGCGCCAGCGGCAGGATCGCTTCCGGCCCGTCTTCGGCCATTTGTCCCATGTCGAAGTAGGTCGGGGAGCCGAAGACACCGCCTGTGGCGAACTGACGGACGCCGGCACGGCGGGCCCCGGTCAGGGCCTCGTTCAGGGCTTCGATGGCGTCCACGACCGACAGGACGCTCTCGTTGACCGTGATCAGACCCGAGACCTGGGCATCTAAGGCGGCGAGTTGCTGTTCGGCGAGGGACTTCTGCCCATCCGCCGCACCGATGGCCCCGTCGACGGCGCCCATGACGCTGGCCAGGATGCGCTGATATTCGAGAGCCGACCCGGCATTCTGAAGCGCGGCGTCCAGATAGGTCTGAGACACGCCCTGGAGCGAGCCCAGCGCATCGGCGTTGCCCGTGCGGGCCAGAGCCGCGACCCGTTCGAACTCAGCCCGTGCGCCGGCGTAGGACGACCCGGTTCCGCTCAGCCCCTCCAGATCCTTGCGGAAGGCGCGCAGGCTGTCACCGAAACCGCCGAACTTGTCGATGGTCTCCTGAAGGGCCCCGGCTTCCCGCTCATAGGAGGCGGTCAGGGCGTCGCGGGCGGCGTTCACCGCGTCCATGGCCCGTTGCTGGCGTTCCTCCCGGGCCTGGCGGGCGGCTTCGGCGGCAGCGGCCGCATCCTGAGCGGCCCAGACCGATTGCTGGAGACCGCGTAGGGTCTCGTCCATGGCGGCGAGTTCGTCCGCACGACGGGCGGCAAGCGCGCCGGCCGCATCGCCAGTTGCCTCCATGAGTTGGATTTCGAGGTCACGGCGTTGGCGAGCGATTTCGGCGGCTCGGTCGGCTGCTTCCTGCTGTGCTTGGGCCAGCGCCTCATTCGCGGCGGCCGCGTCCTGTGCAGCCCAAATCTGCTGTTGCAGAGCGCGAAGGGCCGGGTCCAGCGCCTCAAGCTCCATCTGACGACGGGCCGCGAGCGCTTCGCTGGACTGACCCAGGGCCTCCATCAGGTCGATTTCCATCGACCGGCGGGTGTCAGCCAACTGGCGGGCGGCTTCGGCGGCTTCCTCCGCAGCCTGAGCGGCGGCGGCGTTCGCCTCCGCCAGGTCTTCGGCCGCGTAGATCATCCGCATCAGGGGACGAAGGCTCTCGTCGAGGGCGGCGATCTCCAGTTCACGCCTCGCCGCCAGGGCCTCGGTCGCCATGCCTTGCGCTTCCATAAGCCGGATTTCCAGATCACGCCGTTGCTCGGCGAGTTGGCGCGCGGCCTCGGCTTCGGCTTCCTGAGCCGCCGCCAGTTCCTCGGCGGCCTTCGCGGCGTCGAGCGCAGCCCAGACCTGTTGTTGCAGGGGGTGGAGAGGTCGAGCTTAAGCCCGACTTTCTCCGCGCCTTGCCGGGCGGAACGATGGACGACTCCACCTTCCAAGACGTGGAAGATGCTCTCGACCGCGCAGGCGCTCCATGCCGCGCTGACGGCGATAAAGGGCGCTGGTTGACGCTCGCCGAGCGGGTTGCCGCCCTCTCGCAGCCCGGCCCCGCGTCGGAAGGAGAGGGGGAATGAGCCAGTGGGATGGAACGATGCCGCACAACTCGCAGGAGACTGTCGTGGTGCCGCGAGAGCCGACTGAGGAGATGCTGAATGCTGCCGCTGTGCTTCTTTCTAGAAACGCGCTGCCAAAGAACTGGCCCGGTCTCCACAAGATCTACCGCGCCATGATCGCAGCCGCCCCCGCATCCCCCGACCCCCTGCTTGAAGAGGCCGTGGGGCACATCAAGCGCCTCTGTGACTGGATCGAATACGAGACCGGAGGCGAACTGCCTTACGAGGAGGGCGAAGAGGATGCTGACGCCTTCCTGGCCAAGCTGGGGAGGGCGTGATGGACGTGGACGAGTACGACGACGACCGCGACGGCGTGATCTGCCCTCGCTGTTTGGGCGACGGAACGGTTGATTGCCACTGTGGTGGTGATCTCTGCGTCTGCGACAACTACGGCGAACGCGACTGCCCAGTCTGCCACGGCGAGGGCGAAGTCTCTGAGGAGCGAGAAGCCAAGTATCTGGAGAGCCGTCGCAAAGCCCACGAGGCGATGCAGCGCATCTGGAATCAAGACGCCCCTCCCGCTCCTAAGGAGGAAGGCCGTGGGTGAACTGACCACAATCCCCGTCGTCATCGGGGAAACCCAAGAGCAGAAGGCGCGTCGGCTGTTCGATGAGATGGCGCGCAACATCGGTCGAGAGGCGGTCAACCACCTGAAGACGATGTATCCACACATGCTGTCAGACAAGGCTCGCACCTCCAAGATTTGGGAGACGAGCCTGGTCAACACCGTGAGGAACGACATCAACTGGCGTATGCGCCCGCTGCTGATGGCCATGATCGCCATGCATCAGGGATGGGAGGCCGAACAACCCCCTTCGGAGACAGGAACGTGAGCGACCTTAAGACGCTGATCGAAACGGCCATCGCTCTGGTCCCTGCGGGCGAGAACAGCGACTTTGCACTGTTCTATGTGGACGGGGCGGGGCCGAAATGGTCCGCAGAGATGAAAAACCCTTGCGCTCAATTCGTCATGCTTGGCGAGGCGAGCGGTGAATATGGGGGCGAGGGCGACACCCCCGAGCAAGCCGTTCTGGCACTGATCTCGCGCGTCCAGAAGGAGACAGGAACGTGAGCGCGCGCCCGTCGATCAGCAAGATGATCCGCACGGTCCAGAAGCTGGGGCTGAAGGTCACGGAGATCGCCGTGGCGCCTGACGGCTCGATCCGGCTCTTGACCTCGAACGACAATGAAGGCGCAGATGCCGCCGGGACGGCTTGGAACCAATATCGTGCGCGCAAGGCTCAGCGGACTACACAAGGCCACTAAGAGGCTCAGCGGCGGGCGTGTGGCGATCTATGCCTATGCGTTCCGTGGCGGGCCTCTGGTGGCGAGGGCTGAAGGCGGGAGCCTTGTCGCGGCGAACCGGGCGATGGAGGAAGCCCTGGGGGAACCCGGCGTCTCGACCAAGATCGAGGAATCGCGCCGGCCGATCCGCCGAACCGACGACAAGCGGTTCGTTCGCGGGCTGATTTACGCTTTCAAGGCCTCGCCGGAGTGGGCGAAAATCGCTCCGTCCAGTCAGGCCGAATATACCCGATACCTGACCAGCTTCGAAGGCGAGTTCGGGGAAATGACGGTCGCGGCCTTCGATCATCCAGAGGCCAAGGTGGCGCTTCTCGAATGGCGCGATCAATGGGCCGCCAAGCCGCGCGCAGCCGACTACGCCATGCAGAGCGTCGGGCGCCTGTTCAAATGGGCGCGGGGTCGGGGCATGACCCAGGCTCGCCCGACCGAGGATGTTGAACGCCTCTACAATGCGGATCGGTCGGACGTGATCTGGACCGCATCGGATCTGGAAAAGCTGCTCGCCGTTGCCAGCCGAGAAATAGGGATCGCCGTGAGACTGGCGGCTGAGACCGGCCTTCGCATGGGCGATCTAATCAATCTGCCGTGGGGCGCCGTTGGTGATCATGGAATCGTCTGGCGCACGTCGAAGCGCGGGCGTCAGGTCGTCGTTCCTCTCACCCCGGAAGCCAAGGCGATCCTTTCCACCATGCCGAAGAAGGCCCTGGTCGTGCTGACCAACTCGCGCGGCAAGCCGTGGACCCGAGACGGCTTCAAGACGATGTTCGGTAAGGCGAAGGCAGAAGCTGGGCTGACCGGTTTGCACTTCCACGACCTCCGGGGAACGGCGGCGACACGGCTGTTCATCGCGGGCTCTCCGAAGCGCGACATCGCGAAGATCATGGGCTGGGCCGAGGCCGCCGTTGACGCCCTGCTGACGAAGTATGTTTCGGGTGACGCCGTGGCCCTTGACCTGCTATCCAGAATGAACCAGAAACCCGCCGCACAAACCGACGACAAACCGGTTTCCAGCGGGTCCAGCTAACCCGTTGATTTCAGACGGCGCGTCCCTAGCTCAGCTGGTTAGAGCACCTGACTTTTAATCAGGGGGTCCTGGGTTCGAGTCCCAGGGGACGTACCATTCCTCCCGTCATCGGAGCGCCCATGAGCCAGCCTGTCTTCCTCGCGGTCGAGACGGGCGGGACCAAGATCGTCTGGCGCATCGCCGATGCGTCGGGCGTCGCGCTGGACGAGGGACGCTTTCCCACCGGCCGGCCCGAGGACGCGGCGGAGCAGCTGGTCGCCGCCGTGGCCGATCGCGAGGTCGCGGCGCTGGGCGTGGCCAGTTTCGGGCCGGTGATCGCGGACCCGGCGTCGGACGATTACGGCCGGATGCTGCCGACGCCCAAGCCGGGATGGGCCGGCTTCAACCTGGCGCGCGCCCTGTCCGAACGGCTGGACGCGCCCTATGCGGTCGACACCGACGTCAATGCGGCGGCGCGGGCCGAGGCGGCGCTGGGCGCAGGCCGAGGCGCGCGGGCGGTCGCCTATGTGACGGTCGGAACCGGCGTCGGCGGCGGGCTGGTCGTGGACGGCCGTACGCTGAAGGGGGCGCTGCACCCCGAGATCGGCCATCTGTCCGTGCGCCGGGCGCCCGGCGACGCCCAGGCCAGCGCCTGCCCCTTTCACGACGATTGCGTCGAAGGCCTGGCCGCGGGACCGGCGGTCCAGGCGCGGCTGGCCGGACGGCGGCTGGAAGCGGCGCCCGGGGTGCGGGGTTTCGTGGCCGACTATCTGGGCCAGCTGGTGGCGGCGCTGGTCTTCGCCTGGGCGCCGGACCGGATCGTGTTCGGCGGCGGGGTCATGTCGACGCCGGGCCTGCTGGCCGAGGTCGAGACCGCCGCGCGACGGGCCGTGGCCGGCTACGGCTCGGCCGTGGTGATGGGGGCGGCGGGCTATCTGGTCCCGGCGGCGCTGGAGCACGCCGGGCTGGAGGGCGCCCTGCTGATGGCGCGCGACGTCAAGCGCCTTTGAACGGCCTCCAAGGCATGGTCCAAGTCCCGGCATGAAGCGCCTTCTGTGTCTGTTGGCCGCGCCGCTGGCGCTGGCGGGTTGCAACGCCGGCCGGTCCGCCATTGGCGGGGTCGAGCAGGTCGGCGCGGGGTTCGGCGCGGCGGTCTCGGCCCCGTTAGAGGACCTGAACCTGCGCCAGCAGCCGATCCCGATCGTGCTGCTGCAGGCTCAGGCGAACCCCTACGACCTGCGCAATCTGAACCAGTGCACGACCGTCGGCGCCGAGGTGGCGCGCCTGGACGAGGCGCTGGGGCCGGACACGGACGAGCCGCCCCGCCAGGACGGCTCCTACCTCAGCGAGCGCGCCGCCGATGCGGCCGCCAAGGCGACGCTGGACGCCATTCGCGACACCACGACCGACTTCATTCCGGGCCGAAGCTGGATCCGACGCCTGAGCGGCGCCGAGCAGCACAGCCGCCAGGTCCAGGCCGCCATCCAGGCGGGCCGGATGCGCCGGGCCTTTCTGAAAGGCGTCGGGATGCAGCGCAACTGCGCCCCGCCGGCCGCGCCCAGCTGGTTCCGGCCGAGGCCGCACTGACGCCCGGGCGCGACGACGCGCGCCGCGACGGAGCCGGGGCGTTGAGAAGGAGGGCTGGGCGGAGCGCCGGGCCTTCGCCCGGAGTTCTGAGATGTGAGTACCGTTTCGACGAAGGCTGGACGCTCCGCGCGAAGGATTGGCCTGCAAGCTCGGGGCGCCGAGTGGTGGCGGTCTTATCGCCTAACCCCATAAGCCTGCGGCGGGCCGGCGGGGTCTGCGAAACCCCGTCCGGGTGCGGCCGAGTATCCCCCTCGACCCTCCGCCTCGCGCGTCCGGTGCGCCGGCCGGCGAGGCGGCGCGGGTCGTTGCAGACCCGCCCCCGCTTCCTCCGCTCCCGCCGCCGCAAGGTCGCAGGCCTTACGAGCCCTCCGGTGCGACGGGACGAGAAAAGCATGGCACGGTTTGCAGCTCAGGCGGGCTGGAGGGGGCGAGAATCCGGCAAGCCGTTGGAATCGTTGCGGTCGAGGCAGCGGCAATAGGATACTTAGCGGATTCAATCTCGCATTCCCGCCGTCCTCCAAACCCGTCATCCCAGGGCTTGTCCCTGGGATCCAGACTCCCGGTTTCGCCGCAGCGCGCCCAATCGTTGGACACCGGGAGTCTGGATCCTCGCCACGAGGGCGAGGATGACGAAAGGGGCGGTTCGCCGTCTCCTCTCGTCGTTGCGCGACGGGGAGACAGACGCGACGTCACCCGTTCGAGGCGTGCCGGGCGTGGAAGTCGCGGCGGAAGGCTTCGAACCGGCTCTCGGCGATGGCGGCGCGCATGGCGGCGGTGAGGGCCTGGTAGAAGGCGATGTTGTGCCAGCTGAGCAGCACCTTGCCGAGGATCTCGTCGGCGCGGATCAGGTGGTGCAGATAGGCCTTGGAATAGCCGGACGAAGCCGGGCAGGGCAGGGTCGGGTCCAGCGGGTCCTGGTCCTCGGCGAAGCGGGCGTTCTTCAGGTTCAGCGGGCCGTCCCAGGTCCAGGCCTGGCCGTGGCGGCCGGCGCGGGTGGGCAGGACGCAGTCGAACATGTCGACGCCGCGATATACCGCCTCGACCAGGTCGACCGGCTTGCCGACGCCCATCAGATAGCGGGGCCGGTCGGCGGGCAGGAATTCGGGGGCGTAGTCCAGCACCTCGCACATGGCCTGGTGGCCCTCGCCCACGGCCAGGCCGCCGATGGCGTAGCCGTCGAAGCCGATCTCCTGAAGCTGTTCTGAGGACTGGCGGCGCAGGTCCTCGAAGGTGGAGCCCTGCTGGATGCCGAACAGGGCCTGGGTCGCGCGCTGGCCGAAGCGGGCCTTGGAGCGCGCGCCCCAGCGGATCGACAGCTCCATCGCCTTCTTCGCCGCGTCCTTCTCGGCGGGATAGGCGACGCACTGGTCCAGCTGCATGGAGATGTCGGCGCCGATGCGGTCGGCCTGGATCTCGATGGAGCGTTCGGGCGTCAGCTCGTGCTTGGAGCCGTCGATGTGGCTGGAGAAGGTGACGGCGTTCTCGGTCAGCTTGGAGATGCCGGCCAGGGACATGACCTGGAAGCCGCCCGAGTCGGTCAGGATCGGCTTGTCCCAGCCCATGAAGGTGTGAAGGCCGCCCAGCCGCTCCATCCGCTCCGGACCGGGGCGCAGCATCAGGTGATAGGTGTTGCCCAACAGGATGTCGGCGCCGGTCGCCTTGACCTGATCGACGGTCAGGGCCTTGACCGTGGCGGCGGTGCCGACCGGCATGAAGGCGGGGGTGCGGATGTCGCCGCGCGGGGTCTGCAGCACGCCGGTGCGGGCGCGGCCCTCGACGGCGGCGATCTCGAACGGGAAGGGCATCGGAAGGGTCTCGGAAAAGCGAGCGGGGGACATGACCGATTACGGCGGCCGTGTCACGCCCCGACCAATACCCGTCATTCCGGGGCTGAGCGAAGCGAGGAACCCGGAACCCAGGGCCGCATTCGCGATGTTGGAGCTTCCGGCGCCGCAAATATCCTCCTGGGTTCCGGGTTCGTCCTTCGGACGCCCCGGAATGACGATAAGGAAGGGATGCTGGCGGAGGACTTGCAACCGTCCTAAGGATCGCCGCTTCGCCGATCGGGACACGCCTTGCCGCAGGACGCCGCCAATCCGTATCTGACGCCCGCCTGGGTGTGCGCGCCGGGGGTGCTGAGGGTTCCTTTCCTGAAGGCCTTCCTGCCCGAATACGACCTGCGCCGGACGCCCGGCGGAGACGTGAAGGCCGTGCTGGGCTGGGGCATGAAGCCGACGGCGGCGGCGGGGCGGCGCTGGGCGGCCAAGACCGGCCGGCCCTATGTGGCGCTGGAGGACGGCTTTCTGCGCTCGGTCGGCATCGGCGAGGCGGGGGCGACGAGCCTGAGCCTGATCGTCGACGACCTGGGGGTCTATTACGATGCGACGCGGCCCAGCCGGCTGGAGCGGCTGATCGTCGAGGCCGACGCCTGGTGCGACGCAGGCGTGCGGGCGCGGGCGCGACGGCTGATCGACCGGATCGTCGAGACCGGGCTGTCCAAGACCAACATGGGCGGACCGCTGGATGCGGCGCTGCTGAAGCCTGGACGGCGGGTGCTGATCGTGGACCAGACGCTGGGCGACGCCTCGATCGGCTATGGGCTGGCCTCGACCGAAAGCTTCGCCGAGATGATGCGGGCGGCGCGGCGGGACGAGCCGGACGCGCAGCTGATCGTCAAGCGGCATCCGGCCGTGGCGGCGGGGCGCAAACAGGGCTGCATCATGGATCTGGAAGGCGTCACGCTGATCGACGCCGACGTGCGGCCGGCGGAGATGCTGGCGGCGGTGGACGCCGTCTATTGCGTGACCTCGGCCCTGGGGTTCGAGGCGCTGATGCGCGGGCTGCCGGTCAGGTGCTTCGGCGCGCCCTTCTATTCGGGATGGGGGCTGACGACGGATGCGGTCGACACCGGACGGCGCGGCGCGGCGCGGGACCTGGAGACGGTCACGGCCGCGGCCCTGATCGCCTACAGCCGCTATGTCGATCCGACGACGGGGCGGCGCTGCGAGGCGGAAGAGGCGCTGGAGCGGCTGGTCGCCTTGAGGGACCGGGCGGATCGGCTGGCGGGGGACTGGGCGGCGGTCGGCTTCGCCCCGGCCAAGCGGCCGCCGGTGCGGCGGCTGCTGAACGCGCCCAAGGCGCGGATGCGCTATTTCTGGCGGGCGAAGGCGGCGGCGGCGCACGCCCGGCGCACGGGCGGCCGGCTGATCTGGTGGGCCGGCAAGGAGAGCGAGGCGATCCGGCGGGCGGCCGAGAACTTCGACGGGCCGACGGTGCGGATGGAGGACGGCTTCATCCGCTCGCGCGGGCTGGGGTCGGATTTCGTCGGCGCGCTGTCGGTCGCCCTGGACGACCAGGGGGTCTATTACGACCCGAGCCGGCCGTCGCGGCTGGAGACGCTGATCGAGACGACGCAGTTGAGCCCGGCGCAGCGGGCGCGGGCGGCGGCGCTGGGGCGCAGCGTGGTCGAGGCGGGACTGTCGAAATACAATCTGACGGGCCGGGCGCCGGAGGGCTGGCCCAGCGACCGCGAGGTGGTGCTGGTCGTCGGCCAGGTCGAGAACGACAAGTCGATCCTGAAGGGCTGCGCGCCGGACCTGAACACCAACTCGGCCCTGGTGGCGGCGGCGCGGGCGGATCATCCGGACGCCTTCCTGGTCTATCGCAACCATCCCGACGTGCTGGCGGGCAACCGGCCCGGAAGGCTGGAGGCGGGGGCGCTGGCGGCGGTGGACGCGACGGCGGACGGGCTGGACATCATCGACTGCCTGGCGGCCTGCACGCGGGTGGCGACGCTGACCTCGCTGACGGGGTTCGAGGCGTTGATGCGGGGCAAGGCCGTGTCGGTTTACGGGCGGCCGTTCTATGCCGGCTGGGGGCTGACGGAGGACCGGCTGGGGTTCGAGCGGCGCACGCGCCGGGCGTCGGTCGAGGATCTGATCCATGCGGCGCTGATCGCCTATCCGGTCTATGTCACGCCCCAGGGCTGGCCGTGCGAGGCCGAGGATCTGGTCGCCGCCCTGATCGCCGCGCGCGACCAGCCGGCCCCGGCGGCGCCGCGCGGGCGGGTGCGTCGATGGGCGACCGGCGTGATGGCCAGTCTCGACCGGACGCCGCCGCCGTCCTATTGACGCGTTCGGATAGGAAACGCACTTCTGAAGCGGGCGCCGCGCGCCGCGCGATAGGAAGCCGTTTCCTCAAGCAGCGAGGCGCCGCGCGCCGAGCGATAGGAAAAGAACAGTGTCTCACGCCGTCATCGCCGCCACCGGCCTCTTCACCCCCGAACAGTCGGTGTCCAACGCCGAACTGGTCACGGCCTACAACGCCTGGGCCGACGGCTGGAACGCCGAGCACGCCGAGGCCGTCGCCGCCGGCGAGCTGGAGCCCAAGACCCATTCCTCGGTCGAGTTCATCGAGAAGGCCTCGGGCATCAAGAGCCGCTATGTGCTGGACAAGTCCGGGATCATCGACCCCGCGCGCATGGCGCCGAACCTGGCCGAGCGGTCGAACGACGAACTGTCGATCCTGGCCGAGATGGCGGTCAAGGCCGCGCGCCAGGCGATCGAGGCCTGGGGCAAGCCGGTCAGCGAGATCGGGGCGGTGCTGTGCGCGGCGTCCAACATGCAGCGCCCCTATCCGGCCATGGCCATCGAGGTGCAGCAGGCGCTGGGCATCGAGGGCTTCGCCTTCGACATGAACGTGGCCTGTTCGTCGGCGACCTTCGGCGTCAAGACGGCGGCGGACTTCATCGCCGGCGGATCGGTCAAGGCCGTGCTGATGGTCAATCCGGAAATCTGTTCGGCGCACCTGAACTTCACCGACCGGGACAGCCACTTCATTTTCGGCGACGTGGCGACGGCGGTGATCGTGGAATCGTCGGAGACGGCCGGGCCGGGCGGCTGGGACGTGCTGGGGACGCGGCTGAAGACGGTGTTCTCGAACAACATCCGCAACAACTTCGGCTTCCTGAACCGCAACGCGCGCGACACCGCCCACCTGGATACGCCGGCGTTCGACGGCGCGGTGCAGAACGACAAGCTGTTCGTCCAGCAGGGCCGCAAGGTGTTCAAGGACGTGGTGCCGATGGTGTCGGACATGATCGTCGATCACGCCGGCGAGCTGGGGCTGGAGCCGCAGGGCCTGAAGCGGCTGTGGCTGCACCAGGCCAACATCAACATGAACACCCTGATCGGCAAGAAGGTGCTGGGCCGCGAGCCGTCGCCGGAAGAGAACGTCATCATCCTGGACGACTACGCCAACACCTCCTCGGCCGGGTCGATCATCGCCTTCCACCTGCACAACGACGGCTTCGCGCCGGGCGAGACGGGCCTGATCTGCAGCTTCGGCGCGGGCTATTCGGCGGGCACGGTGTTCGTCAGGAAGCGGGGCTGAGGCGCGGCGCGGGGGTTAACGGGCCGGAAAGCCTGATCGCCAAGGGAGTCTCAACGGACTCCGTGGTGACGATCACAAAATCGCGGCTCCGCTTGAACTTCATGCGAGTTTTTGCGAGGCGTTTCATATCGAGAACGATGGGGAGTTCCCGAATGACCCAGAAGACCCCGAGGCATGTGCTGGACAGCCTGGCGCAGGACATCGCCCTGGTCCTTAAGAGCATGGGCGGCTCCGCCCACCAGACGATGATCGTCGACTGCGTCGCCGCCATGAAGCGTCAGCGCGGCGAACCGGTCGTTCCGTCCGACCTTCGCCAAAAGATCGTCGAGGTGTTCGAACACTATCGCGACCTGTTCTTCCGCCCCTTCGGCGAAGGCTCGCAGCGGTGGGCCCTGGCGGACGCCGCGGCCTGACATCGACGACATGAAGAAAGGGCGCGCTCCTGGCGGAGCGCGCCCTTCTCATGTCCGACCCGATCGCGGGATCAGAAGCGGCGCACGTAGCTGAGCGTGTAGCTGTCCAGCTCGTTGCTGTCGCCGTCGAAGTCGCGGCGGGTCCAGTCGGCGCGCACGCCGTTGGCGCCGTCAAGATTGTAGGTCGCGCCGGCGCCGTAGCTCCAGTGGTCGCCGCCGACATCGGTGGTCTGGCCGGCGATCTCCTGCTTCAGCTCGGTGTGGCCGTAGCCGCCGCGCGCGAACAGCTCCATGCGGTCGCCGATCGGATATTTGCCGACCACATAGCCGGCGGCGTCCCATTCGTGCTTCAGCGTGCCGTCCGCGCCGGCCAGCTCATAGTCATGGTCGCGCACGCCGACGGAGGCCTCGGTCTCGACAGCCAGATAGCGGTTCAGGTTCACGCCCAGGCGGCCGGTCACGGCGCCGGTGTAGGCGTCGTCCAGATAGGTGTAGCCCAGCGAGCCGTAGCCGCGCGGCGCCTCGGGGGCGGCGGATTGGGCGAAGGCCGGCGCGGCCAGGGCGGACACGGCGGCGGCGGTCAGGAGGATGTTGCGCATCGAAAGGCTCCTTGGGTTGGGGCGGCCCCATCGGGACGGCCGGAATGGCTCCGCGCCGGGGAGGGCGCGGAAGCGGAGGGGAGGGGAGGAGGCCGCCGGGGCGGCGGCCTCGCAACGTCGGGGGGAAGGGCCGGGTTAGAAGCGGCGCACGTAGCTGAGCGAATAGACGTCGGCCTCGCCGGCGTCGTCGCGGAAATCACGGCGCGTCCAATCGGCGCGCAGGCCGTTCTGGCCGTCCAGATAGTAGTTGGCGCCGGCGCCGTAGTTCCAGCTTTCGCCGTCGACCTCGCCGTCGAAGCCGGCCAGCTCGGTCTTGATCTTGGTGGTGCCGTAACCGCCGCGCGCGAACAGTTCGAAGTTCGGGGTCACGGGCAGGGTGCCGACCACATAGGCGGCGGCGTCGTAGTCGTGCTCGATCTTGCCGTCGACGCCGGCGAAGGTGAAGTCGTCGTCCTTCACGCCGATGGAGGCTTCGCCCTCGACGCCCAGGTAGGGATTAAACTTGGCGCCGACGCGGCCCGTGACGGCGCCCAGATCGCCGTCCGAGTGGTCAAGTTGAGAATAGCCCAGAGTACCGTAATAGGTCGGTCCTTGCATCGTTTGAGCAAAGGCCGGCGCGGCGATGACGGAAACGGCGGCGGCGGCGAGAAGAATGTTACGCATTGTTTCTATAGACTCCTAGATGCGATGGTCTTGAAGCCATCGGCCCCATCCAGCGAGTGCTTAAATAGGTCGGCGAAACAGTCGTTCCATAGGGGGGATGAACTTGCGAACTGCTGTGAGCCCCATGACACAGTCATCGTTCTTTCAAGAATGGCGGGAATGCGCACGAAAAAGGGCGGCCCGCCGGGCCGCCCCTTGAACCGTCGTCTTGCAGGCAGGCTCAGCGATCCTTTTCGCGCTCTCCGTCCAGGGCGGCCTGGGCGGCCGCCAGCCGGGCGATCGGCACGCGGTAGGGCGAGCAGGAGACGTAGTTCAGGCCCGCCTTCTCGCAGAAGGCGATGGAGGCGGGGTCGCCGCCGTGCTCGCCGCAGATGCCCAGCTTGACGTCCGGCCGCACGGCCTTGCCGCGCTCGGCGGCGATCTGGATCAGGTCGCCCACGCCGTCCTGGTCCAGGCGGACGAAGGGATCGGTCTCGAAGATGCCCTTGTCCAGATAGGCCTGGAGGAAGCGGCCCGAGTCGTCGCGGCTGATGCCGAAGGTGGTCTGGGTCAGGTCGTTGGTGCCGAAGCTGAAGAACTGGGCGTATTCCGCCAGGTCGCCGGCGCGGATGGCGGCGCGGGGCAGTTCGATCATGGTGCCGACCAGATAGTCGACGCTGTCGCCGGCCTCGTCGAACACGGCCTTGGCCGTGCGGTCGGTCAGTTCGCGCAGGTATTTCATCTCCAGGCCCAGGGCGACCAGCGGGTGCATGATCTCGGGCAGGGGGGCCTGGCCGGACCGGGCCTTCACCTCCAGCGCGGCCTCCAGGATGGCGCGGACCTGCATCTCGTAGATTTCGGGATAGGCCACGCCCAGGCGGCAGCCGCGATGGCCCAGCATGGGGTTGGTCTCGTGCAGTTCGCGCGCCCGGCGCTTCAGCTTCTCGGCGTCGATGCCGGAAGAGGCGGCCAGGGCGTCGATGTCCTCGTCCGTGTGGGGGATGAACTCGTGCAGCGGCGGGTCCAGCAGGCGCACGGTGACGGGCAGGCCGGCCATGATGTCGAACAGCTCCACGAAGTCCGACTTCTGGAACGGCGCGATCTTGGCCAGGGCCGTGCGGCGGCCGGCCTCGTCGTCGGCCAGGATCATCTCGCGCACGGCGGCGATGCGGGCGTCGTCGAAGAACATGTGCTCGGTGCGGCACAGGCCGATGCCCTCGGCGCCGAAGCCGCGCGCGGTCTTGGCGTCCAGCGGGGTCTCGGCGTTGGCGCGGACCTTGAGGCGGCGCACCTGGTCGGCCCAGCCCATCAGGGTCTGGAAGTCGCCGGTCAGCTCGGGCTCGATCATCTTGACCGCGCCCTCCAGCACCTCGCCCTTGGAGCCGTCGATGGTGATGACGTCGCCGGCCTTGAAGGTGCGGCCGCGCACGGTGAAGACGCCCTTGTCCTCGTCGATGTCGATCTCGCCGGCGCCGGAGACGCAGGCCCGGCCCATGCCGCGCGCCACCACGGCGGCGTGGCTGGTCATGCCGCCGCGGGCCGTGACGATGCCGCGCGCGGCGTGCATGCCGTGGATGTCCTCAGGCGAGGTTTCCTCGCGCACCAGGATGACCGCCTCGCCCAGACCCGACAGCCGCTCGGCCTCGTCGGCGTCGAACACGATCTTGCCCGTCGCCGCGCCCGGCGAGGCGGGCAGGCCGGCGGCGATGACGGTGCGCGGGGCGTCCGGGTCCAGGGTCGGGTGCAGCAGCTGGTCAAGCGCCGAGGGCTCGACGCGGCTGATGGCCTCTTCCTGGGAGATCACGCCCTCGGCGGCCAGGTCGACGGCGACCTTCAGCGCCGACTTGGCCGTGCGCTTGCCGTTGCGGGTCTGCAGCATCCAGAGCCGGCCCTGTTCGACCGTGAACTCGATGTCCTGCATGTCGCGGTAGTGGCTCTCCAGCGTGTTCACCACCTCGACGAACTGGGCGAAGACCTCGGGCATGGCCTCTTCCATCGAGGGGGCGGTCTCGCCCATCTCCTCGCGGCCGACCTTGGTCAGGGACTGGGGCGTGCGGATGCCGGCGACCACGTCCTCGCCCTGGGCGTTGATCAGGAACTCGCCGTACAGGCGCGCCTCGCCGGTCGAGGGGTTGCGGGTGAAGGCGACGCCGGTGGCCGAGGTCTCGCCCATGTTGCCGAACACCATCGACTGGACGTTGACGGCCGTGCCCCAGCTTTCGGGGATGTCGTGCATGCGGCGATAGAATTTCGCCCGGTCGTTCATCCAGCTTTCGAACACGGCGCCGACCGCGCCCCACAGCTGGTCCTTGGGATCCTGCGGGAAGGCGTGGCCCAGCTCGCGTTCGACCACCTGCTTGTAGTCGGCGACGACCTTTTCCCAGTCGGCGGCGGTCAGGTCGGTGTCGACGGTGACGCCCAGCCGGTCCTTGTGCTGGTCCAGCACCTCCTCGAAGTCGTCGTGGCTGAGGCCCAGGACGACGTTGGAATACATGGTGATGAAGCGGCGGTAGCTGTCGAAGGCGAAGCGGCGGTCGCCGGACAGCCTGGCCAGGCCCTCGACCGTCTGGTCGTTCAGGCCCAGGTTCAGCACCGTGTCCATCATGCCGGGCATGGAGGCGCGGGCGCCCGAACGCACGGACACCAGCAGCGGATTGTCCACGTCGCCGAAGGTCTTGCCGACCACGCCCTCGACCTTGGCCAGGGCGGCCTGGACCTGGGCCTCCAGGTCGGCGGGATAGGTCTCGCCATTGGCGTAGTACCAGGTGCAGACCTCGGTGGTGATGGTGAAGCCGGGGGGGACCGGCAGGCCCAGCGACGACATCTCGGCCAGATTGGCCCCCTTGCCGCCGAGCAGGTTCTTCATCGACGCATCGCCGTCGGCGGAGCCCCCGCCGAAGCCGTACACCCACTGAGTCATCATGTATCCCTGAGCTTGGTCATTCGATCGGCAGGGTTGGCCCTGCTCGCGATGGCGGCATGACTAGCGCGCGCCGCGCGGCTTGGCCATGCCGCTTGTTACAAAGCGTGAAGGCTAGGGGGCGGTTCCGGCGAAATCTCAGGAACGGCGCACCAGCAGCACGCCGCCCAGGACCAGCGCCACGCCGGCGATGCGGCCGATGTTCAGCGGCTGGCGCGGCACGCCCAGCGCGCCGAAGTGGTCCAGGATCAGGCTGATCAGCAGCTGGCCGCCGACCATCAGGGTGATGGTCATGGCCACGCCGAGGCGCGGCACGCCCCAGGCGGCGGCGACCACGAAACAGGCGCCGTACGCCCCGCCCAGCCAGGCGTACCAGGGCAGGGCGCGGGTGGCGGCCATGTCGGGCCGGGTGTGCAGCGCCGCCGCGACCACGCCCAGCACCACGGTCCCGACCGCGAAGGAGATGAAGGCGGCGTTGACCGGAGAGGCGACCGCCCCGGCCAGCCGCGCGTTGGTCGGGGCCTGCAGGGCGGTGGCGCCGCCGGCCAGGACGACGATGAGCATGGCGATCAGCGACGGGTTCATCCGTCCTGGCTAGCACGGTCGGGCGGCGCGGGGCAGATGGGCGTCGCCGGGCGCCCGCGCCGGGGTTGCCGTCGGCGGCGCGGGCGATGCTAGATGACGCCCCTTTGGAGAGACGGCCCGTGCAGACTTCCCCCAGCAGCAGAACGAGCGGCCCGCCGCGTCCGGATCGGCGCGCCGTGGCGTTCGGCGGCCTGGCCGCGACCTGCTGGGCCGCCCTGGCCGGGCCCGCGGTCGCGCAGGCGCGGGTGGAGCGGGCGCCGGCGGCCGACGCGCCGACGCCTCTGCCCTTCGCCGTGGGCGGGCGGGTGATCTCGGACGGGGAGGACCTGACCTACCAGTGGCCGGGCGTCTATTTCGAGGCGGCGTTCACCGGCGTGTCGGTCTTCTTTCGCGTCGGCGCCGGCGACCAGATCCTGCATCTGCTGATCGACGGCCGGCGCGTCGGCGAGATGATCCGGCCCGCCGCCGGCCTTTACCGGATCACGGGGCTGGAGCCGGCGGCGCACCGCGTCCGGATCGAGGTCGTGTCCGAACACCAGGCGGGACCGGCGCGCTTCGGCGGCTTCGCGCTGGGCGCCGACGGTGTGGCGGGCGCCCGCCCCCGACGCCGGCGCCAGATCGAATTCATCGGCGATTCCCACACCGTCGGCTATGGGGTCGGGCGGGACCAGCGCGACTGCACGACCGAGGAGGTGTGGGCCTCGACCGACAATTCGTCGGCGTTCGGGCCGCTGACCGCCCGGCGCCGCCAAGCGGACTATCAGACCAACGCCATCTCGGGGCGGGGCGTGGTGCGGAACTACGCCGGTGCGGCCGCGCCGACCTTGCCGCAGGCCTATCCGTACGCCCTGTTCGACGGGGCGACGCGGTATGACGCGACGGACTGGTCGCCGCAGGTGGTGGTGATCGATCTGGGGACCAACGACTTCTCGACGCCGCTGGCGGCCGGCGAACCCTGGACGTCGCGGGAAGCGCTGAGGGCGGATTTCGAGGCGACCTATGCGCGCTTCGTCCAGACCCTGCGCGCCCGCAATGGCGGCGCCTTTCTGATCCTGCTGACCCCGCCCAGCGCCGAGGACGAGATCGCCGTCGCGGTCGGCCGCGTCGCCGAGCGGCTGAAGGCGGCGGGCGAGGACCGGCTGGCGGTGCTGGCGACCGGCCCGCTGGCGTTCACCGCCTGCGACTGGCACCCGTCGCGGCGGGATCAGGAACAGATCGCGGGCGTGCTGTCGGCCTTTCTGGACGCCCACCCCGAGGTCTGGGACGGGAGGCGGCCATGACGGTTCTGGCGCGGCTGGGGCTGAGCGTCCCCGTGATCCAGGCGCCGATGGCGGGCGTGTCGACGCCGGAGATGGCGGCGGCGGTCTCGAACGCGGGCGGCCTGGGCTCCATCGCCGTGGGCGCGACCGACGCGGACGGGGCGAGGGCGATGGCGGCGGCGACACGGGCGCGGACCGACCGGCCGTTCAACGTCAATCTGTTCGCCCACGCGCCGGCGCGCGCCGATCCCCGGCGCGAGGCCGGCTGGCTGGCCGCGCTGGCCCCGACCTTCGCCGCGTTCGGGGCCGAGGCGCCGGTCGCCCTGGGGGAGATCTATCGCAGCTTCGTCGAGGACGACGCCATGCTGGCGGCGCTGCTGGAGGCGCCGCCGGCGGTGGTCGGCTTCCACTTCGGCCTGCCGGGCGCCGACCGCATCCGCGCGCTGAAGGATGCGGGCTGCGTTCTGCTGGCGACGGCCACCTGCCTGTCCGAGGCCGAGGCGGCGCGGGAGGCGGGGATCGACGCGGTTGTGGCGCAGGGCTGGGAAGCGGGCGGGCATCGGGGCGTATTCGATCCCGCGGCGCCGGACGACCGTCTGGGGACGATGGCGCTGACCCGGCTGCTGGCGGCGCGCGCCGGCCTGCCTGTGATCGCGGCGGGCGGGATCATGGACGGGCGCGGCGTGCGCGCGGCCCTGGACCTGGGCGCGGTTGCGGCGCAGCTGGGCACGGCCTTCGTCGCCTGTCCCGAAAGCGCGGCCGACGCCGCCTACAAGGCCGCCCTGCTGGACGGCGACGGACGCACGGCGATGACCGACGCCGTCTCGGGCCGCCCGGCGCGGTGCCTGAGAAACCGCTTCGTCGAACTGGGCGAGACCCTGGCGGCGGCGCGGCCGGACTATCCCATCGCCTATGACGCCGGAAAGGCGCTGAACGCGGCGGCCAAGGCGCGGGGGGAGGCCGGCTTCGGCGCCCAATGGACCGGCCAGGGCGCGGCGCTGGCCCGGTCGCTGCCGGCGGGCGAACTGGTCGCCGTGCTGGCCCAGGAGATGGGGCGCGCTTGAACCCAGGCGCGGGGCGCTTTATGCGGGCAAGGCAACCGGAGCGGATTCCATGCTGGCGCTTTTCATCATCCTCGGCTTCGTCGCCGTCCTGGCCCTGATCAACTACGTCGAGTTCGGCCGGGTTGACTGATCGCGTCCCCGAGGCGGGGCGCGGCGCCGCCCTGGTCACGGGGGGCGCCCGGCGGATCGGGCGGGCCGTCTGCCTGACGCTGGCGTCGGCCGGTTTCGACGTGGCCGTCCATCACCACGCCTCCGAAGACGAGGCGCGCGCCCTGGCCGCCCAGATCGAGGCGCTGGGCCGGCGCGCGGTCGCGCTGAAGGCGGACCTGACCGACGAGGCGGCGGTGCGCGACCTGATCCCGCGCGCGGTCGCGGCGCTGGGGCCGGTGACGGCGCTGGTCAACAACGCCTCGGTGTTCGAGGACGACCGCGTCGGGGAGCTGAGCCGCGACAGCTGGGACCGGCATATCGAGACCAATCTGCGCGCGCCCATCGTGCTGGCCGAGGCCTTCGCCGCCCAATTTCGCGAAGGCTGGGGACACGAGGGGGCGATCGTCAATCTGCTGGATCAGAAGGTGTTGAAGCCGGACCCGCGCTTCTTCTCCTACAGCCTGTCCCGGAACGGCCTGTGGTGGGCGACGCGCACCCTGGCCCAGGCGCTGGCGCCGCGCATCCGGGTCAACGGCGTCGGGCCGGGGCCCACGCTGCCGTCCATTCACCAGACCGAGGCCGAGTTCCAGGCCGAGGCCGAGGGCACGCTGCTGCAACGTCCCGGCGCGCCCGAGGCGGTGGCTCAGGCGGTGCTGTGGCTGATTGACGCCGGCCTGGTGACGGGTCAGATGATCGCGGTCGACGGGGGCCAGCATCTGGCCTGGCGCACCCCCGACATCGTGCAGGAGTAAGCGCGTGGGACTTTCCTCCCCGGTGTCGTCCTTTCCGGGCGAGGAGCCGCTGCGGCGCGAGGCGCTGCGGGTGTTCGTGCGCGGGCTGGAGGTCGAGGCCGGCATCGGCGTCTATGACCACGAGCACGGACGGCTGCAGCGGCTGGTGATCGACGTCATGCTGGAGCTGGAGCCCAACGCCATCGAACGGCTGGGCGACACCGTCAACTACGAGACCGTGGCGGAGGCGGCGCGCGCCATCGCCGCCGAGGGGCACATCGGCCTGGTCGAGACCTTCGCCGAGCGGCTGGCCCGGGCCTGCCTTGACGACCGCCGGGTTGTGCGGGCCGCCGTCCGCGTCGAGAAGCCGGGCGCCCTGGCGGCGGCGGCCGCGCCAGGATGCGAGATCGTGCTGGCGCGCTGACCGGTCGAGGTTGCGCGCGGGCGGGCGCCCCGCCATTGTCCGCCCACGTGTCGCCGCCGAACCGGGCGGCTCAATAGGAATCATCTGAACCGCATGGCCGAACCCGTCGATCCCAAGGCCCCCTCCGGCGACGACGCGCACGACCACGACGACGCGGTCGGATTCGCCTCGGCCGCCTCGCTGTCCGGCCGCCGGGTCGAGCCGGCCGAGCGCGACCTGTTCGAGGAGCCCGAGCCCTCGTACGATCCGTTCCGGGCCAGCGAGCCGACGCCGCTGCGGCAGATGCGGCCGGGCGACGCGGCCGCGCGCGCCGTGCGCGAGCGGCGCGAATCGATCCGCACGGACGCCACGCCCGAGCCGACCCCGATCGATGCGCCGTCGACCCTGTACGCCGTCTATGTGCTGATCCTGCTGGCGGTGCCGACGCTGGGCGTGGCGGCGGCGGTCGCGCTGCTGGCGGTGTGGAAGCGCCGCGCGCCGCAGGGCGAGGTGGCGGCCAGCCACTATGTCTTCCAGCAGCGCACGGTCTGGGCGGCGGCCATCGGCGCCGTGGCCGGGGCGGTGCTGATCATCGTCAACGTCGGCGTCTTCATCCTGTTCGCCGCGGCGGTGTGGACCCTGGCGCGCGGGGCGTATGGCGTGATGAAACTGAGGGCGGGGCGGCGCATTCCGCATCCGAACGCCTGGCTGTTCTGAGGAGACGCCGCATGACGACGCCGAACTTCACCTCCGGCCAGGAGGCCGAGGGCAAGGTCCCCGCCCTGATCGCCTGGGCCCTGTTCATCCTGTCGATCCCCAGCGCGAACCTGCTGGTGCTGGTCGGGCTGATCGTGTCCTACGTCTCGCGCGGGACGGCGACCGGCGTGCCGCGCCAGCATATCGACGCGCAGATCCGGCTGTTCTGGTCGGTCTTCTGGTGGACCATCGCCGCCTGGATCGGCATCGCCGTCAGCGCGGTCGCCTCTTTGGTCCTGATCGGCGTTCCGTTCCTGCTGCTGTTCCTGCTGATCTGGTTCCTGCTCAGCGTCTGGTTCACGGTGAAGAGCGTGCTGGGCCTGATCCAGCTGCTGCAGGATCGGCCGATCTGAGCGCCTGACCGGCGAGCGGGAACGCGGCGGCCCTCCAAGCTGTTGAAGCGGCGAAGGAGTGACGCATGGGCCAGTTCAGAGACGACGCGGGCGAGAACCGCTTCGAACAGGAGTTCGACACCGAGACGGGGGGCGGCCAGGTCTGGGCCGACTACGCCGTGCGCGGCGGGGCGCGGGTGATCCTGCACGTGGAGGCCGAGCCCGGCCTGCGCGGCTCGGGCGCCGGCGGACGTTTCATGCAGTCGATGGCCGAACACGCGCGCGAGAACGGCCTGAGACTGTTTCCCCGCTGCAGCTATGCGGTGACCTGGCACAAGCGGCACCCGGATTACGACGACGTCCTGGCCTGAAACCGGCGATAGGGACCGGCGATAGGGACCGGCGGATAGGTCGCAGGACGGCCGGGTCCCGGGCCGCTAGAACAGGGCAATGCAACTGATCGGCCAGGGCTGGATCTATCGTGTCGGCAACTCGCTCATTCGGGTGGAGAACGCCTTCGCCTGGCTGGGCTGGGCGCAGGAACGGCTGGTGGTCAACGACGAGCCGGTGCGCAGCGCGGGGGCCTGGTACGGCCTGTCGCGCGATTTCAAGGAAGACTGGCTGACGCCGACGGGCGAGGGCGAGCTGCTGGTCCGGCTGACGTCGCGGCTGAATGGAATCAGCTGCGACGCCTGGCTGGACGGCGTCGAGATCGAACCGGAGGCCCTGCGCGTCGCGCGCTGGCGGGGCGATCGCAACAGCTGGGCGCCGGCGGAGGCATGGGCCCCCGCCGGCAAGCACGCCTGGATCGTCAGGAAACCGTCAGCCGCCTGAATAGCCGCCGATGATCGGCAGGATCTCGCCGGTGATGAAGCTGGACATCTGGGGCGAGGCCAGGAAGACGTAGGCGGGCGCGATCTCCTCGGGCTGAGCCGGGCGTTTCATCACCGTGTCGGCGCCGAACTTCGCGGTCTTGTCCGCGTCCTTGTCGGCGGGGTTCAGCGGGGTCCAGACCGGGCCGGGCGCGACCACGTTCACCCGGATGCCGCGCGGCGCCAGATGCGTGCCCAGCGACCGCGCATAGGCGTGGATGCCGCCCTTGGTCAGGGAGTAATCCAGCAGGTCCTTGTTGCCCTGAAGCCCCGTCACCGAGCCGGTCATGACGATGGCGCCGCCGGACTTCATGTGCGGGACCGCCGCCTTGGTCATGTTGAAATAGCCGTAGAGGTTGGTCTTCAGCGTGCGGTCGAAATGCTCGAACGTCAGGTCCTCGAAGGCGTTGACGTGCTCCTGGAAGGCGGCGTTGGGGACCAACACGTCCAGCCGCCCGAAGGCGTCCAGCGTGGCCTTGACCGCGGTCTCGGCGAAGGCGGGGTCGGAGACGTCCCCCTTCAGCACCACGGCGCGACGGCCCTCGGCCTCGACCGCGGCCTTGGTGGTCTCGGCGTCGTCGTCCTCGTCCAGGTGGCAGACGACCACGTCGCAGCCTTCGCGCGCGAACAGGACAGCGACCGCGCGACCGATGCCGGAATCGGCCCCGGTGATCAGGGCGGCGAAGCCGTCTAGCTTGCCCGAGCCCTTCCAGAAGGGGGCGTCGTACATCGGCGCGGGGTCCAGGGCCGATTCGTCGCCCGGCTTGACTTGGTGCTGCTTGGGGAAGGGCGGCTCGGGATAGCGACGCGCGCCGGCCTGGACCGCGCCGCCGTCTTCGCCGCCGTCGGCCTGGGTCTTGTCGGCCTGGGCCTGGTCGGTCTGGTCGATGTCGCGCTGGATCGCGCGCTCGTGGTCGGCGACGTCCTCGGCGCGGGCTTCGAAACGGTCGTCCATGTCTGATTCTCCTGAAGGCTCTTGTCCCTCAGGAAGCGGGCGAGGCGGCCCGCCGTTCCATCGCCGTGCAGCCGGGCGTCAGCTGACGCGGTGGACGATGGTCTTGATGGTCTCGGCCTTGGTGGGCAGGTCGGCGGCCAGGCGCGACGCCATCTCGCGCGCGCCGACGGGATAGGCGTCGCCGCCGTTGGCGATCTCCTTGGCCTTGGCCGCCGCTTCGAGCAGCAGCTTCTCCAGCGCCTCGATCTCTTCCAGCGCCAGGGCGTGCGCCTCGAGCTGGAGGCGTTTCACGCGTTCGGCGGTGGTTTCGGGCGCGCGCATCAGGTCATAGACCTCGGCCTCGGCCGCGACGAGCCGCAGGTCGGGCTTGGCGTCGGAACCGTTCTTGCTGGCCATGGACTCGGACCCCCTTCGTCTGATGCCGGACCAAGGTGATGCGGAATCACCGGCGCGTCGAGCTTGACCGTAGCGGTTCCTGGCCCGGTGTGGCCGGCGCGCATCGGTGAGGGTTACAGTTCCGGCGCCCGGGCGGGGACCATGGCCGGCGCCACGACCGGCGCCAGCACGCCGCCGGCGACCGCGCGCAGCGGCGAGCGCGGCGCGTGCAGCACGGCCGGATTGACGCTGACGCCGTCCTGGGCCGGGGTCACCAGGAAGCCCTTGGCCGCCAGGGCGTCGCCGGCGCGCACCCGCGAGGTCCACACCGCGATCGGCGCGGCGAACAGCAGGGGCAGGACGATCGGGGCGAACCAGGTCGCCAGGTCGGGGCGCACGCACAGCGGGGCCAGGAAGGCGACGCCGGCGATCATCTGCCAGCGCATGGCGCGCAGGGCGTCGGACCAGGCCAGGCCGTCGGCCTCGCGCTGCTGGGTCGTCCAGCCCGTGTCGTGGCCGGACAGGATCTGGATGAAGGCCTTGGTGTTGGCCACCATCAGCAGGGGCGCCAGGATGGCCGACAGGGCGATCTCGGCGGCCATGCCGCGGGCCACGCCGCGACGCCCGCCGAAGGCGCGCAGTTCGGCGGGACGGCTCAGCACCAGGGCCGCGCCCATGAACTTGGGACCGATCAGCAGCACGCCCGCCAGCAGCGACGCCAGCATGAAGGGCGTGAACTGCGGGTTCAGGATGTAGAAGAAGCTGGCCCAGTCGACCGGATAGAACATCTGGATGAACAGGCCGACCATCAGCGAGGCCAGCCAGAGGGGCGACGACAGATAGGCCATGCAGCCCATCAGCAGCTGCAGGCGGCTCATGGCCGACAGGCCCTTGGCGCCGATCAGGCCCAGGTGCTGCAGATTGCCCTGGAACCAGCGGTGGTCGCGGCGGATGAAGTCGGTGATCGACGGCGGGGTCTCTTCCCACGAGCCGTCCAGGGCGGCGGTGACGTGCACGGCCCAGCCGGCGCGGCGCAGCAGGGCGGCCTCGACCACGTCGTGGCTCAGGATATGGCCGCCGAAGGGCTTCCTGCCCGGCAGGCTGGGCAGGCCGCAGCAGCCGGCGAAGGCGCGCGTGCGGATGATGGCGTTGTGGCCCCAGTAGCTGGACTCCGAGCCGGTCCAATAGGCCAGGCCCGCCGCGGCGACGCGGCCGTACAGGCGCACCGAATACTGCGACACGCGGGCGAAGACGGTGCGCGCCTTGACGATCACCGGCGCGGTCTGGATCAGGCCCACGCCCGGATTGCGCTCCATGGCGTCGATCATGCGCAGCAGGGTCTCGCCGGCCATGGTGCTGTCGGCGTCCAGCACGATCATGGTCTCATAGGCGCCGCCGAAGCGACGGACCCATTCGGCCAGGTTGCCGGCCTTGCGCTCCGCGTTGTCGGTGCGGCGGCGGTAGTAGGCCTTGGAGTTGGCGGCCAGGCGGAAGGCCTGGAACACCGACCGTTCGTCGGCGGCGGCCTCGTCCTTGGTCGAGTCGCTCAGCACGAAGATGTCGAAGGCCGAGGAGGCGCCCAGCCGCGCCAGCGAGGCGTCGATCTGGGCCAGGCGCGCGAACGAGGCGCGGGCGTCCTCGTTGTACAGCGGCATCAGCAGGGCGGTGCGGGTGCGCGGCGAGCCGGGATGGGCGGCGAAGCGCAGGTCCGCCTGGTCGCGGCCGCGCAGCATGACGATCAGGCCCATCAGGCCGCTGACGAACCAGCAGGAGATGGCGGTGATCAGCACCATGAAGATGCCGAAGGCCAGCATCTCGGTCGGATCCCAGCCCTTGCGGGCGTACAGGTAGAAGGGCGCGATCGCCGACAGCCCGGCCAGGGCCACGGTGCCCGCCAGCAGCGTCAGGCGGCGCATCAGCACGGTGCGCGGGGAGGTGGCCGGGGTCACGTCGCGCGCGGCGACGGCCGCGTCCAGCGACTGACGCGGCATGGCCAGCGGCGCCTCCTCGGGCAGCCACGACCAGTCCGGCTCACGCGGGGCCGGAGAAAGGTTCTGGATGTCAGCCCGTTCGACAGGCCGGATCGCCAGCTTGTTCATGCCGCTCAAGACGCCCCCTGATGACCCGTCGTCGTCCGGCGGGCGGAGACGACGCGGCATGCTGCATTGCAGCACCGCGCCTATACTCGATCACATTCGCGCGATTTTCAATCACGCAATGTTGATAAGCCGAAAAATATCGGGGGATCGGCCCGGCCGCCTATTCCGCCGGCCGCGAGGCGGCGACGCCGGAGGCCGCGTGGGCGGCGTCGGGCCTGAGCTTGCGCTCCAGCACCCAGGCCGCCACCCCGACCCAGCAGACCAGGACGATGGCGTAGGCGCGCTCCCACCAGCCGACATTCGCGGGATTCACGGTTCCCGGAAAGACCAGGTGTTTGGTGAACAGCGTCAGCACCGCCATGACCGCGAAGGTGACCGCCAGGAATATCTTGAGCCCGGGCAGGTCGCGCCGCGACGACAGGCCCCAGAACAGCAGCAGGGGCGCCAGCTGGATGCCCAGGCCCAGGTTGATGACCATGTGGCGCGGATCGGGCCAGGGATAGAGGGTCGACAGCGACAGCCCCGCGCCCGCCAGGACGAAGACCACGGCCGTCACCGCCCCGGCCGCGCGCGCGCCGCTGAGGGCGTAGAGGGCCAGGCCGAAGCCGATCCCGGCCAGGCCCGCCATGACGCCGGCGGCGAAGACCCCGGCGTTGAAGATGATCGGGGCCCGGGCGGTCGCCCCGCCCAGTTCGCTGAGGAACTGGGTGGCGTTGTCGAAACCGGGATAGGCGGCGCTGGCGACCAGCACCACGATCAGGGCCAGCACGGGCGCCGCGACCCCCACCGCCAGCAGGGCGCGGCGGCGGCGATAGCGCGCGCCCTCGCCGCGCCAGGCGGCGAGGTCCAGCGGCCACGGCCTTCCGTCGCGCGGCTTCAGTCCCCACAGCGGCCGGATCGGGTCGATGCGGCGCACGATCTCGTAGATCAGCAGGCTGCCCAGGAAGGTGGCGGCGATCAGCGACAGGGCCTCCAGCCCCGCCGGCAGGCGCGCCGGCCGGATGATCCACACGGCGACCACCAGCACCGTCTGGTGCGCCAGATACAGGGGAAAGGTCGCCTCGGTCAGATAGGTCAGCACGGGGCTGGACCGGTCGCGCAGCCAACGGCTGCCGAAACCCAGGATGGCGGCGATGACGGCCCACTGATCGACGCCGTACACGATGGCCTTGGGCACGCCGAAGAAGGCGCGGCCGCCGGGGTGCCAGACCTGCAGCATCATGATCGGCAGGGCCACGACCGCCAGTCCGACCGCGACCCAGCGCCAGCGCTCGAACCCCCGCCAGATCGACTCCCGCCCGACCACGGCGAAGCCGAACAGGAAGGCGCCCAGCGACAGGGCGTGGTTGTACCAGTCGAAGGGCAGGTTGTTGGTCAGGCCGAAGATCGGAAACAGGGCGATGCGGATGGCGACCAGATAGAGGATCGGCACGACCAGCAGGCGCGGGCCGCGCAGCATCCGCTCCAGCGCGTCGCCCAGGCGGTCGATCAGCCCCGCCCGGCGCCACAGCAGGATGGCCACGGCGCTGTAGGCGGCGATATAGACGACGAACCACAGGTGGTTGACCGGCACGCCGTCGGCCAGGCCGCTCCAGCCGAACTCCCGCTGCATCCAGGCCAGGTAGCCGTCCAGGCCGCCCGGCCAGTCGGCCTTGTCGCGCGCCTCGATCCACGACTGGATGGGGACCAGGACCGCCGCCCCGAACAGCAGCGGCGGCGCCAGCCGCGCAAACCGGGCGCGGGCCACCTCGCGCGGCGTGCGCCGCAGGGTCATGAACCGCAGCGCCGCCCCCGACACCAGGAACAGCAGCGTCAGCCGCCACGGATTGGTGACCAGCACCGCCTCGCGCATCCACTCGAAGGTGTGGACGCTGTGCACGTGCCAGTCATAGACGCCGTAAACCAGGCCCACGTGATACAGGATCAGCAGGCCGAAGGCGGCGACCCGAATCCAGTCCAGGTCATAACGGCGGATCGACGGGGCGGCTTGCGGGGTCACGGCGCGGTCTATGAGACCAGCGGGGTCGTCAGGCAAGCGGGCGGATCGTCTCGGCAGGTTCAGACCGCGACGGGCCGCGACACGCCCAGCGCCGTCAGCGTGTCGGCGATCGAAGCGTCCTGCTCGGCCTGGTACAGCGCCATCTCGTCCTGCACCGCGCAGCCCAGGGCGGCCTCGAATTCGGCGCGGGCCGGATCGGCCGCATAGCCGCCGTCGCGCGCCTCCGCCCCCAGGTTGGACTGGAAGATGCCCGCCGCGCTGACGGGCAGGAAGTCCTCGTATGTGATGGGCCGGGCCGCCACGTCGCCATCGGCGATCAGGGCCTCCAGGTCGCCCGACAGCCGCCCGGCGCGCGACAGGCCCTGTTCGGTCGGGACGTAGCGGAACCAGGCCAGCCCCTGGCGACGCAGGGCGGTCCAGTCGTCGGGCAGGGCCGAGAAGTCCTTGCGGGCCAGCGCCGCGTCATAAAGGGCGCGGCCGACCGGGGTCAGGGCGCAGCCGCGCTGCTCGATCTCGCCGAAGCGGGCGGTGTGGGCGCCCTCCACGGCGCCGGTCTCGCCCGGGAAGACGATCTTCTCCTGCAGCGCCTTGAAGCTGGTCTGACGCAGCAGGACGGGGCAGGCGCGGGCCGGCGGGCCCTCGATCGTCTCCTTGGGGGCGATGCCGCGGCGGGGCATTTCCGCCTGGGCCGCGTCGATGTCCAGGGTGCGCGGCGTCAGGTGGTTGATGTGCGGACCCTTGAAGCTGACCACGTCGGCGATCAGGCGATGGGCCGCGACCAGCCGGTCATAGGTCTGGGCGCTGACGGTCGCCTGGGCGTGCCAGCGGAAGGTCTCCAACAGTTCGGACACGAAACGGTCGGCCTGGTCCTCGTCCAGGCCGCCCTGGGTCTCGGCCGTGTCGATCAGGGCGCGCGCGCCCGGGGTGAAGATGTCGCGACGGGCCAGGGTCGTCTCGGCTTCCGCGCGCAGGGCGTCGTCCTCAATCAGCTCCATCCGCAACAGCGAGCAGAAGACGCGGAACGGATTGCGCCGCAGCGCCTCGGGATCGACAGGCCGGAAGGCGGTCGAATGCACCGGCACGCCGGCGGGCGCCAGGTTGTAATAGCTGACCGGCCGCATTCCCATGACGGCGAAGGCCCGCGCGATGGTCGACAGCTCCGCGGCCGTGCCGACGCGGATGGCGCCGTGCCGTTCCTCGGACAGGCGGGCCAGGTCGCCGGCCTGGTCCAGCCGCTCGGCCAGGGCCGGATCGGCCCTCAGCGCCGCCGCGTTGATGTCGGCCACCAGCGTCAGCAGTTCGCCGTACTGCGGCACCTCGGCCCGGTACATGGCCGACAGGGCCGCCGAAAAGCGGCTGCGGATTTCATCGGCGTGGACGAAGGACATGGACGGCTCCCTGATCTTTCGGGTCGTCCTACGCCTGTCGGCGGCCGGGGTGAAGCCGGCCGCCCCGGAAGCGGGCGTCAGGCGTCGACGCCGACGCCGATCGGGCAGGTCACGCCGGTGCCGCCGATGCCGCAATAGCCGTTGGGATTCTTGGCCAGATAGCCCTGGTGATAATCCTCGGCGAAATAGAAGGGCCCGGCGGGGGCGATCTCGGTGGTGATCGCGCCGCGACCGGCGGCGCTCAGCGCCGCCTGATAGGCGTCGCGCGACGCTTCGGCCTGGCGCTGCTGGTCGTCGTTCAGGGTGTAGATGGCCGAGCGGTAGGTGGTGCCGATGTCGTTGCCCTGGCGCATGCCCTGGGTCGGGTCGTGGTTTTCCCAGAAGGCCTTCAGCAGTTCGGCGTAGCTGATCTCGTTCGGATTGAACACGACCTGGACCACCTCGGCGTGACCGGTGCGGCCGGTGCAGGTCTCCTCATAGGTCGGGTTGGGCGTGATCCCGCCGGCATAGCCGACCGCGGTGACCCACACCCCCGGCAGGTTCCAGAAGATCCGCTCCACGCCCCAGAAGCAGCCCATGCCGAAGATCGCCGTCTGGAACCCCTCCGGATGCGGGCCCTTCAGCGGGCGGCCGTTGACGTAATGGACCTCGTCGGTGCGCAGGGGCTCGGCCCGGCCGGGCAGGGCGGTCTCGGCCGTGGGCAGTTCGGCGCTTTTCTGAAACAGCATGGGCTCCTCGGGAGAAGTAATGGCTCTGGCGCCCATATGGGGACTAATGAGGCGCTTGCCGAGGGGGCCGTCGTGTTCTATCAGGCCCGCCTCCCGCCGGATCGACCGTCCGGCGGCGCGCACGACGTGGCGTGAACGGACAGGTGGCGGAGTGGTCGATCGCGCACGCTTGGAAAGCGTGTGTACGTGAAAGCGTACCGAGGGTTCGAATCCCTCTCTGTCCGCCACTCCCGTTCAGAAATCTGAACACTGGAAACGTCGATGCGGGACGCAGTCGCGGCTTCGACCAAGGTGTCATTTGATCCTCGGATAGTGATCTGGTTCCTTGAAACTTCGACGTCTCGCACGATAGCGCTCGCGTAGCGGCGGGCGAGCGGAGGCGGAGCCGCGATCAATAAGCCACGCAGTGTGGCTGACAGACGCTCAGCTTCCGCCAACTCGATTGGTTGAAGCGCCTTCTGTAGCTTCGCCGAGCGGAGTTTTATCGCAGACGTCAACTTTGCCTTTTCGGTCTCCAAATCAGTCTGCATCTGGCGGACGGCCGACGACTCAGCCAGGGTCCCTTTGATTACGGCTGTGATGAGGTTTGTGAGATCCGCATTGATCGCCTTCAGCGCCATCTTCGCTGCCGCGAGGTCTTGAACGGCCACACCCTCACCGGCCCGACGGCGCTCGGCTATGGCATTGTGGAGCTTCTGAAACCGGGGGCCCTCGAGAAGTTGGCTCGAGATGGCATCCAACACCGCCTTGTCTAGTTCATCGCGTCGAACGCGCTGAGGGTCTTGGCACGCCGCAGACCCGCTTCGCGCCCTGCCAGAGCAAGCGTAGTAGTTGTAAACTATGCCTATCTTGCTTGTACCGGTCGCGGCTAACATAGGGCCACCGCATCCACCACAACGCACTAAGCCGCCGAGAATGACGTCACTGGTCGTGGTGCGCGGAGGGCGATGCTTGGGCCGACGGTTCCTCAGTCGAATCTGCGTCTCCTCGAAGTCTTCGATGGAGATTAGAGGAGGAGCTGGGCTGTAGACCCATTCGCTTTCTGGCCTGAGCCTTCCCGTCCGCTTTTCGCGCCGGTTCATCCACACCTTCCCGATATATGCTTCGTTCGTCAGAACTTTGTGGACAGCACTGACATGCCAAAGGGCGCCTGAGGGTGTTCTGTAACCTTGGCGGTTGAGATGTCCGGCGATCCCGGTCACTCCAAGTGCGTGCCCCTCGCCATCACCCTCCTTGTGCAACTTGAAGATCGTCCGGATAGTCGGAGACCATTCTGGGTCCTCCACTAGCCATCGCTTCACTTTATCCCCCAACTGGCGCGCATTCTCGGCTTTGTATCCAACAGGCGGGCGCCCGCCGTTCCAGTAGCCCTGTAGGGCGTTCTCGATGCGGGTGCGTTTCACATGCTTGGATGTTTCGCGGCTCGATTGCTCGTTGAACATCGAGATGATCTGCCTCAGCATCCATCCCGACTCCCCTTCGATATTCTCCGTCAGCGAGACGAGCTGAACCCCGGCCCGCTCTAGGTCTCTGTAACTCTTTTCAGCAAAGAACGTATCGCGGGCGAAGCGTGAGAGGCTATGGACGAACAAGACGTCGAACGGGCGCTCGGGGCTCAAGGCTCGGCTCAGGAAGCGTTCAAACTCCGGCCGCCGCTTTCCAGAGTAAGCAGACTCGGCCTCCGTGAATATTTCGGCCACATCGTAGCCTCGAGCCAAGCACGCTTTTCGAAGCTGCTTCTCCTGGTCGACAAGGGAGATTTCATTTGCGGCCTGCCGGTCGGTCGAAACGCGCAAATAGATGACGGCTTGTGGGCGGCGAGCGCAGGATGACTGAACTTTGTGGGGCATAGTGCCTGCTGACAATTGAAGGTTAGTCGAGCGGGTGGTTGTCATTCGCGGACTGGAATATCTGAAGCAGGCCGTCGATCGCAGCAACTTCGTCTGCGTGGATAGGAGTCATGCGAAGGTCCGCTATGACGACGACCCGACGGTCCCGGCCGTTGTCGTTTGCGGCTCGGACAGACGGGCGGGTGCCATCCGCGCCTCCGCTTCCGCTACGATCTGGCCAAGGCGGGCTTGGGTGAACTCCTGCCCGGACACTTGGAAGCATAAGCCAAACAGCTTGGTCGTATCGTTCATCTGTTCCGGTGTGAATCCGCTCACCGCCGACGTGTCGCCGAGCATCACCGCCTCATAAGCCAGTGCCCGACCCGCCATGCAGTCCGGCTCGTTAGCGTGCTCAATGGGAAAGATTAGAGGCTTGAAAGTGCTCCTTGCGGTGCGCTCAGGTGCCGGGTCGAGCCAAATGCCGCCTAGGGGATTGTTGGGCAGGAGGCTTCCAGAAATCGTGCGATAATCGGGGCGGGTGCAGCCAGCCTCACGCATGGCGACTTCACCCATATTGAACACGACCGTGTCCCGGTCCACGCCGTTCATGACGACAGTGAAGCCCGTTGTGCGATAGGCCGCATCCGATCGGAATCCGCAGTAAAGGATGGCGCTGTCGCCAAGGGCATAGCCCCATAGGCCTTGGATGAGTGAGCGTTCTCCGCCGGTTTGAATGTTGATGACCTGTTCGATCATCTGTCTCTGCGCCTCGGGCGAGCGAACAGCCAAAGCTTCTCGAAAATTGGATTGAGCGGCGGCCGGCGACGCCAGGGCGACGAAGACGCCAATTGTCAGTAGTGATGCCGATTTCGAGATGCCCACCGATCGCCTCCGAGATTTAATCTGTAGGCTATATCCCGTGGTTTAACGGAGGTTGAATCTGGCGCTTAGCGTCTATGAACGGGCGCGCGCTGGTCGCATGGAATCTGAGACGATTGCGGACCGAACGCGGCGTGTCTCAGGAGAGGTTAGCGGCGGACGCCGGTGTCGATCGCGCCTACGTCAGCGAACTTGAGCGCGAGCAGGGTAATGCCAGCGTCGATATGCTCGACAAGCTGGCCTCGGTCTTAGGCGTGACGGTGGGACAGTTCCTTGCGGAGATCCCCGCCGGCGCCTCCGAGATCACGCCTCTGCCGGCGGGACGGAAGCCTGTTCGTAGGGGAGCGGGCCGTTCCTGACGACCTCCACCAGCAGGCGATTCCCGGCGGGACGCAGTGTCGCGGTCAGTCTGGGCGAGGCAGTGGTTGGAAACTCGTATCGGGCGATCCGGCGCTCAATAGCAGGCCTAACGCCGGATTGGCTCCAATCCCTCGCCACCACCGCCGATCACGAACCAAGCAAACACGGTGAGGCCGATCATCGTCAGTCCCAACACGCCAAATGGTCCCACACCGGTTCGCTGGCGCCGCTTCTGGATAGCGCGGTCGATCCGCAGAACCCCCAAGGCCGCCCCGCCGATCAGCCACGCCCCGGCCATCACTATCAGCGCGTTCGTCAATCCAGTCGTCACCGGGCACCCGATTTAAGCATGCCAAGACTGTATGGGCTCCAGGCGATTCCGGCCATATCATCGCAGGATGATCACTGCTGAAGAATGCGAAGACGCTTTGACTACCGCGAGATCGCATCTCGCGGATATGGAACCGTTCCTTCCTACCAGGGTCTCTGCGGCCGATCTGAATGTATGGGCGAAGGCTCCTTACAAAGCCTTAGTTATCCGTGGCGGCTTGCTCTGGCGTAGTCAGGAACTCGGCGCTGACGCCATCGCGGCGTTCGCGGAAGAACGGCTTGCGACCGCAACGATCCTGACGCGGGCGGTGATGGAGAATGTCGCTCTTCATTGGCGGCTTGGCGACCTGATCACTCGGCGGAAAGAGACCTCGGGCGACAACCTGAGCGACACACTGACCCGCATGTTGGTTGGGTGGAAAAACGACAAAGAGTTCCCCGAAGCGTTCAACGCGCTAACCATGGTCGACCGGCTGGACAAGATCGTTCCGGGTGTCCGCGACGGCTACGATCAACTCAGCGAAATCGCCCATCCCAACTACAGCGGGGTTCATGGCCTCTACGCTCAAAACGACGAAGAGAGGTTCATCACCCATCTTGGTCCGAAGGTGCGCGAAACGACGCCTCGCCACGCCGTCCTGATGCTGGCCGCGACGCTCGGCCTTCAGCGAAACGCCGACTTGATGTTCGCCGACGCCTTTCGCGAGTGGATCAAGGAACTACCTTCGCTCGATGACGACCGACCGGCTGACGAAAGTTGGTGGGTTCCAAAAGGCTAATCGTCCAGCTTCACCGCGCTCCAAAGCCGGTCAGTAATCATCTTATCGATCTCTTCGGCGTATTCCGATGCTTTCGCGATATGCGCTTGCGCCTCGGCAATCGGCCACGGCTTCACCTGGGGTAGTTCAAACCGTTGGCGGTAGACGTAGAGGCCAGACCGTAGCTCGGAAGAGACGCGGGAGAGCCTGACGCGAATCGACGGTTCGATGAATATCCCGAATTGAATCGTGTAGTTGTGAAACTCTTGGGCCTCGCGTTCCGCGTCGGCGAACGCATAGCGCATCATGAGATCGTGGAAGACCGTCTCTTTGTCAAAACGCTTGGCATTCCTAACGGCCTGTTTCTGCTCTTCGTCAAAAGGCGTTTTGGCCAAGAGGATTTCCAAACCTTCGGGCGTGGCGTTGGACGGGTTGGCGATGGCGGGTTGGAAGCGAGCGGTCACCCGTGTCGCCGATCCCAAGGCAGTCGCCAGCAAATCCCAAGCCTTCGGTAGAACTTCGAACTCACGCTGGTGGAGCTTCGTGGCTCGGTCCAATGATCCGGCGATCTTCGCCCGGAGCCGTTCGATCTCTTGGGCTTGAACGTGTTTGAGGTCATCCATTTGGCCTTGGAAACGCTTGGTCAGCCACTTGTCGACGTAGGTTTTACCGAACCACACTGCGAATCCGCCGACGAAGGTCAGGACGACCGCAAAGCGGCCGATCCATTCGAAGATAGCGTCCCAATCCATCTAAGCGTCCTTCATCGTCGCAATAAGTTTTTTGCTACGCTCAACGATCTCGCCCATGCGGGTGTTGTTTCCCTGTTGCCAACCTAGCGCCGTAGTATCCGCGGCTACATCCCCCAGGCGACTCGCCAACGTCACAGAGCTGCTTGTAGGATCGCACCGGATGCCCTCGGGGGAGGATAATATGGCGGACGGCGACGCCGTGATTTCAATTCGTGATCGGCTGATGAAGGAGCGGAACGCGCTTCTCGATTTGTCGACCCGCAACCGGCTGCTGAACACGCCGCTGCGTACGAAGAACAACAGGGCCATCGAGATCGTGGACGAAAAGGCCGTCGAGGTCTTCCGGCTGCTGACCTCGAACAAGGCGCTGAGCTTCGTCCCCGGCGTGCAATTGAGTGAGGCTGACCGGGCCGAACTCGATCCCGACGATGATGTCACGGGTGGCATCCCCCAGCCCGATGATGATTCGCTCGATGAGCGTGGTGTCGCGGGTAGGCACACGGATATGCGCCTCCAGACCCGACTGACCTCGGAGGGCCTGCAGAAGCGGCTGTTCGACGTCTGGTATGACGCCCAAACGCTGGAGCAGGAGCAGGGCGTCAACATCCTCTACTTGGCCATCGGCCTGCTGCGCTGGTTCGACAGCGACACGTCCGACATCGCCCGGCATGCGCCCTTGGTCCTTTTGCCCGTGAAGCTGGAACGCACCAGCGCGGCCGACAAGTTCAAGCTGCGCTGGCGCGACGAACCGCCGTCCCCGAATCTGACGCTTCAAGCCAAGATGAAGGCCGAGTTCGCGCTGACGATCGAGGACTTCAAGGACGAGGACGAGGTCGATCTGACGGGATATTGCGCCCGCATCGCGGAGACGGTGTCCAGCCACAAGCGCTGGGAGGTTCTGCCCGACGCCATGGTGCTGGGCTTCTTCTCTTTCTCAAAGTTTCTGATGTATCGGGATCTCGACCCAGACAACTGGCCCGCCGAAGCCGGCATCGACAGCCGCGAGATGATCGGCGCCCTGCTGCGCGACGGCTTCCCGGAGAGCGCTCCTCTCGTCGGCGAGCACGACGCCATCGACGACATTATCAAGCCGCTCGAACTCCATCACGTTGTCGACGCCGACAGTTCGCAGACGGTGGTCATCGCCGAGGCCGCCGGCGGACGGTCCTTGGTGGTCAAGGGGCCGCCCGGCACGGGCAAGTCGCAGACCATCACCAACATCATCGCCGCCGCCGTGGCGCGCGGGAAGAAGGTCCTGTTCGTCGCCGAGAAGATGGCGGCTCTGGATGTCGTCCACCGACGTCTCAAGCAGGTCGGACTCGGCCCGCTGACGCTCGAACTCCACTCCAACAAGGTCAACAAGCGCACCGTCCTGGAAGAACTGAAGCGGACGCGCGACGCTCAGCACAGGCCGGCGCGGGGGGACCTGAGCGTCATCGACAAACTGGGCGAGGCGAGCGGCGCTCTCAACGCATTCGCCAAGCGCTTGCACGAGCCTTTGAAGCCCAGCGGCCTGACACCCCAGACGATCTTGGGACTGCTGGCCCGCTCCCAGGAATCCACTGCGCCCGCCGGCTATGTCCTAAATGGTGCGGACCTGTGGGACCGAGCGGACGTCGCCGCACGGCGCGAGGTCATCGCTGATGTGGCTGAACGATCTCGTGCTCTGGGTCCTGTGCCGGCGAATGTGTGGCGCGGTGTGCGCCGGGACGCCATAGACCCAGTCGAACGTCAGGCGCTCGGGGATCGCATTCGGACGCTGGGGACCACAAAGGCCGAGGCCGAGCAACACGCCGCCATCAGCGTTGAGGTTCTGGGCGCCGAAGCGCCTAAGTCGGTGGCCGATCTGAAGCGTTCAATGGCGTGTCTCTCGGTAACGCCTCTGCCATCGGGGCTCGATCGTCAGGAGCTGACGTCGACCACATGGAACGACCCAGACGCCCTCCAGCGCTTGATTGAAGCTGGGCGCGCCTATGTAGCCGCGTGGGCGAACGCCGAGCAGGCATTCAACCAGACCGGTCAAGCCGCCCATTTCGGCGCCATCCGCACCGCGATCGTCACCAAGGGCACCGGCCTGTTCCGCTTCCTTGACAGCGACTATCGAGCCCAGATCGCGCTTCTTCGATCCTACCTGACCGCGCCCCTGCCCAAGACTCCTGCCGAGCGGATCGCGCTGGTTGACCGCATAACGGCTGCCCAAACCGCAAAGGCTTCCTTCATTGCCGCCGAGCCGGCCGGAGCCGCCTTCGGCTCGGCTTGGAAGGGAGAGCGATCGGACTGGGGGCAACTCGAAGGCATCCTGGCCTGGCGTCGCATCCACGAAGCCCTGCCGCAGGCCGTCTGGGCGCGGTTGTCGGAAGTCGATGATACGACGGGGATTGAGAAAGCGCGGGTTGGCCTGTCAAAGGTTCTGCCGGACCTGGAAACGCGCTTGGACGCGATCGTCGCTGATCTCGATCTCGATCTCAAACGCGCCTTCGGGGTCAGCACCACATCCGCCATCGCGCTCGATGTTCTCGCCAGCCGTCTGAGGGAATGGCTTGAGGACCTTGAAGGCATCAGCCGCTTCATCGCCTTCGCATCACGCGCCAGAGCCCTGAGCGATCTCGGCGCCAGCAGCCTGGTCGATGGACTGCACGATGGTCAACTCGACCACAAGACGCTCGGCCCGGCCTTCGAGCGCGCCTACGCGGAAGTCCTGCGCGTCACGCTCTTCACGGCGTGGCCCGAACTGCGCGCCTTCGATGGCGATGGCCACAACAATCAGGTGGCCTCGTTCCGGCAGCTCGATAAGGCCCGCATCGGTCTCGCCCAGGAACAGATCGTCGCCGCACACGCCGAAGGACGTCCGCGCGGAGCCAGCGGCATAGGACCGCTCGGCGTCCTCAACGCGGAGATGGCTAAAAGGAGAGGCCATAAACCCATCCGCGTCCTGCTGGACCAGGCCGGACCTGCGATTCAGCAACTCAAGCCCGTCTTCATGATGAGCCCGCTGTCGGTCGCCCAATTCCTGAAGCCGGGCGGCATCCAGTTCGACCTTCTGGTCATGGACGAAGCCAGCCAGATCGAGCCTGTCGACTCCCTGGGCGCCATCGCTCGCGTCAACCAGATCGTCGTCGTCGGCGACGAGCGCCAGTTGCCGCCGACCGCCTTCTTCAAGAAGCTGACAGGCGAGGAAGACCCCGAGGAAACCGACGACGGGATCACCATCCAGGCCAAGGACGCTGAAAGCATCCTTGAACTTTGCCTGGCCAAGGGCGTCCCACACCGGATGCTGAGTTGGCACTACCGTTCCAAACACCAGTCCCTGATCGCCGTCTCCAATCGCGAGTTCTACGAGAACAAGCTGTTCATCGTGCCCAGCCCCTATGACGCCGTCGCCGGCATGGGGCTGAAGTTCAACCTGATGAAGGACACCGCCTACGATAGGGGCGGCACACGGACGAACCCCAAGGAAGCCAAGGCCGTCGCCGAGGCGGTCATCCACCACGCCCGGACAAGCCCGGAGCAGACCTTGGGCGTCGCCACCTTTTCGGTCGCGCAGCGGCAGGCGATCCTGAAAGAACTGGAACTGTTGCGCCGAGCCAACCCTGACGTCGAGGACTTCTTCAGCGGCGCGTCCAACGAGCCCTTCTTCGTCAAGAACCTAGAGAACATTCAGGGGGACGAGCGCGACGTCATCTTCATCTCGGTGGGCTACGGCAAGACGGAGACCGGGTATCTGGCCCACGCCTTCGGCCCTCTGAGCGGCGAAGGCGGTGAGCGGCGTCTGAACGTCCTGATCTCGCGGGCGAAGCTGCGGTGCGAGGTCTTCTGCAACTTCACCGGCGCCGACATCGACCTCGAACGGTCCAGGGCCAGGGGCGTCACGGCTCTCAAGCTGTTCCTGACATTCGCCGAGACCGGCCACTTCGGTCTCGGCGAAGTCACCGGCGAGGATTTCGACAGCGAATTCGAAATCCAAGTTTGCGAGCGGCTCCAAGGCCTGGGCTACGACGTCAAGCGCCAGATCGGCGCGTCCGGCTTCCGAGTCGATCTCGCCGTGTCGGACCCAGACAAGCCGGGCCGGTTCACCCTCGGTATCGAGTGCGATGGAGCCCAGTTCCATTCGTCGCGATCAGCGCGCGACCGCGATCGCCTACGTCAGCAAGTCTTGGAAGCCCACGGCTGGATCATCCATCGGGTCTGGAGCGCAGACTGGTATCTCCGTCCACAGGCCGAACTGAAGAAGATCGAGGACGCCATCGCCGCCGCCAGAGCCGAGTGGGCTGCGCGTGACGAAGACGGCTACAAGCCTGCCCGCGCCGTGCCGGTCTCCTTCGAGGCGGAACGAGTTGATGACTACGAGGTCGTCACGGCGGTGATGGAGGCTGGGTCGACGTTTGTGTCGGACCGCAATCTGTATGTCGAGGCCGATTTCCCTGTGAACCGCGAGGTTGAACCGCACGAGACGTCGCTCGCCCAGATGGCCGCCTATGTCGTCAAGGTCGTCGAAGCCGAAGGGCCCGTCCATCTGGACGAGATCATCGCGCGCATCCGTATCCTCTGGGGCTTGGGCCGGGCAGGGTCTCGCATCCGCGCGGCTGTTGAACGGGCCGCAAAGGCGGCTTCCCAGCACGGCTTGATCGTGGGCGGCCCTTTCTACGCGATGCCCGACCATGCTGTTGTCGGCCGGGATCGATCGATGGTGACGTCGCAGTCGCTGCGTAAGCCCGAAGCCCTGCCGCCGGCAGAGATCGATCAAATGCTCCTGACGATCATCGACGCCAACTACGGCGCCGGCCGTGATGATCTCGTCCAGGCTGCGTCGAGGGCCTTCGGTTTCTCGGCCACCAGCGCTCAGTTGAAGGAAGTTCTTCAAGCCGGCGTCAGCCGTCTCGAAGACACTGGCGTCGTGACGATCAAGGGCGGCCTGATCGTGCGGAAGGTCCCGGCATGAGTTGGGTAAGCCTTGATCACTTCGTGACCGTCAAGGCGGCACTGGGGACACAGGCCGCCGCGACCCGGTTCCTGAATGTGGGCGGGAAAGCGTCTGTCGCCGGCACCGATGACAGCGCCGAAATGGCGTGCGCCACCGACATGGCGGAGACTGCTCCTATCGTCTTCCATTTAGTCTACGAGGATGCGGCCGGAAACGTGTCGCAACGAATCGTCACGGTCCGCAAGATCGAGACAGGTCCCTCGGGTCCGCTGCTGCTGTGCTTCTGCCACCTGCGCCAACGCGCGCGCCGCTTTTCCTTGGACAGGGTGCTCGAGGTCTTCGATGTCTCGACCGGCCAGGTCCACGGCGACCCGACCTCCTTCTTCCTAAGTCATCCTCTGCTGGCCATCGCCGAGAGCCATGAGGATCGCGCCATCCGCCTTTGTGCTGATGATCTCACGATCCTAACCGTCGTTGGAGCGGCGGATGGTCGGTTTGACCCTGACGAACAAGACCAACTGCTGATCCATGTGTTCGATCGTTACGAAGACGGCGCCTTGGACGAAGACCTGTTGCGAGGCCGCCTATCTCTACTGACGCCCGATTACGCCAGTTTCTTCAATTCACTGTCTCGCGTCAGACCAGAAGACGGGCGGCTTCTTAGGCGATCGCTGAGACGCATGGTTGACGCGGATGGTCAGATCGATCCGGCGGAACTGGTTTTCGTTGAGACGATTGAAGCGCGCCTAGATGGAACCCGTTGACCATTCGACCGAGTGGAGACGGCACGATAGTGGCCTTCATGAACGACCGCTCTTAGAGTGGGGGGGGGATGGAGCCACTTGGCTGGACCCGCAACAGCGCTGGCGTACGGAACGGCTGTGCTTTCCGCAATCATTGGAGGTATTGCGGGCCGTAATCCAATCTTCAGCGTGGCGCTTGGAGTGAATGGTAGCTACGGATGGAGGCCGCCGGTCCCGGGTAGATCAGGGGTGTCCGGGCGAGGATGATGAGGTGCGCATTTGATAATTCACGCAGACATCTACCACTACAAGAGTATAGCCGAGGCACACGTTGATTTCACAGATGTGAACGTCATTGTCGGCATGAATGGTGTTGGAAAAAGCAACGTCGTTGACGCTATATCTTTCATATCCGACTGTTTATCAGAAGATCTGGATACAGCCATAACTCGCCGGCATGGTATCGAGAGTGTTCGCCAATGGTCTAGAACTCGACCATATCATGTCACTATTGAGCTTCATATTCGCAATCGGTCGGGTAGCGGAAGATTAAAGGTAACCATTGAATCTGGAAGGGGGGGCGTTTTCTCCGTAGGTGAGGAAGAGGCTCATTGGCAAGGATTCCATCCTTTTGGCGTGTCAATAAATGACGAGGAGCCAAGAACATTTACCTCTTCCTATAGAAGGCTGAAAACCGGGAAGGTTGAATACAGTACGGACGTAGATGAGTACACAAATCGGGTAAAAGATTATTCACCGTATCCGCTTGCGCCAACAGATCTTCTGGCCACAAGTATTGTGGGCTCGTATCGCGGTTTTGAATCACTTCTATTCGGGGAATTGCTCGCCGAAATTAAGGATTTCGTGCCATACTCGATATACCCAAACACGCTCAGGCAGCCTCAAATCGTCTCAAAGGAAGAGTCTCTTCTTCCTGATGGCTCAAATATGGCTTCTATCGTCAAGACGATCAATAGTGGGCATAAGCGGAATAAGGAATCCCTTTTAGACGCCCTGAAAGTGGTGCTTCCAATATCTACAGACATTCTCGTTAAATCTGCGGGGGGATATTATGTACCCGTCATTCAAGTGCGAGAGCCGTCGGGTGATCAACACCAACTGAACATGTCCCAGGTGTCGGACGGAACACTGCGGGTTTTGGGAATTTTATCGGCTCTATATCAGGTTAATGCTCCAGCCCTGATTGCGTTGGAGGAACCGGAGCAGATGGTTCACCCAGGAGTGCTCCCGGTGATCTCTGATGCTGTGGCTGATTTTGTGTCGAAGTCGGGTCCGGGCCGTCAGGTATTTGTAACAACCCATAGCCCAGTCTTGCTAGATCAGTTCCCCCCTGAGTCTATAATATGGGCTAATTTCAATAACGGCGTCACCGAATGCGGAAGGGTTAGTGATCGTCAAATGTCTCTTATTAAGCGGCAGCTGTTCACTGCCGGGGAGATCCTTACCTCGGAAGGATTCTTCTAAGTGCCGTCTATCGCTATGATCGTTGAGGGACCCGGAGACATAAGCGCGTTTCCCACATTGGTTGCTAAAACCGGCGCTATGTTTGGAATGGACCTGTTCGCAAACAAGCCGATCAAAGCAGGGGGTTATCACCGCTTGGCGTTGCCGGGGCAGGTGGAGCGTTTCGTCGAGATGGCGGCGGGGAGAGAGGGCATTGATAGCGTCATGATCGCTGTCGATCTTGATGATGGTTGCCCGAGGGACGCTGCCGATTCGCTGAGAAGACGCGCAGAGAGTGTAAGTCAACTCTTCGGCAAACCCATAAAGTTAAGCTTTTGCGTAAGAGAATATGAGAGTTGGATTCTGCATGATCTTGCTAACTTGAAAGCGTTCGCCGCCGAGTATAATTGGGATGCGAATTATGTTTGCAACTCACCGGAACAAAAAAGAGGCGCTAAAGAGGCTGTGGAGAAGGCCATACAGCGCAAATATAAGGAGATTTCAGATCAGCAAGCTCTGACAAAAAAACTGAATCTCAAAACAGTATACGTTGCGAGTCGCTCGTATCGCAAGTTCTGCAAGGAGGTGACAGGTCTATCGTATGGTCAAATGGCGGCCTTCATGTAAACCGACCGCGAGTCCTATTGATTAACTGGGCCTTCAAGCCCCCAACCATCGTAGGGGCTCATCGGTGCTTGGGAACGCCTTCTGAGCGCGGGGCCGTCGCCGGTACATCGATCGGCACGAGCTTCCCATGTGGGGGCGTAGTGGTGGTTCACGAGGGCTCGGCGGGCGGTGGGAATCAAACCTCATTCGGTACCTGTCTCGCGGAGCCTGGGCGGTGCGTGGACCAATGATGGCTGGGCCCTTGCCGCCCTCACTCTGGCTTCGGTGTGGCATCGGCGATCTAGCCACCCTCTTTGACGGCATGGACATAAATTGGGGGCGGGCACGCGTGGACATGCGACCCGTCTACCTAACTGCCCCGCTGTTGATGGCGCTTCAGATCTCGGTCTGCGGCGATGGCCACCGGCGCACAGGTGACTATGTTCGAAGCGCCCACAGTCCGGTTGCATAGTTAAGCGGGGGCCTCCCAACCGTGGCGACCTCCGACCGGACGGGCCAGTGACTTGCCGATCGGTCACCGGTCGCGAACGAGCCTCTCTGCAAGATCGTTACAGCCTTGGATACTAAACTTGTCCGGCAGGGCGGTGGCGACTTGGTTCCAGATTTTCATTCCATGCCAGGATAAGAATCGTTGGGCCTCTCGAGAAGGTAATGATGGCGTGGCGCTAGCGACTTGTTGTGACACGTGACCTAGAAATTCGCGTGTCGCGGCTTGGCGCGAAGGATCACTGGCGTTCGAGGGGAGTAGGGGGCAAACCTTTTCCCATTCGGTGTCGGACAAGCAGACACGCGTTGGAGGCCCATCGATGGTGCCGTCGCGCTGGTTGAGCTTCACCGCAGCCCAGCGGCGCTCGCCCCGTACCGATCCTGCAGCGACCGCCGTGCCGGCTTTTGTCATCTCATAAATGCGCCGCACAACGCGTTTCCGTTGCAGCACCGCATCTTCGGTCTCGAAAACATCACCTTCCGCATCGATGATGTCGACAATCTCCCGGGCGGTCAGAGGTGTTGGCGCATTGGACAGAACCCAGTTGATGGATTTCGTCAGCAATCCAGCTCCGCCTCTTTTGTAACGCCCTGATAATGCTATTATTTCCCAGTTCTCATTTTCATCCTGTACGCCCCGCCACTCATGTTGTTTTTACACAAGTTTTTGAGGGCTTCAGGCGGTCACCCACCAATAGACTATCAACGGCGGTGCGCTTGAATTTGCGCTTAATTGCCTCGTTCAAGACGCCTTAGGCTTGTTCAAGGTCCGTGAGCCGACGGAACGTGGACGGTTTTCGCCTGAGCAAGTCTCTAATGAGCCAGAGCGGACATTCTCTAGCGCCCGGAGATGCGACATCCGGAGTGAGCTCGATATGCTCCGTCAGAGCCGCAGGAAATGACTGCGATGAACCTCAGGGTGGATTTGCGGGTCAAGCGATAGCGCTCCGCGCAAAAAATTCGTTCGCAATTTGTTCGCGAGACAAATCGTGTTAGCCCATAGGGCGGTGAACACCTGAGCACATGGAATATGCATTCGGCTGAACAGAAATCCTCGCGGACCGTGATCTTTATTAGCAAAGGCACGCCAAATGACGACGAGTTTGTTCTTTGGCTAGCACCTCGACTTGAGGCGGCGGGCTATCAGGTCTTCGCAGACATACTTTGTCTTGAAGCGGGAGACCGGTGGCGCAAGGTCCTTACCGGTACGCTTCAGAATCGGGCGGCCAAGATGCTGTTGTGCTGCAACGATGTGACGCTGAATAAGGATGGTGTTCAGGAGGAAATCGGCATTGCCTCGGACCTCGTTCGCGAGTTGGCCGATCCGAACTTCATCATCCCCCTGCGCCTCGAGCCCTACAAGAAGGTCTTCGGCATAGGCGAGTTGCAATGGGTCGATTTCTCGGACCGCTGGGCGGAGGGCCTCAACCGACTACTGGAAACGCTTGAGAAGCAGCAGGCTCCCTGTGACCCAGAGAGGCCCACTATCAGCCAGCATTGGGAGCAATATCGAAAGCGCGCTTCCATTGAGGTCAAAAATGAACCCGAGACGCTGACCAGCAACTGGCTACGCATCGTCGAGGGGCCTTCCTTCGTTCGGTATTTTAAGGCGTCCGGTGTCGTTAGCCGGGACGCTCTGCGCAACGCCGTCAAGACGTTCGGCTATCCGGCGGAAGTCTACAATCAAGGCTTCTTCACCTTTGCCAACTGCCTCGACGTGGTTGAACATTTCGGCGGCACAGGAAGGTTCACCCTGGCTTTTGAAACCGGCGTCATGGAGTTTGTTCAGGAAGGGCTGATCGACGACTACGGCCTCTATCGCCGCGAAGCGTCCAACTTCGTCATGTCGATGTTGCGCTTGGCGTGGAACAACAAGTGCAAGGCCTTGGGGCTTCTGGAATATAAGTGGTCAAAGGCGAGCGGCTTCCACGCCACAAAAGACGTTGCGCCCGTCGGCAAAAAATTTAGTTGGGGGCGTCAGGGCGACAAACGCTCGTCCATGCTGCGGAACATCGCGAAGGGACATGTCTGGCAGTACGGTATCAGCGCCCAGCCAGCCTTTTGGCCCTATCCGCATCTGAAGCTGAAGGCGCGGGTCTTGTTCGCGGAAGAGACAAACGGCGAGGCGGGCCCGGCGATTGACGACAAGAAGAGGCAGCACCGTCTGCGTCGCCGCGTCTGCAAGGGTTGGCGAAACAAGCAATGGTACGGCAGGCAGATGGCCCTGCTGGAGCTTATGTCCGGCGAATCGGCGTTCATCAGCTTAGATGTCGCTTCCGATGCGTCGTTCACTCTCGATGCAACGCCCATTCCCTTCACTATGCCGGTGACGACCGCCCTACCGAGCATTCTCGGCGACGAGGATGAAGAGACCGACGAGTCCACCATCTACGCATCGCGTCCAGAGATGGAGGAGGTGGAATGAAGTTCCCCGAGAAATCCTTGCCCACACTCTTCATTGAAGAGCCGCCGCTTGAGTTTGCCTACGGCCAGACCTGTCCGAGCCCGAAGGACGGCCTTTATCTCTATGGTCCACATCAACGCCCAAAACGGGCCAAGGAAATACGTGTCGGCATTGTCGGCACGACCGCCGGTATCGGCTACTTCAAGGCTTGGGCCGAAAAGCTGAAACGACGGGTCCATGTGCCCCCGCCCGGTAAAACGGACAAACCCAACCGGCTCCACCTGGCCGACTTCCCGGGCATCGAAGAAGCGTTCGCGATCTCCTACACGGTCGATGATTTCGTCTGCTACTCGCTGGAAAAATCGCACATCACCGACGCGACGAGCCTGCTGAACCAGCATGAGGCCGTCGCAAAAACGGTCGCGCTCTATGCCGACAAGGTCAAACGTCATGACAAGGACGAGGAACAGGCGATCGATGTCTGGGTGTTCGTCCTGCCAGAAGAAATCTTCGAGCGCTGCAAACCGGAAGCGAAACGGACCGGCGTTCCAAAACTGAGGGGAGAGTTTGCAGGTCGGCAAAAAGAACGGTTCGACGCTCCGCTCTTCGCCGGCATTCTCGACCAGGCCGAGGAAGCCTTTTTTGATGATGTCCCTGATTTTCACCGACAGGTGAAGGCGCAGTTTTTGAAGCTCGGCCACACCACTCAGATGCTCCGAGAGACAACGCTAGCCCCGGAGGAGTTTACGAACGCGGCGGGCTATCCGACTCGCAAGACGCAAGATCCGGCGACCATCGCGTGGAACCTGGCCACCGGCTTGTACTATAAAACCCAGCCATCACCGCCGTGGAAGCTATCCGGGATACGGCCTGGGGTTTGCTATGTCGGCCTCGTCTACAAGGTCATCCCGAACGACAAGCGCGACTTCGTTTGCTGCGCCGCGCAGATGTTTTTGAGCGAGGGCGACGGTGTCGTCTTCCGTGGCGCAAACGGCCCGTGGAAGACCAGCGATTACGAGTTCCATCTTGGCGCCGAGGCAGCCAAATCTCTTATGGAGATGGTCATCGCGGCCTATCGCGAGAAGCACAATGAGAACCCCCGCGAGATTTTCATCCACGGGCGCACCTTCTTCAACAACAAGGAATGGGAGGCGTTCGCCTCGGCTGTGCCGGAGGGCACGAACGTCGTTGGCGTCCGTATCCAATCAACCGACGGCGACGTGAAGCTCTACCGCGACGGGGACTACCCGGTGCTGCGGGGGTCGGCCGTCGTTCTCGATGACCGGAACGCTTATCTCTGGACCAACGGGTACGCGCCGCAGCTTGATACCTACATAGGTCCCGAGACGCCTAATCCGCTGTTCGTTTCGGTTCTGCGTAGCAAAGAAGCTTTTCCCAAGATCGAAGGCGTGCTCCGCGACATCATGGGTTTGACGAAAATCAACTACAACGCCTGCAACTTCAACGACAGCCTCCCGGTCACCGTTCGGTTCGCGGATAAAGTCGGTGACGTGCTGGTTATGGGATCCGCAAAAGATGCGGAAAGGCAGCCCTTCAAGTTCTACGTCTGAGTTCCCGAAACGGGCCTTGGTGGCTGGTTCTAGGTTCCGATGCGCGCTTCGGGGCAGACCTTCCGAAGGTCAGCAATGAGTCAGAACTTGCTGTCCGACGCCTTGTCGCCGCCGGCGGCGTTCGCATTCCCGCCCCTCCGATGCAAAGCTCTCCCCCGGATGCAGAAATGCGTCCACAATGGAACGGGCGGGCAAAGCCCGCCCGTTCCTGTCTTACCTACGCTGCAGCATGGCCTCGGCCTGCGCAAGCGCTGTCCGCGCCTTCTCGAGCGCCTCGCGCATAACCGCCGCCTCTCGCCTGAGGTAAGGGCCCGCGGGCGGAAGCAGATCCGCCGCCGCCGGAGGGATGTCTCTGAACTTCTTTCCAGACGCGATCTCTCCAATCCGGCCACCGTTGACGCCAAACCAGGCGGCGATGTCGTGCTGGCGGTCGCCTCGGGAAAGCATGCCTTTAACGATGGCGGCGTCGGTTTCGTCGAGAGTGACGCCGCTCGGGGGAGCTCTATGTCGCATCGCTTCCTCCATCACGCTGCGGCCGCCGCGGCCGAGCGCTTGAGCAGCTCGGTCTCGAAAGCGTCCACGACCAGATCATAGGAGCCTTCGTTCTTGCCGATCTTTTGCGGATCAGCCCGTGGTCTGCCCCCATGGGGTGATCCGGTTTCGATGTTAGTTCATGGGCGGGCCTGACGCCATGGTTGGGTTGGGCGAGCGCGCGCCTTCAAGCGCTGGCGCGCTCGCCCACGGCACGATGTTTCCGGCGCGAGGGATGAGGGCTTCCGGTGCTGGCGGTCGGTACTTCAGGGCGCTGTGCGGTCGCACGGCGTTGAAGTGACGCCGCCACGCCTCGATCAGCACCTGAGCCTCGGCCAGACTGAAGAAGGTCTCGCCGTTCAGCAGTTCATCCCGGAGCTTGGAGTTGAAGCTCTCGCAGTAGCCGTTCTCCCAGGGACTACCGGGTTCGATGTAGGCCGTCTGAGAGCCGACGGCGGCGATCCATTCACGCAGGGTGGTGGCGATGAACTCCGGTCCGTTGTCGGACCGCACATAGGCCGGCGGCCCGCGCAGTATCATCAGGTCCGCCAGGGTCTCTAGCACGTCGGTGGAGTTGAGCCTGCGCTTGACCCGGATCGCCAGAGCCTCGCGCGTGAACTCATCAATCACGCAGAGCATGCGGAACTTCCTGCCGTCCTGGGTGCGATCCTCGACGAAGTCGTAAGACCAGACATGGTTGGGCCGCTCGGCGCGCAGCCGCACGCACGACCCGTCATTGAGCCAGAGCCGGCCGCGTTTCGGCTGTTTCTGCGGGACCTTCAGCCCTTCCCGTCGCCAGATCCGCTGAACCCTTTTGGCGTTCACCGACCAGCCCGCCTGATGCAGCAGCGCCGTGATCCGGCGGTAGCCGTAACGGCCATAGGTCGCCGCCAGTGCGGTGATGGCCGCCGTCAGGGCCGCCTCGTCGGTGCGGCCCCTCGGCGTCTTTCGCTGGGTTGAGCGATGCTGTCGGAGCACCGCGCAGGCGCGCCGCTCCGACACCTTCAACTCGGTCCGCACCTTGTCGATGCAGGCCCGGCGACGGGCAGGGCTCAGAAGTTTCCCCGCGCCGCCTCCGACAGGATCAGCTTGTCCAGCGTCAGGTCCGACACCGCCCGACGAAGCCGGGCGTTCTCCAGCTCCAGCGCCTTCATCCGTTTGACCTGATCGGTCTTCATCCCGCCGAACTCCGCTCGCCAGCGGAAGTAGGTCGTCTCCGTCACCGCTATCGTCTTCACCGCCTCCGCGATCGATTTGCCTTGCCCGGTCAACACTTCAACCTGGCGCAGCTTGGCGATGATCTCTTCGGGCTTGTGACGCTTCCTGGCCATCCTTGGCTCCATCCGTTCCGGTCCGCAGACCAACATAAGGGATGGATCACTTCAAAGGGCGCAGACCACGGTTTCACTGTGACGGACAGAGCGTCCACATGGCGGCGGGCGAGGCGTGGATCTTCGACAACTGGCGCCGTCACCACGTGGTGAACGGCTCGGATGCGGATCGCATCCATCTGGTCGCGGACACCACCGGCACCGCCGCCTTCTGGCGGTTCGCGTGCGACCGCCCGCCGCCGCGCGCGCAGTGGCGGGTCATGCCCTGGAACCCTGACCCCGCCCCGCGCCTGCTCACCGAAAGCGACCAGCGCTTTCCGGTCATGCCCGCGGCCGAGGTTCAGTTGCTGATCGACGACTTGCGCGCAGAGCTGACGACGGCGGTCGATACGTCGGACGCCCGGCTCCGCATGAGCCGATTTGATCTGTTGCTGGAAAGCTTCGTCCAGGATTGGCGCCAGCTCTGCGCGCTGCACGGCGTCGGCGGGCGCGCCCGATCCGATTTCGTCCGCCTGGCCGAAGCCGTGCGCCAGGCCGCCGCGCCCCTCGCCGCCGGGCTGGTGATGCGCACCAACAACGCCGGCGCCCTGCTGGTGCTCGAAAAGCGGGTCCTGCAGCATCTGGTCGTCGCGGACGAGGCGCGCGCATGATCCGCCCTGGGTCGACCGAGAGGCGCCGAGCGCGCAAATTTCACAGAGCCGCCATAGTCGGCCGCGACGGCCGTTCGGTAAGGCAGGGCGCCGTGTCGGTCATCATCCGCGACCGCCTCGGACATGGTGATGCTGAACAGGAACGACGTCGATGACGCCAGCCGCCCCCCGCCTTCTGATGTCGTCTCTCGCCCTGGCGATCACGGTGTCCGCCGGCGTGTTCCTCTCTCCGGTCCAAGCCCAGACGCGGCCTGACGCGGCCGGCGTCGCCTCGGCCGCCGCCGTCGCAGCGTCGGCTGAAGCGACGCAGGGCAGGGCCCGCAACGTCATCCTGTTCCTGGCGGACGCCGGCGGCGTGGCGTCCATCAACGCCGCCAGCCTGGCCGCCTATGGCGAGCCGCTGAGGCTGCACATCCAGCAGTGGCCGAACCTCGGGCTCAGCGAGACCTCGCCGGTCGACGACTTCGTCTCGGATTCTGCCAACGGCATGTCGGCGATCGTCACCGGGGTGAAGACGAGGAACGGGGTGATCAGCCAGTCGCCGGACGCCGTGCGCGGCCAGCGGGACGGAACCCCGACCAAGACGCTGCTCGAATACGCCGAGGAGCATGGCCTTCTCACGGGCGTCGTGACCAACATGCCGATCACGGACGCCACCCCGGCGGCGACCTATGCGCACGCCAACGATCGCGGCCGATGGGGCGAGATCTTCCCTCAGGCCTTTTCGCCACGGTTCGGCGACGGGGTCGACGTGCTGATCGGCGCCGGGCGTCGCCAGATCGGCGAACAGATGGCGGCGAGGGGCGCGAGCTTCGAGGCGTTGAGCCGGACCCACCGCCGCCCCATCTACGCCGCGCTCGACCAGGTTCCGGCCGCCAATCCGCGTCCCGTGGTGGTCGCCGACCAGATCGACGTCCGCGCCGCCGCCCTGAAGGCCCTCGATCTGCTGCAGGGGTCGCCCAAGGGCTATCTGCTGGTGATCGAATGGGACGCCCATACCGACGATCCGCGCCAGGGGCTGCGCAACATCGCCGACCTGGACCGGCTGATCGCCGAGATCCAGGGCCGCGTCGATCTTGGCGATACGCTGATGCTGTTCACCGCCGACCACTCCTTCGGCCTTCAGGTCGATGGCGGGACGCGCGGCCAGGACGTGCTGGAAGGCTATGACGCCTGGAAGGCGTCGCAGGCCGATGATGAGGTCGTTCGCCTGAAGAACGTCCTGGTCAATCGCACGCATACGGCCGAGGAAGTCCCGGCCCTGGCCATCGGGCCAGGCGCCGATCGGGTGCGCGGCTACTTCCCCAATACCCATCTGTTCGATGTGATGATGGGCGCCTGGGGCTGGACGTCCGACGCCGATCGGGCGGACTGAGGACCCGGACGAGCGCCCTCGGTTCGCCACCAGCAAGACACGCAAGGCGACGATCGACCAAGCGGCGGCGCGGTGCGGGCGGCGGAAGCGCCATGAGGGCGCGTCGCGTCGTCCCCTCTGTTCGGGGGGCGCGGGATCGGCCATTGTGGGCGGGTGTCGGGAGGCGGACGATGAGCGTGGGCGGGCGGGAGCCCGGATCAGGCGCAGGGGAGACGCTCTTCCTTGCAGCCTACGTCCTGGTGTTCGTTTCGGCCTTCGTCGCTCTGACGCCGATCCTGCAGATCGTGACGCCCCTTCATGCCGATGCGATCGATCCCGCCGACAAGACGCGCGTGCTCAGCCAGGCGATGTTCTGGGGCGCGGTCACGGCGGCGATCTCCAACGTCGTCGTCGGCGCGCTGAGCGACCGGACGCGCTCGCGTTTCGGTCGACGTCGGCCGTGGATCGCGGCGGGGGGCGTGCTGATCGTCCTGGCCTATGTCGGAATTTGGCGATCCCAGACGCCGCTGCAACTGACCTGGGCCGTGGTGGGGTTCCAGGCCGCGTTCAACGTGCTGATGGCGCCGCTTCTGGCGCTGTTCGCCGAGCGCGTCAGCCTGGCGCGGCGCACCACGATGTCGGCGATCCTGGGGGTCTGCTATCCGCTGGCGGTGGCGCTGGGGTCCGGCCTGATGGCCCTGGGACCGCAAGGGGAGGCGGGACGGCTGGTGCTGCTGGCGCTGGTGATCCTGACGACCACCTGGAGCTTCGTGCTGCTGTTCGCGGAGCCGGCGTCGCCTGTCGCCATGCGCCGCCCCGCGCCCGCGTCCCCGGCGCCGTGGGCCCTGCTGAGGCCCTTCCGGTCGCGAAACTTCGTCCTGGTCTGGAGCGGGCGGTTGCTGCTGTCGACAGGCTATGCGCTGGTCGGAGCCTATCTGCTCTATTTCATCGTGGAGGCCTTTTCGTCGGCGGGCCGCACGCCGGAGGTGTCGCATTCGATCCTGACCGCGGTGGCGTTGGCGGGGGTGTTCGCGGTGGCCATGACCGTCGCGTTCGCCGGGCGTCGGATACGGTCCAGGAAGCCGGTCGCCCTGTGCGGCGCGGTTCTGCTGTGCGGCGCGTCGGCGGCGGTCGCGGCGTCCCAGGACTGGGCGCCGGTGGTGGGCGCCTTCGTCATCTACGGCCTGGGGCAGGGCGCCTATGGGTCGGTCGAGATGGGGCTGATGGCCGACGTCCTGCCGACCGAGGAGGATCGGGGCAAGGACATGGGCCTGATCAATCTGGCGGCGGCGCTGCCCCAGGCCATCGCGCCGCTGATCGCGGTCTGGCTGCAGTCTCATGACGGCGGCATCCGCCCGCTGTTCGGGGTAGCGGCCCTGTGCTTCGGATCGGCGGCGCTGCTGCTCGCGGGGCTGAAGGCGATGAAGCCGTCGGGGGGCGAGGCCTGAGGTTGCGGACCCGAGGCGGGGCGGACTAGGACGAAGGGACTGGGGAGCCGCGGATGTCGAGCGCAACGATCTATGATGTCGCCGCCGCCGCCGGCGCCTCGATCAAGTCCGTGTCCCGGGTGCTGAACGGCGAGGCCAATGTCAGCGCCGCCTTGCGCGAACGGGTGATGGCGGCGGTCGAGGCCCTGGGCTATCGCCGCAGCATCTCGGCGCGGGCGCTGGCCGGCGCCGCATCCTCCATCATCGCCGCCCTGGTCGACGCCGAACTGACGATCGAGCACTGGCGCAGCGGTCGCGGCAACGACTATCTGAGCCGGCTGGAGATGGGCGCGCTGATGGAGGTGCGCCGCGCGGACCATCACCTGATGGTGGAACTGGTCGACCACGCCTCGCCTGGTCTGAAGCGCGACCTGTCCGCCCTGCTGGCGTCGATCCGCCCGCGGGGGGTGATCCTGACCCCGCCGAACTCGGACAATGCGGTGGTGCTGGATGCCCTGGACGAGGCGGGGATCGCCTATGCGCGGATCGGGCCGGAACGCGACCTGCATCGCGGCGTCTGCGTCGCCATGGACGAGCGGCGCGCGGCCTATGACATGACCGCCTATCTGATCGAACAAGGCCATCGGCGCATCGGCTTCGTCACCGGACCGGCCGCCTATGCGGCCAGCCGACGGCGGCTGGAGGGATACCGCGCGGCGATGGCGGAGCACGGGCTGGAGACGCCCGAGGATTTCGTCGCGCAGGGCGACTTCACCTTCCAGTCGGGGGTCGCGGCGATCGCGGGTTTCATCGACCGAAGGACGCGACTGACGGCGGTGTTCGCCAGCAACGACGACACCGCGCTGGGGGTGTTGCAGGGCGCGGCGGCGCGGGGACTGCGCACGCCGCAGGATCTTTCGGTGGCGGGTTTCGACGACACGCCCGGGGCCATGTTCGCCACGCCCGCCCTGACGACGATCCGCCAGCCGGTCGCCGAAATGGCCGCCCTGGCCGCCCGCCATCTTGTCCCCGGCCTGCTGACCGAGGCGGAGGCGGCGGCGGCCCCGCCGTCAGGCGGTTGCCTGCTGGCGCCCTACGAACTGATGGTGCGCGATTCCGCGGCCGCTTTGACCCCGCGACGATCGCGGAGTTGACAGCGCTGTCAGCAAGGTTACGGTTGCGCTTCAGACGGCCGAAGAGCCGAGGAAGCGCCCTTGACGTTTCATCCCCTCTCGCGCGAGGTCGGGGCCGGGGCGTTTTCATGACGCACTGAGGAACGTCCGACCGATCATTCCTGCGGCGGGGCGAACACCCATGTTCGCGGCCGTCCGCGATCCTTGTGGGGCCGCCATGCGCAACGCCGTTTCCCTGATCGCCCTCGCCTTGGCGGTTTCCGTGACAGGCTGCGCGGCGACGCCGCCCTCCGCCGTTCGTGTTCATCAGGCCCCCGTTTCCGCGGTGTCGCCCTCGTCTTCGATCGTGACGGAGGCGGGGCGGGCGCATCCTGCGGCTTGGCCGCATGCCGCGTCTCCGGCGGCGATGAGCGATGCGGCGACCGAGGCCTTCGTCACCGAACTGATGAGCAGGATGACGCTGGAGGAGAAGGTCGGCCAGACGATCCAGGCCGACATCGCCTCGATCACGCCGGAGGACCTGCTGACCTATCCGCTGGGCTCGATCCTGGCGGGCGGCAACTCCTCGCCGGGCGGAGACGAGCGCGCCTCGGCGCGGAAATGGGTCGAACTGGCCCAGGCCTTCCGGGCCGCGGCGGCCCGGCGGGCGGGGGCGAAGATCCCGCTGATCTACGGCATCGACGCGGTGCACGGTCACAACAACATCGTCGGCGCGACCATCTTCCCGCATAACAGCGGCCTGGGCGCGATGCGCGACCCCGACGTCATCCGCCGCATCGGCGAGGCGACCGCGCTGGAGGTGGCCGTCACCGGCGCCGACTGGACCTTCGGCCCGACCCTGGCCGTGCCGCAGGACGACCGCTGGGGCCGCGCCTACGAAGGCTATGCCGAGAACCCCGAAGTGGCCCGCAGCTACGCCGGGCCGATGACCCTGGGGCTGCAGGGCGAGTTGTCCGCCGATCATCCGCTGGCGTCCGGCCACATCGCCGGGTCGGCCAAGCACTTCCTGGCCGACGGCGGCACCACGGGCGGCAAGGACCAGGGCGACTTCGCCGGGACCGAGCGCGAACTGATCGACGTGCACCTGTCGGGCTATCCGCAGGCGATCGACGCGGGCGTGCTGTCGATCATGGCCAGCTTCTCCAGCTGGAACGGGGTCAAGCATTCGGGCAACGAGACCATCCTGACGGACGTGCTGCGCGGGCCGCTGGGCTTCGACGGCTTCGTGGTGTCGGACTGGAACGCCCACGGCCAGCTGCCGGGCTGTTCCAACGAGAGCTGCGCCCTGGCCTTCAACGCCGGCATCGACATGTTCATGGCGCCCGACAGCTGGAAGCCGCTCTACGAGAACACCCTGGCCCAGGCGCGTTCGGGCGAGATCCCGATGGCGCGTCTGGACGAGGCGGTGCGCCGCATCCTGCGGGTCAAGGTCAAGACCGGCCTGTTCCAGGACGCCCGGCCGGTCGAGGGGCGTCTGGAGGAGCTGGGCTCGCCGGCGCACCGGGCCCTGGCGCGCGAGGCGGTGCGCAAGTCGCTGGTGCTGCTGAAGAACGAGGGGGTGCTGCCGATCCGGTCGAACGCGCGGGTGCTGGTGGCCGGAACGGCCGCCGACGACATCGGCCAGGCCTCGGGCGGCTGGACGCTGACGTGGCAGGGGACGGGCAACAGCAACGCCGACTTCCCCAACGGCCAGTCGATCTGGAGCGGCGTCGAGGAGGCGGTGAGGGCCGGCGGCGGCGCGGCGACGCTGAGCGCCGACGGCGCCTACAGCCAGAAGCCCGACGTCGCCATCGTCGTGTTCGGCGAGACGCCCTATGCCGAGTTCCAGGGCGACGTGGACACGCTGGACTTCCTGCCGAGCGAACCGCTGGAGACGCTGAGGCGGCTGAAGGCGGCGGGGATCCCCACCGTCTCGGTCTTCCTGTCGGGCCGACCGATGTGGACCAATCCGGAGATCAACGCCTCGGACGCCTTCGTCGCCGCCTGGCTGCCGGGCACCGAGGGCGGCGGCGTCGCCGATGTCCTGATCGGCGATGCGGCGGGCAAGGCGCGCCACGACTTCCACGGCAAGCTGTCGTTCAGCTGGCCCAGGGACGCCAGGGGCGAACCGCTGAACGTGGGCCAGCCGGGCTATGATCCCCAGTTCGCCTATGGCTACGGCCTGAGCTACGCCCGGCCGGGACGGGTCGGGACGCTGTCGGAAGAGAGCGGGGTCCAGGGCGCGACGGGCAGCATCGACCGCTACTTCGTGGACGGCCGGTTCGTCTCTCCGTGGGGCCTGGCGTTGCGCGACGCGGGCGGCGAACGGCGGCTGGGCATGGAGACGTCCGGCGCCAGCCCGCGCGGCGGGGTCGCGGCGCGTCCGGCGGACGGATCGACCCAGGAATCGGCGCGGTCGCTGATCTTTGCGGCGGGCGGGGGCGACGCCCTGGTCAGCGGCGGGGCGGTGGACCTGACGCGCCAGTCGAACGGCGAGATGGCGATCAGCTTCCGCTATCGCGTGGACGCCGCGCCGCAGGGGCCGGTGCGGCTGACGCTGGGCGCGGGATCGGTGGACGTCACCCGCCTGCTGACCGCCCGGCCCGTCGGCGAATGGGCGACGCTGAAGGTGCGCCTGTCCTGCTTGGCCGACCACGGCGCCGACATCGCCGCCGTCGATCAGCCCTGGGGCCTCAGAACCGACGCCCCCTTCGCCGTCACCGTCGAAACCATCCGACTGACCCCCAACGAGGGCGACGCCGTCTGCCCGACCGGGGAATAGGGACCGGCCTCAAGCCGCCGCCGAGGCCGTCGCCGGGGCGAAGCGCAACCTCGGCCGCCCTTCCCAATTGGGTCAGCGGATCATCCCGCGCCGCCATCACCGCCTTGCCGACGCCGGGTGAGGTCAGGCGAGGTCGTCGTCCGTTCGTTCGGGCGGCGGCGCGATCAGGTCGGAGGCCAGCGCCAGGGCCTGGGCCATCGCCTCGCGTCGTTCTTTCGGCCAGGCGTCCAAGCGGGCCAGGGCGTCAGGGCGCAACAGGCCGGGCGCGGTCGACAGCGCCGACTGGCCCGCATCGGTCAGACGCACATGGACGATCCGGCGGTCCGAGGTGGAGCGATAGCGCTCCACAAGGCCGCGGGCCTCCAGCCGGTCAAGGATGGCCACCACGGTCGGCGGCGACATGGACGCCTCGCGCGACAGGGCGCTGGTGCTGACCTGGCCCAGGGCGCGGGCGGCCTGGAGCACCAGCAGCTGCGGCAGGGTCAGACCGGTGACGCGGGCGATCTCGCGCGACCGGACATCGATCGCCTGGGCGATGCGGCGCACCGACCGGACCAGGGAGTCGGTGGGATCGGCGTCGGATTGCGGAGAAAATGCGTCCATCGGGTTGAACTCTTTCGTGCACTAACCATTTGTACGCGCTGCATCCACAATTCAAGGAGGGCCCATGTGCGGTCTTAGCGGCGAGATCAATTTCGACGGACGGCCGGCCGACGCCGGCGCCGTGCAGCGGATGACCGATGCGCTCTCGCCCCGTGGACCGGATGGGTCCGGCATCGTCATGCGCGGCCCGGTGGGGCTGGGCCATCGCCGGCTGAAGATCATCGACCTGTCGGAGGCCGCGCAGCAGCCGATGGTCGACGCCGACCTGGGCGTGACGCTGGCGTTCAACGGCTGCATCTACAACTATCCCGAACTGCGCGAAGAACTGCAGGGGATGGGCTTCCGCTTCTTCTCGCACGGCGACACCGAGGTCATCATCAAGGCCTGGAAGGCCTGGGGCGAGGCCTGCGTCGAGCGGTTCAAGGGCATGTTCGCCTTCGTCCTGCACGAACGCGACACCGGCCGCACGGTGATCGCGCGCGACCGGTTCGGCATCAAGCCGCTGTATCTGGCCGAACAGGGCAAGCGCCTGCGCTTCGCCTCGACCCTGCCGGCGCTGCTGGCGGCGGGCGACGTGGACAAGACGATCGATCCGGTCGGCCTGCACCACTACATGACCTTTCACGCCGTCGTGCCGCCGCCGCACACCATACTGAAGGGCGTGAAGAAGTTTCCGCCGGCGACGATCCGCGTGATCGAAGCGGACGGGACGGCCAGGGACACCCTGTACTGGCAGCCGGACATGACCCGCCACGCCGAGGACGCGTCGCTGAGCGCCGAGGACTGGCGCGACCGGGTGCTGGACGGTCTGCGCGAGGCCGTGAAGCGGCGCATGGTCGCCGACGTGCCGGTCGGCGTGCTGCTGTCGGGCGGGGTGGATTCCAGCCTGATCGTCGGCCTGCTGGCGGAACTGGGCCAGAAGGACCTGATGACCTTCTCGGTCGGTTTCGAGGAAGCGAACGGCGAGAAGGGCGACGAGTTCGTCTATTCCGACCTGATCGCCAAACACTATGGCACCAAGCACCACCAGATCTTCGTGCCGCACCAGCGGCTGATGGAGGCGCTGCCGGGCACCATCGGCGCGATGTCGGAGCCGATGGTCAGTTACGACAACGTCGGCTTCTACCTGCTGAGCCAGGAGGTCTCTAAACACATCAAGGTGGTGCAGTCGGGCCAAGGCGCGGACGAGGTGTTCGCCGGCTATCACTGGTACCCGCCGATGCTGGACGCGACCGATCCGGTCGAGACCTACGCCAAGGCCTTCTTCGACCGCAGCCACGCGACGCTGAAGACGCAGCTGAACGGCGCCTATATGGCCGACACCGACGTCAGCCGCGCCCTGGTCGAGGCCCATTTCGCGCAAGGCGCGCCGCCACGCCGGTCGATCAGGCCCTGCGCCTGGACAGCCAGGTGATGCTGGTCGACGACCCGGTGAAGCGGGTCGACAACATGACCATGGCCTGGGGCCTGGAGGCGCGCGTGCCCTTCCTGGACCACGAACTGGTCGAACTGGCCGGCCGCATTCCGCCCGAGCACAAGCTGGCCCAGGGCGGCAAGGGCGTGCTGAAGGAAGCCGCGCGACTGGTGATCCCATCCGAGGTCATCGACCGCAAGAAGGGCTATTTCCCGGTGCCGGCGCTGAAATACATCCAGGGCCCGTATCTGGACATGGTGCGCGAGACGCTGACCAATCAGGCGGCGCGCGACCGGGGGCTGTTCGACACGGCCTATCTGGACAGGCTGTTCGCCAATCCGACCGAGCACATCACTCCGTTGCGCGGATCGGAACTGTGGCAGGTCGCCGTGCTCGAGATGTGGATGCAGCAGCATGGCGTCTGACGTCCGCCCCGCGCGCCCCAAGGCGCACCGGCTGAAGCGGTTGCGCCACGAGGGGCTGAAGCCGCCGGTGCAGGCGGGCGAGGGGCCGGCCCCCAACGCCGTGCTGGACTGCGGCTGGGGCCGGCTGCTGTTCGCCCAGACCTTCGAGACGGCCGAGCCGCTGGTCGAGGCGTTGCGGGCCGAGGGGCCGGACCGGCGCGACATCGCCTTCTATGTTCGCAACCCGCACGTCCTGCTGGCCTCGGCGCCGCAGGAGGTGTTCCTGGATCCGTCGCACACCTATCGGCTGGACCTGGCCACCTATCGCGCCAGCCGCCGGCAGCCGCGCGGCTTCACCGTGCGCCGCCTGACGTCCGAGATGGACGCCCAGGCGGTCAACGACATCTACGCCAAGCGCAAGATGGTGCAGGTGCCGCCCGCCTTCTTCTGGTCGCGGCGAGACGACCGGACGATCACCTATTTCGTGGCGGAGGACACGGCGACCGGCGCGGTGATCGGCACGGTGACGGGCGTGAACCATGTCCGCGCCTTCGACGATCCGGAGTGCGGCTCGTCCCTGTGGTGCCTGGCGGTCGACCCCCAGGCGACCCAGCCCGGCGTCGGCGAGGCCCTGGTCCGCCGGCTGGCCGAACACTTCAAGACGCAGGGTCTGGCCTACATGGACCTGTCGGTCATGCACGACAACGACCAGGCCATCGCCCTCTACGAAAAGCTGGGTTTTCGCCGCGTCCACTTCTTCGGGGTCAAGCGCAAGAATCCGATCAACGAGGCCCTGTTCGTCGGGCCCAGCGACGACCAGGACCTGAACCCCTACGCCCGGATCATCGTGGACGAGGCGCGTCGGCGGGGCATTCACGCCGAGATCATCGACGGCGAGGGCGGGCTGTTCCGCCTCAGCTGGGGCGGGCGGTCGGTGCGCTGCCGCGAGAGCCTGTCGGAACTGACCTCGGCCGTGGCGCTGAGCATCTGCGACGACAAGCGGATGACCCGGCGCATCGTCGAGGCCGCCGGCGTACGCGTGCCCGAAAGGATCGATCCCGAGAACCCGTCGGCCATCGATGCGGCGCTGGAGAAATACGGCAGCCTTGTCGTCAAGCCGGCCAGGGGCGAGCAGGGACAGGGCGTCGCCGTCGGCCTGACCACCATGAACGAGGTGCAGACGGCCCTGACCCGCGCGCGCCGCCTCTGTTCCGAGGTGCTGATCGAGGAGCAGGTGCAGGGCGAGGACCTGCGGCTGGTGGTCATCGACTACAAGGTCGTCGCCTGCGCCCTGCGCCGTCCGCCGCGCGTCATCGGCGACGGCCGCTCGACCCTGCGCGCCCTGATCGAGCACCAGAGCCGTCGCCGCGCCGCGGCCACCGGTGGGGAATCGACCATTCCCATCGACGCCGAGACCGAGCGGACCCTGGCGGAGGCTGGCTACCGCCTGGACGACGTCGCGCGGGACGGCGAGGAAATCCTGGTCCGCAAGGCCGCCAACCTGCACCTGGGCGGCACCATCCACGACGTGACCGAAGAGGTGCACCCCGCCCTGATCCGCGCCGCCGTCGCCGCCGCGCGCGCCATCGATATTCCGGTCACCGGCATCGACCTGATGGTGAAGTCGCCGCGCGAGGCCGACTACGCCTTCATCGAGGCGAACGAGCGTCCTGGCCTGGCCAATCACGAACCGCAGCCCACGGCCGAGCGTTTCATCGACCTGCTGTTTCCGCTGTCGGCCCCGGCGGCGGCGCGCATCGCCGCCCGTCCAGACGTCTGAAATCGACGCCTGATCCGAAGACCTCCCTGAAGCTCAAGGAGCGCCCGTGTCCCGCCCCGCCATCGACCTGGACTATCTGACCGACCGCCTGGCCCGGTTGCTGAACATGCCCAGCCCCACCGGCTACACCGACGAGGCGGTGTGGGAGCTGTGCCGCGAGCTGGGCCGGCTGGGCCTGGACTATGAGCTGACGCGGCGCGGCGCGATCCGCGCCCGCTTGCCGGGACGAGAGTCCAAGCCGGCGCGCGCCATCGTCGCCCACGTCGACACCCTGGGCGCCCAGGTCAAGGCGGTGAAGGACAACGGCCGGCTGGAGCTGGTTCCGATCGGTCACTGGTCCTCCCGCTTCGCCGAGGGCGCGCGCTGCACCCTGTTCTGCGAGGGGCAGCCGTTGCGCGGCACCATCCTGCCCCTGAAGGCGTCGGGCCACACCTTCAACGAGGAGGTCGACACTCAACCGGTCAGCTGGCGCCAGGTCGAACTGCGGATCGACGCCGTGACCCACGGGCGCGACGACACGCTGGCGCTTGGCGTGGACGTCGGGGACATCGTCGCCATCGACGCCCAGCCCGAGTTCATGGACACCGGCTTCATCGTCTCGCGCCACCTGGACGACAAGGCGGGCGTGGCGACCATGCTGGCGGCGATGGAATGCATGGTGCGCGAGGAGCGCACGCCCACGGTCGACACCTGGTGGCTGTTCACCATCGCCGAGGAGGTCGGGCTGGGCGCCTCTTCCGTGCTGATCCCCGACGTGGCCGCCATGGTCACGGTCGATAACGGCACCACGGCGCCCGGACAGAACTCGTCCGAATTCGGCGTCACCATCGCCATGGCCGATCAGACGGGGCCGTTCGACTGGCACCTGTCGCGAAAGCTGGTGCAGCTGGCGCGCGATCACGAGATTCCGCACCAGAAGGACGTGTTCCGCTACTACCGCTCCGATTCCGCCTCGGCGCTGGAGGCGGGGGCCGATATCCGGACCGCGCTGGTCACCTTCGGCATCGACGCCAGCCACGGCTATGAGCGCATCCATGAAAGCGCTCTGGTCGACCTGGCCCGGCTGTTGATCGCCTACGCCGAGAGCGACGTCGAGATCGAACGGGACGCCCGGCCTTTGAGCGGGGTCAAGGGGTTCACCCACCAGCCGGTGGACGACGGCGGCCAATAGGGGACTACAGCACCGAATGCAGCGACCCGGCGCGGGCCACGGCCCGGTCGAAGGTCGAGGCGGGCGGCTTGGGGCACCAGGCGACACGGGCCGGCCCCGAGGCATGGAGCTCGCGAAAGGCGCCGATCAGGCTTTCGGCGACCCTATCGGGCGACAGCAGATCGAACGCCGCAATCCAGTCGACCACGAAAAGGTCGGTCCCATCGTGCGCGATGGCGCGACTGTAGCTGAGCAGCGCGCAGGGGGCGTCAGCTTCGAACAGGGCGTACAATCCGCCGCATCCTTCATCCTGGGCCAGCCGAGCCTCCCAGTCGGACAGGGCGAGGTCCGGCGTCGCCAGCCGGGCCAGGGCGTAGCTCAGCAAGGCGTCGTCCGGTTCGAGGCGGCGGATGCGAGGGGCCATGACGCCACGCCTAGCGGACCGGCGCCAGTCTGGCCTTGACCTGCGTCAAACCCGTTTGCGCGCGCCCGGCTTCCTGACATAGGTTGGTCGAGAGAGCCCTGATGCTGGAACTTCGCACCCTTCCCGCCGCCTGCGCCCAGCGCAGAAGCGACGCCGCCTGCACCAGCTGCGGCGCGCGCGCCTTTTCCGTCTGCGGCCGGCTGGGCGACGAGGACCTGGCGAAACTGGACTCCATCGCCGAACACACCGCGCTGAAAGCGGGGGAGGGGCTGATCCGCCAGGGCGATCCGGCCGGGCACGTGTTCAACATCACCTCGGGTTCGGTGCGGGTGTACAAGCTGCTGCCGGATGGTCGGCGTCAGATCACGGGCTTCCTGTTCGCCGGGGATTTCGTCGGCCTGGCCACGGGCGAGGACTACGCCTTTTCGGCCGAGGCGATCGAGGACGCGACCCTGTGCCGGTTCCGCAAGAGCGACTATCGCGCCCTGATCCGCCAGGCGCCGGCGCTGGAGTCCGCCCTGCTGGAGCGGGCCACCCACGAACTGGCGGCCGCGCAGAACCAGATGCTGCTGCTGGGTCGCAAGACGGCGCTGGAGCGGGTGGCGTCCTTCCTGCTGAACCTGCCCGAGGATCCGGTCCGGCCCGCGAGCGACGGACTGGTGCGCCTGCCGATGACGCGCGCGGAGATCGCCGACTATCTGGGATTGACGATCGAGACGGTCAGCCGGGTGTTCAGCCGGCTGAAGACGACCGGCGTGATCCGTCTGGTCTCACTGCACGAGCTGCGGATCGAACAGCCCGACCGGTTGGCCGCCCTGGCCGAGGGCGAGGGCTGACCGTTCGTCAGCAAGCCGCACGACGGCGTCGCACAGGTCCGTCGGCGCGAGACGGTGGCTGACCAGGATCAGGCCCTGGCCGCGGCTCGAAAGCCGTCGATCCAGCGCCGCCAGGACCCGCGCCTCGGTTGCGGCGTCCAGGCCCTCGGTCGGCTCGTCCAGCACCAGCCAGGGCGCGCTCCGCAGATAGGCCCGCGCCAGGGCGAGACGCCGCCGCTCGCCGCCGGACAGACGCGCGCCGTCGGGGCCTATGGGCGCGTCCAGGCCCTTGGGGTCGCGGCGAAAGCGGTCGCCCAGGTCGGCGTCGTCCAGCGCCTCCCACAGAGTTTCGTCGTCGAACGCGCCCGCCAAGCCCAGATTATCCCGGACGCTGGCGTCCATCAGCCGCACGTCCTGGGCGGCGTAGGCGAAAAGGGCGCGGCGGCGGGCCGGATCGAGATCGGCCGCATCGACGCCTCCCAGACTGAACCGTCCAGCCGGGGCGTCGCGCAGACCGATCAGGCGTTCGAGCGCAGTGGTCTTGCCGACGCCGGAGGCGCCGACCACCGCCAGGCGGAAGGGCGGCGAGACGCTGCGGCCCAGCAGCGCCACCGTGTCCGAAGACGGCGCGGCCTGTTCCGCCCCCGTCTTCGAAGGCGAGGCGGCGAGCGCGTCCAGACGGTCGGCCGCCTGGGCGGCGGCTCCGTTCTGATGCAGGGCGGACGCCAGGCCGGCGGTGGAGTCCATGCCCATCAGGGCGGCCAGGATCGCCAAGGCCGCCAGCGGCGCGGGCGCGGAAACGACCGCCAGGGTCACGAGCACCACCGCGCCGGCGGCGGCGGCGGTCTGCCAAACGGTCAGCCACCCTGCAGCCAGGGTCAGCGTGATCCGGCTCCGGTCCAGATCGCGCGCACGGTCGGCGCAATCCTCCACGGCCCAGGTTTCGAGGCCGTAGGCGCGCAGTTCGGGGGCGGCCGATTCCAGGGCCGACAGGCGCGTTTTCAGAGAACCGACGGCGATCTGGGCGGCGCGACCGGCGGGATCGCTGAGCCGCCGCGCCAGCAGAAGCGACCCCGCCGCCGAGGCGCCCATGCAGAGCGCCAGCAGCAGGGCCGCCGTCGCATTCGCCAGCGCCGTCAGCCCGATGGCGGCGGCGGCCCCGGCCAGCGCGCCCCACGGGGCGGACAGCCTCACGAACAGCGTCTGCACGGCGTTGACGTCCTGGACCAGGCGGGCCGACGCCTCGCCCGACGACAGCGCCAGGGCGCGCCCCGGGGAACCGGACGCCAGGGCGGCGAACAACTGGGGCCGCAGGCGAGCCAAGGCGCGCAGGGCGGCCTCGTGCCCCGCCACGCGCTCCGCATAGCGCGCGCCCGTGCGCAGGATGGCCAGAAGGCGGATCACGGCGCTGGGCATCAGATAGTTGAAGGCCTGGACGGCGGCCAGACCGCCCAAGCCGGCCAGCGCGGCGCCGGTGATGAACCAGCCTGACAAGCCCAGCAGGCCGACGGCCGCGACGGTGACCGCCGCCGCCGCCGCCGCCGCGATCCGCAGACGAAGGCGCTCGGCCCGGCGCTGGGCGGCGACCAGGGCGCCGATCCTTGACGGGGGGCTCACAGCCGCACCACGCGGTCGGCCAGGGCCGCGACCGCCGCGGAATGGGTGGCGATCAGGGTGGTCCGGCCCTGAGCCGCCTGCCGCACGATCTCCAGGATCGCGGTTTCGGACGCGGGATCCAGGTTGGCGGTGGGCTCGTCCAGCAGCAGCAGGGGCGCGCGTTTCAGGAAGGCGCGCGCCAGTCCCAGGCGCCGCCGTTCGCCGCCCGACAGTCCGCCGCCGCGCTCGTCCAGCAGGCGGTCCAGATCGCCGGATAGGCCCGCCTGGCCGGCGGCGGCCAGCACGCGCCCTGGGCAGGCCGAGGGGTCGGCGATGCGGATGTTGTCGGCCAGGGTTCCCGGCACGACCACGGGGTTCTGGCTGGCCCAGGCGATTCGTCCGGCGAAGCCGCCGGTAAGGCTCAACGGCAGATCGCCGACCTCCACCTCGCCGCCCGACAGCGGCGCCAAGCCGAGCAGAAGATGCAGCAGGCTGGATTTTCCCGTGCCGCTGGCTCCGACCAGGGCCACCCTCTGTCCCGGCCGCACCTCGAGGTCGAACCCGTCGAGAACGGGGGGCGCGCCGTCGTAGGCGATGCGGACCTGGCGGAAGCGCACCGAGGGCGCCGTGTCGGGCAGGACGTAGCGTTCGGTCGCCCGCGGTTCAGGCCGCATGAGGGCGGGCGCCGCCGCTTCCGCGGCCTGCCGGTCATGATAGGCGGCGGCCAGGCGACGCAGGGGCTGATACGTCTCGGGCGCCAGGGCCAGCACGAAGAAGGCGCGCGGCAGGTCCAGCGTCTCGGGCGCGGGAAACGGCAACAGCCTGAGCAGGTTGAATCCGCAATAGACGGCGATCAGCGCCACGGACAGGGCCGAAAAGAACTCCAGCACGCCGGACGAGACGAAGGCGATGCGCATGACCCGGGCCGTGCGTCGGCCCAGTTCGTCGGAGGCCGATGCGACCTCGCTCGTGGTCCTCGGCGCCGCGTCGAAGGCCAGGATGGCGGGAAGGGCCCGGACCCGATCGACGAACAGGCCCGACAGCCGCTCCAGGGCCTGAAACTGGCGACGGCTCTCGCCCGCCGCCGCCGTTCCCGCCAGGGCCATGCCGAGAATGAAGGGAAGGAGGGTGAACAGCAGGATGCCGGCCGAGACCGGACTGGCCACCGCGGCCAGGGCTATGATCAGCAGGGGCGACACCGCCGCGCCGATCCGCAGCGGCAGGAAGCGGGCGAAGTAGCCGTCCAGGGCGTCCACCCCCTCCACGACCGCGGTCAGATGCGCCGGCGAGCGGCCGCCGCCGGCGAACAGCTCCGCCAGCAGCCGGCGGCGCCGATCCGTCTTCACGGCCCGGGCCAGCCGGGCGCCCAGCGACGTCGCGCCTTGTCCGATCAGCCCGCGCGCCAGCAGGCTGGCGGCCGCCAGGGCCAGCCAGGGCGCGATGGCGGCCACGCCCTGGTCGATCCGCGCCACGGTCATCGCCACGCCCAGGGCGAAGCCGGCGGCCGGCGCCGTGTCGGCGACGACCAGGGCGCTGGCCAGCAGGGTCAGGCGCCGCCAAGGCCGCGCAACGGTTTTCAGCCATCCGGCGGGCGTGGTGGCGGACGGGGCGGGGGGCGCAAGGCTCATCGACACACTCCGGCGCCGGATCATCGCGGACGCCAGCGGACATTACGCCCTCGGACCGAATGTCCAAGGGCGAAGGGTCCACTACGGCCGGTTGATGTTTGCGGCTTTGATCAGGATCAAGGCGGGCGCATAGTGACCGCCGTACGGCAACGGAAACGTCGGTCGTCGGGGCCGGCGGGCTTGGAGCATCGCCATGATCGACCTAGCGGTCGTCGACCTGTCCCGGCTGCAGTTCGCGCTGACGGCCCTCTACCACTTCCTGTTCGTGCCCCTGACGCTGGGGCTGTCGTTCATGCTGGTCATCATGGAGTCGATCTATGTGATGACCCGCCGCCCGATCTGGCGGACGATCACCCGTTTCTGGGGCGTGCTGTTCGGCATCAACTTCGTGCTGGGCGTCGCGACCGGGATCACGATGGAGTTCCAGTTCGGCATGAACTGGAGCTATTACAGCCACTACGTCGGCGACATCTTCGGCGCGCCGCTGGCGATCGAAGGGCTGATGGCCTTCTTCCTGGAGGCGACCTTCGTCGGTTTGATGTTCTTCGGCTGGGACAAGCTGAAGCCGCACGCCCACCTGTTCGTCACCTTCATGGTGGCGCTGGGCACCAACCTGTCGGCGCTGTGGATCCTGATCGCCAACGGCTGGATGCAGAATCCGGTCGGCGCGGCCTTCAATCCCGACACCATGCGGATGGAGGTCACGGACTTCATGGCCGTGCTGTTCAATCCGGTGGCCCAGGCCAAGTTCGTCCACACCGTGTCCGCCGGCTATGTCTGCGCCTCGGTCTTCGTGCTGGGCGTCTCGGCCTTCTATCTGCTGCGCGGCAGGCACGTCGGTTTCGCCAAGCGGTCGATGACGGTGGCCTCGGCCTTCGGTCTGGCGGCGTCGCTGTCGGTCGTCGTGCTGGGCGACCAGTCGGGCTATGCGCTGACCGATAACCAGAAGATGAAGCTGGCGGCGCTGGAGGCCATGTGGCGCACCGAGCCCGCGCCGGCCGGCCTGACGCTGATCGGCATTCCCTCGATGAAGGACCGCGAGACGCACTTCGGCGTCCATGTGCCCTGGGTGATGGGCCTGATCGCAACCCGCACCATCGACAAGCCCGTCGAAGGCATCTTCGAACTGGTGGCCACGGCCGAGGACCGCATCGAATCCGGCGTCATCGCCTATGACGCGCTGGAGAAGGTCAAGGCCGATCCGGCCGATCCCGTCGCGCGCGGCGTGTTCGAAACCCATCGCCGCGACCTGGGCTACGGCCTGCTGCTCAAGCGCCACGTCGCCGACCCGCGCCAGGCCTCGCCCGCGCTGATCCAGCAGACCGCCTGGGAGACGGTGCCGAACGTGCCGGCCCTGTTCTGGAGCTTCCGCATCATGGCGGGCGTGGGGATGTTCATGATCGCCCTGTTCGCCACCGCCTTCGTGCTGTGCACCCTGCGCAAGCACCAGACGCGCTGGTTCCTGCGCCTGGCCGTCCTGTCCATCCCGCTGCCCTGGATCGCCATCGAGTTCGGCTGGATCCTGGCCGAGTTCGGTCGCCAGCCCTGGGCCGTGGAAGGCGTCCTGCCGACCTTCCTGGGCGCATCGTCCCTGACCGTGGCGCAGCTGTGGGCCACCATCGTGGGGTTCACCCTGCTGTACGGCGCCCTGGCGGTGGTCGAGGTGCGGCTGATGCTGCACGCCATCAAGAAGGGGCCGTTCCACGAGCAGCAGACCTTCGAGACCGCCCCCGACACGCCCTCCGACCCGTCCGCTGGCGCGCGCGCGCCCGCCGCGGCCGTCGCCTGACCCCTTAGATCGGACATCCGACCATGGATCTTCCTCTCGACTTCGCCACGCTTCGCCTGATCTGGTGGGGCCTCCTGGGGGTGCTGCTAATCGCCTTCGCCCTGACCGACGGGTTCGACCTGGGCGTCGGCGCCCTGTTGCCCTTCGTCGCCCGCACGGACGAAGAGCGCCGCATGGTGATCAACACCGTCGGCGCCACCTGGGAAGGCAACCAGGTCTGGTTCATCCTGGGCGGCGGCGCCATCTTCGCCGCCTGGCCCTTCGTCTATGCGGTCAGCTTCTCGGGCTTCTACCTGGCCATGTTCCTGGTGCTGTCGGCGCTGATCCTGCGGCCTGTTTCGTTCAAGTATCGGTCCAAGCGTCCGTCGCGGACCTGGCGGTCGTTGTGGGACTGGGGCCTGTTCATCGGCGGCTTCGTGCCGGCGCTGGTCTTCGGCGTGGCGGTCGGCAACGTCCTGCTGGGCGCGCCCTTCCGCCTGGATGGCGACCTGCGTTCCTTCTACGAAGGCCACCTGATCGGCCTGTTCACGCCCTTCAGCCTGCTGGCCGGCCTGCTGTCGGTCGCCATGCTGGTGCTGCACGGCGCGGCCTGGCTGAGCGTCAAGGCGGAAGAAGGCCCGGTGCTGGATCGCGCCCGCCGCTTCGGCACCATCGCGGCCGTCGCGGCCCTGGTCCTGTTCGCGGCCGGCGGCCTCTATGTCGCCTACGGCGGCCTGGGCTACCGGATCACCAGCCCCATCGACGTCAACGGCTTCTCCAACCCGCTGCGGTCGACGGTGGAGGCGGCGCCGGGGGCCTGGCTGGACAACTACGGCCGCTATCCCTGGATGCTGATCGCCCCGGCCCTGGGTTTCCTCGGCGCGGCCGTCGCCCTGGTCGGCTTGTGGCGGCGGTCGGCGGCCCTGGCCTTCGGCGGCTCGTCGGGCTCGACGGTGGGGATCATCTCGACCGTGGGCCTGTCGATGTTCCCCTTCATCCTGCCCAGTTCGATCAATCCGGTCAGCAGCCTGACGGTGTGGAACGCCTCGTCCAGCCACCTGACCCTGTTCATCATGTTGCTGTGCACGGTGGTCTTCCTGCCGCTGGTCCTTCTCTACACGGCGTGGGTCTACAAGGTTCTGTGGGGCCGCAGCTCCACCGGCGCCCTGAAGACCAACCCCGATCTTTACTGAAGCCTTAGGAGCCTCTTCCCATGTGGTATTTCTCCTGGATCCTGGGCCTGGGACTGGCCGTCGCCTTCGGCGTCCTGAACGGCCTGTGGCACGAGTTCCATCTGTTCGACGAAGGCGATGAGGGCCTTTCGACGCCCGACGCCTCCAAGGAGGTCGACGTTCCGCTCTAGCGCGCGGGCCGTCTCCCGGCCGCCCTTCCGGTCTTTCCGCCTCTGCTCGGGAAGCTGGGAGGCGGCGCATCTCTCTTCAAGGCTGCAGCCATGTTCGTCCGCACGCCGGACCGCGCGCTCGACGCGACGGACCTCATCGCCCGCTACGACGCCCACGCGCCCCGATACACCTCCTATCCGACGGCCGCGCAGTTCACCGCCGACGTCGACGCCGCGACCTGGGGCGACTGGCTGGAGGCGGCGCCGACCCAGCCGGCGATCTCGCTCTATCTGCACATCCCGTTCTGCAAGCGGCTGTGCTGGTACTGCGGGTGCAACACCCGGGCGATGAACCGCGTCGCGGTGATGGACAGCTACATCGACCTGCTGCTGGCCGAGGCGGATCTTGTCCTGGCCAGGATGGGGCGTCGCGTGCGCGTCGGCTCGATCCACCTGGGCGGGGGCACGCCCAACATGCTGCCGCCCGAGGCGCTGGAGCGCCTGTTCGCCGGCTTGGCCGCCCGGTTCGATCTAAGCGACTGTTTCGAGATCGCCGCCGAACTGGACCCCGAGGTCCTGACCGAGGACTGGGTCCGCGCCGCCGGCCGCATCGGCCTGACGCGCGCCAGCCTGGGGGTGCAGGACCTGTCGCCGCAGGTCCAGGCGGCGGTGAACCGGCCCGAATCGTTCGAGACCATCCGTTGGGCGGCCGGAGCGCTGCGCGACCAGGGCGTGGTCTCGGTGAACCTGGACCTGATGTACGGCCTGCCGCTGCAGACGGTCGAGCATGTCGTCACCACCCTGGGCCAGGTGACGACGCTGAAGCCCGAGCGCATCGCCCTGTTCGGCTACGCCCATGTGCCGTGGATGAAGCCGCATCAGAAGCTGATCCGCGACGCGGACCTGCCGGGCGCGCAGGCGCGGTTCGTCCAGAGCCAGGCGGCCGCCCGTTATCTGACCGGCAAGGGCTGGCGGGCGATCGGCCTGGACCATTTCGCCCTGCCGCACGACTCCCTGGCCGCGGCCCAGAGGGCGGGCCGGCTGCGTCGCAACTTCCAGGGCTATACGACCGACGAGGCCCCCGTCCTGATCGGGCTGGGCGCCTCGTCCATCAGCCGCACGCCGCAAGGCTATGTCCAGAACCTGGCGCAGGAACGCGAGTGGCGCGCGGCGGTGGGGCAGGGGCGGCTGCCCATCGCGCGCGGCGTCGCGCTGAGCCCCCAGGACCACTTCACCGCCGAGCTGATCGAGCGGTTGATGTGCGACTTCCGCGTCGATGTGACCGCCGTCGCCCGCCGTCACAGCCGCGACATGGCCGGCGTGGGCGAGGTCTGGCCGCGCCTGGCGGCGTTCCAGGCCGATGGACTGGTGGACGTCGAGGCGGGGCGGGTGGATGTGACGCCGCAGGGACGGCCGTTCGTGCGGGCGGTCTGCGCCGCCTTCGACCCCGGCGCGCGTGATTTCCACCAGCGCCACGCGCGGGTCGTCTGAAGCGGACAGATTGTCCAAGGCGTCCGCGGTTTGCGCTGAATCAAGGTCGGGCGCCGCCGGGCGGACCATCGTCCCCGTCAAGACGCCGGAACGGCCCGCATCACGCGGCCGGCGGCGTCGGGGATTTCACCAGATGCACCTCAAGACCCTGATTCTCTCCGCCGTGGCCGCCGCCGCCGTCGCCGCCCCCGCCCTGGCGCAGACGACCGCCTGGGACGCGCCTAGGAAGGGCGACTGGATCGTGACCGGCCGCGTCACCGACGTCTTCTCCCAGGCCGACGACGCCGTCGTCACTGCGGCCGGCGCCGACACCGGCCTGCACGTCGACGTGGGCGACAGCGTCATGCCGACCCTGGGCTTCACCTATTTCCTGACCGACCACATCGCGGTGGAGGCGATCCTGGGCACGACCCAGCACGAAATCCGGGCTCAGGGCGGGACCACCGACGTCGCCGTTCACGAGACCTGGGTCCTGCCGCCCGTCGTCACGCTGCAGTACCGCCCGCTCAGCAGCGGCCGCGTCAGCCCCTATGTCGGCGCGGGGGTCAACTACATGCTGTTCTACAGCGGCAAGGACAAGAACGACTTCACCGTCGATCTGGACGACGGCTTCGGCTACGCGCTGCAGGCCGGCGCCGACATCGGCGTGCAGGGACCTTGGAGCCTGAACGTCGACGTCAAGAAGGTGTGGTTCGACACCGATGCGACCATCAACGACGGCGCGCTCAGGAGCGACGTGGCCCTGGACCCGTGGGTGGTCTCCGTCGGTTTCGGCCGCCGCTTCTAGGTCGAGGGCGCGTGACGTGACCCCCTGAAACTCCTCCAGGAATAGCTAGAGTCCGCCCAACGAAGGACGGACAGAATGAAGCGATCGAGGTTCACGGAAGAGCAGATCATCGGGATCCTGTGGGAGCAGGAGGCCGGTGTAGCGACGGCGGAGGTGTGCCGACGCCACGGGGTCAGCTCGGCGACCTTTTACAAATGGAAGGCCAAGTTTGGCGGGCTCAACGTGTCGGAGGCTCGGCGGCTCAAGGCGCTCGAGGATGAGAACGCCCGGCTGAAGCGGATGCTGGCGGACGCGATGCTGGACAACGTGGCCCTGAAGGACCTGCTGGGAAAAAAGTGGTGACGCCCGCCGGCTATCGCGAGGCGGCTGGCCATCTGCAGGCCGCCTACGAGATGAGCGAAAGGCGGGCGTGCCGTGTGCTGGGCGTCGATCGGACGAGCGTGCGCTATCAGGCGACGCGCCCGGACGACGGCGCTCTGCGCGACCGGCTGAAGGCCCTGGCCCAGGACCGTCGACGGTTCGGCTATCGTCGCCTGCACGTGCTGCTGCGGCGCGAGGGCCATGCGGTCAACAGGAAGCGGGTCCAGCGGATCTATCGCGAGGAGCAACTGACGGTGCGCCGGCGCGGCGGCCGGAAGCGAGCGATGGGCCCGCGGCGACCGCTGGACCTGCCGCTGGCGCCCAACCAGCGCTGGTCGCTGGACTTCGTCGCAGACCAGATGACGGACGGGCGGCGCTTCCGCATCCTGACGGTGATCGATAACTGCACGCGCGAGTGCCTGGCGCTGGTGGCCGACACCTCGCTGTCGGGCGCGCGGGTCGTGCGGGAGTTGGACGCCGTCATCCGGCAGCGAGGGCGGCCCGACACCATCGTCAGCGACAACGGCACGGAGTACACCTCGAACGCGGTCCTGGCCTGGGCCGACGACACCGGCGTCGGCTGGCACTACATCGCGCCGGGCAAGCCCCAGCAGAACGGCTTCAACGAAAGCTTCAACGGGCGGCTGCGTGACGAGCTGCTGAACGAGACGCTGTTCCGCTCGCTGCCGCACGCTCGCGCCGTGCTGGAGGCGTGGCGACGCGATTACAACGAGCAGCGTCCGCACTCGAAGCTCGGGTGGCTGACGCCGCAGGCTTATGCAGAAGCGCTCACCGGACACATCGGCCGGCCTGCTGCGCTGGTTGGAGGCTGCGCTGACCGGCCTCTTGCCAACCCAGCCGATCACAGCTCAGATCAACCTAGGACTCTCGTTATGGCTGGATGAGAAACGGGGGTCACGTCACGCGCGCCATCCTGTGGATAGTCTGGCGGTGAGGCGATAACCGGCTTGCGACCCGCAAGGGGCCTGCGTATAGCGGCGCCTCGCCTGCGGGACGGGCGGCCGCCGAGGGGCTTGACGGAAACGTCGGGACGC
>NZ_CP097649.1:620000-1740000 GCF_023573565.1 Brevundimonas albigilva
CGGTGGTCCCGCGTGGAAGGGCCATCGCTCAACGGATAAAAGGTACTCTAGGGATAACAGGCTGATTTTGCCCAAGAGTCCATATCGACGGCAAAGTTTGGCACCTCGATGTCGGCTCATCACATCCTGGGGCTGGAGCAGGTCCCAAGGGTATGGCTGTTCGCCATTTAAAGTGGTACGTGAGCTGGGTTCAGAACGTCGTGAGACAGTTTGGTCCCTATCTGCCGTGGGTGTTCGAAGCTTGAGAGGATCTGTCCCTAGTACGAGAGGACCGGGATGGACATACCTCTGGTGGACCTGTCGTGGCGCCAGCTGCGCAGCAGGGTAGCTAAGTATGGAATAGATAACCGCTGAAAGCATCTAAGCGGGAAACTAACCTCAAAACAAGGCTTCGCTGAGGATCGTGGAAGACTACCACGTTGATAGGCCAGGTGTGGAAGCGCGGCGACGCGTGTAGCTTACTGGTACTAATAATCCGATCGGTTTGATCGTTTCTCAGCAAAACTCATTCGATGATTGCTTCCTTGACCGAAGCAATCTCAGACAATGTCTTCTCTTCATTCCGCTGTCCGCCTCGTTGACCTGGTGGCTATGTCGGAGGTTCCCCACCCGATCCCATTCCGAACTCGGTCGTTAAGCCCTCCAGAGCCAATGGTACTTCGTCTTAAGGCGCGGGAGAGTAGGTCGCCGCCGGGTCTACCAGGCGGACAGCCGAATGAAGCGATTATCCTTGGCCTACCGCGCTTCGCGCGACTTGAGGCCAGGCTCGAACCGTTCTTCCTCACGATCCTACCGTTCGCCGCGGGATGGAGCAGCCCGGTAGCTCGTCAGGCTCATAACCTGAAGGTCGCAGGTTCAAATCCTGCTCCCGCACCCAATGTCACCTCACTTTCCAAAGTGAGCCGAATATCAGAACCCCCGCCGGCAGCCGCCGCGGGGGTTTTACTTGTCTGGATTCCGTGCCGGAGAAAACGCGATAGCCCGGCGCACGAAACGTCCTTGGCCACCTTGTTGCAGGCCTGCAGGGAAGGTGCATTTCCGCGATCCGGCAGGTCAGGTGCGTCTTCACGCCGATCAGCACGCGGCGTCCTGACGTGAGGCCGACGCGGCGGCCAGGGTCGCCTATGGGAAATAAACATATAAGGATATCCTTATATCATTCTTGACTTCGCCGGCGCCTGTGGCAGGGTAGCGGCGTCGAGGTTCTGCGCGCGGCTTTCGGGCTGGGCGGAGCTAAGAGGGAAGCCGGTGGAACGCTTGCTGCGTTGATTCCGGCGCTGCCCCCGCAACTGTGAGCGGCGAGCCGAAGGTCCATCTCGTGTCACTGACGCCCCCGGGCGTTGGGAAGGCCGGACCGGAAGCCGTGACCCGCGAGCCAGGAGACCTGCCCCGACAGATAACGTCCTCCGGCGGGGTGTCGGTCAGGCCGCATGAGCGCCGGCACGGGACGATCCCGCGTGCGAGCGGTCGCGCGTTCCTGCCTGCTGTCTCGCCACAGCATCAACGGCAAAGAGCATGGCGAGCAGCGACTTCACCTTCACCCTCAAGCGCACCGCGCTGGACGAGAACTACGTTCCTGCCGAAAACACGCGGATCACGACCAACTTCGCCAATCTGGCCCGGGGCGAGAGCCGTCAGGAGAACCTGCGCAACACCCTCAGGATGATCGACAACCGCTTCAACTCGCTGGCGGCTCAGGACAATCCGAAGGGGGATCGCTATGCGGTCGAACTGCAGATCGTCTCCGTCGAGATGAGCGTCGCCCCGGGCGAGGGGACAGACAGCTTCCCGCTGATCGAAATCCTTCAGACGACCATCGTCGATCGACAGACCGGCGCGCGCATCGACGGGATCGTCGGCAACAACTTCTCCTCCTACGTCCGCGACTACGACTTCAGCGTGGTGCTGCCGGCGCACATGAAGGCCAATCCCGGCGCCTTCGCGCCGGCCGACTTCGGCGACCTGCACGGCAAGCTGTTCAAGCATTTCCTGAAGTCGGCCGCCTATCGGGACAATTTCGGCAAGCCGCCGGTCATCTGCCTGAGCGTGTCGAGCAACAAGACCTATCACCGGACCGGCGCCGAGCACCCCGTGCTGGGTATGGAATATGAGAACGACGCGTTCTCGCCGACCGATCAGTATTTCGCGAAGATGGGGATGAAGGTCCGCTATTTCATGCCCAAGGGCAGCGTGGCGCCGTTCGCCTTCTATCACATCGGCGACCTGACGGGCGATTACACCGATCTGGAGCTGGTCAGCACCATCGCCACGATGGAGACCTTCCAGAAGATCTATCGGCCCGAGATCTACAACGCCAACTCCCCGGCGACCGAGCAATATCAACCCAGCCTGAAGGCCCAGGACTATTCCTTGACCCGGATCGTCTATGACCGGGAGGAGCGCAGCCGGCTGGCCGTCGAACAGGGCCGGTTCGTCGAGGAGCGCTTCATCAAGCCCCACCGGGCCGTCCTGGACCAGTGGTCCGCCGACTTCGCCGCCTGATCCGTCCCGAATTCACGAGCCCGACGCATGACCAAACTCTTTCCCACCTCGACCGCCGGCAGCCTGCCCAAGCCCTCCTGGATCGCGACGCCGGAGGTGCTCTGGTCGCCCTGGAAGCTGGAAGGCGAGGATCTGGTCGCCGGCAAGCAGGACGCCCTGCGTCTGGCGGTCGACGATCAACAGAAGGCGGGCATCGACATCGTCGGCGACGGCGAACAGACCCGCCAGCATTTCGTGACGACCTTCATCGAGCACCTGGACGGCGTGGATTTCGAGAAGCGCGAGACGGTGCGCATCCGCAATCGCTACGACGCCAGCGTGCCGACGGTGGTCGGCGCCGTATCGCGCTCCAAGCCGGTCTTCGTCGAGGACGCCAGGTTCCTGCGGGCCCAGACCGACCAGCCGATCAAATGGACCCTGCCGGGGCCGATGACGATGATCGACACCCTCTATGACGCCCACTACCAGAGCCGCGAGAAGCTGGCCTGGGAGTTCGCCAGGATCCTGAACGAAGAGGCGCGGGAGCTGGAGGCCGCGGGGGTCGACATCGTCCAGTTCGACGAGCCGGCCTTCAACGTCTTCTTCGAAGAGGCCAACGACTGGGGGATCGCTGCGCTGGAGCGGGCGGCCGAGGGTCTTAAATGCGAAACCGCCGTCCACATCTGCTACGGCTACGGCATCAAGGCCAACACCGACTGGAAGAAGACCCTCGGCTCCGAATGGCGCCAGTATGAGGAGACCTTCCCCAACCTGCAGAAATCGAGCATCGATATCGTCTCGCTGGAATGCCACCACTCGAACGTGCCGATGGACCTGATCGAACTTATCCGGGGCAAGAAGGTCATGGTCGGCGCCATCGACGTGGCCTCGGACATCGTCGAAACGCCCGAGGAGGTCGCCGACACCCTGAGGAAGGCGCTCCAGTTCGTCGACGCGGACAAGCTCTATCCATCGACCAACTGCGGCATGACACCCCTGTCGCGCCGGGTCGCCAACGGCAAGCTGAAGGCCCTGGGCGCGGGCGCCGAAATCCTGCGGAAAGAACAGGCGGCCTGATCGGCATGACCGCGTTGCTGAACCGGCTGCGGCTGGACCCGTATATCCTCGCCATCATGGCCATGGTGGTCTTGGCGGCGGTGCTGCCCGCGCGCGGCGCCGGCAAGGACGTGCTGGACGTGGTGGTGCACGCCGCCATCGCGATCCTGTTCTTCATCTATGGCGCGAAGATTTCGCCGGCGGCGATCTGGGCGGGGATCACCCACTGGCGGCTGCAAGGCCTGGTCTTCGCCACGACCTTCGTCGTCTTCCCCGTGATCGGGCTGGGGATCGTCGCCCTGACGCGCGGTCATCTGGACGACGGCCTGGTCACCGGCCTGCTGTTCCTGTGTCTGTTGCCCTCGACGGTGCAGTCCTCGATCGCCTTCACCTCGATCGCGCGCGGCAACGTCCCGGCCGCGATCTGCTGCGCATCGGTGTCCAATCTGGCCGGGGTGGTGATCACGCCGGTGCTGGCCACGATGTTCCTCAGCGCCCAGTCCGGCGGCCTGTCGCTGGACGCCGTTCGCGACATCGCCTTGCAGATCCTGCTGCCGTTCGTGCTGGGTCAGGTCGCCAGGCCGATCGTCGGCGACTGGTTCACCCGGCAGAGGACGCTGACGATGCTGGTGGATCGCGGGTCGATCCTGCTGGTGGTCTATTCGGCCTTCAGCGCCGGGGTGGTGGCCGGGATCTGGAGCCAGGTCACGCCGCAAAGCCTGGCGCTGGTGGTCGTTCTGGACCTCCTGATGCTGGCGATCGTCCTGGTCTTCACGACCGCGGCCAGCCGCCTTCTGCGCTTCAGCGTCGAGGACGAGATCGCCATCGTCTTCTGCGGTTCGAAGAAGAGCATGGCCAGCGGCCTGCCGATGGCCAACATCATCTTTCCGGCCGCCACGGTGGGCCTGATCGTCCTGCCGCTGATGCTGTTCCACCAGATGCAGCTGATGGTCTGCGCCGCCCTGGCCCGGCGTTACAGCCGGCGGCCGGAAGAGGCGGTCCGGCCGGTCACGGCGCCCGCATGACGCGGCGCGCAACGAGGTCCCGCACATGACCCCCCTCAGCGACATCACCGAACAGACCGATCTGCGTCGGCTGTTCGGGCGGTTCCCGACCGGCGTCACCGCCCTGTGCGCCATGGATGACGATCAACCGCTCGGCATGACCGCCAGCGCCTTCGTCGCGGTCTCGCTCGATCCGCCCCTGGTGTCGGTGTGCGTCAAGCACGGCTCCTGGACCTGGCGGCGACTGCGTACGCGCGAACGCCTCGGCATTTCCTTTCTCGGCGACAGCCACGCCGTGGCGGCGCGCCAACTGGCGCAGCGCGGAGAGCAGCGGTTCTCAGGCCTGGATTATGAGGCGGGGGCCAGCGGCGCCCTGTTTCTGGCGAGCGCGACGGCCTGGCTGGAATGCTCGATCGACAAGGAGATCGAGGCGGGCGACCACGACATCGTCCTCCTTCGGCTCCACCGGTCCGCCGCCGCCGACGGCGTGCTGCCGCTGATCTTCCATTCCAGCGATTTCCACACGATCACGCCGCTCCGACGAGCGAGCGCCGCCGCGGTGACGTCGTCGCCTCAGGCGTCCTGAACGCAGGGCGTCCGGGCGGTCGGCGGAGGCGATCCTGTCGCCTCCGCCTTGCGCCTCAGAACCGCGCGCGCAGGCCCAGGACGAAGTTGCGGCCGCGCAGCGGCGCCAGGGTGCTGATGAAGGAGGCGTGGTTCAGCGCCCGTTCGTCCAGCAGGTTGGTTCCGCGCACATAGACCTGGGCGCCGACCGGCCCCAGGTCGAAGTCGTAGGCCGCCGTGGCGTTGACCATGTCGTAGCCCGGCGTCGTCGTCTCATAGTCGGCGATCCGATCCTGTTCGAAGACGCGGATGTATTCCAGCGAGCCGGACCAGGGGCCCTGGACAAGATCGCCGCGGGCGCCGAGGCGGGCCGCCGGGATGCGGGGCAGGTCGCCGCCGTCATCCAACTCCGCCTGGACGTAGTCGCCGAACACGGTGGCCGACAGGCCCGGCGCGAAGCGATGGGTCGCTTCGCCCTCGACGCCGGTGAAGGTCGCGTCCGCCTGGGTGTACTGGATCAGGCGGAAGTCCTCGAACTGGTCCAGCGTGTCGGCGTAGATGTAGCCGTCATAGGCGTAGCGATAGGCGCTGGCGGCGAAGGTGGTGTCGCCGCGCGTCTTCTTGATCCCCAGTTCGGCCGAGACGACCGTTTCCTCGTCCAGATCGGCCGATCCCATCTCATAGGTGTTGGTCGCCAGGTGCACCCCCCGGGCGTAGAGCTCCTGGACGTTCGGGGACCGCTGGGAGCGGGCGACCGACAGGGACAGGGCGTAGTCGGGCGCGAAACGCCAGCTGGCGCCGACCGAGGCGGAGAAGGGCTGGAAGTCGCGTTCCGGGTAGCGGCTGGCCGGCGTTCCGCCCGGAACGCGTGAGGTCTGCCATTCCTGCCTGAGCGCGCCCTCCAGGTTCCAGTCGCCCAGATCGTAGGTCTCCAGCAGAAACACGGCGGCCGTCTCGGTCTCGCTGGGCTGGACGAACGATTCCAGGCCGTCGGCGGCGAAGTCGCTGCGCGAGACCTGGCCGCCGATCACGCCGCGCAAGCCGGCGACGGGCGCGTGCTGCACCTCCAGGCGCGCGTCGTAGCCGGTGTTGGAGAAGGTGGTGGCGACCGTCCCGTCGTCGATCTCGTCGTGCTGGTAGTCGGTGTAGCCGCCGCGGAAACGGATGCGCTCCACGCCCGCGAAGGGATCGCGCAACTCGCCGCGTACGTCGACGCGTCGGCTCACCAGGTCGACGGTCGGCACGTGTTCGTGTTCATGCTCGTGGTCATGGTCGTGATCGTGGTCATGGTCGTCCTCGTCATGGTCATGGCCGCCGCAGTGCAGGCTGGAGCCGTGCGGATGGCAGTCCTCGTACTCATGACTGTGGCCCGGCAGTCCATATTCGCTGCGCTGTTCGGTGAAGGCCGCGCCCAGGTAGCCGCGCGAGCCGATCCACGACAGGCCCAGCGTGCCGGTGGACGAGCTATTGAACGAGCCGTCCAGCACGTCCTCGTCACCGTCCGGGATCTCGTAGTCGTCGGTGCTGCGCGTGGCGGCCTCGACCCGCACGGCGAAGCCGTTTCCGCCGGCGGTCAGGCCCGCGACCGCCGCCTCCTCGTTGTCGGCCGAGCCGAGACGCACCTCGGCGACCCCTTCGCCGCCGTTCGCCGGCACGGCAGTCGGCACCTTCTTGTCGATCAGGTTGACCGCGCCGCCGATGGCGCCGCCGCCATAGAGAAGGGCGCTGGGACCCCGCAGGATCTCCACCCGGTCCAGCAGCAGGGGCTCGCCGCCCACCGCGTGATCGGGCGACACCTCCGAGGCGTCCATCAGGGCCGAACCGTCCGTCAGCACCTTGACGCGCGGGGCGGTCTGGCCCCGGATCACGGGCCGGCTGGCGCCGCCGCCGAAGGTGTCGGAACTGACCCCCGGCAGGCCATTCAGCGTGTCGCCCAGGGTCGCCTCGCGGCGATGGACCAGGTCGTCGCCGGCCAGCACCGCGACGTTGGAGACGACGGCGTCGCGCGACCGTCCCAGGGGATCGGCGGTGACCACCACCTCCTGCAACTGCGGGACGCCCGGTCCGGACTGATAGGCTGTCTTGGCCTGAACGCCGGTGGCGACAGCGGCCGCTGCCGCGGCGGATAGAAGCATGGTCTTGGAACGCATTGTCGCACCCCCGTTTTCGAAAGAGGGCTTTTGGCTATGTTATACCGTATCGTTACTCAAGGGCGTGACCGAAGGAATGAGCCGATCTGGGATGGGGCAGGATGTCGCACGGGACCTTCAGGAAGAGATCTGGAGGGAGGTGCATCGCGCCTTCGCGCGGCGTCGGGACGAGGAGGGGCTGACCCAGGCCGAGCTGGCCCGTCGCATGGGTCTGCAGCGAGAGCGGGTGCACTACTGGCTGAGCCGGCCCGAGCACATGACGCTCAAGGCGGCGGCCCGCCTGCTGGCGGGCATGGACGCGCGGCTGGAGTGCCGCACGCGCGCGCTGGAGCCCGCTCGGCCGCCGTTCGAACAGGCCGCCTGAGCGGCATGGCCTCCGCGCTGTTCGGACATGTCGAGGCGCTGCAGGGACGCACGCCCTGGGGCGGCTTCCTGGACGCCGGCACGGGCGTGAACTCCAGCCTGTGGAGCACGGCGCTCAAGACCGAGCGCTGGGTCGGCGTGACCGGATCGGCCGGCCATGCGGCCCAGGTGCGGGATCGGGCCGGCGCGGCCCTACGCCCGCAGGACCGGTTGGTGGTCGGGAACTGGACCGACGAAGGACTGCTGGCCGGGGACCGGTTCGACACGGTCCTGGCCGACTATCTGCTGGGGGCGGTGGAGGGCTTTTCGCCCTATTTCCAGGCGCAGCTGTTCCGGCGGCTGAAGCCCCATGTCGGCGGCGTCCTCTATGTGGTCGGTCTGGACCCCTATGTCGTCGGCCCGGTCGACACCGAGGCCGATCGCATGGTGCGGGCCATTGGGCGGATGCGCGATGTCTGCCTGACGCTGGCCGATGAGACGCCCTATCGCGAATATCCGGCGGAATGGGCGGTCAACAGCCTGACGGAGGCGGGGTTCACGGTGACCTCGGCGCGACGGTTTCCCAACCGCTATCGGGAGTCCTGGGTGAACGGCCAACTCGACATGGCGCGGCGTCGCCTGCCCCGGATCGCCGACCAGGGCTTGGCGGAGCGGCTGGGCCAGTCGATCGAACGCCTGCGCGCCGAGGGCCTGACCCTGTGCCGGCGCGAGGACGGTCTTCGAAGCGGCGCCGACTGGGTGATCCGGGCGGCGGTGGCCTGAACCCGCCGCCCCTCCGGTTCAAGCGCCTGTTTGCGGCGGGCGCCATAGCCGATCAGTGGGCGTGGCTTCGCTTGCGCCAGTTGACGATATGGGCGCTGGCCAGGATCAGGCCGCCCGCGATCGTCATCGGCGTCTCGGCCTCGTGGCTCGGGAACTCGGCCGCGGCGAGAAACAGCAGCGCAACGCCCAGCGCGCCGGCCCCGATCAGGGACCAGTTCCGCCGGCCCTCCGCATCGGGCAGGCTCAGCACATAGGCGGCCAACGGTCCGGCCATGCCGGCGAACAGCCAGTGCACCCACGCCGCCTCGGCCCAGGCGCCCGCCAGCGGAAACAGGCTGACCAACAGCGGCAGGGCCAGACAATGGATCATGCACAGTCCCGACAGGGTAACCCCCATCGCATCGCCCGCTCTTTGCATCGCCATGTGCCGCCTCTCCGTTTCTGTAGAAACGTTATATAATAACACATGAAGCTGAGGCCAGCCCCCAGGTCGTGAAATTGATGCGTCTGTGCGCCGCACGGTCGAGGGCAAGGGCGGCGTCTCTTGCGACGCCGCTCCCCCGTGTTCAGGCCTGAAGGTCCGGCCGGGCGGGCAGGGGCGTGACCCGCACCTCGACGCCTTCGGCCAGGGCGAAGCCGGCCCGGGTCAGGGCGGCGTGAAGCGCGTCCAGGGCGTCCGGAGCCTCGATCTGGCGGACGGCGCCGGCGCTGGCGTCGACCAGGGTGATGCGGCGCGCGGCGCCCTTCAGGCTGAAATAATGTCGGCGGCCGTCCCGCGCCGACAACTCCGCCACGCCGGCGTCGCGCAGCAGGTTCAGCGTGCGCGAGACCGTGGCGCGGGAAACGGGACCATGCCGGCGCGCGTCGAGCCACAGTTGCTCGGCGTGAACCGGCCGATCCGCGGCGGCGAAGGCCCGGAGCACGGCGGCGCGCTCCGGGTTCACCAGGTGACCGCGCGCCTTCAGCACGCCGGCCAGCCTCTCGGCCGAGGACGCCGTCATGCCGGCCTCAGCGGCGCGGCGTGATGCGCCAGACGGTGTTGGCGTCGTCCTGTTCGCCGCCCTTGGTCACCGCATAGATCACCCCCCGGCCGTCGGTCGCGACGTGATTGGCCTGGGGCGCGCCATCCAGACTGGCCAGCAGCCGGCCGTCCGCATCGACGACCGCGATCGTGCTGGAGCCGCGATTGGCCACGAAGGCCTGGCGGCTGACCGGATCGAAGACGACGTTCAGGGCGCCGGCGCCGACCGGCGTGTCGGCGACCACGGCGCCGGTCTCGCCGTCCAGGATCACCACATTGTCGGACCCCTGCGCGGCCACGAAGATCCGGCCGGTCCGGGGATCGTGCGACACGCCGATGGCGCTGCGGGCGCCGGGGACGGGCAGGACCTTCAGCACCGCGTCCGTGCGGGTGTCGATGACGGCGACCTCGTTGGTGCTGTTGCTGACGACATAGAGGCGGTGCGCCTCGGCGTTCAGCGACAGGCTGGCGGCCGAGAACCGCTCGCCGCGCACGGTCGAGGCGATGGCGATGCGGCGGGCGACCTCGGGCCGGGCGGTGTCGAAGACGACGACTTCCGGCTCGAAGGTGGCGCTGGCGTAGGCCTTGTTCAGGGCCTGGTCCACGACGACGTCGCGGGCGTGGTTGACCGTGCCCGGATCGAACTGGCGCACCAGGGACAGGTCGGACTGGCGATAGACCGCCACGGTGTTCTGGCGGCTCTGCGTCACCCAGACGGTGTCGTGCGCGTCGTCCACGCCGACGCCATACACCGCGAACAGGCCGCCGTCGGCGGGCGCGCCGTCGCGTCCGACGCGCGCCGGCGCCGGGGCCGGCGTCATGCGCGCCTCGATGGCCAGGGTGTCGGCGTCCATGCGCAGCAGCTCGGACTGGCGCACCGGCGGGCGGCCCACGGCCGAGGTGACGAAGATCGCGTCGTTCTTGGCGCTGTAGGCCGACTGATAGAGGCCGCGCGTCGCCGCGCCGCGCAGGATGTCGTAGCGGTCCTCGCCCGAGGCCGGGATGGCCGGCGACACCTTCAGCTCGGCCACGACGGCGGCGTAGGGGGCGGGCGACACGACCACCAGCGGGTGGACGCCCACGGCCGCGTCGGCGGGCAGGCGGAAGCGGGCCTCGAAGCCGCCCTCGGCGTCGGCGGTCAGGTCGGGCGTCAGGGGCGTGGTTCCGTGCAGCAGCCGCACGGTCTGGCCGGGCGCGAAGCCCTGGCCCGTGGCCGTCACTTCGGCGCCGGGCAGGATGGGCTGGCCCCGCGTCGCGGCGGCGAACCCGACCCGGCCCTCGAAGGTCTTGGCCGGCGCGGGAAAGGCCGCGGCCGACTGGGCCAGGGCGGAAGAGGCGGGCAGGGCGGCGCCCAGAAGCGCCAGGACGGCGGCGGAAGCGGCGATGTCGCGGATCATGGTCATGGTTCCTTCGGCCTGGATCAGAAGCGGGCGGTCAGACCGGCCCAGACACGGGCCTTGTCGTTGACGTAGCCGTATTCCTCGTAGTTCATCTCGTGGTTGAAGAGGTTCTGGATGCCCGCACGCAGCGTCACCTTGTCGTCGAGCCTGTAGGAGCCGCCGACGTCGACGGTGGTGTAGGCCGGGGCCAGGATGTTCGACCCGCTGGGCTGCACCGTCGATTGCAGTTCCTGGCCGTAGTAGATGGCGCGGATGAAGCCGCTGACCCGGGCGTGGCGCGGGCGGAAGGTCAGGGCGACGCTGCCCTGCGATTCCGGCGTCTGGTTCAGCGACGCCCCGGCCTGGGCGCCCGTCAGCTGTTCGGAATCGGTCAGGGTGCCGGTGGCCTTCAGCGTCATGCTGTCGGTGAGGCGGGCGTCCAGCGTCGCCTCAAGTCCCTGGATGCGCGCGTCGTCGATGTTGACGTAGGTCGTGGGCGGGCGGCCGATGGAGCTCAGCGGCTCGTCAACGCACCAGGCCTGGGCCTCCAGGCAGGTGACGCGCAGGATCTTGTCCTTGAAGTCGGTCTGGTAGGCCGTCAGCCCGATCTCGACGCGCGGCGAGACCGTATAGATGACGCTGCCCTCGTAGGTCAGCGAGGTCTCGGCCTCCAGGTCCGGGTTGCCGTAGATGGTGCCGCCCCGGCTGTTCTGGCCCCAGTCGGCCAGGGTCTGGCGGATGTCGGGCGCGCGAAAACCGGTCGAGACGCCGCCCTTGACGATCAGGCCGTCCGTGGGCTTCCACACGCCGTACAGGCGCGGCGAGACCTGCGAGCCATAGAGGTCGTGGTCATCCAGGCGCACGCCGGCGGTCAGGGCGAAGCGGGAGGTCAGGCTCCATTCGTCTTCGGCGAACAGGGCCCATTGGGTCCGGTCGGCCGCGTCGCGGACATTGCCGTCGACGGTCAGGCCGTTGCCGCTGGGCGCATACAGGTCGGCGAAGTTGTAGTAGGCCCCGATGTTCAGGATGTGCGCGCCGATCGGCACGATCCAGGCCGTCTGGGCGACCGTGTTCTTGATGTTGACGTCGGTTTCCTTGCGGGTCGCGTCCTCGAACTGGACGAAGGACTGGGACGTGGAGCGGCCCCAGACGCCCGAGTGGTTGATCGAATAGACGAAGCGCTCCTGGCTCTGGATCGATTTCGTGCCTTCCGGCGCGTCTTCGGTGATCTCGGTGGTGCGGCCCGCCGTCTGGATGGACTCCTGATCGTAGTAGGCGGCCTCGAACAGCAGGTCGTGGTTCGGGTTCAGGCTCCAGCCCAGCTTGGCGGACAGGCTGTCGTCCTTGCGCTCGGGCGAGGCGGTCAGGATGTCGTCCTCGGCGCGGCGGTTCATCGACGCCGACAGCTGCAGGCCCAGGGTGTCGGCGATCAGCGGCCCGCTGGCGTACACGCTGGCGTCGTAATAGTCGCCGTAGTCGCCGTCCGTCTGCGCCGTGCCGTTGACGCGGACGCTGCCGGTCCATTCGTCGCCGATGCGGCGGGTGATGACGTTGATCACCCCGCCCATCGCGTCGGAGCCGTAGAGGGACGACATCGGGCCGCGCACCACCTCGATGCGCTCGATCATCTCAACCGGCGGCAGCAGGCCGCTTTCGGCGATGTTGCCGCCGTTGGTGCGCGACTCGCGCGAGTTCAGGCGCTTCCCGTCCACCAGGATCAGGGTGTAGGCGCTGCCCAGGCCGCGGATGGAGATGTCGCGGCTGTTGCCCTCGCCAGGCGTCACGGTGACGCCGGGCACGTCCAGCAGCACGTCGGTGATCTGGGTGTAGGGGCTGCGCTCCAGGGTTTCGCGCGTGATGACGCTGATGGAGGCCGGCGCGTCCTTGACCTGCTGCTCGCGCCCGGCGGCGGTGACCACCACTTCCTCCAGTTCCGACGGCGCCGTGGCCTGGACCGTGTTCTGGACCGTGTTCTGGGCCCGGGCGCCCGAAGCGCACAGGGCGGTGGTGGCGAGAAGGACGGCGCTCAGGACACGCGGTCGGGTCGTGAAGACAGGCATGAAGCTCCCCTGGTGAAGACGGCGCGACAGCGTTCGACCTGCGTCGATCCGCCGCCGAGATCGGTCAGGCTCCGCCTTTGAAAGCGGAGCCGGGCGCATCTAATAGTCATTCGCAGAACGGGCCATGACGACCTCGGCATGAGGCTCATGCGCGCGTCACATAATGGAGACCACCGCCTTGCACCTCGCGCGCCGCCTGGACCTGCGCCTTCTGTCCAGCCTGGAAATCCTGCTGGAGACCAGGAGCGTCTCGCGCGCGGCCGACCGTCTGGGCGTCAGCCAGCCCGCGATGAGCCGCATCCTGGCGCGCCTGCGGGACCAGCTGGACGATCCGCTGCTGGTGCGCGGGCGCGGCGGCATGGTCCTGACGCCGCGGGCCGAGGCGCTGGCGGGTCCGCTGAAGGGCTGGCTGAGCCAGGGGGAGGCCATGTTGCGGCCGGCGGCGTTCGATCCCGCCAGCCTGGACCGCACCTTCCGCATCGCCTCCACGGACTTCGGCATCCTCAGCGTGATCCGGCCCGTGGCTCCGGCCCTGGCCGAGGCGGCGCCCGGCGCCTCGATGGAGATCGAGGCCCTGTCCGCCAACAGCCTGCGCCGGCTGGCCGAGGGGCGGCTGGACCTCGTCGTCATCGGCTATCCGCCCGAGGGCAACGGCGTCCGCTTCCGCAAGCTGTTCACCGAAAGCCGCCTGGGCCTGATGCGACGCGGGCACCCCGCCTCGGCTGTCGCGCTGACGCCGGACAATCTGTTCGACTGGCCGCATGTCACGGCCCTGGTCGGCGACGGCTTCAGCGATCCCCTGGAGCACCTGGCCGGCGAAGGCCAGGGCCGGAAGGTGCTGATGGCGGCCCCGAGCTTCGCCAGCGTGCCCTTCATGGTGGCCGACACCGACGCCCTGGCCATCCTGCCGTCGAAGGCGGCGCGTCACTTCGCCCGGGTTTACGACCTGGACACCTTCGAGCCGCCGATCCCGCTGCCGACCTTCGACTATTATGTCGCGTGGCATGATCGGTCCCTCGCCGACCGCGCCACGCAATGGCTGGCCGAGGAGATGGCGGACTCCGTCGCCGCCTTCGAAGAACGGAAGCGCCAAGCGGTCGTCCGGCCGCCAAGGATGCCGGCCACGCCGCCCCCGATCGGTCTGCTGGCCGCAACGGCGCGGTGAGCGGATCGCCTCTGGGACCCTGTCCGCTGGACGCCGCTTTGCCCGTGACCGCACTGGCGCCGTCCTGACCTCCCATCCAGATCGGCAGGCCCGCTGAGACACCGCCATTGGACTTGCAGTTCCTCCAAGATGCGATAGGGTTATGGAAGCGCTTCCAACAGCGCCAATGAAATAGGGGCATGCCGCCAAGGCGTGTCGAGGGAACGGAAGGGGAGAGCCATGGGCAGCGCATTCGCTGGCTTTGATGAAACACGTTCGAAGGGAAGGTCGCGACTGCGGTTGACCGCGTCTCTTCTGGCGCTGGCGGCGGGGCTGCCGGGGGCCGCCCTGGCCCAGCAGGCGACGGAGCCGGCGGACGCCAGCCAGCCGACCGAGGTCGAAGAGATCGTAGTCACCGGCCTGCGGCGGGGCCTGGCGGATTCGATCGCCACCAAGCGGAACGAGACCTCGATCGTCGAGGCGGTGTCGGCCGAGGACATCGGCAAGCTGCCGGACGTTTCGATCGCGGAGTCGATTGCGCGCCTGCCCGGGCTCGCGGCGCAGCGGGTCAACGGACGCGCCCAGGTCATTTCCATTCGCGGCCTGGCGCCGGACTTCACCACCACCCTGCTGAACGGTCGCCAGCAGGCCAGTTCGGGCGACAACCGGGCGGTGGAGTTCGACCAGTATCCGTCGGAACTGCTGTCCGGCGTGGTGATCTACAAGTCGCCGGACGCCGAGATTTCGGGCATGGGCCTGTCGGGCACGGCGGACCTGCGCACCGTGCGTCCGCTGGAGTTCGGCGACCGCGCCCTGGCGATGAACCTGCGCGGCGAGATGACCGAGGGCGACGCGCTGAACGACGACATGCGCAACTACGGCGGCCGTTTCTCGATCAGCTATATCGACCAGTTCATGGACGACACCCTGGGCGTGGCCTTCGGCTACGCTCACCTGGATTCCCCGTCCCAGAACCAGCACTTCAAGGCCTACAACTACGAGGCCTTCGGCGGCGTGTGCCAGCCCAATCCCGACGACGTGGCGCCCTGTTCGCCCAATACGGTGACGCCGGACGCGGCCGACGCCGCCCTGATCGTGAACGGGCAGGAAATCTTCGCCACCTCGCGTCTGAATCAGCGTGATGCGGCCATCGGCATCATCGAGTGGCGGCCGAACGACCGGCTGCGGTCGGTCCTGGACCTCTATTATTCCAAGTTCGACCAGGAAGCTGCGACGCGCGGCGCGCAGTGGTTCTCCAACGGCTGGGCGGACGGCGCCTATTTCACCGATGTCGTCGCTGAGGATGTCGGCGGGTCTCTGATCGCGCGCAGCGGCACGCACCACAACGCCGTCCCGATCATCCGCAACGACTACAATACCCGCCAGGACGAGATTTTCTCGGCCGGCCTGAACACCGAATACCAGCTGAGCGACCGGACACGGATCGTCGCCGACCTGTCGTATTCGACCAATCAGCGGACCGAGCAGATCCTCGAGACCTACGCCGGCTACGGCCAGGGCGTGGGCGGCGTGTCGGGGGCGACGCCGGACGTCGGCCGCACCTATGACGTGATCGACTTCGTCATCAACGACGACGGCTATCCGACCTATTCGGAAGGACTGGACTACGCCGACGCCTCCCAGGTGACGCTGGGCGACCGCGCGCCGTGGGGCGGCTGGGCGCACGATGGCGCCATTCGCTTCCCGGATGTCGAAGAGAGCATCCTTGCCTTCGACGTCAAGGGCGAGACGACGATGGACGGCTTCTTCCACACCCTCACCTACGGGGTGAACTGGGCCAACCGCGACAAGTCCAAGCGGGTCGACGACTTCGACCTGTTCCTGAAGAACGGACGTCAGCAGGTGCTGGTCGATCCGCAATATCTGGTGACGCCGACCTCGCTGGACTGGGCCGGCTTCGGCGAGGTGCTGTCGATCGATCTGGAGCGCGCGCTGGACGTCTATTACGACCGGGCGCCGATCCTGGACGCCAACTTCTACGACAAGAACTGGGACATCGAGGAAGAGGTCACGACCGCCTTCGTCAAGCTGGACTTCGAGGGCGGGAACTGGCGCGGCAACGTCGGCATGCAGTTCGTGGGCCAACACCAGGAGTCCACCGGCGTCGTCATCAATGGCACGGAGGCGGGACAGCCGATCGTGCCAACCTCGGTGACGAAGGGGGCGGATTATCTCGACATCCTGCCCAGCCTGAACCTGATCTACGACCTGGGCCGCGGACAGCGCATTCGGTTCGCCGCCTCTCGCACCATGGCGCGGCCGCGCATGGACGAGATGCGGGCCAATGTCACGCCGGGCTTCAACTCCCTGGTCTGCACCGGGCAGAGCTGCCAGCCGGGGCAGGTGGTCAATCCGTGGTCGGCCTCGGGCGGCAATCCGGAGCTTGAGCCGTGGCGGGCGAACGCCTTCGACTTGGCCTATGAGTGGTACGTGGACGCCACGACCTATCTGTCGATCGCGGGCTTCTACAAGGATCTGGAAAGCTACATCTACGTCCAGAACGGCACGTTCGACTTCACCGGCATTCCCTTGCCGTCCACCGCATCCGCCATCCTGGAGACGGGCGCGATCATCAGTCCCATCGGGCAGATCAGCCTGCCGGCCAACGGCGACGGCGGCACGGTGCAGGGACTGGAGATCAGCGGGGCGCTGAACTTCGGCACGGTGTGGGAGCCGCTGGACGGCCTGGGCGTGCTGGGCAGCATCTCCTTTACGGAGTCGGACCTGAATCCGGCCCCGGACGGACAGACGGTGCGCATCCCGGGCCTGTCGGGCACGGTCTACAACATCACCGGCTACTACGAGAGGAACGGCTTCCAGGCCCGCATCTCCAAGCGGTTCCGCGAGGCGTTCAAGGGCGAAGTGGTCCAGTTGTTCGCCACGCGCGGCTACACGGAAATTCTCGACGACGAGCAGATCGACGCCCAGATCGGCTACACCTTCGAGGAGGGGCCGCTGGAGGGACTGGGCCTACTGTTCCAGGTCAACAACCTGACGAACTCGCCCTATCGCACGCGGATCGGCATCGACGGCGGCGGCGTCACCACGGCGGACGGCGGCGCATTGCCGGAAACCTACGAAGAGTACGGCCGGCAGTTCCTGTTCGGCGTCAACTACCGGTTCTAGGGCGCGTCTTCCCCCGCTCTGGCCTGGGCGGGACGCCCGTCGTCCCGCCCGTCTTTCTTTTATCCAGAAACGAAGAGATTCGGCGCATGACCTTCCACAAGACGACGCTGCTTCCCCTGCTGCTGCTGGCCGGCTGCGCCGTCGCGCCCATGACGGACGTCGCGGGTCCGATAGACGGCTCGGACTGGCCCGCGCTTCGGGCGCCCGCGCCGGACGCCGCGATGGAGGCCCGCATCGCCCGGATCGTGGCGGGCATGACCCTGGCGCAGAAGATCGGCCAGATCACCCAGCCGGACGTGCGCTACATCACGCCCGACGAGGTCCGTCAGTACTACATCGGATCAGTGCTGAACGGCGGCGGCGCCTGGCCCGGGATGAACAAGCACGCGACGGTCGCCGAGTGGGCGGCCCTGTCGGACCGTTTCCACGATGCGGCGCTGGCGACCGACATGGCCACGCCCATTCCCCTGATCTGGGGCACGGACGCCGTTCACGGCCACAACAACGTCTCGGGCGCCACCCTGTTTCCGCACAACATCGGCCTGGGCGCCGCGCACGATCCCGCGCTGATCGAGCGGATCGGACGGGCGACGGCCCGCCAGGTGCGCGCCACGGGCATCACCTGGGTTTTCGCGCCCACCCTGGCGGTCGGCGAGAACCGCCGATGGGGCCGGACCTACGAAAGCTATTCCAGCGATCCGCAACTGGTCGCCGAATACGGCGAGGCGCTGGTCCGCGGACTTCAGGGGCGGCTGACCGGCGACGGGGACGTGGTCGCCACCGCCAAGCACTACATGGGCGACGGCGGCACCTACAACGGCGTCGACCAGGGCGAGACCCGCGCGACCCGCGCCGAGATGATCACCCGGCATGGCGCCGGCTACTACACCGCGCTGAACGCCGGCGTGCAGACCGTCATGGCCTCCTACAGCAGCTGGAACGACGTCCAGGCCGGGCGCGACTACGGCAAGATGCACGGCAGCCGCGAGATGCTGACCGACGTGCTGAAGGACCGCCTCGGCTTCGACGGCTTCGTCGTTTCGGACTGGAACGGCATCGAGCAGGTCCCCGGCTGCACCAAGTCGCACTGTCCCCAGGCGATCAACGCCGGCGTCGACATGGTGATGGTCCCCGAGGACTGGCGCGCCTTCATCCAGAACACCACCCAGGACGTGGAGGCCGGCCGCATTCCCGTGTCGCGCATCGACGACGCCGTGACGCGCATCCTGCGGGTGAAGCTGCGCTCCGGCCTGTTCGACCGCGCCCCGTCTGACAGTCGCTTCAACGGCCGCGCGGAGGCGATCGACGCGGCGGAACTGGCCCGTGAAGCGGTCCGCAAGTCGGTCGTGCTGCTGAAGAACGAGGACAAGGCCCTGCCGCTGGCGCGAGGCGCGGGCAAGGTGTTGGTGGTTGGCGACAGCGCCGACAGCCTGTCGAACCAGACCGGCGGCTGGTCCCTGACGTGGCAGGGGACGGAAAACTCCAACGCCGACTTCGCGACCGGATCGACGCTGCTGGGCGCGCTGAAGTCCCAGTTGGGCGCGGAGAACGTGGTCTATTCGCCCGACGGCTCAGGCGTGGACATGAGCGCCTTCTCCAAGGTCGTGGTGGTGCTGGGGGAGACGCCTTACGCGGAATACAACGGCGACGTCCGCTTCCCCACGCCGGTCCAGCACAGCCGCCTGCATCCGCGCGACCTGGCGGCCCTTCGCGCCGTATCGGGCAAGGGCGTGCCGGTGGTGTCGGTGCTCTATTCCGGGCGCCCCGCCTACGCCAACGACCTGATCAACCTGTCGGACGCCTTCGTCGCCGCCTTCCTGCCGGGCACGGAAGGCGCGGGGCTGGCGGACGTGCTGCTGGGCGGCCGTTTCGACTTCACGGGACGGCTGTCTTTCGCGTGGCCCGGATCGGCCTGCAGCACGGGCGAGGGGGCGGGCGACGTGGTGCAGTTCCCACGCGGTTACGGCCTCAGCTACGCGCGGCCCGCGCGCACCGGCGAACTTCCCTTGCCCGCGACGCCGGGAACCTGCGACTAAGCAGCACAACAAGACCCTCCAGGGAGGAAGGCGTGCGCCAACTGAAGAGGATCCTCATCGTCGGGGGCGGGTCCGCCGGCTGGATGACGGCCGCCCTGTTCTCGAAACTGTTCCGGGGCCGGTACGACATCACGCTGGTGGAGTCGGACGCCATCGGAACCATCGGCGTCGGGGAGGCCACCATCCCGGCGATCAGGAAGTTCAACGAGCTGATCGGACTGGATGAGAACGACTTCATCCGTCGGACCCAGGGCAGCTTCAAGTTGGGCATCCAGTTCGTCGATTGGTTGCGCAAGGGCGATCGCTACATGCACGCCTTCGGCGTGATCGGACGGGACCTGGGCTGGCTGCGCTGCCACCAATACTGGCTGAAGATGCGGGAGAGCGGCGGCGCGGGCGACCTTGGCGCCTATTCCATCAATGCGGCGGCCGCGCTGGAGAACCGCTTCATGCGGCCCGACCCCAAGATGAGGTCGTCCCCGCTGGGCCAGATCACCTACGCCTTCCAGTTCGACGCCGGGCTCTACGCCCGCTACCTGCGACAGATGTCCGAGGCGGCCGGCGTCGTGCGGCGCGAGGGCAAGGTCTGCGCCGTCCAGCTGCGAGCCGAGGACGGCTTCGTCGAGTCCGTCACCCTGGAAGACGGCGAGGTCATCGCCGCCGACCTGTTCGTCGATTGCTCGGGCTTCCGCGGCCTGATCATCGAGGAGGCCATGAAGACCGGCTACGAAGCCTGGACGCAATGGCTGCCGTGCGACCGGGCCATCGCCGTGCCCTGCGCCCGCACCGAGCCGTTCACCCCCTACACGCGGGCCACGGCGCGGGACGCCGGATGGCAGTGGCGCATTCCGCTGCAGCACCGCACCGGCAATGGCCACGTCTTCTCGAGCCGGCACATGGACGAGGCCGAGGCCGAACGGGTCCTGCTGGCCAATCTGGATGGGGCGCAGCTGGCCGAACCCAAACGCATACGGTTCGTCACTGGCAAGCGGCGCCGGATATGGAACCGGAACTGCGTCGCGGTCGGTCTGGCGGCGGGGTTCCTGGAGCCGCTGGAGTCCACCAGCCTGCACCTGATCCAGTCGTCGCTGATCCGTCTGGTGCGGCTGATGCCCGACGCCGGGTTCGACCCCGCCAACATCGACGAGTTCAACCGCCAGACCGACTTCGAATACGAGCGGGTGCGGGATTTCATCATCCTGCACTACAAGGCGACCGAGCGGGACGACACGCCCTTCTGGCGCCACTGCCGGGACATGCCCGTGCCCGACACCCTCCAGCGCAAGATCGACCTGTTCCGCGCCAACGGCCGTGTGTTCCGCGAGGACGACGAACTGTTCACCGAGGAGAGCTGGATCCAGGTCTTCCTGGGGCAGGGGATCACGCCGCGCCATCCCGATCCCCTGGTCGACGTGACCGACGAGGCGGCGATCGACCGCTATCTGGGCGACATCCGCAGCGTCGTCGGCAAGTGCGTCGCCAGGATGCCGCCGCACCCCGACTATGTGGCCCGGATCGTCCAGGCGCCGCAGGGTCAGGCGGCCGGCGCTTCCCAGACATAGGTGGCCGCGCTGCGGGCCGGCAGAACCGTCTCGCCGCGCCAGCCTTCCTCGCCCACCGTCAGCGGAGCGGGCTCGGCGCGCTCGTTGTACAGCACCAGCACGCGCTGGCCGTCGGGGTTGACGAAGGCGACGCTAGAGACGCCTTCGATCTGGCTGGACCCGACCCGCACGGCCCCGGGCCGCACGAAGCGGCTGGCGTGGCCGAAGGCGTAGTATTCCTGGTTCGGCGTCACCGCGCCCGTGCGGCTGTCGATCGTCACGACGCCCCGGCAGTCGCCGCATCCGCCGGCGTGCGGTCCATGGTTCTCGTCCAGCGCGAGATTCCACATCAGGACGCCGCGCGCCCAGTTGCGCGTCGAACCGATGATCAGCGTCTTCATCGTCCAGCCGAAGGAGTCTCCGAAATCGGCGGCCCAGTCGCCGCCTGAGCATTCGGTGAAGAAGACGTCCTTGTCGGGATGGACGCGTCGGACCTGGTCCTGAGCGGCGACGTCGCCGGCGTAGCAATGCCAGGCGACGCCCGAGACGTAACGGCGCGCCGTGTCGTCGGCCAGCACGCCCAGCGGCTGCTGGGGCTGGTCCCAGTTGTGGTCCCAGTCCAGGATCCTGGCGTCGATCCCGGCCTGGGCCAGGGCCGGCCCCAGGTGGCGGCCGATGAAGACCGCGCGCTGCGTCGCCGGCCATCGCATGCCGGGATAGCTGTCCGGCTCGAAGTCCGGCTCGTTCTGGATGCTGAGGTAGTCGGTCGGCACGCCGTTGTCGGCCGCGGATCGGATGTAACGCAGCCAGTAGTCGGCGTAGGTCGTATAGTGTTCGGGCTTCAGCGTGCCCTGGATCAGGCTGCCGGTGGTCTTCATCCAGCCGGGCGCGCTCCACGGCGAGGCCATGACCTTGAGGTCCGGATTGATCGCCATCGCGGCGCGCACCGTCGGGAAGACATGCTCTTCCATGCGGCGCGTCGAAAACCCCGCCAGTGTGGGGTCGGGCGCGTCGGCCAGGCTGTAGTGGTCGAGCGAGAAATCCGAGGCGCCGACCGTCACCCGCGTGAAGCTGAAGCCCAGTCCTTCGCCGTCGCGCCCGAAAAGGGTTCGAAGCAGCGCGTCGCGCGCCGCGGGCGTCAGGCGGGTCTGGATCAAATAGGCCGAGGCGTCGGTGATGGAGGCGCCGAAGCCGACCATGGACTGCTTGCGATCGTCCGGCGTGACCACGATCCCCGGGGCGTCGCGCCCGTCCCGTCGAAGCACGAACGGGGTCTGCTCGCTCAGGAGCCGGCTCTGGTCGCCGGTCGTGACCCAGTGGCGCACGGGCGTCTGCGCCAAGGCTGGCGTCTCAAGGATCGCGGCCGCCACAGTCGCGGCCGCCAGGATCCCGAGGATTGTTCTCGTCCGTCGCATGGATTTCCTCCTGCCCGCCTGCCGGCCGGTCATTGTTATGGAAGCGCTTCCAGCATCGCAGTCCTGGTTATCGAGTCAAGGCGCGCCGGGCGGTCCGCTGGACTCGCGGGCGATCACCCTGTGGGGCAGGGTCTCGAAGCGGGGGCCGTCCTCTTCCCCCGCCAGTCGCCGGGCGATCGCGCTCACCGCCGCTCCAGCCATGTCCTTCAACGGCTGGTGCACGGTCGTCAGCGGGGGCCAGACGATTTCCGACATCGGCGTGTCGTCGAACCCCGTGATGGAAAGTTCGTCCGGCACCGACAGGTGCAGGCCGTGCGCGACCGACAGGGCGCCGGCGGCGGTGTCGTCGTTGGCGCAGATGATGGCGGTGGGCGGGCTCCTTTCGCCGAGCAGCCGTCGCGTATGTTCGACCCCGGAGCGGAAGGTGAAGTCGCCGCCCAGCACGCGGACGGACGCCGGGTCCAGGCCTTGGCTCTTCACCGCGCGGCGCAGCCCTTCGAGACGACGGGCGGCTGAGAGGTGGCTCTCAAGGCCCGTGATGTAGGCCAGGTTTCTGTGACCCAGGCCGAGCAGGTGGCGGGCCACGTCGTAACCGCCCGCCTCATCGTCCACGCCGACGCCGTCGGCCAGGCCGCGGGTCGACGGCGAGGGCGAGATCAGGGCGACGGCGCATTGAGCGGTCGCGGCCTTCACCAGATCAGGGTCGTCAGAGAACGGCGGCGTCAGCACCACGCCCTGGCAGCGCTGGGTGCGGATCAGCTCCAGCACCTGCCGCTTCCAGTCGGGGCTGTGCTGCGGCACGTGGTGCGTCAGGAGATGACGCCCCTGGACCAGGCACTCGCGCAGCGCGCCCAACTCCAGCGCCGACGCGTAGAACGAGTTGGGTTGCGCATCGAAGTCGGAGGCGAACACCAGAGCGATCAGACCGCTGCTGCCGCTGGCCAGGCTGCGCGCCTGCGGGTTGACGGAGTAGTTCAGCGACCGGACCGAGGCCCAGACGCGATCGCGGACCTCGGGGCGGACGTTCGGCCCGTCGTTGAGCACGCGGGACACCGTCGTGCGCCCTACGCCGCTATGGCGCGCCACGTCATCGATGGTCGGTCGGCGAGCCTGCATTCTTATCCCGCGAAGCGCGGCCCTTCTATGGAGGAAACGGCCGCGGTTCGTCCACCTCTCCGACCGTTCGCGCCCGATCCAGGGATGGGGCGATCAGCGGCCGGCGATGCGTTCGGCCTTGGCCACCAGGCCTCGAGCTTGGCGGATCGAGGCGACGTCGATCATGCGGCCGTCCAGCGTGGCGGCGCCGCGCCCCTGGCCCGCCGCCTCGTCCATCGCGGCCAGGATGCGGCGCGCCTGGGCGACCTCGCCTTCCGGGGGGGTGAAGACGGCGTTGATGGTCTCGATCTGGCCGGGGTGAATGGCCCATTTGCCGTCGAAACCCATCGCGGCGGTGCGGCGGGCGGCGGCCTGAAGACCATCCAGGTCGGCGTGGCGCGACCACGGGCCGTCCAGGGCGCGCAGGCCGTTGGCGCGCGCGGCGACCAGGATGCGCGACATCGGATAGTGCCACAGGTCGCCCGGGTAGGCCGGGTCCTGTTCGCCGATCGCGGTGGTGCGGGCGCCGGTCGAGGCGGCGTAGTCCCCGGGGCCGTAGTGCAGGGCCTCGACACGCGGCGAGGCGGCGGCGATGGCGTCGACGTTCGCGATCCCCTGGGCGCTCTCGATGATCAGCTCCAGGCCGACGGGCTTGGCGCGGTCCTGTTCGCGCTCGACCTGGGCGACCAGGGCGTCCAGGGCGTGGACATCGGCGGGGCGATGGACCTTGGGCAGCATCAACAGGTCCAGCCGGTCGCCTTCGCCCTCCAGCACGGCGACCACGTCGCGAAAGGTCCAGGGCGTGTCCCAGGCGTTTACGCGGATCGACAGGGTCTTTGAGCCCCAGTCGAACATCGACGGGGCGCGGGCGGCGTTGGCGCGGGCCTGGGCCTTGTCGGCGTCGGCGACCGAATCCTCCAGGTCCAGGAAGACCACGTCCGCATCGCTGGTCGCCGCCTTTTCGATGAAGCGCATCGAAGCGGCGGGGACCGACAACTGGGACCGGTTCAGGCGGACAGGAGCGGACATGAGAGCGGCCTCAGGCGACGGACGATTCCGCCGCCTGTCTAGCACGGCCTTCAGCGCGCCGCCTTGGCCCTGGCGCGGAAGGCGTGCAGCAGCGGCTCGGTGTAGCCGTTGGGTTGGGCCGCGCCCTCGAAGATCAGGGCGCGCGCGGCCTGGAAGGCCAGGCTGTCGTCGGGGGACGGCGCCATCGGTCGATAGGCGGGGTCGCGGGCGTTCTGGGCGTCGACCTTGGCGGCCATGCGGATCAGGGCGTCGTCAACCTGCTCGGCCGTGCAGACGCCGTGCATCAGCCAGTTGGCCAGGTGCTGCGCCGATATCCGCAACGTCGCCCGATCCTCCATCAGGCCCACGTCGTCGATGTCGGGCACCTTGGAGCAGCCGACGCCCTGGTCGATCCAGCGCACGACATAGCCCAGTATGCCCTGGCAGTTGTTGTCCAGTTCGCGCGCGACCTCGTCGGGCGACCAGTTGGTGTTGGTGGCCAGCGGGATCGTCAGCAGATCGGACAACGGCGGCGGCGCCTGGCCCGCCAGTTCGCGCTGGCGGGCGGCGACGTCGACCTGGTGATAGTGGACCGCGTGCAGGGTCGCGGCGGTCGGGCTGGGCGTCCAGGCGGTGTTGGCCCCGGCCTGGGGGTGGGCGATCTTTTCCTTCAGCATGGCGGCCATGCGGTCGGGCGCCGCCCACATCCCCTTGCCGATCTGGCCGCGCCCCGCCATTCCGGCGGCCAGGGCGATGGCGACGTTGCGGGCCTCATAGGCCTGGATCCAGGCCGAGGCCTTCATCTCGGCCTTTCGCACCATCGGCCCGGCGCGCATGGAGGTGTGGATCTCGTCGCCCGTGCGGTCCAGGAAGCCGGTGTTGACGAAGACGATCCGGCCCCGGACCGCGGCCATCACGGCGGCCAGATTGGCCGAGGTGCGGCGTTCCTCGTCCATCACCCCGATCTTGATCGTGTGGCGCGCCAGGCCCAGCAGGTCCTCGACCGCATCGAAGACGCGGTTCGTGAAGGCGGCCTCGGCCGGCCCGTGCATCTTGGGCTTGACGATATAGACCGAGCCCTCGCGGCTGTTGCGGAAACGGCCGGCGCCGTCCAGGTCGTGCTTGGCGATCAGGGTGGTCAGGACGGCGTCGACCAGACCCTCGGGCGCCTCGGACCCATCGGGCAGGCGGATGGCGGGCGTGGTCATCAGGTGGCCGACGTTGCGCACGAACAGCAGGCTGCGGCCGGGCAGGGCGAGGGGCGCGCCGTCCGGTGCGACATAGGCGCGGTCCTCGGCCAGGCGGCGGGTCAGGGTCCGGCCGCCCTTGTCGAAGTCGGCCGACAGGTCGCCCTTCATCAGGCCCAGCCAGTTGCGATAGGCCGCGACCTTGTCGGCGGCGTCCACGGCCGCGACCGAATCCTCCAGGTCGACGATGGTGGACAGGGCCGATTCCAGCACCACGTCGGCCAAGCCCGCCGGATCGGTCGCCCCGATCGGGTGGGCGCGGTCGATGACCAGTTCGATGTGCAGGCCGTGGTGGCGCAGCAGCACCGCCTCCGGCGCCGCCGGGTCGCCGCGATAGCCCACGAAGGCGGCCGGATCCGCCAGCGCCGGCGACAGGGCGCCGTCACGGACCGACCAGCCTGACGCCTCGGCGTGTGAGCCTTCGGCCAGCGGAACGGCCTGGTCCAGGAAGGCCTTGGCCCAAGCGATGACCTTGCCCCCGCGCGCGGGGTCGTAGCCGCCGCCCGCCGCCGGGACCGGCGAAATGGCGTCCGTGCCGTACAGGGCGTCATACAGGCTGCCCCAGCGGGCGTTGGCGGCGTTCAGCAGGAAGCGGGCGTTCAGCACCGGCACGACCAGTTGCGGCCCCGCCGCGATCAGTTCGGCGTCCACCCTTTCGCTTTCGACCTGGAACGGCGCGGGTTCGGGAACCAGATAGCCCATCTCGGTCAGGAAGTCGGTGTAGGAGGCGCCCTCCACGGCGCCGGGGCGGGCGTCGTGCCAGGCGTCGATCCGCGCCTGCATGCGGTCGCGCTCGGCCAGCAGGGCCAGGTTCTCGGGCGTGAACCGGTCCAGCAGGACGGCGAAGCCGCGCCAGAAGGCGTCCGCCTGCAGCCCCAGGCCGGGCAGGGCCTCGGTTTCCACGAAGGCGGCCAGGTCCCGGGCCACGGACAGGCCGGCGCGATCGACGGTGCTCATGGGCGTCCTCACTTTCACGACCCATCCTAAGGGGTTGCGGCCCGCACGCCAGACGCAAAGATGGATGATCTGTCGTGCGGATCATGCAAAGATCAGTCATGGATGACGAATACGCCCTGTTCGCCGCCGTGGTGGAGCACGGCAGCCTGTCGGCCGCGGCGCGGGCGATGCGCCTGTCGCCGGCGATGGCGTCGCGTCGGCTGGCGCGGCTGGAGGACCGGCTGGGCGTCCGGCTGCTGAACCGCACCACCCGCCGCCAGAGCCCGACCGAGGCGGGGGCGGCCTTCTATCGCCGCGTGGTGGAGATACTGGCGGCCTCGCGCGAGGCCGAGGCGCTGGTCGCGGGCGGCGCCCGGACGGCGGCGGGACCCTTACGGATCACCGCGCCGACCTCGTTCGGGCGGATGCACGTCGCGCCCTATCTGAAGGGGTTTCTGGATCGTCATCCCAAGGTGGCGCTGCGGCTGGACCTGTCGGACGCCTATGTCGATCTGGTGGGCGAACGCTATGACCTGGCGATCCGCATCGGCCAGCGGGTGGAGGCCTCCATGGTCGGGGTGCGGCTGGCGTCCAATCGGCGGGTGCTGTGCGCCAGCCCCGCCTATATCGTGGAACACGGCGAGCCCCGGACGTTGCGGGATTTGTCAGGCCACCGGCTTCTGGCGGCGGCGGGCCAGTCGCCGTGGCGGCTGCAGGGGCCGAACGGCGCGGTGTCGGTCACGGTAGACAGCCGGGTGGCCACCAACTCCAGCGAGGTGGTGCGCGAACTGGCCGTCGCCGGCGCGGGCATCGCGCTGCGTTCGACCTGGGACATTCACCAGGATCTGGCGGCGGGCCGTCTGCGGGTCGTGCTGCCCGATCACCAGGGCGCGCAGTCGGTGGGGCTTTACGCCGTGCATCCGCGTTCAGACCTGGTCCCGGCCTCGGTCGTCGCCTTCGTCGCCTATCTGGCGGACCTCTACGGCGATCATCCGCCTTGGGAAGATCGCGCCGAATGACGCCGGTCGGGGCGAATTTCCTGGCGTCCAGCTTTCGTCGGCGGCCACAGGACTGCTAGACACGCCCAAAACAAGGAGGAAACCATGCGCGACATCCGCCACTTCATCGACGGTCAGGCTTTCGAGGGTTCCTCGGGCCGGTTCGGCGACGTGTTCGATCCCAACACGGGCGAGGTGCAGGCGCGCGTGCAGCTGGCCACGACGGCCGAGGTCGACCGCGCGGTGCAGGCCGCCCAGAACGCCTTCGACGGCTGGGCCAGCACCAATCCCCAGCGCCGCGCGCGGGTCATGTTCGAGTTCAAGCGCCTGGTTGAGGCGCGGATGGACGAACTGGCCGAACGGCTCAGCAGCGAGCACGGCAAGGTCATCGCCGACTCCAAGGGCGACATCCAGCGCGGGCTGGAGGTGATCGAATTCGCCTGCGGCATCCCCCACGCGCTCAAGGGCGAATACACCCAGGGCGCCGGCCCCGGCATCGACGTCTATTCGATGCGCCAGCCGCTGGGCGTGGTGGCGGGCGTCACCCCGTTCAACTTCCCCGCCATGATCCCGATGTGGATGTTCGGCGTGGCCATCGCGGTGGGCAACACCTTCGTGCTGAAGCCGTCGGAACGCGATCCGTCGGTGCCGGTGCGCCTGGCCGAACTGATGCTGGAGGCCGGGGCGCCGAACGGCGTGCTGAACGTGGTGCACGGCGACAAGACGGCGGTGGACGCCATCCTGACCCATCCGCTGGTGCACGCCGTCAGCTTCGTCGGCTCGTCCGACATCGCCCACTATGTCTATCAGACCGGCGCGGCCAACCATAAGCGGGTCCAGGCCATGGGCGGCGCCAAGAACCACGGGATCGTCCTGCCCGACGCCGATATGGACCAGGTGATCAAGGACCTGTCGGGCGCGGCCTTTGGCTCGGCCGGCGAACGCTGCATGGCCCTGCCGGTGGTCGTGCCGGTGGGCAGGAAGACCGCCGACGAACTGCGCGAGCGGATGGTCGCCGAAATCCCGACGATGCGGGTCGGCGTCTCGACCGACGCGGGCGCCCATTACGGCCCCGTCGTCACCGCCCAGCACCGCGACCGCATCGCCGGCTGGATCGAGAAGGGCGTCCAGGAAGGCGCCGAACTGGTGGTCGACGGCCGCGACTTCAGCCTGCAGGGGCACGAGAAGGGCTATTTCATCGGCCCGTCGCTGTTCGACCATGTGAAGCCCCAGATGTCGTCCTATCAGGAGGAGATCTTCGGCCCGGTGCTGCAGATCGTGCGCGCCGAGACGTTCGAGGAAGCGTTGGCCCTGCCGTCCAACCACCAATACGGCAACGGCGTCGCCATCTTCACCCAGAACGGCCGCGCGGCCCGCGACTTCGCCGCGCGGGTGAACGTCGGCATGGTCGGCGTCAACGTGCCGATCCCGGTGCCGGTCGCCTATCACACCTTCGGCGGCTGGAAGCGCTCGGCTTTCGGCGACATCAACCAGCACGGCATGGAGGGCGTCCGCTTCTGGACCAAGACCAAGACCGTGACGGCCCGGTGGCCGGACAGCGAACTGGAGCACGCCGACAGTTCCTTCGTCATTCCGACGATGCGTTGAGGCCGACATGGATTTCGCCCTTACCGACGATCAGCGCGCCATTCAGGATGCGGCGCGCGCCTTCGCCCAGGCGGAGCTGGCGCCCCATTCGGCCCGGTGGGACGAGGACAAGCATTTCCCCGTCGAGGTGATGAAGCAGGCGGCCGAGATGGGCTTCTGCGGCATCTACACGGCCGAGGAACACGGCGGCATGGCGCTGGGCCGGGTCGAGGCGGCGGTGATCTTCGAGGAGCTGTCGCGCGGCGACGTGGCGACGGCGGCCTTCCTCTCGATCCACAACATGGCGACGTGGATGATCGACCGGTTCGGGGCGGACGATCTGCGCGCGCGGTTCGTGCCCGATCTGGTCGGCATGGAGAAGATCGCCAGCTATTGCCTGACCGAACCGGGCTCGGGGTCCGACGCGGCGGCGCTGCGCACCACGGCGGTGCGCGACGGCGACTGCTATGTGCTGAACGGCTCCAAGGCCTTCATCTCGGGCGCCGGAACGTCGGACGTCTATGTCGTCATGGTCCGCACGGGCGGTGAGGGGCCCAAGGGGGTTTCCGCCATCGTCGTCGAGGCGGGGACCCCCGGCCTGTCGTTCGGGGCCCAGGAAAGGAAGATGGGCTGGAACGCCCAGCCGACCGCCATCGTCCAGTTCGACGACTGCCGCGTGCCGGTCGCCAACCTGCTGGGCGAAGAGGGGGCGGGTTTCAAATACGCCATGGCCGGGCTGGACGGCGGACGGCTGAACATCGCCGCCTGTTCGCTGGGCGGGGCGCGACTGGCGCTGGAGACGGCCCAGGACTACGTCGCCACCCGCAAGCAGTTCGGCCGTCCGATCGGCGAGTTCCAGGCGCTGCAGTTCCGCCTGGCCGATATGGCGACGGACCTGGAGGCGGCGCGGCTGATGGTGCTGCGCGGCGCGTGGGCCATCGATAACGACCATCCCGAAAAGACCAAATGGTGCGCCATGGCCAAGCGCCTGGCCACCGACGCCTGTTTCCACATCGCCGACGAGGCGCTGCAGCTGCACGGCGGCTACGGCTATCTGAAGGACTATCCGCTAGAACGGATCGTGCGCGACCTGCGGGTGCACCGCATCCTGGAAGGCACCAACGAGATCATGCGCGTGATCATCGCACGGGAGATGGCGAAGTGAGCGAAGCGGAGGTCATCACCCGCATCGAGAACGGCGTCGGCCGCATCACGCTGAACCGGCCCAAGGCGATCCATGCGCTGAACCGGGCGATGTGCGAAACGATGACCGAGGCCCTGCTGGCCTGGCGCGACGACCCTGCCGTCTCCTCCATCCTGATCGACCATGCGGGCGAACGGGGCTTCTGCGCCGGGGGCGACATTCGCATGATCGCCGAGAGCGGGGCGGGGGATGCGTCCGAGGCCAAGGCCTTCTTCCTGGCCGAATACCGGCTGAACCACCTGATGTTCGACTATCCCAAGCCGATCACGGCCATCGTGGACGGCATCGTCATGGGCGGCGGGGTCGGCATCTCGGAGCCGGCCAGGGTGCGGATCGCGACCGAGCGGACGACCTACGCCATGCCGGAAACGGGCATCGGCCTGTTCCCCGACGTGGGCGGCGGCTGGTTCCTGCCGCGTTTGCCGGGCCAGACGGGCGTGTGGCTGGCGCTGACGGGCGCGCGGCTGAAGGCGGCGGATACGGTGGCGCTGGGCATACACACGCATTTCGTGGCTGCCGACGATCTGATCGATTTGGTTGAGTCGATCGGATACCACCCCCATGCCCCCAATGCGGACGCCGATGCTTGGGCGAGCGCGACCGGCCCGGCACCGCTTGAGCCTTATCGCGAGGCCATCGACCGACTGTTCGCCTTCGATACGGTCGAGGAGATATTCTCGGCGTTAGCGGCCGAGGGCTCAGACTGGGCGATGGCGCAGCTGGCGATCTTGAAGACCAAGTCGCCGCAGTCGCTGAAGGTCACCCTGCGCCAGTTGCGGACCGGCGCGACGCTGAACAGCTTCGCCGACAACATGGCGATGGAATACGCCCTGGGCGGCCGGGTGGTGCGGACCCACGACTTCCAGGAAGGCGTTCGCGCCGTGATCGTGGACAAGGACAATGCGCCGAAATGGTCGCCCGCGACCTTGGACGGCGTGACCGACGCGGTGCTGGACGATCTGTTCGCGCCGCTGCCGGACAATGAAAAATGGACGCCGCTGGCCTGACCGCGGCGCCGACAAAGGGAGAGAGACCATGACCAAGATCGCCTTCATCGGCCTGGGCAACATGGGCGGCGGCATGGCCGCGAACCAGGCCAAGGCCGGCCATGCGGTCGCCGCCTTCGACCTGTCGGCCGAGGCGCTGGAGCGCGCGGGGGGCGCGGGCTGCACGCCGGTCGGATCGGTCGCCGAGGCCGTGAAGGACGCCGAGGTGGTCATCACCATGCTGCCGGCCGGTCCGCACGTCCTGAAGGTCTATTCGGAACAGATCCTGGGCGCCGCGCCGTCCAGCGCCTTGCTGCTGGACTGTTCGACCATCGACGTGGAGACCGCGCGCAAGGTCGCGGGCCTGGCGCGGGACGCCAGCTACGCCTTCGCCGACGCGCCGGTGTCGGGCGGCGTGGCGGCGGCCGAGGCTGGCACGCTGGCCTTCATGGTCGGCTGCGACGAGGGCGACTTCGGCCGCGTCGAGGCGGCGCTGGAGCCGATGAGCCGCATCACCATTCGGGCCGGCGACCACGGCGCGGGCCAGGCGGCCAAGATCTGCAACAACATGCTGCTGGGCGTCAGCATGATGGGGACCTGCGAGGCCATCGCCCTGGCCGAGAAGCTGGGCCTGGACCCCGAGCGCTTCTTCGAGATCGCATCCAAGTCGTCGGGCCAGTGCTGGAGCGTGACCAGCTATTACCCTTGGCCCGGTCCGGTTCCGACGGCGCCGTCGAACCGCGGCTATCAGGGCGGTTTCGCCACGGCCATGATGCTGAAGGACCTGAAGCTGGCCCAGGACGCGGCGGCCAAGAGCGGCGCCTCGACCCCCCTGGGCGCCCAGGCCGAGGCCATGTACGCCCTGTTCGACCGCCTGGGACATGGCGGCCACGATTTCTCGGCCATGCTGCAGCTGCTGCGCGGCCGCCTTTCCGAACTGGAGACCTGACATGGCCGACGCCTATTCGACCCTGCTGATCGAACGCCACGCGGACGGCTATGCGGTCGTGACCCTGAACCGGCCCGAGGCGCTGAACGCGCTGAACTCGACCCTGTTCGGGGAACTGGCGGCGTTTCTGGATGCGGTCGAAGGCGACGACAGCGTGCGCTGCCTGGTCCTGACCGGATCGGCCAAGGCCTTCGCCGCCGGCGCCGACATCAAGGAGATGGCGGACCAGTCCTACGCCGACATGTTCAAGGGCAACTTCTTCGCCCTGGGCCATGACCGCATCACCCGGTTCAGGAAGCCGATCATCGCGGCGGTGTCGGGCTATGCGCTGGGCGGCGGGTGCGAACTGGCCATGCTGTGCGACTTCATCATCGCGTCCGAGACGGCCAAGTTCGGCCAGCCCGAGATCAACCTGGGCGTCGCGCCCGGCATCGGCGGGTCGCAGCGGCTGACCCGCCTGGTCGGCAAGTCCAAGGCCATGGACATGATCCTGACCGCGCGGATGATGGACGCGGCCGAGGCGGAACGCGCCGGGCTGGTCAGCCGGGTGGTCGCGCCCGACGCCCTGCTGGACGAGGCGCGCGCGGCGGCGGCGAAGATCGCCTCGCAAAGCCCGCTGGCGGTGATGATGAACAAGGAAATGGTCAACGTCGCCCTGGAGACGACCCTGACCGAGGGCGTGCGCTTCGAACGCCGCCTGTTCCACAGTCTTTTCGCCTTCGAGGACCAGAAGGAGGGCATGTCCGCCTTCGTCGAAAAGCGCAAACCGGACTTCAAGGGCCGCTGACGCCCCCGCGCGCTGGCGCCGGACCGCCGTGACGCCTTAATAGGGCGAACCCTTCAACGATCCAGGATCGCCTCGCCTTCATGTCCTCGCCCTTCGCCATCGACGAACCGGACCTGGAGTCCTGGGGCGAGGCCGACGATCCCGTGGTGGTGCTGGTCGGTCCGCGCGAAAGGCTTTCCGCGGACTGGCGCGCCTCTGTCCGGGCCTTGGTCGAGGCGGGACGGCGCGTGGTCGCGCCCGACCTGGACGGGCTGGAACCAGCCCGTGCGGCGGCGGCCCTGCGCCGTCTGGTGACGGAAATGTCGTCGAGGCCTTCGATCCTGTGCGCGGCCGAGAGTCGCGACCGGGTCGTCCAGGCGCTGTCGGGCGCCGGCCCGTCCCTGGCGGCGGCGGTGATCGTCGCGGGCGGGGAGGCCGTCGAGATCGAAGCGTTCGGCGCGCCGGTGCTGGTCGTGGCGCCCGACCAGGGCGAGGCGTTCGACACCGCGGTCGTCGGCTTCCTGGAGAAGGCCGCCCCGCGCGAGGCCCTGGTCTATCACTCGGGGTCGGACGCGCGGACCCTGCGCGACGCCCTGGGCTGTTTCGCGACCGGCGTGACGGTGGTGACGACCCGCGACGGCGAAGGTCTGCCCGTCGGCCTGACCGCCAACTCCTTCAGCGCGGTGTCGCTGGACCCGCCGCTGATCCTGTTCTGCCTGGCCAAGAGCTCCAGCAACCTGGACCGGTTCCGGACGGCCGAACACTTCGCCATCAATGTGCTGCACATCGGCCAGCAGCCGACCTCGGGCGTCTTCGCCCGCTCGACCGAGGATCGCTTCCAGGACGTGGCCTGGGAGGCGTGGGACACCGGCGCGCCGATCCTGTCGGGCGCCCTGGCCAGTTTCGAATGCGCCACCCACGAGGTGGTCGAGGCCGGCGACCATCTGGTCTTCATCGGCCGGGTGCTGCGGGCGCGGTTCGAGCCGCGGCGCGACCCGCTGCTGTATTTCCGGGGCAAGTATCGGCGGCTTCACTTCGCCTGAGCGCCCTGTTCACGACGCTTGGCGCGTCCTATCTGTGCGCCGAAGATCAAGAGGAAACCGTCATGTCCGCGTCCGATCCCGTCGTCATCGTCTCATACGCCCGCACGCCGATGGGCGGCTTCCAGGGCGCGCTGTCGGACGCCAAGGCCACCGACCTGGGTGCGGCGGCGGTGAAGGCGGCGTTGGATCGGGCCGGCCTGGCCCCCGAGAAGGTCGAGCAGATCATCATGGGCTGCGTCCTGCCGGCGGGCCTGGGCCAGGCGCCGGCGCGTCAGGCGGGCATGGGCGCCGGCCTGCCGGTCGGAACCGAGGCCACGACCATCAACAAGATGTGCGGTTCGGGCATGCAGGCGGCGATGATGGCGCGCGACGCCCTGCTGGCGGGGTCCGCCGACGTCATCGTGGCGGGCGGCATGGAGTCCATGACCAACGCCCCCTATCTGATGCAGAAGCACCGCGGCGGCGCCCGCATCGGCCACGACGTCATCTCGGACAGCATGTACCTGGACGGGCTGGAGGACGCCTACAATCCCGGCAAGCTGATGGGCCAGTTCGCCGAGGACACGGCCCAGGCCTATCAGTTCACGCGCGAGCAGCAGGACGCCTATGCGACCGCCAGCGCCGCGCGCGCCAAGGCGGCGCAGGACAGCGGCGGCTTCGACGCCGAGATCGTGCCGGTCGAGGTCAAGACGCGCAAGGGCGTGGTCACGGTCGATCGCGACGAGCAGCCGACCAAGTCCGATCCGTCCAAGATCCCGAACCTGAAGCCCGCCTTCGGCAAGGACGGCACCATCACCGCCGCCTCGGCCGCCTCGATCTCGGACGGCGCCGCCGCCCTGGTCATGATGCGCCAGTCGACGGCCGAGGCGCTGGGCCTGACGCCGGTCGCCCGCGTGGTCAGCCAGGCCGCCCATGCGCACGAGCCCAGCCTGTTCACCACCGCCCCGGTGTTCGCGCTGCGCAAGGCGCTGGAAAAGGCGGGCTGGTCGGCCGACGACGTGGACCTGTGGGAGGTCAACGAGGCCTTCGCCGTGGTGCCGATGATCGCCATGCAGGAGCTGGGCGTCCCCCACGACAAGATCAACGTCAACGGCGGCGCCTGCGCCCTGGGCCATCCGCTGGGCGCCTCTGGCGCGCGCGTGCTGACCACCCTGCTGTCGGCGCTGACGGCGCGGGGCAAGACCAAGGGCGCGGCCGCCCTGTGCATCGGCGGCGGCGAAGCCACCGCCATGACGGTGGAACTGGTCTGACCGTCCTGAGAGGCGGGAAAACCTAGGCGGCGTGGCGGCGAATGTCGTCGGCCAGGCGCGCCGGGTCGAACGGCTTGGCGATCACGTCCGCCGCGCCCAGGGCGCGATAGCGGGCGCATTCGTGCTCGGCCGCCCGGCCGGTCAGGAACACCACCGGCGTCTCCGCCAGGCCGTCCAGGCCCCGCAAGGCGGCCAGCGTCGCCGGGCCGTCCATCTCCGGCATGCAGACATCCAGCAGGATCAGATGGGGCGGCGGCGCGGCCTTCAGATGCTCCAGCGCCGCCGGTCCCGAATCCAGGGAGGTCAGGGTCATGTCCTCGGCCGTGGCCAGGCACAGGGCGATCAGATCGCGCATTTCGGCGTCATCATCGACATGCAGAATCAGAAGGGTGCGAAACGACATAGGGCGCGATACGCAATCAAGGTCGGCGCGGATGCCGAAGCTTGGGTTTAATTCGGGTCGGAAGTCGATTTGTCCAGGCGAATCAACCTGACAGGCGACGACGAGACCAGTGTTACCCGAACCCGATCACCTGTCAAAGCGCTGGGCGGGCGCGCTTCCGAAGCGGTAGGGCACCACGCCGCGCTCGTTCTCGGGCACCTCCAGGGTGCGATCGATCGGCGGGAAGGCGCGCTGGGTGCAGTCGGTCCGTTCGCAGATGCGGCAGCTGACCCCGATCTTGGTCGCCGGCCCATTGAGGTCCAGCCCGGCCGAATAGATCAGCGACGGCGCATGCTCGACCTCGCATCCCAGCGACAGGGCGTAGCGACGGTCGTTGGCCAGGTAGGAGCCGCTGGGCTTGGACACGCTTTTCGCAATCGAGACATAGCGCGAGCCGTCCGGCATCTCGGCCAGTTGCACGTCGATGCGGTCGGGCGCGGCGAAGGCCTCGTGCACGTTCCACAGCGGGCAGGCCCCGCCGAAGCGCGCGAACTGGAAGCGCGTCGCGCTGTGCCGCTTGGTGATGTTGCCGGCCATGTCCACGCGGGCGAAGTAGAAGGGCACGCCGCGCCAGCCCGGCCGCTGCAGGTTCGACAGTCGGTGGCAGACCTGTTCGAAACTGACCTGGAAACGGGTCCGCAGCCGGTCGATGTCGTGCCGCTCCTCGCGCGCCGCCTCCAGGAAGGTCTTGTACGGCAACAGGGTCGCGCCGGCGGCGTAGTTGGCCAGGCCGATGCGGGCCACGTCGCGTGCGGCGTCGGTGCGGAAGGCCGCCTGGTCCAGTTCGGCTTCGATCTGCCCGCGGAACGACAGCAGGGCCAGCTGGTGGGCCATCTGGAAGGTGCGGGTCGCGCCCGGCCGCCAGGCGTCCAGCGTCAGCACGCGATTGACCGGGTCATAGCGGCGCAGCGCCTCCTGCCCGCCCACGGTGACGACCCGCACGCCGTGGATGTCGCCCAGCGCCGCCTCCAGCGACCGCTCGATCTGGCCTTCGCGCGGAAGGCCGGCGGCCAGCCTCTCGGCCGCCGTGTCCAGGCTGTCGATATAGTTGTCGCGATAGTGGAAGAAGTCGCGGACCTCCTCGAACGGCAGAACGGCCACGCCGGCGCCGCGTTCGTCGCGGCCCAGGGTGTCGTCCAGCGCCTTCACCCGCTCGTCCAGCCGGCGGAAGGTCTGGTGCAGCGCCAGGAACTGACGCGCCAGTCGCGGCGTATTGACCACCGCCTGCTTCAGCTCGGCGGCGGTGGGGGGCTCGGCCTCGCCGCTGACCGGGCCGGCGATGTCGGTGGTGGCTTCGCGCAGGTCCGCCAGCAGGCGCGCGTCGCCCTCCAGGTCGAACAGGCTGGCGTCGACGTGAAAGGCGCGCGTCAGGGCGATCAGAACGCGCGCCGTCGCCGGCCTCTGGTTCGTTTCCAGCTGCGACAGATAAGACGGCGACAGGCCCAGACGCTCGGCGCACGCCTCCAGCGTCCAGCCCCGCGCCTCTCGCAGCTTCCTCAGCTTGGCGCCCAGAAACAGCTTCTCAGCCATTCGCAACTTCGCAGATCAACCCAACATCCTTTGCAAACCCCCGCAGTTCCGCACTTTTTGCGAAGTTGCGTTTGCGTATTTGCGATGAAGCCGCCACCCATAGCGCAACGAACGGGAGGTCCGACACCGAAATGACCCAAGTCATCCTGGAGGAACTGGAGCGCCGCCGCGCCGCCGCCAAGCGGGGCGGCGGGGAAAAGCGTATCGCCGGCCAGCACGCCAAGGGCAAGCTGACCGCGCGCGAACGCATCGACGTGCTGCTGGACGAGGGCTCCTTCGAGGAGACCGACATGTTCGTGGAGCACCGCAGCCACGACTTCGGGATGCAGGATCAGCGCATCCCCGGCGACGGGGTGGTGACCGGGCGTGGGACCATCGGCGGCCGGCTGGTCTATGTCTTCTCAAAAGACTTCACCGTCTTCGGCGGCAGTCTGTCGGGCGCGCACGCGGCCAAGATCGTCAAGCTGCAGAAGATGGCCCTGACCACCGGCGCGCCGATCATCGGCCTGTTCGACGCCGGCGGGGCGCGGATTCAGGAGGGGGTCGAGAGCCTGGCGGGCTACGCCGACATCTTCCTGCAGAACACCCTAGCCTCGGGCGTCATTCCCCAGATCAGCGTCATCATGGGGCCGTGCGCGGGCGGCGACGTCTATTCCCCCGCCATCACCGACTTCATCTTCATGGTGAAGGATACGTCCTACATGTATGTGACCGGCCCGGACGTGGTGAAGACCGTCACCAACGAGGTGGTCAGCCACGAGGACCTGGGCGGCGCGCGGGTCCATGCGGGCAAGTCGGGCGTGGCGGACGGGGCGTTCGAGAACGACCTAGAGGCCCTGTCGGAGGTGCGCCGCCTGATCGGCTTCCTGCCCCTGTCGAACCGCGAAAAGCCGCCGGTGCGCGACAGCTATGACGAGCCGGAGCGGGACGAGGCCTCTCTGGACACCCTGGTCCCCGCCAATCCGAACCAGCCCTACGACATGAAGGAGCTGATCCTGAAGGTGGTGGACGAGGCCGACTTCTTCGAGATCGGCGCCGACTTCGCGAAGAACATCGTCTGCGGCTTCGGCCGACTGGACGGCCAGACGGTGGGCGTGGTCGCCAACCAGCCCCAGGTGCTGGCGGGCGTGCTGGACATCGATTCAAGCCGCAAGGCCGCGCGCTTCGTTCGCTTCTGCGACGCCTTCGACATTCCCCTGGTGACCTTCGTCGACGTTCCGGGCTTCATGCCGGGGACGAAGCAGGAGTATGGCGCCCTGATCAAGCACGGGGCCAAGCTGCTGTTCGCCTACGCCGAGGCGACGGTGCCCAAGCTGACCGTCATCACGCGCAAGGCCTATGGCGGCGCCTATGACGTGATGAGTTCGAAACACCTGCGCGGCGACGTCAACTACGCCTGGCCCACCGCCGAGATCGCCGTCATGGGGGCGAAGGGGGCGGTCGAGATCATCTTCCGCAAGGAGGCCGGCGATCCCGAGGCCCTGGCCGCGCGCGAGGCCGAATACAAGGAGAGGTTCGCCAACCCCTTCGTGGCGGCGGGCCTGGGCTATATCGACGACGTCATCATGCCCCACGGCACGCGGCGCCGGCTGGTGAAGGCGCTTCGGACGCTGAAGAACAAGGTCCAGGAGAACCCCTGGAAGAAGCACGACAATATTCCGCTGTGAGGGGCGTTTCCTTGCATATTTCCCCTCCCGTCATCCTAGGCCTTGTGCCTAGGATCCAGAGACTCCGTCGAGGACGGTGCGCACCTTCGAACACCGGGAGTCTGGATCCTCGGGACAAGCCCGAGGATGACGAGGTTGAAAACGGTGGCTCACTCCTCCTCCGGCGGCCAGTCGCGGTACGTCTCGGGATCGGACGGCGTCTCGACCCCGTTTCGCGCCAATCCGTCGAACAGGTCCGCCCAGTCCGGGTTCGTCCGTTCGATCAGGTTCGCCTTCCAGTCGCGAGGCCAGCGCTTCAGCGACTTCTCCCGCTGGATGGCGCCGGTAATGGTGTCGTGGAATTCGTACCAGACCAGCCGCTTCAGGCCGTACCGCTTGGTGAAGCCGTCGATGACGCCTTCGCGGTGCTGGGCGACGCGCGAGACCAACTGACTGCTGACGCCGATGTAGATCGCGCCGTGCATTCGATTGGTCATCATGTAGCAGCCGATCAGGCCGTCGCGTCCGACCATCGCATCCCCCATTTCCCGTCATCCTCGGGCTTGTCCCGAGGATCCAGACTCCCGGTGTCGACCGTGGCCCCTCGGCCACGACGGAGTTTCCGGATGTTAGGCGCAAGGCCTAGTATGGCGGCAGAGGAAATATAGCCATGTTCTCCAAAATCCTCATCGCCAATCGGGGCGAGATCGCGGTTCGGATCATCAAGACCTGCCGCCGCATGGGCATCAAAACGGTGCAGGTCTATTCGGAGGCCGACGCCGGGTCGCTGGCGGTCGAGATGGCCGACGAGGCGGTGCTGATCGGGCCGGCGCCGGCGGCGCAGTCGTATCTGCTGGCGGACAAGATCGTCGAGGCGGTGCGCCAGACGGGGGCGCAGGCCGTGCATCCGGGCTTTGGCTTCCTGAGCGAGAACGCCGGGTTCGCGCGACGGCTGAGGGGCGAGGGGATCGCCTTCATCGGTCCGAACCCCGAGGCCATCGAGGCCATGGGCGACAAGATCAGCTCCAAGAAGCTGGCGGCCGAAGCGGGCGTGTCGACCGTGCCGGGGCACATGGGCCTGATCGAGACGCCGGAGGAGGCGGTCACGATCGCCAACGAGATCGGCTATCCGATCATGATCAAGGCGAGCGCCGGCGGCGGCGGCAAGGGCATCCGGGTGGCCCATTCGGACGCCGACATGGCCGAGGGGTTTGCGGCGGTGAAGGCCGAGGCGCTGAACGCGTTCGGCGACGACCGGGTCTTCCTGGAGAAGTTCATCGTCGATCCGCGCCATATCGAGATCCAGGTGCTGGGCGACAAGCACGGCAACATCGTCCACCTGTTCGAGCGCGAATGCTCGATCCAGCGCCGGAACCAGAAGGTCATCGAGGAGGCGCCGTCGCCCTTGCTGGACGAGGCGACCCGCATGGCCATGGGGGCGCAGGCCGTCGCCCTGGCCCAGGCGGTGAACTACGACTCGGCCGGCACGGTCGAGTTCGTGGCCGGTCAGGACAAGAGCTTCTACTTCCTGGAGATGAACACCCGGCTGCAGGTCGAGCATCCGGTGACGGAGCTGATCACCGGCGTCGATCTGGTCGAACAGATGATCCGTTCGGCCTGGGGCGAACAGCTGGCGTTCAAGCAAGAGGACCTGTCGATCGACGGCTGGGCCATCGAGAGCCGCATCTACGCCGAGGACCCCTATCGCGGCTTCCTGCCCTCCATCGGCCGCCTGGTCCGCTACGAGCAGCCCGAGGAAGGCGATCAGGGCGACTACACTGTTCGCAACGATTCCGGCGTCCGGGAGGGCGACGAGATCAGCATGTTCTACGACCCGATGATCGCCAAGCTGTGCGCCTGGGGGCCGACGCGCGAGGCGGCGGTCGAGGGCATGGCACGCGCCCTGGAAGACACCCACCTGTCGGGCCTGGGCCATAACGTGCCCTTCCTGGCGGCGGTGATGGATCAGGAGCGGTTCAGGTCGGGCCAGCTGTCGACCAGCTATATCAAGGACGAGTTCCCCGAGGGCTTCCACGGACTGAAGCCTTCGGCGGAGCAGGAGCGGATCCTGATCGCCGCTGGCATGGCGATGCACGAGATCATCGCCGAACAGGACGGCGATCCGTCCGACCGCACCGACTGGATCGTCATGCTGGACCGCGGGATGCATGGCGTCGGCCTGTCGTATGACGCCGACGAGGCGATGATCCTGACCCTGACGGGCGGGGGCGACATCCGCCTGTCGGACATCGACTGGCGCCCGGGCCTGGCCCAGTTCAAGGCCGAGCTGGACGGCGAACCCTTCACCGCCGAGGTCAAGCGCGCCGCCGACGGCTTCGACATCCGTCACCGCGCGGCCAGGGCGCGGGTGCGGGTGCTGCGCCCGCACGTGGCCGAGATGTATGCGCGCCTGCCGGAGAAGGTGGCGGCGGACACGTCCAAGCTGGTGCTGTCGCCGATGCCGGGCCTGGTGGTCGATATTCCCGTGGCGGTCGGCCAGGAGGTCAAGACCGGCGAAACGGTCGCCATCATCGAGGCCATGAAGATGCAGAACATCCTCAAGGCCGAGCGCGACGCCGTGGTGAAGGCGGTCTCGGCCAAGGCCGGCGATCCGGTGGCGGCCGACGACGTGCTGGTGGAGTTCGGATGATGGGGGGCTTCCCCATCCCCACCCCCCTGGAATGGCGCGAGGCGGCCGAGAAGGCGCTGAAGGACCGGCCGCTGGAGTCGCTGCTGCATCTGGACGCGGACCGACTGGTCACGCGTCCGCTCTACGCCGACGCGACGGGCGTGCAGCCGGTCTTCGCGCCGCGCCCGTCCGATGCGGAAGGGCGGGCCTGGGATCTGCGCACCCTGGTCGAGGGCGACGACGCCGAGGCGGTGAACGCCGCGGTCCTGACCGACCTGGAGAACGGCGCGGCCTCGGTCCTGCTGGCGGGCGGGGTGCTGTCGGACGGGGCCTGGCTGGGGCGTGCGCTGGACGGCGTGGCGCTGGACCTGGCGCCGGTCGCGCTGGACGCGGGCTTCGACGGGCCGGCGGCGGCGGACGCGCTGGCGGCCCTGGCCAAGGGGGCGCCGCGCGCGCTGCTGCGCTTTCATCTGGACCCGATCTCGGCCTTCGCCGAGGCGGGCGGATCGCCGCGCCCGATCGAGGATCATCTATCAGAGGCGGCCGAGGCCGCGGCGCGCCATGCGGCGACCTATCCCGAGGCGGGCCTGTTCCTGGCCAGCGGCCGGGTCGCGCACGAGGCGGGCGCCTCCATCGCCCAGGAACTGGCCTTCGCGGCCGGCGCCGCGGTCGCCTATGTCAAGGCGGGCGTCGCGGCGGGCCTGACGGTCGAGGCGGCGCTTCGCGGCGTGACGCTGAGCCTGTCGGTCGACCAGGAATATTTCGACGGCCTGGCCAAGGTGCGGGCCCTGCGCCTGATCTGGGCCAGCCTGTCCAAGGCGTTCGGCGTGGACGCGCCCGCGGTGATCGAGGCGCGCTCGTCGCGGCGGATGCTGTCGGCGCGCGATCCGTGGCCGAACCTGCTGCGGCTGACCGCGGCAGGTTTCGCCGGCGCGGTCGGGGGCGCGGACGCGGTGGTGCTGGACGGCTTCACCCGCGCCGAGGGCCTGGCCGACGCCTTCGCCCGGCGCCAGGCGCGCAACACCCAACTGGTCCTGATGGAGGAGGCCAATCTGGGCCGGGTCGACGATCCGGCGTCGGGCTCCTGGTATCTGGACGCCCGCACGCGCGAACTGGCCGAGGCGGGCTGGGCCGAGTTCCAGGCCATCGAGGCCGAGGGCGGCCTGATCGAGGCGTTGAAGGGCGGGATCGTCCAGGGCCGGATCGCGCGGGCGCGCCAGATGCGCGAGGCCGGCTTCGCCAACGGCGCGGCCCAGATCGTGGGCGTGACCAAATACGTCGATCCCGAGCCGCGTCCGGCGCCGGTGGAAGCCGACGCCCCGCGGCGCGCGCCGGCGAACCCCGACCTGGCCCTGAGGCCGATCCGTTTCGCGGCCCCGTTCGAGGAGGCGGCGCAATGAGCTTTCCCGACTTCAGCAAGATCGCCCTGGATCTGGCGCCGACCGAGACGGGACCCGCGCGCGAACCCTGGATCACGCCCGAGGGGCTGACGGTCAAGACGGCCTATGGCGCGCCCGACGCGGAGAGGCTGGAGCATCTGCATGGCCTGCCGGGCTTCGCCCCCTTCGTGCGGGGCCCTTATCCGACCATGTATGCGGGCGCGCCGTGGACGATCCGGCAGTATGCGGGCTTCTCGACCGCCGAGGAGTCCAACGCCTTCTATCGCCGCAACCTGGCGGCGGGCCAGAAGGGCCTGTCGGTCGCCTTCGACCTGGCCACGCACCGGGGCTACGATTCGGACCATCCGCGGGTGAAAGGCGACGTCGGCATGGCGGGCGTGGCCATCGACAGCATCTACGACATGCGCACCCTGTTCGACGGCATCCCGCTGGACCAGATGTCGGTGTCGATGACGATGAACGGCGCCGTCCTGCCGATCCTGGCCCTCTATGTCGTGGCGGGCGAGGAGCAGGGCGTCGACCACGCCAAGCTGACCGGGACCATCCAGAACGACATCCTCAAGGAGTTCATGGTCAGGAACACCTACATCTATCCGCCCGAACCCTCGATGCGGATCATCGCCGACATCTTCGCCTGGACGGCGCAGGAGACGCCCAGGTTCAACAGCATCTCCATCTCCGGCTATCACATGCAGGAGGCGGGGGCGTCGGCGGACATCGAACTGGCCTACACCCTGTCGGACGGGATCGAATATCTGCGCGCGGGCAAGGCGGCGGGCATGTCGATCGACCGGTTCGCGCCGCGCCTGAGCTTCTTCTGGGCCATCGGCATGAACTACTTCATGGAGGTGGCCAAGATGCGGGCCGGCCGCCTGTTGTGGGCCGACGCCGTGCGGCGCGAGGGAGGCGAGAACCCCAAGTCGCTGTCCTTGCGGACCCACTGCCAGACTTCGGGCTGGTCGCTGGCGGCGCAGGACGTGTTCAACAACGTCAGCCGGACGATGGTCGAGGCGATGGCGGCGGCGGGCGGCCAGACCCAGAGCCTGCACACCAACGCGCTGGACGAGGCGCTGGCCCTGCCGACCGACTTCTCAGCGCGGATCGCGCGCAACACCCAGATCCTGCTGCAGCAGGAGACCGGGCTGACGCGGGTGATCGACCCGTGGGGCGGCAGCTACTACGTCGAGCGGCTGACCCAGGAGCTGGCGGAACGCGCCCGCGCCCACATGGCCGAGGTCGAGGCGCTGGGCGGCATGGCCAAGGCCATCGAGGCCGGCATTCCCAAGCTGCGGATCGAGGAATCGGCGGCCAAGACCCAGGCGCGGATCGACACCGGCCAGCAGACGGTGGTCGGGGTGAACAAATATCTGAATCCGGTGGTCGACGACATTCCGATGCTGAAGGTCGACAACGCCGAGGTCCGCGCCCGCCAGATCGAGAAGCTGCAGCGCCTGCGCGCCGAGCGGGACGAGGCGGCGACCCAGGCCGCCCTGACCGAACTGACCAACGGCGCGCGCGGGAGCGCCAATCTGCTGGAGCTATCGGTGCGGGCGGCGCGGGCCAAGGCGACCGTGGGCGAAATCTCGGACGCGCTGGAAGCCGCCTTCGGCCGACACGTGGCGACCGTGAAGACGGTGTCCGGCGTCTATGCCAAGGAGGCGGGCGGCGACGCCCGTTTCGCCCGCGCCCGCGACATGGTCGCCGCCTTCGTCGAGAACGACGGCGGGCCGCCTCGCATCCTGATCGCCAAGCTGGGCCAGGACGGGCACGACCGGGGCCAGAAGGTGGTCGCCACCGGATACGGCGACCTGGGCTTCGACGTCACCGCCGGCGCCCTGTTCCAGACCCCGGCCGAGGCGGCGAAGGATGCGGTGGACAAGGGCGTCCATGCGGTGGGCGCCTCGTCGCTGGCGGCGGGGCATCTGACGCTGGTGCCGGAACTCAAGGCCGAGCTGGAGAGGCTGGGGCGGCCGGACATCATGATCGTGGTCGGCGGCGTGATCCCGCCGTCGGACGTGCAGCCCCTGCTGGATATGGGGGCGGCGGCGGTCTATCCGCCCGGATCGGTCATCGCCGACACCGCCATCGACCTGATCGAGAAGCTGAACCAGCGACTGGGCTACGCCCAGCCCGCCCCGAAGGAGACCGCATGATCGGCGCCCTGAACCATGTCGGCGTCGCCACGCCGTCCATCGCCGATTCGATCCGGCTGTATCGCGACGTGCTGGGCGCGACCAAGGTCGGGGAGCCGTTCGACCTGCCGGCCCAGGGGGTCAAGGTCTGTTTCATCGACACGCCGACGGCGCAGATCGAACTGATCGAACCCTATGACGACACGTCGCCCATCGTCGGCTTCCTGGCCAAGAACCCCAAGGGCGGGCAGCACCACGTCTGTTTCGAGGTCGAGGACATCCACGCCGCCCTGGCGGAAATGCGGGCCAAGGGGGTGACCGTTCTGGGCACGGGGGAGCCGAGGATCGGCGCGCATGGGACGCCGGTGGTCTTTCTGCATCCGCGCGACATGGGCGGGGTGCTGATCGAGCTGATGGAGACGCCGAAAGGCGATCACTAAGCGGAGCCTTTCGACGGTTCGGGCCGTTGAGGCGGAGGAAGGAGCCTTCTCATGACCCGTCGTCTCGCCGTCGTCGCCCTGGCCTGCCTGACCGGCGCGGCCGCCTGCCAGCAGCCGGCCCCGGACGACGCGCCCGCGCCCACGCCGCCAGTCGAAGCGGCGCCAAGCACCGCGCCCGCCATCGGCTACGCCTGCGAGAGCGGGGTCACGATCCAGGCGCGTTACCCCGACAGCGCCACGGCCGAGCTGGTCTATCGCGACCAGACGCTGGCCCTGCGCTCGGCCGTGGCGGCCAGCGGCGCGCGCTACGTCGGCGAGGGCGTCGAATGGTGGACCGCCAACCGCAACGGCGAGGAGAGCGCCACCCTGAGCCGTCTGGGCCCGAACGACCAGACGGGAACCGCCGTGATGGAGCGCTGCACGCGGCCGACCACGGGCGGCGACCCGGTCGGGCCCTTGCCCGCCCCGACCCCCGCTCCCGGCGGCGTCCTGCCGGCGTCGACCCCGTGCAAGGGGCCGCAACTGAGGCTGTCGGTCGGGGACGGCGACGCCGGCGCGGGCAATCGCGTGCGCAACTTCGCCCTGGAGAATGCCGGGAGCCAGCCCTGCACCCTGACCGGCTATCCCACCGTGACGGTGAGGGACGCCGACGGCGATGTGCTGTCCTCGATCCGCGCCGAGCAGAGCCCGGGCAGCTATTTCCGCCAGGGTCAGGCCCCCACGCCCGTCAGCCTGGCGCCGGGCGGCAAGGCCCTGTTCGAGGTGGCCTGGAACGTGGTGCCGCACGAGGGGGAAGGCGAGAAGACCTGCCCCGCAGCCAAGACGATCCGCGTGGTCGCGCCCGCCGATACGGCGGCCCTGACGACCCCCTTCGAGTTCACGCCCTGCGGTGGACGCATTCGGGTCAGCCCGCTTCGCGCGGCGGACTGATGGGGCGACGGGCGCGGCGTCGGGCGGGGTGGAAAGCGGACCGGATTCGGCGTAGGTCGCGGCCATGACCCAGAGCTTCTACGACCGCGTCGCCGGCGAACTGAACGACATCGACGCGCAGGGGCTGACCAAGCCCGAGCGCGTCATCGCCTCGCGCCAGGGGCCGGTGATCCAGGTGGCGGGGCGCGAGGTGCTGAACTTCTGCGCCAACAACTACCTGGGCCTGGCGGGCGACGAGCGGGTGACCCAGGCCGGGATCGCCGCGCAGCGGAAGTGGGGCGCGGGCACGGCCTCGGTGCGCTTCATCTGCGGCACCCTGGAGATCCACAAGGAACTGGAGGCGGCCATCGCCGGCTATCTGGGTTTCGAGGACGCCATCCTGTTCGCGGCGGCCTTCGACGCCAATGGCGGCCTGTTCGAGCCGCTGCTGGGCGAGGGCGACGCCATCGTTTCGGACAGCCTGAACCACGCCTCGATCATCGACGGGGTTCGGCTGTGCAAGGCCAAGCGCTACCGCTTCGCCAACTCCGACATGGACGCGCTGGAGGCGCAGCTGAAGCAGGCCAAGGCCGACGGCGCGCGCGACATTATCATCGCCACCGACGGCGCCTTCTCGATGGACGGCTATATCGCCAAGCTGAAGGACATCCGCGCGCTGGCCGACAAGTACGACGCCCTGATCATGGTCGACGACTGCCATGCGACCGGCTTCCTGGGGCCGCAGGGGCGCGGGTCGTTCGCCCATCATGGGGTCGAGGTGGACTTCGTCACCGGCACCTTCGGCAAGGCGCTGGGCGGGGCCATGGGCGGATTCATCTGCGCCCGGAAGGCGGTGGTCGAACTGCTCAAGCAGCGGGCGCGGCCCTATCTGTTCTCAAACGCCCTGTCGCCAGCGGTGTGCGGGTCGAGCCTGGAGGCCATCCGCATCGCGCAGGGAACCGAGGGCGATGCGCTGCGCACGCGCCTGTCGGCCAACGCCCATCGCTATCGCGGGGCCATGGCGGACGCCGGCTTCACCCTGCTGGAGGGCGAGCATCCGATCATCCCGGTGATGCTGAGCGACGCCAAGCTGGCCCAGGATTTCGCCGCGCGGGCGCTGGAGCTGGGCGTCTATGTGATCGGCTTCAGCTTCCCGGTGGTGCCGCGCGGCCAGGCGCGCATCCGCACCCAGATGTCGGCGGCGCACACCTTCGAGCAGATTGATCAGACGGTCGCGGCGTTCACGACGGCCGGCAAGGAGTTGGGAGTTATCTGATGGCGGAAACGATGAAGGCCCTGGCCAAGACCGGGCCGGTGCAGGGGCTGGAGCTGATCGACGCGCCGATCCCCGAGGCGGGACCGGAGGACGTGCTGATCAAGGTGCACCGCACGGCCGTGTGCGGCACCGACATCCACATCTGGAACTGGGACGAGTGGTCCCAGAAGAACGTGCCGACGCCGATGATCACCGGCCACGAGTTCGCCGGCGAGATCGTCGCCGTGGGCAAGGAGGTCGATCGCCCGCTGAAGATCGGCCAGCGCGTCTCGGCCGAGGGCCACGTCATCGACCTGAACTCGGAAGCGGCGCGGGCCGGGCACTTCCATCTGGACCCCAAGACGCGCGGCATCGGCGTGAACCGCCAGGGCGCCTTTGCGGAATATGTCGTGGCGCCGGCGTTCAATGTGATCGAGCTGCCCGACGACGTGCCCTACGAGATCGGCTCGATCCTGGATCCGTTCGGAAACGCCGTGCACACGGCCCAGCAGTTCGACCTGCTGGGCGAGGACGTGCTGGTCACGGGCGCCGGGCCGATCGGGGTGATGGCGGCGGCGGTGGCGCGCCATGCGGGCGCGCGCACGGTGGTCCTGACCGACATCAACGACTACCGGCTGGAACTGGCGCAGAAGGTGGCGCCGGGCGTGCGGACGGTGAATACGACGAAGGAAGACCTGCACGACGTCGTCAAGGAACTGGGCATGAAGGTCGGCTTCGACGTCGCCCTGGAGATGTCGGGCTCGCCCATCGCCTTCAGGCAATGCGTCGACACCCTGATCATGGGCGGCGGCCTGGCCATGCTGGGCATCCCCTCCAAGCCGATGGAGACGGATTGGGGCGCCATCATCCTGAAGGCGCTGACGATCAAGGGCGTCTATGGCCGCGAGATGTTCACGACCTGGAGAAAGATGCTGGGCCTGCTGAAGGCCGGCCTGGACCTGAGCCCGCTGATCACCCACCGCCTGGCCTATGACCAGTATCGCGAAGGCTTCGAGGCGATGAAGTCCGGACAGTCGGGCAAGGTGGTGCTGGACTGGGACAAGGCGGCCTAACCGGGGCGGCCTGACCGGGGCGGCCTGACCGGGGCGGCCTGATCGGGACGGCGTGACGGTCCGAGTAAGGCGCCGTCCTATCCGGCCTGACGGAGCGCCCTGACCAGGGCGGTCTCGAAGGCCTTCGCCTCGGGACCGGGCAGGACGTCGGCCATCGTTCCGGCCTGGAACAGGTCGAACACGCGCGGGTGGACATAGGAGGCGCGGCAGACGGTCGGCGTATTGCCCAGAAGGCCGGACACCGCCTTCACGCACAGGGTGATCTTGCGCTTGCCGTCGGTCTGGGAGGTCGGCGGCTCCATCTCGCGCAGCGCCCGCGCGGCCGAGACGGTGCCGGCCCAGGTGCGGAAGTCCTTGGCCGAGAACTGTTCGCCCATGGCGTCGCGGATATAGGCGTTCACGTCGTCCGAGGTGACGGGGCACAGGTTGCCCTCCGCGTCGCGATATTTGAACAGCTGCTGGCCCGGCAGGTCTTCCAGCGCGCGGACCACGCGGGCCAGGCGGCGGTCCCGGACGCTGACGGAATGATCCTTGCCGCTCTTGCCGCGAAACTCGAACGTCAGGGCGGCGCCGTCGACATCCAGATGGCGCTTGTGAAGGGTCGTCAGGCCGTAGCTGCGGTTCTGCTTCGCATAGACCGCATTGCCGATGCGGATCAGCGTCAGTTCCAGCAGACGCACGGCGGTGGCCAGCACCTTGGCCTTGCACACGCCGCGCAGGCCCAGATCGTGTTCCACCTGGGCGCGCAGCTTGGGAAGCGCGCGGGCGAAGGCGGGCAGGCGATCGAACTTGTTGGTCGAGCGGGCCGTGCTCCAGTCGGCGTGATAGCGGTACTGCTTGCGGCCCTTGGCGTCCCGGCCGATGGCCTGGATGTGGCCGTTGGCGCGCGGACAGATCCACACGTCGGTCCAGGCCGGAGGGATGGCCAGGGCGCGGATGCGGTCCAGCACCTTGGGGTCGCGGATCGGCCGCCCCTTCGCGTCGCGATAGGACCAGCCCTTGCCGGCGCGCCGGCGGCTCAGGCCGGGATGGTCGTCGCTGCACCAGGACAGGCCCTGCGGAACCTCGATGTCGGGTTCGAAGGCGGGGGAACCGTCGGGCATGGGCGTCTTCCTGAACTCCGCCGGCCACCGCCGGGGCGAGCCACGAACGCGAGGCCGGTCCGCCGGGTTCCGCTTGACCCCAGGGGCGGGGCGGGGGACGAGGGCGCCATGAACTATCGCCACAGCTTCCACGCCGGGAACTTCGCCGACCTGGTCAAGCACGCCCTGCTGATCGCGCTGATGGAAGCGCCGCGGGCCCAGCCCCGCGTGGTCATCGACACCCATGCGGGGGCGGGGCTCTACGACCTGGCGGGGGAAGGCGCGCGGTCCAGGGAGGCCGAGGACGGGGTGCTGAAGCTGATGTCGGCCCAGGGCCGGCCGCCGCTGATGGAGACCCTGGCGGCCGAGGTGGCGGCGACCAATCCGGACGGGGGCGCGCGCTTCTATCCGGGATCGCCGCTGTTGATCGCGCGGCGGCTGGGACCGGGCGGGCGCTATGTCGGCTTCGAACTGAATCCGCCGGTGCGCGCCTTGCTGGCCGAGGCGCTGAAGCATCACCCCGAGGCGCGGGCGGTCGAGGGCGACGGCTACCAGGGCGCGGCGGCCGAGGCGGCGCGGGGCGGGGCGCCGCTGGTCCTGATCGACCCGCCGTTCGAAAAGCCCGACGACTATGTCCGCGCGGCCGAGACGGCCGTGGCGATCCGGCGGCGCGATCCGGGCGCGACGGTCGCGATCTGGACGCCGCTCAAGGATCTGGAGACCTTCGACGCCTTCATCCGGCGGTTGGACGGCAAGGCGGGGCCGACCCTGGTGGCCGAGGCGCGGCTGCGTCCGCTGACGAACCCGATGAAGATGAACGGTTGCGCGCTGGTCGTGGTCAATCCGCCGCCGGCCCTGGAAGCGGCGGCGCGCGAGGTCTGCGGCTGGGTGGTCGAGGCGCTGGGCGACGCGTGCGCCAAGGCCGAGGTCTGGACCTTCTGAACGCAGGTCCTAGTGTGAGGCCATGACCCGTATCGCCATCCTGGAGACCGGCCATCCGCCGGAAAACCTGAAGGACCAGTTCGACGACTATCCGGCGCGGTTCCGGGCGCTGCTGGGCGAGGGCGTGCCGACGACGCGGTTCGACGTGCAGCGCGGGCATCTGCCGGACGATCCGGCCGCCTTCCAGGGCGCGATCGTCACCGGGTCGGCGGCGGGGGTCTATGACGACCTGTTCTGGATTCCCCTGCTGCTGGACTGGCTGAGGGCGGCGCGGGGCAGGACGCGGCTGGTGGGCATCTGCTTCGGCCACCAGGCGATGGCGACGGCCTTCGGCGGGGCGGTGGAGAAGTCGGCCAAGGGCTGGGGCGTGGGCCTGCACAAGTATGAGGTGCGGCGCGACGAGCCGTGGATGCATCCGCGCGCGGGGGCCATCTCGATTCCCGTGTCGCATCAGGACCAGGTGACGACGGTGTCGCCGGACGCGCGGGTGATCGCCGCGTGCGACTTCACCCCCTATGCGGGCCTGGCCTGGGGCGAGGACGCGGTGTCCTTCCAGTGCCATCCCGAGTTCCAGCCGGAATACGCCGCCGCCCTGGTGAAGAGCCGGCGCGGGGACCGCATCCCGGACGCCGTGGCCGACGCGGCGCTGGCCAGTCTGGCGCGGCCCAACGACCGATCGGTGCTGACGGCCTGGATCCGCGCCTTCCTGCTGCTGACCCCGCCGCCGGTGGAGACCGACGGCAGCGGAATCTAGAGGCCCATCAGCCGGATCAGCAGCAGCGCCAGCGCCAGCAGCGCCGCCAGCGACAACACCACCGCCGCGGCCACCCGCCCGCCGGCGCGCGCCACCGCGCGGATGTCGGTCTGCAGCCCCAGCGCCGCCATGGCGACCACCGTCAGCAGGCCCGACGCCGAGGCCAGCCAGGGCAGGGCCGCCTGGGGGATCAGGTCCAGCGAGCGAAGGCCGATCATGACCAGGAAGCCGACGATGAACCACGGAACCAGGCGGTGAAGGCCGGGCGCGCGCGCCTGGCTCTTGCTCTCCTGGCCCCTGCGGCCCGCGACCAGCGACAGGGCGAAGACCACGGGCCCCAGCATCAGCACCCGGACCAGCTTGACCACCGTGCCGGTCTGGGCGGCGGCGGGGCCGAAGGGGGCGGCGGCGGCCAGCACCTGGGGCACGGCGTAAACCGTCAGGCCGGCCAGGGCGCCGAACTGCAGCGTCGACATCTGCAGCAGCACGCCCAGCAGCGGCAGGCTCAGGACCACGATGACGCCCAGCACGGCGGTGAAGGCGATCGAGGCGGCGACCTCGTCCCCGTCGGCGTCGATCACCGGGGCCACCGCCGCGATGGCGGAGTTGCCGCAGATGGCGTTGCCGCAGGCCACCAGCAGGGCCATGCGCGGGGTCAGGCCCAACGCCCGCCCCAGGCCGAAACCGACGACGATTCCGACGACGACCAGAAGGAAGATTCCGACGACGACGAACACGCCCAGCGACGACAGGGTGGCCGCGCTGACCGAGGCGCCCAGCAGGACGACCGCGATCTCCAGCACCGTCTTGGCGCCGAACTCGACCCCAGGCGTCCAGCGCGCGCCGGGCGACCAGACGTTGCGCGCCGCCGCGCCCAGCAGGATGGCCAGGACCAAGGGCTCCAGCCACGGATGGCCGAACAGGCGCTGCTCCCAGGCGGCCAGGGCGTAGGCCGCGGCGGCGACGGCCGCGCACAACGCCAGCCCCGGCGCGATCCGCCAGCCGCGCACCGGGCGGGCGGAGGCGGCGACAGGAGCGGCGGCGACGGACATGGCGGCAAGGTGCGGCGAGCCTCGACGGCGGTCCAACGAATAGATATTGTCGATCCAATCCGATTTAGAGATCAGTCGTGACCCTGGAACGCCTTCGCATCTTCGTCGCCGTGGCCGAGCGCGATCACGTGACGGCGGCGGCGCGGGCGCTGAACCTGACCCAGTCGGCGGTGTCGAACGCGCTGGCGGCGCTGGAGGCGGAGCATCAGGTGCGCCTGTTCGACCGGGTCGGGCGCGGCGTGGTGCTGAACGAGACCGGACGCGCCTTCCTGCCCGAGGCCAAGGCGGTGCTGGCGCGGGCGGCGGCGGCCGAGGCGGCGCTGGCGGACATGAGCGCGCTGCGTCGGGGGCGGCTGGCCGTCTTCGCCAGTCAGACCATCGCCAGCTACTGGCTGCCGCGCCGGCTGGTGGCCTTCCACGCGGCGCATCCGGGCATCGAACTGGACGTCGCCATCGGCAACACGCGCGAGGCCGCCGAGGCGGTGCTGCACGGCGCGGCCGAGATCGGCCTGGTCGAGGGGGCGGTGGACGCGCCGGCCCTGTCGCAGGCGACGGTCGGGTCCGATCGACTGGCCGTCCTGGTGAGGCCCGACCACCCGTGGGCGACGCGCAGCCGGCTGGCGGCCGACGACCTGGCGGCGACGCCCTGGGTGCTGCGCGAAGCGGGCTCGGGCACCCGTTCGACGCTGGAGGCGGCGATCCGCGCGGCGGGCGTCGATCCGGCGGGTCTGCCCGTGGCCATGACCCTGCCGTCCAACGAGGCGGTGCTGGCGGCGGCCGAGGCGGGGGCGGGCGCCACCGCCCTGTCGGAAAGCGTGGCCTACGCCTCGGTCGCGGCGGGGCGGCTGGCCACGGCGCCGTTCGCCCTGCCGGAACGGCCCTTTCGCCTGCTGCGCCACAAGGAACGCTATCGCAGCAAGGCCGGCGACGCCTTCACCACCGCTATGGTCTAGGCGCCGGGGCGTCGGCGGTCAGGCGCGCGGACGCGACAGGAAGACCCGCTCCACCATCAGGTTGGCGGCGAAGGAGAAGGCGGCCAGGACAGCCAGGGTTCCCGCGATGCCCGGCTGGCGGCCGATGGCCATGTAAATCCCGTACAGGACTACGAAGATCAGCGTCGCCACGAGGCTGCGCAGCAGGATTTTCACGATCGGAGAGGTCATGGCCACTTCACCACCGGGGGCATGGAGCTGAGGATCGAATCGACGTTGCCGCCGGTCTTGAGGCCGAACATGGTGCCACGGTCGTAGAGCAGGTTGAACTCCACGTAGCGTCCGCGCCGGACCAGCTGCTCCTCGCGTTCCTCGGGCGTCCACGGCTCGGCCATGCGGTCGGCGACGATGCGGGGATAGACGTCCAGGAAGGCCAGGCCCACGTCGCGGGTGAAGGCGAAGTCCCGGTCGTAGTCGCCGCTGTCGTGGTGGTCGTAGAAGATCCCGCCGGTGCCGCGCGGCTCGTTCCGATGCGGCAGGAAGAAGTAGTCGTCGCACCAGGCCTTGTACCTGGCGTGCCAGGTCGGGTCGTGGGCGTCGCAGGCGGCCTTCATGGCGGCGTGGAAGGCCAGGGTGTCGGGGTGGTCCTGGCGACGGTCGGCCGCCAGCACCGGAGTCAGGTCGCCGCCGCCGCCGAACCAGCTTTGGGTCGTGGCGATGAAGCGGGTGTTCATGTGCACGGCCGGGATGCGCGGGCTGACGGGATGGCAGATCAGGCTGATCCCCGTCGCGAAGAAACGCGGGTCGTCGGCGGCCCCGGGCACGGTCTTCGCATAGTCGGCGGGAAAGGCGCCGTGCACGGTCGAGACGTGCACCCCGACCTTTTCGAACAGGCGGCCATGCATCATCCCCATGACGCCGCCGCCGCCTTCCGGCCGGGCCCAGGGGGTGCGGACGAAGCGGCCGGGCGCGCCGGGAAACAGGTCGGCGGGCGCGGCGTCCTCCAGCGCCTCGAAGGCGGCGTGGATGCGGTCGCGCAGGTGTTCGAACCAGGCGCGGGTCTCGACCTTGCGAAGGTCGAGCGGATCGGAAAAGGCGGCGTCGCTCATGGCGCGTCTTTAGACCTTCCCCCGCTTGCGGGGGAAGTGTCAGCTCGGCGAGCGAAGCGAGGCGGCTGACGATGGGGGAAGTTCAGGGATAATTCCCTCTCCGACCCGGGTTCGCTGCGCGAACGCCGGGCCCCCTCTTCCGCAAGCGGGAGAGGGTTTGTGTGGGCGGACGCATCTGCCAGTGTGCGAAGACACAAGGGAGTCGCCTCATGATCCGTCGCCTGCTGGCCGCAACCGCAATGGCCGCCCTCGCCACCGTCGCCCACGCCCAGGACGCCGGGGAGGCGCGGGTGATGGAGATCCTGAAGACGACGCCGCTGATCGACGGGCACAACGACCTGCCGTGGGCGCTGCGCCAGCACTACGGCAACGACGTCCATGCGGTGGACCTGACGCGGAATCTGGCGGCCTCGACCCCGCTGCACACCGACATTCCGCGCCTGCGCGCCGGGGGCGTGGGCGGGCAGTTCTGGTCGGTCTATGTCCCCGCCAGCCTGACGCCGCTGGAGGCGGTCCAGGCGACCTTCGAGCAGATCGACACGGCCAAGCGGATCATCGCCGCCCATCCCGACGCCTTCGGCCTGGCGACCACGGCCGACGAGGTGGACGCGGTGTTCGCCTCCGGGCGCATCGCCAGCCTGATCGGCATGGAGGGCGGCTATTCCATAGACGACTCCCTGGCGCTGCTGCGCGAATTCCACCGGGCCGGCGCGCGCTACATGACCCTGACCCATTCCAAGACCACCAGCTGGGCCGACAGCGCGACGGACGCGCCGAAGTGGGGCGGGCTGAACGCCTTTGGCGAGGCGGTGGTGCGCGAGATGAACCGCCTGGGCATGATGGTGGACCTGAGCCACGTCTCGGAGGAGACCATGCTGGACGCCATGCGGGTGTCGCAGGCGCCGGTGATCTTCTCCCATTCCTCGGCGCGGGCGGTGACGGCCCACCCCCGCAACGTTCCCGACAAGGTGCTGCGGATGATGCCGGAGGACGGCGGGATCGTGATGATCAACCTGGCGCCCGGCTTCGTCTCGGAGACGGTGCGCGCCTGGAACGCCGATCGGTCGGCCGAGGACGCCCGGCTGAAGTCGCTGAACCCCGGCGATCCAGCGGCGGTCGAGGCGGGCATGACGGCCTGGATGCAGGCGCATCCGACGCCCCAGGCGACGCTGGCCGACGTGGTCGCCCATATCCAGCACGTTCGCGATGTGGCGGGGATCGACCATGTGGGCCTGGGCGCCGACTTCGACGGCATCGGCAGCCTGCCGGAAGGCATGGGCGGGGTCGACGCCTATCCGCGCATCCTGGCCGCGTTGATGGCGGCGGGCTGGACCGAGGCGGACATCCGCAAGATTTCGGGCGAGAACCTGCTGCGCGTCATGCGCGCGGTCGAGGCCGTGGCGGCGTCCAAGGCGGACGAGCGCCCCTCGATGGCGCGGTTGGAGCCCGAGGCCGCGACCTGAGACCGGCGATCCCCTGAGACCGGCGGGCGTCTGTCACGGCGTTGCAATGCGGCGCCGATAGAGGCAACAGCGTCCGACGTTTCAGGAGTGGCATGATGAAGTTCGCACCGGCCTTGCTTTCGGCGGTTCTGGCGGCGGGGGCGGCGGTCCCCGGCCTGGCGACCGCCCAGGAGCGCGCCGCGCCGCCCCGCCTGATCGTCACCATCGTGGTCGACCAATTCAGCGCCAATCTGTTCGACCAGTATCGCGGCCGCTACACGGGCGGTCTGAAGCGGCTGGCCGACCAGGGGCTGGTGTCGATCAACGGCTATCAGACGCACGGCCTGACCGAGACCTGCCCCGGCCACTCCACCGTCCTGACCGGGATGCACCCGGCCGAAACGGGCCTTCCCGCCAACGACTGGATCGATTCCGCCACGGGCAAGGAGGTCTATTGCCTGGCCGCGCCGCAGAACACCCTGGCGCACGGGCGCGACACCGACAACGGCCCGGTCGGCCCCGACCAGTTGAAGGCGACCACGCTGGGCGACTGGCTCTTGGCCGTCAGCCCCGACAGCAAGGTCTTCGCCGTCTCGGGCAAGGACCGGGGCGCGATCAACCTGGCGGGCCATCACGGCCAGGCCTTCTGGTTCACCGACGACTTCGGCCTGACCACCTATGTCGAGCCGGGACAGAGGGCCGAGGCGCGGCTGGCGCCGGTGGCCGGCTTCAACACCGCCTTCCGGGCCGAGATGGCCGCCCAGCCGGTGACGTGGGACTATCGCCACGACGACTGCCGCGCGCTGGGCGGCGACTGGGTCATTCGCGGCCAGACCTTCCATTCCGTCCTGCCGCCGACGAACCTGAAGTTCGACACCTCGCCGATGCTGGACGAACAGACGGTGAAGGCGGCGGAATATCTGCTGGACAGCCAGAAGCTGGGGCAGGGCGCGTCGGTCGACATGCTGGGCGTCAGCCTGTCGGGCACCGATCGCATCGGCCACGGCTATGGCACCCAGGGGCCGGAGATGTGCGAGCAGCAGCACCGGCTGGACGAAGCCCTGGGCGGCTTCCTGGACAGGCTGGCCCAGGTTCCGGGCGGGGCGCTGGTGGTGCTGACGGCCGACCACGGCGGATCCGATTTCGTCGAGCGCCTGGCCGCGCGCGGCTATCCCCACGCCCACCGGGCCGACATGGACGCCTTCGAGGCGGTGAGCGCCGAACTGGCGCAACGCTTCGGCCTGGAAGCGGCGCCCCTGCAGCAGGGAGGCAGCGGCGTCATCGTGGCCGACGCCCACGGCCGCGCCCTGCCCGAACCCCTGCGGACCCAGGTGGCCGAGGCGGCGGTGGAACGCCTGCGCCAGCTGCCGGACGTCGCCTTCGCCGAGACGCGCGAGCGGATGCTGGCCCTGCCGCTCCCGGACACCCGCAATCCCGAAATGCTGACCGTCGAGGAGCGGATGCGCCTGTCGGTGGTCGCGGAGCGGTCGCCGGACATCATCCTGGCCTTCCAGCCGAACGTGGTGATGGGCGGCCGGGTCGGGGGCGCGATTTCGGGCCACGGGACGCCGTGGGAATACGATCGCCGGGTGCCGATCATCTTCTGGTGGCCGGGCGCGACGGGTGAGGAGCGGTTCCTGCCGATCCGGACCATCGACATCGCCCCCACCCTGGCCCACGTCATCGGGGTTCAGACGCCGCAGGTCGAAGGGCGCTGCATCGACCTGAACGGCTTCGCCGTCGACGCCTGCGACGCGACGCCGACGGGCGGGGGCCGATAAACTCCTGTTTCGGGGGTCGTAAACTCGTGTTTCCCGGCGGGGGCGAGGCCTTACGCCGCGGGGGTTTCGTTGGCAGTAGAGGGCCGGAACGCTGATCCCCAGCGGCCGCCAGAGCCGCCAAGCCCCCAGGAGCCCCCATGAACAGAGCCCGCCGCGCGCGCATCGTCGCGACCCTGGGGCCCGCCAGCCGTGCGCCGGGGACCGTCAAGGCCCTGGCCCAGGCCGGGGTGGACGTGTTCCGCCTGAACTTCAGCCACGGCTCGCACGACGATCACGCGGCGGCGCTGAAGGCCGTGCGCGGGGCCGAGATGGCCTTGCAGAGGCCGTTGGGCGTGCTGGCCGACCTGCAGGGGCCCAAGCTGCGGCTGGGCCGGTTCAAGGATGTCGAGATCGCGGTCAAGCCGGGCCACGTCATGCGCTTCGACCTGGACCCGACGCCGGGGGACGAGACGCGGGTGCAGATGCCGCATCCGGAAATCTTCAAGGCCCTGCGCGAGGGGATGCTGCTGCTGCTGGACGACGGCCGGGTGCGGCTGCGCGTCGGCAAGCGCACCGACGAATGGGCCGACGTGACGGTCGAGAGCGGCTCCAAGCTGTCGGACCGCAAGGGCGTGGCGGTGCCCGAGGCGGTGATCCCGGTTTCGGCCCTGACGCCCAAGGACCGCGAGGACCTGGCCTTCGCCCTGCGCATGGGGGTGGACTGGGTGGCGCTGAGCTTCGTGCAGAAGCCCGAGGACATGGCCGAGCTGAAGCGGATCGTGAACGGTCAGGCCGCCTGCCTGGCCAAGATCGAGAAGCCGGCGGCGCTGGCCGACCTGGAGGCCATCCTGGACTATTGCGACGGGGTGATGGTGGCGCGCGGCGACCTGGGCGTCGAGATGGACCCCGAGGAGGTGCCGGTCGCTCAGAAGCAGATCGTGCGCGCCGCCCGCAATCGCGGCGTGCCGGTGATCGTGGCCACCCAGATGCTGGAATCCATGACCAGCGCCCCGGCCCCGACCCGCGCCGAGGCGACCGACGTGGCCAACGCCGTCTATGAGGGCGCCGACGCCCTGATGCTGTCGGCCGAGACGGCCTCGGGCGACTATCCGCTGGAAGCCGTCGGCATCATGAGCCGCATCATCGAGCGTGTCGAAAGGGACCCCATGTGGCCCAGCCTGATGGGCGCCGAACACGCCGGCATGGACGAACATGACGTCGACGCCCTGGTGGGCGCGGCGCGAAAGGCGGCCGACGCCCCGTCCACCGCCTGCATGGTGGTGTTCACCACCCTGGGCGGCACGGCGCGGCGCATGGCGCGGGAACGGCCGCTGAAGCCCATCCTGGCCCTGACGCCCAACGCCTCGACCGCGCGTCGGCTGGCGCTGGTGTGGGGGCTGGAGCCGCGCCTGGGCGACCAGCCGGATTCGCTGGAACAGGTGACCGACCAGGCCGTCGCCGGGGCGTTGCAATACGGCCTGGCCGACCCGGGACAGCGCATCCTGATCCTGGCCGGCACGCCCTTCGGGGCGCCGGGCGCGGCCAATCTGCTGCGCCTGGCCCACGCGCCGGCCGCCAAGCCCAAGGCGCGCCGCAAGGGGTGACCCCTCCCGCTTTGTCGCGCGGGCGGCTAGTCTGAGGTCGATGAGTCGGCCGCGCACATGATCAAGTACATCGGCTCCAAGCGCGCCCTGCTGGGTCATGTGACGGGAGCGGTGGCGGGCCTGCTGCCGGACCGCGGACGGGTGTGCGACCTGTTCTCCGGCACGGCCCGGGTCGGCCATGCGCTGAAGCGGCAGGGCTTCGAGGTCTGGTCGAACGACCACAACGCCTACGCCCACACCCTGGCCACGGCCTATGTCCAGGCGGACCGGGACCGCTGGCTGGCGCCGGCCGAGGCGGTGCTGGCCGAACTGCGGGAGGTCCGGCCCCAGGCCGGCTGGTTCACCCAGGCCTTCTGCGAGGACGCCCGCTATTTCCATCCCGACAACGGGGCGCGGATCGACGCCATGCGCGAGCGGATCGAGACCCTGAGCCTGGAGCCTGAACTGAAGGCCGTCGCCCTGGTCAGCCTGATGGAGGCCGCCGACCGGGTGGATTCCACCGCCGGGGTGCAGATGGCCTATATGAAGCGCTGGGCGCCGCGGGCGCTGAAGCCGCTGGAACTGCGCCTGCCCGACATCCTGCCCTCGGTCGGGGCGCCATGCCGCGCGACGCGGGGCGATGCGATCGAGATGGCGGCGGAGGTGGAGGCGGACCTGGTCTATCTGGACCCGCCCTACAACCAGCATTCCTACCTGGCCAACTACCATGTGTGGGAGAGCCTGGTGCTGTGGGACCGGCCCGAGACCTATGGCGTGGCCAACAAGCGCATCGACGTGAAGACCCGCAAGAGCGCCTTCAACAGCCGCCCCGGCATCGGCCCCGCCCTGCGCGCGGTGATCGAGCGGGTGCGGGCGCCGAACCTGATCGTCAGCTTCAACGACGAGGGTTATCTGAGCCGCGCGGACCTGGTCGAGATGCTGTCGGCGCGGGGCCATGTGCAGGTGGTGGAGATCGCCCACCCCCGCTACGTCGGCGCCCGCATCGGCATCCACAATCCCAAGGGCGAGAAGGTCGGTCAGGTCGGGCGGCTGAGGAACGTCGAGCACCTGTTCGTCGTCACCGACCGGCCCGTGGCGCTGCCAGCCGCCGCCTGAGGTCTTCACCCTGGAACTGGGCCTCAGAGGCGGGCCTCAGAGCTGGCCCATGGTGTTGTCGTGGTCCACGGCCTGCTTCTTCAGCCAGGCGACGAAGGCCGTGGCGCTGGGCGAGGGCGGCCGGTCGCGGGGCTGGACCACGGAATAGACGAAGCCCACCGCCTCCGACCCGTCGGGAAAGGGGGCGACCAGTCGGCCGGAGGTCAGGTCGGCCTGGGCCAGGGTGCGCTTGGCCAGGGCCACGCCGCGGCCCGACGCCGCCGCCTCGATCAGAAGGCTGGACTGGTTGAAGCGCGAACCCCGGCGCGGGTCGGGATGGCGAACGCCGCGCGCCTTCAGCCACATGGCCCAGTCCGGGCGGCTGGGGTCGCCGTCGTTGGACATGTCGTGCAGCAGGGCGTGGTGCAGAAGGTCGGCGGGGTCGCGGATCGGATGGTCGCCATGCATCAGCGCCGGGGCGCAGACCGGCAGCACCGTCTCGGTCATCAGCCGCTCGACGGTGTGGCCGGGATAGTCGCCGGGACCGTAGCGCACCGCCAGGTCGATCTTGCCCTCGGACAGGTCCGCCGGCTCCATGTCGGCCGAGACCCACAGCTCGATCTCCGGGTGAACGGCGTGGAAATCGTCCATGCGCGGCATCAGCCATTTGGAGGCGAAACCGGGCGCGACGCTGATCGAGACCTGTTTCCGGCGCGGCGGCTCGCGCAGCAGGGCGGAGGCGTCCATCAGCCGCTCGAAGCCCTCGCGCAGCAGCGGCGTGGCCCCCCGGCCCAGGTCGGTCAGCTGAAGGCCCCGCGCCTCGCGCATGAACAGGGGGCCGCCGACGATGTCCTCCAGCAGCCGGATCTGCTGGCTGACGGCGCCCGGCGTTACGGCCAGTTCGTCCGCCGCGCGCGAAAAGTTCAGGTGCCGGGCGGCCGCCTCGAAGGCGCGCAGGGCGTTCAGGGGAAGGAGCGATCGAGCCATCGCCGTTAGAAATCCTATCAGTGAGCGGGACGCAATCTGGTTTGCGACAAACGGACGGGAATCCGAAGGTGCGATTTCGCCGTCGATCCTTCTTCCCCCCGCGACGGCCGTGAAAGCAAGACGATGCGTGTATTTCTCGCCTCCGTGCCGCTGGAGGCCGCCAGGGTCGTGATCGTAGGCGCCGGAGAGCCGGCGCTGGCGAAACTGCGACTGTTTCTGAACACGCCCGCCGACCTGGCCTGGTTCGCGCCGGACGGCGAGCCCGCAACGCTGGAAACGCCGCAAGGCGCGCCCGCGCCGGCCGGCCGGACGCCGCACGCCCAGGATTTCGCCGGCGCGCGCCTGGTCTTCATCGCCCTGCAGGACGTGGCCGAGGCCGCGCGCCTGGCCGGGCTGGCGCGGGCGGGCGGGGCGCAGGTCAATGTGGTGGACCAGCCGGGGCTGAGCGATTTCCAGACCCCCGCCCTGATCGATCGCGACGAGGTGGTGGTCGGGGTGGCGACCGGCGGGTCCGCGCCGATCCTGGCGCGCGACGTCCGCACGCGCATCGAAGGCGTCTTGCCGGCCGGCCTGGCCAATGTCGCGCGGATGGCGCGCGAACTGCGCGAGACGGTGAAGGCCAGCGTGCCGGACTTCATGGCGCGCCGCCGGTTCTGGGAACGGGCTTTTCGAGGGCCCGCCGCCGATCTGGCCGCCGAGGGCCGCACGGCCGAGGCGCGCCGCGAGATGCTGCGCCTGCTGAACGTCGCCGCGCCGGAACAGGGCGTGGTCCACATCGTCGGCGCGGGGCCGGGCGATCCCGAACTGCTGACGCTGAAGGCGCTGCGGGTGCTGCAGGACGCCGACGTCATCATCCACGACCGCCTGGTGCCCGAGGCGGTGCTGGAGCGGGCGCGGCGCGACGCCAAGCGGCTGTATGTCGGCAAGGCGCGCGGCGACCACTCGGTCCCTCAGGACCAGATCGAGGCGTTGATGATCGAAGAGGCCCGCGCCGGCCACCGGGTGGTTCGGCTGAAGGGCGGCGACCCCTTCGTCTTCGGGCGCGGCGGCGAGGAACTGGAGGCCGTGCGCGCGGCGGGCGTTGCGGTCTTCGTCGTTCCCGGCGTGACGGCGGCGCTGGCCTGCGCGGCCTCGGCGGGCGTGCCCCTGACCCATCGCGACCACGCCCAGGCCGTGACCTTCGTCACGGCCCAGGCCAAGCCGGGCGGCGTCGACGCCGACTGGACGCGGCTGGCGGCGCCGAACCACACCCTGGCCATCTACATGGGCGTCGACCGGGCCGAGGAGACGGCGGCCCGGCTGATCGCCGCCGGACGCGCCGGATCGACCCCGGTCGCCATCGTCGAGAACGGCAGCCGGCCGGACGAGCGGGTGCTGACCGGCCGTCTGGACGGCCTGGGCGCCCTGGTGCGCGGCGCGAGCCTGACCGGCCCGGCCCTGCTGTTCGTCGGCGAGACGGCGGCGTTTTCGGCGGCCCAGCTGGACGTCCGCGCGGAGTTCGCGGCATGAAGATCGTCACCGCCAACCGCCTGTCGGACGGCCGCGTCATCTATGCGGGCGTGGACAACCAGCCGGTCGACCGCATCGACCAGGCTTCGGTGCTGGACGATCCGGCCGCCGAGATCGTCCTGGCCGAGGTCGCCGGTCGGCCCGAGGTTTTCGTGAACCCCTATCTGGTCGAGGTGCAGGACCGCACGCCGTCCGGGCGCGACCGGCTGAAGGAGCGCATCCGCTCGGCCGGGCCGACCGTCGGCCACAGCGTCGACCTCGACGTCAATGGGGGCCTGGCCTGATGTATCGCTATGACGAGTTCGACCACGCCGTGGTGCGCGAACGGGTCGAGGAGTTCGCCGACCAGGTGGCCCGCCGCGCGTCCGGCGCCCTGACCGAGGACGAGTTCAAGCCGTTGCGGCTGATGAACGGCGTCTATCTGCAACTGCACGCCTATATGCTGCGCGTCGCCATTCCCTATGGGACGTTCAACAGCCGCCAGATGCGCCGGCTGGCGCACATCGCGCGCACCTACGACAAGGGCTACGGCCACTTCACCACGCGGACGAACATCCAGTACAACTGGCCGGCCCTGACCGACCTGCCGGCGATCCTGAGCGACCTGGCCGAGGTCGAGATGCACGCCATCCAGACCAGCGGCAACTGCATCCGGAACGTCACCACCGACGTCTTCGCCGGCGCCGCCGAGGACGAGATCGAGGATCCGCGTCCCTGGTGCGAGATCATCCGCCAGTGGTCGACCATCCATCCGGAATTCTCGTTCCTGCCGCGCAAGTTCAAGATCGCGGTGATCGGGGCCGAGAAGGACCGGGCGGCGATCCGCACCCACGACGTGGGGCTGCAGATCGTGAAGGGCGACGACGGCGGGACCGCCTTCCGCGTCTTCGTCGGCGGCGGGCAGGGGCGTCTGCCGCACATCGGCCAGGAGATCGCATCGGCTGTCCCGACGGCGGACCTGCTGGCCTATCTGACCGCCATCCTGCGGGCCTGGAACCTGCTGGGGCGGCGCGACAACATCCACAAGGCGCGGATCAAGATCCTGGTCGCCTCGCTGGGGATCGACGCCTTCCGCGAGGAGGTGGATCGGCACTACGCCACCCTGCGCCGCGAGGACCTGCGCATCCCCGAGGACGAGGCCGAGCGGATCAAGGCCTATTTCGCCCCGCCGCCGTTCGAGGACCTGCCCAAGGTCAGCGCGCCGTTCGACCGGGCGCTGCTGGCCGATCCCGACTTCGCCCGGTTCGCGCGCAACAATGTGCGCCGCCATCGCCAGGCCGGCTACGCCTCGGTGGTGGTGTCGCTGAAGCCCGTCGGCGGGGTGCCCGGCGACATCACGGCGGACCAGATGGAGGCGGTGGCGGACCTGGCCGAGCGCTATTCGTTCGACGAACTGCGCGCCGCCTATGAGCAGAACCTGGTCCTGCCGCACGTCAGGCTGGACGACGTTCCGGCGGTGTGGCGGGCCCTGCGCCAGGCGGGTCTGGCGACGGCCAATGCGGACCTGGCCACCGACGTCATCGCCTGCCCGGGGCTGGACTACTGCAGCCTGGCCAACGCCCGCTCGATCCCGGTGGCCCAGGCGCTGTCCAAGCGGCTGGCGGACCTGGACTATCAGGAGAAGCTGGGTCCGGTGCGGATCAACATGAGCGGCTGCATCAACGCCTGCGGCCACCACCACGTCGGCCACATCGGCGTGCTGGGCGTCGATCGCAAGGGCGAGGAATATTACCAGATCACCGTCGGCGGCTCGCCCGACGAACAGGCGGCGCTGGGCGACATCGTCGGCAAGAGCCTGCCGTCCGAAGAGGTGGCGCCGGCCATCCAGCGGACCCTGGACCGCTATCTGCAAATCCGCGCCGAGGGCGAGCGCTTCATCGACACGGTGCGCCGGGTCGGTCCCGAGCCCTTCCGCGACGCCATCTATGAGACGCTCGATGCTGCAAACGCTTGAGGGAATTCAGAACGGCCTGCGCCTTTCGGTGACGACCCCGCTGGAAGAGGTGGAGGCCGCCGCGGCGGCCGAGGACGTGCTGGTGCTGGAGTTCGACGCCTTCCGCGACGGGCGCGGCTTTTCCCTGGCCGCGGTGCTGCGCGAGCGGGGCTATCGCGGCCAGCTGATCGCGGCGGGCAAGGTGCTGCCGGACCAGGCGCGGCATTTGCGGCGTTCGGGGTTCGACGCGGTGGAGCTGGCGCCCGGCGCGGACCGGGCGGCCTGGGCGCGGATGGACCAGGCCTTCAGCGCCGCCTATCAGCCCGCCGTCGATCCCGATCCGTCCATCTGGCGGCGCCGCCGCGCGGCGGCCAACGACCGCGACCTGGACGCCCTGGCAGACCGTCTGAACCGCGAGACGGCGGGCAAGGGCGCGGCCGAGATCGTGAAGGCGGCCCTGGACCCGGCGCTGGGGCTGAAGGTCGGCGCCATCTCCTCCTTCGGCGCGGAATCGGCGGTGCTGCTGGACGTGGTGGCGCGCGAGAAGGCCGACGTGCCGGTGGTCTTCCTGGAAACGGGCCAGCATTTCCTGCAGACCCTGTCCTATCGCACCCAGCTGACCAGGGCGCTGGGCCTGACGGACGTGCGGCTGGTGACGCCGGACGCCGAGGAGAAGGCGACGCTGGATGCGCGCGACGACCTGTGGAAGACGGACGCCGACGCCTGCTGCGACCTGAGAAAGGTGCGGCCCCTCGCGCGGGCGACGGCGGGGTTCGACGCCCTGATCACCGGGCGCAAGCGCTATCAGGCCTCGACCCGGGCGGACCTGAGGCCGTTCGAGGTGCTGGACGGGGTGCTGCGGATCAATCCGCTGGCGGAGTGGACCGGGGACGACGTGGAGGCCTGGCTGGATGCGCGCGACCTGCCGCGCCACCCGCTGGTCGAGCAGGGCTATCGCTCGATCGGCTGCTGGCCGTGCACCCGCGCGGTGGACGACGGCGAGGATGCGCGCGCCGGCCGCTGGTCGGGCATGGACAAGGTCGAGTGCGGCATCCACTTAGGCAAGCGCAAGGCCGCCTGATCCTCCTTCGACTTCGCCTGAAAGTTTCACATTGTCCGCCAACGCCTCCGTCATCGACCTGATCGGCGATACGCCGCTGATCCGCCTGAACCGCCTGTCCGACGAGACGGGGTGCGAGATCCTGGGCAAGGCCGAGTTCATGAACCCCGGCGGCTCGATCAAGGACCGGGCCGCCCTGTCCATCGTCCAGGGCGCGCGGGCGTCGGGGGCGCTGCGGCCCGGCGGGACGATCGTGGAGGGCACGGCCGGCAACACCGGCATCGGCCTGGCCCTGGTCGGGGCGGCGCTGGGCCATCCGGTGGTGATCGTCATTCCGCGCACCCAGTCCGAGGAGAAGAAGTCCGCCATCCGTTCGCTGGGCGCCCGCCTGGTCGAGGTGGACGCCGCGCCCTTCTCCAGCCCCAACCATTTCGTCCACTATTCCGGGCGTCTGGCGGCCGAGTTGAACGAGAGCGAAGACGCCGGCGCGATCTGGGCCAACCAGTTCGACAACACCGCCAACCGCGACGCCCACTATTTCAACACCGGCCCGGAGATCTGGCGCCAGACCGGGGGGCGTGTGGACGCCTTCGTCAGCGCCGTCGGATCGGGCGGCACCATCGCGGGCGTGTCGACCTATCTGCGCGAACAGAAGCCCGACGTGACCATCGCCCTGGCCGACCCGGCGGGCGCGGCCATGTTCAACTGGTTCACCAAGGGCGAGATGAGCGGCGAGGGGTCGTCCATCACCGAGGGCATCGGCGTGGCGCGCATCACCGGCAATCTGGAGGGGTTCAAGCCCGACTACGCCTATCGGATCGAGGACGCGGAGTTCCTGCCGATCCTGTTCGACCTGGTGAAGCACGAGGGGCTGTCGCTGGGCGGGTCGGCGGGCGTGAACATCGCCGGCGCCGTGCGCCTGGCGCGCGAACTGGGGCCGGGCAGGACCATCGTCACCTGCCTGTGCGACCCCGGATCGCGCTATGCGTCCAAGCTGTTCAACCCGGCCTTCCTGGCGTCGAAGGGCCTTCCGGTCCCGGAGTGGGCGTAGGGTCGTCGTTCGCGAAGCGAACCAGGGTCGAAGAGGGACGTGCTCCTTCAAGAGGATACTTCCCCCATCGTCAGGTGTGTCGCTGCGCGGCACGACCTGACGCTTCCCCCGACAAGCGGGGAAGGGCTTATTTCTGCTCCGCGATCCAGGCGTCCATGCGCTGGTCCAGCAGGGCCAGGGGCAGGGGGCCTTCGGTCAGCAGGGCGTCGTGGAAGGTGCGGATGTTGAAGTTCGACCCCAGTTCTCGCTCGGCGCGGGCGCGGATGTCGCGCAGGCGGATCTCGCCGATCTTGTAGGCCGTGGCCTGGCCGGGCCAGCCGATATAGCGCTGAAGTTCGGTCTCGATGTTGTGCGGCGCCAGGGCCGAGTTGTCGCGGAAGCAGGCGCGGGCCTGCTCCTCGCTCCAGCCCATCCAGTGCAGGCCGGTGTCGGCCACCAGCCGACAGGCGCGCCACATCTCGTAGGACAGCCGGCCGAAGCGTTCATAGGGCGTGCGGTAGAAGCCCATCTCCTCGCCCAGATACTCGGCGTACAGGCCCCAGCCCTCGGTGAAGGCGCTGACGTTGGCCTGGCGGCGGAAGTAGGGCTGGCCCTCGGCCTCCTGCTGCAGGGCGATCTGGACGTGGTGGCCGGGCACGGCCTCGTGCAGCGTCAGGGCCGGCAGTTCGTAGAGCGGGCGCTGGTCCAGCTTGGAGGTGTTGACGATGTAGTGGGCGGCCACGCCGTTCTGCATCGAGCCGCCATTGTACCGGCCGGTGGTGTAGTTCTCCTCGATCTGGGGCGGGACGGGCTGCACGTCGTAGGGCAGGCGCGGCAGGGTGGCGAACAGCGGCGGCAGGCCGCCGTCGGCGCGCTTGGCCATTTCCGAGGCCTTCTCCAGCAGTTCCTCGCGCGTCGCGGCGTAGAACTGCGGATCGGTGCGGAGGAAGTTCAGGAAGCCGGCGAAGTCGCCGGTCCAGCCGGAGGCCTTCATCTCCACGTCCATGCGCGCGCGGATGCGGGCGACCTCGTCCAGTCCGATCTGGTGGATCTGGTCCGGCGTCAGGTCCGTAGTGGTGTGGCCGCGAACCAGATAGGCGTAGAGGGCCTTTCCGCCCGGCCGGTGCGCCAGGCCAGGCTCGACGGGCGCCTTGGGCAGATATTCGGTTTCCAGGAACGCCAGCCAGGCCTGACGGGCGGGCACGATGTCGCGGGCGATCACCTCGGCGGCGCGCGCGGCCAGGCGATCCTTGTCCGCTTGGGAGACGGTCGAGGGCAGGGTCGACAGGGGCTTCAACAGGGGATCGGCGTCGGCGGGCGTGTCGACGTCGTTGCGGGCCAGTTCGATGGCGCTCTGGGTCACGGAACGGGCCTGGACCATGCCCGTCTCCAGCCCGCGCCGGGCGTTGTCGGTGGTCTGGGCGTAGATGGTGGCGAAGCCTTCGACCCGTTTCAGATAGGCCTCGGCCTCGGCGATCGAGTTCAGGCGAGTGCTGGAGCCCATGTAGATGGCCCAGGTGCCCGGCCCGCCCTCGCTGTCGAAGGCCAGCCGGCCGGTGTCGTAATCCAGCCCTTCGATCCCGCGCGCCAGGACGTAAAGCAGGAAGGCGTGGTTGATCTGGTTGGCGTGGGACAGGTCGCCCGTGTCGATGGCCTGGAGGCGGCGCACGAAGCCCTCCATCGGCGCCCTCTGAGCCAGTTCGAAGGCGCGCGACAGGTCGGGAATCCGCGCCATCGCCTCCAGATCGCCCTCGCCGCTGGCGGACAGGGGGTCGACGGACTTCTGATAGGCTTCGTAGTCGGCGACGATCTGTTCCAGCGCGGCGTCCGCCGTGCTGGGCGAAGGGCTGGACGCTTCGGCGGGCGAGGCCGCCTGGGACAGGGCGGCCGCCGGCGCGCCCAAGGCCAGGGCCGCCGCGACGGCCAGATGAGACACCTTCATGAACCCCTCCCGAAACAGGGCGGCAGGCAAGCCGAGGCGGGCGCCGCCGTCAAGCCGTCACGGAAAAGGGGAAAGGGTCAGCCGCAGACGCTGAAGAAGGCCTCGACCTTGTCTTCGGACCCGGGATGGGCGGCATAGACCTCGCGGTCCTGACCCCGCCAGGCGGCGATCCAGCCCAGGCGGCGAAAACGCTGGAACACGGGCGCGTCAGCCGGCGCCTCGCCGTTCATCAGGTCGCCGTCGTGCAGCCCCGAGGGCTCGAGAGAGGCAGGATACCGTTCCGTGTCGCCGCCGGATTCCAGATGGAACTGCCGCTCGCCCTTCACGGCCGGCGCGATCAGATGCAGGCGGCCCGTTCCCTTGCCGCAGTCGAAGCGCAGCTTGACCTCGTCGCTGTCCGCCACGCCGTAGGCCAGCATGGCCTCGCCGCCGTCCTGGTGCATGAACCAGTCGTAGCCGTCGATCGGCGCGGGCGCGGCGGCGGCGGCGACGGGGGCGGGCTGGCGGGGCGAGGTGGCGCAGGCCGAGAGCGCGGCGGCGGTCAGTGCAACGGAAAGAATGGCGAGGCGCATGATCTCTATCCCGCGCAAAGGTCGGTGAAGCGGCGCAGCTTGCCCAGATGACGGGGCTGGACCACGATCTGGCTCTGGTCGTCGCCGACTGCGACGGTCATCAGGCCGGTTCCGGCGAAGGCGGCGAAGACCGGATGGTCTGCGCGCACGACGAAGCTGACGGCGCCGTCGCGGCCGGCCTGCGCCTCGGTGGTCGTCGAGGCGCGACCGGCGCTGACGCGGGCGAATCCGGGCTGGGCCGGCGGATCATAGAGGGACACCTCAACGGCCCCGGCGCCGCGGTCGCATTGCAGGGTGGCGCGCAGATCGGGCGTGTCGGGCGCCTCGTTCGCCAGGACCACCGGCCCGTCGCCGTCATAAAGCGTCCAGGTCCACGCCGGCCCGGGCGCGGCCTGCAAGGCGGCGGCGAGCAAAAGGGAAACCATCAGGGTCATGCGTCAGCCCCCGCCGACGACGCGCAACGCCGCGTCGGCGCCAATGTCGTCAGACGCGCGACGAACCGCAATAGGCCAGCATGTCGGCCGCCATGCCGCGAGCTTGCCGATCTGCGGTCAGGACCGTGGAACCGTCGTCGCCGATCAGACGCAAGGAACCGTTTCGCGCCAGGCCCGTCAGGCTGGGATCGTCCAGCGCGACCTGGGTTTCGTAGGCGGCGCCGTTGGACAGGGGGTCCACGGGCTGCGGGGTGCTGGAGGCCTTGAGAAGACGCGGGCTGTCCGGGTGGGCGGCGCCATAGAAGACCGCCACGCCCTCGCCCGGCTGGCAGGTGATCATCACCGCCAGGTGATCCGAATTCGCCGCGCCGTAGGTCAGCTTGGCCACCGGACCCTCGTGGTCCAGGCGCCAGGCCATCTCCGGGGCCGTGGAGGCGGCGTCGAGCGTCTGCGTCCGGGCGCTGGCGGCGACCAGGGCGACACAGGCGACGGCGGGGACCAGGAACTTCAACATCGCCGAACTAACGCCGGTTGGCGTCATGGGTTCACGGCCGCGCTTGCCGGGCCCGGCGTTTTCTGCCGGGCGCCGCGTCAGAAGGGGCTGAAACGCTCGATCAGGCTCTGGCCTGCGGGGGTGGCCTGCACCCGGCTGATGTCCCCGCGTCCGCCGTACGAGATGCGCGCCTCGGCGATCTGGGTGTGGCTGATGGCGTTGGCCGAGGAGATGTCCTCGGGCCGCACGATGCCGGCGACGGTCAGTTCGCGCACCTCGCGGTTGGTGCGGACCTCCTGGCGGCCCTGGATCACCAGGTTTCCGTTGGCCAGCACCTCGGTCACCACGGCGGCCACCGTCAGGGAGACGCGTTCCGAACGATTGACCGAGCCGGAGCCGGCGGCATTCACCTCGCCGCCCAGATCGACCAGGCGCGACGGGTCGAAGGCGTTGGGGAAGGCGCGGTTGGCGGCGCTTTCCAGGCCCAGCAGGCTGTTGACGCCGGCGGAGATGTCGTTGGAGCGCGCGCGCGTGGTGCTGTTCTGGGTCTGGGCGCGGTCGTCGATGTCGATGCGGACGGTCAGGATGTCGCCGACGTGACGCGCGCGCTGGTCGCCGAAGAAGGAGCGGGCGCCGGTGCGCCACAGGCTGTTGGCGCTGGCGGGCTGGGCCTCCGAGCGGGGAGCCGGCAGATAGGTCTGCTGGACGGGGACCAGGGCCGCCGGATAGCCGATCGGGGCCAGTTCGGGACCGCGCACGGCCTCCACGGCGGTGGAGCAGGCGCTCAGGCCGGACGCGGTCAGCAGGGCGGCGGCGAGAAGGGTTTTACGCATGACGGGGCTCTCTGCTCGGACTAGCGGGCGGCGAACTGGGAAAAGGCTTCGGCGCGGATGGCGTCGCCCGCAGGACCGGCGACCGCCTGGCCCGGACCGGCGGCGACCGCGTCGATGATGCGGTTGGAGGTGGTGTTGGTGACGGCGACGGGCTCGCCCACGGCGGCGTCGCGCATGGCGCGGCCCAAGACGGCCAGTTTCACGCCGCTGACCTCGTAGGTGACGCGCACCATGTCGTTGCGCTTGATGACCGTCTCGCGGGCGGCGGGGCGGCGGGAGGCGGCGCGAACAGGGGCGGGGGCGGCGGCGGGCGTCTGGATCGCCGCAACGGCGCCGGGCGCCTCGGCGACCCCCTGGCGCACGGCGACGCGGCGCAGGCCGTTGGGATTGACCCAGTCCAGGCCCGCCTGGCGCGCCAGGGCCTGGAGCTGCCCGGCCTCCATCACCACCGACGGGCCGACGCGGCGGGCGACCACGACATCAGCGGCCCCGCCCGCGCCATCGAAGATGTCGCCCAAGGTGACGCGGCCGTCGTCGTCGACCGGATTGGCCTTCAGCGTCACGGGCGCGGCCAGGGCCGGGCCGGCCAGGACGGCGAGGGCGGCGCTCAGCGCCAGGGTTCGGTGCAGCAGGGTCATGATCTAGCTCTTCACCTGGGCGGCGACGGACAGCATCTCGTCGGCGGTGCTGATGACCTTGGAGTTCATCTCATAGGCGCGCTGGGCCACGATCAGGGCGCTGATCTCGGACACGGCGTCGACGTTGGAGGCTTCGGTGTAGGACTGCAGGATCTGGCCGAAGCCGACCTCGCCCGGGGCGCCGATGGTGGCGGCGCCGGAGGCGGCGGTTTCCAGCAGCAGATTGTCGCCGATGGCCTCCAGGCCCGCTTCGTTGAAGAATGTGGCCAGTTCGATCTGGCCCACGGTGGTCGGCTCGGCCTGGCCGGCGGTGGTCACCTGGACCAGGCCGGACTTGGAGATGATGATGTCGACCGCGTCCTGGGGGATGGTGACCGCGGGCTCCAGCAGATAGCCGTCGTCGGTGACCATTTGGCCTTCGGGATTGACCTGCAGATTGCCGGCCCGGGTGTAGGCGATCTCGCCCGAGGGCAGGGTGACCTGGAAGAAGCCCTTGCCGTCGATGGCCATGTCGTAGGGATTGCCGGTGTGCTGGGGCGTGCCCTGTTCGGTGATGCGATAGACCGCGCCGGCCTTGACGCCCGCGCCGACCTGGATGCCGGTCGGCACCACGTTGCCCTGGGACGAGGACTGCGCGCCCATCCGCTCGATGTTCTGATAGAGCAGGTCCTGGAACTCGGCGCGCTGCTTCTTGAAGCCCACCGTGTTCATGTTGGCGATGTTGTTGGAGATGACCTCCACGTTCAGCTGCTGGGCGGCCATGCCCGAGGCGGCGGTTCTCAGAGCGCGCATGAGGGGCTCTCCTTAAGCGGCCTTGCCGAGGCGCTCGACGGCGCGGCGGCTGAGGTCGGTGGTGTTCTCGATCATCCGCGTGACGCTTTCATAGGCGCGGCTGATCTCGATGAGGCTGGTCATTTCCAGCAGCGGATTGACGTTGGATCCTTCGAGCATTCCCTGCCGGATCTGCACGTCGTTGGCTTCGATCGGCTGGACGTTGGAGGCGTTGCGGTAGAGGCCGTCGCCGCCCTTTTCCAGCACGCCCAGCGCGCCGAAGCGCACGACCGACAGCTGGCCGACGATCTCCCCGTCCTGGGTGATGGTGCCGTCGGCGCCGACGCTGGGTGCGCCCAGTTCGGGGTCCAGCACGATCTCGGCCCCGCCGCCCAGAACGGGCTGGCCCTGCTTGGTGGTCAGCCGGCCGGTGGGATCGGTCGTGAAGCCGCCGTCGCGGGTGTAGGCCTGGCGGCCGGCGCCATCCTGAACCACGAAGAAGGCGCCTTCGCCCTCGACCGCGAAGTCCAGGGTGCGGCCCGTCTGGCGCAGGGTTCCCTGGCCGAAGTCGCGGCCGACGCCGTTGTCCAGCACGAAGCTGGCGCCGGGGCGGATGGCGTCGTTGCGGGCGCGCTGGCCGACCTCGGCGCTCAGCATCAGCTGCTCGACCTTGAAGCCGGTGGTGTCCGCATTGGCGACGTTGTTGGCCACGATGTCGAGTTCGCGGCGCAGGGTCATCTGGCGGGACAGTCCGATGTAGGCGGCGTTTTCCACGAGGGGCGTGCTCCTTCGCCCCGATGGCTCGCAACGGTCGTGCCAACAGGGTTAATCCAGGCGCGGCGGGCGTGGCGCTCGGCAAATCCTGCCGATCGTAAACGCCGTGTTAACCAAGCTGGGTCGATCTTCCCCGGGGACCATCCGGGGTGAGTCGACCGCATGTTGAAGCTGGGCAAGAAGAAGGGCGACGCGAATGCGGACGCCGCGCCGCCCGCCCCGACCGAAGGCGAGGGCGGGGAGGGCGAGGCCGCGCCCAAGAAGAAGAAGCTGCCGCTGCTGTTCATCATCGCGCCGGTCGCCCTGCTGGTGCTGGGCGGCGGCGGCGCGGCGGCCTTCTTCATGCTGAAGCCCAAGCCGGCGGCCGCCGAGGCCGAAGGCGGCCACGGCGAGGCCAAGGCCGAGAAGGGCGGCGGTCACGGCGAGGAGAAGAAGGAGGGCGGCGGTCATGGCGGGGGCGGCGAGGGCGGCGAGGCCGATCCCGCCCTGGGCAAGATCGCGGAAGGTCCCGACGGCGTGACCTTCTTCACCCTGCCGGACATGGTGATGAACATTCAGTCGGCCGACGGACGTCCGACCTTCCTGAAGCTGAAGCTGACGCTGGAGACGCACGACGCCTCGGTCGCCACGCATCTGCAGGAAGAGATGCCGCGCCTGCAGGACATGTTCACCGGCTTCGTGCGCGAACTGCGTCCCGAGGACCTCAGCGGATCGGCCGGCACCTATCAGCTGCGCGCCGAAATCCTCCGCCGCGTCAACCTGATCGCCGCGCCGGGCAAGGTCGACGCCGTGCTGATCGAAGAAATGCTGGTGCAATAGGCATGAGCGACACGGCCGAACTCGATCCCCTGGGCGGCGCCGGCTTCGAGCCGTTGAGCGACATGAGCGACGCTCTGTCCGAGCGGGTGCTGAACCAGGACGAGATCGACAGCCTGCTGGGCTTCGACCTGGGCGCCGACGACGGCTCCGAACGGTCCGGCATCCGATCGATCATCAACTCCGCCCTGGTCAGCTACGAACGGCTGCCGATGCTGGAGATCGTCTTCGACCGCCTGGTGCGGCTGATGACGACCAGCTTGCGCAACTTCACCTCGGACAACGTCGAGGTGTCGCTGGACAACATCTCCTCCATCCGGTTCGGCGACTATCTGAACTCCATCCCGCTGCCGGCCATCCTGGCGGTGTTCCGGGCCGAGGAGTTGGACAACTACGGCCTGCTGACGGTCGATTCCAACCTGATCTATTCCATCGTCGACGTGCTGCTGGGCGGACGGCGCGGCACCGCCGCCCTGCGGATCGAGGGCCGGCCCTACACCACCATCGAGCGCGTTCTGGTGCAGCGGATGATCGAGGTGGTTCTGAACGACGCCCGCCAGGCGTTCGAGCCGCTGACGCCCGTCCACTTCAACCTGGACCGGCTGGAGACCAATCCGCGATTCGCCGCCATCGCCAGGCCGGCCAATGCGGCCATCCTGATCAAGCTGCGAATCGACATGGAGGATCGCGGCGGACGCATCGAACTGCTGCTGCCCTATGCGACGCTGGAGCCGATCCGCAAGATGCTGCTGCAGCAGTTCATGGGTGAGAAATTCGGCCGCGACAACATCTGGGAAAGCCACCTGGCGACCGAACTCTGGACCACCGACACCGAGGTGCGGGTGGTGCTGGACGAGCAGCAGGCGCCGCTGTCCAGCGTGCTGAACCTGAAGGTCGGCGACACCCTGATGTTGAACACGGCGCCGGATTCGGACGTGTCGATCCGCGCGGGGTCGGTCCCGCTGACGACCGGGCGGATCGGACGCAAGGGCCAGCACGTGGCCGTGCGCGTCGAAGGCCCCATCACCACGGACGCGGCGACGCGCCTGACCCGGAGGACCGCCTGATGGCCGGCATGATCATGGACGCGGTGCTGATGCTGCTGCTGGTGGCGGCGGTCGGCTATGGCGTGAAGCTGGAGCGCAAGCTGACGGCGTTGCGCGCGGGCCAGCTGGCGTTCGCCCAGGCGGTGACGGACTTGAACGCCGCGGCCGGGCGCGCCGAGGCGGCGCTGGCGACGCTCAGGGCTTCGGGCCAGGAGACGGATCTGCTGCACGACCGGATCATCAAGGCCCGCGAGGTCAAGCAGCAGCTGGAGGCGCTGATCGCGCGAGGGCCCGCCCCGGCCTCCCGCAGGTCCGAGGAAGAGGCGCCCGTCGCCGCAACGCCCGTTCCGGCCGTCTCTGCCGAAGACGAGGACCGCGCCCGCCGCATGGCCGCCCTGGCCGAGCGCATCCAGGGCCTGGCCGGGCCGTCGGGCGGCCGCCGCGCCGCCGCGCCGGGCCGCGACAATGTCGCCTCCATCGTCCAGGCGCTGAGCGCCGGGCGGATCGCTAACCAAACCGCCAAACAAAGCCTCAACACCGCGCGTCGTAATCTCGACGACGATCTGTTCGCCGCCTGAGACCGAAAGACCCGCCATGGCCCGCATCCCCCGCCTGCTGCCCCTGATCGCCGTCGCCATCGGCGGAGTGGTCGCCGTGCGCGCGGTCGGCGTGGCGCCGGGCCTGTTCGAGGGCGCGCGCGCCTGGGCCGAGGAGGCCGCGCCGTCGGCCGCCGCCGCGCCCGCCAAGGCCGCCCCGGCGGCCTGCGCCCTGACGCCCGAGCAACTGGCCCAACAGGCCGGCATCTCTCCGGCCGAACTGCGCATCATCCAGTCGCTGTCGCAGCGGCGCACCCAGCTGGACGCGCGCGACCAGGACTTCGCCACCATGCTGCCGCTGATGACGGCCGCCGAGCAGAAACTCGACGCCAAGGTCCAGGCGCTGGAGGCGCTGAAGGCCGAGATGAAGCAGATGCTGGGCCAGGTCGACGAACGCGAGAAGGCCGAGATCGACCGCCTGGTCCAGGTCTATTCCGCCATGCGGCCCAAGGAGGCCGCGCCGGTCATGGCCGCGCTGGAGGACCGGGTCCGCCTGCCGGTCGCCGCCGCCATGCGCCCGCGCACCCTGGCCGCCATCATGGCCCAGATGCAGCCGGCCCAGGCCAAGGAACTGACCGAGAAGCTGGCCGCCCGCTTCCAGGCCCAGCAGATGGCCGCCCGCGCCCTGGCCGCCGAAAGCGCGGAGCCCCCGGCCGCGGAGGCGCCGAAGCCGGAAACGCCGACGCCCGCCGCCGCCCCGGCCCCGCGCCCGGCGGCCGCCCCCGCGGCGACGGCCCCGCGCCCCGCGTCGACGCGTGCGGCCGCGCGCCGGCCCGCGACCCGTCAGCCCGCCGCTTCCGCCAACCGGCCCGCCGCGACCCGAGCCGCAAGCCCGGCCGCCAGCGGGCCGCAACCCTATCAGGCGGCCCCCGGCGCCGACGCCCAGCCCCGACAGACGGTCCAGTAGAAGCGGGGCCCGGGCGCCGTTCGGGCGACAGACGTCGGTTGGCGCCGCGACCTCGGGGCGCTATCACCCCGCCTTTCCAGATCGCCGAGCCCGCCATGTCCGACACCCCGCCCGACCGCCTGTCCGTCGACCCGTCCAGCCCGCACCATGACGCCGACGCCCTGCAGCGCGGCGTGGGGGTGCGCTTCAAGGGCGAGGAAAAGACCAATGTCGAGGAGTACTGCGTGTCCGAGGGCTGGGTGCGTCTGGCCCTGGGCAACCGCGTCGACCGCAAGGGCAAGGCGCTGACCGTGAAGCTGCAGGGGCCGGTCGAGCCCTATTTCCAGAACGGCTGAGCCTTTCGGCGGCTGGGATGACGCTCTAGGGTCCAGGCTCTTTCGTTTCGTCCCGGAGCCGCCGATGTCCCTTCGCCTGTTGTCCGTGAGCGCAGCCGCGCTCTTCCTCGCCGTCTGCGCATCGCCCGCGGCGGCGCAGGACGCCGCCGTCGAGGCCCAGGCCGTCGTCATTCGCGACCAGGCGATGCGCTCCAACATCGCCCTGGATTATGTGACCCAGGTGACCACCCGTTTCGGGGCCCTGCCGGCGGGGTCGCGCGCCGAGCAGCAGGCCGCCGCCTGGGCCGCCGACTACATGCGCGCCCACGGGTTCCAGAATGTGCGGATCGAGGAATTCCCGCTGGTCGGCTGGGAGCGGGGGCAAAGCAGCGGGGAGGTCCTGGGCGCGCATCCCCAGGTCCTGGCCCTGGCGGCGCTGGGCCATTCGCCGGCCACGCCGCGGGGCGGGATCGAGGGCGAGGTGGTGCGCTTCACCTCGCTGGAGGACCTGCAGGCCGCGCCCGAGGGGTCGCTTCGCGGCAAGATCGCCTATGTCGATTTCGGCCAGATGCGGCCGATGCAGGATGGCTCGGGCTATGGGCCGCAGACGCGGGTGCGCGGCGCCGGGCCGGGCGTGGCGGCGGCCAAGGGCGCGGCCGCCTTCATTCTTCGCTCGGTCGGCTCGGACGAGAACCGTCTGCCCCACACCGGCACCACCCAGTACGTCGACGGAAAGCCGACCATACCGTCCTTCGCCCTGGCGGCGCCCGACGCCGACCAGGTCAGCCGGCTGGTGGCGATGGGCGAGCCTGTGCGTCTGCGTCTGACCTCGACCGCGCGCACCTACGAGACCCACAGCCAGAACGTGATCGGCGACCTGCCGGGCGCAGCGCGGCCGGACGAGGTGATCGTGCTGGGCTCCCACATGGACAGCTGGGACCTGGGCACCGGGGCGATCGACGACGCGGCAGGCGGCGCCATCACCCTGGCGGCGGCCAAGGCCATCGCCGACAGCGGCCGGCGCCCGGCGCGCACCATCCGCGTCGTGCTGTACGGGTCCGAGGAAGTGGCGCAGCCGACGCGCGAGACCGGCAACGGCGGCGGGGTCTATGCCCGCAATCAGGGCGCGGCGCTGGACACGCACATCATCGCCGGCGAGAGCGATTTCGGCGCGGACCGGGTTTACGCCCTGCGTCTGCCCGCGGGCGCGCAAGGGTCTGACTTCCAGAAGGCCGCGAACCGGGTCCTCTATCCCATCGGCGTCCTGGCCTCGCGTCAGGTGGAGACCGAGGGCGGGGTCGATATCGGGCCCATGGGGCCGCTGGGCGTGCCCTTCTTCGGCCTGGCCCAGGACGGGACGCGCTATTTCGACCTGCACCACACCGCCAACGACACCCTGGACAAGATCGACCCGGCGCAGCTGACCCAGAACGTCGCGGCCTGGGCCGCCCTGGTCTGGCTGATCGCGGATTCCGACGTCGACTTCCGCGCCATGCGTCCCGCCGACGCCTCGCCCGACGCCGCACACTGACGCCTTTGCCCGTCCGGCGCGTCTGGCTATACAGACGCGCCGGATCGCGGGCGTGGCGAAACTGGTAGACGCAACGGACTTAAAATCCGTCGGGCGCAAGCCCTTGCCGGTTCGACCCCGGCCGCCCGCACCAGGCCGATGAAATCAGGAGCCCTTGCCGGGCTTGGGGCTGAAGTACTTTTCGTACTTGCCGGTCTCGCGTTCATATTGTTCGCGGTCGGCGGGGGGCGTGCCCTTGACGGTGATGTTGGGCCAGGTCTTGGCGTATTCGGCGTTGATCTGGAGCCACTTGCCGTCGGGCTCGTCCTCGGTGTCCGGGACGATGGCGTCGACGGGGCATTCGGGTTCGCACACGCCGCAGTCGATGCATTCGTCGGGCGCGATGACCAGGAAGTTCTCGCCTTCGTAGAAGCAGTCGACCGGACACACCTCGACGCAGTCCATGAACTTACATTTCACGCAGGCGTCGGTGACGATGTAGGTCATTGGGCGGTCGGACGGTCGAGGTTGCTGGCGGGAGGCCTGCGACATGGCGGCCGTGCAACCAACTGTCAACATCGGGGTATAAGCCGAGAGGCGTTCGCAAGACGGCTTGACAACCGCGAGGCTTATTCGCAACTGTATCGATTGCATTTCAATCGTCAGACACGAGGCATATCCATGCGCGCTCCCTTCCTGAAATACGCCCTCGCCGGCGCCGTGGCCCTCAGCCTCGGCGCAGGCGGCGCGGTGGTCGCCCAGGCCGCCCTGACGCAGAACCCGGCCGAGGTCCGCGCCGGCGCCTATGAGCTGGACAGCGGCCACGGCAAGATCACCTGGTCGGTCGACCACCTGGGCTTCTCCAAGTACGTCGGCCAGTTCGTCAACGTGAAGGCCGAACTGACGCTGGACCCGGCCAATCCCTCGGCCAGCACCCTGACAGCCACCATCCCGCTGACGGATGTGGCGCCGAACGACGATGCGCTGAAGCGTCACCTGCAGACGGCCGACTTCTTCGACACCGCCAACCACCCGACCGCCACCTTCGTGTCCCGCTCGGTGACGGTGGACGCCGACGATCCCAACGAGGCCACGGTGGTCGGCGACCTGACCCTGCGCGGCGTGACCAAGCCCGTGACGATCGAGGTCGAGTTCAACCAGGCCGGCACGGCCATGGGCGCCTACAAGGCCGGCTTCGACGGCGAAGCGACGATCAAGCGCTCCGATTTCGGGATCAGCTATGCGCTGCCGGCGGTGTCGGACGAGGTCGCGCTGCACATTGAAGGCGAGTTCGTCATCAAGTCGTGACGAGCGAATAGAGGGCGCGGGCCTCCTCGGCGGGCCCGCGCCGTTCCCCCAGCGCCTCGACGCGCAGGGTCGTGACCTGCCCGTTGCGGGCGAAGGTCAGAAGATCGCCGGTTCGAACGGCGCGGCTGGGCTTGTCGAGCCGCACCTGGACGCCGTTGTGCGTCAGCCGCACCGCGCCCCCCTCGACGAAGGCCGCCGCCAGTCCGCGCGTCTTCAGAAAGCGCGCGCGCCACAGCCAGACGTCGATGCGACAGGTCTCGCTCAAGCGCGGGCCTTGCGGCGCGGCCGGCGCGGCTTTCGCGGCGCGGCGGGCGCTTCGGTCAGCGCCGCCAGGGCGGCGAAGGGGGAGTGCGGGATCGGCGGCGCCCGGCCGGCCTTGTCGGGCATCTGGGCGCGCACGGTTTTCAGCGCGGCGATCACCTGCCGGGCCTGGTCGGCGCTCCAGCCCAGTTCGACCAGGGCGGCGTCCGAGAGGCGTCCATGCCCGGCGGCGCGCAGTTCGGCCATCTTCTCCAGCGTCTCCGTCTGCACCAGCCACCGGCCGGCCTTGCGCAGGCCGTGGGCGGAGAGCCGGCGCGGGGAGGGCGGCGGCGTCGGCGCCGGGATCAGGTCCGGCGTCGCGGCGATCAGCGGCGGCGCCAGGAAGGCCTGGGCGAAATGGCGGGCGCGGGGCTTCATCGCCCCCGGCAGCCAAACGGAATGGACGCCCACGCGGATGGCGAAGCTTCGCAAGGCGCGGCGCTCGGCCTGGCTGAGGGCGGCCAGGTCGCGTTCGACGTCGCGTCGGTCGATCAGGCCGCCCGCCTCGATCAGGCGAAAGGCGATCCCGCGCGGCAGGCCCTTCAGCGCGCCGCTCTCCACCGCCTGCCTCAGCCGTCGCAGGTCGCGCAGCGCCCGCCCGGCCTCGGCCGCCAGCCAGGCCTCGATGCGGCGCCGCGCGCGCTCGCGCGCGGGCGTGGGGCCAAGCTCGCCCAACAGGCGCACCGAGGGCGAGAAGGGGTCCGTCCCTTCGGCGGTCGACTGGACCTGGGCGGTCAGGACGCCGCGCCAAAGGACCGCCCCATCGGCCAGGACGGCGAAGGCGTCGTCGGCGTCCGCGGCCAGCCGCCCCAGGCGACGGCTGATCTCGGGCGTGACGGCGCGGACGGCCGCCTGGCGCAGGGTGCGGTCCTCCAGGGCCGACGCGCCCTTCTCCATCTGGAAGCGGACGCCTTCCAGCCGCCCGACCGCCTGCCCCTCGATCGTCACCTCGCCATCGTCCGCGACGCCGGCGAAGGTGTCTTCGCGCACGTTCAGCGCCCGCATCAGGGCGGTGGTGCGCCGGTCCACGAAGCGGGCGGTCAGCCGTTCGTGCAGGACGTCCGACAGTCTGTCCTCCAGCGCGCGCGTGCGGTCGCGCCAGCCTTGCGCGTCATGGACCCAGTCGGGCCGGTTGGCGATGTAGGACAGGGTGCGCACGGCCGACAGCCGCGCGGACAACTGGTCGATCTGGCCGTCGTCGCGATCGACCTCGGCGAAACGGGGCGCCATCCAGTCGTCGGTCAGCCGGCCGCGTTTGCCGGTCAGGGCGGTGAAGACGTCCTTGGCCAGACGGGCGTGCTCGTCCAGGGTCGTCTTCTGGAAGTCCGGCAACTGGCACGCCTCCCAAAGGCGCATGACCGCCCCGCGCGAGCGACCGATGCGGGCGATCGTCTCGTCTTTCATCAGGCGGCGCAGCAGGGTCTCGTCCAGCGCCTCGGCCGTCAGGGACAGTCCGGCCCGTTCCGGCGTCACGGTCAGGGAGCGAAGCAGGTCGGGCAGGGTGTCGAAGTCCAGTCGGGCGTTGCGCCATTCGGCCGCCGGAACCGGCTCGAAATGGTGTTCGACCACCTGCTCGACCAGGTCCGCGTCCAGGTCTTCCGCCTCGGCGGTGACGCCGAAGGTCCCGTCGCGCAGGTGGCGGCCGGCGCGGCCGGCGATCTGGCCGATCTCGTGGGCGTGCAGCCAGCGGGTGCGGCGGCCGTCGAACTTCCTGAGGCCGGCGAAGGCGACATGGTCCACGTCCATGTTCAGCCCCATGCCGATGGCGTCGGTGGCGACCAGGAAGTCCACTTCGCCCGACTGATAAAGGGCCACCTGGGCGTTGCGGGTGCGGGGCGACAGGCTGCCCATGACCACGGCCGCGCCGCCGCGCTGGCGCCGGATCAGCTCGGCGATCGCATAGACCCGCTCGGTGGAGAAGGCGACGATGGCGCTGCGGCGGGGCAGGCGGGTCAGCTTCTTGGATCCGGCGTAGGACAGGGTGGACAGCCGGTCGCGCGTGACTATCTCCACATCCGGAACCAGCCGCCGGATCAGCGGCTCCATCGTGCCGGCGCCCAGGAACATGGTCTCGAACCGGCCGCGCGCGTGCAGCAGCCGCTGGGTGAAGACATGGCCCCGCTCGGGGTCGGCGACCAGCTGGATCTCGTCGACGGCCAGGAATTCGACCGCCCGCTCCATCGGCATGGCCTCGACCGTGCAGACGAAATAGTGCGGGCGGGGCGGGACGATCTTCTCCTCGCCGGTGATCAGGGCGACGGCGGCGGCGCCCCTCTGGCGGACGATCCGCTCGTAGATCTCGCGCGCCAGCAGGCGCAGCGGCAGGCCGATCATGCCCGAGGCGTGACCCAGCATCCGCTCGACCGCCAGGTGGGTCTTGCCGGTGTTGGTGGGGCCCAGGACCGCGGTGACGCGGGAAGGGGCCAGGCCTGCGGCACGGTCGCTCATGATCCCGACAAGGTGGCGACGATCGCGTCCGGGCTCAAGCGTCGCCGATGCGCAATCCCATGCGGACCAGGGCCGACAGGCTGTCGGCCTGCATCTTCTGCATCACCTTGGCGCGGAAGATTTCGACGGTGCGTGGACTGATGTCCAGGTCCAGCGCGATCTCCTTGTTGGAGCGGCCCCGGATCAGGGCGTCGAACACCTGCCGTTCGCGCGGCGTCAGGGTCGCCAGCCGGGCGGCGGCGGCCTCGCGCGCCTCAATCTCGGGCCTCAGGCTGGCCAATGCGTTGATGCAGCCCCGCACGGAATCGAGGATGCGATTGGGCTCGAAGGGTTTTTCGATGAAGTCCACGACGCCCGCCTTCATCATCTGGACCGCCAGCGGCACGTCGGCGTGGCCCGTCATGACGATCACCGGCCAACGATGGCCGCGCAGGTCTCGCAGCCGCCTGACCAGTTCCACACCGTCGAGATGGGGCATGCGCACGTCCGTCAGCACGCACGCCGTCGTGTCTTCGGGCAGGTGGTCGAGGAAGTCCTGGCCGTCGGCGAAGGCCCGGGCGCGCAGGCCGGCGCCGCGAAGGAAGGTCAGCAGCGCATCACGCGTGGCGGGGTCGTCGTCTATGACGAAGACGGAATGGGGCGTCATGCGGCGGCGGCCTCCAGGGTGCGGGGAAGGCGGAACGAGAAGGCGGCGCCGCCCTGGGCGCTTCGCCCGACGATCAGCTGGCCGCCGTGGCTTTCGACGATGGCGCGGGTGACGGACAGGCCAAGGCCCATGCCGCCCGACTTGGTCGTGGCCATCGGCTGGAAGACATGAGCCCGCTCTGCTTCGGGAATGCCGGGTCCATTGTCCTCGACCGTCAATTCATAGCCTTCCACGCCGAAGGAGCGCCCCGTCACCGCGACGGCGCCGCCCGACTGGCCGCCGACGGCGTCGACCGCGTTGCGCACCAGATTGGTCAACGCCTGCTGAACCTGAACGCGGTCCGCGACGACAAGGTCGTCGGCGTCGATCTCGCAGCGGATCGGCACGTCGGAGTCGCGGCTGATCAGGGAGAAGACGGGGGACAGGTCGTCGATCATCGATTGCACGTGTTCCCGGCTGAAACTGCGGCTGCCGGTGGCGATCAGGTCGCGCATCCGCCGGATGATCTCGCCGGCTCTCAGGATCTGGGTCTTGGCCAGGTCCAGGTTGCGCCCCGCGCTGTCGCCCAGGGGTCCGGAGCGGACCACATCGGCGTGGCCGGCGTGAAGATAGACGGCGGCGGCCGTCAGGGGCTGGTTCAGCTCGTGCGCCAGGGTCGCGGCCATCTGTCCCAGCGAGTTCAGGCGCCAGACCTGCTCGAGTTGCGTCTGCAGGTCGCGCGCTCGTTTGCGCGCCGCCTCGGATTCGCCCTGGTCGGCCAGGGACACCACGATGTGCTCGGGCGCGGCCTGGTCCGGCAGAAGGGCGGCCTGGAGGGTCATGGGAACGACGTCGCCGTTCGCCTTCACCGCCGTCCAGTGGCCATCCGGCGGCGTGCCCAGTCGTCCCCCGCCTTCGAGCGCGGACAGGGTTTCAAGGTCGAAGGCGGCGACCCAGTCCGCGAAGGGTCGGCCCGTGACGGCGTCCGGATCCTCGCCCAACAGGCCCGCCGCCGCCGGGGTGATCCGACGGACGGTTCCCGCGCGGTCCACGGTGACGACCGGCGTGGAGCCCAGGATGGCGTCCAGCAGGGCCTGACGCACGGTCAGGTTCCGCGCCAGATCCTGGGCGCGCGCCAAGGCTTCGATCAGGCGCTGGCACACTTCCGCGATGCCCCACGCCACCACGGCGAACAGCGCGGCGTTGACGGCGGCGTCCACGACGTTCAGGCGATGCACCACGACCAGGTTGAAGCCGGTGCTGAGCAGGATCGCCAGGGCGACGGCCTGCCGATCGGCCAGAAGCGCGGTCGCCATGACCGCCGGGATCATGGGCAGATAGTAGAAGTCCCCGAAGGTTTCCAGAACGGTCCGCAAGGCGACCGCGGCCGCAATGGCCAGGCCGGCGACGCAGATTCGCCGCACCCAGGTCGGGCGTGCGCGCGCGTCGGTTCGTGGCCCCTGGCGCACGTCGCGCGCCATGGCCGCCAACCCGATCATGCCTGATCTTCGCTGGGAGAGAGCATCCCCGAGGCCTCCCCGCCACGAATTTGCCGGAATTCCTATAGCAGCCGCGGCGATACGGGCAAATACGTATTTCAGTCAGGCCTCTGCGCCACGGCGAAGCTAGGGAATGCTACGTAGGCCTTGGTTCACGAACGGTATTAATCCTCGCCTCATTCTTGGAGAGCAGAATGCACTCTCCAAGGTTTGAAATGACTCCCCAATTGCGTCGCCTTCCTCTCGCCCTTGTTTCGATCGCGGCCCTGGCGGGCGGAGCGCACGCTCAATCCGTCGGCGTCGATGTCGGCGTGGCCAGTCAATATGTCGGCAAGGGCCTGGGCAAGAGCGGCGAGGACGTCGCCCCGTTCGCCAAGGTCGAGATCGAGCAGGGCGGTCTCTACGCCAACGTCTTCGTTTCCAGCGCCAGCGGCGCCCAGGGCTTCGATTCCGAGATCGTCTCCATGGCGGGTTGGCGGCCGCGCGCGGCCGGCTTCACCTTCGACCTGGGCGTGATGAACCGTGACCTGCCCGGAACGCGGGCGGGGGTCGATTCGAATTACTGGGAGTACCAGGCCGACGCATCCCGCAAGCTGGGTCCGGTCGCCACGCGCCTGCGCGTCAACTATTCGCCTGACGGCTTCGCCGCCACCAAGGAAGCCTGGTGGGTCGAACTGCAGGGGACGGTTTCGGCCGGCCCGCGCACCAAGGCCTCGGCGGCGATCGCCGACCGGTCCGCCGACGGCGGGGCCGACTATCGCGCCTGGAACGCCGGCGTGAAGCACAAGCTGACCGACGCCCTGGCGCTGGACCTGCGCTGGTACGACACCGACAGCCTCGACCTGGGCGACAACTACGACGGCCGCCTGGTGGCCGCCGCGACCTATTCTTTCTGACCGCGCTGTAAACGGGGGAACCGAGTTGAAGTGGATTGATGATCTGACCGTGGGGCGCAAGCTCTTCGTGGCCTTCGCCACGGTCTTGGCGGCGATCGCCGTCATGGGCGTCGTCGTGGGGGTGAACCTCATGGCGCTGACCCGCGCCGGCGAGGATCGCAGCCTGGAAAACAAGATCAACCAGGCGACGGCCGCGGCCGAATTCTACATGGCGCGTCAGGAGAACAGCTTCCGCGGCTACCTGGTCACGGGCGACGGCTACTATCTGGAGCGCATCGAGGCGCACCGCGCCAACTTCAGGGCCAAGCTGGAAGAACTGGCGGGCGAGTTGCCGGCCGGTCGCGAGGGCCCCGCCTCCAAGGCGGAGGAGGCCGCCGACGTCTGGCACCAGAACGTCGTGGGGCAGGCCAAGGCCCTGATCGCGGCGGGGCGGGGCGCCGAGGCCCTGGCGCTGGCGCGCCGCGACGGCGTCTCAGACAGCTTTGTCGCTCCGGTCGAGGCCGAGCTCGACAAGCTGAAGGCCGACAGCATGACCCACCTGGAAGCCGCGCGCGCGGCGCAGGATGCAGCGAGCAAGGCGGCCGTCGTGGCGATGATCGTCGGCCTGATCGCCACCTTGGCCATCGCCCTGGCCGCCGGGTGGGTGGCGACGCGCGCCATCGTGCAGCCGATCGGCGTCATGATCGGCTACATGAAGAAGCTGATGGGCGGCGACACCGCCATCACTGTCGCCAGCGCGAACCGCAAGGACGAGTTCGGCCAGATGGGCAAGGCCATCGTGGCCTTCCGCGACGCCGCGGTCGACAAGGTGCGCGTCGAGGCCGAGGCGGTGGCCCAGCGTTCGCTGTCGGAACAGGAGCGTACGGCCAACGAGGCGGAGAAGGCCCGCGCGGCCGAAGAGGACCGGATCGCCATCACCGCCCTGGCGGAAGGGCTGTCGGCCATGGCCAACGGGGACCTGACGCACCGCTTCACCGCCGACGTGGCCCCGCGCGCCGAACAGCTGAAGACAGACTTCAACTCGGCGATCGCCCAGCTTCAGCAGGCGGTGTCGGTGGTGGTGTCCAATGTCTCGGCGATCCGTTCGGGCGCCGGCGAGATCTCGCAGGCCGCCGACGACCTGTCGCGCCGCACCGAGCAGCAGGCGGCCAGCCTCGAGGAGACCGCCGCCGCCCTGGACCAGATCACCGCCACGGTGAACAAGACCGCCTCGGGCGCCCGCCAGGCCTCGGACGTGGTCCAGGCTGCACGCGGCGACGCCGAGACCTCGGGCGTGATCGTGCGCGACGCGGTCCAGGCCATGACCCAGATCGAACAGTCCTCGGCCCAGATCAACCAGATCATCGGCGTGATCGACGAGATCGCCTTCCAGACCAACCTGCTGGCCCTGAACGCGGGGGTCGAGGCCGCCCGCGCGGGCGAGGCCGGCCGCGGCTTCGCGGTCGTCGCGTCCGAGGTGCGGGCCCTGGCCCAGCGCTCGGCGGAAGCGGCCAAGGAGATCAAGACCCTGATCTCGGCCTCCACCGGCCAGGTCGGTTCGGGCGTGCGCCTGGTCGGCCAGACCGGCGAGGCGCTGCAGCGGATCGTCGACCGGGTCGCCGAGATCGACGGCCTGGTCTCCGAGATCGCCGCCTCGGCCCAGGAGCAGGCCGTGGGCCTGGCCCAGGTCAATACGGCGGTGAACCAGATGGACCAGGTGACCCAGCAGAACGCCGCCATGGTCGAGCAGTCGACCGCCGCCAGCCATTCGCTGGCCCAGGAGGCCGAGGCGCTGCAGGCGTCGGTGGCCCAGTTCCGCGTCGGCGAAACGGCGCGGGCCCCGGCCGCGCGCGCCGTCCCCGCCCGACCGGCGCCCGCCGCTCCGGTCCGCCCGGCCGAGCCCGCCCGCTCGGGCCGCATGATCCAGGCCCTCAAGACCCTGGGACGCGGCGGCGCCGCCCCCAAAACCGAGACCGCCCTGGTCGAAGACGGATGGGAGGAGTTCTGATGACCGCGTCGCTCACGCTTGCGCCGGTTCTGGACCTGAACGCGGCCGAACCGCTGAAGGCTGAACTGATGGCGCGTCGCGGCGCCGACCTGACGATCGACGGCGCGTCCGTCGATCGCCTGGGCGGCCTGTGCCTGCAGGTCCTTCTGTCGGCGCGCCGCACCTGGCAGGCGGATGGCGTCAACCTGAGGTTAGGGTCTGTGTCGCAATCTTTCGCCGACCAATGGGCCGCCTTCGGCGCGCCCGCGTTCAACACCGAGGGGGGGCTGGCGTGAGCAAGACCGTTCTGACCGTCGACGATTCCCGCACCATGCGCGACATGCTGCTGCTGGCGCTGCAGGATGCGGGCTACACCGTGATCCAGGCCGTGGACGGCGTGGACGGGCTGGAGACCCTGGCGGCCAAGGGCGCCGACGTGGTCATCACCGACATCAACATGCCGCGCATGGACGGCTTCGGCTTCATCGAGGGCCTGCGCGCCGATCCGAACCATCGGACGACGCCCGTGCTGGTGCTCACCACCGAAAGCGACGCCGACAAGAAGGCGCGCGCGCGCGCCGCCGGCGCCACCGGCTGGATCGTCAAGCCGTTCGACCCGGTCAAGCTGGTCGACGCCGTGCGCCGCGTGGCGGCTTAACCCTACAGATCGGTCGGACCGCGCCTCATGGACGCTTTCGAAGCCATCAAGGCCACCTTCTTCCAGGAATGCGACGAACTGCTCGCGGACCTGGAGCAGAAGCTGATGCTGCTGGAGCAGGGCCAGACCGATCTGGAAACGATCAACGCCGTGTTCCGGGCCGTGCATTCGGTCAAGGGCGGGGCCGGGGCGTTCGGCCTGGACGACCTGGTGCGGTTCGCCCACGTCTTCGAGACGCTGATGGACGAACTGCGCGCCGGGCGCAAACCGTGCGACCCGGTCACGATCAAGACGCTGCTGCGCGCCTCCGACGTGCTGGCCGACCATGTGCAGGCCGCGCAGGGACTGGCCGCGCCGGTGGACCAGGCCCGTTCCGCCGCCTTGGTGGCCGAACTGGAGATGCTGACGCACGGCGGCGCGGCGCCGATCCCGGCGATGGAGGACGAAGACGACGACTTCGGCTTCACCCCGATGGCGTTCGACATGCCCCTGGACGCGCCGCCGACGATCGAGGCGGCGACCGGCTGGCGCATCGTCTTCAAGCCGCACGGGCGGATGTACGCCAGCGCCAATGAAACCGGGCTGCTGCTGCGCGAACTGGGACGCCTGGGGCCGACCGTGGTGTCGCTGGACGAGGGCGACCTGCCGGCGCTGGACGCCCTGGCCGTCGAGGAAGGCCGGCTGACCTGGACGGTCGAGCTGAGGGCTGCGGTGGACGAGGCGGCGGTGCGCGACGTGTTCGACTTCGTCGAGGCCGACTGCGAACTGAGCATCACACCCATGGGCGAGGGCGAGACCGGCCCGGAGCTGGCTTTCCTGGACGAGGCGCCGGTCGTCCCGCCCGCCAGCGACGACCTGGACATCGCCGCCCTGCTGGCCAAGGCCCAGGCCCCGGCCCCCGTCGACGCGGCGCCGCCACCTGCGCCCGCTCCGGAGGCGGCCGCCGTTCCCGCAACGCCTGCGCCGGCCGCCGCCGCCGCCGCGCCTTCAGCCGCCGTCGCGCCGGTGACCATCCGGGTCGATCTGGACCGGGTGGACCGCCTGATCAACGCCGTCGGCGAACTGGTCATCCAGCAGGCCATGCTGTCCCAGCGCGTACTGGAAAGCGGCCTGGCGCGCTCGTCCGGCGTGGCGCTGGGTCTCGAAGATCTGGAACTGTTGACGCGCGAGATCCAGGACAGCGTCATGGCCATCCGCGCCCAGCCGGTGAAGTCGGTGTTCCAGCGGATGCCGCGCCTGGTGCGCGAGGTCGCCGACATGGTCTCAAAACAGGTCCGTCTGGTCACGACGGGCGAGGACACCGAGGTCGACAAGACCGTGGTCGAACGCCTGGCCGAACCGATCACCCACATGCTGCGCAACGCCATCGACCACGGGCTGGAGACGCCCGAGGAGCGCGTGGCCGCCGGCAAGCCGGCCGAGGGCACGGTGCGCCTTGCGGCCCTGCATCGCTCGGGCCGGATCGTCATCGAGATCGCCGACGACGGCCGGGGCATCAACCGCGAGCGCGTGCGCAAGATCGCCGTGGACAAGGGCCTGATCGCCGCCGACGCCCTGCTGAGCGACGAGCAGGTCGACAACCTGATCTTCCTGCCCGGCTTTTCGACTGCCGCGGTCGTGTCCGACATCTCCGGCCGCGGGGTCGGCATGGATGTCGTCAAGCGCTCGATCCAGGCGCTGGGCGGCCGCATCTCGATCAGTTCGGTCCCGGGCCGGGGCTCGACCTTCACGCTCAGCCTGCCGCTGACGCTGGCGGTGCTGGACGGCATGGTGACGACCGCCGCCGACCAGACGCTGATCGCGCCGCTGCCGGCCATCGTCGAGAGCCTGACGCCCCAGCCGACGGACATCCACTACGTCGGCGGCCTGGACCCCGTGATCCGGTTCCGCGAGGCCTTCGTGCCGCTGGTCGACGTGGCGGTGGCGATGGGCTTCAACGAGACGCCGATGGACCCGACCCAGGGGATCGCCGTCATCGTCGAGACCGAGTCCGGCCAGCGCGCCGCCCTGCTGCTGGACGCCATTCAGGGTCGGCGCCAGGTCGTCATCAAGAGCCTGGAATCCAACTACCAGCAGGTGGAGGGCGTCGCCGCCGCCACCATCCTGGGCGACGGCCGGGTCGCCCTGATCCTGGATGTCGACGCCCTGGTCGCCATCCGCCGCACCGGCGCCCGTTCCGAACTGAAGCTCGCGAGCTGATCATGACCGAAGCCAACGACACCCAACGCGAACTGATCGCCTTCCGCATCGGCGCCCAGGAGTTCTGCGTCGACATCATGTCGGTGCGGGAGATCCGGGGCTGGACCCCGGCGACGCCCCTGCCGCGTTCGCCCGGCTACATGAAGGGCGTGATCAACCTGCGCGGCACGGTGCTGCCGATCATCGACCTGGGCGCGCGGTTCGGCCTGCCCACGACCGAACCGACCGCGCGTCACGTCATCATGGTGGCCCACATCGGCGGTCGCACCGTCGGTCTGCTGGTCGACGCCGTCTCCGACATCCTGCAGATGAACGACGCCGCCGTTCAACCCACGCCCGACGTGGCCAGCGAGCACGTCAAGTCCTTCGTCAAGGGCATCTTCTCGATCGACGGCCGCATGATCAGCCTGATCGAACTGGACCACGTCCTGCCGGAACGAGAGGCCGAGGCCGCATGACGCCCGCCGCCGGGCGGGGATCCCTGGTCGAGGGCGAGTTCGTCTTCACCGCCGAGGATTTCCGCCAGATCGCCCAGATGCTGCACGCCCACGCGGGCATCGCCCTGAACGAGGGCAAGGCCGCGCTGGTCTATTCCCGCCTGGCCAAGCGGCTGCGGACGCTGGGGCTGCGCAGCTTCCGCGAATACTGCGCCCTGGTGGAGGGCGTCGAGGGGCTGGACGAGCGCCAGGCGATGACGGCCGCCCTGACCACCAACGTCACCCGCTTCTATCGCGAGCCGCACCACTTCGACGACCTGCGCGAACGCGTCATGCCGGCGCTGGCCGAGCGTGCGCGGGCGGGGGGGCGGGTGCGCCTGTGGTCGGCGGCCTGCTCCAACGGCCAGGAGCCCTATTCGATGGCGCTGACGGTCCTGTCGGTCCTGCCCGAGGCGGCGGACCTGGACGTACGCATCCTGGCGACCGACATCGACCCCAACATGGTCGCCCAGGGCCACGCCGGGGTCTATTCCGAAGAGGCGCTGGAGCCCGCGCCGGCCACCCTGTGGCGCAGGTATTTCGACCGGGCGGACCGCGGCCAGTGGGTCGCGGGCGCGCAGCTGAAGCGGCTGACGGCGTTTCGCGAGCTGAACCTGATCGGCGACTGGCCGATGCGCGGCCGTTTCGACGTCATCTTCTGCCGCAACGTGGTGATCTATTTCGACGACGCGACCCAGGAGCGGGTGTGGAGCCGCTTCACCCCGATCATGACGCCGGGCGCCACCCTCTACATCGGCCATTCCGAGCGGGTCAGCGGCCCCGCCGCGGCGCAACTGCACACCGCGGGTCTGACGACCTATCGCCTGGGAGGTCGCCCATGACGGTCAAGGTCCTGGTCGTCGACGACAGCCTGACGATGCGCAACCTGATCGCAGCGGCCCTGCGTTCGGACCCGGAGATCGAGGTGGTGGGCTCCGCCGCCGATCCGATCGAGGCGCGGGCCGCGATCAAGGCGCTGAACCCCGACGTCCTGACGCTGGATGTCGAGATGCCCAACATGAACGGGCTGGAGTTCCTGGAAAAGATCATGCGGCTGCGGCCCATGCCGGTGGTCATGGTCTCCACCCTGACGGCGGCGGGCACCGACGTGACCCTGGCGGCGCTGGAGATCGGCGCGGTCGACGCCGTGGCCAAGCCGGCCTCGGCCACGCCCGAGGCCTTCCGCGATCTGATCGGCAAGGTGAAGACCGCAGCCCGTTCGCGCGTGCGGGCGAGGGGAGACGCCCCCGCCGCCGAGGCCGCCCCCAGCGCCTATCGCGCCGACCCGCGCCACGTGCTGGCCATCGGGTCGTCGACGGGCGGGGTCGAGGCGCTGCTGACCATTCTGGGCGGCTTTCCCGCCGACTGCCCGGCCACGGTCGTCACCCAGCACATGCCGGCGACCTTCACCGCCAGCTTCGCCGCACGCCTGGACCGCGTCTGCGCGCCCGTCGTCGCCGAGGCGCGGGAGGGCGCGCCGTTGCAGCCCGGCCATGTCTATGTCGCCCCCGGCGGGGTCGCCCACCTGGAGGTCGCGCCCGGCCTGACGCCGTCCTGCCGCCTGACCGCCGGCGAGCCCGTCAACGGCCACCGCCCCTCGGTCGACGTGATGTTCCAGTCGGTCGCCCGCCTGGGCCGGCCCATGACCGGGGTGATCCTGACCGGCATGGGCAAGGACGGCGCGCGCGGCCTGCTGGCCATGCGCGAGGCCGGGGCCCGCACCCTGGGACAGGACGAGGCCACCAGCGTGGTCTATGGCATGCCCAAGGCCGCCTTCGAACTGGGCGGCGTCGAGCGGCAACTTCCGCTGCACCGCCTGTCCTCCGCCATTCTTGAGCTGTGCGCCGATCCGGCCGCACGGTCCGTCGCCTGATTTCGGGAGCGTAGTCCATGCCGGCCGCCGCCTCACTTCACTGCCTGGTCGTCGACGATCAGATGACCATGCGCTCCTTGGTGCGGACCAGTCTGCAGCAACTGGGCGTGCGCGAGATCCGCGAGGCGGCCGATGGCGAGATCGCCCTGCGCGAACTGATCGCCAAGCCCGCGCACCTGGTCATCTCGGACTACAACATGCCCAATCTGGACGGGCTGGGCCTGCTGCGCGCGGTGCGGGCGCACCCGCCGACGTCCAAGACCGCCTTCATCATGCTGACCGGCCGCGCCGACCGCGAACTGGTGCAGCGCGCCGTGCAGTTCGGCGTTAACAACTACCTGGTCAAGCCCTTCACCGTGGCCCAGCTGAAAGGCAAGCTGGAAGCCGTGTTCGGCGCCCTGACATGAGTTTCGCCGCCCTGAGAGAGAGCGTGGAAAAGCGCGTTCACGTCGGTCAGGGCGAGCACCACGTCACGTCCGATCCCAATGTCGTGCTCAGCACCATCCTGGGCTCGTGCGTCGCCATGTGCCTGCGCGACCCGTACGCGGGGGTCGGGGGGATGAACCACTTCCTGCTGCCGGAAGGGGCTGGGGCGGGAACCGACGCGGGCCGGCGCTACGGCGCCTATGCGATGGAGCTTTTGATCAACGACGTCCTGAAGGCCGGCGGCCGACGCGACCGGCTCCAGGCCAAGCTGTTCGGCGGCGGCCGCATGTTCGACAGCCTGCGCGACGTGGGCCGCACCAACGCCGACTTCGCCGAACGCTTCCTGCGTGACGAGGGCATTCCGGTCGTGGGCGGCAGCCTGCGCGGCGACGGCGGGCGGCGCCTCCACTACTGGCCCGTCAGCGGCCGCGCCCTTCAGCGCGCCGTGACCGACACCGTGGCGCCGCGGCCGGCGCCCGTCGCGCCTCCGGTCGAGACCGGGGCGCTGGAGCTGTTCTGATGAGCGCGCCGCCCGACCATCACGCGCTGCTGGGCGATCTGGCCGAGGAAATGGCGCGCGCGCGCCAGGAGGTCCAGCGTGTCGAGGCGTTGGTCGCGCGACTGGCGTGCCACGCGCCCGCGGCCGAACGCGCCCGGACGGTCGTGGAAGCGCAGGGCCTCGATGCGCTTTCCCAGACCCTGGACGCGCTGGCCACGGTGCTGGCCCGGCTGGGCCAGGGGGTCCCGCCGAAGGACGCGATCATGAACCTGCCCTTGGCCGACCTGGCCGCGCGATTGGGCGAGGGGACCGCCGAACCCCGCCCGACCCGCGCAACGGGAGAATTGCAGCTTTTCTGACATGAGCACGGACAAGATCAATCTGGCCCAGACCAGCGTGATGTTGGTCGATGACCAGCCCGCGTCGCTGGAACTGCTCGCGTCGGTGGTCCAGGGCTTCGGCGTCAAGGAGCAGGTGAAGTGCACCTCGGCCCGGGCGGCCGTGGAGGCCCTGCAGCGTCGGCAGGTCGACCTCATCCTCGTCGATTGCATCATGCCGGAGATGGACGGGTACGACTTCGTGCGCTGGCTCCGGCGCGAGGCGCCCAATGCGGTGCGATACACCCCCGCCATCCTGATCCTGGGCCACGCCGCCAAGTCGCGGGTGGAAGGCGGCCGCGACGCCGGCGCCAGCTTCATCCTGGCCAAGCCCCTGACGCCCGGCGTCCTGTTGAAGCGAATCCAGTGGCTGGGGACCGAGGAGCGCGCCTTCGTCGACTCCGACGTCTATATCGGCCCGGATCGCCGGGTGCGCTGCTATGGCCCGCCGCCCGGCCAGGACGGTCGGCGCGACGGCGACCTGACGGGCGACCTGGGGGAACCCGTCGGCGGCAACATGGATCAATCGGAGATCGACATGATGATGAAACCCGCGCGGGTCAGCCTGTGACCCCGGCCACGCCGCGGCCGACGCGCATCCGGAAGGTCGCGACGTCGCTCCAGTACAAGATGTCACGTCCCGGCGGGTCGACCGCCGCGGAGTTGCTGTCGCGCGCCCAGGCCAACCTTGATGGGCAAAGGGAGCACGCGCTGGGCCTTCTGGCGGGCGACGTGGATCGGCTGGCGGCGCTGTGCGCGGCGCGTTCGCCCGGCGCCGAAGCCGAGGTCTACGCCCTGTCGTCCGCGCTGGTGGACATCGCGGGCCTGCTGTCCATCGACCCGTTCTACGAGGCCGCCTACAGCCTGTGCGAGACGGCCAGTCATATGGAGGCCGCCGGAACCTGGCGCTGGCCCGCGGTCGAGGTCCACGTCCGCGCCCTGTCTCTCATTCTGCTGGCCCCCGCCGAGCGTTCGCCGGCGGCCGTGCAGCTTCTGGACGGTTTGAAGGCGGTGCGCGAACACGCTGGGCGCGCCGGTTAACGACGGTTCACATCCGGCGGAACAGGGGCGAAACGAATCAGGACCGAATCAGCGACACGCCGTGATTCGATCTTTGTTCACCGCCACATCTTGTGTGCCGAAGCCGCGCGGGCACAAGCGATTTAGCGAAAGCGCCGGGCCCGTCCGCCGCGGCCCTTTACCCGGCGCCCCCCGGACGCTAGGTGCGTGCCCGTGGCCCCGTAGCTCAGCTGCATAGAGCAAGGCTTTCCTAAAGCCGAGGTCGGAGGTTGGAGTCCTCCCGGGGTCGCCATCGCGCCGGTCAAACCGCCCCCGCAGGATGACACCAGCGGCGCTGTGGGGCGCTGCATCGCGCCGCCGCTTCGACGTGGGATCGATCCTCTCACGCAACCGTCAGCCCGACGACGCAACTTCAAGCGATCAGGAGCGTATGATGGAAGCCGGCGCCCCTTGGCCGGATATCGCACAAGTCCCGGCTTTCGCGCCGTTCGCACGGACCTTATCCTTCAACGTCCCTTGGGACTTCATGGTCAGGAACTCTGGTTATGCGTCGTTTCCATATGATCATTTCGGCGCTTTCGGCGGGCGTCCTTCTGGCGCCGGTCGACATGGCGTCGGCCCAGACGACGCCGTCTGATGTTCGTGACCTGATCGGGGTCCGCGGCTCGAGCGGCGAGGCGCAATTGCAGCAGCGGGGGTACGAGAACACCGGTGGTCAGGTGGGAAGCGACCGGGTCTGGACCTACTGGTGGAACGCGCGCCGCGGCGTATGCCTGACGGTCGCGACGGTCGACGGGCGTTATCAATCGATCGTGTCCGGCCCGTCGGCCGACTGCCGCCGTGACGGCGACCGCCCGACGACGCTGCCCGGACCGGTGGGCGGGCCTGTCGCCAGCGGGCCGACCGAGACCATCCAGTTCGCGCGCGGAACGTCGTCGGCGACGCGGCGGGGCGCGATCACCGGCTATGAGACGCGGACCTATCTGCTGACGCTTCGTGCAGGGCAGACCTTGAACGTGACCATGCAGACGTCGAACCGTTCGAACTATTTCAACATCACCGCGCCCGGCGCGCAGCAGGCCCTGTTCAACGGCTCGAGCAGCGGGGCTCGGTATTCCGGTCGCACCCGCGCCAGCGGCGTCTATCGGATCGAAGTCTATCTGATGCGCAACGCCGCGCGTCGCGGCGAGACGGCGCGCTACACCCTGAACGTCGGCGCGCGTTGACCGTCTGAGGCCTCTACGCCCGTCGGGCCGGGCCGGCGGTTGAGGCTGGCCCGTCGAAGGGGCGGGAGCACGACGGCTCCCGCCCTCCACCGGTTCAGAACCGGGCCTTGACGCCCGCCAGGAAGCGGGGGCCGTAGTATTCGACCTGGAGCGGACGATCCTCGTCGCCGAGGTAGTAGAACAGCTTCTCGTCGGTCAGGTTGGAGGCTTCTCCGAACAGGGTCACCCGGTCGGTGAGGTCATAGGCCAGGTTGAAGTCCAGGCTGGTGTACTCGCCGTAGTAGCTGTCCGAGGCGGCGTCGGAGCCATATTCCTCGATGAAGGCGCCCTTGTAGTTCAGGGCCAGGCGGCCCGACAGGCGGCCGTCGTCGTAATAGACGGCGACGTTGCCCAGATTGTCGGCCTGGCGCGGGATGGCGGCGTGGCGCCCGTCGGGCAGTTCGAACTCGGACTGGATATAGGTGTAGTTGGCGTTCACCCCGACGTGCGACAGGGCGCCCGGCAGGAAGGTCAGGCGGCGCTGCAGGTTCAGCTCCAGGCCGTACAGCCAGCCCGGCTCGCCGTTGGCCGGCGTCAGGAAGGCCACGCCGTCGACGCCGCGGAAGCTGCCGATGGTGCGCGAGTCGAAGATCGGGTCCTCGATCCGCTTGTAGAAGGCACCCGCCGAGATCACGCCGACGTCGCTGTAGAAGCGCTCGAACATCAGGTCGAGGTTGGTCGAATAGGTGGGCTTCAGATCGGGGTTGCCGCCGGCGAACTCCAGGTCGGCCTCGATGAAGGCGCCGCCGGGGGCCAGGTCGCCGAAGTCGGGCCGGGCGAAGGTCCGGGTGACCGCGGCGCGCAGGTTGGTGTCCGCGTCGAGGCTGTAGGTGAGGTGCAGCGACGGCAGCACGGCCAGATAGTCGTTCGACCGGTGCTCGGGCGACAGGTCGCCGTCGATCAGCACCTGCCCGTCGACCGCCGTGTCGGTGTGCTCCAGTCGCAAGCCGCCCAGGACCGTCCAGCGCGGGTCGGGCCGCCAGGTCGCCATGGCGTAGGCGGCGCTCTGCTTCTCGTTCAGGGTGAAGGTCCGACCCAGGGCGCCCCCGTTCTCCAGCGTCGCCGAGCCGGCGGCGTCCAGGATCAGGTTCTGGCGATTGGCCCTGTACCAGGCGGTGATGTCGTCCTCGGACACCACCTGGGAGAACTGGTTGCGATACTGGGCGCCGATGTCCAGTTCGTCCAGGAAGTCGCCGCGCCCCGGCTGGTCCATCAGGGCGAAGTCCGCCAGCGTGGGGACCGGGCCGGCCGCCGGGTTCCAGGTGTAGAACAGGTCCTCGAAGGCGGCGTCGCGCTGCTTGTCGCGATATTTGGCGCCGAACTTCAGCTCCAGGCTGGAACCGATCTCGCGGGTGTAGTCGACCTGGGCCACGACGCGGTCGCGCTCGGTGACGGCGACCTTGTAGAGTTCGACATTGGCCAGGCGCGTCAGGGCCGGGTTCATCTGGAAGCCGGCCGGCAGGTGGTTGCTGATGGCGTCGGCCGGATCGGTCCCGCCGTCGATGGTGTTGTAGGCCAGGGTGCCCGCGCCGCGGTTCTCCAGCCCCTGGTAGCCCACGCCGCGCTGGTCGAAGCGGACCACGAAGTAGGAGTGATCCTGCCCGTCAGGCGTGTCGCCGTAACGGAACTCGTTCTGGTAGGAGCCGATCTTCCAGTTCAGGTCCCCGCCCGCCAGCGGATGACGGCCGCCGATCTCGCCGCCGCTCATTTCCGTGATCAGGGTGTTGAAGATGTGCTGCACCTCGACGCGGTTCGAGGCGAAGTTCAGGCGGTGCTTGTAATGGGTCTCGTCGTCTTCCAGCGTGCCGTAGATGGCGCGGCCGAAGACCTGGCCGCCGTTGTCGAAGTTGTATTCCGCCGCGCCGTTCAGGCCGACCGTCTCGCGCGTGCCGGTGTAGTCGCGCAGCTCCAGGCGGGTGACGCCGATGCCGTCGCCGCCGCGCCGCGGCTCATAGTTGTCGGTGGCCCAGTCGCGGACATAGCGCGTGCCGCTGAGCAGGAAGCCGAACTTGCCGTCCATCAGCCGATCTCCGACCGTCAGGCTGAGCAGATCGCCGTATTCGCCGGCCTTGTCCGAATAGGTCAGGCCCCCGGTCGCCTGCACGGTCCGCTCCGCGGGCGCGGTGCGGGTGATGAAGTTGACGCTGCCGCCGATGGCGTCGCCCTCCATGTCCGGCGTCACGGCCTTGGAGATTTCGACGCGGTCGATCAGTTCGGACGGGAAGAAGTCGAAGGCGGTGGCGCGGCTGGTGGTCTCTTCCTCGGCGGTCGGCAGGCGGTCGCCGTTGATCAGGGTGGAGTTCCACTGAGACGGCAGGCCGCGCACGGCGACGAAGCGGCCCTCGCCCTGGTCGCGCTCGATAGCGACGCCCGGCGCGCGCTGAACGGCCTCGGCGGCGTTGCGGTCGGGCAGGCGGCCGATGCCGTCGGACGAGACGACGTTCAGGATGTTGTCGGCGTTCTTCTGGATGTTGAGCGCGCGCCGTTCGCCGCTGACGATGGCGCCGGTGACGACGATGTCGTCGACCTGGGCGGGCTGGGCCGAAGCTTGGCCGGAAGTCTGGCCGGAAGTCTGGGCCAGCGCCGGAGCGGCGGCGGCGAGGGCGACCGAACTGGCCGCGACGAGGAGGAAGGCGCGCTTCATCGGAGGTCTCTCAAGAGGTTTCGCCGACGTTCGCGTCCGGCGATGGACCTATCACCACGACCGCGTCATGCGAACCATTTGATTGCCTCAATGCCTCTCATAGATTTCGCGAGAGATGTGCTTCGCAAAAACGTCACGTAACGCCGGGCGATCTTCAACGCAGCTTTCGTGAAAAGTATACGGCGCTGATTATAGTCAGGACACAGCCTATAATCGACGACCACACCGCGCTGGCCATAAAGAAGGACAGCCACGGCATGGAGACGGTCGCCAGATTGCGCGTCAGGGTCAGCACCACGCTGCCCAGATAGCCCGAGGCGTCGGCGAGGTAGATCAGGAACCCGGCCGTGCCGACCTGACGCGTCGCGGCGATCAGGCGGTCGAACAGCATCGCATTGAACGGCGTATAGGCCAGGTAGAGGCCCGCGCCGGAGGCGATCATCCACGGCAGGGGCGCCAGGAGACCGTGCTGGAAGGCCACGGTGGACAGGCCGATCAGGGCCAGGCCGAAACCGGTGATGGCGTGGATGGCCATCAAGGCCTGTCGGTTGTCGCGCAGCAGCATCAGGGCGCCCAGGGCCGCCAGGCTGATCGCGGCGACGGGCAGTTCGCTGGCGGTGAAGACGCTGGAGACGCCCTCATAGCCCAGCTCGATCCAGATCTCGGCGGCGAAGTTGTCGCGGAAGTCCCGCAGCGCGGTCAGCATCACATAGGCCAGGACCAGCATCAGCACGCCGAAGCCGTAGCGGCGCAGGAAGTCGCGGCGCTGGGCCGCATACATCGGACGGCGCTCGACCCGCTCGGCGATGTCGGCTGCATCGGGGGGCGGCATCCGCGACAGGCCGGCGACCGACAGCGCCAGCAGGGGCATGAACAGCAGTCCGGTCGCGGCGGGCATCCACCACTCCGTGACCCCGCGGTCGGTCATCAGCCACACCGCCACCGACTTCACCACGCCCGAGGCGACGATGAAGCTGGCGCAAAGGATGGCGCCCAGGACTTCGGACGTGCGCCGGCCTTCCAGATAGCTGAACACCAGCCCCCAGATCAGGCCCAGCGGCAGGCCGTTCAGAAACAGGGCGAACACCTTCCAGCCGGGCGGGACGACGGCGAAGAGAACCAGGGCCAGCCAGGAGACGCCGATCAGCCCCAATATGGCGGCGCCGCGCCGCGCGCCGTTCAGTTCCGAGATCAGCTTGACGCCCGCCAGCTTGGACAGGGCGTAGCCGACGACCTGGGCCACGACCAGGGCGACCTTGAAATCGACCACCGCCGACCAGCCGACCACACCCTCATAGGCGGCGGCCGCGAACGGCTTTCGAAAGGCGTACATCGACAGATAGACGCAGAAGGCGGCGACGCCGCCCATCAGGATCACGCCGGCGTCTCGCGACGGGCGGGCGGCGGAGACGTCGGCGGTCATGGTTGGATCCCCGGCTCAGGCGCGGACCGGAGCGATGCAGACACAGTCGGCCTGGCCCGGCTTCAGGCCCCGCGCGACATGGTCGTCGATGATGGCGAGGGCCTGCGACAGCTGTGCGACGCTCTCGATCACCACATCGGCGCCGGCCGCCTCGTGCGCCTCGGCCGCCTCGGCCAGGCGCGTCGCCCGATCCTGCGGCGACAGGTCCAGATAGTCGGCCAGGGGCAGGCCGACGCCGTTGCCGGACCCCGCCAGCCCCACGGACCAGCAGCCGGCGTTGCGTCCCGCCTCGACGCCCACGGCCGCGTCGTCGACCACGACCGCCGCATCGGTCGGCCAGGCGCCCAGCTCGACCAGCGCCTTCCAGATCATCAGGGGGGCGGGCCGCCCCTCGCGCGTCTCGCCCGCGCAGACGACCGTCTCGGGGCGATAGCCCTGGTCCGCCGCGCGGGGCAGGATCCCGGCCATCATGGTGCGGGTGTAGCCGGTCGTGGATCCGACCTGGACGCCACGCGCCCTGAGCGCCTCCAGCGCCTCCAGCGCGCCGGGGATCAACTCGGCCGTGGCCTCGGCCTCGCGGCGCATGGCAGGCTCCAGGGCGGCCATCAGCTCGTCGATGTCCGCCTCGGTCCAGTCCGCGCCCTTCTTGGCCCGCCAGAGGTCGCCGGTTTCGGTCTCGGACAGGATGGCGGTCACATGGGCGCGCTTGGCCATGCCCATGTATCGCCGCGCCGGACCGTCGCCGATCGGCACGCCCGCGTCCGCGAAGACGGCCTTCAGCGCCCGCACCGGGGCGCAGGAGCCGAAGTCCACCATGGTGCCCGCCCAGTCGAAAACGACCGCCTTGATCGCGCTCATCACGCCGCTCCCTTCAGTGAAATCCTCGTCGCGGCCGACACCACGTCCTCGCCGATGGCGAAGCCGGTCGACATGCCCGCGCCGCAGGTCACCACGGTCATGTGCACGCCGGGCAGGACCTCTTCGGTGAACCACGCACGCCGGGGGGACCAGGCGTAGAAGCCGATCCACCGCTCGACCGCCGGGGTGTCGTAGCCCGGCATGGTGTCGCGCAGGGCCTGCAGGATCAGGTCGTCGACCTCGCGGCGCTGGAAGGGATCGGGCGAGGCTTCGTATTCATGGCTGTCGCCGACCACCAGACTGCCGTCGGCGGACTGCACCGCGATCAGATGCACGCCCAGGTCCAGCAGGTCGGCGCGCTCCTCGCGCAGCCGCTTCAGCAGGGCGTCGGCCTCGGGCAGGGCGGCGTAGCCTTCGTAGCGGGCCAGGCTGAGATCGGCCATGATCGGGGTGGCCAGGCGCCGGCCCGGCGACGCGAGGCGCAGCATCTGCAGCTTGCAGCGCTGAACCGCGTGACGGGCCAGAACCTCGGGGAAAAGACCGTTCAGGTCGTCGCCAGGGCAGATGAAGACGGTCTCGGCGGGGATCTCGCCCCGGCTGGTCGACAACCGGCCGGTCTCGCAGTCCAGCACCGTGGTCGAACCCATGAATTCCACGCCCCAGCGCGTCTTCAGCCAGGCGGCCAGGGCCGGCAGGGCCAGGCGCGGCTCGACCCGCAGTTCATGGCTGCTGCACAGGGCGGCGCGGAAGGGGGCCAGCCCCGCGCAGTCCATCCGGTCCGCCAGGGTGCGGGGCGAAACCCGTTCGCAGCCCTCGGCCATTTCGGTCGCCATGAAGGCGTCCAGCACCGCCTCCGCCTCGGGACGATGCGCCAGGACCGTCAGCCCCGCCTGTTCGACCGCCACGCCGGCGGCCGGGGCGACCTCGGCCCAGACGTCGCGCGTGCGGCGGGCCAGGGTCCACATCTCGCCCCGCGCCTGTCCGGTCACGGTCACGAAGCCGAAATTGCGGATACTGGCGCCCCGGGCCGCGGGCTCGCGGTCGATCACCACGACCTTCAGGCCGGCGCGCGCCGCCGCGTGGGCGTGGGCCAGGCCGAGGATGCCCATGCCGACGACGGCGACATCATAGCGAGGGATCATGGACGGGCCTTTCGATGGAAGCGGGCCGACCTCTCACGCCCCGCCGCGCGCGGCCATGTGATTATGGGAATGGGGGGCATAGACGCAGGCCTTGGCCAAATCGTCGCATTTCATCGCTAAGCGGACGGTCGGGGGGACCTTGTCATGGCCGTCAATTTCCAGCAGCTCCGTTCGTTCCACGCCGTCGCCAGCGACCGCAGCGTGACGCGCGCGGCCAATCGTCTGGCCATCACCCAGCCGACGCTGTCGAAACAGATCAAGGATCTGGAGGCGCGCTATCAGGTCCAGCTGTTCACCGGCAGTCGTCCGCCCCTGACCCTGACCGCCGCCGGCGAAGCGCTGTTCGAAAAGACCCGCGACCTGTTCCAGACCTCGGCCGACATCGAGGCCCTGCTGGGGGACACGCCGCCGGAGGAAGGCGGCCTGCTGCGGATCGGCACGGATTCGCCCCCCTACGCCGCCGACCTGATCGCCGCCTTTGCGAAAGAGGCGCCCAATCTCGACTTCAAGGTGACCATCGGCAACGCCAAGGACACCAATGCGCTGCTGATGAACGCCTCGGTCGACATCGCCGTGGTCTGCGAACCGATCGGCCACAACGACTATACCTACCGGCCCTATTACGAGGATCGGCTCGTGGCGATCGCCGCCGTCGATGCGCCCGAAGCCCAGGCCGAGGTCTTCAATCTGGAAGCCCTGTCCCGTCGCGTCCTGCTGACGCGCGAACCCGGCTCTCGCACCCGGCTGGCGATGGAGCGGATGCTGGAGGCGCACCAGGTCCAGCCGTTCCGCGTGATGGAGGTGCACACCCGCGAGATGATCCGCGAGACGGTGGCGCGGGATTTGGGGGTCAGCTTCATGTTCGCGCGCGAATGCCCGCCGGACGCCCGCATCCGGGTGATGAAGCTGGCCTTGGAGCCCGCCCTGATCTCGGTGTCCGGCTATATCGCCTGCCGCACCGAACGCCGCCGCCACCCGGCGATCCGGCGTGCTCTGGACCTGGCCGAGACGCTGTCCGCAGGCTGACGACCGTCAACGGCGCGCGACGGTCAGGACATAGTCGCCCGTCTCGCCGCGCCGGGCCGTGGCGCGCGGCTGGAACGGGGTGACGACCAGGGTCATGTCCCGTGTCGCCGTGACCACGGCGGTCTCGCCGTCCACCTCGCCCCTGTGCAGGGCGCCGCCGCTCGTGTCCGCCGCGTCGCTGACGTTGAAGTAGAGATTGGCGTTGGACGGTTCAAAGGCGATCGTCAGGGTCTGGCCCGCCGCCAGGGCGAAGCCATAGGTGGGCGCCGTATAGCCCCGCACCGTCCCCTTCAGCACCAGGTCGCCGGTCGCCGGCAAATCGGGAAGCTCCAGGCTCCCTCCGTCCTGGACGAACCGCTCGACGGAGGCCCGGTCGACGACGGGATTGGGCGTCGTCGTCGGCGTTTCGGAAGCGTCGGCGGCGGGGGCGGGGGCGGGGGCGGGAGCCGGGGCCGGCTCCGGCGCCGATGGCGCGGGATCGCAGGCGGCGCAGGCCAGGGCGGTCGTCAGGACGACGGCCAGGGTGACATGGGGGCGCAACATCAGGTCGTCTCCGTCGCCGGTCCGGTGCGGACAGCAAAGCGTCACCCTCGCAGAGGCGCGCACGCTGTTCAACGCGAGGGTTCAGGCCTAGCGTCGCGGCCGGGCCTGGGAGGCGACATGACCACCAAGAAACAGAGGCGCGGCTATCCCTTTCAGCCGGGATCGGACCAGGCCTTGTCGGGACGGGGCTGGGCCCTGGTCATGGCCGGTTGTCTGTCGGGATTTCTGGCCCTGGCGACGGTGGGGGCGGGGGTTCCGGGCGCCGCCGGCCATTGGTTGTCCGTCCTGTTGTTTCTGGGCTTGCCGTTGGCTGGGCTTCGGCTTGCGGCGGGACGGGGCTGGAGCCTGATGTTTCCGCCGCCGACCGGGCGCGATGTCTGGATCGGTCTGGCCTTCGCGCCGGCGGTCCTGGTCGCCTCGGCGATCGTCGCCCTGATCGTGGTTCGCGCCGGCCTGACCACGGCCAATCCGGTCGTCGGCCTTCTGGCCGGCCTGAAGGGCTGGGACCTGGCCGTGTTCGTCGCCAGCACCCTGCCGCAGCTGCTGGGCGAGGAACTGATCACCCTGTTGCCGTTCCTGGGCCTGCTGGCCCTGTTTCATGGCCGTTTCCGCATGGGACCGAAGTCCGCGGTGATTTGCGCCTGGCTGATCTCGGCCCTGCTGTTCGGCGCCCTGCACCTGTCGACCTACGGCTGGAACCCGGCCCAGGCCGTCGGGGTGATCGGCGTCGCCCGCCTGGTGCTGACCTTGCCCTTCCTGATCACCCGCAGCGTCTGGTCGTCGACCGTCACCCACGTCACCCATGACTGGCTGCTGTTCGGGTCGATGCTGCTGTTCGGCGCAGCCTAGGTTCGACTTCAGCCGAGCCTTCCTGTCTGACGCAGGCCCTCCCACAGGGCCATGCCCGCCGTCACGGACAGGTTCAGGGAGCGGGCCTCGGGGCGCAGGGGGATGACGACGCGGGCGTCGGCGGCGGCGTGGACGTGCTCGGGCGCGCCGGCCGTCTCCTTGCCGAACAGAAGGGTGTCGCCGGGCTGGAAGACGAAATGATCGAGCCGTGCGGCCCCCCGGGTGGTGAACAGCACCAGCCGGCCGGGCGGCCGGTCGCGCTGGAAGGCGTCCCAATCGACGTGGCGCGTCATGTGCGACAGGGGGCCGTAATCGAGGGCGGCGCGCTTCATCGCCCGATCGTCGAAGCGGAAGCCGACCGGCTCGATCACGTGCAGGTCCACGCCGAAGCAGGCCGACAATCGGATGCAGGCGCCGACGTTCTGAGGAATGTCCGGTTGAAAAAGGGCGAGACGCATTCTAAGGCCTCCAATACGCGCGACCTGGGGGTTTGTCGCGGTCTGTTTTGCGAACGTTTCTCAAGAAGCGTCAGCAACTTGCGGCGAGGGGCCGCAAGCCACGGGCCAGCGGGGATCCTTCGGGTTCGTACATGTGGGTCCGCGCCGGATCGGGAGGCTCCCGAAGAGGCGAGGGCGGTGTTCGAGAGGTGAAACGTGACCGAATCGGTCGTGCATTCTGAAGGCTCCCACGGCCCCGAGAGCGGCGATCCCAATCGCCGTGACTTCATCCACATCGCCGCGGGCGCCGCGGCGGTGGGTGCGGGCGTCATGGTCGCCTGGCCCCTGATCAACCAGATGAACCCCGCGGCCGACACCCTGGCGTTGGCCTCCATCGAATTCGACCTGACCAAGGTTCAGGAAGGCCAGCAGGTCGTCATCAAGTGGCAGGGCAAGCCGGTGTTCGTGCGCTATCGCACCCCGGCCGAACTGCAACGCGTCATCGCCGACGACCACGCCCCGGACCTGAAGCAGCCGCAGACCGACGCGGAGCGCACCAAGCCGGGCCACGAGCCCTATCTGGTCGTCATCGGCTCGTGCACCCACCTGGGCTGCGTGCCGACCTTCGGCGCCGGCGATTACGGCGGCTGGTTCTGCCCGTGCCACGGCTCGCACTACGACGCCTCCGGCCGCATCCGCAAGGGACCGGCTCCGCTGAACCTGGTCGTGCCGGACTACGAATATCTGTCCGACACCCGCGTGAAGATCGGTTGAGGACCAGGGGAGGATCATGAGCGATCACGAGAGCACCTACGTCCCGAAGACGGGCGTCGAGAAGTGGCTGGACAGCCGTCTGCCGATCATCCGCTTCGGCGCCGACTACATGTCGCTGCCGACGCCGAAGAACCTGAACTACTGGTGGACCTTCGGCGGCATCCTGGCCCTGTGCCTGATGACGCAGATCGTCACCGGCATCGTCCTGGCCATGCACTACACGCCGAACGTCGACCTGGCCTTCGCCTCGGTCGAGCGCATCATGCGCGACGTCAACGGCGGCTGGCTGATCCGCTACGTCCACGCCAACGGCGCGTCGATGTTCTTCATCGCCGTCTATCTGCACATGCTGCGGGGCCTCTACTACGGCTCGTACAAGGCGCCGCGCGAGATGATCTGGATCATCGGCTGCGTGATCTTCTTCCTGATGATCGCCACCGCCTTCCTGGGTTACGTCCTGCCGTGGGGCCAGATGTCCTTCTGGGGCGCCGAGGTCATCACCAACCTGATCGGGGCCATTCCGGGCATCGGCGAGCCGATCCTGATCTGGCTGCGCGGCGGCCCGGCGATCGACAACGCCACGCTGAACCGCTTCTTCTCGCTGCACTATCTGCTGCCGTTCGCCATCCTGGGCTGCGTGGTCCTGCACCTGTGGGCCCTGCACCACGCGGGTCAGAACAACCCGGTCGGCATCCTGATCCCCAAGGATCGGGCCAAGAAGGACCTGGTCCCGTTCCATCCGTATTTCACGGTCAAGGACGGCTTCGCGATCATCCTGTTCCTGATCCTGTTCGCCCTGTTCGTCTTCTTCATGCCCAACGCCCTGGGCCATGCGGACAACTACATCCCGGCCAACCCGCTGCAGACGCCGGCGCACATCGTGCCCGAGTGGTACATGCTGCCCTTCTACGCCATCCTGCGCGCCATCCCGGACAAGTTCGGCGGCGTGGTGGCGATGTTCAGCGCCATCGGCGTGCTGTTCGTCCTGCCGTGGCTGGATACGTCCAAGGTGCGCTCGATGCGCTACCGCCCGACCATGCGGACCTTCTTCCTCATCTTCCTGGCGGTTGGGCTGGGCCTGGGCTGGTGCGGCGGACAGCTGCCGGACGCGCCGGTCTGGCCGGGCATGCCGAGCCCGGTGATCTTCGATGGCGCGCTGAACTCGTACCTGTGGCTGACGCGTCTGCTCACCCTCTACTATTTCGTCTTCTTCCTGGTGATCATGCCGCTGGTGGGCCTGAAGGAGACGCCGCTGCCGATCCCGGCGACGATCTCCGAGCCCGTGTTGCCGGGGCCGGACGCCCCCCTGGGCGCCCCTTCGGCGGCCGTGCCGGCGTCGCCCGAGAAGAAGGGCTGAGCGCGTCATGATGATTGGGAAACTCACCGTGTCGACGACCAAGATCATCGCAGCGGCGGCCGTGGCGCTGGGCCTGGCGGTTTCGGCCGCCCCGGCCCTGGCCGCCGGCGGCGCGGCGCACCCGCGCTCGGGCGGCTTCAGCTTCGAGGGTCCGTTCGGCGTCTATGACCAGGGCCAGCTGCAGCGCGGCTACAAGGTCTATCACGAGGTCTGCGCCGCCTGTCACAGCATGAACCTCATGCACTACCGGAACCTGGGCGACGCCCACGGCCCGTTCTGGAATCCGAAGTATCCGAACCCGAACGACAACCCGGTGGTGAAGGCGCTGGCCGCCGAAAACCAGGTGCCCGACATCGACAGCGAGACCGGCGAGGCGATCATGCGCGACGCCACGCCGGCCGATAAGTTCCGTCAACCCTATCCGAACGCCACGGCGGCGGCGGCGGGCAATGGCGGCGCGGCGCCGCCCGACCTGTCGGTGATGGCCAAGGCCCGGCACGACGGCGCCAACTACATCTATTCGCTGCTGTCCGGCTATCGCGCCGCGCCGGCCGGCCTGCAGATCCGCGAGGGCCAGCACTACAACCCCTATATGGCCGGCGACCTGACGCCGTTCTGGACCGGCGACCACGACCATGTGCCGGAAGGCGGCTTCATCGCCATGCCGCCCCCCCTGCAGAACGGCCAGGTCACCTATGACGACGGCTCGCCCCAGACGGTGGACCAGTACGCCAAGGACGTCGCGGCCTTCATCGCCTGGACGTCGGAACCCAAGATGGTCGAGCGCAAGCAGGCCGGCTTCGGCGTGATGATCTTCCTGCTGATCTTCGCGGGCCTGACCTACGCCAGCTATCGCCGCATCTGGAAGGGCGTGGCGCACTAGGCCTGATCCGGCCGTCAAGGCCGCGAGACCGAACCCGTCAGGCGTCGCCTGGCGGGTTTTCTCTTTGTCGCGCGCGAGGATAGGCGCCGGCGCATCGACAGCGCCGCTTCGCCTGCCTAGGGTCGGCTCCGAAATTCCCTGGAGCCGAGGTCCTCATGCGTTTCATCTCCACCTTCGCCGCGGTGCTCATGACGGGCGCGGCCCTGTCGGCCTGCGCCACCGCCGACGGCTCCGGCGCGGCTCCGGCGTTCGACGCCGCCCGCATCGCGCAGGACATCCGCATCCTGTCCGACGACAGCTTCGAGGGACGCGGCATCGCGACTCCGGCCGAGGAAAAGGTGGTCCGCTACCTGAGCGAACAGTACGCCGCCGCCGGCTTCCAGCCGGGCGGCCCCGACGGCCAATGGACCCAGGACGTCATCCTGAACCGCTTCACCCAGTCCAACGTCTCGGCCGCGCTGAAGCTGGGCGACTGGACCCTGCCGATGACCCAGGGGCGCGAGGTCGCCATCTCCACCCGCCGCCCGGCCGAGCATGTCAGCCTGAAGGACGCCCCCCTGGTCTTCGTCGGCTACGGCATCAACGCGCCCGAGCGCCAGTGGAACGACTTCAAGGGTCAGGACCTGCGCGGCAAGGTTCTGGTGGTCCTGGTCAATGATGCGGACTTCGAGGAGCCTGCGTTGAACACCTTCGGCGGCAAGGCCATGACCTACTACGGCCGATGGACGTACAAGTACGAGGAGGCCGCCCGTCACGGCGCGGCGGGCGTGCTGATCGTGCACGAGACGGCGCCGGCCTCGTACGGCTGGGCGACGGTGGCCAACTCCTGGGGCGTGCCCCAGTTCGACATCCTGCGCCAGAATGCGGCGGCCGAGCGCGTGGCGATGGAGGGCTGGATCCAGCGCGACGTGGCCGTGGACCTGTTCCGCCGCGCGGGACTGGATTTCGAGGCGTTGAAGGCCCAGGCGCGCCGCCGCGACTTCCAGCCGGTCCCGCTGCCCGGCGCGTCCTTCTCGACCGAGTTCGACGTGGCGACCAGCCAGGTCACCACCCACAACGTCATCGCCCGCCTGCCGGGGACGACCCACCCGGACGAGACGGTGCTCTACACCGCCCACTGGGATCACATCGGCATGGGCGAGCCGGACGCGACCGGCGACCGCATCTTCAACGGGGCGGTGGACAACGCCTCGGGCACGGCGGGCCTGCTGGAGCTGGCGCGGATGTTCGGGCGGGCGCCCCGCACCGAGCGGTCGGTGGTGATGATCAGCTTCACCGCCGAGGAAAGCGGCTTGCTGGGTTCGGAATACTACGCCGTCAATCCGGTCTATCCGCTGGCGAAGACGGTCGGCGGCTTCAACATGGATTCGATGAACGTCTATGGCCGTGTCACCGGCCTGGGCGTGACGGGCTATGGCCAGTCGGACTTCGATGAAAGGCTGGCGGCCGCCATCCAGCCCCAGGGGCGCGTCCTGGTCCCGGATCACGAAAACGCGGCGGGCACCTATTACCGGTCGGACCACTTCCCGCTGGCCAAGCGCGGCGTGCCGATGGCCTACGCCGGCAGCCGGGGCGAATTCCGCGACGAACCGATCGCCGCGCGCGAGGCGGCCCGCAGCGAATACGGCGCCAAGCGCTACCACCAGGCGGCCGACGAATGGTCGCCGGACTGGGACTACAGCGGCATGATCGAGGACCTGACGGTGTTCTACGATGTCGGCCGCGCCCTGGCGAACGGCCGCGACTGGCCGGAATGGAAGACCGGATCGGAGTTCGGCCCGGTCCGCGCCGAGACGGCGGGCCAGCGCCAGGACTGAAGATGACGAAAATGTAAGGCGGCCGCCTTGCATCGCCGCCTTACAGCTTCGGCCGTCTGTCACCGAGAGTTTTCGATGCGCTTTTTGCTCGCCACCAGCGTCGCCGTCGCGGCGATGATCGCCACCGCGGCGGCGGCCCAGGACTTTTCCGCCCAACGCCTGTCCGACGAAATCCGCGTCATCAGCGCCGACGACTTTCAGGGTCGCAAGCCGGGCACGGAGGGGGAAGAGAAGACGCTGGCCTTCCTGCAGGCGCAGTATGAAGCGATGGGGCTGCAGCCCGGGGGCCCGGACGGTCAGTGGCGGCAACGCATCGAACTGAGGCGTTACACCCCGGTCCAGGGCGCCGCGGCCCTGTCGCTGACCGGAGCGGACGGCCAAGCCTATCCGCTGGTGCTGGGGACGGACGCGATCGTGCGCGCCGCAACCAACGACGGCCGGGCCGACGTCTCGGATGCGCCCCTGGTCTTCGCCGGCTTCGGCGTCACCGCGCCCGAGCGGGGCTGGGACGACTATGGCGATGTCGACGTGCGCGGCAAGGTCGTGGTGGTGGTCGAGGGCGAGCCGGACGGCGACCTGTTCAACGGCGCCTACACGACCCACTACCAGTCGGCGGGCTACAAGGCCGACGAGGCCTTCCGCCGGGGCGCGGTCGGCCTGGTGATCCTGGCGGGCGAACGCGGCTGGGCGCGCGCGCGGGGCGGGGCGGATCAACAACGCATCCTGACCCCCGGCGCGGCCGACCTGGAGTTCATCGCCACCCTGGACGAGGCGGGCAAGGCGCGGCTGGCCCAGGCGGCGGGGGTCGATCCGGCGCGCCTGACGGGCGGGCAGGACGGACGCTTCAAGGCCTTTGAACTGACGGGCGCGACCCTGACGGCGCGTCAGTCGGAAACCATCGACACCCTGGTCACGCACAATCTGCTGGCCCGGATCGAGGGAAGCCGGCGGCCGGACGAGGTCATCGTCTATTCGGCCCACTGGGACCAGATCGGGGTCGGCGGCGAGCATGCGGGCGGCGAGGACACGATCTTCAACGGCGCCTGGGACAACGCCTCGGGAACCATCGGCGTGCTGGAGATGGCGCGCGAACTGTCCAAGGCGCCCCGGCCGGAGCGCACCATCGTCTTCGCCCACATGGCCGCCGAGGAGATGGGGCTGCTGGGCGCCTACGCCTATGTCGCCGATCCGGTCTATCCGCTGGAGACGACGGTCGCCGACATCAACATCGACATGCTGCCGCTGTCCGGGCCGACGCGCGATGTTCCGATCTTCGGCAAGGGCCAGAACACGCTGGAGGACGACCTGGACGCCCTGGCCAGGGCCGAGGGGCGTTATGTGTCGGACGACGGCCAGCCGCAGCAGGGCTTCTACTACCGCTCCGACCACTTCCCGTTCGCGCGGGCGGGCGTGCCGGCCCTGATGCCCTGGCATGGGGTGGATTTCGTGGGCGGCGGCAAGGAAGCCGGCTGGGCAGCGTGGCGCGAACGCTTCGGCCGTGTCTATCACCAGCCGTCGGACGAATGGTCGGCCGACTGGGATCTGACCAGCGCGGTCGAGAACCTGACCCTGCTGTATCGCCTGGGCCTGAACCTGGCCAATGGCGACGAATGGCCGACCTGGAAGCCCACGTCGGAGTTCGGCCAGGTCCGCGCGCGCAGCGAGGCGGCGCGGTCTTCCCGCTGAGGGCTGGGGCTGAACCCCAGCTTGGCCTTGGGCGTTAGGGCGGGATGAAATCGTCCTCGCCGCTGCTCCTGGCCCTGCTGCTCGCCGCCTGCGGTCCGGGGACCGTCAATCCGCCAGACGAGCCCGCCCGGCCGGTCCAATCCCCGGACGCCCTGCAGGAGATCCAGGCGCCGGGGCCGTCGTCCCTGGCCAATCGCGGCGCCAAGAGCTTCGTGGGACGGTGGGCGGCCAGCGCCGCCTGGTGCGTCGATCCGCAGGGCGACAAGCGGCCCATCGACATCACGCCGATGCGCTTCGAGGGCTACGAGAACCGCTGCGACATCGAGCGGATCGCCGAGGTCGCCAGCGGCTACGAACTGTCCCTGGTCTGCGCCGCCGAGGGCCGGACGCGGCGCGAGCGGGTGTTCGCGGCCGTCAGCGGCGACATGCTGAGCTTGGTCTATCTGGATCGTTCAGGCGATGCCGCGACCCGTCTGGGCCGCTGCCCGGGCTCGCCGAAGCCCGAGGCCCAGACCAGCGGCCTGATGAAGATGCTGAAGAAGGGCGGCTAGCGCCCTTCCCGCCGCAGGTCACAGGCCGCCGCTGGCCGACAGCAGCTGTCCCGTCACCCAGCCGGCGTCATCCGACGCCAGGAACACCGCCACGCCGGAGATGTCGTCCGGCTGGCCGACACGCCCAAGCGGCGTCATGGCCACGATGCCCGTCTGCATGTCCGAGCCGATGTAACCGGCCGCGATGGAGCCTTCGGTCTCGACCATGCCCGGAAGGATCGCATTGACGCGGATGCCGCGCGGACCCAACTCCTTGGCCAGGACACGCGTGATGGCGTCCACGGCGCCCTTGCTGCCGGTGTAGACGGCCGAGTTCGCCGGCGCGATCGTGGTGATCGACGACGAGACGTTGATGACGCTCCCGCCTTCGCCCAGATGGTCCAGCGCCGCCTGGGTCGTCAGCAGGACGCCCAGCACGTTGATATCGAACATCCGGCGATATTGGTCCTGGGTCATCTGCTCGAGCGGCCCCATCTCATAGACGCCGGAGTTGTTGACCAGCACGTCGAGCCGGCCGAATTCCTGAACGGCGCGCGTCACCAGGGCCTGGGCCTGGTCCGCGTCGGACACGTCGGCCTGAACGGCGATCGCTTCTCCGCCCGCAGAGCGTATGGCCGCGACGACGGCGTCGGCCCCGGCCTTGCTCGACGCGTAGTTGACCACGACCCTTGCGCCCTCGGCGGCGAGGGCGGCGGCGATGGCGGCGCCGATGCCCTTGGAGCCCCCGGTGACGAGAGCGACTTTGCCATCCAGCTTGGCCATGTTCGATTCCTCTTCATTCGGATCAGCGCGCCGGGATTGGCCTTTTCATCCGAAGTTCGGGAACTTGGAACAATTGATCTCGCATTCAAGGGGCCGCATATGAAAAGTCATGCGACCGCTTTTTCACCCCGCGATCGAGGACGTCCGCCCGGAAGCCATCCTGCACGCCCTGTCCGATCCCGAGCGTGTGCTGATGTACGCCCAGCTTCTCGGCTCGGAAACGACGGAAACATGCTCGGCCCTGTCGCACCTGGGCGAGCGGGTGATACCCAAGTCGTCCCTGTCGAACCACATGAAGGTTCTGCGCGAAGCGGGCCTGATCCGCAGCGAACGCCAGGGGGTCGAAATCCGCAACCAGACCCGCAGCCGCGAACTGGACGCGCGGTTCCCCGGCCTGGTGCCGGCCATCCTGGCCGCCTATGGGCGCAAGGTCAGTTGTTGAACAGGAAGTGCATGACGTCGCCGTCCTTGACGACGTAGCTCTTGCCCTCGGCCCGCATCTTGCCGGCTTCCTTGGCGCCGGTTTCGCCCTTCAGCGCGACATAGTCGGGATAGGCGATGGTCTCGGCGCGGATGAACCCCTTTTCGAAGTCCGTGTGGATCACGCCGGCGGCCTGGGGCGCGGTGTCGCCCACGTGGATGGTCCAGGCGCGCGCCTCCTTGGGGCCGACGGTGAAATAGGTCTGCAGGCCCAGCAGGTTATAGGCCTCGCGGATCAGTCGGTTCAGGCCCGGCTCCTCAAGACCCAGCGTTTCCAGGAATTCCTTCTGTTCGGCGTCGTCCAGGACGGCGATCTCGGATTCGATCTGGGCGGAGATGACGACGGAGTTGGCGTTGTCGGCGGCGGCGCGCGCGGCGACCTTGGCCGACAGATCGTTGCCCTTGTCGGCCGAGGCTTCCTCGACATTGGCGACATAGAGGGCGGGCAGGGCGGTCAGCAGCTGCAGCATGTCCCAGGCCTTCTTGTCATCCTTGGACACCTCGGCCAGGCGCGCGGGCTTGCCGGCGTTCAGCTGGGCCAGGGCCAGGTCGATCAGCTTCAGGTTCAGCTGGCTCTCCTTGTCGCCGCCCTTGGCGCGCTTTTCGACCTGGACGCGGCGGCGTTCCAGGCTTTCCAGGTCCGCCAGCATCAGCTCGGTCTCGATGATCTCAAGGTCGGCGATCGGGTCGATGCGGTTCTCGACGTGGGTGATGTCGTCGTCGACGAAGCAGCGGGCGACGAAGGCCACGGCGTCGCAGTCGCGGATGTTGGCCAGGAACTGGTTGCCCAGGCCCTCGCCCTTGGAGGCGCCGCGCACCAGGCCCGCCACGTCCACGAAGGTGATGCGGGCGGGGATGATCTCCTTGGACCCGGCGATGCCGGCCAGGACGTCCAGACGCGGCTCGGGCACCGCCACGTCGCCGGTGTTCGGCTCGATGGTGCAGAACGGATAGTTGGCCGCCTGGGCCGCCGCCGTCTTGGTCAGGGCGTTGAACAGGGTGGACTTGCCGACGTTGGGCAGGCCGACGATCGCGACTTTCAGAGCCATGGGTATCCTCTCGAGGCGCGAGCCTTTAGCCGGTTCGAACCGGTTTGTCAGGCGTTGGAATGATAAGCGGCGACGCGCCTTGTTTCCGGGAACAGGCGAGTTTGATTTGAGGAACGTCGCTGGAAGATGGCGGCGATTATCTCGCCAGCGGCAGAGATTCGCCTTCGGAAGGGGCGCGACAGACGCGGTCCATCACCCGATAAGCGACGGAGCCTTCGGACGGCGTGGTCCAGGACGCCGAGTCGTTGTTCTGGCTGGCCAGTTGCCCATGTAGATTGTGGCCTTCGAACAACGTCATTGAGATGACGCGATGCCGCCGTTCTTCGCAGTCGATCACGCGAGTCTGGAGGTTGGACGACGTCTGAAAGGGGCCAATCGTCGTCGGCCTGTAGTATTCGTGCCTGATCTGGGCCTGAAGGTCGCCATCGGCGCGCACAATGACACCATCGGGGCTTCCCAAGGCCACCGCCATCCCGTCGGCGGCGATGACGGCCCATCCTTCCATTTCGATGTAGGTGTCGAGCCAGTCCGATACCCCCGCATCGTCCAGCCGCTCGGGAGGCGGTGTCGCGGGTTCAGTCTGCAGCGTCGCAGACGTGAACGACCCGAAGAGGATCGCGACCAGAAGGTTGTGCATCCGATCCTCCCGCGCTGATCAGCGCATCACCCCACCTTCACCCGCGTCGCCGCCTCGGGCAGGTCCTCGCCGAAGGCGCGCTGATAGAACTCCGCGATGGTCGGGCGTTCCAGCTCGTCGCACTTGTTCAGGAAGGTCAGGCGGAAGCTCAGGGCCACGTCGCCGCCGAAGATCAGGGCGTTCTGGGCCCAGGTGATGACCGTGCGCGGGCTCATGACGGTGGAGATGTCGCCGTTCATGAAGGCGTTGCGGGTCATGTCGGCGACGCGGACCATGGCGGCGACCTGGCGACGGCCGTCGGCGGTGGCGTATTCGGGCGCCTTGGCCACGACGATCTCGGCCTCCACGTCGTGGTCCAGGTAGTTCAGCGTGGTGACGATGTTCCAGCGGTCCAGCTGGGCCTGATTGATCTGCTGGGCGCCGTGGTACAGGCCGGTGGTGTCGCCCAGGCCGATGGTGTTGGTCGTGGCGAACAGGCGGAAGAAGCGGTTGGGCCGGATCACGCGGTTCTGGTCCAGCAGGGTCAGACGGCCCTGCGCCTCCAGCACGCGCTGGATGACGAACATCACGTCCGGGCGGCCGGCGTCGTATTCGTCGAACACCAGGGCGATCGGGCGCTGCAGCGACCAGGGCAGGATGCCTTCGCGGAATTCGGTGACCTGCTTGCCGTCCTGCAGGACGATGGCGTCCTTGCCGATCAGGTCGATGCGGCTGACGTGGCTGTCCAGGTTGATGCGCACCAGCGGCCAGTTCAGGCGGGCGGCGACCTGTTCGATATGGGTCGACTTGCCGGTGCCGTGATAGCCCTGGACCATGACGCGGCGGTCGAAGGCGAAGCCGGCGCAGATGGCGATCGTGGTCTGCGGGTCGAACCGATAGGCGTCGTCGATCTCGGGCACATGGCTGTCGCGCTCGGCGAAGGCGGGCACGGTCATGTCGCTGTCGATCCCGAAGGCTTCGCGCAGCGTCACGCGGCGGGTCGGTTCCAGCGTCAGCAGCGGATCGGGGGAGGCGTCGAGCGGGGAGGTCATGGGTGTGCGATTAGCGCAGGCGGACCGGGTGGTCGAGGCCCATGCCGATCCCGAGGACACGATTGATCAGCGGCGGAAAACGGATGGCGATGGGAGGGACCGTCCGCTTCGCCAGCTCGGCGACGGGGCCTGTGTTCCTAATGAAGCCGGTCAGGGCGCGCACGTTGCGAACGACGGCGGCGTCCACGGGATGGCGCAGGCCGTGATAGGATTCGAGACGATCGGTCTCGCCGCTCAAAAAGTCGGCGGCGCAGGCCGCGAAGACGTAGGCGTCCTCGATTCCCAGGTTCATGCCCCGCGCCCCCACGGGAGAATGGATATGGGCGGCGTCTCCGCCCAAAGCCACGCGGCCGATCGTCAGCCGTTCGGCTATGCGGTGGGATATCCTGAATTCACTGCGCCAATGGATTTCCCCCACGCGCCAGCCGTGCGGGATACGTTCGAGCAAGGGGCGACCGAAGGCGAACAGGCGAAAGGACCGACCAGAAAAAGGCAGGCAGATGAAGCCGCCGTCCGGCTGAAAGTCGATCCAGCCCTCATCGGCGGGCGGGCCATCCAGGTCCACATCCATCAGATGCCAGGGCTCCGGCCAGCCGTCGCCGGGAAAACCGATCTCCAGAGACCGCCGGGCGACAGAATGGGCGCCGTCAGCTGCGAAGACAACAGGAGCGGTGATGGTCTGGCCATCGACCAGCACGGCCGTCGCCGCGTCGCAGGTCTGGGCTATGGAGGCGAGCGCGCAGCCCCGTTCGACCTGGACGCCCAGACGGGACAAGGCGTCGATAAACAGGGCCTCGGAACGCGCTTGCGGCAGGATGACCATCGGATGGCGGGCGCCCAGGGCTGTCCAGTCAGGCGTGATCTTCGCCAGCGGGCGACCGCGATGGTGCAGCGCCAAGGCGCGGATGGGCTGCGCTTCGGCCAGGATGGCGTCGGTGACGCCAGTTTCCTCAAGGAGGTCAAGGGTGCGGGGATTGACGCCCAGCGCGCGCGAGGTTGTGCGCGGCGCGGGCTCGGCGTCGAGGATGCGGACCACAACGCCTCGACGGGTCAGGAAGAGGGCCGCCGCCAACCCGACCGGACCGGCGCCGACGATCAGGACGGGCGGGACGGCGGCCATGAGATCACACGGCGCTCAGCCGCACGTCCACGTTGCCGCGGGTGGCGTTGGAGTAGGGGCAGACCTGGTGGGCCTTCTGGATCAGGTCGTCGATGACGGACGGCTCCAGGCCGTGGTCGGAGACGGTCAGGTCGACATCCAAGTTGAAGCCTTCGCCCTTGGTGTTCTTGCCGAAGCCGACGCCGGCGGTGACCTTGGTGTCGGAGCCGACGGGCGTGCCGGCCTTGCCGCTGACCAGACGCAGGGCGCCCAGGTAGCAGGCGGCGTAGCCGGTGGCGAACAACTGCTCGGGGTTCGTGCCGTCGCCGCCCTTGCCGCCCATCTCCTTGGGCGTGGACAGTTTTACGTCGATCTTGCCGTCGTCGGTGGCGGAACGACCGTCTTCGCGGCCGCCGCCGGATGCGGTGGACTGGGCGCGGTACAGGACTTCCATGGGACAGGCTCCTTTGCGGTGAGGCTTGCGATATGGGGCCTAACGGGAGAGGAGGAAGGGGCGTTGCATCGGCGCCCTAGCATCAAGGGGGCGACGCGGGCTAAAGCAGCCGTTCGGGGCGCGTCTTTCGGAGTGCATGGGTGAAGATTGCCGAACGCTGGTTCGTGTGGGCCGGAATGCTTCTGCTGGGCGCGATCGCCCTGGCGGGCCTTGTGGTCGCGGTCTATGCGGCCTGGCTGTTCCACGACCTGCCCGACGCGTCCGAGCTGGCCGACTATCGCCCGCCGACGGCGACGCGCGTCTACGCCGGCGACGGCACCCTGATCGGGGAATTCTCCGACGAGCGCCGAATCTACGTTTCCTACGACCAGATTCCGGACACCGTGATCCACGCCTTTCTGGCGGCCGAGGACCGCAGCTTCTTCCAGCACGGCGGCATCGACGTTTCGGGCATCGCCCGCGCCTCGATCAAGAACGTGCTGAACCTGGCCAGCGGGCGACGGCTGGAAGGCGGGTCGACCATCACCCAGCAGGTGGCCAAGAACGTCCTGCTGACCAACGAGACCAGCCTGAACCGCAAGCTGAAGGAAGCCATCCTGGCCAACCGCCTGGAGGCGACCCTGTCCAAGGAGCAGATCCTCGAGCTGTATCTGAACGAGATCTTCCTCGGATATCGGTCGTTCGGCATCGCCTCGGCCGCCTACAACTATTTCGGCAAGTCGCTGGCCCAGCTGACCCCGCAGGAGGCGGCCTTCCTGGCGGCCCTGCCCAAGGGGCCCAACAACTATCATCCCAAGCGCCATCCCGGCGCGGCCAAGGGCCGGCGCGACTGGGTGCTGGGCGAGATGGAGCAGAGCGGCTGGCTGACCGAGGCCGAGCTGCAGCAGGCCCGCGCCGCGCCGCTGGTCACCCGCGACGCGCCCCAGCGCGCCGACTACAAGGACGCCGACTTCTTCGTGGAAGAGGCGCGTCGCCAGGCCGCGGCCAATCCCCAGTTCGGCGAACAGCTGCGGGCCGGCGGCTTCTACATGCGCACCACCCTGGACCCCACGCTGCAGACGGCCGCGCGCGAGGCGTTGATGCAGGGGCTGGAAAACTACGACCGCCGCCACGGGTGGCGCGGCGCCTGGGGCACGACCGACTTCGCCGACGGCTGGGAAAAGGCCGCCCTGGAACAGCAGAAGACCCCGCCCGAGCGTCGCTCGTGGGAGGTCGCCGCCGTCGAGAGCGTCAGCGGCAATACGGTGCGCATCCGCACCGCGCGCGATGACGCCGCCGGAACCCTGATCGCCGCCGACGCCGCCTGGGCCAACGCCAACCGGCCGCTGAAGCGCGGCGACCTGATCCATGTGCAGAAGACGGGCGGCCAGTACGCGCTTAAGCAGGTGCCGCGCGTCAACGGCGCCCTGGTCGCCATCGAGCCGCAGTCCGGCCGGGTGCTGGCGATGGTCGGCGGCTATTCCTACGCGCTCTCCAGCTTCAACCGCGCGACCCAGGCCAAGCGCCAGCCGGGGTCGTCGTTCAAGCCGTTCGTCTATGCAACGGCGCTGGAGGGAGACTTCACCCCGGCCTCCATCGTTCTGGACGCCCCCATCAGCTTCGCCGGCGGACCGAACGGCCAGCGCTGGTCGCCCGAAAACTACAGCCGCGAATACTACGGGCCGCAGACGCTCCGGCGCGGCCTGGAGCTGTCGCGCAACGTCATGACCGTGCGCCTGGCCCAGCAGGTCGGGATGAAGCGGATCGTGGAGCAGTCCGAGCGGATGGGCCTGCCGGGCCTGACGCCCAATCTGTCGGTCTCGTTGGGGGCCGGCGAGGTCACGCCCTACGACATCACCGCCGCCTACGCCGCCTTCGCCAATGGCGGGCGCCGGGTGCAGCCCTATCTGATCGACTACGTCCAGGACCGGAACGGCGAAACGATCTTCAAGGCCGACGGCCGCCAGTGCCGCGAATGCGGCCGCGGCTTCTCGGGCCAGGAATCGCCGCGCCTGCAGCCACGCGGAACCCAGGTCATCGACCCGATCACCGCCTATCAGATCAGCTCCATGCTGGAGGGCGTGGTCCAGCGGGGCACGGCGACCGGCGCGCGGGGCCTGGGCCGCTGGGTGGCGGGCAAGACCGGCACGACCAACGAATATCGCTCGGCCTGGTTCGTGGGCTTCACCACCGACATCGTGGTGGGGGTCTTCATCGGGTTCGACGACAACCGGCCGCTGGGTTACGGCGAGACCGGCTCGACCGCCGCCGTGCCGGTGTTCACCCAGTTCATGCAGACGGCGCTGGAACAGCGCCCGGCCCGGCCCTTCGTGCGACCCAAGAACGCCGTCTTCCGCATGGTGCGCGGCGTGGAGGAGGCGTTCCGGCCGGGCACCGAGCGCCAGGCGCCGCCGCCGGTCCAGGCCCCGGTCATCCCTGAAGGGCCGCAGAACTACTATGACGTGATCCGCCGCGAGCAAGAGGCCGCCGCGGCCGCTGCGGCCGCCACCGCGCCGCCGCCGTCCGCCCCGCCGCCGCCCAAACGAGAGCCGGCCGAGGATCTGAGCGGCCTCTACTGAGGGCCGCTCTCGCCTGAATCCGGGGCCTGATCCCTCGGATCAGGCTCAGGCGCGGAACAGCAGCGAGCCGTCGCCGTAGGAGTAGAAGCGGTAGCCTTCGGCTACGGCGTGGGCGTAGGCCGCCTTCATCGTCTTAAGCCCGGCGAAGGCGCCGACCAGCATGAACAGGGTCGACTTCGGCAGGTGGAAGTTGGTCATCAGAACGTCGACGGCGCGGAAGCGATAGCCCGGCGTGATGAAGATGGCCGTATCGCCGTGGAAGGGACGGATTTCGCCGTCCTCGGCCGTCGCGCTTTCCAGCAGGCGCAGGGAAGTGGTGCCCACGCAGACGATGCGCCCCCCCCGGGCGTGGACGGCGTTCAGGGCGGCGGCGGTTTCGCCCGACACCTCCCCCCATTCGCTGTGCATCCTGTGGTCGGCCAGGTCGTCGGCCTTGACCGGCAGGAAGGTGCCGGCGCCCACGTGCAGCGTCACGGCGTGGGTTGAGACGCCTTTCGCCCGGATGGCGTCGAGCAGGGCGGGGGTGAAATGCAGTCCCGCCGTGGGCGCGGCGACCGATCCGTCGTGCTCGGCGAAGACGGTCTGGTAGTCCGACCGGTCGCGATCGTCCTCGGGCCGCTTGGCGGCGATGTAGGGCGGAAGCGGCATGACGCCCACGTCGCGAATGGCGTCGTCCAGCGCCGGGCCGGACAGGTCGAACGTCAGCGCGACCAGGCCGTCCTCGCCCTTGGCCTGGACCGTGGCGTCCAGCCGGCCCAGGTCGCAGGCGGCGTCGGTTCCGCGTGCGAAGCGGATGCGGTCGCCCGGCTTGATGCGCTTGCCGGGCTTCATGAAGGCGGACCAGACGTCGGGCGCGTCGCGGTGATGCAGGGTCGCCTCGACGTCGACGACCAGGGGCTCGCCCTCGGGTCCGGAACGCTGGCGGACGCCGGAAAGGCGGGCGGGGATCACGCGGGTGTCGTTGAACACCAGGGCGTCGCCGGGCTGCAGGAAGTCGGGCAGGTCGCGGATGATCCGGTCATCCAGGGCGCCGTCCCTGACCACCAGCAGACGGGCGGAATCGCGCGGATCGGCCGGACGCAGGGCGATGCGGTCCTCGGGCAGGTCGAAATCGAAATCGGCGGTTTTCATCAGGCCGGGCACAGGCCACGAGGCGGGCAGGGGGTCAAGGGGCCGACGCCTGTGAACCGTGCGGCGACTGGCGTGTTTGATGCGGATGAACCCGATCCGTCTTCTCCCCTCCGTCCTCATCGGCGCGGTCGCCAGCGCCCGGTCCATGACCCCGATGGCCGCCATCGCCGGGGCGCGCCTGGCCCATGCGCGCACGCCCGGCCGACTGGTCCTGCTGGATCATCCGCTGTTCAAGTTCGGAGCCCTGGCGATGGGCGTCGGCGAATTGTTCGGCGACAAGATGAAGTCCGCGCCGGATCGCACGGTCTTCCTGGGGCTGCTGGCGCGCGTCATGAGCGCCGGCATCGCCGGGGCGGCCCTGGCGCCGCGCGGCCGCGAAAAGACCGGGGCCGCTCTGGCCGTCGGCACGGCCGTGCCGCTGGCCTATCTAACCCTGGCGGGCCGCAAGAGGGCCATGCGGCGGATCGGCCAGACCAAGAGCGGCGTCATCGAGGACGCGCTGATCGTGGCGGCCGGCGCGGCCGTCACGGCGTGGGCGGTCGGCCGGCGCCGCTGAGGCGTTGACCGGGGCGCGTGGACGGGCCAAACGCTCGGCCCATGCTGCAGAACCTCGAAACCCTCGCCCGCGAGGCCCGCTCGTGGCCTTTCGAACAAGCCCGCAATCTTCTGGCCCATGTGCTCAAGAAGCGGCTGAGCGACGCCGAGCGTGACGCGGCCAAACTGCTGATCGACGCCGGCAAGACCGACGAGGCGCTGGCGACGTTCGAGGCCTTGCAACGGTCGGTGATCCTGGAGACCGGCTACGGTCCCTCGGGCCTGCCGCACATGGGCACCTTCGGCGAGGTGGCGCGCACGACCATGGTGCGCAACGCCTTCCGCGCCCTGACCGGCGACCATTGGCCGACGCGTCTGATCGCCTTCTCCGACGACATGGACGGGCTGAGGAAGGTGCCGGAGGGCATCCCCAATCCGGAAATGCTAGCCGAAGACCTGCACAAGCCCCTGACCCAGGTGCGCGATCCGTTCGGCACGCACGACAGCTTCGGCGCGCACAACAACGCGCGGCTGCGGGCCTTCCTGGACTCGTTCGGCTTCGACTACGAGTTCATGTCCTCGACCGAGACCTACAGGTCGGGTCGGTTCGACGAAGTGCTGCTGCGCCTGCTGGAACGATTCGATGCGGTCCAGGCCATCATGCTGCCCACCCTGGGCGAGGAACGCCGGGCGACCTATTCGCCGTTCCTGCCGATCAGCCCGATCACCGGCCATGTGCTGCAGGTTCCGACGCTGGAGCGGAACGTCGAAAAGGGCACCATCGTCTTCGACGATCCGGCCGGCGGACGCACCGAGGTTCCGGTCACCGGCGGCCATGTGAAGCTGCAGTGGAAGCCGGACTGGGCCATGCGCTGGACCGCGCTGGATGTCGACTACGAGATGTCGGGCAAGGACCTGATCGAAAGCGTGCGGGAATCGTCCAAGGTCTGTCGCGCGTTGGGCGGCACGCCGCCGGAAGGCTTCAACTACGAACTCTTCCTCGACATCGAGGGCAAGAAGATCTCCAAGTCCAAGGGCAACGGCCTGACGATGGAGGAATGGCTGCGCTACGGCACGCCCGAGAGCCTGTCGTGGTACATGTTCCAGTCGCCGAAGTCGGCCAAGAGCCTGCATTTCAACGTCATTCCGCGGGCGATCGACGACTATCTGGCCTTCGTCGAAAGCTACAAGACGCAGGAGCCGGCCAAGCGGATCGACAACGCCGTCTGGTCGATCCACGCCGGCGATCCGCCGTCGCATACGTCGCCGGTGTCGTTCGCCCTGCTGCTGAACCTGGTGGGGGTGGCCAATGCGTCCAGCAAGGATCAGCTGTGGGCCTATTTCGCGCGCTACCTGCCGGAAGCGACCCCGGAAAATGAGCCGCTGCTCGACCGGCTGATGGACCACGCGCTGAACTACTACGAGGACTTCGTGAAGCCGGCGAAGTCCTACCGTCTGCCGGACGCGAAGGAAAAGGCGGCGCTCTTGGATCTGGCGGAACGGTTGAAGGCCCTGCCGGCGGACACGACCGATGGCGAGGCGATCCAGAACGAGGTCTATGCCGTGGGCAAGGACCATGGGTTCGAGCCTTTGCGGGGGTGGTTCGGGGCTCTGTACGAAGTGCTGCTGGGCGCATCGCAGGGGCCGCGCTTCGGGTCGTTCGCGGCGATCTACGGCCTGCCGCAGACGATCGCTCTGATCGAGGCCGGCGCGAACGGGGAGTTGGCGGGGTAACGATCCTCTCCCGCGAAGCGGGGGAGGGGGCCCGCCCGAAGGGTGGTGGAGGGGGCGGAAACGGGCGCGATGTGTCCGGCGGGATCCGGTCTTAATCCCGTCCTCCGGTGCGGCGTCCGCCCCCTCCACCGCTTCGCGGTCCCCCACCCCCGTTACGCTGCGCTTCACGGGGGAGGATTGACGACCTGCGGCTCAAGCAGGCCGAAGGCCGGCAGCCGCAGCGAACATGAACCGAAAATAACCGCGCGGCTCCGGGAGCCTTCAGCTTGGCGGCGGCATTGTTCTGTCCATCGACGCACTCGATGACAGGAGAAGAGCCATGTCGAACAAGATCTTGAACACCGGTCTGGCCACCGCCGCGGCGCTGGCCGCCCTGGTCACCGCTGCTCCGATGGCGGCCCAGGCCCAGGCCAACGGCGTGACCAACTGCGACGCCCCGGGCGGCCGCCAGCAAGCCGGCGCGCTTCTGGGTGCGGTGGTCGGCGGCGTGGTCGGCTCTAATCTGGCCCGCAACGAGCGCACCCTGGGCACGGTGGTCGGCGCCGGCGCCGGCGCTGCGGCCGGTTCCTACATCGGCTGCAACCAGCAGCGCGCCCGCGCGGCGTCTCAGGCGAACGCCAACACCTATCGCGCCTCGTCCAACCTTCGCATCCGCAGCGGTCCGGGAACCGGCTACCGCCAAGCCGGCAGTCTGTCGGCGGGCCAGCCCTTCACCGCCATCGGTTCGCAGGGCGAGTGGATTCAGATCGCCGGCGGCGGCTGGGTCAACGCCCATTACGTCACGGCCAACTGAGGCCCCCCTGGCGTCGTGAGCCGCCCGGGACCTCCTTCGCCCCCAAAGGTCCCCGGCGATCACGATGAATCGCTCGCGGTGCGCCGCTGAGCACGAACCCCCGTCCGGTCCGCCGGGCGGGGGTTCTCTATTGGCTGACCCACAGGATGCGCGCCATCCACTCGATATCCGCGCGCGGCACGACCCGGGGCGGATAGTCGGGATTGGCCGAGGTCAGGGTCGCGGTCCGGGAGGTCAGGCGCGCCAGTTCCTTGGCCACCACCTCGCCCGTGGCCAGTCGGGCGACAATCCGATCCCCGCGTCTCGGCGGAGCGGCCTCGCGGTCGACGATGACCCGGTCTCCGTCGCGATAGGCCGGAGCCATGGAGTCGCCGCTGATCCTGAGGCTGAACAGGCCGGCGGACGGTCGGGGCAGTTCGGTCTGATCCCATCCGTCGCCGACCGGCAGACCCGCCTCGTCGAAGAAGCCGTCCTGGCCCGCGCGGGCCAGGCCCAGAAGCGGAATGACGGCGGGCGTTGGGGGCGCATCGTCCGCCAGGGCGGCGAAGTCGGCCAGCGAGACCCCGGTCGCCTCCAGTATGCGCGTCAGGCTTTCGGTGGAGGGCCAGCGCGGCCGAGGGGGATCGCCGGCGCCGAAACGCTTGGACGGGTTGAAGGCGGTCGCGTCCAGACCCGCCCTCAGCGCCAGACCGGACGGCGACAGGCCTTCACGGCGCGCCAGGGCGTCCAGCGCCTTCCACAATCGGGCATGAGACAGGGGCATGACGCCCTCCGGAAGCGATTCGCCTCAGCCTATCGCAACGAGATAGGAATGTCTGCCTATTCCAGCCCGGCGGCCCGCCGCTCCTGCCAGGCCCAGAAGGTGCCGACGGCGATGCAGCCGATGGTCAAATAGCTGACCAGATTCATCACCGTGTAGAGCGAGGTGATCGGCAATCGCGCATCCGTCATGATCAGGAGGTGGCTCATCACCGTCATCAGTTGCAGCCCGGCCGCCCACACGGGCCAGGTCCGCCGATACCGCCAGCTCAGGGCCACGAACACCACCAGCGTCATCAGGTCGATCAGGAACATGCCGTAGGGTATGGCGGCCGTGGCCGTATCGCCCTGCACCAGGATGGAGGCGAACCAGGCCAGCAGATAGGCCCCGGCGCCGATACGCTCCACATCCCCGCCTTTCAGAAAGGCGAAGATGCACATCGCGATCATCACGATGGCCCCGATCTGGGCATAGAGCATATTGAACATACGACATCGCCCCCAAAGCCGATCAGCCTTGGGGGCGATAATGACCTAAAATGAGCGGTGCGGGTACCGGATACCGCTCAGGTTACCGTAATTTCACGCAACGCGAAGGTGGTTCTTGGTGCGTTCGCGCGGCTGCGGGTCGAGCCAGTCGTCGGGCTTGCCGACCGGGCCCGCGGCGTAGGTGCCCCAACCCAGGCGGCGGTGGTCCTTCTGCATTTCGGCGTGGCAGGCGACGATGGCTTCGCGCGCCGTCGCCAGGGCGGCGATCGCTTCCATCGCCTTGGCTTGCGAGCCCGTGGCGGCGACAGGGGAAAGCTCGAGGGCCGCACGGGCGCCGATGAACGATTGCACCAGGGTCGTGGCCTGGGTGATGGCGGCGTCGATGGCGTGTTCGGTGGCGTAGAGATCGCCGGCGACGCCAGCGACGACTTCAGTGCGGTCCATGAAAAGCCCCTATGGGTATGGTCAACGAGGCCTTAACCCTAACACGATTTAACCTTGTTTCCTAGGGGTCTGTTTACTTGCCTGCAATCAGGGGAAGTTGACCGCGCGCGCCATGCGCGTGCATCATGAGTGACGGGATGTGCGGATCGGCGCAAACGCCGGTCTAGGCGCCGTCTTCCAGCAGGAAATGCGCCGTCAGCGAGGCGATGGGTTGGTCGCGGCTGTCCTGCCACGCCTCGGCCAGCACATGGGCCACGCGGCGACCGGCGCGGCTGATGCTGGCGCGCGCGAAGACGTCGCGTGGCCGGCCCGTGCGCAGATAGGCGACGGTGACGTTGATGGGACGTGGCAGCCGCGCGCCGGGAAAGGCCAGGGCGACCTGGGCCATCGCCGTCATCTCCAGCAGAGCCGCCGTCGAGCCCCCGTGCAGCGCCGGCAGCATCGGGTTGCCGATCAGTCGGTCCGCGAACGGCATCACCACGGTCAGCTCGTCTCCGTTCATCTGCGTCCGCAGGTCCAGAAACCGCGCATAGGGAAGACGGTCCAGCAGGGGCGGGGTCATGCGGCGGCCTCCGTCTTGGCGGATCGGGAGGTGTTGACCACATAGGCGGCCTGGGACGCCGCGACCGGGTTCGAAGGGTCGTCCTCGAACGCCCAGCCGCGCACGAAGGCGATGGTCGGGGTCAGGCGAAAACAGCGCGCCTGGGCGAACAGGTCGCGGCCCGGCTCGGCCGCCCGCATGTAGTCGACCCTGAGGTCCAGCGTGGCCACGGGCTGGAAGGCGTCCATGGCGACCCAGACGGCGAGGCCGCCGACGTGATCCAGCAGGGTCGTCACCAATCCGCCCGCCAGGACGCCGGTGTCCGGGTCTCCGATCCATTCGGGGCGGTACGGGACGCGGATGCGTGGCGACGCCTCGTCGTGCAGCCCCTCGAAGACGAAGCCCAGGGCGTGGGTGTGCGCCGCGCCCGAAGCGAGCTGGGGCAGGATGTCGATCAGGGTGCTGTCGGCCATGGGGGTTCCGTGCGATTCCGTCGGGCCACTCTAGGAAGCGCGACCGGAGCGCGTCGAGGGCGTTAGAGGGAGATGATCCGACCCGAAGACTTGCTGCACCCGACGCCGGCCGGCCTCTATTGCCCGCCGGGCGACTTCTACGTCGATCCCGTCCGGCCCGTGGATCGGGCGGTGATCACCCACGGCCACTCCGATCACGCCCGAGCAGGGCACGGCTCGGTGCTGGCCACCCGGCAGACGCTGGCCATCATGGCGGAACGCTATGGCGACGACTTCGCCGGCCGCGAGCAGGCGGCGGAGTACGGGCAGGCGACGGCGATCAACGGGGTGGACCTGCGCCTGGTCCCCGCCGGTCACGTCCTGGGTTCGGCCCAGGTCGAGGTCCGGTGGAAGGGACTGACCATGGTGGTGTCGGGCGATTACAAGCGCCGGCGCGATCCGACCTGCGCGCCGTTCGAGCCCGTGCCCTGCCATGTCTTCATTTCGGAGGCGACCTTCGGCCTGCCGGTCTTTCGGCATCCCCCCGATGGCGAGGAGATCGGCCGGCTGGTGCGCTCGCTGGGACAGTTCCCAGAGCGGGCCCATCTGGTCGGGGCCTATGCGCTGGGCAAGGCGCAGCGCATCATTCGTCTGTTGCGCGAGGCGGGCTGGAGCCGGCCCATCTACGTCCACGGCGCGATGGAGCGGTTGAACGCCCTTTACGAGCGCGAGGGCGTGGCGCTGGGCCCGCTTCTGCCGACCCGCGACCTGCCTCGCGGCGCCCTGGGGGGCGAGGTGGCCATCGCGCCGCCGGGCGCCATCCAGGACCGCTGGGCGCGTCGATTCGCAGACCCTATCCCCGGCTTCGCCTCGGGCTGGATGGGCGTTCGAGCGCGCGCGCGCCAGCGTGGCGTGGAACTGCCGCTGGTGATCTCAGACCATGCGGATTGGGGCGAACTGACCGCGACCTTCGAGGAGTTGGACCCCGAGGAGGTCTGGATCACCCACGGGCGCGAGGAGGGGTTGCTGCGCTGGGCGGAACTGCGGGGAATGAAGGCCCGCGCGCTTCGCCTGGTCGGCTATGACGAAGAGGACGAACGGCCCGACGAGGCGGCCGAGGGCGCCTAGGCGGCGGAGCGGCCGTCGGCGGCCTCGCTGGCCTCTTCGTCTTCGGTCAGGGCGGCGTTCATGGCCATGCGCAGCCGTTCCGGCTTGATCGGCTTTTCGACCACCGCGGCCATGCCGATGGACAGATAGTGTTTGGCGTCGTCCGGATCGGCGTTGGCGGTCAGGGCCACGATCGGGGTGCGTCCCGCGGCGCCGGGCAGGGCGCGGATGGCCTGGGTGGCCTGGACGCCGTCCATGCGGGGCATCTTGATGTCCATCAGGATCAGGTCGAAGCGTTGCTCCTGCACGGCCGCCAGGGCCTCCATGCCGTCCTCGGCCAGTTCGGAGCTGCAGCCGAACATCTCGCACAGCGCCTGGGCCACGACGCGGTTGGTGGCGTTGTCGTCGACGATCAGGATGTGGGGCGCGCTCTTCAGCTCCAAGTCCGCCAGGTCCGAGACGTTGGACGGTTGCTCCTGCTCGATCACGGCGCGTTCCGCCGTCAGGTCGAAGGCGAAGGTGGCGCCCCGGCCGGCGTTGTTCTCGGCCCAGATGCGCCCGCCCATGCGGTCGATCACCTGGCGGCAGATCGACAGACCCAGGCCGGCGCCGTCCGGGCCGGATCCGTGCACGAAGGGCTCGAAGATGGAATCCACGCGGTCGGGATCGACGCCGGGACCGTCGTCGCGCACGCGGGCCTCGATGCGGACGCGGCCGTTGTCGACCCAGGCCTTCATCCCAGCCTCGACCACGCCGTTGCGGGCGAATTTCAGGGCGTTGCCGATCAGGTTGTTGAACACCTGCTTGACCCGCACGCCGTCGATGACGGCGGCCAGTTCGGTGTCGCCCTCATAGCTGACCAGCAGGGTCACGCCGTCCTGCGACGCCCGCGGCTCCCACAGGGCCTGGATGTCGTCGGTCAGGGCGCGAAGGGGCGTGGGCGCCGGCGACAGCTCCAGCTCGCCGGCCTCGGCCTTGGACAGGTCGAGCGCGTCTTCCAGGATGCGCAGCAAGGTCTCGGACGAGTCCATGATGGTCTGGACGTGGGCCTGGGCGGCCTCGTTCAGCGGCTGGCGGCGCAGCAGTTCGGCGACGGCCAGGACGCCGTTCATCGGCGTGCGCAACTCGTGGCTCATGATCGCCAGGAACTGGCTCTTGGCGCGGGCGGCGGCCAGGGCCTGAGCGCGGGTGTCGCTGAGCGCCTCGGCCTGTTCGGCCAGTTCGCGGTTCTGGTCGCGCTGGCGCTGGTTGACCGCCTGCAACAGCGTCGCGGCGGTTCCGACGCCGTAATAAAGGCCGTTGCGCGTGACGATGAAGCCGCGCAGCAAGGCGGCGGGGCCGCCCTTCAGCATGATGTCGCAGAAGGCGTCGATGCGGACGCCCGCTTCGACCACCGCCGGCTCGGCGTCCATCACGAAGGTGACGGCGCGACCTTCGTACAGGGCGTGGCCGAACGGGCCGGCGATCTTTTCCAGGAAGGTCGTGCGTTCGATCAGGCCGATGGGGCGGTCGTCCTCGACCACCGGAATGACCAGCGTGTCCGGCTCCCTGCGGAAACGCGCAAAGACCTCCGACCCCAACGTCGTCGGGGCGATCGGCTTCGGACGCTCACAGAGGGCCTCGATGGTCGGCATGCGGCCTGATACTCCACTACTGAAGGGACCATGCCGTTGAAGGCTTTGCGGAATCGTTAAGTGCGGGGCGCCGCCGGCGATTCGGCGCAGCGGCGTCATCCCGCGGCTTTTGCAGCGGCGGCCGGGGTGGTGTAGAAGCCGCGCCCGACCCATATGCGGTCCCCACCCCCTTTGCATGCGCGCGGCCGGCGGCCGACCGCAGGTTTGTCATGAGCGTCATCCAGGAAACGACCCCTTCGACCTCGGCCCTCGTCCTGTTCTCGGGCGGGCAGGACAGCGCCACCTGCCTGGCCTGGGCGCTGGAGCGGTTCGAGCGGGTGGAGACGGTCGGCTTCGACTACGGCCAGCGTCACCTCGTGGAGATGCAGGCCCGCCAGGCGGTGCGTGACGGCATGGCCAGGGCCTTGCCGGCCTGGGCCGGGCGGCTGGGCGAGGATCATGTGATCGACCTGACCGGATACGGCCGGATCGCCGAGAGCGCCCTGACCGCCGATCGCAAGATCGAGATGGACGCGCGCGGCCTGCCGACGACCTTCGTGCCGGGGCGCAACCTGATCTTCCTGGTCGCGGCCGCGGCGCTGGCGGATCGGCGCGGGCTGGAGGTGCTGGTCGGCGGCATGTGCGAGACGGATTATTCGGGCTATCCCGACTGTCGCCACGAGACGATGGAGGTGATGGCGCGGGCGCTGTCCCTGGGGCTGGACAAGCCGGTGGTGATCGACACGCCGCTGATGTGGCTGACGAAGGCCGAGACGTGGGCGCTGGCGCACCGGATCGGCGGCGACGGGCTGGTCGAGCTGATCGTCGAGGACAGCCACACCTGCTACCGGGGCGACCGGGCGCATCGTCATGCCTGGGGCTACGGCTGCGGCGAATGCCCGGCGTGCGAGTTGCGCGCGGCCGGATACGAGGAATGGGTCTCGGCCCGATGACCTATTCGGCCAAGGAGGTCTTCCTCACGGTGCAGGGCGAGGGGGGGCAGGCGGGCCGGCCGGCGGTCTTCCTGCGCTTCGCCGGCTGCAATCTGTGGAGCGGGCGCGAGCAGGATCGGGCGAGCGCGGTCTGCACCTTCTGCGACACGGACTTCGTCGGCGTGGACGGCGACGGCGGGGGCAAGTTCTCCACGGCCGGCGTGCTGGCGGACCATGTCGCGGCGATGTGGCGGGGGCGCGAGGGCGATCCGAAGCTGGTGGTCTGCACGGGCGGGGAGCCGTTGCTGCAACTGGACGAGCCGCTGATCGCGGCGCTGCACGCGCGCGGGTTCGAGATCGCCATCGAGAGCAACGGCACGCTGGCGGCGCCCGACGGGATCGACTGGGTCTGCATCAGCCCCAAGGCCGACGCGCCGGTGGTGCAGACGCGCGGGCAGGAGCTGAAGCTGGTCTATCCGCAACCGGCCGCCATGCCCGAGCGGTTCGAGGCGCTGGAGTTCGAGCGCTTCTGGCTGCAGCCGATGGACGGTCCGGACCAGGCCGCCAACACCGCCGCCGCCATCGAATACTGCCTGACCCACCCCCAATGGCGCCTCAGCGTCCAGACCCACAAATACATCGGCGTCCGCTAATGCCCGTCTTCGAGATCACCAAACAGGCGACATTCGACGCCGCCCACCACTTTCCGAACGAGCCGGAAGGCAGCATCTATCGCCGGGTGCACGGCCATTCCTTCACGGTGGAGGCGACGGTGCGGTCCGAGACGCTGGACGCCGAGCATGGCTGGGTCGCGGACCTGGGCGCGCTGGACCGGGCGCTGAAGGCGGCGGCCGAGACGCTGGACCACGGCATGCTGAACGAGCATCCGGGGCTGGAACTGCCCAGCCTGGAGAACCTGTGCCTGTGGTTCGCCCGAACGCTTCGGCCCGACTGGCCGGGCCTGTGCCGCATCCAGGTGGCGCGGCCGACCATCAACGAGCGGTGCGTGCTGACGCTTTAGCAGTCGCGGCCCTGACGCCGGCGCTGCTCGCAGCGGCGCTGTTCGCGCTCCCAGTCGCGCTGCTCGCGTTCGCGTTTCAGGCGCGTCTCCTCGTCGGAGGTGGTGACGGCGTCGAAGCCGGCGCCGACCACCGCGCCCCCGGCCTTGGCCGCGCCGCCCACGACGGCGGCGGTCCCGCCGACGACCGCGCCGACGACGCAGCCCTGGAGCATCGCCGCCCCGCCCAGGAGGACGACGATTTGAGCGACGGGAAAACGACGATTTCGACGACGCATGAGGGCTCCTTCAGAGAATTGGAAGAATGGCCCATAACGATGAACGGAGGCTGACTTCAGGCGCCGCGCTGGGGCAGCAGTTTTCGGCGCTGACGCGAGATCGCCAGCGGCGCGCCATCGGCCCCCCAGGCGGTCGCTTCGTCCACCGTCCAGCCCAGGCCCAGGTCCAGCATCCTGAACTCGAAGAAGGCCCAGCCGTCCGGCGCCGTGGCGGGCGTGGGATCGGCCAGGATGTCGATGCGCAGGTCCACCGTGGTCATGGGGGCGGGCCTGGCGCTGGCGGTCCAGGCCGGCGGATAGAGGGCGTCCAGGAGATAGCACAGGCCGACCTCGTCCAGCGGTCGGCGGTCGGCCATCCGCATCCAGGTGCGCTCCACCACCGGCCGGCCCTCGTTGCCGCCCAGAATGTTGGGGCCGCCGTCGAAGCGGTAATCGACGTGGCGCGCGAAGTGCGGCGCCATCGGCCCGCCGATGCGCGCCTCCGGGTCGAGGCTCTCCAGCGGCGGCGGCGGCGCATGGAGGGGCGAAAGCGGCGGCGTCGCCGCATCGACGCCGTACGTGCCGGTGGCGTGGTGCGTCATGCGGCCGTCCTGGTCGGCCTCGATCGCCGCATAGATCACGTTGCGGCCGCCGCGCAGCAGGCGCGGGCGGAAGGCGACGGGCTGGCCGAACCGCGCGGCCGAAAGATATTGGACCGACAGGGTCCGCAGCGGCGCCGTCAGCGCCAGGCCCTGGCGCATGCCCTCGGCGCACAGCGCGGCCAGCAGCCCGCCGAAGGGAAAGCCCTTCTCCGGCGGCGCGCCGCTGGGGCCGTTGGAGAAGTCGCCCGCCACCGAGGCTGACAGGGCGCCATCCTCCATCGGGCGGAAGGCGAGGGCTTGGGCGAGGGACAGGGGCGCGGGGGACAGGGGCGCGGGGAACGTGGTCATGGGCGATCCAGAGGGCCGAAGAGGCGCGGAGGGTCGGGGCGGACCCTCCGCCAGTCAAGGAACAAGGACCGAAGGCCGGGAGGCCCGCAAGTCCGTTGCGAAACAAGACTGACTGACTGGGTTCGGATTGGCAACCCTCTTGCCAACAGGCTGACGCGGGGTCACTTTCCGCGCATGGGACGCACCGCCGACTACAGCCGCCAGAGTTGCTCGATCGCCGCCACGCTGGAGGTGATCGGCGATCCGTGGACGCTGCTGGTCATCCGCGACGCCTTCAACGGGGTCAGCCGCTTCGAACAGTGGCAGGACAATCTGGGCGTGGCGCGCAACGTCCTGGCCGCCCGGCTGAAGAGCCTGGTCCAGCACGGGGTGCTGGAGCCGCGCCTGTATTCCGAACGCCCGCCGAGGAACGAATACGTCCTGACCGCCAAGGGCAAGGATCTGTACGGCGTTCTGGTGACGCTGCACGCCTGGGGGAACAAGCACGTCTATGGCGAGACCGACAGCGGCATCGACATGGTCCACAAGACCTGCGGCCACACCCTGAACCCCCGGATCGCCTGCAACTGCTGCGGCGAGATCGTCAAACCCAGGGACATCCGCCTGACCCGCGCCGAGAACCGCCCCACGGTCGGAGAGGTTCTGCCGCCGAGGGAAGCGGCGTAGCGGCTGCTGCCGCTTTTTGTCAGCAGGCCTGCTAGGGTCGCGCCATGTCGCGGTCCGAGCGCCTTTTCGACCTGTTGAACGCCCTGAGGCGGCGTCGCCGGCCCGTCAGCGGCCAGGCGCTGGCCGAGGAGATGGGGGTCAGCCTGCGGACCCTTTACCGCGACATCGCCAGCCTTCAGGCCCAGGGCGCGACCATCGAGGGCGAGCCGGGCGTGGGCTATGTGCTGCGGCCCGGCTTCCTGCTGCCGCCGCTGATGTTCACGCCGGAGGAGATCGAGGCGCTGGTGCTGGGTTCGCGCTGGGTGGCGGACCGGGCCGACGCGCGGATGCGCGATGCGGCGTTGAGCGCCCTGGCGCGGATCGGCGCGGTGGTTCCGCCGGACCTGCGGGACGAGATGGAGGCCGAGGCCCTGCTGGTCGTGCCCGGCGCGCCGTTTCCGGCCGACCACGTCGATCCGGCGCTGCTCAGAAAGGCGATCCGCACCGAGCGGAAGCTGAAGCTGTGTTACCGCGACGAAGCCGGCGCCGCCTCCGAGCGGGTGATCTGGCCCTTCGCCCTGGCCTTCTTCGACCGGGTGCGGCTGCTGGTCGGCTGGTGCGAACTGCGGGCCGACTTCCGCCATTTCCGCACCGACCGGATCGAGGAGGCCGAGGTGCTGGACGCGCGTTGCCCGGCGCGCCGGGCGGTGCTGCTGAAGCAGTGGCGCGCGAGCCGGGAGACGGCGGCGCAGGACGCTCCATGCTGACAGGAACTGGCAGGATGACGGTCTAGGTTTGTTCTCGCCGCACAGGAGGGACGCATGACCGAGATCGAGGACATTCCGCTGGCCGTCGCCGACCCGGAGGCCGCCGCCCGGTTCTATTCGGGCCTGCTGCGGCGCCGGCCGCTGGCGGCGAGCGCGGACCATGCGGTCTTCGCCCTGTCACCGGGCCGGACCCTGAGCCTGTGGCGCGGCGCGGCGATCCCGCCGGCCCAGGTGGACTTCGCCCTGGCCGCGTCGACCGCCGTCGACGAGCTTCATATCGAATGGTGGGACCGGGGCGCGCGCATCGTCTTGCCGCCGGCCGACGAGGACGGGGGACGCAGCTTCCTGGCCCGCGACCCCGACGGCAATCGGCTGAGGGTCTATGCCGCGGTCTAGGCCTGGAAGGCGGCCGTCGTGTCGCGGATGAAGCCGCCGCCCAGGACGCGGTCGGGGTCGGCCGGATCGTAGAGGACGCAGGCCTGGCCGGGGGCGACGCCTTCCTCGCCCTGGTCGAACAGGACCGCGACCTGATCCTCGACAAGGGCCAGGCGGGCCGGGGAGGGCGGGCGGGTCGAGCGGACGCGGGCCAGGACGGGCGCGCCGGCGGCGGCGGCTTCGTGGATCGTGGCCTCGTCGCCCAGCCAGTTGGTCTCTTCCAGCGTCAGGCGGGCGGTCAGCAGCGCCTCGCGCGGGCCGACGACGACGCGGCGGGCCTCGGGCTCCAGCCGCACGACGAACAGCGGCTCGCCCACGGCGACGTTCAGGCCCCGGCGCTGGCCGATGGTGTAGTCGGTGATCCCCGCATGCGCGCCCAGCACCCGGCCGTCCATGTGCACGATCTCGCCGGCCTCGCGCCCCTGCGGCCGCAGGCGGTCGATCAGGGTGCGATAATCGCCGGTGGGGACGAAGCAGATGTCCTGGCTGTCCGGCTTGGCGGCGATCCTGAGGCCCAGCGAGGCGGCGACGCCGCGCACCTGGGGCTTTTCCAGATCGGCCAGGGGGAAGCGCAGATAGTCGAGCTGGTCCTGGGTGGTGGCGAACAGGAAGTAGGACTGGTCGCGCGAATGATCGATCGCCTTGCGCATCTGCGAGCGATCGCCGGCGACGGCGCGGCGGACATAGTGGCCCGTCGCCATCGCCTCGGCGCCCAGGTCGCGGGCGACGTCCAGCAGGTCGCGGAACTTGACCGTCTGATTGCAGCGGATGCAGGGAACGGGCGTCTGGCCCTTCAGATAGCTGTCGGCGAACTGGTCGATCACCGCGTCCCGGAAGCGGCTTTCGTAGTCCAGGACATAGTGGGGAATGCCGATCGCCTCGGCGGCCAGGCGGGCGTCGTGGATGTCCTGGCCGGCGCAGCAGGCGCCCTTCTTCTTCAGCGCGGCGCCGTGGTCGTAGAGCTGCAGCGTCACGCCGACCACGTCATAGCCCGCCTTGTGCAGCAGGGCGGCGACGACGGTGGAGTCCACGCCGCCGGACATGGCCGCCACCACGCGGGCGCCGACGGGCAGGCCGACGGCGGCGCGCGCGCTCTCGACCGCCGCGTCCATGTCCTGCTGCGAGGTCATAGGGGCGATGTCGGGAACGGGGCAGATGTCTTCGACCAGGCTCATCGCCGCCATTTAGGACCGAACCCGCGCGATTTCGAGGCCCCGCAAAGAACAAGGGCCGCGTCCGTCGCCGGACGCGGCCCCTGATCGGCTTCGGGGAAGCGGTTAGGAGCGGTAGCTCTGGATGCGCGTCGTGCGCAGGCCCTGCATGCCCCATTTGTCGATGGCCTTCTGCCAGGCCAGGAATTCCTCGGCGGTCAGGCGATACTTCGCCAGGGCGTCGTCCAGGCTGATCAGACCGCCGCGGACGGCGGCGACGACTTCCGCCTTGCGGCGGATGACCCAGCGGTCCGTGTTGGACGGCGGCAGGTCTTTCAGGGTCAGCGGCGTGCCGGTGGGTCCGACCACGTATTGTTCGCCTTTGCTGTTAAGGCGTCGCTCTTGCAACATGGGCTTATGCCTCTTTCACCAACACCGTAGTCCGGTGAAAGTACGCGCCCGCCGCTAAGGGCCGTTTAAGCGTCGTGGTGAAGGAACGGCTAACATCCGTCCCTCCACAGCCGACATTCTCAACGATGGTTGAGCGACGATTCATTGAACCTAATGATTACCTACTCGGCGATCAGCGTTTGATGTTGATCAGCTCGGCCAGCATTTCGTCGGCCGTGGTGATGATCTTGGACGAGGCGGAATAGGCCCGCTGGGTGGTGATCAGGCTGGTGAACTCCTGCGACAGGTCGACGGTCGAGGCTTCCAGCTGCTGGGCGGCGATGAAGCCCGCGCCGCCGGTGCCCGCCGCCTTCAGGTTGAAGGTGCCGGACTGCAGGCTGACGGCGTAGGCGTTGCCCGAGACCTCCTTCAGGCTGTCGGGGCTGGGGAAGGTGGCGACCGCGACCTGGGCGATGCGGCGCATGACGCCGTTGTCGAAGATGGCGGTGACGAAGCCCTGGTCGTCGATGGCGATCTCGCTGAGATTGCCGAAGGCCGTGCCGTTGGTGATGGTCGACTGAACCACCGAGGCGGTGTTCAGCTGGCTGAGGCCGCCGGCCGAGGTGTTCAGGTCCAGGGTCAGGGTCTGGGCCGCGATGCCCAGGCCGTCGGCCCATTTCACCCGGCCGTTGTCGGCGGGGTTCAGGGGATCGATGACCTCGTCGGGATCGGATTCCTCGAACGTCAGGGTGGCCTGCGTCGGATCGTCGAACAGGCCCGTGCCGGCCGGCCAGTTCTGCATCGTCTCGACGTCGAGGCGACCCGACGGGGTGAAGGCGATCTTGCCGGTCTTGATCTGGCCGTTGCTGTAGGGTGCGCCGGTGACGACGTCCTCGGGCGGGACCGAGACGATCTCGGCGTACCAGATGTTGGGCTCGTCGCTCTTCAGGAAGCGGATTTCCAGGTTGCGCTGGCCGCCCTTCGAGTCCGAGACGGGGATGTTCATCTTGAAGTCCGGCTTCACGCCCACCGGATTGTCGTCGTCGGCGTCGTACATCGCCATCGAGTTGACCGACGCGTCGTACTTGCTGGCGGCGGCGACGTTGTTCTGCAGGCCGATGTCGGCCAGGGCGATGCCGAAGGGCGCGCCGGTGGCCGGGGTGAAGGTCAGGGTCGACAGGGCGCCGTCGACCGCCGCCGTGCCGTTGTTGGCGGTCAGGCCGGTCAGGCCGGTCAGGGCGCCGGTCGCGGGATCGAACGCGGCCTGGCCGGTGATGGTCTGGGTGCCGGACTTGATGGTGACGTCGTAGGTGTTGGCGCCGGTGCGGGTGTAGCGGACCGAGACGTCGTGTTCGACGTCGGCGGCGTCTTCCACGCCCTTGTAGGTCGAGGCGCTGCCCGCGGCCGACGACTCCTGGGTCGAGCGCAGGTTGGCGTTGATCTGGACGCGGGTGGTCGGCTCGGCCGTGCCGCCCACCGAACCGATGTTGATCGAACGCAGGCGCGACAGGTCCGACGGGTCGGTCGAGATCTCGCCGTTGGAATCCACCGGCCAACCCTGCAGGTACAGGCCCGCGCTGTTCTTCAGATAGCCCATGTTGTCGACGCGGAAGGCGCCGGCGCGGGTGAACAGGCGGGTGTCGGTGGCGGCCACGCCCTCGGCCTTGTCGGTCACGACGAAGAAGCCCTGGCCGTCGATGGCCAGGTCGGTGCTCTCGGTCGTGCGCTGCAGCTGGCCTTCCTGGCTGATGAAGGACCGGGCCGAGACGGCGACGCCGCCGGCGGAATAGCCGCCGCCGGCCTTGGACTGGCTGTTCACCAGGGTCTGGAATTCACCCTGGGTTCGCTTGTAGCCCACGGTGTTCACGTTCGCGATGTTCTGGGAAATCGCGGCCAGGGCGGCGGAGTTGGCGGCCAGCCCGGACACGCCGGCCAGCATGGCGCTGTTGAGGCTCATTGGGGACGCTCCTTAAGCGTAACGGTCATCGAAAAGGCGGCGGAGCGCATCATGCGGCCGCCTCCTCGGTCGGGACGTCCGGATTCTCCGTATCGTCGGTGTCGTTGTCGGCCCTGACCTCGTTGAGCGAGATCACGGTCGAAAGCGGAAGGATGGAATCGCCGATCACCAGATAGGGCTCGCCGTTGTACATCTCGACGCCGGTCACGCGGCCCTGGATCAGCGCCTGCGCGTCGACGGTTCCTCCGGCGGCGTTCTTGGCCGTGACCTTCAGCGTATAGACGCCGCCGTCGTCGGCGACGTCGCCCCCGGTCATCTTGCCGTCCCAGGTGAAGCTGTGGACGCCCTGGCTGTTGTCCGGCGCGGCGCCTTCCCAGACCACCTGGCCGCTGCTGTTGACGACCTGCAGGGTCACGTTGTCAGCCTGGGAGGCCAGTTCGTAGGCCCAGGTGGCCTGACCGTCGTCCAGCTCGGTGGCGGTCCAGGCGGCGGTGACGTTCTTGCCGATGTAGTTGGAGGCGTTGTCCAGGCCGCCGGCGGCCTGGGCCGAGAGCAGGCTGGTCAGCAGGTCGTTGGTCAGCAGCTGCTGCTCCACGCCGGCCATCTGGGTCAGCTGGGCGGTGAACTCGTTGGAATCCAGCGGCGACAGCGGATCCTGGTTCTTCATCTGCGTGGTCAGCAGCGTTAGGAAAGTCTCGAAGTTGTTGAACAGCGAGACCGAGCCCGACGTCAGGCGGCCGGCGGCGTCGACGGAAGAAATGGCGTCGGCCATGATCAGACCCTCACATCGACGCGCTCGGGCGTCAGGGAATGGTTGGTCCAGGCGCCGGGGATCGGCGCGGCGGCGAGGTCGGCCTGGGCGGCCAGGCGAGAGCCGCCGGCGAACAGGGCGTTGCGCTGCTGCTGGCGGTCGAAGGCGCCCCCGCCCGAGGACGGATCACGCTGGGAGAAGTCGAGCGAGTCCTGCGACAGCTGGAAGCCGGCGTCCTGCAACTGGCGACGCAGCTCGTCGGCGCGGCCCCGCAGGTCGGCGGCGGCGGCGGGGTTGTCGAAGGCCAGACGCGCGGCCAGCTGGCCGTCGGCGTCGATTTCCACGGTCACGTCGACGCGGCCCAGGTCTTCCGGCGTCAGCACCATGTCGAAGCGGGTCGAACGACCCTCCAGCTTGCGCGCGATCTGGGCGGCCAGATGGGCGGTGGTCTCGATGGTGGCGCGAGACAGGGCCGACGCCAGCGGATCGCGCGCCTGGGCGACCGGGTTGTCGGCGCGGGCGGCGTCCGGCGTGGTCTCGGCCGGGACGGCGTCCACGGTCGGGTCGGCGGCCGCCGGGTCCGCCGGGACCGGCGGCGGGATCGCGCCCGAGGGAGCGTCGGCCAGCGCCGGCGCCTGAGACTTGACGTCCGGGCCGGCGGCGGCGGTCGACGGGGCCGCCTGAGCGGCGTCGCCGGGCTCCGACGTCGACGGCGCCGGCGCCTCATGGCGCAGCGGACGCAGCGGCTGGGGCTCGGGCCGTATCGAGGCGGCGAGCGGGGCGGCCGCGGCGCTCGGGCGGATCGGGGCGTCCTGCGACGGCGAGGCCGGTTCGGCGCCGGCGTCCGGCGTCGCTGCGTCGTCGGTTTCCGCCGTCGCGGCGGGCGAGGCCTCCAAAACGGCCGGGGCGGGCCCTTCCACAAGGGGACGGGCCAGGGCGGCCGGGCTGACGACCGGCTTCTGGATGACGGCGCTGATCTGGACCGCGCCGGCGTCGGCCGCCGCCGGGGCCTCGACGGAGCGCACGTCGGCGGCGGCCGTCTTCGGCGTCACGGCCGCCCCGGGGGCGGACCGTTCGGGCGTGGGCGCCGCGGGCGCGGCCGGCAGGGGATCGGCCGAGGCGACCGTCTTCGCGGGCTGCGGCCCTGTCGCCTCGCGGACGACAGGGACGGTCTCGGGCGTGGCGGCGGTCAGGGCCGCATCAATCCCGACGGCGGCGCTGTTGGACGGGGTCGGCGCGGCGGAAGCGGGCGCGGCGGGGGCCGTCGCCTCGGCCTTGGCCGGAACGGGACGTTCGACGGCGGCGGCCGGCTTTTCGGTCCTGGACGGGGGCGGGGCGTCCGATCCCTGAGCAGGGACGGCCGCGGCGCCCTCGGTCGGCGTCGCGGCCGCGTCCGTGGCGGCGTCCTGTTTCTGATCGACGGGGGCGGCGCGGGTCAGGGGCGCGGACACGTCCATGCGCGCCGCCTGCGGATCGGCGGCGTCCGACGCGGCGGCGGGCGCGAAGGGTGAAGCGGGCGGGGTCGCCGCCGCCTCGTCGCCCGTTCCGGCGGACGGTTCGACCGAAAGGGATGCGGGCGCGACGGGAGGGGCGACCTGACCCTGAGGGACCGGCGGGAGCGAGCCCGCGACATCCGGCGTCTCCGGCTCCGCGATCTCCGCCGTTTCATCGACGACCGTCGACAGGAGGTCGTCCGAGGCTTCGGCCTGGACGATCGCGCCTTCAGGCCGGGGCAGGGCGGCGGCGGCGGCCGAAACGTCCTGGCCCTCGGCCTCGCCCAGGCCGGCCAGATCCAGGCGACCGACCAGCCGGACCGATGAGACGCGCGAGGCGGTTTCGCCCTGCGTCCGGGCCGGGGCGTCCTTCACCACGCCCTCGCGCACGCCCGCCAGGGCGGCGGCGAAGGCCTCGGCCGAACCGAAGTCGGCGCCGCCCGGCGCAGGCGCGCCGGCGCCGGCGGCGGCCGGAACAGCAGCAATGAGGGCGGCGGCGGAAGGCATGGGGCGCGAGGCGGCTTTCAAGACGGCGGCGCCTGCTGCGCCCGGAAGGTTCGCCGCCTCCGTCGCAAGCGTCGGGCCACCGGTCGTCGCTCATCAATGGCGAATGAAATCAGTATGTTGTCGGCACCGGCCTCAGGAGCGGCCATCGGTTGCAGGATCATTCTTGCCGTGCGCCGCCGCAATTTTGCCGGGCTTGGCGCGGGGGCCGGATCGGCGCGCGGGTCGCCGTGGCCCAAGGCTTGCGGCGCGTCCGGCCATGAACCCGCGTCAAAAACGCTTATCTTTGCAAATCAAAGTCTTGCGGCGGCCGCTGCGCCGTGCGGCGAGGCAAGATTTGCGCGTGGCCGGGCAAGGCTTGCCGGGCGCGGGCCTGGGCGGGGAGGGCCGGCCGTGTCGCTGAACTCGATCATGAACATCGGCGTGTCGGGCCTGCAGACGGCCCAGACGCAGCTGCGCGTCGTCTCGGACAACATCTCCAACGTCAACACCCCCGGCTATGTCCGCAAGGTTGTCGACCAGACGGCCGCCGTCACCGCCGGGGGCGGGGCGGGCGTGGATGTGGCGCGCGTGCGCCTGTCGACCGACCGCTTCCTGCAGGCGGCGAGCATGAGCGCCAGCGCGGATTCCGCGCGCTACGCCGTGCGCAACGAACTCTACGACCAGATCCAGACGGCGTTCGGCGATCCCAGCGGGGACGGCGGCCTGTTCGGCGACATCGACAGCCTGTTCGCCGACTTCACCGCCCTGGCCGAGACGCCGACCTCCTCGCCCGCGCGGCAGGAGACCATCTACAAGACCCAGGCCCTGTTCAACGAGGCCAAGTCGGTGTCGCAGCGCATCCAGGCCTTGCGCCAGGAGGCCGACAGCCGGCTGGGCACGGTGGTGGACTCGGTCAATCCGCTGCTGGAGCAGATCGACAAGCTCAACAAGACCATCGCCACCGCGACCGTGACGGGGCAGGACGCGACTGGAGCCCAGAACGCCCAGCAGACCCTGATCAACCAGCTGGGCGAGTTGATGGACGTCAAGGTGGAGGCGCGCGCCAACGGCGGGGTGACCATCCGCACCAACACCGGCGCGACCCTGGTGGGCGAGGGGCACGCCACCCTGTCCTATGCGCCGGCGGGCACGGTGGGGGCCACGACCAGCTTCAACGACATCTGGCTGACCGAGCCCAGCGGCGCGCGCTCGCTGGCGCTGGAAGGCGTCGGCTCGGGCGAGATCAAGGGGCTGGTGGAACTGCGCGACCAGGACGCCCCGGCCGCCGCCGAACGTCTGGCCGAACTGACCGCGCGCATCGCCGACGAGCTGAACCGCGCCCACAACGCCAGCACCAGCGTGCCCGCGCCCTCGACCCTGACGGGACGCAACACCGGCCAGTCGCTGGAGACGGCGCTTGCGGGCTTCAGCGGGGTCGTGACCGTCGCCACCGTGGATGCGGCCGGCGTCATCACCGGCCAGGCGGCGATCGACTTCACCAACAATCCGCCGACCGACCTGGCGAGCCTGAACGCCCAGCTGGCCGGGGTGGCCACCGCCAGCTTCTCCAACGGCGTGCTGACGCTGAACGGCGACGGCGGCGCGGGCCTGTCGATCGCCGACGACGCGACCGATCCCAGCCTGAAGGGCGGCAAGGGCTTTTCCCACTGGTTCGGCCTGAACGACCTGGTGGTCAGCGACGCGCCGACCACCTACGACACCGGTCTGACCCTGTCGTCGCCGCACGGCTTCACGCCGGGCGAGAGCGTGACCTTCCGTTTCACCGGGGCGGACGGGGCGCGGGTTCGCGACATCAGCGTCGCGGTGCCGGCCGGCGCCGGCACGATGGGCGAACTGCTGAGCGCGCTGAACAATCCCGTCACCGGCGTGGGCCGCTACGGCGCCTTCAGCTTGGACGGGGCCGGGGCCCTGACCTTCAAGAGCTACGACAGCTCCGGCTCGACCCTGTCGGTGGTGCGCGACACCACCAGCCAGGTTCCCTCGGGCGTGACGATGTCCAATCTGTTCGGCCTCGGCGGCGGGGTGCGCGCGGCGCGCACGGAAGGCTTCTCGGTGCGCCAGGACATCCAGTCGAACCCGTCCAAGCTGGCCCTGGCGCAGCTGAACCTGTCGGCGGCGGCGGGGACCCCGGCGCTGAGCGCCGCGGACGGGCGCGGCGCCCTGGCGCTGTCGGACGTCGGCAAGCGCACGGTCAGCTTCTCGGCGGCCGGCGGCGCGGCGGGCGGGTCCAAGACCCTGTCGAACTACGCCGCCGACTTCTCCGGCGACATCGGCAGTCGCGCCGCCGCCGCCCAGAGCCGGGCCGACACCGCCTCGGCGGTGCTGGAGGAGGCCAACACCCGCCGCCAGTCCAAGGAAGGCGTCAACCTGGACGAGGAACTGGTCAACATGACCACCTTCCAGCAGGCCTATAACGCCTCGGCCCGTCTGATCCAGGCGGCCAGCGACATGTATGACACGCTGATCGGGATGCTGAGATGACCCGCGTCGCCACCTTCTCCAACTACCAGTCCGCGCTGCTGGACCTGATGGGCGCCCAGAGCCGCGCGCAGCAGGCGCAGGAGCGGATCGACAGCGGCCGCATCGCCACCGACATGGCCGGATACGGACGTCAGGCCGAATCCATCACCGCCCTGAAGTCGACTCAGGCGCGGCTGGAGGGCTTCGTCGAGGCGGGCAAGTCGGCGGCGGGGCGGCTGGACGCCCAGGACCTGGCGATGAGCCAGGTGTACGCCGGCGGAAACGGCGCGCGCGAGGCCATCGCCAACGTCCTGTCGGCCGGCAAGCTGGACAGTCTGATGACCGAGCTGGGGCTGCAGTTCCAGACCTTCCAGTCGGGGCTGAACGCGACCTATCAGGGCCAGTACCTGTTCGCCGGCGGCCAGACCGACACCGCCCCCGCCACCGCCAAGTCGATGGCCGACCTGACGGCCGCCGCCAGCGTGGACGACGTCTTCGCCAACGACGCCCTGAAGCACAAGTCGCGCATCGACGAGAACACGACGCTGGAGACCGGCTTCCTGGCCAATGAGCTGGGCGGGCCGCTGGCGACGGTGTTTCGCAACATCCAGGCCTATAACGAAGGCGCGCCCGTCACCATCGACGGCGTGACCTATACGCCCGCCGGCGCGGGGACGCTGAGCGGCAAGCCTTCCGACGACGTGCACGCCTTCCTGACCGAACAGCTGAAGCAGCTGGACGCGGCCAACAAGGAGGTGACCAACCAGACCGCCAAGAACGGCCTGATGCAGAACCACGTCGAGGAAACCCTGGACGCCCACGAGGGCCGCCAGACCTCGCTGGACAAGCTGATGATCGACAAGACCGGCTATGACGCGGCCCAGGCCATCACCGATCTGCAATTGGCCCAGGTGGCGATCGAGGCCTCGGCCCAGGTCGTCAACTCCCTGCGCGCCACGTCGCTGCTGGATCTGCTGCGGACCTAGAACCGGCTGAAAGAAAAAGACAATGGCCACGCTGGACGGAAGCGGTGCATGGAACATATCATGAACGAATGGCCCGTCTCGATCTTCGCCGAAAGCTGTCCGTCCTGGCCGACGCGGCCAAGTACGACGCCTCATGCGCATCGTCCGGCACGTCGAAGCGGGATTCGACCGGCGGACGCGGAATCGGCTCCACCGAAGGGATGGGCATCTGCCACGCCTATACCCCGGACGGGCGGTGCGTCAGCCTGCTGAAGATCCTGCTGACCAACTTCTGCATCTACGACTGCGCCTATTGCATCAACCGGGCGTCCTCGAACGTGGAGCGCGCGCGGTTCAGCGTGGCGGAGGTGGTGGACCTGACGCTGAACTTCTATCGGCGCAACTATATCGAGGGGCTGTTCCTGTCGTCGGGGGTGATCCGCGACAGCGACTATACGATGGAGCAGCTGGTCGAGGTCGCGCGCATCCTGCGCGAGGTCCACGATTTCCGGGGCTATATCCACCTGAAACTGATCCCCGAGGCCGATCCGCGGCTGGTCGATCTGGCGGGCCTGTACGCCGACCGGCTGTCGGCCAATATCGAGCTGCCGCGCGACGAGGCGCTGTCGCGGCTGGCGCCCCAGAAGGACGTCGGCGTCATCAAGAAGGCGATGGGGCAGGTGCGCCAGGCGGTGGAGGCCGCCAAGCCCGCGCGCCGCGATCGCGCCCGCCCGCCCCGGTTCGCGCCGGGCGGCCAGAGCACCCAGCTGATCGTGGGCGCGGATGGAGCGCCGGACACGGAAATCCTGTACCGCAGCGCCTCGCTGTACGGCGGATACGGCCTGCGCCGGGTCTATTATTCCGCCTTCAGCCCAATCCCGGACGCCAGTTCGGTGCTGCCCCTGTCGCGCCCGCCCCTGATGCGCGAGCACAGGCTGTATCAGGCCGACTGGCTGATGCGGTTCTACGGCTTCTCGGCGCCCGAGATCGGCGAGGCGGCGACCGGGGGAATGCTGGACCTGGCCGTCGATCCCAAGCTGGCGTGGGCGCTGAACCGGCGCGAGCAGTTCCCCGTCGACGTGAACCGGGCGTCGCGCGAGATGCTGCTGCGGGTGCCGGGTCTGGGGGTCAAGGCGGTCGACCGCATCGTGGCGGTGCGGCGCTATCGCACCCTGAGGCTGGAGGACGTGGGGCGGCTGACCCGCTCGGTGGCCAAGGTGCGGCCCTTCATCACCGCGCTGGACTGGACGCCCGGCGGGCTGACGGACGCGGTCGACCTTCGGGCGCGGGTGACGACGCGCGCGCCCGAACAGTTGAGCCTGTTCTGAATGGCGACGGCGGAACTGGCGTCCGAAACGGATTTCGACGGCTGGCGGAAGGCGGCGCGCCAGATGCGGCTGGCGGGGGTCGAGCCGGCCGCCGCGCGTTTCGTGGTGGCGGGCGGAACCGGCCAGGGCGGGCTGTTCGACGACACGCCGCCTGGTCGCCGCCATGACAGCAGGCTGGAAGCGGAGTTTTCGGTTCCCAAGGCTTTCGTCGATCTGGCGCAGGCGGTGATCCTGCATCGCTCGGCCGACCGGTTCGACCTGATGTACCGCCTTCTGTGGCGTCTCCGGGATGAGCCCGATCTCATCCGCGTCATTTCCGACCCCGATGTCGCCGACGCCGTGGAAAGAGCCAAGAACGTCAGCCGCGCGGCCCACAAGATGAAGGCTTTCGTCCGCTTTCGGCGGACCTGCGACGATCAGGGCGAGGCCTGGGCGGCCTGGTTCGAGCCGGCGCACCGGGTTCTGGAACGCACGGCGCCGTTTTTCCAGCGCCGCTTCACCACCATGCGCTGGTCGATCCTGACGCCGGACGGATCGGCCTTCTGGGACGGCGAGACCCTGCGCTTCGGCCCGCCCGCCAGCCGCGACATGGCCCCGGCGGAGGACGAGATCGAGGCGTTCTGGAAGACCTATTACGCCTCCACCTTCAATCCCGCGCGGCTGAAGGTGAAGACGATGCAGGGCGAAATGGCCAAGGGCTATTGGAAGAATCTGCCCGAGGCGGCGCTGATTCCGGAACTGGTGGCGTCGGCGCAGGTTCGAATGGAGGCCATGGTCGCCGCCCCCGCACCCGACCCGAACGCCCGCTTCGCCAAGGCGATGGCGCGCGACGTCCACCAGGACCGGCCGGACGCCGAGGCGACCCCCGATAGTCTGGCGGCGGTGGAGCGCGGGGTGCAGGCCTGCCGCCGCTGTCCGCTGTATCGCGACGCCACCCAGGGCGTCTGCGGCGAGGGGCCGAAATCGGCGCGGCTGATGATCGTGGGCGAGCAGCCGGGCGATCAGGAGGATCTGGCGGGCCGTCCGTTCGTCGGGCCCGCGGGCCAGGTGCTGGACAGGGCGCTGAAAGAGGCCGGCATCGACCGGTCCGACGTCTATGTCACCAACGCCGTCAAACACTTCAAGCATGAGCCGCGGGGCAAGCGGCGTCTGCACAAGACCCCCAACGCCGGGGAGGTGCAGGCCTGCCGCTGGTGGCTGGACGCCGAGCGTCGCCTGATCCGGCCCAAGGTGATCGTGGCCCTGGGCGCGACGGCGGGGTTGGCGGTTTTGGGCAGAAAGCCCGCGGTGATGCGCGAGCGCGGTCGTCCGCTGGACCTGGCGGACGGCGCAACGGGCGTGCTGACGGTCCACCCGTCCTATCTGCTGCGACTGCCGGACGCCGCCGCCCGGGATGCGGCGCGCGCCGGATTCATCGACGATCTGAGCGCCGTTCGCCGGCTTCTGGCCTGACAGGCGAACGAATCCGGCCTCACCGCGTTTGATCCGGGCTGCGAGCGTAGCGGTTAGGACAGAGACGCATGGGGGATCCACACTTCGCGCGAGATAAGGCGGCGTCGGCATATCAATGTCATCGCACGTTGACTTCGCCCGCCGGCTTGATCATTAGGCGGGCTGGGATCGCGGTTGCGTCGCGGGGTCGGGCGCCGACCGCGATGGCCGCTTGCCGACACGGGGACCAATGAGTCAGGCGGATTATGAAATCCAGGACGTGGCGGACGGCGCCACCCTGCGCCTGACGGGCGACTGGACCACGACGGCGCTGGGACGGCTGCCCCAGCGGCTGAAAAGCGACCTGGACGGTCGCCGGGTCGAGGATGTGGACACCGCCGATCTGGGACGGTTCGACACGGCCGGCGCCCTGGCGCTGGTTCAGGCCTCGGGCGGTCGCCTGCCGAAGTCGGCCTGGAAGGGGCGGCCGGAAGCGGGCCGCATCTACAAGATGATCGAGGCGCTGGAGCGCAAGAGCGCGCCCGCCCCCAAGCGCCAGGACATGCTGACCCGCTCCTTCGCCAAGATCGGGCGCGGCGTCTATGACTTCGGCGCCGAGGCCATGCTGTCGCTGGCCTTCCTGGGCCGACTGATGACCGCGGTGGTCGAGGCCGCACGGCATCCGGGCGACATCCGCTGGCCCGCCTGGGTCAGCCAGGCCGAGCGCGCGGGCCTGGACGCCATCCCCATCGTGATGATGACCAACTTCTTCATCGGGGCCGTGGTCGCCTTCATCGGCGTGGACCTGCTGACCGACTTCGGGGCCCAGGTGTTCGCGGTCCAGCTGATCGGCGTGGCCATGTTCCGCGAGTTCGCGGTGGTGATCGCCTCGGTGCTTCTGGCCGGTCGGTCGTCGTCGTCCTTCGCGGCCGAGATCGGCTCGATGCGCATGAACCAAGAGGTGGACGCCATGCAGGTCATGGGCGTCAATCCGTTCCAGGCGCTGGTGGTGCCGCGGCTGGCGGCCCTGGTGGTCATGCTGCCGCTGCTGACCTTCCTGGGGATGCTGGGCGGCCTGTTCGGCGGCCTGATCGTCTGCTGGACCAGCCTGAACCTGGGGCCCGCCTTCTTCTTCCAGCGGCTGGTCGAGGACGGGACCATGGCCCAGCACATGATGGTCGGCCTGGTGAAGGCGCCGGTGTTCGCCCTGGTCATCGCCGCGATCGGCTGCCGCCAGGGCATGTCGGTGGCCGGCGACGTGGAAAGCCTGGGCCGGCGGGTGACGGCGGCGGTGGTGCAGGCGATCTTCGCCATCATCCTGCTGGACGCCATCTTCGCCCTGATCTTCCTGGAGCTGGACATATGACTGACGCCGCCGCGCCGGCGCCGGACAAGGCCCCGGAAAAGATGATCGAGGTGCGCGGACTGCTGAGCCAGTTCGGCGACCGCACCATCCACGAGAACCTGGATCTCGACCTGGATCGGGGCGAGGTGCTGGGCGTCGTCGGCGGCTCCGGCACCGGCAAGACCGTGCTGCTGAACACCATCATCGGCTTGAAGCAGCCCGAGGGCGGCACGATCCGTCTGTTAGGCCACGACCGGGCCGACCTCAGCAGCGCGGACGCGGCGGACATCGAGCGCCGCACCGGCGTGCTGTTCCAGCAGGGCGCGCTGTTCTCGTCGCTGAGCGTGCTGGAAAACGTCGCCTCGCCCCTGGTCGAGCACACCAAACTGCCCAAGTCGACGATCTACGAGCTAGCCGAGCTGAAGATCGCCATGGTCGGGCTGCAGCCGGAATCGCACTATCTGAAACCGGCGGAACTTTCGGGCGGCATGAGAAAGCGCGTCGGCCTGGCGCGGGCGCTGGCGCTGGACCCCGAACTGCTGTTTCTGGACGAGCCGACCGCCGGCCTGGACCCCATCGGCGCGGCCGCGTTCGACGACCTGATCCGCCATCTGTCGGACGACCTGGACCTGTCGGTCTTCATGATCACCCACGACCTCGATAGCCTTTACGCCATCTGCGACAAGGTCGCGGTGCTGGCGGACAAGCGGGTCGTGGAAAAGGCCACGGTGCAGGAACTGGAGCGTTCCGAGCATCCGTGGATCAAGGAATACTTCCTGGGGCCGCGCGGTCGCGCCGCCACCAAGACGGCCGCCTGAGGAGAGCGGGACAATGGAGAGAGACGCACACTACGCCGCCGTCGGCATCGCCACCGTCGCCCTGCTGGCGGCCCTGGCGGTCTTCACCATCTGGCTGGCGCGCCTGCAGTTCGCCAACGACTACGACCTGTACGACATCGTCTTCTACGGGCCGGTCAACGGTCTGTCGGAAGGCGGCGAGGTGCACTTCAACGGCATCCGCGTCGGCGAGGTCACGGACCTGAACATCGACCAGAAGCGCGGCGACCAGGTGGTGGCGCGCGTGCGCATCGACGGCGAGACGCCGGTCAAGGTCACCTCTCGCGCCCAGCTGGAGCCGCAGGGCATCACCGGCCTGAAGTATATCCAGATCACGGCGGGGGCGGCCGACAGCGCCCTGCTGAAGGACCAGTATCCAGACAATGTCGTGCCCGTGATCCAGAGCCAGCCTTCGCCCATCGCCGAGCTGCTGAGCGGGTCGGGCGCTGTGCTGGCCCAGACCGTGGACGCCCTGAACCGCATCAACCGCGTCATGTCCGACGACAACATCCGCAGCTTCTCCACCAGCGTGAAGAACGTCGAGTCCCTGACGACCGAGCTGGAGGCCCGCAAGGCCATCTTCCAGCAGCTGGAAGAGGCGGTGACCCACGCCAACGCCGCGATCCAGGAGTATCAGGGCCTCGCCGCCGACGCCCGCCAGGTGGTCAACACCGACGGCCGCCAGGCCATCGCCAACATCAACCAGGCGACCGCAGAGGCCCGCCAGGCCATCGCTTCGGCCAACCGGTCCGTGACCGGGCTGGAGCAGCCGCTGGATCAGTTCGCCACGTCCAGCCTGCCGCAGCTGAGCCGGACCATCGAGGAGCTGCAGGACGCGACGCGGTCGCTGCAGTCGCTGATCGACGACGTGCGGTCCAGCCCGCGCGACTTCATCGGTCGTCCGCAATCCAAGGAACTGGAGGTTCAACCGTGATCGGTTCGGCTTTGAAGATCGGCGCCGCGGGTGCGGCCGCCCTGGCGCTGAGCGGCTGCTCGCTGCTGTCGACGCCCGATCCGGTGCAGCTGTACCGGTTCGGCGCCGTCATGGATGCGCCGTCGCAGGCGGGCGAACGGCCCGCGCCGCTGCTGGTGTCGATCCGCCGCATCGAGTTCCCCGAGGCGTCCAAGGACGACCGCATCCTGGGCGTGACGGGGACCCAGACGGCCTATATCGGCGGCGCCCGCTGGGTGTCGCCGGCCGAGACCCTGTTCGACGACAGCCTCATGGCCGCCTTCGCCGCGCGGCCGGACCAGGTGCGGGTGCTGGACCGTCGCGAGCCGGGCACCACGCCGCTGGTGCTGCGGGTCGTGATCTCCAGCTTCGAGGCGCGCTACCTGAACGGGCCGGAGGCGGCGCCCACCATCGTCGTCACCGCCCGGGCCCAGCTGCGGAACACGCCGGAACGCGAGCGCGGCGACGGCCCGATCCGTCCCGAGGACGGCCGCACGGTGGAGCGGGTCTTCACCGTGTCCCAGCCGGCGGCCGAGAACCGCGTTTCGGCCATCGTTGAGGCCTTCGACATCGCCACGCGCGACATCAACACCCAGGTCGTCGACTGGACGATCCAGTCGGCCCCCGCGCCGCTGTCGGCCGCGCCCAGCTAGGGCTCAGCCGACGCCCGGCGCCACGGTGTAGGCGGCCTCGGTCTTGGCGGCGACCTCGTCCAGGGTGACGCCGTCGGCCAGTTCGACCAGCTCCAGGCCCGATCCGTCGGGCTTGACGTCGAACACGGCCAGGTCGGTGATGATGCGGTCGACCACGCCCGCGCCGGTCAGCGGCAGGGTGCATTCCTTCAGGACCTTGGACTGGCCGTGCTTGTTGGCGTGGTCCATGACCACGACCACGCGCCGGACGCCGGCGACCAGGTCCATGGCCCCGCCCATGCCCTTCACCAGCTTGCCCGGGATCATCCAGTTGGCGATGTCGCCGTTCTGGGCCACCTCCATGGCGCCCAGGATGGACAGGTTGATGTGGCCGCCGCGGATCATGGCGAAGCTGTCGGCGCTGCTGAAATAGCTGCTTTCCGGGATCTCGGTGATCGTCTGCTTGCCGGCGTTGATCAGGTCGGGATCCTCCTCGCCCTCATAGGGGAAGGGGCCCATGCCGAGCATGCCGTTCTCGCTCTGCAGCGTGACCTCCATGCCCTGGGGGATGTAGTTGGCCACCAGGGTCGGAATGCCGATGCCCAGGTTCACGTAGAAGCCGTCCTGCAGTTCCTTGGCGGCGCGTTCGGCGAGCTGTTCACGGGTGCGGGGCATGGTTACGCGGCGCTCCTTTGGCGGACGGTGCGCTGTTCGATGCGCTTTTCGGAGACGGTCTGGATCAGGCGGTCGACATAGATGCCCGGGGTGTGGATGTGGTCGGGGTCGAGCGAGCCGGTGGGGACGATCTCCTCGACCTCCACGACCGTGACCTTGCCGGCCGTGGCCATCATCGGGTTGAAGTTGCGGGCGGTCTTGCGGAAGACTAGGTTGCCGCGCTCGTCGGCCTTCCAGGCCTTGACGATCGACAGGTCGGCGACCAGGCCGGTCTCCATGACGTAGTCGCGGCCGTCGAACGCGCGGACCTCCTTGCCCTCGGCGACCAGGGTGCCGACGCCGGTGGCGGTGAAGAAGGCGGGGATGCCCGCGCCGCCCGCGCGGATGCGCTCGGCCAGGGTGCCCTGCGGGTTGAACTCCAGTTCCAGCTCACCGGCCAGGTACTGGCGCTCGAACTCCTTGTTCTCGCCGACGTAGGACGAGATCATCTTGGCGATCTGGCGCGTCTCCAGCAGCTGGCCCAGGCCGAAGCCGTCGACGCCGGCGTTGTTGGAGATGACGGTCAGGCCCTTGACCCCGCTGTCGCGCAGGCCGGCGATCAGGTTCTCGGGGATGCCGCACAGGCCGAAGCCGCCGGACATGACGGTCATGCCGTCGAAGGTCAGGCCCTCCAGCGCGGACGTGACGTCGGCGTAGATCTTGCGCATCGCTCTCCCTCTTTTCATCGCCTGATGAATATCGGCGTCCTGGGCCACGCCTACCCCGGCTGCGGGGTGGGGGCAAGTCGGCCGGCCCATCCCAAAGCGTGATTGGGGCGGACCGGGAGGTCCGCGCTCCCTTCGGCGAGAAAAAACACCGTCTGAATAGTGCGAATAGTGTGAAATCGCCTGATCGTCGTTACCCGAAAACACCGTCTGAATAGTGTGAATGGTGTGAAATCGTCCCGGACGAAAAAGGCCCGGACGGTCGGTCCGGGCCTTGAGGGATCAGTTCACCGTCGCCTTGACGATCTTGCCCGGATTGCGGGGCGGCTCGCCCTTGGGCAGGGCGTCGACGTGTTCCATGCCGGATTCGACCTGGCCCCAGACGGTGTACTGGCGGTCCAGGAAGGTGGCGTCGTCGAAGCAGATGAAGAACTGCGAGTTGGCGCTGTTGGGGTCCGAGGTGCGCGCCATCGAGCAGACGCCGCGCACGTGCGGCTCGGCCGAGAACTCGGCCTTCAGGTTCGGCTTCTTGGAGCCCGAGGTCCCGGTGCCGGTCGGATCGCCGCCCTGGGCCATGAAGCCGGGGATGACGCGGTGGAAGACGACGCCGTCGTAGAAGCCTTCGGAGGCCAGCTCGGTGATGCGTTCGACGTGGCCGGGGGCCAGGTCGGGGCGCAGCTTGATGACCACGTCGCGCGCTTCGCCGTCGCCGGTGTCCAGGGTGAAGGTCAGGGTGTCGGCCATTTCGGTCGTCCTCTTGATGTTGTTGTGGCGCGGTCATAGCCCGCAACGCCGGTCGGGGCTATGTGGGAACGATGAGCGACGACGAAAAGCCCCAGGACCCCAAGGCGGGCGAGCGCAGACGCATGGTGCGCCCGCCCACGGGCGGCACGGCCGCCGGGCGCGGCATGGGCCAGAAGATGAAGACGGCGGACACCAAGTCGATGTCCAGCCAGCAGTGGATCAAGCGGCAGCTGTCGGACAAGTGGTCCGAGAAGGCGCGCGCCGAGGGCTGGCGCAGCCGCGCGGCCTTCAAGCTGATCGAGATCGACGACAAGTTCCGGCTGATCCGGCGGGGATCGCGCGTCATCGACCTGGGCGCGGCGCCGGGCGGCTGGGTCCAGGTGGCGCTGGACCGCGGCGCGGCGGCCGTGGCGGGGGTGGACCTGCTGATGATCGAGCCGATCCCCGGGGCGACCCTGCTGCAGGCCGACTTCACCCATCCGGGCGTGGATCAACAGTTGATCGAGGCGATCGGCGGGCCGCCGGACCTGGTGCTGTCGGATATGGCGCACAATACGGTGGGCCACCGGCAGACGGACCACCTGAAGATCATCGCCCTGATCGAGATCGCCGCCGACTTCGCCATCCGCACCCTGCGGCCCGGCGGGAACTTCGTATCCAAGAACTTCCAGGGCGGGGACGCCGGCGGGGTCCTGACGCGGCTGCGCGAGGAGTTCGAGACGGTGAAATACGTCAAGCCGGCCTCCAGCCGGAAGGACAGCGCCGAGGTGTTCCTGGTGGCGCTGAACAAGAAGTAGGTCAGGCCGCGGCCGGGCGCGTCCTGGCGCGGCGGGCTTCGATCCGCGACCAGATGCGGTCGTGCAGGGTGAAGAAGACCGTCTGGACCAGGGGCTCGATCACGCCGATGGCCAGGGCGGTGCGCAGGCTGCCGGTCAGGGCGAAGGCCACGGCCACGGCCACGGCGAAGTGCATCAGCCCGTAGGTGACGGTCTTCAGCGCGATCTGCCGGAAGGAACGGGGCAGGGCGTGGGAATGGCCGTGGTGGTCGTGGACGCGGGCCTGTTCCTGGGGCGACATGATGTCGAGACGGGCGGTGAAGGCCTCGGCCGCCTCCTCGATGCCGGAGGCCATGCGGCGCCGTTCGATCCGGTGCCAGACGCGGTCGTGGATCGAATAGGCGATGGTCTGGAACACGGGTTCCACGACCCCGACCGCCAGGGCGACGCGCCAGTCGCGGGTGATGGCGAAGGCCACCAGTATGGCCACGACCAGGTGCATGACGCCGTAGCTGGCGATCTTCAACGCCAGCTTGCGCGCGGTGCTCAGGATCAGGCCGACCATGATGGGAAAATGGCGTCGCGCGCCCAAGGTTGCAAAGCAATAAATTCTATCCGGATCATAGGCGCGGGCGGCGGTTCCGGTCGCATCCTGTCGCCAAGCGTGATCGGTCGAATGCCGCGATGCAGCATCGCGCCCCTTGCCGGGACGCCCCGCATCCCGTTATACGCGGCCCGCAAAACGGAGACTCCCCATGGAGATACGCGAAGGCCTAACCTTCGACGATGTTTTGCTGGAACCCGGCGCGTCCGAGTTCATGCCGGCGATGGTCGATGTCTCGACCCAGCTGACCCGCGACATCAAGCTGAACATCCCGCTGCTGTCGTCCGCCATGGACACGGTGACCGAAAGCCGGCTGGCCATCGCCATGGCCCAGGCGGGCGGCCTGGGCGTGCTGCACCGGAACATGACCATCGAGGAGCAGGCCGACGAGGTCCGCGCCGTCAAGCGCTACGAGAGCGGCATGGTCGTGAACCCCGTCACGGTGGGGCCTGAGACCACCCTGGGCGAGGTGCGCGAGATCGTGGCGCGCAAGAAGATCACCGGCTTTCCGGTGGTGGACCCGAAGTCGGGCAAGCTGGTCGGGATGCTGACCCACCGCGACATGCGCTTCGAAAGCGATCCGTCGGTGACGGCGGCCGCGCTGATGACGACGGGCGACCTGATCACCGTGCGCGAGGGCGCCGGCCGCGAGGAGGCGCGCGAGCTGCTGCGCACCCGCAAGATCGAACGGGTCATCGTGGTCGACGAGGACTACCGGGCCGTCGGCCTGATCACCATGAAGGACATCGAGAAGGCCCAGGCCTTCCCCAACGCCGCCAAGGACGAGCAGGGCCGCCTGCTGGTCGGCGCGGCCTCGACCGTCGGCGACGCGGGCTATGAGCGCGCCATGGCGCTGGCCGAGGCCGGGGTCGACGTGGTGGTGATCGACACCGCGCACGGCCACTCGTCGTCGGTCGCGGCGGTGGTGGAGCGGATCAAGCGCGAGTCGAACCGCATCCAGATCATCGCCGGCAATGTGGCCACCTATGACGCCACCCGCGCCCTGATCGACGCGGGCGCCGACGCGGTGAAGGTCGGCATCGGCCCGGGCAGCATCTGCACCACCCGCATCGTCGCCGGCGTGGGCGTGCCGCAGCTGACCGCCGTGATGGACGCGGCGCGGGCGGCCCGGGACTCCGGCGCGCCGGTCATCGCCGACGGCGGCATCAAATATTCGGGCGACCTGGCCAAGGCCATCGCGGCCGGGGCGAACGTGGCCATGATGGGCTCGATGTTCGCCGGCACCGACGAAAGCCCGGGCGAGGTCTTCCTGTACCAGGGCCGGTCCTACAAGTCGTACCGGGGCATGGGCTCGGTCGGGGCGATGGCGCGCGGCTCGGCCGACCGCTACTTCCAGAAGGAAGTCTCGTCCGAGAAGCTGGTGCCCGAGGGGATCGAGGGCCAGACGCCCTACAAGGGGCCGATCAGCCCGGTGCTGCACCAGCTGGTCGGGGGGCTGCGCGCCTCGATGGGCTATGTCGGGGCGGGGACGATCGCCGACTTCCAGGAGCGCGCGCGCTTCGTGCGGATCACCGGCGCGGGCCTGCGCGAGAGCCATGTCCACGATGTGATGATCACCCGCGAGGCGCCGAATTATCGGCAAGGGTAGTTTTCGTCATCCTCGCCCCTCGGGTCGTGCCTGCACGGCCCGCCCGAGGGCAGGCTCTTGTGGCGAGGATCCAGACTCCCGGTGTTCGACAGCTGGTCTCCAGCGTCTGGCGTCGATGTTTCTGGATCCTAGGCGCAAGGCCTAGGATGACGGGTTGGAGAAAGAGGCCATGACCACCGAGCTGACCTATCTGGCCGTGACGCTGATCCTGGCGCTGGTGCAGGTCTTCCTGCCGGCCGGGGCGCGGACGGTCGAGTTCGGCTCCAAGTGGAACGCGGGCCCGCGCGACCAGACGCCGGCGGCGAAGACGCCGCTGACCGGCCGTCTGGAGCGGGCCCAGGCCAACCTGTATGAAACCCTGCCGCTGTTCATCGGCGCGGTGCTGATCGCCCATGTGGCGGGCCGGAACGGCGCCCTGACCGCGTGGGGGACGGCGCTCTATTTCTGGGCGCGCGTCGTCTATGTGCCGCTGTACGCCTTCGGCGTGCCCTATGTCCGGTCGCTGGCGTGGACGGTCTCCTTCGCGGGACTGGTCATGATCCTGGCGGCCCTGTTCGTCTGAAAGCCTGCCTTGACCCCTGCCGCCCGTCTCGCCGCCGCCGCCTCCGTCCTGGACTCCATCGCCCAGGGCCGCCAACCGGCGGAAGCCGTCCTGAAGGCGTGGGGGTCCGCCAACCGCTACGCCGGGTCCAAGGACCGCCGCGCCATCGCCGACCGGGTCTATAAGGTGCTGCGCGCGCGCGGGCGGCTGTCGTGGATCATGGGCGGGCGCGAGGACGGCCGGGCGCTGGTGATCGGTTCGCTGCACGCGCTCGACGGCCTGCCGCTGGAGGAGATCGAGGCGCTGCATTCGGGCGACGGCTACGGCCCGCGGCCGCTGTCCAAGCAGGAACGCGCGCGGATCACGGCGGGGCAGGGGGAACTGCCCGGTTGGGTCGCGGCGGGCCTGCCCGAGTTCGTGGTCGAGGACTTCAAGGCGACGTTCGGCGAGCGCTGGGCGGAAGAGGCGCACGCCCTGATGGCGCCGCGCGCGCCGATCGACCTGCGCGTCAACGGCGCGGTCGCCACGGTGGAGGAAGTCGAGGCCGAACTGCGCGAGGCGGGGCTGGAGCCCGCGCGGACGCCGTGGTCGCAATGGGGCCTGCGCCTGCCGTCGGAGCCGCCGCCCAACATCCAGGCGCTGGAGGGCTTCAAGGCCGGCCGGTTCGAGATCCAGGACGAGGGCAGCCAGGTCGTCTGCTGGCTGGCGGGGGCGGCGCCGGGCATGACGGTGGTGGATTACTGCGCCGGCGGCGGCGGCAAGACGCTGGGCCTGGCGCAGGCGATGGCGGTCCCGGATAACGGCTCCGCCGTTTCCGGGATGACAAAGGGCAGGCTGGTCGCCTCGGACGTGGTCAACAAGCGACTGGAGAACATCCGGCCCCGGCTTGAGCGCGCGGGCGTGGAGGCCGAACTGGTGCTGATCGGCCAGAACGGCGGCGGGCTGGAGGATCTGAACGGCCAGGCCGATCTGGTCTTTGTCGATGCGCCGTGCTCGGGCTCCGGCACCTGGCGGCGCCGGCCGGAGGACGCCTGGCGGCTGACGGCGGAAGAGGTCGACAGGCTGCACGGCCTGCAGGTCCGCATCCTGGGTCAGGCGGCCAGGCTGGTGAAGCCGGGCGGGCGTCTGGTCTATGTCACCTGTTCGATGCTGAGCCGCGAGAACGAGGCCAGCGCCGACGCCTTCGAGGCGGCGCACCCGGAGTTCGCGCCCGTGCCGATCCTCCCCCGCAGCGCGGGGGAGGGGGACCACGCGCAGCGGGGTGGAGGGGGCGGAACCGGACTCGGTGTAGATGCGTCCGACGCTGGTGCGGCGTCCGCCCCCTCCACCGCTTCGCGGTCCCCCTCCCCCGTGAACGGGGGAGGATTTTTGAGAGACGGACTCGGGGAATTCACCAAGGGCCACCGCATTCGCCTGTCGCCGGCGTCGGCCGATACCGACGGCTTCTTCGCCGCCGTCTATGAGCGCACGGCATGAGGCTTGAGCGGCACGGCTCCGTCTCCGTCCTGCCGGTCATGGCCGCGCCGGCCGAATACGGCGACCATCTGCGCGCCCGCATCGATCCGCTGATGACAGGGATCGGCCCGGTCGAGGGCGCGGTCGTCCTGACCGCCGCACTGGCGCGGCTGGAGGCGGCGGGCGACCTGCCGGACCTGATCGTGTCCCTGGGCTCCTGCGGTTCCCGGGTGCTGGAGCATGCGGCGGTCTATCAGGCGTCGTCGGTCAGCTATCGCGACATGGACGCCAGCCCGCTGGGCTTTGCGAAAGGGGTGACGCCGCTGCTGGACCAGCCCGCCGTGCTGCCGCTGCCGTGCCCCATTCCCGGCGTGCCGACCGCGACCCTGTCGACCGGAGCGAACGTCGTGTCCGGCGCCGCCTATGACGCCATCGACGCCGAGATGGTGGACATGGAGACCTGGGCCCTGGTGCGCGCGGCCCAGACCTTCGGCCTGCCCCTGATCGCCCTGCGCGGCGTGTCGGACGGCCGGGCCGAGCTGAAGGCGCTGGAGGACTGGACCGCCACCCTGCATCACGTGGACCAGAACCTGGCCGCCGCGCTGGACCGCCTGGCCGCCGTGCTGGAGGCCGAGGGGCTCGCCGCGCTTGAAATCCCGGCCCCGCAAGGCCAAGACCCCGCCCAATCGCTCGCCCCGGATTCGACCTCATGACCCAGCCGACCCAACACCAGAAGGTGCTCATCGTCGATTTCGGCAGCCAGGTGACCCAGCTGATCGCGCGGCGCCTGCGCGAGGCCAGCGTCTATTGCGAGATCCATCCGTTCCAGAAGGCCGAGGAGGCCCTGGCCGCCATGAGGCCGGCGGCCGTCATCCTGTCCGGCGGGCCCGAGAGCGTGCACGAGGAAGGCAGCCCGCGCGCGCCCCAGGCCGTGTTCGAGGCCGGCGTTCCGGTGCTGGGCATCTGCTACGGCGAGATGACCATGTGCGAACAGCTGGGCGGCAAGGTCGAGGGCGGCCACACCCGCGAGTTCGGCCGCGCCGAGATCACCGTCGAGAAGGCTTCGCCCCTGCTGGCCGGCCTGGCGCCCGTCGGCCAGGAGGAGACGGTCTGGATGAGCCACGGCGACAAGATCGTGGCCATTCCCGAGGGCTTCGACGTCGTCGCCTCGTCGTCCGGCTCGCCCTATGCGGTGATCGCCGACGAGAAGAGGCGCTTCTACGGCGTTCAATTCCATCCGGAAGTCATGCACACGCCGCGCGGCCACCAGATGCTGAAGAACTTCACCCACGGCATCGCCGGGCTGAAGGGCGACTGGACCATGGCCGCCTATCGCGACGAGAAGATCGCCCAGATCCGCGCGCAGGTCGGCGACGCCAAGGTGATCTGCGGCCTGTCGGGCGGGGTCGACAGTTCCGTCGCGGCCGTGCTGATCCATGAGGCCATCGGCGACCAGCTGACCTGCGTGTTCGTGGACACCGGCCTGCTGCGCAAGGACGAGGCGAAACAGGTCACCACCCTGTTCCGCGAGCACTACAACATCCCCCTGATCCACGTCGACGCCTCGAAGGAATTCCTGGGCGAACTGGCCGGGATTTCCGACCCCGAAACCAAGCGCAAGACCATCGGCCGCCTGTTCATCGAGGTGTTCGACCGCGAGTCCGCCAAGATCGAGGGCGCCGAATTCCTGGCCCAGGGCACCCTCTATCCCGACGTGATCGAGAGCGTGTCCGCCTCCAGCGGCAAGGCGCACGTCATCAAGAGCCACCACAACGTCGGCGGCCTGCCCGACTACATGAAGCTGAAGCTGGTCGAACCGCTGCGCGAACTGTTCAAGGACGAGGTCCGCGCCCTGGGCCGCGAACTGGGCCTGACCGACGCCTTCGTGGGGCGCCATCCCTTCCCCGGACCGGGCCTGGCCATCCGCATCCCTGGCGAGATCACGCCGGACGCCGTCGAGACGCTGCAGCAGGCCGACGCCATCTATCTGGACGAGATCCGCAAGGCGGGCCTGTACGACCAGATCTGGCAGGCGTTCGCGGTCCTGCTGCCGGTCAAGACGGTGGGCGTCATGGGCGACGCCCGAACCTACGAAAAGGTCCTGGCCCTGCGCGCCGTCTCCTCCACCGACGGCATGACCGCCGACTTCTACCCCTTCCCCTGGGACGTCCTGGCCAAGACCGCCACGCGCATCATCAACGAAGTCCGCGGCGTCAACCGCGTCGTCTATGACGTGACGTCGAAGCCGCCCGGAACGATCGAGTGGGAATGATTCACACCCATCCGAGGGTATCCAGCGCTACGCCACGATACGACATAACTTACTGAAAAAGAAGGATAATCGTTTCGCGCTGTTTCGGCGTCTATCGTCGGGTAAGCGTTACGGGTGACGGACTTTTCGGCGGTCCCCACAAACTTGCTCAATTGATCTTTTGAAAGTACCGTCAAGGGTATGAGAGCCGCTGACGGACTTTTTTTGACCATAACACATTGGGAATTCAGATAAAAATTTCCAAATTATGGGTCAAAAACGGCTGACGTACTTGTGGGTGGCTTTCTCCGCTTTCGATCCTGTTTTGGAGGGGAAGAATGCTCACGGACGCCGCCATTAAGGCATTGAGACCACGAGATAAAATGTACAAGGTGACGGACCGCGACGGGATGTACCTGTTGGTCTCGCCGACCGGTGCGTTGACCTTCCGCTTCGACTACCGTTTGAACGGGCGCCGGGAAACGGTGATCATTGGCAGGTATGGCCCAACGGGCGTTTCGCTTGCGCGCGCCCGCGAGAAGCTGATCGAGGCCAAGCTGATGATCCAGGATGGCGTCTCGCCTGCGTTCGAAAAGCGACGCGAAAAGCGCCGGATTAAGGAAGCCAAGAGTTTCGGCGAATTTGGCGAGCGTTGGCTGCAAGACGCGCGAATGGCCGAGAGCACCCGCGCCATGCGTCGCACCATCTTCGAGCGCGATATTCTGCCGACCTTCCGGCACCGGCTTCTGCACGAGATTCTGCCTGAGGATCTGCGCGCGATGTGCGAGAAGGTGAAGGCGCGAGGCGCACCGGCCACGGCGGTCCATGTCCGGGACATCGTGAAGCTGATCTTTGCCTTTGCGATCTTGCACGGCGAGAAGGTTTCCAACCCAGCCGACGAGGTTGGCCCATCCTCGATCGCAACCTTCGTGCCGAAGGATCGATCGCTATCCCCCTCGGAAATACGCATCATGCTCACCCAGCTTGAGCATGTAGCGACTTTGCCCACGATACGCCTCGGAATGAAACTGTTCCTGCTGTCGATGGTGAGGAAGAGCGAATTGCAGGATGCCGTATGGGACGAGGTCGATTTCGAGAACGCGGTCTGGTCGATCCCGAAGGAGCGGATGAAACGCTCGAAGGCGCATAACGTCTATCTGTCGCAGCAGATGCTCGATATTTTCATCGCCCTGAAGACCTGCGCGGGAAACTCGAAATACGTTCTGCCGTCGCGGTACGACGCCGACGCCCCGATGTCGCGGGCGACGTTCAACCGGATCACCGTGGCCGTGGTGGAGCGCGCCAAGAAGGAAGGGTTGCCGCTGGAGTCGTTTACGATCCATGATCTCCGGCGAACCGGCTCAACCTTGCTGAATGAGGTGGGCTTCAACAGCGACTGGATCGAGAAGTGTCTGGCGCATGAGGATGGACGGTCCTCGCGGGGCATCTATAACAAGGCCGAATACGAACATCAGCGTCGGCACATGATGCAGGAATGGTCCAATCTGGTGGATGCCTGGGTCGCTGGTCAGAAATACACGCCGACCCTTTATCCGCCGAGGATGGACCTGCTTACGCCCGATTTTGATGCCTGACAGGCCGCGTCTTGCGGAGTTGAACGTCTGGAATGGGCGCACGCTTCACGGCCTTGGCTCGTGAAGCCCGGCGCCGGTCATCGAGCCAGGCTTCGACCTCTCCAAGATCCCAAACCACGCAGCGGGAGGTGAGGTAGAAGCGCTGAGGAAATTCGCCGCGCTGTTCCATGTCATAGATCGTGGTGTCGGCGAGAGGTACGATTTCTCGAAGTTCATGCCGTCGGATCGTGCGTTTCGCGATTGCTCGGTCTGGCTGCGCCATCTGAAAATCCTTCATCCGTTCTGCCTGGATGAATGAAGGCGATAGATGGCGCTGATAAAAGCTCGAACTGATGAGCGTAGAACTACGGCGTAATCTGGCGTGCAAATCGGACAAGAGACAAGCGCGGTTGGTTGGCACGTCATGGCCGATGTCCTGTCAAATTTGAGAACGCCACCGCTCGCGATGATGCGCGAGTCGACGGCGATGGTCCTCGGTCAGTGGAATGGGGGCGTTCCAACGGAGTTCAGTGCGCGCCTGCTCGCTAAGTGAGGGAGAAAAATCAGGATTACCCTCATCGTTGAAGGTGATAAGTGCCCGATCGAAGGCGGCATCCCAGAGTGCCGACAATAACAGGCCATTATGCACGTCCAGCCGTTCGGCATTGCTTTCGCAGTCGGCCCAGGGGACGATGTGCGAAGCACGTAATAGGGCCGGATCGGAAATCCCCGTGAGGGGACAACGCCCTTGCCAGTAATCTAGTAGCCGGCTTCGAAAGATATCCTGGCCGATCCGCTGCACGACCAGGCGCTCCACCTCGGTGGTGGTCGGCAGATCTGCCACGCGCCGCTCGAATTCCCGCAAGGGCGCGTCTGGGAGACTGATCGCCAAGGAGTAGACACGATTCAGCGCCGTGTAGAGTTCGTTCAGCGTGGCGAAGGCGTAACGGCTCGTGCCGGGACCGGGCGCTGTGGTGGCTGGCCAACCCAATTCAGCAACAACGCCGGTATGGTCGGTGGCAAGAAACCATGGCCCGTGGCTGCCTTCGGCAGCCAGATAGATAGCGCCGTGGGCGGTCGTGGACGCGAAAGCTCGCCACCCTGCCTCTTCGCCCAGAACACGGCGGAAGCCGTTTTGCGAGGCGGCTTTCTCGCATTCTTCCCGGACGATGAAGGATTGGGGAGCCTCAAGAGCCATGTCGCAACTCAAATATCCATCGCAAACAACCGCATTTCTGCCGGAGTCGAACTCATCTGAAGCCGGACGTAGCGTTCGTCCTGCAATTCAGACGGCGGGGCGGTGGTCGTCGTTACGATGTACTGAAAACATGGAGTTCCTGCTTCCTCCCACTGATGTACGAGGTTGAACAGGCCGGCATAGAGCTGCCCATCCAGGTCGGCTTCGCGCGGGCTGTCGTGGATAAGGAAGGCCGGCAGATCGGCCTGTTCCTCAATGGCCATATGCAGTGCCGCGAGGTCGAAGGCGACGATCTTGAGCGAGTCCAGAGCTGCGGTGGATACCTCGCCTCGTCCCGCGAACTCAGCATCGACTTTCAGGCCGTGGCCATCCAGCTTGATGGCGCTGGTAATTCCCTCGGGTAGCCAGGCAGCCATGACGCCTTGATACCGCTCCTCCAACGTCCTGATAGCGACACGCGCCCGCGTGCGCCCGGCATCCAACTGCACGCGAACGGCATCCAAAGCCGCAGTTCCAGAAGGAGCAGGTTTTTCATTCTTCGCGCTCTCGCGGAGCGATCGCACATCGTCGAGCGTGCGTCTCGCACGATAGATTCTGTCCTGAATCTCCTTCGTCACGGCGTGCGTGGCGCGGGTGGCGTCATCTGCAGTTTTGACCTCAGACTCCAGCGCGAGCCGCTTCGGCTCCAATTGCTGAATCTGTGCCCCAACGAGCTTGCTCTCCTGCTCCGCACCGCCGGCTTCAGCATCCAGATCGGCGGCCTTCCTTTGCTTGTCTGCTATGGCTGACTTCAGTGTCGCCAGATCACATGGTTCGAGCGAAATGCCGCATCCGTTCGCCTTGATCTCGTCGATGCTGACCCGGCACACGGGGCACACCCTGATCCGGCCTTGCGTGATGTCGATCTCACCCAGGTTGGCTTCGGAGCGGTAGCGTTCGGCCTCGCCTCGCTTGAAACGCGCATCGTTGTCCAACTGCTGCTGTTTCGTCGTTAGCGTTTCCCGCTCGGCATTGAGGGCCTTTTGGCGAGCAAAGATGGCTCCAACATCGGGAGGCTTCGGGACGGCCGTCCGCATGGCTTCGGCCAGCGCGGCCTCTGCCAACGAAACCAACCCCTTTTGGTCGATCGTGTCCTCGAACCCGACCTCATCGCTGGCTCCCAATGCCAGCCTTACCGCCTTTAAGCCGTCAGCATATCGTTGTTGTTGATAGGCATGGCGGCGGCGCTCGTCCTCGACCGTGGCCACCAGCTCCCGCTCACGAGCAGCGGCCGCACGCTCTTCTGCATCGAGGGCGCGCAAGGCAAGGCGAACCATGGTCAACTTTGCGGTTTCGCCCAGAACCTGTGCGCGGGAACGGGTCTGGGTCTGTGACGAGCGCCAGGCGAGGATGTCGGCGAGACGGCATTCCTGGTCGCGCGTCAGCCAGCTCCGAAGCACATCCCAGACCTGTTCGCGGCCGATCTCCGGCGGCGTCGCTCCCGTTAACGTCGGGAAGAACGTGTCGATGATGACAGTATCGATAGTTCCTTGATCGCCATCGCTACGTCCGCGCGCGATTGCGTCTTCGATGGTGTCAGCCTGAACGACAAATTCGCCGCCCGGCAGCCCCAGCGGGCGGGCGGCAACCCAGCATACGCCGTCGATCAGGATCTCTGCCGCGAACAGACCATTGGGAAGTCGCGTCATGAGGCGCAACCGTTGGGCGTCGGTTGCATAGCTCGGTTCGCCGAGACAGGCCCGAAGCAGGCGACAGAAGGTGGTCTTGCCGCTGCCATGCGCGAGGGCTCGGCGACTGGTGCTTGACATGTCCGGCGTCCAGATGATGTTGAGGCCGGGTTTCAACGACACATCGCGGATGATGGTCTCGCGATCCTTGAAAATTGCCAGACGACGAATCCAAAGCCGAGGCTCAGCCCGTCCTTCCGGCGCCTTCGGCGGTTTCATCGCTGGAGCGAAAAGGTCAGCCTGACTAGCCATGGCCGAACCTCGCCCAGATCACATTGTCTTCCTGTGCAACGGCCGCGGTGAGCTTGCCGATTTCCATGCCGCGCACTGCACGCATTGCAAAGGCAGTTCGCTGATCATGGATGGAATTGGCTTCCAATCCTGCCGTGCTGAAATGCACTCCCTGTGCCAAAGCGCCGTCGGAATTTTCTGCTAATTGGCCAGATGCAATCAGCGTCTCGAACATGGAACGCCACGCCGCATTGAGATCAGGGCGCAGACGAACGGAGCCCTGAGGAGGCTGCGCCTCGGCACCGACGAGCCTGACCCATTGATCCCGGTCGCCAGCGGCAAGCAAAGGCGTGAGTAGTGCCGGTTCCGCGAGGCTGGCGATGACGAACCGGATTTGTGAACCATCCGTCGCCGGGTCTATCTGCCAAAGCGCATATTGCGCCGCGTAGCGGAACCGGTCACGCGGTTGAATGCTGGCCGGCCAAGCCCACGCACCATCTGGAAGGTCTGCGGGAGACGGTGGCGTGACCGAAGCGGGGAGCGAGGCTGGTGCTACGTCGGCTTCCGTCCGCTTCCAGGCATCGAGCACCAGGCGCTCTGTGCGGTATTCGCCGTGGAGGCGGATTTCTTTTTCCTTCAGGACGCGGAAGGTTTCCGAGGGGTAGTTCACGCCTTTGACCTTGGCGGGGTCGAGCACATAGCGCAGTTCTTCATCGGTCAGGCCGTATTTCCGGGCAAAGAAGACATCCAGTTCGGCGCGCAATTGGGCGCGGCGGTCGTCGTCCCACGCGAAAGGCTTACCGGAGTATCCCAGATCCTCTGCCCAAGACTTCATGGCATGGCTGGTGTAAGTCAACTCCAGCACGCGAGGGCGGATAAAATTGAGGTCGTTCTTAGAGAAGGTGGAGGGAGGTAGCGCTGCAAACTGTTTCAAATAGCTATAAGTCAGGTGCGTCCCGCCGATGGAAAGTCGAGCAATGAAATCGAATGTCAGGGACAACCACATTGCCAAATGCGCCGCCGCAAGCTCAGCGTTCCCATTCAAATAGAAGATGGGCATGGTGTGCCCAACGCCAACTTTCGGGAATACATCTGCGATCACGGTCCGTTCGACACTTCGGAGTGCTATATCGCGCCATCCCATGAGCCAACGCGGCTGCTTGACCGCGATCAATATCTCGGCAAGCGCGAGCGCATCCTTCGGTCCATCGGCGATGAGAGCGAGATCATCTGCCGTCAGCGGTGTTTCACGCTGCATCTCGACACCGATGGCAAGTGTCTTGGGGTCGAGCGAGAAGCGTTCGGGCGATGCCTTCAACGCGCCCCGCCAGTCCTGTCCACGGCCGAGCAGACGGAAGATGTCGGCTTCTCGAGCCGATCGTCCTTCTATGTCAGGGTAAGCTCCAGTCAGCCAGGTGACGAACGCTTTGAGTGCGGTGGCTCGACCGATTTCCAGCGCATCGGTGCCGGCGTTGCGCCGACCCTTGCTGCCTTCGCCACGTCCTTGCCTGACGGCGCTCTTTAATGCTGCTGGCACGCGAGCAGCACGCAAAATAACCTCGTCCTTAGGCACCCAGTAACGCGGTGACGGCTCAAAATTTGGATTCTGCTTTTCAGAAAGGGTGCAGTCGCGGGCGCCGTCCTCATAGTCGCTCGCACTGGTGCCGTAAGTCGCCCAACGATGATCGAAATGATGGATCATCTTGGCTTCGTAGAGCGGCACACGGCGTTCGACGCTAGTGGCCGTCTCTCGAACCCAGTCTATACCATCACGCTGCCAGCCATCAGCATCCAACTGCGTCGGCGTGCGGAAAAAGCCGGAGTCGCCTGACATATGAAACATCGTCTGGAACGTGATGCCCCACGGATTGATGTCTCCGCCTTCCTCCTGCGGCCGTTCCTGGATCAGCACGGGCGCACGGGCGTAGAGCTTCGCCGACAACTCCGCATCGGCCCGAGTACGAAAGATCGGCGACGTCTTCGTATTGGGATTAATGCAAGATATTTCGTCTTCTGTAAGATAGAAAATCCGTTCTGGGTGGGATATTTCACTGATATCTTTTATGTCGAAGCAAAAACTAGCCGCTTCGGTCTGACCACCTATACAAATAATGCAAAATGATTTTCTGTCATCCGTCGCCTTGAACCATCCCCTGACTTCATAAAAACTATACAGAGATTGCAGCTTTCGACTTTGAACAAGGTGGCTGAAGAATTCAGATGTAGAGGAATCGGTTGCTATCCCTGTCGGTACGATGACGCCTGCGCGACCGGTGCGTTTTGCAAGCCGCGAAAACAGTTCAGCGAACAGCGCATAGGTGTTGACGTCCCCGCGCCCGGTAAGCGGATAGCGGCCTGACGAACGAGCAAATTCACTCGCTGCTTCTGCCGTTCGCTTGGCGAAGACAAATTCCCGCCACAAACGACCGTCTGCGTTGTCTGGATCGGCCGCTTCCAGTGCGTCGATCAACTTCTGCCGCTCCGCCTTGTTGGGGGCGGCGGCGATCATCGGCGAGCGCACGGCGAAAAACTCTTGCTCCTGAAGCTTGATGCGCTCCCATGGCGGATTGCCGATGACGGCATCGAAACCTCCATCGCGCTCCATGATTTCCGGAAACTCGATAAACCAATGGAAGGCGCTGACTTTCTCGGAGGTCAGCGCGGCGCCTCGGTTCAAATGTTCGACCGGCGTCTGGCCACCTGCCGCCTGCCACACATGCTCGGTGAGCGGCATGGCATCGGTGCCTGCTGTATCGCCTGCTTTCGCGGTGAAGAACGTCGCCATGTAAAAATTGGCTGAGACATAAAGATCGCTGGCCGTCTTCAGGTTCTGCCACGCTGCCGACGAGCGTATAGCTTGGAAGTCGCTCGCTTTCGCCTCGACGCTTGCTAGGTCATCCTGGTCCATCGCCTTCAGCTTGTGATCCCGGTCGGCAAGGATTTCAGGCGGCGACCAGTTCTTGAACAACTGTGGGTGTCTCTTTGCTCGCTCGCGTTGCTCCTTGTTAAGGCGGGCGTAGTGGCGGGAGAGCTCCTTGTCGTCGCCGGTGAGCGGCTTGTAGGCTTCGTCCGGCAACCCTTCGCGCAGCATGGAACGGTCGAACACGCCGATCAGGCTGTCGCCACATCGGATTTGCGCGTCGAAGAAGGCGAGCGGCCTACCCGGTTCCAGCGCTTCAATCCACAGCGCGACTTTGGTCAGCTCGACCGCCATCGGATTGCGATCCACGCCGTAGAGGCAGCGGCAGGCGACGTCGCGTAGCGCATGACGAAAATCCGAAGCGGACGGGACGCCGCCCGTGCGATGTCGAGCAACACGGGTGGCGATGCGCCGGGCGGCTGCTAGCAGGAAATGGCCCGATCCGCAGGCGGGATCGATGACGGTGAGTTCCAGCAGTGCTGCGGCGGGATCGACGGCCTGAGCCTCCCGTTCATCAAGCACTGGATCGAGCGTGGTGTCGAGCAGAAGCTGCACCAGACTGTCTGGCGTATAATAGGAGCCGGTGATCTTGCGCTGGTTGCCCTTCTGCTCCACCGCCTCCGAGGCGAAGTGCAAGGTCTTGCCGTCCTCGCCAAGCTGCGGCTGGAGTTCGAGCAAGGATTCATAGACCGAGCCAAACTCCTCGGTCTCCATCGCGCGCCAGTTCACTGGCACCACGCCAGTTTTGTCTGAAAGCCAGGAGAGACGGTAGAGCGCCTCCATGAAAGCGCGGTTGCGCAGACGCGCCGTTTCTAGATGCGGCAGCTTGTCGGCACTGAAAAGGCCACCGAGCGCCGGCAAGCCGAGCGCGTCCTGCCCTTGGGCAAGCGCGCGGAAGACGACCTTTACGCCCTCGTAGCGGTCGTGGTGCCTGTCCCAGGTGGCCGCGCGGATGCATGAAGCCCGCAGCGCCGCGAGGCTGTAGCCCTCGCGGTAGAGCTTGCGTGCGTCATGAGTCGCCGTATCTGGATGGAGCAAGGTCCGATCTTCAGCCACCATCACGAAGATCAGGCGATAGACGAGACGTAGCAGCTCGTTGAACCACTCGGTCAGATCAATCTCGCCTGATTTCAGGCGCGTGGCGAGATCAGGATTGGCTTCGATGAAGCCCGAGCCGAGTACCCGGAGCGCGGTTTCAACCTGCGTCGCCAGCCGATCGCGCGCGGCTTCGCCTTCGCGGGAGCCAGCCTCACGCCAACGCTCCAGCGCGCAATCTGTAGTCGGCGCGTCAACTGCGCCGAACCGTGTCCGGTGAATCAGCGACCAGAGGACCGCAAAGGAGGCGGCATCCTCATTCGTGAAGATCTGAGCGAGATCAGCTTCGACATATGCCGGCCGCGTCAGTGAAGCGTTGTCCCGCATGAGGCGCAGAACGGTCCCGTTCGTCACCAGCCCCCAAAGCGCGTCGTCGGTGTCGTTGAGATAGTCTTGGAGCGCAAAAGCCGGAGACCGCGAACGGTCGATCGAAAGTGTCGGACTGCGGCGGTCGAGCTTTTCCTCGGACGGCGGCACCACGACAATCGGGATACGCCCACCGGCGAGGAACGATAGCGCGCTATCAACCGGGACGAGATCGTCAAAGCCGAAGGTTTCCGTGAGGAAGGCTCGCACGAAGCGTCGGGTCGCCTCGACCGAGGGATTTTGGAGCTTCGCAAAGGCATCGAAATGGGATTGGCCGACGCGGAAGGACGTTGAAATCTCCTCGCGGATCGTCAGTCCCTTGCGGATACGATAATCCTCTTCGGCCTGATCGGAGGCTTGCCGGCGGTCGACGCTCGCGATCATGGCAGGCGCGATGAGGTTGCCTTCAAGGGTAAGCGAGGGCCATGCTGACATATCAGTGACGGGTTTGCGCGCCATGGTTCAGGCCTCCCCCGGCATCAGTGTGAAAAGACCGATGATATCCGGTGGCAGCACGGCCTCCACGGTGACGCGGGACGCAGACCCGGAGGCGACGCGGAGGCGAGCGTGATCCTGCACAAGCTCTTCTGCACGCGACCGAGCGAACTCGGCGATCGATCCTTCGAGCAGGCTGGGCAGCTCTTCCTTGGCTTTGGCGACGAATCGGTCCCGCGCGACAGGCGCGAGATCGGCCGTCGCGGGGGCATTCAGCAGCTCGCGGGCATCTTCGTCGACCGCCACGATCCGCGTTCCCTGAAGCGCAATCAGAGCCGCTTCCTCTGCCAGAAGCAGCCGCTCCTTGCGGGCATGAACGGTCAGCTTGAAGCGGATACGCAGCAGCGCCAGGCGGGTTACTTGCTGGACGGCGGTGGTCGGCCAAGCGCCGACACGACCGATGCCCAGCCCGGACAAGGACTCAGGATCGAGCGACGCCTCCACCAGCGCCTCGGCAAGCGTCGCTGTCAGCGGATGTGTTCTGGTGAGCAACGCTGTGCCTGATGGGGCAGGCTCCATCGTTGCCAAGCGCACCGATCCTTTCAGATCGTGTTCGGCCATACGCTCGCGTAGCCCTGGATCGAGGGCGTCGACATGAGCCAGAAGCAAGGCTTTTCTGGGTTCCAGAGGGATGCCGAAACGTGCCATCGCTCGTTCGACGAAAACGCGTGCATCAGCAGGTGAGCCGAGGAGCGCGCGGACCTTTTCCCATTCCGGCGCGACTTCCTGCGGTTTTATGGCATTCTGTGCGAAACGCGCGCGCGACTTTCTCTCGTTCTCGGAGGCGTCACGCCACCGCGCTTCCACGGCTTTCACGCTGTCCTCGAAGCGAAGGTCGAGCGTCAGCTGGGGACTTCCGCGACGCCGCAACATCATCGACGCCATCAGGGCGTCCGTCACGGGGCCTCGCTCCTCCGGGAGCGGTACGGTCACGCCCGTTGCCTTGCGGATTTCTTCGGCCTTTCGAAGGATAACCTCAAGCACGGCGCCGTCGATTGCGCTGTCGGGCGAGAACATCATGATCGACCGGACAAGGTCCGCCGGCTGGCCGAAACGATCGACCCGACCCTCGCGCTGTTGGTGTCGGGTCGGATTCCACGACAGGTCATAATGGACGACCGTGTCGAAGAGCTGTTGCAGGTTGATCCCTTCCGACAGGCAGTCGGTGGCGACGAGAAGACGCTGGGCTGGCTTTTCCTCGTCCGAAGGGGCCATGTCCGCGACACGATCGCGGCGCTCATCCGGCGTAAGAACGCCCGTCACAGCTTCGATGGTCAGTTTCGGGAAGGCTTTGCGCAGACCATCGCGGACGTGCTCGGCCGTCGCCAGATAGCGGCAGAATACGACGGGATTTGCACCCTTTTTGATGATTGGTGTCAGCGTTTCGACTAGAGCGGCCAGCTTCGGATCGGGCTTGCCGACCAATTCCTCGGTGCGCTTCACCAGTGCGACGAGCGCCGGATCGACATGGAAAGCCGTACCGGGTTCAAGATCGACCGCGTCCTCGTCGTCGCCGTCGTCATCATAAATTTGAGGTTCGAGGCGTTCGCTTTCGCTCGACATGCGGTTCCGCAATGCGCTCAGAGCGGCGGCCGGCGACGAACCGACGCAGCGCATCAATGCCAGTGTGCCCCAGAAGGCGAGACGTTGTTCCCGCTGCTCTGATCCCGCCTGGGAGACGATACCGAAGCAATAGTCGAGAACGGCCTCCTGGAAATCTCGATGGGTGTCGGACAAATGATAGGCAAACTCGGTGGTTTCATGTTTGGGGAAGGCGCGCTCTTCGTTCCAGTCTCCGGTGACGAGATCGATCCTGCGCCGTTGCACGAAATGCCGGGCTAGACGTTCACGATACCGCGTGTCCTCGAAGTCCATCGAGGCGTATGACGGATCGATTAGCGAGAGGAGGCGCGCGAAAGCCTCCTCATCCCCGGAATGCGGCGTTGCGGTCAGAAAGATCATCCGGCGATCCGGATTTCGAGCCAGCCCCTGCAGAAGGTCGAAGCGCTGCTGCTTGCCCTTATGTGTTCCCACGCAGGCATGGGCTTCGTCGACGATGACAAAGTCCGGACAGGCGCGCGCGAAACCCTCGCGTCGTTTCTCAGCCTTGATGTAGTCGAGGCTGACGACCGTGAAGGGATAAGCCTCAAATAGAGTCTGGGCGAGTGGCAGACCCCGTTCCAACCGGCTCGCGGTGCTGGAGGTGACCGGAACAGCGTCAATCCCGAAGCGGGCCTTCAGTTCTCCGAGCCATTGTTCGACGAGATGCGGTGGGCAAAGCACCGAAAATGCATCTACTTCGCCCCGGTCGATCAGCTCACGCAAGATGAGGCCAGCTTCGATCGTCTTTCCGATGCCGACGTCATCGGCGATCAGAAGGCGCGGCACCGCCATGCGAAGCGCCATCAGTAGAGGAACAAGCTGGTAGGTTCGTGGTTCAAAGGCAAGTTGGGCCGCGGACCTGAAGGGGCCTGCGCCACGGCGAAGCGTCAGGCGCATCGCATCAGCGAGTAGTGCCGCTTTGGCTTGAACCGTCGCCTCCGCCTCGACCGGAAGATCGAAACGGGCAGGCTCGACCGGCAAGAGTTCGAGCGCTGGATCGAGGACGACGGTATCGTTCCCGCCACCTGAGAGGGGGCGGAGCGCGAGTATTCCATCCCGAGGCGGCGGTAGCGCAACCCACTCGCGTCCGCGCGCTCGCACCAAGTCTCCCGGAGCAAAGTTCATCGTCATCAGCTCATTCCCCGAACATCGAGCGCATCGCGTCGGGTACACCCGCAGTGACAGCTTCTGGTAACTCGAACAGCGTCCAGCCCTTGGCTTCCGCTTCCTGGTGCGTTGTCTCCGTAAGGGGGGAGATGCACACGGCTATGAAATAACTGCGCCACGCGAAACTCATTTCCTGATCGGAGAATTTGATGGCGGACCCATCCGGGGCGGGAAGCCCTGCCTCCTTGAAGGCATTCACCCATTCGCCGGCCTCTACAGCCTGATCCGCGGTTGCGAGCACCACTTGGCCGCGTGCCAGATCGACCAGCATCTGTTTGGCTTCGTCGCGCGTGCGGTCGATCAACTCGTGATCGGGTTGGTTGAAATAGGAAAGCAGGCAACGATAGCAGCCACGGACACATGACTCCTGGTCGTGGCTCACGAGCAGCTTGGCATCACCAGCGGCGATAGCGTCATCGACCCGGTCGAAGTGCATTAGGATCAGTGCCTCGCGAGCAACCCTCCCGAGAGCCTGAGGGTCCTCGATCAGACGGCTCAAAACCCCTGCGCCACCCTCTGTGGCTTCGTAAGCCAGGACAGCACGACGATTGTCGCGGGCGGGGAGCGGTTCACCGAGGATTTCGCCTTCTTCCAATTGGAAGACGACCTCGATGCCCCTCATGAAAGCATGTTGAACCGTCGCGATGGTTTCTGGCGCATAGGCTGTGGGGTCATTGAAACGGAAGAGCAGCGCGTTCTTGTGATCGCGAACGATGGGAACGATCCGAACCGGCTTCACGACATCGGGCGGTACATCGACATCGGGGTCTTCATCACTTGACTTCGCCCAGTATCCGCTCCGCGGATCGATGTGAAAGCCGAAGACGGTCTGATTTGCGCGCCGCTTCAGTCCTTTGTTTATGCGACTGATCTCGGCACTGTTCGCGTATTGCAGATTGAAGATCGAGACATCGTCACAGCGGAAATGGGCTTCAGTGATCTGCGCGCGACCATCTCGTTTCGGCCAGGAGAATACGGTCTGGATATCAAAGCCCTGCCGGACACGTTCTTCATCGTTCGCCGTGATCCGTTCAGCCGGGGCAGCCTCCACATTGTCGATCCGGAGCGTCCGCTGTACCGGCACCTCACCCGCCATCGGGGCATTGCAGGCGTGGCAGCGCTCGACCTCGCCATCATGACAGGCACCGCAGTTTGAGCAGATGAAGATGTCTTTTGTCGCCAGTTCCGATCCGTCTCCTGTTCGGACTTCTGGCGGCAGCTTCGCTTTCATGACCCGGTAGGCGCGGCCTTCGTGATAAATCAGGCTGCGAGGGCCAAATTCCGAAATGGCGAGGAAGCGGGCGCGCTGGAGGAACGAACCAGCTTTTCCCTCTCCAGGGATAAAGGCGTAGAGAGGCAGGCGCGGGAAATTGTAGCCCGGCAAAAAGCCTTCCGTCGCAAGATAGCGATAGGAATAGAAGTCAGAGCCGTTCGAGGCTTTGCCCTGTTCAAGAATGGTGATCTGGTCGCTTGCCTGCATCTGCGCCGCTTTGATGCGCCGGCGATCCGCGCCCGAAAGGCCTGTGATCTCGGAGCGCGCGTTGGCCTCCATCAATTGCGTTCGGGCTGAGTTGTAGAGTTCCCGCCAGCGGTCGAAGGCGAGGTCGAAATCCTGCGGCGCTCGTTGAGCCACCGCAGATACGAAATCGTCGGGATCGCTCATCCAAACCGGCTTCCGGCCATCCACGGATGCAAGAATCTGATCGAGAACGCGCTTCATCGGGGCGTGTGCCGCGGCCGCCAGTGTTGGCCGATCGATGATGTCGTGAATCTCTTGCTTCAGTGGGTAGCCCGTCTCCGTCAGGTCGAGAATTTCCGGGATGTCCGGCGAGAGGGCGAGTTTCGCTTCGGCCAACCAGATGGCATGAAGGTGCGAACGCACAAGCTCTTCGTTGGTGATGTCGAGAGCCGGCGGGCGGACAACGCCGGAGACCATTTCGTTGCGTCGCTCGAAGAAATACTGGTCATGCGGCGATTGGGCGGCGCAATAGGTCACAATGACGGCAGCCTGTCCGGAGCGCCCGGCACGGCCAGCTCGCTGCGCGTAATTCGCCGGCGTCGGTGGTACGTTGCGCAGATAGACGGCATTGAGCGCTGAGATATCGACGCCTAGCTCCATCGTCGGAGAGCAGAAAAGGGCGGGCAGGAACTGTTCGGACTCTCCTACAGCGTTGAGTTCGGCAGCGTTTGCGGACAGGTTCTCCCGGTCTTCCTTTTCGTATCTGAAGCGCCACTCGCGCCACTCGCGCTGCCTCTGCGATACCTGGGCCGTGTGCTCACGGCCCTCGAGACCCCAAAAACTGCTCCCGCCCGCTTTCAGATCGGCGGCAATGTCATGGTAGAGATCGTGGAAGTAGTGATTTCCTTGGGCCGTGCCGGCTTGGATGGCTTCGCCGGGTATGATCCGAACGGCTGACGGCGATAAACGCCAACCTTGCAAATCGGCCTCGATTTCGACGCGGGATACCAGACCTTCGCGGGCCAGAAGTTCCATCAAACCCGTCAGGACGGTCAGGTAGTCATCCTTGCCGAGCTTGTTTCCTAGGACGCTCTTGCGATTGATGAGGCGGCCGATCCGGGAACTATGTCCCGCGCGAACAATCGTCTGCTCTTCCCGGAGCCCGACCCGGTCTTTGCCTGGAGCTTGCAGGAACAGTGTCGTGCGGCTTCTGGGCGTCTCCTTCGCATCGATGGACCAAGGTGCGCGCAGGAGATTGCGGGATTTCTGGGCGACGGTGTCGAGGACGGTCAGATCAAGCGCCTCGGTTCCAACAGCGAGACCATCGAGCATGGCGCCGAGGATCGTTTTCAGCATCTCCTTACGCTTCGAAACGTCCAGCGTGGCGATATCAGGCAGGATGGCCGCAAGGCGCTCCGTATCCTCCGCGACCTCATCGAGACCAATGAACGCGACATCGATAAGCTTGAGGACGGAGAGGCTCGGGTTTGTGTAACGCCATCCCCGGCGCAGGTCTGTCCAGAGCCTGTGGGCAAGGACCTTGGCGAGGGATCTCTGAGCGTCCTCCCGAACCACGGCCCCTGCGTCGGGATCCAACATCCAATGGATGCGAGCCTCCTTGTTGCTCGCGGTGAAACCGAGCGCCTTCACGACCCTCAGGCCGAATTCGTCTTCGGTCATGCCGTCGTCACCGGCATCCAAAACGGCGCGTAAGATCGCGCCGCGCAGGAGGCTAACGAAAAGGAAGTCGTTGAAATGACCCGCCTGAAGCGCGGCGTCCTGGCGGTTATCTGTGAAGCCGAGGAGTTTGCGTTTCTCTTTGGGAACGCCGCTGTTGCGGTTGTTCATCCATTCCAGCGCAGTCGAAACCAGAAGCGTCGTAGCAGAGCTTCGACCTTCGCCCGAGAGGCCAGCGAGTTTGGAGCGCTCCCGCACGCTGGGATGTGGTTGATCAAGGCAGCAAGGGCAGAAACCGAACTTGCCAGGTATGAACCAGAAGGCTTTGCCGGTTGACGCAGGGCGACCATCGGGGGTGACGGACACCATTTGCGGCACTCGGCCCTTTCTGTTCGCCCGCAGTCGCTCGACACCCTTGCGCTCCTCCCGCCAGTCTTCAGGGAAGGTCTCGATTTCGCCCGTGAAGGCATAGTCGGGATCGCCATCGCCGGTGGGGGTTAGATATCCTGCGGCATCACTCTCCTGGTCATCGAGGGGAGCGTCGTCGATGTTCCTCGGAACAAACAAAGTGCCCAAGGCATCGTCGGTTCTGGTGACGACATGAACCTCATGCCCACATGACCGACAGAAGCGAGTGGGATAGAGGCGATGGCCCGGCGTGCTAGGATCTTCGAGTTGTCCCTCGAAGAGCACGTTTCGGGGTTTTTCGGTCAGTGTGGTGAAGACCTCGCCCGCGCCCGAGATAAACTGATGGAGCTTGAATGCCAGGAATGCGCCGGCTCCCTGGCCGCCTCGATCCGCCTCCGGCAGGCTGATACGAGTCAGAAACGCCTCAAAATGGCTTCGGCAAGTTTCGATTTCTACGCCGCTATCCTTTGACAGGAGCGCGACGGCGTCACCGAACGGAATTGGCTTCTTGCGCTTGAGCTCCTGCGCGTCATCCAGGCCGATCGCCAATTCTGTCCAAACCGCGAGAGGGTGCTCCTTCAGCACCTCATCGGTCAGCCCGTCCGGCGGGGTAGATGTGAGTACGGACGCGAGTTTCGAACGCACATCGTCCAGCTTCAGTCGATCATCTGTGGCGCGTTCCAGCGACTCGTCGATGACCGACTCCGGTCCAATAGCCGTCCCGAAAAGACGGGATGCAACATCTGCTACGGCTTGCGCACGATTGGTGTCGGACCCTTCGCTTGCCATGGTGGCCGACGTTCCGATGCAGATCGGTGCTTTGTCTGGCGTGCAGCGATTGCGAAGCCGGCGGACGAGAATAGCCACGTCGGCGCCTTGGCGGCCACGATAGGTATGCAGCTCATCAAGAACGATGAATTCCAGACCGCTTGCGTTCTCTATGACCTTAGTGTCGAGGCTGTCTTGCCGCGTCAGAAGTAATTCCGCCATCATGAAGTTGGTGAGCAGAATATCTGGCGGATTGTCAGCGATCCGCTGCCGTTCTTCCTGGCTTTCCTGTCCGGTGTAACGCCGTACCACCGGCCTGAGTTCAGTTGATAGCCCGGATTGGGAGATGAACTTCTCGATCTCATTCATCTGGCTGTTGGCCAGTGCGTTCATTGGATAAACGATGATCGCACTGGTTTTGCGTGGTTTCCCTGCTTTCCTAGCGCGAATAATCGCGTCGACCACCGGCACGAAAAAGCAAAGTGACTTTCCCGACCCTGTTCCGGTGGTAACTACATAGCTTTGACCCGCCCGAGCTTTGGCGATTGCCTGGGCTTGGTGGCGGTGAAAGCGCAGTGGCGCTGGTCCAAACCGGAATACCTTGCCGGTCGCTTCATCGAGATCGCCCGAGGTGACAAGCTCATCAGCTGTCGGCCCCTGCAGGAAGCGCGGGTTGATGGACAGCAAGGCATCCGGCCAAAAGCGACCTTCATCATATTGCCGGTCAATCTCGGACCTCAGATCATCGGATCGAACGACACTAAAAGACCGAGAGAAACGAGCATAGGCCTCAATAAGTCGATGGTCGAATTCGAACGCCTTCATTGTCAGAAAATCCCCCCGGATACTTTTGCTATACCCAAAATTCTATTCTGAATCATTAGGCCGCGCCCCATAGAGATGAGAGGGGCGCCGCGGCCAGGCGGTCGCCGAACGGCACGAAATCGGCACTGTCATACAGCACCACGCCATAGGCGAACCGTTCCTTACAGGCTTCGGCAAGGGTGCGTAGTCCGGCGAAGTCGCTGGATTTTACGGTGGCTGACGCCTTCACCTCGATGCCCACGATCATGCCGTCATCGCGCTCCAATACGATGTCGACCTCGTGCATCTGCTGGTCGCGGAAGTGATAAGGGGTAGCCCGCAGGTCAGATGCTGCCATCAGCTTCAGAACTTCGGAAAAGACGAAGCTTTCCAGCAGCGTGCCAAAGACGCCGCGATCCGCCTTCACCCTCTCAAAACTCAGGCCACGAGTCGTCGCGAGCAACCCAGAGTCCAGAAAGTGGATCTTCGGCGTCTTGGCGATCCGCTTCAATGCATTGGTGAACCAGGGCTTGAGGGTCGTAACAAGGAATACCTGTTCAAGTAGCGCGATGTAGCGTTGTGCGGTCTTGTGGCTGACGTCAATACTCGAGCCGAATTGCGAGTTGTTGACCAGTTGGCCGGAGTGCTCCGCCACGAGCCGCACGAACTTCGGCAACTCCGTCAGCTTCTCGATGTCGGCGATATCCCTGAGATCGCGGGTCAGCACCGAGGTCAGATAGGACCGCGCCCAATCCTGTCGTCGTCGCTCGGTTTCACGGCTGATCGCCTCTGGGAAGCCGCCTTTCAGCACCAACTCGACGAGGTCGTCGCCGAGGATCGCTTGCTTGTCGGCTTTAAGTTTCCCATCGAACAGGCGCTCCAGGAAGGTTGGCGGCCGCCCGGTGATTTCGGCCTGAGCCAGTGGCAACATGCGGATTGTTTCCATCCGGCCCGCCAGGCTGTCGGCGACGCGCGGCAATGTGGGCACATTGGCCGAGCCGGTGAGCAGGAAGCGTCCGGGACGATAGTCCTCGTCCACTGTCTTCTTGATTGCCAGCAGCAGTTCGGGCGCGCGCTGGATCTCGTCGATGATGGCTTGGTCAAGGCCACGAATGAAGCCTGCCGGATCGGACTGAGCGGCATCGAGAACCGTTTGATCGTCAAGCGTGATATATGTTCGCCCGGCTTCCCCCATTTTGCGGACGAGCGTGGTCTTGCCTGCCCGGCGTGGCCCTACGATCAGGACGACCGGGGTATCCGAAAGGGCTTCGTCTGCCCGACGCTCGATAAGCCGTTCGTACATGCGGATCCAGGAGTTGGATGATTGGGATTATAGAACATGATATTTGGAAGTCATGCGTCGGGCAATTGGAAATTCAGTGCCATGCCCTAGGATGAGGGCGGGGTACGAATCGTCGCGGGACGAGCGCGCCGGTTAACAACACGGAAGAAGGCGCCTTGCTTGTGATCGATTTGTACAAAGACAATGAACGTGAAGGCCGCTCACCCAGCGTGTCCGGTGGCGGTGACGTAGGAAATCGCCTGACCGGGATCGATTTCCCGACGAACTGAATTTTTCGCCACGCTGGGACATTGCTTTGGCAAGCCTCGCAGCGTCTCCTTCAAGCAGTCGGGAAAAAGGGGGCTCCCCGGACGATTTCCAGGTGTGAGTATGAACTTTCGACATTTGCGCTATTTCGTGGCGGCTTCCGAGCACGGGAGTTTCCGCAAGGCGGGCGCGGCGCTGGGCGTGCAGGAGTCCACCATCAGTCGCAGGATTCGCGACATGGAAGATGGGCTCGGATCAGCGCTGTTTCACCGTCACAGCGGCGGTGTATGCCTGACCGTTGCTGGGCAGCGGCTTTTGTCGAAAGCCCAAAAGGTTCTTCGATACATCAATGAAGGCGCCGAGATCGTGGACGCGGTGGGGCGCGGCACGGAAGGTCAGTTGCGCGTCGGCATCTTCTCGTCGCTGGCGTCGGGCTTCCTGCAGGAACTGCTCCGATCCTTCGCCGAGGAGCACCCCGGTGTCTATGTCGAGGTTGCCGACGGCAATCCCGCAGAGCATGTCGCGGCGATCCGGCAGTTCCGGTTGGACATCGCATTTCTGACAGGGACACTGGAGTGGCCTCGATGCGAGACCACCTACCTCTGGTCGGAACGTGTTTTCGTGGTGCTGCCGGAAACACATGCCCTGGCCCCGAAAGAGGAGGTGGAGTGGCATGATCTGGCGCACGAGACCTTCATCGTCAGCGATGTGCCGCCGGGCCAGGAAGTCCATGACTATCTGGTCCAGCGGGTCGCAGATCTTGGCCATCACCCGAAGATTCAGGCGCAGTTTGTCGGGCGCGACAATCTGTTGACGCTCGTTGCAATCGGCAGCGGGCTCACGGTCATGAGCGAGGCGGCGACGGCAGCCCATGTGCCGGGCATCTGCTATCGGCCGATCATCGGCGAGGTTCTGCCCTTCAACGGCGTGTGGTCGCCGAAGAACGACAATCCGGCGCTGAGGCGCTTTGTCAGCATGGCGAAGACGATGGCGCGGCGTCAGGGCGTGGATTTATGAACCGGCGTCGCCTGTGGGTTTCGCCCTGCGAGCCTTGGCGAACCCACGATCGGTGGCGATGAAGCGCTCCAGCATCGGTACGATCAGGTGGACGGGATCGCGCACAGGCTGGCCGGTCTGCCGCCCCAGCACCTCGGCATAGGCGGTGAGATCGCGGTGAAGCGAGGCCGGCAGCTCCAGCGCGGCCTTGACGGGCTTTTCCGCCATGATCGGACCGAGCTTCAATTTCGTCATGTCAGCCTCCGTAGGGTTCGAGGATGAGATCGCGGGTGACGACGACACGGACGGGAAAGCCCGGCCGAATGGTCAGGGTCGGCGCGATCTGGAGCTGGCGGCGGATGATCTGCTGGCCGGCGTCATTGATGGTGTCCTGTCCGCCATTGCGGATGGCGCGCAAGAGCCGGTCGTCGTCATCGACGGCGAGTTCCGCGCCGACCGATAGCAGCGTGGAGAGGCCGGCGGCCTTGGCGAGATCCCACCAGTGATAGTCCACGACATCCTCCAGCCCTGCATGGCCCATCGGATCGGCGCCGGGCTGGCGTTCCAGCACGATCGAGCGACCGTTCGGGAAAATCAGGCGGCTCCACACGAGCAGGACCCGGCGCTGTCCGTAGCCGACATCGTTGCTGTATTCGCCGATGATCCGTGTGCCCTGGGGAATGACCAGGATGCGGCCGGTCGGGCTGTCATAGATGCTCTCCGTCACCTGCGCCGTGATCTGGCCCGGCAGATCGGAGCGTATGCCGGTTATGAGCGCGGCCGAAATGACTGCGCCCGCCTGGAGAATATAGGGTGATGCCGGCGCCATGACGCGATCGGCCGCCACCGTGCGCCGGTCAACGGGGGCGCCCAGGAAGGCGAGTTGGCGATCCTGCGCGCTCGGCGCGCCAGGTTGCGGCCCCGGCGCCAGACCTCCGAGCGGCCCGACGCCCATGCTCGCCGGCATTGCCGGCGTGGAGACCGGGCCGCTCTGGAAGAACACGCGACTGGTGCGAGCGGCTTCGAGTTCAGCCAATCGACGCTGCTCCTCGGGGTCGGCCTGGGGCGTCGCCATCGCCGGCGGCGTGACGGGCTGGCCGCGGTTTTGCGCATTGAGGATCGGCCGACCGAGGTCTCCGGGCAACGCCGGACCCAGGACTGGCCCGGTATAGTCGCGCGGCAAGCCGGCCAGGCCATCGGCCGTCGCGCGATTGTCGGTCGAATAGAGTTCTTCGCCGGCTTTGCCGGTATCGCGGGTCTGGAGCGCGTAGATGAGGGCGCCGCCAATGCCGAGGCTGACGACGAGGCCGATGCTCGCGAGAACTTTGCGCGACAGGCGGGTTACGCGCGGCGGTTCGGCGCGCAACCGCATGGGAGGGGCTGAATCGGCAACAGGAGGCGACCGATGTTCCTGCTCTGCGATGTCGTTTTCAGTGCTCATGATGCGGGCTTCCCATCGGTTCGCACGATCCTGACTGTCTGCTGGCGATCGCCACTGCCGAGGCGCAGCTCGGCGGCGCCGAAGATGCGGTCGACGATCAGGATGTTCTGGTGGACACGGCTGTTGACGATCTGCGGCTCGCCATCGGAGCCGAGCACGAAGATCGGCGGCATTTCGCCCTGGGCGATGCCGCGCGGAAACTCGACATAGACACGCCTGCCATCATCATAGACCGTGATTGGCCGCCAGGGGGGCGTGTCGCCGGTGATGCCGTATCGGTAGTGACGCGCTGCGGCGGCAGGAATGATCGGCGTTGCCGGCATGCTGGCGCGCTGCGACGCTGGCGACGCGGGATAGGCCCAGGCGACCGCCGGCATATAGGGGTTCTGGCTCGCCCGCAGTTCGAGCATGTAGATGCGCCGATCCGTCGTGATGACCAGGTTCGTCGTGATGTCGGGGCGCGTCGGTTTGACGAGGATATGGACGCGGCGTGCGAGCCCGGACCCGCTCTCGGTGTCGCCTATGATCCAGCGGGCGGTATCACCGGCGGCGATCGGACCCGCGCCAGTCAGGTTTTCACCGGGCTCGAGCGCGATGTTGGTGATCTGTCCGGGCGACGCATAGACCTGATAGAGCGCACCTTCGCTCCAGGGGTAGATCTGGATGGAATTGTAGTAGCCTTCGCGCCGGGGCTCGACGCGCGCGGCGGCATTGGCGTTCCCGACCCGACCGATCGGCGTGCCTGCGGCGGTTCCGCCATGCGCGACGGTCCAGGCGGGCGGCGTATGCAACGGACGTGGCGGTTGTTCCGCGAAGGGCGCCGGTACGGCCGGCAAGGGCGGCACATCGTTGTCGTAACTGATGGCGGGAGGCTTGAATGTCGCGCATCCCGCCAACGTCGTTGCGGAAAGCAGCACCATCGCCAAAGCGGCTTTGCGGAAAGCTGGCGGGGCTGACCTGCGGATAGACATGCTCATTGGGCCATCTCCCGCGACCAGGAGATGGCGTTGACATAGATTCCGAGCGGGTTGGCGCGCAGCCGTTCGGCGTCGCGCGGCGTCTGGATGACGATGGTGAGGATCGCGGTCCAGCGTTCGGAACCGGCGAGCTGGCCGTTCTCGTAGCGCTTTTCGATCCAGGCCACGCGGAAGGAATCCGGCGAGGCGCGCAGGACACTGGAAACCTCGACCGCGATCTGCTGGCGGCCGACCTTGGTGAAGGGATCGTTGGCCCGGGCATAGTCATTGAGGGACGCCGCGCCGCGGTCTGTCGTCCATTCATAGGCGCGTAGCCAGTTCTGGCGCACGATGATGGGGTCGGCCGGGATCGAGCGCACCTGCTCGATGAAGCGGGCGAGATGCCAGGCGACCTGCGGATCGGTCGGCCGATAGTCAGCTGTCGCCGGCGCCACCGATTGCGCCTGTCCGAGGCGATCGACCTGGACCACCCAGGGCACGACGGTCCCGCGCGCCGACTGCCAAACCAGTGCCGCGGCGAAGCCGGCTGACAGGAACAGCGAACCGAACGCCATGATGCGCCAGTTCCTGGCCTGGACGCGGGCCGAACCGATACGCTCGTCCCATACCTGGGCCGCCCTTTGATAGGGCGTTTGGGGTTCGGGAGATTTCCCATAGTGGGCAGCGGGTCGCTTGAAGAGGCTCATGAGCGGTCACTTTCGGAAAGGTTGACGGATGAACCGCCGCCATGGCTGTCGCCGGAGCGGACGGCGTGGGCCGCGAGCGTGGCCCCGTGGCCGAGGGACTGGCTCCGCTTCATGCGCTTGGCCCAGTCGGGCGGCCCTTCGCGGGGCGTGGTTGCGGACTGGCCCTCGGTCTGCGAACCGGCAATCGCATCCATGGTCGAGGAACCGCCCGTTGCGCCGAAGCCGGCATTGGCGCCTGCGGAGAAGCTGGATTTGACGCTCTCGGCAGCGCGCGAGGCCGCGCGTTTCAGCGGTGACACGGTGGCCGCTCCCGCCGCGCGGGCGACACCGCCGAGACCGGATGCGACGCCCGCGACGCCGGACTGACCGAGAGAGCCGAGACTGTAGGCGGAGGCGGCGCCCCCTGCGGCAGCCGCACCACCGCGCACAGCGGCCGCACCCCCGGACATCGCAGCCGCTCCGCCTTTCAGGGCAAGGCCAGTGGCGCCACCGGCGGCGAGTGCTGCGCCGCCTACCGCAAGGCCGGTGCCGACGGCCGCTCCCGCGCCGAGCTGAGGCCCGCCGCTGACGAGACCGGCTGCGATTCCGGGGCCGAAGATACCAAGTCCGAGCAGCGAAAGGGCCGCAAGCACGATCGCCATGGCGTCGTCGACGGTGGGCGTCGCGCCGCCGAACCCTGCGGTGAACTGGCTGAAGAGGGTCGAGCCGATGCCGATGATGACGGCGAGAACCAGCACCTTGATGCCCGAAGAGACGACATTGCCGAGCACGCGCTCGGCCATGAAGGCGGTCTTCCCGAACAATCCGAACGGGATGAGCACGAAGCCGGCGAGCGTCGTCAGTTTGAATTCGATCAGGGTGACGAAGAGCTGGATGGCCAGGATGAAGAAGGCGAGCAGCACCAGCGCCCAGGCGAAAAGCAGGCAGGCGATCTGGATGAAGTTCTCGAAGAAGGCGACCCAGCCCATCAGGTCGGAGATGGATTCGAGCAGGGGACGCGCCGCGTCGAGCCCGGTTTGCGCGACCTTGCCGGGACGCATCAGATCCTGTGCGGTAAAGCCTGTGCCGGAGGCTTTGAGGCCCAGCCCGGCGAACGAGTCGAAGACGATCCTGGCGAGGTTGTTCCAGTTGCCGATCAGATAGGCGAAGACGCCGACGAACATCGTTTTCTTGACCAGTCGGGCGATGATGTCGTCATCCGCGCCCCAGCTCCAGAACAGGGCGGCGAGCGTCACGTCGATGACGATGAGCGTCGTGGCGATGAACGCGACCTCGCCGCCGAGCAGCCCGAACCCGCTGTTGATGTAGGAGGTGAAGACCCCCAGGAAGTTGTCGATGACGCCTGCGCCGCCCATGGCTCACTGACCTTCCGGCGGCTGTGCGGCGGATGCCGGGGCGCGGCCGAGGAAGCGGTCGCGGCTTTCGGCCCAGATACGCATGCAATGCGCATCACTGGCCGCGGCCTGGCCAAGCTGCTGGCACCGGCGCTGGTCCTCGCGGAGCGGATCGCGCGCGGCTTCGACAGCACGGGCGGGCGCCCTGTCCGGGGGCGTTTCCGTCCGGGTCATCTCGATGGCCGTCGCCGTGATCGCGAGCGATACGAAGATCACCGCGCCCAGCCGGGCCAGCATCTTGCCATCCATGGCCGAGCCCTCACTTGTCGTTGCCGAACATCTGTGCGTTGCCCGGCTGATAGCCCGAGCCGGGGGTGAGGAAGCGGCGACGTTGTTCCCGGCCCTGGTCGGCGGCCGTCGCACGGTCCGCTTCCGTCAGTGCGGCGGCGCGGCCATTGGCCGAGATCAGGGCGATCAGGTCGGAGAGCTGCTGCGATTGCAGCGCGAGAAGCTGATTGCCGGCCTGGGTCGCCTGCAACGCGCCTTGCGCGCCCTGGCTCTGGGAGACGAGCGCCGACATTTCCGCGCGGTTGGTGTCGATATTGGTGACGACGCCGGCCTGGACGCGCATGGCGTCCTGCAAGCCGCCCACGGTGTTCTGCCAGCGCGTGCGGGCATCGGTCACGAGCTTGGTGTCGCTCGCCGAGAGGGAGACACGGCCATATTGCTGCTGGAACATCCGGTCGACGGTCTGGACGTCGAAGGCGATGTTCTGCGCCTGCTGGAGGAGCTGCTGGGTGCGCTGGACGTTCTGCTGAATCTGCTGGAGCGCCGAATAGGGCAGGTTCGCCAGATTCCTGGCCTGGTTGATGAGGCTCTGCGCCTCGTTCTGAAGCGAACGGATCTGGTTGTTGATCTGCTCGAGCGAGCGCGCCGCCGTCAGGACATTTTGCGCATAGTTGGTCGGATCATAGACGATGCCGCCAAAGCCGAACTGCGCATGCGCCGGCGCTGTCAGTATCGGCGAGACGGCGATCGGCATCGCAAACAGCAACGCCGCGAACGGCAATGCGCGCTGGCGTGAGCCCTTGGGGCGTGAACTTTGGGTGGCCTTCATGGTGACTGCTCCTTCTCGGGCTTCGGGGGGATGAGGTTCGTCAGGTCGGGGATGAGGTCCGCGGCCCATTCAGCGCCGCGCTGGCGCAACCACGCGGCGAGGAAGCCCTCGCGGCCATGCTCGGCGAGCGTGCGCGCGATCGCGGATTGGTCGGTCTTGGCGGATGCCGCGACGAGTGCGAGGCCGACTTCCGACAGGCCCAGCTCGAAAAGGCGATTGCCCCTGCGGCTCTGGCAGTAATAGTCGCGCTTCGGTGTCGCGCGGGCGAGGATTTCGATCTGTCGGTCGTTGAGCCCGAACCGGCGATAGATCGCCGTGACCTGCGGCTCGATCGCCCGCTCGTTCGGCAGCAGCAGCCGTGTCGGGCAGCTCTCGATGATGGCGGGCGCGATGGTGCTGTTGTCGATGTCGGACAGCGATTGCGTGGCGAAGATGACGCTGGCGTTCTTCTTGCGCAGCGTTTTCAGCCACTCGCGTAATTGCCCGGAAAATGCGTCGTCATCGAGCGCGAGCCAGCCCTCGTCGATGACGAGCAAGGTCGGGGCGCCATCGAGCCGGTCGCCGATCCGGTGGAACAGGTAGGCGAGCACGGCCGGCGCCGCGCCGGTCCCGACCAGCCCCTCAATCTCGAACGCCTGGACCGACGCCGATCCGAGATGCTCGGTTTCGGCGTCGAGCAGCCGTCCGTAGGGGCCGCCGACGCAGTAGGGCCGCAGCGCCTGCTTCAGGTCGTTGGATTGGAGCAGGACCGTGAAACCGGTGATGGTGCGTTCCTCGACGGGCGCCGAGGCCAGCGAGGAAAGCGCCGACCAGAGATGCTCCTTCACGTCAGGCGTGATGGCGACGCCCTCGCGGATCAGGATGGCGGCGATCCAGTCGGCCGCCCATGCGCGTTCGGAGGTGTCGTGGACGCGGGCGAGCGGTTGCAGTGAGACCGAGGACGCCGCGCCGTCGGTCAGGTCGCCGCCGAGATCGTGCCAGTCGCCGCCCATGGCGAGCGCGGCGGCGCGGATCGAACCGCCGAAGTCGAAGGCGAAGACCTGGGAGCCTTCATAGCGCCGGAACTGCAACGCCATGACGGCGAGCAGAACGGACTTGCCGGCGCCCGTCGGGCCGACCACCAGGGTATGACCGACGTCGCCGACGTGCAGGGACAACCGGAACGGGGTCGAGCCCTCGGTCTTGCCGAACAGCAAGGGGGGCGACCCGAAATGCTCGTCCCGTTCCGGCCCCGCCCACACCGCTGACAGCGGGATCATGTGGGCGAGATTCAGCGTCGAGATGGGGGGCTGGCGCACGTTGGCATAGACGTGGCCCGGCAACGAACCCAGCCAGGCATCGACGGCGTTGATGGTTTCGGCCATCGCGGTGAAGTCGCGGCCCTGGACGACCTTCTCGACGAGGCGCAGCTTCTCGTCCGCGATACGCGAATCATCGTCCCAGACCGTGATCGTGGCGGTGACATAGGTCTGGCCGGCGTAGTCGGCGCCGAGTTCCTGAAGCGCGAGGTCCGCATCGGCCGCCTTGTTTGCGGCGTCGGTGTCGACCAGCGCGGACGCCTCGTTGGTCATCACCTCCTTGAGGATTGCGGCGATGCTCTTGCGCTTGGCGAACCACTGGCGACGGATCTTGGTCAGCAGCTTGGTGGCGTCGGTCTTGTCGAGCAGGATCGCGCGCGTCGACCAGCGATAGGGGAAGGCCAGCCGATTGAGATCGTCGAGGATGCCGGGCGTGGTCGCGGTCGGGAAGCCGACGATGGTGAGAATGCGCAAGTGCGCGGCGCCAAGGCGAGGTTCGAGGCCACCTGCCAGCGGCTGATCGGCCAGGAGTGCGTCGAGATAGACCGGGGTTTCCGGCACCCGGACGCGATGCCGTTTGGTCGATACCGTCGAATGGAGATAGGTCAGTGTCTCGCCGCTATCGAGCCAGGCGCATTCGGGCATGAAACCGTCGAACAGCGCCAGCACGCGATCGGTCCGGTCAACGAAGACCTTGAGGGTCTCGTTCGGATCGATGCCGGTGCGTTCGCGCCCCTCGTAGAGCCAGGATTCGGTGCGCGCGGCGTCCTCGGCCGGCGCCAGATAGGTGAGCGTGAGGAAATAGCCGGAGACATAATGCGCGCCGGCCTCCTCGAAATCGGCCTTGCGCTCGGCATCGAGGAGTGCGGAGGCGGCGTCGGGAAACCGGTCCGAGGGGTAGGTCGACGCCTCGTGGCGCTGCGCTTCGACGAAGATGGCCCAGCCCGACCCGAGGCGGCGGAAGGCGTTGTTGAGCCGCCCGGCGACGGCAACCAGTTCGGCGGCGACCGCCGAGTCGAGATCCGGGCCACGGAAACGCGCCGTGCGCTGGAACGAGCCGTCCTTGTTGAGGACGACGCCTTCGGCGACGAGCGCGACCCAGGGCAAATAGTCCGCGAGGCGGGTTGCTGTGCGGCGATATTCGGCAAGGTTCATCATCGCGGCGCGCCTCCTCAGACGGACAGGTGAGCGGGGATTCGCAGATGGCGGCGGCCGACCTCGACGAAGAGCGGATCACGCTTGGCCGCCCACACCGCCGCGATATGGCCGATGGCCCAGATCGCCAGACCGATGAGCCAGAGGCGCAGGCCAAGGCCGATCGCGCCGGCAAGTGTGCCGTTCATGATGGCCAGCGCACGCGGTGCGCCACCGAGCAGGATGTGCTCGGTCAGCGCCCTGTGAACCGGGACGGTGAAGCCCGGCACTTCGCCAAGCTGTTCGAGCGTGGCGGTCATCAGACAAGCGCTCCGCCGCCGAACGAGAAGAACGACAGGAAGAAGGAACTGGCGGCAAAGGCGATCGACAGGCCGAAGACGATCTGGACGAGCCGGCGGAAGCCGCCGGACGTGTCGCCGAAGGCGAGCGTCAGCCCGGTGACGATGATGATGATGACGGCGATGATCTTGGCGACCGGGCCTTCGATCGATTCCAGGATCGACTGGAGCGGCGCTTCCCACGGCATCGAGGAGCCGGAGGCATGCGCGGTCGAGGTGAACATCAGGCTCAGGGAAACGGCGGCGGCCGCATTGGCCATGGTGCGGCAGCCGCGCGCGAAAGTGCGGATCATGACAGGTCTCCTGTTGGGTTGGGGTTGGCCGGACGGATGCTGTAGTCGCCGTCGGGGCCGAGCCCTTCGACGCGGGTAAGTTCGGCGAGGCGGCGCGCGGAGCCGCGGCCGGAAAGGACAGCCACGAGGTCGACGGTCTCGGCGATCAGCGCGCGCGGGACGGTGATGACGGCTTCCTGGATGAGCTGTTCGAGGCGGCGCAGCGCCCCGATGCCGGTGCCGGCATGAATGGTGCCGATGCCGCCAGGGTGGCCGGTGCCCCAGGCCTTGAGGAGATCGAGCGCCTCGGCGCCGCGCACCTCGCCGATGGGGATGCGATCTGGGCGCAGGCGCAGCGAGGAGCGGACCAGTTCGGAAAGGGTCGCGACGCCATCCTTGGTCCGCATGGCGACGAGGTTGGGCGCGGCGCATTGCAGCTCGCGCGTATCTTCGATGATGACGACCCGATCCGTCGACTTCGCCACCTCGGCGAGGAGCGCGTTGGTGAGTGTGGTCTTGCCCGTCGACGTTCCGCCGGCGACGAGGATGTTGGCGCGTGAGGCGACGGCGCTGCGGAGAATCGCGGCCTGGTCGGCGGACATGATGCCCGCGGCGATATAGTCGTCGAGCATGAAGACCGCGACGGCGGGCTTGCGGATCGCGAAGGCCGGTGCGGCGACGACGGGCGGCAGCAAGCCTTCGAAGCGCTCGCCGGTTTCGGGCAGCTCGGCGGAGACACGCGGACTGCGCGGATGCACCTCGACCCCGACATGGTGGGCGACCAGACGCACGATGCGCTCGCCATCGGCGGCCGACATCCGATCTCCCGTATCGGCGAGTCCCTCGGACAGCCGGTCCACCCACAGGCGCCCATCCGGGTTCAGCATGATCTCGATGACAGCGGGATCTTCGAGCAGATGGGCGATGGTCGATCCGAGTGCGGTGCGCAGCATGCGCGCGCCGCGTGCGAATGCCTCCGGTTTCTGGTTGATCGTGGTCATTTCGCCCCGCTTTCTCACGGGGCTGAAAAGGCGATCCCCGGATCGGGGACGATTAAAAGAGCCCTGAATCAGGCCAGTTCAACAAGTATCGGTCGTCGTAGTGGTGTGGCGTGCAAATACAGGAGAACGGCGGCGGCGCGCTGATCTTGATCCGGCGAGATCAGCTTCTATGAAGCGGTCTTCTCCTCGCCCGCCGGCGCCTCGCCGACATCTTCGACGATCTCCTGCCGGAGCTTCGGCCCCTGCGCCAAACGGCGTCCGAGCGCCGTGATGAAGGCATCATAGCGCTTTCCGGCCATTGCCCGCGCCGCCTGGGCGGCAGGTTCGGGAAGCGCCGGCGTGGTCGTCAGCCAGAACCGGATGAATACGGCCATGGTCTCGACACTGATGCCGACATCGCGCTCGATGCGCGTCAGGCGGCGATCGATCTGGTCGAGCCGTTTGGCGACCACCGCCTCCCGCCGCTGCGCGTCGTCCGGCGACAGGAAGGAGGCGATGGCGGCTTCGGCGATCAGGGAGAGCGATTGCTCGCGGCGCGCGGCGAAGTCGGAGAGCATCGCCATGACATCGGGATCGAGATAGACCGAGATCTGTGCCTTCTTCTTGCGTCCGGTCATGGCGCTACAGCTCCATGCCGTCGTTCGGATCGAGCGACACCTGGCGCGCGACGCCCCGCATGACGCTGGTCAGCCGCTGACTACGGGTTGCTTCGTCCTCGGTATCGTCGGGCAGTTCGATCTCGAACTCATTGTCGATCGGTGTCTTCTTCTCGATGGGCGTCACCCGGTTGAGTTCGGGCTGGTGACGTCGCTCGGACTCGGTCGGATCGTCATCGTCGTTGTCGTCGTCATCGGGGCCGACCGGTGGGGCCGCGGCATCGCTCGCCTCGGGGCGCGCTGGCGTCGGCAGCTTGCTCCAATCGTCTGGCCGACCTTCGGCGGGGCGTTCCAGCTTGGGCGGCGGCAGGATGCGCTCCTTGAAGCGGATGTCTTCGAAGTAGCGCGCCTTCTTGGCACGGATGGGCGGCGTGCCGGCGACCATGACGATCTCATCGGTGGGGGGCAGCTGCATGATCTCGCCCGGGGTCAGGAGCTGACGCGCGGTTTCCGAGCGCGATACCATCAGGTGGCCGAGCCAGGGCGAGAGCCGGTGGCCGGCATAGTTCTTCATCGCCTTCATCTCGGTGGCGGTGCCGAGGGCATCGGAAACGCGCTTGGCGGTGCGTTCGTCGTTGGTGGCGAAGGACACGCGCACATGGCAGTTGTCGAGGATGGAGTTGTTCGGCCCGTAGGCCTTCTCGATCTGGTTCAGCGACTGGGCGATCAGGAAGCTCTTGAGGCCGTAGCCCGCCATGAAGGCCAGGGCGGATTCGAAGAAGTCGAGCCGGCCGAGCGCGGGAAATTCGTCGAGCATGAGCAGCAGCCGATGACGCCCGGCCTTGGCCTGCAGATCCTCGGTCAGGCGCCGCCCGACCTGGTTGAGGATCAGGCGGATCAGCGGCTTGGTGCGGTTGATGTCGGACGGCGGGACGACAAGGTAGAGCGTGGCCGGGCGCTTGCCGCTCACCATGTCGGTGATCCGCCAGTCGCAGCGCCGCGTCACCTCGGCGACGACGGGATCGCGGTAGAGGCCGAGAAACGACATGGCGGTGCTGAGCACACCGGAGCGCTCGTTGTCCGACTTGTTGAGGAGTTCGCGCGCGGCGCTGGCGATGACAGGGTGCGGCCCGGCGTCGCCGAGATGGCTGGTCTTCATCATCGCCGCGAGGGTCGACTCGATCGGCCGCTTCGGATCGGAGAGGAAGGCCGCGACGCCGGCCAGCGTTTTGTCGTCCTCGGCGTAGAGGACGTGCAGGATCGCGCCGACCAGCAGGGCGTGGCTGGTCTTTTCCCAGTGATTGCGCTTTTCGAGGCTGCCCTCGGGATCGACCAGGATGTCGGCGATGTTCTGGACGTCGCGGACCTCCCATTCGCCGCGGCGCACCTCGAGCAAGGGATTGTAGGCCGAGGACTTCGGATTGGTCGGATCGAACAGGAGGACGCGGCCATGCCGGGCACGAAAGCCTGCGGTAAGCTGCCAGTTCTCTCCCTTGATGTCGTGGACGATGGCCGAGCCTGGCCAGGTCAGGAGAGACGGCACGACCAGACCGACGCCCTTGCCCGATCGTGTCGGCGCGAAGCACAGCACATGCTCCGGCCCATCGTGGCGGAGGTATGCGCGTTCGTAGCGGCCCAGCACCACCCCGTCAGCGCCGAGCAGCCCGGCCGCCTTCACTTCTCCCTTCTCGGCCCAGCGCGCCGAGCCGTAGGTCTCGGCGTTCTTCGCCTCGCGAGCGCGCCAGACCGACATGCCGATCGCGACGGCGATGGCGATGAAGCCGCCCGACGCCGCGATCATCCCGCCCTCGGCGAAGATGTCGGGGGCATAGGCGTCGTAGAAGTACCACCACCAGAAGAGTGCAGGTGGATAGTAGATCGGCACACCCGCCAGAACGAACCAGGGCGAACCGAGCTGAGCCTGGAAGCCAAGACTCCAAGCGACATACTGGGTCGCCGCCCAGGTGGTGATCAGGATGATCAGAAAGACGACGGTAATCTGCCCCCAGAGGATTTTGGTCGCGGACATCGCAGCGCTCCTTTCTTGTTGGGTGGTTAGAGGCCGAGGCCGCGCTTGCGACCGAAGCTCCAGTCGACGCCGCCGTCTGCTCGCGCGACGCCGGAGACGTGTTTGCCGAGATGCTTGTCGAGGGACGGCGACCAGGGCACGAGCTGGAAACCGAGGCCGTCATCGATCATGGCGAAGCGGCCGGATGCGAGCGCAAGGCGCTGGCGATAGGCGCCGGCGACATATTCGCCGTTTCCCGCAGGCTTGAACGGCTGGCCGGTTTCGGAGCTGAGTTTGTCGGCCACGGCGTCCAGTTCGCGGCGGCGGAGCGTGTCGATCAGATTGCGGGCGAAGGTGATGCGTTGCCCCTGGCGATCGGCAAGACCTTCGCCAACCAGATGGTCGGCGCGGCGCTGCATCGCCTCCCGGACCTCCGCGCCGAATCCTCCCTCCGACATGGCGACCGGCTCGCGGGCGATGGCCTGCCGGTCGAGCCACGTCGCCCCGGCCGCACGGACCTGCTGCTGGAGATCGAGGTCGGATCGGATGGCGATCGCGACGCGGCGATCACCGCGCGCATCCTCATAGGCGCGCAGTTCGACGATTGATCCCGGTCGGCTGTCACCGGCGGCGTCGAGATGCGGCAGCCTGATATGATGCGTCCTGCCGTCGACGCCGTCGACGACGGCGTAGGCCGTCCCCTTCAGCTCGTCGTCGAGGCCGCGCGCGACCAGTCGGCCGATGACCGGCACGTCGAGGCTTTCGCCGGCCAGGACATAGTTCGTCGATCCGCGCTCGATGCCGTGCTCGGCCAATGCGCGGTGCATGCGCTTGATGATGTCACCGCGTAGCCCAAGTTCGCGCAGCACCGTCTCGGCCTCGGACTTGATGACCCATTGTCCAGGTCCGACCTGTCCGGCGATGCCGAGCACCTCCAGCCTGCGCAGCCGTCCGACCTTCAGTGCATGGAACTCGTCGGGCTGGCGATCGGCGTGGGGGGCGAGATCGATGACGCCCGTTTTTCCAGCATCGCGGACAAGCTGCCGGTCGAGCTGCGTCCAGCGTTCCGCCCCGATCTGGCTTTCGAGGGTCCGGCGGATGTCGAGGTCGCTGCGCGGCCCCAGGTCCCGCGTGATGAGGTCGCGCGCCCGGTCGCGCATCCCTTCCTTGATGTAATCGCGGGAGATCACGAGATCCTGGCCGTCGTCGCGGACGCCGCGCACGATCAGGTGGACGTGCGGATGAGCGGTGTTCCAGTGATCGACCGCGACCCAGTCGAGCCGCGTGTCCAGATCCTTCTCCATCTGGGCGACCAGATCGCGGGTGAAGGACTTCAGGTCCGACATCTCCACGGCGTCGTCGGGCGAGACGATGAAACGGAAATGATGGCGGTCCTCCTCGCACCGTTCGGCGAAGACGCTCCCGTCAGCAACCTCGTTCCCTGGCCCGAACAGCTGCGCCTTTTCCCCGTCACGGGTGACGCCGTCGCGGCGGAGATAGTCCAGATGGGGGCCGAGGGGGGCGGCGCGGCCGCTATGCCGAACGACGCGGGCCTTGATGACCGCGCCGCGGGTGCGTGCGGTGATGAAGCGGTTCGCCTGGATGCTGGCGCGTTGGCCGCGGCCAAAGCGGGAGCGATTGGCGGAGACGATGCGCCCGGAACGCGAGATGCCGCCGCCCGCTTTCTTCGCTGCGGCGAGCGCCTGGGCAATGAAGGGCCGGGCCGACTGGGCGCGGGTCGAGCGGATGCGCCCAGGCCTAACGCGGAACTCATGATCATCGGCCATGAGGCGAGCCCGCAATGTGCGAAAAAGTACGCCGATACAATGCGCTGGGCTTGTGGCGCACATTGCCTAAAAGCATGGCAATGTGCGCGGCGCGCCAGAAATCCCTGCAAAAACAACCGCCCGACCGCCGCACAATGTGCGCCCTTTTATCCTGCCATCGTTCGGTTGTTGTGCCTGCCTCTCTCCCTTGCGCCCTCCATGTTGCGCGAGGGCGCGACCGGTTGCGACGGATGCCGGACGGGCTCATCACGGTGTTCCCGGATTGGAGCGAGCGACGACGAGGGGCGTGTCCAGCGGTTCGGCCTGATCGGATGTCCGCGCCGTGACGGAGGGCCGGCGATCGTCCGAATGCGCGTTGCCTGGCCGTGAAACGACGGAACGCGCGTCAATGGACCGCACGACGAACAGCGGCGCTTCACGCCAATCTGGCGCGGGTGGCGGCGCGATGGGTGGTGGGCCGGATGGCGACGCCGCGCCGAGTTGCGGAGCGAGGAATGCGATGTAGGCGCGCGTTTCGGCAGGCAGCGCGCGGCCTGTCCGCAGATAGGCATCGTAGCGGGCAGGACCGGCATTATAGGCGGCCAGCATCGCCGGCACATCGCCGTAACGGTCGAACATTTCGCGCAGATAGGCGGCGCCTGCGAGGATATTGTCGCGTGGATCGTAGGGATCACGGCCGAGGCCATAGCGGGTGCGCAAATCCGCCCAGGTGCCGGGCATGATCTGCATCAGCCCCATCGCCCCGGCCGATGATATGGCCCGCACGTCACCCGCGCTTTCGGCGCGCTTGACGGCGACGATCCACCGTTCGGGAATGCCGAAGCGCCGTGAAGCCTCCGCGACGAAGGCGGCGTGCGGTTCGGCTGATGTCGTGCTCGCGGCGGATGAGGTCTGCGCGACAACACCGCCGGCCGCGCCGGTGGCGACGATCAGGCCGGAAAGGAGAAGGAGAGCCATGCGCCGGGCGGATCGAGGCCGCCCGGGCGCACTCTGCCGGCTCGTCGATGATCGGCGAGCAGACATCGATCAGTCCTTCTCGGCGCGGTCGCGCGGGCGCGACCAGTGCAACGACCAGGACGTTTTGTCGTCACCGTTCTGGAAGAGGTTGGCGCGGATCGGCTGCGGGAGTGTGGGATCGTCGAGCTGGATCGAGACGAACGCGCCGGCCTTGTCGCTGGAGCGTTTCCAGCCAGCACCGATCTCCGGGCCGTCCTCGCCCTCGGCATGAACGCGATAGTCCGGCGCGTTCTCGGTATCGCTCGGCTCGGCCGCTACGACGGCGACCGCGATGTCGAGGCTGAGCGTGCGAATGCGCCCGCCATAGCCCGTCTTCAGCTTCGTGAACTCTCCGATCTGTGTCATGCGAGACTCCTGTCGATTGTGCTGCGGTGATGAAATCGGCGGCGGCGGGAATGCCGCTGGTCGCGCGCTCACCGCGTCGGCGCGCGCCATTCGAAGCGGCCGTTGCCTTCCTCGTCGGTCCACAGCGGAGCCGCACGGCCGATGATCTGGTTGGTGGAGGTCAGGCCGAAGTAGCGGCCGTCGAGGCTGTCGCGGACCTGCCAGTTCATGAGGAAGACTTCGCCGGTCGGAATGCGGCGGCAGCCCTGCCAGACGGGCAGGTCGCGGCCCGCGCGATCACGTTCCCGCGCTTCACCCAGCTCGACGCCATCGACGGTGACGGTGAGGTTCGCGCGGCAAACCGTCTGCCCGGCGACGCCGAGGATGCGCTTCAATAGCGGGACGCCTTTGGGCAGATAGCCGCGTTCGGCGAGGAAGGCGGCGAGGGGCTCGGGCGCATCGACGGCGACGAGGTCGGTGACTTCGACTGGGTCGTCGGAGTCGATCATGTAGAGCCCGACCGGCGCGCTGGCCGATGCGTTCCACAGGAGCTTGATCGGCATCGGCGTGAGCGCCGGATACGCAACGCCCGTCGTGGCGAGCGCTATCGTGAGGATAAGGCCGGGCCGCTTCACAGCATGACCTTGGTGCGCAGCAGGAAGGCGCGATGCTGCGCGGGCGTGTAGGTCTGAGGGTGATGACCTGCCGCCAGGCGGTTGTGGACATGACGCCAATGGTCCGGCGCAGCCGTGTCCGCGTCGATGCCGATCGCCTCGATGCCATCGATATGCCGCAGGACGCTTTCGACCTTCGGCCAGCCGTCGATCTTCAGCAGGATTTCACCGCCCGGGCGCACGAAAGGCAGCGTCTGGTGCGGTTCGCCCGGCTCGATCGCGCGCACGATGTCGATGTGAGAACTGACCGTGCCGTAGTCGTTGGCCGCCCATCGGACGAAGGCGAATATTGTATTGGGACGGAACGAGACGACACGCCGCCGGCGGTCGATGATCTGTTCGCGCGCTTCACGGCCGAACCTGATCCAGTATTCGATCTTCTGCTCGACCCATGTCAGCTCGACATGGGTCAGGTCGTCGCGAGGAGGTGCTGACGGCATCGCGCCGCCGCTCACGCCGGGAGCCGCGATGCCGCTCATGAGGGGTCTCCTTCGGTTGGCGGGAACTCGCGCGCGAGCAACGCGCGCAGCATGTCGGCGACGGTGACGCCGCGACCGAAGGCGGCGATCTTGATCCGGCCGCGCAGTTCGGGCGTCACGTCGATGGTGAGCCGGGCGGTGAACGCGCTTGCATCGATCGTGCGCGGCGCAGTGTCGGCGCCCCTGATCCATCGATCGGGATCGGCGGGGCGCGCTGCGAAGCCGCGACGGGTGGATCGCTCGGTCATGGAGCGCTCCTGCCGATGGAAAGACGCAGGAGTTCGTCGGCGAGCGCCGCGATTTCGCGCGCGGCCAATGCCGCATCGTCGCGTTCGGCGACCAGACGGCCCGTCTGCGCGGCGGCGGCAAAGGCGACACGCTGGCCTATGGTGGCGGCGAGGACCGGCGGGTCGTGCTCTGCCAGCATCTCGGCTGTCTCGCGGGCAAGGATGGTGCGCGCGTCGCAGCGATTGAGCACGAAGCGGGCGACAAGCTCGGGGCGGTAGATGCGTGCCTCGCCCAGAAGCACCAGCAACTCGGCTGACGCCCAGCCGTCGAGCGGTGACGGTTGCACGGGGATCAGCACGAGGTCGGCGGCGAGGAGCGCCGAGCGCATCAGGCCGGCGACGCGCGGCGGGCCGTCGATGATGATGTGATCGACGCTCTTCGCCAGTTCCGGCGCTTCGCGGTGGAGCGTGTCACGGGCCAGGCCGACGACGCCGAAGCGGCGCGGCAGGTCGCCACGGCTGCGCTGCTCGGACCAGTCGAGCGCCGAGCCTTGCGGGTCCGCATCGATCAGGGTGACGCGCTTGCCGCGTCCGGCGAGTTCGCCGGCGAGGTTGAGCGCCAGCGTCGTCTTGCCGACACCGCCTTTCTGGTTGAGCAGCGCGACGATCATCGCGCACCTCCGGGGCGGTTCCCGAACGGACGCGGATCGGCAGTAAGCGGTTCGCCTTCCTGCCGGCCTGGCCGGGTGGCGGAGGTGTCGCGAGCTGGCGATTTGCCGTTGACGCGGAGGTTGTTCGCAGCGGTGCGGATGAGGCTTCCCATATCGCGCGCGCGCTCTTCAAAGTTAGATTCTGGGTTAGCCTCTAAGTTAAGGGTACGATTCCACCCGTGTTTTCCAGAGCTTAGGGCTGACTTGGGTTCCCGATGGCACGAGCCTCGGGTTCCTGATGGCACGATAGGCCGGGTTCCCGATAGCACGAGGCCGTCCACAGCTTTTCCACAGGCCGCGAGCGGCTCGAAGGCGAGAAGCGTGCGCCCGCCAATCTCCACTTCGAGACAGAGGCGGTAACCGGGCAGTGGCTGACGCCGCACGATGTCGCGCAGTTCGAAGGCGAAGCGCTTGAACGGCGACAGGCTGCCGGATTTGAGATGGAGATGGCGCAGGTCGAAGCGCCAGCCGGCGCGCTGACGGCCGCCATGCTTGCGCACGAGGCGGTAGAGCCAGCGGTCGAGACCGCCGGTGAGATCGAAATAGGCCGGGTCGATGGTGAGGATGAGAGCGTCGTCGAGGACGGCTTTGTAGAACCAGTCCGGGACGATCAGTTCGATGCCATCGGGTCGCCCCTGGCGATTGGTGCGCTCCTGCCACTCGTTGATCCAGGAGAAGCGATGGCGGCGGCCCTCGACCGGTTGCCGGATGGATGTCGACACGGTGGTGGATTGCAGGCGGTCCAGCGCCGCCTTGAGGCGTTGATAGTCGCGCAAGGATGTGCCGCGACCGACGTAGTTGAGGATCTCATAGGGCGTCGCTGCCATCAGGCGCGACGTGCGAAGCCCGGCATCGCGCGCTTCGACGATCTGGCTGGCCGCCCAGATCAGGATGTCGGCATCCCAGATCGTCGCCATGCCGTGATCGGGAACAGCTTCGACCCGGATCGTGACGTTGCCGGCGGCAAAATCGATCGGGGCGATGCGACGGGATTTGGAGAGGGAGAAGAAGGGATAGGCCATCAGATCCTGCGCGTCTCGTGGCGCGAAATCGCCAGGGAGCGCACGAAACAGATCGAGCTGCCCGCGCTCCGAAAGGGCACGACGCGCCGCCATGAAGGGGACCGACGCGATCAGCGTGCGTAGCGACCGGCGATCTGGCCGATCGGCAGCGCGTGGCGTTTGGCGGGCAGGACCGATCCGCGCGGATCGGTGGTCGAGGTGACAGCGCCGCGCGCCGCCCAGGATTCGAGGTCGTCGACGGAATAGACGACGCGCCCGCCGAGTTTGCGGTAGGCCGGGCCGGTGCCATAGGTGCGGTGCTTTTCAAGAGTGCGTGCCGAGAGGCTGAGAAACTCGGCGGCTTCCTTGGTCCGCAGATAGCGTGGCGGGAGCGCGGCGGTATCGGGTCGCATGAGCGGGCCTCCGTGGGGTTGCTGGGGGCCGCTGGCGAACAGCGGCTGACAGCGACCACGGTGGCGGAGGACCATCGGCGGGTGGGATGGGGAAGTTGGGGTGGCTGAATTTCCCACCCCCTGTCATTGCCCCGGCTAAACGCGGCGGCGGTGCCGGAGCAGCTTCAGATAGCCGCCACCGATGAGCGCCATGCCCGCCTCGACGAACCCGATCACCGCGTCGCGCAGCGGGGATGTCTTCCAGGGGTCGGCTTCGACGCGCGCCGCGCCGTAGATTGCGATGGCGATCTCGCGATAGGTGGCGCCGTTCATGCGGCCATCGGCTGCGCGGAGCCTCAAGCGGAAACGGCGGCGCTGGTCGACGGTCATGCGTGTGTCGCGCAGTGGCGGACGTTCGAGCGATGCCCGCGACAGCCGGGCGAGCGCATCGATACGGTCGAGGATGTCGTCATCGATAGGGATGACTGCCGCGAGCTGATCCTTTGGTGATGCGCCGGGAAGAAAAAGGATCTGGAGGTCGTGATCGGGTAGAGCGGCATAAGCCCCTTCGGGGCCGTCATGCTCCGCGCCGAACCTGTCGGTGAGAGTATTGCGGGCGGAAGGCAGGAAGTCTGGCCGGTGCGTCAGGACGACGAGGGCAGGATTGTTCGATGGCGACCACACCACCTGCTGCTGGGCCGCTGAAAGACTGGGTCTGGCCGCGAAATCGCAACCCCCAGCGCCGCTGCGTTTCGGAAGCCAGCGGCAAGGTTTCGGTGCTGGCGGCGACCAGGCGGGCGTAATGTTCCTGATAGGGGCGGTATCTGCGAAGGCATTCCCAGGCGAGTCCTTCGATCGCCAGAGTATCGAGGAAGTCGTAGCTGTCCTCGTTTCGCCAGTCCGATGTATCAGGCTTCATCGCATCAACTCCCCGCGTGGTGCGCGTAAGTCGAAAGCCCATTTTTCTTGGCATGGGATGGATGCCGGAAGCCCGAAGCGGGACATCGCGCGATGTCGAAAGGGCATCACGCGGCTCGCAAGCCTGTCAGCCGTGAGCCTGCCGAAGGAGGTGCTGATAGCCGGTGTGCGTCATCCAGCGGGCGCGAGCGAGATGGCTGTCGTGGATGCGCCGGCAGCGTTCGGGTTCGCGGGCAGGATCGAGGCCGAACAGGACCTGGACGGCTTCCTCCCAATGAGCGCCGTCAGCGGCTGCGTCCAGCAAGCGCATGTAGAGTTTGACATGCGACCTGTCGTAGTCGGTGAGTTCCTGCCCGGACGGCGCGATGTCGTCGAATGCTGTGATCATGGGACAAGCGTGATTGGTAAACGAAGCTTGCGCGTTAACCAAGTTCGATCGAGCCCGTCGGCGGCGTAAGGAACAGGAGATTTCGCTGCCGGTAGGTCAGCGCGCGACGGTGGATCGGTTCGGCTTGTTTCCGCGATCATCGACCAGCAGCACCCCTTGCCCGCGGTCGGTCGACAGGAAAACGATACCGGCGGCTTCCAGGGCCCTGCGTGCCTGATCGCGTGTCGTCTCGTACACCTCGAGCCCGCTTTCGGATTCAAGGCGCTTGAGTGCTGTCAGCGATATGCGGGCCTTGTCAGCGAGCGTCTCCTGCGTCCAACCCAGCAACGCGCGTGCGGCCCGGGATTGTCGGGCGGTGATCATGCATGATCACCTCCCATCGCAACCCACGCGCGTTCCAGAACTACGACTATTTTAGTCGTCCTCGTTCCTTCCGGCTAGCTTAAAGACCTGAGCCGGGACCGGCATCGCGATGATCCTGACGGGCCGATTCGCTTATTTGTCCTGATGTTATTGATGAGGCCGAGGGGTCTGCTGCCCGGCTTTTCGGTTTCGCCAGTAAAACCGAACCGCTTGCATTCGGCTGCGGCGCACCTATCCGCGGACCACACCAGTGGCAGCCGATCCGCTTTGAGCGGGAAGGCGGCCCCGGCCTTGCGGCCGGGGCCTTGTCGTCTCCGCCTCAGTCGCTGCGGCGACCGTTGGGACGGGACCAGATGAGGGAGAAGCCTTCGCCGTCCTCGTCGTCGAAGAGGTTGGCGTAGATCGGAGCGTTGAAGCTCGGATCGTCGAGCTTGAGGCCCAGATAGTCGCGGCCCTCGTTGGAGCGCTTGGACCAGGCGGCGCCGATCTCGGCGCGGCCGACCAGGACCCGGTGGCTGGGGGCGCTCTCGCCGTTGGCGCGCAGGTCGGGAACGATGCGCACGCCCTTGGCCTGGACGCTGAGGGTGACGATTTCGCCGGTGAATTCGTTCGAGCCGGTCTTCTTGAAGGTGCCGATGGTCGCCATTGTAAGTCTCCGTTTTCCGTTTCGAGCCCGCACCATTGCGGCCTCGATGGCGATCGACCGGCCGGAGGCGAGCGCCGACACATCGCTTGCGACCGCAGCGAGAGCGGAGGATGGCGCAGGCGCGACTTTGTTGTTTCGCGAGGAATGACGGCGCAGCCGGCAGGGGAAGAAAGTCGGGACCAGCCGTTGTGGCTTAGGCGCCCGAGGCGAAGCCGTCCTTCGGCCAGATCAGGCCATTGAAGAGGCCGTTTTGGAACGGGTTCTGGACGGATCATTGGCGGAGACGGTGGCGGCCCTCGCACTGGGCCGAGAGACCCGATCAGCGATCACAGGCGGAAACATCCCTTGAACAGGCCTGCGCTGCGCCTTTCGCCATTCCATCAGTCCTGACGGAACGCTTCGACACTGAGGTTCCTCCGGCCACGACGTCGCTGCCGCTTCCGGCGCGCTCCACCGTTCCGCAACAGGCAGGCCCAGCCGACGCCCCGCAATTCCGCTTCCTGTCGGGCCAACCTGATGGCGTGGGCGAGAATGCCATACGCCGTATGGTCCTGCTCCGAATGAATGTCGGGGTTAGGTGTGGGACACATGCCCCGCCACAGGGCTGGACGCCGCCATTCCGGTGATACGGGCGAACGCGACGATGCCGACCGCGATGGCTCCGATGATCGAGAATGCGGTCTGCCATGCCTCGGACGGCATGGTGTGTTTCACGATACCAAGAGTGGCATGGAAACCGGCGACCACGGCCGGGGCGACGAAGGCCGCGGCGATGAACAGCCGCGCCCAGGTCGGACGGACGGTCGCGAGCAGCAATTGACCAAGGCCGAAGGTAAGACCTGCGGCGACAAAACCGACAAGGATCGCGCCGAGCCATCCGGCGCCAGTGCCATAGGCCCATGTGCCTGCGGTCACGCCGGCGAAGAACGGAAGTGCGAATACCGCAAGCGTGAACAGCAGCCAGCAGAGGAAGCCGATGGCGGCTATGCTGAGAAGGATGCCGATGAAGATCATGGTGGTGTCTCCGCAAATGTCAGACGGATGCGCCTCCACCACCACCATGGCGCGACAGTGAGATTAGCAGAAATTCTGTCGCCGGGGGAGCGCAGGCGCGCCGCGTCCGCCGTTCGTGCGGCCCTGTTCGCCTCATGAGGCGAAGGGGTCGATTTCACCGATGATGGCGTCGTCGTCGCCGTCATATTCTGTCGCCGGGGTGACGGAGAGCGTGCCGTCGCCCGCGCGGTAGATGACGATGGCGGCCATCAGGGTGGTGGCGAGGCTGAAGGCGAAGGCGTGAGCGGTTTGGAAGGACATCGACCTGGCTCCTGCTTGAGCGGAGGTCCATCCCCCGCTGACAGGCGCCCGAAGAGTTCGGCCGTTGGCCGCAATCACCGCGCAAGGCGCAGCCGGAGCGGCGGCACGCGCATGCGTAGTCCGACCCTTTACGGGTTGATGGCGTCAGGCCATCGGCGGAACCAAAGGATCAGCGTCTTGAAGCGGGGGTGGTCGTCCGATCAGGAGACCATGATGCCTGTCTGCTTGCCGCAAGGGCCGTTTCTGCCGATTTGCCCGGTCCACTCCGATGCTGGTGGCAGGTCGTCAGCGCCCGGTTTTCCAGGGATCGATGACCTCGACATTGGCGGCGTCGAACGCGCTGGTGTCGCGTGTGGCGACGACGAAGCCTTTGGCGGCCGCGATCGCCGCGATGTAGCCGTCGGGGGTCGGGAAGCCTTTCCCGGCCGCTCGGGCTTTGACGGCGAGATCCGCGTAATGTCGCGCGGCATCTATGTCGAACGGCAGGATGCGATCGGTGAACAACTCCATCACTCCGTCGAGAGCGTCGGTGAGCCTGTCCTTGCGCCTGCCGTCGGGGAGCGCGCCGATACCGAACATCAGTTCGGCGATGGTGACGCTGGAGAGAAAGAGCGTTTCCGCGGCCTGCTCGTCGAGCCAGGTCCGCACGGCTTCGTCGGGCGCGGGCTTCATGGCCTCCGATACGACATTGGTGTTGAGGAGGATCATTCGAAGCTCATCGGCTTGGCGGGCGTCTTGTCGCGCGCCTAATCGAGGGCGTCGATGTCCTCATTGGTCAGGCCGAGCCGGCGGCTGCGTTCCGCGAGCGCCGTGCCAAGCCGAAGGCGGGTGTCGGGGCGAACAGCCGCTTCGAGGATGGCGCGCATCTCGGCCTCGGTACTGCGGCCGTGCTGCGCGGCGCGCACCTTCAGGGCGCGGTGCGTCGCGTCGGACAGGTTCCGGATCGTGACGGCTGGCATGATAGCGCTTCCTGCAAAGTTGATAGCGATGATAGCAAAATATAAAAATGCCATCATTTTTCAAACTGGGGCTGACGGCGGCGCTCATGCGCCGCCCGAGCCGAACCGATAGACCGGGATGCCCATTTTGCGGGCCTTGTCGGCGAGATTGTCCTGAATACCCGTGCCGGGGAAGATCACGACCCCGATCGGCACGATGCTGAGCATCTGGTCGTTGCGTTTGAAAGGCGCCGCCTTGGCGTGCCTGGTCCAGTCGGGCTTGAAGGCGACCTGCGGCACCTTGCGGCTGTCGGCCCAGCGGGAAGCGATCTTTTCGGCGCCCTTCGGCGAGCCGCCGTGCAACAGCACCATGTCCGGGTGCTTGGCGTGGATCTGATCGAGCTTGGCCCAGATATGCTTGTGGTCGGCGGTGTCGCCCCCCGAGAAGGCGATCTTCGGGCCGGCTGGCACGAGCACCTCGGTATCCGCGCGCCTCCTGGCGGCGAGGAAGTCGCGGCTGTCGATCAGCGACGCGGTGAGGTGACGATGGTTGACCCGCGATCCGGTGCGTTGCGACCAGGGTGAACCAGTGGCGATGCGGTAGCGCTCGGCGGCAGCCTCGCGGAAGCTTTCCATGCCGTCGCGGCGGTCGATCAGGTTCATGCCGATGTCGATGAGGCGCTCGAGCTGGAGGGATTTCACCTCGGAGCCGTCCTGTTCGCGCTGAAGCTGCTTTTGCGCTTGCTCGTTGTCGTCGAGCTTCTGCTCGATCCGGTCCACCGCGCGGTGGAAGATGTTGACGGTCGACCAGAGCAGATCGGGGAGATCGAAATCGAGGCTCGTGTCGGTGATCGTGGCGACGAGGGCGTCGAAGATGTCGGCGACGGCGCCTTCGATGATGCGGTCTTCCGGCAGCGGGCGCTGGTCGAGTTCGTCTTCGGAAGGACGATAGCCGTGGAGTTGCAAGTCCTGGATCAGCTGGTCGGTCGGGGATGACTCGTGGTGCGGTTCGTAGTCGTCGTGCTCGCTCATGGGATGCTCCGTCGGATTGGACCGCGACCGTCGCGGCCTTCATGGCGACGAAGCCGTCGGGCGGGACGGACCTGCACCCGGAGCGTGAGCCGAAGGGCCGCAGCGTCAGCGGAGGATGGCGAAGGCCGGCGATTTTGTTTCGCGATGGAAAGACCCGAAGGGTCGCCGGAAAATCGTCGGCAGGAGCCATTGCCGATCCGACCCGGCTGACGGCCGATCGCCCTCTCGAAGGCCGAGGCGCGGTCCCCTTCCGATGGTGGGCGCATCCTCGTGGGCATGGCGATTGCGCGCCGCCCTCCAGCCCTTTCCGGCGCTGCCGTCAGGCTCAGGATGCGACCGGCGTCTTTCAGCGGAGACTCGGGGGCGTATGTCTTCGTGAGGACCTACAGAAGGTGGCGGACGACCTCGCGCGGGATGGGGCTGCCGGGGTTCAGGCGCAGGGCGGGATCAGGAATGCAGGATGCGAATACGGATCATTCATGCATGGCGTGATACGAAAAGAGATCATCAAGCTTGATAGCGCCGAGGAAAATGATATGTTTTCGCGTCATGTTTGGCTGTGAAGATATGTTAAGGGATCTCCATGCGATCTGAATTGGAAACCCTGCATGAGATTGGCAGGCTCTTCAGTCAGGCCCGGACGGCTGCCGGGCTGACGCAGGAGCAGGTTGCCGAACTGGCCGGCATATCCCGGCCGCGCTACCGCGACATCGAGAAGGGGGCGGCCGCCGCGCGTGCCACGACGCTCATGAACATCGCGCGCGCGCTCGGGCTGGAGATGATGCTGGTGCCGCAAACCATGGTTCCGGCGATCGAGGCGCTGATGCATCCGCACGACGACGATGACCGCCCTGCCTTCGCCGTGCAGCCAGACGACGGAGACGACCATGGCTGATAAGCCATTTGCCCCCAGGGCGGTCCAGTCGCTGGACGTGTTCCTGAACGCGATGAAGGTCGGCACGATCGTCAGGACGCCGGGTGACTTTAATGCGTTCAGTTTCGATGAGGCGTATCGCGCGGGCGGCGGTTCGCCGACTTTAAGTCTTTCGTTCCGGGCCGCTACGGGCGGATTGCGCAAAGACCCCAAGCCTCTGGCGGGCGCGCTTCCGGCGTTCTTCGCGAACCTGCTGCCGGAAGACAAGCTGCGCGAGGCCATGGAAAAGCACCATGCCGGCGACGTTCGTCCGGGCAATGATTTCGATCTGCTCGCGGCGCTCGGCGCGGATCTGCCAGGCGCGGTGCGGGTCGTGCCCGGCGAGGGTATGGATGAGGCTCCGCAAGCCGCTGCACACGAAAAGCCCAAAGCGCGCTTTTCTCTCGCGGGCGTTCAGATGAAGCTGTCGGTGATGAAGAACACCGGCAAGGGCGGCGGGCTGACGCTTCCGCTCGGTGACGGTCAGGGGCAATATATCGCCAAGTTTCCTTCGACGGCGTTTCCCGGCGTTTCGGAAAACGAGTTCGCCGCCCTCGCGCTTGCGTCCGCGATCGGTATGGATGTTCCGGCAAACGAACTGGTCGCCAAATCGGATTTCGAAGGGATCCCGGAAGAGTTCGACACACTGGCCGAAGGCCGGGTGCTCCTCATCACGCGTTTCGACCGTGGGACGGATGGGACGCGGATCCACATCGAGGATTTCGCTCAGGTCTTTGGCGTCTATCCGGCGCGCAAATATGAAGGCGCCGCCTATCATGACATCGCGGCAGCGTTGACCGCCGCGATCTCGCCTGCCGCCGCGCTGGAGTTCGTGCGCCGTCTCGCGCTGGCGGTCGTGACGGGCAATGGCGACATGCATCTGAAGAACTGGTCGCTGATCTATCCGGGCGATGGAGGCAGGCCGGCGCTCGCGCCGGTCTATGACCTGCTGTCGACCGTTCCCTATATTCCCGCCGACAACCTGGCGCTGTCGCTGGGCGGGGAGCGATCGTTCAAGGCGATGTCGGCGCCGCGCTGGAGAGCCTTCGCCAATCGCGCCAGACTGCCGGAGCCTGCGGTCATGAAGGCGGTTGTGGAAACCGTCGCCCGAGTCAACCGGCATTGGTGGACACTTCCCGAACGCGAAGTCGTGCCTGCGCCCGTGCTCGAGAGGATCGACGCGCATGTGAAGGCGATGACCCCGATCCTGAACAGCTGCGTCGACTAGACGCGCGTGGGCTGACCGGGTTCAGCGCTTGCCGGGCTTCGCGCCACCTGTCTCGTGGCGTCGAAGGAACCGGAGGACGTCTTCCGGCGCAAGTTGTACCCGAACGCTTGCCGCGAGCGCATCGATGCCGAGCTGCCGGAGATCCTCGTTGAAGTCCCCGAGCGCCGGCGACAATGGAATCGCCTCGATGCCCTCGGCGTTCGCGCGTTCGATCAGCATGTCGCGCGCGCCATCACCGGCCGGATCGTCATCGCGGACGATATAGAGTCGGCGCAGATTCGGCGGGAACAGGATGGCGGCCAGATGCGCCGCCGAGAGCGCCGGGGCCATGGCCATTTCGGGTAAGACCTGCCGGAGCGACAGCATGGTCTCGATACCTTCGCCTGCCGCCATCACGCTGCCGGGCACACCGAGGCGGACGGCCGCCCCAAGCAGATCGCCCATCGCCTTGCGCGGGGTGTCGATCGGCGCCTTGTCAGAGCCGTCGGGCGCGAGCCAGGTGCGGTGTGCGCCGGTGATCTTGCCATCGAGGTCGGTCACGGCGGCGATCATGGCGGGCCAGGTCTCGGTCGGGCCATTGTCGGGTCTGTAATAGCAGCGCGGATGGAAGCGCAGGCTGCCGGTTGCGTGCAGAAGCGTAATGCTGCGTCGGCGCAGATACGTCTCCACGACGGTGCCTGTGATCGGCTGCGACATTGCGAACAGTCGCCGCGCGGCCTCGGCCGATCCCGAAGGCGCCGGGACAACGCCGCGCCGTGGCGCCGCGGGTTCCGGTTCGGGGTGCGGCAGGCTGAGAAAGCTGCGGGCCTCATCGGTGACATCGGGAAAGTCGGTGAGGCCGAGCGATTCACGGATGACGTCGAGAAGATCGCCATGTTCGCCGGTGGCGGCGTCGGTCCATTTGCCGGCACGGCCCTTGGGGCTGTCCTTCAGCCGGACGAACATCGAGCGGCCCTTGGTGTTGCGGACGTCGCCAACCTGCCAATAGTTGCCCTGGCGCTGCCCATTCGAAAGATAGTGACGGCAAACCGCCTCGGCCTGTCGGCCGAGACGGTGCGCCAGATCGGAAGCGTCCTGCCGTGCCATCACGCCGCCTCGCGCTCGCTGATGCGCTCGATGGCGTAGGTGTCGAGCAGCTTGCCGAGGACGGCGGGACCGGAGGCGCCGACCGGCACGAAGAAGCGCAGCTTCCACGAAATGATCTCGCTGAAGAGACCGTAGGCGCGCAGGCGATCCCGCATTGTGTCGCTGAACCCCGACAACTCGATGCGGTTCGCGCCCATGACACGTACGCGGCGAAGCTGGAGCCCGTCAGCCAGGTCGAGGATGGTGCGGCCGTCCACCAGCGCGGCATAGGCATCATCGCTGCTGAGATTGGTGGTTCCGGTCGAGGCGGCGGTGGCGGCCCAGGCGGGTGAAACCCGCCGTCCGATGATGCGTTCGCCGTCATCGGTCTGAAGCCGATAGACGCGCGTCGACTCGTTGGGCAGGCGCTTCCACACGGGCAGGAGCAAGCCGCTGACCATGTGGATCGTCCCGTCGGTGAACGCGGGCACCTCGTCGACCTCGCGCTGCCAGAAGGCGGCGAAGGTGTCGCGCTCGGTCTCCTGCCAATGGCTGTCCGCCATCATGGCGAGGGTCGCATGATGCTGTTCCATCGGCCGGATCAGCCGGACGCGGCGCTCGATCTCGCCATCGTCGAGCATGATGGACGGCGCGGATAGCTGAACAGCGGCGCGACCAGAGCGCGCGTTGACGAGCAGCCGGGTCTGCGGATCGTCGAGCCAGCCGAGCGCCGCATCGAGCGTGGTCGGCCGATTCCGGCGACGCTCCGTGATCGTGAGCAGCCGCGTCTGTGCAGCTGTCGCCGGGTGCGTGTAGATGGTCGTGCGTTCGGTGACGACGAAGCTCTCCGCCGTCAGTGTCTCCAGCCCGACATCATAGACGCCGCTGGCGATGGCTCCCGCCACCCTGGCGTCGAGCAGTTGCTCGAAGGCAATGAAGAGGATGCCCTGAAGCTCGATGGTGAGCGCCAGCAGGCGGTTCAGGAAGGTGGTGATCGGCGGCAGGTCGTCCTTGATGCCATTGTCGTCCATCAGCTTGAGGCCGGTCGCGGCCTCGAAACGCCCCAGCGAACACCCTTCGACCTTGCCGCGGACGATCAGGAGATAGAGCTGGCGCAGCGCGTCGCGGGCATAGCTCGATTCCAGATTGTCCTCGGGCCGGAACAGGCCCTGGCCACCGGTCTGACGCTGGCCGCGCGTGATCGCACCCAGCGTGTCGAGACGCCGTGCGATCGTGGACAGGAAGCGCTTTTCGGCCTTCACGTTCGTCGCGATCGGGCGGAACAGCGGCGGCTGCGCCTGATTGGTGCGATTGGTGCGGCCCAGGCCCTGGATGGCGGCGTCGGCCTTCCATCCAGGTTCCAGGAGGTAGTGGACACGCAGGCGCTGGTTCTTCGCCGACAGCTCGGCGTGATAGCTGCGGCCGGTGCCGCCGGCGTCGCTGAACACGAGGATGCGCTTCAGGTCGTCCATGAAGGCTGCGGTTTCCGCGAGGTTGGCGGACGGCGCCCGGTTCTCCACGGCCAAACGCTCGCCCTTGCGGACGATGCGCCGGGAGCGGCCCGTCACCTCGGCAACCATGTCGGCGCCAAACCGATGCACGATCTGGTCGAGCGCGCCGGGAACGGGCGGCAGGGACGCGAGCCGTTCGATCAGCTCGTCGCGCCGCGCGACAGCTTCGCGGCTCTCGACGGGTTGGCCGTCACGATAGACCGGGCGCGAGGACAGATTGCCCTCGCCATCCGTGAATGGCTCGTAGAGCTGCACCGGGAAGGAATGAGCGAGGTAGTCCAGGACATATTCCCTCGGCGTGATGTCGACGCGAACGTCGTTCCATTCCTCGGTCGGGATTTCGGCCAGTCGGCGTTCCATCAGCGCTTCGCCGGTCGAGACGATCTGGATGACGGCGGCGTGGCCATCGTCCAGGTCGCGTTCGATGGAACGGATCAGCGGCGGCGTTTTCATCGACGTGAGCAGGTGGCCGAAGAAACGCTGCTTCGCGCTCTCGAACGCCGAGCGGGCGGCGGACTTGGCCTGCCGGTTCAGTGTTCCATCGCTGCCGGTGATGTTGGCGGCCTGCATTGCCGCGTCGAGATGATTGTGGATGACCGCGAACGCGCCGGCATAGGCGTCGTAGATGCGGCGCTGCTCGTCGGTCAAGGCGTGCTCGACCAGCTCATATTCGACGCCATCATAGGAGAGCGAACGGGCGGTATAGAGGCCGAGCGCACGCAGATCGCGGGCAAGCACTTCCATGGCCGCAACGCCGCCGTCCTCGATCGCCTCGACGAATTCGGCGCGGGTGGCGAAGGGGAAATCCTCGCCGCCCCACAGGCCGAGCCGCTGGGCATAGGCGAGATTGTGGACGGTGGTCGCGCCGGTGGCGGAGACATAGACGATGCGGGCATTCGGCAGCGCGTGCTGGAGCCGCAGGCCCGCGCGTCCCTGCTGCGAAGCGGCGACGTCGCCGCGTTCTCCCTTGCCGCCCGCGGCATTGGCCATGGCGTGGCTCTCGTCGAAAATGATCACTCCGTCGAAATCGGAGCCCAACCAATCGACGATCTGGCGGACGCGCGAAACCTTTTCACCGCGATCGTCGGAGCGTAGCGTGGCGTAGGTTGCAAATAGGACGCCTTCCGACAGGGTGATCGGCTTGCCCTGGGCAAAACGCGACAGCGGCGTGACCAGCAGACGCTCCATACCGAGCGCTGACCAGTCGCGCTGCGCATCCTCGATCAGCTTGTCGGATTTGGAGATCCAGACCGCCTTGCGGCGTCCGCGCAGCCAGTTGTCGAGGATGATGCCGGCAGACTGGCGGCCTTTGCCGGCCCCGGTGCCGTCGCCGAGCATGAAGCCACGGCGGAAGCGCACGGCGTTCTCAGCCTCGGCCGGAGCCGCCTGGACGAGATCGAAGGTCGCGTCGACGCTCCACGAACCGGCAAGGAAGTCCGAATGGGCCTCGCCGGCATAGATGACGGTCTCGAGCTGGGCGTCCGACAGAAGATCGGTGATGTTCGTGGGCAGCATCGGCCGATAGGCGGGCTTGGGCGGCGCGATGCTCGCCATGGCCGCCGATTGCACGAGCCTGGTGGGGTGTGCCTGACAACCGGCAATACGGATCGACTGCAATCTATATTCTTCATAGATCGCGTCCGTGAGGTTGGCGCCATCCGGCGGCGTCCAGTCCACCGGGTCGTAGGCGAGTTCGATACCTTCCGGGTCGATGGAAGATGGCGCGGTCGGACGTGCGGTTTCGGCTCGTGCAAGATAGCCGCGCACGGTGCGAGGCGCCGCGCCCGTCACGGCGCGCGCGTTATCGGGAAGAGCGATGGGAAGGCGCGGTGGAACCTGTGCCTCGATCCAGGCGAGCAGCGTGGCGACGTCGGGCGCAAGACCCGATGATGCCGGAAACACGGCCGGATCTTCGGCGGGCAGCTTGTCGATGACGGTGAGCCGCGTCTCGATGGTCGTGCCGTGCCTGGCATAGACCGAGCCGTCGATCGCAGCGGTGAAGACGACGCGGCCGCGCTCCTGAAGCCGGACGAAAGCATCGCGCCAGGCCGGTTGCTCGGGGCCGAAATTCGCACCGGTGATCGTCACCAGGCGCCCGCCGTCGGCGAGCCGCGCCAGGGCCGAGGCGACATGGCGCAAGGCGGCGTCGGCCATGCGGCCGGAGACGTTCGCCATCACCGAAAAGGGCGGGTTCATCACGATGGCGGAGGGAACGGCGCTCGCCGGGAGGTGATCGTCGATCTGGGCGGCGTCGACGCGCGTGATGGCAAGGGCTGGAAAGAGCTGGCCAAGCAAATCGGCGCGGGTTTCCGCCAGCTCGTTGAGGAGCAGCGAGCCGCCGCTGATCTCGGCGAGGATGGCGAGCAGGCCCGTGCCGGCCGAGGGCTCCAGCACGATGTCGCGCGGCGTGATCTCGGCGGCGGAAATGGCGGCAAGGCCGAGCGGGACCGGCGTCGAGAATTGCTGAAGCGCCTGGCTCTCCTCGGAACGACGGGTGTGCGTCGGCAGGAGGCCGGTGATTTTCGACAAGGCGCAAAGCCGTGCGGCCGGAGTGTCGGCTTTACGGAAAAGCGCACGTCCGTATTTGCGCAGGAACAGGACGGTGGCGCATTCGCAGGCTTCATAGGCCGTCTTCCAGTTCCAGACGCCGCTCGTGTCGGAACCCTCGAAGGCGGTCTCCATGGCGGCGCGAAGGCCGGCGTTGTCGATCCGCTGCCCGCGTTCGAGCATGGCGAGAAGCTGATGGGCGGCGGCGATGATGGCAGACGCACGGACGATGGGCGCAGCCGGGGTGGGCACGGGCGATTGGATGTTCATGGTCGGGAACCTCGGGAGAGCGGGACCGGGACGCCCGAACGGCGCTCTCTCTCGACCGCCCGGACTCGACCCGTCCCGGCAGCCCTCTCACTCTCGAAATGCCCTTCGCGGCCGGCATGAAAAAAGCACCCCGGCCGAACGGCGGGGTGCTTTTCAAGAGATCAGCTCCAGTGTCCGTCAGCGATCTCGCTGGCGATGAGCCTGCGCGCCTTGCGGATCAGGTCATCGCCGCTGGTGTCGATGTGCCCGAAGAACCGCGCGCGGGCGCCGTTCGCGGTCCAATCGGCATAGGCGCAATATTCGCGGGTCCTGGTTCGGAATGCCCGCATGTCGCTGGCCCAATGGGGTTTGGGCTCTATGATGACGGTGAGGCCGTCTCTGGTCTCTGGCCAAGGGAGCGACCGTTCGGCGGGCGGGCGCTCGTGATCCGCCGCGAAGATGGCGTCGATGTCCATCATGGCGTCTCTCCGGTCTCCGACCGCACGAAGCCGTCAGGATTGTCGGGGTCGGGCGGCAGATAGGCGTCGAAGGGATTGCCGTCGGCGAGATGGCCGAAGGGCGTGAAGACATAGTCGCCCTCGTCGCGTCCCACGGCGCAGATGACGTAGCGTGGACTACCCGTCACGGCGTCGAGGCACTCCATGAGCGCGAGATTGCCGTCGCCTGCCGCGCGCAGCAGGGTCTGGAAATTGCTTCGGGCATGGGCGGGGATGCTCATAGCGGGCCTCCCTCGCCGGATAGGGTCTGGTCGAGCCAGCCATCGGTGTAGATCCAGTCCACGGTCTCGCCGGTGGCGAGGTCGAGGACATGCGCGCCGCCGCCGAAGCCGTCGAGCCGGGGCTTCGAGCAGGTGTTGGCGTATTGGAAACCCCATCTGCCGGTGAGCCCGAACTCGGCGGCGCAGCGCTGCACGAACCGGATGAGACGCTCGGGATCGCCGGTCACGTCGTCGCGCATCCAGAGCTGGCTACCGCCATGCTCGGGCTGGATCGAAAGGAGGAAGCCGTCGGAGGGCGGTTCCTCCGATGCGCCGTCCTCGGAGAGCGTGTTGTAGAGGTCGAGCGCGCGGGCGGCGTTCTCGGGTGTGCCAACGTCGAGCAGGCACGAGAAATGGGTGAAATAGTCAGCCATGACAGGCTCCTCAAACGAGAAAGCCCGGACCGCACGGCACAGCCATGCATACTGTCGACCGTGGGACCGGGCAGAAGGAAGATCGGGATGGCGCGCGAGACGAACCGAGCCGCCCCGCGCAGCGCGTGCTATTCGGCGGCGACCGCGTGCTGGATCTCGTCCTCGTCATCGACCGCGTCTTCGTCCTCACCCTCATCGGTGAGGAAATCCGGCAGCGCGGTGTCTTCGCCGGCGCCGGTCTGATCGTCCGGGATGGGCTGATCGCCATCAAGGGATGTCAGGCGCAGGGGCTCCGGCAGCCAGCCGGTGTCGGCGAGCAGGCGCTCGGCCTCCTTGGCCATGTCGCCTTTCTTCAGATGGTCGATGAGCTGGGCGGCCCGTTCGCCCGCGCCATCCCGGACGGCTTCGAGGATGCGGGGCTTGGTGACACGGCCGAGATAGTTGCCAACGGTCGGCCGCCAACCTGCCGTCACCATGTCGAGGCCGGTCGCGCGCGCGAGCCGGTCGGCCTGCGCGAGACGGACCTCCAGACCATGCTGGCTGACGCCCGATCCATAGGGGTTGGGCCGCTCGAACAGCGCGTTGACCCCGAAGCTGACGCAGTGGGCGAGCAGATCGAGCCGTGTGCCTGGATCGAGATGGGTGAGCCAGTCCCACAGCGCCTGGTCGTCGGCCGGAATGTGATCGCCCCAGTGGGCGTGCCGGTCGGCGATCTCGTGCGCCGCCGGACTGTCCTTCAGTTCCTCCGATTGGGCGGAGAAGAAGATGTGGCGGACACTGGCTTCGAGGCAGCCGGTGGGAGCGGTGTGCCGGAAGGTGTCGCTGACCAGCTTGTGCAGCAACAGGATCATGGCGACGTCGGGATGCTCGGCGAGCGCGTTGCGCAGCGCCAGGGTGCGGTGCGCGGTCAGTTCGATCACCAGACGTTCGGGCAACGGCTTGACGCCGTCCTCCTCGTCCTCTTCGGGCTCCGCAGCCTGACCGCCGATGGTGATGACGGCGCGTTGCACGGCCGCCGTCGTCGCAGAACCGTCGCCGCCGTCGACCTCCGGCGTGTCGTCCCCTTCGGCGTCGATCGGACGTTCGTCCTCGGGGCGGACATAGCCGCGATCCACCGACAGCGAACCGTTGGCGCCGAGGCTGACGAAGACGCCGGCGATGGCGATCTCGGCCGGGTTATAGACCGTCGGACGCTGCTCGAAAGCCTCGAGCGCCTGTTCGATCTCGCCGAGCCGCGCGTCGATGTCGTCGGGCAGTTCGTCGGCTTCGGAATATTCGGCCTCGAGCCGGTCATATTCGTCGCGCAGCGCCTCGTGGGCGGCGCACTCCTCGTCAGTCAGATCAACCGCGGTTCCGACGAGTTCGCGCAAGCCCTGCTCATGGCCATAGGGAAAGCTCAGGGCAGCATCGACCCACTTCCAGCCCTCGCTGGCAATCTCGTCGGCGGCGAGCGTGAGCTTTTCGGCTACGAGGCGGTCGAGCAGGGCCGGATCTTGCAGCCATCCGCCATCGTCGGACTGGAACAGATCGCGCAGCACCAGGCCGCCCGCCGCTTCATAGGCTTCGACACCCACGAAGATGGCCCGTCGGTCGGACGCCCGTACCGAGGTTTCGGTGAGCATCCGGCGGATGTGGTAGGGCTCCTTCTGCCAGCCTTCCTTGATCGCGTCCCAGACCTGTTGCTGGCGGTCATGGTCGGGGCTGACGGTGAAGGCCATGAGCTGTTCGAGCGTCATGCCGTCTTCGGCGTAAATCTCCAGCAGCGCGGGGGCAACAGCGGCGAGCCGCAGACGCTGTTTCACGATCGTGACGCCGACGAAGAAGGCGGCGGCGATGGCTTCCTCGGTCATGCCCTTGTCGCGCATGGCCCGGAAAGCGCGGAACTGGTCGAGCGGATGCAGCGGCGCACGCTCCATGTTTTCGACCAGCGAGACTTCGTCGATGAGGATGTCGCTGTTGGCGTCGCCGACGACGCAGGGCACGGGCGCGGTCCTGGCCAGGCGCTTCTGCTTCACCAGCACTTCGAGCGCGCGATAGCGGCGGCCGCCGGCGGGCACTTCGAACATTCCGGTCTCATGGCCGTCGGCGTCGAGGACGGGCCGGACATGCAGGCTCTGGATGAGGCCGCGCCGGGCGATCGATTCCGCCATCTCGTCGATCGAGACGCCGGCCTTGATGCGCCGGACGTTGGATTGGCTCAGCACCAGCTTGTTGAAGGGGATGTCGCGCGCCGACGACAGGGTGATCTTCTGAATGGCGGTCGCCATGATTTTTACTCCGCGACGGGCGGCCGGGAGACTCTCTCTCGACCTCCAACCCGTCACGAAGCGAAGCGCCGCCCTCTCACTCTAAGAGGGCAGCGCCACGCAGGCGGAAAGGCGTAAAGCCGCGTCTTCGTCTTTCCGGTTTTCAGGCCGGTTTTCAGGATCGTCACGCCGCCTGCCGTTCGTCATCGGCGCAGCCAGCAGCGGCGTCCGGCAGGAATCCGAGCAGCCAGTCCGCCGCCTTGCTTGCCTGCGAGGCGGCACGGACGATGGCGCGGTTGTCCTCGCGCAGCACTTCGAGCCAGGAGCCGAGATAATCGGCGTGCCGCACAGTGGGCGTGATGCCGAGCGAGGCGCAGCAGAAGGCGGCGTTAATCTCGGCGATCAGCTCCTCGAAGGCGTATTTTTTCGAGCCGAATGAACCCGAGAAATCACGGTTCAGGCGTGACGGGTGGCCCGTGGCGTGCCCCAGCTCGTGCAGAGCCGTCCGGTGCCAGTTGATCGGCTCGAAATAGGCCTGCGGCGGCGGCACCTGCACATAGTCGGATGTCGGGGCGTAGAATGCGCGATCGCCGCCGATGCGAAAATCGATGCCCGTCGCCCGGATCAGCGCCTCGACCTGCGGTTCGATGAGGCCGGGGGGAGGCGGCGGGGCCACGATGGCGACATCCTCCGGCAGGCCGTCGCATTGCGCCGCGTTGAACACGGTGAAGCGCTTGAGGAAGGGGATGGCAGCGGCGTCCTCTCCGGTCTCGCGGGCGCGGCGTTTCTCGTCCTCCGGCGTGAAACGGTCGGCATAGACGACAGTGGTGCCATGCTCGCCCCGGCGGACATTGCCGCCAAGCGACAGGGCCTGGCGGAAGGTGAGCCAGCTCTGACTGGGAAAGCCGTGCTGGATTACCGCGCCCCAGAGGATCAGCACATTGATCCCCGAATACTGCCGGCCAGTCGCGGCGTTCTTCGGCATGGTGAGAGGGGCCTTCACCGAGGCTGATCCCCAAGGCTGGACCCAGGGGAACCGGCCAGCCTCCAGCTCGGCGATGATCGTGTCGGTGACTTCATCATAAAGGCTCGCCCGATTCTGACTGGCGCGAGCGGGTGCGTTTCTTCTGGACATCGAGGATCTCCGCGACGGGCGCAGGGAGCCTCTCTCCCAGCCATCAACCCGTCACGGAAAACCCGTCCGCACTCTCACTCTATCGGGGGCGTTGCGGGGCAGGCTGTGCAGAAACTCTGCAACGCCTCCGCCAGCAAATCGGCCCGAAGGGCCGAGCGGATCAGGCAGTCCCGATCATTTTCCGGTGCCCGAAGGCGTTCACGGCATGGAGAACGTTGAATGCTAGGATCGACAGGGCCGCTTCCGCTTTCACCGCTCTCAGTCCGCGCGTCAGGAATCTGCCGCCACCTGACATTCGTTTGATTGTGCCGAACGGGTGCTCGACGGTGCAGCGCCTGATCCTCATTAGATCTGGTTCAGCATATATGCGGGCTTCCATTCGATCGAGGGCGGCCTGATCGAACAGGCGATGGATCGTGCGCTGGGCGCCGGGGGTGCATTGCGATTTTATGGCGCACGCCTTGCACGCGCTCGTTCGGTAGCGGATCGCTCGATTGCGTGTGTGCTTGCCCGATGGTCGGAGCGTTGCGCCGGCAGGGCAACGGATCGTGTCGCTCACGTCGTCATAGATAAACTGAGTGGGGCGGAAATGTTCGCTGTTCATGGCGCCGCGCTTGATCGGCGCTGACACCATGATGGCGTCGCGCTCGCATCGGGCAACTTCCTCAGCATTTGAATAGCCGCCATCTGTCAGAACATGGAGTTTCTTGGCATCGAGCACTCCCTTGGCGCCCGTCGACATCGGATGAAGGAGGTGGCTGTCGTTTGCGTCAGTGAAGACATCGTGATGGATGATGAGGCCGCTTTCCACATCGACAACGCTCTGAAGATTGTAGGAAGGCATTTTCGGAGCGCGGCCGTAGCCCATCGGTTTGGCTTCCGGCTCGCCGAAGACCAGAACCTTCTCCTCGCGCTTTTCGAGTTCGAGCTGGCGCTTCGCTAAGCGTTCCCGACGCTGCCGGAGCGCGGCAATGGCGCCCCCGAATGCTTCGCGATGGGCCGGCTTGTCGCCGAACCCTTGCTCTACCTGCTCATCAATAGTGTCCAGTCGATCCAGATAGTAGCTGATCTCGCGCTCGGTATGCGCAAGGTCACGCGCCAGTCTCTCTGCGCCTGCAATATTTTTCGGGCTGGCAACGGCTCGCATCTTCGTGCCGTCCAGGGCGACCGTCTGACCGCCTATCAAGCCGTGGCTCCGGCAAAACTGGACGAACGCGGCGCTCGAGGCGACGATCGCCTCGGGATTGTCGTGCCGGAAGGCGGCGATCGTCCGGTAGTCCGGGGTGAGCCGCCGCAACAACCAGAGCGCCTCGAGGTCGCGATGGCAGGCGCGCTCTAGCAGGCGGGACGAGCGCACCTGATTGAGATAGCCCCATATGTAGAGGCGGAGCATGTCGGCCGGATGATAACCAGGTCTGCCGGTAGCGGCGCTGATCGCGCGGTCGAACCCGAGGTCGACCAGATCGAGGTCGGCGACGAAGGCATCGACCACGCGGACCAAAGCGTCCGGCGCTACGTAGTCATCAACGCAAGGTGGCAGGAGAGCAGCCTGCCCACGATCCATGCCTTCAATGAAGCCCATGCGCACCTCCCGCCCTCGCAACACCTCGAAGTTTAGCGGACAGCCGGATGGCCGACAGGCAATTCAGATCAGGCGTTCAGGAGTCGAGTCGAGCGGTTCCGGCATCGGGTGGTTATCGGTCACCTGAAGTTTCTGGGCAGAGCGCCTCGATAGTCCGGCACTTGGCTGCCGCGCCTCCATCACTGGCTTCGATCACGGCTGTCAGTCAGGGGCATCGAGAACACGAACTGCGTTGCCTTCAATGAAGCCCATGCGCACCTCCCGCCCTCGCAACACCTCGAAGTTTAGCGGACAGCCGGATGGCCGACAGGCAATTCAGATCAGGCGTTCAGGAGTCGAGTCGAGCGGTTCCGGCATCGGGTGGTTATCGGTCACCTGAAGTTTCTGGGCAGAGCGCCTCGATAGTCCGGCACTTGGCTGCCGCGCCTCCATCACTGGCTTCGATCACGGCTGTCAGTCAGGGGCATCGAGAACACGAACTGCGTTATGGCGTCGGACGATGTTACCTCCATCGTTCCGCCATGCGCCTTGGCGATCTCATTGACGATGAACAGGCCAAGCCCCAGTCCTTGTTGGCTCCGGCGCGCCGCCCCGCGAAAAAATGGCTGAAACAACTGTGCGCGGGCGGCGGGCGGAATCGGCGCCCCGCCGTTCGAGACGCATAGGATAAAATTGCCGCCCTCTGTGCGGGCCGACACTTCGATCTCGATTTCGGGGGCGCCATGAGTGACGGCATTGGCAATGAGGTTGGACGCGAGTTGCGCGATACGCGCCCGATCGCAATCGACATTCTCTTCGATGGCCAGAGACGTGATGATGCGCCGTTCCGGCGAGGCCACGCGGATCTCGTTTACAACCTGCTCGATGACGGGGCCCAGCGGTTCTTGCGCGTTGCGCGTAAGGCTGATCCCATTTCCCAGACGGCCGCGCGCGAAGTCGAGGACGTTATCGATCAACTGAGCGGCGCGACCCACGCTTTTCGCCATCTCGGTGATGAGAAAGCGGCTCCGGTCGCTCAATGTCTCCCTGTCGCCGATCATGCGCACACCGGCATCCAGCGCCGCGAGCGGATTGCGCAGATCATGCCCGAGCACTGCGATGAACTGCTCGCGCAATACCGCGTCATCGTGCTCGGCACTGGCTGCCGCTTCGGCTTTTGTTCGAGCATCGACGAGCGTCCGCTCAAAGGCTCGCCGCTCGACAGCTTTGAACAAAGTGACCCGCGTCAGGACATGCGTACCATCGTTGGCGCGCTTTTCGGTGGCGTTCGCGATAACTGGCAGCTTCCCGCCATCGGACCTCAGCAGGTCGAGCGCGATTTCATCGACCTTGCCTTGCAGTCGAAGCATCGGCGCGAGATGCGTTTCGTAGGCAATGCGCCCGCCGAAGCTTAGCAACGCGTGAATCGATTGGCCCACGAGCGCCGCGGCGTCAGATGCGAGCCAACCGACAAGCGTGGCGTTGATCCGCAGCACGCGGCCATCGGGCGACAGCGAGAGATAGCCGCACGGGAGGTTCTCGACCAGATCGGCGAGATCGTCGTCAGCAACCGGGCTAGACAAAAGCGCGGATCGCCGCCGTTACCTGCTCAGGGGCGCTCAGATTGGGACAGTGGCCGGTCGCATCGAGCAGCGTATATCTGCTGCCTGGAACCTGTGCGTGAACATATTCACCGACGCATGGCGGCGCGATGATATCCTCGCGACATTGCAGCACGAGCGTCCGCGCCGTGATCTTCGGCAAGTCGGCACGGTTGTCCGAGAAGAAAGTCGCCCGTGCGAATTGCCGCGCAATTTCAGGATCGGTCGCACAAAAGCTTTGTTCAAGCGCCGCGCCGAGTTCGGGCTGATCGGGATTGCCCATGATCACCGGCGCCATGGCCGCCGACCAACCCAAGTGATTGTCGGCGAGGAACTCGAGCAATTCCTCGACCTGGGCGTGGCTGAAGCCGCCGACATAGTCATCATCGTCGATATAGCGTGGAGATGGGCCAACCATGACCAAGTCAGAGAACATCCCCGGTGCCTTAACGCTGGCGAGGCCGCCGATCATGGCGCTGACTGAGTGCCCGACGAACACGGCATCACTGAGGTCAAGCGCACGGCCTATCTCGACGACATCGTCAGCATAGCCATCCAGGCTCGCATATTTCGCGGCATCGTACGCACCGAGGTCGGATTGTCCGGCACCGACATGATCGAAGAGCACGACGCGAAAATCAGCCTCGAACGCCCGGGCAACAGCGGTCCACATATGCTGGTCGCAGCCGAACCCGTGCGCGAACATCATCGCGCGGTTCCCCTGCCCAGAGATTTGGACATTGTTTCGACCTAGTACCATCAGCACCACGCTATCATAGGTGTGGCCACCCCTCCAGCATCTCGACGCGACAATACCGCGATCGGCTTTTTCGAACACCGATCGGGAGCTATCCGGCGACTGCGATAGGTGCGCGAACGGCATAGCTGACTCGGAAGCCCTGTGCGGGCGACTCCGTCGTGGAAGTTAGTTTTCGCACAGCCTGGGGGTCCCCCCGCAGAAGGGGTCGGGCGAGACCCTGGGCTCGGCCGCAGGGGAAGGCCTTCCCCAATCCTCGCCCATCCCGGCGCTTCTTGCGAAGCGTCAGAAATACGTGCAGATTTCTGACAGGAGCCGTGATCATGCGTTTGACCGAGCAGATTCTAGCGATTGCGGCTGAACATCCCGATGGGGTGGCCCTGTCCGCCAAGAATCTGCTCCACCTTGGAAATCGCGCCGCCGTCGATCAGGCGTTGTCACGGTTGGTCGGACGCAAGCAACTCGTGCGGATCGGTCGTGGTGTTTATCTTCGTCCCGTCACCACCCGGTTTGGTACAAGAGCGCCTTCGGTCGAGCAGGCAATCGCGGCTCTTGCGACCCAGCGAGGAGAGATCATTGTCTCGACGGCCGCCGCCGCGGCGAATGCCTTGGGCTTGACCACGCAGGTGCCTGTTCGGTCGGTCTATCTGACGTCGGGTCGCAGTCGAAAGATCCAACTGGGTATGCAGATGGTGGAATTGCGCCACGCTCCGCGCTGGCAATTCACGCTGGCAGGAAGACCGGCAGGCGATGTCATCCGGGCGTTGGCATGGCTCGGCCCTGCGAAGGGAGAAGCCGCGCTGAAGACATTGAAGCGAACATTGCCTCCCGAGACTTTCGGCGACCTGGTCGCGGCCGCACCGCTGCTTCCGACATGGCTCGCGCAGATCATCGGGAAAGCGGCATATCTCTGAGCCCTTCGGTCACCTGTCGACTTCGGACCGTTGCCGACTGCCCAAGACGCCCGCCTTCACCAGTCCGCGAATTCCCGGCAGGGTCCGAACCCGCAGGGCAGGCACCATCATTGTCCACTACGGTTTGCAGTTGATCGTCATCACGGGACGACCGGATAGAAGGGCTTGCCCCAGTCCTTGTCGGGATTGTCCATCATCAGATCGGCAAAGACGGGCATGAGGAAACCGAGAATGGCTGCGCCATCGCGAACCTGTGTGCGGTTGATGCCGCTGTTCCAGGTCGAGCCGCCATGGACCAGTTGATTGCGCAGCACGTAGAGCCGGTCGAAGACGAAGCTGAGCACGCGTTTGGTATCGCCATTCTGGATCGCCTGAGCAAAGGCGCGCGAGGACGCTTTGAAGCGTTCCTCCCAATCCTCGAAACCGGTGATCCCGTTATGGTGCTGCCAGAACGGATTGAAGACATACCGGTTCTCCATCAGCAGCCGCACCGGCCCTGAAAAGCGCTGCCAGATCGCGCCGTAAATGCGGCGCTGGTCGTCGAGCGCGATCAGCCTGCCGAAGAAGTCGGCGAAGGCGGTCCGCTCACCCGGCTGGATCGTCTGAAATTCCCCTTCGTCGGCATAAGCGGCGTTGAACGCGATCCACAGGAAGATGAAGCGCGCATCGTCATCCGTCCCGCAGGCCTCGGCGCGGCCGATCCAGCTGATGGCGCGATGGACGCGCAGGCCCATGGTTGGCGGGAAGCCCTCGCGAATGGCGCGCTGTTTGGTCTTCAGTTCGGCATGGGCGATACCCGTTCTCATGGTCATTCCGCTTCATTCCTGTTGCCTTAGGGCAGGGCGTCGAAATCACTCCTGCGGTGGTTTTCGATCAGGGCGCGCAGGCCATCGGGCGCGATGACCTCGACCGCATCGCCCCATTGATAGAGATGCCACGCCATCTCGAGCCAGCCCGCCGCATGAAAGCGCACGATGAGACCGCCATCCTCCTGCGGTTCAACCGCTTGTTTCGGGTGAAAGCAGAACTCGGCCGCCCGCGCTGCGGCATGCGGAGCGAAACGCCAGATGACCTCGTCATACTGCGCCGGGTCCTGGTAGACGCCGAACGATTGCGCCGCATAGTTCTCCAGCGAAAAGCCTGGCGCCAGGCTGAAGCTCTCGTCCAGCGTCTGGGCGCTCAGGATACGGTCCATCCGGAAATTCAGCATGTCGCCGCCGCGCGCCGGTTGGCGTGCCACGAGATAGCTGCGGTGGCCCAGCAAGAGGCCATGCGGCTCGATGATCCGTTCGGGCGCATCCTCGGTCCCGTAACGCAACCGCAGGCGGAACGGGCCGCGCAGCCCCTCGATCACCGCATCCAGCACCGCCGGCGTCAGATTGACCCGTGGACCGGGCCGGGTGACCGATCCCATCGCGAGGAGGACGGCTTCAACATCGGTTTCGGTGCGCAGGGCGTCTTTGGTCGTCAGGCGGACCAGCAATCCGCCGCGTAGATCGTCAAGCGCCGCCGCGTGGCGCAGCCGGCCATCGCCGCGCGCCGTCCTGCCGGCGATCTCCAAGGCTTCAATCGCCGTTTCCGGGCGGGTCTGGAGCCGGTCGAGCATCGTGTCAGCGACGCGCCAGCGTCTCCGGCGATCGGGTCCATCCATCACCTCGACATTGGTGAACACGGTCTCGAGCGCGTCGGTCATGCGCTGTGCCGTGCGGTGCGAGATGTCGAATTCCTCGCAGATCTCATCGAGGCCGATTCCGGTCCGGCGGGTGGCCGCCAGCCGCGCCAGCCTGATGAGATCCTGAGCCTTGGCGAACGACATGATCCAAATCCCGGCCGTAGACTATGTCAGATATTGACACCCAGGCACGCTATGGCTGAACTGGCAATCTGTCGAGATGCAAGTCTTGTCGCGATTGCGCTCGAACAGGGGGTGGTAGTGCGAAGTATCGAAGGGGACCGAATATTATTGTCCGCATCGGATCTGATGCGGTTCATGGGCTGCGCCCACGCGACAGCACTCGACCTCGCCCATATGCGCGGCGAAGGCCCCGTGCCCCGCGCGGATAGCGATGATGCGGCTCTGCTCCAGAAACAGGGCGATGCTCATGAAGCGGCGCACCTGGCCAGGCTCAAAGCCTCGGGTGTATCGGTCGTGGAGATCGCGCGGTCCGATCTCGCCGACAACGCACGGGCGACCCGCGCGGCTCTGGCGGGCGGTCCGCAGATTGTCTTCCAGGGGGCGCTGCTCGGCGACAATTGGGGCGGCTGGTCGGACTTTCTCGAACGTGTCGAGCGCCCATCGGATCTTGGCCCCTTCAGCTATGAAGTAACCGACACCAAGCTCAAGCGACGTCCTCATCCCAAACATGTGCTTCAGCTGGTGCTCTATTCGGACCTGCTGACGCAGATTCAGGGCGTCGCTCCCGACTTTGCCCATGTCGAGCTGGGCGATGGCAGCCGTGCGCGCCTGCGCCTCGCCGACTATCAGGCCTATGCCCGCATGGCGCGCCACCGGCTCGAGGACTACCTGGAAAACCCGGCGTCGACCCGGCCCGTCCCTTGCGCCGACTGTTCGCTGTGCCGCTGGGCTGATCATTGCGAGAGCCAGTGGCAGGCCGAGGATAGCCTGTTCAACGTCGCCAATATCAGCCGCGGCCAGGTCAAGAAGCTCGAAGCGGCGGGCGTCATGACCATGGAGGCGCTCGCCGGACTGGACCATCCGGTCCGCGGCATGGCCGACAACACCCGAGCCCGCCTTGTGACGCAGGCCCGCCTGCAACATGCCCGCAAGACCGGGATGCCCGATTTTGAGTTGCGTGAGCCGGAGCCTGGTAAGGGCTTCGACCTCCTGCCGGCGCCGCGGGCCGGCGACATCTTCTACGATATCGAGGGCGACCCGCATTACGAGGGCGGTCTCGAATATCTGCACGGCGTCTGGCTCGGCGGCCAGTTCAAGGCGTTCTGGGCGCATGACCATGCTGCCGAGGCGCGGGCCTTGTCCGAGCTCCTCGATTTCTTCCGGCAGCGGCTCGCGGCCTATCCCGAGGCGCGCATCTATCACTATGCGCCCTATGAGATCACCGCCTTGCGACGGCTGACCGCCAAATACGGGATCGGCGAGGCCTTCCTCGATCGTCTGCTGCGAGAGCGGCGCTTTGTCGATCTCTTCGCGGTGGTGCGTGGTGGGCTCATCGGTTCGGAAGCCAATTACTCGATCAAGTCGATGGAAGCCTTCTACGGCCGGGTACGCGACGGTGAAGTGAAGACTGCGGGTGGTTCGGTCGTCGCTTATGAGCGTTGGCGCGAAACCGGTGAGCAATCGATCCTCGATGAAATCGAGGACTATAATCGTGTCGACTGCGTCTCGACCGAGGAGCTGCGCGACTGGCTGGTGAACATCCGGCCTGCGGCGCCCTGGCCGGTGCTGGCGGTCGACGCCAGCGACAAGGAAGTCGAGGAAGATGCCGATACGCGAGGCCTGCGCGCCAGTCTCGTCGCTTCCGGCCTGCCGCAGGACCGACAGGAGATGCTGTTCAATCTCGGCCTGTTCCACAAGCGCGAGGCCAAGCCGGCGCAATGGGCAGTCTTCGACAGCGCCGGCAAGGACGAGGACGATCTGATCGACGACCTCGATGCGCTGGCCGGCCTTGAGGCGATCGGCCCCGCTGTACCGGTCAAACGCTCCATGATGCGTCGCTATCGCTTCCCGCAGCAGGAGACCAAGCTGCGCGCCGGCCGCAGCGCGACCGTCCCGGTCGTCGACGGGCCGCCGGCCAGTGTCAGCATTGAAGATCTCGACCGCACCGCGCGGATCATCGCGGTCAAGGCCGGACCCGCCAAGGCGCATCTTCTGACCGATCGCCTGACGCTGCATCCCGACTGGCCGCTGAACACCGACGTGATCGCCGCCGCCCTGCGCGACGTGATCGCCGATCAATGCGGCCCACGCCGTCTGACCGCGCTCGATGATCTGCTCGGCCGGGCCGCGCCGCGACTTACGACGGGGCCGCGCGCCGACCTGCTCGACGGCGCGGACCCGTTGACGGGCACGATCGCGGCGATCGCCGCCATGGACGGCACCGTGCTGCCGATCCAGGGGCCGCCGGGGACTGGCAAGACCTATGTCACCGCCCGGGCGATCCTGTCGCTGGTGCGCCAGGGCCAGCGCGTGGGTGTCGCCTCGAACAGCCATGAGGCCATCCGAAATGTGCTGATGGGATGTCTTGCCGCCCAAGAGGATGGCGAACCTGTCCGGGGCTTGTGCATCGCCCACAAGGTCAGCGGCGGCGAGGACGGTTATCCCGAAAGCTGTGTCGGCGTCACCCGCTCGACCGCCAATGACGATCCCCTATGGAGCCGTGCCCATGTGGTCGGCGGCACGGCCTTCTTTTTTGCCCGGCCCGAACAGGAACAGGCGCTCGATTGGCTGTTCGTCGATGAGGCCGGCCAGGTGGGGCTCGCCAATATGGTCGCCATGGGCCGGTGTGCGCGCAACATCGTGCTGGTCGGCGATCCCCGTCAATTGCCGCAGGTGATCCAGGGCGCGCATCCCGATCCGGCCAACCTCTCCTGCCTGGAATGGATGTTGGGCGATCACGCCACCATCCCGCCCGATCGCGGCATCTTCCTGCCGGTCTCGCGCCGAATGCACCCCGATGTGTGCGGATTTATTTCGCAGCAGGTCTATGAAGGTCGACTGGCGAGCCAGCCCGATACCGCGAACCAGGCCGTGCGCGCGATGGGATGTGCCGAAGCCGGCGCCTTCTGGATGCCGGTCGTGCATGAAGGCAATGCCCAGATCGCGGCCGAGGAAGTCGCCGCGATCAAGGCGACGATCGAGAATCTGCTGTCGGGAAGCTGGACTGACAAGGACGGGACGACACGCCCGCTTGGTCCCGCCGACATCATCGTCGTCGCGCCATACAATGCCCAGGTCAATGCGCTGCAGGACGCCTTGCCAGCCGCCATCCGTGTCGGCACGGTGGACAAGTTCCAGGGGCAGGAAGCACCCGTCTGCCTGGTGTCCATGACCGCGTCCTCTGTCGAGGAGACACCGCGCGGCATGGATTTCCTGTTCTCGCTCAACCGCATCAATGTCGCCGTCTCGCGCGCCAAAGGCCTGGCGCTCGTGTTCGGCGCGCCGCGGTTGCGTGAAGCCAAATGCGACACCGTCGAACAAATGCGCCTCGTCAACACGCTGTGCGCCTTGCCTGATTTTGGAGATCGTTGAATGTGGGAGAGTTTCGAGGCGCGCCTCGAGGAGAATGAGCGGGACCGTCCTTTACCGCTGCGCCGTGCGCTTTTCGAGGTTTTGCGCGGCTCGGGTCTGCGCCCCGGCGACGGGGTCACCAAGAAGATGGTGGCCTTCAAGTTCGGCGCGGGCGATCACCTGCTGTGGGAAATCCAGAACCCGGCCAACGTCTTCCTCCACGCGAAATGGCGTGATCTGGTCGAAGCGAACGGCTTTTCCAGCGAACCGCGGCCCTTTCAGACTGGCATGAAGGATGGCGGACGGCATTCCGCCCTCAGCCGCGACTGGTCTTTTAGCGACGCCGACTGTTTTGTCGTGCGGATCGAGAGCGCCGAAGCCTTACGCCGGCTGATCGCGGTGCTGTTGCAGTCCGGCGATGCGTTGATGCTCAACCCGGCTGCGATCACGCGCTGGATCGAGCGGCTGCGCCATTTCTTTCCGGCACTCGACCGTTTCGACCGGCCGGATCCGCAATTCGACGAGGCGGAACGGACCTACAAGCTGGAGATCGCGGACGGGCTCAAGTCCGCGATCTCGCAGGCCGGCTCCGATCAGGAATTGGCCGACGCCGTCAACAACGCTCTGGCCAAAAGCAACCTTCTGCAATGGCGCGCCTATTGGCCGATGTCGCCCAAGGGCGACGCGGATCGCGACAAGCTCTGGCCAGCCTTGCGCGCGCTCATAGATGCGGCGCTCGGCGCGCCGGACGGCCACGCCTCAGCGCTGGAGACCTTTGTCAGCGCCTGGATCGTGGCGGTTCCGGACGGCAAACCCGATCCGGCTCGGCAGATCGCCGAGTTTCTGTTCCTTCATCTCGCTCCCGATCACGGTATCTACATCCGCCATTCCGTGCGCCAGGACCTCTGGCTGGAAGCTGTTGGCAGCCAGTTTCCTGATCACGCGTCGATGGCCGACACCTATCGTGACGAACTGCGCTTCATGCAGGCGGTACGCCGGGCCTTCGCGTCCCAGGGCCTGGCGCCGCGCGACATGATCGATGTGCAAGGCGCGCTGTGGACCGTCCACAACTACAAGGAATAAGACGCGGCCACCTCTTCGCGCGAGGCGATCGAGGCCGCGATGGACGCCTATGACAGCTATCGTCAGTCAGGCGATCATGGCGCCATCTTCGATGCCTTTGGCGAGCCACGCGACTATTGGGTCCGTTCGACACGCGAGCGGCCCAATCGGGTCTACCCATCGAAGCCGATCGTCGGCTTCCTGCGCGGGAAGACGAAGCTCAATGGCGGTTGGGGACAGAAGGCGGATGCAGCCGCGCAGCTCCACAATGCCGGCTATATCATCGTCGATGGAGATGACACGCCGGTCACTCCACCTGAGCGCTATGAGCATCTGATCGGCGATGCCGACCGCATCCGGCTGTGCGCGCGCAACTATTATATCGAGCCGGCCCGTGAGGACGGCGCGGCAGAGGTTTCGATCCGCGCGGGCACTCTCGGCCGCGAAATGGGCCTGGACAATGCGCATCCGGCCATTTGCAGCGCCCTCGGCGGCGTGAAGTTCCAGGAAAGCGCCCGCGTCCCGGCGCCAACGCACACCCAGCCCAATCCCAGCAGTTCCACCGTCTTCACCTATCAGCTCGTCTCAGCGGAAGGGCGCCAACCCATGACCTTTGAACCCATGACCGCAATGCCCGCCGCCACCAATCTCATCCTTTACGGCCCCCCGGGGACCGGCAAGACCTATGCCACGGCCTGGGAGGCCGTGCGGCTTTGTCTGGGTGACGCCGCGGCCGAGCCGGTGCGCGATGATCGCGATGCCCTGATGGCCGAGTATCGCCGTCTTGCCGGCGAAGGCCGGATCGAGTTCGTCACCTTTCACCAGTCCTTTTCCTACGAGGATTTCGTCGAGGGACTGCGGCCGACGACGGGGAGCGAGCAGGAAGGTGACGACGAGGGCGCCAGCACGTCGGGCGGCTTCAGCCTCAAGCCTCATGCCGGTGTATTCAAGATCATCAGCGAGCGAGCACGGCTCGATACCGGCGATGCACCCGCCAAGCGGCTCGACCGTGCGCGTCCGATCTACAAGATCGCGCTCGGCCAGCGCGGCAGTCAGGAAGACCGCATCCGCGAAGGCCTCGATGGCGGATTGATCCATCTCGGCTGGGGCGGCGATATCGACTGGTCCGACGAGCGCTTCGACGATTTCGAAGAAATCAGGAAGGCGTGGAACGACCAGAAGGATCCCGATGCATCCGGCAAGGACCCCAATATCGAAATGCTCTACGCGTTCCGGTCCGGTCTCCAGATCGGCGACTATGTCGTCATCTCCGATGGGCGTGACAGCTATCGCGCCTTCGGACGGGTGAGCGGGGAATATTATTTTGATGCCGATGCCGATTTCCATCCGCACAGGCGCAGCGTTGAATGGATCTGGCGCGATGACAATGGAGCGGAGCGCGCACCATTCTACGCCCGAAACTTCCGTCGCCAGTCGGCCTATCGGCTCGATCCGGACCGGATCGACTGGGATGCGCTGGAATCGGTGGTGATCGATCCCAATGCCGAGAGGCCGGTGGCCAGCGCACGGCCGCATGTACTCATCATCGACGAAATCAACCGGGCCAACATCTCCAAGGTCTTCGGTGAGCTGATCACGCTGCTCGAAATCGACAAGCGGCTCGGTTGCGAAAACGAAGTCAGGGTCCGGCTACCCTATTCGGGGACGAGTTTCGGCGTGCCGGCCAACCTGCACATCATCGGTACCATGAACACGGCTGATCGCTCGATCGCGCTGCTCGACACCGCCTTGCGCCGCCGATTCACCTTCCGCGAGCTAATGCCCGACGTTGAAGAACTGCGCCGGGCGCTGGCCGCGCGGCAGCGCGATGCCGCAAACCTCGATGGGATCGATCTGTGCAAGCTGCTGCACACGCTCAACGAGCGGATCGAATATCTCTTCGATCGCGAACACCAGATCGGCCACGCCTATTTCACTGGCTGCCGTAGTCGCGCCGATGTCGAGAACGTCATGCGCCACAAGGTCATCCCGCTTCTGGCCGAATATTTCTACGAAGACTGGTCGAAGGTCGCCGCTGTGCTCGGCGATGGTGACGGTACCAACGGGGCCCATTTCCTCGAATCAAAGAGTCTTCCGGCGCCCGCCGGCTTTGTCGATGATGAGTTGGGAGGGGACAAGCTGCGTTGGTGCGTGAAGGCGAATTTCGATTTCTCGGATTTTGCAGCCTGATGCCCGCCTACACGGTTCGTGAATGGGACAAGCTCGCCTATGGCGAAGGCGACGGGCAGATTCCGGCCCGCCACGCTGACCGACTGGCGGGGCTGGCGGCTCGCTCGGCCTTTGCCGGTCGGGGAGGTGGCGGCGTGCTCGAGCATGGTCGGCACGCCTTGCGCGCCCGCGGCGTGGTCGGAATTCTGGCGGCGGGCGATGCGAGCCTGGAGATCTTGCCCAAGATCGATGTTGCGCCCGGTGGAACACGCGATCACCAGGACGCGGCGATCCGCAAACGCCTGGTGCATATGCTGGCCGTGGCGCTCGATCTCAAGATCGACCTCGGCGTCGTCACCGATCTCGCCTGGCAGCGCGAAACCCTGCTCGAAATCCTGATCCGCATCTTTTGCGAAAAGCTGACGGAAGCCCTCCGCAAAGGCATGCCGCGCCGCTATGTCGGGCGCGAAGAAGACTTGCCGACCATGCGTGGCCAGCTCGACATCACGCGCCAGTTCACGCGCCATGCGGTCAATCCCTCGCGTCTTGCCTGCCGCTTCGATCTCCTATCCGAAGATACTCCGCTCAACCGGATCATGAAGGCGGCGGTGGTCCGCCTGTTGCGCCTCTCGCGGCGCAGCGCCAACCAGCAACGCCTGCGCGAACTCGCCTTCGTCTATGCCGATATCAGCGAGGTGCCGATCGCGGCGTTGCGCTGGGACGAGGTCGTCATCGATCGGACCAATCGGTCGTGGCAAGAGCTGTTCGCCATGGCCCGCCTCTTTTTGCAGGATCGTTATCAGACAACTACGGGCGGCGCCGGCCAGGGCACCGCGATGCTGTTCGAGATGAACGCTCTGTTTGAAGAATATGTCGGTCGGCTGATCGCCCGTGCGCTGGCGGGAACGGGCCTCACCGTCTCGCTGCAAGGCGGACGCCTGTTCTGCCTGACCGCGCAGGACAGCGAACGCGGACTGTTCCAGACCAAGCCCGATATCCTGATCCGCAAAGGTGGCATGGTAACACATGTCATCGATACCAAATGGAAGCGGATAGCCTCGCGGATCGATGATCCCAAGCAAGGCGTCTCGCAGGCTGACGTCTATCAGATGATGGCCTATGCGCAGCTCTATCACGCCCCGCGCTTGACGTTGCTTTACCCCCACCACCCAGGGCTCGGACCCGAAGGCGTGGTTCACGCACGCCATCGCATCACGGGACACGCCACTATCCTGGAGACAGCGAGCATCGATGTGTCGAACAGCACCAACATGCTGACGCGGCTGAGGCGCTTGTTCTTTGACCTGCCCCCCGGAATGTCCCTCGGTTTAATGTAGAATTTGCTTCACCACGAAGGAGCAGACGATATGAGGAAAAGCCGCTTCACCGAGGCGCAGATCATCGGAATGATCAAGGAACAGGAAGCCGGGATGGCGACGGCGGAGGTCTGTCGTCGGCATGGGCTCAGTCCGGCCACGTTCTACAAGCTTAAGGCCAAGTATGGCGGCATGGACGTATCCGATGCCCAGCGGCTGAAGACCCTTGAGGACGAGAACGGCAAGCTGAAGCGTCTTCTGGCGGACGCGATGCTGGACAACATCGTGCTCAAGGATCTGCTGGGAAAGCCCTGACGACACCGAAGGTGCGGCGGGAGGCGGTGCTCAGGGCGATGCGGGATCACGATATCTCGCAACGCCGGGCCTGCGTCCTGATCGGTGTCGATCCGAAGACGGTGCGGCGAGAGCGGCCGCCCGACAATCTGGAGATCCGCAAGGCCATGCAGGAGATCGCGGCCGTGCGCCGCCGGTTCGGCTATCGGCGGATCGGCCTGATGCTGGAGCGCAGGGGCATGCTGATGAATCCGAAGAGGCTGTATCGACTTTACCGCGAAGAAGGGCTGTCGGTCCGGCGCAGGCGTGGCCGCAAACGAGCCCGTGGCACGCGCACACCGATGCCCCTGGCCCTGATGCCCAATCAGCGCTGGTCGCTGGACTTCGTCGCCGACACGTTCGGGGCGTCGCGCAAGTTCCGCATCTTGGCGGTGATCGACGATTGCTGCCGAGAGAACCTATGCCTGATTGCCGATACCAGCATCTCGGGCGCAAGGGTGGCGCGCGAGCTGGACGCGCTGGTGCGGATCTATGGCAAGCCTGCCTGCATCGTCAGTGATAACGGCACCGAGTTCACCAGTCGCGCCATCCTGAGGTGGGCAGACCAGAACAACGTCGCCTGGCATTACATCGATCCCGGCAAGCCACAGCAGAACGCCTTCATCGAAAGCTTCAACGGCAGCCTGCGCGACGAGCTGTTGAATGAAGAGATCTTCGACACCCTGGGCGACGCGCGCCGCAAGATCGCCCTCTGGCGCTACGACTACAACGCCGTCAGACCACACTCCTCGCTCGGCAACCTAACGCCGCTCGAAGCGCGCCGGACGCTTGCGCTCCCTGATGGCTCTGCGCCCGGCGCGCTTGCCATGAAACCACCCGCCGATTACCAATCTCAAGTCGGCAGACTCTCGTTATGAATGAGGGACCCACGGGGGGCAGGTCATCTTGAGTGAAGAGCCGATGGTCCGGGAATTGGCAGGATGCGCCTATGCCTGATTTTCACATCTCTCCGATCTCGATAGTTAATCAGATCAAGAGCAATCTGCAGGATCGGTACGATTCCGGGTATCCGATCCTCAAAGAGTTGCTGCAAAACGCTGACGACGCGGAAGCCCAACGATTCAGGCTCGACGTACTGCCTGGCTGGCCAGATGCGGTGCATCCGCTGTTGCGCGGGCCGGGCCTTCTGGTCGCGAATGATGGTTTCTTCCGCAAGCAGGACGAGGGTGGCATCACGTCGTTTGGCGAGAGCAGCAAAGCCGCCGACAATGCCGCGATCGGCAAGTTTGGTTTCGGCCAGAAGGCCGTGTTTCACCTCTGCGATGCGTTTATCGTCTACGCCAGAAGAGAAGACGGCGACACCTTCAGCACGGTCGTCAACCCGTTCCTGGAGGTGGATGTCGCAGGCAATATCAGCCGGCAGTGGGAGCCTCTCGAGCTTGCCGATGTTGGATTTTTGGGAGGTGAGGTCGTCTCAGATTTCCCGGATCGCTACCTGGTTCTTTGGTTGCCGCTGCGTCGGGAAAGCATCCAGCCAGCCCCGGGGGTTGGCTTTTCCAGCAACATGCCATCGGCAGCAGAAACAATCAGGGAACTTGTCCGACCTGATGATTTACGCGCCGTCCTGACGACGCTGCGTCATCTGAAATCGATTGAGATTCTGGAAAACGGTAAAACTCGCTGCGCGTTGGAACTGGATGCTGCGCATGGTCGCTTCGTCGGGCCGAACCGTTTGGGCGATGGTGTTAACGCCTTTGGCGGCAAGATCGAAGTCGGGCCGGAGAGATCGACAGCTTCATTTGTTGGGCGCGAAACGATGGCTCTTGACGGTCGTCTCGCGGAGCTGAAAAGCACGCCACATTGGCCGCAAACGATCACCGTTCTCAGCCCACAACCCGTCCCGGAAAAGGGAGAGCCGCACGGGGCCGCGACGCTGTTGCGCATCCCCCGCGGGGGGACCGAGCGCGCCATGCCTGCGCGGCTACGCATTTCCTGGGCCGTGTTCCTGCCAATCTCCGATGAATCCAGCATAGACATCCCGCTCGACCACGACGGTGCGCTTGGCCAGTTCCGCCTCCTGCTGCACGGCTATTTCTTCCTCGACAGTGGCCGGCGTCAGATCGAAGGGCTGAAAGCTTCCGTCGAAACGGACTTGCCCGCCGATGCTACGGCGTTGCGCCGCGCGTGGAATGCCGAACTTCGAGACTCCGTGGTTCTCCCACTCCTGCCGACTCTGCTGAGAGACGCGCTTGGCGAGGCGATGATAGCATCATCGGAACTCACACAGCTTGTGTCGGCACTCGCACGTCATGAATGGTTTCGGCGCCACCGCGAAGCGATTTGCCGGGAAAATGCGCTGGTGCGTGTTCTCGAAGGACAAGCCGTCGTTTGGCGCGTCGTCCGGTCGGGGGACGCCCTCCGGCCGCTTCCGGCCTCGGTGGCGGATACCCAGCAGCGGATTGGGGAATTGTTCGGAACCATCGGAGCGTGGGCCGATTCAAGCGGTGTGCGTCTCGTCGTCGATGCCAGCGCCGGGCTGAGCGCGCAACCGATACGCTGGACCGGGGAAGACCTTGGCGCAGTATTTTCCGGCCTATCGCCGCGTGCGTTTCAGTCACGCGATCTCTCGCGACTCCTCGTCGATTTCCTCGACATAGCGATGCTCGGCGATGCCGAGGATTCTGTGATCGGGCCGCACATGGTCGCGGCCTTGCGGACAGCAATGGCGGAAACTCAGACGCTTGCTCCGTCCGAACTTGTTAAATCGGCTCTTGCCCACATTCCCCACAGCGCGTTGTTCCCGCTTCCGCCATCTGTCGAAAACCGGCAAGTCCTGCGCGCGCTGGCATGTGTCCCGGCGAATATCCTGCCAGTTCGAGGCGAATGGCTCGACGATAGCCGACGTCCTCCCCGACTATCCGATGAAGACCTCAAGACGTTGCTCACCGCACTCGAACCGCTGCTTGAAGGCGATCAGGCGGATCAAGCGGCTACCGCCGCGTTGGCGCTGCTCGCTCAGGCCGAGCGGAGTATCTCCGAATTGGCGCGTGATCCCGATTTCGCATCCATCAAGGTTCTGCGTGTGCGGGATGTCCGTATCCGTGGCCCGATTGTGCTGTCACTCCAAGCACTTGTTGAGCGCTCCAGAGCCGGACTCTTGTTCTCCAACTCACCTCAAGCAAACACATGGCTGCCTTTACTCGTGGAGGCATTACCAGACGCATCCCCGCTGATCGTCGATAGCGGTGCGATGCCCCTCCTTCGAGACGCGGCAAATTTCACGCTTCATTCGGCGGGTAAGGAGGCCGCGTTCTCGCTCATCGACAAAGCCATGAGCTTTGGGCCGATAAGCGCCCGCCAACGGCTACTCGATGAGATTGGAATCGACAGCAAAGACGATCCAGCCGCCGCCCGGCGTCTGTGTGTCGGTAGTCGTGAGGCGGGATATTCAGTATCAAAGCTCTGGACCCTAGACCCGAACCAGAAACGAATAGAGCGTATTACCACGGCTCTTATTGCCGAGAGCCAGAACGAATTTCTTGTCCCAACCGGCATAGCTGATGGACTGTCCAGGACGCAACGAAACCATCTTCGTATTGAGGTTCTCGACGCGACCAATCTGGAAGCGTTGTTCGAGAAGCATATCGCCGCCATCGAGCAACTCAGCCCTGATGTTTCAGAGCGGGAAGCCGTCCTTGAGGTCGGCCTGCCCGATGATCTGCTGATCCGACTGCCTATTCACGAAAGGCGGGACGGAACCGTTGGCGATGGAAAGGGTATCTTTCGTGAGACGAAAGAATGGCCTGTTCCTGAAGCGTTGCGGGCGGTCGTCTCCATCGTCCAGCCATGCCGAAGCCAGAAGGCGAGGGAACGGCAAGGGCAGCTTATTGGGGCATGGTCGCCATTAAGCCAGATTGAGGTCGCGCTCGGTTGCAATGATCCACACCGCTTTCGTGGTGATGTACTGGATGCGCTCGCCAAGCTCGAATCTTCGCCCGATGAGCGCCGGCTTGATGCGCTTCGCGCCAAACCGTGGCTTCTGGCGGACGGGCAGCCTGTCGCGCCCCAGGACGTGCTCGCTCTTCCATCAGCGGTCGATGAAGCGGCGCGAGCGCTTCTTTTGAAGAATGGAGAAACGCCGCCGTTCTTGCCCGCTGCAAAGCTGGCCATCGATGTGCGCGAGCATCGCGGGTTCGATCATCTTGGGAAATGGGTGCTTCCGGATAGACGCTCGTCATTCGGAGCCCTGGCGTTGATGATCGAGGATGCGGGCATCATCGGACGCCTCGGAGCGGCGGATGAGTTTCCGATCGACGATTTTGCGACATTGGCGAAAGACAGCGGCGATGTTGGGTTGCCGGGTTGGCCTCTGCTAGCGGCGGTTCTGGCCTCGGAGGCTGATGGCGGGGACGCGATGAAGGTTGTCGCCGCTTTCGCGGAGATTCTCCCCTCCAACGCAAATTTGGCAGGAACCCACCTCGACCGCATGGCGACGCTGGCGGCGGAAAACGGGCGAAAAGGCGAGGCCGCCCGCAGAGCCTATCGCCACGGCTTCAACGTCGTCGCTCGTTGGCGAGAAGAAACTCGCTATCAGGTGTTCGGTGAAACGCTGGTTCCTACCGAGGCCGGAGATTGGCGCAGCGGCCGGGAAGTCGTCCAGGGCGGTGACGGGCTCGATCCGAATTATGTATTGGCGCGGCACTACGCATCCACGCTTGGAAAGCGTGAGGCAGCACTCGCCGAGAGGCAGGGCGCCGGACATGAAGTTCATGACTCATCTCCAACCGACCATCGCCGGGGAGAGATCAGGGATGTCGATCTGACTGCGTTGGAGCCCCAGTGGGCAGACCAGCATCGGTCGTTCCTCACCACATGGCAGGGGCGCGTACCATCCGACCTGGTGATTGTCTATCTCGGCTTGATAGGCCGCAGTGAGCCCTTTCAGCGCCTTGCGAACGAATGGGCTATCGACGCGACGGCCGATGTCGATACCCTTTGGGCTGACCTCGACAATCATTTTCCCAGAGAAATCCTCTATCCGAACCCGTTGGCAGATGAGGTCGATCAACGCCGGTTCCTGATTGTGCCGGTCGCGGGCGAGCATGTGCAAGCAGTCGCCCTGTCGGGGGATGTGTTCGATGCGCCATTGGGTGGTCCTGGCAACGGAATCCTCGTCGGTAATCTGCACAAGAGCCATGAGGGCATCCGGGCCGCCGATGGTAAAGTGCGGTCATTGATCACGCTGCCAGTCAGGCACGTCAATCCGAGCGGATACGGTCAGAAAGAGGCCAGCGGCATCTTCCGGCGGTTTGTCGAGACAGTCGCGGCGGACTGTCTGTGGCTCGGCATGGAAAGCCAGCGTGCAGCGTTGCGGGAGATGTTGGACAGGGCGGTTGAGGTCGATCAATCGACGATCGAGGAAACTGAACGGTTGCTTCGAGACCGGCTCCCCACGATTCTCGCTGAGTTGAAGCTCCCCACTGACTACCGCACACAGAAGGCGCTACGCGAATATCAAGCTGAGGAAAGCCACCTCCATCACCTTTCCGCGTCGGCGCAGAAGATGGAAGAGCTGAAAGCGGAGCTATGGCGAAAAGTATCCGACAGCACGCTGGCAGCCGAGCTTCTGTCTGCGGTTCGCGCCAAGATCGGGGATTTCGGATATTCCGCCAGCCGGGTTCTCTTCGAGCTGTTCCAGAACGCCGACGATGCCTATCGGCAGCATTGTGAAACTGCATCGGACGCCCGTTTCCGGGTGGAGCAGCTACCAGGCGACCCAGGTGGATTTCGTGTCGTTCATTGGGGCCGCCCGATCAATCACATGGGGCATGACGCAGAGGAGGGGCGTCGCGTCGGTCACGATCGTGACCTGCTCAATATGCTGCTGATGAACTTCTCCGAGAAACGCTCCGGAGACGATCTCACCGGCAAGTTTGGCTTGGGCTTCAAGAGCGTCCATGTGCTGTCGGACGGCGTCGGCATCGCCAGCGGCTTCATCGCCCTGCGCACGGCCGGCGGCTTTTTGCCGACGCCCTGGCCGGCGGGCATCGACATAGCAGAGAGGCAAAAAGTCCCCGGCGGCCGAAAGGCGACCGTTATCGAAGTTCCCCTTTCAGCGGAGACGGCTGACAAAGGCGCTGATGCGATGGCGGCGTTCAAATCCGCCGTGACATGGCTGCCTGCTTTCGCCCGCACAATTCGCCGCATCGAGATCGAGGGCGACGTTCCCACGAGCGTAGATTGCTCGTCTTTGCCGCTTCTCGGCGAGAGCCAGATCAGAGTCGTTTCCGTGTCAGGCGGGCGCCGCGAGCGAGCCCTGCGCTTCGATCTGTCGGTCGGGTTTGCCCTTCTGCTGCATATTGGTGCCGCCGGTCCAGGTAGGTTTCCCGACGATCTGAATCGACTCTGGAACCTGGCCCCGCTTGAGGTGCCGTCCCGCTCTGGCTGGCTGCTCAATGGTCCTTTCGCTGTCGATCCAGGACGCACAGGACTGGCCGGCTCGATTGCTGATCAGACGGAGAAATTCCGAACACTAGGGCGGACATTAGGGGACCGCCTTCTGAAATTGCACGATCTCGCGGACGCAGACTGGCGCGGGTTCGCGGAAAGCCTTGACCTGGATGCCTCTGACGCTTCTAGAACAGCGGCGTGGAGCATCTTCTGGTCTTGCCTATTCGATGTTCTCGCAACGGATTTCGACGACGATCTGGCCCGGCACCTGCACGCCGATGGTCGGGGATATGGCCACCTCATAGACCAGCGCCAGGTCGTGCCGACCCGCCTGCCGCCTCCATTCGCTTTGTTGATAAAGGCGTCGGACGCGGCCTGTTTCGTCGATGGCGCGTTATCGGATCTTCCCATGCTCGCCAAAGTACAGGATTGGCCTGCCCTCACGGAGCTACGAGACCGGACGGTATCATCCGATATAGCTGGGCAATTGAGAAAGCTCGGCTTTGGGAATATTCGTCCACTACGCTTCTCAAGCCTTCTCCGCCAGCAGATCGGCGAAGACAAGCATGTCAGTCCAGATTTGGCGAAGACCCTCGGCCTTGCCCTTACATCTCAATCTATTCGGGAAGCGCCGCTTGATAACGAACTTTACGAGATTCTGGACGTTTCCAGGCAGGCATTATTCCTCGCACAGGACGAGGCATGGCGGATAGCTCAGCTTCCGAGTCCCGATGCCGCCGAGGACCCCGAAGAGCGCAGGCTATGCGCATTTGCGCCCGCGAAGCATCTGCTCGACAAGCAATATACTGGCGCGGCACTGGAGTTTTTCCGGGTCGCCCGCGAACGATCGGGCTTCGGCCCTCAAACGCGTGATCTCGGGGGCTGGACAGCGGAAATCCCGGACGACGACCAAGGCCGACAAGCGGCAGCGCTCCGATACGTCATTGAGGGTCGCCAAGGCCGAGAATTGGGTGATGAGATCCGCCGCCATCGCCCCGGCTGGCTGCCTTGGCCTTCGTCGCAGTTGCGGATCAGCCCGCTGCTCGCTGGCTGGACGGAGAAGGAAAAGGACGATCTCCTGTACGCCCTCCAGGGCCGAGATGCCTTCTTGTCGCCAATGTCTGTTCAGTCTCCCCCGCCTGAGCCTGCAACGGTCCTGAAGGCAATCCACGCCTGGTGGCGCGCCGAGGGCTCTAGCCTCCGCGCCTCATACGCGGAGAGGGCCTACCCGGGGGATTTCTCGCCGTCGCAGCTTCGGGAGTCACAGGATCGCACGGCATGGTTCACGATGTTCGCCTTGGCCTGCTTCCATTCGTTCGGCCTAGCGCAGGACGAGCAGCACAAGAGTTTTGTCGACGCTGGCTTCAGAGAAGGCTGGTGGCAAGAATTGTCCGAGTCACGGCCGCCCGATGAGGTGCACTCATGGCTTGAACGGCTCGAACGATGGAGTGCACCCAATCATTTCGATCAGCAGTATCTGACGTGGCGACGCACATTTGTCGATCTGTATTCCGTTGCCCGTTGGCTGGATGAGTATCGAGAGATTGCGGTCAAGCTGCCGAGAATTATTGAGGAGCATGGCGTCATTTCGCTCAATGGCGCCTTGCAGCCGAGCTACTGGCCGCCGGCGATGCGCCTTTCCATCGACGCCGCCCCGATAAACCGTTCTCTCGGTATCGGCATGAACTGGATGCTCCGTGAGCTGCTGCGCCACGACGCCTATGAGACTCGCGATGAGCACCTGATGCTTCCCTATGTTTGGGCTCCATCCCGGCGCGTGCGTATTCTGTTAGATGAACTAGGCGCCGATGTCGGCGAGCGGGCGGACAAAGAAGCAAGTCGGACGATCTGTGATTTCGTAACGAAACATCTGGGAGACGACCGTCGATTTGATGGCGATTTCGATCTCCCGCTTCAGTTGATTACCCGGCGCAAGCACCGTGGTGCTTTGGAAACGTGCTTCGCTGAGGTTGGCGGCGCTCCGTCAGACCTGATGGAGTATGACGATGAACAGGAAGACGAGGACGAAATAGAGGGTATTGGCGAATGACGGAAACACCAGCATTGGCTGCCGGAATTCCCGTTCACCATCCTCGTCACGGCAATGGGCGCGTCGTGGTGGATATGGGAGCCACCGTCGTCGTTCGTTTTGGCGGGGCTGTTGAGCAGGTTCTGGCAAGCGAGATTTCCGAGATACCGTCTCTATACTCGGCTCTCCGCGCGGGCACGGACACCGATCCCATAGATGCGCTGATCCGTGCCCAGGCGCTTTCCATCCGATCGGTCAATGACCAGTGGGGGGTGTTTTCTCGCTCGCGCGTGCAGTTGCTTCCTCACCAGCTATGGGTTTGCCGCAAAGTAACCCAGGAATGGCCCTTCCGCTGGCTTGTCGCTGACGACGTCGGGCTGGGCAAGACGATCGAATGCGGCCTTGTCCTCATGCCGTTGATCGCATCTGGGCGTGTGCGGCGCGTGCTGATCCTTGCACCGGCAAAGCTCGTGCCGCAGTGGCAATTCCGCCTCAAGGATATGTTCGACATCCGGCTCCAACGCTATGTCACGCAGGCGGACACGGCGCGCGGCGATTTCTGGGCAACTGCTTCGATGGTGGCCGCATCATTCCATACGCTGCGAGACGACCGTCGTGGAGCGCGACAAAGGCTCCTTGACGCCGATCCCTGGGATTTGGTCATTGTTGATGAGGCTCACCACCTCAGTGTGGATGAACGCGCTGGCGAGACGCTGGCATACAGCCTTGTCTCCGAGCTCCAGGAGCGGGGCAAGATCAACTCCTTGCTGTTTTTCACCGGAACCCCGCATCGTGGGAAAGACTACGGCTTCTTCGGCCTGATGCACCTTGTGCGGCCAGACCTCTTCGACCCGGAGCATGACCCGCTAGAACAGCTCTCTCAGCTTTCCAAAGTTATGATCAGAAACAACAAGGCGACTGTCACCGATCTCCAGGGTCAAAAGCTCTTCAAGCCTGTTAACGTCTTCAGCCGGGAATACCAATATAACAATGATGAAACACAATTCTATCGGACGTTAAGCGAGTTCGTCATCGACGGCAGGGCCTATGCCGCGACCCTTGAAGGGCGTGCGCAGACAGCCCGGATGCTCGTGCTGATCACACTGCAGAAGCTGGCTGCAAGTTCGATCGCGGCAATTCGCAATGCGCTCCGTAAACGTCGAACAACGCTCGCGAACCTCGTTGGTCGTTCAAGTGAGTCTGTCTCGCTTCCTGATGAGGAGCAGGCGACGTTTGACGATTTGGCAGAAGCCGAAGAGGCGCTTCCCGGATCTGTTGCCGTCCTGCTGATGGAGGACGAAATACAGCGTCTCGACGAACTGATCGCTCTCGCCGACGGCATAGCCCGAGAGACCAAGATCGAGCGCCTGCTTCAGATGATCGGCGAGGAGTTTGGCCCTGACGAGCCGATTCTGCTTTTCACGGAATACAAGGCAACCCAAGCCCTTATCATCAACGCGCTGCATCGCCGATTTGGGTTTGGTTCGGCCACGTTCATCAACGGAGACGAACGGCTGGATGGTCTTGATCAGCCTTCGGGCTCAGCAAAGATTGTCAGCCAGCCCCGCGAGCACGCTGCGGATGCCTTCAATACGGGAAAAGTGCGGTTTCTCGTGTCCACTGAGGCTGGCGGCGAAGGCATCGACCTTCAAGAGCGCTGCGCTGTACTGGTCCATGCGGATATGCCCTGGAACCCGATGCGACTCCATCAGAGGGTCGGGCGTCTATCCCGCTATGGCCAGACGCGGCCCGTCTCGGTCTATATTTTGCGAAACCCCCAGACCGTTGAGGCTCGCATTTGGGATTTGCTCAATGCAAAGCTGGAGCGCATTCAGGCTGCTCTCTCCTCGGTGATGGAGGAACAGGAGGATATTTCGCAGTTGGTCATAGGCATGGCCGGCAGTTCGCTCTTCAACGAGCTGTTCTCCGGGAGCGAAGGGCTTTCTGGCGAACGATTGGGAGCCTGGTTCGATCGCACCACTTCTACCCTCGGCGGGCGTGACGTGGTTGAAACTGTGCGCGAGCTTCTGGGCTCCGTGTCGAGATTTGATTTTCAGCAAATCGGAAAGGACCTGCCGAAGGTCGACCTTCCCGACCTGGAGCGGTTCTTCACCCAAACCGTCGGCAGGCATGGGCGCCGGATTTTCCGGCGGGATGATGGTCTGGAGATTAGGACTCCTGATGATTGGAAAGCGCGCAGCTACACGCTCCGGGATAAGTACGAGGGATTAGTTTTCGACCGCAGCCTCCGTGGCGCCAATGCCGCCTCCCGGGTCCTGGGGATCGGTCATCCTCTGTTCGACATTGCGCTCGACGATGCGCATGGCATTTCGGCGCGAGCCGCTTCCGTCGATGGGCTTGGCGGTCCGGTGCTGATCCTAGCTGTTGAGGATGAAGTCACCGGTACCGGTTCGCTCGTCCATAGGCTGATTTTTGGCGTGACGGAGAAGGACGGGAAGATCGAAGTCTTGCGAGATTGGGAACTGTTGCAGTTGATGAACGCGCCCGCGGTCAAAGGTGCTCTTTGTGCCGGGCCGGTGACAGAGGACGCTGAGGCGGTGATCGAACGCTTTAAAGAGGCATTTGACGCCGGCCTCTCCTTCCATGTGCCCATGCTCCGGCGACCGAGGTCATGGCCAGAAATGCTCTTCCTTCCGAGCGAGGCAAGGTAGCGCGGGCTGGGTATGGCTGTGGGATGCAGAGCTGTTCGATCCTCAAAGCATTCGCTGCGCGAGCAGTCGGCAAAACGAGTTGCCTGATGCGTCATTGTGGCCTGCCCCCATTAGGTGGCCCGGTTCGAATCTAATGCATGGTTGGCTTGCCGGCGACGTTTGAGGTGGCCGGCGAAGCGGGTTGGGGTGGCGCAGCCGGCCACGGCACGGCGGCCGGTGGTCGGTAGCCGAGCGCGGAGTGCGGGCGGCGCGTGTTGTAGTACCGCCTCCAGCCCTCGATCACGACCCGCGCCTCGGCGAGGCTGTAGAAGATCTCGCCGTTCAGGAGCTCGTCGCGGAGCTTGGAGTTGAAGCTCTCGCAGTACCCGTTCTCCCATGGGCTGCCAGGCTCGATGAAGGCGGTTCTGGCGCCCACAGCCGTGATCCACTCACGCACCGCCTTGGCGATGAACTCAGGACCGTTATCGGAGCGGATGTGCCCTGGCACGCCGTGCAGGATGAAGAGGTCGGACAGAACGTCGATGACGTCCGAGGATCTCAACTTCCGGTCGACGCGGATGGCGAGGCACTCACGAGTGAACTCGTCGATCACGTTCAACATCCGGAACTTGCGGCCGTTGTGGGTGCGGTCCTCCACGAAGTCGTAGGACCAGACGTGGTTCGCCCGTGACGTGCCCCTGAGAATTTCCTCCACGCGGAGCTAGAGTCCGGCCCTTGAAAGGACGGACGGAATGAAACGAGCGAGATTCACGGAAGAGCAGATCATCGGGATCCTGCGGGAGAACGAGGCCGGCGCCAAAGCGGGCGAGCTGGCGCGCAAGCACGGCGTGTCGGAGGGCACGATCTACGCCTGGAAGGCCAAGTTCGGCGGGATGAGCGTGTCGGACGCCCAGCGCCTCCGGGCCCTGGAAGACGAGAACGGAAAGCTGAAGCGCCTGCTGGCCGACGCCATGCTCGACAAAGCCGCGTTGAACGATCTGCTGTCAAAAAAGTGGTAGGGCCCGCGGCGCTGCGCCAGGCCGTCGCCCATCTGAAGGCGGCGTTCGGCGTCAGCGAGCGACGGGCCTGCTCCATCATCAAGGCGGACCGTAAGTCGGTGCGCTATCGCTCCTGCCGACAGCCGGACACGGCGCTGCGGGAGCGGCTGCGCGCCCTGGCTGTCGAGCGGCGACGGTTCGGCTATCGGCGGCTGTTCGTGCTGCTGCGGCGTGAGGGAGAACCCTCGGGCAAGAACCGGATCTACCGGCTCTATCGCGAGGAAGGCCTGACGGTGCGCAAGCGCCGCTCACGTCGTCGCGCCATGGGCACGCGCGCGCCGATCCTGGTCGAGGCCAGGCCGAACGCCCGCTGGTCGCTGGACTTTGTGCACGACCAGTTCGCCACGGGCCGCCGCTTCCGCATTCTCAACGTGGTCGACGACGTCACCCGCGAGTGCCTGGCGGCGATCCCCGACACCTCGATCTCGGGACGCCGCGTCGCGCGAGAGCTGACAGCGCTGATCGCTCGGCGGGGCCGTCCCGCCATGATCGTCAGCGACAACGGCACGGAGTTCACGTCCACCGCCATCCTGGCCTGGGCGCAGGATCATGGCGTCGACTGGCACTACATCGCGCCGGGCAAGCCGACCCAGAACGGGTTTGTGGAATCCTTCAACGGCCGGATGCGCGACGAACTGCTCAACGAGAGCCTGTTCTTCAGCCTGGATCACGCCCGCCAGAAGGTCGCCGCCTGGGCGCTGGACTACAACACCCGCAGGCCGCACTCGTCGATCGGCTACCTCACCCCGGAGGCTTTTGCCGCCAGTCTGACCGCAACAGGCCGACCCGCTGCGCAGGATGAAAGCTGCGCGGCCCGGCCTGTTGCTCACCCCACGCTGCGAGGCGTAACTAACCCAAGGACTCTGGTCGCCGCTGGATGAAAACTCAGGGGCACGTCACCCGCTCTGGCCTCAGCCGAATGCACGAGCCGTCGTTCAGCCAGAGCCGACCCTTCCTTGGCTGCCTGGCGGGCACCTTCAGCCCTTCCTGCCGCCAGATCCGCTCCACCCGCTTCACGTTCACGACCCACCCAGACTCGTGAAGGAGAGCGGTGATCCGACGGTAGCCATAGCGACCATACTGCGTGGCGAGCGCGACAATGTCGGCGCTCAGCGCCGCATCGTCGGCACGCCCCTTCGGCACCTTGCGCTGTGTCGACCGATGCTGCCCCAGGATCCGGCACGCCAACCGCTCCGATACGCCATGCTTCTCCATGACATGCTCGATGCAGCGACGCCGCCGGGCGGGGCTTACCAGTTTCCCGACGCAGCTTCCTTCAGGATCAGCTTCTCCAGCGTCAGGTCCGAGATGGCCTTGCGCAAGCGCTCATTCTCCTTCTCCAGCTCCTTCAGGCGCTTCACCTGGTCGACCTTCAGGCCGCCAAACTCCTTGCGCCACCGATAGTAGGTGAAGGGCGTCACTCCGATCGTGCGGATGGCTTCCGCCACCGGTCGACCTTGTGACACGAGAACGTCCACCTGCCGCAGCTTGGCGACGATCTTTTCCGGACTGGGCTTCTTCCTCGGCATTCTCAGCATCCTCCAAAGGCTCAAAAGCCTACTTCAGGGAGGACCACTTTTCAGGGGGCAGACCAGGTCGGGTCAGGCTATGTCGCGCCCAGCGTCATGCTGGAGTTCGGCGCCCGCTCGACGGGCGCAGTCGCTCTTCACGTCGCACTCGCCTTATGTGCTTGAAGAGTTTAGCCTCGACGAAACCGTCATCCTCTCGCGATCGGACGATGTACGGATACATTGTCGAGATGAGCGCTCGAACCTTGTCTGAGCCATGCCAAACACCTAGCTCGCGGATACGAGCGTCCGCTGCAGCTGCTCGGTACCAGGCGAGGTCCGGCCGGTGACGCGGGATGCCTGCGGCCGCGACTTCATGTCCCATCTCTCGCTCAGATAGCGTCGTACCTTGACGCTGACTCGTCCCAAAGAGGCCCTCAGATCGGCCTAACCATCATGCTCCGGCATCGGAGATGTGGATTCCATCGTCGAGGTCGATCCAGATCGCAGTGAGCCTGCTGCGTCTCCGGGCCGCAGAACCACCTTGATAACGCCATTCTTCTTGTCGCGGAACTGCTTGTACATGTCTGGGGCGTCTTCGAGGCTGGCGGGGTGGGTGACGACGAAGCTCGGGTCGATATCGCCGGCGACGATCCTGTCGAGCAAAGGCTTGGTATAGGCCTGGACATGGGTCTGCCCCATCTTGAAGGTCAGCCCCTTGTTCATCGCGGCGCCGATCGGGATTTTGTCGCCCATGCCGACGTAGACGCCCGGGATTGAGATGGTCCCCGCCTTGCGCACGCTCATGATCGCTTCGCGCAGGACATGGACGCGATCGGTAGCGAGGCGGACGGCCGCCTTGGCCTTGTCGAGTACGGCGTCGGCGGATCCGTGCCCCGAAGCTTCGCAGCCGACGCAGTCGATCGCGCTATCTGGCCCGCGATTGTCAGTGCGGGCCATCAGTTCGTCGTAGACATCGACGTCGGCGAAGTTGATCGTCTCGGCGCCGCCGGCCTCGGCCATGGCGAGCCGTTCGGGCACTTCGTCGATAGCGATCACGCGGCCCGCGCCCATCATGATCGCCGAACGTATCGCGAACTGGCCGACAGGGCCGCAGCCCCAGATCGCGACCGTGTCGCCGGGCTTTATCTGAGCGTTCTCGGCGGCCATGTAGCCGGTCGGGAAGATGTCCGACAGGAACAAGGCCTGCTCGTCCGTGATGTTGTCGGGAATCTTGATCGGGCCGACATCGGCCATCGGCACGCGTAGATATTCGGCCTGGCCGCCGCAATAGCCGCCCATCATGTGGCTGAATCCGAACAGGCCGGCGGGCGAATGGCCCATCGCCTTGATCGCCATCTCGGCATTGGGGTTGGTGGTGTCACAGCAGGAGAACAGGCCCTGCTTGCAGAACCAACACGAGCCGCAGCTGATTGTGAACGGCACTACGACGCGGTCGCCCTTTTGCAGGTTGGTGATCTCGGACCCGACTTCGACCACCTCTCCCATATTCTCGTGGCCGAGGATGTCGCCGCTCTCCATCGTCGGCTGGTAGCCATCGAAGAGATGAAGGTCGGAGCCGCAGATCGCGCAGGCGGTGACCTTGATGATCACGTCGCGCGGATGTTTGATTTCGGGGTCGGGAACAGTGTCCACCCGAACGTCGCCTTTTCCGTGCCAGCAGAGCGCGCGCATGTTGGGTCTCCCTTTTTTCGTTGATGGCAGGTGAACCAGCCGTCTGACGGAACGTTCCGCCGTTATGAAGCTATGCAAGCTATGTTATCAAGCTATGTTATCAAGTTATGTTATGAGGAATGTCCAGGAACCCGGCTGCTCACCGGCTTGTTGACGCTATCGATCACGCCTCCAAATGACCTGAAGGCACCGCTGATGGACACGAAGCAGAAGGCGCTTGCGAGCAAGCCAAGGAGAGTCTCATGACCATTAAGCAAGAGTCCGTGTCGCTCGAAGACGCTCAACGCGTGATCGCCGCCGGTCAGGCCAAGGCGGCCGAGATCGGGTCGCCGAGCAACGTGGCCGTGGTCGACGCGGGCGGCAACCTCGTCTCCCACATCCGCATGGATCACGCGTGGGTGGGCAGCATCGACATCTCGATCAACAAGGCCTTCACGGCGCGCGCGTTCGACATCGCGACCAAGGACCTGGCCGAGAACGCTCAGCCCGGCGCACAGTTCTACGGCATCCAGAACTCCAACCACGGCCGGGTGATGATTTTCGCCGGCGGCATCCCGCTCCGCCAGGACGGCCAGGTCGTCGGGGCGGTGGGAGTGAGCGGGGGCACAGGCGAGCAGGATCAGACGGTCGCCGAGGCGGCCGCAGCCGCGTTCTGATCATCGCGACAACGGGAACGAGCAGAGGAGAGACCCGAGATGGCGAGACAGGTCAGCAAGGCGCTTCTGGTGCGCCTGGAAGCACTGCCCGGCAGGGAGGACGACGTCCGCGGCTTCTTGAACCAGGGGCTGTCGATCGTCGAAGGCGAGCCCAAAACCGTCAGGTGGTTCGGAATCCAGTTCGGACCCTCGTCGTTCGGGATCTTCGACGCCTTTCCCGACGAAGACGGGCGCCAGGCGCACCTGTCGGACGAGGTCGCGAAAGCGCTCGGTGAGAATACGGGTGTGCTCTTCGAAGAGCCCACGATTGAGCAGCTCGACGTCGTCGCGGAGAAGCAGCCCGCGTAGACCATTCGTCATTGGAGATGGGAAGATGGCGAGTGAGACTCTGAATGTCCTGACCGTCGTGATCTGGGTGACGGACGGCTTCGAGCAGGTCGACATGACCGAGCCGCGCAAGGCGCTCGACGAGGCGACAGCCGCGTGACGCCTGCTCCTGCGACCGGCACCGCGCAGCACGCGCCATCTTCGCCGGGGCCGGAGGGCATGGAGCGGCGCCCGTTCGGCGTCGTCCCGCACTACGTCCCAGTGATCGGCCAGGGGACCTGGTACATCGACGACGCGCACGGTCCCACGGCGATCGCCGCCCTGCGCCGGGGCCTCGACCTCGGCATGACCCACATCGACACCGCCGAGATGTATGGCGACGCCGAGGATGTGGTCGGCGAGGCGGTCGCCGGCCGGCGCGACGAGGTTTTCCTCGTTTCCAAGGTGCTCCCCAGCAACGCCTCCCGCGACGGGACGGTGGCTGCCTGCGAGCGGTCGCTCGCGCGGCTGCGCACCGACCGGCTGGACTGCTACCTCCTGCACTGGCCGGGTTCACACCCGCTCGAGGAAACTTTCGCCGCTTTCGAGCAGCTCCGCGAGCAGGGCAAGATCCTGTCGTGGGGGGTGAGCAACTTCGACGTGCCCGACCTGGAGGCCGCGTGGAAAGCGGGGGGCGAAGGCCGCATCGCCTGCAACCAAGTGCTCTACAACGTAGGTGAGCGCGCGATCGAGCACGCCGTGGTCCCCTGGTGCGAGGAGCACGGAGTCGCGGTAACCGCCTACAGCCCGTTCGGCCATGGCAATTTCCCTGGCCCGGACACGCCGGGCGGCCGCGTGCTGGAGGAGATTGCAGCGAGCCATGGCGCGACAGCACGCCAGGTGGCGCTGCGCTTCCTTGTGCGTCGGCCATCGCTGTTCGCTATCCCCAAGGCGTCCAGCGCGGAGCACGCTGCCGACAATGCGGGCGCCGGCGCGCTGCGGCTGACGGACGCCGAACTCGGCATGATCGACGCGGCGTTCCCGCTCGGCGCCCGGCCGCGCGAACTTCCCATGATTTAGGCCCCGGACGCCTTCTGTGGAGCTCGAGGCGCTACCATCTGAACAAGGAGAGAAAAGATGCACAAGGCACTGTTCGTAGGCATTGAAGCCGGGCCGACCCACCAGGAAGATGCCGCTGAATTCCTCCGGGGTGCGCTGGAGCCGGTCGAGCATGAGCAGGACACGCGGCACTGGTACGCGCTGCGCTTTGGCCCCGCCGACTTCGCCATCTTCGATACCTTCCCCGGCAATGCCGGCCGGCTGAAGCATCTGTTCGGCACGGTCGGCCGGGCGCTGGTGGTGAAGACCTTCACCATCCTCAACGGATTGCCGGAGATCGAGCCGGCCGACATCCTCGCCCTCAAGGTGCCGGCGGCGGACGCCCTGCCGCGCTTGGCCCTGCATGTTCCGCTTGAAGCACGGGATGGTGCGGAGGAAGAGGTTGCCCGCTTCCTCCAAGGAGCCCGATCGGCCGTGGAGCGGGAGCCGGGCACCCTGTCGTGGTACGCTCTGCGTCTCGGAAAGACTCGGTTCGCCATCGTCGATACCTTCGCCGACGAGGCAGGGCGCGAGGCGCATCTGTCGGGCGAAGTCGGCACGGCGCTATCCGGAAGCGCTGCTTCGCTGTTCGCCGGGCCTCCCCAGATCCACCGCGCACAAATCTTGGCGTTCAAGATTGCATCCGCTGGTGATGAGGAGAGGACGAGCAGGAACACGTCGGTCGCGCGGCCGCTTGAGGGAGGGACAGTCTGATGGACACGAAGCAGAAGGCGCTCGTCGGAGCCGCCGTTGCCGGCACCGCGGCAGCCGGAGCCGCGTTCGCGTTCAAGTTCGCGGGCACGGATTCGAAACTAACCAAGGTCGCGGATTTCGACCATCAGGTGACCGGCGTAAGCGTCACCGAGGACGGGCGGATCTTCGTCTGTTTCCCGCGCTGGACCGACGACGCCCCGATCTCAGTCGCCGAGTTGCTGCCGAGCGGAAAGCTCAAGGCCTATCCGGACGAGAGATGGAATTCCTGGCGCAACGCGAAGGCGAGCGAAATGCCGGTCGGCGAGTATTTCGTCTGCGTGCAATCGATCGTGGCGGATGGTCGGGGCGCCTTGTGGGTGCTCGATCCCGCCGCGCCCGGCAACGAAAAGATCCTGCCCGGCGGCCCCAAGCTGGTCCGTGTCGACCTCGCGACCGACCAAGTCACCAAGACGATCCTGTTCGACGAGACGGTGGCGCTTCAGGGCACCTATCTCAATGACATCCGATTCAGCGCTGACGGCAAGACCGGTTACATTACTGATTCGGGCACACGCGGCGCGATCATAGTCGTCGACCTTGACACCGGTGACGCCTTCCGCGCGCTCGACGGCCATAAGTCCACGCAGGTCGAGAAGGACGTGATCGTCGAAATCGATGGCAAGCCGCTTCGTCGGCCCGATGGTCGCCAGCCCAGCTTCTCGACCGACGGCCTTGCGATCTCCAACGACAGAGAGACGCTTTACTGGCAGGCGCTGACCGGCCGAACGCTCTATTCGATCGATACATCGAAACTCAGCAAGGGCACTTCGGCCTCGGACGTTGAAGCGGCGGTGAAGACCGTCGGCACGACCAATGTTGCGGACGGCCTCTGGATGGGCAGCGACGACACGCTCTATGTCACCTCACCAACCGACAATTCCGTGAAGTATTGGACGGGCGATGCGCTGGAGCCGGTGGTAACCGACAACAGATTGCGCTGGCCCGATACGCTGTCGGAAGGGCCGGACGGGACGATCTATGTCACTGCCTCGCATATCCAGGATACGAACTGGTATAAGCCGGGCGCCCCCGCTTCGCTGCCAACCGCGCTTTTTTCCTTTCAGCGGTGACGCGACGCGGTCGGTTTTAACGACCAGTGTCTTGATGTAGTTAGTCTAATGGCACGCCGACGATTTGCAGCTGTCGATAACGGGCACTCGTCAGTGTCGAGGTCGGCTGCGGAAACGGCCTGATCGCGTTCGTATCGAGCCTGCCCGTCACGAGTGACTTTCTGAAGTGGCAGGCGCGAACACCTGATTCACTATGTTCGAACATCAGCTCGCACACCGCAGGTATCGCGGATCGTGCCGGCACCGTCTTGACGTATGCGGATGGCGGAGGGGATGGGTCTCAAATCCAACCTTCTCTGCTTTTTCTATTTGAGATCGGGGACAGGAAACTCGTATTCTAGAGCCACGGCTTTCGAGACACCGGTGGCCGCCTTCATCGTCGAGAACGCCTATCTAAACGGTGAAACGATTCGCATCGACGGCGAGTTGCGGATGCGCTGAACCCCCTTGCCCCGCCCCGTCGCGCCCTACCCGCGCAGAAGGAGACCCGATGCCAGACGCCCCCACCGCCGGACGGATTGACTGCCTGATCGTCGGGGGCGGCCCGGCCGGCCTGACCGCGGCCATCTATCTGGGCCGCTTCCACCGCAAGGTGGTGCTGGTCGACAAGGGCGAGGGGCGGCTGAAGATGGTCCCGCGGTCGCACAACCACGCGGGCTATCCGCAGGGCGTGGTCGGCGCCGACCTGCTGGAGAACATGGCCGACCAGGCGCGACGCTACGGGGCCGATCTGCGCCGAGGGGAAGTCACCGGGCTGCGGCGCGACGGCCGGCTCTTCACCGCCCAGACCGACGCAGGCCCGATCACCGCCCGCACCGTCCTGCTGGCGACCGGGGTGGTCAACCACCGCCCGCCGGTCCCCGAGGACGTGCACGCCGACGCCGTCGACCGCGGCCTGCTGCGCTATTGCCCGATCTGCGACGCGTTCGAACAGAGCGGCAAGCGCATCGGCGTGCTGGGCGGCGACCGACACGCCCTGGCCGAGGCGCTGTTCCTGCGCACCTACAGCCCGGACATCGTGATGATCTCGCTGACCGGCGAGGGGCTGGACCCCGACGCCCAGGCGCAGTCCGACGCGGCCGGGATCAGCGTCGTCGCGGCACCCGTCTCGGGGTTCGACTTCTCGGGCGACCGGGTGGTGCTGACGCTGGCCGACGGGCAGACCGAGGTGATGGACACACTGTATGCCGCGCTGGGGTCGCACACCCGCAACGACCTGGGGCGGATGCTGGGGACCGATCTGGTCGGCGGCCAGTGCTATGCGACCGATCCCCACCAGCGCGCCAGCCTGGACGGGGTCTATGCCGCCGGCGACGCGGTCGATGGGCTGGACCAGATCGGCACGGCGATGGGCACCGGCTCGCGCGCCGCGGTGGCGATCCACAACGATCTGCGCGACAAGGACGGGCAGACGCTCGACTAGCTAGTTGATGCTGGTCGGCGCGACTGATCGTTGGCGATTCTCGTGCCGACCAAGAAGACAACGCGGATGGTGTCCGACATTCTGCGTGAGCCATTCGGAAATGTTCCGCCGATTTCCCACGCGGCAGCCGTCGATATGGAAGGCCCGATCCTCGCCGCAGAGATCATTGCCTTCCTGCTCCAGCAACGCGGGCATGAGGGATGTTTCGATGAATTTGTCGAGTTGATGTGCAGCTATTTCCACGGTCGAGGCGGCGCGACGCCGACCAAGGGAGACATGGACGAGGCTGCGCGGTTCCGTAAGGCGCTGGTCAAGTGGAATGAATGTTTAGCGAAGGGACAAGCGGTGCCTGGTAACAGCGTCTTGCAGAGAACCTACGCTGTGCACCAAGCAACAGCGGCACTGACATTCACAGGTGATCCTGATGCAGATTTGGTCGCTGTGCGCGGCGTGCTGGATGCTGGGGCCTGTCAGCGATTGAAGGATGTCGCAAAGGACGTCCGCAACGTGCGCCTGCTTGAGCGAGGTACGCAGCTCCGTCAGGGATTGGCGCAGGACTGGCGTGACATTGGCGGCTATGGCAATGCCCTCGCGATTACCCGCCAGTCGTTTGTCCAGGAGCATTTCGCAACAGCCCATAAGCCGGAATCCGGCATCGTGGTGATGAACATGCACAAGGCGAAGGGGAAGCAATTCGACGAAGTCATCATCTTCGAAGGATGGCCAAAGCGGGTGAAGAATGAGGTCGTCCGCAATCCCGATCGAATTGTGCTCGGGAATGTTCACGATGGAGCGATGACGCAGGCGCGGCAGAACTTTCGAGTCAGCGTCACGCGCGCGAAGACCCGCACCACGATCATGACGCCAAGGGATGACGTTTGCGTCTTGCTAAGGGCCGCTCCGGCATAGAATTAGCTCGCCGACCAGAGTGACAATGGGCTATCGCAATGGTAAGGCTACAGCGTGAAATCGGCGGGATGCACGGATCGAGCCGGATTGTTTCCGGCGTCCATCGCTTGACGATAGTCCCCGAAATTACGGTATTTTGCGGTTTCCGGGAAAAATGCAGCAATATCAAGAGCCGGCCTTTTTGGCAGGACGGTTGACGGTATAGTGCAGCAAAGAATATTTTTAACACCGTATTTTCAAAGAGTTATGCGGGCTGTTAATAATCGAATGGGAATAATTCGGGCCTTTCGGGGGCTTTCGAGAACGCTTCCGAAATGGGCTGTAAGTTGCTGACGCGAAAGTGAATTCTGTCGAGACCCTTCGGAGCCTTTCGGAGGGTCTTTTTTTCGTGATGCCGACCTGTCTGACGGTATCGCGCTCCGTTGCTCCCATGGATTCCGGCTCATACCGTCTGGGCCACGGCGAGCCGTTGACGGTATTCTTTTCAAGCAAGACGCTGAAAAGGCGAGAAAATATCGACCTCGAACCGCCGATTTCCGGGCCTGTCCGGTGCGAGGAGGTTTTACCGTGCTTACCGATGCCGCTCTGAAGAATTTGAAGCCTAAATCAAAGCCTTACAAGAGTACCGACAGGGACGGCTTGTACGCCTACATCTCGCCCGGGGGAGCGATCTCGTTCCGCTACGACTATCGCTTCAACGGTCGGCGAGAGACGCTCACCCTGGGGCGCTACGGACGGGGCGGTCTGAGCCTCTCGCAGGCGCGGGAACGTCTGTTCGAGATCAAGCGGACCATCGCGGACGGCGTGTCGCCCGCCCTGGAGAAGCAGCGCGCCAAGCGTCGTCTGAAAGAGGCGCGCAGCTTCGAGCATGTCGCCCAGCGTTGGATGGACACCGCACCGATGGCGGACAGCACACGGAACATGCGCCGGTCGATCTTCAATCGCGAGGTGCTGCCGCAGTGGCGAAACCGCCTGCTTAGCGAGATCACTCCCGACGACATCCGGGCGCACTGCAAGACCATCGTGGACCGCGGCGCGCCGGCGACGGCGATCCATGTGCGCGACATCGTCAAACAGATCTACGCCTGGGCGATTCTGCACGGCGAGAAGATCGACAATCCGGCCGACGGCGTCGGGCCGGCGTCGATCGCGACCTTCCGGCCGCGAGACCGCAGCCTGTCGCCGAGCGAGATCCGCATCATGCTGGGGCTTCTCGGAGAGGTGGCGACCCTGCCGACCATCCGGCTCGGGCTGAAGTTCATCCTGCTCAGCATGGTGCGAAAGAGCGAACTGCAGGATGGCGTCTGGCCAGAAGTGGATTTCGAGAACGCCGTCTGGTCGATCCCGGCGGCGCGGATGAAGCGCTCCCGGCCCCACAACGTCTATCTGTCGACCCAGATGCTCGACATCCTGATCGCCCTGAAGACCTGCGCGGGGAACTCCAAATACATCCTGCCGTCGCGCTACGACGCGGACGCGCCGATGTCGCGGGCGACCTTCAATCGCGTGACCTCCGCCATCGCCGCGCTGGCGAAGAAGCGGGGACTGCCTTTGGAGCCGTTCACCGTGCACGACCTGCGACGGACGGCTTCGACCCTGTTGCACGAGATGGGGTTCAACTCGGACTGGATCGAAAAGGGCTTGGCTCACGAGGAGCGGTCGTCGCGCGGGGTCTACAACAAGGCGGAGTTCGAGATGCAGCGACGGCATATGGCGCAGCAGTGGTCGGACGCGGTCGAGGCCTGGGAGGCCGGGCGGACGTTCACGCCGGTGCTCAGTGTGCCGGAGGGAGAGGGACCTCGCTTCGATCCAAAGTTCTGACGGGTCGGCTGACGCGTCGGCGGACATCGGGCGGCGGGGCGCGGCGGATCGGCTGGTTGCGGCGCCGCTCGAGCCACGCCTCGACCTCGGCCAGGTCCCAGACCACGCAGCGGGGCGTCAGAAGGAACCGCTTCGGAAACTCGCCCCGGCGCTCCATCTCCCAGATGGTGCTGTCGGCGAGCGGCACCATCTGGTGCAGTTCAGGTTTCTTGATCGTGCGGCGTAGGGGTGGGCTGGCCTGGGCCATCGAAATCTCCGCTTTGCTGGGAGAATCGAACCCGAAAGATTGCGACAGGCCTAGCCGTATCCTCTCCACCGTAGGCTTGCGCATCCCCTGGCGTCAGCGGCTTGAATACTTCCATATTTCGACTAATGCGGAACTATGGAAGCCGAAGCCTCGATTCTCGCTCTCGCTGCCCTGGCGCAGTCGACCCGGTTGGAGGCGTTTCGTCTCCTGGTCCGTCACGAACCGGAGGGCCTGCCGGCCGGTGACATCTCCAATCACCTCGCCATCCCGGCCAACACGCTTTCGTCCCATCTGGCCGTCCTAAGCCGGGCGGGGCTGATCCAGTCGGAACGTCGCAGCCGGTCGATCATCTATCGGGCCGACCTGGACCGGCTTCGCGACCTGGTCCTGTTCCTGCTCAAGGACTGCTGTGGGGGCAGGGCGGACCTGTGCGAGCCGCTGTTGGCAGACCTCGCGCCCTGTTGCTCGTGAGGACGCCATGGACATCGTAATCTATCACAACCCCGCGTGCGGGACGTCTCGCAACGCCTTGGAGCTGATCCGGCACGTCGGGATCGAGCCTCACGTAATCGAGTATCTGAAGACGCCGCCGTCGCGCGCCATGGTCGCTTGGCTGGCCGGGCGGACCGGCGCGCCGCTGCGTGACCTGCTGCGGGAGAAGGGCACGCCCTTCGCCGAGCTGGGTCTCGAGAACCCCGACCGGACGGATGAGCAACTGCTCGATGCGATCGAGGCCCATCCGATCCTGCTCAACCGTCCGATCGTCGTCGGTCCCCTGGGGGTTCGTCTCTGCCGCCCGTCGGAGGCCGTGCTGGACCTGCTGCCGGTCGAGAACCTGAAGCCCTTCACCAAGGAAGACGGAGAGGTCGTCATCGACGCCGACGGCCGGCGGGTGGGACGATGACCGAAGCGCCCGCCAGGTCGCCACGCCGCCTGTCGTTCCTTGATCGCTGGCTGACGGTGTGGATTTTCGCCGCCATGGCCGTCGGCGTTCTGCTCGGAACCATGGTGCCGGGCCTGCCCGCCTGGGTCGACAGCCTCTCGGTCGGTACCACCAACATCCCGATCGCCATCGGCCTGATCCTGATGATGTACCCGCCGCTGGCCAAGGTCCGCTATGAGGCCTTGCCGCGCGTGTTCGCCGACAAGCGGGTCCTCGCGCTGTCGCTGGTCCAGAACTGGATTCTGGGTCCGGTGCTGATGTTCGCTCTAGCGGCGATCTTCCTGCGCGATCAGCCGGAATATATGACCGGCGTGATCCTGATCGGCTTGGCGCGCTGTATCGCCATGGTGCTGGTCTGGAACCAGTTGGCCCGAGGCGACAACCAGTATGTGGCCGGTCTCGTGGCCTTCAACTCGATCTTCCAGATCCTGTTCTTCAGCCTCTATGCTTGGCTCTTCCTCACCGTTCTGCCGCCGCTGTTCGGCCTGCGGGGCAGTGTGGTGGACGTCAGCGTCTGGACCATCGCCGGAGCCGTGCTCGTCTATCTCGGCGTTCCGTTCGTGGCGGGCTTTTTGACGCGCCGCTGCCTGATCGCCCGCAAGGGCGCCGGTTGGTACGAGCGTCGTTTCCTGCCGCGCATCGGACCGATTACGTTGATCGCGCTGCTCTTCACCATCGTGGCCATGTTCAGCCTGAAGGGTGGAGAGGTCGTGGCCCTGCCGCTGGATGCCCTGCGCATCGCCATTCCGCTGACGATCTACTTCCTCGTCATGTTCGTCGTCAGCTTCCTGATGGGCAAGCTGATCGAGGCCGACTACCCGCGCACCACGGCGCTGGCCTTCACGGCGGCCTCCAACAATTTCGAGCTGGCCATCGCGGTCGCCATCGCGGCGTTCGGCCTGGCCTCGCCGGTCGCCTTCGCCGCTGTCATCGGCCCGCTGGTGGAGGTGCCGGTGCTGATCCTGCTGGTGTCGGTCGCCCTCTGGATGGGCCGGCGGTGGTTCCCGGAAACGGTCCCGCCGGCGGACGCCGGGTGATGGTGGTCCTCTATCTGATCGAACCGACCGACGCCGGCCTGATCGCCGCGCTGCGGGCCGAAGGCCTGCCCGCGCCCGACGCCGGCCGCTACTTCAGCGCCGATCACCACGGCGCCGTCGTCGGCTATGTCGGACTGGAAGGGGAGGGGCGCGACCTGCTGGTCCGCTCGCTGGTCGTCCTCGCCGACCGGAAAGCGCGGGGCCTGGGAGCCCGGGTGCTGGCCGCCGCCGAGATCATCGCCGGCGACATGGGCGGCGCACGCCTGCATCTGCTCACCACGGCGGCCGAGCCCTTCTTCACCCGACACGGCTACCGGGCGGCGAACCGCCAGACGGCGCCGGAGGCGATCCGACGGACCCGCGAGTTCGCTGGACTCTGCCCGGCGTCGGCAGCCTATCTGACCAAGGACCTCTGATGGCCTTCGCCCGCCTGCGCCCGCTTCCCGATCCGGATCACCTGCCGGCCTTGGACAAGGCCTATCTCTCGGCCGATCCGGCCCGCGGTCTGGGGCCGCACGACCAACCACCCCGGATCCTGCTCCTCTACGGATCGCTGCGCGAACGGTCCTACTCGAGGTTCTGCGTCGAGGAGGCGGCTCGCCTGCTGCAATGGATGGGATGCGAGACCCGCATCTTCGACCCGTCGGACCTGCCTCTTCCGGGGGCGCCGGGCGACGATGACCACCCGGCGGTGCGCGAACTGCGCGACCATGCCCTGTGGTCCGAAGGCATGGTCTGGTGCAGCCCGGAGCGGCACGGTCAGGTCTCGGGCCTGATGAAGCTGCAGATCGATCATCTGCCCCTGAGCATGGGCGGCGTGCGCCCGACCCAAGGGCGGACCCTGGCCGTCATGCAGGTCTCCGGCGGGTCGCAGAGCTTCAACGCCGTCAACACCCTGCGGCTGCTCGGCCGCTGGATGCGGATGATCACCATTCCCAACCAGTCGAGCGTGGCCAAGGCCTTCCAGGAATTCGACGACGCCGGGCGAATGAAGCCGTCCGCCTACTATGAGCGCATCGTCGATGTGATGGAGGAGCTGGTCCGTTTCACCATCCTGTCCCGGCCTCACGCCGCGCAGCTGGTCGATCGCTATTCCGAGCGCAAGGCGGTCGGAATTCCGATCGACGCAGCGACCGATCTCTCGTCGATAGCGGTTGCGCCCCAATCCCGACCAAACGCCTGAATGTCGGTCTGCTTAATGTCGGCAGTCTCGGTCCTGAAGGACTTCGATGACCTTGCAGGCTGAAACCCGGCCGCCGGCGCAGTCGGCCGTCATCCGTGAAAGTTCAGTCTGGAGCGCCTGTAACTGCCGAATCTTCTCCGTGACATCGGCCAGATGCCGTTCCGCGATGGCGTTCGCGTCACTGCAGGTGCGGTCGGGGTGATCGGCAAGGTCGAGGAGCGAGCGGATAGCGTCGAGGTCGAAGCCCAACTGGCGGGCGTGCCGGATAAAGCCGAGCCGGCGTAGTGCGGGTTCGTCGTAGAGCCGACGGTCGCTGGCGGTGCGCGGCGGCTCGGGCAGGAGCCCGGCCTGCTCATAGAAGCGGATGGTCGGCACCTTCACGCCGGTCGCGGCGGAGAGCTTGCCGATGGTCAGATGCGGAGCGGGAGTGAGCGTCATCGGCTGAAAATAGGCGCTTGATCCTCTAGTGACTAGAGGATGTAGACCAGTCTTCATGGACACGAGCGAGACCGCCTGCCGCCCGGCCGCCGGCTGCTGCGGACACGATGTGAAGTTTGACGGCTCCACGCCGGCCTATCGCCGCGTGCTGGTGGCCGTGATCGTCATCAACCTCGTCGGCTTCGTCGCGGTCTTGGCCGGCAGTCTCGCGCAGGGGTCGGCCGCGCTCGCCGCCAACGCCCTCGACTTCCTCGCCGACAGCGTGACCTACGCCGTGAGCCTTTGGGTTATCGGCCGCTCGGTGCGCCTCCGCGCCGGCGCAGCCCTCGCCAAGAGCGCCAGCCTGGTCGTGCTGGGGCTGTCGGTCCTCGGCTTCGCGGTCTGGCGGGCCATGACCGGGGCCGCGCCGGAGGGCTTCGTGATCACGGGCCTGGGTCTGTTCGGCTTCGCCGCAAACCTGGTCGCCGCCACCCTGCTGCTGCGCTTCAGGGACGGAGACGCCAATGTTCGATCGGTCTGGCTCTGTACGCGCAACGACCTGGCCCACAACCTCGGCGTCGCCGCGGCGGGCGGTCTGGTCTGGCTGACGGGATCGCGCTGGCCGGATCTCGCCGCCGGCGCCCTGCTGGCCTTCATCTTCCTTCAATCCGCATGGTCGATCACCCGTCAGGCGCTCGTCGAGACCCGCGTGAACGCTCGCTCGTCCGCCGCCCTGCCTGGAGCGGGCGCTTGATCCGCCGGGCCCGATCCGGCGTGACCGGTCGTCGCAGCAGGGCGGGCCGGAGCGCGTTCCCGTCGCGCAAGGCCGGGGCGGCCGGAGCAGCGTATTTTGTAACAGATTGCCGATACGGGCGAACGAAAGTATGCAGCCGCCGATGACCTGGTCGATGGTGACATGGGCGAAGTTGATTCTGGCGGTGACCTTCGTCGCCGCCGCCTTCTTCGTCGCGCCCATCGCTGACGCAGCGACCTGCCAGCCCGAACCGCCCGCCGCCCACGCCCTGGTTGATCACGATCCGGCCGAAGGCGACCACACCGGCGGCAAGGACCACGGCATCTGCTCGCACGGCCATTGCCATCACACCGCCGCCGCTCGCACGGCGGTCGGCGAAGACCTGCCTCTGCAGGCCTTCGACCGGCCGCTCCACGCCTTGCCCCTGAGCGATCTCTTCGGCTCCATCGCGCCAGACGGACTGAAACGCCCTCCCAGAGCCTGACACGACGACCGCGCTTCCGCGCGGGCTCTCTCGTGTCACTCCCTCTGGAAGATGAATCATGCCTGCCTCATATCGCCGGCCGCCGCGTTTCGCGGTCGGCTGCGCGCTCGCCGCTATCGCGGCTGTGCTGGCCAGCCCCGCGTGGGCTGACCCTGCGCCTTCGTTCGCCGAGCTCCTCGCCCGGCTGGACCAGACCCCGGCCACCACGGAAGCCGGCGCGCTTCTGGACGCCGCCGAAGCCCGGGCGCGCCAGGCGCGTGTCCGCCCCAACCCGACCCTCGCGCTCGATGCCGAGAACGCGTTCGGGAGCGGGCCCTTCTCTGGCTACGGCAATGCCGAGACCACGCTCTCGATCACTCAGGATCTTGAGCTCTGGGGTCGACGCACGGCTCGCATCAACGCGGCCCGCGCCGATGCCGGGACCGCCTCGCTCCGACGAGATCTGGCCGTGGTCGACGCCGCCGGACGGTTGGCGCTGGTCTACGCCGACGCCGAGGCGGCCGAGCGGCGCGCGACCTTGGCCGAGGAGAACCTGAGCCTCACCCTCGCCGACGCCCGCGCGGCCTTGGTGCTGGTGGAGGAGGGGCGCGAGCCGCTTCTGCGCGGCATCCAGGGCGAGAGCGAAGCCGCCGCCGCGCGCGCCGGTCTCGACGAAGCCATCGCCGAACGGGACGCGGCCTTCGCCCGGCTCACGGCGGTGGCCATGCTCGCCGAGCCGGTGACGACCATCGACGTCAGCTTGCTGGACCTCGCGCCGGCGACCGCCCTTTCGCCGACGGACCAGACGCCGACCGTGCGCGTGGCCGAGGCTGAGCGCTCGGCCGCAGAAAGCCGCATCGCGGTCGAACGCACGCGGTCGCGACCGGACGTCAGCGCCAGCGTCGGACTTCGCCGCTACGAGGCGGAAGACGCGACGGCGCTGACCTTCGGCCTCAGCCTGCCCCTGCCGCTGTTCGATCGGAACCGCGGCAACATCGAAGCCGCCCAGGCGGACTTCAGGGCGGCCGACGCCCGGCTGATGACCGCCCGTCAGGAAGCCCAGGCGGACCGGGCCGCAGCACAGGCGCGCCTCCGCGCCTCGGTGAGCCGCGTCAACGCCGCCGACGCCGGGGTGACCTCCGCCGAAGAAGCCTACCGCCTCTCGCGGATCGGCTTCGAGGCGGGCCGGATCTCGCAGCTCGAGCTTCGCGCGACCCGTACCGCCCTGGTCAACGCCAGAACCGCCGCCGTGGACGCCCGCCTCGCCCGGGTCCGCGCGGAAATCGATCTCGCGCGCCAGGACGGCCGCGCCCCCTTCCAAGGAGCCCAATGATGCGCAAGCGCACTTCCAACAAGACCTTGCTGATCGGCGGGGTCGCCGCCCTCGTCATCCTCGGGGCCGGGGGTCTTTACCTCGCCATGGGACGGTCGGATCCGCCCGCCGCCGAAGGCGCGGCGGCTGAAGGCGAAGCCAGTCACGCCGAAGAGGAGGGCGGTCACGCCGAAGGCGAGGCCGAAGCGCCCGAGGGCTTCGTCGCTCTCAGCGCCGCCCAGGCCCAAGCCGCCAATCTGGTCGTCGTCGGCGTCGGTCGGGGCGGGGGCGCCGAGACCCGGCTCTCCGGTCGCGTCGAACCCATGATCGACGCCCGCGCCGCCGTCGCCGCGTCTGTCGGCGGACGGGTGGAACGGGTGCTGGTGGCGCCCGGCCAGTCCGTTCGGATCGGCCAGCCCCTGGCCAGCCTCGTGAGCGGCGACGCGGCCACCTTCCGCGCCGACGCGGACGCGGCCGCGGCCCAGTCCGAAGTCGCGCGCCAGGCCTATCAGCGCAACAGCAACCTCGCCGACCAGGGCGTCGTCGCCCGGCAAGAGGTCGAGGCGTCCCGGGCGCAGCTGCTCAGCGCCGAGGCGGCGGCCCGAGCGGCCCGCGCGCGGTCGAGCGCGGCCGGATCGCCCAACGCCGCCGGACGGCTGAGCGTGAACAGCCCGATCGCCGGCGTGGTCACCAGCGTTCAGGTCGGCCCGGGCGGCTTCGTCCCGCAGGGCGGCGTGATCGCCGAGGTGACCAACCCCGCCCGCGTCGAACTCGTGTTCAATGCGCCGCCGCACCTTGCGGCGCTCGTCCGCGCGGGATCGACCTTGCGGGTCTCCAGCCCCGCGGGCGATTTCGACGCCGTCGTCACCGGCGTCGCCGCCGGGGCGGGCGCGGAAAGCGGCGCCACCGTGATCCGGGCGCGCCCGACGGGAGCGACCCTGCCGCCGGCCGGCTCCGCCGTCACCGGCGCGATCGTAACGGGTGAAGCCGCCGGCGGCCTGACCGTGCCGACGGAAGCCATCCAGACCGTCGACGGCGCCAGCGTCGTTTTCATCCAGGTCCCGAACGGCTTCCAGCTCCGTCCCGTGCTCGTCGGTCGCCAGGCCGGGGGACGCACGGAGATCCTGCGCGGCCTCGACGGGTCCGAGCGGGTCGCCGGAACCAACGCCTTCCTCCTCAAAGCCGAACTCGCCAAGGGCGAGGCCGAGCACGGCCACTAAGGGGGCGCGCGAATGTTCAAATTCATCATCGAGCTGTCGGTCAAATTCCGATGGTTCATCGTCCTGGCCACGGCGCTCGTCGCGGCCTACGGCCTCCTCGAACTGACACGGTTGCCGATCGACGCCGTGCCGGACATCACCAACCGTCAGGTGCAGGTGACCACCGTCGCCCCGGCCCTGGCCCCCGAACAGATCGAACGTCAGGTCACCTATCCGATCGAGACCGCCATGGCCGGCATCCCCGGTCTGACCTCGACCCGGTCGCTGAGCCGCAACGGCTTCAGCCAGGTGACCGTCATCTTCACCGACCAGACGGACATCTATTTCGCCCGTCAGCAGGTCGCCGAACGACTGGCGCAGGCGCGCGAGACGATGCCCGAAGGCGTCGAACCGGCGCTGGCGCCCATCACCACCGGCCTGGGCGAGGTGCTGATGTGGACGGTGGACTACAAGCCGTTCAACAGCGCCAACCTGGCCAGGCCGGGCCAGACCGGCTGGCAGGCCGGCGGCGCCTATCTGACGCCTGAAGGCGATCTCCTCACCACCCCGCAACAGCGCGCCACCTATCTGCGCACCGTGCAGGACTGGATCATCGCTCCGCAGATGCGGACGGCGCCCGGCCTGGCCGGCGTGGATACGGTCGGCGGTTATGTGAAGGAATACGCGGTTCGTCCGGATACGGCGCGTCTGTCGGCCTACGGGCTCGGCATGGGCGACCTCATCCAGGCGCTCGACCGGGCCAACACCCAGGCCGGGGCCGGCTATGTGCAGCGTGCGGGCGAGGCCCTGACCGTTCGCACGGACGCGCTGGCCTCGACCGTCGAGGACCTCGCCCAGGCGCCTGTCGTCAATCGAAGCGGCCTTGTGGTCCGCGTCGCCGACGTCGCCACCGTCGAGGTCGGCCAGGCCCCGCGTCTGGGCGGCGCCAGCCGCGACGGACACGAAGCGGTCCTCGGCACCGCCCTGATGATCGCGGGCGGCAACAGCCGCACCGTGGCCCAAGCCGCCGGCGATCGGCTCGAGGAGGTGCAGAAGACCCTGCCGCCCGGCATCGAGGCCGTGACGGTGCTGGACCGAAGCGCCCTGGTGAACTCGACCATCGCCACGGTGGCGCGCAATCTGACCGAAGGCGCGCTCCTGGTCATCGTCGTGCTCTTCCTGCTGCTCGGCAACATCCGGGCGGCGAGCATCACGGCGTTGATGATCCCGATCAGCTTCCTGTTCGCCGTCATCGGCATGAACCGGTTCGGCATCAGCGGCAATCTGATGAGCCTCGGCGCGCTGGACTTCGGCCTGCTTGTCGACGGCGCCGTGGTCGTTGTCGAGAACACCCTGCTGATGCTCAGTCAGAAGCGCGCGGAGGCCGGGCGCATGCTGACGCGGCGCGAGCGTCTCGGCGTCGCCGCCGCGGCGGCGCGCCAGATGGTCAAGCCGGCCGCCTTCGGTCAGCTGATCATCCTGCTCGTCTTCACCCCCCTGCTGATGCTGGAAGGGGTCGAAGGCAAGACCTTCATCCCGATGGGCGCGACGGTTATGCTGGCCTTGGTCGGCGCCTTCATCTTCTCCTTCACCTTCGTGCCGGCGATGACGGCGCTCTTGGTGCGGGATCCCAAGAAGGTCGAGGTCGACGAACACGGCCATGCCCACGAGCACGAGACCTTCCTGCTGCGCCACGCGCGCCGCTGGATCGCTCCGGCCATTCGCACGGCCGTCGATCGTCCGAAGATCGTCCTGCTCTCCGCGCTCGGCGCCCTGGTCATCGGCGGCGTCACCTTCACCACCCTCGGCCGGGAGTTCATCCCGACCCTGGACGAAGGCGACATCGCCATGCAGGCGCTGCGGGTTCCGTCAGCCTCGCTCGAGCAGTCGCTCGCCATGCAGATGGCGATCGAGCGGGCGATCAAGGCCCAGCCGGAAGTGGAGACCATGTTCTCGCGGACCGGCACCGCCGAAGCGGCTGTGGACCCCATGCCGCCCAACATCTCCGACAGCGTCATCGTTCTGAAGGACCGCAAGGACTGGCCCAACCCGGGTCTGGAGAAGGAGGAGCTGATCGCCCGCTTCGAGGAAGTCGCGTCGCGGCAGATCGGCAACAACTTCGAATTCAGCCAGCCGATCGAGCTCCGCTTCAACGAGCTGATCTCGGGGGTGCGGACCGATCTGGCGGTCATGGTCTATGGCGACGACTTCGCCACCATGCAGCGGGTCGCCGACCAGGTGGCCAACGCCCTGCGCCAGACGAACGGGGCGGCCGACGTGAGGGTGGAGCAGGCGTCCGGCCTGCCGACCCTGACGATCAGCGTGGACCGGTTCGCCGCGGCCAACTACGGCCTGTCGGCGGCCGACGTCTCCGAAGCGGTTTCGGCCGCGATCGGCGGCGCCGAGGCCGGCCGCATCTTCGAGGGCGACCGGCGTTTCGACGTCGTGGTCCGTCTCCCTGACGACGCGCGCAACGATCCGGCGGCGCTGGCGGCCTTGCCGATCGTTTCATCGACCGGCGTGACCGTGCCCCTGTCCTCGGTCGCGCGCATCCAGAGCGCCGAGGGACCGAACCAGATCAGCCGCAACGACGGCAGCCGCCGCATGGTCGTCCAGGCCAATGTGCGCGGTCGCGATCTGGGCGGCTTCGTCACCGACGCCCAGAAGTCGGTGGATCAGGTTCAGCTCCCCCCGGGCGTTCGCCTGGACTGGGGCGGCCAGTTCGAGAACCTCAAGCGCGCCGAGCAGCGGCTGGGCCTGGTCATTCCGATCGTCTTCGTCCTGATCGGCGTATTGCTGTTCATGGCGCTGGGCTCCTTCGCCGAGGCGGGTCTGGTGTTCGCCTGCGTGCCGCTCGCCCTGGTGGGCGGGGCGCTGGCGCTGCTCCTGCGCGGCATGCCGTTCTCCGTCTCGGCGGCTGTCGGTTTCATCGCCGTCTCCGGCGTGGCGACGCTCAACGGCCTGGTGCTCATGCAGGCGATCCGCGAGCGGCTTCAGGCGGGATTGCCGCCCCGTGACGCGGCCATCGAGGGTGCGTCCAGCCGCCTGCGGGCGGTGCTCACTACCGCCATGGTGGCGATCGTCGGCTTCATTCCGATGGCCATCGCTCACGGCGCGGGGGCCGAGGTTCAGAAGCCGCTGGCGACCGTCGTCATCGGCGGCCTGATCACCGCCACCGCCCTGACCCTGCTGGTCCTCCCGACCTTCGCGGCCAAGGCGGTGCGTCATCGCAAGGACGAGGGGATCGAAGACTGATGGCCCGGCCCCAGGATGACCGTCAGCAGCGCCGGACGCTGCTGACGGTTCTCGGCCTCAACGCCGGCCTGGCGGCGGCGCTCGGGATCGGCGGCGTGTCCGCCGATTCCAGCGCCTTGCTGGCCAATGCGCTGGATAACGCCTCGGACGCGGCGGTCTATCTGATCAGCTTTTTGGCCATCGGTCGGGCAGGGACCTGGAAACGGGGCGCCGCAAGGGCGTCGGGGATCATGTTGCTGGTCTTCGCCGTCGGCGTCCTCGTCGACGCCGTGCGCCGGGTGATCACCGGAACCGAGCCGATCGGTCCGACCATGATGGCGCTCGCCCTGGTCGCCGCCGTCGTCAACCTGATCTGCCTGCAGCTCATCCGCCGCCAGCACAGCGGCGACGTCAACATGAAGGCGGCCGAGACCTTCAGCTTCAACGACTTCGCGTCCAACGGCGGCATCCTCGTCGCCGGCGGTCTGGTCCTCTGGCTCGACCAGGCCTGGCCCGACCTCGTCGTCGGCGTTCTCGTCGCGGCGATCGCGATCAAGGGCGGCGTCGAGATTCTCCGCGACGCCAACGCCGCCTCCGACCACCCACAGGAACGCGCTTCATGACCAACCACGACCATTCCAACGGGCACGCTCACGACCACACCGCCGGGGCCAACGCCCGGCAGCTCACCATCGCCCTGGCGCTGACCGGGACCTTCCTGATCGTTGAGGTCATCGGCGGCCTGGTGTTCAACAGCCTCGCCCTGCTGTCGGACGCCGCGCATATGTTCACCGACGCGGCGGCCCTCGCCATCGCGCTGTTGGCGATCAAGATCGGCCAGCGGCCGGCGGATGAGAAACGCACCTTCGGCTACAGGCGGTTCGAGATCCTGGCGGCGGCGTTCAACGCCGTGCTGCTCTTCGTCGTCGCCGGTTACGTCCTCTACGAGGGGATCAAGCGCATTCTGGATCCCGAGCCCGTCGGCTCGATCGGCATGCTGATCGTCGCCGCCGCCGGCCTGGTGATCAATCTGATCTCCATGCGCATCCTGTCGAGCGGCAAGGATCGCAGCCTCAACGTCAAGGGCGCCTATCTCGAGGTCTGGGCGGACATGCTCGGCTCGCTCGGCGTCCTCGTCGCCGCCGTCGTCATCACCGTGACGGACTGGCGCTGGGTCGATCCGATCGTCGCGATCGCCATCGGCCTGTGGGTCCTGCCCCGCACCTGGATCCTGCTGCGCGACACCACCCACATTCTGCTGGAGGGCGCCCCGCGCGGCGTGGCCCTGTCGGACGTGCGGGTCGCCATCCTCGCCACCCCCGGGGTCGCCAGCCTTCACGACCTCCACGTCTGGGTTTCGGGCGCGGATCAGGCGAGCTGCACGGTTCACGTCGTGCTGTCGGAGGGCGCCGACGCCGATGCTGTCCGACAGGCCGTCGGCGACATGCTCGAAGAGCGCTTCGACCTGCATCACACGACCGTCCAGACCGAGCTCGAGCCCTGCGGTGACGCCGGAGGTCTGCACGTATGACCCGAAGCGACGACCCAGCCCGGTCCGCCGCCATGAGGGGCGACGAGATCCAAACCCTTTTTCAAACTCAAAGGAAAACGCCATGAAGCGCACCGGTTGGATCTCGGTGATCGCGGTCTTCCTCGCCGTCGCCGCCTTCGCCTTCGGCATTCTGTCCCGTCGAGGCGCCCCCGACGCCTCCGCCCCGCCGCCGGTCGAGGCGCGAGCGATTGATGGGCACGCCGGCCACGAGGGCGCGCCCTCGGATACGCCGTCGACCCGCGCCTATCGGGAGGCCGCCGACCGCATGCACCAGGCGATGAACATCGATTACTCCGGCGACGCTGACATCGACTTTCTGCGCGGCATGATCGCCCACCACGAGGGCGCGATCGCCATGGCCAGGATCGCGGTGGAGGAGGGCGAGGGGGATGACGTGCGCGGTCTCGCGCAGGAGATCATCCGCGCCCAGGAAGCCGAAATCCTGCGGATGCGGATCATGCTGGCGCGGCACGAGGACGCGCCGGCAGTCTCAGAACGGCCCTGACCCGATGGCCGGCAAGCGCTTCACGGTCCGCAGCCGCAGCATCCGCTGGCGCCAAGGGCGCTACAAGGGCCGCCGCGGCTCGAGCCCGCGCCGGCCGCCGAAGCCCCGGCCAGTACTTGATGTCGTAATCGCCGTCGGCGCCAGCCTGATCGCGGCCTTCTTCGTCCTGTGCATGGCCTTCTCCCTGCTCGGCGCCTACGGAACGCCGCTCTACATCGGCTACGGCGTGATGATGAGCCTGGTGACGGGCGGCTGTCTGGTGTTCGGTCCCCGCGACCGAGCCGGATTGATGATCGCCGGCGGGCTCGGCGTGCTTTGCGTCGCCGGAACGCTCATCCTGTACGGGGTGCGGGCGGACGTGCACGACCATCCTCACGCCAACGAACGCCCCGCCGCCACAGGGAAGCGCGAATGACGAGAAGCTCCGACGGGGAAGGTCAGGCCCGCCGCCCCGCGCGCATCGCCCGCGGAGGGTGGCTGGACGTGCTGCGGTTCGCCGCGGGATCGCTGATCATCCTCTACCACTTCCGGGAAGCGGCCCCGCTGCCGCTCGGACAGATCCATCCGGTGTTCGACCGGGGGTTCCTGCTGACCAATTTCTTCATCATCGACTCCGGCTATGTGCTGGCCCGGATCTACGGCGAGCGCCTGGCCTCGGGCGGGATCGACGTCGGGGCCTACGCGCGCCAGCGGCTGCTGCGCGTGTTCCCGGCCCATCTGGCCGTGATCGCCGGTCTCGCGGCCTTGGTCGCGGCCGCCGCTCTGGCCGGGGTCCGACCGAGCAATCCCCAATGGTTCGACTGGAGCCAGCTGCCCGCCCAGGTCTTGCTCGTGCAGGCCTATGGCGTGCCGGGCGGCGTCGGCTGGAACGCGCCGACCTGGACGCTGTCGGCTCTGATCGGCTGCTATCTGCTCCTGCCCTGGATCTGCCGGGCGCTCTGGAGCCGACCCCGGGCCACGGCCGCGATCGCGATCACCCTGCTTCTCGCCGCCGACGTCGCCAGCCGCGTCTGGCTGGGCGATCCGGTCTATCGCCTGCCCCTGCGGTTCGGATTCCTCCGCGCCCTTCCGCTCTTCCTGCTGGGCGTGGCCGCCGCCGTGGTCGGTGCGCGCGTCTACGTGCGTCCGTCCGTGGCGGGCGCCTTGGGACTCGGCGCTTTCGGTGCGCTCGCGCTCGGTCAGGCCGTTGGCCCCTTCGGCCTGGCCTCCCTGCTGCTGATGACGATCATCATCTGGGCGGCTGGAGCCTTGCCCGTGGTGCGCTCGTCGCGCCTGATCGAACACCTCGGCTTGATGTCGTTCGCGATGTTTCTCACCAATGAAGTCGCCCGCATCGTCTGGTTCGGCGTCTTCGACGCCGTCGGACAGTCGGACTGGTCCATCGGGATGCGCTGGGGCGTCTGGGCCGCCGGTCTGGCGGCGGCGTTCATGGGGGCGGCGGCGTTCCGGTATGGGTTCGATCGGCCGGTCCAGGCCCGGTTGAACCCGCCGAGGCCTGCGACGCCTGCGCCGGGGGTCAGTGCGGATCGGCCGGTGGCCTGACGCGACCGTGGGTCAAAAGCCCCGTTGCGACGACCTCACACGCGAGGCCCGGTCAGTTCGTTTTCCTCAAGCTGGAGCCTGCGACGCCGCGCCAGAAGGACACGTTGCGGACGTCGCAGAAGGGCTAAGGGCTCCGCCCTCGCGCGGGCCAGGGTGAAGCGGCTGCGCCGCCGGACCGGCCGGTCTCCCCGACCTTCCGCGCCGGCGATCGGCGTCATGACAATCATCAGGGTCAGCCTTGTGCAGGTCGGGCGATCCCCCTCCGGCCGGTCCGCCCTGGCCCTTGCTACCCCGGTCTCGCCGACGGGCAGGGTTTCAGGCGCGCAGTTCGCGTGCCTGCAACCCTTGCCCAAAGGAGGCAGACATGACTGCTCAATCCACCCAAACCGCCCAGACCGAAGCGACCGCGCCGCAGCACGGCGCGGAGGTGATCGTGCCGCTGAACCGGCTCAAGGCCTCGCCGAGGAACGCCCGGAAGACCCCGCACAGCCCGGCGACCATCGAGGCCTTCGCGGCCTCCATCAAGGCCAAGGGGGTGTTGCAGCCGCCCGTGGTCGAGGTCGAGCGGGACGGGGAGGGCGTTCCGACCGGGAACTACTTCGTGACCATCGGCGAAGGTCGCCGTCAGGGGCTCCGGCTGCTGGCCAAGCGCAAGGCGATCAAGCGCACACATCCCGTGCGCTGCATCGTGGACGCCGAGAATGACGCCCACGAAATCAGTCTCGACGAGAACATGACCCGCGAGGCCATGCATCCCGCCGACCAATTCGAGGCCTTCCAGCGGCTGGCGACGGAGAAGGGCTACGGTCCCGAGGAGATCGGCGCCCGGTTCGGCGTGTCGGCCCATGTCGTGCGCCAGCGACTGCGGCTGGGCGCGGCGGCGCCCGAACTGATGGCGGCCTATCGGGCCGGGGCGCTGGCCTTGGACCAGCTGATGGCCTTCTGCGTCAGTGCGGATCAGGACCGGCAGCGGCAGGTGTTCGAGCAGTTGGGCGAATATCGCCCCGTCCACGCCATTCGCCGGGCCATGACCGAGTCCAAGGTGGCGGTGAGCGACCGGCGCGCCCGTTTCGTCGGCGTGGAGGCCTATGAGGCGGCGGGCGGGGGAATCCTCCGGGATTTGTTCACCGAGGACGGCGGAGGCTGGTTGGAGGACGTGGTCCTGCTGGACCGGCTGGTCGGCGAGAAGCTGACCGGCTTGGCCGACGAGGCGCGCGAGCGGGAAGGCTGGAAGTGGGCCGAGGCGGGTCTGGAGTATCCCGACCTGTCCGCGTTCGGTCGGGTCTATCCGGTCGCCGTCGAACGCTCGGAGGCGGACGCCGCCGAGATCGCGGCCCTGTCCGAGGAGTACGACGGCATCGTTTCGGAGGCGGGCGACGACGGCCTGTCGCCCGAGGCGGACGCGCGGCTGGAGGAGATCGACAAGGCCTTGCAGGCCTTCGGCCCGGACTTCGCCTACGCCCCCGAGGCCAGGGCGCGCGCCGGGGTCATGGTGATGCTCGGTCACGACGGCCTCGCCCGCTTCGAGCGCGGTCTGGTCCGGGCCGAGGACGTGCCCGCCGATCCGCCGTCGCCGTGGTCGGAGGACGAGGCGGCGGACGACGGTGTGGACGGCGCAACGCCGTCGAGTGTGGACGCGCCCGAGGACGAAACGCCTTCGGCCCTGTCGGATCGTCTGCTGATCGACCTGACGGCCCACAAGACCATGGGGCTGCGGGATGCGGTGCAGGCCGATGTGAACGTGGCGCTGGCCACCGTGGTCCACGCCCTCGTCCTGCAGGTCTTCTATTCGGGCTACAGCGTCTGGACGCCCCTGCAGCTTCGGCTGACGACCACGGGGCTGGAGCGGCTGGCGCAGGGGGTGGACGACAGCCCCGCCGGTCGGAGGGTCCGCGACCGGTGCGAGGCGTGGGGTGCGCGCCTTCCCGAGCGTCCGGAAGACCTCTGGGGTGTGGTGGCTGCGCTGGCGCCGTCGGACCAACTGGACCTGATGGCCTGTTGCGCCGGGGTCGGCCTCTACGCCGTGCGCGATCCGCACGACAGACGACCCGGGGCCTTGGCTCAGGCCGAGACGCTGGCGACGGCGGTCGGTCTGGATATGGCGGGGACGTGGACGGCGACAGCGGCCAGCTACTTCACCCGTGTCGCCAAACCCAAGGTGCTGGAGGCGGTGACGGAGGCGGCGGGCGCCCAAGAGGCCGCGCGGATCGCCGGCTTCAAGAAGGCGGACATGGCCGAGGCCGCAGAGCGTCTGATCGAGGGCAAGGGGTGGTTGCCCGCGCCGCTGCGGACGGTGTCGGACGCAGCGGAGCCGGAAGAGCGGGGGGCCGAAACGCCCCGCGACGACGACGCCTATTCGTTCGCCGCCGAATAGCGCCGCTGGAGACAAAAACGGGCCGCGCGCCCTTTGGGGGCGCGCGGCTTTTTCGTTTGGCGAAATCAGGCATGACATCAAGGCTAAGGTCGACAGAAAGGCCGTTTCAGCCTTGCCGTGTGCGGCCGTATCGCGGAGACTCCGGCCATGAAGACGAGCCTTGATCATCTGCCGCCGCGCAAGCAGGCCGAACTCCGCCAGGTGGTCGAGACTGTGCGCGCGGCTTTCGAGGAGGCGACCGCCACCCGGCGCGCTGATCGGCTCAAGCACGGCAAGATCCTCAAGATCATTCTCTATGGCAGCTATGCGCGCGGCGACTGGGTGCACGACCCGGTCGGACGGTATTTTTCGGACTTCGATCTACTGATCGTCGTCGATCATGAAGACCTCACCGACCGCGAATTCTGGCACGAGGCCGAGAACCGGACGATGCCCATCGGTCCGGACATTCGCACCCCCGTCAGCTTGATCGTCCATTCGCTCGACGACGTGAACGACCAGCTGGACCGTGGGCGGTACTTCTTCGCCGACATCGTGCGCGAAGGCGTGGTGGTCTACGATACCCCGGCGGGCAAGCTGCACAAGCCGGCCGATTTGAGAGCGCGTCTCGCGCTGGAGGAAGCGCAGCGACACTACGAGAAGTGGATGGCGAGCTCGGCAGAGTTTCAGGCTGGTGCTCGCTTCTATATCCAACGTGAAAGCGCCAACCTGGCCGCCTTCTCCTTGCATCAAGCGTCAGAGCATCTCTACCACTGCGTCTTGCTCGTCACGACGCTGTACAGCGGCAAGGCTCATAACCTCGCCTTCCTCCGGAAAAAGGCCGAGGGCATCGACACCCGGCTCGCCGACGCGTGGCCCCGTGAAACCAAGTTCGAACGCCGCTGCTTCGAGCTTCTCCGTGAGGCCTATGTGAAGGCGCGCTACTCCGAGCACTTCAAGATCACTGCCGAGGAGCTCGCATGGTTGGCCGAGCGGGTCGATGTGCTTCGCGGCCTGACGGCGACCATTTGCACCGAACGGCTGGAAGATCTCCGTAGGCAAGCTGAAGCCGAAGGCTAACGAGTCGCCGACACGACTGCTGCTGACTCATGTCGGACTTTGGGAGCGTCCGCTGACGGCATCCAACTACGGATCTGAAGATCGGACGTTCCAATCGTTTCGAGCGCGACGCAAGTCGGGTCGGTTCGACTCCAACCGCCCGCACCAATAGCGACTGACCTTGAGTCTCGCACACTTTACCGTTCAACTTGTCGTAGAGGGCCCGAACCTCCAACGTCGGGAAATCCAGGAGGTTAGGCGATGGATTGGAAACCGCATTGTTACAGGGCCGGCTCGCACCTCGAGGCCGTCGACGATCTGCCTGCGGGTGAAGATCTTGAGAAGTTCATTGAGCGGTCCCGACGCTATATCGAACCTTGGTTGTCGGCCGTCTTCCAAGCCGAGCATCTAAATCTGGTGCTGGGCAGTGGGTTCACATCAGCGGTCGCTTTTGCCGCTGGCGGCCGAGCGGCTGACATGGGCCAGATCGCCTTCGGTAGCGCCTATGATGCAAGCATCAATCGGCACGCTGAGACCACGGCTCAATCAATGGGGCGAGGGGCTGCAAACATCGAAGATCAGTTCCGTAGCGCGCTCGCCGTTCTTGAGGGGCTGACAGTCACAGACGCGGCTGCTGCAGCGGCCTTCAAAAGGCAGATAGATGCCAAGATGTTGGAGTTCCTGCGCAGCATTCTGGCGACGGAACGGGCCATATCAGGGGCCAACGAAGATGGTCGGTTGAAAGCTGAAAGCCTCCTCCAATCCTTCCTCTTGAGCTTTGCCAGTCGTTCGGCGTCCCGCGAGCGCCTGCACGTCTTCACGACGAATTACGAGCGGCTGATCGAGCACGGCTGCGATCTCGCCGGTCTTCGGATCGTCGATCGTTTCGTTGGTGCGCTCAATCCGCTTTTCCGATCATCGCGGGTCGAACTGGATATGCACTACAACCCGCCGGGAATTCGAGGCGAGCCTCGGTTCATGGAAGGCGTCGTGCGGGTGTCGAAACTGCACGGGTCGATCGACTGGCAGTTCGATAAGGCGTCGAAAGTGATCCGGCGAGTCGGCATTCCTTTTGGTGCTGCCTGGTCTGCCCCCATGGGGTGATGCGGTTTCGATGTTAGTTCATGGGCGGGCCTGACGCCATGGTTGGGTTGGGCGAGCGCGCGCCTTCAAGCGCTGGCGCGCTCGCCCACGGCACGATGTTTCCGGCGCGAGGGATGAGGGCTTCCGGTGCTGGCGGTCGGTACTTCAGGGCGCTGTGCGGTCGCACGGCGTTGAAGTGACGCCGCCACGCCTCGATCAGCACCTGAGCCTCGGCCAGACTGAAGAAGGTCTCGCCGTTCAGCAGTTCATCCCGGAGCTTGGAGTTGAAGCTCTCGCAGTAGCCGTTCTCCCAGGGACTACCGGGTTCGATGTAGGCCGTCTGAGAGCCGACGGCGGCGATCCATTCACGCAGGGTGGTGGCGATGAACTCCGGTCCGTTGTCGGACCGCACATAGGCCGGCGGCCCGCGCAGTATCATCAGGTCCGCCAGGGTCTCTAGCACGTCGGTGGAGTTGAGCCTGCGCTTGACCCGGATCGCCAGAGCCTCGCGCGTGAACTCATCAATCACGCAGAGCATGCGGAACTTCCTGCCGTCCTGGGTGCGATCCTCGACGAAGTCGTAAGACCAGACATGGTTGGGCCGCTCGGCGCGCAGCCGCACGCACGACCCGTCATTGAGCCAGAGCCGGCCGCGTTTCGGCTGTTTCTGCGGGACCTTCAGCCCTTCCCGTCGCCAGATCCGCTGAACCCTTTTGGCGTTCACCGACCAGCCCGCCTGATGCAGCAGCGCCGTGATCCGGCGGTAGCCGTAACGGCCATAGGTCGCCGCCAGTGCGGTGATGGCCGCCGTCAGGGCCGCCTCGTCGGTGCGGCCCCTCGGCGTCTTTCGCTGGGTTGAGCGATGCTGTCGGAGCACCGCGCAGGCGCGCCGCTCCGACACCTTCAACTCGGTCCGCACCTTGTCGATGCAGGCCCGGCGACGGGCAGGGCTCAGAAGTTTCCCCGCGCCGCCTCCGACAGGATCAGCTTGTCCAGCGTCAGGTCCGACACCGCCCGACGAAGCCGGGCGTTCTCCAGCTCCAGCGCCTTCATCCGTTTGACCTGATCGGTCTTCATCCCGCCGAACTCCGCTCGCCAGCGGAAGTAGGTCGTCTCCGTCACCGCTATCGTCTTCACCGCCTCCGCGATCGATTTGCCTTGCCCGGTCAACACTTCAACCTGGCGCAGCTTGGCGATGATCTCTTCGGGCTTGTGACGCTTCCTGGCCATCCTTGGCTCCATCCGTTCCGGTCCGCAGACCAACATAAGGGATGGATCACTTCAAAGGGCGCAGACCAATCGAAGATCTCCATGTTGTCATGGGAATCGAACTCGAAAGGCTGCGGCAGGCCAAGCCGCCAAACTCTCCACCGTAAGCTTACGGCCGGCTGCAGAGCGGGGATTGCACATTTCTATAGTTCGACTAGTTCGGAAATATGGAAACCGCAGCCTCGATTCTTGCTCTCGCCGCCCTGGCGCAGTCGAGGCGGCTGGAGGCGTTCCGACTTCTCGTGCGGCACGAACCGGCCGGTCTGCCGGCCGGTGACATCTCCAACCATCTGGCGATCCCGGCCAATACCCTGTCGTCGCATCTGGGGGTGCTGTCCCGAGCGGGACTTATCAAATCGGAGCGTCGCAGCCGGTCGATCATCTACCGGGCCGATCTGGACCGGCTGCGCGACCTGGTCCTGTTCCTGCTCAAGGACTGCTGCGGCGGCCGGGCGGAGCTATGCGAGCCTCTGCTGGCCGAACTGACCCCCTGCTGCGCCTGAGGATCCCGTGGACGTCATCATCTATCACAACCCGGCCTGCGGGACGTCGCGCAACGCTCTGGAGCTCATTCGCCACGTCGGCATCGAGCCGCACGTCATCGAGTATCTGAGGTCGCCGCCATCGCGCGTCATGATCGCCTGGCTGGCCGAACGAACCGGCAAGCCGCTGCGCGACCTGTTGCGCGACAAGGGCACGCCCTTCGCCGACCTGGGCCTCGGGGACCCGGGCCTGACAGACGATCAGTTGCTCGATGCGATCGAGGCCCATCCGATCCTGCTCAATCGCCCGATCGTCGTCAGTCCTCTCGGCGTCGGCCTGTGCCGACCGTCCGAGGCCGTTCTGGACCTCCTGCCCGCCGATGATCTCAAGCGGTTCACCAAGGAGGACGGCGAGGTCGTCATCGAGGCGGCTGGCCTTCGGGTGGCGCGATGATCGATACGCCGGTCACCGACGCGGCCCCGCCGCGCCGCCTGTCCTTTCTCGACCGCTGGCTGACGGGATGGATCTTCGCCGCCATGGCTTTGGGCGTCGCACTGGGGACTCTGGTTCCCGGCCTGCCCGCCTGGGTCGACGGCCTCTCGGTCGGGACCACCAACATTCCGATCGCCATCGGCCTGATCCTGATGATGTATCCTCCGCTGGCCAGGGTCCGGTACGAGGAACTGCCGCGCGTCTTCGCCGACAAGCGGGTGCTGGCCCTGTCCCTGTTCCAGAACTGGGTGCTGGGCCCTGTGCTGATGTTCGCCCTTGCGGTCATCTTCCTGCGCGACCAGCCGGAATACATGACCGGCGTGATCCTGATCGGGCTGGCGCGCTGCATCGCCATGGTGCTGGTCTGGAACCAACTGGCGCGGGGCGACGACCAGTATGTCGCCGGTCTCGTCGCGTTCAACTCGATCTTCCAGATCCTGTTCTTCAGCCTCTACGCCTGGGTCTTCCTCACCGTCCTGCCGCCCCTGTTCGGCCTGCAGGGCAGCGTGGTGGACGTCAGCGTCTGGACCATCGCCGGCGCCGTTCTCGTCTACCTCGGTCTTCCCTTCCTGGCCGGCTTCCTGACCCGGCGCAGCCTGATCGCCCGCCGCGGGGCCGACTGGTACGAGCGGCGCTTCCTGCCGCGCATCGGACCGATCACCCTGATCGCCCTGCTGTTCACCATCGTGGTCATGTTCAGCCTGAAGGGCGGCGAGGTGGTGGCCCTGCCGCTGGACGCCCTGCGCATCGCCATTCCCCTGACCATCTACTTCCTCGTCATGTTCGTGGTCAGCTTCCTCATGGGCAAGCTGATCGATGCCGACTACCCGCGCACGACCGCCCTGGCCTTCACCGCCGCCTCGAACAATTTCGAGCTGGCCATCGCGGTGGCCATCGCGGCCTTCGGGCTGACCTCGCCGGTCGCCTTCGCTGCGGTCATCGGTCCGCTGGTCGAGGTGCCGGTGCTGATCCTTCTGGTCTCGGTCGCGCTGTGGATGGGCCGACGCTGGTTTCCGGACACGGCCCCGCCGGCGGACGCCGCCTGATGGTCGTGCTGCATCTCCTGGACGCGGATGACGCCGGCCTGATCGCGGCCCTGCAGGGCGAGGGCCTGCCGGAGCCCGGGGCCGGCCGCTACTTCCGAGCCGACGACGACAGCGCCCTGGCCGGCTACGTCGGCCTGGAAGGAGAGGGGCGGGACCTGCTGCTGCGCTCCCTGGTCGTACTCGCTGGCCTGAATTCGCGGGGGCTCGGGAGCCGGATCCTGAGCGCCGCCGAGGCCGCGGCGAGCGAGCTGGGCGGAGAACGGCTCCACCTGCTCACCACGACGGCCGAGCCCTTCTTCGCCCGGCGCGGCTTCGCCGCCGCAGATCGGGCGGCCGCGCCCGCCGCGATCCGGCGAACCCGCGAGTTCGCAGACATCTGCCCGGCCTCGGCCGCCTATCTGACCAAGGATCTCGGATGATCTTCGCCCGCCTGCGGCCGCTGCCGGATCCCGATCATCTGCCGGCCCTGGACGCGGCCTATCTGTCGAGCAACCCGGCCGCCGGCCTGGGTCCGCACGACCACCCGCCACGCATCCTTCTCCTGTACGGGTCGCTGCGCGAGCGCTCCTATTCGCGGCTCTGCGTCGAGGAAGCGGCCCGCTTGCTGCAGCGCATGGGATGCGAGACCCGCATCTTCGACCCCTCCGACCTGCCTCTGCCGGGCTCGCCCGGCGACGACGACCATCCGGCGGTGCGCGAGCTGCGCGAGCACGCCCTGTGGTCGGAGGGCATGGTCTGGTGCAGTCCGGAACGGCACGGCCAGGTCTCCGGACTGATGAAGCTGCAGATCGATCACCTGCCATTGAGTTTGGGCGGCATGCGCCCGACCCAGGGCCGCACGCTCGCGGTGATGCAGGTGTCGGGCGGTTCCCAGAGCTTCAACGCCGTCAACACCCTGCGCCTTCTGGGCCGCTGGATGCGGATGATCACCATTCCCAACCAGTCGAGCGTGGCCAAGGCCTTTCAGGAGTTCGACGAGGCCGGCCGGATGAAGCCTTCGGCCTACTATGAGCGCATCGTCGATGTGATGGAGGAGCTGGTGCGCTTCACTGTCCTCACTCGACCGCACGCCACCCAGCTCGTGGACCGCTACTCCGAGCGCAAGGCGGCCGGCAGTCCGGTCGAGGCCGCAGCGGATCTCTCCGCCATCGCCATCGCGCGTCAGGCGTGAGGCCGCGTCGGCGGCGCCTTGCGGCGTCGCGCGCCTGGCAAAGGTGGTAATTCGCCACTTCTGGCGAATTAGGCGGGTTGTTGGCGGTAACTCGCCAGATGTGGCGAATTGCGATCCTCCCTGTTGAGGCTCGGGTCTTGAGCGACCGACCTGGCGAAGTGCCGTGCCGGCGTCGTGCGGTCCCGCCTATCCTCGATCGACCAGCGAATAGCTTGTGCTGCGCCCGCCGCCTTCATCCTTCACGAGGATGCCCCGCCCCACCAGATCGTTGATGTCGCGCAGGGCCGTGTCGGGCGAGGACCTCGTCAGCGCCGCCCATTTGGTCGAGGTGAGCTTGCCTTCGAAGCCGTCGAGCAGCCGGTTGATGACCGTGCTCTGGCGCTCGCTCAACGTCTGACCTGCTAGCGCCTCCCAGAAGCGCGCCTTGCGCATGACATGCGTCAGGGTGGTTTCCGCGCCATCGAACGCGCGATCGAGGCAGCCGAGGAACCAGTCCAGCCAGAGGGACACGTCCAGCGCGCCTTTCTGGGTCGCCTCCAGGGTGGCGTAGTAGTCCTTGCGCTCCAGCCTGATCTGGGCGGACATGCTGTAGAAGCGTTGAGCGCTTTTCTCGGAGCGGGCGAGCGCCATGTCGGCGATCGCCCGCGCGATCCGGCCGTTCCCGTCGTCGAACGGGTGGATGGTCACGAACCACAGGTGGGCGATCGCGGCCTTGAGGACCGGATCCGTCCGCGGCTCGTCATTGAACCAGTCGAGGAACGCCCGCATCTCGTCCTGCAGACGGTCGGCAAAGGGCGCTTCATAGTGCACGCGCTCTCGTCCGAAGGGGCCCGAGACGACCTGCATCGGGCCGGAGCTCTCGTTGCGCCAGGCGCCGACGACGATCCTCGTCATGCCGCTGCGCCCGGTCGGAAACAGGGCGGCGTGCCAGGCGAACAGCCGTTCCTCGGTGAGCGGAGACGCAAAGTTCTGGGTCGCGTCGAGCATCATTTCGACGACGCCTTCGACGTTGCGATCCGCGTCGGCGAGGGCCCCGATATCCATGCCGAGGCGGCGGGCGATGGAGGATCGCACCTGATCCTTGTCGAGCAGCTCGCCTTCGATTTCGCTGGATTTCAGGACATCTTCGGTAAGGGTCTCGAGGACGGCTTCAGCGCGGAGGTCGAAGCCGAGCGTGTGCATCCGGCCAAGCAGAAGGCCCTGGCGATGACGGACGGCTGCGAGGCGATCGGCAAGCGCGTCAGCGCGCCAGTCCAGACGCGGCCAGCCTTCGATCTCATGGATGTATTGCGCCATTCCCCGCACTCCTTGCGGAGAATATGGGCGCTATTCGCCGCAAGAGCAAGGTTATTCTCCGCGCGAAGTGCGGAGAATAGGGCGCCTAATCTCCGCACCAAGGGTGGTCTCCGCACGCTATCGGCTGCGGCCCCGCACCTTGGGTATCCGCGGACTGCGCGGCTATCGGCGCCCAAGCAGCTCCGAAACCCTGCCAACGGGTCGCAGTTGAGGGCCTCAGACGCCCGCTCAAGAGGCTGGGCGCGCGCCTTTCGGCGCCGCATGCCGGGAGAAGCCGACCACGAGGATAGCGATCGTCAGAAGCTGAACGGCGACGCCTTCGACCGTCGGATAAAGACCGAGGATCTCGATGCGGGGGATCCACGCCAGCGGATGGACATCGAGCCAGCCCGCCTCCTGCAGCGCCGCCACCCCCTTGCCGACGAGGACGACCGACAGGATGGCCATCAGGATCGAGCTCAGGGAGAAGAACCGGCCGATCGGGAGGCGCTTGCTGTAGGCCAGCAAGGCCCAGGCCACCACGGCCAGGATCGCCACCGCCGTAAGGGCGCCGGCCAGCATGCCGAGATGGCCGCCCTGGCTCCAGATCGCCGCATAGAACAGGATGGTCTCGAACACCTCGCGGTAGACCACCACGAAGGCCAGCAGGAACAGGAACCAGGCCGACCGTTTCGACAGGGCGTGAGAGAGCTTGTCGCGGATATAGGTCTGCCAGGCGTCGGCGTGCGACTTGCCGTGCATCCAGATGCCGACCGAGACGAGCACGACGGCCGCCAGAAGCGAGCCGAACCCTTCGGTCAGCTCCCGGCTGGCGCCGCTGATGGAGATGAAGAAGGTCGCGGCCGCCCAGGTGGCGCCGCCGGCGACCAGCGCGGCCACCCAGCCGCCGTGGACGTAGCGCAGCACCTCGGGACGTTCGGCCTTCCTGAGGAAGGCGATCATCGCCACCACGATGAAGATGGCTTCCAGACCTTCGCGCAGCAGGATGGTGAAGGCGCCGAGGAAGCTGGCGAGATTGTCCGCCTCCTGGGGCGCGAGTGCGCGTTCGGCCGTGTCCAGCAGGGCGTTCGCGCGGGCGACCCGGTCCGCGACCTCCTGGGCCGGCGCGCCCCTGCTGATCGAGACGCGCAGGTCGGTCATGGCCGTCTCGACCCGCCGCAGCAAGGCGCCGTCGCGGGCGCCCAGCGCCGGCTCCATCGGTTCGACGCCGTCGAGATAGGCCGACAGGGCCAGGTCGGTCGCGGCCCTGCGATCGCCCCGGCGATAGGCGGCCTCGCTTTCGGCCAGTCGCGTCCGGGCCAGGGACAGGGTCGATCCCTCGGCGCGGACCGTCGCCTCCGGGTGGCGGCGCAGGTAGGCCGTGACCGCCCGTGCCTTCGTCTCGCCGATCCTTGTCGCCAGCTCGGCCGGCGTCGCCTGGGTGAGGGCGGCCAGGTCCGGGAAGACGGCGCGGATCGCCGGGTCGCTCTCCCAGAGGCGTCGACCTTCGGCGGCTTCGGCGTCGGTGAAGGCGAACCGGCCCACGTAGAAGGCCAGGGCCCAGCGGTCCTCGGCCGGCAGATGGGCGAAGCTGGCCATCGCCGTGCCCTCCAGCCCCTGATCGATGACCTGGTAGAGGCCGAACACGCTGCGCTGACGGGCGCGCTCCACATCCGCGAAGGCGATCGCGGGCGGATCAAGCCCCTCGGCGCCCGGGCCGTCGGCGCGTCCGGTCACGCCATGGCAGACCGAGCATTGCTCGGCATAGAGCGTCGCGCCGCGGGCCAGATCAGGCGGGAACGAAGGCGCCAGCGGGCTCGGATAGGCCGTCAGCACCGCGCCGGCGAGCGCCTTGGCCCGGTCGCCAACGACGCGCGGATCCGCCTTGTCCCTGATGGCCGCCTGCAGGGCCTCGGCGTCGCGGACCAGACCGGCCTTGGCCGGATTCGGCGGCAGGGCGTCCAGGCGGGTCCGGATCTGGCCGCCGAACTCGATCATCTCCCCGTATTCGGCCGGATTGGTCACCTGACCGTCGGCCACCGCGCCGGCGTAGTCGACCGCTACATAGTCGAGCAGCCGCCAGGCGACCTGGGCCTCGGAGGCGGACGGCGTCTGGGCCAGGGCGGGCGCGGCCAGCCCCAGGGCGAACAGCAGGGCAAGCAGACGGAGCAGAGGACGCATGGTCAATCCAGATGTGAACGGCTCGCATTAGCATTCAGGCGGCGACGCTGTCGCGCTTTATTCGCGACGCGGCCGGGCTCGTAGGCGGCTACGGGTCCTCTACGCCCGCCGGGACGCCTCGGCGCCGCGCGGCCAGCCCGGGCAGCCACGCGACGGGCGGTCGTTACAGGTGGATCGTGCGGTCGGCCACAGCCAGGCATGCCTCGCGCAAGGCTTCCGGAAGCGTCGGATGCGCATGGCTCGTCCGCGCCACGTCTTCGGCCGCCGCGCCGAATTGCATGACGGCGACCGCTTCATGGATCAGGCTGCCCGCGTCCGGCCCCAGGATGTGCACGCCGAGAATCCTGTCCGTGCCGGCGTCCGCCAACACCTTGACCAGCCCGTTCTTCTCCAACCGCGCCTTGGCCATGGCGTTTGCCGAGAACGGAAAGCGCCCGACGCGATAGGCCACGCCGGCCGCCTTGAGGTCGTCCTCGGTGCGCCCGACTGAGGCCAGTTCCGGCCAGGTGTAGACGACGGCCGGGATCGTTCCGTAGTCGACATGGCCCGCGGCGCCGGCAAGGCGCTCGGCAAGGGCGATCCCTTCTTCCTCCGCCTTGTGGGCCAGCATGGCGCCGCCGATGACATCGCCGATGGCGTAGACCCCTTCGGCGCTGGTTCGAAAGCCGTCGTCGACCGGAATATAGCCCCTTGGGTCCGGCTTGATGCCGACCGTCTCCAGATCGAGTCCGTCGGTGGCGGGACGTCGGCCAATGGACACGAGCACGACATCGGCCTTGATGGTTCCTCGCGCGCCGTCTCCCATGGGCTCGACCTCAAGGACGACGTCGTCCGCCTCCATTCGCGATCCGACCACCTTGTGCGCCAGGCAGAATTGGAAGCCCTGGGCCTCGAGCACCTTGTGCAGCGCCGTCGACATCTCTGAATCAACGCCGGACGCGATCCGGTCGAGCACCTCGACGACGGTGACCTCGCTGCCGAGACGGCGCCAGACGGAGCCCAGCTCCAGTCCGACATAGCCGCCGCCGATCACCGCCAGATGGCGCGGCGCCGCCGTCAGGCTGAGGGCGCCCGCCGAGGTGACGATCCGCTGCTCGTCGATGGGCAGGTCCGGCAACGTCGCCGCTTTCGATCCGCTGGCGAGCACGATCGCCTTGCGGACCTGCACCTCGAAGCTGCCGTCCGGGGCGCTCACTTCCACACGGTCGCGCGACAGCAGCCGGCCGCGGCCCTGCAGGCGGGTGACCTTGTTCTTGCGCAGGAGGTAGGCGACCCCTTCACCAAGCTCCGTCACGACCCTGGCCTTGTGCCGCATGACGCCTGCAAGGTCGGCCCGCACATTGTCGACCAGGACGCCGAAAGCCTCGAGATTGCGGGCCATCTCCAGCCGCTCTGTGGCCTGCAGCAGCGCCTTTGACGGAATGCACCCGATGTTCAGGCAGGTTCCACCGAGGAGTTCCCGGTCGTCGATAACCGCCACCGACATGCCGAGCTGGCTCGCCCGGATGGCGCAGGGGTACCCGCCCGGCCCGCCGCCGATTATCACCAGGTCATAGGATGTCATCGAAGCCATCGCGTCAGCCTTCGCTGTAAGTGAAAGAGGGACGAAGGCGCCGGCCACCCGCATGAGCAAACATCAGGCGCCGCCCTTACGCGGGGAAGTCCGACGCGTCATCATTCGGAACCCGCTCCTGGGGAGGGCCGGAAGGCGGCGGAAGTCGATCTCCAGATCCTGAGCCGGCAGCCGGTAGTTCAGGCCGGCGAGCATGCCGAGGGCCCGCTCCATCAATTCGACGACGATGCTTTCGCCGGGACAACGGTGACCGGTCAGGGCGTTCCCGCCGCCTTGGGGAATCAGGCCGAACGCGTCCCCGGAGCCGTCGATGAAACGCTCTGGCCGGAATTCGTCGGGATCGGTCCAGACGGCAGGATCGTGATTGGAGCCATAGAGATCGAGGATCACCTGCCGACCCACCGGGAAGTCAAGGTTGCGCCAGCGAAACGGCGCGCGCACACGCCCGATCACCGCCGGGAAAAACGGATAAAGGCGTCGCACCTCCTGAACGAAGGCGCGGCGGCGGCCGGCGTCCGCGGTGGCCAGACGGGCCGCCGCGGGGTGCGCCTGCATCGCGTGCGCCACAAACACGATATAGACCGAGGTCGCCACGGTCGGCCTCAGCACATTGGCCAGTTCGACCGCCGCCGTCCGGGCCGCCAACGGTTCGCCATCATCCGCGCTCGCCCAGGCCCAGGCGTAGGCGGCGGTGTCTGGATCCGGCGCCAGTCGTCCGGCGCGAATGCCCTCGATGATCGAGGCCAGCCAGGCGTCGACGCGTCGCCGCGCGTACCTCGACCACAGGTGGCGAGGCCCCCGCGATCCTGCCGCGTCAAACAGCGCCCTGAGGTGACTGACCCGTTTCGCTTCGTCGTCGGGATTCAGCGGCACCCCCGCCCAGCGGCAGACGGCGCGGGTGAGCACCGGCTGCAGGGCGTCGTACAGCACGATCTCTTCCTGGCCAGCCCATTCAACGGCCGCGCGTCGCCATTCCGCCTCGAACAGGTCGCCCAGCCGCGCGATCCGTTCCGGCGACATAAGAGCGATGAACACGCGTTTGCGGGCGCGGTGCGCTTCGCCATCCAGGCCCTGGACGCCGCCTTCGCCGAGCAGTGTGCGTCGGACAGGCGCCGGCATGGCGCCCGCGCGCGAGATGCGGGTCTCGTCGTAGAAGACCTGGGCCGCTTCACGCCCTCTCAGACAGGCCGTCTCCTTCAGCGCCAGACGGGTCTCGATTGCGTCCGCGCCGGCCTGCTCGAACAGGCGGGAGATGCGCCTGTACGGGTCCGTCAAAAGGGCGAACGTCTGATCGGCGTGTCGCTGTGTCGATCGATGCGCCATCGAAGTCCTCCATGGACGAAGGGAGCGCGACGAGGGCCGCGGGATTACTCAAAACGTCGCGGTGACCCAATGGCTCCTGCATCATCCCGGGCCCGTTCTGACCTTCAGCGCCGACCTGCACGGCGAGGCCGAGGAGCGGTGCAAACCCGGGTCGGGTTCGTCTTCAAACCGGCGCCGAGGGATCGTGCAGGGCTTCGATCACCTTGCAGGCGGACACGCGGCCGCCGGCACATTCCGCCGTCATCCGCGAAAGCTCGCGTTGCAGGGCCCGGAGTCGGGCGATCTTATGCGTCACCTCCGCCAGATGACGTTCGGCGAGGATGCTGGCTTCGGCGCAGGGCCGATCAGGGTGATCGGACAGATCCAGCAGGGAGCGGATCGAGTCCAGATCGAAGCCCAATTGCCGTGCATGCCGAATGAACGACAGGCGGCGTTCCGCCGCGTCGTCATACATCCGCCGGTCGCTGGCGGTGCGCGGGGCGGCGGGAAGCAGGCCGATCTCCTCGTAGAAGCGGATGGTCGGGACCTTGACGCCGGTGGCCGCGGCGAGCTTGCCGATAGGGCGCAGGCCGGACGAGGCCGGGGAGGGCAGGGTCATCGCATCATCTCGCAGCAGCGGGCTGAAGGGCGGCAGGCGCAGGACGGAAAAGGATCATCGGCCCAGCCCCATGAGGACGATGGCGGCGCCGAAGGCGGCGATCGTGGAAGCGCCGGTAAGGGCCATGCCGAAGGCCCTGGCCGCCGCGCCCCGGGCATAACCGTGGGCGAACAACACGCGGCCGATCAGATAGAGGGCGACCAGCACCGGCAGCACGACCATCTCCTCGCCGCGCAGCACGGTGGCGAGCACCAGGTGGGCGCCCACCGCCAGGACCGTCTGCTCCAGGGTGTTCTGAAGCACGGCGGCAGGCACGGCGAGCCTCGAGCTGGGCGCCGCATAGGCGGAACCCGGCCGGTCGGCGTCGGACCGGAACCGGATGCTCGCCACGGCCCTCAAACAACCGGCGAGCCACAGGAAAACGAGGAGGTCCGCCTTCAGGGCGTAGGCCAGCCGATCAGCTGTCGCCATGTCCGGCGCGGCGCCCAGGAGACGTGGCGAAAGCCATAGCCAAGCTGACGCCACCGCCGCAGCGGTGATGAGAATCGCCAACCCCGAACGGACGGCGATCGCCTTCTGTTCGGCGGAAAAGGTCATCGCGCCGCCCGTCCCAGGGTCGACGTCGCCGGGCGGCCGTCCGAGCCCCGGACGGTCAGGAGGAGCAGCGCCACGCCGCAAACAATGGCCGCATCGGCGAGGTTGAAGGTCGGCCAGTGCGCGTCGCCCCAATGAAGATCGATGAAATCCGTCACCGCGCCGGAGCGCAGACGATCGAGCAGGTTCCCGAGCGCTCCACCGGCGATGAGGCTCGCCGCGACCGCCGTGACGGCGCTTCGCGTACGCCAGATCCAGGTCAGCAGGACGCCGATGATCAGGAATGCCACGGCGCTCAGGGCCCATCGTCCCACCGCGCCCGAGTCTGCGAACAGGCCAAAGGTGACGCCGGGATTGAATCCCAAACGCAGCGCGAGGAACGGCGTGAGGTCCACCGGGCTCTCGAGTCGGGCGCGAGCCGCGGCCTTGGCGGCCTGATCCAGAGCGGCGATCAGCATGAAGAACGAGAAGGCGATCGCCCGCATGCGGCTGGGACCGCGTCGCGACGGGTGCATCGTGATCATGAGGCCTCCTGTGGATTTCGTCCGATTGTGCGTCCTCTAGCTACTAGAGGATCAAGTCGGTTCCGCCAAACCGCGTCTTTTTGGGCGAGGCATCCATTTTTGTTCTTGATCCTCGAGCGACTGGAGGATGCATTCTCGTGGTGAAAGGCGGACTTCGATGACTGACTCCCTCTCGTCCCCCGAACCGGCGGCCGCCGGCTGCGGCTGCGGCGCGGCCGTCAAGTTCGACGGCGCCACGCCGGCCTATCGCCGCATCCTGATGGCGGTGATCGCTATCAACGGCGCCGCCTTCCTGGCCATCGCCGGCGGCGCGGCCCTGCAGGGCTCGGCCTCGCTGGGTGCCAACGCCCTCGACTTCCTGGCCGACGCCGCCACCTACGGCATCAGCCTGGCCGTGATCGGGCGCTCGGTCGCCGTGAGATCCGGGGCCGCCATCATCAAGGGCGCCAGCCTCGCGGCGCTGGCGCTGTTCATCCTTGGCTACGCGATCTGGCGGGCGACCTCGGGGGCGCCCCCGGAAGGCGTCGTCATCACCGGCCTGGGCGCCCTGGGCTTTTTCGCCAACGCCCTGGCCGCGCTGCTGCTGGTCCGCCATCGCGAAGGCGACGCCAATGTCCGTTCGGTCTGGCTGTGCACGCGCAACGACCTGATCCAGAGCCTGGTGGTCGCGGCCACGGGCGTGGCCGTCTGGTTGACCGCCTCTCGCTGGCCCGACCTGATCGCCGGCGCGATCCTGGCGGTGGTCTTCCTGCAATCCGGCTGGTCGATCATTCGTCAGTCCCGCGAAGAACTGAAGGCCGCCGCGTGACCGCGAACTTCACCCCCGCGCTCGGCCATACAGCCCTGAGCGGGCTGTATGATCCGGCCATCGCGCTTTTGACCCGGGAACCGCTGTGGCGGAGCCGCCTTCTCGAACAGGTGGCTCCGTCCCCTGGCGAGACGATCATCGATCTTGGATGTGGAACCGGCTCATTCGCGATCGCCATGGCGAACCGGGCGCCGGACGCGCGCATCTTCGGCCTCGATCCCGACGGCGACATCCTCAGGCGGGCCGAGACGAAGACGGCCGCTGCAGGTCAGGCCGTCCGTTTCATCCAGGGGTTTTCGCGCGATGTGGCGGCGCTCCTGGGCGAGGACGCCGCCGACAAGGTGGTCTCCAGCTTGGTCTTCCATCAGCTGCCCATGGCCGAGAAGCGAGCGGGCCTCGCCGCGAGCCTGCGGGCGCTCAAGCCGGGCGGAACGCTGCATGTCGCGGACTACGGCCGCCAGTCGGGTGCGATGCGCGTGCTCTTCCGCCTGGTGCAGTCTCTGGACGGCTACGAAAACACCCAACCGAACGCCGACGGCGTTCTGCCTACGCTGATGGCCGAGGCCGGCTTCACACAGGTTCAAGTGCTCGATGTCATCCCGACCGCCACCGGATCCATCTCTCTGTATCGGGCGGTGCGACGATGAGGCGATTGATGTCGCGGCGCACCGTGTTATGGGACGGCATGGGGTTTCCCTCGACTAGGCATGGGTGGATGGCGGCGCTGCTCGCGTCGTTCCTGGCCCTGTTCGTCCTGGTTTCCGCAGCCGACGCCTTCGCCTGCGCACCCGAGACCGGAAGCTTGCAAGGCCTGGCCGCGTCGGACGTCGTCGCTGTGTCCGATACAGGTCACGGCGAACGCAAGGACGCAGCAGGTCAGGTCGCCTGCGCCCACGGCCATTGCCACCATTGCGGCATTACCGCGCCGCCGGCGATTGACGACATGAGGTCGATGGCCCTCGATCGCGCGCCCTTGGCGCCATCGCTCGATCAGGCGCCGGCCTCCCGGATGCCCGCCGGTCCCATGCGCCCGCCCAGAACCTGACGTGACCTCGCGTTCGCGCGCGCCCTTCACGTCAACCTTCCGGGACATGAGACATGCCATCCCCTATTCGCCGCTTGCCGCCTTTCGCGGTCGGCTGCGCTGTGGTCGCCCTGACGACCGCCTTGACCGGCCCGGCCTGGGCCGATCCCGCGCCATCCTTCCGGACCCTGCTTGAGCGCATAGGGGCCAGCCCCTCCGCGGCCGAGGCCGACGCCTTGCTCGAAGCGGCCGAGGCCCGGGTGCGCCAGGCGCGCGTGCGGCCCAACTCGACCGCCGCCCTCGAGGCGGAGAACGCCTTCGGCAGCGGTCCCTTTTCCGGCTACGACAACGCCGAGACCACGCTCTCGCTCACCCAGGACCTCGAACTGTGGGGCCGGCGCGGCGCCCGGGTCGAGGTGGCGCGGGCGGAGGCCGGAACGGCTTCGCTGCGTCGCGATCAGGCGGTCGTCGACGCCGCCGGACGGCTCGCACTCGCCTACGCCGAAGCGGAAGCCGCCGAGCGGCGCTTCGCCCTGGCCGAGGAGGCGCTCAGCCTGACCATCGCGGACGCCCGCGCCGCCCTGGTGCTCGTGGAGGAGGGACGCGAGCCCATGCTGCGCGGCATCCAGGCCGAGAGCGAGGCGGCGGCGGCCCGCGCGACCCGTGACGAGGCGCAGGCCGAGCGGGACGCGGCGTTCGCCCGCCTGACGGCTGTCGCGATGCTGCCCGCGCCGGTCACCTCGATCGTCGACAGCCTGCTGGACGACGCGCCGACCCGGACGGCCATCGAAGCCGCTCCCGGGGCGCCGGCCGTTCGCGTCGCCGAGGCCGAACGCGAAGCGGCCGAACGGCGGATCGCCGTCGAGCGAGTGCGCGCGCGGCCCGACGTCAGCGCCAGCGTCGGCGTTCGGCGTTACGAAGCCGAGGATGCGACAGCGCTGACCTTCGGCATCAGCATGCCGCTGCCCCTGTTCGACCGGAACCGCGGCAATATCGACGCGGCCCAGGCCGAGTTCCGCGCCGCGGACGCCCGCCTGGCCGGCGCGCGCCAGGAGGCCGAGGCCGACGGTCAGGCCGCGGTCGCCCGGCTGAACGCCTCGGTGAGCCGCGTCGCGGCCGCCGACGCCGGCGTGACCTCATCCGAGGAAGCCTATCGCCTGTCCCGGATCGGCTTCGAGGCCGGCCGCATCTCGCAACTGGAGCTGCGCGGAACCCGCGCCGCCCTCATCACCGCCCGCAACGCCGCCGTCGACGCCCGCCTGGCGCGCGTCCGCGCCGAAATCGATCTCGCGCGCCTGCAAGCGCGCGCACCCTTCGGAGGGGGCCAATAATGCGCAAGCCGCAATCCAACAGAACGCTGCTCATTGGCGGCGTCGCCGCCGTCGTCCTGCTCGGAGGCGGCGGGCTGTTCCTGGCTCTCAATCGCGACGCGCGGCCGGCCGCCGAGGGCGAGGCCGGTCACGCGGAAGAGGAGGGGCACGCGGAAGGCGAGGGCGCCGAGGCCCCCGAAGGCGTCGTGGCGCTCACGGCCGAACAGATCCGCGCCGCCGGCATCGCCGTGGTCGCCGTCGGCGCCGGCGGCGGGTCAGAGACCCGGCTGGCGGGACGCGTCGAGCCCATGGTCGATGCGCGCGCCGCCGTGGCCGCCTCGGTCGGCGGCCGGGTCGAGCGCGTGCTCGTCGCGCCGGGGCAGTCCGTGCGCGCCGGTCAGGCCCTCGCCACATTGGTCAGCGGCGACGCCGCGACCTTCCGCGCCGACGCCGACGCGGCGGTGGCGCAGGCCGAAGCCGCGCGCCAGGCCTATCACCGCGATCGCAACCTGGCCGACCAGGGCGTGGTGGCCCGGCAGGAGGTGGAGACCTCCCGAGCCCAGTCGCTCAGCGCCGAGGCGTCGGCGCGCGCCGCCCGCGCCAGGGCTTCGGCGGCCGGATCGCCAAACGCTTCGGGACGGCTGAGCGTGACCAGCCCGATTTCGGGCGTCGTCACCTCGGTGCAGGTCGGCCCCGGAGGCTTTGTCCCCCAGGGCGGCGTCGTCGCCGAGGTCACCAACCCCGCGCGGATTGAACTGGTCTTCAACGCGCCGCCGGCTCTGGCCGCCCAGGTCCGCGCCGGATCGCGCCTGAGGGCGACCGGGCCCAACGGGGAATTCGAAGCCGTCGTCACCGGCGTGGCGCCCGGCGCCGGCGCCGAGAGCGGCGCGACGATCATTCGCGCCCGGCCGTCGGGCGTGTCGCTGCCGCCGACGGGATCCGCCGTCACCGGCGCCATCGTTACGGGCGATGCCGTCCCCGGCGGCCTGACGGTCCCCAGCGAAGCCGTGCAGACCATCGAAGGCGCGACGGTCGTGTTCGTTCAGGTCCAGGGCGGCTTCCGGGCCGTCCCGGTGCTGGCCGGTCGTCAGGCGGGAGGGCGCACGGAGATCCTGCGCGGCCTCGACGAGGGTGAACGCATCGCCGCCGCCAACGCCTTTCTCTTGAAAGCCGAACTCGCCAAGGGCGAGGCCGGCGATGACGACTGAGGCGCGGCATGTTCAAATCCATCATTGAAGCCTCGGTGCGCTTCCGCTGGTTCGTTGTGTTGGCGACCGCGCTGGTCGCCGCGCTCGGTCTGTTCGAACTGACCAAGCTGCCGATCGACGCCGTTCCGGACATCACCAACCGGCAGGTCCAGATCACCACCGTCGCCCCGGCGCTCGCGCCGGAACAGATCGAGCGGCAGGTCACCTATCCGCTCGAGACGGCCATGGCCGGCATTCCCGGACTGACCAGCACTCGCTCGTTGAGCCGCAACGGCTTCAGCCAGATCACGGTCATCTTCACCGACCAGACGGACATCTATTTCGCGCGCCAGCAGGTGGCCGAACGCCTCGCCCAGGCGCGCGAAAGCATGCCCGAGGGCGTGGAGCCGGCATTGGCGCCGATCACCACCGGCCTCGGCGAGGTCCTGATGTGGACCGTGGACTATCTGCCGTTCAACAGCCGCAACCTCGCCCGGCCGGGACAACCCGGCTGGCAGCCAGGCGGTGTCTACCTGACCCCCGAGGGGGAGCGGTTGACCACGCCCGAGGCGCGCGCCACCTACCTGCGCACTGTTCAGGACTGGATCGTCGCGCCGCAGATGCGGACGACGCCCGGGCTCGCCGGCGTCGACACCATCGGCGGCTATGTGAAGGAATACGCCGTCCGCCCCGACGCCGCCCGCCTGTCAGCGTATGGGCTGGGGCTGGGCGACCTCGTCACGGCCCTGGAGCGGGCCAACACCCAGGCCGGAGCCGGCTACGTCCAGCGCGGCGGCGAGGCGCTGACCGTCCGGACCGACGCCCTGGCCTCCACCGTCGAGGATCTTGCCCAGGCCCCGGTCGTCAACCGGGGCGGCCTGGTGGTGCGCGTCGCCGATGTGGCGTCGGTCGAGGTCGGGCAAGCTCCGCGGCTGGGCGGCGCGAGCCGCGATGGCCACGAGTCGGTGCTCGGCACGGCCTTGATGATCGCCGGCGGCAACAGCCGCACCGTGGCCCAGGCCGCCGGAGAGCGCCTCGAGGAGGTGCGCGAGACCCTGCCCCCCGGGATCGAGGCGGTGACCGTGCTCGACCGAAGCGCCCTGGTGAACTCCACCATCGGCACGGTGGCGCGCAATCTGACCGAAGGCGCCCTGCTCGTCATCGTCGTGCTGTTCCTGCTGCTGGGGAACCTGCGGGCGGCGAGCATCACCGCCCTGATGATCCCGATCAGCTTCCTGTTCGCCGTCATCGGCATGAACCGCTTCGGCATCAGCGGAAACCTGATGAGCCTCGGCGCCCTCGACTTCGGCCTGATGGTCGACGGGGCGGTGGTGGTGGTGGAGAATACCCTGCTGATGATGACCCGGCGGCGCGCGGAATTGGGCCGCATGCTCAGCCGTCACGAACGACTGGACGTCGCCATGGCCGCGGCCCGGCAGATGGTGAAGCCGGCCGCCTTCGGCCAGCTGATCATTCTGCTGGTCTTCACCCCCCTGCTGATGCTCGAGGGCGTGGAGGGTAAGACCTTCATTCCCATGGGGGCGACCGTCATGCTCGCCCTGGTCGGCGCCTTCATCTTCTCCTTCACCTTCGTCCCGGCCATGACTGCGCTGCTGGTACGCGACCCGAAAAGCGCCCACCTCGACGCCAACGACCGCGTGCAGGAGCACGAAACCCGCGTCCTGCGCTTCGCCCGCCGCTGGATCCAACCCGCGATCAGCGCCGCCGTAGACAAGCCCCGTGTCGTGCTCGCCTCGGCCCTGGGCGCCTTGGTCGTCGGCAGTCTGGCCTTCGCCACCCTCGGCCGGGAGTTCATTCCCACCCTCGATGAGGGCGATATCGCCATGCAGGCCCTGCGGGTGCCGTCCGCTTCGCTGGACCAGTCCTTGGCTATGCAGATGGCCCTCGAGCGGGTCGTCAAGGCCCAGCCCGAGGTGGAGACGGTGTTCTCGCGCACCGGCACGGCGGAGGCCGCCGTCGATCCCATGCCGCGTAACATCTCCGACAGCGTGATCATCCTCAAGGACCGAGGCGACTGGCCAGACCCGGGCCTCGAAAAGGAGGCGCTCATCGAGCGCATTGAGGAGGCGGTTAGTCAGCAGATCGGCAATAATTTCGAGTTCAGCCAGCCGATCGAACTGCGCTTCAACGAACTGATCTCCGGCGTCCGGACCGATTTGGCGGTGCTGGTCTACGGCGACGACTTCGACACCCTGCAGAGGGTCGGCGAGCAGGTGGCTCGCGCATTGGAGGAAACACCGGGTTCCGCCGACGTTCGAGTGGAACAGGCGTCGGGGTTGCCGACGCTGACGGTCAGCGTCGACCGCTTCGCGGCGGCCAACTACGGCCTGTCGGCGGCGGACGTCTCGGAGGCGGTCTCCACCGCCATCGGCGGAACAGAGGCTGGACGCATCTTCGAAGGGGATCGGCGCTTCGACGTTGTCGTCCGTCTGCCCGAGGCGACCCGCAACGATCCAACCAGCCTGGCCGCCCTGCCGATCGTCTCCTCGACCGGCGTGGTGGTGCCCCTGTCCTCGGTGGCGCGCATCCAGACCGCCGAGGGGCCCAACCAGATCAGCCGCGACAACGGCAGTCGGCGCATGGTGGTGCAGGCCAACGTCCGCGGCCGGGATCTCGGCGGTTTCGTCACGGATGCGCAGACGCGGGTGGAGCGGATCGATCTTCCGCCGGGCGTCCGGCTCGATTGGGGCGGTCAGTTCGAGAATCTCAAGCGCGCCGAACAGCGTCTGGGCCTCGTGGTTCCGATCGTATTCATCCTCATCGGGGTCCTGCTTTTCATGGCCCTCGGCTCATTCGCTGAAGCCGGTCTGGTGTTCGCCTGCGTCCCGCTCGCCTTGGTCGGCGGGGCCCTGGCGCTGCTCTTGCGCGGCATGCCCTTCTCCGTCTCGGCGGCGGTCGGCTTCATCGCCGTCTCGGGGGTGGCGACCCTGAATGGCCTGGTGCTGATGCAGGCCATCCGCGAGCGGCTGACGGCGGGCCTGGCGCCGCGTGAGGCCGCGATCGAAGGGGCGTCCAGCCGCCTGCGGGCGGTTCTGACCACCGCCCTGGTGGCCATCGTGGGCTTTATTCCCATGGCCATCGCCCACGGGGCCGGGGCCGAGGTCCAGAAACCATTGGCCACAGTGGTCATCGGGGGCCTTTTGACGGCGACTGCGTTGACACTGCTGGTGTTGCCCACCTTCGCCGCCAAGGCGGTGAAGCATCGCAAGGCGGAAGGGATCGAGGATTGATGAGCGAACGAGACGAGACGGAAGGCGTCCAGCGCCGCACCCTGCTGGTGGTGTTGATCCTCAACGCCGCCCTGTTTGTAGGGCTCGGGATCGGCGGCTTGCTCGCCGATTCCAGCGCTCTGCTGGCCAATGCCCTGGACAATGCGTCTGACTCCGCCGTCTACCTCATCAGCTTTCTGGCGGTGGGCCGCGCCCTGATCTGGAAGACCCGCGCCGCCCGGGCCTCCGGAATCCTGCTGCTGATCTTCGCTGCGGGCGTCCTGCTGGACGTGCTGAGACGAACGCTGATGGGGACGGAGCCCATAGGCTGGACGATGATGGGCATGGCGGTGGTCGCCGCCATCGTGAACCTGGTGTGCCTGGAACTGATCCGGCGCCAACGCAGCGAGGATGTGAACATGAAGGCCGCCGAGACCTTCAGCTTCAACGATTTCGCCTCCAACGGCGGCATCCTGATCGCGGGTGGCCTGGTCCTGTGGCTGGATCAGCCCTGGCCGGATCTGGTCGTGGGCCTAATCGTGGCCGGCATCGCGGTGAAGGGCGGCGTCGACATCCTCCGCGACTCCCGGGCCGAAACGAGAGCGGGGGAAGAAGCCTGAGTGACGACGGCGGCTACGCCCATGATCACACGGCCGGGGCCAAAGCCCGGGTCGGTGGCGAAGTGAGCGGCCCGCGCTGATAACCATTCCTTGCCCCGTTGCGGACTAGGCTGCGCCCATGGTCCGCAGCGACGCCGCGCCGATGAAGTCCCGCCCACCGCGCATCGCCCGCGGCGGCTGGCTCGACGCGCTCCGCTTCATCGTCGGGGCGCTGATCATCCTCTACCATTTCCGCGAGGCCTCGCCGGTCCCGCTGCCCCAGCTGCATCCGGTGATCGACCGCGGCTATCTGCTCACCGACTTCTTCATCATCGACTCCGGTTACGTCCTGGCGCGCATCTACGGCGACCGGCTCGCCGCCGGTCAGGCGTCGCTGCGCGCCTATGCGCGCCAGCGGCTGCTGCGGGTCATTCCGGCCCACCTCGTCGTCAGCCTTATCCTCGTCGTCCTCGTCGGCGGCGCGGCTCTGGCGGGGATCGCGCCCAGCAACCCGCGCTGGTTCGACTGGTCGCAGCTGCCGGCCCAGGTGCTGCTGCTCCAGGCCTTGGGCGTGCCGGGCGGGCAGGGGTGGAACGCCCCGACCTGGACGCTCTCGGCCCTGATTGCCTGCTACCTCCTGCTGCCCTGGATCTGCCGGGCCCTGTGGCGCTGGCCGCCGATCGCCGTGGTGATCGGCGCGACGCTGCTGGTCGTCGGCGCCGACCTCGCGGCCTCGCTGTGGCTCGGCGATCCGATCTACCGCCTGCCGATGCGCTACGGCGTCCTGCGCGCCTTGCCGCTGTTCCTGCTCGGGGTCGCGGCGGCCTTCTACGGTTCACGCGTCTATGTCGCATCCCGTCTGGCCGGCGCGATCGGGGTCGGCGCCGCCATCGCGCTTGTCATCCTTCAGGCCTTCGGCGCCTTCAGCCTGTTGTCGCTGGGCCTGATGACCGTGATCATCTGGGCCGCCGGGGCCGTATCGGTGCGCAGGCCGTCACGCCTGATCGAACATCTGGCCCTGATGTCGTTCTCGATGTTCCTGACCAATGAGGTCACCCGTATCGTTTGGTTCGGCCTGCTCGACGCCCTGGGCCAGGACGCCCTGTCGTCGGGGGTTCGCTGGGCGCTGTGGTCGATCGGTTTCATCGGCGCCTTCGCGGCCGCGGCGGTGTTCCGCTATGGCTTCGACCGGCCGGTGCAGAGCTGGCTCAACCCGTCGCGCGTCAGGCTGGCGGCTGCGGACAGGAACGCACCCGCGACGCCTCGGGCGTCAGGCGCCGTTGTGGCGGCCGAACACGCGGGTTGAACCATCGTTGAGGATCAGGACGGTCGTATAGGGTTCGCGCCCGGCGGCTTCCATGCCCGGCGAGCCAGCCGGCATGCCGGGGGCGCTCAGCGCCCGGGCGGCGGGGCGTTCGCTGAGCAGCCGGTCGACGTCGCCGGCCGGAACATGGCCCTCGATCGCATAGGGGCCGACGACCGCCGTGTGGCAGGAGGCCAGCCGGTCCGGAACGCCATGTTGCGCCCGGGTCGGCGCGAGATCTTCGCGCTCGACGACCTCGACGGTCCAGCCGGCCTGGCGCATGTGGGCGATCCAGCCGCCGCAGCAGCCGCACCAGGGCGTCTTGTAGGCGGTCATCCGCTTCGGCGGCGCGGCGAGGGCCGGGGCGGCTAAGGCGGCGAGGGACAGGCCGCTCAGGATGGACCGGCGGTCAAGGATGGTCGGAGAACGGTTCATGGCGGTCCTGGGTGACGATGACGCCGCGGCTTAGCCGGGCGTGTGACCTGCGTGCCCGCCGCTCTGCGGCGTTTCGGGAGCGGGCGCCGGAGCCGGGGCGGGTGCGTCCGGAGCCGGGGCCGGAGCGTTCATCTCGTCGCAGCACTCCATGGCGGCGCCGGGGGCCATGTCCTTGCAGCAGGCGCAGGCCTCCGCCGCGAGCACCGCGCCGGCGCTGAGGGCGAGGAAGGCGGCCGCCGCGGCGGCGATCTTGAGGGTCATCGCGGGTCTCCTTGAAATCGAGCCGCCTTGATCGGCCCGCGGGCGTCCGCCGTCAATGGGCGACCCCTGCGGTCAGGTGTCCACCCGTTCGACCGCGACCCAGCGTCCGCCGCGCTTCTCGACCACGAAGCGGGCGGACGTTTCCTCCAAGGCCGGCACGTCGCCGTCCCGGAACCAGATCCACGCGCGCGACCGGCTGCCCGGGCGCACGAAATAGGCGCGGCTGGAGCCGGCGTCCTGCCATTCGATGGTGACGGTCTTGCGGAGGGGCATGGCAAGAACAAAAGCAGAACACGAAGCGGGGTCAAGCCGGCTTCGCGCGCCCGCCGTCGTCATCCACAGGCGCACGCCGGGACGCCGCCCAGAAGGCTAAGGGCTCCGCCCTCGCGCGGGTCAGGGTGAAGCGGCTGCGCCGCCGGACCGGCCGGTCTCCCCGACCTTCCGCGCGGTCATGCTGTTCATTTTCATCATCGTCGTCGGCTTGTGCAGGCCGGGCGATCCCCCTCCGGCCGGTCCGCCCTGGCCCTTGCTACCCCGGTCTCGCCGACGGGCAGGGTTTCAGGCGCGCAGTTCGCGTGCCTGCAACCCTTGCCCGTCGCCCGGCCCCTCGACGAATTCGCGGACCTCGGCCTCGATGGCGGTGTCCGTTGTGTCGAGCAGCACCGCGGCGGTGTCGCGCATCAGGGACCACGACCACCGGGCGATGACGATCGCGCCGACGATGCCCATCAGCGGGTCTAGCCAGACCCATCCCATAGCGGCCCGCAAGCAGGGCGATGATCGCCAGCACCGAGGTCAGGGCGTCGGCCAGCACATGGATGTAGGCGGCGCGCAGGTTGTTGTCGCGATGGCCGCCATGACCGTGCTGGTGATCATGGTCGTCGTGATGATCGTGGTCGTGGTGATGGCCATGCCCGTGGCCATGACGACCGTGGTGGTGCCCCCCGCCGGACAGAAGGACGGCGCTGACCAGATTGACCACGAGACCCAGGATGGCGACCAGCGTCGCCTGGCCGAAGGCGACCGAGCGCGGATCGATCAGGCGGCCGATGGACTCTCCCGCGATCCCGAGCGCCACGATGCCCAGAACCAGCGCCGAGGCGAACCCCGCCAGGTCCCCGACCTTGCCGGTCCCGAAGCTGAAGCGCCGGTTGGCGGCATGCCGCTTGGCGTAGGCGTAGGCGCCGGCCGCAACGGCCAGGGCGCCGGCGTGGGTCGCCATGTGAAAGCCGTCGGCCAGCAGGGCCATCGAGCCGTAGACCAGGCCGGCGATGATCTCCCCGACCATCATGACGGCCGTCAGGCCGACCACCCACAGCGTTCGCCGTGCGCTGTCGTCGTGCGAACGGCTGAGGAAATAGTGGTCGTGGGTCAGATAGTCGGTCTCGGACGCGGACATGGCGCGGGCCTTACTTTGAATAGCGGCGAATGATGGCGATCAACTCGTCGGCGCCGCCCTGCCGGGCGTCCTCGCTCAGATCGGGATGAGCGACGTGGTGGCGCAGATGGTCTTCAATCAACTCTTCCAGAAGCCCGCCCATGGCGCCCCGCGCGGCCGCGACCTGCTGCAGGATTTGCGAACACCCGGCTTCAGACTCGATGGCGCGCTCTATTGCGCTGAGCTGACCCGAGATCCTCCGGACCCGCGCGACGAGCTTCTTCTTGTTCGTGGAGGTATGCGCCATGGATACTCCCCTATAGTATCTTGCACCGGCGCGCGACACCTCCTATGAGGCCGCTTCCTGTTGGGGAGTAGCTTCCGGCGTCTGATCGCCGGGGTCGGATCAACACACTCGCGTTTCGGCGCGCGGTCCGACCAGCGGAACCGCCGCCTAGCGAGACCAGCGCGTCCCACCGCCGCACCGGCCGGGGAGGGAAGCGCTGTTCGTTGCCGGGTGGATGCTCGTCATGACTCCTGTCGCCATCGCCGTTCTGTCTCTCAGCATGTCTACCGACGCCTTCGCCGCCGCCGTTGGGCGTGGTGCTTTGCATCGACCGAACCTGGCCGGCGCCGTGAAGGCAGGCCTGGTATTCGGGTGTATCGAGGCCATCACCCCGGTGATTGGCTGGGGGCTCGGCATGGTCGCTGCAGGCCTCGTCGAACGCGTGGATCATTGGATCGCCTTCGGCCTCCTCGCCGCTGTTGGCGGCAAGATGATCTGGGAAGCGACCCGTCCCCTGGCTGAGGATGCCCCACGCCGGTCCGGACCTTGGGCGCTGATCGCCATGGCGGTCGGGACCAGCATCGACGCGGCGGCTGTTGGCGTCGGCCTGGCCTTCATCGGAGCCAATATCTGGGTTATCGCGGCCTCAATCGGCGTCACGACCTTCCTGCTGACCACGATCGGCATGCTGATTGGCCGGGCCGTCGGCCAGCGTTTTGGCAAGATCGCCGAGCTTCTGGGAGGGCTCGCGCTTGTCGCGCTCGGTCTGATGATCCTGCTTGAGCACCTCGGCGTCATCGGCGCGTGATTGCCAGGACCCTACCGGCTCGACAGGGTGCGCAGGTCATCACCTATGCGATCGATCCGAGTTCTGCGATCACCGGACACCGAACCCGCCCGCCTTCGCTGCAGTCCGCGACGGCCTGCTTAAGCACCGTCCGGAGCCGCTCCAGATCCGCGATTTTGGCGTCCACGCTGGCGATGTGGTCCTGGGCCATGTCGCGGACTTCGCAGCAGGCCTGGACGCCCGGCTCACTCAACGCGATCAGCCGCCGAATGGCGTCGATGCCGAATCCCAGTTCGCGGGACCGGCGGATGAAGCGCAGGCGTTGGGCGTGTTCCGGCTCATAGCTCCTGTGTCCGCCCTCGGTGCGGGCCGGGGCGGGCATCAGGCCGATCCGCTCGTAGTAGCGCACCGTTTCCAAGTTCACCCCGGCGCTCTCTGCGAGGCGCCCGATCGTCAAACTTCGTGCGGACATGGCTCTTGATCCCGTAGCGGCTACGGGTTGTAGCCTGTAGCAGAAATCGAACGGGAGGCCCCATGGCCATCGATCAAGACCGGCCCAACATTCCTGAGGTCGCCGTCAGCGCCTCGGCCGCCATCGGCGGTGTGGCCTCGGTGTTCGCCTGGGCCGCGTGCTGTGTACTGCCTCTGGCTCTCTCGGTGGCGGGCGTGTCCTTCGCCGGCGCCGCGGTCATCGCGGGCGCGCGAACCTGGCTGACGCTTCTGGCCGCCGTCATCTTGGCCGCCGGCTGGCTGCTGCATTGGCGTCGCCTGCGGATGTGTCGGAAGGACGCATCCTGCCGCCGGCCCTCGCGTCTGGCGTTCTGGCTGCTGGTGATCGCCAGCCTGCTGATCGTCCTGTCCCTGGCCTGGCAGCCCTACATCGAACCATGGGCCATGCCGCGACTGGCGGCCATGCGATGAGCCCCGCCATCGTTCTGGAATCGACGCTGACCTGCCCGCACTGCGGTCACGTCGCGACCGAGACCATGCCCACCGACGCCTGCATCTGGTTTTACGATTGCCTCGGTTGCGGCGTGAAGCTGAAGCCTCAACCCGGCGATTGCTGCGTGTTCTGCTCCTATGCCGACGTGCCGTGTCCGCCGATCCAGGTGGATGGAAAGGGCTGTTGCGGCTAGGCTTAGGCGGCACTGCTGCATTCCGGAGTTCGCCGTGACCGATCACGCCACGCCCAACCTGCCGTCGCGGGATTTCGAAGCTACGTCCCAGTTCTACACTCGACTGGGCTTCCAGCAGGGCTGGCGCGACGAAGGGTGGATGATCCTGAAACGGGGCGGGCTGACGCTTGAGTTCTTCCCGCACCCGGAACTTGATCCGCTGACCAGCAACTTCAGCTGTTGCCTGCGGCTTGACGATCTCGACGCGTTCTACGCCGTGTGCCTTGGCACCGGACTGCCGGAGACGTGCTGGGGCCAACCCCGATTGCACGCGCCCAAGATCGAGGAGTCGGGCATGCGGATCGGCGCGCTCATCGACCCGGACGGAACCCTGATCCGCCTGATCCAGAACTGAGGCTTCGCGCCTTGCCCCGATGCACGCGTTGCGCGAGACTCGCGTCATGAAGACTTCGATCGATCATCTGCCGCCGCGCAAGCAGGTGGAACTGCGCCGGGTGGTCGAGGTGATCCGCGAGTCGTTCGCCGAAACCGTCTCGACCCGTCGGGCCGAGCGGCTGAAGAACGGCAAGATCCTCAAGATCATCCTCTACGGATCGTATGCGCGCGGCGATTGGGTCCATGATCCGGTCGGACGCTACTTCTCGGATTTCGATCTGTTGATCGTTGTCGATCATGAGGATCTGACCGACGGCGAGTTCTGGCATGACGCCGAGAACAAGCTGATGCCGGGCGAGACCCTGATCCGCACGCCGGTGAGCCTTATCGTGCACAGTCTGGAAGACGTGAACGAGCAGTTGGACCGCGGGCGATACTTCTGGGCCGACATCGTGCGTGAGGGCATCGTTCTCTTCGACACGCCCGGCGCCAAGCTGCGCAAGCCGGCTGACCTGAAAGCTCAGGTTGCCCTTAAGGAAGCGGAGGAGTTCTTCGGAGATTGGACGCAGAGTTCGGCCAGCTTTGCTCGTGGCGCGAAATTCTATATGGGCGAGGGCGCTGATCCTAAGCTCGCCGCGTTCAACCTTCATCAATCGGCTGAACACCTCTACCACTGCGTTTTGCTGGTTGTGACGCTCTACAGCGGCAAGGCGCACAACCTCGCCTTCCTGCGCAAGAAGTGCGAGGCGATCGACGCCCGCCTGGCCGAGGCCTGGCCGCGCGAGACCAAGTTCGAGCGCCGCTGCTTCGAGCTGCTGCGCGAGGCCTATGTGAAGGCTCGTTACTCCAAGCACTACAAGATCAGCGTCGAGGAACTGACCTGGTTGACCCAGCGGGTTGAGGTGCTGCGCGCGCTGGCGACGACTGTGTGCGAGGAACGGCTGGCCCATCTGCGCGAAGCGGCGAGCGATGACCCTTCCGCGTGATTTGATCCCGCCCAGCATGCGCGCGACGCTGGACGCCGCAAGACGGATGGCCGATCCCTTTGAGGACGTCCGCCGACAGCACGATATGCTGCGGGCCAGCGGCGTGCTCGGCATCGCCGAGCGCATGAAGCTGGAGACCCCGCTGGCCTTGGCCGCGATGGGTCGTAACCCGTTCATGGACCGGATGCAGGGCGTCGGCGCCCTGATGAGGGCTCAGACCGACGCGGACCGCGTCTATCGCGCCGCGTTTCCGAATGGCCTGATCGAGCAGGCCGAGCGGATCGCGCAACTGTCCGCCGGCTTCGCCTTGCCGGATGGTCTCGAGCGCTTCAGGACGCCGACGGACAGTTTCGTCGATCGCATCCTCCGACTGTCGGACAGTGGTCTTGGCGCGAGCGCCCTGGCGATCGGGCGACCCGCCCAGATCGAGGCCTTCGCGCGGGCCTCGGCGATGGCCGACATGTTCGCCGAGAGCGACCGGCTGACGCGGGGAGTGCGAGAGGCGGTCGGCGCCTTCTCCATCACGGAGATGCCGCAGTTCGCCAATCTGGCCGGTTATCGCAGTTTCCTCGACGCGGCGGGACTGCGGCTTGCGCACTGGCCGAGACGGCGTCTCCTGACGATGGCGGAGAAGCGCCGTCGCCTGAAGGCCCGCCTTCAGGCCAACTCGGCCCCGCCGCATGTGAAGCGCGCCAAGACTCTGGTTCACCGCTACGAACTGACCTTGAGGGAAATTCTAGATGCCGTGATGGCCGAGACCTACGGTGAGGACTGGGCGGACGAGCGCCTGCCGCTGTGCGACTGCAAGGATTTGCTGGGGAAGTGGAAGAAGCGGGGAGGCGAGGTTTTCGACCATGCCGACTACACCCACTACGCGCGGATCATGAGCCATCCGGAGCATTTCCAGGCGATCTTCGAGGCTGGTTTCGACGACCCAGAGGCGGTGTTCGATCTTCTGAAGCAGGCCGGGAAGCTGCGCGCGGCGTCGCACCATGCGCACCTGTTCACGCCCGAAGATCTGAAGGCGCTCCGCCTGACCTGGAACCAGATCGAAACAGGCTTGATCGCGCTCACTCCGGATTTCGAACTCGAGTGGACGGGTTAAAAGGCGACGAGGTCGGAATCGCCGTCCTCTTAGTGGAGCACTTCCCCGCCGACCGGATCGACCTGACGCAACTGGCCGGCCGCGTCCTGGACAAAGACTTCCACTTGCTCGCCCTTGTCGATCAGCGTCGTCGCCTTCACGAGCGCGGACTCTATGGCGTCGACGCTGAAGTCGAAATGCCCTGAGGGTCGGCCATCGCGAAGCACCCGCCAGTCGCCGTCGCCCCGGATCACCGTGAACTGGATGGTGTCGGACTGCCTCTCCAAGGGATCCCTCCTTCGCTCCAATCCGCGATGCGGATGGCGCCATGAACCTACCGCGACACCGCTTGAGCGTCATAGCATGTAGCCCACATCCGATGCGCCCGTCGGATAGGCGAACATCGTGGTCTTGAGGTCATCCGCAGTCAGTCCATGGCGGATCGCCAAAGCGAAAATATTGATGACCTCGTCCACGTTCGGGCCCACGAGGTGGGCGCCCAACACCCGTTCCGTCCCTTCCTCGACCAAGACCTTGAAGCCGAAGGTGGGTTCGGCCGCTGCGCGTGCTGTGAACCAGTCGGAGGCCTTCTGATTTTTGACTCGGTAGAGCAGACCCTGATCCTTAGCGTCCCTCTCCGTCAGCCCGACCGCCGCGATAGGCGGGATTGTGAAGGCCACGCTCGGGACGCCGCGATAGTTCGGCCTTTCGGAGTTACCGTTCAAAATGTTGGCCGCCACGACCTTGGCGTCGTGGCTGGACACGGGGGTCAGCGGCGGACCGACCTGGGCTGCGTCGCCCGCGGCATAGACGGCTGGATTGGAAACGCTCTGCAGAAATTCGTTGAGCTTCAGGCGGCCTCCTTCATGCTCGACCCCGGCGGCGTCAAGGCCGAGATCGTCGATCGCAGGTCCTCGTCCGGCGGCGTGAATGACCAGATCAGCATGGACATCGACGGCTTTCCCCTTCGTCTGGGCGTGAACCCGAAAGCCTGCGCGCGTCTGCTCGACCGCCTGGACTGTCGTTTCGAGGCGCACGTCAACGCCGAGTTGGCGAAAGCTTTCCATGAGCCAACCGACCACGTCCGGGTCGAACTGGGGAAGCAATCGCTCGCCACGCTGGAGGATTACGACTTCGGCGCCAGCCCGCGCGGCGATGTGGGAGAACTCGGCCGCGATATAGCCTCCGCCGACCAGCACAATGCGCTTTGGCATGTCACCCAGCTCGAGGAAGCCCTCGTTGGTGACCAGATGCTCTTCCCCCGGGATGCCGAGTTTCCTGGGTTCGGCTCCGGCGGCGATGAGCAGGTTCGAAAACTCCAGCGTTTCCTCGCCCACCTCAAGGCTGTTGCGGCCGGTGAGGCGCGCCCGTCCATGAAAAGTGTCGATGCCTCTTTCAGAGTACCGCTCTTGGTGCTTTTGGGGAACGGGATCGGTGAAACCCCGCTTGAAGGCCATGAGGTCGGCCCAAGCAATTCGGGCGTCGCCGGCGACACCCCTGCCTCGCATCCGCCATGTATGATCGACGGCGTTGGCCCCGCTGATCAGCATTTTTTTTGGATCGCAGCCCCGGAGCGCGCACGTGCCTCCAAAGGGACGAAAATCGACAACCGCGACGCTGCGACCAGCAGCGCGAACCCGCATGGCTCCGACCATGGCGGCGGTCCCGGTCCCGATCACCACAAGATCATAATGTTTGGTCATCGATGTATGCTCCGCGCTCGCTCTGTAGCGGCTACCTTGGGACGGACGAGGCGGTACAGTGCCTCGGTCACCACCGCGTTGACGGCGCCAAAGAGAAGGTGCCCGGCGACCCCTCTAGCCTGGGTGAGCAGGGGGTTGTCTCGATTGGGAGCACTGTAGCCGAACACAGGCGTCAGACCTTCGTCGATCATCAAGAGCATGGTCGCTCCAGCACTTCCTCTTCCCGTACTTTCGGCGGCTTGATCTGGTAGAGCGCCGTCTGCGCCCTCTCGGTTACCCTCGTGGCCACGAGACCGGCGATGACGCCGAGGGCTGTCTCCGCAGCCAGCGATTTTGATGGAGTTGCGCATTGTTCTGACTCCCGATGAGCACGCTCCGGCCGCCTCATCCGGCTGGCTTACGACACCGCGACTGTCCCTCGAACGGAACGCTCGGAAGGGGAACGAAGCTGGAGTTGCTTCAGGTTCCCTTCATAGCAGGAGACACCTCAGATTCATGCCAGGCGTGGCCGCGCCCGTCGCCATGCCGCGCGTCAGCTGCGACGACGCGGAAGCGGTGAATCCTGGGCACGTCTTTGGTGGCGGAGCGGATGCACCGGCATTGGCGGCACGATCCCTACGAGCGCCGCGATTGGCCGCATGGTTCAAGCGGCGGTGACCAGCCGTCTCTCCTGCGACGCGCCAAGCCTTGCGCGGCCTCTCAATGGCCTGATCTGACCGAAGCCCGTCCGGCTTCCGCAACCGTTCGCGCGACTTTCTTCCCCGGCCTGACGGCCTTCCTCGCGAGGCAAGAAAGTCGCGCTCCCGGTCCTCCGCTGCGCTGCGGGGCTCCCTGTGCTCGCCTGCGGGCCGCCCGGCCTCCGGTCCGCCGATCGCCATCGAGGCCGCGGCAGGCGTGGCCCGAGATCAGCAAGGAGAGACTTCCATGGCCACCATCGGTTCCTTCACCCAGCAAGCGGACGGCAGCTACAGCGGTTCGATCAAGACCCTGACCCTCAACGTCAAGGCGGCCCAACTCCGGGCCAATGACAAGACCGACGACAAGGCTCCTGATTTCCGCATCTTCTCCGGCCAGACCGAGTTCGGCGCGGCCTGGAAGAAAACGAGCCAGCAGAACCGCGACTACCTGTCGGTCAAGCTCGACGATCCCAGCTTCCCGGCCCCGATCTACGCCTCGCTGGTCGAGATCGATGGCGGACACAGCCTGATCTGGTCCCGCTGAGCGAGCCGCGGCGGCGCTGACGACAGCGCCGCCGCCCCTTCTTCAAATCCCGTCTTGAGGAGGCCGCCATGTCGCGCCCCAACGAACCCTCACGTCCCGACCTCTACACCCGCATCACCCACCAGATCGTCGCCCAGCTCGAAGCCGGCGTCCGGCCCTGGAGCCAGCCCTGGGCCGCATCCGAAAGCGTCAGCCGACCCCTCCGGCACGACGGCACGCCTTACCGCGGCGTCAACGTCGTCCTGCTGTGGGGCGAGGCCGCCGCCCGAGGCTTTCAGTCCTCCACCTGGATGACCTTCCGGCAGGCGCTGGCCCTGGGCGCTCATGTCCGCAAGGGCGGAAAGGGCTCCACCGTCGTCTACGCCGACCAGCTGGTCCGCATCGACGATGACGACGCCGGGGAGGAGACGACCCGACGCATTCCGTTCCTGAAGGCCTACACGGTCTTCAACGTCGAACAGATCGAGGGTCTCCCGGCCTCGTCCGCCCCGGCGCCCGCGCCGGTCCTGAACCTCGGTCAACGGATCGCCCGGGCCGAGACGTTCTTCGCCGCGACGGGCGCCGACGTCCGTCATGGCGGCGGCTGCGCCTTCTATGCGCCGGGACCGGACTTCGTGCAGATGCCGGTGTTCGAAAGCTTCCGCGATCCGGAAGCCTACTACGCGACGCTGGGCCACGAGCTGACGCACTGGACCAGGCACCCCGCTCGGCTCGACCGCGACTTCGGACGCCGCCGGCATGGAGACGCCGGCTACGCCCGGGAAGAACTGGTGGCCGAAATCGGCGCCGCCTTCCTCTGCGCCGACCTGGGGCTGGCTCTCGAGCCGCGCGAGGATCACGCCGCCTATGTCGCCTCATGGCTCGAGGTGCTGCGCGACGACAAGCGATTCATCTTCTCGGCCGCCGCCCACGCCCAGCGCGCCGTGGACTTTCTTCATGCGGCCGGCGAGGGCGGCTGACGCCGGGGACGTAAAAGATGCAGGGGCGCGCGCCGGTCATGGCTGGCGCGCGCGTCACCTGCGCTGTAACCTTGGGGTCTTGCTGGACGTATTGAGCTTGATGATCGGACGTCGAACAACTGCGGCCTGGGCGCCGGCCATTCTGGCCGTGTTCGCCCTGCTGTTCGCGTCGAGCCCGGTCACGGCCTGGGAGACTCCGGCCGCGGCCATGTCGATGCCGATGGCGCCCGCCGACGGCTCCAGTCCGGATGCCCCCTGCGATCCCGTGAAGATGAGCTGCGCTCGGCTGTGCGCCGTGCTCTGCCATGGCCTGGTTCCGACGCCCGCCGCGGCCGTCCCGGTAGCGGCCTCCGCCGATGTGCACGATCGTTTACCGGCCGACGCCCTCGCGGGGGTGGAGCCGGAAGCGGAGGACCCGCCCCCTCGAACCTGATCTCCACCGACGATCCTTTTCTCAGAAAACCGATCCATGGAGATCAACAATGAAACGTGCTTTTTCGCTCGCGGCCCTCGTGCTGCTGACCTCGGCCTCGGCTGCCTTCGCGGCCGCGCCCGACTCGGTGGTCAAGGCCGCCGCCTCCTGCTGCGAGCTTCTCGCGGCCTGCTGTAACGGCGGACCCTGCTGCTGATCCGCTGACGGAGGACGCCCGCGCGAAAGCGCGGGCGTCTGCCTCCGAGGCCGCTTCCCTCCTCATGATCCGTCCGGCTGGGGCGTCCGACAGGACGGCGGGCGAGCGGCCGTGCAGCGGTCGCCGAGGGGAGGACGTGCAGCACCGGAGGCCTACGGGGCGAGGGGGGTGACGGTCAAGGGCAGGATAGGCTTTGCGCCGGCAACGTCTGACAGACCCACCTCCCGATGGACCGCCTCACCCTTCGCGTCTCGCCCGATCTGATCCGCCGGTTCGACGCCGCGGCGGCGGGGCAGGGCGGGCGCTCGCGCTTGCTTCGCCGGCTCATGGAGGGGGCTGCGCAGGCGTCCTTTCCGGCGCCGCCGGAGGCGGTCAGCGCGCCCAGGTCGGGCAAGCTGACCCTGCGCCTCGGCGAGACCGACCTGCGTCTCCTGGAGGCCGAGGCCGCCGCCGTGGGGCTGTCGCGAACCCAATGGAGTGTCGCGCTCATCCGGCGGCGGTTGCGGGATCGTCCGCAGTTCAGCCGTCCCGAGGCCTTGGCGCTGATCGAGGTGCGGCGCGAGCTGCGGCGCATCGGCGTGAACATCAACCAGATCGCCCGCGCCCTGAACACGGCGGTGATGGAGGGGCAGGTACTCGATCTGGAGATGGCCCAGCTCGGCGCCTTTCAGGCTGAGATCGCGGCCTGGGTGGAAGCGCTCGGCGAGGCCTTTGACGGCAACCTGTCCTATTGGGCCGGGCGGCCGTGAGCGACTTCCGCTCGCCGCGCGGGTTCGAGGAAGCCTTGCGGCCGCCGGTCGATCCGCGCCGCGCGCGGATCACGCCCGCGGTGCTTCGGCCGTCTCGGAACAGAGGGCAGGAGTCGGCCGCCCGCTTCATCCGGGTCCTGCGCCGGGCGCCGGAGGTGATGGTCAAGGTGACCGGCCGTACCCGGGACGGCGGCCACCTGAAGGCGCACCTCGACTACATCAGCCGCAATGGCGCCCTGACTCTGGAAGGGCCGGACGGGGAGCGGCTGGACGGGCGCGCTGAGGTGCATGCGCTCGCCCGCGACTGGGCCGAGGAGTTCGCGATGGAACCGGGACGCAGGCGTGACGCCTCGGTCTCCCTGTCGATCGTGCTCAGCATGCCGGCGGGGACGGATGCGGTGCGTCTGCACGACGCCGCCCGGGCCTTCGCGGCCGAGACCTTCAGCGAGCGCTTCCCCTATGTCTTCGCCCTGCACGACGAGGGACGGCACCCGCACGTGCATCTGACGGTGCGCCGGCTGGGACGCGAGGGCGAGCGGCTGAATCCGCGCAAGGCCGACCTGCAGATCTGGCGCGAGGGCTTCGCCCGGGCGCTGCGCGACCGGTCCATCGAGGCGGAGGCCACCCCGCGGCGGACGCGCGGCGTGACCCGAAAGGCGGAGCGGACGCCGATCCGCAAGATGCGGGAGCGGTTCGTGGCGGGGAAGGGCGATCTGCCCGAGACGCTCGCCGCCGCCTACCGCGACGCGCTCCGGGGCGACGGCGGGGAGGGACCGTGGCTGGAGGCAATTCAGGCGCGTGAACTGGCGATGCGGCGCGCTCTGGTCGCGGAAGCGGTTCGACTGGGTCGGTCCGATCGGCTGGCGGATCGCACCCTGGCCCTGGTGGTGGAGCGGTTCGTGCGGGACCGGCCCGGGCCGAAGACGCGCGACCAGGCCTTGAGGGACGCAGGCGTCGATCGCTCGACCGGGCGAGAGCGAAGCCGATGAAGCGGCGCGACTCCACGGGCCCGGTTGCGGAGTGTCAGAAACAGAACTATATTTCTGACACGGAGACGATCATGCAAGTCCTTGCTGAACAGATCATGGAGCGCGTCCGGGCCCTGCCGGAGGGCGCGCCGGTCGCCGCCAAGGGGCTGCTCCATCTGGGCAGCCGCGCGGCGGTGGATCAGGCCCTGTCGCGCCTCGTGCGACGGGGGCGGCTCGTGCGCGCCGGGCGCGGCGTCTACATGCGTCCGCTGGAAAGCCGCTTCGGATCGCGGACGCCTTCGGTGGAAACGGTCGTGCGCGCGGTGAGCGAGCAGCGCGGCGAGGTCGTCGCCTCCAACGGGGCGGCGGCGGCCAACGCTCTGGGCCTGACCACCCAGGTGCCGATCCGCATGGTCTATCTGACCAACGGCAAGAGCCGGCTCCTCAACGTTGGCAAGCAGACGGTGGAGTTCAAACATGCGCCGGCATGGCAGCTGCTCCTGGCCGATCGTCCGGCCGGCGAAGCGGTTCGCGCCCTGGCCTGGCTGGGGCCGGAGAAGGCCGCGACGGCGCTGGAGGCCCTGAAACGAAAGCTGGGACCCGCCGCCTTCGGCGAACTGGTGTCCGTCGGACCGCGTCTGCCCACCTGGCTGGCGCGGTCGGTCAGCCAGGCGGCCCATGTCTGAAATCTTCCTGCAGCTTTCGGCCGAGGACCGCGCTGAAGCCCTCGCGGCGGCGGCGTCGGACTCCGGCCGGCCCGCCCATCTGCTCGAGAAGGACGTCTGGGTCGTCTGGGCCCTGAACGCGCTGTTCGAGTCGCCCTTGGGCGAAGGCCTGGTCTTCAAGGGCGGGACATCCCTGTCCAAGGCCTACGACGTCATCCAGCGGTTCTCGGAAGACATCGATCTGACCTGGGACATCCGTCGCCTGCTTCCCGATCTGGCCGATGCGCCTGAAGACCCCGTGCCGCAGACTCGCGCCGAGGAGCGGCGCTGGTCCCGGGACGTTCAGCGGCTGTTGCCGCTCTGGGTAGAGGGCGAGGTGCGGCCGCTTCTGGAGGCCCGGATCGCCGCAGACGGCGTCGGCGCCACGGTGCGGATCGAAGGCGCCAAGGCCTTCGTCGACTATGCGCCGACCAGCACTGGCACCGGCTATGTCTCGCCCAGCGTGATGCTCGAGTTCGGCGCGCGGGCGACCGGCGAGCCGAGCGCGCCGCGACCCGTGGTCTGCGATGCGGCGGCCCATCTGCAAGGCGTCGTCTTCCCGACCGCCACGCCGCGGGTGATGGCGGCCGAGCGGACGTTCTGGGAGAAGGCCACCGCCGCCCACGTCTATTGCGCGCAGGGACGACTCCGGGGCGATCGCTTCTCTCGCCACTGGCACGATCTGTCCCGACTGGACGCGGCCGGCTTCGCCGAGACCGCGATCGCGGATCGGGCGGTCGCCGAGGCGGTCGCGCGCCACAAGGCGATGTTCTTCCGCGAGACCGCCGACGGCGCGGAGATCGACTATGGACAGGCGGTCACGGGCGGGCTGCGTCTGAAGCCTGAAGGCGCCTCGCTGGAGGCCCTCGGGGATGACTACCGCCGGATGGTCGAGGACGGCCTGCTGGAGGCGGACGCCGAGCCATTCGAGAAGCTCATGGAGACGTGTGCGGCGCTCGCGGACCGCGCCAACGCCGCGGCGACGGGTTGACCCCGCGCTACGCCCCGATCGAGCAGGAAGCGATCCTGCTCAAGGCGGTCTGGGACATGATCGACGACATGGTCAATCTGGAGATCTTCGAGTACCCGATGACCTCCCGCCCGACCAATTTGGTGTTCAAGTCGGGAACCCACAAACGGGTCTTCGCCATCCTGCTGGCGGATTTCCTGGCCCAGCCCCGGCCGTCTGCGCTGCCCTTCGCCTTCGCCCCGTCGACCGCAGGCGCGCGCGAAACTGATCGAACCTATCTGTTCTATCTGGACGCCATCGGCCGTCAGCCGACGCTGGGCGCCGACGCCTCCGGTCTGGCGGCTTCCGCCTCGGCCTTCGCGGACTGGCTGAACGCGGAGTGCGTCTGTCCCAAGGTCTGGCTTCCCGGACTCGACCTGTCGGTGGACCTGCGCGTCTCCCGCATCTGGCTGCTCAAGGTCGTCGGCGACGCCAACAAGCACAACTTCTCCCGGCTCGATGCCCGGGTGAAGCAGATCAGGGCGATGCTCGCGCGGCACGGCCATGAGGTCGATGAGGGGATGGTCTATCGGTCGGTGCCGGACTTCCAGCAGTGGTTCTACACCGACGTCTTCTCCTATCACGCCAGCACCATCGGCGAGTTCCTGGACCAGATCCGCCGGGCCCTGTTCGCCTACCTCTCGCCGGAGTTCGCCCGGGCCTGGCGACGTGGCGACCGGTTCGAGGGCGATTACAGCTTCGATATTCCGGCGGACATCCGCGATCCGCTGGCGCTGGGCATGTATTGGGACCTGATGAACCGGATGAGGGACGGCGTCGGATTCCCGGCCTTCACCGTGTCGCCGTATCTGAAGAACACTTTCTAGGCGCGACCGCTAGCGCCGCCGCTCGCGGTCGCGCGTCGTGTCCCGTTCCGTCGGACGCGCGCGGCCGGCGCGCGCCCAGGCGGCCTCCAGCAGCTTGGTCTGGATGGCGGGATCGGGGATGAGACGGGCCACCACCACGGCCGCGCGGGCGAGCCGCTCGGCGAGCGGATCCTGGAGGGCCTTCTGGGAGGAAGCCCGGTCGATTCCGGCCGCCTGGCGATCGCGGTCCCTGGGCCGATGGCCGTGGACCTCCAGACCCAGGCTCTGGGCCTGGATCCAGACCTCGCGCCGGAAGGCGGGGTCGCCAGAGACCTGTATCCGCTCCCAGCCGCGGTGCCGCGCGATCTTGAGCATGTCGATGACGGCGTCGGGATAGGCCTGGGTCGAGGTGAGCGATCCACCCCGGTCGCGGAACATCGGCGCGGGCGCACGATGATCCCGGAAGAACCGCTCCGCCCGGCCCCTGAGATCGCCCTCGACCAGATAGCGGTCGAGCACCGCGTCCGGCACGTCGCCCTTGGCGGTGGAGCGGGCGGGTGCGCCGGGCGCGGGCCGCAGGCGGTTGACCGCCGGAGCGGGCTCTGACGGGGTCATGGCTCGCGCTCCGGCGGGGTGGCGTCGACGACGCGGTCGAGCCAGGCCGCCACATCGGTTTCATCCGCGTCGGGCGGGGGCGGAGGAAGGCCTTCGGCGGCGAAGGCGCGGGCGATGACGTCGAAATCCATGGGATCCTCCTCGAGAGCGGGCGGGACGACCGGCGCTTCGACCGTCGGCCCGGGCGTGGGAGCGGGACGCAGACGGCGCTGGAAAATCCGGTCGCGCCAGTAGGCGATCTTGCGGCCGCGAACAGGCGGAAGACCGGCCTTCAGGACGATCAGGGCGGTCTGCGGAAGCTGCATGAGCTCCTGGGGCAGCATCAGCGCCCGGCGCTGGTCGGACACGGTCGTACTGCGTCGGCCGCGCGCGAGGCCGGCCGGCCGGCTGCGGCTTCGCCCGTCCGTCGTATAATAGCCCAGCCGTTCGCTGAGCTCCCGGGCGATCCTCAGTTCCTTGGGCGCGAAGACGATCTCGATGCCGCAATTGGTCATCACGTCCTCTGCCAGATCGGGTCCGTAGAGCGCCCGGAGCTGGGAGGGACTCTGAAGCACGGCCAGCAGACGCAGTCCGTAGCCCGCCACCCAGGCGAAGGCGTGGGCCAGCACCGGCGCCGGGCCGAGGCGAGCGAATTCGTCGAGCAGGACGAGGGTCGGACGGTCGGCGGGGGCGGGAAGGCTGCGGCTGTTGAGATCGACCAGCTGCTGAAAAAGCAGCGCATAGAGCGGCTGGATCCTCAGCATGTTGTCCGGCGTGGCGCCCAGATAGAGGGAGAGATCGCCGCGGCGCAGGTCGCGCAGGTCGAAATCCGAGACCGAGGTGGCGGCGTCGATCCGGGGGTTGAGCCACAGCCCCATGCGAGTGGTGATCGACTGACGCACGGAGGCGAAGGTGTTCTCGCTGGAGCTGGTGAAGTCCGTCAGGGCGGCGACGACGGGCCCCGGAAGAGGGCGTCCCTCCCGCGCGCGCGCCGCGACGATGCGGGGCAGCCGAGCACGGGCGTTGCCGGCGGTCAGCTGGCGGAAGATCTCGCCGAGGGTGAAGGGGCGATCGGGCGTGGCGGCGACATAGCCGCCCACGCCGATGAAGCCAGTGCGCGACGCCTCGGCCCAGAAGGGATCGGCCCTGTCATGGACTGGAAACAGCATCGCCGCCATGCGCTGAAGCTCGTCCAGCACCTGGATCGGATCGGCGCGGTCGATGTGGGCCAGGGGGTTGAACCGCGCGGTTCGGCCGTCCGACGCCAGGGGATCGAACAGATGGACCGTCTGGCCGGCCTCGGCGCGGTAGCCGGCGGTGGCGACATAGTTCTCGCGCTTGATGTCCAGCACCACGACCGAGTCCGGCCAAGCAAGCAGGTTCGGGATGACCACGCCGACGCCCTTGCCGGTGCGCGTCGGGGCGTAGAGCATCACATGCTCGGGGCCGTCGGCGATCAGGAAGGCGCCGTCGGCCCGCCCCAGGACCACGCCGCGGCGCGACCTCAGACCGGCGTGGCGCTGTTCGGCCGCCGACGCCCATCGGGCGGCGCCGTGCAGCGGGCGTCTCTGGTGGAGCAGCACGGCGACGATCAGGATCCCGCCGACCAGACCCGCGCATGACAGGCCCACGGCCAGCCAGCGCCGCAACTCGGGATCGTGACGGTAGTACCAGAGCCAGCCGGGGACGCGCGTCGGGTCGATATCGCCGGAGAACCGACCCAGGCCGATGAGGGCGATGGTCACGGTGAGAACGCCCAGGACTGCGGCGGCGGCGAGGCCCGCGGTGGCGATCAGCGCCCCCCTAGTCGCCGGGCTGGCGCTTGCGAAGCGGGTCATGCCAGATCTCCGTCACACGGAACCGGCCGTCGACCTTCTTCATCTGGACGACGACATCGACGAGCAGGTGCAACAGGGCGCGGATGTCCTCGCGCGGCAGATCGCGCCCGCCTTCGGATTCCCGCACCAGCAAGGTCAGTTGCTCGAAGGCGAGGGCGGCCGAATCCGCGTGCACGGTGGTGATCGAACCGGGATGCCCCGAGTTGACGTTGCGCAGGTAGAAGAAGGCCGTGCCGTCGCGAAGCTCCTGCAGCAGGATGCGGTCCGGCCGCATGCGCAGGGCGCTTTCCAGAAGCTGTTTGGGGTGACGTGACCCCCTGAAACTCCTCCAGGAATAGCTAGAGTCCGCCCAACGAAGGACGGACAGAATGAAGCGATCGAGGTTCACGGAAGAGCAGATCATCGGGATCCTGTGGGAGCAGGAGGCCGGTGTAGCGACGGCGGAGGTGTGCCGACGCCACGGGGTCAGCTCGGCGACCTTTTACAAATGGAAGGCCAAGTTTGGCGGGCTCAACGTGTCGGAGGCTCGGCGGCTCAAGGCGCTCGAGGATGAGAACGCCCGGCTGAAGCGGATGCTGGCGGACGCGATGCTGGACAACGTGGCCCTGAAGGACCTGCTGGGAAAAAAGTGGTGACGCCCGCCGGCTATCGCGAGGCGGCTGGCCATCTGCAGGCCGCCTACGAGATGAGCGAAAGGCGGGCGTGCCGTGTGCTGGGCGTCGATCGGACGAGCGTGCGCTATCAGGCGACGCGCCCGGACGACGGCGCTCTGCGCGACCGGCTGAAGGCCCTGGCCCAGGACCGTCGACGGTTCGGCTATCGTCGCCTGCACGTGCTGCTGCGGCGCGAGGGCCATGCGGTCAACAGGAAGCGGGTCCAGCGGATCTATCGCGAGGAGCAACTGACGGTGCGCCGGCGCGGCGGCCGGAAGCGAGCGATGGGCCCGCGGCGACCGCTGGACCTGCCGCTGGCGCCCAACCAGCGCTGGTCGCTGGACTTCGTCGCAGACCAGATGACGGACGGGCGGCGCTTCCGCATCCTGACGGTGATCGATAACTGCACGCGCGAGTGCCTGGCGCTGGTGGCCGACACCTCGCTGTCGGGCGCGCGGGTCGTGCGGGAGTTGGACGCCGTCATCCGGCAGCGAGGGCGGCCCGACACCATCGTCAGCGACAACGGCACGGAGTACACCTCGAACGCGGTCCTGGCCTGGGCCGACGACACCGGCGTCGGCTGGCACTACATCGCGCCGGGCAAGCCCCAGCAGAACGGCTTCAACGAAAGCTTCAACGGGCGGCTGCGTGACGAGCTGCTGAACGAGACGCTGTTCCGCTCGCTGCCGCACGCTCGCGCCGTGCTGGAGGCGTGGCGACGCGATTACAACGAGCAGCGTCCGCACTCGAAGCTCGGGTGGCTGACGCCGCAGGCTTATGCAGAAGCGCTCACCGGACACATCGGCCGGCCTGCTGCGCTGGTTGGAGGCTGCGCTGACCGGCCTCTTGCCAACCCAGCCGATCACAGCTCAGATCAACCTAGGACTCTCGTTATGGCTGGATGAGAAACGGGGGTCACGTCAATTGGCTTCCACTACACGCTGATCGTTCGTAGTTTTATTGCGCGGCACCCGGCTGACATAGGCGATACAGCTGGCGCTCAACGGATTGGCGCCGAAGGGGTTGAAACCGCCGGTGCAGAGCGACGCGCCGCCGTCTGACGCCTCCAGGAGCCGCTGAATGGCGGAGCGAGAGAGATAGCCAGTGTAATTGGTGTCGTTGTCTACCCGGCCATAGGTCAAGTAGGCGTCGTAGGTCCAGTCGCGCAGACCGACCAGATCGCCGCGTAAGCCCGTGGTGATCTGGTAGACGCTGTAATTTTCGTTCTGGCGGCGCGGACCGAGCTCGTTGAATCGTTTGTCGAGGCGGAAACTCCCGGCCGGATTGGGTCGCGAGTTGAGGACACCGCGCAGTTCAGTAGGAATGAACGGATTGGTAGATGGGATACGGAAGCCCGTAGTGGGGCCGGTACCCGGGTTGGACGCGAGCTGGTTGCCGGCCTGATACTGAGAAAACAGGACGTCCGTGTAAAACTCGACCGCTTCGGTGAGCTCGTAGCTCGCGGCCGCATACACATTGTACCGGGTCTGGGGAATAATCAGATAGTTGCGATCAACGGTGCTGTAGGTGAAGTCCGTCTGCTGCAACGGACCCGGCTTGCGGAACCCCTCATAGTCTATGCCGCCGGGACTCACGTAATCGCGCGCGCCCTGATAGGTGAACAAGGTTCCGTTGTTGTTGAAGCCGAACGTATCGCCCCGTGCAGCGCCGGAAACGGCGGCGTTGACGGCGGCGGCTGTCGGCAAGTTTGAGGCGTCGAACACCGTCGACCCGAGCGGCGAGGCGCCGGCGAACCCGCCGATGAGCGAGAAAGAGCGACTGGCGTTGAGCACGGACGCCCGGTTGGAATAGCTGGCCGAAAGAACAGCGTGACCCCGTCCCTCGGCGAAGTCCCCGCCGAGCGTTAGGCTGACCGCCTCCGCCTCCGCGTCGCCCTGGTCGGAGGCCCCGTACTGAGCGTCTAGCTTGAAGCCTTCAAAGCGGCGGTCGAGCAGGAAGTTGAGCACGCCGCCCACCGCGTCCGATCCGTAGGTCGAGGAGGCTCCGCCCGTGATCGTCTCGACGCTAGCGATCAGGGGGGTGGGCAACAGGTTGAGATCGACGACCGACGAGGCGTTGGATGGGACCATCCGGCGCCCGTCGAGAAGAACGAGGGTTCGCGTCGATCCAAGACCACGGAGTTGCACATTGGCTTGGCCCGCCAGATTTGGGCTGTTAGAGGCCGCGTTGCCCAAGGCCGTGAACTGCGGCAATTCGTTGATCAAGCTCTCGATGTTGACCGATCCCGTCGCCTGGAAATCCTCTTGGGTCACGGTCACGATCGGGCTGTTGGCGATGTAGTCCTGTCGGGCGATGCGAGACCCGGTGACGACAACAGCTTCCAGCTCTGCGGCCGGTTCGGATGACGATGTCTCGGAGGAGGGACGGTTTTGCGCCGCGACAGGCAGGGCCGTCGCTGTCGCCACGATCGTGATTCCGGTCAGGACAGAGGAGGCGACGAGCCGGCTCCTGAAAACTTATTGGCCAATGGTTTCCCCCTAGCGACATTGCGGCCAAATCGCGGCCCCTCTTTGTTGACTGCGCGGCGTCTCCTCCCTTCCCTCATATGTCGCGAATTTTTCAGTCGACCGGGATGGTCGGAGCTCTCGGACGCGTCGAACAACGCTTTCCAAGCCGGTGGGGATTGCTCGAACAGGTGCAGAAGACCGGATATCGGCGCTCGACGACGGTCGAGGACGTTAGTGCAGTACCTCGCCACCGACAGGATCGACCTGTCTAAGCTGGCCTGCCGCGTCCTGGACGAAAACTTCGACGGTCTCGCCCTTTTCGATCAACGTGGTAGCGCGGACCAGGGCTGACTCGATGGCGTCGACGCTGAAATCGAAGTGGCCGGCGTCTCGGCCATCGCGGAGGACGCGCCAATCGCCTTCGCCTCGAATGACTGTGAACTGGATGGTGTCCGAAAGCGCCGTCAAGAAACTGCTCCAACTGCGAGCCTGGGTGACGATGGTTTCAGCTTACCCGACGTTTCGGGAACGGTTCAAACCAAACACCCCTCAAGGTTGACCCTCGCCGCTGGCGTCGCCGAAATGGGGGTACGGAAGGCATGATCCGTTGGCGGGTGATTTGCGACGGCGGCGCAAAACCGAGTGCGACTAAGCTTCTGCGGCATCGAACGGATCATCGGCGGTCTTCGGCCGAAGGCGTCTAGTGACCTAGGCTGGCGGTCGCACGGCGCAGACGACGCCGATGGCGCGCCGCAGAAGTAGGCTCGGGTTCGGCAGGGTTCGCAGCTGAAGTCGATCTGAAAGCGGAGACGGTGCGCTTCGTCGGAAGAGAGCCCAAACCAATGTGTGCAGACCGGCAGGTCGGATAGCGCAGGCGCCGTGGCGCACCAGCCTCTACCCCGCGTGGTTCTCAGGCGCCCTGTTCCTTCGATTCTTGAGGATCGGGTTCACAGTCTGCGGCGAGCCTGTGGTGCCTGTCGTTATGGCGCGTTGCGAACTGATGGGTAAGGCTCGCGGGATATCCAGTGACCGGTTGAACCGACTGCTAGCGTTTACGCAGGCGCTGGTGGGCCCCGAAGCGCATGAACTTTCGACTATGCGCCGACGAGCAGTAATCGGCGAATTCTCGCGTGATGCTCGAGTTCCGCGTCTAGGCGATCGGCGAGGCGGCGCTTAGCGACCTGCGGTCTGCGACGCGGCGGCGCCTCTACAAGGCGTTGTCGTCCAGACCGGCGCCCTGCCGGTGACAGCGGTTGAGCGGACCCGCTGTGCCGAAGCGCGACTGGACCGTGACTCACTTTGTCCGGCCTTCCCTTGGTAGATGTGTCTCTGCTTGCCGGCCGCCACCAACTGATCCGGTTTAAATCCCTGAAGCCGAGTTTGTGGATGAACCCGCCGTCGAGTGTTTTTGTCGGGGGCCGGCCGGCTTCAGTTTCATTTCGTGAGGGGCGGGGGCGCGTGCCGCGTAAGAGACAGTAGGGGCGTCCCTTCCTAGGAGTTTGAGTTGACCCGTTTCAAAATCGCATCGCTCGCCGCGACCGTCGCGGCGCTTTCCCTGGTCGCCGGTCAGGCGGATGCACACGCGCGTCTCGTGAGCGCCACGCCGGCCGCCGGCGCTGCGGTCGCGGCGCCGCGCACCATCAGCCTCACCTTCAGCGAGCGCGTGGCGCCGGCCTTCTCCGGTTTCGATCTCGTCAATGCGGCGGGCGCGACCATCCGTGTCCAGACACGGGTGTCCGAGGACGGCAAGACGATCTCGGGCGCTCCGGCGAGGCCGTTGGCGGCCGGGGCCTATGTGGTCAACTGGCGGGTGGCGTCTCCGGACGGGCACCGGATGACGGGGTCCACCAACTTCTCGGTCCGCTGATCAGATGGAGACAACGGTCGTCCTGCTGAGGCTGGGGCAGTACATCGGCGCCGTCCTGCTGTTTGGCGTCCCCCTGTTCTTCGCGTTCAGGATGCCCATGTCGGACGCGGCCGCCGAGAGGTGGCCGCGAACGACGCTACTGGTCGCCGCCGTGGCGACCGTCTTGGCTGCTCTCGCCAACCTAGTGGTCCAGACCGCCGTGATGGCGGGATCGCTGACCGATGCGCTGAAGCCGGAGTCGCTGTCCTACGTGGCCTTCGGCACGGGCTTGGGCGTCGGCTTCCTGGTTCGCGCGGCGATGGCTCTTCTGGCCGCCGTGCTGCTGCTCAGCCCGAAACCGGGACGCGGCGGCTGGATCGCGCTGACTGTCGTCGGCGCCGTGTTGAGCGCCAGCCTGGCCTGGACCGGTCACGGCGCGGCGACGGAAGGGGCGGGCCGCTGGCCGCATCTGATCGCCGATGTCGTTCACGCGCTCGCCGCCGGACTCTGGCTCGGCAGTCTGGTCGCGCTGTTCCTGATGCTGCGTACCCGCCACGGGCACGCGGCGGGCGCGTCGGTGACGCACGCCGCCCTGGAGGGGTTCTCCGGTCTGGGAACGCTCGCCGTCGTCCTGCTGACGATCACGGGTCTGGTGAACAGCGCCTATCTCATCGGACTCAGCCGGCTCGGGAGCCTGTTGACGACGCCCTACGGCGTTCTTCTGGTCCTGAAACTCGTCCTGTTCGCCGGCATGCTGGCCCTCGCGGCGTCGAACCGCTTCGTCCTGACCCCGCATCTCGGATCGGCGCTTGAGGATGAGCAGGCCCGTCCGCTCGCCTTGCGCCGCCTGCGGCGCAGCCTGGCTTTAGAGACCGTGCTGGCCGCCATGTTGCTTCTGATCGTGGCGATCATGGGCACCCAGGCGCCCCCCGCCGCCATGATGTGAACCTCGCCGAGGTTGTGCGAAGGACCGGCCTATAGCGCGGGAACGGGCGACTTGGCCGCGGCGGAGGTCGATCGCGTCTCCGAGTTCGGACGATTGAACCAGACCTGCGTCGGCCGGTCGAAGCCGTAGCGGAAGACGGCGGCGCCGCCGAAAGCCGCGGCCAGGCCGACCGCCCAGGCGGTCCATTGCACTAACGGACTCCAACTCCGCCAATCGACGGCCTCGAGCCCGCCGAACCACACGATCCGGGCCACTTCGTTGGTCAGGAAGATCGCGAACGCCATCAGGGCGAGGTGCTCGACCAGCCTGGACGGGCGCCGGACCGGCAAGGCCCCGGTGGCGAAGATGATGACGGTCAGGAGGCCGAGGGTCGCCAGATTATTGGGTCCCAGAGCCTGCAGACCCGCCACAGCCACCAGGGCGAAACCACCTAGACCGGCCGCCAGTCGGGGCGGACAGTAGACGTGCCGGGCGAACAGAGCCACGGCGACGCCGAGGGCGAACAGCGGAAAGGCCCGCAGGAAGCCGAGGCGCAACGGCATCTCGTAGATCGGCAACCCGAAGGCGGCGTGGGCGGACAGGTTGGCGGCGAGCAGCCCGCCCACCCCAAGAGCGAGGATCAGCCATGGGGACAGGCCGCGCGCCGCGCGAGCGAGGAAGGGCAGGCTGACGTAACAGCCCAGGAGCGCCGAGAGCGTCCAGGTCGGCGCGTTCCATCCCTCTCCGCCCGGCACCCCATAGGCCTGCACCAGAAAGAACTGGGCGGGAAACCGGGACCAGTCGAACCATTCCGGGTGGCTGGGTGTTTGGCCCAGGATCGCCGCCGTCAGCACCAGCCCCGCCAGGGCGAGGCTGACGGTCATGTGGGCCGGAACCACCCTGAGAAATCGCTGACGGTAGAAGACGGAAAGCGGAATTCGCCGGTTCGCGAGCCGCTCGCCGTAGACGCGGGCGAGAACGTAGCCGGAGTCGATGATGAAGAAGTCGGTCAGCAGATAGCCGCGGTCGAAGACCGGATGGAAGAGCGGCAAGGGGATCGGAGCGGCCTCGCGGAAGTGATAGAGGACGATCATCGCCCCCACGACGAAACGCAGAAGGTCGAGCCAGCCGCCGCGCGCGATCGGCGGCGGGCGTCGGCGCTCCGGGGGTGCTGGATCTTCCGTCATCCAGCCATCATCCCCCCACAGGCGCCAAGGAAGGCTTGCCCGACACGGTGAACGAGGCCTTGCCGCCGGTGGTCGCGCGTAGGGGTTCGCGCGGGGCGGTGTGAGTGCATCAGGCCTCGAGTGGCGACCAGCGGAGGGCAAGACCCGGGAATCCGGCAAACCCTTCCGCTCCCTCGCCCGCTTGTCCTCAGCGGGTCGGTTTCGATCGAGGCGAGCGGCGTCGGGGCTTTCCGAGGAAGGCCCAGGCGCCGACCACCCCCAGGGCCGCCATGGCGACGCCGCTGAGCGCCGTCACCGCGCTATAGAGCCAGCCGCCGACCGAACTGGCGTGCAGGGGGTAGAAGGCGTTGTAGGCCCGGACGCCGGTCGGCAGGGCGTTGGCGTCGGAGGTCGCGACCGCCCGGCTGGTGGCCGGATCGATGGTCACGGTGGTGCGGCCGTTGGGATGCCACTCGCCGGGCTGCTTCAGACGGATCGTGGCGGGCCTGCCCGGCGCGGCGGGGCGGACGGCCATGCGCGGGGTCGCTTCAGGGAAGCGGGCCTGGGCTTCCGTCAGCGCGCGAGCCCAGTCGACGTCTCCCGTCCCGACCACCGGCGCCGTCGGCGCCGGGACGGCCCCCAGCAGGGCTTGGGTCGTGCCGTGAAAGACGATGGCCCCTCCGGTGAGGCTGAAGACGACCAGCGGGATGGCGAAGATCAGGCCGAGATTACGATGGCTGCCGATCAGTTCGCGCCGGGCCCCCGAGCGGGGCCAGACCCGCCAGCCGGTGGCGCGCCAGGCGGGAATCCAGACGATCAGGCCGGTCAGGATCATCAGCGCGAGGGCCAGGCCGGCGCCGCCGGCGACCAGCTTGCCGGTGTGACCGGCCAGCAGCTCGTGGTGCAGGTCGAAGATCCAGGTCTCGGCTCGCGCCGCGCCGCGCCAGCTGTCCACCACCTTGCCGTCGGCGTCGGCGTAGCCGAAATCGTCGTCGGCCAGGTAGAGCCGGTGAACGCCGACCGCCCCGCCCGGCAGGACCACCGAGGTGAGGCGGGGCTCGGCCGCCTCGAGCCGGTTGAGCGCCGCACCCAGACGGGCGGCATCGAGATCGATCTCGGCGCGCGCGGCGGGGACGGTGGCGCGGATCCAGTCGTCCTCGAACACCAGCAACGATCCCGTAAGGCCGAACAACACGGCCAGGATCGAGAGGGCGGTCCCGGCCCAGGCGTGGAACGTGCGGATCGCGCCCATCACCGGCTCAGAAACTCTGGGTCAGGGTCAGGGTGGCCGTGCGCCCGCGACCGGCGAAATAGCGAAGGTTGTCGGTCGGGCCCTGAGTGTCGGAGAAATAGGAAATGTACTGCTCGTCTAGCAGATTCTGAACCCCCAGCGACACCGCGCCGAAACCGGTCTCGTAGAGGGCCACGGCGTCGAACACGGCATAACCCTCGAAGCCGTTCGCCGCGGGCTCGCCGTCGAAGTCGCGCGCGAGGAAGGTCTGGGCCTGAAGGCGCAGGGCGATCGGGCCTGTCTCGTACTCGCCCCACAGCAGCAGGCGGTCCGGCGAGATGTTGGCCCCGTTCAGGTCGCGGTCCAGGTCGCCGTCGCCGTCGCTGTCGCTCTGGCCGTCGAGCGCGGCGTAGCTGCCGCCAAGGGTCAGGGCGTCCGTGGCGCGCCATAGACCCTTCAGCTCCAGTCCATCAATCCGCGTGGGCTGCCGCTGCACCTCGAAGATGCCCGAGGGCAGGCGGTTCAGCAGCGAGCCGCGTTCGGCCTCGGACCGGAACACGGCGGCGGACAGCTCGACGCGCGCACCGCGGTATTCCACCCCGACCTCGGTGTTGTCCGACACGACCGGTTCGACGTTGAGGAAGGTGTCGACGTCCTGGTTTGGACGGTTGATGCCGCGCAGCACCCGACCGACGTCCGGCATGGTGAAACCCTGGGCGAAGGAGCCGTGGACGAGGAGAGCCGGCGTCACCTCGAAGGCGGCGCCGACGTTGAACAGGGTCTCCTCGAAGCCCGGCTCGCCGCCCGCCACCGTCTGAGGGCCGTAGGCGTACAGGGTCTGGAAGTCGTCGACCTTAAGCTTCGCCGATTCGTGCCGCACGCCCGCCGACAGGCTGAGGCGGTCGGCCAGGACCGACTGATTCAGCTGCAGGAAGGGCGACAGGCTCTCGTAGGCCGTCTCGGGCACCCAGTTGCGCCCGGTCAGGATCAGTTCCTGATAGGTCCGGTCGCGCAGGCCGTCGAGGCCGACCAGTGCCTTCAGGCCCGTCAGGCCGGGAACCTGGCCCTGCCAGTCGATCTTGAAGCCCAGTTTTTCCGAATTGTTGGCCGACTGGTCGAACAGGGTCCCGACCGGGGCGATGCGGGGATCCTGGAAGTCGGGGAAGCTGCCGCCGCCGAATACGCCCTGGTAATCGTGGGCGAAGACCTGGGCCCGCAGGACGCCGCCGAACAGGTCGCGGTCGGTGTAGCTCAGAGCCGCCGATGTCACGGCATTTGACGGCTGCCTACCCGGTGCCGCGCCGCGCACGGCCGTGGTCGGGACGCCCGTCGCCCGGTCGCCCGCCACGGTCACATAGTCGCCGTCGCCTTCCAGATCGAACCGGTTGACCCAACCCTCCAGCCGGCGATCGCCGTCTAGATCCCAGCCGCCGCGCGCGAACAGCGAGAGGACCTGCGAGTCCTGCACCTCGCCCTGGGCGCCGTCGAAGCCGATGCGGCGGCCGTCGGCGTCGTAATAGGCCCCGCGGGTTTCGAAGACGGCGCCCAGGGTCAGGTCCAAGGCGCCGAAGTCACGTCCGCCGATGGCGGCGATCTTGGCGCCGACGCCGTCGCCCTGCAGCTCATCGTCGGTTGTGATCTGGGCCATCATCCGGCCCGTCAGGCCTTCGCCCTCGGCCGGCGTGCGGGCGGTGACGTAGTTGACCACGCCGCCGGTGGCCCCGACGCCCTGGATGGCGTTGGAGCCGAAGATGACCTCGACCCGGTCGATGAAGAAGGGATCGATGGTGTAGCCGTCGCGGCTGTCGTCGCGCAGCGGCGTCGACTGCGGCACGCCGTCGACGAGATAGAGCGGCGAGCGTCCGCGCAGGGTCTCGCCGAAGCCCGACAGCTTCTGCCGCGTCGGCGAGAAGGAGGGCACCAGGGCCGCCACCGTATCGACGGCCGAGGCGGCCAGCGCCGTCTGCTGGACGATGGCCTCGGCGTCGATGAGCTCGACCGTGGCGGCGATCGCGGAGCGCGGGGTCTCGATCCGGGAGGCGGCGACCACCACCTCGTCCAAAAGCGTCGCGTCCGGGGTGGGCCCCTCCTGGGCCGCCGCGGGAAGCGCGGCCAGCAGCAGCGGCAGGAGGGCGACGGTGGCGAGGAGACGAGGGGACATGGAGCTCTTCAGGGGAACGACAGGGAGGGCGTCTGACCACAGGCCTTGTTGCGAGTCAATCGCACTCGCATCTAGCCAGCCTGGTGTTGGCTTCTTCGTGGCTATCGCAGGGGCCGAGCAGCGCTTGACCTGCGGGGCGGCGAGAGGAAAAGAGGTTCATGGCCAAATACGCGCCCCTCGCAACCTATCTGCGGCGTCAAAGGCGGACCGAAGTGGTGCTAACGTTCCGCGATATCGAACGCATCATCAGCGGCCTTCTTCCGAAGGCTGCGGCGACGGAGGGCTGGTGGAAACCTGAGCGCGGCGCGCCCGCGACGCCACAGCATCTCGCCCTGGCGGACGCCGGCTTCGTGGCCGAGCCGCATCTCCGAACGGAGACGGTGCGGTTTATCCGCGACGGAGGTCCTCGCGACGGGTCGATCGGAGGTCGGGATCGGCCGGTTCTCGACGACGGCGGTGTCATCGCCAACGAGCGGACGGCCGTCGCGAAGGGCGAAGAGACCGGTCGGCTCAGCGGTCGTCAGGCTCACGGAGCGCCGGCGGGCTGAGCGCGGCCGGGGCGAGCTCGTCGCGACGCCTGTCGAACCGGCGCCTTATCCAGGTTCGGCCGGGCTTTTCGACGAGCAGATGCAGCGCCGCCGCGATCAGGGCCGTGGCGATGAACAATCCGATCAGTTCGACCGGCGTGATGCGGAAGGTGCTGTCGATGCCGCGCAGTTCGGCCACGACGCCCTTCCAGGCCACGATCACCGGCATGTGCACCAGATAGAGGGCGAAGGACGCTTCTCCGGCGAAGACCAGGCCTGGGGAGGCGAGGGGACCCTCGCAGTCCGCGCGCGCGAGTTGGGACCAGGTCAGGATCATGGGGGCGGCGAGGGCGACGATGATGCGGTCGTCCAGAGACAGCTGCATCGCGCCCAGCAGCAGAACGGTCGTGAACAGGGCGGTCGCGGCGGCCACAGGACGGTTCCACCGCCACCGATGGCCGAGTTCGTAAAGCGCCATGCCGACCAGGAATTCCGGGGCGATCCGGAGAATGCCGAGGGAGTCCTCAGCTCGCGGAAGAACCTTCCCGAAAACCTGGACGTAGAAGGCGTCTGCGGCGACGAACGCCGCGGCCCCGATCCCCAGCAGCACCCACGGCCGCGCTCGCAGACGGAGGGCCAGCCAGGCGTAGGCGGGGAACAGCAGATAGGCGAACCATTCCGCCGACAGGGACCAGCTCGGGCCGCTCCAGTTCAACTCCGCATCGGTCGGAAACCAGGCCTGGATGAGAAACAGCGTCTGGAAGAAGGCCAGCGGCCCGTAGCCCTCGGCGTCGAAGCGGACGCCGGCGGCGGTCGCGCCCAGCACCATGATCAAGGCGCCCGTCAGAACCGCGACGTGCAGGGGATAAAGCCGCGCGAGCCGGGCGACGATGAAACGCCGGTAACTGAAACCGCGGCTCGCGAAGGCCGGACCGTAGACGTGCGCCAGAATGAAGCCCGACAGCATGAAGAAGGCGTCCACCGCCAGCCGGCTTCGCTCGATGATCGGGCTGAAGCCCAGGGCCGGATCCCATTGGAGCTGATAATGGAACAGCACCACCCCCAAGGCGAGGAAGGCGCGCAGACTGGTCAGGGCCCTGAGATCGGCGGGATAGCCGTCTCGGGTCGGCGGTACGGATGTCATTCGCGATGGCCCCCCAAGGGCGGCGGATCAGCACCGCCGCCATATTGAGATACGCATCGGGCGGGAACATCCCTCATGCGCGACGCCAGACGGGGCCGGCCGGTCATACGGGACGTCCAAGTCTGGCTCGGGGCTCGGCATGCCCTCGGCCGGTTTGCCAGCCTGGACCGCTGCGGCTCTGGGTGAGGCCGCCCCCAAGACATGTCATGTCCCTCAGCCAGACGAGAGGATGTCCAGGCCGACCGCCGGGCCTGGCGACCAAACGCCGGGAGTCCGTCCCCGGCTAGCGGGAAGCGCGGCCGAGAAGTTCGATCAGTTCGGACGCCTTGGCCTTGCGGTCGGCGAGATCGTCACCCGCGATCGCGCCCATGACGCAGTGATCCATGTGGTCCTTCAAGACCTGGCCCTCGACACGCGACAGCGCCGCCCGAACGGCCTGGAGCTGGGTCAGGACGTCGATGCAGTAGCGGTCCTCCTCGACCATTCTGGAAAGACCACGCACCTGTCCCTCTATGCGGCTCAGGCGGTTCAACACCTTCGGCTTGATCTCGGTCTGCATCCTGTTCCTCGTTCCGACCGTTCGATCCTACCTCACCGTCACACCTTGCGCGATACCCCTGTGGAGTATATTTGTTAGTGAGGTTGTCTGAGGAGCCGTCATGGCTACGTCATCCCATTCCCATCCCGCCGGTCACGGCTGTTGTTCGAACAAGACGCCTCAAGCCGGCGCCCAGGCGATCGATCCGGTCTGCGGCATGACCGTCGATCCGGCGACCACGGCGCATGGGGCCGCCCACGCGGGGGAGGAGTATGTCTTCTGTTCGGCGGGCTGCCGGACCAAATTCGTGGACGATCCGGATCGCTATCTCGGCGAGCGGCCCGAACCGGCTCCCGTCACGCCCGGTGCGATCTACACCTGTCCGATGCATCCGGAGGTGCGCCAGGAGGGACCCGGCTCCTGTCCGATCTGCGGCATGGCGCTGGAGCCGGAGACGGTCACCGCGGAGGCGCCGGTCAATCACGAACTGATCGACTTCACCCGCCGCCTTTGGATCGGCGCGGTTCTGACGCTGCCGGTCTTCGCGCTCGAAATGGGCGGCCATCTGACCGGGCTGGCGATGCGGATTCCGGGCCAGACCTCCAACTGGATCCAGTTCGCCCTGGCGACGCCGGTCGTCCTGTGGGCCGGCTGGCCGTTCTTTCAGCGGGGCTGGGCGTCCCTCCGCAAACGCAGCCTCAACATGTTCACCCTGATCGCCATCGGCGTCGGCGCGGCCTGGATCTACAGCGTGGTCGCGGTGCTGGCGCCGCATCTGTTCCCGGCGGCGGTCCGGCGGATGGACGGCAGCGCGCCGGTCTATTTCGAGGCGGCGGCCATCATCACCGTCCTGGTGCTGGTCGGCCAGATCCTGGAGCTTCGGGCGCGCGAGCAGACGTCAGGGGCCATCCGCGCGCTGCTCGACCTCGCCCCTAAGACCGCCCGGCGGGTTCGCGACGACGGCGGGGACGAGGACGTCACCCTCGACCTGGTCGCGGTCGGAGACCGGCTGCGCGTCCGTCCCGGCGAGAAGGTGGCGGTCGACGGCGAGATTCTGGATGGGCGGGTGACCCTCGACGAGTCCCTCGTGACGGGGGAGTCGATGCCGGTGACCCGGGACATCGGCGACAGGGTCGTCGCCGGATCGCTCAACAAGACGGGATCGTTCGTGATGCGGGCCGACAAGGTCGGCGCCGACACCCTGCTGGCCCAGATCGTCCAGATGGTCGCCCAGGCCCAGCGCAGCCGCGCCCCGATCCAGCGGTTAGCCGACAAAGTCTCGGGCTGGTTCGTCCCTACGGTGATCGGCATCGCGGTTCTGGCCGCGGTCGTGTGGGGGCTCGCCGGCCCCGAACCGCGGCTTTCCTACGCGCTCGTCGCGGCGGTTTCGGTCCTGATCATCGCCTGTCCCTGCGCCCTGGGGCTCGCCACGCCCATCTCCATCATGGTCGGGGTGGGGCGCGGAGCCCACGCCGGAGTGCTGATCAAGAACGCCGAGGCGCTGGAGCGCTTCGAAAAGGTCGACACCCTAGTGCTCGACAAGACCGGCACCCTGACGGAGGGGCACCCCTCGGTGACGGCCGTCCGGCCAGCCGATGGGTTCGACGAGGCCGAGCTTCTGAGACTTTCCGCCAGTCTTGAGCGGAGCAGCGAGCATCCGCTGGCGGACGCCGTCGTTCGGGCGGCGAGCGACCAAAATCTGGTTCTGTCCGAGGCGTCGGACTTCGACAGCCCCGTCGGGCGCGGCGTCACCGGGGTCGTCGACGGCCGCCGCGTGGCGCTCGGCAACAGCCGTTATCTGGCCGAGATCGGCGTCGACGTGGGGACGCTGGAGGTCGAGGCCGAAGCGCTTCGCCAGGAGGGCGCCACCGCCATCTTCGTGGCCGTGGACGGGGCTGCGGCCGGCGTGCTGGGCATCGCCGATCCGGTCAAGGCGACCACCGCCGAGGCCATCCGCGATCTGAAGGCGTCGGGGCTGCGTCTGGTGATGATGACCGGCGACAACCGCACGACGGCCGAGGCGGTGGCGCGCCGGCTCGGCATAGACGACGTCCAGGCCGAGGTCCTGCCTCAGGACAAGGCGGCGGTCGTCGAGCGGCTGAGAGCGGAGGGTCGGATCGTCGCCATGGCCGGCGACGGTGTGAACGACGCCCCGGCCCTGGCCGCCGCCGACGTGGGGGTGGCCATGGGGGCCGGGTCGGACGTGGCGATCGAAAGCGCCGGCGTCACCCTGCTGGGAGGCGATCTCCAGGGCCTCGTCCGGGCGCGCAAACTGTCCCGGGCGGTGATGAGCAACATCCGTCAGAACCTGGTCTTCGCCTTCGGTTACAACACCCTCGGCATTCCGATCGCGGCGGGACTGCTCTACCCGGTCTTCGGCCTTCTGTTGTCGCCGGCCCTGGCGGCGTTGGCGATGGCCCTGTCCTCCGTCAGTGTTATCGCCAACGCGCTGCGGCTCCGGGCCGTCCGACTCTGATGGATGTCCCCTGGCCAGAAAGCCGTCGCAGACGAGAGCCGCGGGGGGGCGCCAATACGCATTCCGGCGACCGATCCCTCGCCTGATCCAACGGCGTTCGGGAATATTTAATCACGGCGGAACCGTGGCGCCGGGGCTGGATTACGCTGGACGATGTCCGGCGTGGGCAGTCGGGGCAAGGGACCAAACTCGCACCCGCCGCAGCGTTGTCGGACGCATCGTTCGTCTGGCCGTCCGGCGATCCGCCGGCGACCCCCTCAAGCGGAGACGCCCTATGCTCATCCCGACTTTCACCCGCACGTCTCTCCTGGTCGCCGGCTGTTCCGCTCTCGTTCTGGCGGCCTGCAGCCCGTCGGCGGAACCGCCGGCGAACACGGAGGCCGAAGCCTCGGCTCAGACGCAGGAGCCGATGGCCATGGCGCAGACTCCGTTCTCCGCCGCCGAGGCCAAGATGCACGAGGCCATGATGTCCGCCATGGGCGCGGATGCGGGCGAGACATGGGCCCGCAAGATGATCCCTCACCACCAGGGCGCGCTGGACATGTCCGAGATCGTGCTGAGGGACACACAGGACGCGGATATCCGTCGCATGGCCCAGAAGACCATCGAGATGCAGCCCGGCGACATCGCCGAGCTGCGGCGCTGGCTTGAAACGAACGTGGGCGCCGCCGCCGGCGCGGCGGCTCCAGGCGGAAGCGCGGAAAATCCATACGCGACGGCCGAGGCCGAGATGAAGGACGCCATGATGGCCGCGACCGGGGCCGACACGGACCAGACCTGGGCTCGCAAGATGATCGCGCATCACCAGGGCGCCCTCGACATGGCCCAGGTGGTGTTGCGCGAAAGTCAGGACGCCGACATCCGGCGCATGGCGCAGAAAACGATCGAGATGCAGACCGCCGACATCGCCGAGTTGCGCGCCTGGCTGGACTCCCATCCGGCCGGCGCTGCCTGATTGGCGATCGGAATGTGATTGAAGAGCGTTGTCGCGAAAGGACCGATCCATGGAAAAGATGAAGACGATGGACTCAAAGATGAAGACGATGGACTCGATGAAGGGGAGCTACCGTTCCTTCGGCGTCGAGCTCATCGTGGATTTCATCATCATGTACCTGGTGATGTACACGATGATCGCGTCCCTCAATCACTTCTATTTCAACCTCAACAACGTCTACATGACGCTGATGATGGTGTCGCCGATGGCCATCCTCATGCTGATCTTTATGCGATCGATGTATCCGTCGAAACGGACCAACCTTCTGATCGGCGGAGCCGCCGCCCTGGTGTTCGCGGTGAGCTTTTACGGCATGCGGACCCAGGCGGCGGTGGGCGACACCGAGTTCTTGAAATCGATGATCCCGCACCATTCCGGCGCCATCCTGATGTGTCAGCAGGCCTCGCTGACGGATCCGGAAGTGCTGGGTCTGTGCGAGGAGATCGTCAGCTCCCAGGAGAGGGAGATCGCCCAGATGAAAGCCATCCTGGCGAGGCGCTGATCCAGCGCTAGGCGACGGGAGTTTCCGGCCCGGTCGGCTCTGCGGCAGCGTGTCGCGAGGGCCGACCGGGTCGCCTGCGTAAAACCATATAGATCGTCGCCTCGCCGAGGCGCGGTTCTGACTTTGAGGAGTATCTTATGAAGCTGGATCGTCGACTGCTGCTGCGCGGCGCCGTCGCGGGCGGCGGTCTCGCCGCCTTGCAGGGCCTGATGCCCGCCTGGGCGCAGACGGGCTCGCCGGGGCTGCGGTCGGACCTGCCTACCCTGACTGGGCCGAATATCGATCTGACCATCGGTCAGACGCCCTTCACCGTGAACGGGCGCACCGCGACGGCCACGACCATCAACGGCGTGCTGCCGGCGCCGGTGTTGCGGCTGCGCGAAGGCCAGAACGTCCGTCTGGCGGTGACGAACACCCTGGACGAAGACACCTCGATCCACTGGCATGGGATTCTTCTACCCTTCCAGATGGACGGGGTGCCCGGGATCAGCTTCCCAGGCATCAAGCCGCGCGAGACCTTCGTCTACGAGTTTCCGATCAGGCAGTCCGGCACCTTCTGGTATCACAGCCACTCCGGCCTGCAGGAGGCGCTCGGCCACTACGGGCCGATCGTCATCGATCCGGCCGGCGCCGATCCGGTCGCCTACGACCGCGAGCATGTGCTGGTCCTGTCGGACTGGAGTTTCATGCATCCGCACGAAATCCTCGACAAGCTGAAGAAGAGCCCCGGCTACTTCAACCGGCAGCGCACGACCCTGGCGGGCCTCTTCTCCGGCGAGGACCGCATGAGCCTGGAGGAACGGCGCATGTGGGGCCAGATGCGGATGGACCCGCGCGACATCCTCGACGTCAGCGGATCGACCTACACCTATCTGATCAACGGCCATGGGCCGCAGGAGAACTGGACCGGCCTGTTCCGGCCCGGCGAGCGGGTGCGGCTGCGCATCATCAACGCCTCGGCCATGTCCATCTTCAACGTTCGCATCCCGGGCTTGCCGATGACCGTGGTGCAGGCCGACGGCGAGAACGTGCGCCCGGTCGAGACGGACGAGTTCCAGATTTCAGTCGCCGAGACCTACGACGTCATCGTCCAGCCGACCGAGGACCGGGCCTACACCATCGTGTCGGAAGCCATTGACCGTTCCGGCATGGGGCGGGCGACCCTTGCTCCGCGCCTGGGCATGACCGCCGAGGTCCCTCCCCTGCGCGAGGTCCCGAACCTCACCATGCGCGACATGGGCATGGGCGGAATGGATCACGGTTCGATGGACGGCATGTCCGGAATGGATCATGGCGCGATGACCGGCATGGATCATGGAGCCTCGACGCAAGGCGGGGCTCCGATGGGAGACATGGGCGGCATGTCCATGAGCGGAATGAACATGCGCGACCCTGAAAACGCTCCGCCAGACATGGCGGTTGGCGTCGGCGTAGACGCCATCGCCATGGATCCGGCCAATCGCCTGGGTGAACGGCCGATGGGGCTGGAAGACGTCCCGCACCGGGTGCTGGTCTATACCGACTTGGTGTCGCTAGTCCCCAACAGGGACCAGCGCCCCCCGTCGCGCACGATGGAAATCCACCTGACCGGTAATATGGAGCGGTTCATGTGGGGCTTCGACGGCCGCAAGTTCAGTGAGTTGGTCGAGCCCATCCGTTTCGAGCGCAATGAGCGAGTGCGGGTGACCCTCGTCAACGACACCATGATGGCTCACCCAATCCACCTGCATGGCCACTTCTTTGAGTTGGTCACGGGCGGACCGGCCGGGCATCAGCCGCTCAAGCATACCGTCAACGTCGCCCCCGGCGGCAAGGTGACCTTCGATCTAACCGCCGACGCACCGGGCGACTGGGCCTTCCACTGCCACATGCTGATGCACATGCACGCGGGCATGTTCAACGTCGTCACCGTCCGCCCGATGTCAGGAGCCTCGTCATGATCCGTCGGTCCGTGGGTCTCGTCCCTCTGCTCCTCGCGGCCTCGGCCGGCCCGGTGTTCGCCCAGAGCCACGCCGGGCACGGCGCGGCGGCTAACGCCGTCCAGACCGCCGTCCAGCTGCCCGCCGGTTGCGTCCGGCGCGGCGCGCCGACGGCGGATCCGTCCCGCGTCGGAACGCCCGGGGCGCCGGTCTGCCCGACCGGCGCCGTGCCCGAGCGCGCGCCGGCGTCGGCGGATCCCCACGCCGGGCACGACATGTCGACGATGGGCCAGACCGCGCCCGCGCCGGCCATGCCGGCGGGACATGACATGTCGACCATGCAGAGCGGCCAACAGCCGGCCGCCGCCGGTCAGCCGGATCCCCACGCCGGGCACGACATGTCGACGATGCGGCAGACCGCGCCCGCGCCGGCCACGCCGGCGGGCCACGACATGTCGACCATGCAGAGCGGCCAGCGGCCGGCCGCCGCCGGTCAGCCGGATCCCCACGCCGGACATGACATGTCGACGATGGGCCAGACCGCGCCGGCGCCGGCCATGCCGGCGGGACATGACATGTCGACCATGCAGAGCGGCCAACAGCCGGCTGCCGCCGCTCAGCCGGATCCCCACGCCGGGCACGACATGTCGACGATGCGGCAGACCGCGCCCGCGTCGGCCATGCCGGCGGGACATGACATGTCGACCATGGGGCAGATGCCCCCGGGTCATGACATGTCGGCCATGGCGATGCCGCCCGACGTGCCGACCAGCGCGGACAACCCGGGACGCCCTCCGGAAATGCCCCTTCCGCCCGGGGCGACCAGCGGCCCCGCTCACGCCGCCGATACCCTGTTCGATCCCGCGGAGATGGCGGCGGCCCGCGAACAGCTTCGCGTCGAGAATGGCGACGTGCGGACCACCGCGGTGATCATTGACCAGCTCGAAGCGAGTTTCGGAGACGGCGAAGAAGGCTACGCGCTGGACGCGCAGGGCTGGACCGGCGGCGACATCAACCGCTTCTGGTGGAAGTCGGAAGTCGAGGGCGACTTCGACGGCGAGGTCGAGGAAGCCGAGATCCAGGCCCTTTACAGCCGTGCGTTCCGGCCCTTCTTCGACTTCCAGACGGGTCTGCGACAGACCTACCGTCCGGAGGGCGATCGAACCGATCTGGTCGTGGGCGTTCAGGGCCTCGCGCCCTACTGGTTCGAGGTCGATGCGGCGGCCTTCCTCTCCAACAAGGGTGAACTCACGGCGAGGGCGGAGGCCGAATACGATCAGCGGATCACCAACCGCTGGATCGTGCAGCCTCGCGCTGAAGTCGTGCTGTCGGCCGAGGATATCCCCGAGCTCCGGATTGGATCCGGCCTGACGTCGCTCCAGATCGGGGCTCGGCTGCGGTACGAATTCCACAAGGAGTTCGCCCCCTATGTCGGCCTGGAATGGACCAAGAGCTTCGGGAATACGGCGGACTTCCTCGAAGCCGATGGGCGAAGCTCGGAAGACACGCGCCTCGTCGTCGGCATCCGGACGTGGTTCTAGCGAAGGTCGGCGGCGGCGGGCCTCGTCTGATCCTTGGCCCCGATAGGCGGTCGCGGATCGTCGCCGAGGCGCGGCGTCCCCGGTCTCGGCGGCTGGAAAGGACGGGGAGGTCTCGGTGAGGCCGCGGCCCCTCTCGGCCGTGGTCATCGACCTCGACGACACCCTGCTCTCGGCCTACCGCCGGCCGGATCTGGCCTGGCGGAGCGTCTGCTTGATGATGCAAGCCGAGCTGGGCGGCCTCGCTCGGATATCGCGGCGCAGGCGCTCACGCGGGCCGGGCAGGCGTTCTGGCGCGACCCGCGGTGTCATGAGTTGGGTCGCGCCGACCCACGACACGCGCGGCGCCTCATCGCGACAGCGGCCTTCGAGACCCTGCTTCGGGAAGGCCATCCCGCACCGGCTTGCGAAACGGTCTCGAGCCTCGCCGACGCCTTCAGCCGGCGGCGGGACGGAGAGATGCGGCTCGAGGCGGGGGCTGAGGCCCTGCTGCTCGACTTGCGCGACGCGGGCTATCGCCTCGCGCTTCTCACCAACGGCGCCGGACCGTTGCAGCGCGCCAAGATCGAACGGTTCGGTCTCGAACCGTATTTCGATCACATTCAGATCGAGGGCGAAGTCGGCGTGGGAAAGCCCTTTCCCGACGCGTTCAGGCGTGCGTTCGCCGCCCTGGCCGTCGAGGCCCCCGAGGTCTGCGTGATCGGCGACAGCCTCGAATGGGACATCCGTCCGGCCAAGGCTCTGGGCTGTCGGACCGTGCTGTATGATCCGGAACGGGCCCTTGAGGCCGAACCCCGTCGCAGCGACGCCGACGTGGTGGTCAGGACCTTGACGGGCCTGGCGCGTTGTCTGCCTGCGCTTCACACTCAGCGTGAATGAAGGGTTCGGCGTGCGGGATACCGCCGCGTCGCTTTTAAGCCGCCCGCGATCGAGGTGCGCCAGATCGACGATCCGATCGCGCAAGAAAAGCGCCGCGCGGCGAGCCGCGCGGCGTTCCCCACCTCGGTTTCGGCCCCTCAGGAGGCGGGAGGCCGCCTCCTCAGTGAACCATGAAACGGACGACGCCGTTCATCTGATGGCCGTCGGCGCCCTTCGCGGTCCAGGCGGCGGCGTAGGTGCCGGGCGCGAGGGCCGGAAGCGGGGCGCTGACGGTGACCGCGGGTGCAGCCTCCGCTGACAGGGCCACATCGACCGCCTGGTTCGACGGTCCGCCGGTCAGGCGAAGGGACGTCAGGACCATGGCGTGCGGGAAAGTCGCCGAGAAGGTGGTCGGGGCGGAGGACAGCATGGCGTTGTCCGCCGGAGTGGTCGCCACGCCATTGGCCGGCGCCTGCATGGCGGCGTGGTCCTGCGCCGACATGCCGGCATGCGACTGGCTCTGGGCCTGGGCGGCCGACAGAGGAGCGAAGGCCGCGAGGGCGGCGAGAGTGGCGAGTATTGAACGGTTCATCGAAAACTCCTGGACTTCAAGCGAACTACTGTTTGGGCGGCATGGTCATGCCGTCCATCTTCGACATGTCATGGCCGGCCATCGGATCGGCAGGCGGCGGTGTCGGCTCTGGCGCGGGCGCGGGCCGGGGGGCCGGGCGGGGCGCCGATGCCTTGGGAGGCGCGGCCGGGGTTGATGCGGCAGGGGCGGGCGTGGCGGCCTGCGGCGGCGTCGACTCGGGGGTTGCGGCCGGCACGGCTTCCATCGGAGCCATCGCTGAAGCGTCCGGCGTCGGCTCGGCGTCCACCGGTTGAGGCTCGGCGGCGGGCTGGCAGGCGCCCAGGGTGACCGCCGCGGCCGCGGCGAGGATCGGCAATCTCATGTGGCAAGCTCCTGATAAGAGGGCGACGGTCAGGTATTTCCATCGACGCCTTCATACTGGTTTACGCGGGCGAGCGCCGCAGCCCTCGCCGTCCGGCCTTCATCCGCGTCATTTCGGAGCCGGCGGGACGTCGCCCGCGCCGCCCAGGACATCGAACAGCTTGCGACGGGCGCGCGCCACGCGCGTCTCCACCGTCTTGACGGTCACGCCGAGAATTTCGGCCGCTTCCGCCTGGCTGCGCCCCTCGATCGCGGTGAGCAGCAGCGGGGCCTTGAGATGCGGCGGCAAAAGGCTGATCGCCTCGTTCAGACGGGCGAGTCGGTCGCCGGCCTCCATCCGTTCATCCGCCGGCTCGTCGCCGTTCGCCACGGCCAAGGCTTCCGGCGATGCCAGATCGACGTCGCCCCGGATCAGGCGTCGGACGAACCGGCGGCGGCTCCAGTCCCGGCATTTGTTGAGCGCTATGGTCCGGATCCAGGCTTCGAAGGGCCGGGTCGGGTCATAGCGGCGGATGTTGATCCACGCCGCCGCATAGGTCTCCTGCAACAGATCCCACGCATCCTGTTCGTCGCCGACATAGCGCCGGACGAAGCGGAACAGGGCCGTCTTGGTCTGCTGCATCAGCGCGCCGAAGGCCGCCCGATCGCCGCCGGCGGCGCGCGCTGACAGGTTCGCTGGACTCTCCACCCGGAACGCTAGCCTTCGTCGGGCGCGAGAGCCGCCACGATGCGGTCGTCGAAGACCTCGGCCTGGGCAGGGGTCAGCACCGACCGCATCTCGAAGACGTGGGCTATCGTCTCCTTCTGAAGGGCGCCCATGGCGACGTGGAAATGGTCGACCGCGGCCTGAACCGGGGGACCGTCGCCGTCGCTCTGTTCGATCGCGCGCGCCAGCTCGAGGTTGGCCGCGCGGACATCGGCTTCGAGCGCGGGCCGACGCGCTGCGAACCGGGCCTCGACCGCCTCGATGCGCGTCAACTGGTCAGGCGACAGCTTGAGATCGTGGTGCACGATGTCGTGCAGGGACGGCGGCTCGCGCCGGCTCAGCACCCAGCTGGCGCTGATCCAGGTGCCCGCGCCGCTGGCGACGGCCGCCAGCACGGCCGTCAGGACGATCGCGCGCCAGCCGCGCATCACCGCCCGGTTTCCAGTCTCACCAGAGGCGACAGGCCCGCATCGACCGTGAAGATGGCCATCTCTCCCGGCGGGCTCGGCGCGGCGGCCGCGCCGACGCCGCCCGCCGTCAGACCGGTGGCGAGGGCCACGGCGACCGCGCCGAGACGGACCTGCGTGGCCAGTCTTTCGCCGCGAAGCGTCTCGACCCGGCTCCAGACCAGCGGTTCGAGCCCGTCGAGCGACCGGCCGATGGGCGTCATCGCGGACTCGGCCAGAATGTCATCCAGTTTAAGCGACATCGAACACTCTCCTTGCGCCCCTACATCCTACTACGGCCAAGACCGTGACATCCCTCGGGCGAGGGGGCGGACCTCGCGCTGCGTAGATAGCAGAAGGGACTGGAGTGGAGAGGGTTTATGACATCACGCGGATTTTTCCCGGCATTGGGACTCGCGCTCGCCTTGTCGGTGAGCGCGCCCGCGATCGCGCACGAGGATCATGACGCCCCGGCGGTTCGCGGCCAGAGCGCCGCATCGACCGCCGAGGGGCCGCAATCGGACATGACGGCCATGCCCGGCATGGCGGCCGACATGGACCACGGGGCCATGATGGCGGACGAGGGTCCGAAACCCATGCCGCAGCGCCTGTACCGCTGGCTCGGCGCCATGCACCCGGCCGCGGTGCATTTTCCGATCGCCCTGTTCCTCGTCGCCGCCCTCCTCGAGATCGCCGCCCTGACCCTCCGGCGTCCGGTCCTGACCCAGGGCACGCGCGTCATCATCGCCTTGGCGGCCATCTCCGCGGTCGGCGCAGTGGCATTGGGCTGGTTCGCCATGGGGATGCCGGGACGGGACGACGCGACCCACGCCTCTCACAGATGGCTCGGCACTTCGATCGCCGCGCTGGGCCTCCTCAGCTGGTGGGCGAAGGAGCACTGGGTCCGCCGGCCGGGGCCCGGGCGCGAGAGAGTCTACATCGGCCTGTTGACGCTCACCGCCGTCGCCGTCGTGATCAACGGCCTCTTGGGCGGCATGCTGACCCACGGCGTGAGACATCTGATGTTCTGAAGGCCGCGCCGTCGTTCAACCTTCTCGTTTTTTCACCCACGCCCGTCCGACACACCTTTCGCGGCCGGCAAACAGGAGCCTCGCCCACGATGTTTCGTTCAACCTTCGCCGGACTGGCGGTCGCCGCTCTCCTCGCCACCGCCTCGCAGGCCCAGACCGCGGACGAACAACAGGTCCGCGCCGTGGTCACCGCCTACAAGACCGCCATCGAGCGGATGGATGTGTCGCAGACGCCGGCCCTGTTCTGGTCCGACTCCGAAATCTTCGAGAACGGCGGCGTGGAGGGATCGTTCGCCTACTATCTGGAGCACCATCTGGGTCCTGAGTTCGCCGATCTCGCTGGGTTCGACTTCCGCGACCACGACATGAAGATCGAGGTCGATGGCGATACGGCCTTCGTAAGCGAGACCTACACCTACCACATCACCTTCAAGGACGGCGCGCGAGCTCCCATAGAACGCCGCGGCGCCGCGACCAGCGTCCTGCGCAAGCGAGGTGACGAGTGGAGGTTCGACATCTATCATTCCTCGGCGCGGCCTTTCCGTCCGGCGGCCTGAGCGCGACCGCGACGGTCAGCGCCGTTTGCACATCGTTTTCTTGAGGTCTCATGGGGTCCCAGTCCATTCCACTCTCACGCCGCAGTCTCATCGCCATGGGAACGGGCGCCCTGGCGGTCGCGGCCTGCGCCCCGGTCGGTCGCGCGTCGAACGAGCTCGCCGTCTACAAGACGCCGACCTGCGCCTGTTGCACGGCCTGGGTGGATCACATGCGCGCCGCGGGCTTCGAGGCGCGGATCAGCGAGCTTCCCAGTCTCCGCTCGATCCGCAGCACCCAAGGCGTGCCCGAAGCCCTCGCGTCCTGTCACACCGCCCTGATCGGGGGCTATGTTCTGGAGGGCCATGTGCCGGCCGAGGACGTGAGACGGCTTCTGGCCGAGCGTCCCAAGGCCGTGGGCCTGGCGGTTCCGGCGATGCCCCTGGGGTCGCCGGGCATGGAGACGCCGGACGGCCAGCGCGAGCCCTATGAGACCCTGCTGATCCTCGAGGGCGGCGGCACACGCGTCTTCGCGCGTCACGGCTAGTCGGGTTCGTTCCATGAAGGTTCTCAGGCTGTCGACCCAGCTTCACAAATGGGTCGCCCTCGTGGTGGGGCTGCAGGTTCTGTTCTGGGTCGGCGGCGGTCTGGTCATGACCGTCATTCCGATCGAGACGGTGCGTAGCGAACATCGCGCGGCCGAACTCAAGCCGGCTCTGCTTGAGGTTGGAGCTCTTCCGACCCTCGCCGTCGTGGCCCGTCGCGCGGGCGTGGCCCCTGTCGAGGCGGAGCTGCGCACGACGCCGCGCGGACCCGCCTGGACTTTGAAACCGGCGGACGGAGAGCCCGTCGTCGTGTCCGCCGTCACGGGCCTTCCGTTCGGGCCGATGTCCGCTGGCGAGGCCTCGGCGTTCGCCCGGACGGGCTACAAGGGCGAGGCGAAGGTGTCCGACGCCGTGCTGCTGGCCATGGCGCCTCAGGAAACCGGCCGGACAGGACCGCTCTGGAGGGTCGATTTCGCCGACCGCGAACGGACGACCTTCTATCTGTCGCCGGCCACCGGAGAGGTCGTGACGCGCCGCTCGGGCGTCTGGCGGTTCTATGACTTCTTCTGGCGGCTCCACATCATGGACTGGAAGACCGGCGAGAACTTCAACCATCCGCTGATCATCATCACGACCTTCCTCACCCTGAGCATCGTGATCACCGGGATCATCCTGCTATGGATCCGCCTGGCGCGTGATCTGAAGGCTTTCCGGGCGTCTCGGCGGACGGGCGGTTCGAGTTGATGCGGGTTGCGCCCGGGCGCGGGCGGGTGGTCAGGTCAGGCGGTGAGAGATTTCGGTCAGGCCTCGCAGGTCGGAGCCGAAGCGCGCGATCGATCCCCGGTGCCGGTCCAACTCCCCATAGGGCAGATATCGGACGTCCAGGTCCGAGATCCGGCTGAAAGCCGGCCGCTGGAGCTGGGCCCGGACATCGCCTTCCCGGCTGTCCGGCGCCACCAGAAAGAGACCGGCGGACGTGTGGAGTTCACCCGAGAGCGCCAGATCCAGCATGCGCACCACGCCGGAATAGATGGTGGTGGAGTGCTCGACTTCGAAGGCCGCCGCTACGCGATCCGGCGAGGCATCGAGCCAGAGGACGTCGATCAGACGGATCGACTCGGCGCCAGCGCCGTTCGCCAGCGCCGTCGGAAGTTGATCGAGACAGCCCTCGCCGAGACGCGCGCCGTCATGGAGCCGGCTCCGGTCGTTGGCGGCGATCCAGACCCGATAGCCGAGCGCGCGTCCCAGATCACGAAGCCAGGCCTGGATTTCCGTGTGCGTGCGATCCGTCTCGCGTTGCTGCGCCGTCGCCTTCTCGAACTTCAGGGCTTCCGCGCGGGCTTGGGCGAGCCGTTCTTCCCACCCCTGGCGCGAGAGCGCGTCACCGGCGGGGGGCGGCGCCGGATACCGCCCTGACCCGACATCGAACAGGAATCCCGCGAGGGCGCCCAGATCGTTCGACAGAAGGTCACGATATCGGGCGTTCAGCGCCAGGAGGCCCTCCCGCATGGCCAGATAATGTTCCCAGCTGCCGAGCTTCACCTTCGAGCCGGTGATCGCGTTGTAACCGTTGACGATGGCGGTGTTGAACGGGGGCGCATGCGTGGGGTGCAGGAAATAGATCAGGTTGGCGACGGCCGGCCCGAGGCCCTTGATCTTGAGTTGATCGATCGTGCGGATGCCGGAGAGAATCTCGTCGGCTGTGGAACAGCCGCTGCAATGATGCAGCAGGCGGCCGAAGGCGCGCTGGTTCGCCGGGTTCTCGTAGATGTCGGGGATCCTCAACTTGGGCTTCCACAGAAAGGCGTGGTCGGCGCCCTTGAAGATCTGTCGCTGCTCGGCGACGGAATGGACGATGGTCTCCAGGGACGAGCCGCGATAGGCGACACCGAAGCGGCCCGTCTCGATCTCCTCGACTACCTGGCCGATGCCCCGGCGGATCGACCGGAAATTCTTCAGCCGTTCATCCCACAGGAACCAGGTCTGGTAGGTCGCCGAGGGATCGTTACGCCATTGCGCGATGAGGTCTCGAAGTCTGTCCGGCACGCCATCCTCTCAGATCCTGAATCTTCCCTCCCAGCGTAAGCGGGTCTGCGCTGAAGCGCCACTGGAGCGGCTCTTCTGCGGTCGATCATGCTCCCGACGGACGGCGATGAAGGGCGTTCGTCATGGTCGCGACTGAAGCGGACGGCGCGCGCCGTCCGGCGCGGTCGCGTCTTGACTCGAAGGGCCTCGAAGCGCCTATCTCGGCCGCCATGTGGAATATTGTCCGCGTCCTTCTGTTCGCCCTCGCGGTGGCCGGGTTCATCGGCCAGTCGTCGGCGCACGCCACTCCGGTTCAGGTGTTCGAGGCGACGGCGGCAATGCCGGAGGCGGACTGCGCCGAGATGATGGACATGGCGGACGAAGCCGTCGACGACGCCGAAGGCCCGTGCAGCAAGATGACGCCGGATTGCATCGCCAAGATGGGCTGCGCCGCCGTCGCCTCGCCGATGCCGCCCGCGCCGGCGATCGAGCATCCGCTCGGGTCGGGGGCGAAATCGTTCGCCGAGGTCGATGTCGCGCTGGAAGGCGCGGGTCCGCTTCCACTGAAGAGTCCGCCCAAACCGCTGTCGTAGACTGCTTTCGCTGATCGGAAAGCCGCGCACCGCTTCGCGGCGTCCGCCGATCGACTGAGGTCTGCGCCTGCGTCACGCCGCGAGGTGGACGCGGCGGTTATCGAGAATTCTCATGATCATTCGCTTCGGCACGGCGGCCTCTGTCGTGCGCCGTCTTTCGGCCGTTCCCTTGCCGCGACGCGTGCGGCGGCCTTGCTGGTTGGGCGCCGTTCACCGGCCGTGGCCACTGTCGGCAGTCCTCGTGGTGGCACTCTGGACCGCGCCGGCCCGCGCCGATCCTCAGACCTTCGACGAGGCTCTGGCCCGCGCCGCCAGCGATGCGCCGCGCCTGAGAGCCAGCGCTCTGGGCGTCGACGCGGCTCGGGCCGCCGCGCCCGCCGCCGGGCGTCTGCCGGATCCGCGTCTCAAATTCGGCCTCGACGGTTTTCCGGTGACTGGGCCGTTGGCGGGCCAGTTCGGCGAGGACGATTTCACCGCCCTGCGGATCGGGGTCGAGCAGGATCTGCCGAGCCGGGCGCGCCGCCGGGCGGAGCGGGACCTGGCCGAGGCCGCCGTCGGCGTCGCCGTGGCGGATGAGGCCACCGCCCTGCGGGAGGTTCGGATCGCGGCCGGCGTGGCCTGGATCGACCTCTACTACGCGGACCGCAAGCTGGCGGTCGTCGATCAGATTCTGGCGACCCTGCAACCCCTCTGGGAGGCGGCCCCGTCCGGCGTGGCCTCGGGCTCCGAACGGCCGGCCGCCGCCCTGATCCCGATCCAGCTGAAGGCGGCCCTGGACGACCGCCGGAGCCGGCTCCTCGCGGATCGGGACGCGGCCCGGGCCGAGCTGACCCGCTGGACCGGCGATCCGGCGGCGAGCACGCAGGGAGAGCCGCCCCGGGCGGGACTCGATCCCACGCGTCTGCGAGCGGGACTCGAGGATTTGCCGGCGCTCCGGGCCTACGCCGCCGAGCGACGTCGCGCCGACGCCGAACTGGATCTGGCGCGCGCCGGCCGCCGGCCGGACTGGTCGGTGGAGGCCAGCTATCAACGTCGCGATCCCCGGTTCGGAGACATGGTGTCCGTGGGCGCCAGCGTCAGTCTGCCGCTTTTTCAGAGAGAACGTCAGGAATCCTTGATCGCCGCCCGGGCGGCCGACGCGCTGAGAGTGAGCTCGGAGCGCGATGCGACGCGGCGACGCCTGGAAGCCGATCTGCGGCGCGCCCTGGCCCGGCAGGCGACCGATCAGGACCTGTGGATCCGGGCGCGGGACGTGGTGCTGCCCGCTGTGGTGCAGCAATCAGACCTGGAGACGGCGGCCTATGCCGCCGGCCGCATCGGGATCGGCGACATCATCCGTGCTTTCACCGCCGTGGCGGAGGCCCGGCTCGACGTGCTGGACAAGGAAGCGGCGGCGGTTCGGGGCGCCGTCGAGATCAGCCTGACCTATGGGGGTGACAGATGACCGGATTTGGCGACAAGCGTCTGGCGATGGCGGCCGCGGCGCTCCTGCTGGTCGCCATCGGGGCCGGCGCGGGCGTCCTGATCTCCCAGCGGACGGGAAGCGGGGCGAATGACGCCGCTACGGAGCGGAAGGTGCTCTACTGGTACGATCCAATGGTCCCGAACGAACGGTATCCGGGGCCAGGCAAGTCGTCCATGAACATGGACACCATCCCGAAATACGCGGACGAGGTGGGTTCGGGGGCTGGCGTCCGCATCGATCCGTCGCTGACCCAGAACCTGGGCGCCCGGTTCGCCTTCGTGCGTCGCGGCGTGCTGGAGGCCGATGCCGAGGCCACCGCCGTCATCGACTTCAACCAGCGCGACATCGCCGTGGTCCAGGCGCGCGCGGACGGATTCGTGCGAAGGGTCTACGATCGCGCGCCGGGCGATGTGATCGCCGCCGGCGCGCCCCTGGTGGACCTGCTCATCCCGTCCTGGGGCGGCGCCCAGGCCGAATATCTGGCGGTGCGACGCACCGGCGATACGTCCCTGATCCGCGCGGCGCGGCAGCGACTGGTCCTGTTGGGCATGTCCGAGGCGTTGATCGCCGCGATCGAGCGCAGCGGGCGGGCGCGAAACACCATCACGATCACGGCGCCCGCCGGCGGCGTGGTCAAGACCTTGGGCGTGCGTTCGGGCATGAGCGTGGCTCAGGGCGCGACCTTGGCCGAAATCAACGGCCTGACGACCGTCTGGCTCAACGCCGCCATTCCGGAGGCGTTGGCGGGCCAGCTGCGGGTCGGGCAATCCGTCGCGGTCACCCTGGCCGCATTCCCGGGCGAGCGCTTCACCGGCCGCCTGACCGCCCTGTTGCCGGAGCTCGTCGGCGATAGCCGTACGGTCACCGCGCGAATAGAAATGGACAGTCGGGGAGGGCGTCTCAGGCCCGGCATGTTCGGCCGCATCACCTTCGGCGGCGGTTCGACCTCGGCTCTGCTCGTGCCGACCGAGGCGGTGATCCGGACCGGCGAGCGTGACCTCGTCATGCTCGCCCTCCCGGAAGGCCGCTTTCAGGCGGCGGAGGTCCGCATCGGACGGGAAGCCGGCGGCCGGACCGAGGTTCTCGCCGGCCTCAGGGAGGGCGAACGGATCGTCGCGTCGGGCCAGTTCCTGATCGACTCCGAAGCCAATATGTCGGGGGTCGCGGCCCGGCCGATCGGGGAGGTCGAACGGGCCGCCGCCGCGCCGTTGGCCGAAGGCCGGTCGGTCGCCGGCGGGCCGGCGGCGTCCGCTGCGCGCGCGAGGCCCGCGCAATGATCACTGCCGTCATTCGCGCCTCGGTCAAGGGGCGTTTCCTCGTCCTGATGGCCGCCTTCGCCCTGCTCGCGGCCGGCCTGTGGGCGGTGCGAAGCACGCCGGTCGACGCCCTGCCGGACCTGTCGGATGTGCAGGTCATCATCCGCACCAACTTCCCGGGCCAGGCGCCCCAGATCGTCGAGAACCAGGTCACCTATCCGCTGGCGACGACCATGCTGTCGGTGCCCGGCGCGCGGACGGTGCGGGGCTACTCCTTTTTCGGGGACAGCTTCGTCTATGTGCTTTTCGAGGACGGGACCGATCTCTACTGGGCCCGGTCCCGGGTGCTGGAATATCTGAACCAGGTTCAAGCGCGGCTTCCGGCCACGGTCCAACCGGCGCTGGGTCCCGACGCCACCGGCGTGGGATGGGTCTATGAGTACGCCCTGGTCGATCGGACCGGCCGCCACGATCTGGCGCAGTTGCGCAGCCTGCAGGACTGGTTTCTCCGCTACGAGCTGAAGACCGTGCCGGGCGTGGCGGAGGTCGCCAGCCTGGGCGGCATGGTGCGGCAGTATCAGGTGGTGCTCGACCCCGTCCGGCTCGCCGCGTACGGCGTGACCCATCAGGCCGCGGTGGAGGCCATCCAGCGCGCCAACGGCGAAACGGGCGGGTCCGTGCTGGAGCTTGCCGAGGCCGAGTATATGGTGCGCGCCAACGGCTATCTGACCGAGCTGGAGGACTTCCGGGCCATACCGCTCCGCACCGCGGCCGGCGGGGTTCCGATCCGGCTCGGCGATGTCGCCACGGTTCAGATCGGTCCGGAGATGCGGCGCGGGATCGCCGAATTGAACGGGCAGGGCGAGGTCGCCGGCGGCGTCGTCATCCTCCGGTCCGGCGGGAACGCGCGGTCAACGATCGCCGCCGTCGCCGAGAAGCTCGAGACGCTCAAGGCCGGACTGCCCCCGGGCGTCGAGGTCGTGACCACCTACGACAGGTCCCGGCTCATCGATCGGGCGATCGAGAACCTGAGCGGCAAGCTGATCGAGGAATTCCTCATCGTCGCCCTGGTCTGCGGCCTGTTCCTCTGGCACGCGCGATCCGCGCTTGTCGCCATCCTGACACTGCCGCTCGGCGTGCTGGCGGCCTTCCTGGTCATGAATGTGCAGGGGGTGAACGCCAACATCATGTCGCTGGGCGGGATCGCCATCGCCATCGGGGCCATGGTCGATGCGGCGGTGGTCATGATCGAGAACGCCCATAAGCACATCGAGCGATGGGAGCACGATCATCCTGACGACAGGCTGGACGGCGAAACCCGCTGGGCCGTGATCACCGAGGCCGCCGTCGAGGTCGGGCCTGCGCTGTTCCTCAGCCTGGTGATCATCACCCTGTCGTTCATCCCCGTGTTCAGCCTGCAGGCGCAGGAAGGCCGGTTGTTCGCGCCTCTGGCCTTCACCAAGAGCTATGCGATGGCGGCGGCCGCGATCCTGTCGATCACCCTCGTCCCCGTGCTGATGGGCTATCTGATCCGCGGGCGGATACCGGCGGAGCGGAGCAATCCGATCAATCGCTGGCTGACACATGCCTATTGCGGACCTTTGGACTGGGTGCTCAGATATCCGAAGCGGACCCTGCTGATCGCCCTCGCGGCCTTCACGACCACGGCCTGGCCGTTGAGTCAGCTGGGCGGCGAGTTCATGCCGGCGATGGATGAAGGCGACCTGCTCTACATGCCGTCCGCACAGCCCGGCCTGTCCGCCGCCGAGGCCGCGGAACTGCTGCAGCAGACGGACCGCATGATCCGCACGGTGCCGGAAGTGGCGACCGTGTTCGGCAAGGCGGGCCGGGCGGAAACCGCGACGGATCCGGCTCCGCTGGAAATGTTTGAGACCACCATTCAGTTCAAACCGCGCGATGAATGGCGCCACGGCATGACTCCGGAGAAGCTGGTCGAGGAGCTCGACCGCGCGGTTCAGGTGCCGGGATTGTCCAACGTCTGGGTTCCGCCCATCCGCAATCGCATCGACATGCTGGCGACGGGCATCAAGAGCCCGGTCGGCGTCAAGGTGTCCGGCGCTGACCTCGGTCAGATCGACCGCATCGCCGCCGAGGTCGAAGAGATCGCCCGATCCGTGCCAGGCGTGAGCTCGGCGCTGGCCGAGCGGCTGACGGGCGGCCGTTACATCGATATCGACATCGACCGCGACGCGGCGGGCCGGTACGGGCTCAACATCGCCGATGTGCAGTCGATCGTCTCCGGCGCGATCGGCGGCGAGACCATCGGCCAGACCGTGGAGGGCGTGGCGCGCTATCCCATCAGCGTGCGCTATCCGCGCGAGTTGAGGGACAGCGTGGAGCAGCTGCGAGCCCTGCCGATCCTGACGCCTTCAGGCCAGCAGATCACCCTGGGCACCGTCGCCGATCTGCGGGTCGCCGACGGGCCGCCGATGCTGAAGTCCGAGAACGGCCGGCCGACCACCTGGGTCTATGTCGACGTGCGGGGACGCGACCTGGCCTCGGTCGTCGCGGATCTGCGTCGAGCGGTGGCCAGCGATGTCACCCTCACGCCTGGCGTGAGCATCGCCTACTCGGGCCAGTTCGAATATCTCGAACGGGCGACCGCGCGGCTCAGGATCGTTGTCCCGGCCACGCTGGCGATCATCTTCATCCTGCTCTACCTGACCTTCGGGCGCTTCGACGAAGCCCTGCTGATCATGGCCACCCTGCCGTTCGCCCTGACCGGGGGGATCTGGCTGCTCTATCTACTCGGCTTTCACCAGTCCGTCGCCACCGGCGTCGGCTTCATCGCCCTGGCCGGCCTCTCGGCCGAGTTCGGCGTGGTGATGCTGATCTATCTGAAGCACGCATTGAAGGATCGCGGAGCCGACCCCGATCGCGGACAGGTCGAAGACGCCGTTCGCGAAGGCGCCCTGCTGCGGGTCCGGCCCAAGGCCATGACGGTCGCCGTTGTCCTCGCGGGCCTGTTTCCGATTCTGATCGGCCACGGCGCGGGCTCGGAAGTAATGAGCCGGATCGCCGCGCCGGTGATCGGAGGCATGATCACCGCGCCTTTGCTCTCGATGCTCGTTATCCCGGCGGGCTATCTTCTCCTCAGGCGCCGCAAGGCCCGTTCGACCCTCTCAACCCAAGGAGCGACTCCATGACTCGAACCTTTATCGCACTCGCCGGCGCGGTCATGATGCTATCGGCCTGCGGCCAACCCGCAGACCCGGCCGCCGAACCGGACGCTGCCGCTCCCGTCGACACGGCTTCCGCGGCCGGCGCGACGGACACGGCGACATCCCCTGCTGCGGGCTCCAGATCCGGCAGCGGCGCGGGCGTGGTCACCGCCGTGGATGCGGCGGCCGGCACCGTGACGATCAATCACGAGGCTATTCCGGCGGTCGGCTGGCCAGCGATGACGATGAGCTTCACGGCAGACCCCGCCGTGGTACAGCAAGCCGCTGTCGGGGATCGCGTCGAGTTCGACCTGACCGTTCAGGGCAACGCGGGTGAAGTCACCGCCATTCGCCCGGAATAGCCGGACTCGCCTTCACCGTTCGTGCGGGGCGTTGTCAGCGCACGCACGGTGAAGGCGGTGCTCCATCAACGGCTCGACGGAGTGATCGTGCCAGCCGCCTCCCGGCACGCCTCTTCGCAGCGGCGGCAGGCCTCGGCGCAGATGCGGCAATGTTCATGCATGTCCGCGTGCTTGTCGCACTCCGCGGCGCAGGCCGCGCAGATGTCGGCGCAAACCTCGAGCTGGCCCTTGATGACCGCCTCGTTGCTCCCCGTGCGGCGCGCGCCGACCGCGCCGGCGGCCGCGCAGACGTCGGCGCAGTCGAGGTTGAGCCGAATGCATTGTACGAGATCGGCGACCATGGCTTCGCCGAGACAGGCGTCGGCGCAGATGCGGCAGGTCGCGGCGCACGCGTAGGCCGCCTCGACGGCGCGGATCAGCGCGTCGTTGGTCGAGCCTTTGACGTGAGGATGGGCGCTGATCATGGACTGGATATGCATGGGATTCTCCGATGGCGGACTCGGTCAACCCGCCGGAACGGCCGCCGTTCCCCGGTGATCGCGTGCGCCGTGAAACGTGAACAGCGTGCCTCCCCGGACGCACAGCTAGGCTGGGATCACGCTGTCCGGTCATGCTCCTGAGGGCCTATCTGCGGTCGGCAAGCGCCCCATCCTCCACCCGAATACGCCACGCCAGAAGCATGGCGTTAGCGATGGTCCATGCGAGGGCGATCCAGATTTGGCCGAACGCGAGCGGCAGGACGAGGATTTCGAGGGACGCGATCACATATTTTGGGTGACGAGTGAACCGGTAGGGGCCGCGTCTTGGAACTGCAGCGCGATCACGATGGTCACGGCGAGGCCGGCGCAGAATTGGCGGAGCAGTCGCGTCAATACAGGTTTCCTGACCTTCGACCCATACTGGGTGACCCGGACTCGCGCAACGACTCGATCGTCGCACGGGTTTGAAGGCCGTCAGGCTTCCTTGAGCCGACGGGTCACGCCAGCCGCTGCGACCGCCTCCGGAGCGGGTTGTAGATCCAGCCTGTTCGTCAGATCGTTCGGTTGTGGTATCCCGTGTCAGCGAGGTATATCGGCTCGCTTCTCTCGCAAACCAAGCTTTCGGCATTGTCAATACATCTCGAAAGATGTCGTGATCACGCGCTTTTTACATCAGACTATTTCTTCATTGTTTTCAACATTCCTCGATCTATTCGGACTGCGACACGGCGCTGTTGACGCCCATTGGCATAAAGCCCATATGGATCAAATCATTACCAGCGTTCGTGTAATCGAGTGGGAGTGACGGCGACGGCGTCGATCCGTTGAAGGTCTGACCCACGGGTCGGTTCACTCAGGCCGGGTGTCGTAAGGGCGCGGCGCGTCGCCTGGGACGGGAGGGCGCCGCGCGTCCCTGTCGGACAGGGGGTCTCGACAGGGACGGCGGGCGAAGGTCGGGTCAGAACCGGTAGGCGACGCCGACTCGCAGGTTTCGGCCGGGCAGGGGCGCGATGTCCTTGAGGAAGGAGGCGTGCTCGCGGGCTTCCTCGTCGGTCAGGTTGCGGGCCTCGGCGAACAGGGTGACGTCCTGCTGGGCGAAGGGCCGCACCGCCGCCGACAAGTTCAGCAGGGTGTAGTCGTCGGTGGGCAGTTCGAACTCGTTGGCCACGCGGTCCTGCTCGCCGATGTGGCGGACCTCGGCGCTGGCGTCGAAGCGGGTCGAGGTGAAGGCCAGGCGGCCGGTCACGGAGTAGGGCGGGATGCGCGCCGCCGGTCCAAAATCGGTCTCGGCGTGGACATAGTCGGCCGCGCCTTCCAGCGACAGGGTGCGGTCGCCGTCCTGCCAGACGGCGTAGGAGCCCTCGGCCTCGAAACCGTAGAACTTCGCGTCGGTCTGGGTGAACTGATAGACGGGGAAGTATTCGTCCTCCTCGTCGAAATAGAACTCCTCGCCGGTCGGGCGCTCGTCGATGAAGCCGTCGTACCAGGAATGATAGACGTGCAGGTCGCCCGAGAAGCGGCCCCTGTCGTAGTGGGCCGTGCCTTCCAGCGTGGTGACCTTTTCGGTGTCCAGGTTCACGTCGCCGGTCTCATAGGCGGCGGTGGCGATGTGCACGCCGTCGGCGAACAGCTCGACCTCGCTGGGCGCCCGTTCGTTGTGGGCCACGCTGAGGCCCAGGAACAGGCCCTTGGCCGGGCGCAGGAAGGCGGCGGCGGACGCCGACCAGTTGTCGAATTCGCGGTTCAGTTCGCTGTCGCCGCCGATGGGCGTGCCCTTCAGCTCGCGGCGGTCGTAGCGCAGGCCGCCCTCGAAGCCGTGGTTCCCGCGATCCAGGCGCTGGACCGTGTAGATTCCCAGTTCGTCGATATCGACGGTGGGCACGAAGGCCTCCTCGCCGATGGCCTCGAAGGTGCGCGACAGGGCCTGGACGCCCACGGCGCCGTTCCAGCCGTTGCGCTCGCGCTGGACCAGGTCGGCGCGGCCTTCCCAGCCGTCGGAGTTGAACACCGTGCCGGGCTCGCCGACATCCTCGAACTCGGTGTGGGTGTATTTCGCATGGCCGTAGGAGCCGCGCACGGCCGAGAACGGGCCGTCGTCGAAGCGGTATTCTCCGCGCGCGTCCCAGCGCTCCTGGTGCAGCTGGATGAAGACGTTCTCTTCGGCGACGGTGCCGTATTCGCTGTCGGTCTCCTTGTAGGAGAGGCCGCCGAAGCCCTTGTCGCCGATGTAGGAACCGCCGACGCCCCAGGCCTCCAGGTCGGTGTAGCTGTTGGGCTGGGAGCCCGTGTCCTCGCGTTCGACGCCTTCGCGGTCGGCCAGGCGCTGGGACATGGCCGGGGCGGGGATGTCGTAGTCGTCGGTCTTGCGCTTCACCGCATCGACGTTGAAGGCGAAGTTGCCGGCGCCGGCCGTGACGCGGGCGAAGCCGCCCCGGCCGTCATCGACGCTGGACGCCTGGGCCGACACCACGCCGTCGATCCCGCCTTCCGGCATCTTGGTGGGAATGCGGTCGTCCAGGATGTTGACCACCCCGCCGATGGCCGAGCCGCCATAGACCAGGGTGGCCGGGCCGCGGATGATCTCGATGCGGTTGGATTCCGCAGGATCGGCCGCCACGGCGTGGTCGGGGGAGACGGAGCTGGCGTCGATCAGGCCGATGCCGTTGGTCAGCACCTGGACGCGCGGGCCGCTGAGGCCGCGGATCACGGGGCGGCTGGCGCCGGGCGCGAAGTCCGTGGAGCGCACGCCCGGACGGCCGTTCAGCAGATCGCCCAGCGAGGCGGCCGGGGCGGTGGCCAAGGTCTCCTCGTCCAGCACGTCGGTGGCGATCACCGCCGCGCGCTGGCTGACGCCGTAGGGCGCCCCCGTGACGATGATGTCGTCGACCTGGGTGGGCGTCTGCGTCGATTGGGCGGCGGCGGCGCCGGCGCCGGCGAGAACCGACGACCCGACGGCGGCCAGAAGGAGGGATCGAGACACGGGGAGGCGGCGCATGGGGGAGACCTTCGAAAGCGAAGTTGACTTGTTATGAGATAACATCACGGCTCGTCAAGCGGCTTGGACGGAGGCTCGGGCAGACCAGACGCGCGTGTTGCGGAGCGGAAAAGCGAAGGTTCCTGGCGAAGGGCCATTGCTTTTGATAACCATTCGCACTAGTCCGGCGGCCTTGTCTTTCAGGAGATCCGTCATCATGCGCCGCCGCCTGTCCCTTCTGGCCTTTTCCGCCCTGACGCTGCCCACGGCGGCGATGGCGCAGACCGGAGGACCGGCGCAGGTCGACGACATCGTCGTGACCGCCTCGACGCGGGCCCAGCGCGTGGTCGAGGCGCCGGCGTCGATCTCCATCGTCACGGCGGAAACCCTGGCCAACCGCCCCAACGCCGACCTGACCGATGCGCTGCGCGACGTGGAGGGCGTGTCGGTCAGCGGCGGATCGAACTTCCAGGACATCTACATCCGCGGCCTGCCGGGCAGCTACACCCTGTTGCTGGTCGACGGAAAGCGCCAGTCGACCCGCGACAGCCGCACCAACGGCAACGCCGGCCTGGAGCAGAGCTTCACGCCGCCCGTCGGCGCCATCGAACGGATCGAGGTGGTGCGCGGGCCGATGTCGTCGCTGTACGGCTCCGACGCGATCGGCGGCGTGGTCAACATCATCACCAAGAAGGTTCCCGTGCGGTGGGGCGGCTCCATCGGGGCGGACTATGTGGCCCAGGAGGACGGCGACAGCGGCGACTGGAGCCAGGTTCAGGGCTATCTGGCCGGTCCGCTGGTCGAGGGCGTGCTGGGCGCGCAGATCTGGGGTCGGTCCTACCAGCGCGACGAGGACGCCATCCTGGGCGGCGTCGGCGGGGCCGAGGACTGGAACCTGACCGGCCGCCTGGCCTGGACGCCCAACGCCGACCACGAGGTGCTGGCGCAGGTCGACCGCACCGACGTGAAGCGCGAGTTCAACCCGGGCGGGACCCTGGCCGCCACGGCCGCGGCCAACTACAACACCAACGACCGGACCGCCGGCTCGCTGAGCTGGAACGGGCGCTGGGACTGGGGGACCAGCCAGCTCTCGGTGCTGCGCGAGGAGACGACGCGCGAGAACTACGCCATGAGCGGCGGCGACTTCGTCAAGAACGTCCGCGCGCCGGAGCTGACCAACACCGTCTATGACGCCCTGTTCAACATCCCCCTGGAAGGCACGCCGTTGGGCGACCACCAGCTGGTGGTGGGCGGCCAGTACATCGAGAACCAGCTTAGCGACGTGAACCCGGGGGTCGATCCGCGTCAGGCGCAGACCTTCGAGGTCTGGCAGCGGGCCCTGTTCGTCGAGGACGAATGGCGGCTGAGCCCGCAGTTCGCCCTGACCGGCGGGCTGAGGTTCGACGATCACGAACGCTATGGCTCGCACTGGAGCCCGCGCCTGTATGCGGTGTGGACGCCTTCGGAGGCGTGGACGATCAAGGGCGGGATCTCGACCGGCTTCCGCGCGCCGGAACTGCGTCAGGTCGCCGAAGGCTACGCCTACACCACCGGCGGGGCGACCTGCACCGTCGGGCCGACGGGCACCTGCGGCGTCATCATCGGTGATCCGGACATCGTGCCGGAGACCAGCACCAACTACGAGGTCAGCCTGCTGTGGAACCCGTCGCGGACCCTGTCCGCCAGCGCCACGGTCTTCCGCACCGAGTTCAAGGACAAGATCGACAGCGCCCTGGTCTATAACGAGGACGGCTCCATTGCGCGCTGGAGCGAGAATCCGAACTACCGGCTGTACTACTGGTACAATCTGCAGGACGCCGAACTGCAGGGGGTGGAGCTGTCGGGGCGGTGGCGGCCGTTCGCGGCGTTGGGCCTGAAGGCGGGCTACACCTACACCGACTCCGAGCAGAAGTCGGGGACCTACGCCGGCCTGCCGCTGTCGCGCACGCCCGAGCACATGGCCAACATCCGCGCCGACTACGACGCCGCGGCGAACCTGAACCTGTGGGGCGCCGTCAACTACCACGGCGAGGAGATCAACGCGGGCCTGCGCGTCGGCTCGAACGGCGAGCCCGTCCTGAACGGTTCGACCCAGGTGGGACGTCGCTACCCCAGCTACACCACCATCGACATCGGCGCGAACTGGCGGGTGACGCCGGCGGTCAGCGTGAAGCTGGGCGTCTATAACCTGGCCGACGAGGACATCGACGTGGCGGATTACGACTTCCAGGGCGACGGCCGTCGCGGCTGGATCGGCGTGAACTACGAATTCTGATGGCGAGACCGGGCGTCATTGTGATCGCCGCGTTGCTGGCCCTGATCGCCGCGCCGGCGATGAGCCAGGCGCGCGGACAGGCGCCGGCGGGACCGACCGTGGCCGAGGAAGGGTCCGCCTACTACGGCTTCGAACACCTGAGCGTGCCCTCGCGGGATGGAGCGCGGCTGTATCGGGTGCGGATCGCCACGCCGAAGAAGGCGCCGCCGGCGCAGGGCTATCCGGTCGTCTATCTGCTGGACGGCGACGCGGCCCTGGCCCGGATAAGCGAGCCGCTGCTGGCGCGGCTCGACGCCGGCGACCCGCCCGTCATCGTGGCCGTCGGCTACGAGGGCGACCGGCAGTTCGACGTCCTGGCGCGCGCCCTGGACTATACGCCCGCCGCGCCCGACGGCCGGCCTGTCGCCGACCCGGCGGGACGCCCCGGCGGCGGAGCGGACGCCTTCCTGGACGTCCTTGAGGGCGAGATCGCCCAGGCGGCGCAGGGCCGGGCGGCGCTGGATCCGCATCGGCGCGCGATCTGGGGCCACTCCTACGGCGGCCTGTGCGTGCTGCACGCCGCCCTGACCCGGCCCGCGTCCTTCGACGCCTATTACGCCGCCAGCCCGTCCCTGTGGTGGAACTACGGATCGGTCTTGGAAGAGGTCGACCCGTTCCTGGCCGCGCCGCCCCCGGCGGGGCTGCGCCTGACGCTGATGAGCGGCGGGGAGGAGGTCGCCGGTCGCTCGGCCGGCCGCCGCACCCATCCCATGTGGTCATCCGTGCCCTCCAGCGCGATCCGCACCCTGGCCGAGCGGCTGGAGGCGGCGGGCGTGACCGCGCGTTACGAGGAACTGCCCGGCCTCGGCCACGGCCCCATGCTGGGCGCATCGCTGGAGCGCGCCCTATTGTCCATCGCCGGCGTCGCGTCGGCGGCCTGAGGAAGTGCGAATGAACCCGTCCCGACGCATCCTGTTGAGCGGCCTCGGCGGCCTGGCGCTGCTGTCGGCCTGCGGTCGGCGCGACGAGGCGTCAGCGGGCGGCGAGGGGCTGACCGACCTGCGCGACCGGGCCGTGCGCGCCCTGCCGCCCGGCGGCAAGCTGAGCATCGACGACGGCCGCTACCTGATCGCCCTGTCGCTGATCCATCCGGACCCGGTGTCGCTGCTGGCAGCGTGGAGCGGGGACGTCAATCGCATCAGCCCGGACATGTACCGCGCCTTCGTCGACAAGTTCCCGACCCTGCCCGACGTGCCCAAGATCGCCCAGTCCGGCCAGGCCTTCAACGCCGAGGCGGTGCTGGCGGCGGGGCCGGCGACGGCGGTGGTGTCGCTGGGCTCCGGCCCGACCGACGCCCAGGCCGCGCAACTGGAGGCGGCCGGCGTCTCGGTGGCCTTCATCGACTTCTTCTCGCACCCCTTCCAGAACCAGTCGCGCAGCCTGGCGCTGCTAGGCGACCTGATCGGCCGGCGCGCGCAGGCGGACGCCTTCAACGCCTTCAAGGCCGCCCGGCTGGACGCCATCGCCGCCAAGGTCGCCGCGATCCCGCAAGACCGCCGCCCGACCGTCTTCCTGGAGCCTCATGCGATGATCAGCCCGGACTGCTGCGCCTCTCCGGGCAAGGGCAACATCGGCGACTACATCGCCTTCGTCGGCGGCCGCAACATCGGCGCCGACGTGCTGGACCAGCCGACGGGCAAGCTGAACCTGGAATATGTCATCCAGCGCGATCCCGACGTCTATATCGCCACCGGCGGGCCGCACCTGGCCAAGGCGGGCGGCTTCGTGGTGGGGCCGGACTTCACGGCCGAGCAGTCGCAGGCCGGCCTGCGCCGCGTGGCGGGCCGGGCGGGCATATCCACCCTGAAGGCGGTGCGCCAAGGTCGCGCCCACGGCCTGTCGCACCAACTGATCAACTCGCCCATCGACGTGGTGGCGGTCGAGGTTCTGGCCAAGTGGATCCATCCCGACCTGTTCGTCGACCTGGATCCCCGCGCCACGCTGGACGAGATCAACCGTCGTTTCCTGGCCGTGCCTTATCGCGGCGACTACTGGGCCGACCTGAAGACCGCCTGACCTTCCCCGGATAGGAGCAAGCTGATGAACACCCTTCGTTTCGCCGCCGCGACCGCCGCCCTGCTGGCGTCCGTCGCGCTTCCCGCCCTGGCGCAGGCGCAGGCTCAGGCCCCGACCGCCCCAACCGCGTCCGCCCCGGCCCGCGCCGCCGCGCCGACGGTGGTCAAGTCCGTCAAGGTCGAGCCGGGCGGCCTCTATCAGATCGTCTTCAATCCGGCGGACAGCACCGTGCTGGTCGCCGCGGTCGGCCCGCGGGGCGAGACGCGCGGCGCCGTGGCGCGGCTGAACGCCGACCTGACGCCGGGGGCGGCGATCGACGTTTCGGCCAATCCGCTGTACGGCCTGGGCTTCAACAGCCGCACCCAGATCCTGTACGGCACCGCGACCCGTTCGGGCTCGGTGGACGCGGTCGACGTCCGCACCGGCCAGGTGGTGGCCCACATCACCGATGGCGACGACGATTCCGCCCACGTGCGCGAGGCCGTCGTCGATGAACGACGCAACAAGGTCTATGTCACCATCGTCGGCGGCGAGGCCGGGGATGCGAGCCGCCCGAACCAGGTCTGGGTCATCGACGGCGCGACCAACACCCTTGAGCGCAAGATCGACGTTCCTGTCGGGGGCCTGACCGGCGCGGCGCTGGACGTCGAGAACAACCGCCTGTTCGTGACCGGCATGAGCTCGGGCGACATCGCCGCCATCGACCTGGCGACGGGCGAGGCGACCGGCCGCTGGCCGACCGGCAGCGAGCGGCCCACCAACGTCGCCTTCGACGCGCGCGGCGGGCGGCTGTTCGTGGCCAGCCAGGGCTCCGGCGACCTGACCGTCATGAACGCCGCAGACGGCGCGATCATCAAGAAGACGCCGACGGGCGAGGGGGCGCTGAGCGTCGCCTACAACCCTGGCGTCGACCAGATCTATGTCGCCAACCGTCAGGCGGGCACGGTCACGGTGGTCGGCGGCGCGGACTACGCCGTCCTGGCCAATCTGCAGACGGGCACCTTCCCCCAGACCATCGCCATCGATCCCGCGACCAACGCCGTCTATGTGACGAACAAGGCGCGGGGCCTGCCGCGCAACGCCCCGGCCGGCACGCCGGCGCCGGTCGATCCGGCGGGCGACACCGTCACCCTGATCCGTCCCTGACCGAGAGGCCCGCCGTGTCCGCCGCGCCCGCGCGTCCGTTCGACTGGAACGGTTCGAACGGCGACCGCTGGGTCGCCAACCAGGCGCGGCTCGACCGGATGCTGCGGCCCTTTGGCGAAGCCCTGCTCGCCGCCGCCGCCCCGGCGATCGGCGAGCGGGTGCTGGACGTCGGTTGCGGCGCGGGCGCCAGCGCCTTCGACTGCGCCCGGGCGGTCGGCCCGTCCGGCCAGGTGCTGGGCCTGGACGTGTCCGAGGCGCTGGTCGCGCTGGCGGAACGGCAGGCGGCGACCCTGGACCTGCCCGTCCGGTTCCAGCTGGCCGACGCGGCGACGTTCGAGCCCGAGGCGGCGTTCGATTGTATCGTCTCGCGCTTCGGGGTGATGTTCTTCCCGGAACCGGAGGCGGCCTTCGCCAATCTGCTTCAGGCGGTCGGACCCGGCGGTCGCCTCGTCTTCGTCTGCTGGCGGGCCGCGGGCGAGAATGACTGGACGCGATTGCCGATGACCGCGATCCGCGACATCGTTCCCCCTCCGCCGCCGCCCGATCTGGAGGCGCCGGGGCCCTTCTCCTTCGGCGACGCCGCGCGGGTCGAGCGGATACTGCGTCAGGCAGGCTGGACGGACATCCGGCTGACGCCCTTCGATCACCCCATCCTGTTCGGCGAGGGCGACACGGCCGAGGATGCGACGGAGGACGCCGTCGACCTGGCGGTGCAGGTCGGCCCGCTGAGCCGCGCCCTGGCCGATCAGCCCGAGCCGGTCCGACAAGAGGCGCTGAACGCGGTGCGTCAGGCCTTTGCGCGCAAGGTCGCGCCCGAAGGCGTCGTGATCGACGGCGCGGCCTGGATCGTGACGGCGCAAAGGGCCTGAGGCCTCACAGGACCGCGTCGACCATTACCTGAAGCTGGCCCCGGGCGCAGGGCTCGACCCGCGCGCGCACCCGCCAGACGTCGGCCAGCACCTGGGGCGTGATGGCTTGGGCCGGCGGTCCCTCGACGCGAAGACGCCCCTGGGCCAGCACGACCACATGGTCCGAGGCGCGCGCCGCGGCCTGGAGGTCGTGCAGCACCATGACGACCACGGCGGCTCTTTCCCGCGCATAGTCGCGCGCCAGGGTCAGCACCTCCAGCTGATGGCGCAGGTCCAGGGCGCTGGTCGGCTCGTCCAGCAGCAGCACCCGGGGCTGGCGCGCCATGGCCTGGGCCAGGGCCGCGATCTGGCGCTGGCCGCCCGACAGGCGGTCCAGGCGACGCCCGGCCAGTTCGGCGGCGCCCACGCGCTCCAGCACCGCCATCGCCGCCTCGGCCGCGCCGCGCGGCGGGCCGTCCAGGGGCGAGGCTTCCAGCGCGGCGATCACCGTCTCCAGCACCGTCAGGGCCACGTCCTGCGGCAGGGTCTGGGGCATATAGGCGACGTGACGCGCGCGTTCCCCGATGGACAGGGCGTTCAGCTCCACATCGCCCAGGCGCGCCGACCCCGAGGCGGGGATCAGGCCGGCGACGGCGCGCAGCAGGGTGCTCTTGCCCGCGCCGTTCGGCCCGACCAGCGACACCACCTGTCCGGCGGGCAGGGGCGCCAGATCCAGGCCCTGGAGGATCGCGCGGTCGCGATAGCCGGCGCCCAGGCCCTGGATGTGCAGGGGCGCGCTCATCCGCGCGCTCCGTTGCGGAAGATCAGCAGCAGGAAGACCGGCACGCCGATCACGGCGGTGACGATGCCGACCGGCAAGAGGGCGCCGGGAACCAGGGCCTTGGCCGCCGTGGAGGCCAGCGACATCAGCAGCGCGCCGCTGAGCAGGCTGGCGGGCAGGAAGACGCGGTGGTCCTCGCCCACCAGCAGGCGGGCGATATGGGGCGCGACCAGGCCGACGAAGCCCACCACGCCGACGAAAGCCACGGCCGTCGCCGACAGCAGGCTGACGCGCAGCAGGGCCAGGAACCGCAGGCGCCCCACGTCGACGCCGAAGCTCATGGCCCGGTCCTCGCCCAGACGCAGCGCCGTCAGCGCCCGCGCCGACCACAGGGAAAAGGGCGCCGCCAGGACCACGACGGCGGCCATGAAGGCGACCGCGCGCCAACTGGCCCGCGACAGGGAGCCCATGGTCCAGAACACCAGCTGCTGCAGCGCCTCCTGGGACGAGACGAACTGAACCAGGGCGGTCAGGGCGTTGAAGGCGAAGACCAGGGCGATGCCGAACAGGACGACGCTTTGCACCCCGCCGCGCTGGGCCCGGGCCAGGCCCTGCAGCAGCAGCACCGACCCGAAGGCGAAGACGAAGGCGTTCAGCGTCGTCACCGCATCGGCCGGGACGAACGGCAGGCCCAGCCCCAGCACGATGGCCAGCGAGGCGCCGAACGAGGCGGCCGACGACACGCCCAGGGTGAAGGGGCTGGCCAGCGGATTGTTCAGCACGGTCTGCATCTCGGCGCCGGACAGGGCCAGGGCCGCGCCCACCAGGACCGCCAGCAGGGCCGAGGGCAGGCGGATGCCCCAGACGATGGCCGCCTCGGGCGCGCTCAGCCGGCCGGGATCGACCAGGCCCGCCAGGATGCGTCCGACAGGCATGGAGGATGGGCCGGTCATCACGTCCAGCGTCAGGGCGGCCAGGCAGGCCAGCGCCAGCACGACCAGGACCAGGCGTCGCCTCGCCTGGCTGCGGCGATGGTCGGTCAGGGCGTCGGACGGGGGAGGGGCGGAAATCGAAACGGTCATGGCGCCTGGGATTGGGATTGCGTCGCATTACAACACCGCGACGGAATGGGCTAGGAAAGGCCATGCTCGATCCGACATCGCCGTGGACGCCCTTTCAACCTCAGCGCCAGTGGATGCGGCCGCTGGAGACGCCGGCGGGCCGCCGTTACCGCGTGGCCGTTTCCCTGCCCGATGGGCCGCCGCCGCCCGATGGATGGACGTCGCTGACAGTTTTGGACGGGCATCGGCTGTTCCTGGCTGTCGCCGCGACCGCATCGGCCCTGGCCACGCGGCCGGAGAAGACCGGGGTGCGGCCGCTGGCGGTGATCGGCGTCTTCCATGACGAGACGCAAGGCTCGGTCGAGGACGCGCGCGCGCTGGACTTCACGGACACGCCCTGTCCCGAGCCGGACTGGACGCGGCCGTCCGGCGGCGCGGAGGCGTTTAGACGATTCCTAGTCGAGCAGGCGTGGCCCGCCGCGACGCAAGCCGCGCCGCTGGACGGCGACCGACGCGCGCTGATCGGCCATTCGCTGGGCGGCCTGTTCGTGCTGGAGACGCTGGCGCGGCGTCCCGACCTGTTCGCGCGCTGGATCAGCCTCAGTCCGTCCCTGTGGTGGCGCACGCCCGCCGTCGACAACGCCGACGATCGCCTGCTGCTGGGCTATGGCGAAGGCGAGACGGGCCGGGACATGCGGAGGCGGATCGAGGCCTGGGCGGCCGAAGCGGGGGGCGAAGGCCACGTCCCGCGCCTGAGGATGGCGGCCGGGGCCGACCACGGCTCGGCGCCGTTCGCCCTGATCCCCGAGGCGCTGCGCCACGCGAGCGGCGCCTGAGTCACGTCTTGTCGGGCGAAGGCTCGATGTCGGCGGGGCGGGCCACGTCCTCGGCGGCGTCGTTGGCGGACGGGGCGCGGCCGGCGGGCGCGGGGGCGCGGGGCGCGGGCCCCTTGCCGTAGCCCAGCCGGCGCAGAGCGTCGTCGCCCTCCAGGCCGAAGGCGCTGCGGATGCGAAGGTCGGTCTGGGGCAGGGGCACCTCTATGCCCGCCTCGTCCAGGGCGTCGGCCACCAGCCAGGTGTAGGCCGCGTGCATGGCCGCCGGCCGCTTGACCGCATCGCGCGTCGGCCAGACCAGCAGTTCGAAATCCAGGCCCTTGTCGCCGAAGGACACCAGCCAGACCTGGCTCTTGCGGGCCTCGGTCTCGGGCAGGGTGAAGGGGCTGGCGCGGGCGGCGGCCAGCACGGCGTCGCGGACCTTGCCCCGGTCGGCGCCATAGGCGACCGAGAAGGGGATGTGGATGCGCCGGGTGTCGCCCTTCAGCGTCCAGTTGGTCACCGGCTGTTCGATCAGGCGCGAGTTGGGGACCAGGACGTTGACGTTGTCATTGGTGCGCACGCGCAGGGCGCGCGGGCCGATCTCCATGATGGCGCCGCGGATGCCGATGTCCTCGATCTCGATATAGTCCCCGACCGACACCATCCGGTCGAAAATCAGGAACAGGCCCGAGACGAACTCCTTGACCACCCCCTGAAGCCCCAGGCCCACGCCGATGCCCAGGGCGCCGGCGAAGACCGCCAGCGACGACAGATTCAGGCCGGCCGCCGACAGGGCCGAGATGACGCCGAAGACGATGATGCCGTAGCTGGCCAGCCGCTCCAGAAGATAGACCACCTGCCGACTGCGGTCCGAGCGTTCGCGCACGCGTCGCAGGGCGCGCGTCACGATCCAGCTCAGCACGAAGGCGCCGGCCAGGATCACCGCCGCGCTGATCAGGCCGCCGACGGTGATGTTGGCGCCCGCGAAGCGTGTCAGGGACGAGTGCTCGAACCTGGACAGGTCGAACGTCGTGATCGGGTTCATGGCTCAACAGCGCGTGGCGAACGGTCAAGGTTCCGCCGGGACCGCCTCGTCCGGGCCGTTGACGATGCGGGTCGCGGCCAGGTCGGCGGTGACGTTGCCCACGGTGCGGAAGATGTCGGGGATGACCTCCACCGCCAGCAGCAGCGGCAGGACGCCGAGCGGCAATCCCATCGCCAGGCAGATCGGCCCGATGGCGACGAAGAAGCTGACCTGTCCGGGAAGGCCGACGGAGGCGATGGACACGGCGACGGCCGTCAGCCCCCCGGCGATCAGTGCGCCGAGGCTCAAGGACACGCCATACAACTGGGCCACGTACAGGCACACCGCCAGGTTGGCGACGGGGCTGGTGATGCGGAACACGGCGACGGCCAGCGGCAGCACCAGGCCGGCCGTCGTCTGGGGCACGCCCAGCCCGTCGCGCGCCCGCTCGACCATGACCGGCAGGCTGGCCAGGGACGACTGGGTCGAGATCGCCACCACCTGGGCCGGGGCGACGGCGCGCGCGAACCGGCCGGGCGAGACGCGGCCCCAGACGATGGCGACGACATAGACGACGGCGATCAGGCCGATCTGGCTCAGGCAGACGATGGCGACGTAGTGGCCCAGCGTCCCCGCCACGCCCAGCCCGGCCCGCAGGCCCACGCCCAGCGCCAGGGCGAACACCCCGAACGGCGCGGCCAGCAGCACCCAGTGGACGATGACCACCATCGTCTCGGCCACGCCTTCGAAGAAGGTCGCCATGGGACGGCGCAGGTCCGCCTTGATCCGCGTCGCGCCGAAGCCGAACGCGATGGCGAACACCACCACGCCCAGCACGCTGTCCGTCGCCGCCGCCGACACCACGTTCGCCGGGGCCAGGCTGGTCAGGAAGGCGCGCAGGCCGTCGGCGTGGGCCGCTTCGCCCACCGTCGCGGCGGCCTCCGCCGGCACGCCGGCCAGAAGCGCCTGGCCCGACGCCGGGTCGATGGGCCACAGCGCCAGCAGCCCCAGTCCCGCCAGGATCGCATAGACCGTCGCCCCGATCAGAAGGACCGCGAACACCATCAGCGCCCGGATCGCCAGCCGCCCCGTCGCCGCCGCGTCCGCGATGGCGACGATGCCCGTGACCAGCAGGCTGAAGACCAGCGGGATGACCGTCATCCGCAGCGCGTTCAACCAGACCTGGCCCAGGGCTTCGACGGCCTCCAGAGCCGCGGTCGCCACGGGCGCGTCCGCCTCCTGCGCCAGGGCGCCGACCGCCACCCCGGCCACGAGGGCGGCTATGACGAAGAAGCTGAGGGAAGAGAAGAAGGCGGCCACGCGGGATCGGGTCATCGCCCACCGCTAGCACCGCTTTCGCGCCCGCGCTCGCGAAACCTGCTCGCCGACGCCTTCAGCGCCGTTGCCAAGCGTGGCCGCCCGTCGCAGTCTGCCGCAGGGTCATTTCGGGGGACGAGGACGATGAGCAGGCTCTGGACGGTTCTGGCGGCGGCGGCGGCGCTTCAGGCGGGCGGGGCGTTCGCCCAGGACGCGGCCCAGGACGCGGCCCTGGAGGCGGCGGTGAAGGCGGACTACGACGCCAACCTGGCCGCCCTGTTCGACGACTTCCACCAGCACCCGGAACTGTCGGGCCTGGAGGTCCGCACCTCGGGCGTCGTCGCCGACCAGTTGGAGGCCCTGGGCTACCAGGTCACGCGCGGCGTCGGCGGTCACGGCGTGGTGGCGGTGATGAGGAACGGCCAGGGCCCGACCATCCTGGTCCGCGCCGACATGGACGGCCTGCCGATCGAGGAGGCCTCGGGCGTCGCCAATCCGTCGCGCGCGCGTCAGGTCGACAGCGACGGGGTCGAAAAGCCGGTCATGCACGCCTGCGGCCACGACGTGCACGTCACCGCCCTGATCGGCACGGCGCGCCAGCTGGCGGCGCGTCGCGACCGCTGGTCCGGGACGCTGGTCCTGGTCGGCCAGCCGGCCGAGGAGCGCATCTTCGGCGCCCGGGCCATGATGCAGGACGGGCTGTACGAGCGGTTCCCCAAGCCGGACTACGCCGTGGCCTTCCACGTCTCCTCGGGCCTGGAGTCCGGCAAGGTGGTGGTGCCGCTGGGGGCGGCCTATTCCAGTTCCGACAGCGTGGACATCCGCGTTCATGGCGTGGGCGCGCACGGGGCCAGCCCGCACAAGGGGATCGACCCGGTCCTGATCGCCTCGCAGATCGTCGTCTCGCTGCAGAGCGTGGTCAGCCGCACGGTGGATCCGCTGCAGGGCGCGGTGATCACCGTGGGGTCGATCCACGGCGGGATAAAGCACAACATCATCCCCGAGACGGTGGATCTTCAGCTGACGGTGCGGTCCGACGACCCCGAGGTGCGGACCCAGCTTCTGGACGGCGTCGACCGGGTGGCGCGGGGCACGGCCCTGGCCCTGGGCGTGCCCGAGGACAAACTGCCGACGGTCACGCGCTCGACGGTCGAGACGACGCCGCCGACCGTCAACGACGCCGCCTCGGCCCAGCGGGTGCGCGACGCCCTGATCGCCGGCCTGGGCGCCGACCGGGTGGTGGACAAGCCGCGCGAAGGCATGGGAGCCGAGGACTTCTCCTACTTCATCACGCCCGAAACCGGGGTGGAGGGGGTCTATTTCGCCGTGGGCGGCACCCCCGCGGGCCAGGTCGACACCGCGCCGAGCCATCATTCCCCGCTGTTCCGGATCGAGCCGGAGCCGGCCGTCCGATCGGGCGTGGAAGCGACGGTCACCGCGGTCGAGGCCTTGGCCCCGCGCGTCTGAGGCGTTCGCCGCCTCGCCCTGTCGCCGCACCCGGCGAACGCCGGCGACGCCTGCGCGTTCTGTGCGGCGAAGGAGAGATTTCCATGATCCGAATGCACAAGCTGGTTCCCCTGGTCGGCGGGCTGCTGCTGTCGAAGGGCGGTCGCCGGATGGCGGGCCGCCACGCCGGCAAGCTGGCGCTGGCGACCCTGGCCTATGAGGTCTGGCGCAGCCGACGCGCGACCCCGCAGGCCAAGCCGCAAAAGACGCGCCCGGCGCCGCGCGCCCGCTGGAGCGGCCGTCGCCCCAGCTGACAGGCCGGCGGGGGTGGGGAAGCGCGCACGGCCGGGCTATAGCAGGCGTCAAACGGAGCACGGCCATGATCATCGTCCACCACCTCGCCGACAGCCGGTCGCAGCGCGTGCTGTGGCTGCTGGAAGAACTGGGTCTCGACTACGAGGTCAGACGCTATGAGCGCGACCCCCGGACCCGGCTGGCGCCGCCCGAGCTGAAGGCCATCCACCCGCTGGGCAAATCGCCGGTCATCCAGGATGGCGACGTCACCGTGGCGGAGACCGGCGCCATCGTCGAATATCTGCTGGAGACCTATGGCCGCGGTCGGCTGCGTCCGCCCGCAGGCACCGAGGCGGGGCGTCGGTTCACCTATTGGCTGCATTATGCGGAAGGGTCCGCCATGCCGCCGCTGCTGCTCAAGCTGGTGTTCTCCATGCTGCCGCGTCGCAGCCCGGCCCTGATGAAGCCGATCGTCAACAGCATCGCGGCCAAGGCGCAGACCAGCTTCGTCGATCCCCAGACCCAGGCCCATGTCGACTATTGGGAGGCTGAGCTGGGCCGCAGCGCCTGGTTCGCGGGCGACGAGTTCAGCGCCGCCGACATCATGATGAGCTTTCCGGTGGAGGCGGGGGCGGACCGCGCCTTCGACGCCGCCGCCAGGCCCAATCTGAAAGGCTTCCTGGAGCGCATTCACGCCCGTCCGGCCTACCAGCGGGCGCTGGAGCGGGGCGGGGCCTACACCTACGCGTGATCCGCCCCAGGCAACCCCGGGGCGGGCGAGGCGTTAACAGGGCATGAAACTGTACACCGTCCAAATCGTGGCTGGGCTGCTGGCGGCCGTGGCCTTCGTTCTCGCCTTCATGGCCGCCGGCGCCGCCGTGGCGTCGGCCCTGTTCATGGGGTTGGGCCTGGCCGCCCTGGGATGGCTGGCCTACAGCCTGATCAAGCGCGTTCGCCATCGCGGCGGCGCGCCGACATCCCAGGCCTGATGCGTCGGGATTCGGGCGAGGCTCTTGAGTTTCGCCCGCCGGCGCCCTAGCTTATTCGCCCGGCCGCGCCCGCCCCGCGGCCTTTTCTATTGTCGCGTACCCATTCCCTGTCTCCGGGCGAAACCAGAAAATCACGACACCAATGGAAAAAGTGCCGATGACGGCCGAGGGCTACCGCGTCCTCGACGATCAACTGAAGCAATTGAAGTCGGTCGAACGGCCGAGCGTCATCTCCGCCATTTCGGAGGCGCGCGAGCACGGCGACCTGTCCGAGAACGCCGAGTATCACGCCGCCAAGGAGCGCCAGGGCTGGATCGAGGGCCAGATCGCCGAGATCGAGGACAAGCTGAGCCGCGCCCAGGTGATCGACGTCTCCAAACTGTCGGGCGAACAGGTCAAGTTCGGCGCCACCGTCACTGTCGTGGACGAGGACACCGAGGAAGAGAGCCGCTACCAGATCGTCGGCGAACACGAAGCCGACGTGAAGCAGGGCAAGATCTCCATCGCCTCGCCGATCGCGCGCGCGCTGATCTCCAAGGAGGTCGGCGACGTGGTCGAGGTGAACACCCCCGGCGGCGTCAAGGCCTACGAAATCCTCAAGGTCGAGTGGAAGTAGGGGCGCCGCGCCCGAACGTCTCTCCCTCCCCGTCCGGGGAGGGTGGTCGCGCCAGCGACCGGGTGGGGGCGGCCCCGCAGGGCCGCTCCAATCCTCTGTCCATCTGGGTCGTTTCCGACGGCCGCGCGGGGATCGAGAACCAGGCGCTGGGCCTGGCCGAGGCCGTGCAGCGGCTGACCCCCGCCGACATCGCCGTGAAGCGTATCCGCTGGCGGCCGCTGTTCGACCGTCTGCCGTCGGCGTGGAAGACGTCGGCGATGCTCGACCCGTCCTCCGACAAGCTGACGCCGCCGTGGCCCGACCTGTGGATCGCCACCGGCCGGGCGACCCTGCCGCTATCCGTCCGCGTCGCGCGCTGGAGCGGCGGGCGGACCTTCGTGGTCCAGACCCAGGATCCCCGCTGGGCGCTGGGGCGGTTCGGCATGGTGGTGGCGCCGGCGCACGACGGCCTGTCGGGCGATAACGTGTTCGAGATCACCGGCTCGCCGCACCGCATCACGCCGGCAAGGCTGGCCGAGGCGGCGCCGGCCTTCGCGGACCGGCTGGCGGGCCTGCCGCATCCGCACGTGGCGGTTCTCGTGGGCGGTCGGTCCAAGGCCTTTGATCTGCCTGACGCCCACGCCGCCGCCCTGGCCGATCAGATCGCGCGCGCCGTGGACGCGGTCGGCGGTTCGCTGTTGCTGACCTTCTCGCGCCGCACGCCCGAGGCCGCCAGGGCCGCGATAACGGCGCGGCTGTCGCCGCTGCCGGGCTGGATCTGGGACGGGCAGGGGGACAATCCCCTGTTCGCCTTCCTGAACGCCGCCGACCATGTGCTGGTGACCGAGGACAGCGCCAACATGGCGACCGAGGCCGCCTCGACCGGCAAGCCGGTCCATGTCCTGCCGATGGTCCCGTTGAAGCCTGCGGGCAAGTTCGCCCGCCTGCACGCCGACCTTCGGTCCCACGGCGCCGCGCGCCCGTTCGACGGGGCGCTGACGCCCTGGACCTATGAGCCGCTGGCGGAGACCGACCGCGCCGCGCGCGCGGTGCTGGAGGCGATGGCGGCTCAGGCGTAGGCCTGGATCGCCTTCACATCCAGGTCGCCGGCCTTGATGGCGCCGATGGCCTGGGCCGCCGCCAGGGCGCCGGCGGTGGTGGTGTAGTAGGGGATCTTCATCATCAGGGCGGTGCGGCGTAGGCTGAAGCTGTCCTGCAGCGACTGCTTGCCCGAGGTGGTGTTGAAGACCAGCTGGACCTCGCCGTTCTTCATGGCGTCGACGATGTGCGGGCGGCCTTCCAGCACCTTCTTGACCAGGCCCACCTCCAGCCCCTGTTCGACCAGATAGGCGTGGGTGCCGCCCGTGGCGATCAGGGTGAAGCCCTCGGCCAGCAGGGTCCTGGCCGCATCCAGGATAAAGGGCTTGTCCTCGTCCTTGACCGAGATGAAGGCGCAGCCCGAGGTCGGCAGGGTGGTGCCGCCGCCGATCTGGGACTTGGCGAAGGCGCGGGCGAAGGCGGGCGCCATGTCGGCCTCGCCGTCACGCTTCCAGTCCAGGCCCATGACCTCGCCGGTCGAGCGCATTTCCGGCCCCAGCACGGTGTCGACGCCGGCGAAGCGGGCGAAGGGGAAGACCGCCTCCTTCACCGCGATATGGTCGTAAGGTTTGTCCGTCAGGCCGAAGGAGGACAGCGGAACGCCGGCCATGACCTTGGCGGCGATGGCGGCGATCGGCTGGCCGATGGTCTTGGCCACGAAGGGCGCCGTGCGGCTGGCGCGCGGGTTGACCTCCAGCACGAAGATGCGCGGGTTCTCGCCGTGCGGCTCCTCGATGGCGAACTGCACGTTCATCAGGCCGCGCACCTTCAGGGCCTTGGCCATTTCGGTGGTCTGGCGCTTCAGCTCGGCGACCGTCTCGGCGGACAGGGAGTAGGGCGGCATGGAGCAGGCGCTGTCGCCCGAATGGACGCCGGCTTCCTCGATATGCTCCAGCACGCCGGCGACGAAGACCGTCTCGTCGTCGCACAGGGCGTCGACGTCAACCTCGGTGGCGCGGTTCAGATAGTGGTCGATCAGGACGGGATCGTCGCCCGAGACGCGCATGGCCTCATGGACGTAGCGGTCCAGCTGCTCGCGGTCGTGGACGATCATCATGCCCCGTCCGCCCAGGACGTAGGAGGGGCGCAGGACCACGGGATAGCCGACGCGGTCGGCCTCGGCGGCGGCTTCCTCGGCGCTGCGGGCCAGGCCGTTCGGCGGCTGGCGCAGGCCGATCCCCTCCAGCATCTGCTGGAAGCGTTCGCGGTCCTCGGCCAGGTCGATGGAGTCGACCGAGGTTCCCAGCACCGGAATGCCGTCTTCCTGCAGCGCATGGGCCAGCTTCAGCGGCGTCTGGCCGCCGAACTGGACGACGCAGCCGATCAGGTCGCCCTTCGACCGCTCGACCTCGATCAGCTCCAGCACGTCCTCGGCCGTCAGCGGCTCGAAATACAGGCGGTCGGAGGTGTCGTAGTCGGTCGAGACGGTCTCGGGGTTGCAATTGACCATGATCGACTCGACGCCGATCTGGTCGAAGGCGAAGGCCGCGTGGCAGCAGCAGTAGTCGAACTCGATCCCCTGGCCGATCCGGTTCGGCCCGCCGCCCAGGATGATGGCCTTCTTCCTGTCCGACGGCTCGGATTCGCACTCGGGGACCTGGCCCAGGACGCCGGTCTCGTAGGTCGAATACATATAGGCGGTGGCGCTGGCGAACTCGGCCGCGCAGGTGTCGATGCGCTTGAACACCGGGCGGACGCCCAGCGAACGGCGCAGGGTGCGGACCTCGCGCTCGGTCGTCCCGGTCAGCTTTGCGATCCGGGCGTCGGAGAAGCCCATCGCCTTCCATTTGCGGAACAATGGCGCGCGGATGTCCACGTCCGCCTTCGTCTCGCCGGTGCGGACCTGGAGGTCCGCGCTCCGGACGCGGATATGCCCCTCTTCGCGCACGATGTCCGCGATCTGGCGCAGGAACCACGGCTCATAGGCGCAGGCCGCGGCGACCTCTTCCACCGTCAGGCCGTGGCGGAAGGCCTGGGCGATGACGCGGATGCGGTCGGGGGTGGGGACGCCCAGGGCCCGGACCACGGCGGCGCGGGCGGCGGCGTCGTCCTCGGCGCCGGCCACGCCGTCGATCTCGATCTCGTCGAAGCCGTTGAGGCCCGTCTCCAGACCGCGCAGGGCCTTCTGCATCGATTCCTGGAAGGTCCGGCCGATGGCCATGACCTCGCCCACGGACTTCATCGAGGTGCCCAGCAGGGGCTCCGACCCCGGATATTTCTCGAAGGCGAAGCGCGGGATCTTGGTGACGACATAGTCGATCGACGGCTCGAAGCTGGCCGGCGTGACCTGGGTGATGTCGTTCTGCAGTTCGTCCAGCGTATAGCCCACGGCCAGGCGCGCCGCGACCTTGGCGATGGGGAAGCCGGTGGCCTTGGACGCTAGGGCGGACGAGCGCGACACGCGCGGGTTCATCTCGATCACGACCATGCGGCCGTCGGCGGGGTTGATCGCCCACTGGACGTTCGATCCGCCGGTCTCGACGCCGATCTCGCGCAGGACGTTGATCGAGCCGGTCCGCATCCGCTGATATTCTTTGTCGGTCAGCGTAAGCGCAGGGGCGACGGTGATGCTATCGCCCGTATGGACCCCCATCGGATCGACGTTCTCGATCGAACAGATGATGATGCAGTTGTCCGCCGTGTCGCGGACGACCTCCATCTCGTATTCCTTCCAGCCCAGCACGGACTCTTCGATCAGCACCTCGGTGGTGGGCGACAGGTCCAGGCCGCGCAGGACGATCTCCTCGAACTCCTCGCGGTTATAGGCGATGCCGCCGCCGGTGCCGGCCAGGGTGAAGGACGGGCGGATCACGGCGGGCAGGCCGACGAACTCCAGCCCCTCCAGCGCCTCTTCCATCGAATGGGCGGCCTTGGAGCGGGGGCTCTCCAGGCCCAGCTTGTCCATGGCGTCGCGGAACTTCTGGCGGTCCTCGGCCTTGTCGATGACCTCGGCCTTGGCGCCGATCATCTCGACCCCGTGCTTCTCCAGCGCGCCCGATTCATGCAGGGCCAGGGCGGTGTTCAGCGCCGTCTGACCGCCCATGGTGGGCAGAAGGGCGTCGGGCTTTTCCTTGACGATGATCTTCTCGACCATCTCGGGCGTGATCGGCTCGATATAGGTGGCGTCGGCCACCTCCGGGTCGGTCATGATGGTGGCGGGGTTCGAGTTGACCAGGATGACCCGGTACCCCTCGGCCTTCAGCGCCTTGCAGGCCTGCACGCCGGAATAGTCGAATTCGCACGCCTGGCCGATGACGATCGGGCCGGCGCCGATGATGAGGATGGACTGGATGTCCGTGCGCTTGGGCATGGGAGCCTCTTCTTCTTATTGAACGCTAATGGGTCACGACCGCGCATTCCCAGCCGTCGTAGTCCAGCTGGAAGGCCGCGGCCCAGGTCTGCATCATGGCCGAGGTGGCCGAGAACGACGCCTCGTCCACCGCCATGGTCGTCTCGAGCACCGTCATGTCGTCGGCGCCGCGCGTCAGGAAGCCGGCGCGACGGGCGACCTCGTTCAGATCGCCGTGGTCGCCCTCGCCATAGAAGTAGAACAGCGTATGGCGCGGCGTCACGCCGCTGTCGCCCTGCTCGGCCAGCGCCGCGCGCACCATGGCGTCGCGTTCGTCATGACTGATGTCGGAGGCGTCCAAGGTCTTCGCGTCGTCCTTCGCTCGTCGCGCGCGCGAGAAGTCCCCGCACGGCGGGGCCATGCGACGTGCGCGTCATGTTGTCGGTTAAGCGGCCCGTTTAGAGAGGGCAGGCCGGGGGGGCAAGAGCTTATGCGTCGATCGCTGCGATCCAGTCGGGCAGTTCGCCGATGCGGCTGAGCGAGACGTAGCGGGGGTGGCCTTCCGGGGCGTCCGCCAGTTCGTGCGCCCAGGTGACGTGATAGGGGATGTGGACGCCGAAGGCGCCGGCCTCGATCGCGGGAAGCACGTCGGATTTCATGGAATTGCCGGCCATGACGGCCTCGGCCGCACCGGTGCCGTGGCGGGCGAAGACGCGCTCGTAGGTCCCGCGATCCTTTTCCGAGACGATCTCGACGGCGCTGAAACGTTCGCCCAGGCCCGAGGCCGCCAGCTTGCGCTCCTGGTCCAGAAGGTCGCCCTTGGTGATCAGGACCAGGCGGTATCGTTCGGAAAGCTGGGCGACCACCTCGTCCACGCCGGGCAGGGTCTCGACCGGATGGGCCAGCATCTCGCGGCCGGCGGCCAAGATCTCGCGCACCACCTCGGGCGGGGCGCCGCCGTCGCACAACTCCATCGCGGTCTCGATCATGGACAGGGTGAAGCCCTTGATCCCATAGCCGTAGAGCCGAAGATTGCGACGCTCGACCTGGGCCAGGCGCGCCTCGATCACGTCGGCGTCGCCGTGGTCGTCCAGCAGGTCGACGAACCGCGCATGGGTCAGGCGGAAGAGGGTCTCGTTGTGCCAAAGGGTGTCGTCGGCGTCGAGGCCCACGGTGGTGATCGGCATGGTCGCTCCGGGGATGGGAGGGCTGTTTGGCGCGGCGCCTGCGTGGAAGCAAGCGTGCGCGGGCGCCGCCCCTTGATGCGGGGCGTGTTATTGCCGACAACGTCGTCATGAACCGGACCGCGCATCGCAGGCTCTTGGGCGTCGTCCTGATCGGCCTGGCGCTGACGGCGGGGGCGCCCGCGGTTTCGGTGAGCCAGGCCGTCGACGCGCCGGCCGCCTCCGCGGCCATGGTCGGGCCCAGCCCTGAGCGCGCACGCATGAACCGGCGTGTCTTCGACCGCGTGTGGGAAGAGGTTAGACGCGGCTATTACGATCCGACGCTCCACGGCGTGGACTGGCGCGCGGCGCGCGAGCGGTTCCGGCCGCAGGCGCTGGCGGCCGGCGACGACCGCGCGCTTTATCATGTGCTGAACGAGATGCTGGAGCTGCTGGACGACGGCCACGCCGGGGCCAGCCCGCCGGCTGCCGTGCGCCGCCAGGATCGCCAATACCAGCGCCGCGCCGTCATGGGGCTGACCCTGATGGCGGGGGACCAGCGGGACGTCTGGACGGTGGAGCGGGTGCGGGCCGGATCGCCGGCCGAGGCCGCGGGCGTGCAGATCGGCTGGACCCTGAACACCCTGGACGGCCGGGCCTGGGGCGCGGATGTCGAGGTGTTCGACGGGCGGCCGGTTCAACTGGCGCTGACCGACGAGACCGGCGCGCGCCGCGACGTGACGGTGACGCCGCGCCTGATGGACGGCCCCCAGCCGTTCACCGCCGACCGCTCCCGGCCCGGCGTCCTGGTGCTGACGGTCGAGCAGTTCGATGAAGGCCTGGGCCGCTGGGTCGCAAGCCAGCTCGACGGACTGGAGCCGGACGTCGACGTGATCCTGGACCTGCGCGCCAATCCCGGCGGGCGGCTGTGGGAGGCGGAGTCGGTGCTGACCTGTTTCCTGCCGCGCGGCCAGGCCTGGGCGACCCGCACCACGCGCTCGGGGCGCGCCATCGTGCTGCGCGCCGACGGGGATTGCGGCGATCATGAAGAGCCGGTCGCCAATCCGGTCGCCGTGCTGGTCGATCGCGCCAGCCGCAGCGCCGCCGAACTGACCCCCGCCGCCCTTCAGGAAGCCGGGCGCGGCCTGGTCGTCGGGGAGACGACGGGCGGGTCCGTCCTGATCGCCCAGGACACCGACCTGCCGGACGGCGGGCGGCTGACGCTGAGCCGATCGGATTTCGTCACGACAGGCGGCGTGCGGCTGGAGAAGCGGGGCGTGACGCCGGACCTGGCCGCGCCGCGCACCCTGGCCCAGCGGCGCTCGGGCGACGATCCGACCCTGGAGGCGGCCATTGCGGCCCTGAAGGGGGTGGGCTCGACGGCCGCAGCCGTCTTGGATCGCTAGGTTTGATCGACATTCAGGGGGCCCGGGCATGCCTAGTCCGTCATTCCGGGGCTGAACGTAGCGAAGAACCCGGAACCCAGGGCTTCAGTCACGCTACTGGCCGGGTTCGACGCCGGATGCTCGCCTCCTGGGTTCCGGGTTCGTCCTCACGGACGCCCAGGAAGGACGACGCCAGACTGAACGTCGATTGGACGTCAGCCGGCGACCGGCCGGACGCGGCCCGCGGCCTGGCGCGCCCGTTCGCGGGCCTGATCGACGTCGGCGCCGCGCGCGGTCGCGACGCCCATGCGCCGCCGCTCGAAGCTCTCGGGCTTGCCGAACAGGCGCAGGTCGGCGGTCGGAACAGAAAGAGCCTCGGCGACGCCCTCGAAGGCGATGCCTTGCGCCTCCACGCCGCCATAGATGACCGCGCTGGCGCCCGGCTCGCGCTGGCTCACGTCGACCGGCAGGCCCAGGATGGCGCGGGCGTGAAGGGCGAACTCGCTTTGCGTCTGGGTGGCCAGGGTGACCAGGCCCGTGTCGTGCGGGCGCGGGGACACCTCTGAGAACCAGACCTGGTCGCCCTTGACGAACAGCTCCACGCCGAAGACCCCCAGGCCGCCCAGCGCGTCCGTGACCTTGCCGGCGATGTCCTGGGCGGCGCTCAGGGCGGCGGGGCTCATGGCCTGGGGCTGCCAGCTTTCGACATAGTCGCCCTTCACCTGGCGATGGCCGATGGGGGCGCAGAAGTCGGTCCGGACCTGGCCGTCGGCGCCCAGCGAGCGGACGGTCAGAAGCGTGATCTCGAAATCGAAGTCGATGCGGCCCTCGACGATGACGCGGGCGGCGTCCACCCGGCCGCCGGACTGGGCGTAGGCCCAGGCGTTGGGGGCGTCCTCCAGGGCGTCGATCATCGACTGCCCCTTGCCCGAGGACGACATGACCGGCTTGACGAAGACCGGCAGGCCGATGCGGTTCGCCGCCTCGGCCAGTTCCATCGCGCTGCCGGCGAAGGCGTAGGGGCTGGTCGGCAGGCCCAGCTCCTCGGCGGCCAGGCGGCGGATGCCCTCGCGGTTCATGGTCAGCTGGGTGGCGCGCGCGGTGGGGATGACGCGGGCCAGGCCGGCGGCCTCGATCCCCGCCAGCACGTCGGTGGCGATGGCCTCGATCTCGGGCACGATGATGTGCGGCGCCTCGGCCAGGATGACGCCGTTCAGCACCTGGGCGTCGGTCATGGGGATGACGTGGCTGCGGTGCGCGACCTGCATGGCGGGGGCGTTGGGATAGCGATCGACGGCGATGACCTCGACGCCCAGGCGTTGAAGCTCGATGGCGACTTCCTTGCCCAGTTCGCCGGAGCCCAGCAGCATCACGCGGACGGCGCTGTCTGAAAGCGGGGTGCCCAGTTTCATCATCTGCTCCTTGCGCTCCTCCCCTGTGAAGCGCAGCGCAACGGGGGAGGGGGACCGCGAAGCGGTGGAGGGGGCGGACCTCGCACCGGCTGTGGAAAGTTCAAGCGGAGTCCATGCGGATACATCTCGCCTGCATCCGCCCCCTCCACCACGCTGCGCGTGGTCCCCCTCCCCCGCAAGCGGGGGAGGATCCGAGGCTTACAGACGCGCCTTGGCCGCCGCGACCACCGCCTCGGCCGTGACGCCGAACTTCTCGTAAAGCACCTCCGCCGGAGCGCTCGCGCCGAAACCGGTCATGCCGACGAAGCCGCCGTCCTCGCCGATGAAGCGTTCCCAGCCCTGCTTGATGGCGGCTTCCACCGCCACGCGCACCGTGCCCCGGCCGATGACCGAGGCCTGATAGGCGGCGTCCTGCCGTTCGAACAGTTCGAAGCAGGGGACGGAGACGACGCGGGTCGCCACGCCTTCGGCCTCCAGCGTCTCGGCCGCCTTCAGCGCCAGCGCCAGCTCCGTGCCGGTGCCGAACATGGTGACCTTGGCCTCTCCGTTCGCGGCCTTGATCTCATAGGCGCCGCGGGCCGACAGATTGTCCGACGCGGCGACCGTGCGGACGGCCGGCGTCTTCTGACGCGACAGGGCCATGGCCGACGGCGCGGTCTTCGTCTCCAGCGCGATCTTCCAGCATTCCATGGCCTCGACCGTGTCGGCGGGGCGGAAGACCAGCAGGTTCGGAATGGCGCGCAGCGCGGCCAGGTGTTCGACCGGCTGGTGCGTCGGGCCGTCCTCGCCCAGGCCGATGGAGTCGTGGGTCAGCACGTGGATGGCGCGGACCCCCATCAGGGCGCCCAGGCGGATGGCCGGGCGGCTGTAGTCGGAGAACACCATGAAGGTGCCGCCGTAGGGGATGACGCCGCCGTGCAGCGCCAGGCCGTTCATGGCGGCGGCCATGCCGAACTCGCGGATGCCCCAGTTGACGTAGCGCCCCTCATAGGTCGGGGCGTCCAGGATCGGCGTGTCCTTGACGAAGGTGTTGTTCGAGCCGGTCAGGTCGGCCGAGCCGCCGACCAGTTCGGGGATGGCGGCGAACACCTGCTCCAGCGCGGCGCCGGACGACTGGCGCGTGGCCTGGGCGGGCTGGGTCTCGACCAGTTCGGCGATCTTGGCGTTCAGGGCGTCGAAGGCGCCCTCGGGCAGGTCGCCCCTCATGGCGCGGGTGAAGTCGGCGGCCTGCGGCGAGGCGGCCAGGCGGGCCTCCCACTTCTTGCGATCCTTGGCGCCGCGACGGCCGACCTTGCGCCAGGCCTCCTCGATGTTGGCGGGCAGTTCGAACGGGTCGTGGTCCCAGGCCAGGCCCAGTCGGGTGGCGGCGATCTCGGCGGCGCCCAGGGCCGCGCCGTGGGTCTTGTGGCTGCCTTCCATGGTGGCGGCGCCCTTGCCGATCTTGGTCTTGCAGGCGATCAGCGTCGGCTTTTCCTGACGCTGGGCCCACTTCAGGGCGGCCTTGATCTCGCTCATCGAATGGCCGTCGATGGCGCGCACGGCCCAGCCGGCGGCCTTGAAGCGCGCCTTCTGGTCGGTGGCGTCCGACAGCGACACCTTGCCGTCGATGGTGATCTCGTTGTCGTCCCACAGGACCGTCAGCTTCGACAGCTTCAGCCGGCCGGCCAGGGCGATGGCCTCCTGCGACACGCCTTCCATCAGGCAGCCGTCGCCGGCGATCACCCAGGTGCGGTGATCGACCAGATCGTCGCCGTACTTGGCCGCCAGATGGCGCTCCGCCAGGGCGAAGCCGACCGAGGTCGCCAGCCCCTGGCCCAGCGGGCCGGTGGTGACCTCCACGCCCGGCATGTGGCCGTATTCCGGGTGGCCGGCGGTCTTGGATCCCCACTGGCGGAAGTTCGACAGTTCTTCCTTGGTCGCCGCCTTGTAGCCCGTCAGGTGCAGCAGGGCGTAGATCAGCATCGAGCCGTGGCCCGCCGACAGGATGAAGCGGTCGCGGTCGGCCCAGTCGGGATGCGCCGCATCGAACTTCAGGAACCTGGAGAACAGCACCGTGGCCACGTCGGCCATGCCCATCGGCATGCCGGGGTGGCCCGACTTGGCCTTCTCGACCCCGTCCATGGCGAGGACGCGGATGGCGTTGGCCATCTGCTCGGGGGTGGCCTTAGGTGCGGCTTTGGCGTCGGTCACGGCGGAGACCTTTCGTCGGAAGGCGGAAAAACAGGGGCGCGCCGCCTTTACCCCGACGCGTCCTCGGGTTCTATACGGAATCTGAAGGAGCGACCGATGGCCGACGCCACCACGGCCGCACGGGCCCGCATCGACCGGGCCCTGGCCGAACTGGAACGCAAGATCCTGGACCTGAAGGCGCGCCCGGCCTCGGCGCCGCCGATCCCGGACGACGACCTGTTCGCGCCCCGGCCCGAGGCCGCGCGCGTGGCCGAATTGGAGGCCGCCGGTCGCGAGGCGTCCCAGGCCCTGGCCCGCGCCGCCGAGGCGGTGCGCGAGGTGCTGGCCGAAACGGAAGGGGCCGTCTGATGGCGACGGTGACGGTCGAGGTCAACGGGCGCCCCTACGCCGTCGGATGCGCCGACGGCCAGGAGGACCGCGTGCGCGCCCTGGCCCGGCAGTTCGACGCCCAGGTGCGCGCCGTGGCCGACAGCGTGGGCAATGTCGGCGACCTGCGGCTGTTCCTGATGTCGGCGCTGATCCTGGCCGACGAACTGCAGGAGGCGAGGGGCGGCAAGGCGTCGGCGGCGCCGGCGGCCGCATCGTCCGACGGCGTGGCCGAGGCGCTGAACGCCGTGGCCGCCCGGATCGAGAAGATCGCCCAGAGCGTCTGACGACAGCACGGCGCTCTGGCGCCGGACGACGCGAACGCCTATCTTGTCCGGCGGCGGGTCCTGCTGCGGCCCTCGTCGAAGGCAACATTTCCTCGCGACCTTAATTCACTCGAAGGGATCTGTCCCTGTTTGGGCTCGAGGGCCCGGGCACACGGAGCCCACCTGGCTACCCAGGTCGAGAGGATTTAAACCGCCCTTCACGGTTCACGCGGCGCCGCCACCCTTTCTCTTTGGTCTGGGCGCCACCGCTCGCGACGCGGTCGCTCGCTGTTTGAGCGCCCGCAATGTCCGACAAGCACGAACTCAGATCGGCGGCCCGCGCCCTGCGAAAGCGGCTGGCCGAGGCCGATCCGACGGCCGCCTCGCGCGCCGCCTCCCATGCTGATCGCCTGCCGCCGGGCCAGATCGTGGCCCTCTATCGCGCCGTGGGCTCGGAACTGGACACCGACGCCTTGGCGATGGCGCTGGAAGCGGCCGGGCGCCGGCTGTGCCTACCCGTGGTCCTTGAACGCGCCGCGCCGATGATCTTTCGCGCCTGGTCGTTCGGTGATCCGCTGGAGTTGGATGTGGCGGGATGTCCCGCCCCCTTGCCGCTGGCGGCGGTGGTCGACCCCGATCTGATCGTCACGCCGTTGCTGGCCTTCGACGCCGAAGGAGGGCGGCTGGGGCAGGGCGGCGGCTACTATGATCGCACCTTCGCCGCCCGGCCCGACGTCGCGCGGGTCGGCTTCGCCTATGCTGGCCAAGTCGTCGATCGGCTGGACCTCGACCCGCACGACATCCGCCTGCATGGCGTTCTGGCCGAGACCGGCTATACGGCTTTCGAATGAGACTGGCATTCTTCGGCGACGTCATCGGCAAGTCCGGCCGTGACGGGATCAGCGACCATCTTCCGGGCCTGAAGCGCGACCTGAAGCTCGACTTCGTGGTGGTCAACGCCGAGAACGCGGCGGGCGGGTTCGGCATCACCGAGAACACGGCGCGCGAACTGTTCATGGCGGGCGCCGACTGCCTGACGCTGGGCAACCACAGCTGGGACCAGCGCGAGGCTCTTACCTATATCGTGCGCGAGCCGCGCCTGATCCGGCCGGCCAACTATCCGCGCCTGATGGACGCGCCGGGCGCCGGGGCCAATCTGTTCGAAACCCACAGCGGCCGCACCGTGCTGGTCATGAACGTGCTGGGCCGCGTGCACATGGATCCGATGGACGATCCCTTCGGCGCGGTGGAGCGCGAACTGGCCGCCGCCCCCCTGGGCGCCGTGGCCGACGCCGTGATCGTCGACATGCATTGCGAGGCGACCAGCGAGAAGATGGCCATGGGCCACTTCTGCGACGGGCGCGCGTCGCTGGTGGTCGGCACCCATACGCACGTGCCCACCGCCGACTGCCAGATCCTGCCCGGCGGCACGGCCTATCAGACCGACGCCGGCGGCTGCTGCGACTACGACAGCGTCATCGGCAACGAGAAGGACGAGCCCCTGCGGCGCTTCACCACCCGCATCTCCGGCGGCCGCTACACGCCGGCGTCGGGACCCGCGACGGTGTGCGGCGTCTTCGTCGAGACCGACGACCGCACCGGCCTGGCGACGCGCGTGGAGCCGATCCGCGTCGGCGGTCGACTGAGCCAGGCCGTGCCCGTGGTCTGAAGTCCCGCCGGGGAGGGCGTCATGCGCGATGATGCGGCGCCGTCGTCGGCGTTCATGGCGGGGCTGGGCGTCGCCTATCTAGCGGCCTTCATCGCCATGGCGCCGCTGCTGGGAATGCTGGTCCCGTTGCGGGCGGAGGCGATCGACGCCGCCGCCAAGGAAACCCTGCTGAGCACGGCCCTGTTCTGGGGCGCGATCACGGCGGCGGTCTCCAATGTCGCGGCCGGGGTGCTGAGCGATCGGACGCGCTCGCGTCTGGGGCGTCGGCGGCCGTGGATGGCGGGCGGCGTCGCCGGGGTTCTGGCGGCCTATGCGGTGATCGCCACGGCGACCACGGGCGCGGCGCTGACGGCGGGGGTGGTGCTGTTCCAGATCGGCTTCAACGCCTTGCTGGCCGCGCTTCTGGCGCTGTTCGCCGACCGGACGCCCGCGGCCGCGCGGGGGCGTCTGTCGGCGGCGATGGGGGTCAGCTATCCGCTGGGAAACATGGTCGGCGCGGCCCTGGTCGGCGGCTGGCTGACACAGGACGGGGCCCGCTACGGCGCATTGGCGGCGATCCTGGTCGTCGGCGTCCTGCCCTTCGTGTTCCGCATGCGCGAAGACGGCGCGCGCGACGGCGAAGCGCCGGTCGAGGCGACGCCCGGCTCGGTCACGGCCTGGTTCGGGCCGTTCGCCCACAGGGACTTCGTTCTGGTCTGGCTGGGCCGGTCGGCGATGACCACCGGCTTCGTCGTCGGCAACGTCTATCTGCTCTACTTCATCGCCGCGGACACGAACTTCCAGGCCCGTTACGGCGCGCCGCCGGAGGCCGGTCTGGCGCTGCTGACCGGGGTGTCGTTCGGCGTCGTCCTGGGGGTGTCGCTGGTCCTGGGACTGGCGGGTGGGCGGCTGCGACGGCGGCGCGGGGCGGCCGTGACCGGCGCGGCGGTTCTGGCGATGTCGGGCGGGCTTCTGGCGATGGCGTCGGACTGGCCCTGGGTCGTCGCCGCCTTCGCCGTTCACGGCCTGGGCACGGGGATCTACTACGCCGTTGAGACCGGGCTGATGGTCGACGCCCTGCCGCCGCGCGACCAGAGAGGCGGGGACCTGGGCCTGATCAACCTGGCCGCCGCCCTGCCGCAGGCCTGGGCCCCGTTGATGGCCCTGGCGGCGCTGGATCTGGTCCAGGCCGGCTACCGTCCGGTGCTGTGGCTGTCGGCGGCCGCCTTCGCGATGGGCGCGGTCCTGTTCGGGGCCCTGAAGCGGAACTGACCCTTACGCCCGGGCGCGCAGACCGACCGCGCGGTCGGCCAGAACGAGAGCGCCCATCTCGCGGGCCACGGCCTCGGCCTCCAGCAGGCCCAGCGTCAGGGCGGGGGGCGGCGCCTTGCCGACCGCCAGGCGCGCCAGGGCCAGGCGGGCCATGCCCAGCTGATCGGCGACCCAGTCCAGCGGCGCCTTGCCCGCGGCCGGAAGGCGGTCGCGCAGCCGCGTCTCGATCTGGTCCAGCCCGGCCCGGTCGCCGACCTCGGCCGCCAGGGCGATCTCGCGCGCCAGCCGTCGTTCGCGCGACAGGGCGCCCAGCACCAATCCCTGGCCCTGGGTCAGGGCCTCCGCCTGGACCAGAGGCATCAGCGGGCCGTCGCCTTCGCCGGCCTGGGCCACCTGGATCGCGGCCCAGTCCAGGGGACTGTGATCGGGGGTGAACTGTTCGGCGGCGGCCTGGAACATCATCAGCCCCTGCGCCTGGGCCTGGGAATGGCCGGCGGCGGCGGCCAGGGCCGACAGTCCGGCGCCGCACAGCGCCAGCACCCGCGCCCGGCTCAGCGGCCGGCGGTCGGGCGAAAAGGTCTCGGCCAGGGCGCTCAGGTCCCGGCCCGCCAGGTCCAGCAGGCGGCTGTCGCGGTTCAGGATCCCGACCTCCAGCGCCAGGGCGGCGCGATCCAGCTTCAGGTCGTCGGCGTTGGGCAGCCCCTTGGCGACGGCGGCCTGCACCGCGGCGTCCAGGGCGGCGGAGGCCTCCTGCAGCGCCTCTCCCTGGTTCGACAGACGGGCCTGGCGCGCCTGGACCAGGGCCTGGACCGCCATCGCCTCCGCCGTCACCCAGCCCCGTCGCGTCGGCCGGGCCGCGCCGAAACCCTCCAGCGCCATCGCCAACCGGGTTGGATCGCCGCACAGGTCGAACCGCAACAACAGCACCTGGGCGCGGTCGATGGCGGCCAGGGCGCGCTGATCGTCAGAGGCGGCGGCGCGCGAAAGACCTTCGGCGGCGCGCTCGGCCCGATCCAGGCTGTCGCCCGCGCCCGTGCGGCGGGCGTGCTCGCGCCACAGCGCGCCGGCGCGGCGTTCGGTCTCGAAGGGTCGGGCGCAGGAGACGCGGCCGGCGTCGATGGATTCGCGGCGCGCCTCGGCGTGCAACAGGTCCACGCCGATCAGCTCGACCCAGCCCAGATCCTCGCTCTCGCGCGCCTTGTCGAACAGTTTGCGAAGGTCTCGGCCGAACTCGAACATGGGCGACTCGCGTGTATTCCCGGTTCGGGACGAAGGTTGCGCCCCAGGCGTCTGCAAAGCAAACGCGACGCCGCCGCTCCGGTTCGCCGGGTCTTATCCCCAGCTTCAGTCCAGCTTGGGCGCGCGCTCGCGGCATTGGCGCAGGGCGGCCCGCGCGGCGGGCGCGTCGGCGCTCAACTGGCGCACACCTTCGATGCGGGCGCGGGTCTGGTCGTTTTCGGCCGCCTGGCTGGTCCGGCCCGCCGCGGTGCCGGCCCGCATGGCCGCCAGCGACCAGTAGAGGGCGGCGTCATAGAGCGCGCGCCCCTCCGGGCTTTCGCCGCCCTCCAGTTCCGACGCCGCCTGGGTCAGGCCGGCGCAGCGCACCGCTTCCTCATAGGAAACCAGCCCGCCCGGGGACTGGGCGAACAGGACGGCGGCGACGGCGGGTGCGAGAACCATGATGCCTCCGGCGCTAAGGCGCCCGACGGGCGGAACGATGGCGCCTTCCTCGTCGCAGGGGAAGGGGCGGGCGACCGCGTCGTCGTTCAGCGTGCATCGGCGCCTGACTGGGCGCCTTCGGGCAAGGCTGTTCGGCCATCCGAGTGGGGATTGTTCGCGACGGCCTGAAGCACGGCCCGGGCCTCGTCTTCCCGTCCGCCGGCCCTCAACGCCTCGGCCGCTTCCTGCCTTATCCCCATCACCTGAGGCGCATAGGCCACCGCGAGACGCCACGTCTGCAGGTCGTTGTCGTTGGGATATCCCGTCGCGCCGCGTCGCGTTCTCGCCAGGGCTAGGTAGATGCGGTAGTCCGTCGGCGCGGCCTGGACCGCACGCGCCAGATAGCCGCGCGCCTCGTTGACGAGGATCAGCCGCGCCGCCTCGTCCGTCGCCTCCCGACTTTGCATTACTCGCCGGTTCGCAGCCAGTTGCAGGGCCTCAGGGTCGTCGGGCGTTATCGACAGAACCTTGGCTAGCGCCGCTTCGCCCGCCTCCGCATCACCCCACTGGAATTCGGCCCGGGCAAGGGTGGTCAGGGCCAGAGGGTCTTCGGGATAGGGGGCCGCGTCCGCCCGTATGCGAGGGAGAAGTTCCTGGATTTCCTGCGGCGACTTGGGGTAGCGGATCGTCAAGCTGTCGAACAGGAGACGATCGGCGCTCGCCGGCAGCGCGGCGAAGCGCACCTCCGGATGGACGTCCGACAGGTCCGCTTCCGCATAACCCATTCGTCCGCGAAGATAGGCGCGCAAGGCGGCTTCCAGGCTGGCGTAGTCGTGGCCCAGGTGGGTTTTTAGCGCTTCCGCCTCGGGCGTTCCGCGGCCGACGGCCGCCAGATAGGCGTCCAGGCCCCGGCGACGTTCGGGGTCCATAACCAGATAGTGGGTCAGCAGCCAGGACTGCGAATAGAAGGCGGCGCGCGCATAGCGCTGTTGCAACTGGCGCGGCCGCGCCGTCAGCAGCGTCTCCATGGGAATCCAGGCGACGTGGTTCAGTACGTTAAGGCGGCCCTGATTGAAGTAGCCGACCTTCACGGCGTCGGCGTTCTCGACCGTCGCCGTCATGAAGAACTCGGCGAATCCTTCCGTGAACCAGCCGGGATAGGCGCCCGGAAAATTCTGGTACATGAAGTGGTGGGCGTATTCGTGCAGCAGCACGTCGTCGCCGCTGCGCCGATTAAGCGCGGCGTAGACGTCGATCTCGCTCGCCGAATAGAACCCTGCCGCGCCTTCCGGCAGGCCGGGGTGAATTTCCCGCAGTTCCCGGCCCGTATAGACCAAATAGACCGGCAACTTGCGCGCGCCCTCCGCCGCGCCGATCCCGAATTGGCGACGCATCATAGCGTCGAACCGTTCCAGCTTCTCGGCATGACGGCGTAGGTCGTCGGGCCGCCCCTCGCCATAGACGACGAAGTTGTCGGTCTCGGCCCGCAGCCATTCGGCGTTCGCCGGCGTCGCTGCGGCCATCGCGACTGCGGCCGCCGATACAATCGCCCCAACCCTCACGCCGTCCTCCACACGTCCCCCCACAGGGCTTACTCGGAGAAGATGACAGCCGCAACGCGACGTCCTGCCCCGATCAGCCGCGCTCCTTTGTCTTCAGGAAGGCGATCTTGGGGAAGCGTTCGCCGACATAGCCGGTCTCCCATGACGACTTGGCCAGGAAGACCGGGTTCTGGTCGATATCGACGGCCATCTGCGGGCGGTATTTGGAGGCGAAATCCTCCAGGTCCGCCTTCTCGCCCGAAATCCAGCGCGCCTCGGCGTAGGGGCTGTGCTCGAAGATGACTTCCAGGCCGTATTCCTCGCCCAGCCGGTCGGCCATGACCTCGAACTGCAGCTGGCCCACGGCGCCGACGATGAAGTCCGAGCCCAACTCGGGCCGGAACAGCTGGGTCACGCCTTCCTCGGCCAGGCCTTCCAGCGCCTTCTTCAGGTGCTTGGCCTTCAGGGGATCCTTGACCCGCACGCGCTGCAGGATTTCCGGGGCGAAGTTGGGCAGGCCGGCGAACCGTATCATGCCGCTTTCCGACAGGCTGTCGCCGACGCGCAGCACGCCGTGGTTCGGAATTCCGATCACGTCTCCGGCGTAGGCGTCCTCGGCCAGTTCGCGATCGGAGGCGAAGAACATGATGGGTGCGTTCACCGACAGCTGCTTGCCCGTGTTCTGGACCTTAAGCTTCATGCCGCGCTTGAAGCTGCCCGAGGCCATGCGGAACATGGCGATGCGGTCGCGGTGGTTGGGGTCCATGTTCGCCTGGACCTTGAAGACGAAGCCCGTCACCTCGTCCTTGCCGGGTTCGACCACGACATCCTCGGGCGCCGGGGCGTTGCGGGTCTCGGGCGGGGCCTCCTTCCTCGCCTTCATGGTCTTGGGCGCCGGGGCCCAGTCGCCGATGGCCTTCAGCAGTTCGTCGATGCCGAAGTGGCGCAGGGCCGACCCCCACAACACCGGCGTCATGTGCCCTTCCAGGAAGGCCTGACGGTCGAAGGGCTTGTAGCCCGCCTCGACCAGCTCCAGCGCCTCGGCCAGGTCGGCCTGCTCCGAGCCCTCGAAATGAGCGGCGGCGTCGGACAGCGGCAGGGCGGCGGGATGGTCCGGGTCTTCGTCCGAGCCGGCGGTCTTGCGGGCGTAAGGCTGGAACGTGCCGGTCCCCAGCTGCGCCATGCCCCGCAGGCGATTACCGCTCTCGGCGGGCCACCAGATCGGCGACGGGTCCAGCTGCAACCGGCTGGCGATGTCGTCCAGCAGCGTCATCGGGTCCTGGGCCTCGCGGTCCAGCTTGTTGATGAAGGTGATGATCGGGATGTCGCGCAGGCGGCAGACCTCGAACAGCTTCAGCGTCTGCGGCTCGATGCCCTTGGCGGCGTCCAGCACCATGATGGCGCAGTCGGCGGCCGTCAGCGTGCGGTAGGTGTCTTCCGAGAAGTCCTCGTGCCCCGGCGTGTCCAAGAGGTTGAACATCTTGCCGTCGTGCTCGAACGTCATGACCGAGGCGGTGACGGAGATGCCGCGTTCCTTCTCGATCTTCATCCAGTCCGAGCGCGCCCGCCGGTTCTCGCCCCGCGCCCGCACGGCCCCGGCCGCGCGGATGGCGCCGCCGGCCAGCAGGATGTGCTCCGTCAGGGTCGTCTTGCCGGCGTCGGGGTGGGCGATGATGGCGAAGGTGCGCCGTCGCGCAGCCTCCTCGGGCAGGGTCAGTGTCGACATGTCGGGATCCTCGGAGCGGCGCAACTAGCCCGAACCGGGCCCGAAGTCACGATTTTGCGCGAGATCAAATAACCCCTCGCCATAGAGGGCTATTGGAGTCATTGTCCTGTCAACGGCGCCGATCCCGCCATCAGAGCGGGACGCCCGTGAAGGGAAAGGAAACGACGATGGCTGTGATCCATCCTGAAGACCGTGCGATCGGCTATGCGCCGAGCGAACGTTCCACCGAACACAAGCTGCATCCCGCGATCGGCCTGGCGGTCGGCTTCGGCTTCATTGTCGGCGTGGCCACGCTGGTCCACGTGGTGTTCAACACCCTGGTCTAGACCGGGTCAGGCCGCCAGGCGGTTCCAGACGGCGCGGTCGGCGGCGACCGCGTCCAGGCGACGGCCCTTGGCCTGAAGTTGGCGGATGACCGCTTCGGGCAGGGCGCAGAAGCGCGGCTCGACCAGATCGGGCTCGCACCCGGCGTCCGGCGCGGCGAACAGGGCGGCGTTCACGTCGGGGCTGCGGTTGGCGATCAACCAGGCCAGGCGACGCGCCCGGGCCGGGTCGTTTCGATGCAGCAGCGGATCCTCGGCGAACAGCTCGCAGCCCAGCTCCAGCACATAGTCGAAGCCCAGCTGTTCGAAACGGCGCGCGTCGGCGGGCGTGGCCGGGCAGGCCTCGTCCAGATCGAACACGACGTCGTTCAGAAGAAACAGCATGGGGCGAAACGCTCGGACAGGCCGGACGGAAACGTCGTCCTGTCGATCACCCTAGCGATCGGCGCTTGCGGTCCCGTTCACGGACGCGGTTAAGCGAATCTCACCATGACAGTCCGGCGATCCGGGCCAGGACGGCGCGCGCCTCGGGTCCGCCCGGCGCCAGCGTCACCCGGTCGGCATAGGTCTGGACCACCGCCGCGAGCAGCCGGTCTTCGCTCTCGGGGTCGCCGAAGGCGGCCATGAAGACCTGGCCTGCGCGGGCCATGTCGCGGCAGGCGGCGTCGTTGTCGCGGCACCAGGCGTGGACCTCGGCCAGGTCGGACAGGTCCGAGGCGACCGGCACATAATGGACGAACGGCCGAAGCATCGCCTCGCAAGCCCAGGATTCGACCGTCGGCGTCGGCATGACCGGGACCGACTGCGAAGCCAGGATCCATTTCAGCCCGGAGGAGACGTCGTTGCCCTCCAGCACCAGCAGGAACTTAGAGCCCAGCAGCTGCGTCATCGACAGGTGCGGGCGCGTCGCCGCGTGGATCGTCTCCAGCGGCACGTCGACCAGGTGCTGCGGACGGGTGACCAGGCTGTAGCCGATATCCCAGTCGGCGCGGGCCGCGCCTTCGCCCGCCAGGCGGTGGACATGGTAGCGGGCCGAATAGGGCGGGGCGTCCGGCTCGGCGCGGATGAAGCGGCCGGTGGTCGCGCCGCGCCAGACCAGGCGGTCGTCCTTGTCGGCGTAGGGGCGATCCACGGCGGCGACATCGGCGACGGGGCTGAAATGCCGGGCGTGGTTCAGCGGGGCCAGGACGCCCTGGCCCGGATCCTCGATCATCCGCGACTTGACGAAGCCGGGGCGGCTCATGGCGTCGCGGTTGTCGCCCAGACGGGCCAGGAAGGGGCGCCGCCGTCCGGCGGCCAGGAAGGCGCGCGACACGGGCGCCACATAGGTCTCGACCAGTTCGCGCAGGCGCCGGGAGGGGAACTTCGCCGCCTGAGCGCGCCCGTAGGGCAGGCCAGCGAGCGTCTCCAGCACCTCGTCCACCGTCTGGGCCGGGCCGCACAGCGCCATTTCGACCGTATCGGGCACGTCATAGGTCGTCGGCGTCGCCCCCGCGATCGGGGCCGCATAGGTCGCCAGGCGGTCGTCGAATGAGGGCGCGTCGGTCATCGCGGCAGCCATGCGGCGCGTCGCGCGCCGGGTCAACGCGAGACGAAAAGCAAAGAAGCCCGGCTGCCTTCGCAACCGGGCTTCAGGAAACTGGTGGAGCTAAGCGGAGTCGAACCGCTGACCTCTTGAATGCCATTCAAGCGCTCTACCAACTGAGCTATAGCCCCGGACCTTTCGGTCTGGTCCGCCCGGTTCATCTTGCGATGGCCCCCGGCGAGGCGGCGGAAACTATGTCAGGGCTTTTCGGTGATCAAGCCCGTTTTCAGATTTATTTTCGCATCGCTTCCATTTGCGAAAATTCTTCGTGTTTTCAACCTTGAAGGCGGAAAACACTCGGCCTGCCGCGCCGCGTGACGCGGCAGGCGCAACCCCTGGGATCAGTCGTCGTCGCGCGACGGCTTGGCGATGTCCTCGTCGATGGAATCGTCGTCGTCGTCCTCGATGAACGGCACGGAGTCGTCATCGTCGTCGTCCAGGACGTCGTCGTCGTCGCCGTCGGACGAGTTCATGCCGGCGTCGTCGTTGTTGTCGCTCGCGTCGTCATCGTCGTCGGGCGTCAGGATCGGCTCATGGCCTTCCTCGTCGATCTCCGGCGCGCGGACGTCCTCTTCCTCGTCGTCGTCGCTGTCGGCGGCCTTGTCCTTGACCTGGTCCTCGGCGTCCTCGTCGTCGGCGGGATAGCCGGGACGGACGCGGCGGCCGCGCAGCTTCAGCGCTTCTTCCGGATCGAAGTCCGTGCCGCACTTGGGGCAGTGGGCGGGGCGACGGTTCAGGTCGTAGAACTTCGCCTGACAGTTCGGGCAGACCTGCTTGGCGCCCAGTTCGGGATTGGCCACGGGAGGAGACTTTCCAACGGATTGAATTTCGGGGCGGTCCCTTGCCACCCCTTAGGGCCGCTGTCAAAAGCTGTCTTTCGCGCGCCCGCGCGGCGTTCCCCCATGATCCAGCCTGAAGCGGGTGCCGATGCCTTCCCAACTGACCGCCCGACGCTCGACCGCCCTGTCGGGGAGGGTGCGCGCGCCGGGCGACAAGTCGATGTCGCACCGGTCGATGATTCTGGGCGGCATGGCCTCGGGCGTCACCGAGGTGGAGGGGCTGCTGGAAGGCGACGACGTCCTGGCCACGGCCCGCGCCGTCCAGGCCTTCGGCGCCCGCGTCGACCGCCTGGAAGACGGCAGATGGCGGGTCGAGGGCGCGGGCGGTTTTCGCACCCCGCGGTCGGTCATCGACTGCGGAAACGCCGGAACGGGGGTGCGCCTGCTGATGGGGGCGGCGGCCGGCTATCCGCTGACGGCGACCTTCGACGGCGACCAGTCGCTGCGCAAGCGGCCGATGAAGCGGGTCACCGGACCCCTGGCCGACATGGGCGCGCGCTTCGACTGGCTGGCGGCCGAGGACCGGCTGCCGGTGGCCCTGACGGGCGGGGCGTTGAAGGCCGTCGACTATGTGCAGACGGTCGCCTCGGCCCAGGTCAAGTCGGCGATCCTTCTGGCCGGGCTGAACGCCGACGGCGTGACGACGGTGGTCGAGCCGGAGAAGAGCCGCGACCACACCGAGCGGATGCTGCGCGCCTTCGGCGCCGAGGTCGGGGTTCAGGACAACGGCGAGGGCTGGACAATCTCGCTGAGAGGCGGTCAGCCGCTGACGGGAACCTTCGTCGCCGTGCCGGGCGACCCGTCGTCGGCCGCCTTTCCTTTGGCCGCCGGCTTGATCGTCCCCGGTTCGGAAGTGACGGTCGAGGGCGTCATGCTGAACCCCCTCCGAACCGGACTGTTCGACACCTGGATCGCCATGGGCGCGGACCTGACGATCGCGAACCGGCGCAACGCGGGGGGCGAGGCGGTCGGCGACATCACCGCTCGGCATTCGAAGCTCAAGGGGATCGTCGTGCCCGAGGCCCGGGCCGCTTCCATGATCGACGAATATCCGATCCTGGCCGCCACCGCCGCCTTCGCCGAGGGCGTCACCGTCATGCGCGGCGTCGGTGAGATGCGCGTCAAGGAAAGCGACCGGATCGCGCTGATGGCGGCGGGTCTTCGCGCCTGCGGCGTCCAGGTGGAGGAGGAGCCCGAAGGCTTCATCGTCACCGGTTCGGCCTCGGTGGCCGGCGGCGCGACCGTCCACACCGCCCACGACCACCGCATCGCCATGAGCCACCTGGTCCTGGGCCTGGCCGCGCAGGAGCCGGTGTCCGTCGACGAGCCGGGCATGATCGCCACCAGCTTCCCCGGCTTCGTCGACATGATGAACGGCCTGGGCGGAGAAATGGGGTGACCCTGGTCATCGCCGTCGACGGACCCGCCGCCTCGGGCAAGGGCACCATCGCCGCGCGCCTGGCGCGGACATACGGCCTGCCGCACCTGGACACCGGCCTGCTGTATCGCGCCGTGGGGGTGAAGGTGCTGGGAGACGGCCATTCGCTGGACGACGCCGAGGCCGCCGCCGCCGCCGCCTGGTCCCTGGTTCCGGCCGGCCTGACGGAGGACGAACGCCTGACCACCGGCGAGGCGGGCGAGGCGGCCAGCCGCGTCGCGGGCCATCCCGCCGTTCGCGCCGCCCTGCTGGAGCTGCAGCAGGCTTTCGCCGGGCAGCCGGGCGGGGCGGTGCTGGACGGGCGCGACATCGGCACGGTGATCGCGCCGGACGCCGCGGCCAAGCTGTTCGTCACCGCCACGCCCGAGGTCCGCGCCACGCGGCGCTGGAAGCAGCTGACGGCGCGCGGCATCGATATTTCCTTCGACGCCATGCTGGCCGACATCCGCCGCCGGGACGAGCGCGACGCCGGCCGCGGCGCCGCCCCGATGGTGCAGGCGAAGGACGCGGTCTTGCTGGACACCACCGACATGGGTATAGAGGCCGCCTTCGATGCGGCCCGCCGTATCGTCGAGACCGCGCGAGCGAGACACGGGCTCTGAGCCCCGATCGCAAATCCAACGCGCCGGCCTCGATCTCCGCGGGCGTTCCTGGCCGACCGGTCTCGCATCCGACGACCTGACTATCCTTTCAATCCATCCCGCGCGGGACCGTCCGGTCGCGCGCCCTAGCCCTTACAGGACGCTTCTCGGCTCCATGACTGACACTCTCACCCCCACCCGCGACGATTTCGCCGCCCTTCTCGACGAACAGCTGCAAGGCCGCGACTTCGGCGAAGGCCAGGTCGTTCACGGCCGCGTCGTCGGCATCGAAAAGGACATCGTGATCATCGATGTCGGCCTGAAGACCGAAGGCCGCATCGCCATGCGCGAGTTCGGCCAGGGCGAAGACGCCAAGCTGCCCAAGGTCGGCGACAACGTCGAGGTTTACCTGGAGCGCGTCGAGAACGCCCTGGGCGAAGCCGTCATCAGCCGCGATAAGGCCCGCCGCGAGGAAGCCTGGACCCGTCTGGAAGCCGTGTTCGCCGAAGGCCAGCCGGTCAACGGCGCCATCGTCGGCCGCGTCAAGGGCGGCTTCACCGTCGACCTGGGCGGCGCCTCGGCCTTCCTGCCGGGCTCGCAGGTCGACATCCGTCCGGTCCGCGACGTCGGCCCGCTGATGGGCAAGGAGCAGCCCTTCGCCATCCTGAAGATGGACCGTCCGCGCGGCAACATCGTCGTCTCGCGTCGCGCCATCCTGGAAGAAGCCCGCGCCGAACAGCGCACCGAGCTGGTCGGCCAGCTGCAAGAGGGCGAAGTCCGCGAAGGCGTGGTCAAGAACATCACCGACTACGGCGCGTTCGTGGACCTGGGCGGCATCGACGGCCTGCTGCACGTCACCGACATGTCGTGGAAGCGCGTCTCGCACCCGTCGCAGGTCCTGGCCGTCGGCGACACTGTCAAGGTGCAGATCGTCAAGATCAATCCGGACACCCAGCGCATCAGCCTGGGCATGAAGCAACTGCAGTCGGACCCCTGGGACGGCGTGGAAGCCAAGTATCCGGTCGGCGCCAAGTACACGGGCCGCATCACCAACATCACCGACTACGGCGCCTTCGTGGAGCTGGAAGCCGGGGTCGAGGGCCTGGTGCACGTCTCGGAAATGTCCTGGACCAAGAAGAACGTCCATCCGGGCAAGATCGTCTCCACCTCGCAGGAAGTGGACGTGGTCGTGCTGGACGTCGACGCCTCCAAGCGCCGCATCTCGCTGGGCCTGAAGCAGGCCCAGGACAATCCGTGGGACGCCTTCGTCGCCAACCACCCGATCGGCTCGACCGTCGAGGGCGAAGTCAAGAACGCCACCGAGTTCGGCCTGTTCATCGGTCTGGACAACGACATCGACGGCATGGTGCACCTGTCCGACCTGGACTGGTCGGTGTCGGGCGAGGAAGCCATCCAGCGCTACCGCAAGGGCGAGATGGTCAAGGCCAAGGTCCTGGACGTCGACGTCGAGAAGGAACGCGTCTCGCTGGGCATCAAGCAGCTGGGCGGCGATCCGATCGGCGAAGGCGACACCTATCGCCGCGGCCAGCAGATCACCGTCACCGTCTCGTCGATCGAGACCGGCGGCATCGAGGTCAAGTTCGGCGAGGACGACGCGCCCGTCACGGCCTTCATCCGCAAGTCGGACCTGTCGCGCGACCGTAACGAGCAGCGTCCGGAACGCTTCTCGGTCGGCGACCGCGTCGACGCCATGATCACCGCCGTGGACAAGGCCTCGCGCCGCGTCTCGGTGTCGATCAAGGCGCTGGAAATGAAGGACGAACAGGAAGCCATCGAACAGTTCGGCTCGTCCGACTCGGGCGCTTCGCTGGGCGACATCCTGGGCGCCGCGCTGAAGAACGCCGGCTCCAAGGAGTAAGGACTCTCAAATCGCGGAGCGCCTCGCGCTCCGCGACGGAGGCCAAGATCGGGCGGCGGGGGATCACCTCGCCGCCCTTTTTTGCGTCCGGGCGCGCGTCGGCGCCCGCCTGTCCCCTTGCGCCTCTGTCCGGCAACCGACATGGTGCCGTCGAACGAAGGCGCGCAAAGGGGCTTTGTGCAATGTCGTTCGGGGGTTAGGGTGGACCGAACCTCAAAGCACGTCTCAGCGGAAGGGTCAGGGCAGGGGCTTTCATGATCAAGTCGGAGATGATCGAGAAACTGGCGGCCGAGAACACCCATCTGACCCATGCGGAGGTGGAGCGGCTGGTCAATGTCATTCTCGGCAAGATGACCGACGCCCTGTCCGAGGGCGGCCGGGTCGAACTGCGCGGCTTCGGCGCCTTTTCCGTCCGGTCGCGGCCCGCGCGGCAGGGCCGCAACCCGCGCACCGGCGAGACCGTCGACGTCCCCGCCAAGGCGGTGCCCTTCTTCAAGAGCGGCAAGGAATTGCGCGAACGTCTGAACGCATCCGGCGACGCCTGAACCGTAAGGAGCATCCCATGAGCCTGGTTTCCGAATTCCGCGAGTTCGCGGTCAAGGGCAACGTCGTCGACCTGGCCGTCGGCGTCATCATCGGCGCGGCCTTCAACGGCATCGTCAAGAGCCTGGTGGACCAGGTGGTGATGCCGCCCATCGGCCTGATCACCGGCGGCATCGACTTTTCCAAGCTGGAATGGGTGCTGCGGCCCGAGAATCCGGCGACCGAAGAGGTCGAGAAGGTCGCCATCCAGTACGGCGCCTTCCTGAACACCGTCATCCAGTTCCTGATCGTGGCCTGGGTGGTCTTCCTGGTGGTCAAGGGCGTCAACGCCCTGCGCCGTCAGCAGGCGGCCCAGCCCGATCCGGCGCCGGCGGCCCCGACCCCGACCGAGGCCCTGCTGACCGAGATCCGCGACGAACTGAAGGCCCGCCCCAACCCCTGAGGCGTCAGGCCTTCATCGCCTGACCGACGGTTGCGGGCCGGCGCCGCGCCGCGGGGACGGACCGAACCGGCGCCGGCCGCGAGCAGATCGAGAAGTCGCCGTCGAACGGCGTCGGCGCCCACAGCGCGGCCAGGGCGTCGTCCGTGATGCGGGCGTGGCAATGACCCCAGCCGCCCTCCTTGCGGGCCCGCGTCGCCAGCGGCCCCAACCGGGCCAAGAGGTCTGGCGACACCATCGGCAACCGCACCTTGGCCGCGCCCATTCCCCGGGCGTTGGCGATCAGCGTGCGCGCCAGATCCTGGATGTCCCCGTCCGCCCCAGGGCCGGGCAGGGCGGTCAGGTCGATGATGTCCAGACAGGGCGGCTCGAGGATGCTGGTCTTGGCGATCATCGCCATCGCCGTGGCCTGGATCGCGCCGTCGCGCACCACGGCCAGCAGCAGGGGCGGGCGCGCCTGGTCCGGGTCGGCCAGTCGCCAGCGCATCGTCTCGGGCGACCGATCCGCGACCAGCGGCGTCGCCGCCTTCAGCGTCGTCCAGTAGGCGGCGTAGGCCGAGCGGTCCGACAGATCGCGCAGAACCTGCACCCCCTCGGGCAGTCGCAACGGCCGGTTCGCATCCAGTCGGCGGTTCAGCAGCCGTTCGCCGATCCGGTGCGCCCGTTCCGCCGGCGTGCGAGCGTAGAGGGCGCGCAGCAGGCGTCCGCCCAGGCTGGCCGCCCAGTCGACCCGCCAGGACAGCTTCAAGGCGTGCGTCCGGTCCGGGAAGGGACGCAGGCCGAACATCTTGTAGAGCGGCGCGGCCTTGGGATTGGCGTTGAAGGTGTAGGCGGCGAACAGACCCGGCTGCTTCATCACCGCACGGATCAGGGACCGGCTGACCCCCGCCCGCGACGGCGGCACCACGATCGAAAAGCCCGTCGCGCCGATCAGTCGGCGCTCGCCGGCGTGAAAGCGCTGCACCAGGTTTCCGACCACGGCCGCGGGCGCGTCGGCCTCGTCGGCGATCACCCATCCGACCGGCGCGGCGGTCTCCAGCCGCGCGGGGTTGGCCTCCAGCCAGCGCCAGCCCGCCAGCGACCGTTCCGGCCAGCCGACCGAGCGATAGAGGCGGTTGACCCCCTCATAGTCCGACGGCTGCATCGGCCGCACGGCCATCGCCTTCTCCTCGTCCCACGCCGGCACATCCCGCGCCGGTCGCCCAGCCATCAAGCACGGCGCGGGCCAGCCCGCCGGGGACGGGACAAGTTAACGCGGCGCTAGCCTTAAGCCTTGTTCGGGCGGGCCGACCGTGCTGCTTATGCGCCTTTCGCGCGCCGGGTCATGGCGCGGCAGTTGGGAGTGAGCCGTTGACAGCGACGGATGGGGGGGCGCTCGCGCCTCGCAAGACATTCTTGGGCCACCCGCGGGGGCTGGTGATCCTGTTCTTCACCGAGATGTGGGAGCGGTTCTCCTACTACGGCATGCGGGCGTTGCTGGTCCTGTACCTGACGCAGCACTTCCTGTTCGGCCCGGCCGAGGCGCAGGGCATCTACGCCGCCTACGCCGCCCTGGTCTATCTGATGCCGGTCATCGGCGGCATGATCGCCGACAGGTATCTGGGATCACGCAAGGCGGTCATCATCGGCGCCGTATTGCTGGTCTTGGGCCACTTCACCATGGCTTTCGAAGGCTCGGGCGGCCGTGAACGCCTGACCATCGGCGACACCACCTATGAACTTCAGGTCGAGGGTCGCGACCAGAACCGTCAGATCTTCGCCGTCAACGGTGACGAGCGCGTTCACATCGCAATCACGCCCGAAGGCGTCTCCACCGTCGGCGCCGAGCCGTCGGCCGCGAACGCCGCCGACGTCGCCGCCGTCGCCACAGGAGCCGCTCTCGACGCCCAACCGACCGGCGCTCTGGATCCGGCCGCCGCCGCCGCGCCGCAAGCATCGGCCCAGGCCGGCTTCCCCGCCTTCACCGCCGCCGGCGGATACACGCTGGAAACCACCCGCGACACCACCTTGGGCGAGCCGGTCCTGTTCCTGGCGCTGTCGCTGATCATCGTCGGCGTCGGATTCCTGAAGGCCAACATCTCCACCGTCGTCGGCGCCCTCTACGAAGAGAATGATCCCCGTCGCGACGGCGGCTTCACCATCTTCTACGTCGGCATCAACCTCGGCTCCTTCCTGGCCACGATCGCCTGTTCCTATCTCGGCATCAAATACGGCTGGGCTTACGGTTTTGGTCTGGCCGGCATCGGCATGCTGGCGGGCCTCCTGACCTTCGTTCTGGGCCAGTCGTGGCTCGAGGGCCGTGGCGGACCGCCGGTTCCGATCCAGGGCCGTTCGATCCTGGGCGTGCCGTTGGTGCCCTTCTTCTGGATCGCCGGCATCATCGCGGTGATCCCGACCTGGCTCCTGATGCAGCGTCACGAGATCATCGAGACGGCGCTGCCGTGGATCGCCGGGGTTATCTTCGCGGGCGTGGTGGGCTTCACCGTGCTGCGTCTGAAGGGCGCCGAGCGGTCGCGCATGCTGGTCGCCCAGGTGCTGATCTTCTTCTCCGTGCTGTTCTGGGCCCTGTTCGAACAGGCCGGCTCCTCGCTGACCCTGTTCGCAGACCAGTCGACCGAAATGCCCTCTTGGTTCAACGCGGCCATGACCCAGACCTTCAATCCGGGCATCATCGTGCTCGGCGGCCCGGTCATGGCCGCCCTGTGGGTCTGGCTGGCCAAGCGCAATCGCGAGCCTTCCACGCCGGTCAAGTTCTCTTTTGGTCTGGTGCTGGTGGGCTTCGGCTTCCTGGTCCTGACTTGGGCGGCGTCGAACATGGCGAACGACGCTTTCCGCGTCCCCCTGATGTTCCTGTTCCTGACCTACTTCTTCCACACGATCGGCGAACTGTGCCTGTCGCCCGTGGGCCTGTCGATGATCACCAAGCTGTCGGTGGCGCGGGTGGTCGGTTTGATGATGGGCGTCTGGTTCCTGTCCAGTTCGGTGGCCCACATCGTCGCCGGCATCATCGCCAAGGCGACGGCGACGGACACCGTCGCTGGGGTGGTCACCAGCCCGGCACTGGCGCTGCAGACGTATGGCTCCATCTTCGGGACCATCGGCTGGGTCGGCGTCGGCGTCGGCGTCTTCCTGCTGCTGATCTCGCCGCTGCTGAAGAAGGGCATGGCCGGCGTCCACTGACCGGCTGAACCATCCGGCACGGAAAAGCCCCGGCGGAGCGATCCGCCGGGGCTTCTTCTTTGCCGCTCTCCGACCTCAGAACGTCTTGCGGATCCGCAGGGAGACGAAGGTGCGGGGATCGATCTCCCGCTCCTCGACGAACAGGGTGTCGCGCGTCTCGCGGTCCGTGAAGACCGTGCGCCGCAGGGTGAAGTCGTCCCACACGTTCAGCTGGGCGCGGATCGCCAGGGTGGAGGTCGGCTTGTATTCCACGAAGGCCTCGACATAGTCCGATCCGCGCCAGCCCGAGACCTGGTCCGGGTCGTAGGTCGGCTGTCCGCTCAGATAGGGCAGCCAGTTGACGCCCCATTGCAGCTTCCAGCTGGCGATGTCCTGCTGCACGCCGACGTTGGCCTGGGTCGAGCGCACGCCCGAGATGGGGCGTTCCTCGCCCGTGGTCGGGTCCGTCACGCGGGTCTTGTTCCAGTCGTTCTTGAAGGTGAACTGGCCGCCGGTGAAGCCGATCTTGTCCAGCGGGACCACCACGTTCAGCGACAGCTGGTCCAGCGTGCCGTCGCCGATGTTGCCGATCGCCGACAGGTCGTCGGCCAGGGGGATCACGTCGATCACGTCGACGATCTCGTCGTGGCGATAACCGATGGAGACCACGCCCTCGCCCCAGAAGCGGCGCTCGTAGGTCAGTTCGCTGATCCAGCGCTGTTCCGGTTCCAGGTCGACGTTGCCGCCGAACACGTTCTCGTCCTGCAGTTCGGCCGAGGCGGCGAAGTCCGAGAAGTCCAGCTGGCCCAGCTCGCGCTCGAAGCGGAAGCGCAGCTGGTTGTCGGGCATCGGCGTCCAGGTCGCCTGGAAGCGCGGCTTGGCGAAGAAGAAGCTCTTTTCCTGGTCGGCGTCGCCCGATTGGCTGATGGTCGAGGCCTCCAGCCGCAGACCGCCCTCCAGCGTCAGATCGGGGTGCAGCCGCCAGGTGCCCTTGGAGAACAGCTCGCCGCGGGTCTCCTCCACCTTCACCGAGGCGCTGGGCAGGGGAATGTTCGTTCCGCCGACGGTGAAGGCCTGTTCGGTCTCGCGCATGTTGTAGGCGATCTCGCCGCCGGTCTCGATCGTCACCTTGGGCGAACGTTCGTGGCGGACCAGGGCGCGCAGGATGCTTTCCGAACTGTTTCCGGAATAGGCGAAGGCCTGCTCGGGGGCGGCGACGCCGTCCTCGCGGACCGTATAGGTCGACAACCCGTCCCAGCTGCCGAAATCGTGCATCAGCCGGGTTTCCAGCTTGAAGCGGTCGTTCAGCGGACGCTCCCAGGTGACGCCGAACTCGCCGCCGTCGCTGTCCTCGCCGTCGCGGCTTTCGCGATAGGCCGTCGCGGACTGGGCGATGTCGTAGCTGTGCCAGTCGTTGACGCCGTAACGGGCCGTCAGGTCCACCTTGCCCCCCGCCAGAGGGCCGGCGTAGGTGCCGCGGATCGAGTTTCCTCCGCCATAGCCGTCGTTGATCGTCGCCTCGTCGCGCAGCACGTTCCCGGCCGCATCCCGGCGGATCAGCCGCCCGGCGCCGTTGGAATCGCTCATGCTGACGCCGTCGGACAGCGTCACGCCCCAGCTCCGGTCGCCCTCGCGCGCGGTGAACTGATAGCTGCCGCCGTACAGGTCCGTACCGGCGCCTTCGAACTGGGTGGTGTTCCAGGTCAGGATCGACTGGCGGCTGCTCTCGGCCTTCAGGATGACGTTCACCACGACCGAATAGCCCTGCATGTCGATGCCGGGCGCGCCGCCGCGGATCAGCTCGATCCGGTCCACCTGACGCGCCAGGGTGCGGGACAGGACGTTCGAGCCGGTGTCGTTCTTGGAGGCCGGCCGGGCGTTGTTGATCAGGACGTTGCCGACCGCGCCCTCGAAGCCCCGCGCGCCCGATCCGTCGTCGACCGAGAAGCCGGGGACGCGGTTGACCATGTCCAGCGCGGTGTTGGGGCTCTGGGCCGCGAAGAAGTCGGGCGTGAACACCAGCACGCCGCGCTGGGCGGCGTCGGCCAGGGGCGCCTGGCGGGTCGCGCCGGTCGGCACGGGGGCCTCGGCCACTTGCGGTTCGTCGCCGGCCCAGGCCGCGGAGCTGGCGAACAGCAGGGCGGTGGTGGCCATCAGGGCGGTCTTTGTCATTGGTCTTCCCCTCGGATTTGGTGGGGAAGGTGTGACGATCCGCGCCGGTCATCTCCAGTTACAAGGCGGAAAGGTGGATTAAATCGGCGACATCATTACAGGGATTTCACGTGCCAATACTTCAGAGACGAAGTCTATACGGTTTGTAATGTTTGGGAGGTCGCCATGCGATTGAAGATCGTCTGCCTGGGCCTGATGGTCGGGCTGCTGGGCGCTGGCGGCGTTTCGGCCCAGCCGGCCCCGCCGCAGGACGCCGTCGCCACGGTGGACGAGATCGTGGTGGTGGCGCGCCGGGCCGGCCTGCCCATGTGGACCGTGGAGACCGCGACGGGATCGGTCATCCTGGTCGGCGCCATCTCCGGCGTGCCCCGCGACTACGCCTGGCGGCCCGAGGCGCTGGAGGCGGCGACCGCGCGGGCCGAGCGGATCCTCTATCCGATCGAGGGCCGGGCTTCGCTGGCCGATGTGATGCGGGTCATCTGGCGCATCCGCACCGTGGCCCGGCTGCCCAAGGACACGACCATCGCCGATTACGCGTCACCCGAACTGATGGCGCGGTTGGAGCGGCTGCACGCCGGCGAGCGCGCGCAGGGGTGGCGCACCGAGACGCCCACCGCCCAGAGCTTCGATCTGCTCAGGAGCGCGGGCGCGCCCCGGGGAGAGCGGGCGGTGGAGCGCGTGGTGCGCGAAGCGGCGCGCCAGGCCGACGTGCCCGGCCAGTCGGTGGGCTTCGTGCGGGGCGACGAGATGATCGACAACCTGCTCCAGGCGCCGCCAGAGACCTATCTGCCCTGTCTGGACGCGGCGTCGCGCGCGGCCGAGGCGGGGCCCGAGGGGGCGGCGCGACGCCTGGACGACTGGAGCCGACTGCGGGTCGCGGCCGTGCTGGCCAATCCGCTGGACCAGGCCTTCGACCGCTGCTGGCCGACGGGCGATCCCGAAATCGGGCCGGCGCTGCGGCAACGCTGGATCGCGGCGGTTCAGGCCGCCTTGGCGGAGCCCGGCGTGACGCTGGCGGTGGCGCCGCTGCGGCTCCTGGCCGAGGACGAGGGCGTGCTGGATCGTCTTCAGGCGGCCGGCTTGGAGGTGCGCGGTCCCGACTGGCGCGCCGGGCCGTCGGCGGCTCAGTAGCCCATGTCGGCGTAGGGGCGGGCGCGCCGTTCGGCGGCGTCGCGCGCGGCGTCTTGGGCGGCCCGCGCCTCCCACGCGTCGCGTCGGGCGCGACGTTCTGCGGCGTAGTCGGGCCGAGGGGCGTCGAACCCGTAGGCGGCGGGGGACCCGACGAAGGCCTGCGCCTGGTCGGTCGGGCGCCGGGGCGGCGCCGGCAGGGTCACGACCGGCCGCCAGCCGTCGGATCGAACCCCGCGAACGGCGTCCTGATCAGACTCTTCGACGTAGGCGTCGCCATAGTCGTCTTCATGATAGGCCAGGGCGGCCGCGGCGGCGGCTTCGTCCGCGCGGCGGGCGGCCTCGGCTCGGATCAGCACGGCCCGGTCGAAACCGTCGCTCAGCCGCCCCACATCCATGACCTCTCCGGGCTCGACCTCGGGCTCGGGGGGCGCCACCAGGCGAATCTGGATCAGGGACGGGTCGATCTCGGCCGTCGCCGGCGCAGGACGCGCCGTCATCGCGACGAACGCCGCGCCGGTCGCGACGATCGCCAGACCGCCCAGTCCCCAGCGCAGGCGGGGACTGGAAAGCCAGGCGTTCAGCCGATCCGGGCGCGGCGCCATCGAAGCGAAATCAGTTGGGGCGTTCGGGAACCGCGTCGCGCGCGGCGTCGCCGATGTTGTCCGCCGCATTGCCCACGCTGTCGGCGGCGCCGGCGATGGCGTTGGATTCCACGGCGTCGTTGCGGCTCATGTTCATCAGGAAATAGCCGATCACGAGCACGGCCAGCAGGCCGATGACCAGCGCCACGATGGCGCCCATGCCGCCGCCGCCGCGACGTTCGACGACGGTGGGGGCCGCCGAGGTCTCGGTGATGCGTTCGACGCGGCCGTCGGGATGCTCAACAGTACGTTCGGTGGGCATTGGGGGTCTCCTCTCCGGTGTGGCGGGGAAACACGTCACTGTCCGATACGGTTCCGCTAGGCTCAGACCGCCGTGCCGCCCACGGTCAGGCCGGCGATCTTCAGGCTGGGCTGGCCGATGCCGACCGGCACGCCCTGGCCCGCCTTGCCGCAGACGCCGACGCCGGGGTCGAAGGCGAAGTCGTCGCCGATCATCTCGATCCGGGTCAGGGCCGTGGCGCCGTCGCCGATCAGGGTGGCGCCCCGGACGGGCGCGGTGATCACCCCGTCCTCGATCAGATAGGCCTCGTTGCACTGGAAGACGAACTTGCCGTTGGTGATGTCCACCTGGCCGCCCGAAAAGTTGGCGGCGTAGAGGCCGCGCTTGGTGCCGGCGATCATGTCGGCCTTCGAATCCTTGCCGCCCTCCATGAAGGTGTTGGTCATGCGCGGCATGGGCATATGGGCGAACGATTGGCGTCGCCCGTTGCCGGTGGCCTGAACCCCCATCTGCCGCGCGGACAGCCGGTCGTGCATCAGCCCGACCATGATCCCGTCCTCGATCAGCACGTTTCGCTGCGTCGGGGTGCCCTCGTCGTCGACGGACAGCGAGCCGCGCCGCCCGGCGATGGAGCCGTCGTCCACCACCGTCACGCCCGGCGCGGCGACCCGCTTGCCCATCATGCCGTTGAAGACCGACGAGCCCTTGCGGTGGAAGTCCCCCTCGAACCCGTGGCCGATGGCCTCGTGCAGCAACACGCCGGGCCAGCCGGCGCCCAGCACCACGTCCATCTCACCGGCCGGACAGTCGACCGCCTCCAGGTTCACCAGCGCCTGGCGCAACGCCTCGTCCACCTGGGCCTGCCAGCGTTCGGGCGCGACCCAGGTCTCGAACCCGGCGCGGCCGCCGGCGCCGGAGGAGGCGCTCTCGCGCCGCCCGTCCTGCTCGACGGTGACCGAGACGTTCAGCCGCACCAGCGGGCGGATGTCGCGCACCGCCCGGTCGTCGGCGCGCAGGATCTCGATGGCCCGCCGCTCTCCGACCAGCGAGGCCGAGACCTGCACCACGCGCGGATCGCGGGCGCGGGCCCAGGCGTCGATCTCGGCCAGCAGGGCGATCTTGTCGGAAAACGCGGGCGAGGCGAGGGGATCGACCTCGCCATAGAGCTTCTGGTTGGTGGCGCGCGGGGCGTCGGCCGCGACGCCCGCGTGGCCCTGCTTGGCCAGGGCGGCGCTATCGGCGGCGCGGCGCAGGGCGGCGGCCGAAATCTCGTTGGCGTGGGCGTAGCCGGCGGTCTCGCCCGCCACGACCCGCAGGCCGAAGCCCTCGGTCGCGTCATAGGCCGCCGACTTCAGCCGCCCGTCGTCGAACACCAGGCTCTCGCTCTCGGCGCGTTCCAGGAACAGCTCGCCGTCGTCGGCGCCGGCCAAGGCGCCCTTCAGGATCGACAGGGCCTCGTCGGGATCGACCCCGGCGGTTTCGAGGATGGGCGGCGGGGAGGCGTGAACGGTCATGGGCTCTAGGTAGGGTCTCGCGCGCGCTTCGTCACCTGTCCGGCGACAAGCGCTTTTCCAACGGCGACCGGGAGCGCTACATCCCTCCCGAACGTTCTTCGGCCAAGGAGCCCGACATGACCGACCGCAAGCCGACCGAAGCCGACCTGGAAGCCCTGGACGTCACCGACGCCGAAGAGGCCGAGATCAACCGCATCGCCCACCCGCTGGTCGCCGACCCGGCGCCGGACGCCAACGACGATCTGGTCCAGATCGACGCCACCGCCGACGGCGTGGTCTTCGTCACCATCAACCGGTCGCACAAGAAGAACGCCTTCGACGCCGCGACCATCGCCGCCCTGCACGAGGCGTTCGAGACCCTGCACGGCGCCGACCGGGTTCGCGTCGTCTTCATCCGCGGCGCGGGCGGGACCTTCAGCGCCGGCGCCGACCTGAACTGGATGCGCGACGCCGCCGGCTGGTCCGAGGCCGACAATCGCACCGACGCGCAAGGCCTGGCCCGGATGCTGAAGGCCCTGCACGACGTGCCCGCCCTGACGGTGGCGGTGGTCGAAGGGTCGGCCATGGGCGGCGGCGCCGGCATCGTGGCGGCCTGCGACATGGCCGTGGCCGTGGCGGGCGCGCGCTTCGCCTTTTCCGAGGTCAAGCTGGGCCTGATTCCGGCGACCATCGCCCCCTATGTGATCGAGGCGGTCGGCGCGCGCCGCGCGCGCCAGCTGTTCCTGACCGGCAACATCTTCGACGCCGACTACGCGGCCCACGCCGGCCTGATCGACATGGTCCTGCCGGAAGGTTCGGTCGACCAGTTCATCGAGATGCTGTCCGACAGCCTGTCGGCCAATGCGCCCGGCGCCATGGGCGACGCCAAGCGGCTGGTCCACGACCTCGCTCACCACAAGATCGACACGGGTCTGATCGACGACACCGCGCGCCGCATCGCGCGCGCCCGCGTGTCCGACGAAGGCCGCGAAGGCGTCGCCGCCTTCCTGGACAAGCGCCCGCCCAACTGGGCGGGGTAAAGCCGCACAGCCGCATCAGGTCGCGCAAAATTGCTCCAGATGCTGACGAAACGGCATCTTGCGCTCGCCGCGAACAGGCGCACAGTGAGCCTCAACGGCCGCGCTCATGACGGCCGTGGGAGGATTCAATGCCACGTTTCGTCACCGGCGGCGCCGTCGCCGCCCTCGCGCTCGCCGCCTGCGCCTTCGCCGGCGCCGCCTCGGCGCAATCCTATGATCGCCTGGTCGTTTTCGGCGACAGCCTGAGCGACAACGGCAACTTGTATCTGGCGACCGGAGGCGCGACGCCGCCGTCGCCGCCCTATTTCCAGGGCCGCTTCTCCAGCGGGCCGGTGTGGACCGAGCTGCTGGGCTTCAACGCCGCCAACTTCACGGGCTCGGTCTCCGGCAGCATCAACTACGCCTTCGGGGGATCGCGGACCGACGCGTCGACCACGCCCCCGCCGGGAATGCTGGCGCAACTGGGCGCCTACACCGGCCGCGGCGGCCGGTTCGGCCAGGGCGACCTGGTCACGGTGCTGGGCGGCGCCAACGACATCTTTCAGACCCTGGCCCTGGCCGGCGCCTCGTCGGCGCCCCTGGCCTATATGAACACGGTCACCAACACCGCCTCGAGCAACGTCAACACCCTGGTCAACGCCGTCGCCGGCGCCGGGGCGGGCACGATCCTGGTGGCCAATCTGCCCAAGCTCAGCCTGACGCCGCAGTTTCGCTCGCCCGCCGGCGCGCCCGCGGCCGGCCTGGCGGACGCCGCGGCCGGCAACTTCAACTCGACGCTGCTGACCAAGCTGAACGCCACAGCGGCGGCGCAACCGGGCAGCAACATCATCCTGATGGACCTGTTCAGGATTGGCGACGTCATCGCCGCGAATCCCGCCGACTTCGGCTTCACCAACGTTACGGACAAATGCTTCACCGGGACCAGCGTCTGCGCCAGTCCCGACACCTACTTCTATTTCGACGACGTCCATCCGACGGCCGCCGGCCACCGGGCGATCGCCCGCCTGGCGACGGACTATCTCTACTACGCCGACATCGGCGCCCAGGCGACGCTGGCGGGCGAGACGGCCTTCCGGCACCGCGAGGATGCGCTGGACGCCGCCAGCGAGGCCTTCTCGGGCCGCCAGGATTGGACGCGGGGGGTGTCCCTGACCGGCTCGGCCATGGTCGACAGCGCCGACTACGACGCGCGCGGCGTCGTGGGCGACGCGTCGTCCGACGGCTGGGGCGGGCGGATCGCGCTGGAGGCCGGCCCGTCCGAGGCGATGCGCGTCGGCCTGGCGGGGACCGCGCGGGTCAGCGACGTGGAAAGCCAGACGCTGACGTTCGAGGTCGAGAGCTTCGGCCTGGACCTCTACGCCGGCTGGCGCGCGCCGTCGGGCGTCTTCGTCAACGGCGTGGTCGGGGTGGCGCGCGACAATATCGACGACATGAAGCGGATCACCAGCCTGGCGCCGATCGTCCACACCGCCGAGACGACCGCGGTCAGCACCGGCGCGCGCCTGCAGGCGGGAACCTGGTTCGACATGGGCGGCGTCGCCCTGTCGCCGCGCGCGGCCCTGACGTGGACCTCCAGCCAGGTGGACGGCTATTTCGAGCAGGGTCTCGCGGCCCAGTACGCGTATCAGGATCGAGACCTGAAGGCGCTGAGCGGCGAGGTGGCGCTGCGCGCCGAGGCCGACCTGGGCGGCTTCGCCCTGTTCGCCGAAGGGGGCTATCGCGATGCGCTGGACGACAGCTCCGATCCGCTGCGGGTCGGCCTCCACAACAATCCGGCCCAGGTTCTGGAACGCGAGATCGACGATCCGTTCGGCGGCCAGGTCCTGGCCTCGGCCGGGCTGGAGGGCGAGGTCGGGCCCGTTCGGGTGACGGTCGGCTATCGCGGCCGCTTCGGCGATCACGCCGACAGCCACATGGGCGGCGTCCAGCTTCGGCTGCCGCTGTAAGCAATACGAGCGGGAAGGGGCCTCAGCGCCCCTTCTTTCGCACCCACATGGCGGCGTCGGCCTCGGCCAGCCAGGCTTCGGGATCGGCATGGCCGTCCCAGGCGCGCACGCCGAACGATCCGCCCAGGGGCGCGGTCCGGCCCTCCCAGGCGAAGGGTTCGGCCGCCAGGGTTTCCGCCAGCTGCCGGGCCTTGGCGCGGCCCTCGTCCAGCCCCGCATTCAGCATCAGCAGGGCGAACTCGTCGCCGCCCAGGCGGCCCACGGCGTCCGATTCGCGCAGGTTCGCCAGCATCAGTTCGGCGACCTTGACCAGGGCGGCGTCGCCGGCCGCGTGGCCCAGCCGATCGTTGACCCCCTTGAACCCGTCCAGATCCAGATAGAGCAGCGTCGCCGGCACGTCGTGTCGCCGGCAGTAGGCGATGGTCCGCTGCATGACCGCAACAAAGCCGCGCCTGTTGAGGGCCGGCGTCAGGACGTCGTGATCGGCCGCCGCCTCGGCCGCCTCGGCGCGCAGGCGCAAGGTCTCGACCTCGGCGCGCAGGCGCTCGATCTCGGCGTTCAGGTCGATATCGGCCACGTCGGTCACGGCGCGAAAGGCTCCCCGGAGCGCGACTCAGCAGGTCGCGCGACAGGCCGATGCTAACGCCGTTGGTTGCGGGCGCAACGCGTGTGCTGTAACGGGCGCCTTTCCGAGAGGGGCCCGAACGCATGGCGACTTCCGAAACCCCGGTGGCGATCATCATGGGCAGCCGGTCCGACTGGCCCACCATGAAGCTGGCGGCCGATCGGCTGGACCAGCTGGGCGTCGGCTGGAAGGCCAGCGTCGTCAGCGCGCACCGCACGCCCCATCGGCTGGTTCAGTTCGCGACGGGCGCCAAGGGGGCCGGCTTCAAGGTGGTGATCGCCGGCGCCGGCGGGGCGGCCCACCTGCCGGGCATGGTCGCCTCCATGACCGAACTGCCGGTGCTGGGCGTGCCGGTCCAGTCCAAGGCGCTGAAGGGCTTGGACAGCCTGTTGTCGATCGTGCAGATGCCGGCGGGCGTGCCTGTCGCCACCCTGGCCATCGGCGAGGCGGGCGCCGCCAACGCCGGGCTTCTGGCCGCGCAGATCCTGGGCCTGGCCGACCCGGCCCTGGCGGGACGTCTGGAAGACTTCCGCGCCGCCCAGACCGATTCCATCGCCGAAACCGTCGAGGACTGAGTGCCCGATCTGCCGCTTCCCCCCGGTTCGACCCTTGGCATCCTGGGCGGCGGCCAGCTGGGCCGGATGCTCAGCCAGGCCGCCTCGCGCCTCGGGCTGGACGTCGTGATCCTGGACCCGGAGCCCGACAGCCCCGCCGGCCGCGTTTCCGCCCGCCAGATCGTGGCCGCCTATGACGACCCGGACGCCCTGACCGCCCTGGGCCGCGCCGCCGACGTCGTGACCTTCGAGTTCGAGAACGTGCCCGCCGATTCGATCGAGCGGCTGGCCGAGGCCGGGGCCCTGGTCGCGCCAGGGCCGACGGCGCTGCGCGTGTCGCAGGACCGGGTGGACGAAAAGACCTTCCTGAACGCGGTCGGGGCGCCGACGGTGGCCTTCGCCGTGGTCGACACCCTGGACGACCTGGTCGTGGGCCTGACCGAACTGGGCCTGCCGGCCCTGCTGAAGACCCGGCGCGAGGGCTATGACGGCAAGGGCCAGGTCTGGATCCGCGCCATCGAGGACGCGCCCGCCGCGCTGGAGAGCCTGGGCGGCCGCCCGGCCATCCTGGAGGCGCGCGCCGCCTTCGTGCGCGAACTGTCGGTCATCGCCGCGCGCGACTGGGACGGGCGGATGGCGGTCTATCCGCTGGGCGAGAACCGGCACGAGGGCGGGGTTCTGCGCACCACCCTGGCCCCCGCGACGGTGGACGAGGCCACCCAGGTCCGCGCCCGCGCCATCGCCGAGGCCATCCTGGACGGCCTGGACTATGTCGGCGTGATCGGGGTCGAGCTGTTCGATCTGGGCGACGACGTCCTGCTGGTCAACGAGATCGCGCCGCGCGTCCACAACACCGGCCACTGGACCCAGGACGGCTGCGTCTGCGACCAGTTCGAGCAGCACGTCCGCGCCGTCGCCGGCTGGCCGCTGGGCCCCACGGCGGCGCACGCCCGCGTCGAGATGAGCAACCTGCTGGGCGACGAGGTCGACCAGTGGCGCGACCTGGCCGGAAAGTCCGATCGCCGTCTGCATCTCTATGGCAAGGCCGAGGCGCGCCCGGGCCGCAAGATGGCCCATGTGAACCGGGTGCTCGGTTCTCTTTGATCCGTTCATCCCGGCGAAAGCCGGGATGAACGGAAAGGCGCTTACGCTCGCGCGCCGTAGCGCATCCGGCTCAGCGCGTCGGTCACCTTCCGGAACGGCGCGTCGAAGTCCTTGCCGGCCTTCCACTTCTCGAACGCCATGACGTTGTCGATGCGGCGCGCCACGAACGCCTCCGCCGCCTCGCGCCCGTCGAACCAGCGCAGGGTCAGGGCGGGGATCAGGATGCCCGACAGGATGGTGCGCTTGGAATAGTGGTTCCAGTCTGTCGCCGTGTCGCCGGCCCAGCGCCACAGGTGGTCGGCGCTTTCCCACGCCAGCTTCAGCCCCAGGTCGGCGTTGACCGGCAGGGCCAGGAAGGCGGCGCAGCGGCGCGTGGCCTCCAGGTCGGCGGCGCCGGCCTCCATCCGTTCGGACACGGCGCGGGCGATTCGCTCGCGAATCTTCAGCGCGGCGGCGTCGACGGCCCCCAGGGCCTGAAGGGCGCGGGCGTCGTGGCGACGCGACAGCAGGGCGGCCAGATCGCGCGCGCCGTTGGGCAGCAGCAGTTCCTGATCGCCCAGCGACAGGCCGCAGGCCTCGCACGCCTCGCGGACCAGCCGGGCGTTCCAGCCCAGGGCGGGCGCGCGGGCGATGGCGGCGTCCAGGACGGTCTGTTCGGTCTGGGCGGCCCAGTCGGGGGCCCCGTCGGCGGCGTGCGTCATGACGCCGATCATACGCCTGTCGGCGACCGCTTTCGAGCCTTCACAATCGTCGGCATCGGCTGGACAGCGGCGGGAGGCTCGTGTATCAGCGCGCCTTCATCCGGGAGCCCTGCTTTCGGAAGAGGATTTTATTTGTCTGCCCGTCTCCCTTCGAAAGGACGCGGCGGGCGGCCAAAGGAGAGAGAACCCTGGTTCAGATTTTCGTCCGCGACAACAACGTCGATCAGGCGCTCAAGGCCCTGAAGAAGAAGATGCAGCGCGAAGGCAGCTTCCGTGAAATGAAGCGCCACGTGCACTACGAAAAGCCGTCGGAAAAGCGCGCCCGCCAAAAGGCGGAAGCCGTCCGTCGCGCCCGCAAGCTGGCCCGCAAGCGCGCCCAGCGCGAGGGCCTGCTGCCCGCGCCCAAGCCGCGCGCCGGCCGCTAAGACCAGGCGAAAGCCTGAAAGATCAAAGGCCGCTCCATCGGAGCGGCCTTTTTCTTTCCGTGTTGAGGACTTCTTCCGCGCGTCAGGCCCGGCCGGTGATCGCCCGGCCGAAGCTTTTCCAGCTCAGCTTCACGTCCGACAGGGCGCCGGCGCGGAAGGCGCGGCCGGCGATCCAGACCATCAGGGCCGCGGCGGCGAACATGCCGATCAGGGTCAGCACGATCTCGATCATCGGCGGATGGGCGGGCGCGCGCGCGCTCATCAGGAAGGGGGTGAACAGGGGGATCCACGACAGCACCTTGACCACGATGGCGTCGGGCGTCCGCAGGGCCATCTGCATGACCAGGATGGGCACCACCAGCACCATCATGATCGGCCCCATCAGGGTCTGGGCGTCGCGCGGCGTCTCGCAAAAGGCCCCGATGGCGGCGAACAGGACCGCATACATCAGATAGCCGCCCACCATGTAGGCGATGAAGTAGAAGACCATGCCGTCGCGCAGCAGGGCCTGGCCCACATCCACGGCCACGTCGGGCGCGGCGCTGAGCAGGCTGAAGGCGCCGATGCCGCCCCAGACCGCCAGGACCGTCAGCGTCAGCAGGGCCACGCCCAGCACCTTGCCCGTCAGGATCTCGGTCGCCGAGGCCGAGGACAGCAGGATCTCCAGGATGCGGTTGGACTTTTCCTCCATCACGCTGTTCAGCAGGATCGAGGCGCCGGTCAGGATCAGCGACCACAGAACGAACCCGGCCCCCAGGCCGATGAACGACGGCAGGCGGTCGCGCAGGGACACCTCGCCCCCGCCCGCCGCATTGGGCGAAAAGGCCTTCACCTCCGGCCGGAAGTCCTCGACATCGGCGATGACGGCGGCGGGCACGCCGGCGGCGCCCAGCGTCTGCTCGCGATAGGTGTCGGACAGGGCGTCGCGGATGAAGCCGGCGACGTTGTCGTCGTTGGTGCGGCTGGTCCACACCTGGGCGGCGGGCTTGCCGTCCTGGCGCGTCAGGAAGACGACGGCGTCCAGCCGCTGGTCCTCGGGCGCCTGCTTGTCCAGCGCCGCGCGGATGGCGGCGTCGCGCGCCGCTCCCGGCGGGGCGTCGGCGATGGCGGGGGGCGGCGCGACGAGACGCATCTTGGGCGCGGCCAGGGCGGTGGCCACGGCCCGGCCGGCGCCGGCCTCGGCCTGTCCGGTCGCGTCCTCCACGCGGGTTCGGGCCTGATCGACCTCGGCCTGGAGGGCGTCGCGGACCGCGGCGGCCAGGCCGGAGGCGGCCGGGCCTTCCTCGATCACGGCCACGGCGCGCACCGGCTCGGACGAGCGGATGAGAACGGGAATGGCGCCGCCCAGCACGGCGAACATCGGAAAGGCCAACAGCGACAGCCAGAAGCCCACCGTCTTTGCGTAGGCCACGTATTCGCGGCGCGCGATCAGAAGGGTGCGGTTCATCGGGCCGCCTCCGCGGTGTGGGAAGAGGTCTGGGGCTGGTCCGGATGGTCGCCGGTCAGGCCGATGAAGGCGTCGTGCAACGTCGGCTCCTTCAGGGCGAAGCCGCGCACGTCCAGTCCGGTCAGGAAGGCGGCCTTCAGCGTGTCCTGGCCGCCCGCGCCCGCAGCCAGCGCCGCTTTCAGCCGCCGCGTGTCGCCCGCCTCGTCCACCACCTCGACCCCCGTCACGCCGGGCAGGGCGGCGACCGCCTGGGTCGACAGGGCGCCGTCCAGTTCCAGGAAGCGGGGCGCGGTGGCCCTGGCGGCCTCGACCGAGCCCTCGAACGCCTTTCGCCCGCGCGCCAGCAGCACCACCTTGTCGCACAGCCGCTCGGCGTGCTGCATCACATGGGTGGAGAACAGGACCGTGGCCCCCTGGGCGGCCAGGTCGCGGATCATGGTCTCCAGGCCCTGCTGGTTGACCGGGTCCAGGCCCGAGAAGGGTTCGTCCAGGATCACGAATTCGGGGCGATGCACGACAGAGGCCAGAAGCTGGACCTTCTGGGCCATGCCCTTGGACAGCTCCTTCATCTTCTTCTTCTGCGAGGCGCCCAGCCCCTGCTGCTCCAGCAGGGCGACCGCGCGCTTGCGGCCTTCATGGGCGGGCAGGCCCTTCAGCGAACCGAAAAAGGCGATGGCCTCCACCGGCGTCATCTTGCGATAGAGGCCGCGCTCCTCCGGCAGGAAACCGATTCGGTCGCGCACCTCGCGCCCGTCGGCCGCGCCCAGGATGTCGATGCGCCCGGACGTCGCCGGCTGCAGGCCCAGGATCATCCGCAGGGTCGAGGTCTTGCCGGCGCCGTTCGGGCCCAAGAAGCCGCAGATCGAACCCTTCTCCACCTGGAAGCTGAGATCGCGCACGGCCTCGAACGTTCCGTACCGCTTGCCCACGCCTTCCAGCGTCAACGCCGCCGCCATGTCGCCTCCCGTCCCTTTGCGGCGAGCCTAGCAAGGGCGACGCAGAAGGCCAGCGGCAAACGACGGACCCGCTGTCGCGGTCAGGCTTCGACGACCACGGCGAAGCTGCGGCCGACGACCTTGGCCGGATTGATCTGGGCGTCGTTGCGGCGCACCTCGAAATGCAGGTGCGGCCCGGTGGAATAGCCGGTGGAGCCGACCAGGCCGATGCGTTGGCCGGCCGCGATCGCCGCGCCGCGCGTCACGTCGATGCGGCTGAGGTGGGCGTACAGGGTGCTCATGCCGTTGGGATGGCGCACCTCTATGAAGGCGCCGTAGCCGCCGGCCTCGTAGCCGGTGCGGACCACGCGGCCCTCGGCGGCGGTGAAGACGCTCGTGCCCTTGGGGGCGGCGATGTCCACGCCCTTGTGCGCCCGGGCCTTGGCCTCGATCGCCAGTTTGCGAAGGCCGAACTTGGAGTTCACCGCATGGCCGCGGACCGGGGCGGCGAAGACGATCTGGCGCATGATCGGGCCGGCGTCCTCGACCTCGGCCTTGACGGGCGGCGCGACCGGGGCCGCCTTGGCCTCCGTCAGGGGCGCGGGCGGCTGGGTGGCGACATTCGGGGCGGCCGCGGCGGCCAGGACGGCCACGGCGGCGAAGGCGGCCGTCTGGCCGGAGTGGATCAACAGGGATTTCGCCCGCGTCCCCGCCTTTTCCAGGGGGGCGGACGAGAACAGGCGTCGCATTCGGCGGCGTCTCCGACAACAGGCGCGATGAGGGCGCGGGAACCGGGACGGGGCGGCGCGGGGCCGCGCGGCCATCCCGGCGAGGAGGCCGCTTATGCCGGGCGCATGGGGCGACTTTGGGACGGGGCGGGCGGCGCATGGTCGCACCGGGGGAACGCGCGCGCCGAACGGTCCGTCAGGCGATGATGTCGGGCAGGATGCGGTCCTCGATCTTCACGATCTCGTCCTTGATCGACAGCTTCTTGCGCTTCATCCGGGCGATCATCAGCTGGTCCGGCACGGCGGCGGCGGACAGGGCCTCGATCGAGGCGTCCAGCTCGGCGTGCTCCTGGCGCAGCAGTTTGACGCGGGCGTGAAGCGCCGCTTCCTCCTCGCTGATTTCCGGAACGTCGTCGTTCATGTCGAATCCCCGGCGGGCTTATACGTCAGGGCGATTCACGCCGGAAGGGCCTCGGCCAGGCGGATCAGGGCCGGGCGCGGCGTGACGCGCGACCACAGGCGCGTCGTGGCGGTCAGGCCATCGATGGCCGGGCGCGGCGCGCCGTCCGGCGCGGGGGCCAGCGCCTCCAGCGCCTCCAGCAGATGGCGCTCGGCCTCGAGTTCCAGCGCCTTGACGCGGTCGCGCACGGACTGGCGGGGGCCGTCGTCGATGTCGGGGACCGGCGCCTTCAGGGTGCGGCGCACCGCGCGCAACGGCGCCACGACCACGCCGTCCCACGCACGGGCTGTGTCGCAGGCGGCCTCGATGGTTTCCTCGTCGGGGCGTCGGCCGGTGGCGGCGAGCCAGGCCGACCACAGCAGCAGCGGCACATTCTGTTCGTGATGATCCTGCAGGGTCAGGCAGGCGTCGGCGACGCCGGGCGCGCCATAGGCGGCCACGGACCAGTCCCACAGGCCTCCGCTCATTTCAGGCCGTCCCACCGGCGCACGGCGCTCCAGTCCAGGCCGAACAGGTCCAGGGCGCGGCCGACCGACTGATCGACCATCTCCTGGATCGAGGCGGGGCGGGCGTAGAGGGCGGGCAGCGGCGGGGCGATCACGGCGCCCATTTCCGCCAGGGCCGTCATCGTGCGCAGATGGCCCAGGTGCAGGGGCGTCTCGCGCACCATCAGCACCAGCGGTCGGCGCTCCTTCAGCGTCACGTCGGCGGCGCGGGTCAGCAGCGATGAGGTCACGCCGGTGGCGATCTCGCTCATCGTCCGGACCGAACAGGGCGCGACGATCATGCCCAGGGTGCGGAACGAGCCGGAGGCGATGCTGGCGCCGACGTCGGCCAGTCGATGCGTCGCCGTGGCCTTCGCCGACAGGCCGTCGGCGGTCAGATCCGTCTCCTGCGACAATGTGAGCAGGGCGGCCTTGGTCACGACCAGATGGCTCTCGACGCCCAGGTCGTTCAGCGCGTCCAGCACGCGGGCGCCGTAGATCGCGCCGGAAGCGCCTGAAATTCCGACGACCATCCGGGGCGGCGAATTTCGTACGGCTCCGTTCACATCATCGACCATTTTAGGGGTCAGCCTCCCTGGTGTCCGGCGCGGCCGGCTGTCACCGGAATGTGATTCCACAGCCTGTCGAACCGGGCGCTCACTCTAGTGGTCCCTAACCAACGGAGGCGCAAGCCATGACCATCGAGGCTCGTATTCGCGAACTGGGTAATCGTCATCGCACCCTGGATGAGACCATCCAGAAGGAGATGACCCGGCCATCCGTGGACACGCTGCAGGTCAGGGAGCTGAAGCAGAGAAAGCTTCGGCTGAAGGAAGAGATCACCAGCCTGGAGGCGCGAACCCACTAGCGGTTCCCGACCTCCCGAAACACGACGACGGCCCCGGAGATCGCTCTCCGGGGCCGTTTTTCGTTCGGGCCCTCTCCACTTGGGAAGGGTTGGACGATCAGCTCTTCGTGCCGAACACCGAATCCGCCGTGGGCTCGGCGCCGCGCGCCTCCGGCTCCTCGGGCACGAACTCCGGCTCGATCTCCTCGGCGACCGGCAGGATGGTGCCGCCGCCGTTCTTGGCGTCGTCCTTGGCCTTCTTCTCGGCGGCCTTCCTGACGATTTCGTCCAGCGCCAGCTGGCCGACCAGGCCCAGGGTCACGGGATCGACCGGCTTGATGTTGGCGGTGTTCCAGTGGGTGCGGTTGCGCACGCTCTCGATGGTGGACTTGGTGGTGCCCAGCAGCTTGGCGATCTGGGCGTCGGTCACTTCCGGGTGGTTGCGCACGAACCAGGCGATGGCGTCGGGACGGTCCTGGCGACGCGAGACGGGCGTGTATTTCGGGGCGGGCTTGGCCGACTTCAGCAGTTCGGCGTGGCGGCTGACGACCGCCTTCATGCGGTAGTTGGAATCGGCCTGGGCCTTGTCCAGTTCCTCGCGCGTCAGCTGGCCGCCCGTGACCGGATCGACGCCGCGGATGTCGCGCGCCACGTCGCCGTCGGCGATGCCGCGCACTTCCAGCGGATGCAGGCCGCAGAAGTCGGCGATCTGCTCGAAGCTGAGGGAGGTGTTGTCGACCAGCCAGACCGCGGTGGCCTTGGGCATCAGGATGTCGCTCATGGACTTGGGTCCCGGTTCTTCTGGGCCCGCGCGGCGCGATGCGGCGGGCGTTGGATACGACGGCGCCCGGCCTTTCGACCGGGCGCTGATGACGCCGATATAGGCCTATTCGGAAGAAAAGAAAACGCCGCCCGACAAGGGCGTACAGCAAAGGTTCATGTGCGCCGCGCAACCTTGGCGGTCCTGAAGTCTTAGACATCCGGGAGAGAGAGAGGAACCAACCCATGTCGATTCTGCTTGGCGCGGCCATGGCCGCTGCGATGATGGCCCCCGGACAGGGGCCGACGGACGTTCAGCAACGGGTCGCCCCCCGCGGCAGCTACGCCCAGAGCTGCACCGGCGCCTATGTGAACCAGGGCCGTCTCTACGCCGATTGCCGCGACCAGCGCGGCCAGCCGCGCGGCACCTCCATCGAACTGGCGCGCTGTTCCAGCGCCGAGATCGCCAACGACAACGGCCTGCTGGTCTGCGGCAATGTGCGGGGAAGCTATGAGGACAGCCGTCCAGGATACCCGGGCACGCCGGGTCGCCCTGACCGGCCGGACCGTCCCGGCGACGGCTGGGGCGGCGGCCGGACGTCGATCACCGTCTATGAGGATTCCAACTACCGCGGCCGTTCCATGAGCTTCAACAGCGAGGTGGCCAACCTGGATCGGTCGGGCATGAACGACCGGATCAGCTCGATCCGCCTGCGCGGGCGCTGGGAGGTCTGCACCGACGCCTATTTCCGCGGGTCCTGCCGCGTCGTCAGCGGCGACGAGCGCAACCTGGGCTCCAGCGGCTTCAACGACCGCATCTCCTCGCTCCGTCCCGCGCGGCGCTGGTAGAACGAACGGCGACGCGTCGACGGACGCGTCGCCCGCCTGCGCCCATTCGTCAGCGCCCGGCTTTGTGATAGGACTCGGAATCCGGCCAGCGACGCGAGGAGAGGCCATGTTCGAGGATCTGGAGCCGCGCCCGCGGCGGGACGAGGCGTTGAGCGCCCTGCGACGCGAGGACCTGGACGCCTATTCGGTGGAGGACCTGACCGAAAGGGTCGCCGATCTGGAGGCCGAGATCGAACGGTCGCGCGCCGCCATGGACGCCAAGCGCGCCAAGAAGAGCGCGGCGGACGCGCTTTTCACCTTCAGGCCCTGACGCTTGCGCCGCTTTCGTGGCATGACCATTGCAGTCCGTGTTCGGAGTTCCGGCTCCCCGGCCGATTGCAGGACAGGCGTGCGTATTCCCGATGAAGATGTCTGAGTTGACCGTGGGCGATCCTTCCTTTTCCGAACCTCCGGCCGGGCCGGACCGCGCCCGCACGGTGCGTGACTTCGCGCGTTCCGAACTGTTCGACCGCACCTTCCGCGAGGGCATGGAGCTGGTCGAGGAAACGGCGGCGTATCTGGACGGGGAGGGGCGGCGCGAATCCCGCATCCTGTCCCGCTCGGCCGCCCTGGCCTATGCGGCGGAAAGCATGAAGCTGACCACGCGCCTGATGCAGATCGCGTCCTGGCTGCTGGTCCAGCGGGCCGTGCGCGAAGGCGACATGACGCCCGAAGCCGCGTGCGAGCCGCGCTATCGCCTGAACGAGCGCAAGATCGACGCCGAGCCCAGCCACGCCGAACTGCCGATCGCCCTGGTCGAATACCTGGTGCGGTCCGAAAAGCTGTTCGACCGGGCCCTGCACCTGGACCGCCGGATGTATCTGGGCGACGCCCAGGAGACGCCGCCCAATCCGGTCCTCAGCCAGCTGGGAATGCTGGAGGCGGCCTTCCGGGGCTGATCCGGCCGGCCCTACGGCCCGACGTCGTTCTCGTCCTTGCGGCCGTCGTCGACCACGCGCGGCAGGCTGACGGCGATGCCCAGCGCCTGGGCCAGCTTGGCGTCGCGGTCATAGACGTCCTCGCGGAAGGCCACGCGGCCCTGGCCGTCGACGAAGGCGGTCCAGTACAGCAGACGCACGCTGATTTCGCGGCCCGTGGTCACGCGGGTGGTCTCGCGGCTGTCCTGCGCCACGTCGAACTGTTCCAGCTTGGCCGGATCGGGCGACAGCAGCAGGCGGGCGAACTCCACCGCGCCCTGAACACGCACGCAGCCGTGGCTGCGCTGGCGCATGGACAGGTTGAAGGCCGCCTTGGACGGCGTGTCGTGCAGGAAGATGGCGTAACTGTCGCGCAGCTCGAACTTCACATAGCCCAGCGCCGACTTCGGACCGGCGCGCTGGATGACCGTGCCGTTCGACACATACATGTCGTTGGCGGCCAGATAGCCGGGGCCCTTGGGCAGGATCTCGCGCCGGGCGATGCCGGCGGGGACATACCAGGGCGGGTTGGCCACGACCGAGGCGAAGGGCTTCTCCAGGCTGGGCGTCTGGTTGTCGTGCGAGCCGACGACGACGCGGTTGGAATGGACCGGCTTGGCGTCCTTCCAATAGACCATGATGGCCGCGGCGGTGTTGACCTCGATCCGCTCGGGCGCGACGTCGCGCTTCAGCCAGCGGCGGCGTTCCAGGTTCAGGGCGATCTGGCGGGCTCGGTCCTGGGCCGAGGCGCCCAGAGAACGCTGGGTGGCCGGGCCGACGCGGCCGTCGGCGCCCAGGCCGTGACGCGTCTGGAAGCTGCGGACCGCGGCCTGAAGCTCTGAATCATAGACCAGCCCCTGGGCCTTGAGGCGCGCGCCGTCGGCGGCCGACAGGTCGCCCTCGGCCGTCAGGCGGTCGATCAGGGCCGGGACGCGGCGGTCGCTGGCGCCCGGTTCGATGGTCGCGCCGGCGGCGAAGGCGGGCCAGCCGCCCTGATTGGCCAGGCGGCTGTAGCGGACATAGCCCGCCGACAGGTTGGTGTAGCCGATGTCGGTCGGCGCCAGGCCTTCGTACCAGTCCAACAGGACGCCGCGCGACAGGGCGTCGTTCAGGCCGCGCGGCAGGTCCACGCGGTTCTTCTGCATTTCCCACAGCTCCTCGACCGTCTCGGGGCGCACCTTGCCCTCGGCCAGGATGCGGGCGTAGGCCAGGGCCGCGGCGGTGGTGCGTAGGTCGGAGGTGGCCGGATCGGCCGCCAGGCCGACGAAGTCGAACTGGTCCGCGCCGGACAGGCCGTGCCGTTCGGCGCGGGCGGCGACGGCGTTCAGGTCGCGCAGGCGTTCGCGCGTCCACACCGGCCGCCAGCCGTTCAGTTCGTAGAAGGCGCGCACGTCCGGCTGCTGATCCTGGGGCAGGCGGCCGATCTGGTCGGTGAAGCTGTTGTAGAAGGCGGTCGCCTCGGGCGAGCGCTGCATATAGACCTGCTGCGCGCGCGCCGCCGAGCCGAGGGCAAGGGTCGCCGATGCGACGCCGAGACCCAGTTGCCGTCTGTTCATGACTCTTCCGCTTCTTGATCGACCCGGCGCGCGACGCCGGAGCCCCTGAAATCCGAACGCCGCCATGTTATCGGCGTTCCGGGCAAACAAAAAGCGCCGGTCGTCCGACCGGCGCTTTTCGAGACCTGATCGCTGCACCGTGTCGCAGCGGGGTCGCGCTTACTTCTTGATGAAGCCGGCGAACTTGTTGTTGAAGCGCGAGACGCGGCCGCCGCGGTCCATCAGGTGGGCGTTGCCGCCGGTCCAGGCCGGGTGCGTCGTCGGATCGATGTCCAGGTTCAGCGTGTCGCCTTCCTTCCCGTAGGTCGAACGGGTCTTGTAGGAAGTGCCGTCGGTCATCACCACGGTGATGAAGTGGTAGTCGGGGTGCGTGTCCGCCTTCATGGTCGTCGTCCGGTCTCTGGCGCGATGACGATGCCGACCGTCGCTGCGCATGAAATGAGAAACCCGCCAGAACTCCGGCGGGAATGAGGGGCGGCGTTTACACCGGGGGGCGTTCCGGGGCAAGAGGCGGGCGCAATGACCGACCGATACGACGCCACCGATTATTCCGCCCGGGCCGAGGCCCAGGGACGTCCCGGCGCCGGCGCGGTGCTGGCCGAGCAGATGGCCGACGCCGGGGACAAGCGCGCGCGCCGCCGCGACATCCGCCCCCTGGCCCGGTTGATCCCCTTTGCGATGCGGCACAAGGGCCATGCGCTGGCGGCGCTGTTCTGGCTGGTGGCGGCGGCCGCGTCGTCCCTGTCGCTGACGGCCCTGGCGCGCGGGGCCATCGACCACGGGTTCGAGGACGGCGGCCGGAACCTGAACTTCTGGTTCCTGCTGCTGGGGGCCAACGCCCTGTTCCTGGGCGTTTCGTCGGCGGCGCGCTACTATTTCGTCACCCGCACCGGCGAGCGGACCATCGCCGACCTGCGCAAGGGTCTGTTCGGGCGCATCCTGACCCTGGACCCGTCCTTCTACGCCCGGATGCGGACGGGCGAGGTGCTGTCGCGCCTGACCACCGACATCGCCCTGGTCGACACCCTGATGACGACCTCCATCTCGTTCGCGCTGAGGAACTTCCTGACCCTTATCGGCGGCTTGGCCCTGCTGTTCGTGGTCAGCCCCAAGCTGACGGGCCTGGTGCTGCTGATCGTGCCCTTCCTGCTGGGACCGATCTTCCTGTTCGGCCGCAAGGTGCGCAAGCTGACCGTCGCCTCCCAGGACCGGTTCGCCGGCGCCGTGGGCTTCGCCGGAGAGAGCGTGGACGCCATCGAGACGGTCCAGGCCTTCGGGCGCGGCGACAGCGCCATCGCCCGCTTCGGCGCGGCGGTCGAGGACGCCTTCGACGCCTCTCTCAAGCGGATGAAGGCCCGCGCGTTGATGACCGCCATGATCATCGTGGTGATGTTCGGCGGCGTGACCCTGGTGCTGTGGCTGGGGGCGCTGGACGTGGTGTCGGGCGTGATGTCGCCGGGCGCGCTGCTGCAGTTCGTGCTGCTGTCGGTCTTCACCGCCGGCGCGGTCGGCGCGCTGGGCGAAAGCTGGGGCGACGTGCAGAAGGCCGCCGGCGCCATGGAGCGGATCGAGGAGCTGATGCGGGCCACGCCGGGCATCGCCGCGCCCGCCCATCCGCGCGCCCTGCCGCAACCCCCGCGCGGCGAGGTGTCGATGTCGGCGGTCCAGTTCGCCTATCCGGGGCGGCCCGACCTGCCGGCGCTCAAGGGCTTCAGCCTGACGGTGCGGCCGGGCGAGACGGTGGCGCTGGTCGGCCCGTCCGGCGCGGGCAAGTCGACGGTGTTCCGCCTGCTGCTGCGCTTCTACGACCCGCAGTCGGGGCTGGTGTCGGTGGACGGCGTGGACGTGCGCGACGCCGACCCGGTCCAGGTGCGCGATCGCTTCGCCTGGGTGTCGCAGGAGACGCCGCTGTTCTCGGGCTCGGCGCTGGAGAACATCCGTTTCGGCCGCGAGGACGCCACGGTCGAGGAGGCCCGCGCCGTCGCCGAGAAGGCCCAGGCCCTGACCTTCCTGGACGCCCTGCCGGAAGGGTTCGACACGCCGCTGGGCGAGCGCGGCAAGAGCCTGTCGGGCGGCCAGCGCCAGCGCCTGGCCATCGCCCGCGCCCTGGTCCGCGACGCGCCGATCCTGCTGCTGGACGAGGCCACCAGCGCCCTGGACGCCGAAAGCGAGCGCCTGGTCCAGGCGGCCTTGGACCAGGCGATGGAGGAGCGCACCACCCTGGTCATCGCCCACCGCCTGGCCACGGTCCTGCGCGCCGACCGCATCGTGGTCATGGACGACGGCCGCGTGGTGGAGGAGGGGACGCACGCCGAACTGGTCGCGCGCGGCGGCCTCTACGCCCGGCTGGCGGAACTGCAGTTCCGGGGCACCTGACGGTCCCCTTCGTCCCGTCGTCCCCTGGCGTGGCCCGACGATGGCGGGACGGGGGAAGCCGAGGCGTCAGGGCGTCGAAGCCTCGACCTTTTCCAGCCCCTCGCGCGCCAGGCCCGGAAAGTCGCTGAACACCGCATCCACGCCCGTCCTCGCCAGGTCGCGGACATAGGCCGGCATGTCGCCGTGGGCGGCGAAGTCCTGGCCGCGCCGATGTTCCGTCGGCAGAAAGGCGTTCTCGGCCCGCGCTGTCCAGACGACGACCTTCAGCCCCGCCGCATGGGCGTCGGCCACGATCCGGCTGGGCGCGCCCGAGCGTCCTTCGGCGTCGCGCGGCAGGACCAGCGTCATCTCGGGCGCGACCCAGGCGGCGTAGCCGGCGATCCTGCCCAGCCCCTCCGCCGTGATCATCTCGGCATAGGATTGCTGCGGCCGATCCGCGGGGGCGCCGGAGCCGTTGATCAACTGCGCCAGCGGCGCGTCGATACGCATCGACAACCGCTCCAGCGGCCCCACCTCGAAACACTGGATCAGGATCGGGGCGTCGGCGCCCGTCAGGCCCAGCTTTTCCAGTTCGGCGACGAACCGATCCTCCATCGGCAGGCCGATCGAGGCGAAATAGGTGGGGTGCTTCAGTTCCGGCGCGACGGCGATGGTCCGCCCGGTCCGCGCGGACGCCTCGCGGGCGAGGGCCGCCACCTCGTCGAAGGTCAGGATCGGATCGCGGTCGTTGAAGGCGACATTGCCCGTTCGCACCTGCGGCAGCCTCTCCCGGGCCCGCAGCGTCTTCAGTTCGGCCAGGGTGAAGTCCTCGGTGAACCAGCCGCTGGTCTCCACGCCGTCGATGACCTTGGTCGTGCGGCGGGCGGCGAACTCGGGCCGGTCGGCCACGTCTGTCGTGCCGCCGATCTCGTTCTCGTGGCGGCTGACGAAGACGCCGTCCCTGGTCAGGACCAGGTCGGGCTCGATCACGTCCGCGCCCTGTTCGATCGCCAGCTCATAGGCCGCCCGCGTGTGCTCGGGCCGTTCGCCGGACGCGCCGCGATGGGCGATGATCAGCGGCGACTGGGCCACGGCGGGCGCTCCGGCGAGCAGGGTCAGGGCGGTCACGATGGCGCGGATCATGCGCCCTGGGTAGGGCGCCGACGCGACAGGCCGGTGACGATCACGCCGCCTGCAGCACCTTGCGCAGGGCGGGGTGAAGTTCGGCGTTGGTGGCCAGGATGCTGGCGCCCGTCTTGGGGTCTCCATCGGGCTCGATGGTCGTGACCGTGCCGCCGGCCTCGGTGACGAACAGGACGCCCGCCGCCACGTCCCAGGGCTTCAGATTGCGCTCGTAATAGGCGTCGTACCGCCCCGCCGCGACCCAGGCGAAGTCCAGGGCGGCCGAGCCCAGGCGGCGGATGCCCGCGACCCGCTGGCCCACCGCATGGATGTCCTTGATGGCCTGGGCGTGGCCCGTCTTGCCGATGAAGGGCAGGCCGGTGGCGACCAGGCTGTCGGCCAGGTCCTTGCGGCCCGAGACGCGGATGCGCTGGTCGTTCAGATAGCAGCCCTTGCCCTTTTCGGCCCAGAACAGCTCGTTCATCACGGGGTTGTAGGTGACGCCGGCCACGATCTCGGACGACCCGTCCGGCGCGCGCCGCTCCAGCCCCACCGTGATGGCGAAGTGGGGCATGGCGTGCATGAAGTTGGTGGTGCCGTCGATCGGGTCCACGATCCAGGTGTGGGACTTGTCCGTGCCCTCGACCAGGCCGCGCTCCTCGCCCAGGAAGCCGTAGCCGGGGCGGGCCTTGGTCAGCAGTTCGAACAGCGTCTCCTCGGCCTTCAGGTCGGCGGCGGTGACGAAATCGCCGGGCCCCTTGCGCGACACCTGAAGCTGCGAGACCTCGCCGAAGTCGCGCATCATCGGGCGGGCGGTCTTGCGAACCGCGTCGGTCATCACTTGAAGAAGGGCGGAGGCGAGGGCCATCGAGGATCTCCTGGTCCGCAGGTCCTTGAAAGGCGTCGAGCCCGGACAGGCGGAGAAGTTCAAAAAGGGACCGGCCCGAACGGGCCGGTGGTCTTAGTCCGCGCGGCGGACGTATTCGCCGGTCGTGGTGTCGACGACGATCTTTTCGCCGGCCGACATGTACGGCGGGATCATGATGCGCACGCCGTTCGAGGCGAGGGCGGGCTTGTAGGACGAAGAGGCGGTCTGGCCCTTCACCGTGGGCTCGGTCTCGGCGACTTCCAGCACGACCTGTTCCGGCAGCTCCAGGCCGATCGGACGCTCTTCGTGCATCTCGATGACGACCTTCATGCCTTCCTGCAAATAGGGGATGCGTTCGTCCCCGACCCAGTCCTTCTGCAGTTCGATCTGCTCGTAGGTGGCGTCGTCCATGAACACCAGGCTGTCGCCGTTGTCGAACAGATAGGAGAAGTCCTTCTGTTCCAGCGTCACGCGCTCGACCTTGTCTTCCGAGCGGAAACGTTCGTTCAGCTTGTTGCCGGTCTCGAGGTTCTTGGCCTCGACGTTGGCGAAGGCGCCGCCCTTGCCGGGCTTGACGTGGCTGGCCTTGGTGACGACCCACAGGCCGCCGTTATGCTGCAGGACCATGCCGGGCTTGATGGTGTTGCCGTTGATCTTCATGGATTCACATGGGGAAAGAGCGGGCCGCGCGGCCGAGGCGGCGGGGCGAACAGGGCGCGATCCCTAGAGGAAGCCCCGGCAAAGGGCAAGCTGGCGCGCGTCTCAGTGCAGGGTGCGTTCGCGGGCGGCCTCGTCGGCCTTGCGATGCAGGAAGTTGCCCAGCCGCACCCCGGACCCGGTGGGCGAAGCCATCTTGCCCGCGCCTTCGTCCAGCTTGCGCGCCTCGTGGGCGAAGGCGGCGGCCAGGCCGGCCGCCGACATCGCGGCTGCGACCTGCTTCCACATCGACGACGGCCGCAGGCCCAGCCAGACGGCGTTGACGGTCTGGGCCGCGGCCCACAGCGCCATCGCCACCGTGCGCTCGCGCCGGGGCGGGGCGTTCCAGACGCGCACCGCCGACAGGGTGGTGGCGGAAAACACCGCCGGCAGGATCAGGCTGAACGCCCCGCGCGGCTTTTCCGTCACCGGCAGGTCGCGGTTCCGGACGTGCTTCAGCGTGCGTTTGGGCCGCAGCGCGCCCGAGGCGATGCCCGAGGCCAGCAGCGCGAAACCGACCGTCAGGGCCACGCCCAGGGCGACGTGCCCCACGCTGCGGCCCTCGCTGTTGAGGAAGTCTGTGGCGGCGTCCCTCACGTCGTCGATGGCGTCGTCGATGTCGGTCATGGTCGGCTCCCAGCTGCCTCTTCGAAAAGGGCTAATGACCGGGACCGACCCGGGTTCCGTCAGCCGCCGGTGGCCGCGCCTTCGGTGACGATCTCCTTCATCGCCGACTGCAGATAGTTCTGCGCGCCCATCAGCTCGATCAGCTTGTGCTGGTTCTCCAGGAAGTCGATGTGCTCTTCCGTGTCGGCCAGGATCTTCATCAGCAGGTCGCGGCTGACATAGTCGCGCGTCTCTTCGCATTGGGTCACGGCGGCCGCCGTCGCCGCGCGGCTGTCGATCTCCAGCTGCAGGTCGGCGCTCAGGCATTCGATCGGCTCTTCGCCGACCTTCAGCTTGTGCAGATCCTGCAGGTTGGGCAGGCCGTCCAGGAACAGGATGCGCTTGATCAACATGTCGGCGTGCTTCATCTCGCCGATCGATTCCCGGTAGATCACGTCGCCCAGGTGCGCCAGGCCCCAGCTTTCGAACATCCGGGCGTGCAGGAAATACTGGTTCACCGCCGTCAGTTCATTGGTCAGCACCGCGTTCAGGGTGCGGATGATCGCGGGATCGCCCTTCATGGCTCTTGTCCTTCGTCGCGACGGGCCAAGCGCGCCGTCCTTCGAGCCGTGGATATCACAGTAAAACCCGCGTTGTTTATTTGCGAGTTTTTATCACTACATTGATAGTGCGAGTGATTTTCGGACGCGGAAAGACTATTCGGCCGCCAGGGCGAAGGCTTCGTGGCTGTCCTGGATCATCTGGCGCATCTCGCAGACGCACTTGGCGCACTGGGCCTGGCACTGGTGGCGGGCGAAGATGTCGCGCGGGCGGCAGGCGCCGGCCTCGATGGCCTGGGCGACGTCACGCTGGCGAAGACCGTTGCAGTTGCAGACGTACACGAGGGATCACGCGTTCGATGAGACTGATAATGGTTCTCTATAGCGAGGATAAAGGCGATTGCAAGTCGTTCGCACGCCTGCGCCGTTGACGCGGCGAGCGGGGCGGCGCAGGGCGAAGGCATGGCGCGTGAACCTCGCATTTCCGACCGGCCGCCGTGCCGGCTCTATCTGATCACCCCGCCCGCGATCGCCGATCTGCAGGCGTTCGCCGGGCGTCTGGAGACGGCCCTGGCCGCCGGCGACGTCGCGGCGCTGCAGATCCGGCTGAAGCCCGCCGACGACGACACGATCCGCCGCGCCGTGGCCGTGCTGGCGCCGGTCGCGCGACGGCGCGGCGTCGCCGTCATCCTGAACGACCGGCCCGACCTGGCGCGAGAGACGGGATGCGACGGGGTGCACATCGGGCAGGGGGACGCCTCCCTGGCCGACGCGCGCCGCATCATGGGGCCGGACGCCATGATCGGCGTGACCTGTCACGACGACCGCGACCTGGCCTGGGACGCCGCCGAAGCGGGGGCCGACTACGTCGCCTTCGGCGCCTTCTTTCCCACCGACACCAAGGTCACGACCCATCGACCCCCGCTCGACCTGCTGACGGAATGGCAGGAGACGGTCGAGGTCCCTTGCGTCGCCATCGGCGGCATAACGGTCGAGACGGCGGCCGAGACGGCCCGGGCCGGGGCCGACTTCGTGGCGGTCAGCGCCGGCGTCTGGAGCTATGGCGAAGGTGAAGCCGCCGCCGTTAAGGCGTTCAATCTTGCGTTGAAAACCTGATCTCAGGGGAATCTTAGGGAAGATCGGCCACTCTGCGGAACAGTGAAGTTCAGCGAGTCCCACATGACCATGAGCCCTGCGCTCGACGTCAAGTCCGAGGTCCGCCCCCAGGGCGCGCCGGCCGTCGCCCTGGAGGCCGGCCGGATCGACCTGTTCGCGCACCCGATGGTGCCGGTGGTCACGGCGCTGGCGGTCGCGATCCTTGTCGCCCTGGCGGTCGGCTATGCGCGAACCTCGGGCCTCATCGTGGGCCTTTGGGCGGCGGGCGGCGTCGCGGTCGCCGTCTGGCTCAGGACAAGTCGCGGGCGGCGACATGATCTGGCGCTGGGCTCCATCCTGGCGGGCAGCATCCTGATCGGCGAGATCGTGGCGGGAAACCCGCCCGCCCTGTCGATGCTGTTCACCGCCACCAACATGGTGGAGATTGACGTGACCCCCGTTTCTCATCCAGCCATAACGAGAGTCCTAGGTTGATCTGAGCCGTGATTGGCTGGGTTGGCAAGAGGCCGGTCTGCGCAGCCATCAACCAGCGCAGCAGGCCGGCCGATGTTTCCGGTGAGCGCTTCTGCATAAGCCTGCGGCGTCAGCCACCCGAGCTTCGAGTGCGGACGCTGCTCGTTGTAATCGCGTCGCCACGCCTCCAGCACGGCGCGAGCGTGCGGCAGCGAGCGGAACAGCGTCTCGTTCAGCAGCTCGTCACGCAGCCGCCCGTTGAAGCTTTCGTTGAAGCCGTTCTGCTGGGGCTTGCCCGGTGCGATGTAATGCCAGCCGACGCCGGTGTCGTCGGCCCAGGCCAGGACAGCGTTCGAGGTGTACTCCGTGCCGTTGTCGCTGACGATGGTGTCGGGCCGCCCTCGCTGCCGGATGACGGCGTCCAACTCCCGCACGACCCGCGCGCCCGACAGCGAGGTGTCGGCCACCAGCGCCAGGCACTCGCGCGTGCAGTTATCGATCACCGTCAGGATGCGGAAGCGCCGCCCGTCCGTCATCTGGTCTGCGACGAAGTCCAGCGACCAGCGCTGGTTGGGCGCCAGCGGCAGGTCCAGTGGTCGCCGCGTGCCCATCGCTCGCTTCCGGCCGCCGCGCCGGCGCACCGTCAATCGCTCCTCGCGATAGATCCGCTGGACCCGCTTCCTGTTGACCGCATGGCCCTCGCGCCGCAGCAGCACGTGCAGGCGACGATAGCCGAACCGTCGACGTTCCTGGGCCAGGGCCTTCAGCCGGTCGCGCAGAGCGCCGTCGTCCGGGCGCGTCGCCTGATAGCGCACGCTCGTCCGATCGACGCCCAGAACACGACACGCCCGCCTTTCGCTCATCTCGTAGGCGGCCTGCAGATGGCCAGCCGCCTCGCGATAGCCGGCGGGCGTCACCACTTTTTTCCCAGCACGTCCTTCAGGGCCACGTTGTCCAGCATCGCGTCCGCCAGCATCCGCTTCAGCCGGGCGTTCTCATCCTCGAGCGCCTTGAGCCGCCGAGCCTCCGACACGTCGAGCCCGCCAAACTTGGCCTTCCATTTATAAAAGGTCGCCGAGCTGACCCCGTGGCGTCGGCACACCTCCGCCGTCGCCACACCGGCCTCCTGCTCCCGCAGGATCCCGATGATCTGCTCTTCCGTGAACCTCGATCGCTTCATTCTGTCCGTCCTTCGTTGGGCGGACTCTAGCTATTCCTGGAGGAGTTTCAGGGGGTCACGTCAAGATCGTCACCGCCGTGGTGCTGGCCCGGCGGTTCGCGCCCACGTTGAACGTGTCCAGCCTGACGGGCATCGTCCGCTTCCTGGGATGCGCGGCGCTGGCGCCGCTGCCGGCGGCCGTGCTGTCGGCCGGCGCGCTGAGCCTGTTCGGCGCCGGCGACCTGGTGGAGGCGGCCCAGACCTGGTGGTTCGGCCATGCGCTGGGGATCGCGCTGATCGGCTGCCTGGGGCTGTCGCTGACCCGATCGACCCTGCGGCGCTTCGCCCGGCCCGCGCGCGCGCTGGAGGCGGCGGTGCTGCTGGGCGGGCTGTTCCTGGTCTATTATCTGGCCTTCATGGCGCATGCGCCGATCGGCGCCTTCATGGCGCCGATGCTGTTCCTGATCGCCGTGCGGCTGGGCGTGGCGGGCATGAGCTTCAGCCTGGTCGTGGTCGCCGTCCTGGCCATTGGCGGCGCCATGGAGGGCTACGGCCCCTATTCGCAGGGCCTGACGCCCAGCGAGCAGGTGCTGCGCGCCCAGATGCTGGTGCTCATCGCCTTCGTGCCCGTGCTGCTCGTCGCCGCCCTGCTGGAGGAACGCGACCGGCTGGCCGACCGCGCCAGGCTGGGCCAGATCCGCGCCGAGAAGGCCTCGGAAGCCAAGTCGCGCCTCCTGGCCAATGTCGCCCACGAGATCAAGAGCCCGGTCGCCGGCGTGATCGGCATCGGCGAGTTGTGGGGCAAGGGTCAGCTGGGCCCCGTGACGCCGCAGCAGGCGGAGATGGCCGACATGCTGGTCAAGACCGCCCGCCAGGTGGAGGCGCTGGCCCACGACCTGCTCGACGTGGCGCGGGCGGAGGCGGGCGCGGTCAAGGTCGAGCTGCGACCCACGGACGTGCCCGGCCTGCTGGAGGACGTGCGCCGCTCGGCCATCCTGCGGCCCGAGGCGCGCAACGTCGCGATCGACCTGCTTTGCGAAGGCGACGGGCTGATCGCCCTGGCCGATTCCCAGCGGATGGCCCAGGTCGTCGGCAACCTGGTCACCAATGCCCTGAAGTACGGATCGGCGGGCGAGCGGGTGCTGATGCGGGCCTCGCGCCTGGACGACTGGATCAGGATCGAGGTCACCGACTTCGGGCCCGGACTGACCGCGCAGAAGCAGGCGCAGCTGTTCGAGCCCTTCAACCGCCTGGGGCTGGAGCGGTCGACGATCGAGGGGCACGGCGTCGGCCTGGCCCTGGCCAAGCGGCTGGTGGAGCTGCAGGGCGGTTCGATCGGCGTGATCTCGGCGCCAGGCGAAGGCGCGACCTTCTGGATCCTGCTGCCCAAGGCGTGAGACGCGCCCCGCGCGGCGGCGTGGCCTTGCCGTCGCCGCAGTCGCGGGCGATGGTCGTCGCATGACCGTGCTCGTTCTCGCCGCCGTCCTCCTTTCCGGCCAGGCCGCGCCGCCGGCGCGCTCGGCGACCGACCTGACCCGCGACCTGAACAGCGCGCCGCCGGGCGCGATGACGACCCCCGCGCCCGTCCGGCCGGCGGAGCCTGAAGCCGAACCTGAACCTGAAACCCAAGCCCCGGCGCCGGCTCGCCGTTCGACGCCGCCGCGGGCCGCGACCGCGCCCTCGGTCCCGGCGCCGGAACGCCCGGGGGCGTCGCTGACCCGGGACCTGAACAGCGCCCCGCCCGCCGCCATCATGGCGCCCCCGACCGCGGCGCCCCCGACCGTGGCGCCCTCGACGCGCGCCCCGACCCCGCAGCCGGCTCCGGAACCCGCCCCAGAGCGCGCGCCCGCGCCTGCGCCCGCGCGGGTCCCGGTCGCGGCCCCGCCGCCGACCGCCGCGGCTTCGCCAGCCCCGGCGACGCGGCCCGCGCCGGCGGCGGACACGCCGGCCGATCCGTTGGCGGCCTTGCCGTTTCGGATCGATCTGCCGGCCGGCTTCACGATCGAGCCCTCGGACGCGGGGCCGCAGGCCAAGGTCTATGCCGTGAAGCGCGACGGGCGCAGCTTCGTGATGATCTACCAGGGTCCGGCCTCGCAGTTCCCGATCTATGACGGGCAGTTGATCGACGCTGGCGGCCGGGCCTCGGTGGTGATCGAGCAGGACGGCCGCCGCCGGGCCGTGGAGCACCTGTTCGCCAAGGACCTGGAATCGCGCGAGACCCACGTCTGGCTGTCCTATCTGGACGGAGAGGACAGCCTGCTGGCCGAGCAGATCGCCCAGTCGGTCGAGCCGCGCTGAGCCTTACGTCTCGGACCACACCGCCAGTTCGGTCCCGGCCGGGTCTGTGAAGTGGAAGCGCCGGCCGCCCGGAAAGGCGTAGATGGGCCTTGCCACCGTTCCGCCCGCCGCCTGGACCTTGGCCAGCATGGCTTCCAGGTCGTGGGCGTAGAGGACGGGCAGGGGCGTGCGCGTCCGCTCGGCGGGGTCGGCGTCGAAGCCGCCGTCCAGCCCCTGGTCGAAGGCGGCGTAGGTCGGGCCGTAGTCCTGGAAGGTCCAGCCGAAGGCGTCGGCGTAGAAGGCCCTGGTCGCTCCCAGATCGGTCGCGGGCAGTTCGAGGTAGTCGAGTTTTCCGTCTTCACGCACGGTTGATGCTCCTGTCGATCGCCACCGACATCTGACGCTTGCACGAAGGGCCGATCCGCGCAAACCTGCTAACGGTTCGCAATAGCAGGGAGTCGGGCATGATCGTGATGACCGGATCGACGGGGCTTCTGGCCCTCATGCGAACGGGGCAGGGGCGTGCGGGACCCTCCGCGGCCGAGCGGCCCGCCAACGACCGGCCTCAGGCGCCGTCCAGGAACAGCCGGCAGGCGGGATTGTCGGTCTCCTCCACGTAGGGATAGCCCAGGGCGGCCAGGGCCGCGTCGAAGCGCGCCTGATCCTGGGGCGGGGCGCTGATGCCGGCCAGCACGCGGCCGACGTCGTCGCCGTGGTTGCGATAGTGGAACAGGGTCAGGGCCCATTCTGGCTGCAGGCTGTTGAGGAAGCGCAGGAAGGCGCCCGGCCGCTCGGGGAACTGGAAGCGCAGGATGCGCTCGTGCGGCAGGCCGACGGTGCGGCCGCCGACCATGTAGCGGACGTGCAGCTTGGCCGTTTCGTTGTCGCTCATGTCCTCGACGTCGTAGCCGCCCGCGCGCAGCGCCTGGACCAGGTCCAGCCGTTCGTCCTGGCCGCCGCGCAGGGCCACGCCGACGAAGATCTGCGCCACCCCGTCGCCGGACCAGCGATAGTTGAACTCGGTCACCGACCGGCCGTCCAGGCTGTCGAGGAAGCGGCGATAGTCGTCGCGGTCGTCCTTCATGGTCACGGCCAGCAGGGCCTCGGCGCCCTCGCCCAGCTCGGCCCGCTCGGCGACATGGCGCAGCCGGTCGAAGTTGACGTTGGCGCCCGAATTGATCGCCACCAGCGAGCCGGCGCCGGGATGATCGGCCGCCCAGGCCTTGAGCCCCCCCAGGGCCAGCGCCCCGGCCGGTTCGGCGATGGCGCGGGTGTCGTCGAAGATGTCCTTCACGGCGGCGCAGATGGCGTCGGTGTCGACCAGGACGATCTCGTCCAGCAGGTCGCGGCACAGCCGGAAGGTCAGGTCGCCCGCGCGGCGCACGGCCACGCCGTCAGCGAACAGGCCGACCTCGTTCAGGCTGACCACCTCGCCGGCGGCGATGGCGGTCTTCATGGTGGGGGCGTCCACCGGCTCCACGCCGATGATCTTCGTCTCCGGCCGCAGGAAGCGAAGGATGGCCGCCACCCCCGCCGCCAGGCCGCCGCCGCCGATGGGCAGGAAGACGGCCTCGATCGGATCGGCGTGCTGGCGCGCGATCTCCAGGCCGACCGTGCCCTGGCCGGCGATGACGTCGGGATCGTCGAACGGGTGGATGAAGGTCGCGCCCGTCTCGGCCTCCAGCGAACGGGCATGGGCGTAGGCGTCGTCGAAGCCGTCGCCGTGCAGCACGACCTGGCCGCCCAGGGCGCGCACCGCCGCCACCTTGATGCCCGGCGTGGTGGTCGGCATGACGATGGTCGCCGCCGCCCCGCGCCGCGCCGCCGCCAGCGCCACCCCTTGCGCGTGATTGCCCGCCGAGGCGCAGATGACGCCCCGGGCCAGTTCGGCCTGGGTCAACTGGGCGATGCGATTGTAGGCGCCCCGTATCTTGAACGAGAAGACCGGCTGCAGATCCTCGCGCTTCAGCAGCACCGGACGCGACAGGCGGCCCGACAGGCGCTCCAGCGGGTCGAGAGGCGTTTCCTCGGCCACGTCATAGACGCGGGCGGTGAGGATGCGGCGAAGGGTGTCCTGCATGAAAATGTCGTCTTGGGGCCGTCGGTCGGAAGGATCGCGCTGTCCGTCTAGGCGATGTCGGCCGCCCGGGGAAGGTTGTTGCGGCCACGGCGCCGGCCGCGATTTCGCATCCAACGAAAAAACACAGTGTGAATCGTGTGAATCCGTCGGCCTCCGGGCGCGGCTGCGGATGGCGGCGGCGAAAAAGACCGTGTGAATAGTGTGAATAGTGCGAAATCTCCCTCTGCCGTCCAGCCCGGTCGTCAGCATGAGCATGACACGGTTTCAGGGCGTGGCGGGTCGATGGCGATGTCCCTAGACCATGTCGTTGATTGGTCTTCGATTTCTCGCGAGAAATAGGATGGGGGCGTGGCCTGACGCGCGGCGCGCCGAGTTCGGCCCTTGCTGATGTAACCTGTAGGTTATATGTAACCCATAGGTATCGTTTGCCGGAGGGGGGTATGGATCGGACGTCTGAGAATCTGGCGATGTCGAGGGCGCGGGCCCGGTTGCGGCGACAGCGGTGGCAATGGGGCTTGCTGGGCTTGCTGACGATGGCGGCTTCGGCGTTGTTGGCGGTGTCGGCGACCATGCGCGGCGGATATGCGCTGTTCTCGATGGCCGGTTTGGGCCTGGCCTTTCTGGTTTTGGGTTTGACGGTCGTGCTGGCGTTCGATCTGTGGGGGCAACGCGAAGCAGACCTTGAGGCGGCAAGGATCGGTGGCGGGCGGGATCACGTTCAAAGCGCGGAAGCATTGAACCTGCTCGGGCTAGCTGCATTCGGCCTCGTTTACATGGTGTTTGGCGTCGAAGCGGCCTGGGGAGTCGCCGCGGGCGACGAGGGGCTGCGCGAGGGATATCGAGCGTTGTCTTCACTCGCCATTCCGGTGGCGGTCATGGCTGTGATCCTGGGACGAAAGCAGGCACGAAGGCGGCCAGGCGCCTTGCCGAAGCCAGCGGACGAACTGACGATTTTCTTCCGGCAGGACGCGCTGGTCTGGGCCGTCACGGCGACCTTGATCGCGGCGGCCGTTCTGTTTGTCGCCGGTCTGTTCCAGCCGCCGCTGGCGGTGGCGGGCATGCCCGCGCTGTTCGAACTGGCGGCCTTGACCGCCGCGCTGAGGTATTGGTGGCTGGATCGGCAGGCGTCGCGTGGCTGAGCCCAGATTGCTTGTGCGGTTGAAAGACGTGCGGGTCGAGGCGGGGCTCACGCAGCAAGAACTGGCGGACCGCGCTGGGGTGTCGCGCAAGACGGTGAACACCATCGAGAACCGTGTATTCACGCCTTCGGTCGTGGTGGCGCTGATGCTGGCCAAGGCGTTGGATGCGCCATTGGACGATTTGTTCCGACTGAGCGACTGAACGAAGGCCTTGCGTCCCCCCTGGATCGGCCTACATTGGTCCTGCTTATGCTAACTTTGAGCATAAGGGTAGGGAGTGACGATCATGGCCGACGGCGCCTTTGGTCTGACGAAGGAACTGGAGCGGGAGACCGCCGGGGTGTGGGCCAAGGTCCGCGACCACGTCACGCCGCTGGAATGGCCCGGACAGGCCCGGCTGATCAGCGAGATCAATCGGCTGAAGCGCGAGCGCGACGCGGTGATCCTGGCCCACAACTACATGACGCCCGAAATCTTCCACGGCGTCGGCGACTATGTCGGCGACAGCCTGGGCCTGGCCAAGGAGGCCGCGCGGTCGGACGCCAAGGTGATCGTCCAGGCGGGCGTGCACTTCATGGCCGAGACGTCCAAGATCCTGTCGCCTGAGAAGACGGTGCTGATCCCCGACCTGCGGGCCGGCTGTTCGCTGGCGTCGTCGATCACCGGCGCGGACGTGCGACTGATCAAGCAGCGCTATCCGGGCCTGCCGGTCGTGACCTATGTGAACACCACCGCCGACGTGAAGGCCGAGACCGACATCTGCTGCACATCCGCCAACGCCGTGCAGGTGGTGGAATGGGCGGCCAGGGAATGGGGCGTCGACCGCGTCATCCTGATCCCCGACGAATTCCTGGCGCGCAACGTCGCGGCCCAGACGACGGTGGGCATCATCGCCTGGAAGGGCCATTGCGAGGTGCACAAGCGCTTCACCGTCCAGGACATCGCCGACATGCGCGACGCCTGGCCGGACGCCGAGGTCCTGGCCCACCCCGAATGTCCCGAAGAAATCCTGGCGGCGTCGGACTTCGCCGGATCGACGGCGGCGATGACCGACTATGTCGAGCAGCGAAAGCCCAAGCGGGTGGTGCTGATCACCGAATGTTCGATGGCGTCCAACATCAAGGGCGACGTGCCGGGGGTCGAGTTCGTGGGGCCGTGCAACCTGTGCCCGCACATGAAGCGGATCACCCTGGAGAACATCCGCGACTGCCTGGCGCACATGCAGTTCGAGGTCACCGTGCCGCAAGAGATGCTGGAGCGCGGCCGCCTGGCCGTGCAGCGGATGATCGACCTGCCGCCGCCGGTGAAGCCGGCGCGCTACGATCTGGTCAAGGCGCGCCACCACGTCGATGTGGAGCTGATCTGAGGCGCGGCGTTCGGTCCCCTCGTCGGGACCGGGCGCGAGGCCCATCTGAACCGCCATGAGCGACACCGAAAACACCCTTCGCAAGCCGGGCCGCGCCCCAGGCCCCTGGGACCCCAAGCCCGAGGCCGCCCCCGTCGCCGGGCCGGCCCGCGCCACGGCCCCCGCCGCGGACCAAGCGCCGGTCGAAAAGGACCAGAGCCTGGTCTGGGCCGCGGCCTCCACCCTGCTGATGGGCGGCTTCCTGTGGTGGATCACCGGCAGCGTGATCGTGGCCGGCGCCATCCTGTTCGGCCTGTTCGTGCACGAGGCGGGGCACGCCCTGGTGATGAACGGCGTGGGCATGGGGCCGGCGCGCATCTACATCATTCCGTTCCTGGGCGGTCTGGCCAAGGGCCGGCGCGAGCCCCGAAGCGAATGGGACGGGGTGCTGGTGTCGCTGGCGGGGCCGGCGTTCGGCCTTCTGGCCATGATCCCCTTCGTCGCCGTCGGCCTGGCGACCGGGCAGGGCGAGTGGATGGCGGGCGCCTTCTTCATCGCCATGCTGAACCTGGTGAACCTGGTTCCCGCGCCGCCGCTGGACGGCTCCAAGGCGCTGGGGCCGGTGCTGACCCGGGTGCATCCGCGGCTGGAGCAGGTCGTGCTGCTGGTCATCGGCGCGGCCGTGGTCTGGTGGGGCGTCTCGACGGGGCGGTTCATCCTGGCGGTCTTCCTGGGCCTGGCGGTCGTCGCGCACCTGAAGCGGGGCGTGTGGCGTCCGGCCTGGGGAACGCTGAGCTGGCTCGAGGCGGGCAAGAGCCTGGGTCTGTATCTGCTGACGGCGGCGCTGTGCGGCGCGGCGGCCGTGGGCGCCCTGCTGCCGGTGGCGGAGGGTTCGCCCGCCGACGCCGTGCGGCTGGGCCTGGCCTATCTGGGGTTCGGGCGATGAACCGCGTGCGCCATGACGGGGTGCTGGTGGTCGGCGCGGGCCTGGCGGGGCTGTCGGCGGCGCTGGAGGCGGCGCGCGCGGGGGCCAGGGTGCTGGTCGTCACGCCCGAGCCGCTGCTGAGCGGCTGTTCCTCGGCCTGGGCGCAGGGCGGAATGGCGGCGGCGCTGACCGCGGCGGATTCGCCCGTCCTGCACGCCCGCGACACCGAGGCGGCCGGCGCCGGCCTGGTCGAGGCCGAGGCGGCGCGCGCGCTGACGGACCGGGGCCGCGAGACGGTGGAGTGGCTGGCCGCCCTGGGCGCGCCGTTCGACCGGGACGCCGACGGCGGCTTCGTCGTCAGCCTGGAGGCGGCGCACAGCGTGGCCCGCGTCGCCCGCGTGGGCGGCGACGGGGCCGGGCGGGCCATCCTGTCGGCCGTGGTCACGGCCGTGCGCGCCGAGAAGGCGATCGAGGTCTGGGAAGACGCCCGGCTGACCGGCCTGTTGCAGGACGAGACGGGCCGCGTGGTCGGCGCGGCGGTGGGGCGCGGCGGGGCCGGGCGACGCCTGGAGATCGTCGCGCGAGCCGTGGTGCTGGCGACCGGCGGCGCGGGCGGCCTCTACGCCGCGACGACCACGCCCGGCGCGCTGAAGGGCGAGGGGATGGCGCTGGCCGCCCTGGCCGGGGCCGAAATCCTGGATCCCGAGTTCGTGCAGTTTCATCCCACGGCGATGGACGTGGGGCTGGACCCCGCGCCGCTGGCGACCGAGGCGCTGCGTGGCGAGGGGGCGCGGCTGATCGACGGGGCCGGACGGTTCCTGCTGGGCCAGGCGGCCGACGCCGACCTGAAGCCGCGCGACGTGGTGGCGCGGGCCGTCCATGCGGCGCGGATGCAGGGGCGCGGCGCCTTTCTGGATGCGCGCGCAGCGGTGGGCGAGGCCTTCCCGCACGAGTTTCCCGCCGTCTTCGCCGCCTGTCTGAGAAGCGGGCTGGACCCGCGCGTCAGTCCGATCCCGGTGATGGCGGCCTGCCACTATCACATGGGCGGGATCGCCGCCGAGGTCGACGGGCGCACCAGCCTGGCGGGCCTGTACGCGGTCGGAGAGTGCGCCGCGACCGGCGTGCACGGGGCCAACCGGCTGGCGTCCAACTCGCTGCTGGAGGCGGCCGCCTTCGGACGCGGCGCGGGCCGGGCGGCGGCGGCCCAGACCGGAGGCGGGCGGCCGCGCCCGGCGCCCCGGCTGGCCGACCTGCCAGAGGCGGCGCTGGCGGAATTGCGGGCGGCGATGACCGATCATGTCGGGGTGGTGCGGGACGCGGCGGGCCTGTCGGGCGTGCTGGCGCTGATCGACCGGCTGGAGGCCGAGAACGGCCCGGCGGCGCCGCTGATCGCCGCGCGGCTGGTCGTGCAGGCGGCGCTGGACCGGCGCGAAAGCCGGGGCGGGCACTATCGCTCGGACTATCCGGAAACGGCGGCCGAGGCGCGGCGCACGCGGGTGCGCCTGACGCAGCCGGAAATGCTGGCGGCGGAATGATGCGAAGCCTTCCCGACGTCATGATCGAGCCCGTCGTGCGCCTGGCCCTGGCCGAGGACCTGGGGCGGGCCGGGGACGTGACGGCCGCCGCCTGCATTCCGGCGACGGCGCGGATGACGGCGGCCTTCACCGCGCGCAAGCCCGGGGTGCTGGCCGGGATCGACGCGGTGCGGCTGGCCGTGCGGGCGATGGACGCCGAGGCGCGCGTCGACCCGCGTCATCGCGACGGAGAGGCGTTCGAGGCCGGGACGGTGCTGGCGGTGGTCGAGGCGAACGCGCGCGCCTTCCTGTCGGCCGAGCGGACGGCGCTGAACCTGCTGGGCCGGCTGAGCGGGGTGGCGACCCTGACGCGCGCCTATGTCGAGGCCGTCGCGGGCACGAAGGCGCGCATCGCCGACACGCGCAAGACCACGCCGGGCCTGCGGGCGCTGGAGAAGCACGCGGTCGCCTGCGGCGGCGGGATCAACCACCGCTTCGGCCTGGACGACGCCATACTGATCAAGGACAACCACGTGGCCGTCTGCGGCGGGGTGGGGCAGGCCGTGCGCCGCGCCCGCGCCTTCGCGCCGCACCTGATGAAGGTCGAGGTCGAGGTGGACGGGCTGGACCAGCTGGACCAGGTGTTGGCCCTGCTGCCCGAGGGCGTCGGGCCGGACGTCGTCATGCTGGACAACTTCAGCCTGGCGGACCTGCGCCGGGCCGTGCGTCGCGTGGACGGACGGCTGACGCTGGAAGCCTCGGGCGGGGTGGACCTGACCACGGTGCGCGCCATCGCCGAGACCGGCGTCGACGTCATCTCGGTCGGCGCCCTGACCCACTCCGCGCCGAATCTGGACATCGGCCTGGACGCGCTCTGACCCGCGCCGTCGGCCGGGATCGGCGGATCAGACCAGGCTGTTTTCGGCGGAATGGCGGAGAGGGGGGGATTCGAACCCCCGGTACCCGTAAAGGCACGCCGCATTTCGAGTGCGGTACATTCAACCACTCTGCCACCTCTCCGCGAGGCCGTTTCCATGAAGGCATGGTTGAGCGAGCGGCTTCTCTAATGGGCGGCGCGGCGCATCGCAAGCCGTTCGTGAAAGAAATCCGTCCGCTATCGCTGGGCGGGCAGGGACAGGCCCGGAGCGGCCCCCGCCTGGGGATCGACGCCGCGAAACCGGAAGAGTTCGGCGGGCCGGCCGCCGGTGGCGGCCGACATCACGCCGGTGGGCTCCACCAGGCCCGTGCGCTCCACCCCGCGACGGAAGTTCTGCTTGTGCAGCGACAGCCCGGCGATGGCCTCGGCCGCGGCCTGAAGCTGGGACAGGGTGAAGGTCTCGGGCGTCAGGTCGAACAGCACGGGGCGGTATTTCAGCTTGCTGCGAAGCCGGCCCAGGGCCGTCGCCAGGATCCGGCGGTGGTCCGAAGCCATCGGCCGGCCGGGCGTGTCGGGCGGGGCGGGCTGGTCGGCGTCGCGAAAGGCCTCGGCCACCAAGCGCGCCTCATAGAGCAGCTCGTAGCGCTCCAGCACCCGCTCCTCGTTCCAGCGGTGGTCGGGGGCCAGGGCGAACAGGGCGCGCGCGCGGGCCAGGCGGCGCGGGTCGGCGCCGGCCCAGTCCAGCAGGCGCTGGGCGACGGCGGCGGGCAGGGCCGGCGCGCCGCCGCGCCGGTCCTCCCACGGGAAGAAGTCGAACACCGCGTCCCAGCGCGAATCGTGGGTCTGGTCGTCGGCCGCGTCGGGCGTCAGCGCCAGATAGCCGACCGAGACCTCGCGCATCTGGTCCGGGCCCGGCGTGGCGCGCGGCGAGGCGCGGCCGGCGTCGCCGAAGGTGTAGAGCTGCTCGACGAATCCCAGGCGAAAGCCGGTCTGGTCGGTCACATAGTCGCGCAGCGCCCGCTCGAACGTGCGGTCGCGGGCGGGGTCGAAGGGGCCGAAGGGCAGGGCGCGGACGCCGCCTTCGATCGGCGCGGTCAGAACGACGGCCTGGGCGCCCCGCAGGGTCATGACGACGACCGACAGGCCGATGCGAACCCCCTGTTCCGTCGCCTGCGCCATGTCCCTACTCCGTGTGCCAGGCGTCGTCGGAGGGGATCAGACCGACCGCCTTGGCCAGCACCTGGTATCGCTCCAGATAGCGGGCCTGGGCGACCGAGGCCGGCTGGGGCTCGATCACCAGGCTGTAGCCGGGCGGGGGCGACCCGAAAAAGCCCAGGGATTCCTTTTCGGTGAAGCCCGCCAGCTGGGTGGCCTCGAAGAAGGCGCAGGCTTTATCCGCCTTCTTGATCAGGGACTTGATGGTCTGGGGCGTCTTGGGCGGCAGGCCGTAGCGGACGTGGATCGCCGCCTCCAGCCGCGCCTCGAACTCCTTGTAGCCCGAGCCCAGCGCCGCCTTGAACGGCGAGATCATGTCGCCGATCACATATTCCGAGGCGTCGTGAAGCAGGGCGGCCAGGCGCCATTTCGGGTCCAGGCCCGGCTTGATGTGGGCGGCGATCTCCTCGACCACGACGCTGTGCTGGGCGACGGAGAAGGCGTGCTCGCCGATGGTCTGGCCGTTCCAGCGCGCCACGCGCGCCAGGCCGTGGGCGATGTCCTCGATCTCGATGTCGAACGGGGAGGGATCGAGCAGGTCCAGCCGGCGGCCGGACAGCATCCGTTGCCAGGCGCGGGGTTCGTTCTTCTTCCGGGGGCGCTCGGCCAAGTCGTCCGTCCTGCAGTCGTTGGGCAGGTCAGGTGACGCATTGCGCGCCGCGGATCAAGGCGCGGCGGCCCGATAGGGCACGCCAAGCGTGGAAAAGCCTAGTCGCCGACGTTCAGGGCGACCAGGTCCTTGGCGGCGTCGAACACCCGGTCATGCCGATCCTTGGAGCGCACGGCCGCCACCACCAGGGGGCCGCCGGCGGGGCCTCGCGCCTCGAAGCCGACCTGGCGCCAGCCGCCGGGCGGTACCGCGTCGTCGGCCAGCAGGAAGGTGACGCGGGTGCTGTCGCCGGGCGCGCGGGTGCGCACGCGGGTCGTGTCGCCGGCGGAGTCGACGCTGACGGCGGTCTTTTCGGTGCGAACGCCCTGGCCGTCCGCGGACTGGATGTTGATGCCGGCGATGCGGACGCTGGCCTTGTCGCCCTGGGTCTCGATGTGCAGGCCCGGCAGGCTGACGGTGGCGTCCTCGCCCTTGGCCTGGATGTTGACGCCCGGCGCCTGGACCGAAGCGGTTTCCGGCTGGTCTCCGTCATCGGCGCGGGCGTCGATGCGGACGGCGGCCTGGGGCATGGCCGCCAGGGCGTCCTGCTCGAACCGCGCCAGCGCCTGTTCGACGGTGAGACCGTCCAGCGGCACCAGATGCAGCACCACCTCGGAGCCGCGCGGCCCGCCATAGGTGCAGGCGGCGCCGCCCGGATCGGCCGAACCCTTGCGCGTCAGGGCGCCCAGCGTCTGGGGGCATTGCAGCGCGTCCACCACCTTCAGCACGCCCAGGGCGTCAGGGGAGGAGGAAGAGGTGGTGGTCGTGGTGATGCGGACGGCGTTGTCGCCGTCGCAGCCGGCCAGGCCGGCGGCAAGCATCAGGGGGATCAGAACGAAACGCATGGTCGACACCTCTTGTCGCCGGTCATTGTGCGCCTGGCGCGCCGCCGTTCCAGTGAAATCGAGGTAATGCCGGCCTCAGCCGCCGGGCCGGCCGCCTTCGCGGCGGTTCAGGAAGGCCAGCCGCTCGAACAGGTGCACGTCCTGTTCGTTCTTGAGCAGGGCGCCGTGCAGCGGCGGGATCAGCTTGTTCGGCGCCTTTTCGCGCAGGGTCTCGGCGTCGATGTCCTCGACCAGCAGCAGCTTGAGCCAGTCCAGCAGTTCCGAGGTGGAGGGCTTCTTCTTCAGGCCCGGCGTGTCGCGGATCTCGTAGAAGGTCCTGAGCGCCTCGGCGACCAGGCGCGGCTTTACGCCGGGGAAGTGGACCTCGACGATCGCGGCCAGCGTCTCGGCGTCCGGGAAACGGATGAAGTGGAAGAAGCAGCGGCGCAGGAAGGCGTCCGGCAGCTCCTTTTCGTTGTTGGAGGTGATGATGACGATGGGGCGGATGTCCGCGCGGATGGTCTCGTCGGTCTCCTGGACGTAGAACTCCATCCGGTCCAGTTCCTGAAGCAGGTCGTTCGGGAACTCGATGTCGGCCTTGTCGATCTCGTCGATCAGAAGGACGGGGCGGACGGGGGCGGTGAACGCCTCCCACAGCTTGCCCTTCTTCAGGTAGTTGCGGACGTCGTGCACGCGTTCGTCGCCCAGCTGGCTGTCGCGCAGACGGCTGACGGCGTCGTATTCGTAAAGGCCGTTGTGGGCCTTGGTCGTGGACTTGACGTGCCAGGTGATCAGGGGGGCGTCGAAGGCCTTGGCGATCTCATAGGCCAGGACGGTCTTGCCCGTGCCGGGCTCGCCCTTGATCAGCAGCGGCCGTTCCAGCGCCACGGCGGCGTTGACCGCGACCTTCAGGTCGTCGGTGGCGATATAGCGATCGGTGCCTTCGAACCGGCCCATGAAAAACCCGCTCCGTGAATGTCACGAAGCGGGTTAGCGGATCGGGGCGATCCTGAACAGCGATCAGGTGATGCGCTTGGCCGAGACCGGGTCGCTGGCGGGGAAGGTTTCCTCGATGCCTTCGTCGACCAGGGCTTCCTGGCGGCTTTCGGCCTTGCGGTCGCCTTCGTTCAGCTGATCAGGCTTGGCGGCGTCGGCGGGCGCGCGCTTGGCGTGCGGGGTGTCGGTGTCGGCGTCGCGACGGGCGTCCTTGTCCATGGGTCTCTCCTTATCGTTGCGGTTGATCGGCGTCCGCGTCGGGGCCGTAACCGAGGTCTTCGATGTCGTCGTCCGAGAGGCGCTTGGCCTCCCAGTGCGCCGCGCTGGCCTGGGCCCCGCGCTGGTTCCGCATCAGTCCGGAATAGACGAGTTCGACCTCGTCGTCGGCCTGGGCGCCGTTGCTGTCGGCGTCGGACTGGTTGCGCTGCTCGCCGTCGACGCCCAGCAGGGCGTCGGCTTCGCGCTCGACCCCGTCCAGGGCCAGCTGGTCGTCGATGTCCAGGTCGTCCTCGTCGAAGGCGTCCTCGTCGGCGTCGCCGTCGGCCTGGGTCACGTCCAGCACCGGATCGGCCTCGTCCAGCAGGAATTCGCCGTCGCCCTCGTCGTCGAGATGCGTCTCGTCGAAGGTTTCGGACTGTTCCTGATCGTCGTCAAAATCGATGTCGGCCATCGTTCGCCTCCTGTCTGGTTCGACAACGTGAGGCGGGGGCTAGGCGTTCCCACGGACCCGGCGGACAAGGGATGGTTAACCCTGCTTCTTTAACCTGGATTCGTTCCGGTCGGCTTATGACGCAAGCGATCGCGCCGGATCGTGGGAGTCCTCCGCCGATGCCTTTGAAGCTGTCTCTCAAGCCGGGCGAGAAGTTCGTGCTGAACGGCGCCGTGGTGCAGAACGGCGATCGTCGGGGCGTGTTGATCCTGCAGAACAAGGCCAGCGTCCTGCGCGAGAAGGACATCATGCAGGCCGAGGACGTCACCACGCCCGCGCGCCGCATCTATTTCCCGATCATGATGATGTATCTGGACGAGGGATCGGCGGCCAAGTTCTACGACGAGATGGCGCTGCGCATCACCGAGTTCATGGGCGCCACCCGCAATGCGGACATCCTGGCCGAGTGCGTCTCGGCGTCGCGCCACGTGCTGGCGCGCGAATACTACAAGGCCCTGATGTCGGCCCGCAAGATTGTCGAATATGAAGAGAGAGTGCTGAATGTCGCTTCAGGCGTACACGGCGGCGGCGACCCGGACTGAGTCGCCGCGCGACATGGAGTATCGCCTGTTCGGTCAGGTGACGCGCGCGCTCGTCCACGCCTCGGGCGTGGAGCCGACCGACGTGGCGACGCGGATCGACGCCCTGGACTGGAACCGGCGGCTGTGGAGCGCGCTGGCGACCGACTGCACCAGCCCGCACAACGCCCTGGGCCAGTCGATGCGGGCGCAGATCATCTCGCTGAGCCTGTTCGTGAACCGCCATTCGTCGGCCGTCATGCGCGGCGAGGAGACCTTCCAGGACCTGATCGACCTGAACCGCATGATGATGCAGGGCCTGTCGGGCCAGCAGCAGGCGGCCTGACGGCGCGCCCTTCACGAAATCGGGAAGCCTCTTTGCACAAGGCCTTGGGGCGTCTTACCTTTCATCTCCCTGTTCAACAGTCGAAAGGAGGTGATCCAGTGTCTCATTGTCATCAATCGCGTGCGGTGGCCGCGACCCTGGGCCTCGGAGAGGTTCGGGCCTGATCCTTTCAGGCTGAGTTGCGGTCCGGCCGTTCGCGGTCAGACAATGAAGGGCCGTCGCGGCGACGCGGCGGCCCTTTTGTTCTCTCAGCCCGCCAGGTGGGCGAACCAGCCCGCGACGTGGTGGGCCACCTCCACCACCGTGGCCCAGATCAGGAACAGGTACAGGCCGCAGGCCGCCGTGGCGATCACGCCCAGGATGATGGCGGCGCCGTCGCGCTGCATCATGCCCATGGCGAACAGCACCAGGGCGATGCCGGGCAGGGCGTCCCCGAACGGAATGGGCAGCGCCATGATCAGCGCCAGGACCACGCAGACCAGGCCGGTCACGATGTCGGCGACCTCGCCGGTGAGATAGTGCAGGCGGGGCCGGGTCAGCGCCTCGACCCTGCGGATCAGTTTCATGATGCGCGAGACGCCCGATCGGTAGGCCGCGCGGCTGACCGAGGCGCGCAGGGCCCAGCGGGGCAGCCAGACGGTGTCGCGCTGAAACGCCAGCTCCAGCGACATCAGGATTATGGGCAGGGCGAAGACCGCCTTGCCGCCCGGCGGCCAGGGCAGAAGGGCCAGCAGCGAAAGCACCAGGATGATCGCGCCGAAGCCGCGCTCGCCAAAGGCGGCGACCAGTTCCTGCAGCGTCAGTTTCGGGTCCGCGCCCTCGCCCAGGGATTCCAGCACGTCGGAGAAGCGGCGCGTGGCGTCGGTCTGGTCGTCGATCGGGGGCATCGGCAGCGGCGCTCGGGTCACGGTTGGAGGCATTTAGGCGAGATGATCCCGGCCCGCCACATACCGTTTCGTAAGATCGCCAAGCCGCCGCGCCGCAGGCTCAGCGCTTGACGTGCTCGGGCTTGCCCTTGCGCTTGGTGTGGGCGAATTCCTCGAGCTGCTTTTCGCTCATCGACAGCATCGACTTGGACGCGCCCTTCAGTTCGGACTTGGGCGTGTCGCCGCGCTTGGCCGACAGGGCGGCGCCGGCGGCCTTTTGCTGGGCGGCGGATTTGGCGGGCATGGGGATGGTCTCCTTCCGTGAAGGAGAAGCCGTCAGCTTCCCAGCAGTTCCCGGCCGATCAGGAAGCGGCGGATCTCGTTGGTGCCGGCGCCGATGTCGTAGAGCTTGGCGTCGCGGACCAGCCGCTCGACCGGCCATTCCCTGGTGTAGCCGGCGCCGCCGAGGGCCTGGACGGCTTCCAGCGTGACCTTCACGGCGTTCTCGGAGGCCAGCAGGATGGCGCCGGCGGCGTCGTAGCGGGTGGTCTTGCCCTGGTCGCAGGCGCGGGCGACCGCATAGACGTAGGCGCGGGCGCTGTTCAGGGCCACGTACATGTCGGCCACCTTGGCCTGCATCAGCTGGAACGAGCCGATGGCCTTGCCGAACTGCTTGCGGTCGCGGACGTAGGGCAGGACCACGTCCAGCGCCGCCTGCATGATGCCCAGCGGACCGGCCGACAGCACCGCGCGCTCATAGTCCAGGCCGCTCATCAGCACGGCGGCGCCGCGTCCTTCGCCGCCCATGATGTTGTCTTCGGGGACTTCGCAGTCCTCGAACACCAGTTCGGCGGTGTCGGAGCCGCGCATTCCCATCTTGTCCAGCTTCTTGGAGACGCTGAAGCCCTTCATGCCCTTCTCGATCAGGAAGGCGGTGACGCCGCCGTTGCCGTCGCCGGTGCGGGCGTAAACCACCAGGGTCTCGGCGTGCGGGGCGTTGGTGATCCAGAACTTGGTCCCGTTCAGGACGTAGCGGTCGCCCTTCCTGTCGGCGCGGGTCTTCATCGACATGACGTCCGAGCCGGAGCCGGCCTCCGACATCGCCAGGGAGCCGACGTGTTCGCCCGAGATCAGCTTGGGCAGGTATTTCGCCTTCTGCTCGGGCGTGCCCCAGCGGCGGATCTGGTTGACGCACAGATTGGAGTGGGCGCCGTAGGAAAGGCCGATCGAGGCGGAGGCGCGCGACACCTCCTCCATCGCCACGACGTGTTCCAGGTAGCCCAGGCCCAGGCCGCCGAACTCTTCCTCGACAGTGATTCCGTGCAGCCCCAGTTCGCCCATCTCGGGCCACAGGTCGCGCGCGAAGGTGTTGGTCGCGTCGATCTGGGCCGCGCGCGGCGCCAGCCGGTCGGCGGCCCAGCGGGCGGTCGTGTCGCGAATGGCGTCGGCGGTCTCGCCGAGGCCGAATTCCATGGATTGGGGCGCGAAGGGAATGCTCATGCCCAAGGGCGTAGCATCGCGCACGGCCCTTCGCCAAGCGCGGCCTTCAGCGGCCGGGACGGCCCCAGCGCTGATACAGGTTCCAGCCCGCGACCGCGATGCAGGCGACGGCGATGACGCCCAGGGCGGCGCCGATCAGTCCCGTGTCGCCGCCGCCCGGATGCGCCGCACGACGAAAGGCGGCCCCGGCGGCCCCCAAGGCCACCATGCCGAGCGCGCCCAGGATGAAGAAGGGCCAGGGGCTGCCCGGATCGGCGCTGGCGGGGGCCGGCTTCAAGGTCTCGGCGGCCTCGGCGGGGGCGGCGGCCTCGTCAGTCTGTGCGGCCGGGGCGTCGCCCGACCACACCACGCGGGTGTCCGCCGGGGCGGGGTCCGCAGCCGCAGGCGCGGGCGGGGCGTCGTTGGCCGCCGACAGGGCCAGTCGGTCCGTGGCGGTCCGTTCGGTCAGCGTCAGAACCGCCCCGGCGTCGAGAGACGCCGGGGCCGCTCTTATCGGATCACGGGCGGTGAGGGGACCGTCCGTGCCGAAACCCGCCGGAGCCGAGGCTCCGAAATCGGCGTCGTTCGCGCTGGGGAAAGGCGCCACGTCGGCGTCCTGGGGCGAGGCGTCCTGCGGCGCGGCCACGGCCGGAAACGGCGCCAGAGGCTGCATCAGCAGGTCGACCAGGGCGGCGGGCGCGCCGGGCGCGGTGTTGAACAGGGCGCGCTCGGCGGTGCGGCGACGCGGCGGCAGATGTGCCTCGGCCGCGTCGTGCCAGCCCAGGATGGCGGCGGCGGCGTCCTGCGGCCGGCCGGCGTTGACCAGGACCAGGACGTCTGAGACCAGGAACCGCTCGACCCCGACCGAGAAGGCGAAGCTGGCCAGGGCGTCGAACTGATGCCCGTTCAGCGGGACCGTGACCGCCTCGCGCACGGCGCGCACCACCGGGATCAGGTCGTACTGAAGCAGCAGTTCGGCGTCCGATTCCGAGACGGTGGCGCCCTCGCGGGCCGAGGCGGTGTGGCCATAGCCGATCACCCACACGCCGTCGGCGCGGCGCACGGCCGCCGGGCGAAAGCCCTCGAAGCTCTTGATCAGGATGACCCCGGCGCGGGACACCTTGTTCGGATTCACTACGGCTTCGGACACGATTGACCCAATTCGATACGGAGGCGGGGCCCTCGCACCGATCTCAGCAAGGGGCGGGCCGACCTACGCCCGCCTCGCGGCTAAAGCAGGACGATCGTCGCCAGGCCCAGGAAGATCAGGAAGCCGAAGAAGTCCGTCGTCGCCGTGACGAACACGGCCGAGGACACCGCGGGGTCCAGCTTCAGCCTCGACAGGGTCAGGGGCGTCAGCATCCCCACCATCGCCGCGACCAGCAGGTTCAGCACCATGGCGGCGGCGATGACCAGGCCGATGCGCCAGTCCTCGTCGCGGAACCAGAAGGCGGCCGCCACGCCGATCAGCGGCGCCAGGACCAGGCCGTTGGCCATGCCCACCGCCAGTTCGCGCAGGAAGGTGCGCGTGGCGTTGGCCGAGTTCAGCTCACGCGTCGCCAGCGCCCGCACCGTCACCGTCAGGGCCTGGGTCCCGGCGTTGCCGCCGATGGCCGACACGATCGGCATCAGCACCGCCAGGGCCACGATCTGCTGGATGGTGCCCTCGAACAGGCCGATGACGCTGGCGCCCAGGGCCGCGGTGGCCAGGTTGATCGCCAGCCAGGGCACGCGGCCGCGCACGATCTCGGCCACGCTGGAGCCGCGATCCTCGTCGGACACGCCGGCCAGGCGCAGGATGTCCTCGCGGTTCTCTTCCTGGATGATGTTGACGATGTCGTCGACGGTGATCTGGCCCACCAGCCGCCCGCCGGCGTCGACCACGGGCGCCGAGATCAGGTGGTATTTCTCGAAGATGTAGGCGACCTCTTCCTGGTCCTGGTCGACGGCGATCTCGTTGATCGGGTCCATCAGGTCCGACAGGGGCGTGGACCGGGGGGCGCGCAGCAGGCTGCTGACCGCCACGCCGCCGACGGGGCGGTTCACGGGATCGACCACATAGATGTCGAAGAACAGTTCGGGCAGGTCGTCGCCCTGGCGGCGGATGTGGTCGATGGTGTCGCCGACGTTCCAGAACTGGGGCGCGGCCATGACCTCGCGCTGCATCAGGCGGCCGGCGGAATCCTCAGCATAGCCCAGGCTGCTCTCGATGGCGGCGCGGTCGACCTCGGGCATGGCGGCCAGGACGCGTTCGCGCTGGTCGTCCTCCAGGTCCTCGACCACGGCGGCGGCGTCGTCGGAATCCAGTTCCTGCAGCGCCTCGGCCAGGGTGCCGTGCGGCACGCGCTCCAGCACCTCCTCGCGGATGCCGTCGTCCAGCTCGGGCAGGGTCTCGGCCAGCAGTTCGGGCGGCAGCCACAGCACCACCACGGCCCGGTGCTCGGCCGTCAGGAAGCCCATCAGGTCGGCGACGTCGGCGGGGTGCAGGTCTTCCAGCAGCGAGCGCAGCCGCATTCCGTCGCCGTCGTCGGCGGCGTCCACGACCTTTTCGACGAAGCCGGGCGTGAGGACGTAGTCCTCGTCCAGGGCGACGTGTTCCTCGACATCCGGCTCGGCGCTCAGGAGGGCGGTGTCCGTGGTGCTCACGTTGTCGCCTCCCGTTGGTAGTGTGCCCAGCCGCAGTTAGCCGATGAATCGCCCTGTCAAACCAGATGGTGCGGTCGAGAAGACTCGAACTTCCACGGGTTGCCCCACAGCGACCTCAACGCTGCGCGTCTACCAATTCCGCCACGACCGCTCGCATCGGAGCGGCGGCGAATAGACGAGTGGGCGGCGGGTGTCTAGTGCCAGCAACGACGTCGCCGGGACGGGCCGTCAGGCCGCGCCGGCCATGAAGTCATAGACGTCGGCGGGGCGGGTCACGGTGATGGCGATGCGGTCGTCGCGAATCTCGATCTCGCCGCGCGCCACCGGGTGGTTGTTGGCCAGGATCCACACCTCGTCCCGCTCGGAGGCGTCCAGCGGAATCACCGCGCCGCGGCCCATGCGCAGCAATTGGGACATCGGCAGCACCGACCGGCCCAGCACCACGGAGATTTCGACGTCGACAGCTTCGATCTGGCTCAAGATGCGATCCGGTTCACTCGGGCGCGCGCCCTTGCGCAACCGCCCCGCCGCCCACATTGAAGGGTCATGCTTGCCGAGCCGTTAAGTCCCCCGTCCAGGACGCTGTTTCGCGACGACGATCGTCCGGTCGAATGGGCGGTCTCCGCCGCCCCCGTCGACTATGCGGCCGCCGAGGCCTTCATGGAGGCGCGCGTCGCCGCCATCGCCGCGGGCGAGGCGGCAGAGATGGTGTGGCTGCTGGAGCATCCCCCGCTCTACACCGCCGGCGTCTCGGCGCGGGACGAGGACCTGCTGGACGCCGGGCGTTTCCCGGTCCACCGGACGGGGCGGGGCGGGCAGTTCACCTATCACGGCCCCGGCCAGCGCGTGGCCTATGTGATGCTGGACCTGGGCCGGCGCGGGCGCGACGTGCGGGCCTTCGTGCGCGGGCTGGAAGGCTGGCTGATCGAGGCGCTGGCCGCCTTCGGCGTCCCGGCGGGCGTGCGCGACGGCCGCGTCGGCGTGTGGGTCGAACGCAAGGGCGCGGGCTGGGCGCGCGAGGACAAGATCGCCGCCATCGGCGTGAAGGTCCGCAAATGGGTGACCTTCCACGGCGTCAGCCTGAACGTCGAACCCGACCTGTCCCACTTCGGCGGCATCGTGCCGTGCGGCATCCAGGAGCATGGGGTGACCAGCCTGGTCGACCTGGGCGTCCTGGCGGCGATGGACGAGGCGGACGGCGCGCTGCACGACAGCTTCCGCCGCCTGTTCGGCCCGACGACGCCGGCGACGCCGCCCCTGTAGGCCGCGCCGCATCGCCGCATCCGGGGCGATGCGAGGGCGAAAAGGCGGCCTGCGGGGTTGGCAAGCGTGGGGACGTTAAGCTTTAACGTCGTCGCCCCCTTCGTGAGCAGGCTTCAGGAGTTCCCCCATGACCCGCATGTTCGCCGCCGCCTCGGCCCTGGCCGTGGCTCTCGCCGCCGGCGCCGCCTCGGCCCAGGATTTCCGCGCGCTGGCGCAGCAGGACCTTCAGGCCGCGCACGACGCCTTGGCCGCCAACCATCCCGCCGCCGTGGTTCCCGGCGCCGCCAGCGAGGACTTCCGCGCCTGGATCGACGCCGGCCTGCAAGAGGCCCTGGGTCAGGTCGGCCGCGTCAACAGCGGCGACAGCCACGCCTATCTGATGCGGTTCTACGCCAACGGCTTCCGTGATTCGAACATCGCCATCCGCCCGACCTATGACGGCCTGGGGCCGTTCTTCGCCATCGGCTGGCCGGGGCTGGCGACGGCCTGGCGCAACGGCGAATACGTCGTCTCCTATGTGCAGCCGGGCGTGCGGGGCCTGCCGCCGGTCGGCGCCGTCTTCGTGGGCTGCGGCGAGGAAACCGCCGCCCAGATGGCCTCCGAAAAGCTGGACCGCTGGGAAGGCGACCTGACGACCGAGGCGGGCAAGGTGCGCACGGCGCCCTATCTGCTGTGGAACCGCAACAACCCGTTCGCCGGCGGCGTTCCGACCGGGGAATGCCAGTTCAAGCAGGGCCGTCGCACCCGCGACTATCGCCTGCCGCCCCAGACCGTCGACCGCGCGGCGATGGAAGCCGCCTACCGCGCCAGCGTCTATACGCCCGGCGCCAATCCGCTGGCGGTCGAAACCGTCGACGGCCGTCCCTGGATCCACGTCCACAGCCTGGCCGACGACGCGGGCTGGGACGCCTTCTACGCCGCGGTCGAGGCGCAGCTGCCGGCGATCCGCGGGCCGCAGGGCGTGGTCATCGACCTGCGCGGGGCCAACGGCGCCGCGCTGAACGCCACGTCGCGCGGCTATGGCCTGGCCAACCGCATCTGGACGCCGGAGTTCACCGTCAGCCGCCAGCCCGAGGCCGGCTCCGTCACCTATCGGGCCACCCCGGCCAACCGCCAGTGGTTCGTCGACACCCTGGCCCGGATGCAGGCCGATCCGCGCTTCGTCCAGGAATCGGCGCCGATCATCGAGCAGACCCAGGCCATCGTCGCCGCCTTCGATTCGGCCCTGGCGGCCAATCAGGCGACCTTCACCCTGCCGGGCCGCCCGTCGGTGCCGGACACGGGCGCGGCTAACCCTGTGCAGGGGCCGGTGATCGTGCTGGTCGACGGCGGCTGCACCAGCGGCTGCCTGGACACGCTGGACCTGCTGACGCGCCTGCCGAACGTGCGCCTGGCCGGATCGGCGACGGCCGAGGATTCGATCTTCATCGAGCCGACCGTGCTGCGCCTGCCGTCGAACTATGCGGAGCTCAGCTACGGCCACAAGGCCTGGATGACGCGCGAGCGGGGCAACGACGCGCCGTTCACGCCGGCCCAGGGCCTGGCCTACACCGGCAATCCGACCGACGAGGCGGCCGTGCGGACCTGGGTGGGCACGCTGTTCTAGGCGCGCCGCCAGGCCTGATCTTGCAGGCGGGGGCCGGGCAGGGGTGGAACCTCTGTCCGGCCCTTCTTATTTGCGTGTCATGACCGACACCGACACGCGCCCCGCCCAGCCGTCCCCCTCGGGTTTCGACCTGACGCCGCCCACCGACGAAGAGCGCGCCCGGCTGGAGGCCGATCTGTCGCCGGAGGAGAAGCGGGTGCTGCTGGCGCACGGCACCGAGGCGCCGTTCTGCGGAACCTTGCTGGGCGAAAAGCGCGCGGGCGTCTTCTGCTGCCGCGAATGCGGCCTGCCGCTGTTCCGCAGCGGCGCCAAGTTCGAAAGCGGCACAGGCTGGCCCAGCTTCACCGAGCCGGTCGATCCCGCCAACGTCCGGGCGGTGCGCGACACCAGCTACGGCATGGTGCGGGTCGAGACCCGCTGCGCCCGCTGCGACAGCCACCAGGGCCACGTCTTCCCCGACGGGCCGCCGCCGACCGGCGACCGCTACTGCATCAACTCGGTCGCGCTGACCTTCGTGCCCGAGGGCGAGCCCTTGCCGGACCCGCTGGGCCGGGGCGACGGAAAGGCCTGACCTTGGCCGCAATCGCCGTGATAGGATGGCGTCAGCGTAAGGAGTATCGACCATGTTGATCGCCAGCCTGCTGACCATCGCCGCCCTGGCCGATCCCGACGGCGTGGTGACCACGGCGCCGACCGGCGCGCTGGACCTGGCCGCCGCGGCTTCGGCGCCGGCGCCGGTCGCGGCGCCCGCTCCGACGGCCCAGGACGCCACGCCGCACGGCATGACCACCGAGGAGCAGATCCAGCGCTGGCTGGCTGCGCGCGAACGGGCGCCGTCCTTCGAGGAAGCCGTGGCCGCCGCGCCGAGCGACGATCGCGAGATCCACGGCATGGTGGAGGCGGGCATAGGCACCGGCGGCTATCGCAGCTACGGCGCGGCCGTCTCCCTGCCGGTGGGCGAGAACGGCCGCCTGGACCTGGCGTACCGCGAGGGCCGCAACCAGCCCTATTATTGGGGCTATCCCGGCGCGTTCGGCCCGACCTACGGCCCGACGTATGGCCTGGGGCGCTATCGCGGCTATGACGGCGGCGACAGCCGCACCCTGTCGATGGGCTTCTCCTGGTCCAAGGATCGCGACGACGACCGCGACTCTTGGCCGAATTCTCCCGGTCGGGGCGGTCTGCTGGCCGATTGAGCGGCGGCGCAAACGAAAAAGGCCCGGCGGATCGCCGGGCCTTTTCAGTCTCAGATGGTGCCGCCGGGCAGGATTGAACTGCCGACCTCAGCCTTACCAAGGATGCGCTCTACCACTGAGCTACGGCGGCCCCGACTGAGGAAGCGGCCGTATAGCCAAACCCTTCCGGCGATGGAAGCCCGTTTTTGACCTGAGCAAAGAAAGTTTGGACAGAACCCCGGATCGCGCCATGATCGCGCCATGAGCCAGCCGCCGCATGACGCCGATACGCCGCCCGACGCCGGGACGCCGCCGAATCCGTCCGAATCATCAGCGCCTTCGGCGGCGGACAAGGCGCGGATGGAACGGGCCGCGCGGCTGGCCTCGGCGCTGCGCGAGAACCTGCGGCGCCGCAAGGCGCCCCGGCCGGCGGCGCCGCTCAAGGACCGCAACTGAAGTTCATCGGTCCGCGGCCTTTCCCGCCGGTGCGGCCGCTTGCTAGAGAGGCGATCCCCCGGCGTTCGATCCGGGCGCTTCAAGGACGTCATGGACAGCATCGCCATTCAGGGCGGCGCCCAGCTTCACGGGGACATTCCCGTCAGCGGCGCCAAGAATTCCGCCATCAAGCTGATGGCCGCCTCGATCCTGACGGATCAACCGCTGCGGCTGACCAACATGCCGCGTCTGGCGGACACGCGGTTCCTGGGACAGCTGCTGCGCCAGTTCGGCGTCGAGGTCACCGAGACCGACGGCCCGGACGGTCAGGAAAGCCTGTTCCACGCCGCCGAGCTGACCTCCACCTTCGCGCCGTACGACCTGGTTCGCCAGATGCGGGCCTCGTTCAACGTGCTGGGGCCGCTGCTGGCGCGCACCGGCCACGCCAAGGTTTCTTTGCCGGGCGGTTGCACCATCGGCGCGCGTCCGGTGGACCTGCACCTGCAGGCGCTGACGGCGCTGGGCGCGGCGATCGAACTGGAGGAGGGCTATGTTTCGGCCACTGCGCCCAAGGGGCTGAGGGGCGCCGAGATCGAGTTTCCGTTCGTCTCCGTGGGCGCGACCGAGCACGCGCTGCTGGCCGCCGTTCTGGCCGAGGGGACCACGGTCCTGCGCCGCGCCGCCCGCGAGCCCGAGATCGGCGACCTGGCGCGCTGCCTGACGGCGATGGGCGCCCGGATCGACGGGATCGACACCGACGTCCTGACCATCACCGGCGTGCCCTCGCTGGGCGGGACCACCTGGTCGGTGATCCCCGACCGGATCGAGATGGGCTCCTACGCCGTGGCGGCGGCCATGGCGGGCGGGCAGGTGCGGCTGACCAAGGCGCGCGCGGACCTGATCGCGGGCCTGACCGACAAGATGGTCGAGGCGGGCGTCGAGGTTACGCCGACCGACGACGGGGTGGTGATCCGCCGCGACCCGAAGCAGCGGCTGAAGGCGGTCGACGTCGAAACGGCCATCTATCCCGGCTTCGCCACGGACCTTCAGGCCCAGTTCATGGCCCTGATGACCACGGCCGAGGGGGTCAGCACCATTCGCGAGACCATCTTCGAGAACCGCTTCATGCACGTGCCGGAGCTGGCGCGGCTGGGCGCGGACATCGCCGTGCACGCGGGCGAGGCGCACGTCACCGGCGTCGAGGCGCTGCACGGCGCCCAGGTGATGGCCACCGATCTTCGCGCATCGATGTGTCTGGTCATCGCCGGCCTTGTCGCCGAAGGTGAGACGACGGTCGGCCGCGTCTATCATCTGGATCGCGGGTTCGAGCGTTTGGAAGAGAAGCTCGGCGCCTGCGGGGCTTCGATTCGCCGGATCAAGGAAACGGGTGATGAGCACTGACATCGACGCCTCCGCGCCCGCTTCCGACGCGCCGGTCGAGCCGCTGCGTCTGCTGGCGGAGGACGCCGACGATCTGCAGATCATCTCCGCGGCGCTGCAGGATGCGATCCTGCGCCCCATCGACATCGTCTGGGAGAAGCAGGCGCGCACCGTCACCATCGCCTTCAGTCGCTTCTGCTGGGAGTGCGGCGGCACGCGCGTCCGCTCGGCGATGCAGTTCGGCGACGTGACCGCGGTCAAGAGCCGCCGCCTGCCGCGCAATCCCGACGCTTCGCTGGAACTGCTGGCGCTGGACTTCCTGCCGACCGAGGCGCCGGGCGGGCGGGTCATCCTGATGTTCGCCGGCGGCGGCGACCTGCGGGTGGACGTCGAATGCCTGGACGCGGTGGTCACCGACATCTCCGAGCGCTGGCCGGCGCGGGTGGCCCCCACCCACCTGGGCGAGGCGGAGGCATGAGCGGCCCGCACGTCCTGACCTCGGTGGACCTGGACGCCGCCACCCTGCCGGCCGCCACCGCCGAGATCGAGCACGAGCGGCGGGTGGCCATCTTCGACCTGGTCGAGAAGAACAGCTTCCAGCCCGTCGATTCCGAAGGCGGGCCGTATTCGTTGAAGCTGTCGCTGCAGGACAACCGGCTGGTGTTCGACATCGCCGGGCCGGCCTTCTCGCGGACCTACGCCCTGAGCCTGACGCCGCTGAAGACAGTGCTGCGCGATTATCTGCTGATCTGCGACAGCTATTACGAGGCGCTGCGCGGCTCCTCGCCCAGCCAGATCGAGGCCGTCGACATGGGCCGCAGGGGGCTGCACAACGAAGGCGCCGACCAGCTGACCCAGCGGCTGGAGGGCAAGGTCGCCCTGGACCGGGAGACGGCGCGCCGGCTTTTCACATTGGTGTGCGCCCTCTACCGTCGCGGCTGACCTCGACTATCTGTGCATTTTCGGGCATTAGGCCCGTCCGTTCCGCCCCACGCGCCCGCCCGGCGTGGGGCCGATGTCGTTTTCGACGGGCGTGAGAGGCCGCATGGCTAAGGAAGAACTGCTCGAGTTTCCCGGCACCGTCAGCGAACTGCTGCCGAACGCCACCTTTCGCGTGACGCTCGAGAACGATCACGAAATCATCGCCCACACGGCCGGCAAGATGCGCAAGAACCGCATCCGCGTGCTGGCCGGCGACAAGGTCCTGGTCGAGATGACGCCCTATGACCTGACCAAGGGCCGCATCACCTACCGCTTCAAGTAAGGGCGGGCTCGCGTGAGCCGTCCCGAACTGGTGCTGGCCTCGGCCAGCCCGCGCCGCATCGAACTGCTGGCGCAGGTCGGGATTCGTCCCGACCACATCGACCCCGCCGACATCGACGAGACGCCGCTGAAGGGCGAGACGCCGCCGCGTCTGGCGCAGCGCCTGGCCGTGTCCAAGGCGCGGGCGGTGGCGGCCCGGCGGCCCGAAGCCGTCGTCGTCGCCGCTGACACCGTGGTCTCCGTGGGCCGCCGTCTTCTGGAAAAGGCGGCCGACGAGGCGGAGGCGGTGCGCTTTCTGAAACTGTTGTCCGGGCGGAATCACCGCGTGCACACCGGCGTGGCCGTGGTTCGCGACGGCCGCCTGTCGGTGCGGGTCAGCGAGACCCGCGTCAGCATCAAGCCGCTGTCGGACGCCGAGATCGACGCCTATGTCGCCACCGGCGACTGGCGAGGCAAGGCCGGCGGCTACGGCATCCAGGGGCCCGCGGGCGCCTTCGTCCAGCGCATCGTCGGCAGTCATCCCGCCGTGATGGGGCTGCCGCTTTATGAGACCGTGCAACTGCTGAACGGCGTCGGCTGGCGGCCATGACCGGCCCGACCGATCCGGAGGTCTTTCTCGACGACACGCCGGGAGAGATGCGCGGCGTGATCGCGCGCGGCGGCCGCTACACCCATCTCCTGATCCATCGCGACGCGGACGCGCCCCAGCATCGCCTGGGCGCGCGATCGGTCGGCCGGGTGACGCAGGTCAATCCGGGCCTGCGCGGCGCCTTCGTCGACCTGGGCGCCGAAGCCGACGCCTTTCTTCCCCTGGGCCGGAACGATTCGCTGGCGCAGGGCGCGCGGGTCGAGGTGGTCGTCGTCGCCGAGCCGCGCGGCGGCAAGGGTGCGGCGGTTCGCCGCCTGGGTGCGGGGGAGGGGGCGCCGCGCCTGCTCGAACCCGGTCCTTCGATCGCCGACACCTTGCGCCGCCTCGCGCCCGGCGCGCCGATCCTGACGGGCGTCCCCGCGATCGACGCCTCGCGCGAGGCCGAATCGGAGGCCCTGGCCGAGGTCCATGCGTTTCCCGGCCACGGGCTGGACCTGGCGGTCCAGCGCACCCGCGCCCTGGTCGCCGTGGATATCGATTACGCCCCCGCGCCCGGCCGCGACCCGGCCAAGGGTCGGGCGCGCGCCAACGCCGAGGGCCTGCGCCAGGCCGCCCGGCTGATCGGCCTGAAGGCGTGGGGCGGCCTGGTGATCGTCGATGCGATCGGCGACGGACGCGACGGAGAGGCGCTGTCCCGCGCCGTCCGCGCGGCCTTCGCAGAGGATTCGCAGGCGGCGTTCGGGCCGGTCAGCCGGTTCGGCCTGGCTCAGTTGTCCCTGCCGTGGACCCGCACCCCGGTCGAAGAGGTCCTGAGCCCGAGCGGCCGCACCCACGCCCAGGCCCTGGTCCGCGACCTGAGGCGCCATATATTGACGGACACGGCGACCGCGCGCGTCGTCGCGCGTTGCGCCCCCGAGGAGGCGGCGGTCGCGACGCCGCTGGTCGCCGCCCTGGGGCCCCGCGCGGCCGTGGTCGCTGACCCGTCCGTCGCGCCGGGGCGCGGCCGTATCCAGGAGGACTGACGCATGGCCCTGTGCCCCATCTGCCGCAAGGCGGACGCCGATCCGAAGTACAAGCCCTTCTGTTCGCGCCGCTGCTCGGACCTGGATCTGCAGCGCTGGTTCGCCGGCTCCTACGTCATTGCGGGGGAGCCGTCGGACGGCGCGGACGAAGAACCGCAAAAGGACTGAATCCGACGCTGGACACCCGAAAGCGGCTCGCCTATAGACGCCGCTCTCGCGACGCCGAGCGGCGCCTGGATAGCTCAGTTGGTAGAGCAGCGGATTGAAAATCCGCGTGTCGGTGGTTCGAATCCGCCTCCAGGCACCATTTTTCCCGCATCATTTTGCCCCCTTCACGCCGATTTCGAACAAGCTTGCGCTGTTCGCCGTCGCCGCATCACGAAAATGTCGTGATCGGCCGCCTAAATGACGTGCTGAGCAAGACTTCGCCCTTGAACCATCCGGCGGCGAATCCGCGCTCTTCGCCCTTGACGCTCTGGTAACGGTTCGCCAAAGGGTTTCGGGACGCCTTCCCAGAGTAAACTTTCTGGGTGGAGTTCGGCGGGTCGAGGGAATGGTTTCCGACACTCGCCATCGGAGGAGGGGCCAGCCGGGCAACCGGACGGGTCCTCGCTCGTTTTCGGCGGGTCGGGTTCCACATTGGGACAAGGGACGCCGAAGGAAACATTTCAGGTTGGGGGACGGCCGGTGACATGGCCGAACCTTTGGTTCCACGAGTCAGACCAAGCAGGAACTGGCGAATTATGCTGAACAGCAAAAAGACGAACATCCTTCTCGCCATGGCCGGCGCCGCCGTCCTCATGGCGAGCACGCCGGTTCTGGCGCAAGCGCCGGCCGAGCCCGCTCCGGCCGCCGAAACGGCGATGGCTCCGGCGGCGCCCGCCGCTGCGGCTCCGGAAACCGATCCCGCGTCCGTCGGCGAAGCCGTCGGCGGCGGTCACGGCGGCGGCATCACCCCGATCTCCATGTTCATGGAAGCGACCGTGGTCGTGAAGGTCGTCATGGCCGGCCTGCTGCTGGCCTCGATCTTCTCGTGGACCCTGCTGCTCATCAAGCTGTTCGAGTTCGGCGCCCTCAACCGCAAGACCGACTCCTTCCTGGAGAACTTCCGCGGCGCCCGCACCATCGCCGACATGAAGGCGATCGCGACCGCCGAAGAGTATGAAGGCAACCCGCTGGCCGACATGGCCGCCGCCGCCACCGAAGAAGTCGACCTGTCGCGTCAGGCCGGCCTGTCGGTCACCGGCGAGCACCGCCACGACACCCTGGCCCGCGTCCAAGCCGCCGTCACCGCCGTTCAGGCCGGTCTGGCCAAGCGCATCTCGGGCGGTCAGCAGTTCCTGGCCTCGGTCGGTTCGTCCGGTCCGTTCGTCGGTCTGTTCGGCACCGTGTACGGCATCATGAACTCCTTCATCGGCATCGCGGAGTCGAACACGACCAACCTGGCCGTCGTCGCCCCGGGTATCGCCGAGGCCCTGCTGGCCACGGGTATCGGCCTCTTCGCCGCTATCCCGGCGGTTATCTTCTATAACTACTTCAACACCCGCATCGCCGCCTACGGCACCCGTGCGGACGGCTTCAACGCTGAACTGATCAACGGCATCTCGCGTCAACTCGACAAGGGGGCGTAATCCAGATGGCCGCCAAGCTTTCATCCGGCGGCGGTGGCAAGTACCAGATCGAGGCCAACAGCGAGATCAACGTTACGCCTTTCGTTGATGTCATGCTGGTCCTCCTGATCATCTTCATGGTGGCGGCTCCGCTCGCCACCGTGTCGGTGCCAGTGGAACTTCCGATCGCGGTCGCCAAGCCGGCCCCGAATCCGCCGAAGCCGGTCTATATTTCGATCCAGAACGACGGCGACGTCTTCGTGGGCGATTTCCGGACCGACGTGGGTTCGCTGGGGCAGGACCTGACCGACCAGATCGGCAGCCGTAACCCCGCCGACGAGCGGATCTTCATCCGCGGCGACCAGAACGTCCGCTACGGCGACTTCATGCAAGTCATGAACGCCCTGCAGGACAACGGCTTCTACAGTGTCGCCCTGGTCGGCGAAGACCAGTCGACGCAATAGGCGCGAGGTGCAATGACAGACGTCACTTATCACCGCAGTCGTTATGACGCGCCGAAGCAGAAGGGCTTCATGGGGGTCTCGACGCCCGTGCTGCTGGTCTGCCTGCTGGTCGTCACCATCCTCTTCGCCCTTCTCCTGTTCTATCTGCAGCAGGCGAAGTTCAAGCTGAAGGAGTTCAACTACGTCGACGAGTCGGTCGAGGTTGAGCTGGTCGAGCCGGTCCCGCCGCCTCCGCCGCCTCCGCCCCCGCCGCCCCCGCCGCCGGACACGCCTCCGCCGCCGAAGCTCCAGGTGCGCGAGCCGGTGATCAACACCCAAGCTCCGCCGCCGCCGGTCACGCTGCCGATCGAGCCGACGAAGAAGGAAAACCGCGTCGAATATTCGGGCCCGCCCGTCATCGTCCCCGGTCCTCCGCCTCCGCCCGCTCCGCCGGCTCCGGCCCGTCCGGCCGTGGTCACGAACGTGTCCTGGTCGCGCCAGCCGCGTCCGGAATTCCCGGCCCGCGCTCAAGAGCGCGGTATCGAGGACGGCACGGTCGTGCTGCTCTGCACCGTCCAGGCCAATGGCGCTCCGACGAACTGCAGCATCGTGTCGGAAACGCCTTCGGGCGCCGGCTTCGGTCGCGAAGCGCTCTCCTCCATGCGGTCGGCGCGGTTTGCGCCCGGCACCGTGGACGGGGTGGCGCAAGGGGGCCAGGCGCGCTTCACCGTGCGCTTCCGTCTCCAGTAGGCCGAACGGTCCAAACCACGAGAACGCCCCGGCCTTGCGCCGGGGCGTTTTTGTTTGCGCGGACGCACTCTTCGGCTTGATCGGTCCTTCGCCGACCGCTAGACAACGCGCCTCGCGATGCGCGGGCCGCCTTAGCTCAGTTGGTTAGAGCGCCGGTTTGTGGAGCCGGAGGTCCTCAGTTCAAGCCTGAGAGGCGGTACCATCGCCCGGACAAACGCCGGCGATGCACGGGTTGAAGCCCGACCTTTCCCTTCCCAATTCCTGTCGACGGCGCCTCGCGCCGGTTTCCCCATCGACAGGAGAGCGCCCATGAAGACGCGCACGCTGGGCCGCGACGGCCCTGAGGTTTCCGCCATCGGCCTGGGCTGCATGGGCATGAGCGCCTTCTACGGCGGCGCGGACGAGGCGCAGTCGATCGCCGTCATCCACCGCGCCCTGGACCTGGGCGTGACCCTGCTGGACACCGCCGAGATGTACGGCCCCCACGCCAACGAGGTGCTGGTCGGCAAGGCGTTGAAGGACCGGCGCGACCAGGCCTTCCTGGCGACCAAGTTCGGCATCAATTACAACGAAGACCGCAGCCGCCTGATGACCGACGGCAGCCCGGCCAATGTCCGCCGCGCCATCGACGACAGTCTGAAGCGCTTGGGCGTCGATCACGTCGATCTCTACTATCTGCACCGCGTCGATCCCGACACGCCGATCGAGGACACGGTCGGGGCGATGGCCGACCTGGTGACGGCGGGCAAGGTTCGCTTCCTGGGCCTGTCCGAGGCCGCGCCCGAGACGATCCGCAAGGCCCACGCGGTTCACCCGATCACGGCCTTGCAGACCGAATATTCGTTGTGGAGCCGAGAGCCGGAGGACGCGCTGTTCGCCCTGTGCCGCGAACTGGGCGTCGGCTTCGTGCCCTACAGCCCGCTGGGCCGCGGCTTCCTGTCGGGCGACATCCGGTCCGTGGACGACCTGGCGCCGGACGATTTCCGCCGCAGCAATCCGCGCTTCATGGGCGAGAACTTCCGGAAGAACCTGGACCTGGTCGAGGCGGTCAAGGCCATCGCCGCCGACAAGGGCGTCACGGCCGCGCAGCTGGCCCTGGCCTGGGTGCTGGCGCAGGATCCGAACCTGGTCCCCATTCCCGGCACGCGGCGCCTGCCGACGCTGGAGCAGAACGTCGCCGCGGTCGATCTGTCGCTGACGCCCGACGACTTGGCCCGCATCGAGGCCGTCTTTCCCAAGAACGCGGCGGCCGGCCACCGCTACGCCGAGGCGGCGCGCGCGGCTCTTGATCGCTGAGCCTGGCGGCGCATGAAAAAGGCCCGGCCGGATTGCTCCGGCCGGGCCTTGGTCTGTCAGGGACGCGGGACTACTGGATGCGGGTCCAGGTCTGGGTCTTGCACAGCGGCGCGACGATGCAGCCGCGCAGGCGCAGGGTGTTGTCGTTCTGCATGGTGATGGTGCCGCGATAGGTGCCGCCGTCGGCCGGATTATAGACCGAGCCGCCCCGCCATTCGGTCGGGCCGCCGGTGAAGCCGGTCAGCATGGGCAGGTTGCGCAGGGTGCGGCCGCGAAGTTCGGCGTTGCGATTGTGCTCGTCCCGGGCGTTGGCGTCGGCGCGGATGTGGTTCGACGTCACCAGGGTCCCGCACAGCGCCTGGCCGCACCGGGCGATGCGCACCTGGCCGCCGTTGGTCGGCGTCTGCCACAGACCGGTCGGGTCGGCCGCCAGGGCCGGGGAGGCGAGGGCGGCCGCCAGCGTGGCGGCGGCCATCAGAATCTTGGTCTTCATGGTCGTTCCCTTCGTTCGGGACGGCTTCGGCCGGCCCGTTGAACAACAGGGTGATCCCGCTTTCGGTTCAAAACAAGGCCCAATCCGGCGCCGATCTCCAACGAAAACCGGACGTTAGGTCAAGTTTCAGCCGCCGATCAGCGCCAGCCATTCGTCCTCGGTCAGCACCTGGACGCCGTGCTTTTCGGCCTCCTTCAGCTTGGAGCCCGCGCCTGGACCGGCCACCACATAGTCGGTCTTGCTGGACACCGAGCCGGACACCTTGGCGCCCAGGCTTTCGGCGCGGGCCTTGGCCTCGTCGCGGGTGAAGCGTTCCAGCGAGCCGGTGAAGACCACCGTCCTGCCCGCGACCGGGGTGTCGGCCTGGGGCCGTTCGACGTCGACGATGCGGGTCAGCTCGGCTTCCAGGGCCGACACGACCGCCAGATTGTGCGGCTCGTGGAAGAAGTGCGCCAGGGCCAGGGCCGCCACGGGGCCGACGCCGGCGACGCCGCCGATCTGGTTCAGCATCTCCGACGGCGCCTCCTCGCGGGCGACGCGGGCCAGTTCGACCAGGCCCGCCCAGTCGTCGGTCATGGCGGCCAGCGCGCGCCGGGCGGGGGCGGCCATGCCGGGAAAGGCCTGGCCGATCTTCATGTCCATCGTCGCCTCGGGCCAGGGATCGGCGGCGGGCGGCGCGGCCTGGGCCATCAGGGCCAGGACGCGGGGCGAAACCGCATGGGCGCCGGCCAGTTCGACCCAGGCGGCCGAGGGAATTCCCGCGGCCGCCTGAAGGCACGCCGCCTTCAGCGCCGCCCAGCTTTCGAAGGCGCGGGCCAGGACCAGCGAGGTCTGCTCGCCGATCTCGCGCACGCCCAGGCCGAACAGGAAGCGGTCCAGACTGATGACCCGCCGCGCCTCTATGCCGGCGATCAGGTTGCGGATGCTGGTCTCGCCATAGCCGTCGTCCTGGGCCAGTTCGGCCAGCTTGGCCTCGTCGCGCGCCAGGCGGAAGATGTCGGCGGGCTCGCGGATCCAGCCGCGCGCATGGAAGGCGACCAGCTGCTTTTCGCCCAGGCCCTCGATGTCGAAGGCGCGGCGGCCGACGAAATGCTTCAGGCGTTCGACGATCTGGGCGTCGCAGATCAGGCCGCCGGTGCAGCGCCGCTTGACCTCGTCGCCCTCGCGCACCGCCTCCGATCCGCACACGGGGCACCGGTCGGGAAAGACGTAGGGAAGCGCGTCGGCCGGGCGCAGTTCGGGCACGATCCCCAGGATCTGGGGGATGACGTCGCCGGCGCGCTGCAGGCGCACGGTGTCGCCGATGCGCACGTCCAACCGGGCGATCTCGTCCTCGTTGTGCAGGGTCGCGTTCCTGACCACCACGCCGCCGACCGTCACCGGATGCAGCCGCGCCACGGGCGTCAGCGAGCCGGTGCGTCCCACCTGGATGTCGATCCCCTCCAGCACGGTCGTCGCCTGCTGGGCCGGGAACTTGTGCGCGATGGCCCAGCGCGGGCTGCGGGCGACGAAGCCCAGGCGTCGCTGCCAGTCCAGCCGGTCGACCTTGTACACCACGCCGTCGATGTCATAGCCCAGGGCGGCGCGATCCCGCTCCAGCTCGCGATAGGCCGCCAGCAGGCCCTCGGCCCCCTCCACCCGGCGCGAGCGGTCGTTGACCGGAAAGCCCCAGGCCTTCAGTTTCTGCAGCGCCTCCCACTGGGTCTCGGCGAAGTCGCTGGAATGCTCGCCCCAGGCGTAGGCGAAGAAGGCCAGCGGGCGCCCGGCCGTGACGGCGGCGTCCTTCTGGCGCAGCGAGCCGGCGGCGAAGTTGCGTGGATTGGCGTAGGTGCGCCGCCCCTCGGCCTCGGCCGCGGCGTTGAAGGCGGCGAAGGCGTCGTTGGGGGCATAGACCTCGCCGCGGATTTCGATCCGGTCGGGCCAGCCGTCGCCCTTCAGCGACGGGCGCACGTCGGCGATGGTTTTCAGATTGGCGGTCACGTCCTCGCCCGTGCGGCCGTCGCCGCGCGTGGCGCCGAGGGTCAGCCGGCCGTCGACATAGAGCAGATTGGCGGACAGACCGTCGATCTTGGGCTCGGCGACGAAGGCGATGGGTTCGTCGGCCGGCAGCTTCAGGAACCGGGCGATCCGGGCGACGAAGTCGCGCACCTCGCCCTCGTCGAAGGCGTTGTCCAGCGACAGCATGGGCACGCCGTGGCGCACCTCGGCGAACTGGCTGGAGGCGGCGCTGCCCACCTTGTTGGACGGCGAATCCGGGCGCACCAGGTCGGGAAAGCGGGTCTCGACAGCCGTGTTGCGCTGGCGCAGGGCGTCGTAGTCGGCGTCGGAAATCTCGGGCGCGGCCTCGCCGTACAGGGCGTCGTGCCGCGCGATCTCGGCCGCCAGCCGCGCCAGATCGATCTCGGCCGCCTGGGGCGACAGGTCTTCGACGGGAATGAGAGGATTCGCGGCCATCCGCTTCCTTACCACCCCGGCGCGGGGCGTGAAGTCCGCGCGCGGAATGACGCATCCGTATGCTGACGCCGCGCCGGCCGGACGCTAGGCTGCGGCCGCAATCCTGGAGACCGCATGACCGCTTCGACCCTTCGCGCGCTGCTGCTGGCGACCGCCGCCCTGTCGCTGGCCGCCTGCGTGCCGCCGAACGCCAGCCGGCCCGCGCCGGTCGAGACGGCGACGGCGGCCCCCGTCGCCGATCCGCGGCTGCTGGAGGACGTCCGGCTGCTGTCGGCCGACGACATGGAAGGGCGCGACACCGGCTCGGCGGGCGGGGCGAAGGCGCGCGCCTACATCGTCTCGCGGCTGGATGCGCTGGGCGTGGCGCCGGCCTCGTTCGGGCGGCTTCAGCCGTTCCAGGCCCAGGGTCATACGCGCGAGGGGACAAGGACGTTCGACGGCGTGAACATCATCGGTCTGATCCCCGGCGCCCGCGTGGCCGACCGCTACATCGTCGTCACCGCCCACTACGACCACGTCGGCGTCAACGACGGCCAGATCTACAACGGCGCGGACGACAACGCCTCGGGCGTGGCGACCCTGCTGGCGCTGGCCGCCTCGCTGAAGGCCCAGGCGCCCGACCACAGCGTGCTGCTGGTCGCCCTGGACGGAGAGGAGCGGGGCCTGCTGGGCGCCAAGGAGTTCGTGTCGTCGCCGCCCGTGCCCCTGTCGGCCATGAGCCTGAACCTGAACTTCGACATGATCGCGCGGGCCGAGACCGACGGCCATCTGTGGGTGACGGGGACCTATCAGCACCCCGCCCTGCGCCCGATCCTCGAAGCCCTGCCGGCCCAGGGCGCGGTGTCGCTGGCCTTCGGCAAGGATACGCCGCAGGACGAGGGCGAGAACAACTGGGTCGACGCCTCCGATCACGGCGCCTTCCATGCGGCGGGCGTGCCCTTCCTTTATCTCGGGGTCGACTATCACCCCGACTATCACCGCCCCAGCGACGATTTCGAGCGCATCACGCCGTCGGTCTTCGCCGGTTCGGCCGCCCTGGCGATCGACTCGTTCCGCGCCCTGGACCGGGCGCTGGACCGATGAGACGGCGGGTTCTGATCGCCGCCGCCTGCCTGGCGCTGGCGTCCTGCGAGCGGGCCGCCGCGCCGTCCCACCAGGCCGGCGGCGGCGAGGCGTTTCGGCATGCGCTGAGCGAGGACGTCTCCGGCGAGTATCGCCCGCTGACGCCGGTCCAGATCGACGGCCTGGCGCTGGAAAGCGTCTTCATCGGCCAGCCGTCGGCGTTGGAGGCCTGGGAGCAGGGGCGGGGCGGGTCCGCGCCGGTCGTGGTGTCCCTCAGGACGCGCGAGGGCGTGATCCGCGTCGGGCCCGAGGCCTATCAGGTCACCGACGAGGCGATCCGTTTCCGGGGGCTGGGCGGGCGGGGCGTGACCGTGGCCCTGACCGGCCGGCTGGATCAGGGCACCCTGGCCACCGCCCGCCGCAATCTGGGCGACCAGACGCCGGTGATCCAGGGCGCGCTGTCGATCGGCGGCCAGTCCGCCCCGGTGCGGCTGACCCTGTGGGGCGGCGACTAGGCCGTCAGCCAGCGGGCCAGCAGAAAGGCCCCGGCGGCGACCAGAAGCCAGATCCCCGCGCCCAGGGCGACGAGCAGCGCGGTCTGGCGACGCGACCAGGCGTCAGGGTGGCGGGAACGGCGTCGCATTGCAATCCAAGGTAGCAGTTTTGTCTGCGGCAGCCAAGCCTCGTCGCCTGGCCCGGCTTGTGTGACACGTGCGCCGTCACCGGACGGATATTCGCAAAACCGCCCCCAAACCTGCGCAAAACTTCCGGCTAAGTTTCACGAAGAGGCGCAAGCACCGTCACGTGCACTGACTATTGATCCGGACCGGGCAGGAGGGGGCGATGCGTCGTCACGGTCGGGCATGGGCTCGGCTGTCCCCTGTCATAGCTCTTTAGATCAGACACGGTGGACTGATGATGACCGGCCAACACATGAAATCCCTGCTCGTGGTCGCCGCCAGCGCCCTCGCGCTCGCCGCCTGCGGCTCGGCCGAAGTGGCCTCGCCGGGCGAAGGCGACTTCGGCGGCGGCGGCGGCGGCGGCGGCGGCGATCCGACGACCCCGACGCCGGGCACGCCCGCGGCCGACTGCCCCACGGGCCTGGCCAACGTCGGCACCATCGCCAACAACACCCTGCGCGTCTGCCAACTGCCGCAGCAGATCATCGGCAACCTGACCCTGGCGGTCCGCGCCGGCACCATCTACTCGATCACCGGCCGCACCGAAGTCGGCACCGACCGCGGCGTCGACCCCGCTTCGACCACCGGCAGCCAGGGCATCCTGACGATCGAGCCGGGCGTGCGCGTGTTCGCCTCGGGCGGCGGCGACTACCTGCTGGTCAACCGCGGCTCGCAGCTCTTCGCCGAAGGCACCGCGACCAACCCGATCATCTTCACCAGCCGCCAGAACGTCGAAGGCTCGACCACCGAAGGCTCGCAAGGCCAGTGGGGCGGCATCGTCCTGGCCGGCCGCGCGCCGCAGGCCAACTGCCAGCTGACCGCGCCGGTCACCTGCACCGGCCAGGTCGAAGGCACCAACGCCTTCTACGGCGGCAACACCCCGGCCGATAACTCGGGCCGTCTGCGCTACGTGCAGATCAAGTACTCGGGCTTCGAGATCTCGACCGGCAACGAACTGCAGGCCCTGACCCTGGCCGGCGTCGGCTCGGGCACGGTCATCGACCACGTCCAGTCCTACAACTCGTCGGACGACGGCATCGAGATCTTCGGCGGCAACGCCAACCTGAAGTACATCGTCATCAACGGCGCCGACGACGACGGCCTGGACACCGACACCGGCTGGCGCGGCGGCGCCCAGTTCGGCATCGTGACCCAGCGCGCGCCGAACTCCACCAGCCGTTCGGCGGGCTTCGAGTTCTCCTCGGCCCCGGCGTCGACGCCCTACGCCTCGCGCTACCTGTCGCAGCCCAAGATCGCCAACTGGACCCTGGTCGGCCGCAACGCCCCGATCGACGCGCACACGGTGATGCACTTCGACACCGGCACCCAGCCGACCCTGGTGAACATCGTCGCCACCAGCACGGCCGGTTCGGCCGCCGGCTGCTTCGACATCGCCGACACCGACACCCAGACCAGCTTCGACGGCGGCTCCACCCCGACGATCCGCTCGGTCTACATGTCCTGCGGCATCTCCTACCGCCCGGCCAACGCCGCCCGCTCTCAGGCGGTGTTCACCAACGCCCGCAACACCAATGTGACGGCGATGGGAACCTCGACCCTGACGGCCCCGGCCTCGGGCACGACGATCACCAACCAGAACCTGGCCTTCATCAACGGCGCGAACGAGAACGCCGTGACGCCGGTCGATGCGAAGACGGTCTATTCCTTCTTCGACACCACCACCTACATCGGCGCCGTCCAGAACGCGACCGACACCTGGTGGCAGGGTTGGACCTGCGGCCTGACCTCGGGTTCGACCTGCTGATTGAGCTGAAGCAGGCGGCGGTCCCTTCGCGGGGCCGCCGCCGCCCCTTTCGGGCGCCGCCGTCTCTCGAACCAAGGCTCAGACCATGAAGAAATTTAAGATGACCCTGAGCGGGGTCCTGCTGGCCACCAGCGCGATGATCGCGCCGGGTCTGGCGTTCGCTCAAACCGAAACCGCGCCGACCCAGCAGACCCCCGCCGAACAGGCCGAGCCTGCGACGGTCGACGAGATCGTGGTCCTGGGCCGCTACATCCCCGAACCGAACCGCGAAAGCTCCGAGGTCGCGGCCTTCCTGACGTCGGAAGACCTGGAGCGCACTGGCGACAGCAACGCCGCCGCCGCCCTGACCCGCGTCACCGGCCTGTCGATCGTCGAGGGGCGCTTCATCTATGTGCGCGGCCTGGGCGAGCGTTACTCCTCGGCCCTGCTGAACGGTTCGCCGCTGCCCAGCCCCGAGCCGCTGCAGCGCGTCGTGCCGCTGGACCTGTTCCCGTCCAGCATCCTGGACGGCGTGACCGTCCAGAAGACCTATTCGCCCAACTTCCCCGGCGAGTTCGGCGGCGGCGTCATCGACCTGCACACCATCGACGCGCCCGCCGATCCGTTCTTCACGATGAAGCTGTCGCTGGGCGGCAACACCGAGTCGACGGGCAAGGAAAACCTGATCTACTACGGGTCGCGCACCGACTTCACCGGCTTCGACGACGACACGCGCGAGGTTCCGGGCCAGATCGCGATCGCCTTCGACACCGGTCTGCAGATCAATCGCGCCAACTTCAGCGCCGACGAGCTGCAGGCCATGGGCCAGTCGCTGGTCAATGCGCCGCTGCGGCTGCTGCAGCGCGAGAAGACCCCGATCGACGGCGGACTGGAACTGGCCGGCGGCTTCTCGCAGGACACCGGCCTGGGCACGCTGGGGGTCATCGCGGTCGCCGGTTACGACAACAGCTGGCGCGCCCGCGAAGGCGTGCAGGAAGAGGGGCAGTTCCAGGGCGAAGACCTGGTGCCGGTCTCGACCTATGCGGTCCAGTCGAACCAGAACGACATCCGCCTGAACTTCCTGGGCGGCCTGTCGCTGTCGACCGACGACCACGAGGTGAAGTGGACGAACCTGTACGTCCGCAACACCACCAAGGAAGCGCGCTCGACGGCCGGTCCGGACTTCGACGCCGGCGGCGGGATCATCCGCAACGACTACACCGAATGGTTCGTCCGCCAGCTGTTCACCAGCCAACTGGCCGGCGAGCACCACTTCATGGACGGCATGCTGGAAATCGACTGGCGCGCGGCCTACGCCAAGACGTCGCGCGACGCGCCCTATGAATCGCGCTTCCAGTACGGCGTCGACGCGGACGGGAACTTCATCCACAACGTTCAGGGCAATCTGATCTCGTTCAGCGAACTGGACGACGACATCGTCTCGGGCGGGGCCGACGTCGCCTACACCGTGCCGCTGTCGAACGCCCGCGAGGTCGTCTTCAGCGCCGGGGTGTCGTCCTTCGACAACAATCGCGACGCCGTGCGTCACGACCTGCAGTTCGAGGCGGTCAACGGCCTGACGGAAGAACAGCGCCAGTCGCGCATCGACTATCTGTTCTCGGACTACAACATCAACCCCAGCACCCTGCAGCTGCGCGAGATCGCGGGCATCAACGGCGCCAGCGCCTATGACGCCGAGCTTCAGGTCAACGCCGCCTATGTGATGGCCGACGCGGAACTGATCCCGCTGGTCCGCACCACCGTCGGCGTCCGCTTCGAGGACGGCCAGCAGAGCGTCACCCCGCGCGACCTGTTCGGCGGCGCCACGCCCTACCAGCCGACCGAGATCGACGAACAGTACTGGCTGCCGTCCTTCACCGGCACCTGGAACTTCGCCGAGGACCAGCAGCTGCGTCTGGGCGCGTCCAAGACCATCGGCCGCCCGCAGTTCCGCGAGCTGGCGCCGCAGGCCTACACCGACCCGGAAAGCGACCGCATCTTCATCGGCAACCCCTATCTGGTGGACACCGAGATCCTGAACCTGGACGCGCGGTACGAATGGTACTTCGCCCGCCAGCAGTTCGTGACCGCCGGCGTCTTCTACAAGAACCTGGACAAGCCGGTCGAAGCCGTGATCGTCGACGTCGGCAACCAGCGCCAGCAGTCGTTCCTGAACGCGCCGGAGGCGACCATCTACGGCGCCGAGTTCGAGGTGAAGAAGTACTTCGAATTCCCGGATCAGAACGCCTTCGTCTCCAACAAGCGCTGGCTGGTCCAGGCCAACTACACCTGGTCGGACTCCGAGGTCAGCGTCGGCGACGGCGACACCGTCCTGACGCTGGGCGGCGCGGGTTCGCCCGAACCGGCGGACTTCTTCATCCAGGACGGCAGCCGCCTGCAAGGCCAGTCCGAGCACGTCGCCAACCTGCAACTGGGCTGGGAAGACGACACGGCGCGGTCGCAGGCGACCGTCATCGTCAACTACGTCAGCGAGCGGATCACCGCCCGCGGCGCGGGAACCGGCGCCAGCCGCGAACCGGACTATGTGCAGGAGCCGGGCGTGTTCCTGGACTTCGTCTATCGCAAGGACTTCACCGTCATGGACCGCGACCTGGGCTTCGCCCTGGAACTGCGCAACCTGCTGGGGACGGACTTCGACGAGTACCAGGAACGCGGCAACAAGATCCGCATCAACAACTACGAACTGGGCCAGAGCGCCTCGGTCAGCCTGACCGCCCGCTTCTGATCCCGGCTTTCGACCGACCAGACGACCGGAAGGCCCGACGGCTTTCCGGTCGTTTTCTTTTGTGAATATTCGTCCGCGTACCCCTCAATCGTCACGACAAGTTCTCCGCCTCGTCATGCAGCCGTGAGGCCCGCATACGGACGATTGGTCTAATGGCGCTGTCGGTCCTCGGGGGGCCGTTTGGACGGGCGCCGTGATCGCGACACTGCGAAACATCAGGCCGGAGACCATGCGCCAATCGCTGGCGGCCTGGCCCTGGCGCCGGATCGTCCCGGCGGCGCTGGCGCTGCTGCTGCTCGTGCAGGCCGGCCGGCTCGCGTGGATTTTCCTGGCGCCCCAGCCCTCTCTGCAGGCGGCCCCGGCGGCGCCGAGCCGCCCCGTCGACATGGGCGTGCTGTCGCGCTTCGACGCCTTCTTCCGCACCGGCGCGCCGTCCAGCCTGGAAGGCGCTTCGGGCGACGAGGCCGGCCAGCTTCGCCTGTTCGGCGTGCGCGCCGGCGGGCAGGGCGGCGGCTCGGCCATCATCGGCCTGGCCGACGGCCGGCAACTGTCCGTGGGCGTGGGCGAGGAGGTCATGCCCGGCCTGGTGCTCCAGGCGGTCGGTCCGGACTTCGTCACCCTGGCGCGGGGACAGTCGCTGTCTCGGCTGGCCTTCTCGGAGGTCCCGGCCGGCGCCGCGCCGCCCCCGCCGCCGCCCGCGACGGAACAGGTCGTCACCCCCGCGCCCGCGCCCGCGTCCACCCCCGCGGCGGCGGTGGTGGATCCCCAGCGCCTGATGGCCCAGGCGTCGCTGCGTCCGCGCCTGCAGGGGCTGGGCGTCAACGGCTTCACCGTCTCCTCGGCCGGCAACGCCTCGGAGCTGCGCGCGGCCGGGCTGCAGGCCGGGGACGTCATCCTGTCGGTCAACGGGACGGCGCTGGACAGCCCCCAGGCCATCGGCGCCCTGCGCGGTCAACTGGCCAGCGCCCCTTCGGCCGAGATTCAGTACGAGCGCAACGGCGAGATGCGCACCACCACCATAAGGACGCGTCCATGAACGCCCGCATCCGCAACACCCTGGTCGGCGCCCTGACGGCGATCCTGGCCGCGCAGGGGCCGCTGGCGGCCGCGCCCGCCCTGGCTCAGGCCCGGCAGACGTTGAACGTCCAGGGCGCCGACATCCGCGCCTTCATCCAGGACGTGGCGCGCACGACCGGCCGCACCTTCATCGTCGATCCGGCGGTGTCCGGCACGGTGACGGTGACCAGCGACCGTCCGCTGAGCCGCGCCCAGCTGTTCGAGGTCTTCCTGTCGACCCTGCGCGCCAACGGCCTGGTGGTCACCCCGACCCAGTCGGGCGCCTATCGCATCAGCCCGGCCCAGGGCGCCGCCCAGGGACCGTCGACCGTCGGGGCGGAGCGCTTCTCCACCGAGGTCTTCCCGTTGCGCAACATCGACGCCGCCTCGGCGGCCGAGACCATCCGGCCGCTGGTCGGCGCCCAGGGGCAGGTGCTGGCCAATCCCGGCGCCAACAGCGTGGTGGTCGCCGACTTCGCCGACAACCTGGCGCGGGTGCGCGCCCTGATCGCGCGGATCGACGTCGATCGCTCCAGCTACGAGGTCGTGACGCTGGAGAACGCCTCGGCGCGCGAGATCGCGGGCGTGCTGCAATCGGTGCTGGCCGCGCCGGGCGGCGGCGGGCAGGGGATGGTGTCGGTCACGCCGGTCGAAAGCTCGAACTCCCTGGTGCTGCGCGGCGACGGCCAGGCCCTGACGCGCGTGCGCGGCCTGATCCACGACCTGGACGGCCGGTCCCAGTCGGCCCAGGACGTCAACGTCGTCTTCCTGGAACACGCCAACGCCGAGCAGCTGCTGCCGGTGCTGCAGCAGATCGTCGGCCAGCCGGTCAGCGGCGACGGCGCCTCGCAGACGCCGCGCCTGCAGACGGCGCGCGCGACCGGCAGCGCCGCCGCCGGGGGCGGCTTGCGCCCCGGCCTGACCCAGGCCGACGACCAGGACGCCGGCCCGATCGGCTCGACCACCATCACCGCCACCGGCCAGCGCGCCACCATCGCGCGGTTCCCCGGCGCCAACGCCCTGGTCATCTCGGGGCCGGCCGACATGCAGCGCACCCTGGCGGACGTGATCCGCCGGCTGGACGTGCGCCGCCAGCAGGTTCTGATCGAGGCCATCGTCGTCGAACTGAGCGACAACGCCGTGCGCGAACTGGGCGTCCAGTGGCTGTACGGCGGCGAGAACGGCGTCGGCCTGACCAACTATTCCGACAGCGCGGCGCCCCTGGTTCCCATCGCCGGCGGCGTCGCCTCGGGCCAGCTGGACGCGGACGATCCCCTGCGCGAGCAGCTACAGAACCTGGCCCTGAACACCCTCCTGGGCGCCAACGGCTTCGTCGGCGGGGCGGGCGGCAAGGTAGGCGACGGCCTTTTCGGCTTCATCATCAACGCGGCCAAGACCGACGAGGGATCGAACCTGCTCCAGACCCCGTCGATCATGACGCTGGACAACGAGGAGGCCACCTTCCTGGTCGGCCAGGAAGTGCCGATCACCACCGGCCAGACGCTGCTGGACGGCAACTCCAACCCGTTCACGACCACCGACCGCAAGGACATCGGCGTGCGGCTGACGGTCAAGCCGCAGATCAACGCGGGCGGCTCGATCACCCTGACGCTGCGCCAGGAGGTGTCGGCCATCAACGGCGTGCTGAGCACCGGCGCCTCGGACCTGGTGCTGGACAAGCGCGAGCTGGAGACGACGCTGGTGGTGGACGACGGCGACATCGCCGTGGCCGGCGGCCTGCTGGACCAGAACGACCGGCTGCGTCAGGACAAGGTGCCGGGCCTGGGCGACATCCCCGGCGTCGGCGCCCTGTTCCGCTCGACCAGCCGCCAGCGCGGACGGACCAATCTGATGGTCTTCCTGCGCCCGACCATCATTCGCACGCCGGATCAGGCGCAGGGGCTGGCCGCCGACCGGTGGGGCTATATGCGCGACCAGCAACTGGCCGTTCAGCCCGACCGCGAGCCCAGCCTGGATGCGTTGGTGCGCGACTATATGCGCACCCAGCCGCCCGCCGCCCCCGCCAGCGGCGAGCCGACCGTGATCGCGCCCGTGGCGCCGGTCGACGCCCGGCCTCTGGCGCCCGCCGGGTCCTGAGATCATGATCACCCTGGTCAGCCCCAGCCTGCCGTACGGCTTCGCCAAGCGTCACGGCGTCCTGCTGCTGGACGCCGGGGAGATCGCGCGCGTGGGCGTCCGCGAGGGGGCCGACCCGATCGCGCTGATCGAGGCGCGGCGCGCCCTGGGCCGCCCCCTGTCGGTGGAGCCGCTGAGCCCCGCCGCCTTCGACCGGCAACTGTCGGAAATCTACGCCGGGGACCACCTGAACGCCGCCGACGACGACCTGGAGATGCCGGCCGGGCTGGACAGCCTGATCGACGACATCCCCGCCGCCGCCGACCTGCTGGACACGGCCGACGACGCGCCGGTCATCCGCCTGATCAACGGGATCATCGCCGAGGCGGTGCGGGCCGGGGCCTCGGACATCCACCTGGAAACCTACGAGTCGGCGCTGGTGGTGCGGATGCGGATCGACGGCGTGCTGCGCGAGGCGCTGAGCCTCAATCCCCGCATCGCGCCCTTGCTGGTGTCGCGCATCAAGGTCATGGCGCGGCTGGACATCGCCGAGAAGCGCATTCCGCAGGACGGCCGCATCCCCCTGGCCCTGGGCGGCAAGACGCTGGACGTGCGGGTGTCGACCCTGCCGTCGCGAGGGGGCGAGCGGGTGGTGCTGCGCATCCTGGACAAGGATCAGGCCGGCCTGACGCTGGACCGGCTGGGCATGGCGGACGACGCCCTGGCGGCCTTCCGCGCCGCCCTGGCCGAACCCAACGGGATCATCCTGGTCACGGGACCGACCGGCTCGGGCAAGACCACCAGCCTCTACGCCGGCCTGGCGCTGCTGAACGACGGCGCGCGCAACATCCTGACGGTCGAGGACCCGGTCGAATACGCCATCGACGGCGTCAGCCAGACCCAGGTGAACCCCAAGGTCGGCATGACCTTCGCCGCCGGCCTGCGCGCCATCCTGCGCCAGGATCCGGACGTGGTCATGGTCGGCGAGATCCGGGACGTGGAGACGGCGGGCGTCGCCGTCCAGGCGTCTCTGACCGGGCACCTGGTGCTGTCGACGGTCCACACCAACGATGCGGCGGGCGCCGTGACCCGTCTGCGCGACATGGGGATCGAGCCCTTCCTGCTGGCCTCGACCCTGCGGCTGGTCGTGGCCCAGCGGCTGGTGCGGCGGCTGTGCCCGCATTGCCGCATGGCCGAAAAGGCCGACGAGCCGAGCGCCCGGCTGATCGGCGCCAAGGCGGGCGTGACGATCTGGCGGCCGCACGGCTGCGCCCACTGCGCCGACACCGGCTATATCGGCCGGGTCGGCCTGTACGAGGTGCTCAAGGTCACCGACAAGGTCCGCCGCCTGATCGCCGCCGAGGCCGGCGAGGACGCCCTGGTCGAGGCCGCCTTCAAGCAGGGCGGAACCCTGTCGGACCGGGCGCGCGACCTGGTGCTGGCGGGCGTCACCTCGGTCGAGGAGGCGGTCCGCGTCGCCCGGCAGGAAACCGCGACCGATCCGGCGGAGGCGGCCTGATGGCGGCGTTCGACTATGTGGCCGTCGACGGCGCGGGCCGTACGGTCTCGGGCGCCCTGGACGCCGCCGACGAGGCCGCCGCCCGGGGCCTGCTGGGGCGGCGCCGGCTGATGCCGCTGGAGGTCACGCCCGCCCGCATGGCGGCGCGGGGGGATCGCCCGGCGCGGTCCGGCGGCCGGTTGTCGGCCAAGGCCCTGGCCCTGACCACCCGCCAGCTGGCCACGCTGGTGTCCGTCTCGCCGCTGGAGGAGGCGTTGCGGACGCTGGCGCTGCAGGCCGATCGGCCGGTCGTCCGCCGGGTGCTGGAAGGGGTTCACGCCGGCGTGCTGGAAGGGCGGACCCTGGCGGACGCCATGGGCCAGCATGGCCGCGCCTTCCCGCCGCTGTACCGCGCCATGGTTTCGGCCGGAGAGCGGTCGGGTACGCTGCAACCGATCCTGGAGCGGCTGGCCGACGATATGGAACGCGACCAGCAGGTGCGCGGCAAGGTCGTCACCGCCCTGGTCTATCCGGCCGTCCTGGCGGTCGTCGCCCTGGGCGTGGTGACGGCGCTGATGGTCTTCGTCGTGCCCAAGGTGGTCGACCAGTTCGACAGCATGAACCAGACCCTGCCGCTGCTGACGCGCCTGGTCATCGGCCTGTCCGACGTCATGCGCACCTGGGGCTGGCTGATCGTGCTGGGCCTGGCGGGCCTGGTCGCGGGCGGCGTCATGGCCCTGAGGAACCCCGGTCTTCGCCTGCGCTTCGACCGCTGGCGGCTGCGCGCGCCCCTGGTCGGGCGGCTGACGCGCGACCTGCACGGGGCCAAGATGGCCCGCACCCTGTCGACCATGATCGCCGCCGGCCTGCCGGTGCTGGAAGGGCTGACCATCACGGCCCGCACCGTGTCGAACCACGCCCTGCGTCAGGCGACCGAAAGCATGGCCGAGGCGGTGCGCGAAGGCGGCGGCCTGTCGGCCGCCATGCGCCGCGCCGACGTCTTTCCGCCGATTCTGGTCTATATGGCCGCCTCGGGCGAGAGCAGCGGCCGGCTGGAGCCGATGCTGGAACGCGCCGCCGACTATCTGGAACGCGAGTTCGCCAGTTTCACCGCCGTGATGCTCAGCCTGCTGGAGCCGGCCGTGATCGTGGTGATGGGCGGCGTGGTCGCCCTGATCGTGCTGTCGATCCTGCTGCCCATCCTTCAGATCAACACCCTGGCGATGGGGTGAGGGAGTCGCTCATGTTTTTTGGTCCTACCGCTCGCCGCGCGGCGGCTCGCTGCTTGAGGACGTTCGCCATGGCGCGCCGCCGCGCGGCCCAGCGGGGCGCGACAGGAAATCCCCGCGCTCAAGCCGCGCGCCGCCGCGCGGCGCGCGGTAGCGCAAGAATGAACCGCCAGGGGTTCACCCTGGTGGAGTTGATGGTGGTCATCGTCATCATCGGCCTGTTGGCCACCGTCGTGGCCCTGAACGTCCTGCCCAGCCAGGACAAGGCGATGCTGGGCAAGGCGCGGGCCGACATCTCGGTGCTGGAACAGGCCATCGAGACCTATCGGCTGGACAACCTGACCTTCCCGACCGACCAGCAGGGCCTGCAGGCGCTGGTCTCGCCGCCGTCGGACCTGACCCGACCGGAGCGCTATCGCCAGGGCGGCTATGTGCGGCGCCTGCCGACCGATCCCTGGGGCAACCCCTACCAGTACCGTCGCCGCAGCGCCCACGGCGGCCAGTTCGACGTCTTCTCCTTCGGCGCGGACGGCAAGGCGGGAGGCGAGGGCGATGACGCCGACCTCGGCAACTGGCAGGCCTGACACTGGCGCCCCAGCCGCGCGCCGCTGCGCGGCGAGCGCTGGCGCGAACCAATCCGCCCGCGCTCAAGCCGCGAGCCGCCGCGCGGCGAGCGCTGGCGCAAACCAACCCGCCCGCGCTCAAGCAGCGAGCCGCCGCGCGGCGAGCGCTGGCGCAAACCAACCCGTCCGCGCTCAAGCAGCGAGCCGCCGCGCGGCGAGCGCTAGCGCAAACACAATGCGCGCCGGCTTCACCCTGGTCGAGCTGATGATGACGCTGGTGGTCATCGGCCTGGCGGCGGGGGCGGTGGTGCTGTCCATGCCCGACCCCCGGCCCGCCGTCGGCGAGACGGCCGAGCGGTTCGCCGCCCGCCTGGTTCGCGCGCGCGAGGAGGCCATACTGACCAACCGCATGGTGTCGGCCTCGACCGACGCGCAAGGGTATGCGTTCGCCCGCTTCGACGGCGACGCGTGGACGCCGCTGGACGGCCCGTTCGCGCCCCAGGCGTGGGGCGAGGACGTGCGCGCGCCGCGTCGGGGCGTCCGCATCGTCTTCGACGAGACCGGCGGGGCCGAACCGGCCCAGGTCGAGCTGTCGCGCGAGGGCCAGGTCGTGTCGGTGCGCGTCGACGCCGCCGGAGAGGTGGCGGTCGATGGCTGAACGCGGCGGCTTCACCCTGATCGAGCTTCTGGTCGCGCTGGCGGTCTTCGCCCTGGCGGCGATGGCGCTGCTGAACCTGTCGGGCGAGGGCGTGCGCTCGGCCGCCCGGGTGGAGACGCGGACCCTGGGGGGCGTGGTCGCCGAGAACCTGGCGGTCGAGGCCATGACCGCCCAGAGCCTGCCGACGGGAGAAACCTCGGGCCAGGTCCAGATGGCCGGTCAGGCCTGGCGCTGGCGGCGCACGGTCAGCGGCACGGCCGTGCCGGGTATGGGCCGCATCGACATCGCCGTCTATGACGACGACGGCCTGGCGGCGGATCGCACCCTGTTCCGGAGCGCGGGATCATGAGGCGCGCGCGCGGGGGCTTCACCCTGGTCGAGGTGCTGGTGGCCCTGGCCGTCTTCGCCCTGATCGCGGCGGCGGGCGCCCTGGTGCTGGCGCGCACGATCGACACCCGCTTCATCGTGCACGAGCACGCCGAGCGCATCGCCGAACTGCAAAGGATGCGCGCCCTGCTGAAGGCGGACCTGGCCCAGGCCGCGCCGCGCCGGACCCGCGCGCCGACCGGCCGCCCCCTGCCGCGCGCCCTCATGGGCCAGACGGTTCCCGGCGATCCGGTGCTGACGCTGGTCCGGGCCGGATGGAGCAATCCCGACGGTGCGGCCCGGCCCGGCCTCCAGCGCGTGGAATACCGGGTGGTCGAGAACCGGCTGGAACGGCGCGCCTCGACCTATCTGGACGGCGCGCGGGCCGGTCCGCCGCAGGTGCTGTACCGCGGCGTCAGCGACGTCGCCGTCACCTTCATCCAGGACGGGTCCGAGGCGCCGGCCTTCCTGTCCAGCCGCGACCGGCCCCTGCCGCAGGCGGTTCGGATCGTCATGACGCTGGACGGCCTGGGCCGGGTCGACCAGCTGTTCGCGGTGTCCGCCGGATGAGGCGCGCGGCCGACAGACAGGGGATGGCCCTTCTGACCGTGCTGCTGCTGGTGGCGGTGATGGCGGCGGTGGCCGTGCTGATCCTGGACGACATCCGCTTTTCCGTGCGCCGGACCACCAATGTGGAGACGCAGGCGCAGGCCCAGTGGTACGCCGCCGGCGCCGAGGCCCTGGCGCGCCGCCAGATCGCCGACCTGATGGCCGTCGATCCCGCCCGCACCCCGCTGGAGCCGCGCTGGAACGGGCGCGTGCTCGATTTTCCGATCGACGAGGGCTCGATCCGGGCGGTCGTGACCGACGGCCAGGCCTGTTTCAACCTGAACAGCCTGGTGGTGGGCCAGGACGAGGATCTGGTCGCCAATCCGGAGGCCCAGGCGCGCTTCGTGGCCCTGGGCGCCGCGCTGGGCGCGCCTCGGGGCCGGATGACGGCGCTGGCGGGGGCCCTGACCGACTGGATGGACGGCGACGCCGACGTCTCGCCGGGCGGGGGAGAGGACGCGCGCTACGCCGGCCTGGCCACGCCGTACCGCACCGGCGGCGTCATGCTGGCCGACGTCAGCGAGATGCGCGCCGTGGCCGGCATGGACGAGGCGCTCTATCGCCGCCTGCGCCCGCTGATCTGCGCCCTGCCGGTCAGCGGCGTGTCGCCGATCAACCTGAACACCCTGACGGCGGAGCAGGCGCCCCTGCTGGTCATGATGACCGGCGGCGCCCTGGGGCTGAACCAGGCCAAGGCCGCGATCGCGGCGCGGCCGCCCGGCGGCTGGGCCACGATGGACGCCTTCTGGGCCCAGCCCGCCCTGCGCGGCGTGGCGGCCGACGAGACCATGCGCGGCCAGGCGTCCCTGCTGACCCGCTTTTTCGACCTGCGCGTCGATGTCGACTACGGCGGCGCCCGCGCGGTCCGCACCGCCCTTCTCTACGCCGCCCCCGACGGCGGCGTGCGCACCGTCATCCGACGCTGGATTCCTGAAGAATGACCCAGACCCGCCTCGTCCTGATTCCGCCCACGGCGGCCCTGCCGGCGCCCTTCCTGATCGTCGACCCGCGCGGGCGCGTGCTGCAGCGCGGATCGCTGAGCCTGGAGGCGCCGGATCCGACGCCGGACCTTCGCACCGTGGCGGTGGCGCCCGGCGCGGACGTGCTGGTGCGTTGGCTGGACCTGCCGGTCGGCGGCGCCAACCAGGTGCGGGCCGCCGCGCGCTGGGCCCTGAAGGGCGAACTGGCGGGCGATCCCGAGCGTCTGGCCGTGGCCCTGGGGCCGACCGGGCCGGACGGCGGCCCGCGCCTGGTCGCGGCCGTGTCGAGCGTGCTGCTGGAAGCCTGGCTCGACTATCTGCGGGCGCTGGGCGTCCAGCCGGCGGCCCTGGTTCCCGACTGCCTCACGCCGCCGGTTCCCGAAGCCGAGGGCCAGCTGAACGCCATCCGCTATGGCGGCGACGTCGCCTTGCGGGGCGGGGCCTTCGCCGCCTCGGTGCAGGCCGACCTGGTTGCGGCGGTGGCCGGCGACCGGCGCGTGACCTGGATCGACGGCCAGGAAGCGGTCGAGGACCGGCTGGCGGCGACGGCTCTCCATCCGCCCGTCGATCTGCTGACCGCCCTGGTCCGGCCCCGCGCGGCGTCTCGGGGCGGCTGGCGGCTGGCGGCCGTGCTGGCGGCGGCGGTGGTCGCTTCGCCCCTGGTGCTGACCTTGGCGCACGCCGCGCGCGACAGTCTGGCCGCCGACCGCGCGGACCGGCGAACCCGCGCCCTGATCGCCGAGACCTGGCCCGAGGCGGCGCGCGCCGACGATCCGATCGGCGAGATTCAGCGGCGTCTGTCCGTGGCGCCGCCGCCCGGCGGCTTCACCGCGGGCGCCGCGGCGCTGTTCGCCGCCGTCGAGCAGGTGGAGGGCGCCGAGCTGGACGGCCTGTCGGCCGACCCCGAGCAGGGCCTGCGCGCCACCGTCAGCTATCCGGCGTTCCAGGATCTGGACGCCCTGCGCGCCGCCGTGGAGGCGGGCGGCCTCGGCCTGTCGGACACCAGCACGGTCGAGGACGGCGGCCGCGTGGTCAGCGAAGTCATCGTGGGAGGCCCGGCATGAACCGCCTGACGTCGACGGCCCTGGCCTGGTGGGAGGGTCGCACCCTGCGCGAGCAGCGGATGCTGGCCGTGATGGGACTGGCCGTGCTGGCGGTGCTGGTCTGGCTGGCGGTGGTGCGCCCCGCCTGGGCGTGGCGGGAAGCGGCCGCGCGCGATCGGTTTCGCGCCGAGAACGCCCTGATCCTGGTCCAGCGCGCAGCCCAGCGGGCGCCGTCGGAGGCGGCGGCCGCCGGCGACATCCGCGCGGCGGTCGACGCGGCCAGCGCCCAGGCGGGCGTCACGCCGGTGATGGGCATGGCCGCGGACGGCGCCCTGGGCTTCAGCCTGACCGGCGTCCAGACGGCCGCCGCCTTCGGCTGGCTGTCGGCCCTTCATGACAAGGGCGTCGAGGTCCAGAGCCTCAGCGTGGTCGAGAACGCCGACGCGACCCTGACGGTCGAAGGCTCGCTCGTCTCGCGCTAGGCGCTATTCGGCCGCATGGGGGACGGAGCGGGGACGGGCGCCCCGCGCCAGGTCTTCCGGGGCGAAGTCGTCCACCGCGACCACGTCGGCGACGGCGTCGTCGGCGTCCTTCAGCAGCGCCATCTCCTCGGGCGTCAGCAGGCCCTGTTCGGCCGCCGTGCGCCAATCGCGGATGCGACGCGCCCTCAGCCGGTCGTGGATCGGCTGGGTCCGCACCACCAGGTCGAAGGCCTGCTCCAGCCGGCCCACCGCCTCGTCGCCGATATAGACCCCCTCGGTCAGGCGGTCGCGCGTCGCCGACGGCTCCAGGATCAGGCGGGCGCAGGCGCGCACGGTGTGATCGCGCGGCCCGGTGCGGATGACCCCGAACGGCAGCACGAACACCTTCAGCAGCCAGGCGGCCGGACGGTTGGGGAAGTTGTCCAGGATTTCCTTCAGCCGCCGCTCGATGGTCAGGAAGCCGTCCTGCATCACATAGTCCAGCAGCGGCAGGTCCTCGGCCTGGCGGCCCTCGTCCTCCCAGCGCTTCAGGGCGGCGCTCATCATGTAGAGTTCGGACAGGATGTCGCCGAAGCGGGCCGACAGCATCTCGCGCCGCTTCAGCGATCCGCCCATGGTCAGCAGCGCCATGTCCGAGGCCAGGGCGAAGGCGGCGGCGTAGCGGCCCATGCGGCGATAGTAGCGGCGCGCCGCCCCCCCGGTCGGCGCCTCGCCCAACAGCCCGTCGGTCCAGGCGCTGGTAAAGGCGCGGCGCGCGGTGCGCAGGGTGTGGACGACGTGGGTCCAGAAGACGGCGTCGAATTGGGCCAGGCCCTTCTCCACGTCCTGCTCGGCCAGGGCCTGCATTTCCTTCAGGATATAGGGATGGGCGCGGATCGCCCCCTGGCCGAAGACGATCAGGCTGCGCGTCAGGATGTTGGCGCCCTCGACCGTGATGCCCACCGGCACGGCGCGATAGAAGTTGCCCAGATAGTTGTTCGGCCCGTCGATCACCGCCTTGCCGGCGTGGACGTCCATGGCGTCGTTGGCGGCCACCCGCATCCGCTCGGTCGCGCCATGCTTCATGATGGCCGAGACGACGGACGGGTGATGCCCCAGCGCCAGGCCGGAACAGGTGAAGCGCCGCGCGGCGTCCAGCAGATAGGCGTTGGCGGCGATGCGGGCCAGGCGCTCCTGCACGCCCTCGAACTCGCCGATGGGGATGCGGAACTGCTGGCGCACGCGGGCGTAGGCTCCGGTGGTGCGCGCCGCCAGGGCCGCGCCGGCCGACGACAGCGAGGGCAGGGAGATGCCCCGCCCGGCCGCCAGCGCGGCGTTCAGCATCATCCAGCCCTGGCCGATCCGCTCGCGTCCGCCCAGGACGGCGTCCAGCGGCAGGAAGACGTCATGACCCTCGTTCGGCCCGTTGATGAAGGCCTGCATCGACGGCAGGTGCCGACGGCCGATGGTCACGCCCGGGGTGTCGGTCGGGACCAGGGCGACGGTGATGCCCAGGTTCTCCTCGCCGCCCAGGAGGCCGTCCGGGTCGCGCAGCTTGAACGCCAGCCCCAGCACGGTCGAGATCGGGCCCAGGGTGATGTAGCGCTTTCTCCAGTTCAGCCGCATCCCCAGCACCTTGCGGCCCTGATATTCGCCCTCGCAGATCACGCCCTCGTCGGTCATGGAGGCGGCGTCGGAACCGGCCTCGGGGCTGGTCAGGCCGAAGGCCGGGATTTCACGGCCGTTGGCCAGGCGCGGCAGCCAGTGATCGCGCTGCTCGTCCGTGCCGAACTGCATCAGCAGTTCGCCCGGCCCTAGCGAGTTCGGCACCATCACCGTGACGGCGGCGGAGGTGGAGCGGGTCGAAATCTTCCGGACGACTTCGGAATGGGCGTAGGCCGAGAACTCCAGCCCGCCATAGCGTTTCGGGATGATCATGCCGAAAAAGCGTTCGCGCTTCAGGAAGGCCCAGACCTCCGGCGGCAGATCCTGGTCCTCCCAGGTGATCTTCCAGTCGTCCAGCATGGCGCACAGCCGCTCGACCGGGCCGTCGATGAAGGCCTGCTCGGCTTCGGTCAGCTCGGCGGGCGGAATGTCGAGGAAGGCCTCCCAGTCCGGCGCGCCGGTGAACAGTTCGGCGTCCCACCAGACGTCGCCCGCCTCGATGGCCTCGGCCTCGGTCGCCGACATCTCGGGCAGGACGGTCTTGGCCCAGTGATAGATGGGGCGGGACAGGCGGTCTTTGCGAAAGGACATGAGGGGACTCCAGAGACGTCCCCTCCCAACGGCTGTCATGCGGCCAAGGTTCAGATATTTCGCCCGGACCGCATGACGCAGGACGCCCTAGCCGTGGTGGCCGTCGCCGCCCGGCGTGACCCGGCGGACCTGGGCCTGCACGGTCACGGCCGGCGCCGCGGCGAAGGACAGCGTCAGGGGCACGGTCTCTCCGTCGGTCAGCGGCTGGGTCAACTCCATCAGCATGATGTGGTTTCCGCCCGGCGCCAGGGCGACGGCCTGGCCGGCCGGCAGGGGCAGGCCGCCCTCGATCGGGCCCATCTTCATCATGCCGCCCTCGGTGGTCATCTCGTGGATCTGAAGCTGGGCGGCGCGGGGGGTGGAGCCGCCGGTCAACCGGTCGTCGGTGCGGGCGGTGAAGGTGGCGAAGCATCCGCCGGCCCGCGCGCCGTTCGGCGTCGCGCGACACCAGGCGTCGGTCACGACGACGGCGGCGGCCTGATCCGCGGCGGGCGGGCTCTCGGCGGCGGGCTGGGCGGCGGGCCCGCAGGCCGCGAGCGCGAGCGGGGCGGCGGCCAGGATGAGAAGGCGTTTCATGGTCGGGTCTCCTTTCAGGCGATGACGGACCGGGCGCGCAACCGTCGCATCGCCCAGTCCAGGGACAAGGCGGCGATCAGGCTCAAGCCGGTCAGGGGATAGAGGATCGATAGCGGAATGACGATGCCCAGCACCGCGGCGCGGACGCGCGGGCCGGGCGGCGCGGGCGGGGCGCCCAGGCGCACCTGGCCAAGGCGCGCGCGCGACAGGCTGGGCGGGCGGCGCTTCCACCACATGACCAGCCCGCTGATCGCCAGGACCCAGACGCCGACGCAGCCCAGCAGCATGACGATGCGGTTGATCTGGCCGTACTGCAGGCCCTGGTGCACGGCGACGCCCCATTCGAAGGCCTTGGCGCCGACGCCGAACTGGCTCCAGCGGATGTCGGCCCTCACCGCGCCGGTCTGGCCGTCGACGTACAGGGTGCGGGCGTCCTCGGCCCTGCGCGTCTGGCGCGCCACCGTCCAGGCCAGGTCGGGGCTCTGGGGGATGTTGACGATATAGGGTCGGGGCAGGCCGCCGGCGTCCGCAGTGGCGACGACGCGGCCCAGGCTGGGATCGTGGGCCATGGGGCCGGGCATGACGGCGTGCTCCATCGTCCAGCCCACGCCGGCGGGCGTGTCGTGCGGCTTGGCGTGGCTCCAGGCGCTGGCGGCGGCCGGGGCGGGCGGGCGACCCAGGCCGCTCTCGCGCATCAGGTTCAGGAATCGGTCGCCCCAGACGGCCGACCACGGCATTCCCGTCACCGCCAGGAACAGCACCACCCCGCCGACGTAGAAGCCGGTCAGGGCGTGCAGGTCGCGCCAGAACGGCCGCCGTCGCGCGTCGCCTGTCCTGGGCGCCAGGACCGCCACGCCCGCCCGCCCCCTCGGCCACCACAGATAAAGCCCCGTGGCGAACAGGATGACGGCCCAGCCGGCGACGATCTCGACCACCAGGTTCATCGCCGGGCCGAACAGGCTGAGCGAGTGCAGCCGCTTGATCGTTTCGGTGACGCCGCCATAGGCCGTCACGCCGGTGACGCGGGCGGTGTGGGGGTCGACGAAGACGGTTCGTTGCGATCCGTCGGCGCGGTCGACCCGGACCCGCACGGCCTGGTCCCGCGCCGCCGGAAGCAGCACGTTCGCCGCGCGGCCGCCGCCCGCCTGCGCCGCCGCCGCGGCCCAGGCGTCCGGGTCCGCCTGGGCCGCGCGCGCCGGAACCTGGATCAGGGAGCGATAGACCGTCTGGTCGATCTCGTCCTTGAACAGATAGAGGCCCCCCGTCAGCGCCAGCAGCATCAGGAAGGGCATGACCAGCACGCCCGCATAGAAATGCCAGCGCCAGACGGCCCGGTAGGCGCCGGACAGGTCTCCGGACGCCGGGTTTTCGGTCGCGCTCACCACGTCACCCTCATGCCGACAAACGCCGCCCGGCCTTCGCCCGGCTGATAGACATCCTGCGCCCCCGTGACGCCGTCCACGACCGCGCCCGCGTTCGAGATGTATTTCTCGTTGGTCAGGTTGCGCAGGTCGGCGAAGACGGTCACGCCGCGGGGCAGGTCGATCCCCGCGTTCAGCGACAGCGTGGCGTAGCCGGGGTATTTGACCGTGTTGGCGTAGTCCACGTGGATGTCGCGCGGAACCCACTCGACCGCCGGCGCGACGAACCAGCCGGCCGGATGATCGTATTTCAGTTCGGCGCGATAGGCGTGCTCCGGGATGATCGGCAGCCGGTTGTCCCCATAGACGGGATCGCCGTCGAAGAAGAAGTCGGACCAGGTATAGGTCTGGCGCAGGGTCAGGCGTCCCGGTCCCCCCTCCATCAACCGCCAGTCCAGGCCGGCCTCGATCCCCTGGTGCACGGTGTCGCCGGCGTTGAAGGTCGCGGCCGGAATGTCGGCGGTCACGACATAGTTCAGCAGTTCGCCCTTCAGCGCGGCGCGATAGGCCGAGATGTCGTACCGGAAGGGGCCCCGCCGGCCGCGCGCGCCGATCTCGGCGGTCCAGGCCTTCTGTTCGTCCAGCGGCACGAACTGCGGAACCGGGCTCTGGACCAGGTCGTAGAAGCTGGGCGGCTCCACCGATCGGGTCAGGTTGGCATAGACCTGCGATCCATTGTCGTCCTCCCACAGCAGGCCGATGCGCGGGGCGAACCAGTCGTAGGTCGTGTCGGCGTCGTTCGCCGGGTTCAGATGGTTGTCGAGGTCGCGCCCGGCCCGGCCCCACGAGCCGCCGCCGATGACGGCGAAGCGGTCGGTCACGAACAGGCGGCCTTCGGCGAACACGTCCAAACCGGACGCCTGCTGCAGGGTGTCGCCGATCCTGAACCCGCGCTGGCCGCCGCCGATGTTGGTGAAGACCCGGGCGTCCGTATCGCCCGTGCGGTAGTAGGCCCCGGCGAAGGCGTCCGCGCGCAGGCCCATCAGCCGGCCGTTCCAGTCGAACCGCCCGAACCCGCCATAGGTCCGATAGTGGTTGTCCACCACCACCGGCACCGGGTGGTAAAGGTCCCGGTCGGAGCCATAGATTCCGCCCTCGAACACCAGGCTGTCGCTGAAGCGCCAGCGGGTCTGGAGCGTGGTGCGCAGGGAATCGACGTTGCGGCCATAGTTGAACGACACCGCGCCCGGCGTCGCCGCGCGCGGATTGGTCAACGCATCCTTCTGCGTCGCCCCCGCCGACAGGTCCTGGTCCAGCGCATTGCCCTGCACGATCAGCCGCACCTCGCGATCCTGGCCCAGCTGACGCCCCACGCTGACCGTCAGGCGTTTGCCGTCGGCCTCCTGGTGGTCGCGGAAGCCGTCGCCGCCCGACCAGGTCCCGGCCGCGTACAGGTCCCAGTCGCCGTGACGGCGCGCGCTGGCGGCGTGCAGGCGGCGGGTCTCGAACGATCCCGCCTCAAACCGCAGCAGGTTGTCATAGGGCGTGTTCAGGCCGGTGGGGGTGACGACGTTGATCGCCCCGCCCAGCGCCGCGCCCCCGAAGCGCAGGGCGTTGCCGCCCTTGTACACCTCGGTGTAGCGGGCGATCAGCGGATCAAGTTCCTGGAACTCGCCGAAGCCGTCCGCCGCATTGATCGGCACGCCGTCCTGAGCCAGCAGGACGCCCCGCAGATGCACGCTCTGGCCGATGCCGGAGCCCCGGATCGACAACCGGACCTCCTCGCCCCAGCGGCGCTGAGCGAAGACGCCGGGCACCGAGCGAAGGGTGTCGGACAGGGCCAGGGCGTAGCGGTCCTCGTAACTTTCCGCGGCGACGACGGCGACGGCGCCGGGCGTGCGGCTCAGCCGATCGCGCGCCTCGGCCACGACGGCGGGATCGTCGGGATTGCGCGCGCCGGTGACGATCACCGAATCGACTTCGGCGACGGGCGAGGCGGCCGGGGGCAGGGCCTGGGCCGAGGCCTGGGCCAGGGCATGGGCATGGGCGGGGGCGGCGAGGCTCGCCGCGGCCAGCAGCGCGCACGGCGCCGCGGGGGGTGTGAAAGACATGGGGGTTCCCGAAGGCAGGGTCGATCGGGCGCACGGCGGGGCCGCGCGCGGTTCACGGGTCCGGCTTCAGGCGTGGGGCGGGGCGGTGGAGGGCGGGCGCGGCGGCGCGCGGGCCGGCGGCGGGGGGCTGGCGGCGGCGGGCGCATAGGCTGCGGCCTCCAGGCGGCGGATCAGGCGCGCAGGCTCCGGCGCGGGCGGCGCCGGCAGGGCGGCGGCCAGGGGCGCGACGCAGGCGGCGCACTTGGCCCCCACGTCCTTCCGGACCGGTCCGTCGACGCCGCCGACCTGGATGGTCTGCGGGCCCTCGGCCGAGCAGATGACCAGCGGATGGCCCGGGCGCGCCGCCGCCAGGGCGGCGAACGGCAGCAGGGTGCCGAGCGCGAGCGCGAACACCGCCGCCAGGAAGGCGAGCGATCGGGCGACGGACCAATTGTCGGCCTGGCTGCGGGTCACGGATCGCCTTTAGGGCCTTTCGGCCGCCAGGCCTAGTGCGACGCCTTGGGCGCGCGTCCAAACGCCTCGCGCAACTCGTCCTTGGCGCGTTCCAGCACCTCGACCTGCTTGTCCGGCAGATTTCGGCCCGCGCGGTTTATGTAGAAGGTCAGCATGGACATCGCCGACTGGAACGGCGTGCCCTTCCGGCGATGGCTGTGCTCGGCGCTGCGCTTCAGCGACTGCGCGATCGTCTTGGGATCGTCGGATTCGAACAGGTGCGGCTTCACGTCCAGGGCGTCGCTGGTTTCCGTGACGTGCTGGGACCATTTCTTCGTCGGCATGGCGGGTTCTCCTTGCGAAAGGGGAACACGCCGATGGCGTTAGAGTTCGCCGCGCGCCGCCTGCCGGGGGCTGAACTTCGGCGCGGGGGCCAGGCGCATGACCTCGCCCTGATACCGCTCGTCGTCGCCGACGGCCGCGAAGGGCAGGGCGTCGGCGCAGGCCTGGAGCAGGGCGTTCAGCCACGGCTGCTCGGCCTTGTGGAAGTCGCCCAGCACGTGGGGCATCACCAGATGCTTGTCGCCCGGATGGCCGACGCCCATCCGGGCGCGGCGGAAGTCGGGACCCAGGTGGCTGATCAGGCTGCGGATGCCGTTCTGACCGGCCGCGCCGCCCCCGGTCTTCATGCGAAAGCGGCCGGGCGCCAGGTCGATCTCGTCGTGGAAGACGATGATTTCGCTGGGCTTGATCTTGTAGAAGCGCGCCGCCTCGCCGACCGCGCGGCCGCTTTCGTTCATATAGGTCTGGGGCTTCATCAGCAGGACCTTGACCGGGCCCTCGGCCGTCTCGACCTCGCCTTCGCTGACGATCGACTGGAACTTGGCCCGCTCGGCGCCGAACCGCCAGCGGCGCGCGATCTCGTCGGCCGCCATGAAGCCGATGTTGTGCCGGTTCTTTTCGTACTTCGCGCCCGGATTGCCGAGCCCCGCGATGATGATCATGGCGTCCTCTTGCCGTCTGCGCCGGTCAAAGAAAAGCCCCGCCGCGGCGGACCGGGCGGGGCGTGATCTTGGTGAAGGGCGGGACGCTTAGTCTTCGCTCTTCTCTTCGGTCGCGACCGGAGCGGTCTCGGCGTCGGCGGCTTCATCGGCGGCGGCCGACAGGGCGGCGGACGAGACCTTGATCGTGGCGATCACGAAGTCGCGGTCGGTGATGGTCGGCTCGGCGCCCTGCAGGTCGATGTCCGAGATGCGGATGGTGTCGCCCATCTTGTGGTTCATCAGGTCGACGACCAGCTCTTCCGGGATGCGGTCGGCGCGAACCGACACTTCCACGGCGTGGCGGACGATCTCCAGCGAACCGCCCTGACGGTTGAACGGCGCGTCTTCCAGGTTCTTGAAGTGGACCGGCACCTCGATCTTGATGGTGCCCTTCTCGTCGACGCGCATCAGGTCGAAGTGGACCGGACGGTCCGACACGGGGTCGAACTGCACGTCCTTGGCGATGACCGGCTGGGTCTCGTCGCCGTACTTCAGCGTCACCAGGTGGCCCAGCAGCTTGCCGGTGTAGAGGGACTTCTTGAAGTCCTTCTCGTTCACCGACACGGCGACCGGGGCCTTGTCGCCGCCGTACAGGATGCCGGGCACGCCGCCGGCGCGACGCACGGCGCGGGCGCCGCCGGTGCCGACGCCTTCACGGACGTCCACGTTCAGAATGATCTCGGCCATCTGGCTGCCTCAACAAACAACGGAAACGCCGCGCTGACGAAAGGGCCCGCGCGGCGGGGGGTGTGAACCCTCGAATTCAAGAGCGCGGGCTATTACACGCATCGCGCCGGACGCGCAACCGCCTAAGGTCGGTTTCAGGCGGCCTGCGCCTGATTGCGCCCCAGGGCGGCGGGATCGGCCACCATGGCCAGCAATTCCGCCGCGTTGAAGGGCTTGGCCAGGTGCCGGTCGGCGCCGGCGCTGCGTCCGGCGGCGATATGTTCGGGCATGGCGTTGGCCGTCAGCATGACGATCGGCGTCCGCGGCGCGCCCATGGCCGTTTCATGCAGGCGGATCTCGCGCGTGGCGGTCAGCCCGTCCATCACGGGCATCTGCATGTCCATCAGGATCAGGTCGAAATCCTGGCGACGACAGGCTTCGACGGCCTCTGCGCCGTTCTCGGCGATCACGATCTCGACGGGCGCCTGCGCCAGGATCAATTCGATGACCCGGCGGTTGGTGGGATGGTCGTCGGCCACCAGGACGCGGGCGGGGGCGGCGATGACGGGCTCGTCGGCCTGGTCCCTGGCGACGGGCGGGGCGCAGCGTTTCATCGGCAGCGTCAGGATGAAGGACGAACCGCCGCCCGGCGCGCTTTCGCAGTCCAGGTCGCCGCCCATCATCTCGGCCAGCTGGCGACAGATCGACAGGCCCAGGCCCGATCCGCCGAACTTGCGGGTGATGCCCCCGTCCGCCTGTTCGAATCGCGTGAACAGCCGCGCGCGGGTGGCGGCGTCGAAGCCGATGCCGGTGTCCTCCACGGCGAATCGCAGGGTGGGCGCGCCGTCGCGCTCGGGCCCTTGCTGCAGGGTGACGCTGACGAACCCCTGCGAGGTGAACTTCACGGCGTTGGAGATCAGATTGGTCAGCACCTGTTTCAGCCGCACGGCGTCGCCGCGGATCCACAGGGCGTCGTCCACGTCGATGTCGACGTGGAAGTCCAGTCGCTTCTGGCGGGCGTTCTCGGCGTAGAGCTGGGCGGCCTCGCGCACGGCGCCGGCCAGATGGAAGGCGTCCTCGGTCAGTTCCAGCTTGCCGGACTCGACCCGCGCCAGGTCCAGGATGTCGCTCAGCAGGGTCTGCAGGCTGCGGCCGGACGCCTGGATCAGGTCCAGCATCTCGCGCTGCTCGGCGTTCAGCTCGGTCTTGGCCAGGGCCTGGGTCAGGCCGATCACGCCGTTCAGCGGGGTGCGGATCTCGTGGCTCATGTTGGCCAGGAACTGGCTCTTGGCGACGTTGGCGGTCTGGGCGGCGTCGCGCGCCTCTTCCAGGGCGGCGGCGTCGCGCTTCAGGTCGGTGATGTCGGTGCAGACGGTGACCAGGCCGCCCTCGGCGGTGCGCCGATCCTGGATCCTCAGGACCCGGTCGCCGACGATGCGTTGCTCGAGCGTCGCCGAAAGCTTGCGGCGCTCGGCCAGCCGTTCGGTCAGCCAGGCGTCCTCCCGCCCCAGCGCGTCCGCGTAGCGTCCTTCCTTGAGGCCGATCCGCAGCAGTTCGCGGAACGGCATGCCGACCCACAGCTGCGTTTCCATCTCTCGGTTGACCTCGGCGTAGCGGGCGTTCCACAGCACCAGCCGGTCGTCGGCGTCATAGAAGGCCAGGCCGTCCGGCATGGCGTCGACGGCCTCGCGCATCTGCTTCAGGGCGCCTTGGCGCGAGAGGTGGTTCATCCACGCCGTCAGGCCCACCGCCCAGGCGATGCCGATCACGGCGACCAGCGTCAGGGCGTTCAGGGTCGCCGGGGAAAGGCCCGAGACGGCGGCGCCGACCTCGTCCGGCGTGATGGTCACCGCCGACAGCCCCAGCAGATGCAGCAGCACGATGGCGGCGGCGTCGAACAGGGCCAGCACGGCCAGGCTGCGTCGCGGCCCGCGACGATAGGCGAAGCCGGCCCCGGCGCTCAGCGCCACGGCCGCGACGAAGGACAGGGCGATCAGCCAGGGGTTCCATTGCAACGTGGCCGAGGCGCGAAGCCCCGCCAGGCCGACATAGTGCATCACGCCGACGCCCAGCAGGCCCAGCCCGCCGCCAACGGCCTTCATGCGCCGGCTGTCCTCGCGGAAGGTCACGGCGATCGCCAGGCCCACGGAGGCTGCGCACAGCAGGAAGGAGGCCAGGGTGGGCAGGGGCGCATAGGCGACATGGGCGTCGATGGCGACCACATAGCTCTGCATGATCAGGCAGTGGGTGGTCCACACGGCGCCGGTCGCCGTCACGGCGGCCAGCAGGCCGGGGCGACGCCCGCGATCCCCGCCCCAGGTCCAGGCGCGGTTCATCAACCAGAAGGCGGCGCTCAGTCCGACGACGCAGACGGTCGCCGCCAGGACGATCAGCCGCCAATCGTGGCTTTGACTCAGGCTTTCCAGGAACCTCTGCACGGCATCCCCTCGCTGCGCCCAGCTTCACCGCAAAGTCCTAAAGAAAAGGTACGACGGTACGGTTTCCGACCCGCGCGCTGTCTAAGCGCCGTCATGAAATCCGTGCAAGGATGGCCTTTGTCCGTCGCCGTCTCCGAGATTCGTCCCGACCATGCCCTATGAGGTTTCGCCATCGCCCGTCGCGCCGATCTCGACGTCGCGCCTGTGGACGATCGGCGCCACGGTCGCCATCGCGGTCGGGGTGATGCTGGGCCTTGCGGTCATCCATCCCCAGCTGGCGCCGTGGCTGGTGGGCGGGGCGGCGGTGGCGACGGGGGCGGCTTGGCTTCTGAACGCGCCGGGACGGCAGGAGGTCGAGCCCGTCCGCGTCGAGGACGGAGCGGCCGCCGTCCCGCCCGCGGCCTCGGTCGACCTGCTCGACCGCGTGTTCGAGGCGCTGGAAGACCCGGTGCTGATCGTCAGCGGCGGAGAGCCCGACGACATCGCCGGACGCCGCATCGTCCTGGCCAACCAGGCGGCGCGTGATCTGCTGCGCGTGCAGCGGCAGGGCGGCCTGCTGGTCCAGGTCATCCGCGAGCCGGGCGTGCTGGAGGCGGTGGACGAGGCGCTGTTCGGCGGCGTGTCGCGCGCGACCGACTACACCACCGGCGGACAGAGGGATCGCCGCTGGCGCGCCTGGACCCGGCCGCTGGGCGGGGCGAACGAGGGGCTGGCCCTGGTCGTCCTGCGCGACGAGACCGACGTGCGCCGCATGGAGATGATGCGCGTGGACTTCCTGGCCAACGCCAGTCACGAGCTTCGCACCCCGCTGGCCTCGCTCAGCGGCTTCATCGAGACGCTGAAGGGCCATGCGCGAGAGGACGTGGTGGCGCGCGACCGGTTCCTGGACATCATGGCCGCCCAGGCCGACCGGATGAGCCGGCTGGTCGCCGACCTGCTGTCGCTCAGCCGGATCGAGCTCAACGAGCACATCCCGCCGTCGGGCCGCGTCGACCTGGACCGCGCCGCCTCCGACGTCGTCGACGCGGTCAGCGTTATCGTGCGGAGCAAGGACGTCAGCGTGGTGCTTGACCAGGGCGAGGCGCGGGCGTCGGTCAGCGGCGACCGGGACGAGATCGTCCAGGTGGTGCAGAACCTGCTCGACAACGCCGTCAAATATTCGCCGGCGGGGGGCGTGGTCGAGATCACCGTCCGCGCCGATCTGTCGTTCGACGAGGCCTGGGCGTCGCGGATGCCCGGCGCGACGCGCCTGCCGCTGGTGACGCCCGACCGCACGGCCGGCCTCGTCTATGCGGCCGTCACCGTGCGCGATCACGGGCCGGGCATGGCCCGCGAGCATCTGCCGCGACTGACCGAACGCTTCTACCGCGTCGAAGGCCAGAAAAGCGGCGAGCGGCAGGGCACGGGCCTGGGGCTGGCGATCGTCAAGCACATCATGAACCGCCACCAGGGCGGCCTGGTGGTGGAAAGCGCGCCGGGCCAGGGCGCGGCCTTCACCGCCTGGTTCCCGATGGCGAGCAAGCGGCGCGCCGACGCCCCCTCGACCCAGGCCTCCATCCCGGCGTCGCTGTAACCGAACTGTCATGGAGCCGTCTTAATCCGCTGACCATTCGCGGGCAGAAGACGCGCCAGGTCGGTCCCGGGCTTTCGGGATTCCGACGATTCGCGCACGCGCACCGGGCCCCGAATGATCTGGATTCTCCTGCTGATTCTCGCAGCGCTGGCCGCCGCCGCCTTCGTGGGCGGCCGGACGCTGGCGCAAGGCCGGTTTCGGGGCGTCCGCGCGCACTCGCGTCCGGCCCAGCACGGCGCCTACGCCCTAATCTGGGTCGCGGCGCCGGCGCTGGTCGTGCTGATGCTGGCGGGGATCTTCGCCGCGCCGATCGAGCGCCAGTTGACCGCCGCCGGCACGCCCGACGCCGTCGCCGCGCTCGAACCCTTCCGCCGCGAGGCCTTCTTCGCCGACGCCCACCGTCTGGGCCGGGGCGAGCCCGCGCTGCAGATCTGGGAACGCCCCCTGGCCGAGCAGTTGCCGGTCGAGGCGCGCCGCATGGTGCGGGTCGAGCGCACCCTGCAATGGGGCGCCGCCGTCGCCGCCGTTCTGGCCGCGATCATGGGCGGCCTGTTCGCCTTCAGCCAGATCCGCCCGAACGTGCGGGCCCGCAACCGGGTCGAGGGCTGGATCTGGGGCGCGCTGTTCGTCTGTTCGGCGGTGGCGGTCCTGACGACCATCGGCATCATCGCCTCCCTGGCCTTCGACGCCTTCCGCTTCTTCCAGCACGTGCCGGTGACGGAGTTCCTGTTCGGCACGCAATGGAGCCCGCAGATCGCCATCCGCGCCGACCAGGTCGGCTCCAGCGGCGCCTTCGGGGCCGTGCCCCTGTTCGCCGGGACCCTGCTGATCATGCTGATCGCCATGCTGGTGGCGGCGCCCATCGGCCTGCTGTCGGCCATCTATCTGTCGGAATACGCCGGCCGCACCGCGCGCGCGGTCATCAAGCCCGTGCTGGAGATCCTGGCCGGGGTGCCGACCGTCGTCTACGGCTTCTTCGCCGCCCTGACCGTGGGGCCGGCGCTGCGCGTCTTCTTCAACGAGATCGGCCTGTTCCTGATCGGCGGGCCGCTGGACGGCCTTGGCCAGTATCTGGCGCTGGTGCAGAACCAGATGGCGCTGACGGCCGGCGCGGTCATGGGCATCATGCTGATCCCGTTTGTGTCGTCGCTGTCGGACGACATCCTGAACGCCGTGCCGCAGAGCCTGCGCGACGGGTCCTTCGCCATGGGCGCGACCAAGTCCGAGACGGTCAAGCGGGTGCTGCTGCCCGCGGCCCTGCCGGGCATCGCCGGCGCCCTGCTGCTGGCGGTGTCGCGCGCCATCGGCGAGACCATGATCGTGACCATGGCCGCGGGCCTGGCCGCCAACCTGACCTTCAATCCGCTGGACACCGTGACCACGGTCACGGTGCAGATCGTCACCCTGCTGACCGGCGACCAGGAGTTCAACAGCGCCAAGACCCTGTCGGCGTTCGGCCTGGGGCTGACCCTGTTCCTGGTCACCCTGATGCTGAACATCGTCGCCCAGCGCATCGTCCAGACCTATCGAGAGCAGTATGACTGACGCGACCCCCGAACAGGTCGGCGCGGCCTTGGACAAGCGTCTCGCGCGGCTGCGCGCGGGGCTGAAGCGTCGTCACGCGCGCGAGACCCGCTTCAAGCTGTACGGGCAGCTGGCCATCGGCGCGGCCGTGGTCTTCCTGGTCATCCTGCTAGGACGCATCGTCGAGCAGGGGCACACCGCCTTCTACACCCACACGGTGACGGTCCCGGTCTATATGGACCCCGCCCAGGTCGACCGCGCCTATCCGCAAGGCTCCAACTTCGAGCAGATGGCGGCCGAGCAGCAGCTGGCGCGCTGGGGGATCGCCGACGACGCCCGCGGCGACGTCTCGCGCGACATGCGCGGCCTGTTCTCGTCGGAGCTGAAGTTCGTGGCCGCCGACCTGGTGGCCCGCCGCGGCGACGTGATCGGCGAGACGGTGCCGCTGGCGGCGCCGCTGTCCGACGACGCCGACCTGTATCTGAAGGGCGAGATTTCCCGCGACGTGCCGCAGGAGCAGCGGCGCCTGAACGACCGTCAGCTGGCCTGGCTGGACCGGATGAAGGCCGAAGGGGTGATCGGCTCGCACTTCAACACCGCCCTGTTCACCAACGGCGATTCCACCCAGCCCGAGATCGCCGGGGTCCTGGGCGCCGTGGTCGGCTCGGCCCTGATGCTGATGGTCACCGCCCTGATCGCCATTCCGCTGGGCGTCGGCGCCGCCGTCTGGCTGGAGGAGTTCGCGCCCAAGAACAAGCTGACGGACATCATCGAGGTCAACATCAACAACCTCGCCGCGGTGCCCTCGATCGTCTACGGCCTGCTGGGCCTGGCGCTGTTCATCAACTGGATGCACCTGCCGCGCGCCAGCCCGATCGTCGGCGGCCTGGTGCTGGCGCTGATGGCCCTGCCCACCCTGATCATCGCCACGCGCTCGTCGTTGAAGGCGGTGCCCCCGTCGATTCGCGAGGCGGCCCTGGCGATGGGCGCCAGCCGCACCCAGACGGTGTTCAGTCACGTCCTGCCGCTGGCCATGCCCGGCGTCATGACCGGCGCCATCATCTCGATGGCCCACGCCCTGGGCGAGACCGCCCCGCTGCTGCTGATCGGCATGGTCAGCTTCGTGCCGGGCGTGCCCCACGCCATCGACCAGCCGGTCGGCGCCCTGCCGTCGCTGATCTACATCTGGGAGAACGCCTCCGAGCGGGCGTTCCACGAACGCACCGCCGCCGCGATCATGGTCCTGCTGGCCTTCATGATCGTGATGAACGCGGCGGCCATCATCCTGAGGCGGCGCTTCGAGCGTCGGTGGTAAGAGAATGAAGTTCCGAATCTTCCGCGCACCCGACGGCCACAACGACGGCGGCGACCCGACGCAGGCTCCGCGCATGGGCGGGCAGGTGCTGCCCGAGGCCGCGCCCGCCCAGACGCCCGACCGGCCCGAGCCCCGCATGGAGGACGCCGAACCGGCGCCCGGCCCCACGGTGGTCGACACGCCGCCGAGCGGACCGATCAAGATCGCCGCGCGCGACGTGTCGGTCTTCTATGACGGCAAGCAGGCGCTGTACGACGTCTCGCTTGACATCCCGGACAAGACCGTCACGGCCCTGATCGGCCCGTCCGGCTGCGGCAAGTCCACCTTCCTGCGGACCATGAACCGCATGAACGACACCATCTCGGGGGCCAAGGTCACGGGGCGGATCGCCATGGACGACGAGGACATCAACGACCGCTCGATCGACCCGGTGCTGCTGCGCGCCCGCGTCGGCATGGTCTTCCAGCGCCCGAACCCGTTCCCCAAGTCGATCTACGAGAACGTCGCCTACGGACCCAAGATTCACGGCCTTGTCTCGGCCAAGTCCGAGATGGACGGCGTGGTCGAAAGCGCCCTGAAGCGCGCCGGACTGTGGGAGGAGGTCGCCGACCGCCTCCAGTCCTCGGCCATGGGCCTGTCGGGCGGCCAGCAGCAGCGCCTGGTCATCGCCCGCGCCATCGCCGTGAACCCGGAAGTGATCCTGATGGACGAGCCCTGCTCGGCCCTGGACCCCATCGCCACCGCGCGCATCGAGGAGCTGATCGACGAACTGCGCGAGCGCTTCTGCATCGTCATCGTCACCCACTCGATGGCCCAGGCCGCGCGGGTGTCGCAGCGCACCGCCTTCTTCCACATGGGCCGCCTGGTCGAGACCGGCGACACCGAGACCATCTTCCAGAATCCGCGCGAGCGGCGCACGCTCGACTACATCACGGGACGCTTCGGCTAATCCGATGAACCAGCACACGGTCAAGGCCTACGGCGACGAACTGAACCAGATCACGGCCGAGGTCGCCCGCATGGGCGGCCTGGCCGAGGCCCAGGTCGCGGACGCCATCGATTCCGTCGCCCGACGCGACATCGCCCTGGCGCGCGCGGTGGTCGATCGCGACCTGAAGCTGGACGCGCTGCATCGCGATATCGAGAAGAAGGCCATCCGGCTGATCGCCCTGCGCCAGCCGGTCGCCAGCGACCTGCGCAAGACGCTGGGCGCGATCAAGATGGCCTCGGACCTGGAGCGCACCGGCGACCTGGCCAAGAACATCGCCAAGCGCGCGCTGATCCTGGCCGAGGTCGAGCCGATGCAGCCGCTGACCCGCTCGATCGAGCGGATGGGGCGGCTGGTGTCCAACCGCCTGCGCGACGTGCTGGATGCCTACACCGCCTCCGAGATCGACCGCGCCGTCGCCGTCTGGCAGACCGACGACGAGGTGGACGAGCATTACAACGCCTTGTTCCGCGAACTGCTGACCTACATGATGGGCGACCCGCGCACGATCGGCGCCTGCACCCATCTGCTGTTCATGGCCAAGAACCTGGAACGGATCGGCGACCACGCCACCAACATCGCCGAGACCGTCCACTACGAGATCACCGGCGACGAGATCGTCGGCGACCGTCCGCGCGCCATGCCGACGGCCGAGGACGAGTCTCCGACCCCCAACCTGTCCACCGACACGCACTGAGCCGAGACCGGAGAACCGACGTGCAGCCCTATATCCTTGTGATGGAAGACGAGGACGCGCTGGCGACCCTGCTTCAGTACAACCTCGAAAAGGAAGGCTACGACGTCACCGTCGCCTCCGACGGCGAGGAGGGAATGCTTCAGGTCGAGGAACGGCTGCCGGACCTGGTGCTGCTGGACTGGATGCTGCCCAAGCTGTCGGGGATCGAGGTCTGCCGCCGCATCCGCGGCAAGGCCGAGACGCGCAACCTGCCGATCATCATGCTGACCGCGCGCGGCGAGGAAAGCGACCGGGTGCGCGGGCTGGACACGGGCGCCGACGACTATCTGACCAAGCCGTTCTCGATGGTCGAACTGATCGCCCGCATCCGGGCCGTCCTGCGCCGCATCCGGCCCGGTCTGGCCGACGACCGGCTGAACCACGGCGACATCGTCATCGACCGCGTCTCGCACCGGGTGAAGCGTTCGGGCCAGGAGGTCCATCTGGGGCCGACCGAATTCCGCCTGCTGGACCACTTCATGCAGCATCCCGGCCGCGTGTTCAGCCGCGAGCAGCTGCTGGACGCGGTCTGGGGCTCCGACGTCTATGTCGAGGCGCGCACCGTGGACGTCCACGTCGGCCGCCTGCGCAAGGCCCTGTCCATCGGCGACGACAGCGCCAATCCGATCCGCACCGTCCGCTCGGCCGGCTATTCGCTCGATCTGGAAGGCTGATCGCGGACCGCGAGCGCAAGCTTCGCGTCAAATTCCCGCAACGCGCATCCGTCCGCCTTCGCCGTCGCCTCATGACACGAGTCATGCAGGGGAGGGGCGATGTCCGACGTCATGCGCAACTTCGGCGACGCCGTCTTCATGCTGGTCTGAGGCAGGTCTCAGATCTGCGCCGTCACCACGTCGTCGGGCTCCAGTTCATAGACCGTCGCGCAGTATTCGCAGGTGACGCGGATCTTGCCGTCGGCCTCGACCATGTCGTCGCGCTCCTTCGGCTCGAACGAAGCCAGCACCGCCGCGATGCGGTCCTTGGAGCAGCGGCAGACGGCCGACAGGGTTCTGGCGCCCTCCAGGCGGACGCCGTCCTCATGGAACAGGCGGAACAGCAGGGTTTCCGGGCTGATCGTCGGATCGATCAGTTCGTCGTCGCCCAGGGTGAAGAACAGGGCGCGCGTGCGCTCCCACACCTCTTCGGTCGAGCCGCGCGCGGCGTCGCCGGCGATGACCTGGATCATGGCGCCGCCCGCCCGCCACTGGACCCCGGCGTCGGTCTGGACCGAGCCGACGGCCAGGCGGACCTTGGTCGGCACCTGTTCGGACTGTTCGAAATAGTGTTCGGCGCACAGCGACAGGCTCTCGCCCTCGATCGGGGTGATGCCCTGGGTGCGTTCGAAGTCGGGCCCGCGGTCCAGCGTCATGATGAAGACGCCCTTGCCCAGCAGCGTCTGCGCGCCGGGCCGCGAAAAGCCCTGCGAGGCCGCCGCCACCTCGGCCTCGTCATAGCGGCAGTAGCCGCGCAGCGTGCCGTCCGTGCCGTAGTCGGCCACGACATAACGCACCGGACCGTCGCCCTGGGCCTGGATCAGCAGCCGGCCGTCGAACTTCAGGCTGGAGCCCACCAGCGCCGCCAGGGCGCAGGCCTCGCCCAGCAGGCTGGCGACCGGTTCCGGATAGGCGTGGGCCTTCAGGATCTTGTCGATGGCGGCGCCCAGGCGGACCAGGCGGCCGCGCACGGGCCAGCCCTCGATCTGGAAGGCGGCGGCCAGGTCGTCGGAAACGGGGGAATGGGGCGCGTGATCGGTCACGGCGGCGTCCTTGCTGGTCGTCATGTCGGGATCGCGGCTATTTAGGCGCCCGGGACGGCGATGGTAAGCCCCCGGTCGCGCCGGCGGGCGTCGCGCGCCTGGGATCGCGTTTTTCGCCAGCTTGGCCGGATCGGGGAACCGTTTCTGCTCCGGTTCGCTCCTTCGCTGACGCGAAAACGATTTCGCTCCAGACGACCACTCGAGAGGTTCAACATCCCATGATCCGCGATTTCGACGCCATGGAAGAAGTCCGCAAGCACCCCGGCGTGACGGCCGGCGGCCTGGCCCTGATCGTCCTGGGCGCCGCTGCGGCGGTCTATCTCTCGCAGCGCACCGGACCCACCCGTTACCAGCGCATCAAGACCCGCATGGACCCGCGCGGCTGGGTGGACGCCTCCGAACTGCGCGGCCGCTTCCATGACGCGATGGACGCCTTCCGCCACGGCGCCGAGGACTTCGGCGACCGCGCCGGCGACTATGCGCGCCAGGCCCGCCATCGCGCCGTCGACGTGGCCGAGGACGCCCGCGACCATGCCGGCGACTGGTTCCGCGCCGCGCGCAAGGGCTCCAGGAAGGCGGCGAAGAAGCACGGCAAGACCGCGCGCCGGTACGCCGACGAGGCGGCGGCCTACGCCCACGATCATCGTCGGGAAGGCGGCGCCCTGATCGCGGTGGCCACCCTGGCGGCGGCCGTCGGCGCGGCCCTGCTGGAAAGCCGTCGTCCCGACAGCCGCGTGCGCCGCATCGTCCGTTTCTGACATTTCCTTGCCGCCCATCGGCTGTCGAGCCAGGCGGGCGGCATGATTTGAGCGCAGCTGGCGTCAGTCTTTAGCACGCCTTGGCTTTGCGGCGCCTGCGAAGGTCGCTAAGAGGGCGGCCATGAGCGCGCGCCCCACGATGATCTTCGATTTCGATTCGACCCTGGTCGACTTCGAGACGCTGGAGGCGCTGGCCGACATCGCCCTGGCCGGCGCGCCCGACGCCGAGGCGACCCGCGCGCGCATCGCGGCCCTGACCGACCAGGCGATGGGCGGAGAGATCGGCTTCGGCGAGGCGTTGCGTCAGCGGCTGGCGCTGCTGCCCCTGACCCGCGATCACGTGGCGACGCTGGCGGCCCAGGCGCCCGACCGCCTGACCGCGTCGGTGCGCCGCAACCTGGGCTTCTTCCAGACGGGGGCGGTCGAAGTCGTCATCCTGTCGGGCGGCTTTCGCGAGGTGATCGCCCCGGTCGCCCAGGCCCTGGGCGTGCCCGCCGATCGGGTGCTGTGCAACGACCTGGTCTATGACGACGACGGCCGCGTGACGGGCGTGGACGGCGCCAATCCCCTGTCGCACGCCGAGGGCAAGCCGCGGGCCATCCACGGCCTGAACCTGACGGGCCGGGTGGTGATGGTCGGCGACGGCTGGAACGACGCGGAGGTCAAGCTGGCGGGGGCGGCCGACGCCTTCTACGCCTTCACCGAGGTCGTCCGCCGCGCGCCCGTGGTCGAGGCCGCCGACGCCGAGGCCGCCTCCCTGGACGAGGTGCTTCACGCCGAGGGGCTGGCGGGCCGCTGGTCCTTTCCCCGCAGCCGCATGAGGATGCTGCTGCTGGAGAACATTCACCCCGCCGCCGTCGAGCGGCTGGAGGAGGCGGGCTACACGGTCGAAACGATGAAGGGCGCCCTGGACGAGGACGACCTGATCGAGGCGGTCAGGGGCGTGCACGTGCTGGGCATCCGCTCCAAGACCACGGTGTCGCGCCGCGTGCTGGAACAGGCCGACAAGCTGATGGCCGTCGCCGCCTTCTGCATCGGCACGAACCAGATCGATCTGGACGCCGCCGCCGATCATGGCGTGGCGGTGTTCAACGCCCCCTATTCCAACACCCGCTCGGTGGTGGAGCTGGCCATCGGCCTGATGATCGTGCTGATGCGCGACGTGCCGGACAAGTCGGCGGCCATGCACCTGGGCAAGTGGAACAAGTCGGCCACGGGCTCCCGGGAACTGCGCGGCAAGACCCTGGGAATCGTCGGCTACGGCGCCATCGGCAGCCAGCTTTCGGTGCTGGCCGAGAACCTGGGCATGCGGGTGCTGTTCTACGACCTGTCCGAGCGGCTGGCGTTGGGCAACGCCCGGCGCATGCGCGCCCTGGACGCCCTGCTGGCCGAGAGCGACGTCGTGACCCTGCACGTCGACGGCCGGGCGGAGAACAAGGCCATCTTCGGCGCGGCCCAGTTCGGCCGGATGAAGGAGGGGGCGCTGTTCCTGAACCTGTCGCGCGGCCATGTGGTCGACGTCGGCGCCCTGGCCCAGGCGATGGGGTCGGGCCGGATCGCCGGCGCGGCCGTGGACGTCTTCCCCGAGGAGCCGCGCACCAACGCCGATCCGTTCGAAAGCCCGCTGCAGGGGCTCAGGAACATGATCCTGACGCCGCACATCGGCGGCTCCACCGAAGAGGCGCAGGAAGCCATCGCCGAGTTCGCGGCCGAGCGGTTGCTGGGCTATCTCAACCGGGGCGACACGACCTTCAGCGTCAATCTGCCGAACGTCCAGCTGGCCGAGGTGTCCGGCGCGCACCGGCTGCTGCACATCCACCGCAACCAGCCGGGCGTCCTGGCCGAATTGAACCAGGCGCTGGCGGCCGCGGGCCTGAACATCCTGGGCCAGCACCTGAAGACCAGCGAGCGGGTCGGCTACGTCATCACCGACGTCGACCGCGACTACGATCGCGAGGCGCTGGGCGTCCTGAAGGCCGTCCCCGGCACGCTGAAGTTCCGCACCCTGCACTGACACCGTCGCCGGCGGGTGCTCTTGCGCGCGCCGTCTCGGTGAACGGAAACGCGGGAGAGGATGTCAGGCCAAACCCGCCAACTCTCCAAGTGACGCTGCCGCGACCGCAACGATTCCAGCGGCTTGCCGGATTCTCGCCCCCTCCAGCCCGCCTGAGCTGAAAACCGTGCCATGTTTTCCTCGTCCCGTCGCACCGGAGGGCTCGTAAGGCCTGCGACCTTGCGGCGGCGGGAGCGGAGGAAGCGGGGGCGGGTCTGGAACGGCCCGCGCCGCCTCGCCGGCCGGCGCACCGGACGCGCGAGGCGGAGGGTCGAGGGGGATACTCGGCCGCACCCGGACGGGGTTTCGCAGACCCCGCCGGCCCGCCGCAGGCTTATGGGGTTAGGCGATAAGACCGCCACCACTCGGCGCCCCGAGCTTGCAGGCCAATCCTTCGCGCGGAGCGTCCAGCCCTCGTCGAAACGGTACTCACATCTCAGAACTCCGGGCGAAGGCCCGGCGCTCCGCCCAGCCCTCCATCGACTCCGCCGGGAACGGCGGGGGGGAACACGCATGTCTGGAAAGGAGCCGTCATGGCCAGCCCCAAACCCCGCCGCCCCAAGCCCGGACGCGGCCTGCCGCCCCCTCGCAAGCAGAGCGCCGAGGAGATGGCGGAAGACGCCCGCCTGCGGCGCGAACTCTGGATCCAGTGCGAGCGGCTGGATCGCATCATTGCTGAGAAGAGGGCGCGCGACGCCCTGGAGCGGGGCGTCGTCGACGATTGACCCTCAGCCCTCCAGCAGCGGCTGCAGCAGCGGGTGGGCCAGGACCGGCGCGGCCAGGCGCACCACCGCCTGCGGATCCTCCAGACGCACCGCCGCGGTCGCGTCCGCCACGATGAAGTCGGCGTGGGTTCGCGACGGCTCGGTCAGGCGCTCATGGCCCGGACGCACCGTCGCCAGATATTGCGCCACGACCGAGTCCGCCGACCGGCCGCGTTCCTCCTGATCGCGCAGCAGGCGGCGGATGAAGCGAATGTCGGCGGGGGTGTCGACGAAGACGCGGATGTCGAACAGGGCCGTCAGTTCCGGCGTACACAGGACGTGGGTGCCCTCGACCACCACCACCTCCGCCGCCGGGATCGGCTCCCCGCCCGGCTCGCGGCCGTGATGGATGAAGGAATACAGCGGCGCCGTCACCGGCCGCCCCGCCTTCAACTCAGACAGGTCGGCGATCATCAGGTCATGGTCGCGCGCCGCCACGTCGTCGAAGTCGAAGGTCGCGGCGTCGAAGCCGGGCAGGGAGGCGGCGTCGCGGTAGTAGGAGTCCTCGCGCACCAGCACGGCCTTGCCGGGCGGCAGGGCCGAGACCAGGGCCTCGGCCAGGGTGCTCTTGCCGGAGCCGGAGCCCCCCGTGATCGCGATCAATATGGCCATGTCGCGCCTTCTAGATCGGCTTTCGCCGCAAGGCCATCGCGGACGATCCGTCGCGCCGAACCTGACCCTGCGTCACGTTGCTTAACGACGATCACCAAGATAGCGTCGCCATCAAGCGTCGCACCCAAGCAGACGCACGCCAAGGGACAAGGACACGACGATGCTGGGCTTGATGCAGGACTGGCCGCTGACGGTCGACAAGATCATCGACCACGCGAAGAACTGGCACGGCGACCGCGAGGTCGTGACCCGTTCGGTCGAGGGGCCGATCGTCCGCACCACCTACGCCGCCATCCACGAGCGGGCCAGGCGCGTCTCCAACGCCCTGAAGGGCTGGGGAATCAAGCCGGGCGACCGCGTCGCCACCCTGGCCTGGAACACCGACAAGCACATCGAGACCTGGTACGGCGTCATGGGCATCGGCGCGGTGTGCCACACGCTGAACCCGCGCCTGTTCCCCGAGCAGCTGATCTACATCATCAACCACGCCGAGGACCGGGTCATCTTCACCGACCTGACCTTCGTGCCGCTGCTCGAAGCCATCCTGCCGCACATCCCCAAGGTCGAGCGCGTCATCGTCATGACCGATGCGGCCCACATGCCGCAGACCAAGCTGCCCAGGGCCGAAGCCTATGAGGCGGTCATCGCCGGCCAGTCGACCGATTGCGTCTGGGGCGACTTCGAGGAAAACACCGCCTGCGGCCTCTGCTACACCTCGGGCACGACCGGCAATCCGAAGGGCGTGCTGTATTCGCACCGGTCCAACTTCATCCATACGCTTCTGGGTCTTCAGTCGACCGTCCTGGGCGCCACGCCCAGCGAGGTGATCCTGCCGGTGGTGCCGATGTTCCACGCCAACGCCTGGGGCATCGCCTTCGGCGGGCCGGCGGCGGGCGCCAAGCTGGTCATGCCGGGCGCCAAGATGGACGGCGCCTCCATCTACGAACTGCTGGAGACCGAGAAGGTCACCTTCTCCGCCGCCGTGCCCACCGTCTGGCAGGGGCTTCTGATGCACATGCGCGAGCACGGGCTGAAGTTGTCGACGGTCAAGCGCGTGCTGATCGGCGGCTCGGCCGTGCCCGAAAGCCTGATCCGCGCCTTCCACGACGACTATGGCGTCGAGGTGCTGCAGGGCTGGGGCATGACCGAGACCTCGCCCATCGGCACCCTGTCGAACATGACGCCCGAGCTGGAAAGCCTGCCGTTCGAGGAGCAGCTGAAGTGGCGCGTCAAACAGGGCACGCCGCCGCTGGGCGTCGAGCTGAAGCTGAAGGACGACGCCGGCCGGACCCTGGATCACGACGGCCACACCTTTGGCCACCTGATGGTCAAGGGCCCCACCGTCGCCCGGGCCTATTTCCGCGAGGAGGGCTCCATCGTCGACGGCGAAGGCTTCTTCGACACCGGCGACGTGGCCACGGTCGACGACATGGGATTCATGCAGATCACCGACCGCTCCAAGGACGTCATCAAGTCGGGCGGCGAATGGATCAGCTCCATCGAGATCGAGAACATCGCCGTGGGCCATCCCAAGGTCGAGCTGGCCGCCGTCATCGGCGCGGCCCACCCCAAATGGGACGAACGCCCGGTGCTGCTGCTCAAGCTCAAGGAGGGCGAGGCCCTGGACAAGCAGGAGCATCTCGACTTCCTGCAGGGCAAGATCGCCAAATGGTGGATGCCGGACGACGTTGTGGCCCTGGACGAAATCCCGCTGGGCGCCACCGGCAAGATCGACAAGAAGCTTCTGCGCGAACGGCTGAAGGACTACCGTCTGCCGGCCTGACCTCGAATCCGGAGCGCCGATGCCGTCCAGCAAACCCGTGCCCGCCGTCCTGCCCTGGCTGACGGCCCTGGCCGCCGCGCCGCTGGTGGTGATCGTCGCGGCGGTGGCGGCCACGCGCTTCGGCGGCGTCGACGTGGGCCTGGCCTATGACGTCCTGACCTGGACCGTCGCGCGAGGGCTGGCCTGGGTCGCCCTGGCGGCGGCGCTGGTCGTCGCCGGGCTCGCGTTCCGCGATCTGAAGGGCAGGGGGCTCTACGCCGTCGCCGCCCTGGTCATGGCCGGGGCCGCCGTCGCCGGATTCCAGGTTCAGGCCGCCAGCCTGGCCGCGGACACGCCTCGCGACGTGACCAGCAACGGCGCCGAGCCGCCGGCCTTCTCGCGTCTGGCGGCCCTTCATCGCGGCCAGACGCCGGCGGGATCGGACGCCTGCCCGGCGGCCCGCTCGATCCCGACCCAGGTGCTGGCGCAGCAGGCCGCCTCGGCCCTGGTCGACGCCGGCTTCCCCGTCGTGCGGGCCACCACCTTCGAAGTCGAGGGCGTGCACGAGGGCGCCTGGTTCGGCTTCGCCCATGACGCCGTGGTGCGGATCCGGCCCGGCCGAACCGACATCCGCGTCGCCGCCCGCGACCGGATCCGCCCCGACGGCGGCGCCGCCTGTCGACTGGCCGGCAAGCTGGCCGACGCCCTCGAGGCGGCCGCCCGCTAGATCAGGCGGAATTCGGCCGAGAACGCGGCCTGCGGCGTGGCCTCGACGACCCCGTCCTCCACCAGCTTGATCAGGTGCGCCAGGACCGACAGCGACGCCGCGGGCCACAGTCGCCGATCGACGGCGGCGTAAAGGACCGGGACCATCTCTCCGACCGTCCGGTCGCCGGCCGCCAGCCGCGCCAGAACCTGGGCCTCGCGCTCCAGCCGGTGGGCCCGATAGGCGGCGAGGAAGGGCGCGACCTCGGTGATCGGCGGCCCATGCGTCGGCCAGATCGTGGCGAAATCCCGCGCGATCACGGCGTCGAGGCTGGCCAGATAGGCGCGCATGTTCCCGTCGGGCGGGGCCACCACCGTGGTCGACCAGCCCATCACATGGTCGCCGCTGAACAGGGCGTTCTCCTCCCTGAGGGCGAAGGCCAGATGGTTCGACGCATGGCCAGGGGTGGCGACGGCCTCGAGCGTCCACTCATCCCCCTCGATGACCTCGCCGCCGACCAGGATTTTATCCGGGGCGAAGTCCGCATCCTCTTCCTCGTCCAGGCCGCCCGAGGCGTGGGTTTCGCGGACGGGCGGGCGGGCCGCCAGCACGATCGCGCCCGTCTTTTCCGCAAGGGGCCGCGCCAGCGGCGCGTGATCGCGGTGCGTATGCGTGACCAGCACATGGCTGACGGTGCGGCCTTCCACCGCCGCCCGCAGCGCCCCCTCATGCGCGGGATCCCGCGGGCCGGGGTCGATCACCGCCACCCGGGCGCCGGGCTCGGTCCGCCCGACGATATAGACGCCGGTGCCGGTGAAGGTGAACGGTCCGGGATTGGGCGCCACCAGCCGCTGGATCAGCGGCGACACCTGATCCGTCCGCCCGTAGGCGAAGTCGAAGTCCCGCACGAAGGGGATCATGGGCGCCCGCCGGGCGTCTGGCGCGGCCCTTGCGTTAACGAGTCGGAAACCTTCGCCGGAGCGCCCGTCATGGCCCGTTCGATCGCCCTTGCTGTCTCAAATCGGCTCCAGCCCATCGCCGCCGCGGTCCTGTGTCTCATGGCGGCGCAACTGGTCGTCGCCTCCTGCACCCCGGAACCCGCGCCCTATGCGGCGCGGGTGGGGATCGTGCGATAGAGACGTCAGTCGGTGGTCTGGCGCCGCACGCGAAAAGCGCTGCTTGAACCTACGGTCATCATGAAACTGCCGAGCGAAGCGCGTCGCACCTGGACTTCCTGGCCCGCTTGCCGCCGAACATACGGCGAGCTCGAATCGATCTGAAGCCAGGTTGAGCCGTCCTCCAGCGTCACCAGCCACTTCTGGCCTGCGCCCACCTGCCTGGCGCTTCGTAGTGCAGAGGTGATGGATGAGATTTCCTCTGGCCGCCCCTCGCGCGCGAAAGGATTGAGGACGTTGATGTCGAATCCGAAGGCCTGCCGCTGCGACGCCTCGACTTCGGCTCTATCCAGAACCACGACGGACCCGGATCTCGTTGCGGTTTCGAAAGCGGCGGTCGCATCGTCGTAGCAGGACAATCGAGCGGTGACGTCCTGCACCGACCGGCAACGAATCAATTGATCCCAAACTTCGCTGGAAGGGGCTGTCTGGGCCGAAACCGAGCCCGCAATAGCCGACGAAGCGACCACCGCCATCAGAAATGAATAACGCGGCATTTTCAGACCTGTTTTCGGCATCGTTCACCTCATCACGTTGGCGGCCGGTGGCCGGGTGGGCAAGGGGGACGCCCAATCTGGTCTCTCAGGGCCTCCATCCGCGACCAGAGTGTGGCGCGTTTGCGACAGAGTGGCGACGACTGTGTTCAAAATTGGCCAAGATGCTGGACTTCAGCGGCGCGTTCGTATGGTCTGCAACCAACCCGACGTTGGCGTCGGGTAATCGGCTTTTGGCGGGGGAGCGTTCGGATTTCCGACGGGGCTCGCCATCACGGGAGAACAAGTCTTGAGCAATCTGAAGTATCGTCGAAGCCTGCTGGCGACCACCATGATTAGCGGCGCGATCATGGCCGCAGCCGCCAGCCCGGCCTTCGCGCAGGAAACCCAAACGTCGGACGATCAGGCGACCGTTGAAGACGTCGTCGTCACCGGCTCGCGCATCGTGCGTCAGGACTTCGCCGCCATCAGTCCGGTCACGACGGTCACGTCGGAGACGATCGAGCTGACCGCCACGCTGACGGTTGAAAACCTTCTGAACCAACTGCCGTCGGTCGTCGCCGGCAATATGAACACCTCGAACAACGCGGGCGGCGAAGAGTTCGCCACCGTCGATCTGCGCGGCCTCGGCGCGCAACGTACGCTGGTTCTGGTGAACGGCGAGCGCGTGCCCGCCTCGTCGACCACCGGCGTCGTCGATCTGAACACCATTCCCGCCTCGCTGATCGAGCGTGTCGAAGTCGTCACCGGCGGCGCCTCCGCCGTTTACGGCTCTGACGCCCTGGCCGGCGTCGTGAACTTCATTCTGAAGGACAACTTCGAAGGCGCCGAGATGAACGTGAGCTACGGCTCCGACTTCGAAGGCAACTCGCCGGAGTATGAAATCAACGGCCTGTTCGGCGGCAGCTTCGCCAACGGTCGCGGCAACCTGACCACCTACGCCAGCTACTACAAGCGCGAAGGGACTTATCAGAGCGAGTTCGACTATTCCGCCGTTTCGGGCGCTGTTGTGGTCGCTGCCGACGGAACCTACCCGGTGGTCGACACAGCCGCTGAATGGCTGGATGCGGTCAACAACGGCGCTCTGGGCACTTATGTGTCCGGCGGTTCGGCTACGTCGGCTTGGGGTACGATCTATAACAACGCTGCGAACCCGTTCAGGGGACTGGCGGGTGCGGTCGGCGCCACAGGCAACACCAACTTCGCGGCGGGCGGGTACGACACGACTTGCGATGGCGTGCCGAACGCGACCCCCTACAACACCGGAAACCTCTCGTTCGATACGTCGGGTGCCCTGACGCCGCTGGCAACCGCGGGCGCGTGCGCTGTTCCGGATCGTGCCGCGGGGTCCAGCCGTTATAACTTCGCCCCCGATAACTATCTGGTCATCCCGGCCGAGCGCTTCACGATCTCGACGATCGGTCACTACGACATCACCGATGACATCCGTCTGCGTGTGCAGTTGAACTACGTCAACAGCACCCAGCAGGTCTCGCTGGCTCCGACGCCCGCGACGGGTCTGCAGGTCACCCTGACGCCGGCCATGCGATCGCTGATCTCGACCAACCATCCGGACCTGTGGGCGGCGTTGCAATCGCGTCCGAACCCGCTGTCGTCCTTCACCATGGACCGCCGAATGAACGAAGTCGGCGCGCGGACCGGCCAGTCAGAAAATAACGCCCTCTCCATGCTGGGCACCCTGACGGGCAAGTTCTCGGATACTTGGGACTGGAGCTTGACGGCCAGCTACGGCCTGAACAACTTTACCTCGACCGGCGAAAACTCGACCAACCGTACCGCTCTGGCGCAAGGCTTGGCGGGATGCCAAGATCTCGCAGGTAATGCGCTGGTCGGCCTTCTGCCCGGATGCGTGCCGCTCGATCTGTTTGGTGAAGGCACATTGACGGACGCGATGGTCAACTTCCTGACCGTGCCGACGTTCGCCACCACGGAGATTCGCGAAAAGCGCGTCGCGGGCTTCGTGCGCGGCTCGCTGTTCAACCTGCCGGCGGGCCCCGTTTCGGCGGTGTTCGGTGCGGAGTATCGCGAGTCGAAGGCGGACTTCCGCGTCGATGACATGCAACGCACCGGTAACATCTTCGGCTTCAACGCAATCCAGAACCAAGCCGGTTCGGTCGATGTTTCCGAAGTGTACACCGAAGTGGCTGTGCCGCTGTTGGCGGACCTGCCCTTCTTCAACTACCTGGGACTGGAAGCCGGGGCGCGCTACTCCGACTACAACACCATCGGCGGGCAAGAGACCTACAAGCTCGGCGCCGAATGGTCGCCGGTGGACTGGGTGAAGGTCCGCGCGATGTACAATACTGCGGTCCGTGCGCCCTCGGTGTTCGAACTGTTCCAGAACGGCGACCAAGGCTTCGCCAGCTACACCGATCCCTGCCGGTCGGCTGCGAACCCGTCGGCCCAACTGCTGGCATTCTGCTCGGCCCAGGCGGGTGGTTACGACTTCACCGGCTTCACCCAAGCGAATACTCAGGTCGAGGCGTTCGCGTTTGGTAACCCGAACCTTGCGCCGGAAGAGGCCGAAACCACCACGATCGGTTTGGTCTTCCAGCCGCAGTCGCCTGTCGGCACCATTCGCGCTTCAGTCGACTACTACGACATCGACATCACCAACCTGGTGGCGTCGCTGGGCGCGGGTTACTGGATCAATGACTGCTACGGATCGCTGGATGCCTCGGCCGAAGGTTGCTCGCGCGTCGTCCGTGATCCGCTAACGGGTCAAATCGACTTTGTGAACACCACCCGCACCAACCTTGGCTACCAGCGTACCAAGGGTTACGACTTCCAACTGGACTTCGTGTTGGATGGTGCTGACGTCGGCCTGCCGGGCCGCTTCCGTATCAACGAGCTCTTCACCTACGTCGACTCGTTGGACTATGACGGTGACGAGTATGCTGGCACGGCCGTGGCTTACATCGGGGGCGGGATCTTCGATTGGAAGTCGGTGCTGTCCGTCTCGTATGACATCGGTGACTTCACTTTCTTCACCCGCTGGAACTACATCCCGCAGCTGGAGGACATCGCCTTTGGTCCGAATTACAATGATGGTAGCCCGGTCTACACGCCGTCCTCCAACTATCTGGACTTCTCAGCACGTTACAACGTGAGTGATAATCTCCAGATCACGGCGTTCGTCGGTAATGTTTTTGATCGTATGCCTGAGCAAACCGCTTCGGGTGTCGGTTACGGACAGGCGAACACGGACACGCAACTGTATCGAGTGTTCGGCCGCACCTTTAACATCGCTATGAAGGCTCGCTTCTAAGAGCGGATCGATACGAGCGAAGGGCGGACCGCAAGGTCCGCCCTTTTTCTTTTGGCGCGCCTCCAAACGGCCATTGGCAACGCTCAAGCTCTCCTTGCGTTTGAAGCGAGTTCGACGCCGCCCTGAATGAGGATTGCATGTTTCTGGCCTTGGCGATCACCGCCGCGTTCACCTTGCAACAAACCCCGCCCGGCGATGGCCCCATCGCCACGGCTTCGTCCGTTTCCGAGTCCGCCGATTCCGTGCGCCTGCGCGAAGCCTTGGCCTATTCCAATCCTCTGCCGCGCGGGGCGCCGACGCAGGATTATCCGCTGGTGGCGTGGTGCGATGCGTTGGTGACGGGTCACGCCGATCTGGGCGACACCCTGACGGATCGCTCGGCCGAGGACACCGAACTGGTCAGACTGGGGCGGCTGGAGGCGCAGGATTTCCGCAGCGCCCTGGTCGCGGCCGAGCCCCGTCAGTCCGCCGCCGCCAAGGCCGAGGCCCAAAGGGCGGCCGCCGCGGCCAAGGCCCAATGGGCGCCTCTGCTCGCCAATGCGGACGAGACCAGCCGCAGCCAGGCCTTCGGGCTGTTCTTCGGCCTGCCGGGACGTTGCGAGCACGCCGCACGGCGCATTCGCGACAACATCACCACGCCGCCGGCCACGCCGGCCGAGGTTGGGCTTCAGGACGCAACGCCGACGGACTGATCGCGGTCCGGGCTCGGATTGTCGACGGCGGCCCGGCTTCGGTCAGGCCGCCGTTTCGCGTTTGCGGGCGTAGGGATCGTAGTTCAGGATCGGCGCCAGCCAGCGTTCGGCCGTGGCCAGATCCCATCCCTTGCGCGCGGCGTAGTCCTCGACCTGGTCGCGGTCGATCTTGCCGACGCCGAAATAGTGGCTTCCCGGGTGAGCGAAGTAGAGGCCCGAAACCGAGGCCGGCGGGGTCATGGCGAAGCTTTCGGTCAGGGCCATGCCGGCGTTCGGCCCGGCCTCCAGCAGGCGGAACAGGGTCGCCTTTTCCGTATGGTCCGGTTGGGCCGGATAGCCGGGGGCGGGACGGACGCCCTGGTATTTCTCGGCGATCAGATCCTCGACCGACGCCGCTTCATTGGGCGCATAGCCCCACAAGGTGGTGCGAACCTCCTTGTGCATCCGCTCGGCGAAGGCCTCGGCCAGGCGGTCGGCGAGAGCCGTGGCCAGGATGGCGGAATAGTCGTCGCCCGCCGCCTTGAACGCGGCCGCCTTCTCCAGTTCGCCGTGTCCGGCGGTGACGGCGAAGGCGCCGATATAGTCCGCGCCGTTCTCGGCCACGAAGTCGGAGATCGACAGGTTCGGCTTGCCGTTCGACTTGGCGATCTGCTGGCGCAGGCCGTGGAAGCGGGCGAGCTCGGTCGCGCGGGTCTCGTCGCTCCAGACCACGATGTCGTCGCCGCGCGCGTTGGCGGGCCAGAAGCCGACGACGCCGCGTGCCGTGAACCAGCGCTCGTCGACGATCCGCTTCAGCATGGCCTGGGCGTCCGCGAACAGGTCGCGCGCGGCCTCGCCGACGATTTCGTCCTCCAGGATCAGGGGATAGCGGCCGATCAACTCCCAACTGGCGAAGAAGGGGGTCCAGTCGATGTGGTCGGCCAGGTCCTGAAGGTCCCAGGCGTCGAAGGCGCGCACGCCCAGGAAGGACGGCGGCGGGGCGGGCGTCTGACCCTGCGCAGGCCGCCAGCGATTGTCCCGCGCCTGCTGCAGGCTGGCGCGAGCCTTCACGTCCTGGCCGCGCGCATACTGTTCGCGGATGCGGATGTATTCGTCGCGGGTCGCCTGCTCGTTTCGGGCCCTTTCGGTCGGCGACAGCAGGCCAGAGACCACGCTGACGGCGCGGCTGGCGTCCACGACATAGGTGGTCGATCCGCGCTGATAGGCCGGCTCGATCTTGACCGCCGTATGGGTGCGGCTGGTCGTGGCGCCGCCGATCAGCAGGGGAATGTCGAAGCCGCGCCGCTCCATCTCGGCGGCGACGAAGACCATCTCGTCTAGCGACGGCGTGATCAGGCCCGACAGGCCGATGATGTCGCAATTCCGGGCCTTGGCCTCGTCCAGGATGCGGTCGGCGGGGACCATGACGCCCAGGTCCACCACCTCGTAATTATTGCACTGGAGAACCACGCCGACGATGTTCTTGCCGATGTCGTGGACGTCGCCCTTGACGGTGGCCATCAGGATGCGGCCGTTGGAAGAGCGGGGCTGGCCGGCCTTTTCCGCCTCCATGAAGGGCTCGAGGTAGGCCACGGCCTGTTTCATTACGCGGGCCGACTTCACCACCTGCGGCAGGAACATCTTGCCCGAGCCGAACAGGTCGCCGACCACGTTCATCCCGTCCATCAGCGGGCCTTCGATGACGTGCAGGGGGCGCTCGGCCTGGCTGCGCGCCTCTTCGGTGTCGGCCTCGATGAACTCCGTGACGCCGTTGACCAAGGCGTGCTCGATCCGCTTGCCGACGGGGGCGTCGCGCCATTTCAGATCGACGGCCTTGGCCGCGCCCTTTTCGCCCTTGTAGGACGGGGCCATGTCCACCAGCCGCTCGGTGTTGGACACGTTGGTCCGCTGCGGCCGGTTCAGGATCACGTCCTCGACCGCCTCGCGCAGGGTCGGGTCGATGTCGTCATAGACGGGCAGGTCGCCGGCGTTGACGATCCCCATGTCCATGCCGGCGTTGATGGCGTGGTACAGGAAGACCGAGTGGATCGCCCGGCGCACCGGCTCGTTGCCGCGGAAGCTGAACGAGACGTTCGACACGCCGCCGGATATGCGGGCGTAGGGCAGGGTGCGCTTGATCTCGCGCGTCGCCTCGATGAAGTCGACGGCGTAGTTGTCGTGCTCCTCGATCCCCGTCGCCACGGCGAAGATGTTGGGGTCGAAGATGATGTCCTCGGGCGGGAAGCCGACCTCGTCGACCAGGATGCGGTAGGCGCGGGTGCAGATCTCGATCTTGCGGGCGGCCGTGTCGGCCTGGCCTGCCTCGTCGAAGGCCATGACCACGACGGCGGCGCCGTAGCGCAGGCATTTGACGGCCTGCTCCCGGAACTCGGCCTCGCCCGCCTTCATCGAGATGGAGTTCACGATGGGCTTGCCCTGGACGCACTTCAGCCCGGCCTCGATGACCTCCCATTTGGATGAGTCGATCATCACCGGCACGCGGGCGATGTCCGGCTCGGCCGCGATCAGGTTGAGGAAGGTCCGCATGGCGACGACGCCGTCCAGCAGACCCTCGTCCATGTTGACGTCGATGACCTGGGCGCCCGCCTCGACCTGCTGGCGCGCGACATCCAGCGCGGCGGCGTAATCGCCCTCGACCACCAGCTTGCGGAATTTGGCCGAGCCGGTGACATTGGTGCGTTCGCCGACGTTGATGAAGACGGGACGCATCTAGATCCTCCCTTGCGAAGCGGGGGAGGGGGACCGCGCGAAGCGTGGTGGAGGGGGCGGACGCAAATGAGATGCCTGCGCTTCCGGGATATTGATTCGAGCGAGGCGGCAGACGGCGGAGGCATTGTCGCCCCCTCCACCGCTCCGCGGTCCCCCTCCCCCGCAGGGCGGGGGAGGATTTGTCCATTCGTGTCTCACGCCACCAACTCGAACGGCTCGAGCCCCGACAGGCGCAGCGCCACCGGCCGCTCCGGGACCGCGCGGGGCTTCAGCGGCGCGACTTCTTCGGCCACGTGCCGGATGTGATCCGGCGTGGTGCCGCAGCAGCCGCCGACGATGTTGACCAGGCCGGAGGCGGCCCATTCCTCGATGAAGTGGGCGGTCTCGTGCGGCTGCTCGTCGTACTGGCCCATGGCGTTGGGCAGGCCGGCGTTGGGATAGGCGGCGACCAGGGTGTCGGCCACGCGGCTCAGTTCGGCGATGAACGGGCGCATCAGATCGGCGCCCAGGGCGCAGTTGAAGCCGACGGCGAAGGGCTTGGCGTGACGCACGCTGTTCCAGAAGGCCTCGGCCGTCTGGCCCGACAGGGTGCGGCCCGAACGGTCGGTGATGGTGCCGGAAATCCAGATGGGCAGGGCGTCCATGCCCTCGTCCTCCAGATCCTTGATCGCCTTGATCGCGGCCTTGCAGTTCAGCGTGTCGGTGATGGTCTCGATCAGATACAGATCGACGCCGCCTTCGTTCAGCGCCTTCACCTGATGGCGATAGGCCTCATAGACCTGGTCGAAGGTCACGCTGCGGGCGCCGGGATCGTTCACGTCCGACGACATCGACAGCATCTTGTTCAGGGGACCGATGGAGCCGGCGGCGAAGCGGGGCTTGTCCGGCTGCTTCTCGGTCCAGCGGTCGGCGGCGGCGCGCGCCAGTTTCGCGCCTTCCAGATTGATGTCCCACACCGCCTGTTCGTCCAGGGCGTAGTCTTCCTGGGCGATGGTCGTCGCCGAGAAGGTGTTGGTCTCGGAGATGTCGGCGCCGGCGGCGTAATACTGCTCGTGCAGGTCGGCGATGATGTCGGGCCGGGTGATGCAGAGGATGTCGTTGTTCCCCTTCATCTGCTGCTTTTCGTCATAGCCGTTGGCGGCGACGAAGCGATCGGCGCGGAAGTCGGCCTCGCTCAGGCCGCGCCGCTGGATCATCACGCCCCAGCTGCCGTCCAGCACCAGGATGCGTTCCTTCGCCGCCGCATGCAGGGCGGCGATGCGGTCGGCGCGGGCGGGGGGGGGCGTCATTGGGCGACCGCCTTCTGTTCACGCACGCCCAGCACCCGGCAGATCGCATAGACCAGGTCGGCGCGGTTCAGGGTGTAGAAGTGGAAGTCGCTGAAGCCTTCTTCCTGCAACCGGGCGCAGGTTTCGGCGGCGACCGAGGCGGCCAGAAGCTTGCGGGTCTCGGGGTCGTCGTCCAGACCGTCGAAATGGGCCGCCAGCCAGTCGGGCACCGCGGCGCCGCAGGCGGCGCTCATCCGCTTCAGGCCGTTGAAGTTCGACACCGGCATGACGCCGGGGATCAGCGGAATGGTCACGCCCGCCGCCCGCACCCGGTCGCGGAAGCGCAGGAAGGCGTCGATGTCGAAGAAGAACTGGCTGACCGCGCGGGTGGCCCCGGCGTCGACCTTGGCCTTCAGCACGTCGATGTCGTGGTCGATCGACGGGCTTTCGGGATGTTTCTCGGGATAGGCGCCGACCGTCACCTCGAACCCGCCGGCGCGGCCGATGGCGGCGGTCAGTTCGGTCGCATTGGCGTAGCCGTCGGCGCGCGGTCGATACACGCCGCCGATTCCGTCTCCACCCGGCGGGTCGCCGCGCAGGGCGACGATGTGGTCGACGCCGATGGCCTTGTAGCTGTCGATGACCTCGTCGACCTCGTCGCGGCTGGCCTCGACGCAGGTCAGGTGGGCGGCGGGGCGCAGGGCGGTCTCGGCGATGATGCGCTGGACCGTGCGGTGCGTGCGTTCGCGCGTGGAGCCGCCCGCCCCGTAGGTGACTGAGACGAAGGCCGGGTTCAGCGGTTCCAGCCGCCGGATCGCTTTCCACAGGCTGGCCTCGGCGTCATCCGACTTGGGCGGAAAGAACTCGAACGACACGCGCACGGGCGCATGGTTCGATCCGGCGCGGGCGACCGGACCGAGCGGCGACAGCAGCAGGGCGCGGGCTTCGGACAGGCTGGCCATCAGGCGGTCTTTCGATCTTGGACGGCTGAGGGGACGGCGGGGCGTTCGCCGGTCCAGATGGTCACGGTCAGGCCCTCGCGGTCGGGCGGCAGGGCGATGGGGGCGAAGCTGGTCAGGCCCGCCTCCTTCAGCCAGCCGGCGATCTCGGTGTCGGCGAAGCCGAGACGGCGATGCTGATGCGCCTCGCGCATGTGTTCGAAGTCGTGCGGCGCGAAGTCGACGATCAGCAGGCGCCCGCCCGGGCTGACCAGCCGCGCGGCCTCGGCCACGGCGGCGGCGGGATCGGCCAGGTAGTGCAGCACCTGATGCACGATCACCAGATCGGCGCTGTGGACCGGCAGGCGGGTGGCGAAGATGTCGCCGTGGCGCAGTTCGACCTTGTCCAGCCCGGCCTTCGACACATTGGTCCGGGCGATGTTCAGCATGTTCTGGCTCAGGTCCAGGCCCACCGCCATCTTCGCCTTCTTGCCGAACAGGGTCAGCATCCGGCCCGAACCGGTGCCCAGATCGACCACGCGTTCGAACGGGCCGGGACCGGCGGCCTGCTCCAGCGCCGCCTCGACCGCATTCTCGCTGACGTAGAGAGAGCGCAACCTGTCCCATTGGGGGGCGATCTGTTCGAAATAGGCGGCGGCGGCTTCCTCGCGATCCTTGCGGACCTCATCCAGGCGACGGTGGTCGGCCTCGCCGGCGTCGTCGGCCAGGATATCCAGGACCGTATCGATCAGTCGCCGCGCCTGGGCGTCGTGCGACAGGCGGTAATAGACGCGCGCGCCGTCGGGAAAGCGCTCGATCAGGCCCGCATCCGTCATCAGCTTCAGGTGGCGCGACACGCGCGGCTGGCTCTGGTCCAGGATGCGGGACAGTTCCATGACCGACAGTTCTTCCCCCGCCAGCAGCGACAGCACGCGCAGGCGGGTCGGTTCGCCAGCAGCGCGCAGGGCTTCGACGGTTTGATCCGCGGTCAGGGTCATGGCATCATATAAGGATATCCTTATATGATTATGCAAGCGAAATCGCCCACCGCGCCGGGCCTCAGTCCCCAGGCGCGGTCCGCTTCGGCCGCCAGCGCTCGATTGTCCACAGAAACGCGAGGACGGCCAGCAGCGCGGCGAACCAGGGCCAGGCCGCGCCGCGTCCGTGCCGGTCGGCCGCCGCGGCGGCGGGCCGGGGGGCTGAAACGGCGGCCAATTGGCGGGTGGCCTCGCGCGCCTGGAACGCCCGAAGCGACGGCGCCGCGTCACGCGGGTGAACATAGAAGGCGGTCTGCGCGCCGTCCGGCGTCCGCGCCATGTGCCAGCCCGCGCGTTGCGGCCAGTAGGCGGCGCAGGCGTGGTCGCCGGTTGCGGGATCGACCAGCAGACGGCTTTCTCGTCCGGCCGGATCGACGACGATCGTGTTCGCGGCGACCGCGCACGCCACCAGTCGCACGCCCGCCGTCGAGAAGCCGTCGACGTGCAGCCTGCGGCTCGGCTCGGGCCGTGACAGGCCGGAGAAAAGCGCGCTCCACAGCGCGCCGTGCGTATCGCCCCGGCCGGTCAGGACAAGCACATAGCTGTCGGCGACGGTCCAGACGCCGACCCGGCCCAGACCCAGCGGGCGCCACCCCGCGAGTTCGGTTCCGTCCGCGGCGCGCAGTAGGGACGCCGTATCGGATCCGGACAGGGTGAAGTCGCGCCGTTCCAGGGGCGCCGGCGTCTCGGCGCGCACGGCGGCGTCGCCGCTGGTCGTCGACGCCGGGGCGGGGGGCAACTCCACCTCGCGGGCGTCGCCGCCGCCGCTCAGCGGAAAGCCCAGCGCCGCCCATTCGCGACGCGTGGCGCCGGACAGGGCGTCGGTCGGCCGCAGCAGAAGGCCCATCCCGTCGCGCACCGCCGCCGTCACGGCCGCGCGCGCCTGAGGGGACAGGCCTTCCCAACGCCGGTCGTCGATGACCAGCAGGTCGACGTCGCGAAGACGGGCCGCCGTCAGCGCCCCCGGCGGGTCGCCCATCTGCAGGCCCCCGCCCAGATCGACCTGGAGGCGCAGATCGACGTCGGCGTCCTGGGCCCACCGGCGCAGATATTTGGTCTCGGGGTTGGGCGCGCCTTCCAGGGCCAGGACCCGAGGACGCGGCGCAGGGTGGGCGTCGACGGGCACGGCGATCTGCTCGACCGTGCGGCCGGCGGCGTCCTGCAGGCGAAGGGCGAACAGGGCCTGACCCGCCACCCGCGCGCTGGATCGCAGCGTGAAGCGGCCGCCGGCGACGACGGCGGCGTGATCCACCACCGCGTTGGACGGATCGACCAGGGCGATCGAGCCGGAGGGCAGGGCGCCGACCCGCCCCGCCACGCTGAACGTTCCGCCTGGGGCGACCGGTGCGGGCAGGGCCGCTTCGATGACGCCTCGCGCAAGGGGGGGCGGCGCATAGGTCGTCGGAACAGGCAGGGGCTGCAGGTCGCGCGGTTCCAGCCCGCCGCCCACGATCCGCAGGCGGGCGGCGTCGGGAAACCGTCGCAAGGCCGTGGCCAGGTCCGGCGCCGGTTCGGCCCCCGCCACGGCGCCGGCTTCGGGCAGGGCGATCAGCCTGTCCCCCGGTCCGGTCGCGATAACGCCGGGCGCCCCCCGCGTGGCCACCACCAGGGCGCCCGCCCGCAGCGACGTGGCTGGCGGGAACAGGGTCAGATAAAGCAGCGCGCCCGCCGCGACGTTCAGCGTCATCAGCAGGGCCAGCCGCCACAGGGACGAACGCTGGTCGACGGGCGCCGCCTGTCGCCACAGGATCAGCCGCGCCAGGCTGATCGCCACGATCAGGCCGATGGCGACGCCGACCCAAACGGGAATGGAGGCGGCCCCGGTCATTGCAGGGCCTCCAGATAGCGCCGCCCGCGCGCGTCCGGCGCCGTGCGACGCTGGACGGCGGGCGGCGGCCGATCCAGCGCGGTCCAGAGAAGGGCGCGCAGCCGGGCGCGGCACGGCCGGCAATCGGGTTCGTTGCGGACGGTGTCGATGGCCGCCGTCAGCGCCAGCGGGTCCTGCAGCCGGCCGCGGTTGTCGCGAACCCAGCGATCCAGCGCGTCCAATCTCAGGGGCCCCGTCGGGCCCGGCCGCTCTTGAAGGGCGCGCCAGACGTCGGCGGCCGTGGCGTCGGCGGTCCGGTCCGGCAGGGCGGCGAACGCCCCGCCGACGATCCCGTCGCGGTCTCCGCTCAGGCGGCGCGACAGGTCGACGGGCGGCAGGTTCGCGCCGGTGCGCGCCAGGAAGATTCGCGTGGCCTGCTGGGCCTCCTTCAGCAGCTCCAGCGCGCGGTGGGCGTAGGGCAGGGCGTCTTCCGGCAGACCCTGGCGAAGGGCGCGTTCGGAGCCCCACATGGCGTTCAGCGCCTGGCGCAGGGTGTCGCGCGTGCCGGGGTCGAACAGCGTCGCCGCCTCCGGCGTGTCGTGGACGTGGCCGAACTGCGCCGTCACATCCATCTGCGAGCCGAAGGCGGGCGGTCCGGCGTCATGCGCGTGGTCGTGATCGGCGTGGTCGTGATCCGCATGATCGTGATCGGCCTCGGCCGCCGCCGGGGCCGGCGCGGGGGCGTCGTTGGTCGGAAGCGCCGGGCGCGAGGGCGCGTCGTTTGTCGGCAGCGCGATTCCGCCGGCGCCGCCGCCCTCGGCCTCTTCGCCCATGAACTGGCCATAGCGCAGGCGCAACTGAGCCTGGTCGGCGCCCAACGCGTTGGAGCGGCTCTGGAACCGGTCGGCGCCGATCCGGCGGCGATCCGCGATCAGCGCCTCGGCGTCGATGATGATCTGCCGCTGGCTGCGGAAGTAGGCGGGCAGGGTCTGGCGGACCATGCCGTCCAGGCCGCCCTCCAGCCCCTGGGCCGACGGCCAGCGCAGGATCACGCTGGGGCCGTCGACCGTCTGCGGAGCCGGGGCGCGATTGTCGCGCGCCGCCAGCTGCACGATCATGTCGCCGCCCGGCGCCAGGCCCTCGCGCGCCAGATCCAGGGTGACGGAGAAACGCTTGCGCCGGCCGTCGCCGCGACCGGTCAGCGGCAGGGTGCGATGCTTGACGGTGATGTTCTCGCCCTCGCCCCGGGTCACGGCGATGCGCAGCACCGCGCCGGGCGCAACGCCGTAGTCGTCCGTGACCTCGAACACCGGGGTCCAGCGCGTCTGGCCGGGGCGCGTCAGGACCAACTGGGCGTCGGGCTCCACGATGCGAACGACCGGGGCGGCGTCGATGACGGCGTTCAGCCGGTGCAGTCGCTGGCGCTCCAGCCCCTGGGCCTCCAGGCGATAGAGGGTCGAGGCGGTCAGGGTCGTCGCGCCCCGCCAGCCGCCGCCCCGGCGGGCCAGCGTCACGGCCGCCGCGCCGGGAAAGACCAGCTGTGCGGCGTCAGGCCCGGGCGCCATGTCGATCACCCACTCGATACGTGATCCCTCTGGCGCGCGGGCGTCCAGCGCGGGCTGCTCGCGCGCGGGCAGCCCCGTATAGGCGGGCGGGACGATCCGCAGGCGGGTGCGCGTCACCTTCGGCGCCCCGGCTGAATGGGGCGTGACGCGGCGCCCTGCATCGACCGGCTGCGTGGAAGGCCAGATGGCCGCCGCCAGGCCGATCGCCGCGCCGACCAAGACAGCGCTGACGATGGGCCGGCGCGACCACGGCGGCCGCAGATCCATTCGCTCCAGAGCGTCCGTTCGGCGCTCCAGGCGGCCGCGTTGCAGGGCGGCGAACCCCTTCAGCGCGGCGGGGTCGCGGAACAGCAGGTCGGCGCTGTCTTCCAACGGCGGGGCGCCGGCGTCCAGTCGGGCGACGAGCCACGCCCGGTCAAGACGGCGGATCCGCCAGGCGGCCGTGATCGAAGTCGCCAGGAGCAGGCCGACGGCGACGGCGGCCGCGACCTCCGGACCGAAAATCCGCAGGCACAGAAGCACAATGCCCGTCGTCAGCGGCAGGCCGATCGCCAGCGTGTCCAGGGCCGCGCGGCGGCGGGCGGCGTTCTGAAGCCGAAGGGCTTGCTGCTGGAGCGAGGGTTTGCGTGCGGTCATGGCGCGACCGCTCGACGTCGGCGGGTGGCGAGCCAGCGCTCGACCGCGAACAGCAGGGCGACGAGCACAGCCAGCCAGGGTCTTGCGTCCAAGGCCGGAAGCCGAGGAGCCGGCCCCCCCGTCAGCGGGGCGTGATCGACGGCGGCGACGCGCGCGGGCTGCGGCGACGGCGCCAGCAGCCGCCAAAGCGCGTCGGGAAAGTCGGCCTGGGCCACGGCGGGCATGGCCGACGGCGTCAGCGGCCGCGTCAGATGCACGACCCGCCCCTTGCCGACCAGGCCCTGCATCGCCAAGGGCGCGCCGGCGTCGTCGCGCCAGGCGGCGACGGCCTCGCCTTCGAACGGCAGGACGGCGTCGGAGGACAGAAGGGCCACGCCCCCGGCGCGGATCCAGGCGACGACCTCGGCGGACGGAGCGCCGGCCGCCAGCCACACCAGCGCGCCGGGGTCGGCGCCCAGCGCCTTGTCGGTCGAGGCGGCGTCGAAGGCGGGCCGCAGGTCCGGCGCCGTCCAGGCCGAGACGGCGGCCCGGAAAAACCGGGCCTGGCGTTCCGCATCCGGGGCGTAGCGGACCGTGAGGCGGGGCGGCGGGGAGGAAGCCGGCGCCGATGCGGGGGCGGGATCCGCCACGCGCCATGCGACCGCCCGCGACAGGCGCGGGCGTTCCGCATCGACGCCGTCCAGGACCGACGGCGCGACCAGTTCCAGCGGCGTCCCCTGGGGAAGGTCGGCGTCCAGTTGCCGGATCAGGCTGACGAGGTCCTGACCCTCGCCTCCTGTCGGCGGGGCGTTGTCGAGAGACGGAAAGCCAGGGGCCAGCCAGATCCGCCGGGCGTTGTCCTGTCGCGGCGCGGGCAGGCGGGCCGGGTCCACGCCAGGGGCGACGGCGAAGACCGGACGGTCGTCGGCCAGGCCGCGCAGCACGGGCTGGGCCAGGCCCAGGACGATCGCGGCCAGCAGCGCCAATCGGGCGGCCAGCAGCCGCCGTTCGTCGATCCGAAGGCGTCGGCGGTACCTGGGATCGCGCTTCAGCCAGCGCAGGGCGGCGAAGGCGACCGTGCGCGTCTGGGTTCGCCGGGCGATGTGGATGACGACGGGGATCGCCAGCGCCGCCAGGGCGACGAGGGCGAAGGGCGCGAGCAGGGCCGGGCTCATGACCGCGTCGCCTCGCGGAACAGGGCCTGTATGGGACGGTCCGCCGGCTCGTCGACCACATGAAGGGCGTGGCGCACGCCGTGGGCGTCCAGGCGGGCGACCAGGGCGGCCCGCGCCTCGGCCATGCGGGCCAGATAGCCGGCGCGCAGGGCGCGTCCGTCGCCGACCACATGGCCGTCAGACTCGGGATCCTCGAAGCGATAGCCGTCGTCGAAGGGGAAGTCCCGTTCGTCGGCGGTCAGGATCTGGATCAGGGCGACGTCGCGACCGGAGGCGGCCAGCCGTTCGGCCCCGGCGACGCAGTCTTCGTCGAACCCGTCGCTCAGAAACAGGATCAGATCGCTTGGGCCCAGACGCTGGCCCAACACCGCCACATCGCGCGTCCAGTGGGCGACACCCCCGGGTTGAAGCGGGGCCAGCGCCAACGACAGCCGGTCGCGATGGCGCGCGCCGGCGCCCGGTTCGATGACGACGGGCGCGCCGGCCGAGGCGACCATCAGGCCGAAGCAGTCGCCCTGTTGCAGAGCCACCTGGATCAGGCTGGCGGCCAGGCGGCGTGCGGCGTCGAACCGGCTCCACAGCGGCGTCGCCAGGTCCGCCTGGCTCATGGAGGCGCTGGCGTCCAGCACGATCCAGATCGCCACCGGGCTCTCGCGTTCGGCGTCGCGTACGAAGAAGCGGTCCGACCGGGCGTAGAGCTTCCAGTCGATCCGGCGCAGGTCGTCGCCGCGCTCGTAGGGCCGATACTGGGCGAACTCCAACCCGCCCCCGCGATTGCGGCTGTCGTGCTGGCCGGCCGCGGACAGCATCGCCGGCCGACGCGGCGTCAGCGACAGCCGCCGCAGGCGGCTGCGCAGATCGGCAGGCAGGTCGAGCGGCGACATCGGCGCCTCAGTCCGAGGCGGGGGCGGGCAGGGTCGTCAGCAGGTCCGCGATGACGGCGTCGGCGCTCTTGGCCTCGGCCTCGGCGGCGAAGGACAGCAGGATGCGGTGGCGCATCACTGGCGCGGCCAGGGCCAGGACGTCCTCGCGCGTCGCGGCCAGACGCCCGTGCAGCAGGGCGCGGGCCTTGCACGCCAGGATCAGGGCCTGTCCCGCGCGTGGACCGGCGCCCCAGCGGACGTAGTCACGCACGACGGCCGGCGCGTCGGGCGCCGGCCGCGTGGCCCGCACCAGGGCGACGATCCAGTCCATCAGCCCGTCGCCCACATGGACCTGACGCACCCATTTCTGCAGGGCCACGATGTCCGGCCCCTGCATCACCTGCGGGACTTCGGCGCCGCCGGCGCCGGTCGTCTGGACCAGGATGGCGCGCTCTTCGGAGGCGGTCGGATAGCCGACCCGGATGTTCAGCAGAAAGCGGTCGAGCTGCGCTTCCGGCAGGGGATAGGTGCCCGCCTGATCCAGCGGGTTCTGCGTCGCCAGGACGAAGAAGGGCTCTGCCAGCCGATGGGTCACGCCGGCGTAGCTGACGGTATGCTCCTGCATCGCCTCCAGCAGCGCGGCCTGGGTCTTGGGCGGGGTGCGGTTCAGTTCGTCAGCCAGCAGCAGGTTGGTGAAGACCGGGCCCGGCTGGAAACGGAAGCGCCGATGGCCCGTGCCGTGATCCTCTTCCAGCACCTCGGTGCCCAGGATGTCGCTGGGCATCAGGTCGGGGGTGAACTGGACGCGGTGGAAGTCCAGCGCCAGCGCCTGACCCAGGGTCCGCACCAGAAGCGTCTTGCCCAGGCCGGGGACGCCCTCGATCAGACAGTGGCCGCCCGCCAGCAGGCCGACCAGCAGCTGTTCGACCACCTGCTCCTGACCGACGATGGCCTGACCGATCGCCTGGCGCAGGCGACCGAGCTGGTCGAGACGGTCCTTGATTTCGGCTTCGCTGGGCGTGTCGGTCATGGGAGTTCCAGGCGGGGAGGGGTCAGGCGGTCAGGGCGTAGATCACGATGTTGACCGCGAACTTGGTGTTGTCTTCGGCCAGGAAGCGCTTGTTGCGCCAGTCGTAGTCCCACTCGCAGCCGTAATCCTTGTTGCTGTAGAGCACGCCCAGCCGGCCGTTCACGACGATGCCCTTCAGATAGTCGTGCACCAGGTCGTCGCCCCAGCCGTTCAGCTCGAAGCTGGTGGCCGGCGGGCCGTCGAACTGGAAGAAGCTGCGATAGAGGGCGTGATCGTTGGGCAGCTTGTTCAGGGCGTCGGCGCCGAACAGGCTCGCCATCTGACGCTCGAACGAGGTGGCGAACAGGCCGTCGATGTCGTGGTTGCAGTCGTCGACGAAGACGAAGCCGCCGTTCCTGACATAGCGTTCGAAATTGGCCGCCTCGGCGGCGTTGAACTCGACCAGCTTGTGTCCCGCCAGATAGCAGAACGGCGCCCTCAGCATCGCCGGGTCGGACAGGCGCACCACCCGCTCCTCCGGGTCGATCCGCAGGTTGGTGTAGTCGACCAGGGAGGTCAGGATGTTCGACGGCATCCGCTGGTCCACGTCCCAGTCGCCGGAATCGTAGCGCAGACGGGTGAACCAGAAGTCGTAGGTCGGCGCGGCGACGGCCGGACGCCCTGAAACCAGGGAGCCCAGCGCGCCGCCGGCCAGCAGTCGCAGGCAGTCCGCACGGGTGAGCCGACCGCCGCCCATCCCGTCGTCAGACCGCGTCCGACAGGGAGGTGAAGGTGAAGTCGCGCAGACGCATCGGCGGGATCATCATCCGGAACGAGGACTCGTCGCCGGCCACGCGCACCGGCCGCCCCAATTCGTCGATGTTGTTCAGCATGATCACCGGCGACTCGTTGAAGCGGAAGTTCTTGATCGGATACTTCAGCTCGCCGTTCTCGATATAGAAGGTGCCGTCGCGGGTCAGGCCCGTCAGCAACACCGTTTGCGGGTCCACCATGCGGATGTACCAGGTGCGCGTCACCAGGATGCCGCGCTCGGTCTCGCGCACCAGGTCCGAGGTCGACTTCGTGCCGCCGGACATGATCAGGTTGCCCGGCTGGCCCACGGCCGTCTTGCCCTGCTTCTGCGCCCAGTAGCGCGAGTAGATCAGGTTGGCGATCTTGCCGTTCTCGACGAAGGGCAGGCGGTCGCGCGGCAGGCCTTCGTCGTCCCAAGGCATGACCGGCGCCTCGTCGTGCCACGGATCGGCGAAGATGTTGACGCGCGGGTCATAGACCTGCTCGCCCAGCTTGTTGCCGCCGCCGGCCTTGGACAGGAAGCTGCGTCCTTCGTCCGCCGGGCGGGCGTCGAAGAAGTTGAACATGAAGGAGATCAGGCCGGCGGCCGCCGCCGGCTCCAGGATCACGGTGTATTTGCCGGGCTCCAACGCCTGGGCGTCGGCCGAGGCCGCCGCCTTGCGCATGGCGATCTGGATGTCGTCGCCGGCGTTGAAACGGCTAGAATCCTGAAGGTTGCGCCCGACCCAGCCCGAACCCCGGCCATCGGCGGTCCGCACCGTGCAGGTGTAGTCCATGCCCGTGGCGCGCTGATAGCCGAAGTTGCCGTTCGAATTGGCGAAGGCGACGAAGGTCTGGCCATCCAGCAGGAAGCCGGCGGCGATCAGGTTCTCGGCCCGGCACGGCGCGATGGAGGCGCGGGCGACCTCGGCGCGCTGTTCGGGGGTGATGGCCGCCGTCGCCTCGCTGAAGGTCTGGCTGGGCCGGTACTGCTGCGGACCCACGGCGGGCACGAACTCGGGGTTTTCCGGCGCCAGCTTGGCCAGGTCCTCGGCGCGACGAACCACGCGCGCCAGGGCCTCGTCGGAGAACTCGTTGATGGTGGCGACGCCGACCCGCTTTCCGAACGCCACCTGAACGGCCAGGTCGGTGTTGCTGACGACGCCGCTGGTCGAGACGTTGTTCAGGGCGAAGCGGATGTTGCCGTCGATGGAGCCGTTCAGCTGGGCCGTGCACTCGTCGGCGGTCGACAGGGCGATCACCTTGTCCAGGATCGCCTTGGCCTCGGTCTCGGTCATGATGCTCATTGTTGTGTCCCCGATCCCGATCAGCCGAGCGAACGCGCGGTGTTGATGACGTTGATGCCGTCGAAGCGCGTGGTCGACGAGCCGTGGCTGACGGCCGAGACCTGGCTGGGCTGGCCCTTGCCGTCGAAGAAGGAGCCGAACATCCGATAGTCGCTTTCGTCGCAGATGGCCGAGCAGGCGTTCCAGAACTCGGGCGTGCGCATCTGATAGGCCACGTCTTCCAGCGGCTGGGTGATGCGGCCGTTCTTGATCTCGTAGAACAGAGTCCCGCCGAACTGGGCGTTGTAGCGCTGCTGGTCGATCGAGAAGGAACCGCGGCCCAGGATGTAGATGCCGTCCTCGACATTGGCGATCATGTCGGCGGCGCTCATCTTGGTCTTGCCGGGCTGCAGCGAGACGTTGGGCATCCGCTGGAACTGCACCGTCGACCAGGAGTCGGCGTAGGAGCAGCCGTCCGAGGCGTCCTTGCCCAGGATATGAGCCTGATCGCGCGTGGTCTGATAGTCGACCAGCTTGCCGTCCTGGATCAGCGGCCAGCTCTTGGTCTGGACGCCCTCGTCGTCGTAGCCGACCGCGCCCAGGCTGCCGCGCTGGGTCTTGTCGGCCATGATGTTGACGATCTCGCTGCCGTACTGGAAGCGCGCCTCGCGCTTGTCCAGGGTGGCGAAGCTGGTGCCGGCGTAGTTCGCCTCGTAGCCCAGCACCCGATCCAGCTCCAGCGGGTGGCCCACCGACTCGTGGATGGTCAGGCCCAGGTGGTTCGGGTCCAGAACCAGGTCGTAGCGGCCCGGCTTGACCGAGGCGGCCGTCAGCTTCTCCCGCGCCTGGCGGGCGGCTGCGACCGCGTCCTCGGTCATGTCGTAGGACATGCCGTAGCTGACCACGCCGTTCGGGGCCGTGATCTTGTCGGCCGCATCGCCGTCCAGATATTCCAGACCCATGCCCATCGGCGCCGACAGCCCGTCGCGAGAGCGGAACTTGCCCGTCGTCTGGTCGATCGCCGTGACGGTGAAGGGCGCCCAGATGCGGTGGATGTCCTGGTCGATGTAGGAGCCGTCGGTGCTGGCGAAATACTTCTGCTCGTTGACCAGGAACATCATCGAGTTGACGAAGCTGGCGCCGGCGTTGGTGGCGGCGGCGTTGACGCCCAGCAGCAGATCGACCTTCTCCTGCAGCGGGGCCTCCATCGCGTTGCGACGGATCGGCGTGCGCCAGCTGACCTCGCCGACGCCGCGCGTCGGGGCCAGACGGACCGGCGCGGTCTGGTTCTTGGCGTTGGCGCGGGCGATGGCCGCGGCCAGGCGCGCGGCGTTCGCGACGGCCTCGGCGGTCATCTCGTTGGTGGCGGCGAAGCCCCAGGCCCCGTCGGCGATGACGCGGACGCCGACGCCCATGGACTCGGTGTTGACCACGTTCTGGACGTTGGCTTCGCGCGTGATGATGAACTGGCGCAGATAGCGGCCGACGCGGACGTCGCAATAGCTGGCGCCGGCGTTGGTCGCGGCGCTCAGACCGGCGTCGGCCAGGCGCTTCTTGACCGCCACGTCGACCGGTTCGACCAGTTGTTCGGCGGCGATGGCGCGCCCGACGAAGCCGGGCAGCAGGGCGCCCCCGGCCCCGATGCCGCAGGCGGCGAGAAATCGACGTCTATCCAAAGCTGGTCTCCCCCGAGAATGCGGGCCGCGCGCCGCGGCCCTTGACGACGGTGCGAGTCATCGCATCGGCGGGACACATTCACCGCCCGGCGCACCCCCGTCAAATGACGAAGCGGAAAGAATCGGGCGGCAGCCGCTTGTCGTCCGACGAAAGGGGCGGCGGAAGGCCGCCGACGTCCGTCGCCCGGCGGCGTGGACTCTTCATGCCGGCGCCGACGCTGGAACGCGCGACGCATGACATTGTCAAATGGGGAAAAACCGAGTGGCTCCGCGGGTAGGATTCGAACCTACGACCAGCCGATTAACAGTCGGCTGCTCTACCACTGAGCTACCGCGGAACATGCTCGGGAGGCGGGCCTATAGCAGCGGGGCTTCGAGTCGTGCAACGGGGAAAATGTGCAAAATCATCCGATCTCCATCACAGACCCCGACGATCCGCGCGTCGCCCCGTTTCGCGACATCAGGGAGCGGGATCTGACCGGTCGCCAGGGCCTGTTCATCGCCGAAGGGGAGGTGGTGGTGCGCGTGCTGGCGTCATCCGCCTCGCTGTGCCGTCCGCAGGCCCTGCTTGTGGCGGACAAGCGGATCGGCGCGCTAGCGGACCTGATCGCCGCGTGGCCGGACGGCGCCGCCGTCTATTGCGCCAGTCAGCCTGTGCTGGACCGGATCGCCGGCTTTCCGCTTCACCGGGGGATACTGGCGCTGGGTGAAAAGCCCGAGGGCGGCCAGCGTGCGGCGGCGATTTCGCGCGTCGCGGCCGACGATGTCTTCGTCGTGGCCGCGGGAATCGGCAATCACGACAATATGGGCGGACTGTTTCGCAACGCCGCCGCGTTCGGGGCGCGGGCGGTGCTGCTGGATGACCGCTGTTGCGATCCCTTCTACCGCAAGGCCATCCGCGTCTCGGTCGGGGCCGTGCTGCGCACGCCGATGACGACGGGCGAACCGCTGGAAGCGATCCTTGACCGGCTGCATGCGGCCGGCGTGGAAGTCCTGGCCTTCACGCCCTCGGCCAGGGAAACCTTGGCCGGCTTTCGGCGCCAGGGACCCGTCGCCGTGCTGTTGGGGACCGAAGGCCCAGGACTGCCGACGTCGGTGATCGCGCGCTGCCGGCCGGTGGGCATACCCATGAAGGGCGGCTTCGATTCATTGAATGTGGCGGCGACCAGCGCGGTGGCGCTGCACCACCTGACCAGTCCGGCGTTGTCGGGCTGAGGCAAGGGCCGAAAAGCAAAGGGCGCGACCCGACGGCCGCGCCCTTCTTGATGCTTGCGATGGAGGCCTGACCGGGAATCGAACCCGGGTGCAAGGATTTGCAGTCCTCTGCGTCACCACTCCGCCATCAGGCCGCCGAGACCCCGTGGAACGGGGGGCGGTCATCGCGAGGGGCGTTCGCTATCAGATCGGATTGTCCGCTGCAACGCACGGACCTATAAGCGCCGCAGAATTCCTCCCGGAACTAATGTCAAAGGCTGCCAAGATGGATTTCACCGCCGCGCGCAAGGCCATGGTCGATTCGCAGGTCCGCGTGAACGACGTCACCGATCGCCACATCCACGCCGCCATGCTGACCGTTCAACGCGAAGCCTTCTGCGCGCCGGACCGGGCCTTCGCCGCCTATGCCGACGGGGCGGTGGAAATCGCGGGCGAGCGCAAGCTGATGCCGGCCCGGGACGTGGCCAAGCTGCTGCAGGCGGCCGAGGCCCGCGAGGGCGAGCGGGCCCTGGCCATCGCCGCGCCTTACGCCGGCGCCGTTCTGGCGCGCATGGGGTTGAAGGTCACCGCGCAGGAAGCGGACCAGGCGGTGCTGGACATCGTCGCTCCCGCCCTGGCGGCCGAGGGCGCCGAGACGGTTCTGGCGCCGCTGGATCAGCCGGTCGGCGAGAACTGGGATCTGATCGTTTGCGAGGGCGCGGTGGTGTCCGCCCCCGAGGCGTGGGGCGCGGCCTTGCGTCCCGGCGGTCGGATGGTGGTGGTCGAGCGGCGCAGCGCCGTGGGCAAGGCCGCCCTGTATGTGAAGGGCCGCGAAGGGCTGTCGCGTCGCGAACTGTTCGATTCCGCGCCCGCCATGCTTGCGGCGCTGACGCCGGCGCCCACCTTCGCGCTCTAAGATCTGCGCCCGCGACGGGTTCGGGCCGGTCGAGCGTGAAAAAAACTTAACTGGCGTGTGGTCGGTTCAAGCCGCAGTTACGCTGGAGAACATTCGACGTCCCCGGGGGCGTCAGGCGAAGGACGAACAATGCTGAATCGCTCTCGTGCGCTGGCTTCGGCCGCTGTGGTCGCCCTGGTGGCCGGACTGGCCGCGCCGGCCTGGGCCGAGACCCTGCAGGACGCCATCGCCTTGGCCTATCAGACCAACCCCAGTCTGCTGGCCCAGCGCGCCAACCAACGCGCCCTGGACGAGACCGTCGTCCAGGCCCGTTCCGGCCTGCGCCCGACGCTGAGCGCCTCGGCGGGCGTCGACTATACGCGCAGCGATTTTCCGGCCCTCACCCAGTTCGTGGACACCAACGGCGACGGCATCCCCGACACCCAGGTGACGACATCCTCGTCTGAGACCGACGGCGCCAACGTCGGCGTCAGCCTGTCGCAGAACCTGTGGACCGGCGGCCGCACCGCCCGCGCCATCGATCAGGCCAACGCCAGCGTCCTGGCGGGCCGCGAGAACCTGCGCGACATCGAACAGCAGGTGATGCTGTCAGTGATCCAGGCCTATGTGAACGTCACCCGCGACATGGAAATCCTGCGCATCCGCCAGGAAAACCTGACCGTCCTCCAGCGCCAACTGGAAGAGACCAGCGCCCGCTTCGAGGTGGGGGAGGTGACCCGCACCGACGTCGCCCAGGCCGAAGCCTCCCTGGCCCAGTCCGAAGCCGACCTGGCCAGCGCCCAGGCCCAGCTGTCGACGACCCGCGCCGCCTACGCCGCCGTGGTGGGCCAGGCGCCGGCGGACCTGGAGGCCGCGCCGACCTTGCCCGAGATTCCGGCCGACTTCGACGTGGCGCTGGAAACGGCCCTGGCCGCCAACCCCGGCGTGCTGTCCGCCGTGTATAACCAGCAGGCCGCCGAGGCCGCCGTGGCCGCCGCGCGCGCCGAATATATGCCGTCCGTGCGCGCCACCGCCTCCTACGGGGGCTCCGCGACCGACCTGGGCAATCTGGACGAACTGGCGGACCGCCGCACCTTCTCCGCCGGGGCGACCCTGTCGGTGCCGCTGTTCACGGGCGGCCTGAACCGCTCGCGGGTGGCCCAGGCCCTGGAACAGGCCAACGCCGCCCAGATTTCGGTCGAGGGCCAGCGCCGCGCCGCCCTGCAGGACGTCAGCTCGGCCTTCGCCCAGGTGCTGTCGACCCGCTCGAACGTCGCGGCGGGCGAAGAGGCCGTCCGCGCCGCCGGCGTGGCCGCCGAGGGCGTTCGGCAGGAGGCGCAGGTGGGCCTGCGCACCACCCTGGACGTGCTGAACCAGGAAGTGACCTTGCGCTCGGCGCAGACCGCCCTGGCCAACGCCCGCGCCGCCGAATACGTCGCGCGCGCCTCGCTGCTGGCGGCGATGGGCGGGCTGGAGGGGCCGACCCTCAACCCGACCATCGAGACCTACGATCCGGCCGCCAACTTCGATCGCGTCCAGCATCGCGGCGGACTGCCGTGGGACGGCCTGGTCGAGACGCTGGATCGCGTGGCCTCTCCGCCCATCGTGTCCGCCGTGGACGCCGCCGACGCGCCCGTCGATCGTCAGCTGAAGGGCGAGGTGGTCCAGACGGCGCCTCGCGACTGAGGTCGCTTCCGGCGCCGCTTCGCCAAAACGCCCGTTGATTCCGACGGGCGTTGATGCGACGACAATCCATACGGAGTCGGAAGAACCTCATCCGGCGTCGAATCGTTCGCGGCGAGCGGCCCTGAAGCCGGGCGCGGCGAGTCTTGCCAGGCTTCGCGCAAGGGTGCCTCATGACCGACCAGTCCCCCCAGGAACCGACGATGGAGGAGATCCTGGCGTCGATCCGCCGGATCATCTCCGAGGACGAGGCGCCGGCCGACACCCCCGCCACGCCCGAAGCCGAACCCGCCGCCGCGCCGGCGCCCGAGCCGCAGCCGGACGTGCCCGCCGAGGCCGCGCCGATCGCCGCCTCCGCGCCCGAGCCGGTCGCCGAGACGGCTGCGGCGGATGACGACGTCCTGGAACTGACCGACCGCTATGAGGCGCCGGCCGAAAGCATCGGCGATCTCGACGTCTCGGAAGCGGTCGACGAGCCCGTTTACACGCCGCCGGTCGAGCAAGCGGCCGCCGCCCCGTCGCCGGCCCCGGAGCCCGCGCCCGCTCCGGCCTATGACGCCCTGGTGGGCGAAAGCGCGGCCGCCAGCGCGGCCTCGGCCTTCGCCGGCCTGCACGCCTCGTTCAAGAAGCCGGAGCCGGCGCCGTCGCCCGGGTCGAACGCCATTCCCTTCGTCAGCGGCAACACTGTCGAGGCCATGGTCGCCGAAATGCTGCGCCCGATGCTGAAGGACTGGCTGGACGCCAACCTGCCCGCCATCGTCGAGGCCGAGGTACGCAAGGAAGTCGAACGCATCGCCCGCAGCGCCGGCTAGCCCTTCGCCTCATCCGAGACTATTTCGAGGGCGGCTCCGGCGGGGCCGCCCTTTCGCATTCGATCCGCCCCGGCGCCGCGCCCCAAGAGCGACAAGACAAAGAGCCAAGATGCTTGAGAAGACCTTCGAACCCCAGGCCGCAGAACCGCGCCTCTACGCCCAGTGGGAGGAGAGCGGCCTGTTCGCGCCCCGCACCGATGGAGCGGCGGGCGCCTATTCGATCGTCATTCCGCCGCCGAACGTGACGGGCAGCCTGCACATCGGCCATGCGCTGAACAATACGCTGCAGGACATCCTGGCCCGCTATCACCGGATGAAGGGCAAGGCGGTGCTGTGGCTGCCCGGCACGGACCACGCCGGCATCGCCACCCAGATGGTGGTCGAGCGCAAGCTGGCGGCCGAGGGGAACGCCGGCCGCCGCGACATGGGCCGCGACGACTTCATCGAGAAGGTGTGGGAGTGGAAGGCCGAGTCGGGCGGGACCATCGTGCGCCAGCTGCGCCGCCTGGGCGCCAGCTGCGACTGGTCGAGAGAGCGCTTCACCCTGGACGAGGGGCTGAACGCCGCCGTGCGCAAGGTCTTCGTGCAGTTGCACAAGGAAGGCCTGATCTACCGCGACAAGCGGCTGGTGAACTGGGACCCGCATTTCCAGACCGCCATCTCGGACCTGGAGGTCGAGCAGCGCGAGGTCGACGGCGCCTATTGGCATTTCGCCTATCCGCTGGCCGACGGCGTGACCTATCAGCACCCCGTCGCCTTCGACGAGGACGGCAAGGCGACGGATTGGGAGACGCGCGACTTCATCGTCGTCGCCACGACCCGGCCGGAAACCATGCTGGGCGACACCGGCGTGGCGGTTCATCCGGACGATGAACGCTACAGGGGGCTGGTCGGCAGGTCCGTGATCCTGCCGATCACCGGACGCCGCATCCCCATCGTCGCCGACGACTACGCCGATCCGACCAAGGGTTCGGGCGCGGTGAAGATCACGCCGGCGCACGATTTCAACGACTTCGGCGTGGGCAAGCGCCACAACTTGCCTCGCATCAATATCTTGGATGAGTATGCAAGTATCGTTGATACGGCGCAGCTCAGTTACGGTGATCGGCTTGATCTTGCCAAATCGCCTGAAGATGCGGCTTGGATGCAGACGGATTGGAACGAGGAGGATGCCCTCCTCGCCATTCCCCAAGAACTTCAAGGCCTCGACCGCTTCGCCGCGCGCAAGGCCATCGTCGCCCGCGCCGAGGAAGAAGGCTGGCTGCGCGAGATCGAAAAGACCCGGCACATGGTCCCGCACGGCGATCGCTCGGGCGTGGTCATCGAGCCGTGGCTGACGGACCAGTGGTACGTCGACGCCCACGCCCTGGCCCAGCCGGCGCTGAAGGCGGTGGAACAGGGCGACACAGTGTTCGAGCCGAAGTCCTACGAGAAAATCTATTTCGAATGGCTGCGTAACATCGAGCCGTGGTGCATCTCGCGCCAGCTGTGGTGGGGCCACCGTATTCCGGCCTGGTACGGCCCGAACGGCGAGATCTATGCCGCCGAGACTGAAGACGACGCCCGCGAACAGGCGATGGCGGACTATGATTCCGAAGTCGCCCTGACCCAGGACGAGGACGTCCTGGACACCTGGTTCTCCTCGGCCCTGTGGCCCTTCTCGACCATGGGCTGGCCGGAAAAGACCGAGGATCTGGAACGCTTCTATCCGACCAGCGACCTGGTCACGGCGGCGGACATCATCTTCTTCTGGGTCGCCCGGATGATGATGATGGGCCTGCACTTCATGGACGAGGTCCCGTTCAAGCGGGTCATCATCAACGGACTGGTCCGCGACGAGAAGGGCCAGAAGATGTCGAAATCCAAGGGGAACGTCATCGACCCCCTGGGCATCATCGACGAACTGGGCGCCGACCCCTTGCGCTTCACCATGGCCATCCTTTCGGGAACGCGCGACATCAAGCTGTCGAAGCAGCGGATCGAGGGCTATCGCAACTTCGGCACTAAGCTGTGGAACGCCGCCCGCTTTAGCCAGATGAATGAGGCGCGCCGCGTCGAGGGCTTCGATCCCGCCCCCGTCGAACAGACCATCAACCGCTGGATCAGGGGCGAACTGACCAAGGCCGAGCGCGCCGTATCCGACGCCATCGAGGGCGGCCGGTTCGACGATGCGGCGGGCGCGCTTTATCGCTTCATCTGGAACGTGTTCTGCGACTGGTACCTGGAACTGGCCAAGCCGGTGTTCAACGGTTCGGACGAGGCCGCCAAGGCCGAAACCCGCGCCATGACCGCCTGGACCCTGGACCAGATCCTGAAGCTGTTGCATCCGGTCATGCCCTACATCACCGAGGAGCTGTGGGCCGAACTGGGCAAGGAGGGGCCGGCGCGCGAGACCCTGCTGATCGGCGCGCAATGGCCCGATCTGCCGGACCGCTTCGTCGACGCCGCCGCCGAGGCCGAGATCGGCTGGCTGGTCGACCTGGTCACCGAGATCCGCGGCCTGCGCGGCGAGATGAACGTGCCGCCGTCCGCAAAGCCCCCGCTGACCTTCGTCGCGCCGGATGGGGCGACCGAAGCCCGGATCGCGCGCCACCGCGACCTGATCCTGACCCTGGCGCGCGTCTCGGACATCGCGACCGCCGAGGCGGCGCCGGAGGGGGCGGTTACCTTCGTCTCGGGCGGCGCCACGGCGGCCCTGTCGTTGGCGGGCATCATCGACCTGGCGGCCGAGAAGACGCGGCTGGAAAAAGAGATCGCCGCCTTCGACAGCGACATCGGCCACGTGAACAAGAAGCTGGGCAATCCCAACTTCGTCGCCCGCGCCGCGCCCGAGGTGGTGGACGAGCAGCGCGAGAAGCTGGCCGCCGCCGAGGTCGGCAAGGCCAAGCTCCAGGCCGCCCTGGCGCGGTTGAGCGAGATCGGATGATTTCCGTTCCGCCCATCCCCGCGAAAGCGGGGACCCCGCGCCTTGGGCGCTCCGTCGTGCGGCGGGTCGCGCCGCGCCCGATCCGAGGCGCGGATCGGATGAAAGAACGGGGTCCCGGCTTTCGCGGGGATGAGCGGGAGTGAAAATCCGGGTCGACCAACTCCTCGTCGCGCGGGGCCTGTTCGACACCCGCGCCCGGGCCCGCGCCGCCATCGAGGCGGGACGGGTCCGGGCTGACGGCCGCACGGTGGCCAAGCCGTCCGAACTGGTCGCGGAAGACGCCCTGCTGGAGGCCGAAGCCGCTCACCGCTGGGTCGGACGCGGCGCGCTGAAGCTGGATCACGCCCTGACCTTGTGGCCCGTCGAGGCGGCGGGCCGGACGGTGCTGGACATCGGCGCCTCGACCGGCGGCTTCACCGAGGTCTGTCTGGACCGGGGCGCGGCGCGCGTCTTCGCCGTGGATGTGGGATTCGCCCAGATGCACCCCAGCGTGGCCGCCGACCCGCGCGTCGTGAACCTGGAGCGAACCGACGCCCGCGATCTGACGCCCGCCGTGATCCCGGACGCGCCGTCCCTGATCGTGTGCGACGCCAGCTTCATCAGCCTGGCCAAGGTGCTGCCCGCCGCCCTGGCCCTGGCGGCGCCCGGCGCGGATCTGGTCACCCTGATCAAGCCGCAGTTCGAGGCGGATGGACCCAAGGCCATCGGCAAGAAGGGCGTGGTCAAGGATCCCGAGGCCCGCGCCGCCGCGGTCCGGCGTGTCAGCGATTGGCTGGAGGGCGCCGGCTGGAGGGTTCAGGGCGTGACCGAAAGCCCGATCGCCGGCGGCGACGGCAACGTCGAGTTTCTGCTGTGGGCGCGTCGCGCCTCGGGCTGACCCTTCCCGCAAAGAGAAACCGCCGGGGGATTGCTCCCTCGGCGGCTCCCGTCACGACACCGATCGACAGGGGGGCTGAAAAAGAACCGGTGGCGCGATCTCTGTTCCCTCAATATCCGTAGGAATAGCTGTAGGTATAGACCGGCGGATAATAGGGGTTGTTGCGGGGCGGGTAGTAGCCGACCGTGGGGCGATAGCTGTAGCCGTAGCTGTAGGTAGGCTGGCTATAGACATAGCTGCTGGAATAGCCGTAGCTGTAGCCCTGCGGCCGATAGTATCCGCCCTGATTGTAGTAGCCGCCGTCATAATACCGATCGCGGCGATCGTACCGCTCGTCTCGGTAATCGCGGTAATAGTCGTCGCGATAGCGGTCGTCGTAGCGGCGATCATAGCGATCCGCATAACGGTCGTCGTAGCGGCGGTCGTCGTAGCGGTCGTCACGGACGTAACCGCGGCAATAGTCGTTGCCGCTGGAGCGACCCGCCGCGCCGCCGACGACGGCGCCGAGCACGCCGCCCAGGATGCTGCCTTCGGTGCGGCGACCGCGCGCGGCCAGCTGAGACCCCGCCACTGCGCCCGCGGCGCCGCCGATCAGGGCGCCGGCGCCGGTGCGGCCGTCGCGATACTGCTCGCAGCGCGGATCATAACCGGGGCGGTCGTAGTAATACCCCTGGGCCGAGGCGACGGCGGGGACGAGGGCCGCGGCCCCGACCGCCAGGGCGGCCAGCGAGACGCGGGCGAAAAGACGTTTGGACATGGCGGGGCTCCTGAACCTGTTTAGCCAACGGCGTAACGTTAACGACGCCGCGTCCGTTTCATAGGTTTAACGCCTGTGAGGTGAACGGCCGTTGAGCGCGCCGTTCATCTTCGTTCATCTTCGCCCCTGGCCGCTTGAGCGGAAGGCGCGCGGGCGGCTAGAAGCGGCCAATGCAGACCTTGAGGATCGACCGCATGGGCGGGCAGGGCGACGGGATCGCCGACACGCCGTCCGGTCCGGTCTTCGCGCCGCTGACCCTGCCGGGCGAGACGGTGCGCGCGCAGGTGGTCGAAGGGCGCGCCGAGGCCGTGGAGATCGTCGAGGCCAGCCCGGACCGGATCGCCGCGGTTTCGCCGCAGTACGGCGATTGCGGCGGATGTTCTCTGCAGCATTGGGCGAACCGGCCTTATCTGGCGTGGAAGCGCGAGCAGGTGCGGCAGGCCCTGGCGCGCGAGCGGATCGAGACCGAGATCGAGCCGACCGTGGCGGTTCCGGCGGGAAGCCGCCGGCGGCTGGCGTTGCACGCCCGACGCGGCCCCGATGGACGGGCGATGCTGGGGTTCAAGGCGCGACGGTCGTGGCGACTGGTCGAGGTGCGGGAATGCCCCGTCGCCGATCCGCGCATCATGCGGGCGATCCCGGCGCTGGCCGAGTTGGCCGAGCCGCTGCTGGAGCATCCCAAGTCGGCCCCGACGCTGCACGTGACGTGGACGCTGACCGGGCTGGACGTCGACGTCACGGGCGTGGAGCGCCGTTTCGGCGGTCTGTCGCGCGACGCTCAGATGAAGGCGATCGCGGCGGCGGGGCGCGCCGACCTGGCGCGGCTGAGCCTGGCGGGCGAGACGCTGGTCATGGCGCGCCAGCCGCAGGTCGCGTTCGGCCCGGCCACCGTGCCCCTGCCGGCCGGCGGCTTCCTTCAGGCCGTGCCGGACGCCGAGGCGGCCATGGTGTCGCGAGCGGTCGATGCGGTGCGCGGCGCCAGGAAGATCGCCGATCTGTTCTGCGGGGCGGGAACCTTCACCTTTCCGCTGGCGACCGTCGCGCCGGTGATCGCGGCCGATGCGTCCAAGGCGGGGATCGAGGCGCTGAAGGCTGGCGTGAGGTCGGCCAAGGGCCTGAAGGCGATCACGGCCGAGGCGCGCGACCTGTTCCGCCGGCCCCTGACCCCGTTCGACCTGAAGGGCTGCGACGCCGTCGTCTTCGATCCGCCCCGCGCCGGGGCCGTGGAGCAGACGGCCCAGATCGCCGGGACCAAGGCGGCGGTGGTCGTGGGGGTGTCGTGCAATCCGCAGACCTTCGCTCGCGATGCTCGGGTGTTGATCGACGCCGGTTTCAGACTGGAGCGCGCGACCCCGGTCGATCAGTTCCTGTGGTCGGCGCATGTCGAACTGGTCGGGATATTCAGGCGGTAGGGACGATGCAGGGCGACGCTTTCGACGAGGACAGCGGCGGGTTCGACGCCGAGGACTGGACGCGGCTGACGCCGTTCACGGGCGCGATCGCCACGCTGGACGACGTGCAGGCGCGCCGTGCGGTGTTCGCCCTGGCCGACACCGATGATCCGCGCCCGATCGCGATGGACCTGCCGCAACCGGTGATCTGGTGGGACGAAGACGGCGAACAGGCGGCCGTGGCGGTTCAGGCCGAGAGCCACCTGAACGCCGAAGGCGAGGCGATGGAGGTGCTGGGCCTGATCCTGCCTGACGGCGGCGGGGCGGTGGCGCTGATGGACGACGTGGACCTTGTGGACGCCAGCGATCCGACCTGGCGCGACCTGGTGACGAACGCGATCGATCCCGGCGCGCTGGACGACTAGGGCAGGGCGGCCGCGACCCGGGCCTGGAAGTCGGGCTGGTCGCCAATGTCGTGGTGATCGGCGTTGGGGAAGACCAGCCGCTCCACCGCCACGCTCCGCGCCTCCAGCCCGCGCGCCAGGGCGCGGCTGAGGCTGGGCGGCAGGGTCTTGTCGCGCCCGGCTTCCAGCACCACCACCTTGCCGGGGTAGCCGTCGAGCGCGGCGGGCACGTCGATGGCCGCAAGCGCCGGGGCCAGGCGCACGCGGACGAAAGCCCGTTTCCAACCCAGCATGTCGTCCACCGCCGCCCGCGCCGAGGGCGTGGTCGCCTCCAGCACCAGGGCGTCGGCGTTCATCGCCCGCGCCGCCTGCGCGCAGACGGGCCCGCCCAACGAATGGCCCCAGGCGATCACGCGGCGGCCTTCGGCGTCGGCCTGGCGTCGGGCCAGCGCTGCGACCGCCTCTCCCGCCGCGTGGAAGCCGGCGTAGTCGGCGGTTCCCGACGTGTCGCCATAGCCGGGATAGTCGAACATCAGCACGTCGCCGAACAGCGTCAGCTTCCGGGCCGCGTTTCCGCCATAGACCGCGCGGCGGAACAGGTTGCCGCCGCAGAACAAAATCAGCGGCGCGTCCGCCCGGCCGGTGCGCACGCGGGTGACGCCGACCGTTCCGCCGGGATAGGGCACGGCCACGGCCTCGGCCGATGCGGGCAGGTCGACGCCGGGCTCCAGTCGGATTTTCTCGGCGGCGACGCGGGCGTCCGGATAGAAGAAGGCGCCCTCAGGCACCTGCGCCGTCAGGCAGGCGGACAAGGGCAGGGCGGCGGCCAGGACCAGCCCGACGATCCGGAAACGCTTCGGCATGACCCTCTTCTCTCCTGCTTGCGGCGAGGCTAGCGCGATGATTGCCGGTCAGGCAACTGTCGCGGAGGGCAGGTCGAACAGGTCCATCTGCGGCCGGGCGTCGGGCGGCACGCGGAATCGGGTCTCGTCCAGCGGCCTGCGGGGCGCGTCCAGGCCGTAGCGCTTGATCGCCGCCTTGAAGCGCGTCCCGATCAATTCGGCGACCGGGCCGGTTCCCTTCATGCGTTGCGACCAGTCGGGATCGTAGTCGCGTCCGCCGCGCGTCTGGCGGACCAGGGACATGACGCGGGCGGCCCGGTCGGGCCGAGCGTCGGCCAGCCATTCGCGAAACAGGTCCTTGATCTCCAGCGGCAGGCGCAAGGTGACGTACATGGCGGTGGTCGCGCCGGCCTTGGCCGCCGCCTCCAGGACGGCCTCCAGTTCGTGGTCGTTGAGGCCCGGAATGACGGGGGCGAAGCCCACGCCGACGGGGCAACCCGCGTCGGCCAGCCGGCGGATGGCCTCCAGCCGCTTGGCCGGGGTGGAGGCGCGCGGTTCCATGGCGCGGGCCAGCTTTCGGTCCAGGGTGGTGATCGAGACGAAGGCGGAGGCCAGGCCTTCCCGTCCCATCGGCCCCAGGATGTCGGCGTCACGCGCGATCAGCACCGACTTGGTGATGATGCTGAACGGATGGTTGAACCGCTGCATCACCTCCAGGATCGAACGGGTGGAGTTCAGCGTCCGCTCGACCGGCTGATAGGGGTCGGTGTTGCCGCCTATGTGGATGCGCTTGCAGCGGTATCGGGGGGCGAGGAAGCTCTGTTCCAGCAGACCTGCCGCCTCGGGCTTGAAGAAGATCCGGCTCTCGAAATCCAGGCCCGGGGATAGGCCCATCCAGGCATGGGATGGACGGGCGTAGCAGTAGATGCAGCCATGTTCGCAGCCCTTGTAGGGGTTGATGGAGCGGTCGAAACCGATGTCCGGACTGTCGTTCCGGGCGATGATGGTGCGCGCGTGCTCGGGCGTGAGCACGGTGCGCAGCGGCTGGACTTCGGCGTCGTCGCCGGTCCAGCCGTCGTCGAAACTCTCACGCCTGTCGCTCTCGTAACGGCCGGTCGCATTCGAACGCGCGCCTCTTCCCTTCGCGGCTTCCATGACAGGGAAGATGCCACAGGATTGGAACAAAGCAAGAACATTCTTTTGCGCGCACCGGCGCGCTTTGGCCGAGCCTGACCGGGCGGAGCACCGGGCCTTGCGCTGGAGTTCTGGGTTGCGACGGCCCGCCGCTGCTTCGTAGTCCGCTTCCCCGAGGCAGGAGGATTTTCAGGGGCGGCGCAAGCGACTACATGGCGGGGATGACCACAGATGTTTCCGGCCTCAGCCAGCTGGGCGCCCAGACCGCCGCGCCGACCAGCCCCGACACCGCCGTGCTGGAGCGGGTGCCCAATCCGCACGCGGACACCCTGTATCTGGCGCGGTTCACGGCGCCGGAGTTCACCAGCCTGTGCCCGGTGACGGGCCAGCCGGACTTCGCCCACATCGTTATCGACTATGCGCCGGGCGACTGGCTGGTCGAGTCCAAGAGCCTGAAGCTGTACCTGACGGCTTTTCGCAACCACGGCGCCTTCCACGAGGACTGTACCGTGGCCATCGGCAAGCGCCTGGCCGGCCTGCTGCAGCCGAAATGGCTGCGCATCGGCGGCTATTGGTACCCGCGCGGCGGCATCCCCATCGACGTCTTCTGGCAGACTGGTCCGGCGCCGGAAGGCCTGTGGTTGCCGGATCAAGGCGTGCCGACGTATCGCGGGCGGGGGTGAAGGCGGGGCGGCCGGCGGGGTCGATGAACGCCCTCTAACCGGCGTTCGACCGCATCTTCACCGGATCGAAGCGCGCCGCGAAGGGGTCGATCTGAACATTGGCGCCTTGGGCGATGCGAAGGCCGTCCGGGGTCCGCACAAGAACCAATGTCATACGATCTTCGGAAGCAGGCAGCGCATCTCCGCCCGGCGTCGTGAAGGCGCCGACGGACCATCGCACCACGGCCACGATCACGTCCTTTCCAAGCGATCGGACGCTTTGCACCTCCTGCAATGTCAGGGGAACGCCACGAAACATCGTTCCGAGATAGGCGCGGTGAGCGGCCAAGCCTTCGGCCCTGCCTTTCCAAAACATGCCGACGATGTTCACCCACTCGGTATCCTCGGTGAACAACAGATACATCCGGTCGGCGTCGCTGGCGGCCCAGGCTGCCTGGTATTCCTGCAGAACGGCGCGGACGGCGGCGACGTCGTCGTCGGACAGGGTGGAGGCCGGGGCGGCGAGTACGGACACGAGCGGCGCTCCTGCGATTGCGGTCATCACGTTTCGACGGTTCATGGCGAGGCTCCTTGAAAGCTGGAGGAGTCTGAAGCGACACCGGGTCCCCGCACTAGGAAGGATCGGACAAGGCCTGAAACTGTGGCTGAAAGCGACTGGCTGAGACGCCCGTGAAGGCATGAGCATCCCGAAGAAGGTGAGCTTGGTCGAAATATCCGAACCGATGCGCCAACTCGGTCCAACTCGATCGGGGCTCGGCGTCCCGCGCATCCATCACCGCCTCGAAACGCACGGAACGACAGTAGAGCTTGGGAGACAGTCCCACGCGTTCGACGAACAGCCGCTGGAAATGGCGATTGGAAACACCGGCACGTTCAGCCGCCCAGCCGACGTCTGGGGCGCCACGGGCCCGGCGAAGCAGTCGCGCAGCCCGATCCATCGCGTCCGGGGATCGTGCATCGACGAGGCGACGGCGTAGCCAAGTCTCGACGGAAGAAACGCGGGCTTCGAACGAGCGGCGAGCGCGGATTAGGGCGACCAGGTCGTCGAGCGGGGGCAAATCGAGATCGATCGCCGCCGCCGCGCGGTCCGCCAAGCCGCTCATGTTCAGGCCAAACAGCCGGTGAAATCCGGAGGGTTGGAAGGCGATATGGAAGGTGGAGACCGGCCCCTGCATCCATAGGCGGGTGGTGTGTCTGGACGACGGTCCCACCAAGACCGCGTCCGGCGCGGTCGCGAAAGAGCCGCCATCGACGCTGACCCGATAGGGCTGCTCCAGATACACCTCGAGGAACTGGGCCGGGCGACCGGGCAGGGGGAAGATCACACCTGGTCCGGTTTGCTCTCCTCGGCGTTCGGAATAGCCGCGGACCACAGTGACGCAATCGATCGATGGACGTGCTCGACGTTGGACGATCATGTTCGAGGATCAAGGTGGACGACACGGCACCCTACCACAGGACGATGTCGAATCTGACCAGGGTCTCACGCCCCGTCAGGACTCGCTGGCGCGGCCCCATTCGCTTATGACAGCGCGATGACGCCCCCCCGCCGCTTGCCTGTTGAAACCTGGGGGCGTCGTCTGATGACGCGGGCCGAGGCCTGGGCCGACCGGTCCCGCCTGCGTCGCTACGCTTATGAGTTCCTGTGGTTCGGGCTGAAGCAGGGGTGGGCGTGCCTGTTCGGAGGGCTGATGCTGGCCCTGATCGTCGGCACCTTCCTGTGGTGGCCCGAGACGGCGCCGATCAGCCGCTACGACTTCCTGGTCGTGGGGGCGGTGCTGATCCAGGCGGCGATGCTGGCGTTTCGGCTGGAGAGCTGGGAGGAGGCGCGGGTCATCTTCCTGTTCCACGTCGCAGGCACGATCATGGAGCTGTTCAAGACGGCGCACGGGTCGTGGATCTATCCCGAGGACAGCTTGCTGCGCATCGGGGCCGTGCCGCTGTTCTCGGGCTTCATGTATGCGGCGGTGGGCAGCTATATCGCGCGGGTGCAGCGGATATTCCACATCCGGGTCCGGCGTTATCCGCCGCTGTGGACGACGTGGGTGCTGGCGGCGGCGATCTACGTCAACTTCTTCGCCCATCACTGGCTGCCCGACGTGCGGATCGCGCTGTTCGTGGCGACCGCGCTGCTGTTCGGGCCGGGGTGGTTCTACTTCACGGCGGACCGGCGGCGGCGGGGGATGCCGCTGCTGCTGGGCTATTTCCTGGTGGCGCTGTTCATATGGTTCGCCGAGAACCTGGGCACCTTCGCGCGGGCCTGGACCTATCCGGGACAGGCGGCCGGGTGGGAGATGGTGTCGCTGGGCAAGCTGGGCAGCTGGTTCCTGCTGATGATCATTTCGGTGGTGCTGGTGTCGATCGTGCACCGGCCCGAGCCGGAGCCCGCCTAACGGCTGCCGAGGGCGCCGCGCAGAATGACGGAACGGCGCGACACGCGCGTCTTGACCAGTCGATAGACGATGGCGACCGCCAGGATGGCGGCCGCGATGACGCCCAGTAGCAGGGTCGGGCCGTGCGCCTCGGTCAGAAGCTCCAGCCGCGCCAGACCCTGAGCGGCCAGGTAGCCGGGCGCGAGCATGGCCAGCACCCAGACCACGGCCGAGGCGACATTGCCGAACTGGAAGGCGCGTTGCCGCATCCGCACGATCCCCAGCATCAGCGGCACGAAGGCGCGCAAGGGGCCGAAGAAGCGGCCGACGAAGATCGACAGCACGCCGTAGCGTCGGCAAAAAAGGCGGGTCCAGGCGATGCGGCGCCGGTGCGGGGCGAACACCGGCCGGCGCAGGAAGCGCACGCCCAACCGCCGACCGCCCCAGTAGGACAGGGCGTCGCCCAGCACGGCGCCGACGACGCAGCCGACGACGACGTTGCCCGGGTCCAGCACGCCCGCCGCGATCAGGCCGCCGGCCGCGACCAGCAGCCCTGTCGCCGGCACGAAGGCGCCGACCACCGCCAGCGATTCCAGGAAGGTGATCAGCCCCAGGATGACCCCGGCCCAAAGGTGATTGCGGGCGACGAAGTCGCCGGCGGCTTGCAGCAGGGAATCCATGTCGCGGCCTTGGGGGAGGAAGGCGGTGTCGGTCGAGGCGAATCCGACAAGGGCCATCTTATGACGCCGCCTTACGGCAAACGCGTGACCTTCAGCGACAAATCGGGGCGGGGGCGTTCAAGGGCCGGCTCGGACAGGGCGCCGATGTGGATGAAGCCGGCGATGGTCTCGCCCTCCTGCACGCCGAATAGGGCGGCGCCTTGCGGGTCGTAGCTGTACCAGTCGGTGATCCAGCTGGCGGAATAGCCCAAGGCGCCGGCCGCGTGTTCCAGGTTCATGCAGACGGCGCCGGCCGACAACTGCTGCTCCCATACCGGCTTGGCGTTGGGGACGGGCGCCGAGATCACCAGGATGGTGACGGGCGCGGCGGTCAGCTTGGCCAGCACGGCCTGATCCTTGGCCGGCTTGTCGCGCGCCTCGGCCAGGACGGCCAGCTGCTCGGCGATGCGGGCGCGGGACTGGGGGCCCAGAACGACGAAGCGCCAGGGGAACAGCTTGCCGTGGTCCGGCGTGCGGGCGCCCAGGGTCAGGATCTCCTCGAGCTCGGCGTCGGACGGACCGGGGGCGATGAGGGCCTGGGCGGGGGCCGAGCGGCGCTCGGCCAGGCGTCGGCGCAACTCGGCCGAGGGGACGGGCGGGGGCAGGGGCTGATTGAGTTCGACCATGCCGCCTAGCTAGGCTTTCGCTCCGCCGTCCGCCATACCCGCAGGATGAAGGACGCGAACGAACCGAAATGGGCGGCGGGGCTGGCGAAGCCGCCGGCCTGGCGCAGCGACGGCGAGGAGACGCTGTTTCAGAACCCGTGGCTGCGGCTAACCCGGCATTCGGCGACGGCGCCGACGGGCGCGGCGGCCGACTATGTGGTGATGCGGCCGAAGAACGTCGGGACCGGCGTCCTGCCGATCCACGACGACGGCACGGTGGTGCTGGTGGGCCAGCAGCGGTTCGCCCTGGCGAACTACTCCTGGGAGATGCCCGAGGGCGGGGCGCCGCTGGACGAGGATCCGTTCGACGGGGTGCGGCGCGAACTGGCCGAGGAGGCGGGGCTGAGGGCCGAACACTGGCGGCCGGCGCTGACGATGGAGCTGTCCAACTCCATCACCGACGAGATCGCCATGACCTGGCTGGCCTGGGGCTTGAGCCCGGCGCCGACCGACCCGGACCCGACCGAGATCATCGCCGTGGTCCGCGTCCCCTTCGTCGATCTGTTGGACGAGATCGGCCGGGGGACGGTGCGGGACGCCATGACCGTGGCGACGGCCTACAAGACCTACCATATGGCCATGACCGGCCAACTGCCCCCGGCGCTGGCGCGCGCCTTGCTGGGGCGGCTATGATGCCGGGAAAGGAGCCCGCGATGGCCAAGCTGGAGATTGTCCCCGAAGCCGACGGCCTGGAGCTGTGGCGGCAGTTGCGCGCCTCGGCCGAGGCGGCGGTGCGCGAGGAGCCGCAGCTAGGATCGCAGATGAACGCGGTGATCCTGTCGCACGACGACCTGGCCGGGGCGCTGAGCTTTCAGATCGCGCGCAAGCTGGCGGACGGCGAGATGGGGGCCATGTCGGTGCGCGAGGTGTGCCTAAGCGCCTACGCCGCCGATCCGGCCATCGTCGCGGCGGCCGAGGCGGACCTGAGGGCCGTGGCCGAGCGCGATCCGGCGATCCGCAACCTGTTGCAGCCATTCCTGTATTTCAAGGGCTTCCAGGCGCTGCAGGGCTGGCGCGTGGCGCACTGGCTGTGGACCCAGGGGCGCGAGACCCTGGCCTTCCACTTCCAGAGCCGCATTTCCGAACTGTTCCAGCTGGACATCCACCCAGGCGCGCGCATGGGCAAAGGGCTGTTCCTCGACCACGGGACCGGCATCGTCATCGGCGAGACGGCGGTGGTCGGCGACAATGTCTCGATGCTGCACAATGTGACCCTGGGCGGCACGGGGGCCGAGCGCGGCGACCGTCATCCCAAGATCGGCAAGGGCGTGCTGCTGGGCGCGGGGGCCAAGGTGCTGGGCAATATCGAGGTCGGCGACTACGCCAAGGTGGCGTCAGGCTCGGTGCTGCTGAAGCCCGTGCCGTCGGGCTGCACCGTGGCGGGCGTGCCGGCGCGCGTCGTCGGCTGCCCCACCGCCGCCGAGCCGGCGCGGACCATGGACCACACGCTGGCCGACGTGGTGTACGACTTCGTCATCTGACGGGTTTCCCTGAAGACCCAACCCCTTTAGGGTCCGCGGCCAACTCCAGACCATCGAGGCCCGCCGTGAAAGACACCGACCTGAAGCGCATCGAGGGCCACCTCAAGCGCACCTTCAACACCGGCGGCATCATCCTGAAGCCGCGCCCCAAGCAGAACGATTCCGCCGAAGTCTATGTCGGCGACGAATTCATCGGCGTCGTCTTCGAGGACGAGGACGAGGAAGGCTCGTTCATGTTCGAAATGGCGATCCTGGCCGAAGATCTGCCGGACTGACGGCCCTTCAGGCGGCGTCGCGGACGCCGCCGATCCAGGTTTCGACCACCTTCAGATCGTCGTCCAGGGCGACGAGGTCGGCGGCCCGGCCCGGCGCGATCGCGCCCCGCTGGTCCGAAAGTCCCAGGAAGGCCGCCGGGCAGGCCGACGCCATGGCCAGGACCTGGGACAGGTCCAGTCCCAGCAGGGCGACCGCATTGCGAACCGCCGCGGCCATGTCCAGGTCCGACCCCGCCAGTACCCCGCTCTCGTCGTAGCAGAGCCCGTCCTTGACGGTGATTCGGCGGCCTTGAAGAAAGAAGTGGTCGCTGTCGGCGCCGACGCTGGGCATGGCGTCCGTCACCAGCATGAAGCGGTCGTGCGGGCGGCAGCGCAGCGCCAGCCGGAAGGCGACGGGATCCACGTGGTGGCCGTCGACGATGATCCCGCACCAGGCGTCCTGGTTCTCCAGCGCGGCGCCGACCACGCCGGGGGCGCGGTTCTGCAGTTGCGACATGGCGTTGAACAGATGGGTGACGCCGGTGATCCCGGCGCCGAAGGCCTCGCGCATCGTGGGATAGTCGGCGTCGGTATGGCCCGCCGCGACGCGCGCGCCGGCCTGGGCCAGGCGACCGATCATGTCGGGCGTGGTCATCTCGGGCGCCAGGGTGATCAGGGTGCGGCCGCCCTTCAGCCGCGTCAGGCGGCGCACGGCGTCGTCGTCCAGCACGCGGAACTTGGAGGCGTCGTGGATGCCCTTGCGACGGACGTTCAGGAAGGGCCCCTCGATGTGGACGCCCAGCACGCCGGGCACGCCCGCCGCGATGGCGGCCTCCACGGCGTCGACGGCGCGGTCGATCACGTCCAGGTCGTCGCTGATCAGGGTGGGCAGGAGGCCGGTCGTGCCGAACCGGCGGTGCGCCGCGGCGATGGCGGCGACGCCCTCGGGGCTGGGGTCGTCGTTGAACAGCACGCCGCCGCCGCCGTTGACCTGGGTGTCGATGAAGCCGGGCGCCAGCAGGCGGCCGCGCAGGTCGTGATCCTGGCCCGAGGACGGGCGATCCGGCGTCACGGCGACGATTCGACCCTGCTCGATGACGACGCTGAGGCCGTCGCGCACGCCGCCGGCCGTCGCCACCCGGCCGTTGATCAGGTTCACGGCCATCAGACGGTCTCGGTCACCTTGTTGAGGTAGGGCGGGCGGTCGGGATCGAAGCCGCGCGCGACGGACAGCCGCGCGGCCAGGCCGTAGAAGCTCTGGATCAGCAGGATGGGCTCCAGCGCCGGATGGCCGGGCGTGGAGGGCAGGGCGGTCACGCGGGGATCGCCGCCGCGGCCCGACAGGAAGACCCTCGCCCCACGCGCCGCGAAGTCGGTCGCCAGGTCCTCGGCGTCGTCGCGGGTGACGTCGGACTGGGCCAGCATCAGGACGGGGAAGCCGGACCTGACCAGGGCCATCGGGCCGTGGCGCACCTCGGCGGTGGAGAAGGCCTCGGCGTGCAGGCCGCAGGTCTCCTTCAGCTTCAGCGCGGCCTCGCGCGCCACGCCGAAGCCGCCGCCGCGCCCGACAACATAGAGGTTGGTCGCGGCCTTCAGGACGGGCAGGGCGGCGCTCCAGTCCTGGCGCCAGGCGGCCTCCAGCTGGTCGGGCAGGGCGGCAAGGCCCGCGCGCAGGGCGTCGTCCTGGGTCCATTCGGCGACCAGATGGGCGACGGCGATCAGGCTGGCGATGAAGCTCTTGGTCGCGGCCACCGACAGCTCCGGCCCGGCGCGCAGGGGAATGGTCAGGTCCGCGACCTGCGACAGGGGCGAGCCCTCGACATTGACCAGGGCGATGACGAAGGCGCCGCCCGCCTTGGCGGCCGATGCGGCGGCGACCAGGTCCGGACTCTTGCCGGACTGGGAGATCGCCAGACACACCCCGCCGGGAATGCGCGGCGTGCGGCCATAGACCGAACTGACCGCCAGCGGCATCGGGCTGGTCAGGACGCCGGTTCCGGATTCGATCAGATAGCGGGCGAAGACGCCGGCGTTGTCGGAGCTGCCGCGCCCGCAGATCAGGGCGGCGGAGGGGACGTGGTCGCGCAGACGGGCCGCCGCCGTCGCGACGATCCCGGCGTTGTCGCGCAGCTGAGCGGCGACCACGGCCGGCGCCTCGGCCGCCTCGGCGAACATCCTGGTGTCCTCGGCGCGCATCAGGCCGGTCCGTCATTCAGTTCGGCGACGAAGTCGTAGGCGTCGCCGCGATAGTAGGATTGCGTCACCTCGACCGCCTGGCCGTTGTGGAAGGCGCGGCGCTCGATCAGCAGGCCCGCGGCGCCGGCCGTCGTGCCCAGAAGCTCGGCCTGTTCGGCGTTGAACAGCACGGCGCGCAGCCGCTGAAGGGCGCGATTGGGGCGATAGCCGGCCTCGGCCAGGGCGCGGTAGAGGGAGGTGGTGACCGTCTCGATCCCCGGCAGGCAGGCGGCGGGAATGGTCGAATACTCCAGCGCCATCGGCAGGCCGTCAGCGTAGCGGATGCGGTTGAAGCGATAGACCGGCGTGCCGGGGCTGAGGCCCAGGGTGAGCGATTCCTCGGGCGTCACGGCGCCTTCGCTGCGGTTCAGCCAGGAGCTGGTAGCCTTGCGTCCGCGCGCGGCCATGTCCTCGGAGAAGGAGGTCAGCTTGGAAAAGCTCTTTTCGACCCGCGCGGCGACGAAGGTGCCGGCCCCCTGGCGGCGGGTGAGCAGGCCCTCGGCGACCAGACCGTCGAACGCCTTTCTGATGGTGATGCGCGAGACCGACAGCTCCTGGGCCAGGTCGCGTTCGGGCGGCAGGGCCTCGTCGGGCCTCAGGGCGTGGCGTTCGATCGCCTCGCGCACGGCGTGCTGAAGCTGCTGATACAGCGGCGCCGAACGCTGCGCGTCCAGCGCGCCTATGGCTTCAAGAAACGACATGTCGCCCCGTCCTGGATCAGCCCGCCCCCGGGCCTGTTGTTGCGCCCATCTGAACCGATGTCATGCGACCAATCAAGTACCAATAACAAAAAAGAGTAGGCCCAATTCGCATTTTGGTCTTGCGCGGTGTGATGGATTGATGAAAGTCTCTCCTTCAACGGCGGCGTAATCCAGCATTCGCGGTCGAGGGACAGACCGCATTGGTCTTGCATTGGGCTTTTCAGGATCTGCGGGGGCAGATCCATTGATGGGGAGAACTGGCGTCATGAGTATTCGTCATGCCTTGCTTGCCGGATCCGTCAGCGCCCTGGCGCTGGTCGCGTCCGGCCAGGCCTTCGCGCAGACCGCGGACGAACCGGTCAGCACCGTGGACGAGGTGATCGTCACCGGCATCCGGGCGTCGCTGCAGCAGTCGCTGACCACCAAGCGCAACGCCGACGCCATCATCGACGTCGTCACCGCCGAGGACGTGGGCAAGTTCCCCAGCTCCAACGTGGCCGAGGCCATCACCATCATTCCGGGTGTCACCGTCGACCGGGCGTTCGGCCAGGGCGAGAAGGTCTCCATCCTGGGCACCGATCCCGCGCTGAACCGCACCCTGCTGAACGGCCAGACGGTCGCCTCGGCCGACTGGTTCATCCTGGATCAGCCGGGTCGGACCTTCAACTACGCCCTGTTGGCGCCGCAGATCGTCGGCCGGGTGGAAGTGTTCAAGTCGCCCGAAGCCCGGATCGACGAAGGCTCGATCGGCGGCACGGTCGATGTCCTGACGCGCCGGCCGTTGGACCTGACGGGCGCCACGACTGCGTCCGGCGCGCTGACCTATCTCTACAACGACCGCTCGGAAGAAGGCGACCTGCAGTATTCGCTGCTGGGCGGCTGGCATAACGAGAACCGCACCTTCGGGGTCCTGGTCTCGGCCCAGCACGCCAAGGACAGCCTGCGCCGCGACGGCCTGGAGTCTTACGGCACCATTCCGGCCAGCTACTATAACGGCGGCAATCCGGAAAATCCCGGCGCCGACGCCATCGCCAACGGCAACTGCGTGGGCGACTGCGCAGCGACCCTGCTGGCCAACCCTGACGCGCGGGGTCTGAACTCGTTCGGCACCCACTTCTTCAACCAGACGCGCGAACGCGACAGCTACACCGTCGCCCTGCAATGGCGGCCGGTCGAGCAGCTGGACCTGAACTTCGACTGGCTGCACGTCGATGCGACCTACGACAACATCAACCAGTCGCTGTTCGCCTTCCAGGGCAACACCTGGAACAGCCTGGGCGCCCTGACCGACATCGAGGTCGAGGACGGCGTCATCACCTACGCCGCCTTCAACAATGCGCTGAGCGTGCTCGACGTCCAGTACCGCGAAGCCGAGATGACGACCGACAGCTATCACCTGGACGGCAAGTGGCGCGGCGAGGGCTGGGACCTGTCCGGCGACGTGGGCTACTCCAAGGCCGACGGCGGCACCCAGCGCCAGCTGTTCGGGGAGTTCCTGAACTGGGCCGATTACGAAGTCGATTTCCGCGGCGCGCCGGGCTCTCCGGGCGTGCTGACCTACACCGACCCGGCCAACAATGACGTGCTGAGCAATCCGGCCAAGTTCTCGTTCGACGGCGGCTGGGGCGCGGGCGATCCGTCGGTCGGGCCCGACGGATACAACGCCGGCTGGGGCGGCAACATCGTCTCCAAGCCCACGACGGACGAGGAGACCTATGGTCAGGTCGACCTAGGCTTTGATCGCGCCGGCTTCTTCGACCGGTTCCAGTTCGGCTACAAATACCGCAAGCACGAGACCGACCAGAAGATGTCGGGCGTGACGGTGCAGATCTATGGCGCGCCGGACAACGCCTCCCTGTTCAGTCCCGGTCAGGTGCCGGGCAACTATCTGGACGGCTTCGACGGCGTGAACGACCAGATGCGCAACCGCTTCAGCGTCGATGGCGACGCCCTGGCCGACTACATCGAGGCGGGCGAATACCTGCGACCCTGGCAGGCCGCGCCGGTGCCGACCATCTTCGGGAACGCTGAGTTCACGGCCCAGAACTGGAACGTGCAGGAGACGATCAACGCCTTCTATGGCCAGGCCAACTTCGAGAACGACCTGCTGCGCGGCAACATCGGCCTGCGCTACGTCCGCACCGAGTCGGACAGCGGCGGTTATGTCTGCGTCAATCAGACAGCGAGCGGCTGCGGCACGACGGCGGCGGACTGGGAATGGAGCGTCACCAGCAAGGAGTATGACGACTTCCTGCCCAGCCTGAACGTCGCCATCAACGCCGCTGAGGACGTCATCATCCGCGTGGCGGCGGCCAAGGTGATCGCGCGGCCGAACTATGCCGACATGTCCAACTACTTCTGGCTTTCGGATCAGATCCTGACCGGCGGCGGCGGCAACCCGGACTTGGATCCGTACGAATCCACCAACCTGAACCTGGCGGCCGAGTGGTATTTCCAGCCCGAGGCCATCCTGTCGGCAGAGGTCTTCTACAAGGACATCTCCAATTACATCTTGCAGCAGACGGCGCCGGAACAGCACTTCAACCAGGCCCAGAACGCGGTCACCACCTATCAGATCAGCCGCCCGACGAACGCGGGGTCGGCCGAGCTGAAGGGGCTGTCGGTCGCCTATCAGCAGACCTTCGGCTACGGCTTCGGGGTGCTGGCCAACTACACCCTTGTCGACGGCGAGGCGGACAATGGCCAGGACCTGCCGTTCAACTCCAAACACCAGGTCAACCTGAGCCCCTTCTACGAGAGCGGTCCGTTCTCGGCGCGGGTGACCTACACCTGGCGGTCCAAGTATTTCACCGGTCTGGATCGCGGCGACGCCTTGTACGTGCGCGATGTGGACACGCTGGACGCCACGGCGGGCTACCGGTTCAACGACAACGTCAGCCTGACGGTGTCGGGGCAGAACCTGCTGGACAGCGAGTACTACAGCTACGCCAACACCGTGGCCCTGCCGCGCGGCGTGTACCGGACGGGCCGCAAGCTGATGGCGACCCTGGCCGTCGAGTTCTGATCGATGGAGCGGGGACGGCGCCGCGTCGTCCCCGCAAGCCGATTGCCATGGCCGCGCTTCCGTATTCAGGATGCGGCCATGAGCGCTTCGACGGATGTTTCCCCTTGGCCTTCTCCTGAGGCCGAACTGGCGCGGGGCTTCGGCTCCGCGCGCTCTTTCCTTCAGCGAGATCCCCTATGACGCCGATCGTCCGCACGACCGCGGCCGCCCTGCTGGCCCTGTGCGTCGGCCTGGCGCCGGCCCACGCTCAGACGCAGGCCCAGACGCAAGCGCCGATCATCCCGGAGCCGCAGAGCGTGCGGGCGGGGAGCGGCGTCTTCACGCTGGAGAATGCGACGGTGCTGTCCGTCCCGGCGGGTGATGCGGAGGCGCGACGCGCCGCGACCTATTTCGCCGATCTGATGAAGCGCACGCGCGGGCTGGACCTGGCCGTGCGCGAGGGCGTGGCCGGCGCCGGCGTCATCGCCCTTCGGCGCGCGGACAAGGCGCAGGACGCCTACGGCCTGTCGGTCACCGACCAGGGCGCGACCATCACCGCCGGCGGTTTCGGCGGCTTCCTGTATGGCGGGATCAGCCTGTGGCAGCTGGCCACGGCCGAGGCGGGGCAGGGCCCGGCGCGCATCGCCGCCGTCGCCATCGAGGACGCGCCGCGCTTCGGCTGGCGCGGCCTGATGCTGGACTCGGCGCGGCACTTTCAGTCGCCCGAGTTCATCAAGGGCTTCATCGACTGGATGGCGCTGCACAAGCTGAACGTCTTTCACTGGCACCTGACCGACGACCAGGCCTGGCGGCTGGAGATCAAGCGGCATCCGCGCCTGACCGAGGTCGGGGCCTGGCGGGTCGAGGCCGGAGCCGGGCCGCACGCCGACCTCGATCCGGCGACCGGGCAGCCGCGGCTGTACGGCGGCTTCTACACCCAGGAGACGGTGCGCGACATCGTGGCCTATGCGGCCGCGCGAAACATCACCATCGTGCCCGAGGTCGACGTGCCGGGCCACGCCAGCGCGGCCGTGGCCGCCTATCCCGAGCTGGGCGTGACCGATGCGCCGGGCGCGGCCGTGCCTGCGGTGCCGGCCGACTGGGGCGTCTATCCGACCCTGTTCAACACCGAGGAGTCCACCATCGCCTTCTTCGAGCAGGTGTTCGACGAGGTGATGGACCTGTTCCCCGGCGAATACGTCCACGTCGGCGGCGACGAGGCGGTCAAGGACCAGTGGAAGGCCTCGCCCCGGACGCAGGCGCGGATGCGCGAGCTGGGCCTGGCGAACGAGGAAGAACTGCAGAGCAGGTTCATCGGGCGGCTTGAGAAGCATCTGAACGCGCGCGGTCGACGGCTGATCGGCTGGGACGAGATCCTCGAGGGCGGGCTGGCGCCGAACGCCACCGTCATGTCGTGGCGCGGCGTGGACGGCGCGATCGAGGCGGCGCGGCTGGGCCACGACGCGGTGATGACGCCGGGGCCGGTGCTGTATTTCGACTATCGCCAGAGCCCGACCGACGGCGCGCCGGGGCGCAAGATCGTCTCCTCGCTGGAGGACGTCTATCGCTTCGATCCGACGCCGGACGAACTGACGCCGGAACAGGCGCAGCGGGTGATCGGCGTCCAGGCCAACATCTTCACCGAGCACATGCGCACCGAGGACCGGGTCGAATACATGGCCTTCCCGCGCGTGGCGGCCCTGGCCGAGGTGGCCTGGACCGCGCACGACCGGATGGACTGGGACGCGTTCCGGGCGCGGCTGGAGCCGCAGTTGGCGCGCTATCGGACGCTGGGCATCGACTATGCGACAAGCGGGCTGGAGCCCGCGCCGCCCGTTCCGGGCGAGGGCGAGCGGCGCTACAGCCACCAGCTGACGACCTGCTCGGACGGGCTGGTGCTGTCGCTGATCGACGACGCGCCGGTGAGCGGTGACCGTTCTGTCTTCATGATGGACATCATGAACCCGTGCTGGACCTATGAAGGCGCCGACCTGAGCGGCGGCAAGCGGATCGAGGTCGCGGTGGGGCAAGTCCCCTTCAACTTCCAGATCGGGGCGGCCAGGGACAACATCCGGCTGGCGACGCCGGCCACGCCCGAGGGCGAGCTGAAGGTGTTCGTCGGCAAGGCCTGCGACGGCCAGCCGGCGCTGGTGCTGCCGCTGAAGGCGGCCTCGGCCGATCCGGGCGTGACGGTTCTGAGCGGCGACCTGCCGGCGAGGGACGGGCGAACCGACCTGTGCCTGCGCTTCGCCCAGCAGGGGCTGGACCCGATGTGGGGCGTCGATTGGGTGCGGATCGGAGGCGCGCAGTGACATCCGTCGTCGTCCATGCGCCCATGGCGGGCTGGCTGGCGCCGCTGGGCGAGGTTCCCGACGCCGCCTTCGCCGAGGGCTTGGTGGGCGACGGGGTCGCGATCGATCCCACCGAGCCCGTGGTGCGCGCGCCGTTCGACGGGGTCGTCGTCGGCCTGCCGGCCAGTCGCCACGCGGTGACGGTGCGCTCGGCCGAGGGCGTTGAGGTGCTGATTCATGTCGGGCTGGAGACGGTGGCGCTGAACGGGGCCGGATTCACGGTCCATGCAGCCGAGGGCGCGAAAGTGAAGGCGGGCGATCCGCTGCTGACGCTGGATCTGGACGTCATCGCCGACGGGGCGAAAAGCCTGCTGTCGCCGGTGATCGTGGTCGGCGGCGGCGCGGCGACGGCGATCGATCCGGGGCGCAGCGTCAGGGCGGGGGAGGCGATCCTGACCGTCGTGATCGAGGACGGCGCGGCCGTGCAGGGCCAGGGCGAGACGTTGACGACGATGGTCAGGGCGCCGCTGCCGCATGGCCTGCACGCGCGCCCCGCGGCCCGGATTGCGGCCTGCGCCAAGGGTTTCGATGCACGGGTGACCTTGAGGCTGGGCGAGCGCCGGGCCGACGCGGCCAGTCTGGTCGCCCTGATGGGGTTGGGCGTCCGGGACGGCGACGAACTGAAGCTGGAGGCGTCGGGGCGTCAGGCGGCTGAGGCGCTGGAGGCGGTGCGGGCGTTGATCCTGTCGGGTCTGGAAGAGGGGCAGGGCCACACGGCGACGGTCGTCGCGTCGGTGAAGGCCGCGCCCATCATCGGCGAGGATGGCGAACTGATCCTGAGCGGGGTCACGGCGGCGCCGGGCCTGGTCGTCGGTCGGGCCGTGCGCTTGCGCCAGAGCGAGATCGTCGTGGCCGAGGCCGGCCGGGGCGTGGCGGCCGAGACGACGGCGCTGCATCAGGCCTTGTCCGCCGTGCGTTCCCAGATCGAGCGGGCCGCGGCCGGGGGCGGGGCGCATCGCCGCGCCATCCTGGCCGCCCACCTGGCTTTCCTGGACGATCCCGGCCTGATCGAGACGGCCGAGCGCCATGTGGCGGAGGGGCGCGGGGCCGGCTTCGCCTGGCGCGAGGCGACGCGGGCGGGCGCGGCCCTGTTCCGCGCCATGGACGATCCACGCATGGCCGAGCGGGCCGACGACCTGCTGGACCTGGAACGCCAGGTGCTGATCGCGCTGTCGGGCGAAGCGGCGCCGGCGCCCGTCGCCATCGGGCCGGGTTCGATCGTGGTGGCCGACGACCTGTTGCCGTCGCAGCTGATGGCGCTGGACGCCGCGCGGCTGGCGGGGATCTGCACGGTGCGCGGCGGGCCGACATCGCACGTCGCCATCCTGGCCGCGGCCATGGGCGTGCCGGCCCTGGTCGCGGTGGGCGACGGGCTGGAGCGGGTCGAGGACGGCGTTCTGGTGGTGCTGGACGCCGACGGCCGCCAGATGATCGCCGCCCCGTCCGCTGCGCGGCAGGCCCGCGCCCAGAGCGCCGCGGCCGCGCGAGAGCGTCGACGCGCCGACGCCCGCGCCCTGGCGGGCGAGGACTGCCGCACGGCCGACGGGGTCCGCATCGAGGTGTTCGCCAATCTGGGCGACGCGGCTGAAGCCGCGCCGGCCGTCGCGGGCGGCGCCGAGGGCTGCGGCCTGCTGCGGACCGAATTCCTGTTCCTGGAGCGCGAGACGGCGCCCGACGAGGACGAGCAACTGGCCGAGTATCAGGCCATCGCCGACGCCCTGGACGGGCGGCCCCTGATCGTGCGCACGCTGGACGCGGGCGGCGACAAGCCCTTGCCCTATCTGCCGACCCCGCCCGAGGAGAACCCAGCGCTGGGCCTGCGCGGCGTGCGGTCCGGCCTGCACCGGCCCGACATCCTGCTAACCCAGCTGCGGGCGATCTGCCGCGTGCGATCCAGAGGCGCGGTCGCGGTGATGCTGCCGATGATCGCCTCGGTCGCCGAGGTGCGACAGGCGCGCGCCATGCTGGACGTCGCGGTCGCCGAGACCGGCGGCGCGGCGCCCCTGCTGGGGGTGATGATCGAGACCCCGGCGGCCGCCATGACCACGGACCGGCTGGCCCCGGCCATCGACTTCATCTCCTTCGGCACCAATGACCTGACGCAATACGCCCTGGCGATGGATCGCCAGAACGCGGGGCTGGCGGCGCAGCTAGACGGGCTGCATCCCGCCGTGCTGCGCCTGATCGCCCGGTCGGTGGAAGGGGCGGGCGCGCTGAAATGGATCGGCGTCTGCGGCGGACTGGCGTCGGACCTGACGGCCGTTCCCATCCTGATCGGCCTGGGCGTGCGCGAACTGTCGGCGACGCCGTCGATGGTCGCGGAGGTCAAGGCTGTGGTGCGCGGCCTGACCCTGGACGACTGCCGCGCGCTGGCCGCCGAGGCCCTGGCGCAGGACGGCGCCGAGGCGGTGCGCGCCCTGGCCGGCGAGCGGCTGGCCGCGCTTCTCCAACCCCGCGCCGTGGGAGCCGTGGCATGAAGATCGGTCTGTCCAGCCTGCAGCCGCTGGGCCGCGCCCTGATGCTGCCCATCGCCGTGCTGCCCATCGCGGGGCTGCTTCTGCGGCTGGGCCAGCCGGACCTTTTGGACATCGCCTTCATCTCGGCGGCGGGGCAGGCGGTGTTCTCCAACCTGGGCCTGCTGTTCGCCGTGGGCGTGGCTGTGGGCCTGGCGCGCGACAACAACGGCGCGGCGGGCCTGGCGGGCGTGGTCGGCTATCTGATCGCGGTCGAGGCGTCCAAGGTGCTGCTGACCGTGCCGCAGGAGATCACGGCCGGGCTGACGGGCGACGCGCTCGGGGCGGCCGGGACCGCGTTCAAGGATCAGGCGATGGCGCGCCTGGGGGTGCCGATCGGCATCGTCTCGGGCCTGATCGCGGGCGACTTCTACAATCGCTTCTCGACCTTGAAGCTGCCCGACTACCTGGCCTTCTTCGGCGGGCGGCGGTTCGTGCCGATCGCCTCTGGGCTGGCGGCGCTGGCGCTGGCGGCGATCGTGGGGCTGTCGTTCACCGCCATCGACCACGCCATCGACGTGTTCAGCCGGGCGGTCGTCGGATCGGGCGAGATCGGCCTGTTCGTCTATGGCCTGCTGAACCGTCTGCTGATCATCACCGGCCTGCATCACATCCTGAACAATGTCGCCTGGTTCATCGTCGGCGACTATCAAGGGGCAACGGGCGACCTGAACCGCTTCTTCGCCGGCGACCCGACGGCGGGCGTCTTCATGAGCGGCTTCTTCCCGGTGATGATGTTCGGCCTGCCGGCCGCCTGCCTGGCCATGTATCACGCCGCCCGGCCCGAGCGCAGGAAGGCCGTCGGCGGCATGCTGGCGTCCCTGGCCCTGACCGCCTTCCTGACCGGGGTGACCGAGCCGATCGAGTTCACCTTCATGTTCCTGGCGCCGGTGCTCTACGCCATCCATGCGGTGCTGACGGGCGCAGCCATGGTGGTGATGGACCTGCTGGGGGTGCGGCTGGGCTTCACCTTTTCGGCGGGGCTGTTCGACTATGTGCTGAACTTCGGCAAGTCGACGCGGCCGTGGCTGCTGATCCCCGTCGGCCTGGTCTATTTCAGCCTCTATTACGGCCTGTTTCGACTGTTCATCCGGGTGCTGAACCTGAAGACCCCCGGTCGCGAGGACGAGCCGGTCGAGGCGTCGGCGGCCCCGAAGGCCGCCGGGGGGCGGGGCGAGGATTTCGTCGTCGCCCTGGGCGGGGCGGGCAATCTGACGGCGGTGGCGGCCTGCACCACGCGGCTGAGGCTGGGGATTGCCCAACGCGAGGCGGTGGACGAGGCGGCGCTGAAGCGGTTGGGCGCACGCGGCGTGATCGCCCCGGCGCCGGGCAGCCTGCAGGTGGTGCTGGGCCCCATCGCCGACGCCGTGGCCCAGGAGATGCGCGACCACATGGGCGGAGCCGCTCTGGCCGCGACCGCCGCGACGCCGCCGCGCGCGACCGAGGTGGCCCTGTCGGAGCGCCTTACGCGGGCCTTGGGCGGACGGTCCAATGTCACGGCGGCCGAGACCAAGGCCGGGCGGCTGTGCGTCACCCTGGCGCGGCCCCAGGCCGTGGACGAGGCGGCGCTGGCGGCGGAGGCGCGCCACGGCTTTGTCCGCTCCGGCGCGAACCGGCTGCAGATCCTGCGGGGTTAGTCCTCAGCCTTCTTCGGGGCCGCCTTCTTGGCCGTCGCGGCCTTCTTGGCCGGCGCCTTCTTGGGCGCGGCCGCCTTCTTGGCGGGGGCCTTCTTCTTGGGCGCGGCGGCGGCCTTGGCTGCGAGTAGCGGCAGGGCGTCTTCCAGCGTCAGGTCTTCCGGCGCCGCGCCCTTGGGCAAAGTGGCGTTGATCTTGCCGGACTTCACATAGGGGCCGAAGCGGCCGGCCATGACGTGGATCGGCTCGCCCGTCTCGGGATGGGCGCCCAGGTCCTTGAGCGGGGCCGCCGCGGCGCCGCGACCGGCCCGGCCGGCGCGCTTTTCGGCCAGCAGGGCCACGGCGCGGTTCAGGCCGACCTCGAACACCTCCTCGATGTCCGAGACGTTGGCGTATGTGCCGGCGTGTAGGACGAACGGCCCGTAGCGGCCCAGGCCGGCCGTGATCGGCTTGCCGTCCTCGGGGTGGACCCCGACCTCGCGCGGCAGGGCCAGCAGACGCAGCGCCTGGTCCAGTGTCAGCGAGGCGGGGGACCAGCCCTTGGGCAGGGACGAGCGTTTCGGCTTTTCGCCATCCGGCGGCGTGATTTCGACATAGGGGCCGAAGCGGCCGATCTTCAGCTGCACCGGCTGGCCCGTCGCCGGGTCGATTCCCAGTTCGCGGTCGCCGCTCTCGGCCGAACCGTCCTCGGCCGACGGGCTGGCGACCGGGCGGGTGTATTTGCAGTCGGGATAGCGCGAACAGCCGATGAAGGCGCCGAAGCGGCTGGTCTTCAGGCTGAGCTGGCCCTGGTGGCACAGGGGGCATTCGCGCGGGTCAGAGCCGTCGCCCTTGTCCGGGAAGATATGGGCGCCCAGGCTTTCGTTCAGGGCGTCCAGGATGGCGGTGGTGCGCAGTTCCCCGGCGGCCTGGGTCGCGGCGTGGAAGTCCTGCCAGAAGTTGCGCAGCAGCACCTTCCAGTTCAGGTCGCCGGCCGACACCTCGTCCAGCTGGGTCTCCAGGGCGGCGGTGAAGTCGTATTCGACCCACTTCCTGAAGAACTGCTCCAGGAAGGCCGTGACCAGGCGGCCCTTGTCCTCGGGGTAGAAGCGGTTTTTGTCGACGCGGACATATTCGCGGTCGCGCAGGGTCGACAGGGTCGAGGCGTAGGTCGAGGGGCGGCCGATGCCCAGCTCTTCCAGCTTCTTGACCAGAGTGGCTTCCGAATAGCGCGGGGGCGGTTCGGTGAAATGCTGGTCGGTGCGGATGGCGTCGACCTTGGCGCGCGCGCCTTCCTTCAGCGCCGGCAGGCGGCGGGCGTCGTCTTCGCCCTCGTCGCCTTCCGCCCCCTTCTGCTTCTCGTCGCGGCCTTCCTCATAGACGGCCAGGAAGCCGTCGAAGGTGACCACCTGGCCGGTGGCGCGCAGGCCCGTCTGGCCGTCGGAGGTCTCGATCTCGACCGTGGTGCGGTCCAGGCGCGCCGCCTCCATCTGGGAGGCTACCATGCGCTTCCAGATTAGTTCGTAGAGGCGCTGCAGATCGGAATCGAGGCGCACGGAATCGGGGTGGCGGGCGATGTTGGTCGGCCGGATCGCTTCGTGCGCTTCCTGAGCGTTCTTGGCCTTCACCTTGTAATAGCGCGGTTCCGAGGGAACGTAGGCGGGGCCGTATTCCTTGCCGATGACCTCACGCGCCTGGGCCAGGCCCTCGGGGCTGACCGAGACGCCGTCGGTCCGCATATAGGTGATCAGGCCGCCGGTCTCGTCGACGCCCTCATACAGCTTCTGGGCCGCCTGCATGGTGCGCTGGGCGGTGAAGCCCAGCTTGCGCGCGGCTTCCTGCTGCAGGGTCGAGGTGGTGAAGGGCGGGGCCGGATTGCGCCGGACCGGCTTCTTCTCGATCGAATTGATGGTGAAGTCGCCGGCCTGGATGGCGGCGCGGGCGGCTTTGGCGGTCGCCTCGTCCTTGATGTCCAAGCGCTGGACGCGCTTGCCGGCGTGCTTGACCAGGCGGGCGGTGAAGGGCGGGCTGTCGGCGTTCAGATCGGCCTCGATGGACCAGTATTCCTGAGGCTTGAACTTCTCGATCTCCATCTCGCGATCGACGACGATGCGCAGCGCGACCGACTGGACGCGGCCGGCCGAGCGGGCGCCCGGCAGCTTGCGCCACAGGACCGGCGACAGGGTGAAGCCGACCAGATAGTCCAGCGCGCGACGGGCCAGATAGGCCTCGACCAGCTCCATATCCAGCTGGCGCGGATTGGCCATCGCCTCCAGCACGGCGGACTTGGTGATGGCGTTGAAGGTGACGCGTTCGACGTGGGTGTCCTTCAGCGCCTTCTTCTTGTTCAGCACTTCCAGGACGTGCCAGCTGATCGCCTCGCCTTCGCGGTCGGGGTCGGTGGCCAGGATCACGCGGTCGGCGCGCTTGGCCGCCTCGGCGATTTCGGACAGGCGCTTGGCGCCCTTGGCGTCGGCCTCCCAGTGCATCGAGAAGTCGTCGTCCGGCAGGACGGAGCCGTCCTTGGACGGCAGATCGCGCACGTGGCCGTAGGACGCCAGGACCTCATAGTCCGCGCCGAGATACTTGTTGATGGTCTTGGCCTTGGCGGGGCTCTCGACGATGACGAGGTTCATGATGGGGTCAGTCTCGGGAAGGGGCGCGAACGTGGTTGGCGCGAGCGCTGCTGTCAATCGCTTCCCGCGCGTTACACCCTAAGGTAGTTGTGTTTTAACAAAGCGCGTCTAGATTGTTGGTTTGCAACGGAGGCGATTATGAACGCGGCGCGACGGACACCGACACCGACGACCCCTGTGCGTTCCGATATCGAGGCGGCGCCCTTCCCCACACGGGAATATATCGGCGCGATGGCGCTGGAGATGGCGCGCATGGCCCGCGACGACGGGGACGGGCGCCTGGCGGCGATGCTGGAGCAGGTGGCCCAGGTCGCGGGCGCCCCGCCGGCCTGACCTACAGCGACGCCAGACCGCCCGGCAGCAGTTCCGCCCGGCCGGCCAGGCTGAGTTCCAGCAGGGCGGCGGCGACCTGGGCGACCGGCAGGTCCAGGGCGCGGGCGATCTCGTCGCGCGGCGTCGGCGTGGGCGACAGGAGGGCGGCGACCCGTTCCAGCAGGCCGTCGTCCAGATCGCCTTCGTAGATAAGCGAGGGCGCCGGGGGCTCGCTAAGCCCGCGCAGGGTGGTGAAGGCGCGTTCGATGTCCTCGATTCCTTCGCACAGGATGGCGCCCTGGCGCAGCAGTTCGTTGGGGCCGCGGGCCCGGGGATCCAGCGGCGAGCCCGGCACGGCGAAGACGTCGCGGCCCTGTTCGGCGGCCAGGCGCGCGGTGATCAGCGAACCGGACCGAATCTCGGCCTCGACCACCACCACGCCGCGCGACAGGCCCGAGATGATGCGGTTGCGGCGGGGGAAGTCGCGCGCCTGGGCGCGGGCGCCGATCGGGCTTTCGGAAACGACGCAGCCCCGGTCGACCACGCGGGCGTAGAGGTCGGCGTGTTCGGGCGGATAGATGTCGTCCACCCCTCCGCCCAGGACGGCCACGGTCCCGGTCGACAGGGCCCCCTCGTGGGCGGCGGCGTCGATGCCGCGCGCCAAGCCCGAGACGACGACATGGCCGGCCTGGCCCAGCTGATCGGCCAGGCCTCGCGCGATGCGCTGACCGCCGGCCGACGCGATGCGGGCGCCGACGACGGCGACGCAGGGGCGGGCCAGGAGTTCCGTTCGGCCGCGCGTCCACAGGACGGGCGGGGCAGGATCGAGCGCCGCCAGCCTCTCCGGATAGTCGGGATCGCCCAGCACCAGAAGTCGGGCGCCGATGCGATCTCCGGCCGCCAGTTCGCGCTCAACGGTTTCGGGTGGCGGGGGAATGGAGGCGGCTCCGGACTTGCGAACCAGGTCGGGCAGGGCCCCCAGCGCGCGGACGGCCGAACCATAGCGGCCCAGAAGCTGGGCGAAGGCGACGGGACCGATGCGGTCGGTGCGGGCCAGCCGCAGCCGTGCGAACCGCTCGGCCGCCGACAGGGTCACGCCTTCTTCGCCCCGATGCGCGGTTCCTGGCCCTTCAGCAGCCGGGCGATGTTCTCGTGGTGCCGGATCCAGATCAGCACGGCGGCGAAGACGGCCAGCGCCAGGATCGGCGCCGAGACCGGCAGGCCGACCGCCGCCAGCGGAAGCAGGGCCAGGAACGGCGCCGTCGCCGAGGAGATCAGGGCCGCCAGCGACGAATAGCGGAACAGGAAGGCGCAGATCAGCCACACGGCCCCCGCCATCAGGCCCAGCGGCCAGGCGGCCGCCAGCAGCAGGCCGTAGAAGGTGGCCACGCCCTTGCCGCCCTTGAACCTCAGCCAGATGGGGAAAAGGTGACCCAGGAAGGCCGCGCCGCCGGCGACGGCGCCGGCCAGTTCGCTGTCGAACAGGTGACGGGCGATCAGCAGGGCGGCGACGCCCTTGCCGGCGTCCAGCAGCAGGGTGGCCAGCGCCAGGTCCTTGCGGCCGGTGCGCAGGACGTTGGTCGCGCCGATATTGCCCGAGCCGATGTTGCGCACGTCTCCGGCGCCGGCCGCGCGGGTGATGACCACGCCGAACGGTATGGAGCCCAGCAGGTAGCCGCCCAGCGCCACGAGGGCGAGCGTCGCCACGGTCGGCGCGACCAGATCCTGCACGTTGATTCGCTCCCCTTGTCCTGTCGCGGCAAAATGCGTCGGCCGGCGGCGCGGAGCAAGGGCGATCCGACCTCTTGACCCGGCGATGCGGGCGCCGTCTGGTCCGGCGCGTTTCGCTGGAGACCTCGATGACCCGAATCCGGATGGCCGCCGCCGTGGCCCTGCTTCTGTCCACGAGCGGTTGCGTGGGCGCCGCGCCCACTTCGCGCGCGCCCGAACCGGGTCCGGCGTTGGCGGCCTATTTCGACTGCGTCCGGAACGGAGGCGTGGCGATCTCGGCGCACCGGGCGGTTTCGGCGATGGATCAACCGGAGAATTCCATCGCCGCGATCGAGGCGACGGGACGGGCGATCCCCAATGCGATCCTGGAGATCGACGCCGTGCTGACCCGGGACGGCCAGCTGGTGCTGATGCACGACGAGACGATGGAGCGGACGACGACAGGCCGGGGCCGGGTCGCGGATCTGACGCTGGCGCAGGTCAAGGCCGCCCGGCTGAAGGCGTCGAACGGCGCCCTGACCGACGCGTCGCCGCCGACCCTGGACGAAGCGCTGGACGCGGCCGGACGGGTCGGCGCCATCGCCAGCATCGACCTGAAGCCGGCGGACGGCGACAGCACGGTGGATCTGGCGCGGGCGGTGATCGACCAGGTCCGGCGCTCGCGGGCGCAGGATCGGGTGATCCTGATCACCTACACCGACGCCGACGCTCGGGCGGTGGCGGCCATGGCGCCGGAGATGATGATCTCGGCGGGCCTGAACGGGACCGAGGATCTGGCGGGGCTGAACCCGGCGCAGATCCTGGCCTGGACCGGGACGCGCGAGGAGCGGCCGGCGCTGTGGCGATCGCTGCGGGACGCGGGCGTCGAGGTGCAGTTCGGCACCCTGGGCGCGGAAGGCGTGCGCCGCGACGACCGCTATGCGGCCGACGGGGACGTGTCGGAATATCGCGACCTGTTCCTCCAGGGCGTGAGCGTGATCGCCACCGACACGCCGCTGGCGGTGAAGGGGGTGCTGGCGCCCCAGGTGGCCAAGGCGGCGACCTGTCCCCGCCCGCGCTGACCGCCGCGCCGACTTGCGCTCGATCAAGGCCGGCGATGATCGGATGGCGCACAAGCGGGCCATGAGCCAGATTTCAGACTTCGACATCGCCGTGGTCGGCGCCGGGCCGGCCGGCCTGGCCTTCGTGCGGTGCCTGGCGGGGGCGGGGCTGTCGGTCGCCCTGATCGAGGGACAGGACGAGGCGGCGCTGCGCGAGCCCGCCTTCGACGGGCGCGAGATCGCCCTGACCCATCATTCGATGCGTCTGTTGAAGACGATGGGCGCCTGGGATCGGATTCCGGCGGATCACATCTCCAACCTGCGCCAGGCGCGGGTGCTGGACGGCGGCTCGGCCTTCGCCCTGACGTTCGGGGCGAGGAACGCGGACCGGCTGGGGGTGCTGATCCCGAATCACCTGATCCGGCGCGCCCTGTTCGAAGTCGTCGAGGGCCAGGCGGGCGCGACCCTGATGGCGGGGCGGCGGGTGGCGGCCTGCCGTGTCCAGACCGCCGCCCCGCGCGGCCGGCTGACGCTGGACGACGGAACGACGATCCGCGCCAGGCTGGTGGTCGCGGCGGATTCGCGCTTTTCTTTCACGCGCGACCAGCTGGGCGTGGGGGCCGGGATCAACCGGCTGGGCCGGTCGATGATGGTGTGCCGGATACGCCACGACCAGCCGCACGGCCATGTGGCGACCGAATGGTTCGACCACGGCCAGACCGTCGCCCTGCTGCCCGTCGCCGACCCGGACCAGCGGGTGTCGTCGGTGGTGCTGACGCTGGCGACGCCGGCCGTGGCGGACCTGATGGGGATGTCGCCCGAGGCCTTCTCGGCCGAGATGGAGCGGCGGCTGAAGGGGCGGCTGAGCGGGCTGGCGCTGGTCGGGACGCGTCACGCCTATCCTCTGGCCACGACCTGGAGCCATCGGTTCGCGGGCCCGGGGTTCGCGCTGATCGGCGATGCGGCCGTGGGGATGCATCCGGTGACGGCCCACGGCTTCAACCTGGGCCTACGGGGGCAGGAGACCCTGGCCAAGGTCGTGCGGTCTGCGCGCGGCGGCGACATTGGGTCTGAGCGGCTGCTGGCCCGCTATCAGCACGAACACCGGCTGGCCAGCTGGCCCCTGTATCAGGGGACCAACGCCCTGGTGCGGCTGTTCACCGAAGAGACGCCGCCCGCCCGGCTGGCGCGCGGCCTGGCGCTCAGGGCCGGTCAGGCGAACGGGCCGTTCAAGGCGGTTGTGAAACGGACGCTGACGGCTTAGGCCGCCGTTCTCAGTGAACCTTGCGGCCCGCGACCCAGGTTCCGACCACCTTGCCCTGAAGCCGGCGGCCGTCGAAGGGGGAGTTCTTGGATTTGGAATGCAGGGCGTCGGCGTCGACGATGACGGGTGCGCCGGGGTCGAACAGGATCAGGTCGGCGGGCGCGCCTTCGGCCAGGACGCCGGCGTCGAGACCCAGGAGGGCGGCCGGGCCGTGGGTCAGCGGGCGCAGGACGTCGAGCAGGTCCAGACCGTCCTCGTGGTGCAGCGTCAGGGCGGCGGGCAGCAGGGTCTCCAGGCCCACGGCGCCGGGCGCGGCCTCGCTGAACGGGCGGCGCTTGTCCTCGGCCGGGGCGGGGGCGTGGGCGGAGGTGATGACGTCGATCAGGCCGTCGCGCACGGCCTCGATCAAGGCCTGACGATCCGCCTCGGATCGCAGCGGCGGGTCCAGTCGGTAGAAGGTGCGGTAGTCGCCGATGTCCACCTCGTTGAAGCACAGGTGGTTGATCGAGACGCTGACGGCGACCTCCAGCCCCTTGGCGCGGGCGCGGGCCAGGGTCTCCAGCGCGCCCTCGGTCGAGATCTGATCGACCAGGAAACGGGCGCCGGTCTGTTCGACCAGGGCCAGGTCGCGCTCCAGCCCGATGCGTTCGGCGATGGCCGGGCTGCCCGACAGGCCCAGGCGGGTGGCCAGTTCGCCGGAGGCGGCGACCGCGCCTTCCGTCAGCCAGGGGTCGGACGGACGGCAGGCGATCAGGGCGTTGAAGGCCGCGGCGTAGCTCATCACCCTTTGCAGGGTGCGGCTGTTGACGATGACCTTGTCGCCGTCGGTGAAATAGAGGGCGCCGGCCTCGTCCATCAGGCCGATCTCGGCCATGCGCTCGCCGCCCAGCGCCTTGGTCGCGGCGCCCGCCGCGCGGACATTGACCAGGTTCAGGGCCGCGCCGCGACGCTGGATGAAGTCGATCATCGCCGGGTCGTCGACGGCGGGGTCGGTGTCGGGCTGGACGACGATGGTGGTCACGCCCCCGGCGGCGGCGGCCAGGCTGGCGGACTTCAGCGTCTCCTTGGGCTCGGCGCCCGGTTCGCCGGTCTTGACCCGAATGTCGATCAGGCCGGGCGCGAGGCAGTGGCCGTCGCAGTCGATGATCTCGAAGTCGGTGCCGAGCTCAGTATGAAACTGCCGCTCGAATGCGACCTCTATGATCTTGCCGTGCTGGACGATGAGTGTGGCGGGGCCGTCCCTGCCTGTGGCCGGGTCCAGAAGGCGGGCATCCGAAAAGACGGTGATGGTGTCGCTCATGCGGCGTCTCCCCAGCGGGCGGAGAGGGAGGCCAGCACCGCCATGCGGGCGGCGACGCCCATCTCGACCTGATCCTGGATCAGGGAGACGTCCAGGTCGTCGGCGACGTCGGAATCGATCTCGACGCCCCGGTTCATCGGGCCGGGGTGCATGACCTTCGCCCCTTCATTGGCCCAGGCCAGTTTCTCGCGGTCCAGGCCCCAGAAGCGGAAGTATTCGCGAGTCGAGGGGACCAGGGCGCCGGCCATCCGCTCCAACTGCAACCGCAGCATCATCACCACGTCGCAGCCGGCGAGCCCCTCGCGCATGTCGTGAAACACCTCGCAGCCCCAGCGGTCGGCGTCGCCGGGCACCAAGGTCGGCGGGCCGATCAGGCGCACCCGCGCGCCCATCATCTGCAGCAGGGCGACGTTGGAGCGGGCCACGCGGCTGTGGGTGATGTCGCCGCAGATGGCGATGGTCAGGCTGGTCACGTCGCCAAGGGCGCGGCGCATGGACAGCAGGTCCAGCAGGGCCTGGGTCGGGTGTTCGTGGCGGCCGTCCCCGGCGTTGACCACCGCGCAGCCGACCTTCTGGCTGAGCAGTTCGGCGGCGCCCGAGGCCGAGTGACGCACAACCAGGATGTCTGGCTTCATGGCGTTTAGGGTGACCGCCGTGTCGATCAGGGTTTCGCCCTTCTTCACCGAGGAGGAGGCGACCGGCATGGTCACCACATCGGCGCCCAGCCGCTTGGCCGCGATCTCGAACGAGGAGGAGGTGCGGGTCGAGTTCTCGAAGAACAGGTTCACGACCGTGCGCCCGTGCAGCACGTCCAGCGCCTTGGATGACTGGCGATTGAAGTCGACGAAGGCGTCGCCGAGGTCCAGCAGCTGCGGAACGACGTAGGGGTTCAGGTCCGAGGCGGCCAGGAAATGGGCGCGGGGGAACGGGATCAGCCGCTCCTGGATGGTTTGTTCGGTGACGGTGGGCGGCTGGGTCATCGAGACGCGGCTATAGGCGGCCTTCACGCCAAATGGAACAGCGCCAGGAACAGCGGCATGGTTATCGCCCCGCCGACGGTGGTCAGGGCGATGACCCCGGCCATCAGAGGCGCATCCCCGCCCATCTGTCGCGCCAGCATGTAGGATGCTGCGGCGCCAGGCGTCGCGCCGCACAGCATGGCCAGGGCCTGGGCCAGCTGGTCGCCGCCCAGCAACCGGCAGACGCCCCACATCAGGAAGGGCATGACCAGCAGCTTGACGACCGAAACCCCGCCGACGGTGATCCGGCGCCGCGCCACCTCGGCGAAGCTGAGGCCCGCGCCCGCGACGATCAGGCCCAGCGGCAGGGCCGCGCCGCCGATCAGCTCCAGAATGCGCGACAGGACCGGAAAGTCCGGCGCGCCGGCGAAGTTCAGCATCAGGCCGATCAGGCAGGCCATCAGGATCGGGTTCTTCAGCATGGCCGTGAGCAAGGCCAGGGGCGAGACGCCCCGCTGATCGGCGCCCCAGCGCGCCAGCACGGCGACGCAGGCGATGTTGGTGACGGGAATTATGCAGGCGATCATGACGGCGGCGACGGCCAGACCCTGGGGCCCGAACGCCGCCTGAACCACGGGCAGGAAGACGAAGCTGTTCCAGCGGATCACGCCCTGGAAGACGCTGGTGTAGGCCGGGCCGTCCAGGCGGATCAGCGGCTTGGCCGCCAACGCCAAGGCGGCGACCACGATCACCGACGCCACCGCCGCGCCGCCGGCCGGGCCCGCGCTGTCGCCCGCCAGGTCGGCATGCCAGATCGCCGGGATCAGAAAGCCGGGATAGAGGATGTTGATCGACAGCTTCTCGATCGGCCGCCAGGCGGCGTCGGGCAGGAAATCCGACTTGCGCAGGCCATAGCCCAGGGCGATCAGCACGAAGACCGGCGCGATGCCGAGAAACAGGCCGCCCACTAGACCCAGGTCGCCTGGTCGCGAACCCGGTCCAGCGCGCCCTGCAGGATCCAGGCGGCGGCGGTGCGGTCGACCACGCCGGCGCGGCGCTTGCGGTTCAGGTCCAGTTCGTCGATCAGGAAGCGTTCGACCGCGCTGGTCGACAGCCGCTCGTCCCAGAAGGCGACGTTGACGGGGCGCAGCCGTTCCAGATTGCGGGCGAAGGCGCGGCACGATTGGGCGCGCGGACCTTCGGTTCCGTCCATGTTGATCGGCAGGCCGACGACCAGGGCCGAGACCTTGCGGTGCGCCATCAGCTTGAACAGATGTTCGGCCTCCAGCGTGAACTTGGACTTGCGGATCAGCTCCAGCGGGGAGGCGATCATGCGGGTGGCGTCCGACACGGCGACGCCGATGGTCTTCTCGCCCAGGTCCAGCCCCATCCACGGCGTGTCGGGCGGGCAGGCGGCGGGCAGGTCGAGGAGGTCGAGGACGGGCACGGGCCGGGCGGTAGGCCCCAAAGCGCCGGAAGTCAAAGTCATCGCCTTGTGAAACCGGGGTCGGAACGCTAATCCGACCCCTTCGAATTCAACTTGAGTGTGGAATCCCAAATTCCACCGTGTGTTTGGAGGGCCGCATGGCCATCGACGCCGCGACGGTGCGCAAGGTGGCGCATCTCGCCCGGATCAAGACCCCCGAGGACCGGCTGGAGCCGCTGGCGCAGGAGCTGAACGGCATCATGCAGTGGATCGAGCAGCTGAACGAGGTCGATGTCGACGGCGTCGAGCCCATGACCTCGAACGTCGCCCAGCCGCTGCGCCTGCGCGACGACGTGGTGACCGACGGCGGCAAGATCGCCGACGTCCTGTCCAACGCGCCCAAGTCGGCGGACGGCTTCTTCGTCGTGCCCAAGGTGGTCGAATAGTCATGAGCGACCTGACCAAGCTGACCCTGAAGGGCGCCGTCGACGGCCTGAAGGCCAAGGCCTTCACCTCGGCCGAGATCACCCAGGCCTTCCTGACCAATATCGCGGCGTCGAACCCGACGCTGAACGCCTATGTCGAGGTGACGGCGGACAAGGCGCTGGAGATGGCCAAGGCGTCCGACGCCCGGCTGGCGGCGGGGCAGGGCGGGGCGCTGGAAGGCGCGCCGCTGGGGATCAAGGACCTGTTCTGCACCGACGGCGTGCAGACGACGGCCGGCTCCAACATGCTGCGCGGCTTCGTTCCGCCCTATGAATCGACCGTCACCGCCAATCTGTGGCGCGACGGGGCGGTGATGCTGGGCAAGCTGAACATGGACGAGTTCGCCATGGGCTCGTCCAACGAGACCAGCGCCTTCGGGCCGGTGAAGAATCCGTGGAAGTCCAAGGCGTCGAACGCCGAACTGACGCCAGGCGGATCGTCGGGCGGCTCGGCCTCGGCGGTGGCGGCGGACCTGTGCCTGGCCGCGACGGCGTCGGACACCGGCGGATCGATCCGCCAGCCAGCCGCCTTCACCGGCACGGTGGGCATCAAGCCGACCTACGGCCGCGCCAGCCGGTTCGGGATGGTGGCCTTCGCCAGTTCGCTGGACCAGGCCGGGCCGATCACCAAGACGGTCGAGGACGCGGCCCTGTTGCTGAAGTCCATGTGCTCGTTCGATCCGAAGGATTCGACCAGCCTGGACGTCGAGACGCCGGACTGGACCGCCTCGGTCGGTCAGTCCGTGAAGGGCCTGCGCATCGGCGTGCCGCGCGAATACGTCGTGGACGGCATGCCCGCCGAAATCCAGGCGCTTTGGGACCAGGGCGTCGAATGGCTGAAGGCCGCGGGCTGCGAGATCGTCGACATCAGCCTGCCGCACACCAAATACGCCCTGCCGACCTATTACATCGTGGCGCCGGCCGAGGCGTCGTCCAACCTTGCGCGCTACGACGGCATGCGCTTCGGCCATCGCGCGGCCGAGGCCAAGTCGCTGACGGACCTGTACGAGACCAGCCGGGCGGAAGGCTTCGGCAAGGAGGTGCAGCGTCGCCTGACCATCGGCGCCTATGTGCTGTCGGCCGGATTCTATGACGCCTATTACGTCCGTGCGCTGAAGGTGCGTCGCCGCATCGCCGAGGACTTCGACAAGGTCTGGGGCCAGGTGGACGCCATCCTGACGCCGTCCACGCCGTCGGCGGCCTTCGCCCTGGGCGACAAGCAGATCGATCCGGTGACCATGTATCTGAACGACGTCTTCACGGTGACGGCCAACCTGGCCGGCCTGCCGGGCCTTTCGGTGCCGGCGGGCGTGGACTCCGGCGGCCTGCCGCTGGGCCTGCAGGTCATCGGCAAGGCGCTGGACGAGGCGACGGTCTTCCGTGTCGGCAAGGCGCTGGAAGACGCGGCGGGCTTTGCGGCCAAGCCCGAGACGTGGTGGTAGGAAGGTCGCATTGACGCCCGCTCGGCGCGGGCGTTTGATGATCCCGAACGACAACGCCTTGGGAGCGAACCATGGGCGAGCGGACGGGAAACGATCACCGCGACCTGATCAAGCAGGTGCTGGACGACGGGGCCGGGCCCGCGCGGTCGGCGCTGGCGGCGTCGTGGCGACGGTCCATGACCCTGTACGGCCTGGACCCCGAGAGCCGCGGCCAGGTCGCCACCCTGACGGAAACCCAGCTGCGCGCGGCGCGTGAGGCGATGGAGCCGATGACCCGCGCGGCCCAAGGCGTGCTGGATCGGTTGTTCCTGGCGGTCGGGGACGCGGGCTGCTGCGTCCTGCTGTGCGACGCCGAGGGCGTGCCGGTGGAGCGGCGCGGCGCGGCGACCGACGACGAGACCTTTCACCGCTGGGGCCTGTGGCCCGGCGCCGTCTGGTCGGAAGCTGTCGAGGGGACCAACGGCATCGGCACGGCCCTGGCCGAGAAGCGGCCCGTGACCATCCACCGCGACCAGCATTTCCACGCCCGCAATACGGGACTGAGCTGCACCAGCCATCCGATCCACGATCCGCTGGGGCGGCTGGCGGGGGCGCTGGACGTCTCGTCGTGCCGGGCGGATCAGACCGAGGCCATGCTGGGGCTGATCGCCGCCGCCGTGGCCGACGCCGCGCGGGCGATCGAGGCCCAGGCCTTCCGCCAGGCCTTCGCCGAGGCGCGCATCGTGCTGGCCGGCGACGCGGCCGAGCGCAACACCGCCGCCCTGCTGGCGGTCGACCGGCACGATCTGGTCGTGGGCGCGACGCGGGCGGCGCGGCTGGCGCTGTCGATTACGGACGAACGGATCGCCGGACAACTGGCGGCGTCGGAGGTGCTGGGCGGCGCCGGCGGCATCGAGGCGGACCTCTTGGAAGCCGAGCGCGGGGCGGTGCGGCGCGCCCTGGCGCGGAACGGGGGCAACGTCTCGGCCGCGGCACGGGCGCTGGGCGTCAGCCGGGCGACCCTGCATCGCAAGCTGCATCGCCTGGGCTTGGCCGGCGCGCCTCACTAAGCCCATCTGTCGCAAGGCTGAGACAGGTTTGCGCCGCACCATGAGCGGCCGGTCTGGCGAAAAGGCCGCGGCGGGCGGAGCTTCCGGTCCCAACGACGTCGATCAGCGACGCCCGAGGAACCGTCAGGAGGCTTTGATGACCAAACCCGAATTCGTCCGCGCCGCGACCCCCAAGTTCAAGGCGCGCTATGACAACTTCATCGGCGGACAGTGGGTCCCGCCGGTCAACGGCCGCTACTTCGAGAACACCTCCCCGGTGAACGGCCGCGTCCTGTGCGAGGTCGCCCGATCGGACGCGGCCGATGTCGAAAAGGCCCTGGACGCCGCCCATGCCGCCAAGGACGCCTGGGGCCGGACCAGCGTGGCCGAACGCGCCGTCATCCTGAACAGGATCGCCGACCGGATCGAACAGAACCTGCAGGCCGTCGCCGAGGCCGAGACCTGGGACAACGGCAAGCCGGTGCGCGAGACCCTGGCCGCCGACATTCCCCTGGCCATAGACCACTTCCGCTATTTCGCCGGCTGCATCCGCGCGCAGGAAGGCGGCATCTCGGAACTGGACCACGACACGGTCGCCTATCACTTCCACGAACCGCTGGGCGTGGTCGGCCAGATCATTCCCTGGAACTTCCCGATCCTGATGGCCGCCTGGAAGATCGCCCCGGCCCTGGCGGCGGGCAATTGCATCGTGCTGAAGCCGGCCGAACAGACGCCGGCGTCGATCCTGCTGGTGGTCGAGCTGATCCAGGACCTGCTGCCGGCGGGCGTGCTGAACATCGTGTCGGGCACCGGACCGGAGGTCGGAGAGCCGCTGGCGACCAATCCGCGCATCGCCAAGATCGCCTTCACCGGCTCGACCGCCGTCGGACAGAAGATCATGGAGTACGCCACCAAGAACATCATTCCGGTGACGCTTGAGCTGGGCGGCAAGTCGCCCAACATCTTCTTCAAGGACGTGATGGATCACGACGACGCCTTCCTGGACAAGGCGCTGGAGGGCTTCGCCATGTTCGCCCTAAACCAGGGCGAGGTCTGCACCTGCCCCAGTCGGGCTTTGATCCACGAGGACATCTATGACGCCTTCATCGAGAAGGCGATCGCGCGTGTCGAGGCCATCAAACAGGGCGACCCGCTGAACCCGGAAACCCAGGTCGGCGCCCAGGCGTCGGACCAGCAGCTGAAGAAGATCCTGGGCTATCTGAACCTGGGCAAGGACGAGGGCGCCGAGGTTCTGACCGGCGGGGACCAGGCGGTGCTCAAGGACGACCTGGCGGGCGGCTATTACGTCAAGCCAACCGTGTTCAAGGGCACGAACGACATGCGCATCTTCCAGGAGGAGATCTTCGGCCCGGTGCTGGCCGTGACCACCTTCAAGACGCTGGACGAGGCGATCGCCATCGCCAACGACACCGAATACGGCCTGGGCGCCGGGGTGTGGTCGCGCGACATGAACACCGCCTATCGCGCGGGCCGCGCCATCCAGGCGGGCCGCGTCTGGACCAACTGCTATCACCAGTATCCGGCCCACGCGGCGTTCGGCGGCTACAAGAAGTCGGGCATCGGGCGCGAGAACCACCGGATGATGCTGGACCACTATCAGCAGACCAAGAACCTGCTGGTCAGCTACAGCCCCGACAAGCTCGGCTTCTTCTGACCTGGATCAAGGACGGCCGCGCGTCGGCCGTCCATCCTCACCGTGCTCTCCGCTTCCTCCCCGAGAGAGCACCTGCCTGGGCGGACCGATGTCCTGCTTTCGGTCCGCCCGCTCTTTTTCCCGAGAGAGGTGTCCCATGCCAAAGACCATGAAGGCCGCCGTGGTGCGCGCGTTCGGCCAGCCGCTGACCATCGACGAGGTGGCCGTGCCCGAACCGGGCCCCGGCCAGATCCAGGTCAAGATCGAGGCGTCCGGCGTCTGCCACACCGACCTGCACGCCGCCGAGGGCGACTGGCCGGTGAAGCCCAACCCGCCCTTCATCCCCGGCCATGAGGGCGTCGGCTACGTCTCGGCGGTCGGCGCGGGCGTCAAGCTGGTCAAGGAAGGTGACCGGGTCGGCGTGCCGTGGCTCTACTCCGCCTGCGGCCACTGCAAGCACTGTCTGGGCGGCTGGGAGACCCTGTGCCACGAGCAGGAGAACACCGGCTATTCGGTCAACGGCGGTTTCGCCGAATACGCCATCGCCGATCCCGACTATGTCGGCCACCTGCCCGACAACGTCGACTTCACAGAGATCGCGCCGATCCTGTGCGCCGGCGTGACGGTCTACAAAGGGCTGAAGATGACGGACACCAGGCCGGGCGACTGGGTGGTGATCTCGGGCATCGGCGGTCTGGGGCACGTGGCGGTGCAGTACGCCAAGGCCATGGGCATGAACGTGGCCGCCGTGGACGTGGACGACGCCAAGCTGGACCTGGCCCGGCGCCTGGGCGCGACGGTGACGGTCAACGCCAAGACCTCCAACGACCCGGCCGCCGACATCAAGGCCCAGACCGACGGCGGCGCGCAGGGCGTTCTGGTCACGGCGGTGTCGCCCAAGGCGTTCGAACAGGCGGTCAACATGACGGCGCGCGGAGCGACCATCGCCCTGAACGGCCTGCCGCCGGGCGAATTCCCGCTGTCGATCTTCGACATGGTGCTGAACGGCACGACGGTGCGCGGCTCCATCGTCGGCACGCGGCTGGACCTGCAGGAGGCGCTTCAGTTCGCCGGCGAGGGAAAGGTCAAGGCGACCGTCTCCGTCGAGCCGCTGGAGAACATCAACGACATCTTCCAGCGAATGCACAAGGGCCAGATCGAGGGCCGGGTGGTGATGAAGCTCAACTGATCCCGGCGGGATCGGAATGCAAAAAAGGGCGGCCGGAGCGCATCCGGCCGCCCTTCCTGTTTCAGGCTGTTCGGCCTCAGGCCGCGGGCAGGGCCTTCAGGTCGGCGTCGATGGCGGCGATCACGGCGTCGGTGATGTGACCCTGCGAGAAGGGGGCGACCTGGCGCAGGGTCATGCCCTTGAACTGGCCATAGGCGGGATGATCGGCCAGGCCCGGCAGGTGCTTGTCCATCACCGTCTTGGTCGCCGGGTCGGCGACCAGGGCTTCGATGGAGCTTTCGATGGTGGGCCGCGCCGCGGCGGGCGCATGGCCGGCGTGGGCCGAATGGTCTTCAGCGGGGGCGGGGGCGGTCTGGGCGGAGGCGGCCCCGGCAAGCAGCAGGGTAGCGGCGGCGGCGGCGAAGACGGTCTTGGTCATGGGAATCTCCATTGGGAAGACGAAGATGAGCGCGGTTTCGCGACATCCTCAAGACAGCCTCTTTCTCCGCGCCCGGCGGAGCGCTAGGACGGGCGCATGACCGATACCGCGAACACCAAGTTGATCCAGGGCCGGACCGGCCCGTGGGAAATCGTCATGGGGCTGGAGATCCACGCCCAGGTGGCCTCCAGGGCCAAGCTGTTCTCCGGGGCCGCCGTCGGCTTCGGCGCCGGGCCGAACGAGCAGGTGTCGCTGGTGGACGCGGGCTTTCCCGGCATGCTGCCGACGCTGAACAGGCACTGCGTCGAACAGGCGGTGAAGACGGGCCTGGGCCTGCGCGCCAAGATCAACAGGCGCAGCCAGTTCGACCGCAAGAACTATTTCTATCCCGACCTGCCGACCGGCTATCAGATCAGCCAGCTGTTCTATCCGATCGTCGGCGAAGGCGTGGTCGAGGTGGAGGCCGAGGATGGCAGCTTCTTCAACGTCGGCATCGAGCGGCTGCACCTGGAGCAGGACGCGGGCAAGCTGATCCACGACCTGTCGCCGACCGAAAGCTATGTCGACCTGAACCGAGCGGGCACGGCCCTGATGGAGATCGTCTCCAAGCCGGACCTGCGCAGCCCGGAAGAGGCGGTCGCCTACGTCAAGAAGATCAGGACCATCCTGATCTACCTGGGCACCTGCGACGGGGACATGGAGAAGGGCAATCTGCGCGCCGACGTGAACGTGTCGGTCTGCCGGGCCGGGAACTACGACAAGTTCAAGGAAACGGGCGACTTCAGCTATCTGGGCACGCGCTGCGAGATCAAGAACGTCAACAGCTTCCGCTTCATCTCCCAGGCCATCCAGTACGAGGCGCGTCGCCAGATCGAGATCATCGAGGACGGCGGCGCGGTCGTGCAGGAGACGCGCCTGTTCGACCCGACCAAAGGCGAGACCCGCTCGATGCGGTCCAAGGAAGAGGCGATGGACTATCGCTACTTCCCCGACCCGGACCTGCTGCCGCTGGACCTGGAAGAGGCGTGGATCGCTGACATCAAGGCGTCGCTGCCGGAGCTGCCCGACGAGAAGCGCAAGCGGCTGATGAGCGAATACGGCCTGTCGCAGTACGACGCTGTGGTGCTGATCTCGGAACAGGCCAAGGCCGATTACTTCGAGGCGGCGGCCAAGGGGAGGGACGCCAAACTGGTGTCCAACTGGGTCACGAACGAGGTCTCGGCGCGCCTGGCCGCCGACGGCAAGGACTTCAGCGAGAACCCGCTGCCGGCCGCGCACGTGGCCGAACTGGTCAAGCTGATCGAGGAAGGCGTCATCTCCTCCAAGATCGCCAAGGAGGTGTTCGACCACGTCTGGAACGGCGAAGGCTCGCCCTCCGAGGTGGTGGAGAAGCACGGCCTGAAGCAGGTGACCGACACCGGCGCCATCGAGAAGGCGGTCGACGAGATCATCGCCGCCAACCCCGACAAGGCGGCGGCGGTGGCCGAAAAGCCCCAGGCCATCGGCTGGTTCGTCGGCCAGGTCATGAAGGCCACCGGCGGCAAGGCCAATCCGGCGGCCGTCAACGACATCCTGAAGGCCAAGCTCGGCCTCTGAGCCGCCGCCGAAAAAGGGGCCCGGAGATTGCTCTCCGGGCCCCCTTGTCCTGCGCGGCTACCAGCTCCAGGCGTTGCGGATCACCTCGATGATGTATCCGTCGTATTCGTCGATCAGGTAGATCGTATTGTCGACCGCCACCCAGCGCGTGCCTTCGGGCGGATAGCCCAGGCCGTAGGTCCGCCAGTCGTCCAGGCGATAGCGCCAGAAGGTGTCGGGCAGATACTGCCCCACCGACCAGGTCCGGCCCCAGTAGGAGCGCGGGACGCTGTAGTAGCCCCAGCCCGGCGCGAAATAGAAGCCGATCCGCACGCCGCTGTAGCCCCGGAAACGTCGGTCGTTCCGCCACCAGTCGGCGCGATGGTTGCGGTAGAAATCCCGCCGCCACTGGTCACGGTCGAAGCGGCGATGGAAGTCGCCATGATCGCGGTCGCGGCCCGGTCGGTTCCACCCGTCTCCAGGGCGGTCGGGACGGCCCGGACGGTTCCAGCCCTGGCCCGGACGATCCGGCCGGTCGGGGCGGTTCCAACCTTCGTTGGGTCGGTCGGGCCGGTTGGGGCGATCCGGGCGATTGGGGCCGTCCGGGCGATCCGGTCGGCCTTCGGAACCGCCAGGACGAGCCGGCCCGTCGCCGGGTCGGTCGGGTGGATTGGGGCGATCAGGGCGGTCCGGCCGAGTGGGCCGGACGCCGGGCGTGCCGGGCCTGTCCGGTCGATCGGGGCGGTTCCACCCCTCATTGGGTCGGTCGGGCCGGCTGGGACGATCCGGCCGGTCGCCGCCGACGTTCGGACGGGCCGGGCGCTCGGGCCTGTCCGGGCGCGGCGGACGGGGCGTCTCTCCGCGCGTTTCCCGGGACGGCCGCGGGGAGCGGTCTTCGGTCCGGGGCGCGCGGCGCTCGATGGACGGACGTTGCGGGCGTTCGGCCCGATCCTCGCGCTCCTGCGCCAGGGCCTGGACCGGCGCCGACAGCGGTCCGGCCAGGGCGGCGACGGCGGTGAAGGCCATCAGCAGGCGTTTCATGGCTTCTCTTCCTCGAATGCCGCCTTCCTGCGGCTTGTGGTCCACTGTCGCGCCCGGTCCATGAACCCGATCTGAACGCCGTTCGGCGCGCCGCGCGCGCGGAAAACCCCGCGAGTGGGGCTCGCGGGGTCTGCAGGCGGTTTCCGGACGGCGTCAGTAGACGTTGGACAGGACGCTGGCGATCAGGCCGGTGGCGACCGCGACCAACAGGATGTCGCTGCCCGCATGGACGTAGCGATAGCCGCGCGGCGCCGGGCGAAGGCCGTAGAAGTAGGGATCGCTGACATAGTAGCCGCGGTACTGGGCGGGCAGGTAGCCGCCGGTCCGCCAGCGATAACCGTAATAGCGCGGCTCGACCCGATAATAGCCGTGACCCGGCGCGTACCAGTAGTTCCGACGCGGGCCGGTGTAGCCGCGGAAATCGGAACGGCCGCGCCACCAGTTGGCGTTGCCGCGATCCCAGCGGTCGTCGCGGCGCTCGTCGCGATAGTCCCGCCGGTCGTCGCGGCGATCCTGGCGGTAGTCGCCGCGATTGCGGTAGTCGCCCTGGCGCCAGTCGCGTCGGTCGTCACGGCGCTCGTTGCGGAAGTCTCGGCGGTCGTCGCGGCGATCCTGGCGGTATTCGCGCCGGTCGCGGCTCTGGGCCTCTGCGAGCATGGGGACGGCCGTGGTCGACAGCGCGAGGGCGACGACAGCGGCTTTGGTCAGGCGGTTCATCTGCTGCTCCGATCTGAAGCCTGGGGCGGCTTCCGTTGATGGGGCGAGCTTCGGGCCCGGCGCATGAACTCGTCCTGAACGATCGTGTCAGGATGGGACGAAAGCGTCAGTCGATCGGATAGCCCTGTGCGGCGACATAGGCGACGTCGCGGGTGTCCAGATCGGACAGGTCCTGCCGACGGTAGCCGCCCATCGAGTCCGGCGTGCGGACCTCGCCGGCCACCGCCTCGATGACCCGGGTGTCGGCGGGCCGGCCGCAGAAGGTCAGGATTTCGGCGCAGACCTGGCGCGGCTCGCGACAGAAGCGGTCGAAGTCGACGGCCAGGATGCGGTCCGGGAACTGGCTTTTCAGCGCCTCCATGCGACGCTGGACCGCGCACCAGTAGGCCAGGGCGTCGCGCGGCGTGGGCTGGACCTCGCGCGCCAGGAAGACGGGCCCCCAATAGGCGCGCTGGTTCTGGTTGCGGCTGAAGGCCATGTCGAGACCGTTTCGAACCACATGGATGTAGCGCAGGTCGGGCCGCAGGGTCAGGAAGCGGTCGGCGAAGACGTGCGTGGGCGGCAGTTTCCAGCCCCACAGGGGCGGGGGCGCGTCCGTGAAGGGTCCCTCGATGAAGGTCCGCGCGCGCTCCATCAGCCAGGGTTCGGAGTACTGGGGGTGCGGACGGGCGGCCAGCGCCCAGGCCAGATCGACGGCTTCGGGCGACGGACGCCGGCCCTGGATACGGTCGAACAGGAAGCCGGCCACGCGGGCGAACTGGGGCTCGGTCGCCACGGCCAGGTCGCGCCGGTTCATCAGCAGGGCGGCCCACAGATTGTCGTTGGGCATGTTCAGGTCGGAGCCCAGGTCATAGCCGGCCTGGCGCAGCAGCTGGGCGATCATCCGCGTGCCGCTGCCGCCCAGGGCGCCGATGGCGACGGGGCCGGTGTCTGAAAGCTGGCCCAATCGGACGACTCCTTTGCGCGAACCGCGCCCGGCGATACCGTGGGGCGCAGGTTTCCGTCAACGCGAGGCTCGCTTCATGTCCCTACCGATCGAACTCTGGTACTGGCCCACGCCCAACGGCTGGAAGGTCTCCATCGCCCTGGAGGAGATGGGGCTGGCCTATGAGGTGAAGCCGGTGAACATCGGCGCGGGCGAGCAGTTCACGCCCGCATTTCAGGCCATCAGCCCCAACGGCCGCATGCCCGCCATCGTCGATCCGGACGGGCCGGACGGGCAGCCGATCTCCCTCTTCGAATCCGGCGCCATCCTGCAGTATCTGGGCGCCAAGTCGGGACGCTTCTATCCCGCCGATCCCCGCGCCAAGGCCGAGGTCGACCAATGGCTGTTCTGGCAGGTGGGGGGCCTGGGGCCGATGGCGGGCCAGACCCACCATTTCCGCCAGTACGCCCCCGCCATGATCCTGGACCAGCGCCAGATCGCCTATGGCGTTCGGCGCTATACGGACGAGACGCATCGGCTCTACGGCGTGATGGATCGACGTCTGGCGGACCGCGACTATCTGGCCGGCGACTACTCCATCGCCGACATGGCGGCCTGGCCCTGGATCCTGCCCGCGCTGCAGGGCCAGGACCTGGAGGAGTTCCCGAACCTCAAGGCCTGGGTGGCGCGCGTGGGCGACAGGCCGGCGGTCCGGAAGGGCCGAGCGCTGGGCGAGGACCTGCGCCGAAACCTGGCGGCGTCGGGGACGCAAGCCGAGGCCGCGCGGCGAATGCTTTTCGGTCAACGCGCGCGCAAGGAATGAACGGAAGATTGCCGAGAGGTTTCAAAGGCGTGAAGGCGTCGGGGAGTATTCATGCCTGCTTTACTGAAAAGATCGTCGGCGGCCCCGCACGTTAACTTTAACTTCAAAACGTGGGTATTTGATCGCGTATCAGAGGCGGGCCCAGAACGGCGCCCGACGGGAGATACGGTGATGAACGCGCAAGAAATGGCGCACGACCTGCAGGCCGGCGCGCAAGACCAGGGCCTGCCGCTGCCGACGCCGGACATGTCGGGCGACGACCTGTTCAAGCTGGGCATGATGTATTCGGCCGGATCGGGCGGCTGCCCGATGGACCGGGTCTCGGCCCACATGATCTTCAACCTGGCGGCCATGAAGGGCTCGATCGAGGCGCGCGTCTATCGCCGCGAGATGAGCCAGGAGATGGAGCGCGAGGAGCTGGCCGAGGCCCAGCGCGCCGCGCGCCGCTACATCGACCGGGGCGTCGTCCGCCTGGTGGCCTGACGGCCCGCGCCGTCAGGACGAGGCGTAGGTGTTGCCGTTGATGGCGTAGCTGAAGCCGACCGGCAAGGCGCTGCGCACCTGGGTGAAGAAGGCCGCCAGTTCGCCCAGGGTCGAGCGCGGCACGAACAGGATGTCGCCGCGACGCAGGGCCACGACCTCGGCCTGGCGCGGACGCAGGTCGATGACCCGCATCATGCGGCTGCCGCCCGGCCCGCGTCGGATCAGGGCCACGCTGCGCGCCTGGGCGCCCGGCGTCAGGCCGCCGGCCTGCACCACGGCCTGATAGGCGTCCAGGTCGCCGACCATCTCGATCACGCCGGGGGTGCGCACTTCCCCGTCGACCCAGACGCGGATCGGGCCGGCTTGGCGCAGCGTCACCTCGATCACCGGCCGCACCAACTGCGAGGCGTAGGCCGCCGACAGGCCCTGCTGCAGTTCGGTCAGGCTGCGATCCGCCGCCATGACGTTTCCGATAAGCGGAAGGGCGATGCGCCCGTCCGGCGCCACGCGCAGGGTGCGCGTCAGCTCGGCCGCCGTGGGCATGGCCACCTCGATCTCGTCGCCGGGATACAGCAGATATTCCGGCTCGGCGTCCGTCCAGTCGGCGAAGGGAATGCCGGGAAAGTCGCCGGGGGGCGCAGCCTGAACGCGTTGTACGCCTGCCGGGCGGGGCATCCGCGCGCCGTTCCCGCCGCCGCACGCCGCCAGCAGCGGCAGGGCGGTCGAGCCCAGGGCCATCAGGAACAGGCGGCGATCAGGCGTCATGGGAATCGGTCGATCCGAGGGATGCACAGCGTCGATGCAGCGTCGCCGCTTATGGGTAACCAGTGGTTAACGCGGGTCGGCGAAGGGTGGGTTGAACAAGCGTTTATGGATTCGGCCCCGCCATGCCTTCGACGGCCCATGTCACGGCAAGACCGCGCTACGGCGTGCTGGACGTCGTGGGCCTGCTGTTCCGCGAACTGCTGCTGATGATTGTGGTGTTCCTGGTGATCTTCGCCATCGGCGCCGCGCTGGCCTTCACCCTGAAGCGGACATACACGGCCACCGGCGCGGTGTTCGCGGGGGTGGGGCAGGAATACGTCTATCGCCCCCGCGTGGGCGCCGACGGCCAGGCCCAGGCGCCGCAGGGCGATGAGGTGGCCAACGCCGAGGCCAGCATCCTGAGCTCCAGCCAGGTCCGCCAGCGCGTGGTCGAGGCGCTGGGCCCCGCGGCGATCCTGGGCGAACAGCCCAAGGGATCGCCCGAACGCGCCCAGGCGGCCGCGCGCAAGGTGCTGGGGACCAGCCTTGGCGTCGGCACGGCGCCCGGCAGCGCCGTGATCCAGTTGAGCTATGAGGCCGATGACGCCGAACGGGCGGCGCGGGTGTTGAACGCCGTGATCGACCAGTACCTGGCCTATCGCCGCGAGGTCTTCCTGGACAAGACGCCCGCCATCGCCAGCCAGCGCCGGGCCTTCGAGGGCGATCTGGCCCAGGCGGACCAGGCCTATGAGCAGTTTCTGGCCTCGAACAACATCGGCGACTTCGCCGCCGCGAAGGCGACGCTGGCGGCCACCTATCAGACCACCTACGCCGAGCGGTTGTCGGTGCAGGCCCAGCTGAACCAGGCCGCGCGGCGGCTGCAGACCCTGGTCGCCCAGCAGAACCAGACCCCGGCCGAGGTCGCGCTGCAGCAGGATTTGAACATCTCGGCGCAGGACCAGGTGCTGCAGCTGCGCACCGAGCGCGAGCAGCTTCTGTCGCGCTACACGGCCGAAGCCCAGCCGGTGAAGGACATCGAGGCGCGCATTGCCCAGCTGCAGCAGTATGTGGCGTCCGGCACGGCTGTCGGACCGCGGGAGGTCCGCACCGGACCGAACCCGATCTGGACCGAACTGGAGTCCACGCGGATCAACACCCAGGCCGAGCGTGATTCCCTTGTCGCCCGGCTGGCGGTGCTGGACCGGCAGCTGTCGGACATCCGCGACCGCCAGAGCCGGCTGACCGCGCTGGAATCCGAAAACTCGACCCTGGCCGGCGCGCGCGAGGTCCTGAGCGCCAACATCCGCGAGTTCCAGCAGCGCGAGAGCCAGAGCCGCGCCGACAACGCCCTGGTCGCCGCCGGGGCCGACAACGTCACCGTGATCGAGCGCGCGCAGCCGCCCGCGACCGGCAAGAGCCTGAAGATTCCGGCCCTGGCCGCGGTCTTCCTGTTCGCGGGCTTCACGGCCCTGTGCGTGGGGCTGCTCAGGGTGTTCACGCGCCGGGGCTTCACCACGCCGGCGTCGGTGTCGCGCACTCTGGACATGCCGGTGCTGGCGGTCGCGCCGACCAAGGGACGCTAGGACCCGCATCATGCTAGGCTGCGGGTTCGAGGGAGCGCGCGCGGCGATTCGATGGTCGATCTGACGTCTGAAATGGCCGGGCTGTGGGCGGCGCTGGGCCCGGCGCCGGCGCATCGCGCGCGCGTCATCCAGTTCGCCTCGGCCGCTTCGGGCGAGGGGGTGTCCACGGTGGCCCGCGAATACGCCCGGCTGGCCGCGGTGCGCGCGCGCAAGCCCGTCTGGCTGATCGACGGCGACCTGACCCAGCAGGGGCAGCTGGAAGCCGTGGCGGCCGAGGCGGACCGCTTCGGCCAGCTGGGCAAGCCGGCCCAGGCCTCGCCCGACGGTTCGTGCTTTTTCGCCGTGACGCCGCGCGTCGTCGGCCGGGACGGCAAGCCGGTGCCGGCGGCCCGTCTGATGACCGCAAGGCCCTGCCTGGGCGGGCGACTGTGGGTGACGCGCTTCCACATGGAGGCGCTGCGGTCCGGCCACCGGGTCGAGGCGATCGGCGAGCCGCGCTATTGGGACGCCCTGCGCCCGCACGCCGACACCATCGTGATCGACGCCCCGGCGGCCGACCGCAACGACATGGCGATCATCCTGGCGCCCTTCGTCGACATGACGGTGCTGGTGGTCGCCGCCGAGAGCACCGCCGCCAACGAGCCCGTCATCCTGCGTGACGAGATCGAGGCCGTCGGCGGCCGCATCGCCGGGGTGGTGATGAACCGCTCTACCTACAGGGCGCCCGGCTTCCTGAAGCGCCTGGCGGGCTAGGCTCCGCTCGCCGCGCTCGGGTTCAGCAGAGCCGTTCCATAGAGTTTCGGCTCGAAGCCTTTTATCCAAAATACTTTTCCCACGCCCCGCGCCAGCCGGTCATAGGCGCGGGCCCGCGACGGCCGGCGCAGGATGAACAGGATGAGGGAGGCGAGGCCCCATACGCCCGCCTGCGCCGCGCCGATCAGCATCCAGCGCGCGACGCCGGTGCAGTCGCGGGCGGCCGCGGCGGTCTGGCTGGGGCCCTGGCCATAGGCGAAGGCGCGGGTCAGGGCGTAGCGCAGGGTGGCGCGGTGGGGCGGCGCGAACTCGTCCACCCAGGCGTCGGCGGCCCAGCCGTAGCGGCCGCCGCGCGCGGACAGGGCGGCGAACAGCTTGTCGTCCTCGCCCCCCGTCTGGTCGGCGGAGACGTCGAACGGCGCCGGGCCGGGCAGGGCGGTCGCGCGCACCATCAGGGAGTTGCCGCAGCCCCAGGGTTCCTCCAGCGGGCCGGTCTCGGCGGGGCCGGCGCGGCCGAAGAAGGCTTCCAGATAGTCGGCGGTCCAGCCGGTGTTCTCCGGAACGCGGCCCCGGATCGGACCGAAGACGACATCGGCGCCGGTCTGGACCTGCGCCTCCAGCAGGGCGGCCAGCCAGCGCGGCGAGGCCGCCTCGTCGTCGTCCAGGAAGGCGATCAGCGGCGCCTGGGTCGCCGCCAGGCCGGCGTTGCGCGCCGTGGCCACGCCAGGCCGGGGCGCAGGGGCGTAGATCAGCGGCGCGGGCGCCTCTGCGGCCAGGCGCGCGACCAGCGGCCCGGCCGATCCGTCCGGATCGTTGTCGGCGACGACGACAGCCGAGACCCGCTCCAGCGTCTCGGCCTGGGCGAAGACGGAGCGCAGGGCCCGCTCCAGGCTGTCCAGCCGGCGCAGGGTCGGGATGACCACGGCGACGTCGCCCATCTCAGACCGCGTCCGCATAGACGGCCGCGCGGTACAGGCGCAGGGCGAAGGCGCGCGCCTTGACGGGCAGGACGGACGACCCGGCGGCGCGACGCGTCAGACCGCGCAGCCACGACCGCGCAGGCAGGCGCTTCAACGCCCTGGCCGCCTTGTAGCTGGGATAGGCCGCGACGATCTGCGGATGCAGCGCCACCACCCGGGCGAAGTTCCCGGCCCCCTGGTCGAACTTGCGCGCCAGATCCTCGACCGTATCCAGGCCCATGTGGGTGGCCGGGTTGTCGATGTGCACGACCTCGAACCGGCGCGAGACACGCATGGCCCACTCCACGTCCTCCCATCCCCAGCCGGAAAACCCGGGATCGAAGGTCTCGGCGGTGAAGACGTCGCGGCGGACCAGCAGGTTGGAGGTGTAGACGTATTTCTCGGGCTGTTTTGCGCGCTCGGACGCCGGCAGGCATTCCGAGGCGCCGGACAGGGTGCGATGCACGGCGAAGCGCGCGTCGCCCGGCGCCTGGTCCAGCGAGAAGCCGCCGAAGGCGACGGCCGGGTCGCGCTGGGCCGTCAGGGCGATCCAGGCCTGGAGGAATCCGGGCGCATCCGGCTTCATGTCGCTGTCGAGGAACAGATAGGCGCGGCCGCGACCGGCGACGGTCAGGCGATTGCGGCCCCGCGCGCGGCCTTCGTTGATCGACAGGGTGATCAGGCGTGCCGGCAGGTCCAGGGCGTCGACGGTCTGCTTCAGCCTTGCGGTCAGTGCGGCGTCGCTCGTGCCGTCGTCCATCAGCACGATCTCGACGGCTCCGCCGAGCGCAACCGCTTCCCGGTCCAGCTGACCCAGCAGGTCCGTCGGGTCGTCGCGCAGAAAGGGGATCAGCACCGACAGCGCCGGCGTCGCCCCGGCCCAGGCGCGGTTGTCGTGGATATCGGCGCTCATGCCGCGACACTCCGTCCGGAAGCAATCAGCCGCTTCAGCACGTCGCGGACGCCCGCCGCGTTCAGGGTCAGCGCCGCCGCCGCATAGACCAGGGCGCCGACGCCGGCGTCCACCAGCAGTTCGACGAACCCGCCCAGCGGCGGCAACCGCACGACCACCAGCGCCATGGCGCCGGCGGCCAGGCCGCAGCGGATCAGGCTCTCCCACGGGATGGGCAGGGCGATGGCGCGCCGGCTGATGACCAGACAGGCGACCAGGCCGATGGCGAAGCTGGCGGCGGTCGAGACGGCCGCGCCCACGACGCCGAGGCGGGGAATCAGGATCAGGTTCAGCACCACGTTGGAGACCGCCGGGATCGCCATGGTGACCAGCAGCAGGGCGGTCTTCTTGCCCAGGGTGAAGCCGAAGCCGAAGTAGTAGGCGATCATGCCCGAGAGGAAGGCCGAGGCCGCGATCCAGGGCGTGACGAGGGCGGCCGCAGCGCGCAGGTTCTCGCCGATCATCAGCTCCGCCATCGGGCGCGCGACCAGGGCCAGGCCGACGGCGGCGGGCAGGCCGATCAGGATCAGCGTCGAACCCTGCTCCAGCGCGGTCTGGCGCAGCGCCTCGCGCCCGCCTCGCTCCAGCGCCATGACCATGGCCGGCGCCCCCGCCGCGCCCAGCCAGATGAACATGACGTCCAGGGTGCGGTTCGCCAGGCTATAGCTGGCGTGATAGGCGCCGACCGCCGCCGCGTCCATGAAGGCCGCCAGCAGGAAACGATCGGTCGAGGCCAGCACCACCGCCAGGGTCAGCGACGCCGCGATCGGATAGCCATAGGCGGCGTAGGCCTTCAGCCTTTCGCGATCGACCGTCCCGCCCTTCGACTGGCGCACCTCGCCCGGCAGGATGAAGGGCAGGGCGAACAGCGGCGCGATCGCCAGTCCCACCAGGGGCGACGCCGCCCCGGCGCCGGCCAGGGCGAAGCCGGCGCCGACCAGGAAGCCCAGTATCGCCACGCCCATGTCGACGGCGGCGGCGCGGGAAACCTCACCGGCCGCGCGATACCGCTCCTGCGCCAGCTTGGCCAGGTTGCGAACCGGCGCGCCGGCCAGGCCGAAGGCGACCGCCAGCTTCAGTCCCGGCGTCAGCGGCAGCAGCCACACCGCCACGGCGGCCACCGGGATGAAGACCGCGATCAGGGCGAAGGAGGTGCGGTACAGGCTGGCGAAATGCGCGGCCAGGCCCTCAGGCGTCCGCTCGGCCGCCCAGAAGCGCGCCATCGACGCCTCCAGCCAGGTGAAGGTCGCCGTGTGCACCAGGGTCGTGACCGAGAAAGCCAGCGCGTAGTGGCCGAAGTCGTCGGGGCTGAGCAGGCGCGTGAAGACGACGATGGTCAGGAAACCGACCACGCCCTGCACGATCTGGGCCGGCAGGTATCCCCAGACCCCGCGCCAGAACATCCGCTTCTCGCTCAACGGACGGCGGCCCGGTCGCCCAGCAGGACCGGCAGGGTGACCAACAGGATCCGCAGGTCCAGCCATAGCGACTGGCGCTCGACATAGTCCAGGTCCAGCTGGACCCGCCGACGCACGTCGGTCGCATCGTGCAGCGGCCCGCGCGAGCCCTTGACGGCGGCCCAGCCGGTCATGCCCGGCTTGATCCGATGACGGTGGGCGTATTCGGCGACCAGGCGGGCCGACTCGGTCTCGCCCGTCTTCATGCCGATGGCGTGGGGACGGGGACCGACCAGCGACATCTCGCCCGTCATGACGTTGAACAGCTGGGGCAGCTCGTCCAGGCTGGTGGCGCGGATGAACCGGCCCACGCGGGTCACGCGGTCGTCGCCGGCCGAGACCTGGCGGCTGGCCGTGGCGTCGGCGGCCTCGTGGCGCATGGAGCGGAACTTCCACACCACGATCTCTTCCTGGTTGAAGCCGTGGCGGCGCTGGCGGAAGAAGATCGGGCCGGGGCTGTCCAGCCGGATCGCCAGGGCGGTCAGCGCCATGATCGGGGCGGCGGCGACCAGGGCGGCCGCGCCGATGAGCAGGTCCTGCAGCCGCTTGTTGAAGGCTCGACGGTCCGGATCCTGAGGCCCCTCCAGCGGCGCCAGCGGGGCCGAGGCCAGACGCTCCAGCGCCGCGTCGCCGGTCTCGGAATCGACCAGCACGGTCAACGGATTGGGCAGGGTCTCCAGCCGGCGGGTGAGTTCGCGCACGCGGGACCCGCCCTGGGCGTCGATGGCCAGGACGATGCGGTCGACATAGGGCGTCATCCGGTGGTTCAGCAGGGCCTCGGCGTCGCCCAGCACGGGAACGCCGGCCACGCGGTCGGGCGAACGGCTCAGCCGGTCGTCGAATACGCCCAGGACGTTCAGGTCGCGCCGCTCCAGCGCGCTGCGGATCACCGCCTCGGCGTGTTTCGTGGCGCCGACGATGACGATGTTGGGGGCCAGCGCCCCTTGGCGACGCCAGCGCGCTACGAAAGACAGCCACAGGGCGTGAAGACCGGCGATCAGGGCGACCGCCCCGATGGCCCAGGCGATCGCCGCGTCCAGGGACTGCCGATCCGGCGCCTGACGGTCCAGCAACAGGCCCAGACCGGTCGCGACCACGGCGCCGCTCAGGGTCACGCCCAGCACGGCCGCCATGTGGCGGGCGGCGGAACGCTCGCGTCCAAAACGATAGAGGCCCAATCCTCGCAGCAGGCCGAGAACGGTCGCCGCCCCAGCGGCCGTGGGCGCCGCCTCGGCCAGGCTGAGCGACAGGAAACCGTCCGGCGCCGCCACGCCCAGGGCGGCGACGCCCAGCCCCGTCAGCGCCAGCACGTCCGTCGCCCGGAAATAATGCGCCGCCAGCCGCACGCCGGACCGCTGGCGCGCATTCAGCCAGACGTCGGGGCGGAACGGGCCGCGCGCGGCCCGCCCTTGCGCGGCGTCCTTCGACGCCGCCGCCTGAGCCGCGCCCGTCCGGGCGGCGGGCGCGTCGACCAGAGGGGAGGCGCAGTCGGGCATCGGCGTCCATGACGGGGGTGAAGGCGGCCATATTGCCCGCCCGGCCTCTATGCCGCGTTAACGCACGACTTTCTCTCCAAGGCGGATTGCGCGCGACAACGCGCTCCGCTATCGACGCCTTCGCCGGAGACGTGGCCGAGTGGCTGAAGGCAACGGTTTGCTAAATCGTCGTACCCTGTAAGGGGTACCGAGGGTTCGAATCCCTCCGTCTCCGCCATCCCTCATCCCAACCTCGCTCGCTCGCCGCGCGCTTCCGGCGGTCGTCGCCGGGCGCTTGTTCATGAGCCCGGCCGCGTCCGGATGGGCGGCGCCGCGTCACCGGCAGAAGGCACTCGCCTCCTCGGTCGGAAAACCGGTTGCCGTCACGACGCCGACGGTCGCGCGCGCGTGCTGGAGGACGACCGCCAGCACCAGGACGGGCAAGGCCATTTCGCCCAGTTCCTCGATCGAGTGGGACAGGATTTCCGCGCGCTCCGACAGGATCACGCCCACCCGCGCCAGCATGCGGGGCAGGCCGTCGATCTCCTTGAGCGAGACGGTGAAGACCGCGATGGCGATCAAGCCATGAAAGGCGGCGGATCGGGCGGCGGCCATGCCTCGCATCTCGGCGCGGCTTCTCCAGAGCAGACCCGCCAGCGCCGCCCCTATGGCCAGCAGGACGAGCCCGGCGCCCAGCTTTTCGGCCAGCGGCACGTCGGCCCTCGCGTACAGCCGCGTGCTGAAGACGCCGAAGGTGGTGAAGGCGCGGTGGAAGTCCATTTCCCGCATCGCCATCAGCGCTTCGACTACGGCCAGGAAGCCGAACAAGCCGCCATGCCTGCGCCAGAACACGAAGGCGACGCCGGCGACCAGAAGGTGAAGCGCGACGCTGGCCGTCTCGACCGGGCCGTGCTCGGTCAGGACCGCGCCCGCCGCCTGCGACGTGGCGAACAGGCCGAACACCGCCGAACAGACGACGACGGCCAGGCAGAGGAGGGGAACCGACATCGGCCGGTCGAGAGGAGAAGACGTCATGACCGGAGCCGGACCCGTTATCCGTCCGTGATCGGTCGGATATTCAACGTGTCGTCACTAACGCCGCGGCGCGGGGAACGCCAGCGGTCGGGCGGACACGTCAGGTTTCGCCCCGCTCCAGGCCATAGATCGCCTCGACGATGTCCTCGGCCTTGTTCTTCACCACCGCCTGGGCGTCGTAGAGGCCCCGGTTGTAGAAAAAGCCGCCGATCTCGCGGCCGATGAAATCCAGCAGCATATCGGCCGGCAGCTGGCCCAGGTCCTGGTCCAGTTCGTCGCGGAAATAGGCGCGCAGCTTCGCCGTCGCCGCCGCGCGCTCCTCCTTGGAGAATTCGATCGGCTTCATCAGGCGATTTCGGCCAGGGCTTCTTCGGCGGCGATCCAGGCCGCCTCGGCGGCGTTCAGGTCGGCCTGGGCCTTGGCGCGGGCGCGTGTCAGGCCTTCCAGCTTCTTCGGGTCGGCGACGGCGGCGTTGGCCAGGTCGTCGTCGAGACGGGCGACCTCGGCCGTCAGGCGGGTCATTTCGTCCTCGGCCTTCTTCACCGCGTGGCGAAGGGTCGAGGGCGAAGGGCCTGATTTCTTTGCGCCTCTATCGTTCACGCCGCGGGCGCTCTCTGTTTGAGAGGCGCCTTCGCCGGTCGCCTTGGGCGCGGCCTCAGGGGCGGGCTCGTTCCTTACCTGGCTGGGTTTCATGCCCGCCTGTTTGGCGCGGTCCAGGACGAACTTGGCATAGTCGTCCATGTCGCCCTCGAACGGCTTGACCGTGCCGTCGGCGGCCAGCCACAGCCGGTCGGCGACCAGTTCCATCAGCGAACGGTCGTGGGTGATCAGGATCACCGCGCCCGTGTATTGGTTCAGCGCGTCCAGCAGCGCCCGGCGACTGTCGATGTCCAGGTGGTTGGTCGGTTCGTCCAGGATCAGGATGTGCGGGGCGTCCATCGCCACCAGGTTCAGCAGCAGGCGCGCGCGCTCGCCGCCGGACAGGGCCGCGACCTTGGTGTCCTGCTTCTGGAAGGGCAGGCCGAACTGGGCCAGGCGGCTGCGGCGGCTGCTTTCTGAGGCGTCGGGCATAGCGCGCAGGATGATCTGCAGCGGCGTGTCCTCCGGATCCATCGCCTCGATCTGATGCTGGTGGAACCAGCCCACGCGCATCTTGCCGTCGCGGTGGAACTCGCCCGTCTCGATGGTCAGCGCCTTGGCGATCAGCTTGGCGAAGGTCGACTTGCCCGCACCGTTGACGCCCAGCAAGCCGATGCGGTCGTCCAGGTCCATGCGCAGGTTCAGGTTCCGCAGGATCGGCTTGCCCGGCGCATAGCCCACATTGGCCTTCTCCAGCCGGATCAGGGGCGGGGGCAGGGGACGGTCGGGCGACGGCAGGACGAACGGGGCGACCCGCTCCTCGGGCGGCAGTTCGATCCGCTCCATCTTCTCCAGCTTCTTGACGCGCGACTGGGCCTGGGTGGCCTTGGACGCCTTGGCCTTGAAGCGATCGATGAACTTCTGCAGGTGCGCCCGTTCGGCGTCCTGCTTGGTCTTGTTGGCCTCCATCAACCGCAGCTTCTCTGCGCGCGTCTTTTCGAAGGTGTCGTAGTTGCCGGTGTACAGGTCCAGCTTGCGGTTCGACAGATGCAGGATGTGGGTGCAGACCGCGTTCAGCAGGTCGCGGTCGTGGCTGATGATCAGGGCCGTGTGCGGATACTTCTTCAGCCGCGCCTCCAGCCACAGGGCCCCTTCCAGGTCCAGGTAGTTGGTCGGTTCGTCCAGCAGCAGCATGTCCGGCTCGGCGAACAGGGCCGCGGCCAGCGCCACGCGCATCCGCCAACCGCCCGAGAAGTGCGCCATCGGCCGGTGCAGGTCCTCCTGGCTGAAGCCCAGGCCGACCAGGATTTCGGAGGCGCGGGCGGGCGCGCTTTCGGCGTCGATCTCGATCAGCCGGGCCCAGATCTCGCCCATCTCCTCGGGGTCGGCGGTCTCCAGCCGGGTCATCAGCTCATGACGTTCGACGTCGGCCTCCAGGATCGTCTCCAGCACGCTGACGGGCGTGGCGGGGTGTTCCTGGTCGACCGAGGCGATGCGCGCGGTCCTGGGCAGGCTGATCTCGTCGCCGTTGGCGGCCAGTTCGCCCAGGATCACCTTAAACAGGGTCGACTTGCCGATGCCGTTGCGCCCGACCAGCCCGACCTTGGCCCCCGGCGGCAGGCTGACGGAGGCGTCGTCCAGGAACTGGCGGCCCCAGGCGTTCAGGGTCAGGTTGGTGATCTGGAGCATATTAACGAAGGGCCGTCGGCGGTATTGGAAAGCGGGGAGGCGGTCGCTATAAGCCCGCGACCCTCAATCTCCCAAACAAGAAGTCGCTCCCATGACCGAACGCACCTTCTCGATCATCAAGCCGGACGCCACCCGTCGCAACCTGACCGGCAAGATCAACGCCGTGATCGAGGACGCCGGCCTGCGCATCGTCGCCCAACGCCGCGTCAAGCTGACCACCGACCAGGCCAAGAAGTTCTACGAAGTCCACGCCGAGCGTCCGTTCTACGGCGAACTGGTCGAGCAGATGACCGCCGAGCCGGTCGTGGTCCAGGTGCTGGAAGGCGAGAACGCCGTGGCCAAGTACCGCGAAGTCATGGGCGCCACCAACCCGGAGCAGGCCGCCGAAGGCACCATCCGCAAGTCGTTCGCCCTGTCGATCGGCGAAAACTCGGTGCACGGCTCGGACTCGCTGGACAACGCCAAGATCGAGATCGCGCAGTTCTTCACCGACGACCAGATCGTCGGCTGAGCCTTCACGCTCAAGTTGCTAGGGGTTAGCCCCTTAGCGCTGCAATAAGAGGCCCGAGTCCGGAACCGGACTCGGGCCTTTTCGTTTGGTCTGCATCGTCTCTCCACCCCCCGAGGAGCCAAACCATGAAGACCATCCTGAAACTGACCCCCGTCATCGGCGCCGTGGCCCTGCTGGCCGCCTGCGGCCAGACCATGGAACAACGCGCCGCCACCGGCGCCCTGGGCGGCGCCGTCGCCGGCCAGGTGATCGGCGGCAACACCGGTTCGACCGTCGCCGGCGCCGCCATCGGCGGCGTGGCGGGTGCGGTGACCACGCCCAAGTAAGATTTCGGCTTCGCCGACAGGAAGAAGGCCCGGAGCGACGCTCCGGGCCTTTTTTCGTGGCCTTACCAGATGCGCGCCCGATCCTCGGGGGCGACATAGCCCTTGTCGCCCGGCTTCACGTCGAAGGCCGAATACCAGGCGTCGACATTGCGCAGGTTCAGCGCCGCGCGCGCCTCTCCGGGGCTGTGCGGATCGGTGGCCAGCTGCTGCTGCAGGGCGGCGTCGCGAATCTTTTCGCGCCAGACCTGGGCCCAGCCCAGGAAAAAGCGCTGATCGCCGGTCAGGCCGTCCAGCACCGGCGCGGGCTGGCCATGAAGCGACAGGTGATAGGCGTCCAGCGCGACCAGCAGTCCGCCCAGGTCGCCGATGTTCTCGCCCATCGTCAGCCGGCCGTTGATGTGGACGCCGGGCAGGGGCTCGGCGGCGTCGAACTGGGCCCCCAGGACGCCCGTGCGCTGTTCGAACTTGGACGCGTCCTCGGCCGTCCACCAATCGCGCAGCACGCCGTCGCCGTCGACCGTGCGGCCCTGATCGTCGAAGCCGTGGCTGATCTCGTGCCCGATCACGGCGCCGATGCCGCCGTAGTTGACCGCCGGGTCGGCGTTCGGATCGAAGAAGGGCGGTTGCAGGATGGCCGCCGGGAAGACGATCTCGTTGCGGGGCGGATTGTAGTAGGCGTTGATCGTCTGGGGCGTCATGCCCCATTCCAGCGGATCGACCGGCCCCTTCAGCTTGTTCAGATTGTAGGCCCATTCGAAGGCGCCGGCCCGTTCGACGTTGCCGTACAGGTCGTCAGCGCGGATTTCGAGGCCGGAATAGTCGCGCCACTTCTCCGGGTAGCCGATCTTCACGTTGAAATGGTCGATCTTGTAGAGGGCCTGCTGCTTCGTTTCCTCGCTCATCCAGTCCAGGTTCTGAAGCCGCACGCGCATGGCCGCGATGAGGTTCTGGACCAGGGTTTCCATCTGGGCCTTGGACGAGGGCGGGAAGTGGCGCGCCACATATTCCTTGCCCAAGGCCTCTCCCAGGGTGCCGTCGACCAGGGTGACGCCGCGCTTCCAGCGGGGGCGGTTCTCGGGCGTGCCGTTCAGAACCTTGCCGCGGAAGTCGAAGCGGGCGTCCACGAAGGCCTGGCTCAGATAGGGCGCGGCCTGGTCGGCGATGTGGAAGGCCTGCCAGGCCTGGAGCGTGGCCACCGGCGTCTCGGCGAAGATCTGCGCCAGCTTGGGGAAGGCGGTGTTCTCGCTGACGATGAGCTGGGGCTGGCCGGCGAAACCGCCGGCCTGGGCCCAGGCCTGCCACGGGAAGCCCGGCGCGTCGGTCGCCAGCTGCGCCAGGGTGGTCGGATTGTAGGTCTTGACCATGTCGCGCCGGTCGGCGATCGCCCAGTGCGCCTCGGCCACCTTGGTCTCGAAGGCCAGGATGTCGGCGGCGGCCTGGTCGGGGTTCGACCAGCCGGCCAGGGTCAGCATCTTGGCGACATAGGCCTGGTAGGCGGTCTTGGCCTCGGCGAACTGGTCGCTGAGGTAGTATTCGCGTTCCGGCAGGCCCAGGCCGTCGTGCGACAGATAGACGGCGTAGGCGTCGGGGTTCTTCAGGTCCTCGGCCACATAGGCGCTGAACAGGCTGGAGCCGAAGCCGCCGAAGCTGTGGCCCATCAGCACGGCCATCTTCTCGCGCGTGTCGGCGGCGCGCACGGCGGCCAGGTCGGCGGCCAGGGGCTGGGCGCCCAGGCGGTTCACCCGCGCTTCGTCCATGAAGCTGTTGAACAGCCCGCCGATCTTAGACGCCTCGGGCGAGCTGTCGGGATGGGCGCCGGCGTTCTCTATGATGGCCTTCAGATAGTCCTGGGTCTGGTCATACAGGACGTCCCAGTTGCTCCAGGAGGTTCGGTCGGCCGGGATCTCGGCCTTGTCCAGCCAGGCGCCGGAGGCGTAGCGGTTGAAGTCGTCGCCAGGCTTGACCGACAGGTCGCGGCTGGCCGGGTCGAAGCCCCAGGCTCCGATGGCGGCGTGGCCCGCGGGCGCGGCGACGGCGGGCGGGGCCGTCGTCTGGGCGACGACCGCCCCGGTCGAGGCGGTCAGGGCCAGCGCGGCGACGGCGGCGAGAAGGTGACGTTTGTTGCTCATGGCGAGGCCCTGTGTGGATGTGGGCGCACATTTGTCCCGAGGGCGGGGCGATGTCGCCTGCGATCCGGCACATTACAGAAATATAATGCGACAGGAAGTCGCAGGGGTCAGGTCCTGGGCAGAGCGCGGCAGAAGGCGTCCAGCGCCCGCGGGTACAGCTGATGCTCGGCCGTCAGGACGCGCTGGGCCAGGGTCTCTGTCGTGTCGCCGGCCAGGATCGGAACCCGCGCCTGATCCAGGATCGGCCCCTCGTCCACGCCTTCGGTGACCAGGTGCACGGTGCAGCCGGCCTCGGCGTCACCGGCCGCGATGGCGCGGGCGTGGGTGTCCAGGCCGGGATACAGCGGCAGCAGGCTGGGGTGGATGTTCAGCATCCGCCCGCGCCAGGCGCCGACCAGCCACGGCGTCAGCACCCGCATATAGCCGGCCAGGGCCACGACCTGGGCGTGGGCCGTCCGCAGAGCCGTGTCCACCGCGCGTTCGTGAGCCGCACGGTCCTGGCCGTATGGTCGATGCGGGATGACCGTGGTGGCGACGCCCTTGGCCCCAGCGACGGCCAGGCCGCCGGCGTCCTCGACGTTCGACAACACCAGCGCGACCTCATAGGCGCTGTCGGGCGCCTGCCCGGCGTCGATCAGGGCCGCCATGTTGGAACCGGCCCCGGAGATCAGGACCGCGACGCGCGTCTTCACCGGGTCAGGCCGCTTCCAACTGGCCGCAGACGAAGGCGACTTCGCCCGCGTTCAACAGGGCGGCCAGCACCGGCTCGGCGTTCTCGGGCGCCACGATCAGAATGAAGCCGACGCCGCAGTTGAAGGTGCGACGCATCTCGTGGTCGCTGATCCCGCCGGTCTCGGCCAGCCACTGGAAGACCTGCGGCATGGGCCAGGCGTCCCAGTCGAAAGAGGCCTTCAGCCCCTCGGCGATGCAGCGCGGCGGATTCTCGATCAGGCCGCCGCCGGTGATGTGGGCCGCGCCCTTGACCAGGCCCGCCTTCATCAGCGGCAGAACCGGCTTCACATAGATGCGGGTCGGCTCCATCAGGGCCTGGGCCAGCGAGCGGTCCTTGGCGAACGGGGCGTCGTCGCCCCAGCCCAGGCCGGACTTCTCGACCACCTTGCGCACCAGGGAATAGCCGTTGGAGTGCGGCCCGGTGGAGGCCAGGCCGATGATGACGTCGCCGGCCGCCTGGCGATCCAGATAGGGCAGGGCGTGGCCGCGCTCGACCGCGCCCAGGCTGAAGCCGGCCAAGTCGTAGTCGCCGCCGCCGTACATGCCCGGCATTTCGGCGGTCTCGCCGCCGACCAGGGCGCAGCCCGCCTGGCGGCACCCCTCGGCGATGCCCGACACCACCCGCCGCGCCGCATCGATCTCCAGCTTGCCGGTGGCGTAATAGTCGAGGAACAGCAGCGGCTCGGCGCCCTGGGCCAACAGGTCGTTGACGCACATGGCCACCAGATCGACGCCCACCCCGTCATGGCGGCCCGTCTCGATGGCGATCTTCAGCTTGGTGCCGACTCCGTCGGTGGTGGTGACGATCAGCGGGTCCTCGAACCCGGCGGCCTTCAGGTCGAACAGGGCGCCGAATCCGCCCAGCGACGGCTCCGAACCCGGGCGCGCCGTGGACTTGGCCAGCGGCTTGATGTGCTCGACCAGCATCTCGCCCGCGTCGATGTCCACGCCCGCATCGGCGTAGGTCAGGCCGTTCGAGAGGCGGTTGTCGGTGTCGCTCATGGGTCACGGACCTGAATCAGAGGCGGAAATGTGTCGCGGCGCTCTTGCCACAAGGGGATCGCGCGGGGCTATAGCATCGGAATGACGCCGATCACCACAAATGAGGCGCTGGCTGACTTCTGCGCCCGCCTTTCCTCCGCGCCCTTCATCACGGTCGACACCGAGTTCATGCGGGAGACGACCTACTGGCCCCGGCTGTGCCTGATCCAGGCCGCCTCGTCCGATCACGCCGGGATCATCGACCCGATGGCCGACGGGCTGGACCTGGAGCCGTTCCTGGCCCTGCTGCGCGATCCGAACATCGTCAAGGTCTTCCACGCCTGTCGCCAGGACGTGGAGATCTTCGTGCGCCTGGGCGCCATGCCCAAGCCGCTGTTCGACACCCAGGTCGCGGCCATGGCCGCCGGGTTCGGCGAACAGGTCGCCTATGATTCGCTGGTGCGGCAGACGCTGCGGATCGAGGTGGACAAGGGCAGCCGCTTCACGGACTGGGCGCGCCGGCCGCTGTCGGAGAACCAGCTGGTCTATGCCCTGGGCGACGTCACCCATCTGGCGGCGCTTTACCCCAAGCTGCGCGACCGACTGCAGAAGGAGGGGCGGCTGGAGTGGGTGATGTCGGAAATGGAGGCGCTGACCGACCCGGCGCTCTACGACACCAATCCGGAAAACGCCTGGAAGCGGCTGAAACCCAAGAAGTTCTCGTCCAAATATCTGGCCGCCTTCAAGGCGGTGGCCGTCTGGCGTGAACGCGCGGCGCAAGAGCGGGACCAGCCGCGCGGCCGCATCCTCAAGGACGAGGGCGTGGACGAGATCGCCCAGCAGGCGCCGACCGACCCCGACGCCTTCAACCGCCTGCGGTCCGTGCCCAAGGGTTTCGGCGGCTCGCGCCTTGGGCTGGAACTGGCCGAGGAGCTGAAGCGTGTGCTGGCGGACCCGGAGGCGCACGCCCCCGAGCTGCAGCGTCCCGCGCACCGCCAGCCGGCCCCGCCCTCGGTCGTCGAACTGCTGAAGGTGCTGCTGAAGGCCAAGAGCGACAACGCCGGCGTGGCCTCCAAGCTGATCGCCACCGTGGCCGATCTGGAACAGATCGCCATCAACGACGACGCCGACATCGACGCCATGAAGGGCTGGCGTCGCCAGCTGTTCGGTGAGGACGCGCTGAAGCTCAAGCGCGGCGAGATCGCCCTGGTCCTGAACGGCGCGCGCGTCGAAGTGGTCGAGATCGAGGGCTGAGGACCCAGGGCGTCCTGCCTAGATCGCCAGCGACAGCCCCATCGTCTCGGCCAAGGCCCTGGCGCGCCTGCGGGTTTGTTCGCCCAGCAGCACGTCGGCGTAGCCCTCGGTCGCGCTGAGCCGGAGCTCGCCCTTGGTCACGACGGCGCGCGCGTTGGCCAGCAGTTGCGGCGCCCGCCCCGAAAGGTCGCAGGCCAGACGGATGGCCTGGCCCAGGGCCCGCGCCCGTCGGCCCGCATCCTCGTCCAGCAGGCGGTTGACGGCTTCGGGCTCGGGGGTCGCGGCGTCGCCGCCGTATCGGGCGTTGAGCGCCGCGGCTAGGAACGCGCGCTCGGCATGGGTCTGCCCGGCCACCGGCGCGCGCAGCACCTGGTCGAACACCAGCTCAACGCGGTGGTCCGGATGCAGCCGCGCTCCCAGGTCGGCCAGGTTGCAGGCCGCCGCCGTCAGCACGTCGTCCCGCGTCTTCCCGAACGCCGAGGGCAGGGCCGCGACAACATCGGCGATCCATCCCTCCAGCGCGCCCGGCAGGGCCGGGGCGACCCCCTGGCGCAGGCCCAGGGCCGCGGTGCCCGCCAGAAGCGGATCGGTGTTTCGGATCGTCTCGTCCAGGGTCTCGAACACCAGGCCTTCGCGCACCCCCCAGGCGGAGATCTCGATCCGCTTCAGCCCCAGCCGTCCGATCAGGCCCTCCAGCACCAGGCCGGCGTAGGGCAGGGTCTCGGCCCGCTTCTTCGACACCCCAGGCAGCTTCTCCAGCCCGCCGCGCGACTGGCGCGCCACCAGGCGGGCCGTCTCCAGCGCCTCCTCGGCGCTCAGGGCGTACTGGTGCACGACCCGCAGCGGATAGTCGCGCAGGCCCATGTGCACCTGCGCCAGCGTCCGCCACGCCCCGCCCACCGCATAGAGGGTGTCGGACTGGAAATCGCGGGCGACCGGCTTCAGCCGACCGTCGATGGTCCGGCGCAGGCGATCGGCGTCGAAGCCCGTCGGGTCCAGCAGGGCGAACGGACCCAGCGGCAGGGTCAGGCCGTGCTCCACGCCGTCGCCGTTCAGTCGCGTCAACTCCAGGCTGGCGCCGCCCATGTCGGCCGAGACGCCGTGCGCGTCCGGCGCGCCGGCCAGAACGCCCATTGCGGCGTATTTGGCCTCTTCCTCGCCCGACAGGACGCGGATGCGCAGGCCCGTCTCGGCGGCCACGCGCTCGCAGAACTCGGGTCCGTCGGCGGCTTCGCGCACGGCGGCGGTGGCGGCGATCAAGGTGCGTTCGGGCCGCACCCCTTCCAGCACGGCGGCGAAGCGGCGCAGCGCCGTCATCGCCAGGGTCACCCCCTCCGGCGACAGGCGGCCCGTGGCGGCCAGGTCGCGCCCCAGGCCCGCCAGAACCTTTTCGTTGAAGACCGTCCAGATCGCGCGGCCTTCCAGCCGATACAGGACCAGGCGGACCGAGTTGGAGCCGATGTCGATGGCCGCGATGTCGCGCGACGGGGGCAGGGCCTCGATCATCCGTCAGCGGGGCTCGTAGCGCAGCACGGCGGGCAGGGTCTTCACCTTACGCCCGCGGCCCGACAGGCTGGGGTTCGTCATGAAATACTTGTGGGCCGAGAAGGGCCGCTCCGGATCGGCGGGCATGACACGGGTGTATCGTCCATCGGCGTCCAGAACCCAGCTCTGGGCGTCGTCCTTCAGATTGGCGACCATGATCTGGTCCAGCACCTGGTCGTGGACCGTGGCGTTGCGGATCGGCGTCATCAGCTCGACCCGGCGGTCCAGGTTGCGCGTCATCCAGTCCGCCGAGGAGATGAAGACCTTGGCCCTGTCGTGCGGCAGATCCTTGCCGTTGGCGAAACAGACGATGCGGCTGTGCTCCAGGAAGCGGCCGACGATGGACTTCACCCGGATGTTTTCCGACAGGCCGGGCACGCCCGGGCGAAGGCAGCAGATGCCGCGCACCACCAGGTCGATGCGCACGCCCCACTGGCTGGCCCGGTAAAGGGCGTCGATGATCTCGACGTCCACCAGCGAATTCAGCTTCACCCAGATGGCCGCCGGCTTGCCCATCGCCGCCGCCGACATTTCCTTGCCGATCAATTCGATCAGCGTGGATTTCATGTTCAGCGGCGACACCACCAGCGCCTCTAGGTGGTCCGGGGTCGCATAGCCGGTGATGTAGTTGAACACCTTGCTGGCGTCTCGCCCCAGGACGGGATCGCAGCTGAACAACGACAGGTCCGTGTAGATCTTGGCCGTGACCGGGTGATAGTTGCCGGTCCCGAAGTGGCAGTAGGTCTTCAGCCCGTCGCCTTCGCGTCGCACGACCACGCTCAGCTTGGCGTGGGTCTTGTATTCGACGAAGCCGAAGACGACGTGGACGCCGGCCCGCTCCATCGCCCGCGCCCAGCGCAGGTTGGCCTCCTCGTCAAAGCGCGCCTTTAACTCGACCAGGGCGGTGACGTTCTTGCCGTTCTCGGCCGCCTCGATCAGGGCGGCGACGATGGGGCTGTCCTTGGAGGTGCGGTACAGCGTCTGCTTGATGGCGATGACGTTGGGATCGCGCGCCGCCTGACGCAGGAACTGTACCACCACGTCGAAGCTCTCGAACGGGTGGTGGATCAGCATGTCCTTCTCGCGGATCGCCGCGAAGATGTCGCCGCCATTGTCGCGCACCCGTTCGGGATAGCGCGGCTCATAGCCTCGGAACTTCAGATCCGGATGGCCGCCCGAGATCAGTTCGGCCAGTTGCGCCAGCCCCAGCATCCCGTCCACCAGCACCACGTCCTGCGGCGCCGCCTCCAGTTCGCCGACGATGAAGTCGCGCAGGTCGGCCGGCATGGAGGCCTCGATCTTGACCCGCACCACCGAGCCGAGACGGCGCTGCTTGAGCGCTTCCTCGAACTCCAGCACCAGGTCCTCGGCCTCTTCCTCGATCTCGATGTCGGAATCGCGGATCAGGCGCAGCACGCCCTTCTCCTGGACCTCGCAGCCGGGGAACAGGTGGTCGATGAACAGCAGCAGCACATTCTCCAGCGAGAGGTAGCGCTTGCGACCGGGGGTGGAGCGGCCGTCCGTCGGCAGCTCCCAGAAGCGACGCACCTGGGTGGGCACGGGCACCAGGGCGTAGAAGGTCTTGGTCTCGCCCTTGCGCTTCAGCTTCAGCGCCAGGGAGAATCCAAGGTTCGGCAAGAAGGGGAAGGGGTGCGCCGGGTCGATGGCCAGCGGCGTCAGAACGGCGAACAGCTGGTTCAGGAACTCGGGCTCCAGCCGCTCGCGCTCGGTCTTGGTGATGCGCTCTCGGTCCTCCACCTCGATGCCGGCGGTGGCGAGCTCCTTCTTCAGCTGCCGCCAGCGCAGCTGCTGCTCGGCCATCAGTTCGCCGGCCGCGACGTTGATGCGGTCCAGCTGTTCGGCGGGCGTCAGGCCGTCGGCCGACAGAACGCGCACCCGCTCGCGCTGCTGTCCCTTCAGGCCCGCCACGCGGGTCATGAAGAACTCGTCCAGATTATTGGCCGAAATGGACAGGAACCGCAGCCGCTCCAGCAGCGGATGGTTGGGATTGGCGGCCTCTTCCAGCACGCGCTCGTTGAAGGCCAGCCAGGAGGTCTCGCGGTTGAAGAAGCGCGCCGGCGACGCCATCAAAGCTTCGTCCAGCGCCAACTGCGGGGCGCGGGAGGCGGGGACTTCCTGGCCCCGGGTCACGTCATGGATGGCTGCGTCGCTCATGAGACGTTTGTCGCGCGCCACTGTGACGGCCGCAAGCGCGCGACGGTGAAATCGCGACGCGGCGTCGACCGGCGGCGCGGGATCAGTCGACCACCGTGTCGGGAGACACGCCTGCCGGACAGTCCCCCAGCCGCTTGGCGTCGATGGCGGTGGTGGTCGTCGTCATCTCCTGCGGCACGTTGACGCCCGAGGCGCGACTGGCGATCCGAACCTGATAGGCGGTGTTCAGGTCGCCGGAGACCTGACCGTCCGAAACGACCGTCATGCCCTGGGACTCGCAGACGGAATGGAAGGCGGCGCCGCCCGGCGCGGGGCTGGCCGTATTCTCGCTGCAGGTCACGCCGGGTTGCGGCGCGTTGAAGGGATTGGCGCCGGAGGTCGGGGAGCCCACGCAGACCCGGACCGTCGTGGGCTGCGGCAGGGAATCGCCCGATATGACATGTTCCCACAGGCCCGGCCGGGGCGCGGGCGCCGTTCCGGCAGCCGCTGGCGCGGCCTCGGCCCGGGCGGCGGCTTGCGCGGGGGCGGCCGCACCGCTCTGGTCGTCGGAACAGGCGGCCAAAAGGGCGACGGTCGCGGCCGAAGCCAGGCCGATCTTGAAACGCATACGGAACGATCCTTCACCGCGACGGCGACGCCGCGGCCTGTCAACGGCCGGGACGGCGCGCCGGTTGCGGCGGCGCCGCATGGTTCAGTCCTCGTCCGTCGCCGCTTCGCCGTCCAGCGCCAGCCGCGCCAGCGCCCGCGTCACCGGACGGTGCAGGGCGTCCAGCCGTTCGACCGCACGGCTCGCCGCCTCGGCCGAACGGTCCAGGCGCCGAACCAGATAGTCGATCACGTCGTCGGCGGGGGTGATGCTGCGCTCGGCGAAGCGCGCGCGCAGGATCGCCGCCATCACGGCGTCGTCGGGCGCTTCCACCGCCACGACGCGGATCGCGTCCAGCCGGGAGCGCAGGTCGGGCAGGGCGCTGGGCCAGGCGCGGGGCGGATCACGACTGACCAGCAACAGGGCGCCGCCGCCCGCCGCCGCCAGGTTGATCAGGTGAAAAAGGCTCTCGTCGTCGGCGTCCTGGGCGCGGTCCAGCAACACCGGGCGGCCTTCCAGCTCCGCCGCCTCGATCAGCGCGGCCTCGGCGCCGTGCAGGGCGATCGCCCCGACCCGCTCGGCCCAGGCGGCGGCCAGGCGGCTCTTGCCCGATCCCGCCGGTCCATGCAGCGCCAGCGTGACGCCCACCCCGTCGGGCCACCGCGCCAGCACGCCTGCCGCCTCGGCGTTGCAGGCGGATTCCACCAGGGCCTCGGACACGCCCAGGCTCTCCAGCGGCAGGCGAAGCTGCTGCGGGGGCGTGCGCGGGGGCGCTGGAGCCGGGGCGGGGCGGGCGGACATGATCCCGGCATAGCAGACCGCGGCGTTAACCGCGCTGGGCCCGCCCTGTTGGTTCCGGGGAGCGCCGCAGGCCCCTGTGGATGGTTTTCACCGCCGGCGGCGGTCAGGCGAACGGGACGAGCGCCGGATTCAGCTTGCCCGCCTTGAACTCGGTCACGGCGTGGTCGGCCAGGCCGTGGACCTGGAAGGGGTCGTCCTTGAGCAGGGTTTCGAGCGCGTCCTTGGTCAGGGCGCTGGACACCACCAGAACGCCGCCGGTGCGCGGAACCATCGGTCCCGCGGCGACGATCAAGCCGCTGGCCACGTGCTGGTCCAGCCATTCGCGGTGCTCGGCCGTCCGCGCCTCGATCGCCTCGATGGGCTGAGTGTAGGTGATGGTGACGATGAACATGGGCGCTCTTTCCGATCCGGACGCCCGCTATCGCGCGCCGGAGCCCGGTTTGCAACGGCCCGAACCTTGACTTTCGGGGGCGATGATGCGCCCTACGCCGCTTCCGATTTCAGCCGCCGCGCGGCCCTGTCCAGACGATTCTCATGCACGCCTATCGCTCCCACACCTGCGGCGCCCTGCGCGCCTCCGACGCTGGTTCCGCCGTTCGCCTGTCCGGCTGGGTGCACAGGAAGCGCGACCACGGGGGCCTGCTGTTCATCGACCTGCGCGACCACTACGGCCTGACGCAGCTGGTGCTGCACCCCGAAACGCCCGGCTTCGACGCAGTCGAGCGTCTGCGCGCCGAAAGCGTGATCCGTGTCGACGGCGAGGTGGTCGCCCGCGACGCCGCCGTGGTGAACCCCAACCTGCCGACCGGCGAGATCGAGGTGCGCGTGCAGGGCGTCGAGGTCCTGTCCGAAGCCGCCGAACTGCCGCTGCCGGTCTTCGGCGAGCCGGAATATCCCGAGGAAATTCGTCTCAAGCACCGCTATCTCGACCTGCGCCGCGAGACCCTGCACAAGAACATCGTGCTGCGTTCGCGCGTGATCCAGTCGATCCGCAACCGCATGTTCGGCCAGGGCTTCCTGGAGTATCAGACCCCGATCCTGACGGCCTCGTCGCCGGAAGGCGCGCGCGACTTCCTGGTGCCCAGCCGCCTTCATCCCGAGAAGTTCTACGCCCTGCCGCAGGCGCCGCAGCAGTTCAAGCAGTTGCTGATGGTCTCGGGCTTCGACCGCTATTTCCAGATCGCGCCCTGCTTCCGCGACGAGGACCTGCGCGCCGACCGTTCGCTGGAGTTCTACCAGCTCGACGTCGAGATGAGCTTCGTCACGCAAGAGGATGTCTTCGCGGCGATCGAGCCCGTCATGCACGGGGTGTTCGAGGAGTTCGCCGACGGCAAGCCGGTCTCGCCCATCGACCAGACCCAAACCTTCACCAACGACTTCGGCGAGACGTTCGAGCACAAGGGCTTCGAGCGCCTGACCTACGCCCAGTCGATGGCCTGGTACGGTTCGGACAAGCCGGACCTGCGCAACCCGATCAAGATGCAGGTCGCATCCGACCACTTCCGCGACGGCGGTTTCGGCCTGTTCGCCAAGATCCTGGGCGCGGACGAGAAGAACGCGGTCTGGGCGATCCCCGCGCCGACGGGCGGTTCGCGCGCCTTCTGCGACCGCATGAACAGCTGGGCACAGGGGGAGGGCCAGCCGGGCCTGGGCTACATCTTCTGGTCCGACGACCAGGGCGCCTGGGGCGGCCCGATCGCCAAGAACCTGGGTCAGGAGCCGACGCAGGCCCTGATGTCGTCGCTGGGCCTGGGCCAGGGCGACGCCGCCTTCTTCGTCGCCGGCGACCCGGCCGTCTTCGCCAAGTTCGCCGGCCTGGCCCGCACCCGCGTGGGGACCGAGCTGAAGCTGGTCGACGAGGACCAGTTCAAATTCTGCTGGATCGTCGACTTCCCCATGTTCGAATGGTCCGAGGAAGAGAAGAAGGTCGACTTCTCCCACAACCCGTTCTCGATGCCGCAGGGCGGGCTGGAGGCGCTGGAGACCCAGGATCCGCTGACCATCCGCGCCTATCAGTACGACATCGTCTGCAACGGCTATGAGCTGTGCTCGGGCGCGATCCGGAACCACAAGGCCGAGATCATGCTGAAGGCCTTCGACATCGCCGGCTACGACGCCTCGGTGGTCGAGGAGCAGTTCGGCGGCATGCTGAACGCCTTCCGCTTCGGCGCCCCGCCGCACGGCGGCCTGGCCCCGGGCATCGACCGCATCGTCATGCTGCTGGCCGGCCAGCAGGCCATCCGCGAGGTCATCGCCTTCCCGCTGAACCAGCAAGGCGAGGACCTGCTGATGAGCGCGCCGTCGCCGGTCGAGGACCGCCAACTAAAGGAACTGCACATCCGCACCGCCCCGCCGATCAAGGTCTGATCGGCGCCGCAGCCTCCGGAACGAAGAAAGGGGACGCCGCAGCGTCCCCTTTTTCATGCCCGGCGCGTCAACGCCCTATTGCTCTGAGGCGATGACCAGGTTGCGAACCCGGGGCGGCGCGGGCGGGGCCGGAGGGGTGCGGATGACCCTGACGCCGCCGCGGCAGGCCTGGGCGCTCAGTCGGCCGGGCAGGCGGGTCGAGCCGTCCCCGCAGGCCTCTCCGATCTGCGACTGGGTGAGGCCCCGGGCGTTCGAGAGGTCGGCGCCGCGGATGTCGGTGCGGCGCAGCGAAGCGTCCGAGAAGTTCGCCCGGCTGAAGCGGCCGCCGGTCAGGCGTGCGCCGTCCAGATTGGCGTCGGAAAAGTCCGCGCCCGAAAAGTCGCCATTCGACAGATTGGAGGCCGTGACCTCGGCGCCCGAGAAATCGGCCCCGCCGGCGCGCACATTGGCCAGGGTCGCGCCGAACAGCTCGCTGCCGGTAAAGTTGGCGTCGGGCAGGGCGGCGCCGTTGAAGTTCACGCCGTGCAGTTCGGCGCCCGAGAAATCGACGCGGGTCATGTTGGCGCGCACGAAAGAGGCGCCTTGGGCCTCGGCGCCGGCCAGGCTGGCGCCCGTGAAGTTGGACGAAGAGAAGTTGGCGCCGATGATCTGCACGCCCGAAAGGTTGGCGCGGCTGAAATCGCTGCCAGTGAAGTTGGAGCCCATCATCTCGGCGCCGCGCAGATTGGCGCCGACCAGGGTGGCGTTCATGAAGCTGGCGCCGGTGAAGGTGGCGCCCGACAGATTCCGTCCGGACAGTTCGCAGCGGTTGCAAGACCCGCCCAGCGACATGGAGCGCGCCACGTCGCGGTCCTGCAGGCTCATCTCAACCCCGGCCAGGGAGGGCGAGGCGACCATCATTCCGCCGACGACCAGCAGGGCGGCGCGGAGGCGGTTGGGGGACTGTCGGGCGATCTGTTTCACGAGACCTGAATGCCCCGAAACCCCGGCGCGACCTACTTAAATCGAGGTAACTTCGTTAAATCGCGGACAGGTTGCGGGCGCTCAGCAGGCGGGAATGCGCAGGCGCCCCGGCAGGACGGTGGAGCCGTCGCCGCAGGCCTGGTCCAGCTGGCGCTGCGTCAGGCCTGTGGCCCGCGCCAGCTGGGCGCCGGACAGGTTGGTTCCCGACAGGGTCGCGCCCAAGAAGTTCGCTCCCTCCAGATAGGCGCCGACGAAGCTGGCGTTGGTCATATTGGCGCCCGAGAAGTTCGAACTGGAGAAGACGCCGCCATAGGCCTCGACATCGCGCAGGTCGGCGTTGGAGAAGCGGGTGCGGTTCATCACGCTCAGGCTCAGGTCCGACTGGCGCAGCCGCGATCCCGACAGATTCAGACCGCGCGCCTCCAGACCCGAAAAGTCGCCCTGGAACAGGTTGCAGCCGGCGCAGCTGCGGCCCGCCTGCACGCTGGCGATCTGGCCGGCGTTTTGCGCAACGACGGGCGTGGCGAGCGCCGCCACGGCGGCGGCGATCAGGCTCAGGCGGATTGTGCGTTTCATGGACCGGGCTCCGACGGTTCGTCGTTTCTCAGCAAACCCTAGGCCACATCCCTTAACTTAGCCCTGATCCGCGCCGATCTGGCCCGGAGAGGCCCCGCAGGTGTCGCAGACCCAGCCGGGGCCGCGTTGCTGCAGGCTGAAGTCGCCGCACGCCGGGCAGGCGACGGCCTGGGTGGTCGTCGTGGCGCGCGGCTCAGGCTCGGCCTTCTTGCCAAAGGGCAGCACGACCAGATTGTCCGGCGCCGAGCCGCGGGCGAACCCCTTGGAAATGAAGCGGGCGGCCGGCACCGCCTCGCCCTGGGGCTTGTCGGCCAGGCCGTCGGCGTCGTCGTCCGGCGCGGCGTTGGCCAGTTCGTGCCGGTCCAGGTAGGACACGCCCAGTTCGCGGAAGATGTAGTCCAGGATCGATGTGGCCGACTTGATGGAGTCGTTGCCGGTGACCCGACCCGCCGGCTCGAACCGGGTGAAGACGAAGGCGTCCACGAACTCGTCCAGCGGCACCCCGTATTGCAGGCCGATGGAGATGGCGATGGCGAAGTTGTTCATCAGGCTGCGGAAGGCGGCGCCCTCCTTGTGCATGTCGATGAAGATCTCGCCGAGTTCGCCGTCCTCGTATTCGCCGGTGTGGATATAGACCTTGTGCCCGCCCACGGCGGCTTTCTGGATATAGCCCTTGCGGCGATCCGGCAGCTTGCGGCGCGCGCGCTCGCGTTCGACGACGCGTTCCACGATCCGTTCCGGGGCGGGCGCAGGGGTTGGCGAAGGGCGGTGGGCCTCGACGCGGGGCTGCGGCTCGACCGTCGGCAGTTCCAGCAGGCGGCCGGCCGGGGCCTCGCGACGGACAAGGCGCACGGCCCGTCGCTGCTCCATCGCCGCCTCGCTCAAGGCGCGGGCCGCTTGCGCCGGGCCGGCGCGCCAGTCCAGCATCTCGGGCGTGGCGTCGGCCATGTCGCTGAAGGGCTCGATCACACGGCGCAGGTCGGCCTCCGCCGCCTCGGGGTCGGCCAGCAGGGCGGCGATCCCGGCCGGCGCGTCCGGCCAACCGCCCAGGTCGCCATGGCCGAACACCCAGCGCGCGGCCTCGGCCTCGGCCTCTTCCGACACGCCCAGCAGGGTCAGCAGCGGCCCGTCCCCGTCCTCCAGTCCCAGGACGTCGCGGATGAAGCCGGGGTCCAGCACGGGCGCGGAGAAGACGGCGTCGAACCTTTCGGCATCGGCCAGCGCCGCCTCCACAGCCGCCAGTTCGATGTCGGTGAAGCCCAGCGCCCGCAACTCGGCGTGGTCCAGGCCCGGGGCCTCGGCCAGGGTGCGCCGTCCGAACAGCCAGCGCTCGGCGCCCTCGACCTCGCCCCCGGCCGCCCGAATGGCGCCGGCCAGCACCGGATGCAGCCTGCGCCCGATCTCTCCGTCGGCGGTCTGGAAGCGGTCGACGGCGCGCGTCGCCCCCAGGCCCAGCCGCAGCCGCGCCTGCGCGTCCTCGACGAACAGGCCGATGGCGGCGTGCCGGCGCGGGCGGCGGGCGCGGGCCAGGCCGTTTAGGATCGAACCCGCCTGTTGGCCCGCCGGATGCTTCGACGTCCTCAGTCGGTTTCGCCGCGCCTTCAGCGTGTCCAGCGCCTCGTCCTGCGCCGTGTCCCAATCGGGCGCCGGCCCGCGCGTCAGGGCCAGGGTCGCGGAGGTGTCGGCCGCCGCCGCCGCGACCAGCGCCGCCACGGCGGCGACCGCGTCCTTGTCCAGGTCGGCGCCGGCCACGGCCAACAGGCCCTCCAGGCCGAGCGTCACCGCGCCGGGCGTTTCGCTCTCCAACTCCGCCGCCAGAACCGCCAGACGGGCCAGGTCCGCGATCACGGCCTCGGCGGATTCGCCGCCCCGTTCGACCGCCACGCCCAGGTTCAGCATCGTTCCCGTCGCCGGCGCCGCCAGGGCCTCGGCGTCGCGCGGGTCGAAGGTCAGGACCAGGCCGCCGTCCAGCGTCGCGCGGGCCGCCGCCAGGGTCTCCGGCGCGCCCGCCGCCATGCGCGCCCGGTCGGCGAGGGCGACCGTCGGCGCGGGCTCGGCGCGCGGCTCCAGCAACAGCGTCGTCCGTTCGCCATCGGCGGCGCGCAGGATGTCGGCGTCGGCGGCTCCGCATCGCCGCGCCAGGGCGGCCGCCCGCGCCAGGGCCGGGTTCCGGTTCGGATCGGCGCAGTCTCCGCGTGGTCCCCCGCAGCGGTCGACCGCATCGGCCACGGCGTTCAGGGCCTCGGCCAGGGCTTCGGCCGCCTGGGCGCCCAGGCGCGCCGCCGCGCGGGCCGCCCGCGCCTGGTCCAGCGCCGCTTCTGCGGTCGGGTCCGAAAGATCGGTCGTGACGGTCGCCGCGCGGGGGGCGGCGGGCGCGATCAGGCCCAGGCGGACCGCTCCCGACAGGCCCGCGGCGAAGGCCTGGGCGGCGTCCGCCTCGGCGAACACGCCGACGTCGCGGCCTCGCGCGGCCAGCCGCTGGGCCCAAGCGTCCACGCCGCCGTCCAGCCAGCCGCCGTGGCCTTCGCCGCCTGACCAATCCAGCCACGCCTCGATCTGGGCGTCGGTCCAGCCGGCGGGCGCCTCCACCTCGCGCAGGGCCCCGTCGCGCTCGATGACGCGGGTCTCCATCGCGACTCGGTCGGCCAAGGCGGCGAAGTCGGTTTGAATGCGCATTCCGGCGTCTCCCCGAGAGGCTCTCGGGGCCAAACTACGGTGAACGCGGTCGTGATCCAATATATGTGGTGGTCCCAACCCAGGTTTCCCACAAGATATCGATGCGGCTCTTGTCCCGCCGGCGCTGGACGAAGCCGGCTTGGGTTTCTATGATCGCGCCAGCCGCCGGACACTCCCGCCGCGGCCGTTTCTGCGTGGATGTGACGACGTGCTGAGCAAGATTTTCGGATGGTGGGACGGCGCCACGATCGGCACCCTGTTCACCATCGCCAAACGCGGCAAGCTGGTCGGCGAGGACGAGTTCGGCAACAAGTACTACGAGAGCCGCGACAACGTCAGCTATGACGGTCGTCGGCGTCGCTGGGTCGTCTATAACGGTTACGCCGACGCCTCGAAGGTCACGCCCGACTGGCACGGATGGCTGCGCTACACCTTCGCCGAGCCGCCGACGATCGCGCCCTTGCCGCGTCGCGCCTGGGAGAAGCCGCACCTGCCGAACCTGACGGGCACGCCGATGGCTTGGCGCCCTCAGGGTTCCCTGGCCGCCGACGCCCAGCGCCCGGCCGCCACCGGCGACTACGAAGCCTGGAGCCCCGAGTGAGGCTGAACCGCCTGCTGCTGGGCGGGGCGGCGCTGACCGCTGTCCTGAGCGCGGGCGCGGTGACCGCCAGCGTCCTGCAGGACGCGCCGCGCGACGCCCGGCCCGTCCAGTCCGGCGACCCCATCGGCGACGCCCTGCGCGCCACGTCGCCGGCGCCCTCGGCCGCGCCGGTGGAGGCGCCGCCCGCCGCGTCGCCCGCCCCCGCCAGCCCGGTGCCCGTGACGCCGCCGCCGGTCATCGTGGTGGCTCAGGACGCCGCCGTCGAGGAGGCCGCCCAGGCCGAGACCGAGCAAGAGGCGCCCGTCGCCGAAAAGGCCATTGACCAGCCCGAGGTCCCGGCGCGGCGCCAGCGGCGCAAGTTCGCCGTCGTGCAGGCCATCGACAAGGTGACGGCCGAAACCATGAAGTTCGAGGTCGAGGTCGGCGGTCGTCCCGTCCGCTTCAACCGCACCCTGATCGTCGCGGCGCGCGCCTGCGAGGTCTCGACGCCCGATGAACTGACCCAGGATTCCATCGCCTATCTGGACGTCTCCCTGGCGCCCCGCAACCAGGGCGAGCCGCGCCAGATCTTCCGCGGCTGGATGTTCGCCTCCTCGCCCGCCGTGTCGGGCCTGCAGAACCCGAGTTACGACGCCTGGGTGGTGGGGTGTAAGGACTAGGGACGATGGCGGTCAGGCCCTCTGCGAAAAAGAGCGAAACCGTCGAGTTCCGCCTGTCCCATGCCGACAAGACCGCCTTCATGGCCCTGTGCCGAGCCGAGGGGTTGACCGCCAGCGAGGCGATCCGGCGCGCCATCGAGGCGCGCCTGCGCCGTCCCGCCGAGCGAGCGCGGTCCTGGCGGCGAATGGCGCTGGCCGCCGTCGTCGGTCTGGCTCTGGGCGCCGCCGCGGTTCCCGCCCTGGCGCAGGCCCTGTCGCCGTCCCGCGCCGCCTTCGAGCGCCTGGACCGCGACCATGACGGCCTTCTGACCTTCGAGGAATTCCGTCTGCGCTAGCGGATCGGACGCAGCAGCCGGTCGGTCTGCAGCCTGACCCAGGTCCACGGCTTGAGCAGGCTCGCGCCCGGCCGCCACGACGCCAGAACGAACTCGGCCCGCCCGATCAGGTTCTCGCTCGGCAGCAGGCCTACGCCGACGTCGCCCGGCCAACGGCTGTCCAGGGAGTTGTCGCGATTGTCGCCCATCACGAACAACTGCCCGGCCGGCACGTGAAACGCCGGCGTATCGTCGCCCGGCTGGCCGAAGCCGCGATCGTAGGTCGAATAGCTGCGGCCGTCGTCCAGAGTCTCGCGGACGACCGACACCGGCCGGTCGGGGGCGTCGTGGTCGCGCGCCTGGCCCATAGCGGTGCGGCGAACGGCGCGGCCGTTGACGAACACCTGGCCGCCCCGCGCCTGCACCGTGTCGCCAGGCAGGCCGATGACCCGCTTGATCCAGACCTGGCTCGTGTCGCTGGGCCGGCGAAACACCACCACGTCGCCGCGCGCCGGGCTGCGTCCCATAACACGGCCTGGCCGCATTGGAGGATCGAAGGGCAAAGACGCCGTGCTCCAGCCGTAGGCGAACTTCGACACCACGATGTAGTCGCCGGTCACCAGCCCCGGCTCCATCGATGAGGAAGGAATGGTGAAGGGCTGCACCGCCACGATGCGGACGACCAGCGCCAGCGCCAGTCCGGCGATCAGGAAGCGCAGGGCGTCCATCGCCTCGCGGCGGCGATCGGACTGTTCGGTCGGGACGGCGGACGATCGGGTCATGCGCTCATTCGGCGCCGCATCGCTCGCTTCCGCCAGCACGGTCGTGTCCGGACAGGCGCGAAAACGTGTCCGGACAGGGTGGCGGATGTCCTCAGGCGGCGGCCAGGGCGGCCGCCACCGCCTCTGCGCCGCTCATCGGCGCGAACAGCGCCGTCTCGTCCGGCCGCACCTTCAGCGCGGGCGCCAGTCGGCGCAGATAGGCGGCCTGGGGCGTCTCCACCGCGCCGAACTGGCTGAGATGCTCGGTCAGGAACTGCGCGTCCAGCAGCGTCCATCCGCCCTTTCGCAGGCGGGCGACCAGATGCACCAGCGCGACCTTCGACGCGTCGCGTTCGCGGCTGAACATGCTCTCGCCGAAGAAGGCGCCGCCCAGCGACACGCCGTAAAGCCCGCCGACCAGCCGGTCGTCCCGCCAGCACTCGATCGAATGAACGAAGCCCTGGGCGTGCAGGGCGCCGTACAGCCGCCGGATCGGCCCGTTGATCCAGGTGTCGTCGCGATCCGGCCCCTGCGCCGCCGCGCAGCCGTCCAGCACCGCCTCGAAGGCGGTGTCGACGCGCACGTCGAAAGGCTCGCCCCGCACGGTGCGGCGCAGGCGGCTGGGGATGTGGAAGGCGTCCAGCGGAATCACGCCCCGCTGGTCAGGCTCGACGATGAAGACGCGCGGGTCGTCGCGCGATTCCGCCATCGGGAAGACGCCCCTGGCGTAGCAGGCCAGCAGCGCTCCGGGGCCGAAGCCGTCGGAAGGGCCGCTGGCGCTGAAGCCGGGGTCGCTCAGGCTTCGCCCTTCTGACGCTTGGCCCACTTCTCCAGCCAGTGGATGTCGTAGTCGCCCGACAGGATGTCCGGCTCGGCCAGCAGCCTTTGGAACAGCGGAATGGTGGTGTCGACGCCCGAGACGACCATCTCGCCCAGGCTGCGCTTCAGCCGCGCGATCGCCTCCTCGCGGTCGCGGCCGTGCACGATCAGCTTGCCGATCAGGCTGTCGTAATAGGGCGGGATCGAATAGCCGGCGTAGATGGCGCTATCCAGCCGCACGCCCAGGCCGCCGGGCGCGTGGAAGTCGGTGATCGTGCCGGGCGAGGGGGTGAAGGTCTCGGAATTCTCGGCGTTGATCCGCACTTCGATGGCGTGGCCTTCGAAGTGGATGTCGTCCTGGCTGAACGACAGCGGCAGGCCGGCGGCGATGCGGACCTGTTCGCGCACCAGGTCGACGCCGGTGATCATTTCGGTGACGGGATGCTCGACCTGCAGGCGGGTGTTCATCTCGATGAAGAAGAACTCGCCGTCCTCCCACAGGAATTCGATGGTGCCGACGCCCAGATAGCCGATGGCGGCGATGGCCTTGTTGACCGTCTCGCCGATCGTCTTGCGGCCCTCGGCCGACAGGGCGGGAGAGGGGGCCTCCTCCAGCACCTTCTGGTGACGGCGCTGCAGCGAGCAGTCGCGTTCGCCCAGGTGGACGACGTTGCCGTGGCTGTCGGCGATGACCTGGATCTCGATGTGGCGGGGTTTCTGGAGGTAGCGCTCCATATAGACCGCGCCGTTGCCGAAGGCGGCCAGCGCCTCGGACTGGGCGGTCTGGACCGCCTCGACCAGGTCGTCGGGCGTCAGGGCGACCTTCATGCCGCGTCCGCCGCCGCCGGCCGCCGCCTTGACGATCAGCGGGAAGCCAATGGACTTGGACGCCGCGATGGCCGCCTCGACCGTCTCGACCTCGCCGTCGGACCCCGGCACCACGGGGATGCCCGCGTCCTTGACCGTCTGTTTGGCGGTGATCTTGTCGCCCATCACGCGGATATGCTCGGGCTTGGGTCCGATGAACGCCATGCCGTGGGCTTCCACGATCTCGGCGAAACGCGCGTTCTCGGACAGGAAGCCGTAGCCGGGGTGGATCGCCTGGGCGCCGGTGATCTCGGCCGCCGCGATGATCGAGGGGATGTTCAGATAGGACTTGGCCGCCGGGGCCGGGCCGATGCAGACGCTCTCGTCGGCCAGCCGCACCCACATGGCGCCGCGGTCGGCTTCGGAGTGCACGGCCACGGTGGAGATGCCCATCTCCTTGCACGCTCGGTGGATGCGGAGCGCGATCTCGCCGCGGTTGGCGATCAGGACCTTGGTGAACATGGCCGGGCTCAGGCTTCCAGCAGGACGAGCGCTTCGCCGAACTCGACCGGCTGGGCGTCGCCGACCAGGATGTCGGCCACCACGCCGTCGCGCGGCGCCTGGATCGGGTTCATCGTCTTCATGGCCTCGACGATCAGCAGGGTCTGGCCCTTCTTGACCTTGTCGCCGGGCTGCACGAAGGGCGCCGCCTCGGGCGAGGGCTGAAGATAGGCGGTGCCGACCATCGGCGACTTCACCTCTTCGCCCGCGCGGGCCACGATGGCGGCCGGGTCGCTGGCCATGGCGGGCGCGACCGGAGCGGGCGGCGCGACCGGAGCGGCGGCGGCCGGCGCATAGTGGACCGGAGCGGCGGCCACGGTCACTTCGCGCTTCACCTTGATCTTCAGATCGCCGCGCTCGACCTCGACCTCGGTCAGGTCGGTGTCGTTCAGGATGTCGGCCAGCTGCCGCACCAGGGTCGCGTCGATGTCGTGCTTCTTGTCGTCGGCCATTGGATTTGCGCCTTGTCTTTCGTCTTGTTCTCGAACGGGGCGGGCTCAGCCGCGTTCCCGGATGCTGGTGAGGGCCGCCTGAACGGCCAGGTCATAGCCGGCCGGGCCGAAGCCGGCGATGACGCCGGTCGCCGCGGACGACACATAGGAGTGATGCCGGAACGGCTCGCGCGTCGCCGGATTGGACAGGTGAAGCTCGATCACCGGGATGGACAGCGTCTTCAAGGCGTCGCGAAGGGCCACCGAGGTATGGCCATAGGCCGCCGGATTGATGATCAGCGCATCGGCCACCTCGCGCGCCTCTTGGATCCAGTCGACCAGGACGCCCTCGTGATTGGTCTGGCGGAACACCACGGTCGCGCCCGCGGCGGCCTTGACGCAGCGCGCCTCGATGTCCGCGAGCGTCTCGCGGCCATAGATGTGCGGCTCCCGAACCCCGAGCAGGTTCAGATTGGGGCCGTTCAGCACATGGATGGCGGGCGTTTCGGGCATGGCCTCTGAATCGGCGTCCTTTCGGCGACGCAAGAGGGGCCTTTTACCGGAGCCGCCGCCGGGGTCAAACGATCCGCGCACAAACTTGACCCCGCGTCACCGGCCCGGATCCCGCACGTCTTTTCCCATCAGTCCCGATCCGGGACGGCCAGCCCGAAAGGCGTCGAGATGGACAGGGAGGCCCGAATGGCGCTTCGCGCCTGCGTCGCCGTCTTCGCCGCGTTCGCCGCGACGGTGGCCGCGTGGTTCTTCGAAGCGGGCTGACCTCTGGCGAAGCGGGGGCGGGGGCTCTATGTCCCGGCCACCTCGTCCCACGACCTGATTGTCCGGAGACCCGCCCCTTGCGCCAGATTCAGCTGAACGGAGAGCCGCGCGGCGTGACGGCCGCCACCATCTCGGCCTTGGTCGAAGAACTGTCCCTGGACCCGCGCAAGGTGGCCGTGGAGCGCAATCTGGAGATCGTGCCCCGCTCGCTGCACGCCAAGACGCCGGTCAGCGACGGCGACCGCATCGAACTGGTCCAGTTCGTCGGCGGCGGGTAAGCGGGTCGAATTGCGACACGGACGGCTTTCGCCTTGACGCCAAGGGGATTAGGTCAGCAGCCATGACCGACATCGCCCCCGCCCCCGAAACCTGGACCGTCGCTGGCCGCACCTTTTCCTCGCGCCTGATCGTCGGCACCGGAAAATACGCCGACTACGCCCAGAACGCCGCCGCCGCCGAAGCCGCGGGGGCCGAGATCGTGACCGTGGCCGTGCGGCGGGTGAACCTGACCGATCCGAACCAGCCCATGCTGGTGGACTATGTGAAGCCCGACCGCTTCACCTTCCTGCCCAACACGGCTGGCTGCTTCACCGGCGAAGACGCGGTCCGCACCCTGCGCCTGGCGCGCGAGGCCGGCGGCTGGAGCCTGGTCAAGCTGGAGGTGCTGTCCAACACCGCCCACCTCTATCCCGACATGGTCGAGACGCTGCGGGCGCTGGACCTGCTGATCAAGGACGGCTTCGACGTCATGGTCTATTGCACCGACGACGTGGTCATGGCCAAGCGGCTGGAGGACGCCGGCGCCGCCGCCATCATGCCGGCCGCCGCGCCGATCGGCTCGGGCCTGGGCATCCAGAACGAGGTCAACGTCCGCCTGATCGTGGAGCAGGCCAAGGTGCCGGTGCTGGTCGACGCCGGCGTCGGCACGGCGTCGGACGCCACCCGGGCGATGGAGCTGGGTTGCGACGCCGTGCTGATGAACACCGCCATCGCCGGGGCCAAGGATCCGATCCGAATGGCCCGCGCCATGAAGCACGCCGTGATCGCCGGCCGCGACGCCTATCTGGCGGGCCGGATGCTCAAGCGGATGTACGCCGACCCGTCCTCGCCGCTGGCCGGTCTGATCTAGCGCTTCGCCGCCTCGATCAGCCGGCCGATTTCGGCCGGGTCGATGCTGGGGCTGGCGCGACCGTTGACGAAGAAGGTCGGCGTGCCCTGCAGCTGCAGCGCGGCCGCCGTGGTGTGGATGTCGGCGATGTGGCGCGTCGTGTCGATGCCCGAGATCGCCGCCTTGGCGCGGGTCATGTCGACGCCGTGTTCCGCCAGGATGCGATCGACCGCCTCGGGCGTCAGGGCCGGCTCGGTCATCAGGGCGTCATAGACGGCCAGATACTTGCCCTGCTGGTGCGCGGCCAGGGCGGCGCGGGCGGCGTATTGCGAGGTGACGTCCTCGCCCCGGTCCAGGATCGGCCAGTCCTTGAAGACGAACCGGACCTCCGGGTGGGCCGCCATCAGGGCGCGATAGTCGTGGGCCACCGCCTTGCACCCGGGGCAGCGGAAGTCGAAGAATTCGATCACCGTCACCTTGGCGTCCGCCGGACCGAAGGCCGGGTCGCGCGGATCCGGCTGCAGCAGGGCGGCGTTCGCCTGGGCCAGGTCGTTGATGGTCTCCACGCGCGCCCGGGCCTCCTTGTCCTGAAGGGCCACGCTGGCCTCCTGCAGCACCTCGGGGTGGTTCAGCAGATAGGACCGGACGTTGGCCCCGGTGAACCAGGGCGCCGCCGCCAGGCCCAGCGCCACGACCGACACGCCCAGCGCGACATAGCCGGCGCGGGCGCCGGTCAGCCAGGCGGTCTTGGAGGGCCGGGGTTCGGGCGCGGGAGCGGGATCGGTCATGAAGCCTGTCGGGTCTGATTGAGCGGGGGAAAAGTCAGTTCAGCGTCGGGCGGCGCGCCGCGTCGCGGCGGTCGAGATCCTGCAGGTCCTCGGGCGTGGCGCCGGAGGCCAACACGATGTCCACCGCGCGGCGCCATTCGATCGAACCGGGGTCCAGCATGGAACGGGCGCGCAGGGCGAACTGCGTGGCCTGATCCTCCTGGCCCGCCGCGAAATAGTATTCGGCCGAGGCCAGTCGCGCCTCGCCCTCCTTGCCCTCCGAGGCATAGGCCTGGGACAGCAGCCGCCAGGCCATGGTGTTGTCGTTCTCGGCCACGGTGGCGTATTTCAGGTTCGAGACAGCCTCGTCCAGGTTGGCCTTGTCGTTCGTCTCGATCAGGGCGTGGGCCAGGTTGATGCGCAGCAGCGGCGCCTGCGGCATCAGGCGCACGGCCTCGCGATGGGCGACCACGGCCTCCACCGGACGCCCTTCCTCGAACAGGATCTGGCCCTTCAGTTCCGCGAAATAGGGATTGGTCGGGTCGCCGGCGATCAGGGCGTCCACCGCCGTCAGGGCCTGCTCGGTCTGACCGCCGCGGTACCAGGCGATGGCGCGGGCGTAACGGCCGGGCAGGGAGGTGTCGCTGGACGGATAGGACCGCAGGGTGGTCGCGGGCGGATCCATGAAGGCGTGGATCTTGGCCAGGATCAGCGCGTGCTGCGCCATCCGCTCGGGCGTGTCGCGCACGCCGTAGTGGGGCTGTTCCTGAACGTAGCGGCGGATCGATTCGATCCGCTGCGACGACAGCGGGTGGCTGCGGAAATAGGGGTAGCGTCGATCGTCGGAGAAGACTTCCTGCGCGCGGAAATTCTCGAAGAAGTCGACCAGGCCCTTGCCCGAAAGACCCGCGCCTTCCAGCGCCCTGGCGCCGGTCAGGTCGGCTTCGCCCTCCTGGCTCTGCATATAGTGCAACGCCCCCAGCGTGCCGAAATAGCCGCTGGATCCGATCAGCATGGCGCCGGCGTCCGGGGCGCCGGCGGCGATGGCCAGGGCGCCCAGCGCCATCGACATGATCATCGGCTGGCGACCCGCGTTCTGGGCGCCGTCGCGCAGGGTGTGTCGGTTCTTGATGTGTCCCGCCTCGTGCGCCATCACCCCCAACAGCTCGCCGGGGTTCTTGGTGCGCAGGATCAGGCCGGTGTTGACGCCCATGATCCGGCCGCGCGTGGCGAAGGCGTTCAGATCGCCGTCGTTGACCAGCAGGACCTCGACGTCGCTGGGATTCAGGCCCATCGAGACGAAGACCGGATCGGCCCATTCGCGGATGATGCCCTCGACCTCGGTGTCGCGGATCAGGCTCTGGGCGGCGGCCTGGCCGGCGACGAGGAGGGCGCACAGACCCGCCGCCGTCGCCGCCAGAAGGCGGGATGCAGATCGGGGAAGCCAACGCATGGCTCTACTCCAATAGCGACCGGCCCCCGCCTGCATCCTGACAGTCTAATCGTGACCGATCAGCGGCGCCACCACCCCCGCTTGGGCTTTTCGGGCGGTGCGACGATCTGGTTCGGGTCTTCGGCGATGATGGCCTCGACATCGATCTCGGGCTTGGGCGCCTCGAACGGCTCGGCCAGGACGGCCGGCTCGGGAGCGGGCGCGGGCTCGGGTTCCGGCGCAGCCGCGGCCTGGGCCGCGGTCTGGGCGGCGTGAGCCTCCTCCGGCGTCACGTCCAGAGCCGCCGGTTCGCCGTCAACCGTCGCCTCGTTGGGCTCGATGGCCGTGTCGGGATGCGGTTCGATGTGCGGTTCGCCGACGCTCTCCTCGATCGTCTCGACACGGGCGGTCTTGCGGCGCACGCGGCGGCGCTGGGGCTCGGGCGCGAGAGCGGGCGCTTCGGTCTCGGCCGCCGGACCCGTCGGGGTCGTCACGGCCATCGGCGTCTGGGGAGAGCCGTCAGGCGGCATGCCCTCGTTGGTGGCGCGGTTCTCGACCTTGATCTCGTGACCCAGGTCCTGCGCCTGATCCTGGCCGCGCCCCCGGCCGCGACGGCGACGGCGACGGCGACCGCCCTCGTCGCCCGCGCCTTCGGACACCGCTTCGACCAGGCTTTCCGCACGGTCGTCGGCCGGAATGACGCGTTCCGTCTTCTCGGCGCGCGGTTCGGGCCGGCCCGGGTTCAGCGGGTCGAACCAGACGTAGGGGTCTTCCAGCGACGGCGTGCGGCCGCGCACCCAGGTATAGACATCGCGTTCGCCGTCCTCGCGGACCCGGCGACCGCCGCGACGACCGCGACGGCGGCGACGGCCGTTCTCGTCCTCATCGTCCGAGGCGTCGTCGACGGAGACGACCGCATCCTCGGCCTCGTCGCGACGTCCGCCCCGGCGGCGGCGGCGGTTGCGACCCCGGCCGCCGTCGTGACGCTCGGCGCGTTCGCGGGGTTCGTCGTCGTCGCTGTCCTCGCGGTCCAGCGCGTCCTCGTCTTCCTCGTCGTCCTCGTCGTCGATGACCTCGTCTTCGTCGCTGTCCTCGTCCTCGTCCTCGAAGGCGGAAGCGTCGAAATCATCGTCCAGGTTGGGCAGTTCGATCTCGGGCGCGACGAAGTCCTCGTTGGTCTCGGTCCGCTCGATGTTGTGCTCGCCCTGGGCCAGGCTGTCGTCGATCTGGACGATGACGTTCAGGCCGCGGCGTTCCAGCAGCGACTGCAGATAGTCGCGCTTGTGGTTCAGGATATACAGGCCCACGGCGGTGCAGACCTTCAGCACCACGACCCCCGCGCCGTTCTTGCCGGCTTCGATATCCACCGCGCGCAACGTCATCAGGGCGGCGGATTCGGCCGAACGGATGCGGCCGGTGCCCTGGCAGTGCGGGCAGGCCTCGGTCGCGCCCTCGATCACGCCCAGGCGGCGACGCTGCCGGCTGATCTGCATCAGGCCGAAGGGCGAGATGCGGCCCATCTGGATGCGGGCGCGGTCGGCGGCCAGGGCGTCCTTCAGCACCTTTTCGACGGCGCGGTTGTTCTTGCCCTCGTCCATGTCGATGAAGTCGATCACGACCAGGCCGGCCAGGTCGCGCAGGCGCAGCTGGCGGGCGGCCTCGACCGCCGCTTCCATGTTGGTCTTGAACGCCGTCTGCTCGACGTTGCGTTCCTTGGTCGCGCGGCCCGAGTTGACGTCGATGGCCACCAGGGCCTCGGTCTGGTTGATCACCAGATAGCCGCCCGACTTCAGCGGAACGACCGGCTGGTGGATCTGGGTCAGCAGCTCCTCGATGCCGTTGGCCGCGAACAGCGGACGCGACCCGCGATACAGGTGAACCTTCTTGGCCTGGGCCGGCATCAGCACGCGCATGAAGTCGCGCGCTTCCTTGAAGCCCTCGACGCCCTCGACCTGGATGCCGTCGAAATCCTTGTCGAACATGTCGCGCACGGCGCGCCGGACCAGGTTCTCTTCCTCGTAGATCATCGCCGGGGCGTGGGAGGCCAGGGTGGTCTCGCGGATCGTCTCCCACAGGCGCAGCAGATATTTGTAGTCGCGCTTGATTTCGGCCTTGGTCCGCTTGGCGCCGGCCGTGCGGATGATCAGGCCCATGCCCTTGGGCACGTCCAGCGAGGCCACGGCGCTCTTCAGGCGGCGGCGGTCGGAGGTGTTGGTGATCTTGCGGCTGATGCCGCCGCCCTTGCCCGTATTGGGCATCAGCACGCAGTAGCGGCCGGCCAGCGACAGCCAGGTGGTCAGGGCCGCGCCCTTGGCCCCGCGCTCGTCCTTGACGACCTGCACCAGCAGAATCTGGCGGCGCTTGATGACGTCCTGGATCTTGTAGCGGCGCATCAGGCGACGCTTCAGGCGCTCTTCCTCGGCCAGGGCGGCTTCGGGATCGACCTCGTCGTCGGTCGATTCGCGGCCCAGGTCGTCCTCGTCCTCGTCGTCGTGCGCCTCAGCCATGATGGCTTCGCGGTCGGCGACCGGGATCTGGTAGTAGTCCGGGTGAATTTCGTTGAAGGCCAGGAAGCCGTGACGGTTGCCGCCGTATTCGACGAAGGCGGCCTGCAGGCTGGGCTCTACGCGGGTGACCTTGGCGAGGTAGATGTTGCCCCGCAGCTGGCGCCGGGCGCGGGATTCGAAGTCGAATTCCTCAACCTGGCGTCCGTCCACGATGGCGACGCGGGTTTCTTCCGCGTGCGCCGCATCGATCAGCATTGTCTTTGACATGGAAAGTCTCTCTCTGGCGCGCACGGGCCCGGCCTGCCGAAATCTCGGTCAGGGTCGCGGGGGCTCGCCGAATCGGGGTGAGGGCCGGCGCGCGCGACATCCCGCCGCCAAAGGCGACGCTGGCTTGTTCAAGCCGGTTGGGATCGCAGGCGAAAAGGCCCATGGAAGTCTTCGGTCCTGAACCGGGCGCGCCATGACCGCAAATGCGGAAGGCCGCGACCCTGGTCCGTTCTTCAAGCCGCCTGGCGATGCCGGCCGGCTCTCGGATTGGTGAAAGTCGAACGCCGCGAGGAGGGCGCGCCGGTCGTCGCCAGGGGGCGAAGCGGCGCGATCGGTTCGCGAGCGGACCAAAGCATAGTCATCGCGGGCGGAAATTAAAAGCGGTCGCGCTTTAACCCCTCGCACACGCGCCGGCGCCATGATGGGGCGAAGGTGATGGATAACCGTCGGAATGTACGGGCGTATGGTTTTCAGTCTTGGCCGGTGGCGCGCGCGGGAGTGGGGGATGACCCTGCTGGCGTTCGTCGTCGTGTGCGCGGTCGTGCTCGCGGCCTCGCGCGGCTTCGCCTGGGGCGCGGCCGGCGACGTGCTGGGCCTGAGATTCGGCGCGGACGGCGACCGGACCCGCGTCGTCATCGACCTGGACCGGACCGCCAGCGGCCGGGTGATCGAGGACGGCTCGACCGGGCGGCTGATCCTGGCGCTGAGCGGCGTCGCCGCAGGCCAGGGCGTGCAAGGCGACGGATCGGGGCTGGTGCGCGCCTATCGCGTGGCCGCGTCGGGCGGCGCCTCGCGCATCGAGCTGGATCTCAGCCGGGGCAGCGCCATCGAGCGGCGCTTCCTGCTGCCGCCCGGCGACGGCGTCGGCCATTATCGCTATGTGGTCGATCTCAAGGCGACGGGCGCGGCGGCCTCGGCCGCGGCCCGGTCGATCCCGCGCCCGGCGCCGCCGCGCCGCGCGGAGAAGCCGCTGGTGGTGATCGACGCCGGCCACGGCGGTCGCGATCCCGGCGCCAGCGGCGCCCAAATCCAGGAAAAGGCCGTGACCTTGGCGGCCGCGCGTCAGCTGAAGGCCGAACTGGAGCGCACCGGGCGCTACCGGGTGCGCCTGACCCGCGACGACGACGCCTATGTCGACCTGTACCGCCGCGTGTCCATCGCGCGCCAGGCGGACGCGGACCTGTTCATCTCGCTGCACGCCGACGCCGGCGCCGATCCGGCGCTGCGCGGGGCTAGCGTCTATACATTGTCGGAGCAGGGGGCGGGCCGCGCGGTGCGCGAGTTCACGCGCGGCGACAACTGGCATCGCGATCTGCACCTGCCGGGCCGCGACCCCTCGGTGGATCGCATCCTGCTGGACATGACCCAGCGCGCCACCCAGAACCGTTCGGCCCAGTTCGCGCGGGTGCTGCTGACCCATCTGGAGGCGGCGGAGCATCCGCTGCTGCGGCGCAGCCATCGCGACGCCGGGCTGGCGGTGCTTCTGGCGCCGGACGTTCCGGCCGTGCTTCTGGAGATGGGGTTCATCACCAATCCCGAGGACGAACGGGCGCTGACCGATGAACGCGCGCGCCGGCGCCTGATGCGCGCCGTGGCGCAGGGCATCGACCGCTATTTCCAGCAGCCGGCCGCGCCCGTGCTGCAGGCGTCCAACGCCAGCGCCTCGGGCAGTCCGTAGAGCCGCAGCCAGGCGAACGCCGATGCGCCCGTCAGGCGGGGCGCGACAGCGGCGTCAGGCGCCGCGCCATCGCCGAGGCCGCCGCCTTCACCCCCTTGCTGATGGCGGCCTCGTCCGCCGGAACGGGGGTCCGCAGCAGGCCGATCGCGGGCGCGTCGGGATTGTCCGGAAGTTCCGACAGCAATCGGTAGAGCAGATAGGAACCGACGTCGTCCTCCGCCTCGGACGAGGCGTCGGCCTGCAACCCGGCGGCCTGGAGCGCGCGCACCATGTCGGCAACCGGCGCGGTGGAGCGCGCAATGCTGGGGCCGGTGCCGACGAACCGCTTTCCGCCGCCGGGGATGCGGACTTCCGCGCGCATCTGAACCCGGAAACCCGGCGCGCGGGCCGAGCGTCCGACCAGCAGCATGGCCTGGCACCCTCCCTCTCGCAGCCGCTCGGTCAAGGCGTTGGCCAGGGCATGGGGCTCTCCGGCGGGCACGGTCACCGTCCGCGCGCCGGGCGGGTCCCACAGACGGCCGGACAGGTCTTCGACGAAATCCCAGACGGGATCGTCGGCGTCATAGGCGCAGATCACGATGCCGGGGCGACGATCTCGCCCGGTGGGGTCTTCGACCATGACGGAGGCGTCTCCTATCGTGACAGGAAAATGACGGTGAGATGAAGGGGGCAAGTCGTCAGCGGCGTCAAGCGCTTGCGCTCGTGCGGCTCAGCCAAGATCGCCCACCGCCGCGTCCAGCAGCATGAAGGCGCGCCCGGCGTCCGACGACAGGCGGCTCTGCACGCCGTCGACGTCGCCCCCGCGCGCGCCCTCGGCCAGAAGGCGGCCGAAGCCGCGGACATAGCGTTCGGCCTCGGCGCGCAGCTCGGCGTCGCTCAGCACCCGGCGCGAGACGCTGCGGACAGCGGCGGGCGCCACGCGGCGCACGATCTGGCGCGCCGCGCCCGGGTCGCCGGCCGCGACGGCGCGGGCGGCTTCCTCGACCCGCGTGCGCGGCAGCAGCGCGTTCGGGTCCACGCCCATGCGACGGATGGCGTCGGCCAGGCGGCCGGGCAGTTCGGCGTCCGCCGCGTCGACGGGCTGGTCAAGCTCCAGCGGCTGCGCGTCGGCGTCCGAGCGGACCAGATCGGCCCAGTCCAGACCATCCGAACGCGGCGGCGGGACGGGCTCGGCCGCTTCCAGGCGAAGCCTTCCCCGCAGGCCGAAGCCGCGTTCCTCGGCCGGCTTAGGCTCCTTGGCCGGGGCCGGGGCGGGAGAGGGGGCGGGCGCGCGGACCGCGGGCTTGGCCGGTTCGGGTTCGGCGACGATCTCGCGCCGGCGCGCCGGGGTCTCGCCCGACACCACGCCCATCAGGCGCACCGCCTCGGTCAGCATGTCGTAGTTGCGCCGGACGCGATCCTGGAAACCGGCGTCCAGCGCCTCAGTGTCTTCGGCGGCCTTGCGAGAGGCGGCCGTCAGGGCGGCCAGGCCCTCCTCGACGCTGGCGCGCACGGCCTCGACGCGCGCGCGGGCCAGGTCGGGCATCTGCGCCGCGCGGGCGTCGATCTCGGCGACCGCCTCGTCCACCTGGCCCAGGGCGGCGGTGAGGCGCTCCACCAGCGTCTCCAGCCGGTCCGCCACCCGGTCGCCGGCCTGATCCACCAGCCCCGCGCTCTCGCCCACGACGCGGCGCGCATCCTCTATTCGGGCGTCCACGCTCAGGTCGGTCTTGTGGGCGGCCTGGAAGAGGGTCTCGGCCAGCCGGTCGATGCGGATCTGCGCCTGTTCGGCGGCGTCGTTGGCGAAGCCGCGCGATTCCTCCGCGGTCGCCTTGAGCGCTTCCAGCGAGCGTCGCGTCTCTTCCAGCAGCGTGTCGCGCGCCTCGGCCGCCAAGGCCTCGAACCGATCCAGCGACAGCTTGGTGGCCGAATCGAAGTTGTCCGCCTCGCGCTGGGACATGTCGATCAGGGCGCGGAACTGGTCGCCGGAGGCTTCCAGCAATTCGCGCAGCGCCTCCAGCGAGGACTGTGCGGTCTGGTCCAGTTCGCCGGCCGCCGTGCGGGTCGCCGACAGGTGTTCGATCAACTGCGCCCGCTGGCTTTCCACCTGGGCGGAAAAGTCCTCCTGGTCGGTGCGCAGGGCGTAGGCCGTGGTGACCAGGGCCGCGCGCTGCTGGCCCAGGCCTTCCTCGACCGACCGGATCTGTTCGGATACGCCCGAACCGGCGTTCTCCAGGCGAATGGTCTGACGCGCTAAGTCCTCGGAGGCGACGCGGGCGGCGTCCTGGGCCTCGCCGGCGGCGGCGGCCAGGTCGGCGGCGCGGGCGGCCAGGGCGGCCTCGGCCTCGCGCAGCTGGGTCTGGGCCAGGTCGGAGGCGTCCGCGACCATACGGGATTGCCGCTCCACCGCGTCCACCACGCCGCTGGCCTGGTTGTCCAGTTGGACGCCGAGCGTCTGCATCTGGTCGCGCTCGCGCCCCAACTGCTCGGCCAGACGACGGGCCGTGCGGCCGGCGGTTTCGGCGGCCTCGTTCAGGCGCAGCGTTTCCTGCGAGAGGGCTTCGCGCAGCAACGCCATGTCATTGCGGGCCCGTTCGGCGGCCAGGGCCGCCTGGTCGATATCGGACCGCAGCGACTGCAGCACGTCGCCGGTCTGTTGCGCGGCCAGGGCCGTCGGCGCCACCAGGGCCTCCGCCAACTCTCTCGCGCGCCGCGTTTCGGCCGCCAGTCCCGATCCCTGCCGCACCGCGTGGGCCAGCATGAGGGCCAGGCCCGCCGGCGCCAGGGCGATCAGGGCGTAGATCGCCAGCCGCAGGGGGTCCGGGCCGGCGCCGTTGACGCCGAACTCGTAGGCGGCCCAGGACGCGACGCCGCCGATCCACAGCACCGACGCCACCGCCGCCAGGACATAGGCGCGGCGACCGGGAGCGGGAACGCCGTGGGCCTGAACGGTGCGGACGGTCGGCGCGGTCGTGCGTTCGAAAGGCGAGAGCGGCGCGCCGGCGGCGACCGCCAGCTCGGCTGCGGCTGGCTCCGGCGTCGCCTCGTGCGCCGTCCGTTCGGCCTCGGCGCGCTGTTGCGCCTGCCTTTGTTCTTCCAGAAGCCGCCGCCGCCGCCGTTCCGACATCGGCCGCTCGGGTTCCGGCGACGAGAGGGGCGCGACCGGCTGGACGTCGGGCGTGTCTTCCTCGGCCGCGGGGGACGGGTCGTCCGCCAGGAATCCGGTCGCGTCCGCAGGCTCGCCGACGACTTCGGCCGGGGCCGCGTCCTCGTCGTTCGTCAGTTTAAGCGGCGGCCGATTGCGGGACTTCATCAGGCGTCGATCTCGATCCATACGCGGCGCTCTGACGGCGCCGGCCCGACCCTAACGACTCAATCCGCGCCGTCCAAGCGCTTCGGCGCGGCGCGGGTCGCTCAGCAGTCCTGGTCGGTCTCGCTGAACACGGCGGCCGGCGCGTCGGCGCGACAGTCGGTCGTCCGGTGAACCTCGCGATCGGCGGCGCGCGGCGCATGGGTGTCCACGCCGAACTGCGTCAGCACGGCGGCGGCCAGGAGCGCGATCAGGCCGGCGATCAGTTCGACCAGCGCTTGCATCCCTGCTCCCTTCTAATGACCGACGGCCTGTGGCGTTTATGCGCCGATCCGGCGAACGTCACAATCCCAGCGCCGAAAGATTGACCGGGCGTGGCCCCCATGAAACGGAGAGCAGCGCAAGGCCCCGAGACGGTGTCACGCGAATCGGGCAGGCAGGGCTGAATGACCCAGGACGGCCAGAGCTATGAGGGCAGTCTGCTAGAGCCCGGCCCCGGGCTCTGGCGCAGCGCGACCGCGTCCCGCTTCTCGATCCTGATGGAGAACGAGGCCTATTTCGACGCCCTGGCCTCGGCCATCCACAAGGCCGAGCGGTCGATCGTGATCCTGGGCTGGCAGTTCGATCCCCGCACCCACCTGGATCCCGAGACGAGGCCGGGCGACAAGACGGCGGAAATCGGCCACCAGCTGCGGATGCTGGTCAAGAAGAAGCCCGATCTGGACGTGCGCCTGCTGATCTGGAAGTCGCCGCTGCTGATCGCGGCGTCGCAGGGCTTCTATCCCCACCGCGCCCAGCGCTGGTTCCGCAAGCGGATGGTGGAGTTCCGCATGGATTCCCCGGGTCCGATCGGCGCCTGCCATCACCAGAAGGTCATCGTCATCGACGACAAGGTGGCGTTCGCGGGCGGGGGCGACATCTCCACCGATCGATGGGATTCCGACGAGCATCTGGACGGCGACCCGCGCCGGGCCCTGCCCAACGGCGTGATCTGCAAGGCGCGTCACGAGGTGATGGCGGTGATGTCGGGACCGGCCGCCCGCGTGCTGGGCGACCTGGCGCGCGAACGCTGGTTCCGCGCGACATGGGAGCGGACCATCCCCGACGCGGTGGAGGGCGATCCCTGGCCCGACGGCGTGCCGGTGCAGATGACCGACGTGCCCGTCGGCGTCGCCCGCACCGAGCCGAAATGGGCCGGTCGGCATGAGGTCCGCGAGAACGAGGCCCTGCATCTGGAGGCCATCCGACGCGCGCGCCGCCTGATCTACATGGAGAACCAGTATTTCACCTCGCCGGTCATCGCCGCCGCCCTGGCGGACCGACTGGCCGAGGTGGACGGACCGGAAGTGGTGGTCGTCTCCACGGGCAAGAGCCCCAGTTGGTTCGACAGCATGACCATGGACACCGCGCGGGCCGAGGTGCTGTTCAGGCTGGAGCAGGCCGACACCTACAACCGCTTCTTTTCGTTCGCCCCGCTGACGGCGCACGGCGAGCGGATCATCGTCCACGCCAAGGTCACCATCGTGGACGACCGCCTTCTGAGGATCGGCTCCACAAATCTGAACAACCGCTCGATGGGCCTGGACACCGAGTGCGACATCGCCGCCGAGCCGGTCGATGCGGCGGGCCGCGCGGTGATCGCCGCCCATCGGCATCGCACCATCGGCCATTGGCTGGGGGTCACGGCCGACGAATTCGCCGCGGTGGAGGCGGTGCTGGACTCGACCGGCGCCGCGATCTGCAGCTTCGAGAGCCAGCGGCTCAAACCGCTGGGGGCGGAGGCGCCCACGCGCATCCAGCGGCTGTTCGCCGAATGGCAGTTCGGCGACCCGACCTCCACCTCGGACGCCTGGCGGCCGTGGAAGCGGCTGGCCCGGTCCCGCCGCACCCGGCCGGCGTCGGAAGGCGGTCAGTCGGCGGGCTGACGGATCTCGAAGTCGATCACCAGCGGCAGGTGATCCGAGGCGACGCGCGCCAAGGGCGAAAAGGCTGACCGGACCGACTTGATCCGGATGTCCGGGCTGACGAAGCAGTGGTCGATGCGGATCGCCGGAAATCCGGACGGGAAGGTCTTGACCGACGGCTTCAGGTTCAGCTGCCGCTGGCAGTCCTGCAGGCTACGGGCCAGGATCTGATAGGGGCGGGTGATGGAGGTGGCGTTGAAGTCGCCCGCCAACAGGGTCGGACCTTGGCACGCGCCCAGCCAGCCCGAGCCCGCGAGGGCCGCCGCCTGAAGCCTCTGCTCGCGCGGAACCAGCCCCAGGTGGGTATTGAGGACGTTGATCGTGCCCCCGCCGACGTCGATCTGCGACCAGATCGCGCCCCGCGGCTCCAGGCCCGGTATGCCGGCGACGGTGGGCAGCGCCGCCGCCCGCACCAGCCGTTCGGGATGGGGCGTCAGGATGGCGTCGCCGTAAAGTTCCGCCTCGACCCGCATGGCCGGATGGAAGCGCGACGTCATGGCCAGCTTGTCGGCGATGGTCTGGGCCTGGTCGACATGGCCGGTGCGCAGGCGGCCCACGTCCAGTTCCTGAAGGCACACGATGTCCGGCTCGTGCTCGCCGATCACGGCGACGATGCGGTCGACGTCCAGCCGCTTGTCCGTGCCGACGCAGCGATGGACGTTGTAGGTCAGAAGGCGAGGCATGGGCGGGTCGAGACGAGTCCGGAGCAGGGTGTCGGGCTGGGCCTTTTCGCGCGCGAATGCGACCCCGGTGCGACGCTCAGAGGATCACCAGATGGTCGGGAAGTTCGTTGGGATTGTCGGTGCGCGGCGGGAAATGCCGGGCCAGGACCTGGCCGCACTGGCCGATGGCGATCTCGAAGCCCTGGGCGGGCCGTCCGGCCTTCATCTCTGTGGTCAGGGCGGCGACGGCGTCGCCCCACACGCCCTGGTCCACCTGGGCGTGGATGCCCTCATCGGCGATCAGTTCGACCTGATGATCGTCCAGGGCGGCGAAGATCAGCACGCCGGTCCGTTCGCGTGTGACATGGACGCCGTGGGCCAGGAACTGCTGCAGGGCGGCGCGCCGGACGCGGGCCCGACGCAGGCCGCCCGGCGTCATCCAGCGGCGCACGGTCGGGATCAGGCTGAGCAGCAGAACCCCGGCGAAGACGGCGGCCTGGACCGCCACATAGCCCCCCAGCGCCCGGCCGACGGTCAGGCCGGACTCGTGCGCCGCCTCCCAGCCGCCCCCGAACGGCCAGACGCCTTCGAAGCCGAAGGGGATCAAAAGGGCGGGCAGGATCAGCGCCGCCGCCGCCGACCAGGCCAGGGCCACGTCGCCGTAAGACGAGACGCGCCGCGAAACGACGCAGAAGATTTCGCCAGAGGTGGCCGCTTCCGCCGCGGCGATGGCCTGGGCGATCCGGCTCTGGTCGTCCTGGGTTATCCGCATCACCATCCTCCCGAGGCGCCGCCGCCGCCGAAAGAGCCGCCGCCGCCGCCGAAGCCGCCCCCGCCAAATCCGCCGCCGCCTCCGAAACCGCCGCCGCCCCGGCCGCCGCGTCCCGACTGGCTGAGAATGTCGGCCAGGGCCCACAGCACGACCGGCCCGACGCCGTTCTTGCGATGGCGCCGTCCGCGCGCCGAGGCGGCGGTGGCGATCAGCATGAACAGGAAGATCACGCCGAAGACGACCAGGCCGCCGATGGCCGAGGCCTTCTCGCCCCGGCTGGCGTCCTGGGCGACCGCCTGGGCTCGCGCCTGGGCCTCGGCGGGGTCGAGCGACATCTGCTCGACCAGGGCGTCCACGCCCTTGACGATCCCGCCCTCGAAGTCGCCGTCGCGGAACGACGGCAGGATGTCGTTCTGGATCACCAGCGACGAGAAGGCGTCGGTCAAAATGGGCTCAAGGCCGTAGCCGACCTCGACCCGGACCTTCCGCTCGTTCGGCGCGACGATCAGCAGGGCGCCGTTGTCGTTTTCCTTCTGGCCGATGCCCCAGGCGCGGCCCAGCTGATATCCGTAATCCTCGATCTCCTGTCCCTGAAGGCTGTTCAGGGTCACCACGACCAACTGGTCGCTGCTGGACGCTTCGAGCGCCGCCAGCTTTTCGGTCAGGGCCTGTTCGGTCTGGGGGCTGAGCAGGTTCGCCTGGTCCACGACCCGGCCGGTCAGGGCGGGGAAATCGAGCTTCGCCTGGGCCGCGGCCGACGTCGCGGCCAGCAGCAGGACGGCCAGTCCCAGCAGTAGGGCGGCCAGGCCGGCAAGCGGCCGGCCTGGGACCCTCAAGGCGTTCGCCGAGAATGCGCGCGTCAACGGTTTACTGGGCCGGAGGCGTGGCGCCGGGCGTCACCGGGGCCGCGTTTCCGCCCGGCGCGGCCGAGGCGTTGGACGGCGACGCCCCCAAGTTGAAGTTCACCTGCGGCGCGCTCTGCGCCTCCGCCGTGGCGGTGAACAGCTGCATTGGCTGCGAACCGGCGTGCAGGGTCTTGGCCCAGATCACGTTCGGGAAGGTCCGCAAGGTCGTATTGTAGGTGCGCACCGCTTCATTGTAGTCGCGCCGCGCGATGGCGATGCGGTTCTCGGTGCCCTCCAGCTGCGACTGCAGCGTCAGGAAGTTCTGGTTGGCCTGGAGCTGGGGATAGGCCTCGACCGTGACCAGCAGGCGCGACAGGGCGCCGCTGAGTTCGCCCTGGGCCTGTTGGTACTGTTGGAAGGCCTGGGGGTTGTCCAGGTCGTCGGCCGAGATGTTGACCGAGGTGGCGCGGGCGCGGGCGTTGATCACGTCCGTCAGGGTGGTGCGCTCCTGAACGGCCGCGCCCTGGACGGTGGCGACCAGGTTCGGCACCAGGTCGGCGCGGCGCTGATACTGGCTCTGGACGTCAGCCCAGGCGGCCTCGGCGCGCTCCTGCTCGGTCGGAATGGTGTTGTAGCCGCAGCCGGCGACCGCCGGCGTGATCATCAGCGCGGTCGTCAGAGCCAGCGCGCGGGCGTTGATGCGGACCATGTTCTCTCCCTGTCGGCGACTGCGCCGTCAGGTCGACTATCGGCGCGAAGCCGCAACGCTTCAAGCGTCCAACGGCTCCGGCGTCACGCCGATCGAACGACACGCGGCGGAATAGGTGTTGGCCAGCAGGCAGGCGATGGTCATGGGCCCGACCCCGCCCGGCACGGGGGTGATGCGGCCGGCGACCTGGACAGCCTCCTGGAAGGCGACGTCGCCGACCACGCGGGTCTTGCCCGCCGCCGCCTTTTCCGGGTCCAGCGAGGGCACGCGGTTGATGCCCACGTCGATCACGGTCGCGCCCGGCTTTATCCAGTCGCCGCGCACCATCTCCGGGCGGCCGACGGCGGCCACCAGGATGTCGGCGGCGCGACACACGGCGGGCAGGTCGCGCGTGCGCGAGTGGGCGATGGTGACGGTGCAGCTTTCGCCCAGCAAAAGCTGCGCCATCGGCTTGCCGACGATGTTGGAGCGGCCGATGATGACGGCGTTCAGGCCCGACAGGTCGCCCAGCTGGTCCTTCAGCAGCATCAGGCAGCCCAGCGGCGTGCACGGGACCAGGCCGGGCAGGCCGACCGCCAGCCGCCCGGCGTTGACCACGTGGAAGCCGTCCACGTCCTTGTCCGGGTCGATGGCGTCCAGAACGACCGAGGCGTCGATGTGCGTCGGCAGGGGCAGTTGCACCAGAACGCCGTGGATGCCGGCGTCGGCGTTCAGCTCGGCGATCAACGCCAGCAGGTCGGCCTGGGAGGTCGTCGCGTCCAGCCGATGGGTGTCGGACCGCAGGCCTGCGCGCACCGTGGTCTCGCCCTTGTTTCGGACATAGAGCTGGCTGGCGGGGTCTTCGCCGACGATCACGACGGCCAGACCCGGCTTGACGCCGTGGGCCGCCTCCAGACGCGCCGAGGCGGCGGCCACCCGTTCCACCAGGCCGGTGGAGAAGGCCTTTCCGTCGATCAGGGTCGCGCGCGAGGGCTGGGCCGACATGGGCGGGCTCCGGGCTGAGAAATGAGGATGGCGCGATTTACAGCCGTCATGGTTCGGCGTCTATGATCGCGGTCCATAATGGGAGACCTCAATGACGCGTTCGTCGATCGCCGCCTGCAGCGCCCTGGCCCTGCTGTGGACCGCCGGGCCGGTGCTGGCGCAGGACGCCCGTCCGTTGCGAATCGGCGCCAGCATCGACGGCGCCCTGACCGCCGACGACGCCTCCGCTCCTGAAGACGCCTATCGGTTCGAGGACTATCGGTTCCAGGCGCGCGCCGGACAGCGGCTGGAGGCCATGCTGCGCGCCGCCGATTTCGACGCCTATCTGGAGGTTCGCGCCGATGGCGAGGACGAACCCCTGGCGCAGGACGACGACGGACTGGGCGAAGGCACGGACGCCCGGCTGCGGTTCACCCCCGAGGCCGACGGGACCTTCATCCTGCGGGCGCGCACGCTGTCGGGCCTCGACGGCGGCGACTACAGCCTGTCGCTGCGGGAACGTCCGCGCCCGCCGCGCGCGCCGCGCCCGACCGCCATCCGGCTGGGCCAGACCCTGAACGGAAGCCTGGGCGACCGCGACCCGGAACTGGAGGACGGCGGGCGGTACGACGCCTTCGTCTTTCGCGCCTCCGCCGGGGAGCGGCTGGTGGCGACGCTGGAGTCCGACGCCTTCGACCCGGTGCTGCGCGTCGGGCGCATGAACGGCCCGGACTTCGAGGAGTTGGCGCAGAACGACGATGCGCCGGGCGGAGGCCTGAACTCGCGTCTGGTGTTCGTCGCCCCCAGCGCCGGCGACTACGTCATCTACGCGACCTCCCTGAGCGAGGGCGAAGGCGCCTATGTCGTCGGCCTGGAGGCCGCGCCGCCGCCCCCGCCGTCCAAGCCGGTGGCCATCGGGGATGAGATCGAGGGCGCGTTGGGCGACGACAGCGGCCGGACCGACGATGGCCAGCGCGCCGATCTCTATCGTTTCAGCGGGTCCGCCGGTCAGCGCATCGCGGTGGAGATGTCGTCGGGCGACTTCGACACCTACCTGGCGCTGCGCCGGCTGTCGGACAACAGCATCCTGGTCGAGGACGACGACGGGCTGGGGCAGGGCACCGACTCGCGCCTGGCGCACACGCTGGACGCCGATGGCGATTATCTGATCGAGGCGCGCGGCTTCAGCGAAGAGGCGGAGGGCGATTACGACCTCAAGCTGATGGAGGTGCCGCCGCCGCCCGCTCCGACCGCCATGGGCTTGGGCCAGACGCTTGAAGGCGAGATCGCCGACGACGACCCCCAGGGCGACGGCGGCAGGCGCTACGACGCCTATGTCGTCAGCGGCCAGGAAGGACAGCGCGTTCAGGCCATCCTGCGCTCCGGGGACTTCGACGCCCTGCTGGAGATCGGCAAGGCGGGCGATGAGTTCGCCGCCCTGGCCCAGGATGACGACGGCCTGGGCGAGGGGACGGATTCCCGCCTGACCTTCTCGCTGCCGGAGGCCGGGGACTATGTGATCCGCGCCCAACCGCTGGCGGCCGATGGTCGCGGGCTCTATTCGCTGGAGCTCGTCGACCTGGGGCCGGCGCCGAAGCCGGGCAGTTTGCTGGTCGGGACGACGGTGCGGGGAACGCTGGGCGAAACCGATGCGATCGACGACGACGGCGTCTATTTCGACGCCTATCGCTTCCAGGCCAAGAAGGACGAAAAACTGCGTCTGACCCTGGTCTCGAACGCCTTCGACGCCTTCATCGACCTGGGCGAGGACGGCGACGCGTTCGAAAGCCTGGCCACCGACGACGACGGCCTGTCTGACACCCACGCGCGGTTGGACTGGACCGCGCCGGAAGACGGCTGGTACGTGGTGCACGCGCGCGCCTACGGCCCCAACCAGACCGGCGCCTACGCCCTGACGGTCGAGCGCCAGCCCGCCGCACGGGAGCCATGATCCCGGCCTAACCGCCCAGGATGACCGAGGCTTCGCCGATCAGCCGAAAGGACCAGCACCTGGACGTGGTGCTGGACGGTCGCGGCCGTCACGCGCGTGACGCCGGCTTTGACGCGGTTCGCTTCGTGCACGAGGCGTTGCCGGACCTGGATCACGACAAGATCGATCTGGGCGCCGACTTCCTGGGACGGCGCCTGAAGGCGCCGCTGCTGATCTCGGCGATGACGGGCGGTCCGGCGCGAGCCGAGGCCATCAACCGTCGCCTGGCCGAGGCGGCCCAGCATCTGGGCCTGGCCCTGGCGGTCGGCTCGCAGCGCGCGGCCATCGAAAACGACGCCGCGAGCGGCCTGGACCAGACCTTGCGCGACCGGGCGCCCGATATCCCCCTGCTGGCCAACATCGGCGCGGCGCAGCTGACCCGCGGCTTCGGTCTGGACGAAGCCCGTCGGGCTGTCGAGATGATCGGCGCCGACGCCCTGGTCGTCCATCTCAATCCCCTGCAGGAGGCCTGTCAGCCAGAGGGCGACCGCGACTGGTGGGGCGTCGGGGCCGCATTGGAGGCCCTGATCCCGCGGCTCGGCGCCCCGATCGTCGTCAAGGAGACGGGCGCGGGGCTGTCGGGACGCACGGCGCGGCGTCTGGTCGACATGGGCGTCGCGGCGGTGGATGTGGCCGGAGCCGGCGGCTCGAACTGGGGCCTGATCGAAGGCGAGCGCGCGGTCGATCCCGGCGACAAGGCCCACGCCGCCGTCTTCGCCGACTGGGGCATCAGGACCGCCCACGCCCTCGTCGACGTCCGCCGCGCCTGTCCCGAGGCCGTCGTGGTCGGGTCGGGCGGCGTGCGTCACGGGCTGGACGCCGCCCGGGCGATCCGCCTGGGCGCCGACCTGGCGGGACAGGCCGCGGGCGTGCTTCAGGCCGCGACGATTTCCACCGAGGCGGTGATCGACCACTTCCAGATCGTGGTCCGCCAACTGCGGACCGTCTGCTTCTGCACCAACTCCGCCAACCTCGCCGCGCTCAGACGCGCGCCGCTTCAGCCCTTCGACTGACTAGGACGAGGGCAGCAGCCCCTCGGCGAACCGGCGATAGGCGCCCTGGCGCACGCCGTCGGTCGCGCGGGCGATGTCGGGCGCGAAATAGTGGTCAGAGGCGTACGGCGCCGCGGCCTGACGCACGATGGCGAAGACCGCCTCCAACTGCGGCGAGGTCTGCATCGGGCGATGAAACTCGATGCCCTGGGCCGCGGCCAGCAGTTCGATGCCCACCACGGCGGCCGCGTTCTCGGCCATGTCCAGAAGGCGTCGCGCGCCGTGGGTGGCCATGGAGACGTGGTCTTCCTGGTTGGCGCTGGTCGGCACGGTGTCGACGCTGCACGGATGGGAAACCATGCGGTTTTCCGCCACCAGGGCGGCCGCCGTCACCTGGGCGATCATGAAGCCCGAGTTCAGGCCGCTTTCCCTGACCAGGAAGGCCGGCAGCTCGCTCATCTTCGGATCGACCAGGATCGCGGTGCGGCGTTCGGAGATGTTGCCGATCTCGCACAGGGCCATGGCGATCTGATCGGCCGCGAAAGCAACGGGTTCGGCGTGGAAGTTGCCGCCGGAGATGACTTCGCCGTCGTCGATGAACACCAGCGGATTGTCGGTCACGGCGTTGGCTTCGCGCGCCAGCATGGCGGCGGCGCTGCTCAGCACGTCCAGCACCGCGCCCATCACCTGGGGCTGGCAGCGCAGGGAGTAGGGGTCCTGGACCTTGGCGCAGTCGTCGCGGTGACTGTCGCGGATGGCCGAGCCGCTCATCAGGTCGCGCAGGCGCGCGGCGACGGCGATCTGTCCGGGCTGGCCGCGCAAGGCGTGGATGCGGGGATCGAACGGCGCGTCGGAGCCCTTCAGCGCATCCACCGACAACGCGCCGGCGGCGATGGCGGCGGCGAACACGTCTTCGGCCGCGAACAGCCCGGCCAGCGCCAGCGCCGTCGAACATTGAGTGCCGTTCAGCAGCGCTAGGCCTTCCTTGGGCCCCAAGGTCAGGGGCTTGCGGCCGACGCGAGCCAGCGCCGCCTCGGCGTCGAGAATCCGCCCCTGCGCGCGCGCCTCTCCGACGCCGATCAGGACGCTGGACATATGGGCCAGCGGCGCCAGGTCGCCCGAGGCGCCCACGGATCCCTTGGACGGAATGCAGGGCAACACATCGGCGTTCACCAGCGCGATCAGCGTCTCCAGCGTCTCGCGGCGGACGCCGGACGCGCCCTTGGACAGGCTGGCGATCTTCAGCACCATCAAGAGGCGCGTCACGGCGTCGGGCAGCAGGGCGCCGACGCCGCAGGCGTGGCTGAGCACCAGGTTCTTCTGAAGGGTTTCAAGATCTTCCGGCGCGATGCTGGTGTTGGCCAGCAGGCCAAAGCCGGTGTTGACGCCATAGACGGTGCGGCCCTCGGCGACGATGGCGGCGACGGTCGCGGCGCCCTTGTCGACGTCGGCCCAGGCGTCGGGCGCGATCTCGACCGTCACCGGGCCGTCCAGCACGGTGCGAAGCTGAGCCAGGGTAAGCGGCGTCTGGCCGATGGCGATGCGGATCATTTCAGGCTCGGCAGATTGAGGTGATGGTCGCGGGCGGCGGCCTTGGCGATGTCGTAGCCGGCGTCGGCGTGACGCATGACGCCGGTGGCGGGGTCGTTCCAGAGGACGCGCTCCAGGCGGGCGGCGGCCTCAGGCGTGCCGTCGGCGACGATGACCACGCCGGAGTGCTGGCTATAGCCCATGCCGACCCCGCCGCCGTGGTGCAGCGACACCCAGGACGCGCCCGAGGCCGTGTTCAGGAGGGCGTTCAGCAGCGGCCAGTCGGACACGGCGTCGGAGCCGTCCGCCATCGCCTCGGTCTCGCGGTTCGGGCTGGCGACCGAGCCCGAGTCCAGGTGATCGCGGCCGATGACGATGGGGCCGGACAGTTCGCCGGACGCCACCATGTCGTTGAACATCAGGCCCGCGCGGTGCCGGTCGCCCAATCCGATCCAACAGATACGCGCCGGAAGTCCCTGAAAAGCGATGCGTTCGCCCGCCATATCCAGCCAACGGTGCAGGCCGGCGTTGTCGGGAAACAGCCGCTTCATCGCCGCGTCGGTCTTTGAGATGTCCTCAGGATCGCCGGTCAGGGCGGCCCAGCGGAAAGGGCCGATCCCGCGGCAGAACAGCGGGCGGATATAGGCGGGGACGAAGCCGGGGAAGTCGAAGGCGTCCTCTACGCCCTGATCGAAGGCGACCTGGCGGATGTTGTTGCCGTAGTCGGTGGTCGGCACGCCCCGGGCGTGGAAGTCCAGCATGGCCTGGACGTGAACCGCCATCGACGCGCGCGCGGCGGCCTCGACGGCGGCGGGATCGGAGGCGCGTGCGTCCTCCCACTCCGCAACGGTCCAGCCCGACGGCAGGTAGCCGTTGACCGGGTCGTGCGCGCTGGTCTGGTCGGTGACCAGGTCGGGGCGGACGCCGCGGCGCACCATCTCCGGCAGCAGGTCCGCAGCGTTGCCCAACAGGCCGATGGAGGTCGGTTTGCCCGCCTTCAGCGACTGGTGCAGCAGGGCCAGCGCCTCGTCCAGCGTCTCGGCCATGACGTCCAGATAGCGGGTGCGAAGGCGGAATTCGATGCGGCTGCGCTGGCATTCGATGGCGATGCACGACGCGCCCGCCATGGTCGCGGCCAGGGGCTGGGCGCCGCCCATGCCGCCCAGGCCCGCCGTCAGGATCCACTTGCCCGACCAGTCCCCGCCGTGATGCTGGCGGCCCGCCTCCATGAAGGTCTCGTAGGTGCCCTGAACGATCCCCTGCGTGCCGATGTAGATCCACGAGCCGGCGGTCATCTGGCCGTACATGGCCAGGCCCTTCCTATCCAGTTCGTTGAAATGCTCCCACGTCGCCCACTTGGGCACCAGGTTGGAGTTGGCGATCAGCACGCGGGGCGCATCGGCATGGGTGCGGAAGACGCCGACCGGCTTGCCCGACTGGACCAGCAGGGTCTCGTCCTCGCCCAGGCCCTTCAGCGTCTCGACGATGCGGTCGAAGGCGGCCCAGTCGCGCGCCGCCTTGCCAATTCCCCCATAGACGACCAGGTCCTGCGGCCGCTCGGCCACCTCGGGGTCAAGGTTGTTCATCAGCATCCGCATCGCGGCTTCCGCGGCCCAGGTCTTGGCGGTCTTCTCCGGCCCGCGCGGGCTGCGGACGGTTCGGGCGTTCGGCGTGTTCATCGGCGGCTTTCCGCGAAATCGAGACAAGCGGTCAGGACCCGGCGCAGGTGGCCCCGCATCGGTTCGGCGTATTGAGGGTCGTAGGGGCTGGGCCAGTTGTCGGGCGTCACCGGCGCGGCCGGGTCGATCATGTAGCCGCGATCCGACAGCTCCATCTGGATGGCGTGAACGCCCGCCTCGGGTCGGCCGTAATGGCGGGTTGTCCAGCCGCCCTTGAAGCGGCCGTTGACGATCACGCTCTGCCCGCTGACCGCGCAGGCGGCCTCGACCGCCTGCGTCAGTTCCGGCGCGCAGGTCGTCCCGCCATTGTCGCCGATGTTGAACTGAGGCAACTCCCCGTCGAACAGGCGCGGCACGACCGAGCGGATCGAATGGGCGTCGTAGAGGACGACCGGCCCCTGGCCGCGCAGGCGGTCGACCTGCGCCTGCAGGGCGACGTGATAGGGATCGAACCAGGTCGCGCGACGCTCGGCGATCTCGGCGTCGCCGGGCGCCTGGCCGTCGCGATACAGCGGTTCGCCGTCGAAGGTCTCGGTCGGACACAGGCCGGTCGTCGTCATGCCCGGATAGAGAGACACGCCCAACGGGTCGCGGTTCACGTCGATGACGCTGCGGGAGATCCCGGTCCGCACCAGGGTCGCGCCCATGTCGACGGCGAAGTCGTAGAGCCGGTGCACCCACCAGTCGGCGTCCTTCCTGGCCAGCCAGGGCGAGGTCAGGCGCGCCTCGATGGCGGGCGGGACGTCCGTGCCGGTGTGCGGCAGGCCGATCACCAGCGGCGCCGTCCCCTCGCGTATCGTCAGCCAATCGGGGGTCATGCCGCCTCCCTCGCCAAATCGCTGCATCGTGGTATGTCTAGACATATTGATCGCAACCGAGCGGGACTGTCCAGTGACGCCGAACGCCATGACCGTGGATCGCACCCTGTGGTTCGAGACGGCGCTGCTGCCGGACGGCTGGGCCGATGGGGTGCGGATCGCGCTGTCGGACGGCCGGATCGCGGGGGTCGAGACCGGGGCGGCGCGAAGCGGCCAGGCGGGCGGGGCGGTGGCCCTGCCGGGCATGGCCAATGTGCACAGTCACGCTTTCCAGCGGGCCATGGCGGGCCTGACCGAGGCGCGCGGGCCGACAGATGACGACTTCTGGACCTGGCGCGAGCTGATGTACCGATTCCTCGACCGGGGCGGGCCGGACGAGATCGAGGCCATCACCGCCCTGGCCTTCATGGAGATGCTGGAGGGCGGTTTCACCCGCGTGGCGGAGTTCCACTATCTGCACAACGACCCGGCGGGCGGCCTCTATGCGGATCGGGCCGAAATCGCCGGGCGCATCGTGGCGGCGGCCGGCGAAACGGGGATCGCCCTGACCCTGCTGCCGGTCTTCTACGCCCACGCCGGGTTCGGCGGGCAGGCGCCCAGCCACGGCCAGAGGCGGTTCATCAACGACCTGGACGGCTTTTCGACCCTGGTCGATCGGTGCCGCGACCTGACGGCGGGCATGGAGGGGGCCGGGGTGGGCGTGGCGCCGCACAGCCTGCGGGCCGTGACGCCGGACGAACTGGCCGCCCTGCCGGCGCTGGCGGGCGACGGGCCCATCCACATTCATGTCGCGGAACAGACCAGGGAGGTCGAGGATTGCCTGGCGTGGTCGGGCGCGCGGCCAGTCGAATGGCTGCTGGCCAATGCGCCGGTGGATGCCCGCTGGTGCCTGATCCACGCCACCCACGTGACCGAGGCCGAATGGCGCGGCGTCATCGACCGTCGGGCCGTGACCGGCCTGTGTCCCGTCACCGAGGCCAATCTGGGCGACGGGATCTTTCCCGCCGCGGCCTATTCCCGGGCGGGGGGGCTGTTCGGCGTGGGCACGGATTCCAATGTGCAGATCGGCGTGGCCGAGGAACTGCGGATGCTGGAATACAGCCAGCGGCTTGGCCTGCGCGGGCGCGCGGTGATGGCCGGGCCGACGCGCTCGACCGGCCGCGCCCTGTTCGAGCACGCTCTGGCGGCGGGGGCTCAGGCCTGCGGGGCCGAGGCGGGGTTGAGCGTCGGCGCGACCGCGGACATCGTGACGCTGGACGCCGGCCGATCGGTCTTCTCGAGCCGGAGGGGCGACGCTTTGCTGGACAGCTGGATCTTCGGCGCGCCGTCCGGTTCGGTCGCGTCGGTGTGGCGCGCGGGCAGGCAGGTGGTGAAGGACGGCCGCCACGTCGCGCGCGAGAGGGTCGAGGCCCGCTATCGCCGGGCGCTGGCGACGGTGCTGGGATGAGCGGGCCGCTGCACCGGCGCATCTACGCCGACCTGGAGCGGCGCATCCTGTCGGGCGACTGGGCGCCGGGCCAGCGCATCCCCTTCGAGCACGAACTGACGGCCGCTTACGGCTGTTCCCGCATGACGGTGAACAAGGCCATTTCCGAGCTGGCGGGCCGGGGGCTGGTGACGCGGCGGCGTCGTGCGGGCACGTTCGTCGCCCAGCCCAAGGCCCATGCGGCGGTGCTGGCGATCCCCGATCTCAGGGCCGAGGTGGTCGAGCGCGGTCAGGCCTATGGCTATCGCCTGCTGGAGCGACGCGAGCGCGACGCGGCCACGGAGGAGGAGAGCGATCTGGCCCGCGACGGACGTCTGCTGGATCTGGCCTGCCTGCACAGCGCCGACGGCGCGCCGCTGGCCCTGGAACGGCGGTTGATCGCTCTGTCCGCGGCGCCGGAGGCCGACAGGGTCGATTTCGGCGTGACGCCGCCGGGGTCCTGGCTGCTGGACCAGGCGCCTTGGACCGAGGCCGAGAACCGCATCGCCGCGGTGGAGGCCGAGAGCGCGGAGGCCCGCCTGCTTGGGCTGAAAACCGGCGCGGCCTGCCTGCGGGTCGAGCGACGCACCTGGCGCGACGGACAGGGGGTGACCCGGGTGTGGCAGACCTTTCCCGGAGACCGCTACGATCTGATCGCCCGTTTCTCGTCTCGAGGAGACCGCCGATGAAGGCCGACCGTCTGCTGATCGATTGCCACGTCGCGACGATGATTGAAGGCGGCGCGCCCTATGGGGCCGTCGAGGACGCGGCGGTGGTCGTGGCGGACGGGCGGATCGCCTGGGCCGGGCCGCGCGCGGACATGCCGACGGTCGCGGCGGACGAGGTGGAGCGGCTGGACGGCCGGTGGGTCACCCCCGGTCTGATCGACTGCCACACCCACCTGGTCTTCGGCGGGGATCGGTCCGGCGAGTTCGAGCAGCGGCTACAGGGCGCGAGCTACGAGGAGATCGCCCGCGCCGGCGGCGGCATCGTCTCTTCCGTCAAGGCCACGCGAGCGGCCTCGGAGGACCAGCTGTTCGCCTCCGCCATGCGGCGGCTGGAAGGGCTGAAGGACACCGGCGTCACCACGGTGGAGATCAAGTCCGGCTATGGCCTGGATCGCGACAGCGAACTGAAGATGCTGCGCGTCGCCCGCCGCATCGGGCGCGAGGGCGGGGTGAGGGTGCGAACCGCCTACCTGGGCCTGCACGCCGTCCCGCCCGAGCATCGGGCGGACCGCGCCGCCTATGTGGACAAGGCTGTGGATGGCATCCTGCCGGCCGCCCATGCGGAGGGGCTGGTCGACATGGTGGACGCCTATTGCGAACCCATCGCCTTTTCGGGGGAGGAGGTCGCGCGCCTGTTCGACAAGGCGCGCGCCCTGGGCCTGCCGGTCAAGCTGCACGCCGATCAGTTATCGGACGGCGGGGGAGCGGCGCTGGCCGCCCGCTACCAGGCTCTGTCCGCCGATCACATCGAGCACACGACCGAGGCGGGGGTGAAGGCGATGGCCGAGGCGGGCGTGGTCGCCGTCCTGCTGCCCGGCGCCTATCTGATGCTGCGCGAGACCCAGACGCCGCCGGTGGATCTGCTCCGGCGTCATGGGGTGCGGATGGCGGTGGCGACCGACTGCAATCCCGGAACCTCGCCCCTCGCCTCCATGACGGCGGCGATGAACCTGGCCTGCGTGCAGTTCCGCCTGACGCCGGAAGAGGCCTTGGCGGGCGCGACCCGGAACGCGGCCCGGGCCTTGGGGCTGAAGGATGTCGGCGTCATCGCGCCAGGCATGGCGGCCGACCTGGCCGCCTGGGACGTGGCCCGGCCGGCCGAGCTGGCCTACTGGCTGGGCAAGCCGATGCTGCATCGTCGCTGGATCGCAGGCGCGCCGGCCAGCTAGGGAAATAGTCAGCGGGTCGGCCGTCCCGCCTCAGGCCTGGGCCACGCCCATCGCCTTCATCAGGGCGTCGCGCACGGCGGTTTCGGTGAAAGGCTTCTGGATGGTGGGATTGCCGCGCCATTCGTCGGGCAGGCCGCCCTCGCCATAGCCGGTGGAGAAGACGAACGGCACGCCGCGCGCCTTCAGCGCCTCGGCCACCGGAAACACCTGGCGGCCGGCGACATTCACGTCCAGCAGCGCTGCGTCCAGATCGGCCTCGTCCCGCACGATCGCGGCGCCTTCGTCGATGTTGGCGGCGGGACCCACGGGCGTGCAGCCCATGTCCTCGAGGATGGTTTCAAGAAGCATGGCCACGAGGGATTCGTCCTCGACGATCAGAACGCGACGTCCGGTCAGGGGCTGGGTCATCACGCGTATTTCCTTTCCAGCGGAACCGTCAGTTCCGCGACCAATCCATCGGCGGCGTAAAGCAGATCGATCTCGCCGGCCAGATCGTGGCGAATGTTTCGTTCAATCAGGCGGCTGCCGAAGCCTTTTCTGCTCGGCGTTGAGACAGGGGGGCCGCCGACCTCGCGCCAGGTCAGCGTCAACTTGGGGGCCCGCTGGTCGGCCAGCGCCCAGTCGATCAGCACCCGGCCCTCGGGCGTCGACAGGGCGCCGTACTTGGCGGCGTTGGTCGCCAATTCGTGGAAGATCATTCCAAGCGACAGCGCAAGGGCGGGCTCCAGGTCGACAGGCGGCCCGTTCAGGCTGATGCGGGTCGGGCCGAAGGCCTCGGTCTCGTGGGCCAAAATGGCGCTCAGCTCCGCGCCTTCCCAATGGCTGCGGGTCAGCAGGTTGTGGGTGTGCGACAGGGCCATCAGCCGGGACTGGAAGGTTTCGGCGAAGGTCGCGGGATCGGCGTGCGACCGGGCCGTCTGGATGGCGATCGACTGGACGGTGGCCAGGGTGTTCTTCACCCGGTGGTTCAGTTCGTCGATCATCAGCTTCTGCCGCTGGGCGGCCAGGACGTTCTCGGTGACGTCGTGCCCCTGGACGAAGATGCCGGCCACGGCCCCCTTTTCGTCGCGGATCGGCTGATAGATGAAGTTCACATAGACGTCTTCCAGCGGCCCGCCCGGGCGGCGCTGCAGTTGAACCAGGCTTTCCTGGCCCTCGTAGGGTTCGCCGGTGGCGAAGACGTCGTCCAGAAACTCATAATAGCCTTGGCCCGCCAGTTCGGGCAGCGCTTCGCGAACGGGCAACCCCGACACGTCGCGCTGGCCGATCAGCTGTTGATAGGCGGCGTTGTGCATCTGGAAGACATGCTGCGGCCCGGACAGGATGGTCACGAAGCCGGGGGCCTGCATGAACATCTCGACCAGGCGGTTCCGCTCGTGCTCCAGGCGAAGATTGTCCTCCTGAACGACTTCCGCGCGGCGCAGCAGCCCGCCGCCGACGATGGCGTCCAGGGCGCTGATCGGCGCCGAAGGGTCGGGGATGAAGCCCCGGTTCAGGTCGGTGACGTCGGTGGTGTGTTGCAGCAGGAAGCTGACCCGACCGTCGTCATCCAGGATCGGGGTGTGGGTGGCGCTCCAGATCCGGTCCTCGAAGGTGCGCGCGCCGTCCGCGCCGGTGCGCGCGATCGAGAAGCGGACCATGGCGAGGTGGTCGCGCTGACGCGTGTCACGCGCCTTTTCCAGCGACGCCTTAACCCGCCGCACGTTCTCGGGCGCTTCCTGCCCGTCGCCGGAATCGAAGGCCTGGAACAGGGGCTGTCCGACGATGTCCTGCCGACGAGAGGACGTGACGTCCAGATACGCCTGGTTCGCACCGACGATCACCAGATCGGGCGTAAGCAGAATGTAGGGATTGGGCGACACCTCGAACGCCGCGGCCAGGTCGACGGCGGTTCGTGTCTTTTCCATCAAGTCGTTCAATGCGCGCCCCACCAGCAACCCCCCAAACGCAGCGGACGCGGATTGGTTCGCCAGATCTTTGAAAATCGTCGCAGCATCGTTGGCGCGTCGGAAGAATTTGCTAATCACGGGACATGACAATCGCAGCCGCATTCGCCACGCTGGCCCTGATGACGGCGCAGGTCGACCCGACAGCACAGGTGGAGACGCGGGTCGAGCAGGGGGTTCTGCTCGGCCGGACCGACGAGGCCGTGACCTCGTATCGCAACATTCCCTACGCCGCGCCGCCCGTCGGCGCATTGCGCTGGCGTCCGCCGCAGCCGCCGGCCGCCTGGGAAGGTCGTCGCGACGCCGCCGCCTATGGGGCGATCTGCATCCAGCCCCCGGCGAACGGCGACCCCGGCGTCGGCCCGCCGCCGATGAGCCAGGATTGCCTGAACCTCAATGTCTGGACGACCCAGGCCGCCGGCGCGCGCGCACCGGTCATGGTTTGGATCCACGGAGGGGCGCTGATCAACGGATCCGGTACGGCGGCGCTGTACGAGGGCGATGACCTGGCCCGGCGGGGCGTGGTGGTCGTGACGCTGAACTATCGGCTGGGGCGTCTGGGCTTCTTCGATCACCCCGCCCTGGCGGCGGAGAGGCCGGCGGGCGAGGCGGCCGGCAACTACGGCGTCATGGACGTCATCGCGGCCCTGCGGTGGGTCAAGGCCAACATCGCCGCGTTCGGCGGCGACCCCGGCAATGTGACGATCTTCGGCGAGTCGGCGGGCGGGCTGCTGGTGAACCGGATGATGATCTCGCCTCAGGCGCGCGGGCTGTTCCAGCGGGCCGTGGTGCAGTCGGGGCTGGGGCGCGAGCTTCAGATTCCGCTGGATCGGCCGGGACCCGCCGGCGCCCCCTCGGCGCGTCAGCGAGGCCAGGCTTGGGCCGATGCGGCGGGCCTGACCTCGGCCGAGGCGCTGCGGGCCGCGCCGGCGGAGACCTTCCTGGGACCGGCGCCGTCGTTCGCGAACGGCGACCTGAACCTGATCGACGGCGAGGTCGTGACCGAGACGGTCGAAGCCGCCTTCGCGGCCGGGCGACAGGCGCCGGTTCCTTATGTCATCGGCACGAACAGCGCCGAGTTCTGGTGGATCAGGCCCACGGACCGGTCGGGCTATGGGCTGATCGACGACGACATGACCTGGCTGGAGCGGGCCGAGGCGGCGGACGCCTATGGCGGGGTCGCAGCCTTCGACGCTCAGGTCGTGACGGACCTGGTGTTCACCGAGCCCGCCCGCAAGCTGGCGCGCCTGCACGCCAGGGCGGGCCATCCGACCTATCTCTACCGCTTCGACGTGACGTCGGCGGAGAACCGCCAGGCCCACGGCGGGGCCAGCCACGCGGTCGAGCGGCCCTATGTGTTCGGCAACCTGGGCATCCTTCCCTATCCGGTCGAGGATCGCGACCGGCGGGCCTCGGAGGCGATGATGGGCTACTGGACCGCCTTCGCCCGCACCGGCGACCCCAATGGCGCGGGCCGGCCCGAGTGGCCCCAGGCGACGCCCGAGGGCGACTCGCGCATCGTCACCTTCGGCGACACGGGACCGTTCGTGGAGCCCCAGCCCTTTTCGAGGCGGCTGGACGTGCTGGAGCGGTTCCGCGAGCGGCCGCGTCGCTGAGGCGCGGGGTTAGCCGGCGGCCATGTTCGCCGGCGTCTGCTTCTCCTTCAGGGTCACCAGCTCCTCGGCCATGGTCGGGTGAACCGCGCAGGTGGCGTCCCACTGGGCCTTGGTCAGGCCCGCCTTCACGGCGATCGCGGCCAACTGGATCATCTCCGGACTGTCCGGCCCGACGATGTGGACGCCCACCACGCGCTGGCTGTCGGCGTCGACCACCAGCTTCATCAGCACCCGTTCGTCGGAGCCGGTGAAGGCGTATTTCATCGGCCGGAAGCGGGTCACATAGACATCCACGCCCTTGGAGCAGGACCGGCGCGCCTCGGCCTCGGTCAGGCCCACCACGCCGACGGGCGGCTGGCTAAAGACGGCGGTGGCGACGGCCTCGTAGTCGAAATGCTGGGGGCTGTCGCGATAGACGGTCTGGTGGAAGGCGACGGCCTCGCGGATGGCGACGGGGGTCAGGTTCATCCGGTCGGTGACGTCGCCGATGGCCCAGATGTTGTCGGCGGTGGTCTTCGAATAGGGATCGACCTTGATCGCGCCCTCGTCGTTCAGTTCGACGCCGGCCGCCTCCAGGCCCAGGTCCTTGACGTAGGGGATACGGCCGGTGGCGAACATGACCACGTCGGTTTCCAGCGTCATGCCGTTTTCCAGGTGGTTGACCAGGCCGGCGGCGGTCTTCTCGATCGACTTGTGCTGGCAGCCCAGGACGACCTTGACGCCGCGCTTCTCAATCTCGCCGGCCAGGTGGGCGCGCACGTCGTCGTCAAAGCCGCGCAGGATGTTGGGGCCGCGATAGATCAGGGTGGTCTCGACGCCCAGGCCGGCGAAGATTCCCGCGAACTCCACCGCGATATAGCCGCCGCCGGCGATCAGGATGCGCCTGGGCAGTTCGGGCAGGTGGAAGGCCTCTTCCGAGGTGATGGCGTGTTCGATGCCGGGAAGGTCTTCCGGCTTCCACGGACGGCCGCCGGTGGCGATGAGGATCTTCTCGGCGGTGATGGTGCGGTTCTTGCCGACGATCTCGACGGTGTGGGCGTCCTTCAGCACCGCGCGGCCGTGGACCAGCTCGACCCCGGCCTTGCCCAGATTTGCGGCGTAGATGCCCGACAGGCGGGCGATCTCGACGTCCTTGGCCTCCAGGAAGGTCGGCCAGTCGAACTTGGCGTTGTCGAACGACCAGCCGTAGCCTTCGGCGATCTCGAGCGCGTGGCTGACCTCGGAGGCCATGACCATGAACTTCTTGGGCACGCAGCCCCGGATGACGCAGGTGCCGCCGACGCGGAACTCCTCGGCGACGGCGACCTTCTTGCCGCCCAGGGCCGTCAGCCGCGCGGCGCGGACCCCGCCGGAGCCCGCGCCGATGACGAAGAGGTCGTAATCGTAGTCGGACATCCGGGCCTCCGGGGTTCAGACGCGGAAAAGAGAGTCTGAACCGTCTGAATAGTGTGAAATCCCGGCGCAGGCGCCGAAAAACAGGGTGTGAATAGTGTGAATGGTGTGAAATCCGGACGGCCGCCCGCCCAGCGGATCGGACTTAGGCGCCGGATCGGGGAGGGGCAAGGCGGGTGCGCCTGACGGCGTGCGACGGAGCGCCCACAGCACTGGGTCCCGGCTTTCGCCGGGATGAGCGGAGCCATGAGTGCTCAGGGGTTGATCGTCTCGACCCCGTCGTCGGTCCCGATGATCGCCAGGTCGGCCAGGTCCAGGAACAGGCCGTGCTCGACCACGCCGGTGATCAGCTTCAGGTCGTCGGCCAGGCGCGCCGGGTCGTGGATGGCCTTGCAGGCGGCGTCGTAGATCAGGTTGCCGCCGTCGGTGCGGACCAGGCCGCGATCGGCCTGGCGCACACGGGCGGGGGCGGCGATGTCGTGGTCGGCCAGGACGTCGGCGATGCGGTTGCCGGTGGTCTTGTGGCCGAAGGCGACGACCTCGATCGGCAGGGGAAAGGCGCCCAGCACCGGCACGACCTTGGCGTGGTCGGCGATGACGATGCAGCGGGCCGAGGCTTCCCACACCAGCTTCTCGCGCAACAGGGCCGCGCCGCCGCCCTTGATCAGCGCAAGGCCGGGTCCGACCTCGTCGGCGCCGTCGACGGTCAGGTCGATGCGGGGCGTGTCCTCCAGCGTCGACAGGGTCAGGCCCAGGTCGCGCGCCAGGTCGGCGGTCTTTTCCGAGGTGGGGACGCAGCGCAGGTCGTGCAGGCCCCGCGCCGCCAGCGCCTTGACGAACCAGGCGGCGGTGGAGCCGGTGCCCAGGCCCACGACCATGCCCACCTCGACGTGCTGGGCGGCGGCCTCGCCGGCCCTGCGCTTCTGGATTTCCGTGTTCATGGCCGCTCCATAGGCAAGTCGGGCCGGAACGGAAAGGGCCAGAGCGCGGTTGGCCCCGTATCGGATCGTGCTATTCGCGGCGGTTCAGTTGCAGGAGCCGCCTCATGACCCGACAGACCCCCGACGCTCTGGAAAAGGCGATCGCCGAGGCCCGGGCCGATCCCGCCAAGCAGGCCGCGGCCGAACTGGCCATCCTTTCCGCGGAAATCTACGTGGCGCCGAGCGAAGGAACGCCGCCGCCGGGCGTCGTGCTGGGCCGGGATCGTCCCTTGAAACTAATGGGGATCGTGCTGTCGGACGGCGTCGAGGCCGCGGCCGGCTTTTCCCAGGCCGCGTTCGCGCAGCCCGTTCTGGGAACCGCCGCCTCGATGGCCATGCGGGGCCAGCATTTCCTCGAAGCCTTTCGTGATGGCGTGATCGTTCTGAATCCCGGACGCGAAGAGGGCCTGGTTCTGACCCGTCGGGACATCGCCGCCATCCTGGACGGCGCGGGCGAAGCGTCGCCCCTGACCGACAGCGCCGACCTGGAACTGACGACGCCCGATCCCGAACCGACGGTGCTTGTCGCCCGGCTGAGATCGTCCCTGACGGTAGAGGGCGTCCATGCGGCCTGGCTGGCGCGGTCGAAGGACCTGCGCTCGGGTGAACTGGGGTGGCGTCTGGAGGTTCGGGGCGACGCGAGCCTGAAGACCGTGCGCGATCGTGTCCGCAGCGCGATCGAGGGCTTGGGTTTCGGGGGCGAGGCGCTGGACCTGGTCATGTCCTCGGGACAGGGAGCCGACGGCGAGGGCCTGAGGCTGATCTGACCCTTTAGACGCCCTTCGCCGCGCGCTTTCGCGCCGCCGCCTTGTCCCGGAAGACGGCCGCCGCGCCGGGCTTGACCGTCTGGCGGGCGCGACCGAAGGCCAGGGCGTCGGCGGGCACGTCCTCGGTGATGACGGAGCCGGAGGCGATCAGGGCGCCGTCGCCCAGGGTGACGGGGGCGACCAGGCTGGAGTTCGAACCGACGAAGGCGCCGGCGCCGACGTGGGTGCGGGCCTTGTTGAAGCCGTCGTAGTTGCAGAAGATGGTCCCGGCGCCGATGTTGGCGCCCGCGCCGACCGCGCCGTCGCCCAGATAGGCCAGGTGGTTGGCCTTGGCGCCCTTGTCCATCGTGACGTTCTTCACCTCGACGAAGTTGCCGACCTTGACGCCCTCGGCCAGGTCCGCGCCGGGGCGCAGCCGGGCGTAGGGGCCGACCTCGGCGCCCGAGGCGACGCGCGCGCCCTCGATGTGGCTGAAGCTGCGGATGCGCGCCCCGCCCTCGATCACCGCGCCGGGGCCGAAGACGACGAAGGGCTCGATCACGGTTCCGCCGCCGACCTGGGTGTCCCAGGCGAAGTGGACGGTGTCGGGCGCGCTCATGGTCACGCCGGCGGCCAGGAAGGTCTCGCGCTGGACCTTCTGGAACAGGGCCTCGGCCTGGGCCAGTTCGGCCTGGGCGTTGACGCCCATCACCGCGTCCTCGTCGGCGAAGACGGCGCGGGTCGGGTGACCGGCCTTGCGCGCCAGTTCGACCACGTCGGTCAGATAGTATTCGCCCTTGGCGTTGTCGTTGGTGACCTGCGCCAGCAGGGGGAACAGCAGGTCGGCCGGCGCGGCCATGACGCCCGAGTTGCAGGCGGTCAGGGCCAGGACCTCGGGCGAGGCCTCCTTGGCCTCGGTGATGGCGACCAGCGTCTCGCCCTCGATGACCAGGCGGCCGTAGGCGCCGGGATCGCGGGCCTGGAAGCCGATGACGGTGACGCCGGCGCCGCCGAAGACCGGTTCGATGTCGGCGGCCTTCAGCAGGGGCACGTCGCCGTAGGTGACGACCACGTCGCCGTCGAAGCCGGCCAGGGCCTGTTCGGCGGCGCGCACGGCGTGGCCGGTGCCCAAAGGCGGGTCCTGGACCGCGACGGCGCCGGCGCCGAGACGCGTCTCCACATGGGCGCGGACCTGGGGCGAGTGGTTTCCGACCACGACGACGATGCGCTCGCACCCCAGGCCCTGGGCCGCGTCGATGGCGTGGTCCAGCATGGCGCGCTGGCCGACGGGGTGAAGCACCTTGGGCAGCGGCGACTTCATCCGCGTGCCCTGGCCTGCGGCGAGGATGATGGCGGCGCGTGCTCTGGTCATGAATCGTCCCGGCGGCTAGTCGTCCCGGCCTTAGCCCATCATGCGCGCCAAAGGGAGATGCGGATGACCGATCGCGATCTGGAGGGATGGACCGTCCTGTTCGACCTGGACGGGACGCTGGTCGATTCCGCGCCCGACCTGATCGGCACGCTGAACCGGCTGCTGGTCGAAGAGGGGCTGCCCCCGGTGGAGATGGAGGCGGCCTCGACCCTGATCGGATCGGGGGCGCGGGCGCTGCTGGTGCACGGTTTCGAGGCGGCGGGGGCCGACGTGGAGCGGGCGCGCTCGGAGGCCCTGTTCGAGCGGTTCCTGGTCGACTACGCCGGCCATATCGCCGACGGCAGCCGGGCGTTCGAGGGCGTCGTGGACACGCTGGAGCGGCTGAAGGCGCGCGGCGCCGTGCTGGCGGTGGCCACGAACAAGCGCTCGGACCTGTCCGAACTGCTGCTGGAGAAGCTGAGGCTAAGGCATCATTTCGCGGCCGTCGTCGGGCCGGACCGGGTCAGCGCCCGCAAGCCCTCGGGCGCGCATCTGGTCGAGGCGGTCCGGACCGCGGGCGGCGACCCCGCCCGCGCGATCATGGTGGGAGACGCCGCGCCCGACGCCCAGGCGGCCCGCGACGCCGGGATGGCCTGCATCCTGACGACCTTCGGCTACACCCCCGTGCCGGTCGAGGACCTGGGCGGCGACGTGCTGATCGACGCCTTCGAGGATGTGGAGGAGGCGATCGACGGTCTGCTGGCGGACTTCTACGTCTCCAGGGCGCTGAGGGGCTGAGGGCCGAGGGGCCCGCGCGGCTTGTCGCTGCGCTAAAGGCTGACGATAGAAATCCTGGCGCCCGATCGGCGGCCCGTCCGGTTACGGAGCCGCCTTGCGATGGCCAGATGGACGGGCCGACGTCGAGGATGAGTTCGTGATCGCCCGCTTCTTCAAGATTCCCCTGTGGCAGCGCACCGCCGCCGGCTTCGTGCTGGGCGTGGTCGCCGGCCTGATCCTGCGCGAACGGGCCGAGACCTGGCTGCAGCCGATCGGCGACGTCTATCTGAACCTGATCCGCATGGTGGTGGCGCCGCTGGTGCTGTTCACCATCGCCAGTTCCATCGCCAGGCTGGGCGAGGGGGTGGGCGCGGTGCGGCTGGGGGTCAGGACCCTGGTCTGGTTCGCGATCACCTCGCTGCTGGCGGTGCTGGTGGGGATCGCCTTCGGGCATCTGATCAATCCGGGCGTCGGCCTGTCGAACCTGCCGCTGGGCGAGGTGAAGGCGCGCGAGATCCCGACGCCGCTGGACGTGCTGATCGGGGTCGTGCCGACCAACCCGTTCGCGGCGTTGAGCGAGGGCAGGGTGCTGCAGATCATCTTCTTCTCGGCGCTGGTGGGGATGGCGCTTGTGGCGCTGGGCGACGCGGCGCAGGGCGTGCGGCGGCTGGTGGACGAGGGGGCGGCCGTGGTCTTCCGCATCACCCGCTGGGTGATCCAGCTGACGCCGTTCGGGGTGTTCGGCCTGATCGGGGCGGTGGTCGGCGGCTATGGCTGGGAGGCGCTGCTGCCGCTGGGCAAGTTCATCCTGGCCATCTACGCGGCCTGCCTGTTCCACATCCTGGTGGTCTATTCGGGCCTGTTGAAGCTGCACGGGCTGAAGGCGGTCAGCTTCTTCAGGGGCGCGTTCGCGGCGCAGCAGACGGCGTTCGCCACCTCGTCCTCGCTGGGGACGCTGCCGATCACCCTGCGCCAGACGGTCGAACGGCTGGGCGTGCCCCAGGCCTATGCGGCCTTCGCGGTGCCGCTGGGGGCCAATGTGAAGATGGACGGCTGCGGCGCCATCTATCCGGCCATCGCCTCGATCTTCATCGCCCAGTATTTCCAGATCGACCTGACGCTGACCCAATATGTGCTGATCGGCCTGACGGCCGTGCTGGGATCGCTGGGCACGGCGGGGGTGCCGGGGACCAGCATCGTCATGCTGACCCTGACCCTATCGACCGCCGGCCTGCCGCTGGAGGGCATCGGCTATATCGTCGCCATCGACCGGATCATCGACATGATGCGCACGGCCACCAACGTCACCGGCCAGATGCTGGTCCCCGTGCTGGTCGCCAAGGAGGAGCGCATCCTGAACGAGGCGGTCTATGACGGCCGCGTCGCCTTCCTGCCCGGCGACCCGGAGACGGAGACGCCCGAGGCGGTGCGGGCGGCGGGAATCTGAAATCCGGCGCTTGCGCCGCGGGGGCGACCGGGCTATGTCGCCGCCTCCGCAAGGCATGGATGCGTAGCTCAGCGGGAGAGCACCTCGTTCACACCGAGGGGGTCACAGGTTCAATCCCTGTCGCATCCACCATTTTTTCCATCCCGGTCCGTTCGGTTCGTCGCCCCGCGCAGGCGCGGGGAGCGGCGCGCGTCCTGCATCAGGCCGACGGGGCGGCGGGCGGACGGCAGCCGCGCTGCTGGCCCAGCCCCTTCAGAAAGGCGCGCCGGACAAGGCCGGCCTTGATCGAATCCTGAACCTCGCGACTGTGCTGGGCCGCGCCCGACAGGCGCCGGACCCAGCTGCGGAAGGGAATCAGGTCGGAGGCGGTATCGCGCACGGCGTCCAGCGCCAGGTCGGCCGCCTGTTCATCGCGGCCGGGGCCTTGCTGCGGCTGATCCAGATCGGGACCGAGCGCCTCGTCCAGACGGGCGACCTGGGCCGAGATGTCCGCGCAGCGACGCAGGTCCGCGCGGCCATAGGGGGCGCCGCGCGCCTCGACCAGGACCGCGGGGATTTCGGTCTGCTGGATGTTCAGATCCTGGAGCGGCGCCGAAGCCGCCTGGCCCACGCCGCCCTGGAAACGGTCCGCGCCGCGATCGAACGACATCTGCGCGCAGCCCGAGGCGGCCAAGGCGGCGACGAGGACGACGGAAAGGGGGCGTGCGCGCATTTCGATGCTCCGAAGACAGGATCGAGAAGCTTAACCGTTTCCCTGCTGAGCGGTTCCGGCCGGCGCGGCGCACATCCTGTGCACAATCTGTTGTTCCGGCCCGCTCTAGGCCGTATCCTGGCGCCATCATGACCCAACGCTGGACCCCCGAAAGCTGGAGAACCAAGACCGCCCTGCACATGCCGGCGGACTATCCCGATCCCCGCGCCCTTCAGGCCGTGGAGGACGAGCTGCGCGCGCTGCCGCCGCTGGTCTTCGCCGGCGAGGCGCGGCGCCTGACGTCGAAACTGGCGCAGGTGGAGCGGGGCGAGGCCTTCCTGCTGCAGGGCGGCGACTGCGCCGAGAGTTTCAAGGAGTTCTCGACCGACAACATCCGCGACACCTTCCGCCTGATCCTGCAGATGGCGGTGGTGCTGACCTTCGCGGGCAGGAAGCCGGTGGTGAAGGTGGGCCGCATCGCCGGCCAGTTCGCCAAGCCGCGCTCGGCCCCGGTCGAGGAGATCGACGGCGTCGAACTGCCCAGCTATCGCGGCGACATCATCAACGGCATGGCGTTCACGCCCGAGGAGCGCGCGCCCGATCCCCAGCGGCTGCTGCGGGCCTACAACCAGTCGGCCTCGACGCTGAACCTGCTGCGGGCCTTCGCCGGCGGCGGCTATGCGGACCTATACAACATCCACCGCTGGACGCTGGGCTTCGCCGGCGACAACGAGGCGGGCGCGCAATATCGCGAACTGGCCGACAAGATCACCGAGGCCCTGGCCTTCATGGAGGCGGTCGGCGTCACGCCCGAGACCCATCCCGACCTGAGCCGGGTCGAGGTCTTCACCAGCCACGAGGCCCTGCTGCTGAACGTGGAGAGCGCGCTGACGCGGCTGGACGGCGGCTCGGGCGAATGGTTCGACACCTCGGCCCATATGCTGTGGATCGGCGAGCGCACGCGCCAGCTGGACGGCGCCCACGTCGAGTTCATGAAGGGGATCAAGAACCCCATCGGCGTGAAGTGCGGGCCGACGATGACGGCCGACGACCTGCTGCCGCTGATCGACGCGCTGAACCCGGACAACGTCTCGGGTCGGCTGACCCTGATCGGCCGTTTCGGCCACGACAAGGTCGGCGAGCGCCTGCCCAAGCTGATGCGCGAGGTGAAGGCGTCCGGCCGCAAGGTGATCTGGTCGATCGACCCGATGCACGGCAACACGCTGAAGGCGGGCAACGGCTACAAGACCCGGCCGTTCGACCGCATCCTGGGCGAGGTGCGGACCTTCATCGACGTGGCCGAGGCGGAAGGGGTGCATCCCGGCGGCGTCCACCTGGAGATGACCGGCCAAAACGTGACCGAATGCATCGGCGGCGCCCAGGCGGTGACCGAGGACGACCTGTCCAACCGCTATCACACCCACTGCGACCCGCGCCTTAACGCCGACCAGGCGCTGGAGCTGGCCTTCCTGGTGGCCGAGCGGTTGAAGTCCGGGCGCGTCAGCCGGTCGAAGGCGGCCTGATCGGAGCCGCGCCCCAGATGCGCGAAAATGCGGCCATGAGGCGGCCACGGAGGCCGCCTCTTCTGTCCGCCACGCTGAAGGATGGGCTCGCGGCGAAAGCCGAGGGTGACGGACATGGAAACGCCTGCCAATCAACATGAGAAGCCCGGCCGCGTGGCCTATCAGGGCGCGCCGGGCGCGTTCAGCCACGAGGCCTGCACGGCCCTGCGCCCGTGGGACGAGGCGGTGGCGTTCGAGACCTTCCAGGGCGCGATCGACGCGCTGATCTCGGGCGATTGCGACTGCGCCCTGATCCCGGTCGAGAACTCCTCGATCGGGGCGGTCGAGCCGGCGGCGACCCTGGTGCGCGAATCCGGCCTGCGGGTGGTCGCCGAGGCGTGGCGGCCGATCCGGCACGCCCTGATGGGTCTGGAAGGCGCGCGCGTCCACGACCTGCGTCGGGTGCTGAGCCATCCGATCGCCCTGGCCCAGTGCGAGCAGACGCTGAAGGGCATGAAGCTGAACGTGGTCGAGCATTTCGACACCGCCGGCGCCGCCCGCGACGTCGCCGAGGCGGGCGATCCGACCCAGGCCGCCATCGCCCCCCGCAACGCCGCCGAGGTCTATGGCCTGTCGATTCTGCGCAACGATTTGCAGGATTCCAGCGATAACCGAACGCGTTTCGTCCTGTTGAGCGCCGAAGCGGGTTGACGGCGCACGGTCTTTGCGTGTCTTAAGGCCGCCTCGGATCGCCGTCGATCCGCTCAACCGGACCTGGACCCATGTCCCGCTCGCGCGCCCTTGCTGTCTCCTTCGCCCGTTCGCGCGCGGCCGCCGGCTATTATTTCGGCTTTTACGGCTTTCGATACGCCGGCTGAGGCGTCGGGCTTTTCACGCTCCTGACAGCCTCGCCGGCGACCGCTCCTGACCCGAGCGGCGGCCTGCCCGCATATCGAAATTCCATTCCGCCGAAAGACTAGTCCCGTGACCCAATCCGTTTCCGCCGCCGTCCGCCAGGTCTGGCCTGAGGACGCCGAAATGACCCCCGAACAGACCGCCCTGGCCGCCCTGCGCGCCGAGATCGACAGCATCGACGACCAGATCCTGGCCTTGTTCGAACAACGCCTGGCGGTCGCCGCCACCGTGGGCCGCGCCAAGGACGCGCCGACCGGTCCGCACACCAAGCTGCGCCCCGACCGTGAGCAGACCGTGCTTTCGCGGATGCTGTCGAAGGCCCAGCCCGAGAACGCCGAGGCGGTCGAGCACCTGTGGCGCGAGATCGTCGGCTGGGGCCTGGCGCGGCAGGGCCGCCTGCAGGTCCAGGTCTGGGCGCCGATCGAGCCCACCCGCGCCTATGACGGCGCCCGGCTGCGCTTCGGCGCGGCCGCCGACATCAAGATGGTGCGCGATCCGCAAAAGGCCCTGGCCTTCGCCGCGGAGGGCCACGGGATCGCCGTCCTGGCGGTGAACACCGAGGACGCCTGGTGGATGGGCCTGCGTCGCGAATGGTCGATGCTGAGCGTGTTCGACGGCTATGGCGGCGAGACGCCGACCTCGCTGGCCGTGGGCAAGATCGACCCGCCGGCCCTGCCCAAGGGCCGTAGGGTGATCGTCACCGCCGGCGGCGACGCGGGCGACGGCGGCGGCGCGCGCCGCTGGGGCCTGAACACCCACCACGGCTGGACCATCGCCCTGACCGACGCCGAGCTGACGCCCGGCGAGGCCGAGGGCTGCGTCGGCGCGATCGGCTAGATCACACCGCCATGTTGTCGATCAGGCGCGTCTGGCCCAGCCAGGCGGCGGCCAGGATACGGCCGGGCGCGTCCGCCACATCGCCTTCGAAGGGCGCCAGATCGTCGGCCCGACGAACGGCGACATAGTCGACGCGGTCGAACCCGGCCGCAAGCAGGGCCTCCTGGGCCGTCTTCTCGACCTCCGCGAGAGGACGGCCGGACGCGGCCATGACCCCGGCCTCGGCCAGCACGCCGTTGAGGCGGCGGGCGATCTCCAGCTCGGCCTCGGACAGGTAGGCGTTGCGCGAGGACAGGGCCAGGCCCCAGCCGTCGCGCTGGGTGGGGGCGCCGACGATGTCGACGGGCAGGTCCAGGTCGCGGGTGAAGCGCCGGATGACCATCAGCTGCTGATAGTCCTTCTCTCCGAAGACCGCGACGTCGGGCTGGACCTGGTTGAACAGCTTGCTCACGACCAGGGCCACGCCCCCGAACATGGCCGGACGAAACGCGCCCTCCAGCTCCAGGGCCGGACCCGCCACGACGACGGAGGTGGCGAAGCTGTCGGGATACATCTCCTCGACCGTCGGCGCGAACATCAGGTCGCATCCGGCGCCGGCCAGCAAGCGGGCGTCCTCCTCCTGTCGCCGGGGATAGCGGCCCAGGTCCTCATGCGCGGCGAACTGGGTCGGATTGACGAAGTTGGAGGCCACGACGCGGTCGGCGCGACGCCCCGCCTCGCGCACCAGGGTCAGATGGCCCTCGTGCAGCGCGCCCATGGTGGGAACCAGCGCCACCTTCAGGCCTTGTCGCTTCCAGTCGCCGACGACGGCGCGCAGGTCCGCGACGGCGCGGACCACGGAGAGGGGGGAGGCGTCTGTCATGAGGGAGCGGTTAACCTTCCGGTTTAAGGCTGTTTCTGAACCAGCCCTCAAAGGCTGGCGGCTAGGGTCGCGGTTATGACGCCCGCAGAAGCGACCCGTCCAGTTCTGATCGCCGCCGCAGCGAGCCTGGCGCTCATGGCGGGCGGGTGCGGCTCGCAGGATCAGGGGCAGGGGCGGTTCGAGGCGCTGGCGGATCATGTGGCGGCCATCGACGTGCCGCTGCATCCCGCAGCCGGCGCCCGCCGGAGCGGCGCCGAGTCGGGATTGAGGCCGGCCCCGTTCAGTCCGGTGAAGCTGGCGGTGATGGATCCGCACGACATGTGGGACGCCCGCGACGCCCAGGCGGGGCTGCGGGTGATCGCCGCCCGTGCGGTCGAACCCGTGCGCGAGGCGCCGTCGGCGCTGCTCAAGCGATCGGACATCGAGCCCAGCGAAGCTGCGAGCCCGGCCGAGCCGCGCCCGGCCACGGCGCCGGCGCGGCTTATCCAGCTGGGCGCCTACGCCAGCGAGACGGCGGCGCGGGGCGCCTGGACCCGGCTGGGCGGCGATCCGGCGATGGCGGGATTGCAGCCGCGCTTCGAGACCATCTCGGTCGGCGAACGCACCCTGACGCGGCTGAAGGTCGAGGTCGCCGCCGGTCGGTCCGCCGCCGAGGTCTGCCGGGCCGCCGGGGTGGACGATCCCTGGTGCCGACGCGCCGGCTGATCCACAGGCGCGATTAACGGGTCGTTGACGTTTGCGGCGCGGGGACCGACTCTAGCGGTCTCCCCAGGTCGAGCGTGAGTCGTTCGGCCGTCCGTAGAGGCTGCCTTCATGACGCAACCGCATGTGATCGTCCTCGGCAACGAAAAGGGCGGGGCGGGCAAGTCCACCCTGGCCATCCACATCGTCACGGGCCTGCTGCACGCGGGGCGCAGCGTGGCGATCATCGACCTGGACCTGCGCCAGCGCTCGATGCAGCGCTTCTTCACCAACCGCGCCAGCTGGCTGGCCGCGAACGGCCACGATCTGCCCCAGCCGATGATGCCGGACATGGGCGACGGCAAGGCGCTGGCCAAGGCGCCGGTCGAGGACCAGATCGCCGCGTTCGACCGCGCCTTCGACGAAGCCGCCGCGGCCGGCGTCGACTGCATCCTGATCGACACCCCCGGCGGCGACACAGCGGCGTCGAACGCCGCCCACGCGCGCGCCGACCAGATCGTGACGCCGATGAACGACAGTTTCGTCGACTTCGACCTGCTGGGCGAGGTGGACCCGGTGTCGCTGGAGCTGCTGAAGCCGTCGATCTATTCCGAAAGCGTCTGGGAAGCGCGCAAGCATCGCGCGATCGCCCAAGGGCGCCATGCGACCATCGACTGGCTGGTCGTCACCAACCGCCTGCAGGTGGCCGAGGCGCGCAACCGCAAGCGCCTGGAAGAGCGGATGAACAAGCTGGCCAAGCGGGTCGGGTTCCGCGTCGGGCCGGGCCTGCGCGACCGGGTCATCTATCGCGAACTGTTCCCCTTCGGCCTGACGGTGGCGGACCTGTCCAACGACGTGCGGCCCGTGGCCGTGTCGCTGGCCCACGTCGCGGCGCGTCAGGAGATGCGCAACCTGATGAAGGCGATGGGCCTGGAGCAGGCGCTGAGCGACGCGGCGCTGGACGTGGCCGCCTGAAAGACTGAGCCATGACGCTGATCGGGCTGGCGCTGGCGGCGATCGCCGTCTGGGCCCTGGTGCGTCTGGGGCGCCAGACCGAGCGGCGAGGGCGGGGCCACTGGCGCGTCACCGCGACGCTGCTGGGGGCGGTGCTGCTGGCGGGAGGCGCCTTGGCCGCATTCCGGGGCGGATGGCTGGCGGCGGCGGGCCTGGCGGGCGCGGGGCTGTATCTGGCCTGGTCGTCCCGCGCGCGGCCGCAGGTGCGCTCCGAACCGATCAGCGAGGCGGACGCGCGTGCGGTCCTGGGGGTATCTTCGGGCGCGGGAGAAGCCGAAATCCGCGCGGCCTGGAAACGGGCCATGACGCGCGCCCATCCGGACCAGGGCGGCACCGAGGGTCTGGCGGCGCGGGTCAACGCCGCGCGCGACCGGCTGCTGCGGCGCCGCTGAGGGAACGGCGGGCCGTCCGGGTCGTTCGAACTGCGGCGTCGTCATGATCCGGCCCGAAAGACGGTGCGGTATGGCGGCGCTTCAAGCCTCATGCGTCGGAAGATGATGAAGACCCGTTCGATCCTGCTCGCCACCGCCCTGGCCCTGTCGGCCTGCGGCAATCCCGACAACTCCAAGGCCCAGGAAGGGGTGTTCGCCGAACAGCCCCGCGTCGTCCCCGGCGACTCCGCGGCGATGAAGGCCAGCTTCGCCCCCGTCGTGCGCGAGGCCGCCCCCGCCGTGGTCAACATCGCCGCGCGGGGCGTTCAGCGGGTGCAGAGCGCCGATCCCTTCTTCCAGCTGTTCGGACCGCAGGCGCGGGTGGCCCAGTCGGTCGGCTCGGGCGTGATCGTGCGGGCGGACGGGACGGTGGTGACCAACTATCACGTCATCGAGGGCATGTCGGAGATCAAGGTCGTGCTGAACGACCGCCGTGAATTCCCCGCCGAGGTCATCCTGGCCGATCAGCGCAGCGACATCGCCGTGCTGAAGCTGCAGGGCGTGGACGGCGCCCTGCCGTTCCTGCGCATCGACGATCAGGAAGAGCAGCAGATCGGCGACCTGGTGCTGGCCATCGGCAATCCGTTCGGCGTGGGCCAGACGGTGACCAACGGCATCATCTCGGCGCTGAACCGGACCGAGACGGGCATTTCGGACAGCGGCTCCTTCATCCAGACCGACGCGGCGATCAATCCCGGAAACTCGGGCGGGGCGCTGGTGGACATGGACGGCGACCTGATCGGCATCAACACGGCCATCTTCTCGCGCAGCGGCACCTCGTCGGGCGTCGGCTTCGCCGTGCCGGCGGTGATGGTCAAGCGGGTGGTCGATTCCGCCGTGGGTGGCGCGACGGCGGTGGTTCGGCCCTGGCTGGGCGTCAAGGGCGACACGGTCAGCAGCGACATCGCCGGCAGCCTGGGCCTGGACCGGCCGCAGGGCCTGGTGGTCACCGACGTCTATCCGGACAGTCCGGCGTCGCGGGCGGGCATTCGCCAGGGCGACGTCGTCACCGCCGTGGACGGCGTCGAGATCAACGACCAGGGCGGCCTGAACTACCGCATCGGCACCAAGGCGCCCAACGACACGGTGCAGGTGACGGTGCTGCGCGACGGGCGCGCCCAGACGCTGAACGCCCGCGTCCAGGCCCTGCCGGGCGACGCCAAGCCGGGCGACGGTGCGACCGTGTCCTCGGGCAGCCTGGCGGGCCTGCGCGTCGTGCCGTTGAACCCGGCCTTCGCCGACAGCCTGGGCGGCGACCCCTTCCTGCGCGGCGCGCTGGTGACGGGCGTGGCGCGGGGCAGTCTGCCGGCCCGGATCGGCGTGCGGCCGCGCGACGTGATCCGTCGCATCGACGGGCGGGAGGTCGTGTCGGCCTCCGATCTCCAGCGCGCGCGGGCGGGATCGGAAGTCGTGATCCTGCGGGGCGGTCGCGAACTGACGGGACGGATGCCCGGCTGACCGACGACGCCGGGGGCGTGAAAAGCCGGGGCCGACCGACTACATAGGTCGCTTCCCCAAGAGCGAGCCCGAATGAGCGACCTGTTCGAAGCCTCCGGCATACATCCGCCCGACGCCCCCCTGGCGGATCGCCTGCGTCCGGCGTCGCTGGAGGAGGTGGTCGGCCAGGATCATCTGCTGGGCGAGGGCGGGCCGATCCGCCGCATGGTCGACGCCGGCCGCCTGGGCTCCATGATCCTGTGGGGTCCGCCGGGCACGGGCAAGACGACCATCGCCCGGCTGCTGGCCAAGGCGGCGGGCTATGAGTACCAGGCGATCAGCGCCGTCTTCTCGGGCGTGGCGGACCTGAAAAAGGCGTTCGAGGCGGCGCGGATGCGGCGCGCGGCCGGCCAGTCCACCCTGCTGTTCGTCGACGAGATCCACCGGTTCAACCGCGCCCAGCAGGACGGATTCCTGCCCTTCGTCGAGGCGGGGGTCGTCACCCTGGTCGGCGCTACGACCGAAAACCCCAGCTTCGAACTGAACGGCGCCCTGCTGTCGCGCAGCCAGGTCTATGTGCTGAAGCGGCTGGACGACGCCGCCCTGGACCAGCTTCTGCGACGCGCCGAAGCGCACATGGGGCGTTCCCTGCCGCTGACCGACGAGGCGCGCCAGGCGATGCTGGCCCTGGCCGACGGGGATGGGCGCTATCTGCTGACCATGTCGGAGGTCCTGTTCGACCTGCCGGAGGGTGAGGCGCTGGACGTCCAGGGCCTGGCGGGCGTGCTGCAACGCCGGGCGCCCGCCTACGACAAGAGCCGCGAGGAGCACTACAACCTGATTTCCGCCCTGCACAAATCGGTGCGGGGATCGGACCCGGACGCGGCGCTGTACTGGCTGGCGCGGATGCTGAACGGAGGCGAGGACCCGCTGTATCTGGCGCGGCGCATCGTGCGGATGGCGGTGGAGGACGTCGGCGAGGCGGACCCGCTGTCGATCCTGGTCGCCAATGCGGCCAAGGACACCTACGATTTCCTGGGCAGCCCCGAGGGCGAGTTGGCCCTGGCCCAGGCGGTGGTGCACCTGGCCACCGCGCCCAAGTCGGTCGGAGTGTATGAAGCCTTCAAGGCGGCCAAGAGGGCGGCCCACGAGACCGGCTCGCTGATGCCGCCCGCCCACATCCGCAACGCCCCGACCAAGCTGATGAAGCAGCTGGGTTACGGCAAGGGCTATCAATACGACCCGGACACGCCCGAGGGCTTCTCAGGCGCGAACTTCTTTCCCGACGAGATGGAGCGGCGCGTCTTCTACAAGCCCAAGGGCGAAGGCCACGAAGAGAAGATCAAGGCGCGGCTGGAGCGCTGGGCCGAGATGCGGGCGCGGATGGCGGACCAGGGCGGCGATGCCTGAACTGAGGCTGGGGACGGCCGGGTGGAGCGTGCCGCGCGAGGTCGCCGAACGTTTCGCCGGTCCCGGCACGCACCTGGAACGCTATGCCCGGACGATGAATGCGGTCGAGATCAACAGCAGCTTCTATCGACCGCATCGGCGAGCCACCTATGCGCGCTGGGCGGCCTCGACCCCGCCGGACTTTCGCTTCGCGGTGAAGACGCCGCGCGTCCTGACGCAGGAGCAGCGGCTGCGCGAGCCGGAGGCCGGGCTGGATCGGTTCGCATCCGAGGTCGAGGGGCTGGGCGACCGGCTGGGGGCGGTTCTGGTCCAGACGCCGCCGTCGCTGGTTTTCGACGAAGCCGATGCGACCCGCTTCTTCGACGCGGCGGCGGCGCGTCTGCCCGTTCCGATCGCCTGCGAGCCACGCCACGCCAGCTGGTTCGCGCCGGAAGTCGACGCCTGGCTGAAAGACCGCCGGATCGCGCGCGTGGCGGCCGATCCGGCGCCGGTGTCGGGGGCGGGCGCGCCTGGCGGATGGCGCGGCCTGACCTACATCCGATTGCATGGCGCGCCGAGAATCTATTATTCGGCCTATTCGCCCGAGACGCTGGCGGCGACGGCCGAACGATTGCGGCGCGAGGCGGCGGATGCGCCGACCTGGTGCGTGTTCGACAATACGGCGGCAGGCCATGCCTTGCCCAACGCCTTGACCGTCATGGCGGCGTCGGGCCAAGAGCCGAAATGACCGCCAGAACCCCCGTCGCTCTGTCCGAAGACGAGATCGCCGCCGTCCGGTCGTGGGTGATCCACGAGGATGCGCACCTCATCGTCTTTTCCAAGCCCAGCGGCCTGTCCAGCCAGGGCGGGCGGATCAAGGCCCATACGCTGGACGATCTGCTGTGGGCGTTCGCGCGGTCGAACGGAAAGCGGCCGGAACTGGTGCATCGGCTGGACCGGGACACGTCGGGCGTGATCCTGGCGGCCAAGACCAAGCCCGCCGCCGGATTCCTGGGCAAGGCGCTGCAGATGCGGCGGTTCCGGAAAACCTATCTGGCCCTGCTGTCGGCGGCGCCCGAGCCGCGATCCGGCGCGGTCGATGCGCCCCTGCGCCGCGAGGAGATCGGCCGCGAATCCTATATGCGCGTCGTCGCCTTCGACGCGCCGGGCGCGCAAGGGGCGCAGAGCCGATACCGCACCCTGGGCGCCAGCGATCATGGGGCGGTGGTGGAGCTTGAGCCGCTGACGGGACGGATGCACCAGTTGCGGGTGCATATGGCGCATCTGGGCCGTCCGCTGATCGGGGACGTGCGCTATGGCGGCGCCCTGACCACGCCGGTCGGACCGGCGCCGCGGCTGATGCTGCACGCCGCCAAGCTGAGCTTTCCGCATCCCGAGGGCGGGACCACGACGGTCGAGGCCCCGCCGCCCCAGGATTTCCAGACGTTGCGCGCCGCCTTGGGCCTGTGACGCGGGAACGAGCGGCGCGGCACGACGCTATTGGGATGAAGGAGAACATCGTCATGAAGCGCTTCGTCATTCTGGGTCTCGTCGGTTCCGCCCTGGCGCTGTCCGCCTGCGCCAGCCTCGCGCCCTACGGCGCCCAGCAGGGACCGGGCGGCCAGGGCTTTTCCGAGCAACGGATCGAGACCAACCGCTATCGCGTGACCTACAACGGGGTCGGGGCGCCCGGTCCCGTCGCCGATTTCGCCCTGCTGCGCGCGGCCGACCTGACGACCCAGGAAGGATACGACTGGTTCGAAGTGGTGCAGGCGTGGACGGACGGACGGCCGGGCGGCGCAGGGGGCGTGCGCCCCAGCGTCTCCATCGGCGGCGGCAGCAGCCGGTATGGCGGCTATTCGGCGTCGGGCGTCGGCGTGGGGGTGGGCCTGAACCTCAGCGGGCCGCAGCCGACCTCCACCACCTTGGAAGTGGTGCTGGGCCGTGGGACCAAGCCGGATCGCCCCAGCGTCTATGACGCCCGTTCGATACAGGCCTCCATTCCTCGCTGACGCCGTCGGACTGGCGAGGCGGCGGGAACGTCGTATAAGCCGGCCATGATCGCACGTTTGCTGATAGTCGCCGCCGGCGGCGGACTGGGGGCCATGGCCCGATATGGGCTGGGCCTGGCGGTCGGGCGGCTGGCGCCCAACGCCGCCTGGCCCTGGGGCACCTTCCTGGCCAATATCGTCGGCGGCCTATGCATGGGCCTGCTCGTGGGCTGGCTGGCGCTGCGCGGCGGCGCCCAGCAGGAGGCCGTTCGCCTGTTCGCAGCGGTGGGGGTGCTGGGCGGGTTCACCACCTTCTCCTCCTATTCGCTGGAGGCGGTCCTGATGATCGAGCGGCGTCAGATGGGGCTGGCGGCCGCCTATGTCGGCCTGTCCGTGATCGCGGCGATGGCGGCGCTGTTCGTCGGGCTGACGATCGCCAGGCGCGCGTTCGGAGCGGTGCTGTGAGCGACCCCGCCGCCGCCGCGCCGAAGCGCGAAGTCCAGACCGTTTACGTCGCCGAGGACGAGGACGGCATCCGGCTGGATCGCTGGTTCCGTCGGCGATGGCCGCATCTGTCCAACATCCAGGTGCAGAAGATGGCCCGCAGCGGCCAGATCCGCGTCGACGGCGGACGGATCAAGCCCGAGGCGCGGCTGACCGCCGGCGCTGCGGTGCGCGTGCCGCCCATCCCGGACGACACCTCGCGCCAGGCGGGCGATCCGCACGCCCTGTCCGACAAGGACGTGGCCTTCGCCAAGTCGCTGGTCCTGTACGAGGACGACGTGGTCATCGCCCTGAACAAGCCGCACGGCCTGGCCGTGCAGGGCGGCACCAAGACCAGCCGCCATGTCGACCGCCTGCTGTCCGCCTGGGGCGAGGGGCTGGACCGCCCGCGCCTGGTGCATCGGCTGGACCGCGACACCTCGGGCGTGCTGCTGCTGGGCAAGGGACCCGAGGCGGCCAAGCGGCTGGCCGGGGCCTTTGCGCGGCGTCAGGCCAAGAAGACCTATTGGGCCATCGTCATCGGCAATCCCAAGCCCTATTCGGGCCAGATCGACATGCCGCTGAAGAAGACCGGCATCAACGACTTCGAGATGATGCGGCCGGCCGATCGCAAGGATCCTAAGGCGGAACCCGCCGAGACGGCCTTCGCCACCATCAGCCGGGCGGCGCACCGCGCCTCGTGGATGGCGCTGAGACCCTTCACCGGCCGCACCCACCAACTGCGCGCGCACATGGCCGGCATCGGCCACCCGATCCTGGGCGATCCGAAATACGGTGACGAGGCGTCGCGCGAACTGTCGGGCGGGTTGAAGCTGCAACTGCACGCGCGAAGCATCGAGCTGGACCACCCGTCCGGCGGCGTCCTGCAGGTCACGGCCCCCCTGAGCCCCGAGATGAAGGCCGGCTTCGCCCACTTCGGCTTCAGCGAGGACGAGGCCGAAGACGACCCGTTCGCGGGCGTGAGGAGGATGAGATGACGCAGCCGGTGGAGGCGGCCAAGGCGTTCATCGCTCAGGGCCGACCGCAGGAAGCCGCAGCCGTTCTGGCGCCCCTGACGCAAAGCAAGGACGCCGGTTACCTCTCTCTCGCCTATCATGCCGACGCCTTGAAGCGCCTGGGCCAGTTGGACGCGGCGGTCGAATTGGCCGAACGAGCACTCAAGGCCAATCCGAATAGCGTATCCGCGCGGCACAACCTGGCTTCACTCTATGGCGACTTGGATCGAAAAGCTGAATCCGAACGGTTGGCGCGGTCGGCGTTGGAAATCGGCGACGCGCCGGAAACCTGGGTGGTTCTAGCAAGGGCGTTGCAGGGACAGAACCGCTTCGAAGAGGCCGAGGACGCTTACAGGGCGGCGGTGAAGCGACGGGCGAACTATGCCGAGGCCTTGGCGGATTTGGCGCAGCTTCTTTGGATGAAAACCGAGGACCCGGCCCTTGCGACCCACGCGCTGGATATCGCCATCACGAATCATCCGCGTGACGTCGAACTGCGTGTTCGAAAAGCGCGCCTTCTCCAATATGCGGGCCAAGCGCGGGCTGGATACGACACCCTGACAGCCGGCCCGCTTGATCCGGTTGGCGAACTTACGGCAGCGCAACTGATACTGTCGGACGATCCCGATCGGGCCTTACGCCATGTGCAGCGGGTCGCGTCTGCGGCGCCGGAGGCTGCTCCGGTCCGGCTGGGCCTGGCGGAATGCCTGCTCGCGCTCGCAAGGCCGCGCGAGGCTATCGTTGAGATCGAGGCGATGCGTCGCGCCTCTCCCAACGACCAGTTGGCCATCGCTCTGCAGGCCACGGCCTGGCGCATGATGGGGGATCCGCGATACAACGCCCTTTACGACTACGACGCGTTTGTACAGCCAACGCTTATAGACACGCCGCCGGGTTGGCCCGACCTTGCCGCCTATTTGAGGGATCTGGCTGAGGCCCTCGAGCGCCTGCACGTCCTAAGGACCCATCCAGTGGGACAGTCCTTGCGGGGCGGTTCGCAGACTACGGCATCTCTGACCCGCAGCGAGGATCCTGTCATCCGGACTTTCTTTAAGGCGATCGACGGCCCTATCCGGCGCTACATGACCGCCATCGGCTGCGGAGCCGATCCCTTGCGAGCGCGCAACACGGGCGACTATCGCATCGAGGGATGTTGGTCCGTTCGCCTGCGCTCTAACGGCTTTCACGCCAATCACGTCCATCCGCGCGGCTGGCTGTCTTCGGCCTGCTACATCCAACTGCCGAAGGCGGCGAAGGCGGGCGGCCACGAGGGCTGGATCAAGTTCGGCGAGCCCGGAACGCCGACCGGCGGTGGGCTGGCCGCTGAGCGCTACGTCGAGCCGTCAGAAGGCCGGCTGGTGCTGTTTCCCTCTTACATGTGGCATGGCACGATGCCATTTTCAGGCGACGATCACCGCATGACGATCGCATTTGATGTCGCACCGACGTAAAGCTTTCCTCGCGTTCAGATCGAGCTGATAATGGCCTGATGTCGGAAACTCCAGTTACGTCGGCTGCGCACCGAGGCTATGTCGAAATCTCCAAGGAGCAGGTGCGGCGCTTCTGGAAGGACGTGCAGGTTACTCCTGATGGCGATCGGTGGGCCGTGCAACTGGATGGCCACACGCCCAAGACGCCCGCCAAGAATCCGTTGATAGCGCCGACGCGCGCCGTCGCCCAGATTATAGCCCAGGAATGGGCCGCCCAAGAGCAGATCGTTGATGCGACGTCGATGCCTGCGACAAGGCTGGCGTCAACAGCCATCGACCATATCGGGTCTGTTAGAGAGGCAGTCGCCGATGAGATCGCCGCGTATGCCGGTTCCGATGCGATCTGCTACCTGGGTGAAGGCGCGTTACAGCGGCGACAAATCGAGAAATGGACGCCTTGGCGCGCCTGGGCCCAACAGGAACTTGGCATAGACCTCCGACCGGTGATCGGCGTTTTACATCACGCGCAACCTCAAGTCTCCCTTGATAGGGTTCGCACTCTGGCCCTTTCGTTGGACGACTTTCAGCTTACCGGACTGGCGACGGCGACGACCCTGTTCGGCTCGACTGTGCTCGCTCTGGCTTTGCTTGAAGGCGCGCTTAGCGGAGAAGAGGCGTTTGACCTGTCCCGATTAGAGAGCGCGTTTCAAGAGGCGCAGTGGGGTGTGGACGCCGAGGCGGCGGAGCGCGCGGAAACGATGAGGCGCGAGGCGGGGGTTCTTGAGCGTTGGTTCAGAGGCTTGGCCGAATGACGTCCGTCACACGCCGTTCCGTTGTCGTAACCGGCGCCGCGGCGGTCCTGAGCCTTCCGGTCGCAAGCCGGGCCGGCGCGGCCGTTTACGCCGACGCTCGATTGATGGCGCGGCCTGGCGCCCACAGTCTGCCCTTCGGCGGTGGGACGGAAAATCTGCATCTGGATCGGCGCGATGCTGTGCTGTTCGCCTCCGAAAACCGTGACCCGGCGGCAGTGACGCCGCTGATCCTGGCGCTACATGGGGCCGGGCAAGTCGGCTTGGACATGATCGAGCCGTTGCGAGCCCTGGCGCGTCGCCGCGGCTTCGCGGTTCTCGCGCCCACCGCTCGCGGCGACAGCTGGCGGCTGCGTCATGGTCCGGTTGGGCTAGATGCGGCCTTCATCGACCTGAGCCTGCAGACGGCTTTTGATCGACTTGCCGTCGATCCGGCGCGGATCGCGGTTTTGGGGATGTCAGACGGCGCTTCCTACGCCCTGTCTTTGGGTTTGGCGAACGGAGATCTTTTCAGCGACGTCATAGCGATGGAACCGCTTCGATTTCGCACCCCCACAACAGTAGGTGCGTCGCGCTATTTCATATCCATAGGCCGTCGAGATGAGGTGTCGGGCCTCGTCAACGTCGTTCAAATGGCAGATGATCTGAAAGCTCAGGGTTTCGATGTCGAATTGGCCGAACACGGCGGCGGTCATGTCATGGACCGAAACCACTTGAGCAGGGCTATCGATCGGTTCCTGACTTAACTCACCAGTCCCTTGCGTTCGTCAGCCGTCAGGTGGCGCCAGCGGCCTTCGGGGAGGTCGGAGAGCCGCAAGGGGCCGATGCGGACGCGCTGAAGGTCCACGACTTCCAGGCCGACAAGGTCGCACATGCGGCGGATCTGGCGGTTGCGGCCTTCCTTGAGGACGAAGCGCAGCTGTTGGCCCTGAACCTGGGTGACGCGGGCGGGCTTCAACTGGCGGCCGTCCAGTTCAAGGCCGTGGCGAAGCCGGGACAGCCGAGCCTCGGTCACGGCGCCGTCGACGACGACCAGATACTCCTTGTCCAGATCGGACTGGGGGCCGATCACCGCCTTGGCCACGACCCCGTCCGAGGACAGCAGCAGCAGGCCGCGCGAATCCTCGTCCAGGCGGCCGATGGGGGGCAGCGAGGCGTCGCGCGCCGGCGCGGCGCCGTCTCCCATGCGGTTGGCCGGGGTCAGCAGGCGCACCGCGGGCGTCTTGCCCGGTTCGGGCTGACCCGAGACATAGCCGACCGGCTTGTTGAGCAGGATCGTGACCCCCGCCGCCAGCGCCGCCTCGGCCCGGTCGTTCAGGATCAGGGTCTGGCCCGGCGCGATCTTGCGGCCGGCGTCGGCGACGACCTCGCCGTCGATGGTCACCAGGCCGTCCGCGATCAGGCCTTCCGCCTCGCGACGCGAGCAGACGCCGGTCTGGCCCAGCCACTTGTTCACCCGCACCGGGGCGTCGCCGTCATAGGTTCGGGTAAAGGCCATCAGCGTCCGTCCATGCCTCGGCCTGTCTAGGTCGGGCCCGACCTGGCGGCAAGCGCGATGGCGGCGTCAGGATCACGATGGGGACATCCGCGCCGCGCCAGGTTGAATTGGCTCGGATTCAGACTATATCTGTCGCCATTCCACAAATGAGCCAGAGTGCGAGCCGACGATCGTCGATCTCGTCGATTGTCCGTTTTCTGGCCCGATGTGTTCGTGGTTCGTCGCCGCAGGGCGTCGAGCGAGATTCTTTATTGAAACCCTCGAAGGAGACGTCTTGTACGCTCAACGCAAATCTTCCGCCGCTCCCCGTCGCAATGGCTATAACCGTCCGGTTCCCACCCGTCTTCGCATGGGCCTGGTGATGCGGCGCGGCATGGACTTCGGCGAACTGGGCGACGTGGAGGGGGCGCTTCGGGCCGAAGGCGTCGGTCTGGCCCCCATCTCCACCGGCGACGCCAGCCTGTCGGCCGGCGGCGTGACCGTCCTGGCCACCGCCACGGCCGAGGACATCGCCGACGGGCGGGTCAAGGGCCTGGTCGTGCCGGGCGGCGCCGCGGACGAGGCCGGACTGGCCGCCGTGCGCTCGCTGATCGACCTGGCGCGCGCCAATTCGGTGCCCGTCATCGCCTTCGCCGACGGCGTGGCGCTGGCGGCCGAACGTTTCGGCGTGCCCGCCGACGCGCCGGCGGCGGTGTTCCGCGACGGCGACGTGGTGGAAATGAGCGATCGCGCCGCCCTGACGCCGGCTGTCGGCGGCATTTCCTGACCTAGAGGCGCCGGAACAGCAGCATCAGGTTGTTGGCCGGCATCTGGACGCGGCGCGTGGCCGCGAGGTCGTGCGTTCGGGCCAGGGCCTGCACCGCTTCGCGGTCGCGCAGGCCCCAGGCCGGGTCCCGGGCTCTCAGGCTGTCGTCGAAGGCCTGGTTGGACGCCGCGAGCGGGTGATCGGCCTCGCGGTAGGGGCCGTACAACACCAGCAGGCCGCCCGGCCGACGCAGTCGGGCGCCCGCCAGTCGCATCAGCCCCTCGGTCGCCGACCAGGGGCTGATGTGCGTCATGTTCGCGCAAAAGACGGCGTCGTACGTCTGGTCGGGCCAGGTCGCCTCGTCGGATGCGTCCAGCGCCAAGGGCGCGCCAAGGGACGATGCGCCGGCCTGCGCCCTCCAGGCCGAGATGCTGGCCCTGGCCTCGGCGCTGGGGTCGCTGGGCTTCCAGTCGAGACCCGGCAGGGCCGAGGCGAAGACCGTCGCATGCTCGCCGGAGCCCGAGGCGATCTCCAACACTGAACCCCGCGCCGGCAGGTGGGCGCGCAGGACGCCCAGAATGGCGTCGGCGTTGCGACGGGCCGCGGGCGAGGTGATCGCGCCGTCGGGCAGGGCGGCGATGGCGTCCAGGGTGTTCATGCCCCGACTGATAGCGCGTCGAGAACCGCCTGGCTTGGGCGATCTGTCGGCTTGCATTCCCCGGACCGGAGGTCGATTTGGGGCGGGTGACGACGACCTCTCCTCCCATCGCGATCATCGGCGCAGGCGTGCTGGGCCTGTGCGCCGCCTTCGAACTGAGCCGACGGGGCCATGCCGTGCGGGTGATCGATCCCGGCGGCGCCAACGCCTCGTCCGTCGCCGCGGGCATGATCGCGCCGGCGATGGAGGCCGCCATAGATCAGGCCGCGCCGGAACAGGCGGCGCTGTTCCGGGCCGGTCGGGACCTGTGGCCGGCGTTCGCCCAGGCGGCGGGGATTTCCCTCAACGCCCGACCGGCGGAATGGCGGGGGCCGCAGGCCGGGGAACTGGCGGAACGCATGGCGGCGCTGGGTTTCGCGGCGCGCCGCGACGGCGACACGCTGGTCACCGACGAGGATCTGCAGGTCGAGCCGGAGCAGGCCTTGGCGGCGCTGCGGTCCGCCCTGGGCGCTGCGGTCGTGAACGGCGAGGTCCTGCGTCTGGAGACGACGCCGTCGGCCTGGCGACTGCGCCTGGACGGAATGACGCTTGAGGCGGCGGCCGTCGTCCTGGCGACGGGGGCCGGCCCCGCCATCCCCGGCGCCCCGCCCGAAGCCCAGCGCCTCGCCGACCTGATCCAGCCGATCAAGGGCCAGATCGGCCGTCTTCGATCCCGACCGGTCGCTCATGTCGTGCGGGGCCCGGGCGCCTATGTCGCGCCGATGGGCCGGGGCGCCGTCGTCGGCGCCACGATGGAGCCAGGACGCCGCGATCTCGACGCCGATCCGGCCTCGGCGCAGCGGCTTGTCGAGGCGGCCGAGCGCGTGCTGGGCCGACCGCTGGACTCCGCCGAGGTCGCTTGGGGCGCGGGCGTGCGAGGGGCGTCGCCGGACGGACTTCCCCTGGCCGGCGCCGTACCGGGCGCGGACGGCCTGTTCCTGGCCCTGGCGCCGCGCCGCAACGGCTGGCTGCTGGGGCCCCTGGTCGCCGGGGTCGTCGCCGATGCGATCGAGGGCCAGGCGTCGGAACACGCCGCCGCCCTCGATCCCGGACGGTTCTAGTCGCCCATCGCGAAGCGGACGGTGAAGTTGACCGTCGCGCCGTCCACCGGCCGGCCGTCGACCGTGCGCGGGTTCATGCGAAAGTCGCGCGACAGGCCCAGGGCCGCGCGGCCGAAGCCCAGTCCGCCGGGCGTCTCGCCGGCGACCCGGCACCCGGTCAGGCCCCCGTCCACCCGCACCACGCAGCTCAGGCTGGCCGCGCCCGAGACGCCGCGTTCGATGGCGCGCTGGGGATAGGCCCGCGCCATCTGGGCGGCCGAGGGCCGGGCCGCCCAGGTCGGGTCGTTGATGACCGAGGGCGCGCGAGGCGGCTGGGTCGTCGCCGCGCCGGCGCCGCCCTCGACGCCGTTGACCGCGCTGCTGACGATCACGGCCTGGGAGGGAGCGCCGGTCGCCACGGGCGTTTCGGGCGGGACGAACGGCGACACCAAGTCCGTCGGCGCAATGGCCAGCGGCCTGTGCACGGGCGTCGGCGGGGCCGGGGGCGTCGGGCTTTCCACCTGGGGCGGAAGCACGGGACGGGGCGGCGGGGCCAGGGTGATGGTGGTGGTCGGCGGCGTCGTCTGGATCGGCGGGGCGGCGATCTCGAACCGCTGATTGTACAGGGCGATCGCCACGCCCACGTGAAGGGCGACCGAGACGCCGATCGCGCCCCACATCCAGCCCGGCAAGGGTTTTCTCTGTTCGCCGAAATCGATCGGACTGATCAGGCCGGGACCCCCGGCGGCGCGTATCATCATGACGTCAACTCCCGCTCTCGCCGCCCCCGCAGCGCCCGCAAGTCAGAGTTGAGCGCGCGACTTGTGGCGGGTTTGGGGCGGAAGGCGGCCGGCCGACCAAAGGCTAAGCCGTTAACGCCGTCGTTAACGATTAGGGATTGATTAACCCTGTTCGGCCACCGTCGAGCCGTCATGAGCATCGGCGCGATTCCCTCTGGAGGCGGTGTCGAGGCGGCCATCCGGCGCGCCTCCAACGTCGTGGGCGTCGACTTCGACTTCATGATGAAGACCGCCCAGCGCGAAAGCGCGATGAACCCGTCGGCGCGGGCGCGCACCTCTTCGGCGGCGGGGCTTTTCCAGTTTATCGAACAGACCTGGCTCTCGACCGTCAAGAAGCATGGGGCCCAGCACGGCTACGGCCAGTACGCCGACCTGATCCACAGGGGCGCGGACGGGCGCTGGCGGGTCGAGGGCTCGGCGCGCAACGTCGTGCTGGACCTGCGGTTCGACCCCCAGGCGGCCTCGGCCATGGCGGCCGAGCTGACCGCGTCGAACGCCGCTTATCTGCGGGGCCGGACCGGACGGGAGCCGGGCGCGGGCGACCTGTACGCGGCCCATTTTCTGGGACCGGCGGGCGCCGCCCAGCTGATGGAGGCGATGGACCGCAATCCCGGGGCCAGCGCCGCGGCCCTGTTCCCCGAGGCGGCGCGCGCCAACCGCAGCATCTTCTATACCGGCGGCCGCCCGGCCTCGGTCGCCGAGGTGCACGCCAATCTGCAGCGCTCGGCGGGGCAGGGGACGCCCGCCGCCGGCGCCGGGGACGGATCCTCTTCCACGCCCGTTCTCGGCGAGCGGGATCAGCTGCTGGCGGCGCGCCTGGATCGGCTGAAGCAGGATCAGGGTCTGCTGGCCCTGCTGCTGGGGCAGGACGGATCGTCGACGAGCGGCTTCGGCGGCGCCTTCTCGCCGTTCGACAAGGAAACGGGCTGAGCGGTCGATCCTCGATGGTAAACCGGGCGTTAAACATGTCAGGGTCATGCTGCGGCCCAGACGCCGATTCCGCCCGAGCTCCATGACCGCCTATCGCGCCCGCCTGACCGAACTGGATATCCGCCGCCTGGTCCAGGCCGCGGACGAGGACGAACGGGCCGAGGCCGCCCACAAGCTGTGCCGCAGCATGGAGCGCGCGCCGCTGGACGAGGCGGGGCGCGTCGCGGCGCAGAAGATCATCCGGCTGCTGGCGCAGGACGCCGCCGAACTGGTCCGTCGCGCCATGGCGGTGACGCTGAAGGCCTCGGACCTGATTCCGCATGACGTGGCGCGCCGGCTGGCCGCCGACGTCGACAGCATCGCCTTGCCGATAATCGGCGCCTCGCCGGTCTTCACCGACGGGGATCTGATCGAGATCGTGCGCGCCGGCTCGACCCTGCGCCAGGCGGCGGTGGCGGGGCGCGGGCGGGTGTCGCGCGACGTCGCCGGCGTGATGGCGGCCGAGGCGAACGAGCAGGCGGTCCGCATCCTGGTCGCCAACGACAATGCGGATCTGTCCGAACAGGCGCTGTCGGTCGTGGTCGATCGCTTTCCGCAATCCGAAGAGGTCGTCGCCGCGATGGCCTATCGCCAGGCCCTGCCGCTGCATGTGACGGAGCGGCTGATCGAACTGGCCAGCGACGCGGTGCGCGATCATCTGATCCACGCCCACGCCATCGCGCCGGAGACGGCCATTCGCCTGGCGACCTTCGCCCGCGAACGCGCGACCGTGGACCTGATCGACCAGGCGTCGTCCACGCCGGATCTGGGCGCCTTCGTGGCCCAGCTGAACGCGCGCAAGGCCCTGACCCCGTCGCTGATGCTGCGCGCGCTGGCGCGGGGACAGATGGCGATGGTCGAGCATGGGCTGGCGGAGCTGGCGAACACGCCGCACAGCCGCGCCTGGCTGATGGTGCATGACGCGGGGCCGCTGGGGCTGAAGGCCATCTACGACCGGGCGGGGCTTCCGCCGCGCCTGTTCCAGGCGTTCCGGTCCGGGGTGGACACGTGGAAGGCGCTGTCGGCCGAAGGGATCGACACCTCGGGCGACGTCTTCCGCCAACGCATGCTGGAGCGGTTCCTGACCCAGCGGCCCAACGCCATGCGCGACGATCTGGTCTATCTGATGGAGCGGTTGGACCAGCCCGCCTATCGGGCGCAGATCGCCGCCGCCAACGCGGCCTGAGATACAAAAAGGCCCGCCGATAGGCGGGCCTCTTCGATTCGTCCTGTCAGCCGGCGATCAGGCCTGGCGGTGCTCGGCGACCTTGGCTTCAAGGGTTTCGGCCAGAACCCGGCCGGTCGGATGGTCATCGGTCTTGATCTGGTCGCGCACCACGGCGCGGATGGCGTCGATATGGGCGTCCAGAACCACGACGGGCGCGTTCATGCGCGTATCCGCGTCGTCCAGCAGGCGGCACAGCGACCCGGCGATGCGCGTCACCAGCGGATATTCGTAGGTCGTGCCCAGGCCCTTCAGGTCGTGGGCGCGGAAGTAGAGGGCCTCGGCGGTCTGGGGCGTGTAGCCCTGGTCGCGGATGTCCGCCTGGGCCTGATCGAGCTTGGCGACCTCGTCGTTCAGCCACTGGCTGAACTGGGCCGACATGGCCTTCAGGGCCTCCTCCGCCTTGGCGATGGCGTCCGCATTGATGCCGAAACCGCCGCCGACCTTCATGCGAAGGGTGTTGGGCGGGCGGATGACTTGCGCGGAATTGCTCATGGCGTACTCCCTACGATCTGCGGCGACGCTAGGGCATCTGCCTTAAGAAGCCGTGACCGCTCACTGGGAGAATTGCTCGGCCATGACCCGCTCCTCATAGGATCGGCCGGCGTCGAACAGCATGGTCAGGGCCACGTCGCGGCGCTCTCGCACCTCCACCCGCGCCACGCGCCGCACTTCGAAGTTGTCGGCGGTGGCCGAGACCGGACGCTTGTCCGGCTCCAGCACCTCGAAGGCGACCTTGGCCTCGTGCGACAGCAGGGCGCCGCGCCAGCGACGCGGCCGGAAGGCGCTGATCGGCGTCAGCGCCAGGATGCGCGCATTCAGCGGAATGATGGGGCCGTGCGCCGACAGGTTGTAGGCGGTGGAGCCGGCCGGCGTCGCGACCATGCACCCGTCGCACGACAGCTCGTCCAGCCGCACCCGGTCGTCGATGGTGATGCGCAGCTTGGCCGTCTGGCGGGTCTGGCGCAGAAGCGACACTTCGTTGATCGCCAGGCCGGTGTGCACTTCTCCGCTCTCGGTCCAGGCGTCCATCTGCAGGGGATGGATGACCGTCCGCTCGGCCGAGGCGATCCGTTCGGGCAGGTCATGCTCGCTGAAGTCGTTCATCAGGAAGCCGACCGATCCCCGGTTCATGCCGAACACGGGCGTGCGGCGTCGCAGGTTGGCGTGCAGGGTCTCCAGCATCTGGCCGTCGCCGCCCAGGGCGACGATCACATCGGCCTCGGCTTCCGGTACGGCCCCATAGCGCGCGGCCAGGGCTGCACGAGCCTGCTGCGCTTCCGGGCGGTCGCTGGCGACGAAGGCGAGGGTCAGGGTCACGCGGGGACGTGAACCGAGCTTGGCGGCGATGTCAAATGCCCGCCGGCCTTTCCATCATCTGGCGGAAGGCGCGGGCGGCGGCCGCGCCGCCCAGGGTGGTGGGGGTCCAGCCGCCCTGGCCCGGCAGGCCGCCGGACAGATGACGGACCTCGGTCAGCAGCGACGGAAAGACCGCGCGGTCGACGCCGACGGCGATGCACGCCAGATACAGGGGTTCGGCCGTGGGGGACCGGATCGCGCCGCGCACCTGGGCCAGGCTGAAGCCGCCCAGCGCCATCAAGGCCTGCTCGAACAAGCCGAAGCGCTGTTCGCGCAGCGCCCGCACCAGAAGGCCGGGACGAAGCTGGCCGGCGCTCTTGAGCTTTTCGACCAGCCGACGTTCCATTTCCTGGCGCTCCAGGTCCTCGGCCCGCCCCGACGGTTGGGGCACGGTGCGACAGGCCGCGCCGCCGGCGGCGACGTGGGCGGCGTCCTGTATCGCGGCGTTCAACAGCCGGTCGTCGATGCGGAACCGTTCGCTGATCGACTGTCGCAGCGCCTGGCCGACCCACTGATAGAGCTGCTGGGCCATCTCTTCGCTCAGGCGGGGATGGCGGGTCAGGGGCGCGCGCAGGCCGGCGATCCGCTGCGAATGGGCCACCAGCCGCCGCATCGCCGCCTCGCCGATCTCGGCGGTGCGATTGGAGGCCAGGGCGGTCATGGTGACCGCCTCGCCCCGGTCGATGATGGCCTCGACCACGGGTCCGGCCAGGTGCGGACGTCGCGCGACCGCGATCTGATGTTCCAGGGTGGACTCGATCAGGACGCGCAGCAGGTCGGCGTCCTTGAGCAGGGGGCTGGCCAGGATGACGGGACGCGCGATCTCGATCTCGTCCAGGGCCAGCATGTTGATCAGCGCCGGCGGCGCCCAGGACGCGTCGGCCAGACGCTCGGACAGCAGCTGGCGCACATCCCGCTCGGCCTGGGCGGCCAGGGTGACGAAGATCTCGCTGAGGACCGGCTCCATCTCGCTGCCGGGCGGGGCGGCGTCGCACAGGGCGACGACGCCGAGCAGCAGCCGCTGGCGGTCGTCCGGCGATCGGCTGTGGGCCAACTGCAGCAGACGCGACACGTCGGCGGCTCCCGAAGCGTCGGAGGACGGCCTGAACTGTAGAACAGCGGACACGGCGGCTCCTGGCTCCAGGATGGAATCACGCAAAGGACTGTGCCGTCAGGGTCGTGAAGGTGCGGTTAACGAGGTGTGAAACGGAAGGGTTAACGGCCGGCGGCTGGCGCGGATTCGGTTGACGCCGAGGCGGCGACGGGGGACGCTGCGGGCAAAGCCCAGCAGAGGCAGGAGGAATGGCAATGGCGGACGGCGCCCCCGTTTCGATGAAGTCCCGCGTGAGCGAAGCCGAATGGCGGACGCGCGTTGAGCTGGCCGCGCTCTACCGGTTGGTCGCCCTGCACGGCTGGGACGACATGATCTTCACCCACATATCGGCCCGCGTGCCGGGGCCGGAGCATCATTTCCTCATCAATCCGTACGGCTTCTATTTCGACGAGATCACGGCCTCGTCCCTGGTGAAGGTGGACCTGGACGGCGACATCGTCGGCGAGACGCCGTATTTCATCAATCCCGCGGGCTTCACCATCCACTCGGCGGTCCACGCCGCGCGCGAGGACGCCAAATTCGTCATCCACCTGCATACGGTCAACGGGGTCGGAGTGGCGGCGCAGCAGGGCGGCCTGCTGCCCATCAGCCAGAACGCGTGTTTACTGCAGCATCAGGTTGCGTATCATGGTTATGAGGGGTTGGCCCTGAACCATGACGAGCGCGAGCGTCTGGTGGCCGACCTGGGGGACAAGCCGCTGATGCTGCTGCGCAACCACGGCACATTGGCGGTCGGGGAGACCGCGGCGCAGGCATGGATCGGCATCTTCTTCCTGGAACGGGCCTGCGCGCAGCAGGTGGCGGCGCTGTCCGTCGGGCGCGAGCAGGTGCTGATCGCGCCCGACGAAGCGCAGGCCGAGACGAAGGAGCAGGGACGGGGGATCGGTTTCATCTCCGCCCTGGCCTGGCCCGGCGCGCTGCGTCAGCTGGATCGAAAGTCGCCTGGCTACGACGTCTGAGCCTGGCCGCCGGCGGCGCCGTCGCGATCGCCGCTTCGCAGGCGCACGCCAGCGCCTGGGTCATGCCGCGCGGACAGGGCCAGGCGATCGTCAAATATGAGCGGATGGAGGCGCAGACCGCCTTCGATCCCGCCGGGATCGAGCAGCCGCTGCAGGCGCTTCGACGCGACGACGCCCTGGCGCTCCACGCCGAATACGGCGTCGCCGATCGGCTGTCCGTCCAGCTCAAGGCCGAAGTGCAGTCGGGAGAGGACGCCTTCGTCGACTACGAGGGCCGCGGGCCGATCGAGCTGGGCCTGACGTGGCAGGTTCACCGCGGCGCCGCCGGGGCCGTCAGCGCCTACGTGGGCTACGCCCAGGCCGGGGTCGGGCGAAACGCCGGCTATGCGCCTCCGGGCGTGGGCGAGCACGATTGGGAGGCGCGGGTTGCGGCCGGACGCAGCTGGGGGCCGGCGCGCGGGCTGGACGGCGTCTTCGTGGAGGCGCAGGCCGCGCGGCGGCTGCGCGACCAGCTTCCGGACGAGACCCGGCTGGACGCCACGGCGGGCGCCCGCTTCGCCGGGCGCTGGATGGCGCTGGCCCAGGCCTATGGCGGCGCGGCCGACGCCGGGGCGCGGTGGCTGTCGGTGGAGGCGTCGCTGGTGCGCGACGCCGGCGACTGGAGCCTTCAGGCGGGATGGCGGCGCACGGTGGCGGGCCGCGAGACGCCGATTTCCAGCGGGCCGATCGTCGCGGTCTGGCGACGGTTCTGAAAAGAGGCGATTTCCGCGACGGAAACGGCCGGGCGGCGCGTTACAGAGACTTAATCTTGCGTTGGCGGCGCCAGCCGTTAAGCGTGCGCCACTCCCCCGTCTTGCGAGTCTCGCGTGATCAAACGGCACTTCTTCCTCATCGCGGCCGCGGCGCTGCTTGTCCTGATGGTCGTGGCCGCGATCGTGCGGATCACCTTCGCCTCGTCAGGGCCGGAGGGCGCGGCCGGTCCCGCGGGCGGCGCGCGACACGCGCAGCAGGTGTCGCAGGTCGAAGTGACGCAGCGCCCCTTCTCGGACCAGATCCGGGTGCTGGGCGTGGCGCGGGGCGCTCGCTCGGTGAACATCACCTCGTCGACGACGGAGCTGATCACGCGGGTGATGTTCAAGGACGGTCAGCGCGTCAGCGCCGGCGCGCCGCTGGTCGAGCTGCAGGCGCTGGAAGAGGACGCCGCCATCATCGAGGCGCGCGCGCAACTGGCCCAGGCTCAGCGCGAGTACGACCGGTACAAGGCCCTGGCGGACCGGGGCGTCGCGCCGCGCGTGACGGCCGAGAACGCCGAAACCGCCCTGGAGAGCGCCCGCGCGTCGCTGGAGGCCGCGCGTGCGCGGCGCGGCGACCGGGTCATCCGCGCGCCTTTCGCCGGCACCCTGGGGCTGACGACGATCACCCCCGGCACCCTGATCAATCCGGGCGCGGTGATCACGACCCTGGACGACACCTCGACGATCCGCGTCGATTTCCCCCTGCCGGAACGCTATTTGAACCAGCTGCGACCCGGCACGCCGATCGTGGCGACCGCCGACGCCTATGGCGACGAGCCCTTTTCGGGCCGGATCGACCTGATCGACACGCGCGTCAATGAGACCACCCGCGCCGCGACGGCGCGGGCCGTCTTCCCCAACCCGGGCGGGCGCATCCGCCCCGGCATGCTGCTGCGCGTCGCCGTTCAGCAGGGTCAGCGCCAGGCGCCGTCGGCGCCGGAGTCGGCGATCCAGTACGAGGGCGCCGGCGCCTTCGTCTATCGGATCGCGCGCGGCGACGACGGATCGACCGCCCAGCGCGTCGAGATCGAGACCGGCGCGGTCGAAAACGGTTTCGTCGAAATCCTGTCGGGGATCGAGCCCGGCGACCGGATCGTGGGGTCCGGCCTGAACCGCATCCAGCCGGGCTCGCCGATCGTCGTGGCCGGCCAGGGTCAGAACCAGGCCCAGCGTCAGCCCGCGGCGCAGGGCGCCGCCCGATGATGTTGTCCGATGTTTCGGTCCGGCGGCCGGTCTTCGCCGCCGTGGCCGCGATTGTGCTGTGCGTGATCGGCGCGGCGGCGTTCTTCTTCCTACCGGTGCGCGAGCTGCCGGACGTGGATCCGCCGATCGTGTCGGTCAACACCACCTACGCCGGCGCCTCGGCCGAGGTCATCGAGAGCCGGATCACCGAACCGATCGAACAGCAGATCGCCGGCATCCAGGGCGTCGAGCGCATCAACTCGACCAGCCGCGACGGTCGCTCCAACGTCAACATCGAGTTTTCGCTGGACCGCAATATCGACGACGCCGCCAACGACGTGCGCGACCGCGTCAGCCGCGTGGTCGGCAACCTGCCCGACCAGGCCGATCCGCCCGAGGTGGCCAAGGCCGACTCAGACAGCCAGCCGATCATCATCGTCTTCCTGCGGTCCACGACGATGAACCGCCTGCAGCTGACGGACTACGCCGACCGCTATCTGGTCGACCGGATGGCGACCGTGCCCGGCGTCGCGCAGGTGAACATCTACGGCGACCAGCGCTATTCGATGCGGATATGGCTCGACCCGGCGGCCCTGGCGGCGCGCGGCCTGACGGTCACCGACGTCGAGACGGCGCTGACCACACAGAACGTGGAACTGCCGGCGGGTTCGCTGGAGTCAACGGACAAGGACTACACGGTCCGGGTGGCGCGCAACTACGCCCGGCCCGAGGATTTCCGCCAGCTGCCGATCGGCACGCGCGGCTCCGCCTCGGCGTCCAATGCGGTGGCGACCGGGACCGGCAGCGGCTCCTCGGCCATCATCCAGGGTCAGCCCACCTATGTGACGCGCCTGGGCGACGTGGCCCGCGTGGAGGAGGCGCCGGAGGAGGAGCGTCGCCTGTTCCGCGGCAACGGCATGGATCAGATCGGCCTGGCCGTGACGCGTCAGGCCCAGTCGAACGACCTGGCCATCTCCGAAGGCGTCCAGAAGATGATCGAGGAGATCCGGCCCAGCCTGCCGCCGGGCGTGACGATCGAGGTCGGGTCGGACAATTCGGTCTTCACCTCCCACGCCATCGACGAGGTCTGGATCACCATCGGCATTTCGATGGCGCTGGTGGCCCTGGTCAACTTCATCTTCCTGGGCAGTCTTCGCGCGGCGCTGATCCCGTCGATCGTGGCGCCGATCTGCCTGCTGGCCACCTTCATCGTGCTGGCCCCGCTCGGCTTTTCGCTGAACCTGCTGACGCTGCTGGCGCTGGTCCTGGCCATCGGCCTGGTCGTCGACGACGCCATCGTGGTGGTCGAGAACATCCAGCGCCGGCTGGACCACGGCGAGCCGCCGCTGGTGGCGGCCGAGCGCGGGGCGCGGCAGGTCTTCTTCGCCGTGGTGGCCACCACCATCGTGCTGCTGTCGGTGTTCGCGCCCTTGCTGTTCCTGCCGGGGTATGTCGGGCGGTTGTTCGTGGAGCTGGCGGCCGCCATCGCCGCGGCCGTGGCCTTCTCGGCCTTCCTGGCGCTGAGCCTGTCGCCGATGCTGGCGTCCAAGATTCTGAAGCCCGCCCACGGCGGCGGCTGGGTCGCGCGGCGCGTCGACTGGGCCATGGACCGGCTGAAGACGTCCTACGGCCGTTCGCTGGATCTGCTGCTGGGCCGCCGCATCGCCGTCATCGGCGTGGCCGGGCTGATCGCCCTGGTCGCGGCGGGGGCGGTGGGGATGTTCCTGGTGCTGCCCAACGAGCTGGTGCCGGACGAGGACCGGGGCCGCGTCACCGTGCGCGTCGCCGGGCCCGAGGGCGCGGGCTTCGACTACACGCGCAAGATCATGATGGGGCTGGAGCCGCTGCTGGCGGAATATCGCGCGGACGGAGAGGCCGACAGCTTCCTGATTTCCGCCCCCGGCTTCGGCGGCGGCAGCTTCAACTCCGGCAATGCGGTGCTGGTCCTGTCGGATTGGTCCAAGCGCGACCGTTCGGCGGCGGAGATCGCGCAGGAGCTGAACGGCAAGCTGCGCAATCAGACCGACGCCCAGGTCAACGCCTCGACGCCCGGCGCCTTCCAGCGCGGCGGCGGCAATTCGAACTCCATCGAGCTGATCGCGACGGGCACGGACTATCAGCAGATCTACAACTGGCTTCAGCCGCTGCTGGCGGCGGCGCAGGGCAATCCCGGCTTCTCGCGGCCGCGCCTGAATTACGAGCCCAATTCGCCCCGGCTGCTGGTCGATGTCGATCCGCAGAAGGCGGCCGCGCTGGGCGTCTCGTCCCAGTCGATCGGCCGGACCCTGGAGACCATGTTCGGCTCACGCCGGGCGACCACCTACATCAAGGGCGGGCAGGAGTACGACGTCATCCTGCAGACCGACCGCGACAACCGGCGCGAGGTCGCGGACCTGGAGGCGCTGTACGTGGCGACCGGCGGCGGGCAGCTGGTGCCCCTGTCCACGGTCGTGAAGACCCAGACCACGGGCGACACGCCGGACCGGCGGCGCCTGGATCGCCAGCGCGCCATCACCCTGCAGGCCGACCTGAACCCCGGTATGACCATCGACGACGCGGTGCAGTTCTTCCGCGCCGAGGCGGCCAAGCAGCCGCAGGGCGGGGTGATCGTCCAGTGGGGCGGGGCGGCGCGCGATCAGCAGGAGGCGGGCGGCGCGGTCGTCGCGGCGTTCGGCCTGGCGCTGCTGCTGGTCTTCCTGGTCCTGGCGGCCCAGTTCGAGAGCTGGATCACGCCGGCGGTCATCATGCTGACGGTGCCGCTGGCCGCCGCCGGCGGGCTGTTCGGCCTGCTGATGGCCGGGTCCAGCCTGAACATCTACAGCCAGATCGGCCTGATCATCCTGATCGGGGTCGCGGCCAAGAACGGCATCCTGATCGTGGAATTCGCCAACCAGCTGCGCGACCAGGGCCGCTCGATCCGCGAGGCGATCATCGAATCGTCCTCGCTGCGCCTGCGTCCGATCATCATGACCTCGATCGCCACCGCCTTCGGCGCCCTGCCGCTGGTGCTGTGGCAAGGGGCGGGCGCGGGCAGCCGCCAGACCATCGGCGTGGTGATCTTCACCGGGGCGATCTTCGCGACGGTGCTGACCCTGTTCGTGGTGCCGGTGATCTACGGCCTTCTGGCGCGCTTCACCAAGTCGCCCGAATATACGGCGCGCAAGATCGAGGAATGGGAGGCCCAGGAGATGCGCGAGGGCGGCCCCAAGCCCATCGCCGAAGGCTGATCAGGACGCCGGCGTCGGCGACGGCGTCGGCCGGTAGCCCGTCTCCACCTTCAGGAAGGCGATGACGTCGCGCCTGTCCGTCGCGTCGGGCAGTCCGGGGAAGGTCATCTTGTTGCCCGGCAGGAAGGTGCGGGGGTTCTGCAGCCAATGATCCAGGGCGGCGGCGTCCCAGGTGAAGTCCGCCGTCCGCATGGCGTTGGAATAGTTGTAGCGCGGCCGTTCGCCGGCCTTGCGGCCGAACACGCCGTAGAGGTTCGGCCCCGTCATGTCCGCCCCGCCTTCGCCCAGCGTGTGGCAGGCGCGGCAGCGGGCGAAGGCCCGACGACCGTTTTCCAGGTCGCCTTGGTCGTAGGGGGCGGGAAGGGCGGCCAGAAGCTCGGCCTTCTCTCCGTCCGTGAGGACGCGCGGCGGCTTGGCCGGCGCGCTCTGCGGCGCGTCGCCGCCGTCGCCGCACCCGACGAGGGCCAGGGGCAGGACAAGGATCGCGGCAAGGGCGAGGCGGGTCATGGTCGGCTCCGATTTGGACGCCCTTGATAGCGCACCGGCGCGACGCGGCAATTGGGCAGGCTGTCCTGCTGGACGGCGAGCGGTCGCGGCTGATAATCACTGTCAGAACATCGCGGCGCGGACGGCGGCCGCCTCATCGAGCGTAGATTTTGACCGATATCATCAAGCTGAGCCAGGCCCGACGCGGCGACCGCGGCGTCATCGTCGAGGTGGGCGGCCACACGCATCACCAGGCGAACGGGGTGGAGTTGGAGCGCCGGCTTCTGGAACTGGGTTTCGTCGAGGGCGCGCGGGTCGAACTGCTGCACGAGGGTCTGTTCGGCCGCGACCCCATCGCCATCAGGGTGGACGATATGCGCGTCGCCCTGCGCCGACACGAGGCCGCCAGCCTGACGATGAAGCGGGATCTCGCCTGATGGACATTGCGCTGAAGACGGCCCGCATCGCCCTGGTGGGCAATCCCAACAGCGGCAAGACCGCCCTGTTCAACGCCCTGACCGGCGCGCACCAGAAGGTCGCCAACTACGCCGGCGTGACGGTGGAGCGGAAGGAGGGGGTGGTGCGCGCCGCCGCCGGCCGTTCGATGTCGGTGCTGGACCTGCCCGGCACCTATTCCCTGCGCGCCCGCAGCCCGGACGAGGAGGTGACGCGCGACGCCGTGCTGGGCCGCCTGGCGGGCGAGACGCCGCCGGACGTGGTCGTCTGCGTCGCCGACGCCACCAACCTGCGCCTGGTCCTGCGCCTGATCCTGGAGCTGAAGGCCGTCGGCCGGCCGATGGTGCTGGCGCTGAACATGTACGACATCGCCCAGCGCCAGGGGCTGCGGATCGACCTGGACGGCCTTCGCGCCGAACTGGGCGTGCCGATCGTCACGACCGTCGCGACGCGCAGGCGGGGCGTCGACGACCTGATCGCCGCCATCGAGACCCAGGCCGAGATGGCCGCCCTGTCGGACAGTCGGTGGCGCAGCCCGGACGCGGCCGAACTGCGCGCGGCCGCCCGCGAGGCCGAGCGGATCATGAAGGCGCACGTGCGCCCGCCCGAGCGGCCCGACACCCTGACCGGCAAGATCGACGCCGTGCTGCTGCACCCCGTCGCCGGGCTGGCCATCCTGCTGGCGCTGCTGTTCGTCATGTTCCAGGCGGTGTTCAGCTGGGCCGCCCCGCTGATGGACGGGATCGAGGGCGGCATCGGCTGGCTGGGCGGCCTGGTCGCCGCGGTGCTGCCCGACGGCCTGTTGCAGAGCCTGATCGTGGACGGGATCATTTCCGGCGTCGGCAGCGTGCTGGTCTTCCTGCCGCAGATCCTGATCCTGTTCCTGTTCATCATCGCGCTGGAGGACTTCGGCTACATGGCGCGGGCGGCCTTCCTGATGGACAAGATCATGGGCGGCGCCGGCCTGCACGGCCGGGCGTTCATTCCCCTGCTGTCCAGCTTCGCCTGCGCCATTCCCGGCGTGATGGCGGCGCGGGTGATCGATTCCAAGCGCGACCGCCTGACCACCATCCTGGTGGCGCCGCTGATGACCTGTTCGGCGCGGATCCCGGTCTATACGCTGATCATCGCCGCCTTCATCCCGAACGAGACGGTCTGGGGCTTCGCCAATCTGCAGGGGCTGGTGATGTTCGGCCTCTACGCCGCCGGCATCGTCAGCGCGCTTCTGGTGTCGCTGGTCATTCGCAAGGTGTTCTGGCGCGGCGCGGTCGAGCCCTTCATGATGGAGCTGCCGACCTACAAGGTTCCCGACCTCAAGAGCGTCGCCTTCAACCTGTGGCTCCGGGCCAAGATCTTCCTGAACCGGGCCGGGCGGATCATCCTGCCGGCGGTGACCATCCTGTGGGTGCTGGCGACCTTCCCCTATCCGCCCGAGAACGCCACGCTGCCGGCCATCGACTATTCTTTCGCCGGCATGATCGGGCGAGCGCTGGAACCGATTTTCGCCCCCATCGGCTTCAACTGGCAGATGGTCATCGCCCTGATCCCCGGCATGGCGGCGCGCGAGGTTGCGGTGGCGGCGCTGGGCACGACCTACGCCATCGCCGACGCCGAGAACGCCACGGGCCTGCTGGCCTCGACGCTGGCGGCGCAATGGTCGCTGGCGACGGCCCTGTCCTTCCTGGCCTGGTACATCTTCGCGCCGCAGTGCGTGGCGACGCTGGGCGTGGTCCGGCGCGAGACCAACTCGCTGAAATGGACCTGGATCATGATCGGCTACATGTTCGGCCTGGCCTATCTGGCGTCGTTCGTGACCTATCATGTGGCGAGGGCGCTCGGAGGCGGCTAAGGCGAGGGGAGACGCCCCCGCGAGCCGCGCCGCATGACCTCCGTTCTGATCCCCGCCGTCCTGGGCGGCCTGGGCCTGATCTTCGGCAGCTTCGTCGCCGCCGTCAGCGTGCGCCTGCCGCGCGAGATGGACGTGGTGGCCCAGCGGTCGCGCTGCATGGGCTGCGAGGCCACGCTGCGCCCGTGGGAGTTGGTCCCCGTCTTCAGCTGGCTGGCGCTGCGCGGGCGGTGCGCGCGCTGCGACGCCCGCATCTCGCCGCGCTATCCGCTGATCGAGCTGGGGGCGGCGGCCCTGGGCGCCTGGGCGGGCCTGGCGGCGCCGGATCTTGCGACGGCGATCGCCACGGCAGCGCTGGGATGGCAGCTGCTGTTGATCTCGCTGGTCGACGGCGAGCATTTCTGGCTGCCGGACGCGCTGACCTGGCCCCTGGCGGCCAGCGGCGTTCTGGCGGCCGGCCTGCTGCATGGCTGGAGCGGGGCGGGATGGAGCCTGTTCAGCCTGGCCGTAGGCTTCGGCGTCCTGCGGGGGGTGGCGTGGCTGTATCGGCGCGTGCGGGGGCGTGACGGCCTGGGCGGCGGCGATCCCTTCCTGTTCGCCGGCGCGGGGGCCTGGGTCGGCTGGATCGGGCTGCCCAGCGTGCTGCTGTGGGCCTGCGCGGCGGGGCTCAGCGTGGTCTTCGCCCAACTGATGGTGCGCCGGCGGGTCAGCGGGAGCGACCGGCTGCCGTTCGGCGTCTTCCTGGCGATCGGGATCTGGCTGACCTGGCTCTACGGACCGCTGGGCCTCTAGCGACCCGTCGTCAGCTTGACGACGATGATGGCGGCCGTGTCCAGGATGGCCTCGGGCGTGTCGGCGCGGCGCAGCAGGTCGAAGCTGGCGGCCGTCGATTCGGCGATGGAGGCGATCTGGTAGGACGCCAGGCGCGGATTGTAGTCACGCGGATGCAGGCCGGCGGCGTGGGCCTGGGCCACGCGCCGCTCGATGGCCAGGTGCAGGCGGCGCAGGCGCCGGACGCGGCTTTCGACGAAGGCGGCGTCGCCGTTGTCGGCCAGCATATGCTCGACCCGCAGCACCTGTCCGTGCGCGCGCCAGATGGCCATGACGTCCAGGATGAAGGCGCGGGCGATGGCGAAGGCCCGGTCGCCGGGCCAGTCGGCCTGAAAGTGATTGGCCAGGCCCTGGAAGTCGTCGGCCGCCGCTTCGCACAGGGCCAGAACCGGCTCCTCCACCGTCTTGAAATAGGTGTAGAAGTTGGACGGCGAGACGTCGGCGGCCGAGGCGACGTCGGCCACGCGGATTTCGCCGTAGTGCCGCTCGTTCAGAAGCCGGCGGGTCGCGTCCAGGATGGCCTGACGCGTGCGCCCGCCCCGCGCGCCGATCCTGTGCCCCAGCTTGTTCTTTGTCTCGGCCATGTCCTCGGACGGGAAGGAGGGTTGGTGCCGGTTGCAGGAATCGAACCCGCGACCTTCGGTTTACAAAACCGCTGCTCTACCAGCTGAGCTAAACCGGCCTCGCCCCGTCGGGCAAGCGGGCCTTATGCGGACGGATCGCCGCGGGCGCAAGTCGGCTGTCAGTCCAGCTCGGCGGCGATCCGGCCGGCCAGGGCCTTCAGGGTCTCGCCGTCGGCCATCGGGGCGTGGCCGTGCCCTTTCAGCGGCCGGTCCTCCCAGCGCGGGATGATGTGGAAATGCAGGTGGAAGACGGTCTGGCCGCCGGCCGCGCCGTTGAACTGCATCACGCTGAGGCCGTCGGGCCGCAGCGCCTTTTCCACCGCGCGCGCCGTGCGCTGCAGGGCCAGCGCCATGTGGCTGAGGACCTCGGGCTCCACCTCCAGCAGGTTGCGGGCCTGGGACGCCTTGGCGATGATCAGGACGTGGCCCTCCGACTGGGGAAAGACGTCCATGAAGGCCAGGACCTGGTCGTCCTCCCACACCTTCACCGAGGGCATGTCGCCGCGCAGGATGCGGGCGAAGACGTTGTCGGGATCATAGTCGCCGTGCAGGCTCATGGAGGTCTCCGTCGCTGGGTCCGGCCTTCGCTTAGCAGTCGCGGCCGGGAAGGGGGAGCCTTCCGTCGTTTCGTGCATTATGGCGAAGCTTGAACCTTCGGAGGGCGTCATGATCCGTTTCATCATCCAGGCCGTGGTGACCATGGCCGGCCTTTGGCTGTCGGCGCAGGTGGTGCCTGGCGTGGACTTCACCAACACCGGCTCGCTGATCGCGGCGGCGATTATCCTGGGCCTGGTCAACGCCATCGTGCGGCCGATCATGGTGGTGCTGACCTTTCCGATCACCGTGCTGACCCTGGGCCTGTTCCTGCTGGTGGTGAACGCCGCCATGATCGGGCTGACGGCCATGTTCCTGGGCGGTTTCGCGGTCGACGGCCTGTGGGCGGGCGTCGGCGCGGCCATCGTGACCGGCTTGGTCAGCTGGATCGCCGGCGCCTTCATCGGCGACGGCGAGCGGGCCTGACACGGCGCGAAACCGTGCAGCGCGTTGCCCGACTCCGCGCGGGAGGCTAGAGCGTTCGGCTTCTCCCGCCTGACCGAAGTTTCCGACCATGCACGACATCAGAGCCATTCGCGAAAACCCCCAGGTTTACGTGGCGGGGTGGTCGTCGCGCGGGGTGGACGGGGCTGACGGGCTGGTCGCCGACATCCTGCGGCTGGACGCCGAACTGCGCCGGGCGCAGACGGCGGGCCAGGATGCGCTGTCCAAGCGGAACGCGGCGTCGAAGTTGATCGGCGCGGCGATGGGCCGAAAGGACATGGCCGAGGCCGACCGCCTGAAGGCCGAGGTCGAGGCGCTGAAGGGCGAGATCGCCGCCGCCGCCGAGGTGGAGGCGTCCGTCGGCAAGGACCTGCGCGACCTGCTGGCGGCGCAGAAGAATCTGGCGGCCGACGACGTGCCGGACGGCGAGGACGAGGCGGGCAATGTCGAAGTGTCCGCCTGGGCCTCGGAGCGGGAAGGCGCGCCTGGAGGCGCGCGCTCCACGGGGCCGGCCAAGGATCACGCCGACCTGGGCGAGGCGCTGGGCCTGCTGGACTTCGAGGCGGCGGCGAAGATGTCGGGCGCGCGGTTCGCCGTGCTGAAGGGCCAACTTGCGCGGCTGGAGCGGGCCGTCGGCCAGTTCATGCTGGACATGCAGACGGACCAGCATGGGTATCTGGAGGTGAACCCGCCCTATCTGGTGCGCGATGAGGCGATGTTCGGTACGGGGCAGTTGCCGAAGTTCGAGGAGGATCTGTTCCGCGTCGGCGAACATCTGCTCATTCCCACCGCCGAAGTCTCCCTGACCAATCTCGTACGCGAGACGATCCTGTCCGAGGACGATCTGGCGACGCCGATGCGGATGACGGCGTTGACGCCGTGCTTCCGGGCCGAGGCGGGGTCGGCGGGGCGCGATACGCGCGGGCTGATCCGCCAGCACCAGTTCTCGAAGGTCGAGATGGTGTCGATCACGCGGCCGGAGGACAGCGAAGCCGAGCACGAGCGGATGACGGGGTGCGCCGAGGCGGTGCTGAAGGCGCTGGAGCTGCCGTTCCGGCGGATGCTGCTGTGCAAGGGCGACATGGGCTTCTCGGCGCAGAAGACCTTCGACCTGGAGGTCTGGCTGCCCAGCCAGGGGACCTATCGCGAGATCAGCAGCTGCTCGAACTGCGGGGACTTCCAGGCGCGGCGCATGGACGCGCGGTTCAAGCGGGCGGGCGAGAAGAAGACCGAGTTCGTCCACACCCTGAACGGCTCGGGCCTGGCGGTCGGTCGCACCCTGGTCGCGATCATGGAGAATTATCAGGACGGGGACGGCCGTATCGCCGTCCCGACCGCCCTTCGTCCCTATATGGGCGGTCTCACCCATGTCGGAGCCTGAAGCCATGACCAAGACCCTGACCCTGATCGCCGTCGGCGCCGCCCTGCTGGGCGGCTGCGCCACGGCGGCGACCGCGCCCAATCCGTATTTCGACCCCTCGGCCACCGAGTTCGCCGGCTGGGTGCGGGTTTCGGGCGGCGAGTTCCAGCTGTTCCGGGAACAGCGCGATCTGGACAATCCGCCGTCGCCGACCAACTGCGTCAGCGGGGCTCTGCCGCGCGACCCGCAGGCGGCGGCGCGCGACCTGAACGGCGCGAAGGTCGTCTTCACCGGGCGCGCCGCGGCCTGGGCCGACCGCGACGGGGTGCAGACGCTGATGCACGAGGGCGCCCGGATCACCAACCAGTGCCGCGCCGACTATGTGATCAAGGCGGATTCGGTGCGGGTTCTGCGCTGAGCCGATGCGGATACTGCTGACAAACGACGACGGGATCGAGGCGGAAGGCCTTGAATGCCTTGAAAAGATCGCGCGCACCCTGACCGATGACGTCTGGGTGTGCGCCCCCGCCGTGGAGCAGTCGGGCAAGGGGCGGGGGATCACCCTGACCGAGCCGCTGCGGGTCAATCGGCTGGGCGACAAGCGGTTCGCGGTGACGGGGACGCCGACCGACTGCGTGGTGCTGGCGGTCAACGACCTGATGCCGGAAAAGCCCGACCTGGTGCTGTCGGGCGTGAACCGGGGGCACAACATCGGCGAGGACGTCAGCTATTCGGGCACGGTGGCGGGCGCGCTGCAGGGCATGGCGTTCGGCATCCGCTCCATCGCCCTGTCGCAGAGCCTGGAGCGGTTCCACGACGAGGTCATCGCCCACTGGGAGACGGCCGAGGCCTTCGCCCCGGCCATCATCAGCCGCCTGCTGGACCAGAAATGGCAGCCCGGCGTGGTGATGAACCTGAACTTCCCCAACCGGCGGCCCGAACAGGTCGAGGCGGTGGAGGTGACGACCCAGGGGTTCCGCGACGTGGGCGAGATGCACGCGGTGCGCCGAACCGACCTGCGCGGGCGGGATTACTATTGGATGAGCTTCCGCGGCCAGAAGCAGGAGCACGCCGAGGGCACCGACCTGCGCGCCATCGACGAGGGCCGCATCTCGGTCACGCCGCTGCATATCGACCTGACCCACATGGCCAGCGTCAACGACCTGAAGAAGGTGCTGGGCGGCGCGCCGCCTCGCAAGGTGGAGCGGGTGGCTTGATCCTCCACCGCAAAGCGGGGGAGGGGGACCGCGCGCAGCGTGGTGGAGGGGGCGACCCCGGACACGGCGCGTGCGTCCGCCCCCTCCACCCGTTCGGGGTCCCCCTCCCCCGTAAATGGGGGAAGATATCTTGAACCTGCGCGACGACCGGGCCGGGCGTCTGATCCTGTCGCTGCGCCAGCAGGGGGTGACGGACCCGCGCGTTCTGGCGGCGATGGAGAGCGTCGACCGCTCGGTCTTCGTGCACGAGAAGTTCCTGGACCAGGCGTGGGAAGATCAGGCCCTGCCCATCGACTGCGCCCAGACGATCAGCCAGCCCTATATCGTCGGCCTGATGACCCAGGCGCTGGAGGTGCAGCCGCGCCACCGGGTGCTGGAGATCGGCACGGGCAGCGGATACCAGTGCGCGGTGCTGAGCCGGCTGGCGCGCTATGTCTATTCGGTCGAACGCTATCGCAGCCTGCTGAACGAGGCCGAGGCGCGGCTGCGGACGCTAGACATCGACAACGTCATCACCCGGCACGGCGACGGCGGGCTGGGCTGGCCCGAACAGGCGCCGTTCGACCGCATCATGGTCACGGCGGCGTCGCCGCACGAGCCGACCGAGCTGCTGAAGCAGCTAAAGCCGAACGGCGTGCTGGTGGCGCCGGTGGGGCGCACCTCGGTGCAGATGCTGCACCGCTATGTGGGCCAGGGCGACGGCTCCTTCCGCCGCGAGAGCCTGACGGAGGTGCGGTTCGTGCCCTTGGTCGAGGGGACGGCCAAGGAGGGGTGATCGGCGCCGAAGCCGGTCCTGTTAACCTTCACGTCAAACTTTCGCGCCCATTGCGGGGTTGGCTTGGCGGCGCCGACGGGGCACACCGGGCGGGCGAGTTTAACCATGCGAGGAGCGGCCGGTGACGGGTCTGACGGGCTGGACGAGAACGGTTTTGATCCTGGCGGCGGGGGCCAGCCTGACGGCGTGCATCAGCTATCCGTCCGAGCCGCGCTATCCGACCCATCCGATGGCCCTGCCCGGGCAGGGCGCGCCGACCACGTCCTATCCGCCGCAGGGCCAGCAGGGACCGGCCTATCCCGGCGGAACCCAGACGCAACCGTATCGTCCCGGCCAGTATGAGGCGCCGCCGCCGGCGACCGCGCCGGTCGGATCGGTGGAGGGCGGCGCCCTGCCGCCGACGGTCAGCGTGACGCCGCCGACCCAGAGCCAGACGCCCCCGCCGCCGCCCTACAGCGGCCAGCCGGGCGCGGCCTATGTGATCCAGCCGGGCGACACCATCTCGGGCGTCGGGCGCCGGTTCCAGACGCCGGTGCAACTGTTGATCGACCTGAACGGCCTGGGGCCCAGGGGCGCGATCACGACGGGGCAACGGATCATCCTGCCCGAATCGGCGGTCGACACCGGCCGCGATCCCTATGCGACCGGCCCGTCGCCGGTGGGCGTGCTGGTGCCCAACGGTTCGGTCCCCCCGCCTCCGCCGCCGCCTTCGGGCAATGCGGCCCTGCCGGCCCAGACGCGGCCCGTCGCACCCGCGCCCAGCGTCGGCGCGCCGCCGCCGTCCGCGACCAGCCCGGCCAATCTGGTCTGGCCGGTCAGGGGCGAGATCCTGCGCCGCTTCGGCCCGGTGGGCATGGGCGAGCGCAACAACGGCATCAACATCGGCGCCTCGGCCGGCGCGGCCGTTGTGGCCTCGGGCGCCGGGCGCGTGGCCTATGTCGGCGATGATCTGGTCGGGCAGGGGCTGACGGTGCTGATCGTGCACAACGGCGGCTGGCGGACGGTCTATGGCCACCTGGGCTCGGCCACCGTCAGCGACGGCGACGATGTGCGCCAGGGCCAGCAGATCGGCACGGTGGGCCTGACCGCCGGCGACGGCCGCCCCTCGATCCACTTCGAGACCCGGCAGATGCAGGGCGACGACCCGGTGGCGATCGACCCGCTGACGGTCCTGCCGCGATAGCGCTTTCGCCGCGTTGCATTCCGTCAACGTCGGCCCTAGGTTCCGCGCCTCGTTTTTGATGGGGCGCCGACGAGGGCCGACCCCTCGTGTCTTGGAGACTAACCTATGGGCGCTCCCGCTGACGGCGGCATGATGGCCGTGATCATGCAGTTCCTGCCGATCGTCGCCATCTTCATCCTGTTCTACTTCCTGCTGATCCGTCCGCAGCAGAAGCGCGCCAAGGAACACCAGGCGGCCATCGGCGCCGTCAAGCGCGGCGACACGGTCGTCCTGTCCAGCGGCATGATCGGCAAGGTCACCCGCGTCGAGGACGCCGAGGTCAACGTCGAGATCGCCCCCAGCGTCAACGTGCGCGTGGTCAAGGGCATGATCGCCGAGGTGCGCAACCGCACCGCCATCGCCGCCAACGACTCCAAGGCCTGACGCGCGCCTATCGCTGATCCGGGATCGCCCACATGATTCAGCTCTCGCGCTGGAAAGTCACCCTCGTCGTCCTCGCCGCGCTGTTCGGGGTGCTGTTCGCCTATCCGAACGTGCTGAGCCCCGCCCAGCGCGAGGCGCTGCCCGGCTGGCTGCCCAAGAACACGCTGAACCTGGGGCTGGACCTTCAGGGCGGGTCGTATCTGCTTCTTGAAGTGGACGTGCCGGCCATGCGCGCCGCGCGGGTCAACAACCTGATCGAGGACGTGCGCGTCACCCTGAACGAGGCGGGGATCAGCACCGGCGGCTTCCAGCGCGAGGAAGGCGGCGTGGTCGTGACCCTGGCCAATCCGGCGCAACAGGGCGCGGCGTTCGAAGCGCTGCGGACCCTGGCCGGCGCGGCCGGTCCCAGCGGCCAGGTGGAACGCACCGCCGCCCGCGTCGGCGACAACCGCATCCGCTTCGCCTACACCGACGCCGCGCTGAACGGCATGGGCTCCACCGCGGTGGACCAGTCGATCGAGGTGGTGCGCCGCCGGATCGACAGCCTGGGCACGCGCGAACCCTCGATCACCCGCCAGGGCGCGGATCGCATCGTGGTCCAGGCCCCGGGCGAGAGCGATCCGACCAAGCTGGAAGAGGTCATCGGCCAGACCGCGCAACTGACCTTCCAGATGGTGGACGTCGAGAACTCGGTGCAGGACGCCCTGGCCGGCCGGGTGCCGCCGGATTCGCAGCTTCTGGCCGACGAGCAGGGCACGCCCTATCTGGTCAAGCGCCGCATCCTGGTGGCCGGCGAGAACCTGACGCGCGCCAGCGTGGGCGCCGATCAGAGCGGCCGTCCGGCCATCGACTTCCGCTTCGACGGAACCGGCGCCCGCCGCTTCGGCGAGGCGACCGCCGCCAATCTGGGCAAGCCCTTCGCCATCATCCTGGACGGCAAGGTCATCTCCGCCCCCACGATCCAGAGCGCGATCACCAGCGGCTCGGGCCAGATCACCGGCCAGTTCACCATCGAGGAAGCCTCCACCCTGGTGAACCTGCTGAACGGCGGCGCCCTGCCGGCGCCCCTGAACGTCGAGGAACGTCGGGTCGTCACCGCCGAGCTGGGCGCCGACGCCGTGGCCGCGGGCGCCCTGTCGACCGCCATCGGCTTCGCCATCATCGTGGTCTTCATGCTTCTGGCCTACGGTCTGCTGTTCGGCGGGGTGTCGGTGCTGGGCCTGATCCTGAACGGGGTGCTGATCATCGCGGCCATGTCGCTGACCCAGGCGACGCTGACCCTGCCGGGCATCGCCGGTTTGATCCTGACCTTCGCCGTGGCGGTGGACGCCAACGTGCTGATCTACGAGCGGATGCGCGACGAGGCCCGGTCCGGCCGCAGCGTGATCGCCAGCATGGACGCCGGCTTCTCCAAGGCCTGGGGCACCATCCTGGACGCCAACGTCACCACCCTGGTGGCGGCGGCCATCATGTTCGTCTTCGGCGCCGGTCCCGTGCGGGGCTTCGCCTGGACGCTGAGCATCGGGGTGATCACCTCGATGTTCTCCTCGATCCTGGTCGCCCAGGTCCTGCTGGCGTACTGGCTGAAGAAGGCCAGGCCCAAGAAACTGCCGATCGCGGAGTGATGGCGATGCGTGGATGGCCCCTCATCAAGATTCTGCCGCAGAAGACGAACTTCCATTTCGTCAAATATGCGCGGCCGGCCGGCATCCTGTCCGTGCTGCTGTGCGTGGCCTCGATCGTGGCCTGCTTCTATCCTGGTCTGAACATGGGCATCGACTTCCGGGGCGGCGCCTCGATGGAGGTGTCCAAGCCCGCCGGACAGGAAATCCAGCTGGACCGCGTGCGCGAGGCCGTCAGCGGCCTGAACCTGGGCGACGTCCAGGTGCAGGGCATCGCCCGGCGCGACACCAACGCCAATGACGGTTCGACCGCCATCCTGCGTTTCCAGGTGCCGGAAGGTCGCGACCAGACCCAGGTGGTGCGCCAGGTCGAGGGCGCGGTGAGCCAGGCCGTCGGCCAGGTCAGCTATTCCGGGGTCAGCGTGGTGGGCTCCAAGGTCTCGGGCGAGCTGTTCACCTCGGGCCTGATGGCCCTGGCCGTCGCCGTGGGGCTGATGTTCCTCTACGTCTGGTTCCGGTTCGAGCCCCAGTTCGGGTTCGGCGCCGTGATCGGCCTGCTGCACGACGTGATCCTGACCTTCGGCCTGATCGTCCTGTTTCGGCTGGAGTTCAGCTTGAACATGGTCGCCGCCATCCTGACCATCATCGGCTATTCGATGAACGACACGGTCGTGGTGTTCGACCGGCTGCGCGAGAACCTGCGCAAGTACAAGACGATGCCATTGCGCGACGTCATCGACCTGTCGCTGAACGAAACCCTGACCCGGACCATCATCACCGGCGGCACGGCGGTCATGGTGCTGGCGGCGCTGGCGCTCTTCGGGGGCGAAGCGCTGTTCGGCTTCTCCATCGCCCTGATGTTCGGCATCGTCGTCGGCACCTATTCGTCGATCTATGTCGGCGCGCCGGTGATCCTGCTCTGGGGCGTCAAGCGCGGCGGGGCGAACGACGAGGCCAAGCCGATCAAGCTGGGCATGGCCAGCCGGCCCTGAACGGTCGTTCGGCAAGAAAAAACGGCGGCTCCGAAGGGGGCCGCCGTTTTCGTTTAAGGACCGTTCGTTCGATCAGCGCAGCGAGGCCGCGAAGCGCTGGATGCGGCCGCAGGCCTCTTCCAGCACGGCGTCCGAGGTGGCGTAGCTGATGCGGAAATAGGGCGACAGGCCGAAGGCCTCGCCCTGGACCACGGCCACGCCCTCGGCGTTCAGCAGCTCGGCGGCGAAGGTCGAATCGCCGTCGATGACGACGCCGCCGTCTGTCGTCTTGCCGATCAGGCCGGCGATGGACGGATAGACGTAGAAGGCGCCCTCGGGCGTCGCGCAGGTGATCCCCGACGCCTGGTTCAGCATGGAGACGACCAGGTCGCGACGCTTCTCGAAGGCGTCGCGCCGTTCGGCCATGAAGTCCTGCGGCCCGTTCAGCGCCTCGACCGCCGCCCACTGGCTGATGCTGGCGGGGTTGGAGGTCGTCTGGCTGGCGACCTTGCGCATCAGGTCGATCAGCGGCTTGGGACCCCCCGCATAACCGATGCGCCAGCCGGTCATGGCGTAGGCCTTGCTGACGCCGTTGACCGTCAGGGTGCGGTCGATCAGGTCCGGCGCGACCTGGGCGATGGTGGTGTATTCGAAGTCGCCATAGACCAGGTGCTCGTACATGTCGTCGGTCAGCACCCAGACGTGCGGATGGCGGCGCAGCACCTCGGCCAGGGCCTCCAGTTCGGCGCGCGTGTAGGCGGCGCCGGTGGGATTGGACGGGCTGTTCAGGATCAGCCAACGGGTGCGGGGCGTGATGGCGGCTTCCAGCACGGCGGGGCGCAGCTTGAAGCCGTCCTTTTCCTCGCCGACGACCGTGACCGGCTCGCCGCCGGCCAGCAGGACCATGTCCGGATAGGACACCCAGTAGGGGGCGGGCACGATCACCTCGTCGCCCGGGTTCAGCGTCGCGACCAGGGCGTTGAAGATGACCGGCTTGCCGCCGGGCGCCACGTGGATCTGCGACACGTCGTAGGTCAGGCCGTTCTCGCGCGCGAACTTGGCGGCGATGGCCTTCTTCAGCTCGGGCATGCCGTCGGCGTCGGTGTATTTGGTTTCGCCGCGATTGATGGCGTCGATGGCGGCCTGCTTGATGTTGTCCGGCGTGTCGAAGTCCGGTTCTCCGGCGCCCAGCCCGATCACGTCGCGACCCTCGGCTTTCAGCTTCCGCGCCTGGGCGGTCACCGCGATGGTGGCCGACGGCTTGACGCGGGCGAGGGCGGAGGATTGCAGGCTGGACATGATATTCCCGTCGATTTGGAAGTTTCGTGCCGGGGAGGCGCGGTTTCTTACGCGGCGTGGCCCGCCGGGACAATGGATGGCGGCTCGCTAATGTGCGGATCGGGTGATATGCGCGCCCTGATGCGGTGGATCGTCGACTTTCTGTCCAACATGGAGGCGCGACGCTGGCGCGCCGTGCTGGCGACGGCGCTGCTGCTCGGCGCGATGATCGCCCTGTTCGCCGTCGGCAAGAGCCAACTGGGCCTTGACGCCGAGACGCGGCTGGAAGCGTGGCTGGGCGGGTTCAGGCACGGGCCGTGGGGACTGCCGGCCGCCGTGGTCGTGTTCAGCGTGGCCGCCGTATTCGGCGCGCCGCAGTTCATCCTGATCGCCGCCTGCGTGGTGGCCTTCGGCCCGTGGTACGGCTTTCTCTACAGCTGGGTGGCGACGATCGCCTCGGCCGGCCTGACCTACTGGATGGGGCGGGGGCCGACGGCGCGGCTGCTGGAGCGGCACGGCGGGCGAACGGTCGGGCGGCTGACCCGGTTCGTGGGCAAGAACGCCTTCTACGCCAGCTTCATGATCCGCAACGTGCCCTCGGCGCCCTTCATCGTGGTCAACATGGCCTTCGGCGCGGCGCGAGCGTCGTTTCCGCTGTTCCTGGCCGGCTGCGCCCTGGGCGTGCTGCCCAAGACGGCGCTGGTCGCCTTCTTCGGGGGCTCGTTCATGACGGCCGTGAGCGGCGACGGGGTGTGGACCTCGGCCATATTGGCGGGGGTGGCCCTGGCCTGGCTCGGCCTGATGCTGGCGGTGCGCGAAGTGGTGCGACGCCGCGAAGCTGCGCGCGGAGACTGATCCGGATTATCCCCTAATCAGCGATTTATCCGCCCTTCATCCCGCCCTGCGAAATCTGCGAGCCGAGAGGAGCCGGCGTCATCATGGATTTCCGGAAACTGCACGGGCAACATCAGGCGATCATCCGCCTGGCCAGCGACCTGGTCGGCCTGGTCGGCAAGATTCGCACGCGCGAGGACGCGACGGAGGCCCGCACGCTGCTGGAGCGGCTGGACCGCGTGCTGGGGGCGCATCTCGAACTGGAAGATCGCTCGGTCATGCCGTTGCTTTCCGACAGCGACGATCCGGCCACGCGGGCCCTGGCCCTGGATTGCGTCGAGGAGATGGGCGGCATCGCCCAGGTCTGGGCGGGGCATCTGGCCCTGTGGACGGTCGAGGCCATCCAGCGCGCGCCGGCCCGGTTCGCCTCGGCGACGCACAATCTGATGGGCGCGGTCGCGCGGCGGGTGGAACGCGAGGAGCGCGAACTCTACCCGCTGGCGCAGGGGCGAGCGAACCGGGCCGCCTGAGCCCGTCGCGAAGCCGTGAACGGCCAAGCTGACGAGGCCGTTATCGGGGCTTGCCATCGTCTCCGCATGCGGGCAAACGGGCTTCCGGTAGGCGTGGCGAAGACGATCAGGACGCGGACGGGGAAGGGGATCCCCATCGTGTGGGCGTCGCCAGGTCGACTGCGAACAAAGACGCCCTCGGCCCAGAACATACGGTATCCTTTCCCATGAGCTTTTCCCTCTTCGGCGCGATCTCCAACGACATCGCGATGGACCTGGGCACCGCCAACACCCTGATCTACCAGAAGGGCAAGGGCATCGTGCTGAACGAGCCGTCGGTCGTGGCGCTGAGAAACGTCGGCGGGCGCAAGATCGTCCACGCCGTGGGCATAGAGGCCAAGCAGATGCTGGGCCGGACGCCCGGCCACATGGAAGCCATCCGCCCGATGCGGGACGGGGTCATCGCCGACTTCGAGGTCGCCGAGGAGATGATCAAGCACTTCATCCGCAAGGTGCATAACCGCAAGGGCTTCGTGAACCCCAAGATCATCGTCTGCGTGCCGTCGGGCGCCACGGCGGTCGAACGCCGCGCCATCAACGACAGCTGCCTGAACGCCGGCGCGCGCCGCGTGGGCCTGATCGACGAGCCGATGGCCGCCGCGATCGGCGCGGGCCTGCCGATCCACGAGCCGACCGGCTCGATGGTCGTCGACATCGGCGGCGGCACGACGGAAGTCGCCGTTCTGTCCCTGTCGGGCATCGTCTATTCGCGCTCGGTCCGCGTCGGCGGCGACAAGATGGACGACAGCATCATCAGCTACATGCGTCGCAACCATAACCTGCTGATCGGCGAGACGACCGCCGAGCGCATCAAGAAGGACATCGGCACCGCCCGCATCCCGGCCGACGGCGAAGGCCTGTCGATCGAGGTCAAGGGCCGCGACCTGATGCAGGGCGTGCCGCGCGAGGTGCGCATCAGCGAGCGCCAGGCCGCCGAGGCCCTGGCCGAGCCGGTCACCCAGATCATAGAGGCCGTGAAGGTGGCGCTGGAGGCGACGCCGCCGGAACTGGCCGCCGACATCGCCGACAAGGGCATCATGCTGACCGGCGGCGGCGCGCTGCTGCGCGGTCTGGACGTCGAGATCCGCGACCACACCGGCCTGCCGGTCTCGGTGGCGGACGATCCGCTGTCGTGCGTGGCCGTGGGCTGCGGGCGCGTGCTGGAGCATCCGCGCTGGATGAAGGGCGTGCTCGACGCGGCCTTCTGAGGCCGCGCAGTCCCGATAAGGCCTTCGTGATCGCGGTTTTATTCCCGCCGCGATTTTGCGATAGGCTGGCCTCCGGCGGTGGAAGGCGTCCACCGATTCCATTTTCCTGATTGGTAGGTCGCCCGTGGCGTTTCGCGACGGCCCTTTCGAGAACCTCAAGGTCCCGCTGACGTGGACGGCGGCCGTCGTGGTCGTGGTGGCCATCGTCGGCGCCATCCTGCTGTTGGCGACCGACCGCCGGTCCGATGACGGCGTATCCGCCTATGGCGCGCTGCGCAGCGGAACCGAGGCCGTGGCGGCGCCGGCGGGCGGGGTGCTGTCCGCCCCCGTGCGTTGGGTCGGGGCGGTCGGCGACTACATCGGCGGCTATTTCTTCGCCGTCTCCGAGAACCGCCGGCTGAAGGCCGAGATCGCGGACCTGCGCGCCTGGCGCGACGAGGCCATCGCCCTGAAGAACGTCAACGGCCGCTACGAGGCCATGATGGGCCTGCGGACCGAACCGCCGATGCCGATGGTGACGGCGCGCGCGATCTCGGACGTGCGCGGTCCCTTCGCGCGCGCTCGGCTGCTGGACGCGGGCCAGGCCAAGGGCGTGCGGATCGGCAATCCGGTGATGAACGAGTTCGGCCTGGCCGGGCGCGTGACCGGCGTGACCGGCGGCGTCAGCCGCATGGTGCTGCTGACCGACGTGGCCTCGCGCGTGCCGGTGCTGATCGAGCGGACGGACACGCGCGCCATGCTGGTGGGCGACGGCGGCGAGAATCCCCGTCTGGACTATGTGCGCGGCGCCGGCGCCCTGCAGCCGGGCGACCGGGTGCTGTCGTCGGGCGACGGCGGCGGGGTGCCGCGCGGCCTGCCGGTGGGCGTGGTGGCGCGAGGCGTCGACGGCGCCTGGCGCGTCAAGTTGTTCAGCGATCGCGGCCCCATCGACTACGTCCGCATCCTGCTGTTCCAGAACTTCGCGCAGTTGGTAAGCCCGGAAGCCCTGAACGCGCCGCCCCTGGCCGGCCTGACCACGGCGCCGGAGCCGACGCCGGAACAGGCCGCCCAGATCGCGGACGTGGCGGCCCGCCGCCGCGCCGAGGCCGAGGCCCAGGCCGAGCGCACCCGACTGGCCGTGGCGCAGGCGGAACAGGCCGAGCGCCTGCGCGCCGCCCAGCAGGCCCAAGCCCAAGCCCAAACTCAGGCTCAGCCTCAGGGCCAGGCTCGCCCGAACGCACCGGCTCCGACCCAAGGACGGACGGCGCGCCCCGTCGCGGCTGAAACCCGTCCCTCTACGGGCCAGCCCAGACCGCAGGCGCAAGCGCAGGGCCAGGCCCAGACCCCGCCTCAGGCGGCCCCGGCCGCCGCGGCGCCCGCCCGCCCGGATGCGGAGGACGAGACGTGAGACGCCCCGCCGCGGTTCGTGTGGTCGGGCCCCTGCAGTGGATCATCTATCCGGCCCTGGCGGCCGTCGCCGCCACCGTCATCCTGGCCACGCCGGCAGAGTTGTTCGGCCTGAGGTTGCCCGAGCCGGTGATCCCGATGGTCCTGGCCTTCGCCTGGCCCCTGATCCGGCCGTCGATGCTGGGCGCGGCGATGCTGTTCGCCCTGGGCCTTTTCCTGGACCTGTTCTGGAACGGGCCGCTGGGCCTTTGGCCGTTGTGCCTCATGGGCGTGTACGGAGCGGTTCTGGCCTCGCGCAGCCTGCTGGCGGGGCATGAGGGGTTGGTGCGCTTCGCCTGGTATCTGGTCTGCGTGGTCGCGGCGTTCGTCCTGGCCTACGCCATCGTGGCCTTGCGGGCCGGCAACCCGCCCGCCATCCTGCCCGTGGTGGGCCAGGTGGCGCCGACCCTGTTGCTGTATCCGCTGGCCCACTGGCTGATCGAGCGGTTCGACGACGGCGATACGAGGTTCCGATGAGCAGCGAACCGTCCATCTTCTTCGCCGACGCCAACGAGCGGCAGGGGTCGTTCCTGCGCCGAACCTTCGTGGTGGGCGGACTGACCGTGCTTGGCGTCACCGCCCTGGTCGGGCGACTGGGACAGCTTCAGGTCGTCCAGGCCCAGGAATATGCGACCCTGGCGACGCAGAACCAGTTCAACTTCCGCCTGGTGCCGCCGCCGCGCGGGCTGATCAAGGACCGCAACGGCGTGGTGGTGGCGGGCAACCGGCCCAGCTTCCGCGTGCTGATCGTGCGCGACGAGACCAAGGATCTGGACCAGACGCTGGACCTGCTGGGCCGGCTGCTGCCGGACACGATGGAACGTCGCCGCGCGATCATTCGCGACGTCAATGCGGCGCGCAAATTCATGCCGGTGCCGGTCAAGTCCGACCTCAGCTGGGAGGAGTTCGCCAAGGTCAACCAGTACGCCAACGAACTGCCCGGCGTGATGGTCGATATGAACGAGGCCCGATACTACCCCTTCGGCGGCGCCTTCGCCCATGTGGTCGGCTATGTCGCCAAGGTGTCGGATCGCGACGTCAAGGCGATCCGCGACGCGGGCAAGGACCCGCCGGAAATGCTGTTCAACCCCGCCTTCCGCATCGGCAAGCAGGGGATCGAAAAGGCGCTGGACGAGGACCTGCGCGGCGTGGCCGGCGGCAATCGGGTCGAGGTCGACGCGCGCGGGCGGGTGGTGGCCGAGGACGTGGGCGGGTCGCGCCCCGCCGTGCCGGGCGCCGAGGTGGTGCTGACCCTCGACGCCGACGTCCAGAACCGCGCGCTGGAAGTGATGGGCGACGAGTCGGGCTCATGCGTGGTGATGGACGTTCGCAACGGCGACATCCTGTGCATGGTGTCGTCGCCGTCGTTCGATCCCAACCTGTTCGTCAGCGGCGTGCCCACGCGCATCTATCGCGCCCTGGCCGACTACGAGCGCAAGCCGTTGCTGGACAAGGCGCTGGGGGGGACCTTCCCCCCGGGGTCGACCTTCAAGCCGACGACGGCCCTGGCGCTGCTGGCCGCGGGCGTCGATCCCGAGATCAAGGTGGTGTGCAACGGCGCGTGGCGCACCGGCAACCGGGTCCAGCGCTGCTGGGGCCGTCACGGCGCGCAGAACATGCACGACGCCATCAAGAACTCGTGCGACGTCTATTTCTACGCCATGTGCAATCGCGCCGGGGTGGACCGCATCCGCGACACGGCGCGCGAACTGGGTTTCGAGCACACCTTCGACATCGGCATCGCCAACCAGAAGAAGGGGCTGCTGCCCAGCACGGAATGGAAGGCGCGCACCTTCCCCCGCGATCCGGTCTGGCATCCGGGCGAGACCACCTCGGTCGCCATCGGCCAGGGGGCGATCACCGTCAACGCCCTGCAGCTGGCGGTCATGACCTCGCGCCTGGCCAACGCCAAGAAGGCGCTCCAGCCCCGGCTCATCAAGTCAGTCGGCGGGGTCGATCGGCCCAGCGGCGCCGAGGCGCCCGACCTGCCGTTCAAGCCCGAGCATCTTCAACTGGTGCGCGGCGGCATGATCGCCGTGGCCAACGACCGGTCGGGCACCGCCTATCGCCAGAGCCAGCTGGGTCTGGGCGACCTGCAGATGGCCGGCAAGACCGGCACGGCCCAGTCGCGCGACTATGGCTCGGGTCCGCGCAAGAGCGACATCTGGGCGCTGAAGGACCACAATCTGTTCGTGGCCTTCGCGCCGATCGACGAGCCGCGCTACGCCGTGGCGGTCATCATCGAGCACGGCGGCAAGGGCGGGGCCACCGCCGGCGCGCCGCGCGCCCGTGAAGTCATGCGCACGGTGCTGCTGAAGGATCCGGACATGCGAGCGCGGATCGAGCGCCCGCCGCCGCCCGAGCCCACCGGGCCGCCGGAGTCCGACGACATCGTGGCCGGGGCCGCGCCGCCCCCGCCGGAGATCGCCGAACCCGATCCCGCGCCGCGCCCCCGCGCGCCCCGCACCGGACCGCGTCCCTATTATTCCGAGGATCCGCGATGACGGCGTCGGCCCTGACGCGGCCCGGCCAGCGCGAGCGGCTGTCCAGCAAGATCGCCGAGATCGACTGGCGTCTGGTCGGCCTGGTCGGCGTCATCGCCGGTTCGGGCGTCGCCATGCTGTATTCCATCGCCGGCGGTTCGTGGGAGCCGTGGGCGCTGAACCAGCTGATCCGCTTCGTCGGCATGCTGGTCGTCATGCTGGCCCTGGCGCTGGTCAATCCGCGCTGGTGGTTCCGCGCCGCCTATCCGCTGTACGGCGTGCTGCTGATCCTGGTGCTGATGATCGAATTCACGCCGCTGGGGTATCAACCCGTGGGGGCGGGCGCCAAGAACTGGCTGAACCTTGGCTTCATCCGGATCCAGCCGGCCGAGTTCATCAAGCTGGGCTTGGTGCTGGCGCTGGCGCGCTGGTACCACAACCATTCGGCCGAGGATGCGCGCTTCAGCTGGAAGCTGATCGTTCCGGCGGCCATGATCGGCGTGCCCTTCGTCTTGGTGGCCAAACAGCCCGACCTGGGGTCGGCCATGATCATCGGCCTGACCGGCGCGGTCGTCATGTTCATGGCGGGGCTGAGTTGGCGCATCATCGGCGTCCTGGCCGCCGCCGCCATCGCCATCGTCCCGCCCTTCGTGATGTTCGGGATGCACGACTATCAGCGCAATCGGATCCTGACCTTCCTGAACCCCGAAGGCGACCCCAGCGGGACCGGCTACAACATCATCCAGTCCAAGATCGCCCTGGGCTCGGGCGGCATCCTGGGCAAGGGCTATGGCCTGGGCAGCCAGAGCCAGCTGGAATTCCTGCCGGAACGCCACACGGACTTCATCTTCTCCACCGTGGCCGAGGAGTTCGGCTTCGTCGGCTCGTGCTTCCTGCTGCTGTGCTATGTCGGGGTCATCATCATCGCCCTGCGCATCGCCTCGCTGGCCCACAGCCACTTCGGGCGCATCGGCGCGGCGGGGATGACCGCCTTCTTCGCCCTGTTCGTGATGATCAACGGGGCGATGGTGATGGGGCTGGCGCCTGTCGTGGGCGTGCCGATGCCGCTGCTGTCCTACGGCGGATCGTCGATGATGACGGTGATGATCGGCTTCGCCTTCGTTCTGTCGATGCGGGTCCATCGCTACAACGAACTGCCCAAGGGCTCGGGTCTGTTCTGAGGCCGGTCGTCCCGTCGACGGAAACGAAAACGCCGCCCGCTGAAGTCCAGCGGGCGGCGTCGTCGCGTCGGGGGCAGGGGAGAGGCGGCGCCGATCAGGCCGCCTTGGCGCCCCGCTGCTTGTCGGAGGCGCTGCGGGCCAGTTCGCGGTTCAGCCACAGGGCCAGCAGCGTGAAGACCGCGCCGGACAACAGATAGGCGCCGGCCGCGATCAGGCCGAACTGGCTGGAGATCCACAGCGCCGCCAGCGGCGCGAAGCCGGCGCCGAACAGCCACGCCAGGTCCGAGGTCAGGGCCGAAGCGGTGTAGCGGTTGGCCAGGCTGAAGCTGGACGCCACGGGGCCGGACGCCTGCCCGAACGACAGGCCCAGCAGGATGAAGCCCGAGATCATGAACACCAGTTCGCCTATCGTACCGCCATTCAGCAACTGGGGCGCGAAGCCCGAGAAGGCGGCGATGCCGGCTGCGGTGATCGCCAGCAGGGTGCGTCGGCCGTAGCGATCGGCCAGGACGCCCGAGGCCAGGATGGCCAAGAGGCCGAACACCGCCCCCACCATCTCGATCAGCAGGAAGCGCACCGGCGTCTCGCGCGTGAACAGATAGATCCAGGACAACGGAAACACCGTGACCATGTGGAACATGGCGAAGCTGGCCAGCGGGGCGAAGGCGCCGATCCAGATGCGCGGGCCTTCGGCGCGGACCGCCTGGGCGACGGCAACGGGCTGCAGCTCGCGCGTCTCGAACAGCTTCTGGAAAGCCGGCGTGACGACGATCCGCAGTCGGGCGAACAGGGCCACCACGTTGATGGCGAAGGCCACGAAGAACGGATAGCGCCATCCCCAGTCCAGGAAGTCGGCCGGGGACAGGGTGTTCAGGAAGAAGGCGAAAAGGGCCGAGGCGACGATAAGGCCGATCGGCGCGCCCAGCTGCGGCACCATGGCGTACCAGCCGCGGCGGTTCTCCGGGGCGTTCAGTGCCAGCAGCGAGGCCAGCCCGTCCCAGGCGCCGCCCAGGGCCACGCCCTGGCCGATGCGGGTGATGGCCAGCAGCACCGGCGCCCACAGGCCGACGGTCTCGTACCCGGGGATGAAGGCCACCGACACCGTCGAGGTGCCCAGCAGGAACAGCGCGGTCGTCAGCTTGGCCCCGCGACCGAACTTCTGGTCGATGGCGATGAACAGGGCCGTGCCCAGCGGGCGGGCCAGGAAGGCCAGGGCGAAGACGGCGAAGGACAGCAGCGTGCCCCCCACCGGGCCGGCGAAGGGGAAGATCAGCTGCGGGAACACCACGACCGAGGCGATGGCGTAAACGAAGAAGTCGAAGAATTCGGACGTTCGGCCTATGATGACGCCGATGGCGATTTCGCCCGCATCCACCTTGCCATGCCGCGTGTTGATATGCGCGGCGTCGCGTTCCAGGGATTCTGACGAAGGGGTCGAGGCGGTCATGAGCTCCGGTCGCTCCAGTTCGGCAACTTATACGGCGGATCGCCGCAGGATTGAACCGCGCCCTTTGCGCCGAAAGGCCGTTCGAGAGGATAGGACAGATTGTCCACTGTCGTTCCCGGCGAACCCATCCTACGAGCCGCGCCACAACGCCCCTGAACCGTCGCGACGCCTCCCCCTTGTCCGACGCCGACAGATTGGAGCTCCCGTGCGCCGTTTGCGCCTGCTTATGATTTTGCCTGTGCTGGCCCTGCTGTCCGCCTGCGACATGGTGGTGATGGCTCCGGCCGGCGACATCGCCGGCCAGCAGCGCGACCTTCTGGTCATCTCCACGCTGCTGATGCTGCTCATCATCGTGCCGGTGATGGCGCTGACCGTCTTCTTCGCCTGGAAGTACCGGGAATCGAACAAGGCGGCCGAGTACGAGCCGGACTGGGATCACTCCACCTCGCTGGAGCTGGTGATCTGGTCGGCCCCGCTGCTGATCATCATCTGCCTGGGCGCCCTGACCTGGGCCGGCACCCACCTGCTGGATCCCTATCGCCCGCTGGACCGCATCAAGCCGGGCCAGGCCGTGGCCGAACAGGTCGAGCCGCTTCAGGTCAATGTGGTCGCCCTGGATTGGAAGTGGATGTTCATCTATCCGCAGTACGGCGTCGCCACGGTCAATGAGCTGGCCGCGCCGGTGGATCGGCCGATCCGCTTCCACATCACCTCGTCGTCGGTGATGAACAGCTTCTACATTCCCGCCCTGGCCGGCCAGATCTACGCCATGCCGGGCATGGAGACGAAGCTTCACGCGGTCATCAATCACCCCGGCGAATATGTGGGCTTTTCCGCCAACTATTCCGGCGACGGCTTCTCCAACATGCGGTTCGCCTTCCACGGCCTGGACCAGGCCGGGTTCGACCGCTGGATCGCCGGCGTGCGCCAGGGCGGCCAGCCTCTGGACCGCGAACGCTATCTCGAGCTCGAAAAGCCCAGCGAGAAGGTCCCGGCCCTGCACTTCGCCAGCGTCGAGGGCGGCCTGTGGGACGCCATCCTGAACATGTGCGTCGAGCCCGGGAAGATGTGCATGGGCGAGATGATGGACATCGACCGCAAGGGCGGACTGACCATGGCCTCGGTGCGCAACACCATGCCGCTGATCTACGATAAGTACGCCGGCCGCGGCTCCAACCCGGCCTATTTCGGCTCGGACGACAGCTATGTCATGACCATCTGCACGCCGTTGCAGGCCGCCGCCGCCGCCGCCGAGCGCACCCGCCGCTCCGAACTCCAGAACGCCGAGCGCGGTCCCGTCGACCGGGCGCCGCTGAGGGGGATGGGGCTGGTTCCGCCGGGCGTGCCGATGGCCTCGCTTTCCCTTTCCGCGCCGGCGTCCGCCGCTCCCAACGCCTGATTGATCGACGATGTCCGCTGACCAACTGATCCCGCTGATCTTCGGCCGCCTGACCTGGGAGGCCCTGCCGCTGCACGAGCCGATCCTGGTCGTGACCATGATCGTCGTCGCCCTGGGCGGCGTCGCCCTCTTGGGCGCGCTGACCTACTTCAAGCTCTGGGGCTATCTCTGGAAAGAGTGGTTCACGACCGTCGATCACAAGAAGATCGGCATCATGTACATGATCCTGGGCATCATCATGCTGCTGCGCGGCTTCGCCGACGCCATCATGATGCGGATCCAGCAGGCGATCGCCTTCGGCGGGTCCGAGGGCTATCTGAACGCCCACCACTACGACCAGATCTTCACCGCCCACGGCGTCATCATGATCTTCTTCGTGGCCATGCCGCTGGTCACGGGCCTGATGAACTACGTCGTGCCGCTGCAGATCGGCGCGCGCGACGTGTCCTTTCCGTTCCTGAACAACTTCAGCTTCTGGATGACCACGGCCGGGGCGATCATCATCATGGCCTCGCTGTTCGTGGGCGAGTTCGCCCGCACCGGCTGGCTGGCCTATCCGCCGCTGTCGGGCATCGGCTACAGCCCCGGCGTCGGGGTCGACTATTACATATGGGCCCTGCAGATCGCGGGGGTGGGCACGACGCTGTCCGGCATCAACCTGATCGCCACCATCGTGAAGATGCGCGCGCCGGGCATGGGCCTGATGAAGATGCCCGTCTTCACCTGGACCTCGCTGTGCACCAACGTGCTGATCGTGGCGTCCTTCCCGGTGCTGACGGCGGTGCTGGCCCTGCTGACGCTGGACCGTTACGTCGGGACCAACTTCTTCACGAACGACTTCGGCGGCAACCCGATGATGTACGTGAACCTGATCTGGATCTGGGGCCACCCTGAGGTCTACATCCTGATCCTGCCGCTGTTCGGCGTCTTCTCTGAGGTCGCCTCGACCTTCTCGGGCAAGAAGCTGTTCGGCTATACGTCCATGGTCTATGCGACGGTCGTCATCACGATCCTGTCCTACCTGGTGTGGCTGCACCACTTCTTCACCATGGGCTCGGGCGCCTCGGTGAACAGCTTCTTCGGCATCACCACCATGATCATCTCGATCCCGACAGGGGCGAAGATCTTCAACTGGCTGTTCACGATGTACCGGGGGCGCATCCGGTTCGAGCTGCCGATGATGTGGCTGGTCGCCTTCATGCTGACCTTCGTGATCGGCGGGATGACGGGCGTGCTGCTGGCGGTGCCGCCGGCCGACTTCGTGCTGCACAACTCGCTGTTCCTGATCGCCCACTTCCACAACGTCATCATCGGCGGGGTGCTGTTCGGCCTGTTTGCGGGCCTCAACTTCTGGTTCCCCAAGGCCTTCGGCTTCAAGCTGGACAAGACGTGGGGCCTGGTCAGCTTCTGGTGCTGGATCGTGGGTTTCTGGCTGGCTTTCGCGCCGCTGTACGTGCTGGGCCTGATGGGCGTGACGCGCCGGATGCGGGTGTTCGACGACCCCTCGCTGCAGATCTGGTTCGTGATCGCCGCCATCGGCGCGGCCGTCATCGCGGTCGGCATCCTGGCCTTCCTGATCCAGATCGCCGTCAGCATCCTGAACCGCGACAAGCTGCGCGACACGGACGGCGACCCCTGGGGCGGGCGCACCCTGGAATGGGCCACGTCCTCTCCGCCGCCCGATTACAACTTCGCCTTCACCCCGGTCATCCATGACAGCGACGCCTGGTGGGACATGAAGAAGCGCGGCTACAAGCGCCCCGCAAAGGGCTTCCGCGACATCCACATGCCAAAGAATACGGGAACAGGCGTCATCATCTCGGGCCTGTGCCTGGTGATGGGCCTGGCGCTGGTTTGGTACATCTGGTGGCTGGCGGCGCTCAGCTTCCTGGCCGTGCTGGTCGTGTCGATCGCCCACACCTTCAACTACGACCGCGACTATCACATCCCCGCCGATGAGGTGCGCGAGACCGAGGAGACGTTCGAACGCCGCCTCAAGGCGACGGAGGCCTGATCATGAGCGCGACCGCCGTCAAGACCGCGTCCAACCCGCTGGACGACAAGACCGTCTTCTATCTGGAAGAAGAGCCGCACCACGAGGAAGGCGCCAGCACCATGCTGGGCTTCTGGCTCTATCTGATGAGCGACTGCCTGATCTTCGCGATGCTGTTCGCGGTGTTCGGGGTGCTGGGCGGCAACTACGCCGCCGGGCCGGGGCCCAAGGAGCTGTTCGACCTGGAACTGGTCGCGCTGAACACGGCCATGCTGCTGTTCTCGTCGATCACCTACGGCTTCGCCATGCTGGCGATGGACCGCAACAACCAGCGCCAGACCCTGGCGTGGCTGGCGATCACCGGCCTGTTCGGCCTGGCCTTCCTGGGCATCGAGCTCTACGAGTTCGGCCACCTGATCCACGAGGGCGCAACGCCCCAGCGCAGCGCCTTCCTGTCGTCCTTCTTCACGCTTGTTGGCACCCACGGCCTGCACGTCACCTTCGGCATTATCTGGCTGGTGACGCTGATGGTGCAGGTGAGCATGAAGGGGCTGATCCCCGCCAACAAGCGCCGGCTGATGTGCCTGTCGATGTTCTGGCACTTCCTGGACGTCATCTGGATCGGCGTCTTCACCTTCGTCTATCTGCTGGGGATGCTGCGATGAGCGCCGCCAACTCCGACCATTCGCCGGACTCCCACGACGTCGACCACCTGGGTCACGAGGCGCACAATCACGGCTCGTTCAAGAGCTACATGATCGGCTTCGTGCTGTCGGTGATCCTAACGGCCATCCCGTTCGCCCTGGTGATGACGGGCGTGCTGCCGACCCAGGCGACGGCGCTGATCGTGATGGGCTTCGCGGTGGTGCAGATCGTCGTGCACATGATCTACTTCCTGCACATGAACTCCAAGTCCGAGGGCGGCTGGACCATGCTGGCGCTGATCTTCACCATCATCGTGGTGGTCATCGCCCTGTCGGGTTCGCTGTGGGTCATGTACCACCTGAACACCAACATGATGCCGACCCACGACATGACGCAGATGGTCGGCTGAGCCTCGACCGCAGGAGCCCGCCATCACGTCCGATCGGACCCGTCCGCCGCGCCGCGCCTCCGCCCTGGGATGGGCCGGCGTCGGCGCGGCGCTGCTGTTCGCCGGCTTCGTCGCCCTGGGCGTCTGGCAACTGCAGCGACTGGCCTGGAAGACCGAACTGATCGCCCAGGTCGACGCCCGGGTCCACGCCGCGCCCGTTCCCGCGCCGGGTCCGGCGCAATGGCCCGCCGTGAACCCCACGGACGACCCGTACCGGCGGGTCAGCGTCCACGGCGTCTTCCTGAACGACCGCGAGACCCTGGTGCAGGCGGTCACGGACCTGGGCGGCGGCTTCTGGGTGATGACGCCGATGCGCACGGACCGGGGGTTCGTGGTTCTGGTCAACCGCGGCTTCATTCCGCCCGAGCGCCGTGATCGCGCCAGCCGCCCGACGCCGCGAGGGCCGCAGTCGGTCACCGGCCTGCTGCGCATGGCCGAGCCGGGCGGCGGGTTCCTGCGCCGCAACGACCCCGCGGCGGACCGCTGGTTCTCGCGCGACGTGGACGCGATCGCCCGGGCCAAGGGCCTGGCTGACGCGGCGCCCTATTTCATCGACGCCGAGGCGGGCGCGCCGGACGCCTGGCCCCGAGGCGGCCTGACCGTGATCCGCTTCGCCAACAGCCACCTGATCTACGCCCTGACGTGGTTCGGCATGGCCGCGCTGACGCTGGTCGGGTTCGGCGTCTTCGTGCGCGAGCGGCGGCGGAGGCGGGCGTGACCTCGGGCGTCGAGCGGCTGCTGGGGCTAGGCGGCTGGCGCGAGCAGGTCGCGTCGCACGACGGCGCGAACCGGCGCAACCTGCTGCTGCTGATCCAGTTGCGCTGGCTGGCGGCCGCCGGGCAGGTGGCCACGATCCTGATCGTCCACTACGCCATGAAGATCCCGCTACCGCTGTTCTGGCTGCTGGCGGCGCCGGCGGCGCTGGCGGTGCTGAACCTGGTCAGCGCGCCCGTCGTGGCGCGTCGGCAGGGGGTGTCGGATCGGGAACTGATGCTGGCGCTGGTGTTCGATGTCGCGGCCCTGACCTGGCAGCTCTACCTGACCGGGGGACCGGCCAATCCGTTCGTATCGCTGTATCTGCTGCAGGTCGTGCTGGGCGCGGTGATGCTGGCCCCGGCCTACGCCTGGGCGCTGATCGCGGCGACCAGCCTGTGTTTCGCGGCCCTGGGGCTGCACAACCAGCCGCTGGCCCTGCCGCCCACGCGCGAGGACGCGCTGCTGAGCCTGTATCTGCAGGGCAGCCTGATCAGCTTCGTCCTGATGGCGGTGCTGCTGGTGCTGTTCGTCACCCGGATCGCGGCGAATCTGCGTGAGCGGGACGCGGCGATGGCGGCCATGCGCCAGCAGGCGATCGAGCACGACCACATCGTGCGGATGGGGCTGCTGGCGTCCGGCGCGGCGCACGAGCTGGGCACGCCGCTGGCCTCGCTGTCGGTGATCCTGAGCGACTGGAAGCGGATGCCGGCCCTGGCGGACGACCCGGACCTGGTTCAGGACATGACGGTGATGCGCGCCGAGGTCGAACGCTGCAAGGCCATCGTCACCGGCATTCTGATGTCCGCGGGCGAGGCGCGGGGCCAGGCGCCCGAACGCACCACCGTGCGCGCCTTCCTGGCCGGGGTGGTCGAGGGCTGGAACGGCGGCGAGGTGCGCGCCGAGGTCCGCGACGGCCTGGCCTTCGATCCCGTCATCATCGCCGATCCGGCGTTGCGCCAGGTGCTGGGCGTGCTGTTCGACAACGCCGCCGAGGCGGGCGCGCGTCATGTCGTGATCTCGACCCGGATGGTCGACGAGGTGCTGCGGATCGACGTGCGCGACGACGGGCCGGGGTTCCACCCGGACGTGCTGGCGCGGCTGGGACAGCCCTACACCTCGACCAAACCGCGGCCCGGGGCTGGACTGGGGCTGTTCCTGCTGGTGAATGTCATCCGCTCGCTGGGCGGATCGGTCGAGGCGGGCAACCCGCCGGCCGGCGGCGGCGAGGTCCGCCTGAGCCTGCCGCTGGCGTCGCTGACGCCGAACGAGGAGACGGACGATGGCCGATGAGAGCCGCCTGTTGCTGATCGTCGAGGACGACGAATCCTTTTCGTCCACCCTGCGGCGCTCGTTCGAACGGCGCGGCTACACCGTACTGGTCGCCGCGGGCCCCGAGGCGATGGAGATGGTACTGAAGACGCGCCGGCCGGGGTACGCCGTGGTCGACCTGAAGCTGGGCGCCGCGTCCGGCCTGAGCTGCGTGGAGCGTCTGCACGCCTTTGACCCGGGCATGAACATCGTCGTCCTGACCGGTTTCGCCAGCATCGCCACGGCGGTCGAGGCCATCAAGCTGGGCGCGCGCCACTATCTGGCCAAGCCCGCCAGCACTGACGACATAGAGGCGGCCTTCGGCCGGGCGGAAGGCGACGCCGCCGCGCCGCTGGGTGCGCGTCCGACGTCGATCAAGACGCTGGAATGGGAACGCATCCACGAGGTGCTCGCCGAAACCGACTTCAACATCTCCGAAACGGCGCGCCGGCTGGGAATGCACCGCCGCACCCTGGCGCGCAAGCTGGAGAAGCGGCAGGTCACCTGAGCGGGAACCCGCGCCGGGGCCGGGGGTTGATCGCTCGACAGACCAGCGGAGATTTCAGCATGACCCAGACCCCCATCGCCCCGGCCAGCCCCGACGACATCGTTCTGGAAGACGACAGCCTGACCCATCGGCTGGATGTCGCGGCCGACGAGATGATCGCCGCCGGCGAACGCCGCAGCTTCGATCGCCCGGACTCCCTGCGCGGCGCCGTAAAGGCCGACGCGGCCCGCCTGCGTGAAGGCGTCGAGGACGGCGTCGTCCAGGCCCGCGAGCGGATCCGCCAGTCGCCCGAGCGCGCGACGCTTTACGCCCTGGGGATCGGCGTGATCCTGGGGATGCTGCTGCGGCGTTAAGCCGGGCCGCTGGCGGGGCGCGTCAGCGGAGCGCGCCTGAGAGCGGCGTCCGAGACGAACGGATTGGCGCGCCGCTCTTCCCCGAAGGTCGAGATCGGCCCGTGGCCGGGCACGAAGGTCACGTCGTCGCCCATCGGCCACAGCTTGTCGACCACCGAGCGGATCAGGGCCGGCGGGTCGCTCATAGGAAAGTCGGTGCGGCCGACCGAGCCCTTGAACAGGACGTCGCCGACCTGGGCGAAGCGGGCGGCGCGATTGAAGAAGACGACATGGCCGGGCGTGTGTCCCGGGCAATGGCGCACCTCCCACACCGTTTCGCCCAGGGCGACGGTGTCGCCGTCCTCCAGCCACCGATCGGGGGTGAAGGGACGCGCGTCCGGCAAGCCGTACATCCGACCCGATTCGACGATGCGGTCGATCCAGAACTGATCGGCGGCCTGGGGGCCGATGATCTTGGCCCCGGCCTTCTCCTGCATCTCCGCGGCGCCCCCGGCGTGGTCCAGGTGCGCATGGGTGATCCAGATCTGGTCTAGGGTCAGCCCCCGCCGCGCGACTTCGCCCAGCACCGCATCGACCGACCCGCCGGGATCGATCACGGCGGCCTTGTTGGTGGCGGCGCACCACACGGTCGTGCAGTTCTGCTGAAGCGGCGTGACGGGCGTGACGAAGACGCCGATGGGCGAGGACTGGCTCATGGCCTCTTCAATAGGGATGCAAGGGCCAAAAAAGAAGGCGGCCCGAAGGCCGCCTTCCGTCGTTATCGGCGCTCTTCGTCCGAGCCCGGCGCGGGCGCGCCCGGCATCGGCGGCACCGGTCCCGGAGGCGCGTCCGGGGACAGTTCCGGCACATCGACGATGCCGCGGCCCACGTGGCTCTTGCGGAAGCCGTAGATGAAATAGATCACCAGGCCGATGGCGCCCCAGATGGGCAAGACCATCTTGGCGTCGTGGGGCAGGTTCCAGAACAGCGCCAGGCAGCCCAGGGCCGACAGCGGCGCGATGACCCAGACCGCCGGCGTCTTGAACGGCCGGTGACGGTTCGGATCCTTGACCCGCAGCATCAGCACCGCGATCGACACCATGAAGAAGGCGAACAGCGTGCCCGAGTTGGAGATGTCCGCCAGCTGTCCGACGGGGAACAAGGCGCCGGCGATGGCCACCGCGATGCCGGTGAACAGGGTCACGATGTAGGGCGTCTTCCACTTGGAATGCATCTTGGTCAGGCCTTCCGGCAGCAGACCGTCGCGCGCCATGACGAAGAAGATGCGGGTCTGGCCGAAGATCATCATCAGGATGACCGACGGCAGGGTCAGCAAGGCGGCGGTTCCCAGGGCGTTGCCGACCTGCGGGTGACCGATGACGCGCAGGACATGCGCCAGCGCTTCGTTCGAGCAGACCAGCCGGTCGGCGTTCTCGGTCAGGGCGCAGGCGGCCATGAAGGCGGCCGATCCCGGTTGGACGGCCGAACCGTCGGCGGCCAGGACCGGCTGCGCGCCGATGGCGCCCGCCGCGCCCAGCGCGACCAGCAGGTAGAAGACGGTGCAGAAGGCCAGCGAGCCGATCAGGCCGATGGGCACGTTGCGTTGCGGATTCTTGGTTTCCTCGGCCGCCGTCGATACGGCGTCGAAGCCGACATAGGCGAAGAAGATCGAGGCGGCGGCCCCGACGATGCCCATGCCCGAATAGGCGCCGAACATTCCGTTGGGCGCGAACGGCGACAGATTGGCCGTCTCGACGACCGGCAGGGTCAGGGCGATGAAGATGGTCAGGGCCACGACCTTGATGGCCACCAGGATGGCGTTGACGCGCGCCGATTCCGTGGTGCCGATGATCAGCAGGCCGGTGACGGCCAGGGCCACGATGATGGCCGGAACATTGATCAGGCCGACCGAGAAGTCCGGCGTCGGGATCAGGCCGTTCATCGACCAGGCGGGTCCGGCCGACAACATGTCCGGGAAGTCGAATCCCAGCCCTTTCTCGATCAGCCCCAGCACATAGCCCGACCAGCCGACCGACACGGCCGAGGCCGCCACGGCGTATTCGAGAATCAGCGCCCAGCCCACGCACCAGGCCAGAAGCTCGCCCATGACGGCGTAGGTGTAGGTGTAGGCCGAGCCCGACACCGGCGCCATCGAGGCCAGTTCCGAATAGCAGAGCGCCGCCACGGCGCAGACCGCGCCGGCGATGACGAAGCTGATCATCATGCCCGGCCCGGCCTTCTGCGCGGCCGCGGCCGTCAGCACGAAGATGCCGGTGCCGATGATGGCCCCGATGCCCAGCAATGTCAGTTGGATCGGACCCAGCGACCGGTGAAGCGATTTCTTCTCGGCCGTGGCCAGAATCGCGTCGAGCGACTTAACGCGCCACATAATTACCCCCACGTTTTACGGCAGCCCTCGCTGCGTCGGGCGGGACGCTAGCGGCCTACGCCCGGCCGCGCAACGCGGATGACGGCGCGGTTAACGCCAGACGACGCTTTCGTGATCGCCCCGCGCCGGGCTAGAGCCGTCCGATGCTGCCGATCCACGCCGTGCTCGATCCGCTGAAGGCCGCCCTGTCGGGGGCCAATACGGCCGTGCTGGCGGCGCCGCCCGGCGCGGGGAAGACCACCGTGGTTCCCCTGGCCCTGCTGGATCAGCCGTGGCTGGGGGACGGCAAGGTCCTGGTGCTGGAACCGCGACGCTTGGCCGCGCGCGCGGCCGCCGACCGCATGGCTTCCGTCCTGGGCGAGAGCGCGGGCGGCCAGGTCGGCTATCGCACCCGGTTGCAGAGCCGCATCGGCCCCCGCACCCGCATCGAGGTCGTCACCGAGGGCGTCTTCACCCGCATGATCCTGGACGACCCCGGCCTGGAGGGGATCGGCGCGGTCCTGTTCGACGAGTTTCACGAGCGCAGCCTGGACGCCGACCTGGGCCTGGCCCTGGCGCGCGAGACGCAAGGGGCGTTGCGCGAGGATCTGCGCCTGCTGGTGATGTCGGCCACATTGGATGTGGCGGGCGTGTCGCGCCTGCTGGGCGGCGCGCCGGTGATAGAGGCGCAGGGGCGGGCCTATCCGGTCCAGACCCGCTATCTCGGCCGCAATCCGCCCGAACGGTTCGAGGAGGCGATGGCGCGCGCCTGCCTGACCGCCCTGGGAGAGGAGACAGGCTCCGTCCTGGCCTTCCTGCCGGGGCAGGGCGAAATCCACCGCGTGGCCCGTCTGGTCGGCGAGCGGCTGCGTCTGCCGAACGTGGACGTCGTGCCGCTGTACGGCGGCCTGGACCGGACCGAGCAGGACCGGGCGATCGCGCCGGCCGCGCCGGACCGGCGCAAGCTGGTGCTGGCGACCTCGGTGGCCGAGACCAGCCTGACCATCGACGGGGTGCGGGTGGTGATCGACGGCGGCCTGTCGCGCGTGCCCCGGTTCGAGCCGTCCAGCGGCCTGACCCGGTTGGCGACGGTGCGGGTCAGCCGCTCCTCGGCCGAGCAACGGCGGGGCCGTGCGGGCCGCACCCAGCCGGGCGTCTGCTACCGCCTGTGGGACGAGGAACAGACGCGCGGCCTGGTTCCACATCAGAAGCCGGAGATCCAGGAGGCGGACCTGACCGGGCTGGCGCTGGACCTGGCGCGCTGGGGCGCGCGCTCGACCGAGGGCCTGGCGTTGCTGGATCCGCCGCCGGCCGGGGCGATGGCGGAGGCGCGCAAGGTTCTGGGCCGCCTGGGCGCGCTGGACGCCGACGGCGGGCTGACGGCGCATGGGCGGCGTCTGACCCGCATCCCGCTGTCGCCGCGGCTGGCGCACATGGTCGCCATCGCCTCGGACGACGGCGACGCCCTGACGGGAGCCCGCATCGCCGCCCTGCTGAGCGAGCCGGGGCTGGGCGGCTCCAGCGTCGACCTGGCCGACCGGCTGGCGGCGTTGGCGCGCGATCGTTCCCCGCGCGCGCAGGATGCGGAAAAGCTGGCCGGGCGCTGGGCCAAGGCGGCGGGCGGCGGCGTCGGGCGCGTGGTCGAGCCAGGACTGCTGCTGGCCGAGGCCTTTCCCGAGCGCATCGCGCGCGCCAAGGGCCGGCCGGGCGAACTTCTGCTGGCCAGCGGACGCGGCGCCCTGCTGGACCCCGCAGACCATCTCGCGCGCGAAACCTGGCTGGCGGTCGGCGAACTGGGCGGCGGCGACGCCCGCGACCGGGTCCGCCTGGCCGCCGCGCTGGACGAGGAAACGCTGCGCGCCCGCCTGTCGCGCCTGATCGAGACCGAGGACCGCCTGGCGCGCGAGCCGTCGGGCCGGCCGGTGATCCGACGGGTCCGGCGCATCGGGGCCGTCGTGCTGGACGAGAGGATCGTCGGGGCCCCGGATGCGGCCCAGCTGGCCGCCGCCCTGCGCGCCGAGGTGGAGGCTGAGGGGCTGGCGGGATTGCGCTGGGGCGAGCAGTCGACGGCGCTGCGGGCCCGCCTGGCGTTTCTGCGCGGGCTGGACGACGCCTGGCCGGACGTGTCCGACGCAGGCCTGGCGGCCGCGCGCGAGACGTGGCTGTGGCCGCTTCTGGACGGCGCGCGTTCGCTGGAGACGATCGCCGACGCGCGTCTGGCGGACGGCCTTCGCGCCTTGATCCCGTGGGACTTGCAGCGCCGGCTGGACGAGCTGGCGCCGGTCCGGCTGACCACGCCGCTGGGTTCGGCGGCCATCGACTATGCGGCGGAGGGCGGTCCGCGCGTCGACATCCGCGTTCAGGAGCTGTTCGGCGTGACGACCCATCCGACCGTCGGCGGCGGGCGGGTTCCTCTGACGCTGGCTCTGCTGTCGCCGGCGCGCCGGCCGGTGCAGGTGACCCGGGACCTGCCCGGCTTCTGGGCCGGCTCGTGGGCGGCCGTCCGGTCCGAGATGCGCGGCCGCTATCCTCGCCATCCGTGGCCGGACAATCCCGCCGAGGCGTCCCCCACCACCCGCGCCAAGCCGCGCGGGACGTGATCGCGCTTGACGACGCGCCCGCCGGGCGGGCATCGCAGGCGCATAAGAGGGGAGAAACCATGGCCGACGCCGTCCTGCCCAGGAACTCGACCGGTCGGGTGCTGTTCGCCAGCCTGATCGGCACGACGATCGAGTTCTTCGACTTCTACATCTACGCCACGGCGGCGGTGCTGGTGTTTCCCGCCCTGTTCTTTCCCGGCGACGATCCGCTGACCTCGACGCTGTCGTCCTTCGCCACCTTCGCCATCGCCTTCTTCGCCCGCCCCGTGGGGGCGGTGGCGTTCGGCCATTTCGGCGATCGGGTGGGACGCAAGGCCACCCTGGTGGCGGCCCTGTTGACGATGGGGCTGTCGACGGTGGCGATCGGCCTTCTGCCCACCTACGCCCAGGCGGGCGTGGTCGCGCCGATGCTGCTGGCGCTTTGCCGCTTCGGCCAGGGGCTGGGACTGGGCGGCGAGTGGGGCGGGGCGGTCCTGCTGGCGACCGAGAACGCGCCGCCGGGAAAGAAGGCCTGGTTCGGCATGTTCCCGCAACTGGGCGCACCCATCGGCTTCATCCTGTCGACCAGCGCCTTCATCCTGCTGACGGCCAGCCTCAGCGAGGAGGCCTTCCTGAGCTGGGGATGGCGCGCGCCCTTCCTGGCCAGCGCGGTGCTGGTGTTCGTGGGGCTGTGGGTGCGGATGAAGATCACCGAGACGCCCGAGTTCAAGACGGCGGTGGAACGCCACGAGCGGGTGCGCGCGCCGGTCGTCAGCCTGTTTCAGCGGCACAAGGCGGCGCTGGTTCTGGGCACGCTGGGCGCCACGACCACCTTCGTCCTGTTCTATCTGATGACCGTCTTCGCCCTGGGATGGGCCACGACCGGCATGGGGCTGGCGCGGGCCGACGTCCTGCCGGTCCAGCTGATCGGCGTGCTGTTCTTTGCCGCCCTGATCCCCGTGACCGCGCTGGCGGCGGACAAGTTCGGCCAGGTCAGGGTCCTGATCGCCTCCACAATCGGCATCGGCCTGTTCGGCGCCCTTTTCGCGCCCCTGCTGCACGGCGGATTGAGCGGGCTGCTGATCTTCTTCGCCCTGGGTTTCGCCTTGATGGGCTGCACCTACGGGCCGCTGGGCGCGGCGATGGCGCGGCCGTTCCCGACGGCGGTGCGCTATACCGGGGCGTCGATGGCGTTCAACCTGGCAGGCATATTGGGGGCGTCGCTGGCGCCCTATGTCGCGCTGAAGCTGGCGCAGGCGTGGGGGCCGGCGGCGGTCGGCGGCTATCTGTCGGCGGCGGCGCTGCTGACCGCCCTGGCGCTGTGGGGCATGGGGCGGGTGCTGCCGGAGGACAGGACCTAATCCGCCCCCTGGCGGGCCCATTCAAGCGCCAGGACGCGACAGGCCGAGGCCAGCGGCCGCCGGCCCCGGCCGGCGTCGATCTCGGCCAGCAGCCCGGCCTTGCTGAGGCCGCGCGATTTCGCCACCCGGTCCAGGACCTCCCAAAACTCGGGCTCCAGCGCCACCGAGGTGGCGTGACCGGCCAGAACGACCGATCGTTTCGTCAGCCCCGACACCCGATCAGCGAGCCGATTTAAGGATGATGTCGGCCGACGCGGGCGCCCCTTGCGTCAGCACGGCGTGGCGGGTGTCCGTGACGAAGACCAGCCGGCCGTCCGCATCGCGGATGTCGGCGCGGGCGGCGTAGGTGTGGCGGGGATCGATCTGGCCGGTGGGAACGCCCAGCGTCACGGCGTAGGGCGGCCCGCCCTCCAGCGGCTTGCGGGTCTCGGCCAGCACGACGGCGGGGGCGTCGGCCAGGCTGACATCCTCGATCCGCACCGTCAGCACATGGCCCGGAGGCAACATGATGCGCTCCCGGTAGGTGGAGGTGACGGAGACGGTCGTCATGCCAGTAGAGGCATTCGGCCCCGGCGTCGCGGCGCAGGCGGCCAGGACGAGGGCGGCGGGCAATATCATCGGCGCATGACGCATCGGGGTCTCCGTGGCTCGGTTCAGTGTGTCACAGTCGGGCGCAAGACGTGAGCGGCGCCGAGGCGACACTGATGTTAAGCGAGCTTTGCCGTTTGGAGTTCCCGTCTTGAGCCGATCCGCCGCCATCCTGGCCATCGTCGTCTGCGCCCTGATCTGGGGCACGACATGGTTCGCCATAACCCTGCAGCTGGGGCCGGTCGACCCCATCGCGTCGATCGTCTGGCGCTTCGGCCTGGCTGCGGCCCTGCTGTTCGCCGGATGCGCGGCGACCCGCCGGCCGCTGCGCCTGGATCGCGCCCAGCACCTGGCCGCGGCGGGGCAGGGGGCCTTCGTCTTCGCGGTCAGCTACGGCTTCGTCTATGCGGCCGAGGAGAACGTCGCTTCGGCCGTGGTGGCGGTGATCTTCGCCGCCCTGGCCTTCGTCAACCTGGTCCTGTTTCGCGTCCTGGTGAGACAGAAGGCCGCGCCCGGCGCATGGCTGGGCGCCGCGCTGGGCGTGGTCGGGGTCGCCGTGCTGTCGCTGGGCCAGCTGTCGGGGGCGGGGGCCGGCGCGGCGCCTGCGCTGGGCGTGGGTTTCGCCCTGGTCGCGGTCATGGCCTCGGCGCTGGGCAACTGGTTCGCCTGGCGGGGTCAGCAGGCGGGCGCCCCGGTGATCCCGGCGACCGCCTGGGCGATGGCCTACGGCACGGGGATGCTGGCGCTCTACGGCGTGGCGACGGGGGTGGAGTGGCGGATCGAGCCCAGCGCGGCCTATCTGCTGTCCCTGCTGCACCTGTCGATCCTGGGCTCGGTCGTGGCCTTCGCCCTGTATTTCACCCTCGCCCGCCATCGCGGCTACGCCCAGGCCAGCTATATCTCCGCCCTGACGCCGCCCATAGCCATGGGGGTGTCGGTGCTGTTCGAGGACGCGTGTTTCGGGTGGAGCGCCGTGATCGGACTGGTCCTGGTCCTGGCGGGGCAGGTCTTGCTGATCCGCGCGCCCAAGGCCTGAGGGGTCAATCCTCCCGCTTGTGCCCGTCGATGTGACGCTCCGCGCGTTCACGCTCGGTTCGAGCGGTCTTCTTCTCCGCTGCCGTTCGCCCGTGAGCCGCGCGATTGGCGGCGGCGCGCGCCTTGTCCTTGGCCTTGTCCCGCGCCTTGCGCGCGCGGTTCAGGTTGACGATTTCGCCCATGCTCAAGCTCCGCCGTTCGAAACCCGTCGCCGCCCAAAGCATTCTGGGGACAGGCAACGAAAGGAAACATCATGGTAGACGCCTCCCTCATCAAGGAACACCTGGAAGTGGTCGGTTCGGACGGCGGGCACGTCGGCCGCGTGGACCACGTTCTGGGCGACCAGATCGAACTGGCGAAGATGGATCTGGCCGGCGGCTTCAAGCACCACATGATCCCGGTCAGCTGGGTCGAGCGCGTGGACGACAAGCACGTCCACCTGAACCTGACCAAGGACGAGGCCAAGGCCCGCTGGACCGAAAAGCCGCACTGAGGCGCCTCGCCTTGATGACAAAAGGCCCCGCCGATCCGGCGGGGCCTTTTTCGTTTCGCGTTCGATCGGCGCCTACTGCGGCGCGATCATCTTTTCGGGGCGCACGTATTCATCGAACTCCTCGTTCGTCAGATAGCCGCCGCCGACGGCTTCCTCGCGCAGGGTGGTGCCGTTCTTGTGCGCCGTCTTGGCGATCTTGGCGCAGGTGTCGTAGCCCAGCTTGGCGTTCAGCGCCGTGACCAGCATCAGGCTGTTCTCCAGGCCCCGCTTGATGTTGTCCTCGCGCGGCTCGATGCCGACGACGCAATTGTCGGTGAAGCTGACGGCCGCGTCCGCCACCAGGCGCACCGACTGCAGGAAGTTGTAGGCCATCACCGGATTGAAGACGTTCAGTTCGAAATGACCTTGCGAGTCGGCGAAGGTCAGGGTGGCGTGGTTGCCGAACACCTGGGCGCACACCTGGGTCAGGGCCTCGCACTGGGTCGGATTGACCTTGCCCGGCATGATGGACGAACCCGGCTCGTTTTCCGGCAGGGCCAGTTCGCCCAGCCCCGAGCGCGGGCCCGAGCCCAGGAAGCGGATGTCGTTGGCGATCTTGAACAGCGACGCGGCGACCGTGTTGATCGCGCCGTGGCTGAAGACCATGGCGTCGTGGGCGGCCAGGGCCTCGAACTTGTTCGGCGCGGTCTTGAACGGCAGACCTGTGATCTGGGCGACGCGATCCGCCACCCCTTCCGCAAAGCCGATCGGCGCGTTCAGGCCGGTGCCGACCGCGGTGCCGCCCTGGGCCAGTTCCATCAGCTTGGGCAGGGTCTGCTCGATCCGCTCGATTCCGTTGCGAACCTGCGCCGCGTAACCGCCGAACTCCTGGCCCAGCGTAAGGGGCGTGGCGTCCTGGGTGTGGGTGCGGCCGATCTTGATGATGCCCTTCCAGGCCTCGGCCTTGTCGTTCAACGCATTGCCCAGCTTCTGCAGCGCCGGGAGCAGGCGGTGCACCACCTCTTCGGCGCAGGCCACGTGCATGGCCGTCGGATAGGTGTCGTTGGACGACTGGCTCATGTTGACGTGGTCGTTGGGATGGACAGGCTTTTTGGAGCCCATCTCGCCGCCCAGGATTTCGATGGCGCGGTTCGAGATCACCTCATTGGCGTTCATGTTCGACTGGGTGCCCGAACCCGTCTGCCAGACGACCAGCGGGAAGTGGTCGTTCAGCTTGCCCTCGATGACTTCGTTGGCGGCCTGGATGATGGCGTCGGCCAGCTTGGGGTCCAGCTTGCCCAGGTCGCGATTGGTCTCGGCCGCCGCGCGCTTGACGACGCCCAGCGCCCGCACGACCGGCAGGGGCTGCTTTTCCCAGCCGATCTTAAAGTTGCCCAGCGAGCGCTGCGCCTGGGCGCCCCAGTAACGGTCGGCGGCGACCTCGATCGGGCCGAAGGTGTCGGTTTCGGTGCGGACGTTGCTCATGGGACTCGTCTTCCGGCGTGGCTTTGCGTTGCGCAGGCGTGTAGCACGGACGCCATGCAGGGCAAGGCGAAGGCATGACGGCGGGCTGGATCGGTACCGGCAAGGTGCGGGCGCGCGAGGACGGCCAGGCCGTCGAGATCGTCATCGACGGCCTGACCACCCAAGCCAAATACTACAAGCCCCTGGTCTATGAGTTCATGCGCAAGGAATGGCGCGGCGCGCGCCCGGCCTGGGGCGATCATGTCGTCGAGATCCGCATGGAGCACGTCGGCGACCCGCCCTGGATGGACCTGGACAACCTGGCCAAGGCGCTGCTGGACGCCATCAAGGGCTATCTGTTCCATGACGACGCCCAGGTCGCCCGCCTGCTGGTCGAACGCCATGAAGGCGAGCGCGAGCGGATCACGATCCGCGCCTATCCGCGATAACGCGCCTATTTCTTGCGGAACTGGTCCAGCGAGACGACCTTGGGGCCGTCATCGGACGGCGGGGTCGGCTCGGGCGGGGTGGGCTCCTCGACGGCTTCGTTGATTTCCGGCGCCTCGAACTGCAGCAGGAACTGGACGCTGGGATCGTAGAAGCGCGTCACCGCCGAATAGGGCATGGCCAGGGTCTTGGGCACGCCGCCGAAGCGCAGCTTGACTGAGAAGCGGTCCGCCTCGACCCGCAGATCGTCATACTGGTGCTGGAGCACGACCGTCATTTCATCGGGATATTTGGCCAGGATGTCGGGCGACACCGAAACGCCTGGGGCCCGGGTCTTGAAGGTGATGTAGAAATGATGCGCGCCCGGCAGGCCGTCGGCGACGACCCGCTCCAGCGCCGCACGCACGACGCCGCGCAGCGCCTCGTGGGCCAGCCGCTCGTAATTCATCTCGTCGACCGGAGGGGCCTGGTCGGTCATCGTCACCTCGCTTCAGTGCGCGACTGATAGCGGCGACCGTGCGCGGGCGAAAGATGGCATGAAGGTAAAGCGCCGGGATTCTGTCGCCAGGCGCGCGAAGGGCTTTCGAGGTGGAGTGGAGGGCTTCTGTTGCCAGGCGCCCTCCGGGCCCCGCCCAGGGATCTGAACCCCTAGGACTTAAGATTCGAAATCACTCGAACCGCATTACGCGGCGAGAGCGACTTCTCCAGCGAAGTTATCGTTCGCAGTTAGATAAAGGCCCGATACGGTGGGCCAGGACGAGCGAAAGCAATCCTCTTTACACGTCCGTCGATGCTAGTCGGCCCCAGGCTGCCTCCGCCGATAACGCGGGGAAGAAGATGGTGGAGCCGCCGGGAATCGCACCCGGGTCCGGTCCGCTTATTACAGGCGCCTTTATCGCCATAGTCCGGCCGAGGCCGGACAGGCTCAATATAGGCGGTCGGCGCTCGATCTCCAAGCCGTCATGCGACCCCGGACGCGCGACGCCATTGCGGCGTCTGGTTGCGAAACCAGGTCAGCTGGCGCTTGGCATAGTTGCGCGTGGCCTGTTTCAGGGCGTCCGTCGCCTGCTCGCGCGAGCATCGGCCCTCCAGAAAGTCCGCCAGTTCCCGCACGCCGACAGCCTTCATGGCGGGCAGCGACGGGTCCAACCCACGCGCCAGCAGCGTCTCCACCTCCGCCAAGGCGCCGTCCGTCATCATCCGGTCCACGCGCCGGTCGCAGGCGTCATAGAGAGCGACGCGGTCGGGCTCCATCACCATCCCCCGCCAGGCCTCCGGGGCCAGCAGCGGGCGGGTCTGCGCGCGCCAGGCGCTGAGCGGGCGGCCGCTGGCGGTCAGCACGCTCATGGCGCGGATCAGCCTCTGCCGGTCGCCGCGCTCGATCGCGGCCGCCGCATCGGGGTCGGCCTCGGCCAGACGGGCGCGGAAGGCGGTTTCCCCCTGCGTCTCATAGTCTCGCTCGACCGCCTCGCGCACCTCCAATGGCACATCGGGAATATCGGCCAGGCCTCGGGTCAGGCTCGTGAAATAGAGCCCCGTACCGCCGACCAGGACGAGGGGGCGGCCATCCGCGCCCAGGCGCTCGATCTCGGCCATCGCCGCGCGGCTCCAGCGGCCCGCCGACCAGGCGTCCGCCGCGTCCGCGACGCCGTACAGTCGATGCTCGGCCTGGGCCTCGTCCTCCTGGCTGGGCCGGGCGGTCAGGACCCGCAGATCGGCGTAGAGCTGCTGGCTGTCAGCGTTGAGGATGACCGCTCCCGTCTCGCGCGCCAGCTTCAGCGCCAGGGCGGACTTGCCCGAGGCGGTCGGGCCGGCGATGAGGGTGATTGAAGGCTGTTGCGACAAATCCAGGCTCGCGGGCGGCGTCCGTCGGCGATAGAACGCGCGCCTTCCCGTCCGCAAGCCCCCGGAGGCCGCCTTGGTCGAACGTTCCGCCGTCATCGCCGCCCTGGACGCCGTCATCGACCCGGCGTCGGGCCGGGGGCTGGTCGCCGCCGGCCTGGTGCAGGGCCTGGTGGTCGGCGAGGACCGCGCCGGTTTCGCCCTGGAGGTCGACGGCGCCAGGGCGGCGCTCTACGCTCCCGTTCGCGACGCCGCAGAGGCGGCCCTGAAGGCGCTTCCCGGCCTGGCGCGCGCATCGGTGATCCTGACGGCCGAGGCCAGGCCGGCCGCCGCGCCGCGCACCGCCGGCCTTTCCAGGGCCGCCGTCGACCAGGGGCGACCCAAGGCGCCGGTCCCGACCGATCGCCCGGCGCACGTCCGCCGCGTCCTGGCCGTGGCCAGCGGCAAGGGCGGGGTGGGCAAGTCCACCGTCGCCGTCAACCTGGCCGCCGCCCTGGCGACGCGCGGACTGTCGGCCGGCGTCCTGGACGCCGACGTCTATGGACCCTCGCTGCCGACCATGCTGGGGATCGCCGGCCAGCCCGCCTATGAGGACGGCGCCATCGTTCCGCATCAGGCGCACGGGTTGAAGGCCATGTCGGTCGGCTTGCTGACCCGGATGGACGACGCCATGATCTGGCGCGGGCCCATGGCGTCGCAGGCCATCACCCAGATGCTGACCCAGACGCGCTGGGGAACCGCCGAGGCGCCGCTGGACGTGCTGGTGGTCGACCTGCCGCCGGGGACCGGCGACGTGCAACTGACCTTGATCCAGAAGACGCCGCTGGACGGCGCGGTCGTTGTCTCCACGCCGCAGGAGGTGGCCCTGGCCGACGCCCGCCGCGCCCATACCCTGTTCCAGAAGGTCGGCGTGCCGACCCTGGGCCTGATCGAGAACATGAGCGGCCCGGTCTTCGGCCAGGGCGGGGCCGAGGCCGAGGCCGCGCGCCTGGGCGTGCCCTTCCTGGGCGACCTGCCGCTGGACGCCGCCGTGCGTCAGGCGGGCGATGCGGGACGGCCCGTCGTCCTGGCCGACCCGTCGGGAGAGATCGCCGGCCGCTTCGCTGCGGTGGCGGCGCGGGTGGCGGCGGAACTGGGTCTCTAGGCCGGCTCGACCACCACGGCGGTTCCATAGGCCAGCACCTCGGTCACGCCGGGCATGATCTCGGTGGCGTCGTAGCGGACGGCCAGGATGGCGTTCGCGCCGTGGGCCTGGGCGTGCTTGACCAGTTCGTCATACGCCTCTTGCCGCCCGGCCTCGGCCAGCTTGACATAGGCGCCGACCCGTCCGCCCAGCATCGACTGGACCCCGCCGATGGCGTCGGAGATGGCGTTGCGCGAGCGCACCGTCACGCCGCGCACCAGGCCGATGTTGCGGGTGACGCGAAAGCCCGGCAGGTCGTTGGTCGTGGTCACATACATGGCGGCCTCCTTATCGCCGTTCCAGCACGCGGAAGGTGAAGGCGTGGTCGTCCTTCTCGCCGGCCGGGTGCGTCTCCGACGATACCTCGGTCCAGGCCTCGGCGTCGAACGCCGGGAAGAACGCGTCGCCCTCGGGCGCGGCGTCGACCTCGGTGATGTACAGCCGGCGGGCGCGGGGCAGAGCGGCCTCGAACAGGGCCGTGCCGCCGATGACGCAGATTTCGCCGACGCCGTCTTCCTCGGCCGTCTCGCGCGCGATCTCGATAGCCTCATCCAGCGTGCCGCAGACCAGCGCACCCTTGGACAGCCCTTCGGCCTCGTACGACTGGTCGCGGGTCAGGACCAGATTCAGCCGGCCGGGCAGGGGGCGCAGCGGCAGGCTCTCCCAGGTCTTGCGCCCCATCAGGCAGGGCTTGCCGATGGTGATGGCCTTGAACCGCTGCAGGTCCGACCGCAGCCGCCAGGGCAGATCGCCGTCACGGCCGATGACCCCGTTGCGCCCGCGCGCGACCACCAGGGACAGGATCGGAATGCTCATGCCGCGTCGCCTTTCCTCGGCTCCAGCCAACGCAGCCATTTGCGCCGCATCGCCTCGTCCAGGTCGACCCCGGCGCGGGCGCAGTAGATCAGCAGCATCCCCAGCACGTCGGCCGCCTCGTCGCCCAGGGCCAGGGCGTCGGGTTTGCCGCGCGCCCGTTGCGACAGGCGCAGATGCTCGGCCGTCAACTCGCCCAGCTCCTCCTGCAGCTTCAGAAGCGCCCAGTCCCGGTCGCGGTCGATGGCGTGTTCGGCCGCATAGATGTCGGAGATGCGCAGGACATCGGCCTGCAACGCCTTCAGATCCATGACGGCCTCAGCGATGCTCGACGGTGACGCCGGGCGCGGACAGCGCGTCCAGCCGGCCCTTGGCCTCGGCGTCGCCCAGGGCGTAGGCGTCCAGAAAATCCTCGGTCGCCCGAACCAGAAGATCGAACTGTTCGCCTTCGGCGGTCGCCGGCGTCTGGTGACCGCCTCCCGCGATCACGATCAGGGTCTTGTCCCCCTCAGGCGCGGTGTCGAACGGCAGGCGGTGATCACGCCAGTCGTCGGCGTAGCCCGGCACGATGTCCTGATCGCCGGTCACGACCAGCAGGGGCGCGGCCAGGGTGCGATAGGTCTCGGGCGTCACCACGACCGGGATGGGGCCGGGCGAGGACAGGGCGATTACGCCCTTCACGGCGGGATCGCCTTGCGGGCCCAGTATGGTGGTCGCGCCGCCTGCGATCAGGGACATCAGCGAACCGAAGGAATGGCCGGCGACGACCAGCGGCTTGCCGAGGTGCTCGCGTTCGGCGACCGCGCGCGTCAGGGCCAGGTCCTCCAATCGCGTCGTCAGGGCGACCTGGCCGTTGGCGCTCCGATCCGGATGCTGCTGGGAATCGACGTGCAGCGGGGCGATGACGGTGAAGCCGTGCGCGGCCCATGCCGACAGCAGTCGCTGATAGGCCTCCGGCGCGCCGCCGAAGCCGTGGCTGAAGACAACGACGCCCCTTTCGTCGGGGGCGGTCCAGGTCGACAGGGGCACGACGCGGCCATCCGGCGTCGTCAGGGTCTGGCGGGTCGACGCGACGGCCGCGGCCTCGGCGCCGGACGGCGAAAAGGCGAGGGCGGGCGTGACCGGCGCCGACAGAAGCGCAAGGCTCGCCAGGACGGCGCGAACGATCATTACGGGCTCCAGGACGGTCGCGCGGCGGCTCACACCGACACAGGCGCCTTGATGTGCGGCCAGGGGGCGTAGTCGCCGAGGGTGAAGTCCGACAGCTGATAGGCGAACAGATCGTCCTTCGGCGCGATCGTCATGGTCGGCAGCGCCAGGGGTTCGCGCGTCAGCTGAAGTTCCGCCTGCTCCAGATGGTTCAGATACAGGTGCGCGTCGCCGAAGGTGTGGACGAACTCGCCCGGCTCCAGCCCGACCACCTGGGCCATCATCATCGTCAGCAGCGCATAGGAGGCGATGTTGAACGGCACGCCCAGGAAGACGTCGGCGCTGCGCTGATACAGCTGGCAGCTCAGCTTGCCGTCCGCGACGAAGAACTGGAACAGGCAGTGGCAGGGCGGCAGCGCCATGTCGTCGACGTCGGCGGGATTCCAGGCGCTGACGATGTGGCGACGGCCGTTGGGGTTGGTCTTCAGTCCGTGAACCAGCTTCTGGATCTGGTCGATGACGCGGCCGTCCGGCGCCGCCCACGACCGCCATTGCTTGCCATATACCGGGCCCAGCTCGCCCTCGGCGTCGGCCCATTCGTCCCAGATGCTGACCCCGTTTTCCTTCAGCCAGCCGATGTTGGTCTCGCCCCGCAGGAACCACAGCAGTTCGACGATGATCGAGCGCAGGTGCAGCTTCTTGGTGGTCAGGACGGGAAAGCCCTTCGACAGGTCGAAGCGCATCTGGCGGCCGAACACGCCCAGCGTCCCGGTGCCCGTCCGGTCGTCGCGCCGCACCCCGTTGTCCAGAATGTCGCGCAGCAGGTTCAGATACTGCCATTCCGGGTGATCCGCCGGCGCGGCGCCGGTGCGGGCCTGAAGTGCAGCGATGGCGACCTGGGCGTTCATGCCGACAGATTGACCCCCGAATCACTCGAACGCCAATCGCTCGCGTGATCCTCTCTTGTGGATCGAATCAGCCGCCGAAGCCGCCTTCGTCCAGGAAGGCCTGTTCCTCGGGCGTGCTTGCGCGACCCAGCGCGGCGTTGCGGTGCGGAAAGCGGCCGAAGCGCACGATGATGTCGCGGTGGATGCGGCCCCATTTCTCCATCTCCGCATCGCCGGCGGCCAGCGCCATGTAGCGGTCCTGGTCCTCGATCCGCTCGGAATGCTCGAACGGCAGCAGGATGAAGTTCTTCATCTCCGGCGCGACCGCCAGATGATGGCCACGCTCGACCGCCATCCGGGCGAACCACAGGGCCAGGGGATCGGTCGCGAACTGGTGCGCCGTGCCGCGAAAGCTGTTTCGTGGATACTGGTCCAGCAGCAGGATCAGGGCCAGCGCTCCCTCGGGCGTCTCCATCCAGTCGTCCAGTTCACGTCGTGCGGCGGCCCAGTGCAGGGCCCGGCCGCTGTCGCGGAACAGGGTGTCGAAGGCGGCGTCCTTGACGAACCACTTTTCGGGCCCGGCCTCTTTCCAGAAGGCGACGACGGCGGATGGCGTTATGAGGACGGTCATGACCCAGACCCTAGCCAATCCCTTGCCCGTCTTCCATGACCGCGACTGCGACCTGTCGATCCTGCGCGGTCGCCGCGTCGCCATGATCGGCTACGGCAGCCAGGGGCGCACCCATGCGCTGAACCTGCGCGATTCGGGCGTGCCCGACATCGTCGTCGGGTTGAAGACGGACTCCAAGACCCGCGAGCTGGCGCTGGCCGACGGCTTTCGCGTCATGACGGCGGGCGAGGCGACCGCCGGCGCCGACGTCGTGGCCGTGATGGTTTCGGACGAGGCGCACCGCGACCTGTGGCGCGACGAACTGGAGCCGAACATCCGCCCCGGCGCGGCCCTGGTCTTCGCCCACGGCCTGTCGGTCCGCTTCGGCCTGGTGCGGCCCCGCCCCGATCTGGACGTGATCCTGGCCTCTCCCAAGGGGATCGGCCCGCGCATCCGCGACCTCTATGAAGCCGGCGAGGGGGTCTTCTGCCTGTTCGGGGTCCAACAGGACGCCACCGGCGGCGCCCATGCGTTGGGCCTGTCCTACGCCGCCGCCCTGGGCTGCGGGCGCAAGGGCATCCTTGAGACCACCATGAAGGACGAGTGCGAGAGCGACCTGTTCGGCGAGCAGGTGGTGCTGTGCGGCGGCGTGGCCGAACTGATCGACGCGGCCTTCATGAAGCTGGTCGACGCCGGCTATCCGCCCGAGGTCGCCTGGTTCGAATGTTTCTACGAGACCAAGCTGGTCACCGACCTGATGTATCAGCGCGGCATCGCCGGAGCCTTCGCCCGCATCTCCAACACCGCCGAGTACGGCGCCTATCTGACGGGTGCGCGAATCATCAACGCCGCCTCGCGCGCGGCGATGGATCAGGTCCTGGCCGAGGTCCAGGGCGGGGATTTCGTGCGGCGGCTGATGGCCGACTATGACGCCGGCTCGCCGGACCTGCTGGCGCACCGCCAGGCCCTGGGCCAGCGCTACATCGAGCGGGTCGGCGCGCATCTGAACGCCGTGGCTCAGGCGGCGAACGACGCTTGAGCCCAAGTCTCTGAGGAAGAAGAGAGAATGGTCGGAGTGAGAGGATTCGAACCTCCGACCCCTGCGTCCCGAACGCAGTGCTCTACCAGGCTGAGCCACACTCCGACCGTGGGGACGGGCCGTTCGGCGACGCCCCGAAGTGAGGACGCGGCTTATAGCGACGGCCGCCAGAGCCCGCAAGCACCCATTTCACCCATCTTTCGCGGCCGCGAAAATTGTCCTCTGAGAGGGTGTTGCATCCGAAAACGGCTTGGCGTATCTGACCGCCTCCGCCGGGCCACGGCCCTGCGGATACGCCGATCCGCTGGGGAATGGTGTAATGGTAACACTACGGTTTTTGGTACCGTCATTCTAGGTTCGAGTCCTAGTTCCCCAGCCACCGCCCTCACTGCATTTGAGCCCTTTTGACCTCTCCTGAGGGAGGTGGGTTTTACACTGGGTTTTACAGTTGGCCTTCTGTTCTGCCCTTCCTGAAGCCGGGCGATCATACCCAATCCGATAGCTTCCCCTGTGACGTAGCGCCGGGCGATCTCCTTCACACGCTGCAACTCCCACCCCAGGATCGTGGCCACGTCGTCGAGCGGCAGGCCGGCGAGGATGTAGTTCGTCGCCGCGGTGCCTCTCAGGTCATGGAAGCGCAGTCCATCCAGACCGGCGGTCGCTTCCGATCCTGAACGCGTCTGCGCCGCTTCCTCAGCATCATTGCGGGCGCGTTGTACGCCGCTGTCCAGACCGCGGCCTGGCGGTGTCCACGGTTCACCGTCGGAGGTGGACAGCACGGTCGGGCAACTGCCGCGCTCAAGGGAGCCCAGTACCTCCCGGACAGCGTCCGTGATCGGAAGGACCACGCTCTTTCGGCCCCGGCTTTTGCCGGTTTGCCAGATGATGGCGTTCTCCTTCACCGCCGCCCAAGGCAGGGCGATGAGGTCGTTCTTGCGCAGACCCGTGACCGCAGCCAGTCGGATCGCCGCCGCGATTGGCGGGTCAGCGTAGGCCAGGATGGTCTCCAGATGCTGCGGCTCCCAGATTATGTCGGCCCGGTTGACCTTGTAGATGCGCGGGAAGTTCGCGACGGGATTCGTAGCCAACTCACCCCGGTTCACGGCCCAGTTCAGAACCAGTGACAGCGCGCCCAGAAGCTCGTCGGCGGTCTTGGGCGTGTTCGCTCGCTTGTCGCGCCAGGTGAGCAAGAAGGATCGCGCCTTAGGTGAGGTGAGGGCGGCCAGCGTTAGATCACCCAATTCCGTCCGTACGAGGTCAAGATGTTTGCGGCGATCCGTCTTGGTTCGAAGAGCCAGTGATTTGTCCTGGTTCATCAGGTCGAGGTAGCGCGTGATCAAGCCGTAGAGTGTCGGCTCGTCGGTCGCGCTTTTCTCGGTCTTGATCTGCGCGCGATAGGCCTCCATCGCCGCCGGCGCCTTTCGGGCGACCTCTCGCGCGAGGGAGCGCAGGCTGGAAGCTTGCGCCGCCAGGATTTGCGGACCGCCGCGCCAAGCGTACCAGTATTCAAAAACCCGGTTCGCCTTGGCGCGCTTGATCCTATGGACCCCGGGCAGCATCCGGGTGATCGGCAATGAAGCGGGCGAGTTCGGCATCGGCCTTGTTCACGTTCAGTTCCGCAGAAGAATCCAGTCCGGCCAGCCGGTCAAGATGGGCGTCCAGAACCTTGCGGTCGTATCGATGTCGTGTTCCGAGCCGCACGTGGGCGCCGATATGCAGAAACTCCATATCGGCGGGCGCGATGTCGAAGCCCGCGATCGGACGAACAGGGCTAAGTCCGTATGTCCTTTCCCTCGTCCGGCGTGATGTCCCGGGGTTCGGCTCTGCGAGATTGATATAGCCGCTGGGAGGTCGGTCCGGGCTCAGGCTTTGGGCTATGAGGGTCATGCGCGTTCTGATTCCCGCATTGGTACTTCTCGTCGGCTGCGCGCCGGAGCCGCCTACTGTCGAAGGGCGGGCGTCGGTCATCGATGGCGACACCCTGGAAGTCCACGGCGTCCGCATCCGGCTGTGGGGTGTGGATGCGCCCGAGGGCCGGCAGGTCTGCGACGATGCGCAGGGCAGGGCCTATGCCTGCGGGCGGCTGTCCGCCAATCGGCTGGCGGCCCAGGCGCCAAGGCGCCGATAGCCCTCCTGGTAACGCTTCAGGCCGCGCAGGACATGAACGTGCTCCTCCGTCGAGGTGAAGGCGCTCGGCCGCCCCGATAGGACGACCTTGGCCTTGCCGTGCGTGAGCCGGTTCAAGCTCGCGATCTGGGCCCGAAAGTCGCCCCACGTCATGGCATGCTTCATCTCATCGAACCCGTCGAGGGCCACCAACAACCGGCCCTTGTCGCTGAGTTCCAGGAAGTGATGGACGTTGAAGCCGTCCACCGGGAAGTCGTGGGTGAACTTGCCACCCAACAGGCCTTCTAAACTGGAATATCGCGCGTACTCACCGAGACCGATTAGGATCGGGCGGCGTGCGTAGGGATCGGACAAGGCCCGTTCGGCCTGGTTGGCGACTAGGCGCTTGATGAAGCTGGATTTGCCGGCACCGTAGCCGCCCAAGATCGCGATCGGTTGATAGTCCTCGCCGTCGATCCAGGTCGTGACGGCTTCGAACAGCAGGGTGTCCGTCTCGGACAGGGTGCGGTGATCACTTTCGTATCTGGCCAGGCGCGCGCGGCCGGGAATGTAATAATCGCTCAGGCCATCCTGGTGGAAGAGGCCGGTCAGGGAGCGGACGTAGTCGGTCAGCCCCAGGATCTCGTTCTCAAGTTCCCAAATGGTCTGATGACGCAGGCCTGCCTGCTCATCGACATAGGCCTGGGCGTCCGTAGACAGACCTTGGCGCGTGATCACCAGCAAAGTGGCCGGCGCGGATTTCTGGACGATGCCGCTATAGTCGGCCCAGATGGTGACTAGGTCGGACCGGGTGGCCGATCACAGGCTATCTCGATGCGCTTCGCCCGCCTCCCGGGTGGAAGACCGAACTGGCGCTTCTGGCCGCCTATTCCGCTGATCCGATCTCGATCGTCGCCGCGCTCTTGGCGCTTATCGGGCGAGACGATGAAGACCGTCCGGCGTCCCGTCGCGACCTCGCGGACGCCATTGAAGCGCTACGCGGCAAGACCCGGGTCATTATTCAGCGCGGGCGTCTGGCGAAGATGGCCAGGGTTCCCAGACTGACGGGGGTTCTGGATCAGTTCGTGAGGGACGTGCCCTTCGATGAGCGTCACCAGAGCTGGCATCCCAAGGCGGCCCTTGTTCGGATGCGGTCGGAAAAGGCCTTCGAGTGGCGATTGTGGGTCGGAAGCCGCAATCTCACCGCGCCGGAAAACCGGGACCTTGGTCTGGTTCTCGTCAGCGGCCAGCAAGCCAAGGGCCGCCTCGTGCCAGGGGCGGACGATATCGCGCGGCGCCTGGCCGAGAGGGCCGGTCTGGGCGGTTTGTCGCCAAGCCGCTTGGCGACGGAGGTTTCTGCGCTGAAGTGGCGGGCGCCCGACGGGGTGCGTGTAGATCGCCTCCGGATCAGCCGGGGTCAGAGCGAATGGAGCCTTCCGATCTTGCCCGAAATGGTGGACGCCCTGACCGTTGTCAGCCCGTTTCTCGATGCCGGCTTCCTTCAGCACTTGTTGAAGACGAGATGCCGAACGGGGGAACAGGGAGGCGAAAATCCGTAAATTGCTGGTCGCCGAGAGTTTGAGGCTCAAAAGCTCGACCACATCGGAGGAGCGCCTTTTGGGGGCGCTCGTCGAACGATTTGTCCGATCGCGAGCGGATCCGCAGACACGTGAGGAGGCGCTCCAACGGCGAAACGCGGAGCTTCGCGAACGGGACGGCGTGGATCGGGGGCGCTAGAGGGCGCGCTGTCGTGTCCTCATAAAGGGGGTATCTACAACTGATTTTGGTTGTTAACTGTTGATACAACCAAAATCAGTTGTATGGTCATCGTCAAAGCGTAGGGTCAGGGTCAATGAAGTTTGGCGCCGTCGAGATGATAGGAGGCGCGGTCGTCGTGGCGGCGAGCTTGAGCGCTTGTAGTCGCCAAGCCGATGTCGCGCCGCCGACCCTGGTCCAGTTCACGTGCAGCTTCGAGCCGGCCGCCCCGATGACCATGGTCATCGACACCGGCCTGCGGACCGCCCGGTGGATGAATCTGCCGGCTCCGAGAGAGGGGAGCGCGTCGGTTTCGTCTCATCAGTACCGGATTGAGTTTCCGGCTCTGGAAGACGCGCCCCCAGTCCATGCGCGTGTGAACCGCTACGACGCCACGATCCTGCGGACAATCGGGGACGGCGCGACGGCGGTGCGCCAGACGGGGCGCTGTGTGAAAGACGAGACGGGGCCGCGCCTGTGATCACGCCGGAGAGCCTTTCATGACCACGCGCGCGGTTCTGACCGGAGACCTCGTCGGCTCCAGCCGGCTCACCCCCGCTTCTCTTGAGGGGGCCCGGGACGCTTTCGCGACCGCAGCCACGGAGATCGAAACCTGGCGGGCCAAGCTGGTCGGAGCGCCGGCCGACTTCTTTCGCGGCGACAGCTGGCAGATGCTGCTGACGCAGCCCGGGTTCGCTCTGCGCGCGGCGCTCTATATTCGCGCCAGCCTGAAGGCCGGGGACCCCGAGTGGGATACGCGCATCGCCATAGGCTACGGCGAGGTTGATCGCATCGACAAACAGCGGACCTCCCTGTCCTCAGGCGAAGCCTTTCTCCTGTCCGGTCGCGCCCTGGATGATCTTGGCGACACGGTCGACATCACGGTTCGAGGTCCTCAAACGGGTCTGAAGTGGGGCGCCTTGGGTCCGCTCTCTCACCTCTGCAGCGTGCTGATGGATGACTGGAGCCAGAAGCAGGCGCAGGCGGCCAGGCTGGCTCTGGCGCCGGAGGCGCCGACCCAGGCGCGCATGGCGGAGATGCTTGGGGTCTCGCAGCAGGCTGTGAGCAAGGCGCTTTCCGCCGCCAAGATCACCGCCTTGCTGCGCGCCGTCGACTATAGCGAGGCGTTGACCTGGAACCGGGTGAGACTGATATGACAACCCAATTCGGTTGTGATCGTCGCCTACAACCCAAATGGGTTGTTACAAAGCGCGGGAGCGTAGCACGGTGATCGAAACCTTCCTGCTGTTGCTGGCCGGTCATCTGCTTGGCGACTTCGTCTTCCAGTCGGACGCCCTGATTGCCCGCAAACAGACCTTGCGGGGCTTGGCGGACCATGTGGCCATCGTCACGGTCCTGACCTTGCTGATGCTGGCGCCGACCCGGCTGTCCATACTCGGCCCGGTGGCCATCATGGCCGCCAGCCATTTCGCCATGGACTGGCTAAAGGTCCACCGGCTGGGCGACCGGCTGTGGGCGTTCGGCCTGGATCAGGCCGTCCATATCGCCGTGCTGGTCGGTCTCGCCGTCGCTTGGCCGGCCATGGCCTCGCAAAGCCTGTGGGGGCTCCAGCCCTCGCCGGTGCAGGTCCAGATCTACGCCGCGCTCGCTGTGCTGTGCGGGGGCGTGGTCGCCGTCTGGGTGGGTGGCGTCGTCATCAAAAAGCTCGTCGAGCCGCTTTCACCGGCCGGGCGCGCCGCCAACACCCTTCTGACGACCGGCGTCGCCTCAGGCCCGATCGTCGGCATGCCCAACGCCGGCAAATATATCGGCTGGTTGGAGCGCGGGTTGACGCTGACCTTTATCCTCATCGGCCATCCTGAGGGGGTCGGCTTTCTGCTCGCCGCCAAATCCATCCTGAGGTTCAGGGACGTCCAGGATCAGAACGATCGCCACCAGGCGGAGTACATCATCATCGGCACCTTCCTGAGCTTCGGCTGGGCGCTGGCCGTCGCCCTGGCGACCCAGGCCGCTGTGCTGCACTGGTTGCCCAAGGGCTGACATCGCAGCCTTAACCGCGGCGGCAGGGCGCCTTATCGTCTACGAGCGTTTTGCGCCGGAGATCCTCGCCTCAGATGTCTTTTTCGGTCGGACTGCCGAACTGTTTGACGAAGGTCGTATAGGGACAGCGGCCGATATAGCGGCGCTGAACGCCGAGTTCGGGTCGCTGAAGACATTCCGGGAGTGGCTGGCTTCCACGGGCAAACCGCTCCTTCAGGAAGCGGTCGGACGGTGATCTGATCTCTACGGGCCCGCGCCAGTTTCGCGATTGAGAGGACCACCGAGTCCTCTCCGCGCCGCCAAATCGTAAAATCTGACCGCTCATGGCGTTTTACATCGTCTTGCTAAGTCATTGATTTCACTAGGTTCGGATAGCCGGGGTTTTACAGCCTAAGTGTCTGTTTCTTCTTCAGAGATTTCAGATTTTGGTACCGTCATTCTAGGTTCGAGTCCTAGTTCCCCAGCCATCGACCTGCTTCCGGCAAGACAGAAGACGCGGGCCGCCCGACGACGGCGGCGGCGTTAGCGCGCCAATCGGCCGTCGGGCTCAGGCCGTCGGGCTCCACCACAGGAACAGGGCGATCAGCGCGCCGATGACCAGCGCGGCGACGCCGATGGCGGCGGCGGACACGCGAAGAGCGCCGCCGGCGATCTTTTCGTCGGGGCTGGTGTAATCGACGTCGATCGGCGGCATGCCGGGCTTGTCGCCGATCTTTCCGCCCGGATGTTTGTTCTTGTCCATGGCGCATCAACGCGCGTCGAGGCGCGCCGTTTCGCCTGGCGACCGGCAGAGGCGCGGGTGATGGGCGCCATAAGCAGAATTGACCTGCGTCAGGGCTTCCGCCGCCGCGATCTGCTGCTTAGCTAGGCTGCACCACGCGATCGAGGAGATGGATCATGGCTGACGCGCACGACCGGCGCCTGGCGCCGCTGAGAACCCCCACCAGCCTGTCGGAGGAGGCGACCCGCGACGTTTCCGCGGCCTTGACCGGCCTGCTGGCCGACGTCTTCGCCCTGTATCTGAAGACCAAGAACTTCCACTGGCACGTCTCGGGGCCGCATTTCCGCGACTTCCACCTTCTGCTGGACGAGCAGGCCGCGGAACTGTTCGCCATGACCGATCCGATCGCCGAGCGGGCGCGCAAGATCGGCGGCGTGACGCTGCGCTCCATCGGCCAGATCGCCGGCGAGCAGCGCATTCTCGATAACGACGCCGATTACGTCGATCCGTTCGACATGCTGGCCGAGCTTCGCGACGACAACAACGAGCTGGTCGGCTGGATGCGCGAGCTTCACGAGCTGTGCGATGATCACAACGACGTCGCCACCGCCAGCCTGCTGGAGAACTGGATCGACGAGAGCGAAAAGCGCGTATGGTTCCTGTTCGAGGCCGGTCGTCGCGGGAACGCCTGACCCGCCTCGGGGTGGTGCGGCTAGAGGGACTCGAACCCCCACGGTCTCCCGGCAGGACCTAAACCTGCTGCGTCTACCAATTTCGCCATAGCCGCGACGCCGACTGCTCTACAGACCCCCTCGTCGCGGGGCAAGCAGCGGCGCGGGCAAGCCGGGCGCGCATCGACGGTGTCGGGAGAGGCGCCGCCGATGACGCGCGTCTGCGTCGAGCACCGGCGGCGATGCGGACGGCTGGACGCTGTCATCGCCGGCAGGCGCGAACGGGGAGAGCAGGGGCCCGGCGCCTCCTAAGCCAAACCCCGCCGAGGCCTGCTGATCCACGCACATGTGGGCCGTTCCCCGGCGACGCTTGAACCGGGCGCCGTGCGAACCACATACTCACTCGAACGCCGTCGGAATCGACGGGCCGCGACGCACTGTCGGAGCATAGCGCCGAGACGGACGACGCGGCGGGCCGGAGATCATCAATGGCCCAGGAGTATAGGCATCATGTCCGAGACGAAAATCCTGCCCGTCCTGCCTCTGCGGGACATCGTGGTCTTTCCGCACATGGTCGTGCCGCTGTTCGTGGGCCGCGAGAAGTCGGTCAAGGCGCTCGACGAGATCATGAAGGGCGAAAAGCAAATCCTGCTGGCGACCCAGAAGAACTCGGTCGACGACGACCCGTCGCCCGACGCCATCTATCCCACCGGGGTGCTGGCCAGCGTGCTGCAACTCCTCAAACTGCCTGACGGCACCGTGAAGGTGCTGGTCGAGGGCAAGGGCCGCGCGCGCTTGACCCGCTTCACCGACCGCACCGACTATTTCGAGGCCGAGGCCGAGGAAATCGCCGACGAGCCGGGCGACACCGCCCAGTCGGAAGCCATGCTGCGCGCCGTCGTCGAGCAGTTCGAGAACTATGTGAAGCTGAACAAGAAGGTCCCGCCCGAGGCCCTCAGCTCCATCCCCCAGATCGCCGACGCGTCCAAGCTGGCCGACTCGGTGGCCGCCCACCTGTCGGTCAAGATCAGCGACAAGCAGGGCCTGCTGGAAACCATTGAGGTGCCCAAGCGCCTGGAGAAGGTCTATGGCCTGATGGAGGGCGAGATCAGCGTCCTGCAGGTCGAGAAGAAGATCCGCTCGCGCGTCAAGCGCCAGATGGAGAAGACCCAGCGCGAATACTATCTGAACGAGCAGATGAAGGCGATCCAGCGCGAGCTGGGCGAGACCGACGACGCGCGCGACGAGATCATGGACCTGGAGAAGCGCATCCGTAAGACGCGCCTGTCCAAGGAAGCCCGCGCCAAGGCCGAGGCCGAGGTCAAGAAGCTGCGCAACATGAGCCCGATGTCGGCGGAATCGACCGTGGTCCGCAACTATCTGGACTGGCTGCTGTCCGTGCCGTGGGGCAAGGCCAAGCAGAAGCCCATCGACCTGCAGAAGGCCGAGGACATCCTGGAAGAGGATCACTTCGGCCTGGAAAAGGTCAAGGAGCGGATCATTGAATATCTGGCGGTCCAGGCCCGCACCGGCAGCCTGAAGGGCCCGATCCTGTGCCTGGTCGGCCCTCCCGGCGTCGGCAAGACCTCGCTGGCCAAGTCGATCGCCAAGGCGACCGGCCGCGAATACGTCCGCATGTCGCTGGGCGGCGTGCGCGACGAAAGCGAGATCCGCGGCCACCGCCGTACCTACATCGGCTCCATGCCCGGCAAGATCATCCAGTCGATGAAGAAGGCCAAGACCACCAACGCCTTCGTCCTGCTGGACGAGATCGACAAGCTGGGCGCCGACTGGCGCGGCGACCCGTCCTCGGCCCTGCTTGAGGTGCTGGATCCGGCCCAGAACTCGACCTTCGGCGACCACTATCTGGAAGTGGACTACGACCTGTCGCAGGTCATGTTCGTGACGACCGCGAACAGCCTGAACATGCCGCAGCCGCTGATGGACCGGATGGAGATCATCCGCGTCTCGGGCTACACCGAGGACGAGAAGGTCGAGATCGCCAAGCGCCACGTCCTGCCCAAGCAGCTGCAGGACCACGGCCTGAAGGCCGGCGAGCTGGTGGTGCCGGACGAGACCATCCGCGACCTGATCCGCTACTACACCCGCGAGGCCGGGGTCCGGTCGCTGGAGCGCGCCCTGGGCGGCCTGGCCAGAAAGGCTGTGCGCGAGATGGCCAAGACCAGGGCCGTCTCGATCACGGTCGATGCGGAAAAGCTGGCCGAATACGCGGGCGTCAAGAAGTTCCGCTACGGTGAGACGGACGAGGAGGATCAGGTCGGCATCGTCACCGGCCTGGCCTGGACCGAGTTCGGCGGCGACATCCTGACCATCGAGGCCATCAAGATGCCGGGCCGCGGCCGCATGACCGTGACCGGCAACCTGAAGGAGGTCATGAAGGAATCGATCTCGGCCGCGGCCTCCTATGTCCGCGCCCGCTCGCTGGCCTTCGGCGTCAAGCCGCCGGTGTTCGAGAAGACCGACATCCACGTCCACGTGCCGGACGGCGCCACGCCCAAGGACGGTCCGTCCGCCGGCGTCGCCATGACGGTGGCCATGGTGTCGGTCCTGACCGGCGTGCCGATCAGGAAGGACATCGCCATGACCGGCGAGATCACCCTGCGCGGCCGGGTCACCGCCATCGGCGGCCTGAAGGAAAAGCTGCTCGCCGCGCTCCGCTCGGGCGTCAAGACGGTGCTGATCCCGCAAGAGAACGAGAAGGATCTGGCGGACGTGCCCGACAACGTGAAGTCGGCGCTGGAGATCGTGCCGATCTCGACGGCCGACGAGGCGCTGAAGTGGGCCCTGACCGGCTCGCTGACGCCGGTCGAATGGGACGAGGCGGCCGAGCCCCTGCCGGCCCCGGCGCCCGCCACGACCGATCCGGCCACGGTCTCCGTCAGCCACTGATCCGCGTCGGAACGAACGCAAAGCGCCGCCGGGAGCCCATCCCGGCGGCGCTTTCGCTTTTGACCTGGGCGTCGTTACGTCCTTTAGTGATTCGCTTTCAGGCTGTGGGGCGCGCGATGACCAGAACGGAACTGATCGGCCGCATGGCCACCGCGGCGGACATCAGTCGCGACCAGGCCAAGGCGGCGCTGGAGGCCTTCACCGACGGCGTGGTCGAGGCGCTGACCCACGGCCAGGACGTGCGCCTGGTCGGCTTCGGCAGCTTCGTCGCCGTGGATCGCAAGGCCGGGGTGGCGCGCAATCCCCAGACGGGAGAGGCCGTGGCGCGCCCGGCGTCGCGCACCGCGCGCTTTCGTCCTGGGGAGGGGCTGAAAAGCGCCTTGAACGGCTAGGGCGCGACGGGCATAAGCCCGGCTCGCATTCGGGCGGCTAGCTCAGCTGGTCAGAGCACCTCGTTTACACCGAGGGGGTCGGGGGTTCGAACCCCTCGCCGCCCACCAAGGATTTCCGGGGATTTGGCGGCGGCGCTGACGTGACCCCCGTTTCTCATCCAGCCATAACGAGAGTCCTAGGTTGATCTGAGCTGTGATCGGCTGGGTTGGCAAGAGGCCGGTCAGCGCAGCCTCCAACCAGCGCAGCAGGCCGGCCGATGTGTCCGGTGAGCGCTTCTGCATAAGCCTGCGGCGTCAGCCACCCGAGCTTCGAGTGCGGACGCTGCTCGTTGTAATCGCGTCGCCACGCCTCCAGCACGGCGCGAGCGTGCGGCAGCGAGCGGAACAGCGTCTCGTTCAGCAGCTCGTCACGCAGCCGCCCGTTGAAGCTTTCGTTGAAGCCGTTCTGCTGGGGCTTGCCCGGCGCGATGTAGTGCCAGCCGACGCCGGTGTCGTCGGCCCAGGCCAGGACCGCGTTCGAGGTGTACTCCGTGCCGTTGTCGCTGACGATGGTGTCGGGCCGCCCTCGCTGCCGGATGACGGCGTCCAACTCCCGCACGACCCGCGCGCCCGACAGCGAGGTGTCGGCCACCAGCGCCAGGCACTCGCGCGTGCAGTTATCGATCACCGTCAGGATGCGGAAGCGCCGCCCGTCCGTCATCTGGTCTGCGACGAAGTCCAGCGACCAGCGCTGGTTGGGCGCCAGCGGCAGGTCCAGCGGTCGCCGCGGGCCCATCGCTCGCTTCCGGCCGCCGCGCCGGCGCACCGTCAGTTGCTCCTCGCGATAGATCCGCTGGACCCGCTTCCTGTTGACCGCATGGCCCTCGCGCCGCAGCAGCACGTGCAGGCGACGATAGCCGAACCGTCGACGGTCCTGGGCCAGGGCCTTCAGCCGGTCGCGCAGAGCGCCGTCGTCCGGGCGCGTCGCCTGATAGCGCACGCTCGTCCGATCGACGCCCAGCACACGGCACGCCCGCCTTTCGCTCATCTCGTAGGCGGCCTGCAGATGGCCAGCCGCCTCGCGATAGCCGGCGGGCGTCACCACTTTTTTCCCAGCAGGTCCTTCAGGGCCACGTTGTCCAGCATCGCGTCCGCCAGCATCCGCTTCAGCCGGGCGTTCTCATCCTCGAGCGCCTTGAGCCGCCGAGCCTCCGACACGTTGAGCCCGCCAAACTTGGCCTTCCATTTGTAAAAGGTCGCCGAGCTGACCCCGTGGCGTCGGCACACCTCCGCCGTCGCTACACCGGCCTCCTGCTCCCACAGGATCCCGATGATCTGCTCTTCCGTGAACCTCGATCGCTTCATTCTGTCCGTCCTTCGTTGGGCGGACTCTAGCTATTCCTGGAGGAGTTTCAGGGGGTCACGTCAGTCGGGTTGCCGCTGGTCCTGTCCACCCTGCTAATCGCCGCCGTCGGCCCTTACTGGCAAATGCACACTTTGCCCCTGGCTACGAGTGTGGCGCCGACGATCTACGATACGATTTATCCAGATCAACTCGCCCGCTTCCCATCTTTGGCCGACTGGTTCATCGAAAGCATCAGTTTTGTTGCCTTAGCCATCGCCATATTGACGGCAGCCGTAGCTCTCCGCGCCAATACTTGTCATGGATGGGCGATCGGCGCTGGAACCACTTTCGCATTCGCCTACACAGTATACGATTTCGTCGTACTAATTAGCAGCGAGCAGGAGGTAAACTTCTTAGCCAGTGCAGTCGCAAACATAGCCGGTGGCGTGTTTGTGTCGATGGTATATTATCTTTTTGCTGCGATCATAATACGACTGTCGAGGTCTTCATTAGGTAGAGCCACATACAAGGTGTTAATAGGAGGGGCAATACTAGCAATAGGATTCCTAATTTCCCTATTAAGCCTAATGTTGCTGATTGTGTTCTATCGACCACTTCAAGCGCCACTCGAAATGGCTGTGCCTCTGCCATTTGATGGATGGGTGAGAGCTAAGGTCCGCTCGCCCGACGAGAACGAGCCATCATACACCAATCGTTTCAGTGCTGTGCCAACAGGAGCAAAGTCGAAAGAGGTCGAGATTTCGAGCCCTCATGAGGCCGGGAAGATAGCTTGGCTCCAAACCGGTAGGGGGAGCAAAACCAAGCTAGAGGTATACGCTCTGGACGGCTGCGCCGGGGGAATGAATCCAAGCCTAACTGAACCTCCTGCTATGACAATGCTAGGAGTAAGCTCACTTTCAGTAGATAATGGCACCAGCTTCATTAGCATAAGATCCCCAAAAGATTATAAATTATGGAGTGTCATAAGTGAAATAGCTTATCTGTCGGTTTCCCCTAATGACACGGGGGGTCTAGATATATTCAGCTCCGCGAGACCGCTTGATCGCCTAGAGATCGAGGCATCGGACACCGTTGAAATTCTGGTTTCGGCAATCCTGCTGACATTTGGTGATGAGGGTGCCGTATCTCCTCAGCCACAGCGTCTGAGTTTCTCGGTGGACGGGAAGCCCGTGGCGGCAGTGCTCAGTCCGAAGGGTGGTGTGAACCCAAAAGACAAGCTCAAGTGCTCGCAACTGGTGCCGAGTGAAAATCTCGATACGACATCGCATGGCCAGCCGGCGATGATCAGCACGTCTAGTCTTGCAGGAGGATTATTTTTTCGCCTAACGCCGGAACCGGACTCCCCGTATGCATCAACAACTTCGTCTCTAAGCGTTGTTGAGACGAACGGGATGATTCAGGCCTCTCTGCTCGAAATGCGCGCGGGTTCAGATTTCGGAGACGCTGACTATATTGGTACCAGCGGAGCGGTGCGCGATGTGAGTGTGTACGGTCTTCAAATGTCTGGCGGTATCGACCGACTATTCGCCGTCGGCGATTTCGATGTCTTTCTGGGGCCGGATAAAGCTCTACGTGTCAGCGGGGAAGCTTCGGCGCTCGCCCAAAGCGGCCAAAGGCTCAACCGTACCAGATGGGAGTTCGCGAGCGACACGGTTCGGTGGGGCGCTCTGATCACGGCGTTTGGTCTTGTTGCGACTTCGGCGGCATTCGTCCGTCGATCCATAAAGGGACGGGTCAGGCGTTCACCTCTCTGGTTCTTTAAGACGAGGGGCGTCTAGATATTGCGAGTCCCCAGAAATTTCCCGGAATTTCGTTCCATTAGCGAGAACGAATCCAGAAACTAGCGACATCTCGATTGAGGCAGTGCGGGCATCTGCGGTCCGTCCACCTTGTTTACACCGAGGGGGTCGGGGGTTCGAACCCCTCGCCGCCCACCAGACGCCGAAAGGGCCGCCGGATCGCTCCGGCGGCCCTTCGTTTCTCTGCAGGCTTGGCCTCAGAACCGGAAGCTGGCCCGCAGCAGCAGGGAATAGCGGACGTAGTCCTCGAGCAGTTCGGCGTCGCCGGTGATCGACAGCATGCCCAGCTCGTTGCCGACGTTCAGGCGGAAGCCCAGGATCGGTCCGCCGCCCTCGATCGCGTCGGGGGTCAGGATGAAGTCGGGGCCGCCGCTGGCGAAGCGGGCGATAGTCTCGCCGGCGTCGACCGAGATGTTCTGGCGATAGCCGACGCGCAGCTCAGGCCGGATCCAGCCGTTCCGACCGAAGCCGTAGCCGACGTTCATCGCCGCGACCGCCGAGAAGATGTGGCTGTCGCGGCCGTCGATATCCAGGTCGAAGCCGTCGCCGCCTCCGGTTTCGCTGCGGGCGTCTTCCGACAGGCGGAAATACTCCGCGTAGATCTCCGGTCGGACGTTCAGGCGGCCGAAGTTCCGCTCGTAGGAGGCGCCCCCGGCGGCCGCGGCCGTCCAGCCGTGCCAGTCGGAGGTATTGTTCAGATAGACCCCGTCCGCCACCAGGGAACGATCGGCGCTGAAGCTGGCGTAGCCGCCGGCCGCGCGCGCCCAGGTCGTCCAGTACTGGCCCTGGGCGCGCCAGTAGAGGCCCAGTTCCAGCAGGTTGGCCGACAGGATTTCCTCGGCCTCGGCCTCGGGATCCTCGATGTCGGACGAGGTGAAGGCGACCGAGACGCCGAAGGCGCCCAGGCTGCTGCCTCGCTCGACGCCGCCGGCCACCCCGAAGCCCTCGGAACGGAATCCATAGGACTCCGTCTTGTCCTTGTCGGCGTAGAAGTTGATCTCCTGCACCCAGGCGCTGGTCTCGCCCGGCGCGGCCGAGGCGTTTCGACCCGTCAGCGCCCGCGTCACGGCGTCGACGCCCGCCGACAGCGACATCAGCGGACCGCCCGAGTGATCGGGCAGCATCTGCTCGTACACGTCGATGAAGTCGTCGCGGGAGGTCTGTCCAAGGAAGAGGTTCTGGAGCGTCTCATTATCGCCAAGGGCGGCGTAGATCGCGTCGAAGGCGGACGCCTCCACCCGGATCAGGCCGGCCTCTTCGGCGGTGCGGCGACGCGCGTCCACGTAGAGCTGGCCCGCGCCCTGGTCGACCCCGGCCTCGACCACGTACAGATAGGGCGAATTCTGTTCCAGAAGGGTCTGGTCCAGCTCGCCGACGTTGAGTTCGCCGGCGGTCAGCAGCGTGAAGCGCTCGGGCTCATCCAGCAGCGAGGCGAAGCGCACGCCCAGAGAGGCACCCGTCGCGACGTTCGCCGCGCCCGACACATTGAAACCGCCGGCCGCATCGGCCGCCGGATCGACATTGAACAACAGGGTCCCGTCGGCGCCGACGGATAGGTTCGAAATATTCGTCGAGCTTGTCTGAGACGCGAACAACGTGCCGTCGCCGACAGTGATGTCGAGGCGTCCATCCGCGTCAGTAATCGCGCCGACGACGTATGCGCCCCCTGATATCGCCAAAGAATCTGCGCCGACGCCGAACGAGAGATTGCCCGTGAGGGTCCCGTTTTCGATAGACACGCTATCGTCCCCGGATCCCAGCAGCATATCTCCTCGGATCGATGGTTCGTTGATATCGGAGACGCCGTCGCCATCCGTGTCGGGCAGGGTGCTGTCTTCGTCCGCGAGCACTCCGAACTGACGGATCGTGACGCCGGCTGTGTTGGCCGACAAGTCGATGGCGACGGCGGACCCGTCAACCTGCGTATCGTCGTCAGGGTTGGCCGTGACGGCCGCTGTGATTGTTCCACTGTTCGTAAAGGAGGTTAGCGTGCCTGACAAATCTCGGACCGCGACCGCGTCACCGTGATTTCCGCCGATGCCTGCGGAAATAACCCCGGAGTTATTCAATGCAGGAAGGTTGGCTCCCTCCGAAATCAGAACCGCTGTCGCCGTGTGTGCGCCATCGGTGGATGCGCCGGCCTGAATGGTACGTTCGTTCTGCAATATCGGTGTCGAAACGTTATCAAGAAACTGCAACGCCGTGGAATCTGCATCGACCGCGCCCGTTGCGATCGAGCCAATATTTCTAACACCGCCTTCGACCGTGACAGCCTGACCGCCTTCGACGCCAAACTGAAGACCGTGAGCGGCGACACCGGCGTAGGTGCCGACGCCGGTGATTGTCCCGCCGTTAATGAAACCAAAAGCTTGGTCGTCCTCGCCGACCATGCCCAGCGTAACGCTACGTTCGGTCGAACCGACCACCATGGCCGGCGCGCCGCCGATAGAGGTGATGTTGGCGTTGGTCTCGCTTGTATCGGGAATCCCATCGCCGTCGCGATCGGTGTCTTCGCGGTTGATGACGCCGTCGCCGTCGTCATCCTCGTCGCCGTTCTTGACGCCGTCGCCATCATCGTCGCCGTCAGCGCCATCCGCGCTCTCATAAGCGGGAGCATTGGCGAGAATCACGCCCCCGGCCACGTCACCTTGGACGGAGAATGCAGGCCCGCCTTGAAGCAAATCGTCGGCGTCGAGATCTTCAAGATAAAGCCCCCCGCCGCTCGATTCTCCGCCTTCGGGACGAGCCGACGGCGGAGTGGTATACCGATAGCCGGTCGCGCTGACCTGCGAATGGATGACGAGGGAGCCGCCTACGTCGCCTTCCACTGACACGCCACGGCTGTTTTCTCCGACCGCCGATACCGTTCCCGCCACGACCACATTGTCCGACACGTCGCCCTGGACCCGAATTCCATAGGAATCGTTCCCAACCACAGCCACGGCGCCCAAGTTCGTCAATGAACCGTCGAGGCCTGATTGGATGCGCAGACCGTAGCTCTGATTGCCTTCAACGGTGACCGACCCGCCAGATTCCACCAAGATGTCGCCGACATAGGGGGACGAGCCTTGAATGCGGACGCCATGCCGGTCGGTCCCCGCAGCAAAAGGACCGTCTAGGTCGCCGTCCTTGTCCTCATCCTTGAAGTCCTCGGACTCGAGCGAGTCAGTCACGTTTACCCGGCCCCCGATCGTGACCGAGCCGCTTGTGCCGCCCTGGACCAGCACGCCCGTGGCGCCGTCGGCCGCTTCGGTCATGGTGATCGACCCGCCGGAATCGATGTCGAGATCATCGTCCGAGTCGACGGTCACGGCCGCGCCCGTCGTCACCTTGACGTTCCCCCCGCTGCCGATCCGGATGTCGGAGGCCGCGCCGTTGTTGGCGGTCGACGTGCTGATCGGCGTGGTGCGCTCGTTAGAGATCACGACCTGGGCTTCGGCGCCGGCGGCGATCATCAAGGGGGCGATCGCCACGGCGGTCGCGAGCAGAATACGCATTCGAAAGAAACCCCTGGTGGTCACGCACGGACGGATTGGAGGCCCTCTTAGCAGACCTCTCTCCAGTGTTTCCAAGTTTATCGAATTTGAGGCGAATGCAAGGCGCTGAGGGTGGGGCGGCGCCGGGCCGGCGCGACCGGCGTTCGCCGACGCCGACGACTTGCGGGTGTTTGCGTCGTGTGCGGAGGTTATCGCGCGGCATTCCGCTTGAGCTTTGCCGCGACGAGGTTTACGGGCGGCCATGGTCAAGCGCGTAACCGCGAAACGCATCCAAAGCCCTTCGCGTCGCGTTCGTGGGGCCAGGCCAAGCGAGAACACCCCCATGACCCTGACCGACCTCGAAGTGCAGGAAAGCGAAATCCGGCTGATTCCCGGCCTGGACGTCGAGGTGGCCGAGACGCTGCGCGCGCTGAAGGCGTCGACGCAAGACGAGCGGCCGCGGCTGGTGGACACCACCATGCTGTTCGCCCCGCGCTCTGGCGGGGTGAAGCGCTACCTCCTGTCGAAGAAGGCGTGGATCGAGGCGAACCGGCCGGACGTGGCGCACTCGCTGATCGTGCCGGGCGCGCGCCACCGGGCGGGCGGGGACGGGATCATCAGGCTCCGGGCCACAAAGCTGCCGTTCAGCGACGGCTATCGCTGGCCGAACTCGGTCAAGCGATGGAGCGCGTGGGTCGCGGCCATGAAGCCGTCGATCATCGAAGCGGGCGATCCCTACACGCCCGGTCAGGGCGCGCTCGAGGCGGGCCAGCGCGTGGGTTGCCCCGTCGTCGGCTTCTGTCACTCCGACCCCGCGGCGCTCGCCGCGCTTCATTTCGGCGAATGGGCCAAGAAGCCGGTCGAGAAACGCTGGGCGCGCCTTTTTTCGCAGTTCGACCGCGTGGTCTCGCCCAGCCGCTACATCGCCCGGCGCCTGGAAGAGGCCGGCATCGAGAACATCTTCATCCGGCCCCTGGGGGTGGAGATCGACACCTTCCGACCGGACCGCCGCGACCGCCAGTGGCTTCTGGACAGGCTGGGCCTGGGCCCGGACGCCCGCCTGCTGTGCTTCGCTGGTCGTCCCGCCAAGGAGAAGAACGTCGAAGTCCTGATCGACGCGGTCCAGAAGTTGGGCGCGCCGTATCACCTCGTGCTGGTCGGCGCCGGGTCGGGAATGCCGGCGGAGGACCGTGTCATCTCGCTGCCCTATGAGAAGGACCCTCGGGCCGTCGCCAAGATCATCGCCAGCTGCGACGCCTTCGTCCACGCCAACGACAAGGAGCCGTTCGGCCTCATCGTGTTGGAGGCCATGGCCTGCGGCCGTCCCGTGGTCGGCGTCAACTCCGGCGGCGTGGCCGAGACGGTGGACGATTCGGTCGGCCAACTGGCCGCCCGCGCGGACGCCGACGACTACGCCGAGGCGGTCGAGGCCCTGTTCACGCGCGATATCGAGGCTATCGGCCGCGCGGCGCGCCTGAAGGCCGAGACCCAGTTCGCCTGGAACCGGGTGTTCGAGGATCTGTGCGACTTCTACGGCGGCCTGACGGGCGAGCCCGGCTTCCTGGCGCGCACGGGTGATCGCCCGGTCCACTGACGCGTCCGGGCGGTCGCGCTTTGCCGCCGACCGCGCTGTTCGGGATGAAGGGACGGGCGGGGCGCCACTCTCTGTGCATCAGGAGTGGCGCGAGTGACGGGGCTCGAACCCGCGACCTCCGGCGTGACAGGCCGGCACTCTAACCAACTGAGCTACACCCGCGTATCCAGGTCGAAACTTTTGAGCTGTTCCGAAAGCTGTTCTTGGGAAGGCGGTGCGCCACTCCCTCTATTCCTAGAAGAAGTGGCGCGAGTGACGGGGCTCGAACCCGCGACCTCCGGCGTGACAGGCCGGCACTCTAACCAACTGAGCTACACCCGCGTTTCCCGGCCGAAGCGGCTGTGCGCCTCGGCGAGGGGCGTCGTTTAGGCGGACCGACCGGGCGCGTCAAGCGACCTTTTCGGCAGAAGTGAACGCCTCACCGCATCGTCGGCGCGGCGGCCGGCTGAGGCGGGCTGTGCGGACCGGCGACGCCGCCGGAAATCGGCTCCTGCGCGGCCACGGCGGGCGGCGGCGGCTCGTAATGCACGCCCACGCCCGGCCCCAGCGGCAGGTCCAGCGCCACCCAGGCCGCAACCATCAGAAGCCCCGCCGCCAGGAAGGCCCCGGCGTAGGGCAGCATGGTCGCCATCAGGGAGCCCAGCCCGAATCGCGGATCCCACCGCTGGGCGAACGTCAGGATCAGCGGGAAATAGCTCATCAGCGGCGTGGCGATGTTGGTCACCGAATCACCCATCCGATAGGCGGCGGTCGTCATCTCTGGCGAGATGCCCAGCAGCATGAACATGGGCACCACGATCGGGGCCAGCGCCGACCACTTGGCCGAGGCCGAGCCGATGAACAGGTCGAACACGCAGCTGACCAGCACCACCACGATCAGAAGCAGCGGCGCGGGCAGGGCGATGTCCTCAAGGGCGTCGGCCGCGTTGACCGCCAGGATCGGCCCCAGGCCCGACCAGTTGATCATCGCCACGAAGTGCGCGGCGAAGAAGGCCAGCACGATATACGGCGCCAGTTGCGATATGCCTTCGCCCATCATGCGGACCATGTCGCGGTGCGACTTCACGGTGCCGGCGCCCGCCCCATAGGCGCCGCCGGCGACGAAGAAGGTCACGGCGAAGAAGGCGATCAGCGAGCGATAGAGCGGGTTGAAGGTCTGACCGGGCTCCGCCTCGGCGTCGACGAAGGGTGATCCGGGGATCAGCGTCAGCGTCGTCCACAGCGCGATCATGCCCAGGATGGCCAGGCCCGCCCAGGCCAGGCCCTTTTTCTGCTCGGGCGTCAGCGGGGCCTTCTCGGAATCGGACGCGGGGGCCTGAGACCCGGACGCCGGGGTCCAGCGTCCCAGACGCGGCTCGATCACCCGATCGGTGATGAACCAGACGATGGGGGTGAAGATCAGCACCACCCCGATGATGAAGAACCAGTTGCCGGCGATGTTGACCGAATAGCTGGGGTCGATCAGCCGCGCCGCGGGCTCCGTGATGCCCAGGATCAGCGCGTCCTGCGAGCCGGGAAACAGATTGCCGGCGTAGCCGCCCGACACCGCGGCGAAACCGGCCGCCAGCCCGGCGAGGGGATGCCGGCCCGCCGCGGCGAACATCACCGCCGCCAGCGGAATGACCACGACGTAGGAGGCGTCCGACGCATGGTGCGACATCATCCCCACGATCACCACGATCGGCGTCAACAGGGCCTTGGGCGCATTCAGCAGCGCGCCGCGGATCGCCGTGGTGAACAGGCCGGTCCGCTCCGCCACCGACGCGCCGTAGATGATGGTGACGACGATCGCCAGCGGCGGGAAGTCCGCCAGGGTGCGCGGCATGCCGATGATCAGACGCTCCAGATCTTCCGACGACAGCAGGCTCTGCGCCACCAGCCGGTCGCCCGTGACGGGATTGACGGCCGACCATCCCAGGCCGGCGCCCACAAGGCTGAGCGCGATCAGTCCGGCGATCAGCCACAGAAACAGGAAGACAGGATCGGGCAGGCGATTGCCGATGCGCTCGACGGCGTTCAGGGCGCGACCGGCCAGGCTCATTCGGATGACTTTCTGTTACGGATCAGACGCCTCAATAGGGCGCGGCGCGGCGCCGCTCCGCAAGAAGCCTTGCTGCGACATATGGCGCAGGTCATCACCCGTTGAATTTGCGATCCGTTCTCAACAAAACCTTAGGCCCTTCCGGGGTTTGAACCTCGCGGAGGTTGGGTCTAAGAAGCGCCGAATCCCGCCTCTCCCCGGCGGGCGAGGTTCTTCGCATGAACGCATTTCTGCTCGAATATCTGCCGGTGCTGATCTTCGCCGGCATCGCGGCGCTGATTTCGGTGCTCTTCATCGCCCTGCCGATGCTGCTGGCGCCGAAGAACCCCGACAGCGAGAAGCTGTCGGCCTATGAGTGCGGGTTCAACGCCTTCGACGACGCGCGCATGAAGTTCGACGTCCGCTTCTATCTGGTGTCGATCCTGTTCATCATCTTCGACCTGGAAGTGGCCTTCCTGTTCCCGTGGGCGGTGTCAATGTTCGACCTGCCGCAGGCCGGCATGGTGTTCGCCTTCTGGTCGATGATGGTCTTCCTGGGCGTCCTGACCATCGGCTTCATCTACGAATGGAAGAAGGGAGCCCTGGAATGGGAGTGATCGCGCCTTCGTCGCCGCTTCCCGGCGCCGCTGTTCCCGCCGGCTCGGCCGCGCGTTCGATGGTCGAGGGGTACGATCCCAAGGTCCACGACAAGTTCTTCGAGGCGGTCAACACCGAGCTTGGCGAGCGGGGCTTCCTGACGGCGTCGCTGGACGACGTCATCACCTGGGCCCGCACGGGCTCCCTGATGTGGATGACCTTTGGTCTCGCCTGCTGCGCCGTCGAGATGATCCAGATGTCGATGCCGCGCTTCGACGTGGAGCGCTTCGGCATGGCCCCGCGCGGCAGCCCGCGCCACTCGGACCTGATGATCGTCGCCGGCACCCTGACCAACAAGATGGCCCCGGCCATCCGCAAGGTCTATGACCAGATGCCCGATCCGCGCTACGTCGTGTCGATGGGCAGCTGCGCCAACGGCGGCGGCTACTACCACTACAGCTACAGCGTCGTTCGCGGCTGCGATCGGGTCGTGCCGGTGGACGTCTATGTGCCCGGGTGCCCGCCGACAGCGGAGGCGCTGCTGTACGGCCTGCTGCAGCTGCAGAAGAAGATCCGTCGCACGGGGACGATCGAGCGATGACCTCTCTCGCCGTTCAGGCTCAACATGAGGCCGTGCTGACCCCGCTGGGCGCCGAGGTGGTGGGCGCGCTGGGCGTCGAGGCGCAGGTGGCGTTCGGCGAACTGACGCTGGTCGCCCCGCGCGAGCGCATCGTCGAGGTGCTGACCGCGCTGCGCGACCGGTTCCAGTTCCAGCAGCTGCTGGACGTCTGCGGCGCGGACTATCCGGATCGCCAGGAGCGGTTCGAGGTGGTCTATCACCTGCTGTCGCTGACCAAGAACGCGCGGGTGCGCGTCAAGGTGACGACCGACGAGGCCCAGCCCGTGCCGACCGTCATCGAAGTCTATCCCTCGGCCGGCTGGTTCGAGCGCGAGGCCTACGACATGTACGGCATGGTGTTCGAGGGCCACCCCGACATGCGCCGCCTGCTGACCGACTACGGCTTCGAGGGACATCCGCTGCGCAAGGACTTCCCGATGACGGGCTATGTCGAGGTCCGTTACGACGAGGAGCAGAAGCGCGTCGTGTACGAACCCGTCAAGCTGACGCAGGAATTTCGCACGTTCGATTTCCTGTCGCCGTGGGAAGGCGCCGAGTATCCGGCGCCCGTGCTGCCCGGCGACGAAAAGGCTGGAGTGAAGGGCTGATGGCGGACGTAGCCGAAAACCCGCCGGTCTCGCCGGCCATCGACCCCTGGGGCGAGATGGACCACGACGCCGATCCCCGGACGCCGCACGCCCGGGACATGGACGACCGCAAGTTCACCATCAACTTCGGCCCGCAGCACCCGGCCGCGCACGGCGTTCTGCGCCTGGTGCTGGAGCTGGACGGCGAGATCGTCGAACGCGTCGATCCGCACATCGGCCTGCTGCACCGCGGCACCGAGAAGCTGATGGAGGCGCGCACCTATCTGCAGAACGTGCCCTACCTGGACCGGCTGGACTACGTCGCACCGATGAACCAGGAGCACGCCTTCTGCCTGGCGATCGAGAAGCTTCTGGGCATCGAGGTTCCGTACCGCGCCCAGCTGATCCGGGTGCTGTATTCCGAGATCGGACGCATCGGGAACCACCTGCTGAACGCGACCATGCAGGCCATGGACGTCGGCGCCCTGACCCCGCCGTTGTGGGGCCACGAAGAGCGCGAGAAGCTGATGGTGTTCTATGAGCGCGCCTGCGGGGCGCGCCTGCACGCCAATTACTTCCGCCCCGGCGGCGTCCATCAGGATCTGCCGATGGACCTGATCGACGACATCGGCCGCTGGTGCCAGGAGTTCCCGGCGGCGCTGAAGGACATCGAGAGCCTGGTCACCGAGAACCGCATCTTCAAGCAGCGCAACGTCGACATCGGCGTGGTGTCCAAGGAACAGGCCCTGGCCTGGGGCTTCTCGGGCGTGATGCTGCGCGGGTCGGACATCGCCTGGGACCTGCGCAAGTCGCAGCCGTACGAGTGCTACGCCGAGCTGGAGTTCGACGTGCCGGTCGGCAAGAACGGCGACTGCTGGGACCGCTATCTCTGCCGCATCGAGGAGATGAAGCAGTCGGTCCGCATCATGGAGCAGTGCATCCACAAGCTGCGCAACTGCCCCGGCGAGCCGGTGATGATCGAGAACAACAAGATCGTCCCGCCGCGTCGTGGCGAGATGAAGCGCTCGATGGAATCGCTGATCCATCACTTCAAGCTCTACACCGAGGGCTTTTCGACGCCCGAGGGCGAGGTCTACGCCTCGGTCGAGGCGCCCAAGGGCGAGTTCGGCATCTATCTGGTGTCCGACGGCACCAACAAACCCTATCGCGTGAAGATCTCGGCCCCGGGTTTCCGCCACCTGCAGGCGATGGACTGGATGAACCGGGGCCACCAGCTGGCCGACGTGTCCGCCATACTGGGTTCGCTCGACATCGTTTTCGGAGAGGTGGACCGATGAGCGTTCGTCGTCTCGCCAAGGACCAACCGGCCTCGTTCGCCTTTTCGGCCGACACTGCGGCCAAGGCCGAATGGTGGTTGAAGAAATACCCGGAAAACCGTCGCCAGTCGGCGGTGATCCCGGTCCTGTGGCTGGTGCAGAAGCAGGAAGGCTGGGTCTCCGAGCCCGCTATCCGCGCCGTGGCCGAACTGCTGGGGATGCCGTTCATCCGGGTGCTGGAGGTCGCGACCTTCTACACCATGTTCATGCTGGAGCCGGTCGGCACGACCGCGCTGATCCAGGTGTGCGGCACCACGCCGTGCATGCTGCGCGGCGCGAACGACCTGATGAAGGTGTGCAAGGAAAAGATCGGCCCCAAGGACCATCTGTCCGCCGACGGCCGCTTCACCTGGCAGGAAGTCGAATGCCTGGGCGCCTGCTCGAACGCCCCGATGGCGCAGATCAACGACTACTATTTCGAAGACCTGACGCCCGAGACGATCGGTCAGATCATCGACGACTTCGCCGCCGGCAAGACGCCCGAGCGCGGGTCCTACATCGGTCGCACCAATGCGGCGCCGGCCGGCGGGGCCAAGACCCTGCTGGATCCGACGCTCTACGACGGCTCGGCCGCCAAGCCGATCACCAAGCTGCCGAACAGCGATCCGGCCCCGGCCGAGAAGGCGCCGGCCTGATGTCGCGACCGGACCTGAACACCGAAGAGGGCAGGGCCGCCTACCGGCGCGAACTTCGCCGCGTGGCCTGGCCGATCCGCTGGGGCGGGCTGGGCCTGATCGTGCTGGCCGCCGCCGTCATCCTGGCCGCGCGCCAGAACCTGTTCGGGATGGGCGAAGCCGCCGTGACGGTCGCCTACGGGCTGCTGGCCGCCGGCTGGGCCCTGTGGATCGCCGCCGTCTTCATCCGCACCCGTCACCACAAGCGCCGTCTGGCGGAGGGGTTGTGATGGCCAAGACGCCGAAAGCCGCCGATTACAAGATGATGAGCTACATCGGCCTGATCGATGTGGTGCTGGGCCTTGGGCTGGTCGCGATCGGCTTCGCCGGCGTGCTTGAGGCCGGCCCCGAGATCATGACGCCGGTGGGACTTCTGGTCTCGGCCATGGGCGTCGCCCTCGCGCTGTGGGCGCGCAACAAGATGGCCCAGGCCGAGCGCCAGGGCGGAGATCGGAACTGACCATGGTCGGACTCCTCGAAGACAAGGACCGGATCTTCACCAACCTGTACGGCTTCCAGGACTGGACGCTGGAGGGGGCGAAGAACCGCGGGGCCTGGAACGCCACCAAGGACATGCTGGACCTTGGCCGCGACTGGATCATCGACAACGTCAAGGCGTCCGGCCTGCGCGGCCGGGGCGGCGCGGGCTTCTCCACCGGCCTGAAGTGGTCGTTCATGCCCAAGGAGGTGAAGGACCGTCCTCACTACCTGGTCGTCAACGCCGACGAATCCGAGCCCGCGACCTGCAAGGACCGGGAGATCATGCGCCATGATCCCCAGCTGCTGATCGAAGGCTGCCTGATCGCCAGCTTCGCCATGCAGGCCCACGCCTGCTACATCTATCTGCGCGGCGAATACGTGCTGGAACGCGAGCGGATGGAGGCGGCGGTCAAGCAGGCCTATGAGGCCCGCCTGATCGGCAAGGACAACGTCCACGGCTGGGATTTCGACGTCTATATCCACCACGGCGGCGGCGCCTATATCTGCGGCGAAGAGACGGCCCTGCTGGAATCGCTGGAAGGCAAGAAGGGCCAGCCGCGCCTGAAGCCGCCGTTCCCGGCCGGCGCGGGCTTGTACGGCTGCCCGACCACGGTGAACAACGTCGAGTCGATCGCCGTCGTCGGCACCATCCTGCGTCGCGGGGCCGACTGGTTCGCCGGCTTCGGCCGTCCGAACAACACCGGCACCAAGCTGATGTCGCTGTCGGGCCACGTGAACACGCCCTGCGTGGTCGAGGAGGCGATGTCGATCCCGCTGCGCCAGCTGATCGAAGATCACGGCGGCGGCGTTCGCGGCGGCTGGGGCAATCTGAAGGCCATCATCCCCGGCGGCGCCTCCTGCCCGGTCATCACGCGCGAGCAGGCCGAGACCGTGCTGATGGACTTCGATTCCATGCGCGAGGTGCGCTCGTCGCTGGGCACCGCCGGGGTGACGGTGATGGACGAGTCCACCGACATCGTGAAGGCGATCGCCCGCATCAGCTACTTCTTCAAGCACGAGAGCTGCGGCCAGTGCACGCCGTGCCGCGAAGGCACCGGCTGGATGTGGCGCGTGCTGGAGCGGATGGCCGTGGGCGAGGCCGATCCGTCGGAGATCGACCTGCTGCTGGACGTCGCCGGCCAGGTCGAGGGCCACACCATCTGCGCCCTGGGCGACGCGGCCGCCTGGCCGGTCCAGGGCCTGATCCGTCACTTCCGCCACGAGATCGAAGAGCGCATCGCCACCTACCGGTCGCGCCGCGCCAACTTCGCCGGCCACGCGATCGCCGCGGAGTGATGATGCGCCTGTCGTCCGCCATCGTGATCGGAGCTTTCGCTCTCGCCGCCTGCGGCGAGCGCGAAGCCGCGCCGACGCCGGCGGAAAAGGTCGCGGCCGAGGCGCCGGTGTCGGACGCCGTTCAGACGGCGCCGCGCGTGCTGGACGCCGCCGACCTGCGTCGCGTCTGCCGCGCGGGCCTGGCGGCGATCCACGGCCAGGAACCGTCCGCGGTCACGGTCGACGGCGTCGAGGGCGAGGTGGTCCACGCCTCGTGGCGCGCGCCGGTCGACGGCGGGCGGATGCGCGCCGACTGCCGCGTCGAGAACGACCTGGTCGTGTGGATGCCGCTGGGCCTGCCCGACGCCGCCATGGTCCGCTGGATGAACCAGTCCGGCGATCCGGTGATCCGCTACGCCCTGGACGGCGATGCGGTCGCCATCACCCAGACTCTCCCTGACGGGACGACGGAACGGACCGAACTGGCCGTTCCCGCTGAAGAAGAGGCCCATTGATGCCTATCGCCAAGGTCAACGGCGTCGAAACCGAGTTCGAGCCCGGCATGACCGTGCTGCAGGTCGCCGAGCGCGCCGGGCACGAGATTCCGCGTTTCTGCTATCACGAGCGGCTGTCGATTGCCGGCAACTGCCGCATGTGCCTGGTCGAGGTGAAGCCCGGGCCGCCGAAGCCGCAAGCCTCGTGCGCCCTGCCGGCCGCCGAGGGCCAGGAGATCTTCACCGACACGCCGATGGTGAAGAAGGCCCGCGAAGGGGTGATGGAGTTCCTGCTCATCAACCACCCGCTGGACTGCCCGATCTGCGACCAGGGCGGCGAATGCGACCTGCAGGACCAGGCCATGGGCTATGGCCGCGACGGCTCGCGCTACGCCGAGAACAAGCGCGCGGTCGAAGAAAAGAACATGGGTCCGACGGTCAAGACCTTCATGACCCGCTGCATCCAGTGCACGCGCTGCGTCCGCTTCATCACCGAAGTGGCGGGCGTGCCGGACATCGGCATGATCTCGCGCGGCGAGAGCGCCGAGATCACCACCTATCTGGAAAAGAACATCGACTCGGAACTGTCGGGCAACGTCAACGACCTGTGCCCAGTCGGCGCCCTGACGCACCGGCCGTGGCAGTACCACTACCGCCCGTGGGAGCTGAAGAAGACCGAGACCATCGACGTGATGGACGCGCTGGGGTCGAACATCCGCGCCGACTATCGCGGATCCGAGGTCATGCGCGTGCTGCCGCGCGTGCACGAGGGCATTAACGAAGAGTGGCTGTCGGACAAGAGCCGCTACGTCGTCGACGGCCTGACCGCGCGCCGGCTGGACCGTCCGTGGCTGCGCGAGAACGGCAAGCTGCGTCCTGCGACCTGGGACGAGGCCCTGGGCGCCGTCGCCGCCCGTCTGAAGGCCGCGCCGGCCGACCGTATCGGCGTGATCGCCGGCGACCTGCAGGACGCCGAGAGCATGAAGGCGACGCTAGACCTGTTCCGCGCCCTGGGCTCGGCCAACACCGACTGCCGCCAGGACGGCGCGGCCCTGGGCCACGGCCCGCGTGAGAGCTGGCTGTTCAACTCCGGCCTGCAAGGCATTGAAAACGCGGACGCCGTTCTGCTGATCGGCGTCAATCCGCGCGTCGAGGCGCCGCTGCTGAACGCGCGCCTGCGCAAGGCCTGGCTGAAGGGCGGACTGGAGGTCGGCGTGATCGGCGAACAGGTCGACCTGACCTATGGCTACGCCTATCTGGGCGCCGGGTCGAAGACCCTGGCCAAGCCGCCCAAGTCGGCGATGGACTTCCTGACCAAGGCCCAGCGTCCGGCCATCGTCGTCGGCGCGGGGGCCCTGCGCGGCGAGACCGGTCCGGCCGCCCTGAACGCCATCGGCGCCCTGGCCAAGAAGGTCGGCGTGATCACCGAGGGCTGGAACGGCTTCAACGTGCTGCATAGCGCCGCCGCGCGCGTCGGCGGCCTGGACATGGGCTTCGTGCCGGGCGAGGGCGGCCTGGCGGTTGCCGACATGCTGAAGCCGGGCGCGCTGGACGTGCTGTTCCTGCTGGGCGCCGACGAGGTGGACCCGACCGGATCGGACGCCTTCCGCGTCTATCTGGGCAGCCACGGCGACCGCGGCGCGCACGGCGCCGACGTCATCCTGCCGGGCGCGGCCTACACCGAGAAGTCGGGCCTTTACGTCAACACCGAGGGCCGGGTGCAGATGGCCGAACGGGTCGTTTTCCCCAAGGGCGACGCCAAGGAAGACTGGGCCGTCATCCGCGCCCTGTCCGGCTATGTCGGCCAGACGCTGCCCTACGACACGCTGGAGCAGCTGCGGGCCAGGCTGATGGCGGATCATCCGACCTTCGGCCGGATCGACTATCTGGCGGCGCCGGCGGCGTTCGATCCGTCGACGCTGGGCGCCAAGGGCGACCTGGGCGACGTCGCCTACGTCTCGGTCGTCGCCGACCCCTATCTTTCCAACCCGATCGCGCGCGCCAGCGCGACCATGGCCGAGCTGTCCGCCCAGCGGACCCAACCGGTCGTGATGGCGGCGGAGTAAGTCATGGACCCCGTTTCCTTCTGGAGCACCCCGGTCGGCTGGACGCTGCTGACGGTCGGCCAGGTCCTGCTGATCACCGTGGTCGTCTTGGTCTTCGTCGCCTTCCTGCTGCTGGCCGACCGCAAGGTCTGGGCCGGCGTGCAGATGCGCAAGGGCCCCAACGTCGTCGGCCCTTTCGGCCTGCTGCAATCCTTCGCCGACATGCTGAAGTTCGTGCTGAAGGAGGTCGTGGTCCCGGCGGGCGCCGACAAGGCGGTCTTCCTCTTGGCGCCGGTCATCACCGTCATCCTGGCCTTCATGGCGTGGGCGGTGATCCCGTTCGCGCCGGGCTGGGTGATGTCGGACCTGAACGTCGGCATCCTGTACATCGTCGCGGTGTCGTCGCTGGGCGTGTACGGCATCATCATGGGCGGCTGGGCCTCGAACTCGAAATATCCCTTCCTGGGGTCGCTGCGGTCGGCCGCGCAGATGGTGTCCTATGAGGTGTCGCTGGGCCTGATCATCATCAACGTGATCCTGCTGGCCGGTTCGATGAACCTGTCGACCATCGTCGACAGCCAGAAGGGCATGTTCTGGAACTGGTACGCCTTCGGGGGCGGGGCGGGGACCTGGCCGCTGATCCTGGTCCTGTTCCCGATGATGATCGTCTTCTTCGTCTCGGCCCTGGCCGAGACCAACCGCCCGCCGTTCGACCTGCCCGAGGCCGAGTCCGAACTGGTCGCCGGCTACCAGGTCGAATACGCCTCCACGACCTATCTGCTGTTCATGATGGGCGAGTACGTCAACATCGTCTTCATGTCGGCGATGGTCAGCATCCTGTTCTTCGGCGGCTGGAACCCCGGGATCATCCCGCAATCCGTTCTGGACGGCCTGCCGGGCTGGCTGGAGTACACGATCTACGTCGCGACCTTCATCGTGAAGACCGTGCTGTGGTTCCTGGCGTTCGCCCTGGTGAAGGCCTTCGTGCCGCGCTACCGCTACGACCAGCTGATGCGCCTGGGCTGGAAAATCTTCCTGCCCGCCTCGCTGGTCGCCGTGGTGATCACCTCGGCCTGGCGCGTCTTCGTGGTGGGCGGCTGATGAGGGCGTCCATTTCCATCCTGACGCTGGCGGCGACCGGCGCGGTCCTGGGCGGCTGCGCGGCCGACCCGCGCATGCCCGAGTCCGGCTATCAGTGGGAGCGGCGCCAGGACCGCATCGAGCAGGAATGGCGCGCCCGACAGGCCAAGGCCGCGCCCGCCCAACCGACTTCAACCAACGGCGCCCCCGCGCCAGAGGATCGTTTCTGATGTTCAACCGGATCGCCCAGGCCGCCAAGGGCGCGCTGATGCTGGACGCCGTCGGCGCCATCGGCCTGACCCTGAAATACATGGCCCGTCCCAAGGCCACCGTGAACTATCCGTTCGAGCGGAATCCGCAATCGCCCCGCTTCCGCGGCGAGCACGCTCTGCGCCGCTACCCGAACGGCGAGGAACGCTGCATCGCCTGCAAGCTGTGCGAGGCCATCTGCCCGGCCCAGGCCATCACCATCGAGGCCGAGCCGCGCGCCGACGGCAGCCGCCGCACGACCCGCTACGACATCGACATGGTCAAGTGCATCTACTGCGGCCTGTGCCAGGAGGCCTGCCCGGTGGACGCCATCGTGGAAGGCCCGAACTCGGAGTTCGCGGTGGAGACCCGCGAGGAGCTGCTGTTCGACAAGGCCCGCCTGCTGGACAACGGCGACCGCTGGGAACGCGTGATCGCCAAGAATCTGGAACTCGACGCGCCTTACCGCTAAGGCGCTGACGCTAACGGGCCGCCGATTCCGCCAAGGGACCGGGGCCGAGACGAAAGGGGCTTCGTCCCGACATGCTGCAAGGCATAGCCTTCTATCTGCTGGCGGCGACCGCCGTGGTGTCCGGCCTTCTGGTCGTGACCGCGCGCAACCCGGTGCACAGCGTGCTGTGGCTGATCCTGGCCTTCTTCTCCGCCGCCGGCCTGTTCGTGCTGCTGGGGGCCGAGTTCCTGGCCATGCTGCTGGTCGTCGTCTACGTCGGCGCCGTCGCGGTGCTGTTCCTGTTCGTCGTCATGATGCTGGACGTGGACTTCCTGAAGCTGCGCGAAGGCTTTGCGCGCTACCTGCCGCTGGCGATCATCATCGCCGGCGTGTTGCTGGTCGAGATGATCCTGGTGTCCGTCGCCGTGGTCCAGAACGGCGCGGCCGCCGACGCCGTGCTGGGCGCGCCCCGGCCCGACGTGAGTAATGTCGAGGCGATCGGCCGGGTGCTTTACACGGACTACGTCTATTTCTTCCAGGCCGCCGGGATCGTGCTGCTGATCGCCATGATCGGGGCCATCACCCTGACCCTGCGCCACAAGCCGCACATCAAGCGCCAGAACATCGCCGACCAGATCAACCGCCCGGCCGCCAAGGCCATGGAGGTCAAGACGGTCCAGAGCGGGCAGGGCGTGTCGCCCGAGGAGCTTCTGTAATGGTCGTCGGACTGCAGCATTACCTGGCGGTCGCCGCCATCCTGTTCACCATCGGCGTGTTCGGCATCTTCGTGAACCGCAAGAACGTCATCATCATCCTGATGTCGATCGAGCTGATCCTGCTGGCGGTGAACATCAACTTCGTCGCCTTCTCGACCTACCTCAACGAGGTGTCGGGGCAGATCATGGCCATGTTCGTCCTGACCGTCGCCGCGGCCGAGGCCGCCGTCGGCCTGGCCATCCTGGTGACCTTCTTCAGAAACCGCGGCGACATCGCCGTGGACGACGCCTCCGTGATGAAGGGCTGATCCGACAGTGACTCTTCAGACTCTCGTCATCCTGGGCGTCTTCGCCCCGCTGCTGGGCGCGGCGATCGCCGGCTTCTTCGGCCGGCGGATCGGCAACGTCCCGTCGCAGGCGGTCACGACCGGCCTGCTGTTCTTCTCGTGCGCCGTGGCCTGGACGGTGTTCGGCCAGTGGACCTGGGGCCATCTGGAGCCGTTCACCCTGCGCCTGCTGCCGTTCATCAACGTGGGCGACTTCCAGTCGGCGTGGTCGATCCGCATCGACGCCCTGTCGGCGACCATGCTGATCGTGGTCACCAGCGTCTCGTCGCTGGTGCACCTGTACTCCTGGGGCTACATGGCGGAGGACGACTCCAAGCCGCGCTTCTTCGCCTATCTGAGCCTGTTCACCTTCATGATGCTGGCGCTGGTGACGGCGGCGGACTTCATGCAGATCTTCTTCGGCTGGGAAGGCGTGGGCCTGGCGTCCTATCTGCTGATCGGCTTCTGGTTCAAGAAGCCCACGGCCAGCGCCGCGGCCATCAAGGCCTTCGTCGTCAACCGCGTCGGCGACTTCGGCTTCGTCCTGGGGATCATGACGATCTTCTGGATGTACGGCACGATCGAGTTCGCCGAACTGTTCCCGATGATCGGCGAGCGCGCCGGCACGACGTGGGAGTTCCTGGGCGTCCAGTGGTCGGCGCTCGATCTGGCGGGCTTCCTGCTGTTCATCGGCGCCATGGGCAAGTCGGCGCAGTTCTTCCTGCACACCTGGCTGCCCGACGCGATGGAGGGCCCGACCCCCGTGTCGGCCCTTATCCACGCCGCCACCATGGTGACCGCCGGCGTCTATATGGTCTGCCTGCTGAGCCCGATCTACGAGCACGCGCCGGGCGCGGCCCAGATCATCGCCATCATCGGCGCGATCACGGCCCTGTTCGCCGCCACGGTCGGCCTGACCCAGAACGACATCAAGCGGGTCATCGCCTATTCGACCTGTTCGCAGCTGGGCTACATGTTCTTCGCGGCGGGCGTCGGCGCCTATCAGGCCGCCATGTTCCACCTGTTCACCCACGCCTTCTTCAAGGCCCTGCTGTTCCTGGGCGCCGGTTCGGTGATCCACGGCATGCACCACGAGCAGGACATGCGGAGGATGGGCGGACTGTGGAAGCTGCTGCCGGTGACCTATGCGGTCATGACCATCGGCACGATCGCCATCACCGGCCTGGGCATCCCCGGCGTCGGCGGCTTCGCCGGCTTTTACTCCAAGGACTCGATCATCGAGAGCGCCTTCGCCTCGGCGGCTTCGGGCCACAGCGCGGTCGGCATGTTCGCCTTCTTCGTGGGCATCATCGCCGCAGGCCTGACGGCCTACTATTCGTGGCGCCTGGTGTTCATGACCTTCCACAACAAGCCGGTGTGGAAGGAAGAGGGCGCCCATCACGCCGACGATCACGCCACCGACGCGCAGCTGGAGACCCATTCGGAGCCGCTGCCCGACGCCGATGGTCACGCCGTGGCCCACGCCGCGCATGACGACCACGCTCACGACGACCACGCCCACCACGGTCCGCTGCATCCGCACGAGAGCCCGTGGGTCATGCTGGTGCCGCTGCTGGCCCTGTCGGTCGGCGCGGTGGCGGCGGGCTTCGTCTTCGCGCCCTTCTTCATCGGCCACCACGAGCACGAGTTCTGGCGCGGGGCCATCTTCGTCGGCACCCACAACCATGTGCTCCACGAAAGCCACGACGTCCCGACCTGGGTGAAGTGGTCGCCGCTGATCCTGACGCTGATCGGCACAGCCTTCGCCTACTGGATCTACGTCGCCCGTGAAGGCATGGGCCGCCGCATGGCCGAGCGCGACGGCGTCGTGTACCGCTTCCTGTACAACAAGTGGTATTTCGACGAGCTGTACGACTTCGTCTTCGTGCGCGGCTTCCGGGCCATCGGGAACTTCTTCTGGAAGGTCGGCGACGTGAAGATCATCGACGGCCTGGGCCCCAACGGCGCCGCCTGGGCGTCGCTCAAATCCGCGGCCCGACTGGCCAAGATCCAGTCCGGCTATGTCTATCACTATGCCTTCGTGATGCTGCTCGGGGTGGCGGGTCTGCTCACCTTCGCCATCCTCGCGTGGGGAGCCTGATCTCGTGCCCTACATCCTGAGCCTCGTCACCTTCCTCCCGCTGCTGGGCGCCCTGGCGATCTTCGTCGCCCGGCTGGCGTCCAGGTCGCAGGACGCCGCCGCGCCGGCCGCGCGCTGGATCGCCCTGGGCGTGACCCTGGCGGTCCTGGCCGTCTCGGTCGTGCTGGTCGCCGGCTTCGATCCGGCGAACACCGGCTATCAGTTCGTGGAGTTCGCGCCCTGGTTCGCCGGCGCCAGCTATCATCTGGGCGTGGACGGAGTGTCGATCCTGTTCGTCCTCTTGACCGCCTTCCTGATGCCGATCTGCATCCTGGCCAGCTGGAAGTCGATCGAGACGCGAGTCGTCGAATACATGATCGCCTTCCTGGTGCTGGAGACGCTGGTCATCGGCGTGTTCACGTCGCTGGACCTGTTCCTGTTCTACATCTTCTTCGAAGGCACCCTGGTGCCGATGTTCCTGATCATCGGCATCTGGGGCGGTCAGAACCGGATCTACGCGGCCTACAAGTTCTTTCTCTACACCCTGCTGGGGTCGGTGCTGATGCTGCTGGCCATGCTGTGGATGGCCCATACGGCCGGCACCACCAGCATCCCCGAGCTGAAGCGCTTCGCCTTCGACCCGGCCGTGCAGCCGATCCTGTGGCTGGCCTTCTTCGCCTCGTTCGCGGTGAAGATGCCGATGTGGCCGGTGCACACCTGGCTGCCCGACGCCCACGTCCAGGCGCCCACGGCCGGTTCGGTCATCCTGGCCGGCATCCTGCTGAAGCTGGGCGGATACGGCTTCATCCTGTTCAACGTGCCGATGTTCCCGATGGCGTCGGAGATGTTCCGTCCGCTGGTCTTCACCCTGTCGGTGATCGCCATCGTCTACACCTCGCTGGTCGCCTGGCGTCAGACCGACATCAAGAAGCTGATCGCCTACTCGTCGGTGGCGCACATGGGTTTCGTGACCCTGGGCATCTTCTCGGGCAACGACCAGGGGATGCAGGGCGCCGTGTTCCAGATGATCAGCCACGGCCTGATCTCGGGCGCGCTGTTCCTGTGCGTCGGCGTCGTCTATGACCGGATGCACACCCGCGAGATCGCCTTCTACGGCGGGCTGACCAACCGGATGCCGTGGTTCGCCGCCATCTTCCTGATGTTCACCATGGCCAACGTCGGCCTGCCGGGCACCTCGGGCTTCATCGGCGAAGTGCTGACCATGACCGGCGCCTACCGCGCCTCGACCTGGGCGGCGCTGATCGCGGCCTCGGGCGTGATCTTCTCGGCGGTCTATGCGCTGACGCTGTATCGCGCCGTGATGTTCGGCGAGATCACCAATCCGAAGCTCCAGACCATCACCGACATCGACAAGCGCGAACTGCTGCTGTTCGTGCCGCTGATCGTCGGCACCCTCTGGCTGGGCGTCTATCCGGGCGCCGTCCTCGATTACACCGGGCCCGCCGTCGAGGCCCTGACCAATGCCTATCGCGTCGCGATCGGCGGGTGAGACTGAAGCATGATTGACCTCTCCTCGGCCCTTCACCTCGCCGCCTCGGAAGCCACCCTCGCGGTCGGCGCCCTGGTGCTGCTCATGGTCGGCGCCTTCGCCGGCGACAAGAGCACGCGCCTGGTGTCGCTGCTGTCCGTCCTGCTGCTAATCGCCGGCGCGGTGATCGCGATCACCGGCCCCTGGGGCCAGGCGTTCAACGGCGCCTATGTCGCCGACCCGCTGGCCATCTACGGCAAGAGCGTGATCTATCTGTCGGCGGCGGTGGCCATCATCCTGGGCGACGGCTGGATGCGGCGCACCCGCATCGCCAAGACCGAATATCCGATCCTGATCGTGCTGGCCGCGGTCGGCATGGGCATGATGGCGTCGTCGGGCGACCTGATCTCGATGTATGTCGGGATCGAGCTGCATTCGCTGGCGCTCTATGTCCTGGCCGCCTTCCACCGCGACGACGCCAAGGCGTCCGAGGCGGGCCTGAAGTATTTCGTCCTGGGCGCCCTGTCGTCGGGCCTGCTGCTGTACGGCGCCAGCCTGATCTACGGCTTCGCCGGCTCGATGCGGTTCCAGGACATCGCCGCCTTCGCCGTGGACAACCCGGGCCCGGGCCTGATTTTCGGCCTGGTGTTCCTGATCTGCGGCCTGGCGTTCAAGGTCTCGGCCGCGCCGTTCCACATGTGGACGCCCGACGTCTATGAGGGCGCGCCGACGCCGGTCGTGGCCCTGTTCGCCACCGCGCCGAAGATGGCCGCCATGGTCCTGATCGCCCGCGCGCTGGAAGGCGGCTTCGGCGAGGCCCACGCCCAGTGGTCGCAGGTTCTGGTCGCCATCTCCCTGGTCAGCTTCGCCGTCGGCGCCTTTGGCGGCCTGGCGCAGAAAGACATCCAGCGCCTCTTGGCCTATTCGTCGATCGCCAACATCGGCTACGCCCTGCTGGGCCTGGCCGCCGGCACCTCGGCGGGGCTCCAGGCCATGCTGATCTTCATGACCCTGTACGTCATCGACCAGATCGGCTTCTTCGCCATCCTGCTGTCGCTGTCCAGGTCGGGCCGTCCGATCCGCCGCATCCAGGACCTGGCCGGGCTGAAGAAGGACCGGCCGCTGACGGCGGTGGCCCTGACCGTCCTGTCGCTGTCCGTCCTGGGGATGCCGCCGATGTCGGGCTTCTGGGCCAAGTACTATGTGTTCGGCGCCGCCGCGAACGCGGGCCTGTGGATCGTGGCCGCCATCGGCCTGGTCGCCTCGGTCGTGGCCGCCTTCTACTATCTGCGCATCATCAAGCTGATGTGGTTCGACGCTCCGGCCGATGAGATCGCGACCGACAAGGCGCCGGCCGAGGCCCAGTGGATCGGCTGGGCGGCCGCGGCCTTCTCCTTCCCGCTGGTGCTGGGTGCCCTGGCCTGGCTGGAGCCGGTGACCAAGGCCGCCGCCGCCGGCTTCGGGAACGGGTAGGGCGGTGAACGCCGCCCCCCTCGTCATCCTCGACGAGATCGACTCGACCAACGCTGAGGCGCGCCGCCTGGCCGAGGCCGGAGAGACGGGACCCCGCTGGATCGTGGCCCGCCGCCAGACGGCCGGTCGCGGCCGGCGTGGCCGTCATTGGAGCACCGAGCCGGGCAATCTGGCCGCCACCCTGCTGCTGCACACGCCGATGAAGGCGGGCGAGGCGGCCAAGGCCACCTTCGTCGCGGCCCTGGCGGTCGCGGACCTGCTGGACGTCTTCGTCTCGCCGGCTCTGGTGGCGATCAAATGGCCCAACGACGTCCTGCTGGACGGGGTCAAGGTGTCGGGCATCCTGGTCGAGAGCGGTCCGCATCCGGCCGGCGGCCTGTGGCTGGCCATCGGCGTCGGCGTCAACCTAGCCCATGCCCCGGCCGAGACCGAGCGCGGCGCGACCGCCGTGGCCGACCGCCTGCGCGGCGACCTGGGCTTCGCGCCCCCGGTCGAGGCGGCGGCCGAGATCCTGGCCGAGACCTTCGCCGTCTGGTGGGGCCGCTGGCGCACCCTGGGCTTCGAGCCGATCCTGGACGCCTGGACCAGTCGCCTGGTCGGTCTGCACGGCCCGTGCACCGCGCGGCTGGAGCACGAGACGCTGGAAGGCGTCGCAGAGGGGGTGGAGGCGGACGGCGCGCTTCGCCTGCGCCTGGCCGACGGATCGCACCGCATCATCTCGGCCGGCGACGTCTTCTTCGGGCGTGCAGCGTGATGCTGCTGGCCGTCGAACAGGGCAACACCAACACGCTGTTTGCGATCCACGACGGAAACGAGTGGACCGCCCAGTGGCGCACCGCGACCGACGCCAGCCGCACGGCCGACGAATACGCCGTCTGGCTGCACCAGTTGCTGACCATGAAGGGGCTGCAGTTCGACGCCCTGAGCGGCTGCATCATCTCCAGCGTGGTGCCGCAGTCGATCTTCAACCTGCGAAACCTGGCGCGGCGCTATCTGCGGATCGAGCCCCTGGTGATCGGCGAGAACGTCGACCTGGGCATAGAGGTCCGCATCGCCAAGCCCAGCGAGGCGGGCGCCGACCGCCTGGTCAACGCCATCGGCGCGCATCTGCTCTATCCCGGCGATCTGATCGTGATCGACAGCGGCACGGCGACCACCTTCGACATCGTGGCGGCCGACGGCGCCTTCGAGGGCGGGCTGATCGCGCCGGGCATCAACCTTTCGCTTCAGGCGCTGCACGAGGCGGCCGCCAAACTGCCCCGCATCGCCATCCAGAAGCCCGAGCACGTGATCGGCCGGGGCACGGTCGAGGCCATGCAGTCCGGCGTCTTCTGGGGCTATATCTCCCTCATCGAGGGACTGGTCGCACGCATCAGGACGGAGTGGGGACGCCCCATGACGGTCATCGGAACGGGCGGCGTGGCCAGCCTGTTCGAAGGCGCGACCGACAGCATCGACCGGTTCGATCCGGACCTCACCATCCGCGGCCTTCTCGAAATCTGGCGCCGCAATACCCATCTGACGGCTGAATGAAAAAACAAGCAAACGACGAACTCGTCTTCCTGCCGCTGGGCGGCTCGGACGAAGTTGGCATGAACCTGAACGCCTACGGCTATGGGCCTGAGGAGAACCGCCAGTGGCTGGTGGTCGATGTCGGCGTGACCTTCGGCGACCTGTCGACGCCCGGCGTGGACGTGATCGTGCCCGATCCGGCCTTCCTGGAAGGCGAGGACATCCGCGGCATCGTCCTGACCCACGCCCACGAGGACCACATCGGCGCCCTGGGCTGGCTGTGGCCGCGCCTGAAGGCCCCGGTCTATGCGACGCCCTTCACCGCCTATCTGATCCGCGACAAGCTGCGCGAGCGCAATCTGCTGGACCAGGTGGAGATCATCGAGGTTCCGCTGGGCGGCGCGGTCCAGATCGGTCCGTTCGGCGTCACCTTCGTCACCATGACCCACTCGATCGCCGAGCCGAACGGCCTGGCCATCGACACGCCCCTGGGCCTGGTGTTCCACACCGGCGACTGGAAGATCGACGACCAGCCGGTGATCGGCTCCATGACCGACGCCCCCGCCATCCGCGCCCTGGGCGACAAGGGCGTGCTGGCGATGGTGTGCGATTCCACCAACGTCTTCGTGCCGGGCGTGGCGGGGTCCGAGGGCGACGTGGCCGTGGCCCTGGGCAAGCTGATCTCGACGCTGAAGGGGCGGGTGGCCGTGGGCTGCTTCGCCTCCAACGTCGCGCGCATGGACAGCGTCATCCGCGCCGCAGAGGCCTGCGGCCGCCGCGTCGCCCTGGCCGGCCGGTCGATGCACCGGATCACGGCGGCGGCCAAGCACGTCGGCATGCTGCAGGACATCAAGCCCTTCCTGTCCGACGAGGAAGCCCGCGTCTGGCCCGCCGACGAGATTCTGTACCTGTGCACCGGCAGCCAGGGCGAGGCGAGGGCCGCCCTGTCGCGCGTCGCCGACGGCACCCACCCGACGGTCAAGCTGGGCCTGGGCGACCACTGCATCTTCTCGTCGCGCCAGATCCCGGGCAACGAACTGGCCATCGGCCGGCTTCAGGACCGGCTCGCCGACCGGGGCGTGCGCCTCTACACCGAGAAGGACCACCCCGGCATTCACGTGTCCGGCCACCCGTGCCGCGACGAGCTGAAGCAGATGTACGAATGGGCGCGGCCGCAGATCGCGGTGCCCACCCACGGCGTGCGCCGCTTCCTGCTGGAACACGCCAACCTGGCCAAGGAAGTCGGCGTCCCCGAGACCGTCACGCCCCGCAACGGCGACATGGTGCGCCTGGCGCCCGGCCCGGCCGCCATCGTCGACGAGGTGCCGAACGGGCGTCTGTACGTCGACGGCGGAATGCTGGTGACCGAACAGGGCGAGGCGCTGAAGGAGCGCCGCCACGCCTCGACCAACGGCGTGCTGGTCGTGGCCTTCTGCCTGGACAAGCGCGGCCGCATCGTCAGCGACATCGACATCCGCAGCGTCGGCCTGCCCGGCGACCTGCGCAAACCCCTGGGCGACGTGCTGGACGACCTGGCCGAACGGGTCGAAAACGTCGTCTCCAGCCTGAAGGGCGAGGCGCTGGAGGACGAAATGGTCATCGAACAGGCCGTCGCCCGCACCCTGAAGAAGGCCAGCCAGCAGATCTGGGATCGCCGCCCGATCGTGGAAACGGTCGTCCTGCGCCTGTGATGCAACCTTGACCGTTCGGGCGCATTCCTGCGCTCGAACCGTTGGGGCCGCCGATGTCGACGAAGCCGAAGCCAGCGACGCGCCTGTTGCAGCGGGTGCGCCACGCGCGCCATCCGCTGCAGGGCTGGCGGCGGTGGGCGGTGATCGCGGGCCAGGGGCTGGCGGGCTTCGTCGCCCTGTTCGCCGCGGTCAACCTGACGCTCAGCCTGTCGACGTTCCGCGGCGAGGACCCGCTGGCGCGCACCGTTCAGGAACTGCGCGTCCTGTGGTTCAGCCCGCCGCCGGGGCAGCCCATGTCGCCGTCCGCCTTTCCGACGGTCTACGGCCGTGACCTGGGTCCCGCGCCCGATACGGCCGCCATCCACGCCTTTCTGGAGGACGAGGCCGAGGACGGCGTCTTCCTGCTCGACCATGTGATGGTGGACCGGATCCTGAAGCTGAACGGGCGCATCGACGCGCGCAGCCTGCCGGCCGGGGTCTATGTCGGCGCCCATGCCCTGGGGCCCGACGGCCTGCCGTTCGTGCCGGTGACGAAATTCCTGGCGCACTATCTGCTGTTCCCGCGCCATGCCTACATCCTGGTCGTGCCGGCCCAGGGGCCGGCCATCGCCTTTTCGGCGAGCCAGAACGCCAAGTTCGGCATCGACGCCCACCCGAATCGGCTGTCCGCCGAGGTCGCGCCCTTCACGCCGGACGCCTATGACTTCCCGAGTTCCGGCGAGGCCCTTCACGAGATGACCCGGATCACCAACGACCCGGTCCGCGTCGCCGGCGCCGTCCAGGCGCTGAAGGGCGCCCAGGCGCGCCTGGCCGAGGAAAAGCTGACCTACGGCCTGCTGGCGCCGAACTCCAACACCGCCGTCGGCTGCGTGCTGGAAGGCGCGGGCGCGATCAGCGAACGGGCGCGATCGTCCATCCTTCTGGCCCTGAGGGCGCCGGGATTCGGGGCTCCGTGCGGCTAGAAGCCGGCCCGCGGCGCCATCAAGAGTCCCTTTCTTCCTTGCCCAAGTCGAATCCGCTGGGCTACGCCCTGAAGCATCCTGAGGAGGAAGCGCATGAGCAACGTCATCCCCGAACACATCCAGTGGTTTCACGGCATCGATCTTGGCGAGGGCGTGATTACGCCGGGCTTCAAGGCGAACGATCTGCTGCGTGCGGAGGCGGACGTGGTTTTCAGCTATCCCGTGGCGGGAAAGACCGTTCTCGATATCGGCGCCTGGGACGGCTTCTTCTCGTTCGAAGCGGAAAAGCGTGGCGCGTCCCGCGTCCTGGCGACCGACTGGTTCTGCTGGGGCGGGCCGGGTTGGGGCACCCAGGCCGGGTTCAACCATGCGCGCGCCGCCCTTGGCTCCAAGGTGGAGGACAAGGAGATCGACGTCCCGAACATTTCGCCGGAAACGGTCGGCATGTTCGACATCGTGCTGCTTTCCGGCGTGATCTACCACGTCACCGACCCGCTGATGATCCTGAAGCGGGCGGCGGAGGTCACGCGCGAATGCCTCATCATCGAGACGGCGGTCGCCCTGCTCGACGTGAAGGATCCCGCGATGCAGTTCCTTCACTCGATGCCGCACAACCAGGACCCCACCAACTTCTGGTCGCCCAATCCGGCGGCGGTGATCGCCATGCTGAAGTGGTGCGGATTCCGCAACGTGATGGTGTCCGAACATCCCCACAACAAGTTCGACGACCCCGTCAATCCGCGCTGCTATTTCCACGCGGTAAAATAGCACCCGGGGCCAAGGCGCTTGACTCTGCGTCGAGCGCCTTGGCACGGACAGGGATGGCCGAACGACTCTTCCTGCTGAACCCCGACTGGCATGACGACCAGGGCGGTCCCTGGTTCTGCCCGGCCGGCGCCTACATCGAGGGCGTCCTGGCCTTCTACCCCCGCCTGCGCGACCTGTTGAACGTCGTCTATCTGGACCATGCCCGCCCCCGCCCGCCGGTGATCGCCCAGGTGGGGGAGGCGCACCAGGGCTGCCCCGTCCTGGTCCTGGACGGGGAATGGGATTGGCCTGACGCCCAGCTCAGCGAAGCGACCGGAAGGCGCTTCCTCCAGGACCACGCCATCGCTCCCTATCTGGCGGCCCGCTACGGCGTCGGCCGCCCGCATCCCTGAAAGGATCGCCCCATGCCCCTCGGCCCCGTGACCATGATCGGCGTCTATCTGGTGGTGTGGTGGACGGTGCTGTTCGCCGTCCTGCCGCTGGGCTCGTCCAGGGAGGTGCACGAGCCGCCGACCGACGGGAGCCAGTGGGGCGCGCCCCGGACGCCGAACCTGAAGAAGAAGTTCATCACCACCACCTGGGTCTCGGCCATCGTCTGGGCGCTGATCATGGTGCTGCTGTTCACCGGCTGGCTGCCGCTGCCCGACTTCTCGCGCGCCCCGGCGCTTTGATTGTCGCGCCGGCCTAGCCTTTGGGCCGCCGGTGCGGCTAAAGGCTTCGTCTGTCTCTACGCCTAGGATTCCCGACCATGCGCCTGTCGCGCTATTTCCTGCCGACGCTGAAGGAAGCGCCCTCCGACGCCCAGATCGTCTCGCACCAGCTGATGCTGCGCGCGGGCATGATCAGACAGGAGGCGGCCGGCATCTACGCCTGGCTGCCGCTGGGCCTGCGCGTGCTCAGGAAGATCGAGCAGATCGTGCGCGAGGAACAGGTGAGGGCGGGCGCGGTCGAGCTGCTGATGCCGACCCTGCAGCTGGCCGACCTGTGGCGGGAATCCGGCCGCTACGACGCCTATGGGCCGGAGATGCTGCGCATCACCGACCGGCACGAGCGCGAGCTGCTGTACGGCCCGACCAACGAGGAGATGGTGACCGACATCTTCCGGGCCTATGTGAAATCCTACAAGTCGCTGCCGCTGAACCTGTTTCACATCCAGTGGAAGTTCCGCGACGAGCGCCGCCCCCGCTTCGGCGTGATGCGCGGGCGCGAGTTCCTGATGAAGGACGCCTATTCCTTCGATCTGGACGAGGCCTTGGCCCGCAAGTCCTACAACCGGATGTTCGTGGCCTATCTGAACACCTTCGCCCGCATGGGGCTGAAGGCCGTGCCGATGCGCGCCGACACCGGCCCCATCGGCGGCGACCTGAGCCACGAGTTCATCGTCCTGGCCGAGACCGGAGAGAGCGCGGTCTTCTGCGACCGCAAGCTGGTCGAGATGCCGGCCCCGGGCGCCGACCTGGACTGGGACGACCTCCAGGCCCTGGTGGACGCCCGCACGGCCATGTACGCCGCCACCGAGGAGATGCACGACGCCGCCACCTTCGAGAGCCAGACGCCCGAGGCCGACCGGCTGTCGGCGCGCGGCATCGAGGTCGGCCACATCTTCTACTTCGGCGAGAAGTATTCGGCCCCGATGAAGGCCCGCGTGGCGGGACCGGACGGCCAGGACGTCAATGTCCACATGGGCAGCTACGGCGTCGGCGTGTCGCGTCTGATGGGCGCCATCATCGAGGCCAGCCATGACGCCGGCGGCATCATCTGGCCCGACGCCGTGGCGCCGTTCGACGTGGTGGTCATCAATCTGCGCGTCAGCGACGAGGCCGTCTCGGCCGCCTGCGACAACGCCGTGGCCCAGCTCAAGGCCCTGGGCAAGGACGTGCTCTACGACGACACCGACGAACGGCCGGGCGGCAAGTTCGCCACCGCCGACCTGATCGGCGTGCCGTGGCAGCTGACCATCGGCCCCAAGGGGCTGGCCGACGGCGTCGTCGAACTGAAGCGGCGCGCCACCGGCGAGAAGGTCTCCGTGCCGCTGGCCGAGGCCATCGAAAGGCTGACCGCTTGACCCTGCCGTCCCGCCCCGCCGGCCCCTTCTCGTCGTGGGAGCTCGGCCTGGCCGTCCGCTATCTGCGCGCCAAGCGCAAGGAGGGGGGCGTCGCCACCATCGCGGTCATCAGCTTCGTCGGCATCATGCTGGCCGTGGCCGTGCTGATCAGCGTCATGAGCATCATGGCCGGCTTCCGCAGCGAACTGCTGGGCCGCACCCTGTCGTTCAACGGCCATATGTACGTTCAGGGCCCGGTGCTGAACGCGCCGGACCGGGCCGCCGCCCTCAGGCGCATCGCCGCCGTGCCGGGCGTGACCAGCGCGGCGCCGCTGAACGAGTCGCAGAGCCTGATCCGCGTCGGCAACTTCACCACGGGCGCCATGGTGCGCGGCGTGCGTCCGCAGGATCTGCCCTACACCTCCTATGTTTGGGACAGCCTGACGCCCGAGGCGCGCGAAAGCTTCGGCAAGGGCGCCTACGGCGGCGACCGCATCCTGATCGGCAAGACGATGGCGGCCCAGACGGGCCTGCGGGTGGGCGATCCGATCACCCTGTACTCCCCCACCGGCGCCGACAGCGCCTTCGGCAATCTGGGCGGGCTGGAAAAGACCTATTACGTCGGGGGCGTCTTCAGTTCCGGCACATCGGACTTCGATCAGGTCTTCATCTTCATGCCGCTGGAGCAGGCCCAGCTGTTCTTCGGCAAGGACGGCGTCTGGGACGTGATCGAGCTGAAGGTCCAGGACCCCGACCGGGTGGGCGACATGGCCGCCGCCGTGCGCCAGGCCGCGGGCCCCGGGGCGGTCGTCACCGACTGGCGCGAGCGCATGGCCGCCTTCGCCGGGGCGCTGAAGGTCGAGCGCGTGGCCATGAGCATCATCCTGGGCCTGGTCGTGGCCATCGCCGCCATGAACATCATCTCCGGCATCGTCATGCTGGTGAAGAACAAGACCCGCGACATCGCCATTCTGCGCACCGTGGGCGCCAGCCCGTCGGCGATCCTGCGGATCTTCTTCATGTCCGGCGCCCTGATCGGCGTGGCCGGCACCCTGGCGGGCCTGGCCCTGGGCCTGGCCTTCTGCCTGAACATCGGCGCCATCCAGCACTTCCTGGAAGGGCTGCTGGGGGTCCAGCTGTTCAACTCCGACGTCTATATGCTGGACGCCATCCCGGCGCTGGTGGACCCGGCGGACGTCACCTGGGTCGCGGTCTGGTCGCTGCTGATGAGCTGCGTCGCCAGCCTGCCGCCGTCGTGGACCGCGTCCCGCATCGATCCCGTGGAGGCCCTGCGCTATGAGTGAGGCCCCCATCCTGTCGGTCCGCGACCTGACCCGGACCTATCCCACCGCCCAAGGCGGTCTGACCGTGCTGAAGGGCGTCGACCTGGATGTCTATCCGGGCGAGATCGTGGGACTGATCGGGCCGTCGGGCTCGGGCAAGTCGTCGCTGCTGCACGCCGCCGGCCTGCTGGAAAAGCCCACCTCCGGCACGGTCGCCATCGACGGAGAGGCGGTCGGCGGGCTGGACGAGCGCGCCCGCACGCGCCTGCGCCTGTCGCGCATCGGCTTCGTCTATCAGTTCCACCACCTGCTGCCCGAGTTCGACGCCCGCGACAACGTGGTGCTGCCGATGCGGATCGCCGGCGTCTCCCTGGCCGAGGCGCGGGCCAAGGCGGGCGAGACCCTGGCGGCGCTGGGCCTGGGCGACCGCCTGACCCACCAGCCGGCCCAGCTGTCGGGCGGAGAGCGCCAGCGCGTGGCCATCGCCCGCGCCCTGGCCAACCGTCCGCGCCTGCTTCTGGCCGACGAGCCGACCGGAAACCTGGACCCGTCCACCAGCCAGTCGGTGTTCGAATCGCTGCGCGACCTGGCCAAGACCACGGGCGTCGCCGCCCTGATCGCCACCCACAACATGGAACTGGCCGGCCACATGGACCGCGTCTTCGCCATCAAGGATGGCCACCTGGAGCAGCGCGCGGCCGAAAGCCACGCCTACTAGTCACCCCACGGCGGCGTCGCCCCAGATGGCGCGCAGGCGCTCGGAGCGGCGGCAACCGATGCGATAGGCCTCGTAGCGGGCGGGGTGTCGCCGGGCGTAGTCCTGGTGCTCGGCCCCCGCTGGCCAGAACCGCTGGGCCCCGACGATCGGGGTGGTGAAGGTCTTTCGCAGCGTCCGCATGGCCGCATCGCGCGAGGCGACGGCGTCCGCCCGCTGATCGGCCGTGGCGAAGATCGCGGTGCGATAGGACGGCCCGTGGTCGCAGAACTGCCCTTGGGGATCGGTCGGATCGATGGTGCGCCAATAGCGGTCGGCCAGGGCGCGATAGCTGACCACCGTGGGATCGAAGGTGACGCGCACCGCCTCCATGTGGCCCGTTCCGCCGCGCACCACCTGCTCGTAGGTCGGATGGGCGGTATGGCCGCCGACAAAGCCCGACACCGCCGAGCGCACGCCCGGCAGTCCGTCGAACGCCTTCTCCTCCGACCAGAAGCACCCGCCGGCGAAGACGGCCGTCTGCAGGCCCTGTGACTGGGCCGTGGCGGACGGGGGCGCCGCGCCCGCCGCCGCCAACGCAAGCGCCGTCGCAGTGGCCGCCCAGACCGCCGTGGTCGCCGCTGTCGTGAATTTCCGGATCATGCCGATCTCTCCTGTCCTGATCCTGCATACGATGGGCGGGTCCGGATGGTTTCAGCGGCGGCCCTTGACGGGAACGGAAGAGGAACATAGAACATTACCGGAACATGCAGCGCCGCCGGAGAGCAGGACATGCCGCGTTTGATAAGGGATATGTTGTCGCTGGCGTCGTGCGGCGGCTTTGTCTGGATGGCCTGGACCCTGGCCTTCAGCGTGACGGCCGCCTGATTTTCGCACGGCGCCTTGCGGGCTGTGCGAAATGCGCCGCTCGATGTTTCAATGGCTTAGGCGCCGATTTCATACCTTTCATACGGTTCAGACCCTGTTTTTCGCGTGTGCATTCGGGTGTGAAACGATATCCACAAACGATCTCGGCCCACGGCGGGCCTCGGTCGGTTTGCGATGTTCCGACGCCGCATGATGTGAGACTCGGGTCAGGATGATCGTCGCGATCCCGCGAAGATGTCGGTCGGAGGTTCGGTGAGCGAGGCGGTGAACAGTCAGGGGTTCGTGCATCTGCGGGTCCGCTCGGCCTATTCGCTGCTGGAAGGCGCGATCAAGGCGGGCAAGATCGGCCGGATGGCCGCCGATGCGGGGATGCCCGCCGTCGCCGTGGCCGACCGGGCCAATCTGTTCGGCGCCCTGGAGTTCAGCCAGACCACCCGCGACGTCGGGGTCCAGCCCATCGTGGCCTGCGCGCTTCCCGTCGTCGGGATCGGCGGACGGATCAACGCCCGCTGGGCCAAAACGCCGACCGTCGTGCTGCTGGCCCAGAACGAGACCGGCTGGCTGAACCTGTGCGCCCTGTCCTCGTCCGCCTATCTGGACGCCGGCGACATGGCCGAGCCGGGCGTGGCCTGGGATCAGGTGGCCGCCCGCGCCGAGGGGCTGATCCTGCTGTCGGGCGGACCGGACGGCCCGGTCGACCCGCTGTTCGCCCAGAACAAGCCCGCCGAGGCCGCCCAGGCGCTCCAGGCCATGCACGCCGCCTTCGGCGACCGCTTCTATGTCGAGCTGCAACGTCACGGCCTGGACGATGAAAAGCGCGCCGAGCCGGGGCTGGTTCGCTGGGCCTACGACCACGACGTTCCCCTGGTCGCCACCAACGACGTCTATTACGCCAAGGCGGCCCAGGCGAAGTCGCACGACGCCCTGCTGTGCATCGCCGACGGCGCCTTCACCGGCCAGGACGACCGCCGCCGCATCACCGGCCAGCACTGGTTCAAGCCGCCCGAGGCGATGCGCGAGCTGTTCGCCGACCTGCCCGAGGCCTGCGACAACACCCTCGACATCGCGCGGCGCTGCGCCTTCCTGGTGAAGACCCACGCGCCGATCCTGCCGCGCTTCGACACCGGCGCGGGCCGTTCAGAGCCCGACGAACTGGCCCACCAGGCGCGCGAGGGTCTGAAGGCCCGCCTGACCCAGGTGACGCCCGCGGTCCCGGAAGAGGAATACTGGGCCCGCCTGGAATGGGAGGTCGGGATCATCCAGCAGATGGGGTTCCCGGGCTATTTCCTGATCGTCTCGGACTTCATCAAATGGGCCAAGGCGCACGGTATTCCGGTCGGGCCGGGGCGGGGCTCGGGCGCCGGGTCGCTGGTGGCCTGGTCGCTGACCATCACCGACCTGGACCCGTTGCGGTTCGGCCTGCTGTTCGAGCGCTTCCTGAATCCCGAGCGGGTCTCCATGCCCGACTTCGACATCGACTTCTGCCAGGAACGTCGGGAAGAGGTGATCGATTACGTCCAGGCCCATTACGGCAAGGACCGGGTCGCCCAGATCATCACCTTCGGCACCCTGCAGGCGCGCGCGGTGCTGCGCGACGTCGGCCGGGTGCTGCAGATGCCGCTCGGCCAGGTCGACCGGCTCTGCAAGATGGTGCCGAACAATCCGGCCAACCCGGTCACCCTGGCCCAGGCCATCGACCTGGAGCCGCGGCTGAAGGAGGCGCGGGATTCCGAGCCGGCGGTCAGGACCCTGCTGGAGACGGCGCTGGAGCTGGAGGGGCTCTACCGCAACGCCTCGACCCACGCCGCCGGCATCGTCATCGGCGACCGGCCGCTGACGGAGCTGGTGCCGCTGTATCAGGATCCGCGCTCCACCATCCCGGCCAGCCAGTTCAACATGAAGTGGGTCGAGCCGGCCGGCCTGGTGAAGTTCGACTTCCTGGGCCTGAAGACCCTGACCACGCTGGACCGCGCGCGGGGCTATCTGGAGCGACGCGGGGCCGCGCCCGACTGGAACGGTCTGCCGCTGGACGACGCGCGCACCTATGAGCTGATGGCCTCGGGCCAGACGGTCGGGGTGTTCCAGCTGGAATCCCAAGGGATGCGCGACACGCTGCGCAAGATGCGCTGCGGCTCCATTGAGGAGATCACCGCCCTGATCTCCCTCTATCGGCCGGGGCCGATGGAGATGATCGACACCTACATCGACCGCAAGTTCGGCAGGGCCGAGGTCGATTATCTGCACCCCAGCCTGAAGGAGGTGCTGACCGAGACCTACGGCGTCATCATCTACCAGGAGCAGGTGATGAAGATCGCCCAGATCCTGGCCGGCTACAGCCTGGGCGAGGCCGACCTGCTGCGTCGCGCCATGGGCAAGAAGAAGAAGGAGGAGATGGACTTCCAGCGGGCGCGCTTCATCAAGGGCGCCTCGGAAAAGGGCGTCTCGGAGGCGCAGTCCGGCGGCATCTTCGACCTGGTGGCCAAGTTCGCGGGCTATGGCTTCAACAAGTCCCACGCCGCCGCCTACGCCCTGATCTCCTTCCAGACCGGTTGGCTGAAGGCCAATCATCCGGTCGAGTTCTTCGCCGCCTCCATGAGCCTGGACCTGTCGAACACCGACAAGCTGGCGGTCTTCTACCAGGACGCCAAGCGGTTCGACGTGCCCGTGCTGCCGCCCGACATCAACCGCTCCTCGGCCGACTTCGACGTGTCGTGGGAGGACGGCAGGGGCGCGGTCCTCTATGCGCTGGGGGCCATCCGCAACGTGGGCCTGGAAGCCATGCGCCACGTCATCGAGGTGCGCGAGCAGGGCGGCCGCTTCGTCGACATCTTCGACTTCCTGGAACGGGTCGATCCGCGTTGCGTCAACAAGCGGGCGCTGGAGGGCCTGGCCAAGGCCGGGGCCTTCGACAGCCTGCATTCCAACCGCCGCCAGCTGGTCGAACAGGCCGACGTCCTGATGGCCTATTGCCAGAGCGTGGCGGCCGAACGCGCCTCGGCCCAGGTCAATCTGTTCGGCGGCGACCAGGCCCACGCCGGCCGCCCGCGCCTGAAGAGCGTCGAACCCTGGGTCGGGCCGGACCGGCTGGACCAGGAATTGTCGGCGGTGGGCTTCTATCTGTCCGGCCACCCGCTGGACGACATGGCCCAGGCCCTGAAGCGCAAGCGCGTGACCTTCGTGGCCGAAGCCCTGCCTCTGGCCGAGAGCGGGCACGAGGCCTTCCAGATGGCCGGCGTGGTGCGCCGTCGCCAGGAACGGGCCAGCGCCCGCACCGGCGAAAAGTTCGCCTTCGTCACCTTCTCCGATCCGACGGGCGAGTTCGAATGCCTCTTCCCGCCCGAGCAGCTGCGCCGCTGCCGCGAGGTGCTGGAGCCGGGCGCCTCGGTGATGGTGCGGGTCCGCGCCAAGGCGTCCGACGGCGAGGTGCGCTTCTTCGGCGACGACGCCTCGCAGATGGACAATCTGCTGGACGACGCCAACATGGCCTTGCGCGTCCATGTTTCGGCCCGCACCGCGGACGCGGAGGCGCTGAAGGCGCGGCTGGAACGGGCGCGGTCCGGCGCCATCGGCAAGGGCGGCGAAATCTGGCTGATGATCGCCGGTCTGGACCAGGGGCGGGAGGCCGAGATCCGGCTTCCGGGCCGCTATCGCCTGGACGGGGCGCTGCGCGGCGCGCTGAAGTCCGCGCCTGGCGTGGTCATGCTGGAGGACGCCTGACGGCCCGCCCGTGACCCTGAGGCGCGACGGCGTAACGGCTAAGCTTCTGAAATATCGGAACCTCACGTGCGCGTGAGCGGTTTTAGGGTCTCACCAGGGAGACTGTTCCAATGATGAAGATCACCGCCATCGCCAGCATCGCCTCCGCCGCCGCGCTCCTCGCCGCCTGCGGCCAGGGCGGCGACAGCGCGCAACAGAACGCCGAAGAGACGGTCAACGCCACCCAGGACATGACCTCGGGCGTCGTCGGCCAGACCTCGGCCGCCACCATGGGCACCAACACCGTCGAAGGATTCGTCACCAACCTGGCGGTCGGCAACATGTATGAGCTGCAGGCCGCCGAGATCGCCCAGGCGAAATCGACCAACGCCGACGTCAAGGCGCTGGCCGCCATGATCCGGACCGACCACACCCGCGCCGGCGAGAAGCTGTCGGCGACCGCCCCGACCGCCGCGCCGAACGTCGCGGTGCCGACTACGCTTGACCAACGTCGCCAGGGCCTGATCGACAATCTGAACGCGGCTTCGGCCGGCGATTTCGACAAGGTCTATCTGGAGCAGCAGGTCGCCGCCCACAACGAGACCCTGACGCTGCTAAACGGCTTCTCCGACAACGCCGACGCGCCGACCCTGGCCGCCCTGGCGCGCGAACTGGTCCCGACCGTCACCCAGCATCGTGACCGGGCCCAGCAACTGCTCGACGCCATGGGCTGACCGGCGCGACGAGAGACGGCAGGAGAGGGCGGTCCCGCGGGGCCGCCCTTTTCGCGCCACTTGCCTTTTGGTCCGATCCCGCCTACATGGCCCGCGCATTTCGCAACGCGGGCGAGGCGCGTTTCGGGGAGACATCCCGATCCGCTCCATTCCGAGGGGCCGGCTGGTCCTTTTATCGCCCGCGCCACGTTGATCGGAAAAAGGACTGAACGATCATGGCTCTGCCTGAATTCTCGATGCGCACCCTGCTGGAAGCGGGCGCCCACTTCGGCCACCAGACCCACCGCTGGAACCCGAAGATGGACCGCTACATCTTCGGCTCGCGCTCGAACATCCACATCATCGACCTGTCGCAGACGATGCCGCTGATGCACCAGGCGCTGGTCGCCGTGCGCGACGTCGCCGCCAAGGGCGGTCGCGTCCTGTTCGTCGGCACCAAGCGCCAGGCCGCCGAGCCGGTCGCCGAAGCCGCCAAGCGCTGCGCCCAATACTACATGAACAACCGCTGGCTGGGCGGCACCCTGACCAACTGGCGCACCGTTTCGGGCTCCATCGCCCGCCTGCGCGAGCTGGAAGGCATCGTGGAAACGGGCGGCGAGGGCCGCAACAAGAAGGAGCTGCTGACCCTGCAGCGCGAGAAGGACAAGCTGGAGCTCTCGCTGGGCGGCATCAAGGACATGGGTTCGATCCCGGACATCATGTTCGTGATCGACACCAACAAGGAAGCGATCGCGATCCAGGAAGCGCGCAAGCTGAACATCCCGATCATCGCCATCCTGGACACCAACTCGGACCCCGACGGCATCACCTATCCGGTGCCGGGCAACGACGACGCCGCGCGCGCCATCCAGACCTACTGCGACCTGATCGCGGACGCGGTTCTGGACGGCCTGGCCGCCGGCGCCTCGGCCTCGGGCGTCGACCTGGGCGCTTCGGAAGCTCCGGTCGAGCCGATGCTGCGCGAAGCCTCGGCCCCCAAGGCTGAAGCCGAAGCGGCTCCGGCCGGTGCGGAAGGCGCGGCCGAGGAGCTGCTGGCTTCGGACGACGCGTCGGCCAACACCGAGGCGCTGGACGCCGTCGAGACCGAGAAGGCCACGGGCTGATCGCCCGACGGTCTTTCTGGCGCGCTACGCTTGCCGCGCGGCGGCTCGCGACTTGAGCGCCACCGAGGCCGTGCGTTGAACTGACACACGGCCGGGCTAAGTCAGTCCGGCCGTTCCCGCATACGATCCCATAGGAGAAGAACATGGCCGAGATCACTGCCGCCCTCGTGAAGGAGCTTCGCGAGCGTTCGGGCGTCGGCATGATGGACTGCAAGAAGGCGCTGCAGGAGAACGACGGCGACATCAACGCCGCGATCGACTGGCTGCGCGCCAAGGGCCTGTCCAAGGCCGCCAAGAAGGCCGACCGCGTCGCCGCCGAGGGCCTGGTCGCCGTCGCCTCGAAGGAAGACGGCAAGGGTGAAGTCGCCGCCGCCATCGAGTTCAACGCGGAAACCGACTTCGTCGCCCGCAACGAGCTGTTCCAGAACGCCGCCAAGCGCTTCGCCGAGCTGGGCCTGGAGCACCACACCGTAGAGGCGCTGCACGGCGCCGAACTGGAAGCCGGCAAGACCGTCCAGGACGAAGTGACCAACATGATCGCCACCATCGGCGAGAACATGCAGCTGCGCCGCGCCGCCCGCCTGTCGGTCGAGGAAGGCGTCGTCGCCACCTACGTCCACAACGCAGTGTCGCCGGGCGTCGGCCGCATCGGCGTGCTGGTCGCCCTGCACGGCGAGGGCGACAAGACGGCCCTGCGCGAGCTGGGCCGCAAGATCGCCATGCACGTCGCGGCCACCTCGCCGCTGTCGCTGAACACCGACGATCTGGACCCCGCCGCGATCGAGAAGGAACGTCAGGTCCTGACCGAGAAGGCCAAGGAAGAAGGCCGTCCGGAGAACATGATCGCCAAGATCGTGGAAGGCCAGATCAACAAGTTCCAGAAGGACGTGGTGCTGTCCAAGCAGCCGTTCGTCATGGATCCGGACGTGACCGTCGAACAGCTGGTCGCCAACTCGGCCAAGGAACTGGGCTCCTCGAACCTGCACCTGGCCGGCTTCGTCCGCCTGGCGCTGGGCGAAGGCGTCGAGAAGGTCGAAGGCCCGGACTTCGCTTCGGAAGTCGCCTCGATGATGGGCGGCCAGTAAGCCGCCATCGCCCTCATTCGTGAGGGTTTTGTTCAAGAAGGGCGCGTTCGGCTTTGATGGCCGGCGCGCCCTTCGTCTATAAGGGGCCGCCCGATTCAGCGGCGCCGCAGTACACGGACCTTTTCCCGCATGCCCGACGCCCCTTCCGAGTTTCGTTACAAACGCGTCCTGCTCAAGGTCTCGGGCGAGGTGCTGATGGGCGACCAGCCCTATGGCGTCGACATGAAGACCGTCGACACGATCGCCCAGGCGGTGGCCGAGGTGGTGCGCGAAGGCGTGGAGATCTGCCTGGTCATCGGCGGCGGCAACATCTTCCGCGGCCTGTCCAAGGCGGCCGCCGGCATGGAACGGGCCCAGGCGGACTACATGGGCATGCTGGCCACCGTGATGAACGCCCTGGCCATGCAGTCGGCGCTGGAGAAGATCGGCGTCTCGACCCGCGTGCAGAGCGCCATTCCGATGGCCGCGATCGCCGAGCCCTATATCCGTCGCCGCGCGCTGCGGCATCTGGAGAAGGGCCGCGTGGTGATCTTCGCCGCCGGGGTGGGCGCGCCCTTCTTCACGACCGATTCCGGGGCGGCTCTCCGCGCGGCGGAGATGGGCTGCGACGCCCTGCTCAAGGGCACCAGCGTCGACGGCGTCTATACCGCCGATCCCAAGAAGGACCCGTCCGCGACCCGCTACGACACCCTGACCTATCAGGACGTGTTGGCGAAGGATCTGCGCGTGATGGACGCCTCCGCCATCGCCATGATGCGCGACACGGGCATTCCGATCGTGGTCTTCTCGATCCGGGAGGACAAGTCGCTGCGGCGGACGCTGACCGGCGAGGGCACCTTCACGGTCATCAAGGACGCCGCCTGAGCGTCCGACACGAACCAGGAACGACGAGAGAGAACGACATGGCCAAGCCAGACCTGAAAAGCTATCGCGACCGCATGGACAAGTCCGTGGCGGCCCTGAAGGAAGAGTTCAGCGGACTGCGCACCGGCCGCGCCAACGCCGGCCTGCTGGAGCCCGTCCGCGTGGAGGCCTATGGCTCGACCTCGCCGCTGAACGCCGTGGCGGCCATCAGCGTGCCCGAGCCGCGCATGATCACCGTCAACGTCTGGGACAAGGGCATGGTGGTGTCGGTCGAGAAGGCCATCCGTCAGGCCGACCTGGGCCTGAACCCCATCGTCGACGGCCAGACCCTGCGCATCCCCGTGCCGCCCCTGACCGAGGAACGCCGCAAGGACCTGGTCAAGCTGGCCGGCAAGTATGCGGAACAGCAGAAGATCGCCGTGCGCAACGTGCGCCGCGACGCCAACGACGACCTGAAGAAGGCCGAGAAGGCGGGCGAGATCAGCCAGGACGATCAGAAGCGCATGGAAACCGAGGTCCAGAAGGACACCGACGCGGCCATCAAGCGCATCGACGAGGCCTTGAAGACCAAGGAACAAGAGATCATGCAGGTCTGAGGCGGCCGTGGACCTGAAGGGATCGACAATCGCATGACGGCCGCGCCTTCAGGTCCGGAAAGCCTCACGGGCGCGGACGGCCCGCGCCATGTCGCCATCATCATGGACGGCAACGGCCGCTGGGCCAAGCGCCGCGGCCTGCCGCGCGCCGTGGGCCATCGCGAAGGCGTCCAGGCGCTGAAACGCACCATCGAGGCCGCTCCCGGTCTGGGGATCGGCTGCCTGACGGTGTTCGGCTTCTCGACCGAGAACTGGAGCCGGCCCGAGGACGAGGTGTCCGACCTGATGGGCCTGGTGCGGACCTATGTGGCTAGCGACCTGAAGCGGCTGGAGAAGGCCGGCGTGCGGCTGCGCGTGCTGGGGCGCCGCGACGGCCTGCCGGCCGACATCGCCGAGATCATCGTCCGCGCCGAGGCGCAGACGGCGCACAACGACCGCTTCCTGCTGCAGGTCGCCTTCAACTACGGCGGGCGGGCCGATCTGGTCGACGCCGCGCGCCGCCACGCCGAACGACTGCTGGCCGGCGAGACGGTCGAGCCCTTCAGCGAAAAGGTCATCGAGGCGGGGCTGGCAACGGCCGGATCGCCGCCGCTGGACCTGATCGTGCGGACTTCTGGCGAACAGAGGCTGTCCAACTTCCTGCTGTGGGAAGCCGCCTACGCCGAATTGGTGTTCCAGGACATCCTGTGGCCCGACTACGGCCCCAAGGCTCTGGCCGAGGCCGTGGACGCCTATCGACGGCGGGACCGTCGCTTCGGCGGGCGCGAGGTCCCGGCCGAACGCGTGACGGCCTGATGGCGGTCCGGGGACGCGATATCGGCCTGCGCGCCGCCTCGGCCGTGGTTCTGGCGCCGGCCGCCGTGGCCGCGACCTGGGCCGGAGGCGTGTGGTTCCTGGCCCTGATGGTGGCCGCTTGCGTGGTCCTGGCCTTCGAATGGGCGGCGATGAGCGCGCCGCACGCCCGGCGTCTGATGGGCGGCGCGGTCACCTTCGGCCTGGTCGCCTCGGTCGTCAGCGCGCATTTCGGGGCGATGGCGGTGGCCTTCATCATGCTGGTCTTCGGCGCCGCCGCCGCCGGCGTCTATGCGCGAAGCCGGGGGCAGCAGGCGCTCGACGCCGCCTATGGGGTGCTCTACCTCGGCTGGCCGGCGGTGCTGCTGATCTGGCTGCGCGACGTGGACAGCACCGTGGGCCTGCACTGGACCGTGCTGGTGTTCGCCGTGGCCTGGTCGGCCGACATCCTGGCCTATCTGGTCGGATCGACCGTGGGCGGCCCCAAGCTGTGGCCGCGTTTTTCGCCCAACAAGACCTGGTCCGGCTTCGTCGGCGGCATCGTGGCCGGCGCCGTCGCGGGCGCGGTCATGGCGGCCTGGGTCGACATGGGCCGCCTGACCGTCTTCTGGGGCGCGATCCTGGGCCTGGCCGCCGCCCTGGCCACGATGGGGGGCGATCTGTGGGAGTCGGCGCTGAAGCGTCGGTTCGGGGTCAAGGACGCCGGCAACACCATCCCCGGGCACGGGGGGCTGCTGGACCGGGTCGACGGCCTGATGTTCGCCGTCGTCGTGGTGGCGGTGGGCCGGTTGGCGGTGCTGATGCTGGAGCGCGGCGGATGATCCGGCGGCGCGTGACGGTGCTGGGCTCGACCGGCTCGGTCGGCTCCTCGACGCTGGACCTGATGGCGCGCGCCGAGGAGACGGGCGCCGGCGCCTTCGAGGTCGAGGCCCTGACCGGCGGGGCCAATATCGCGCGGCTGGCCGAGCAGGCCCGGCGCTGGCGGCCCAAGATCGCCGTGACGGCGGACGAGACGCGGCTGGACGCCCTGAAGGACGCCTTGAGGGGAACGGGCGTGGCCGCCGCGGCCGGGGAGGGGGCCGTGATCGAGGCGGCCCTGCGTCCGGCCGACTGGATCATGGCCTCCATCGTCGGCGCGGCGGGCCTGAAGTCGGCCTGGGCGGCGGCGGGGACCGGCGCCGTCCTGGCCCTGGCGAACAAGGAGAGCCTGGTCTGCTGCGGTCCGGCGCTGATCCAGCGGGTGCGCGCCGCCGGCGGTCGCCTGATTCCGGTCGATTCGGAGCATTCGGCGATCTTCCAGGTGTTCCCGGCCGAGGCGCCCGACCGCGTGTCCAGGCTGGTCCTCACCGCGTCGGGCGGTCCGTTCCGTGAAACCCCCGCCGCGAGGATGTCGGCCATCACGCCGGAACAGGCCGTGGCCCATCCGAACTGGAGCATGGGCGCCAAGATTTCCGTCGACAGCGCCACCATGGCCAACAAGGGCCTGGAGATGATCGAGGCGGCCTACCTGTTCGACATGCCGCAGGACCGCATCGACGTCGTGGTGCATCCCGAATCCATCATCCACAGCCTTGTGGAATATGTGGACGGATCGACCCTGGCGCAGATGGGGCCGCCGGACATGCGCACCCCGATCGCCTGCGCGCTGGCCTGGCCCGGCCGGATCGCCTGGCCGGCCCCGCGGCTGGACCTGGCCGCCCTGGGGCGGCTGACGTTCCAGGCGCCCGATCTAGACCGGTTTCCGGCGCTTGCTCTGGCGCGCGAGGCGTTGCGCACGGGCGGTGCGGCGCCGGCGGTATTCAACGCCGCCAACGAAATCGCCGCCCTGGCGTTTCTTGACCGGAAGCTGGGCTTTCTCAATATTGCCGCAGTCGTCGCTGAAACCCTTGAGCGAGCGACGAAGTCGGGGATGACCTTCGGTTCCGGCGACGCCTGCGCGGCGGCCCTTGCGGTCGATGCGCAAGCCCGCGGACTGGCCCGGTCCATCATCACCGACCTCGCCAAGGCGGCGTGAAGGCTTCCGGGGAGACCATTTGTCTATGCTAAGCGTCCTTGGACAGGTCCTGACGTACATCGTGCCGTTTCTGCTGGTGCTGACGTTCATCGTCACCATCCACGAACTGGGCCATTTCCTGGTGGCGCGGGCGTTCGGGGTGAAGGTGGATCGCTTCGCCATCGGCTTCGGCCGCCCCCTGTTCAGCCGCACCGACCGTCACGGCATCGAATGGCGACTGGGTTGGATCCCGGCGGGCGGCTATGTGAAGTTTTCCGGCGACCTGGACGCCTCCAGCGTTCCGGATCAGGCGGGTCTGGCCGAACTGCGCCAGCGGGTCGTGGCCCAGCATGGACCGGCGGCCGTGCGCGACTACTACCATTTCAAGCCGGTGTGGCAGCGCGCGCTGATCGTGGCGGCCGGGCCGCTGGCCAACTTCGCCCTGGCCATCACGATCTTCGCCATCCTGTTCATGACGCTGGGCGCGCAGATGACGCCCGCGCGGGTGGGCCAGGTGCAGCCCGGATCGCCGGCGGCCGCGGCGGGATTTCAACCGGGCGACCTGATCACCGCCGTCGACGGCCGCCGCATCGAGGACTCCTCGGAAGTGACGCGCGCCGTCATGCTGAGCAGCGGCGACCCGCTGCGGTTCACCGTGGAGCGCAACGGCGCGCCGGTCGAACTGGTCGCCACGCCCCAGCGTCGGATGGAGAACGACCCGATCGCCGGACGCATCCAGATCGGCCGGATCGGCGTGCTTCTGGAAGCGCGGCGCCAAGACATCCGCCATGTGCGATACGACCCGATCTCGGCCATCGGCGCGGGCGCGCAACAGACCGCCGACGTCATCGGATCGACCGTCACCTACCTCGGGCGTTTGCTGACCGGCCGCGAATCCGGCGACCAGCTGAGCGGTCCCATCGGCATCGCCAAGGCCAGCGGCTCGCTGACCAACATGGCGGTTCAGGCCAATCCCGATCCCCGGGCGACGGCGTTGAACCTGGGGCTGACGCTGATCAATCTGGCCGCCATACTTTCGATCGGAATCGGCTTTCTAAACCTGTTGCCCATTCCTGTGCTGGACGGGGGCCACCTCGTCTTCTACGCCTATGAAGCGGTAGCGAGACGCCCGGTCGCGGCCCGGTTCCAGGAGGCGGGCTATCGGGTCGGGCTTGCTTTGCTGGCGGGATTCATGCTGTTCGCGACGTGGAACGACCTGCAGAAGCTCAACCTCTTCCAATTCCTCGGCGGGCTCGTCAGTTGAGCCGACGCCAGCCCCCGATGGTTTCCCGAATGATCGACATGAAGACCCGCGCCGCCGCTCGACTGAGCGCCCGTTCCAGCCTGATGGCGCTGTTCGTCGCCGCGGGCCTGGGCGCACCCGCGATGGCCCAGACGGCGCCGGCGACCGCTCCGGCCCAGCCGGCCGCCGAACAGCCGCCGCGCGTCGAGATCGCCGCGCCGGAATCGCTGGTGGTCAACCGCATCGTGGTGCAGGGCGCCCAGCGGATCGACCAGACCACGGTCCTGTCCTATCTGCCGATCCGGCCGGGCGACACGGTGGACGCCGCGACGCTGGACGTGGCGGTGCGGACCCTGTCGCGCACCGGCCTGTTCGCCAACGTTCAACTGGGCGTCCAGAACGGCGACTTGATCGTGCAGATCGTCGAGAACCCGATCATCAATCAGGTGGTGTTCGAGGGCAACAGCGCCGTGTCGCAGGACAAGCTGACCGAGGAGGTGACGCTGAAGCCGCGCGGCATCTACACGCGCGCCAAGGTTCAGGAAGACGTCGGCGCCATCGTCGAACTGTATCGCCTGCAGGGCCGCATCTCGGCCACGGTCACGCCCAAGCTGGTCCAGCTGGAGCAGAACCGCGTCGACGTGATCTTCGAGATCAACGAAGGCCGCCAGACCGGCATCAGCGCGATCAACATCCTGGGTAACGAGGCCTATTCGGATCGCGACATCCGCGGCGTGATGGTGACCGAGAAGTCCACGTGGTGGAAGTTCTTCTCCAACAACGACAACTACGATCCTAATCGTCTCGAATACGATCAGGAGCAGTTGCGCAAGTTCTACACCAACCGCGGCTATTACGACTTCCGCATCGTGTCGTCGGTGGCCGAGCTGCAGCCTGACGACCAGGCCTTCCAGATCTCCCTGACGATGGACGAGGGCGACCGCTACAACTTCGGCGAGGTGAACGTTGTCACCGAGAACGACCGCCTGAACGCCGACTTCCTCAAGGCGCTGGTGCCGATCCGCAGCGGCGACCTGTACGAAAGCGACAAGATCGAGAGCGCCGTCGACGCCCTGACGTTCGCCGCGGGTTCGGCGGGCTACGCCTTCGTCGAGATCAATCCGACCTATCGGGCCAATCCCGACACGGACACGGTGGACGTCACCTTCAACGTGTCCGAAGGCCAGCGCGTCTATGTCGACCGCATCAATGTGGTGGGCAACACCCGCACGATCGACCCGGTCATCCGGCGCGAACTGATGCTGACCGAAGGCGACGCCTTCAACCGCGCGCTGATGGAGCGGTCGCGCAACAACCTGCGCGCCCTGGGCTTCTTCAAGGACGTCACCGTCCAGGAAGAGCGCGGCAGCGCGCCCGACCGATCGGTCATCAACGTCAACGTTCAGGAACAGCCGACCGGCGAACTGTCCGTCGGCGCCGGCTTCAGCTCGGTCGACTCCTTCACCGTGAACCTGGGCATCTCGGAACGGAACTTCCGCGGACGCGGCCAGAACGTCGTGGCGCGCCTGGAATGGGGATCGCTGCGCCAGCAGGTCGACTTCCGCTTCACCGAGCCCAAGTTCCTGGGCCGCGACCTGCGCGCCGGGTTCGACCTGTTCCACTCGCGCTACGATCTCAGCGAATATTCGTCCTACGACTACCGCTCGACCGGCGGCGGCCTGCGTCTCAGCTATCCGCTGAACGGCTATACCCTGTTCAGCACCCGCTACTTCCTCAAGAGCGACGAGATCATCGTGCCCAGCGGCTATTGCACCAGCGGCGGCTTCGGCTCCTCGGCGCTGTGCGACCAGGTGGGCAGCTATCTGAACTCGTCGGTGGGCTACACCCTGCAGGTGAACCGGACCAACGATCCGGTGCGCCCGACACGCGGCTGGGCCGGATCCCTGCGCCAGGATTTCGCCGGCCTGGGCGGCGACGTGAACTACATCCGCACCGAGGCGGACGCCAGCTACTACTACGGCATCACGCCGAACTGGATCGTCAGCCTCCAGGGCTCGACCGGCTATGTCAGCGGCTGGAACGGCGACCCGATCCGCATCAACGATCGCTTCTTCAAGGGCGGCAACAGCTTCCGCGGCTTCGAGACCGCCGGCATGGGTCCGCGCGACCTGGACACGACCGACGCCCTGGGCGGCAACTTCTACGCCATCGGCACGGTCGAGCTGACCCTGCCGAACTATCTGCCCGAGCAATACGGCATCAAGACCTCTCTGTTCGCCGACTTCGGCACGCTGGGCGTTCTGGACGATCGCTACAAGCTGACCTCGACCGGGACGGTGGACCCCACGATCGCCGACGAGCTGTCCCTGCGGGCGTCCGCGGGTCTCAGCATCCACTGGCGTTCGCCGATGGGGCCGATCCGCTTCGACATCTCCAAGGTTCTCGCCAAGGAAGACTACGACAAGACGGAATCCTTCCGCTTCTCGACCTCCACCCAGTTCTAATCGCGGCGCCTGTCAGACCGCACGAGGAAGACCATGAAGACCATCGCCATCGCCGCTGCCGCGGCTGCTTCCCTCATCGCCACGGCCGCTTCGGCCCAGCAGGCGACCACGCCCCAGAACCCGGGACCGCAGATCCCCGGCGTCTGTGTCTATCACAACGCCCGCCTGTTCGCGCAGTCGTCGGTCGGCCAGGCCGTGGAAACGCGGATGCAGCAGCTGGCCCAGGAAGTGCAGACCGAACTGCAGCCTTACGCCACCGCGCTTCAGACCGAGGCCCAGCAGCTCCAGACCTCGGGCTCCACCCTGCAGCCCGATGAACTGAACCGCCGCCGCCAGGCCCTGCAACAGCGCGCCCAGGAGGCCCAGCAGCTGGAAGCCACCCGCGAGAACGAACTGCGCTACACCCTGGCCATGCAGCGCCAGGCGATCACCGAGGCGGTCTCGCCGATCCTGGTGCAGGTCTATCAAGAGCGCGGCTGCGGCCTGATGCTGGACCGCGAAAGCGTCTTCATGATGAACCCGGCCCATGACGTGACGGACCTGGTCATCCAGCGCCTGAACACCGCCCTGCCGACGCTGAGCTTCAACCGCATGGCCGTTCCGGCCCAGCAGCAGCAACAGCCGGCCGCGGCCAACTAAGGCCGATGCCCGATCCCCGCTTCTTCGAGACCCTGTCGCCGCTGAGCGTCGCCGACCTGGCGGCGAGAGTGGGCGGAACGGTCGAAAGGGGCGGGGAGCGGATGGTGCGTTCCGTCGCGCCCTTGTCCTCCGCGGGCGAGGGCGCGATCGCGTTTCTCGGCGACCGCAAGTTCGCCAAGGCCTTGGCCGAGACCCGCGCCGACTGCGTGATCACGCCGGCCGAGGCGGTCGCCGCCGCGCCGTCGGGATCGGCGGTCATTTCGCACCGCACGCCCCAGGCCGCCTGGGCCCAGGCGTCCGCGATGCTTCATCGAACCATCGCGCTGGATCGCGCAGCGTCGGCGTCGGAGGCCGCGGAAGACGACACCTTGGTGATCGAGCCGGGCGTCATCCTGGGCCAGGGCGTCCGCATCGGTCGCGGATCGCGCATCGGGGCCAATACGGTCATCGGTCCGGGCGTGCAGATCGGCCGCGACTGCGTCATCGGCTCGAACGTCAGCGTGGGCTTCGCCCTGATCGGAGACCGGGTGAAGCTGTACGCCGGCGCCCGCATCGGCGAGGCGGGCTTCGGCGCCACCGGGACCGCCACTGGCGTGATGGACATTCCCCAGCTCGGTCGCGTGATCCTGCAGGACGGCGTGACCGTCGGCGCCAACAGCTGCATCGACCGGGGCGCCTACGACGACACGGTGATCGGCGAGAACACCAAGATCGACAACCTGGTGATGGTCGGCCACAACTGCGTCATCGGACGCAACTGCCTGCTGGTCGCAAACACCGGCATTTCGGGCTCTGTCACGGTGGGCGACAATGTCATCTTCGGCGGCAAGGCGGGCATCGGCGACCACATCACCATCGGCGAAGGCGCGCGCGTCGCGGCTGGCGCCGGCGTTCTGGCCGACATTCCGGCGGGCGAGACCTGGTCGGGCTATCCCGCGCGCCCGATCCGTCAGTTCTTGCGCGAGACGGTCTGGCTCGCCAAACAGGCCGCTTCCAGGAAGGGGCCGAGGGAATCATGAGCGAGACCGTCAATATCGACTACGCCGAGGTGATGCGGCGGCTGCCGCACCGCTACCCGTTCCTGCTGGTCGACAAGGCCGAGGCCTTCGTGCCGGCGACGTCGATCGTCGGCATCAAGAACGTCAGCCATAACGAGCCCTTCTTTCCCGGCCATTTCCCGATCGATCCCGTCATGCCGGGCGTCCTGATCGTGGAAGCCATGGCCCAGACCGGGGCGCTGCTGATGTCCAAGACGCTGGATGTCGCCGTGGCGGACAAGGTCATCATGTTCATGTCGATCGACGGCGTGCGGTTCCGCAAGCCCGCGCGGCCGGGCGACCAGCTGCGCATGGAGGTCAAGGTCATCAAGGCGCGCGGCGACGCCTACAAGTTCCGCGGCGAGACCTTCATCGACGGCAAGCTGGCGGCCGAGGCCGAGTTCATGGCCATGGTCGTGACGGTGGCGGAGCCCGCCGCCTGATGACCATCCACCCGACCGCCCTGATCGACGCCTCCGCGACCCTGGCCGACGGGGTCGAGGTCGGGCCGTGGTGCACGGTCGGGCCGAACGTGACGCTGCGCGAGGGCGTCCGACTGGTCAGCCACGTGGTGATCCAGCAGGATACGACGGTCGGGGCCGGAACGGTCATCCATCCGTTCGCCGCCGTCGGCGGCGACCCGCAGCACAACGGATACAAGGGCGAGCCGGTCCGCCTCGAGATCGGCCAGAACAACCTGATCCGCGAGCACTGCACCTTCAATCGCGGCACGCCGCAAGGGACGGGCGTGACGCGCGTCGGCTCCCACAACCTGTTCATGACCGGCGCTCACGTCGGGCACGACTGCGTGGTCGGCGACAATGTCGTCATGGCCAACAACGCCACCCTGGGCGGTCACGCCCAGGTCGGGGACAAGGTCTTCCTGGGCGGGCTGTGCGCAGTGCACCAGAACGGCCGCGTGGGGCAGGGCGCCATCATCGGCGGCCTGGCGGCGGTGACGCGCGACGTCATCCCCTATGGTTCGGCGTGGGGCAACCATGCGCGGCTGCGCGGCCTGAACCTGATCGGTCTGAAGCGCAAGGGCTATGGCAAGGACCAGATCCGCCGTCTGCTGGCCGCCTATCGCGAACTGTTCGAGGGCGAGGGCGAGTTCGCCGGACGCATCGACGGCGTGGCCGAGCGCTATGCCGACCTGCCCGAGATCGTCGAGATCGTCACCTTCATCCGCGAGGGCGGGCGGCGACCGCTGTGCCTGCCGAACGCCGAATGACCCGGCCGAAGCTGGGCCTGATCGCCGGCGGCGGCGACCTGCCCCAGGCCGTGGCCCAGCGCTGCGATGCGGAAGGGCGCGACCTGTATGTCGTGCGGTTGGAAGGGTTCGCCGATCCGCACCTGACGCGTTGGCCGGGCGACGACTTCGGCATGGCCCAGATCGGCGCGATCCTGAAGGCGCTGAAAAGAAGCGGCTGCGCCGCGGTCTGTCTGGCGGGGATCGTGAACCGCCCCGATTTCAAGACCTTGAAGCCGGACCTTAAGGGCGCGTCCCTGCTTCCCGGCATCGTGGCGGCGGCGGCCAAGGGCGACGACGCCCTGCTGAGGAAGATCCTCTCGGTGTTCGAGGCGGAAGGTTTCGCCGTCGAGGGCGCCGACGACATCCTGGGGGGCGAGACCCTGCCTGCGGGCGCGCTGGGCGCCGTGACGCCGACGGCCGAACAGATGTCGGACCTGAAGAAGGCGCTTCATATCGCGGAAAAATCAGGAGAATTTGATATCGGCCAAGGCGCAGTCGTTTGCGACGGCCTGGTCCTGGCGGTCGAGGCGCAGGAAGGCACCGATGCGATGCTGGACCGCGTGGCGGCTCTGCCGGCCGACCTGCGCGGCAGGCCCGGCCAGGCCAGGGGCGCGCTGGGAAAGGCGCCCAAGCCGATCCAGGACCTGCGCGTCGACATGCCCGTCATCGGCCCGCGCACCCTCGAGAACGCCGCCCGCGCGGGGCTGGCCGGCGTCGGCGGCGTTTCGGGGCGCCTGATCCTGATCGACCGTCCCGCCGTCATTGAGACCGCCGACCGCCTGGGCCTGTTCGTCTGGGGCGAGACGCGATGAGCCGGCCGCTGAAGATCATGCTGGTCGCAGCCGAGGCGTCGGGCGACGCCCTGGGCGCCGGCCTGGCCAAGGCGCTGAAGGCGCGGCTGGGGGACGACGTGACCTTCGTCGGCGTCGGCGGTCCGCGCATGGCGGCGGAAGGCGTCGACAGCCCCTTCGACATCGCCGAACTGTCCATCCTGGGCTGGGTCGAGGGCCTGCGCGCCTATGGCAAGGTCAAGCGCCGGGTCGAGCAGACGGCCGCCCTGGCGGCGCGCGAAAAGCCCGACGCCGTGGTGCTGATCGACAGCTGGGGTTTCACCGTGCGGGTCGCCAAGGCGATCCGCGCCGCCCAGCCGCATATTCCTCTGATCAAATATGTCGGGCCGCAGGTCTGGGCGTCCCGCCCGGGCCGCGCCCGGACCCTGGCCGGCGCCGTGGACCACCTGCTGGCGCTCTACGCCTTCGACGCGCCCTGGTTCGAGCGGGAAGGCCTGGCGACGACCGTGGTGGGCTCATCGGCCCTTCACGTCGACATGGGCGGGGCGGACGGCGCGGCGTTCAGGGCCCGGCACGGCGTTGCGGCGAATGCGCCCCTGCTTCTGGTGCTGCCGGGGAGCCGTCCCAGCGAGGTGCGGCGCATGACGCCGGTCTACGAGGCGACGGTGCGGACGCTGAAGGCGGGCTTGCCCGATCTCGAGGTCGCCGTAGTGGCGGCGGGGACGGTGGCCGACGACGTCTCGGGTCGGGTGTCGGCCTGGCCGATGCGCGTGCATCTGGTCCGCGAGGACGAGAAATACGATGCGATGAAGGCCGCCACGGCCGCCTTGGCCACCAGCGGCACCGTCTCCACCGAACTGGCCCTGGCCGGCGCGCCCATGGTCATCGCCTATCGGATCGACGGCCTGAGCTACGCCTTGATGAAGCGGCTGGTGACGGCCAGGCACATCACCCTGTTCAATATCGCCGCGGACCAGCGGATCGCCCCAGAGTTCATTCAAGGCGACGCCGACCCCCCGACGCTGGCCCAGGCCGTGGGGCGGCTGCTTCGCGACCCCCAGGCCGCCGCCGAACAGGCCCGCCGCCAGACCGAGGCGCTGAACCTGATGGGCCGGGGCGGCGCCGATCCGTCGCAACTGGCTGCCGACGCCGTGCTGCGCGTGGTGGCGGACAAGGCGCGCGCCTGAGCCGTTCGGTGGCCTTTCGGCGCGACAGGCTGCATCTTGCACGGATGACGATCGACGACGACAGGAGGACGGCGCCATGCGGGGGCTGAGTCCGCGCAGGGCGGCGGAGGCGCGGGCGGCCCTGCAGATGGCGGCCGGCGCGGGCGCGGCGCTTTATCTGGCGACGGCGCTGGGTCTGCCGCACCCCTACTGGAGCGTGATCTCGGCCATCGTGGTGATCCAGGCCAGCGTCGGCGGCGGCGTGCTGACGGTGGCGCGGGACCGGGCGATCGGAACCGCAACCGGCGCCGTGCTCGGCGCGGCCGTGGCCTTTATCCGGCCGGAAGGCATGGCGGGCCTGGCGGGAGCGATCGCGCTGGCCACGGCGATCCTGGCGTTCTTCGGCGCGGGCCGGCCCTGGCTGAAGGTCGCGCCGGTCACGGCCGCGATCGTCATCGCCGGCGGGGCGGGGCCGGACGGTCCGGCCTCCCTGGCCCTGGACCGGATGCTGGAGATCCTGGTCGGCAGCGGCGTCGGGGTGGTCTCCATCCTGCTGCTGTTTCCTCGCCACGCGCGCCAGACGTTTCGACTGCAGGCGCGCGACGCGGCGGCCGAGGCGGCGGCCCTGCTGGGACTGGTGCTGGATAGCGACCCCGCGAACGCCGCCGAGATCGCGCGGCGGCACACCGATCTGAAGCGGCGGCTGGATACGCTGGGGCAGGCGGCCAAGAACGTGATCGACCTTCCCGGCCCGCAGCGCGAGACGGCGGATCGCGCCGCCCTGGTGCGGGCGTTCTGGCGGGTTCGCAGCGACATCGTCATCCTGGGGCGCGGGTTCCAGACGGAGGACGCGGGGCCGCGGCTGGGGCCGTGGAAGACCGCCGCCGAAAGGGCCGTGGCGCGTCTGGAGGCGTTGTCGCGCGGCCATCCTGGCGACGCGCTGGGCCAGCCTGACGTCGCCCTGGCGCTGGGGCCGGCCGAGGACGCCGGCGACATCGCGCGCGGAGCGGCGGCCATCGGCCTGGCCCACATGTTCCGCGACCTGGATGACCTGAGCGAGCGGTTCGTCGATCTGCATCTGGCCTGAGGCCAAACAAAAAGGACGCCGGGGCGAACCCGGCGTCCTTTCAATCCATAGACCGGCGAGAGGATCAGCCGCGCTGGTCGATCGGCAGGTAATCGCGCTCGGTCGGGCCGGTGTACAGCTGACGCGGGCGACCGATCTTCTGCGACGGATCGGCCATCATTTCCTGCCACTGGGCGATCCAGCCCACGGTGCGGGCCAGGGCGAAGAGGACGGTGAACATGGTGGTCGGGAAGCCCATCGCCGACAGGGTGATGCCGGAATAGAAGTCGACGTTCGGGAACAGCTTGCGCGAGGTGAAATACTCGTCCTGCAGCGCGACCTTTTCCAGCTCCTTGGCGACCTGGAACAGCGGATCGTTCTCGCGGCCCGTCGCGGCCAGGACCTCATAGGCCGACTGCTGCATGACCTTCGCCCGCGGGTCGTAGTTCTTGTACACGCGGTGGCCGAAGCCCATCAGCTTGAACTTGCGGTCCTTCACGCCCTGGATGAACTCCGGGATCTTGTCCGGCGTGCCGATCTCCTTGAGCATGGTCAGCGCCTCTTCGTTGGCGCCGCCGTGCGAGGGGCCCCACAGGCAGGCGATGCCGGCGGCGATGCAGGCGAACGGATTGGCGCCCGACGAACCGGCCAGGCGGACGGTCGAGGTCGAGGCGTTCTGCTCGTGGTCGGCGTGCAGGATGAAGATTCGGTCCATGGCGCGCACCAGGGCCGGATCGACGTGATAGTCCTCGGCCGGCACGGCGAAGCACATCCGCAGGAAGTTCTCGGCGTAGGACAGGTCGTTGCGCGGCGACGCGAACGGCTGGCCGATGTGGTACTTGTAGGCGCGGGCCGCGATGGTCGGCATTTTGGCGATCAGGCGGATGGCCGAGATGTCGCGCTGGACCGGATCGTGGATGTCCAGGCTGTCGTGATAGAAGGCCGACAGGGCGCCGACGGTGCCCACCATGATGGCCATCGGGTGGGCGTCGCGGCGGAAGCCCTCGAAGAAGCGGTCGAACTGGCTGTGCAGCATCGTGTGCACGGTGATGCTGTTTTCGAACTTCTCGTACTGCGCCGCGGTCGGCAGCTCGCCGTGCAGCAGCAGGTGGCAGACCTCGACGAAGTTCGATTTCGACGCCAGTTGGTCGATCGGGTAGCCGCGGTGAAGCAGGACGCCCGCGTCGCCGTCGATGTAGGTCAGACCCGACTCGCACGAGGCGGTCGAGGTGAAGCCGGGATCGAAGGTGAAGGCGCCCGTGCCGCCGTAGAGCTTCCTGATATCGATCACGTCCGGACCGGTCGAACCCGACAGGATCGGCAGATCGACGCTCTTGCCCTCGAATTCGAGGGTGGCGGTTTTGGCTTGGTCAGTCATCAATGCCCCTTTGCAATATGACGTCCGGGCGCGGGGAGGCGTCGGGCGCTCTTTGGTTTGTGGGTGTCACTTAGTCTGTTGCAACGCATCATCCAAGCGCCCGAGACTTTCGTCGCGCCCAAGGGCGGCCAAAGTTCTGGCGATGTCGGGCGAAGTTGACCCGGCGGTAAGCGCGGCGCGCATCGGCGGGCCGATCTTGCCGAAGCCGACGCCCTCGTCCTCGGCGAAGGCCTTGAGTTCGGCCTCCAGGGCGAACACGTCCCAGGACTGGAACAGGGCGAGCCGGTGGCGCAATCGTCCCAGGCGGTCCAGCGTCTCGCCGCTAAGCAGCGCCTGACCCTTTTCGTCGGGCGCCAGAGGCCGCGACTTCAGGACGAACGCCGTCTGGTCGGCCAGGTCCAGGACCGTCTTGGCGCGATCCTTGACGAAGGGCAGGGCGCGCTGAAGGCGGCCTTCGTCGTCCTCGCGCAGGGCGTGGCCGCGCGCCAGGTGCACGTCCAGCGCCAGCTTGGCCAGACGTTCGTCCTCGGCCAGCCGCAGCCAGTGGGCGTTGACGTGCGCCAGCTTGTCGAAGTCCAGCCGGGCGGGAGCCTTGCCGACGCCCTTGAAATCGAACCAGGCGATGGCCTGTTCGTCGCTGAACAGTTCGTCGTCGCCGTGCGACCAGCCCAGGCGGGCCAGGTAGTTGCGCATCGCCTCGGGCAGATAGCCCATCTCGGCGTACTCATGGACCGCCTGGGCCCCGTGCCGCTTGCTCAGCTTGGCGCCGTCCGGGCCGTGGATCAGGGGGATGTGGGCGAAGGTCGGCCGCGTCCAGCCCAGGGCGTCGTAGATCAGGCTCTGGCGGGCGGCGTTGTTCAGGTGGTCGTCGCCGCGAATGACGTGCGTGACGCCCATGTCGTGATCGTCCACGACGACGGCCAGGTTGTAGGTCGGCGCGCCGTCGGAGCGCAGCAGGACAAGGTCGTCCAGATCCTCGGTCGACCAGCTGACGTCGCCCTGGACCTGGTCGGCCACGGTGACGGTCGTCGCCAGCGGGCGCCGGAAACGCACGACGTGGGGCAGGGCCAGATCATCGACCGTCGGCTCCCGGTCGCGCCAGGGCGACTCGAAGGCGCGCTTTTCGGCCTTGGCGGCGTCGCGCAGACGCCCGGTCTCCTCGGCCGAGGTGAAGTCGCGGTAGGCGTGGCCCGACTCCAGCAGCTGATCGACCACCTCGCGATGCCGATCGGCGCGGGCGAACTGGAAGACGGGTTCCTCGTCGCCGAACAGTTCCAGCCAACTCAGACCGTCGAAGATCGCCTTCACGGCGGCCTCGGTCGAGCGTTCCCGGTCGGTGTCCTCGACGCGGATCAGGAAACGTCCGCCGTGTGCGCGCGCATACAGCCAGTTGAAAAGCGCCGTGCGAGCGCCTCCTATGTGGAGGTAGCCGGTCGGCGAGGGGGCGAAGCGCGTGACGACGGTGGAGGAGGGGGAGGTCATGGGGGAGGGGTCCGTAAGCGAGGCCCTTATAAACCCCGTCGCGGCAAAGCCTACCCCCCTGGCCCGATTGCGGGCGTGGCTGAAGCAAGAGGTCGACGCCCAGACGCTGCGCTGGCGGTTGTGGACGCCGGTCGCCTTCGGCGGCGGGTGCGCCGCCTACTTCGCGCTTCGGGTCGAGCCTCCGCTGTGGCCGCTGCTGGTCGCCGGCGGCGCCGCGTTCGCGCTGCGGCTGACCGCGCGACGAGCCGGCCTGTCGCGCCGCTGGACGCTGCCCATCCTGTTGGCCGCCTATTTCGCCCTTGGGCTGTGCGCCGCCAAGGCGCGCACGCTCGTCGTCGCGGCCCCTGTCGCGCCGGCGATGACGGAACCGACAACCATCGAAGGCTGGGTCGTCGATGTCGACAGCCCCGGCGAGAACGGTCATCGGGTCGTCATCGCCCCCGTCCGCATACGCGGCCTGGCGCCCGAGGCGACGCCGGTGCGGTTGCGTGCGACCGTCAAGGGCGAACCGCCGCCGCCCGGTGCGCCGATCCGTCTGTTCGCCGTCCTGAACCCGCCGCCCGCGCCGGCCAGCCCGGGCGCCTACGATTTCGCGCGCAACGCCTTCTTCCAGGGCATGGGCGGCGTCGCCTTCGCGCTGTTGCCCACCCGCCCGGCCCAGCTTGAGGAACCGCCCTGGCGGCTTCGACTGGCGATGCGGATCAACGCCGCCCGCTACGCCCTGGCCCAACGGATCGTGGAGCGGCTGGGCCAGCGCACCGGCGGGGTCGCGGCGGCCATGGTCACCAGTCACGAAACCTGGATCAGCCGCGCCGACCTGGACGTGATGCGCGATTCCGGCCTGGCGCACATTCTGTCGGTCTCGGGCCTCCACATGGCCATCGTGGGCGGCTTCGTCTTCTTCGCCGTGCGGCTGGGCGTGGCGGCTTGGCCCTGGCTGGCCCTGCGGGCGCCGGGCAAGAAGATCGCCGCCGCGGCGGGCCTGGCCGCGGTGGGCGCCTATCTGGTCGTGTCCGGCGCGCCCGCCCCGGCCGAACGGGCCGCCATCACCGCCTCCATCGCATTCCTGGCCATTCTGCTGGATCGGCAGGCCGTGACCATGCACGGTCTGGCGGTCGCCGCCTTCGTGGTCCTGCTCATCCAGCCCGAGGCGGTGATGACGCCGGGCTTCCAGATGTCCTTCGCCGCCACCGCCGCCCTGATCGCCCTGGTGGAGGCCTGGCCGAAGCGCACGCGAGAGATTTCCGCGCCCCTGCCCATCGTCGCGATGCAGCGGTTCGCGACCTGGATCACGGCGGCGGTGGCGGCCAGCCTGGTCGCGGGCATGGCGACCGGCCCCTTCGCCATGCAGCACTTCAATCGGACCGCCATGTACGGGCTGATCGCCAATCTGGGCACGTCGCCGGTCGCGGACTTCGTGCTGATGCCGGCGCTGGCGCTGGGGGCCGCGCTGGAGCCCCTGGGCCTGGGCGGGCCCTTCCTCGCCGTGGCGGGCTGGGGCGTCGATACGATGCTGGCGATCGGGGAATGGACCGCCGGCCTGCCTGGGGCGGTCAAATCCGTCTCCAGCGCGCCGGACTTCGTCCTGCCCATCGCGTTCGTCGGCGTCCTGTTCATGTGCCTGTGGACCGGACGACTGCGGTGGGCCGGCCTGCCCATGGCGGCGGCCGTCCTGATCTGGCCTCGACCGCCAGCGCCAGACCTGTGGATCGGAGAAGGCGGGACCAACGCCGCCTACCGGGTCGACCGACAGGCCGTCATCGTGCGGCCGGGCGTTCGGACCTATGCGGTCGACCTGTGGTCGCGTCGCCGCGGACTGAGCCCGATCGAGCGACCGTCGGACTGGATCTGCGCGCGGTTCTCCTGCGCCCCGCCGACGGCGGACGCCGCCCCGGTCGCTCTGTGGTGGGGACGTCGAACGCCGGATGCGACGCAACTGGAGAAGCTGTGTCGTTCGGCCCCCGTGATCGCCCTGCGCGCTGAGGCTCCGGGTCTGCCGCCGGCCTGCCGCGATCGATTGGTGCTGGATGGCGTCGATCTGGCGAAGGGCGGGGCCGTCGAACTGTGGCGAGACCGCTCGGCGCCAGGCTGGCGGGCGGTGTGGACGGCCGATGTGCGGGACGACCGACCGTGGACGCGCACGGTCGGCGATCCCGTCAGTGGTAGCGACGGATAAGGCCGACCAGCTTGCCTTGAACCTCGACCTGGTCGGGCCCGAAGATGCGCGTCTCGTAGTTCCGGTTCGCCGGCTCCAGCGCGATGGAGGCGCCCTTGCGGCGAAGACGCTTCAGGGTCGCCTCCTCGCCCTCGACCAGGGCCACGACGATCTCGCCGTTGTGGGCGGTGTCGCCCTTTCTGATGACCACCAGGTCGCCGTTCAGGATGCCGGCCTCGATCATGGAATCGCCCTCGATCTCGAGCACATAGTGATCGCCCCGGCCCAGCATGGATTCCGGCACCGGCAGGCGGTCTCGCTCGTGCTGGATCGCAGCGATGGGCGTGCCGGCGGCGATCTTGCCCAGCAGCGGCAGTTCGCGAACGTCGTTGGCCGGTTCGGGCGCCGGGGCGCGAAAACCGCCGCCCTCGATCACGTCCGGCTTGAACCCGGCCCGCCCGCGCGGGGCGCCGGCGGTGGCCTGCTCCGGCAGCTTCATCACTTCCAGCGCGCGGGCGCGATGCGCCAGGCGGCGGATGAAGCCTCGCTCCTCCAGGGCGGTGATCAGACGGTGGATGCCCGACTTGGAGGCCAGATCCAGCGCTTCCTTCATCTCGTCGAACGAGGGAGACACGCCCGTCTCCTGGATCCGTTCATGAATGAACATCAGCAGTTCGTGCTGCTTGCGCGTGAGCATCGCCTGGCCCTCATACGCTCTTTCCGTCGAATCGGAACGAGCCGTGAACATGTGGCGATGTTCTGTAAGTGTTCCTTCCTAATGTCAACTTAACGGCGTTCGCCGCCGGACATCAGGCGGCCAGCAGGCTGCGGGTGGCGGCCTCCACATCGGCCTGCCGCATCAGGCTTTCGCCCACCAGAACGGCCTGGGCGTGGGCGGCCGAGACGCGCTGAACGTCTTCGGGTGTGAAGATGCCGCTTTCGGCCACCAGCAGGGCCTTGACCGGGCTGAGCATCGAGAGCCGCTCGGTCGTTTCGAGATCAACCTCGAAGGTGCGAAGGGAACGGTTGTTGACGCCCACTAGATCGCCGCCCAGAGCGCAGGCGCGCGCCATTTCGATCTCGTCGTGGGTTTCGATCAGGGCGTCCATGCCGAACCGCTCGGCCTCCGCCAGCAGCTCGGCGGCCAGGGCGTCGTCCACCATCGCCAGGATGATCAGGATGCAGTCCGCCCCCAGCGCGCGGCTTTCGGCCACCTGCCAGGGGTCGACCAGGAAGTCCTTGCGAAGACAGGGCAGGGAGACGGCGGCGCGCGCCTGGGCCAGGAAGGCGTCGTCGCCCTGGAAGCTGGGGCCGTCGGTCAGAACCGACAGACAGGCCGCGCCCCCGGCCTCATAGGCGCGGGCCAAGGCCGGCGGATCGAAGTCGGCGCGGATCAGGCCCTTGGACGGGCTGGCCTTCTTGATCTCGGCGATCAGGGCGGGACGACCGGTTTCCTCGACCTTGCGATCCAGGGCGTCGCGAAAGCCGCGCGGAGCCGAGGCGGCCAAGGCCAGCGCCTCGATCGCATCTTGGGAACGGGCGGCCTTGCGCGCGGCGACGTCCTCGCGCTTGTAGGCGGCGATGCGTTCCAGAACGTCGGTCATTGGTCCTCGTCCGTTTCCGGGGGCGTGGAGGTGATGCGGGCCAGGCGCTCCAGCGCCTGCGCGGCCCGGCCGTCGTCGATGGCCGCCGCCGCGAGCCCCGCCCCTTCGGCCAGGTCGGCGGCCCGATCGGATACCACAAGCGCGGCGGCCGCGTTCAGCAGCACAATGTCGCGGTAGGCGCCGGCCCGCCCCTCGAGCAAGGCGCGCAAGGCGGCGGCGTTCGCCTCGCCGTCCCCGCCGCGAATGGCGTCCAGCGGCGCGCGGGGCAGGCCGGCCGCCTCGGGCGTCACCTGGAAGCGGCGAACCGCGCCGTCCTTCCATTCCGCCACCTCCGTGGGACCGGATGTGGCCAGTTCGTCCAGGCCCTGGCCGTGGACGGTCCAGGCCCGGATCGCCCCGAGGCGACCCAGCACCTCGGCCAGCGGCTCCAGCAGGCGCGGATCATAGACGCCCATGACCTGGCGCTTCGCCGACGCGGGGTTCGAAAGCGGTCCCAACAGATTGAACACCGTGCGAAATCCGATTTCCGCCCTGACCGGTCCGACGTGGCGCATGGCCCCGTGGTAGGCCGGGGCGAACAGGAAGCAGATGCCGGCCTCGTCCAGCGCCCGCCGCTGCTGTGCGGGCGACGCCGTCAGGTTCACGCCCAGGATCGACAAGACGTCGGATGATCCTGATTTCGAAGAGATCGCGCGGTTACCATGCTTGGCGACCTTCAGCCCCGCGCCAGCGAGCACAAGCGCCGCGGCGGTCGAGATGTTGTAGGTGTGCTGGCCGTCCCCGCCTGTGCCGCAGGTGTCGATCACCTCATACGGATGGTCCAGCGTCAGGGCGGCGTCGCGCATGGCGCCGGCGAAGGCGGCGATCTCGTCGACGGTCTCGCCCCGGATGCGCAGGGCGGTGACGGCGGCGGCGACCTGGGCGGGCGTCGGTTCGCCGCGCAGGCAGGCGGCGAAGAAGTCGTGCGCCTGTTCGGACGTCAGCGGCTGGCCCTCGACCAGGCGGGCCAGGATCGGCTTGAACCCGTCGGCCACGTCAGGCGGCCGCGAGGCGCTTGACGCCAGCGATGTCCAGGAAGTTCGCCAGCATGGCGTGGCCGTGCTCGGTGGCGATGGATTCGGGATGGAACTGCACCCCGTGAATCGGCCGGCTGCGGTGCTGCAGACCCATGATCTCGCCGTCCTCGGTCCAGGCGGTGACCTCCAGGCAGTCCGGCAGGGTTTCGCGCCGCACGGCGAGCGAATGATAGCGCGTGGCCGTAAACGGCGACGGCAGGCCGGCGAACAGGCTGCGCCCGTCGTGAAGGATGGGCGAGGTCTTGCCGTGCATCAGGGTCTTGGCGCGCACCACGTCGCCGCCGAAGGCCTGGCCGATCGATTGGTGGCCCAGGCAAACGCCCAGGATCGGCATGTCGATCGGCGCGCGCTCGATCAGGGGCAGGCAGATTCCGGCCTGGTCCGGCGCGCACGGTCCGGGCGACAGCAGCACGGCCTGGGGGTTCAGAGCCCAGGCCTCGTCGACGCTCAGGTCGTCGTTGCGCACGACATGGGTCGGCGCGCCCAACTCCGCGAGGTAGTGGACGAGGTTGTAGGTGAAGCTGTCGTAGTTATCGACGACGAGGATCATGTCCCGGCTTCTAGGCCCGCGCGCCGCCCGCGCCAAGCCGGCGCGGCGGTAAAGCGCACGTTAACCGTCACGGTCGCCCAATGACACGACAGGAAAGGGCCGACGGCATGATCGATTCGTCCGCACACATCGCCGCGGCCAAGGCGCTGCTGGCCTCTCCCAAGGTCGATCCGCCCAGCGGCCTGGCGGCGCTTGGCGCGGCGACCCTGGCCGCCGCGGCCGCCATCGCGATGGCCGGGGTCGTGGTCCTGGGACCGGGCGTGGTCATCGACGACCCCTCGATCGTTCTGTCTCGCTAGACGGCGTCGATCCGAAAGCGCCAGGCGTCCTCGGCGGCCCGCATGGGCGCGCGCGCCTTGTGGCGGGTCTCGGCGTATTCGGCGGCCGGATCGCTGTCGGCGACGACGCCCGCGCCCGCCTGGACGAAGATGCGCTGGTCGGCGAACAGGGCGGTGCGCAGAGTGATGCAGATGTCCGCCTCGCCGATGGCGGAAATGTAGCCGACGCCGCCGCCATAGCCGACGCCGCGCTTCTCGCCTTCCAGCTCGTCGATGATCTCCATCGCGCGGACCTTGGGCGCTCCCGACAGGGTTCCGGCGGGCAGGGCGGCCAGCAGGGTGTCGACCGCATCCAGCTTCGGATCCGCCTTGCCGCGCACGTTGGAGACGATGTGCATCACCTGGCTGTAGCGCTCGACGACGAAGCTTTCCGTCACCTCGACGGTGCCGGGCGCGGCCACGCGGCCGACGTCGTTGCGGCCCAGGTCCAGCAGCATCAGGTGTTCGGCGCGTTCCTTGGGATCCGCCAGAAGCTCGGCCTCCAGCGCCTTGTCGAGCTCGGGCGTCGCGCCCCGCGCGCGCGTTCCGGCCAGCGGGCGGATCGTCACCTCGCCGTCCTTCAGACGGACCAGGATTTCAGGGCTGGAACCGGCCAACTGGAAGCCGTCGAAGTTCAGGTAGAACAGATAGGGCGAGGGGTTCTGCCGCCGCAGCGACCGGTAGAAGGCGAAGGGATCGTCGCCCCACGGCGCCGAGAAGCGGTGACTGAGCACCACCTGGAAGATGTCGCCCGCCCCGATGTAGTCCTTTGCGCGCGCGACCATCGCGCCGAACGCGGCCTCGTCCACCGCGGAGGCGAAGAGGGGCGGCGGCGTCTCCTGCACCGGCGCGCGCGGGGGCAAGGGTTGACGCAGGGCCGCCTCGAAGGCGTCAAGGCGGCCCTGGGCCTGCTCCAGCGCCCGGGCCGGATCGGCGCCGGCATCTGGATAGGCGGCCGCCACCAGCACGATCTCGTGCTTCACGGAATCGAAGATCGCCACCAGCGAGGGGCGGGTCAGGACGGCGTCGGGCAGGTCCAGAGGATCGGGATTGGCGGCGCCCAGCGGCTCCAGCAACCGGACCACGTCGTAACCGAACACGCCGAACAGGCCGGCCGCCATCGGCGGCAGATCCTGAGGAAGGTCGAAGCGCGAAGCGGTGATCAGAGCCCGCAGCGAGTCCAGAGCGGGCGCCGGCTCGGCCTCGAACTTGGCCGAGGCGATGGCGTCCGCGCCCCGGGCGATCTCCGCGCGATCGCCGCGGCATCGCCAGACGACGTCGGGGTCTAGGGTCAGGATCGAATAGCGCCCCTTGACGGCCCCGCCTTCGACCGACTCCAGGAGGCAGGCGTAAGGTCGGTCGCGGCCCAGCTTCAGGAAGGCCGAAACCGGCGTCTCCAGGTCGTCGATGACCCGTCGGACCAGCACCTGGGGCCGGCTGGCCGTCAGGCCGGCCAGGAATTCCAGAGCCTCGACGTCGCCCCCGGTCGACCGCGTCGTCATTGCGCCGGAGCGGGCGTCGCGGGCTGATCCGGCAGGCCGAGCGCCTGACGCGCCAGCACGGGATCGTTCTTGGCCTTGGACCGGGCGGCCCCGGCGGTGAAGGCGCTTTCGGTCAGGCCCTGCGCCAGGTCCTGCGCGATGCGCGAGCGGGCGGCCTCGGCGGCGGGGCCGGCGACGGACGGCTCGGCGGCATGGACCTGATCCACGCGACCGACCACATAGCCGGTGTCGGAGGGCTGGGCGAAGACCTGGCCCTTGGCCTGGCCGAACAGCCCCTGCAGCGCGCCCTGGCCGACGGCTTCCTGGGTGGCGCGGTCGCGGCCGACCCGCTGGCGAGACACCAGGGCGGCGCCGGCCGAGCGCGCGACGGCGGCGATGTCCTGACCGCCGCGCACCTGGCCGGCCAGTTCCTCGGCCTTGGCCGAGACGCGGCGCAGGACCTCGCGGCGGGTCCACTCCTGGGTCAGGGGCGCGCGCACCTCGTCCAGCTTGGGCAGGGCGGCCGGGCGGATGTCGTTCACGCGCACGGCGAAATACTGGCCCTGACCGGCGTCTATGACGTCGCTCTCTCCGCCCTTGGTCAGGCCCCAGGCGGTCGAGAAGACCTGTTCGGGGGCGTTCAGGGGCTGCCCGTTGGGCAGACGGCCGTCCTGGGTGACGGGCGGCAGGTCGACGATGCGGGCGCCGGCCTCACGCGCGGCGTCGGCCAGGGTCTTGCCGTCCTGACGCGCCTTTTCGAACTTCTGGACGCTCTCATAGGTCGCGCCCTTGGCGTCTTCCTCGCGCAACTCCTGAACGATCTGCTCGCGCGCGCTGTCCAGCGTGGCCGGTTGCGGCGCCTGGATGTCGGTCACCTTGGCCACCGCGAAGCCCACGCCGGCCTGGATCGGATCGGACACCTGGTCCTTCTGCAGGCCGAAGACGGCGGCGGCGACGGCGGGGTCGCCCACGGCGGTGCGGGGCGAGCCGGCGAATTCGGCCGGACGCACATTGTTGGCGCGGCCCGCATCGGCCGGCGACTGGCCGGCGCGCAGGGCGGCGGCGATCCTCTGCGCCGTCTCGCGATTCGGCGCGGTCAGGGTCACGAAGGTGCGGGTCTCGGGACGGCCCAGGCTGTCCTTCTTGAACTCGAAGCGTTCGCGAATGCGGTCTTCGGAGATCGCCGCGGTGCGGGTGGCGGCGTCCGGGCTGAACAGCACGACCGAAACCATCCGGAACTCGGGGCTGCGCAGCCGCGCCGCGTTCTCCTGGATGAAGGCGTTCAACTGGGCGTCGGTGGGGGCCGCCGGGCGCTCGATCATCGAGTCCGTGACCTGGAACCAGCGGCCGTCGCGCGTCTCGAAGGCCTGGCCCGCGAGAACGGCGCCATAGATGCGCGGGGCGCGGACGCCCGCCTGCAGGGCCGCGCCGAAATGTTCGGTCGCATACTGGTCGCGCAGGTCCTGCTCCAGCATGGCGGGGGTCAGGTTCTGCTGCGCCAGCGCGCTCTCATAGGCCTGCTGGTCGAACTGGCCCGTGACCTGGTTGAAGAAGGCCGGGATCTGGCGGATCTGCTTGACGATCAGTTCCTTGCCGGGACGGATGCCCGCCTCCCAGGCCCAGTTCAGGAAACCCAGCTGCTGGGTCTGGCTTTCCAGGAAGCGCCCGGGGATGTTCTCGGCCACCAGGTCCTCGTTGGTCACGGGACGGCCGGCCTGCTCCTGGATATTCGCGCGCACCCGGTCGAACGCGGCCCGGAACTCCGCTTCGTTCATCGAGCGGGAGCCCGCGTCGATCACATGCTTCGGCCCCAGGTTCGAGAACACGTCCATGCGCGCGCCCACGATCACGAAACTGATGGCGATCAGGACGAGCAGGGCCGCGGCCCACTTGGAACGGGAGAAGGCGCGGAAGGCGGTGATCATTCGAGAATCCCGGGACTGGCCGAGGTTGGCGTCACTGCGGCGTATAGGCGGGCGAGGGGCCTGCCCGCAAGGACGGCATGATGGCGGCAATGCGGCGCGCCCCCTTGGCTTGTCGTTCCGGGGCGCCTAGACAGGCGGCATGAAACAATCCGTGAAGTTGGTGGTCGGCAATTGGAAGATGCACGGCCTGTCAGGCGCGCTGGATCAGGCGTCCAGCCTCTCGCGGGCGCTGGTCATCGACGCCGGCGCGATCCGCGTGGGCCTCTGTCCGCCCGCGACGCTGATCGACCGCATGCGCGGCGTGCTGAAGGGCGGCCCCGTGGAACTGGGTGGGCAGGATTGCCATGCCCAGCCGCAGGGCGCGTTCACGGGGTCCGTGTCCGCGGAAATGCTGGCCGACGCCGGCGCGCGCCTGGTGATCCTGGGCCATTCCGAGCGCCGCACCGCCTTTGGCGAAACGGACCGCGATGTCGCGGAGAAGGTCGAGGCCGCCGTGGCCGCCGGACTGGAGCCCATCGTCTGCGTCGGCGAAAGCCTGGCTCAGCGCGAGCGGGGCGACGCCGTCGCGATCGTGACGGCCCAGGTCGCCGCCTCCCTGCCGGACAGTCTGACTGAACGGCCCTTCGCCGTGGCCTATGAGCCGATCTGGGCCATCGGCACGGGCCTGACGCCGACCCTGGAGCAGATCGCCGAAATGCACGCGGCGATCCGATCGGCCGTCGTCGAACGCCTGGGACAGGGCGCGGGCCGCGCGCCGATCCTGTACGGCGGCTCCGTCAAGCCGGACAACGCGCGGGCGATCCTGTCCACGCCGGAGGTGGGCGGCGCCCTGGTCGGCGGGGCCTCCCTTCAAGCCGAGGATTTCCTGGCCGTCATTCGCGCCGCGTGAGGTTTGCCCCCGACAGTCTTCGGTGATAGAGGCCGCCGCTTGATCGGCGCGCGCTCGCGCCCACATGAACGAAGCCATGCTCCAGACCATCCTGCTCGCCGCCATCATCCTGGTCGCCATCGCCCTGACCGGCGTGGTGCTGTTGCAGCGCTCCGAAGGCGGCGCGCTGGGCATGGGCGGGGGGCCGTCGGGCTTCATGACCGCGCGGGGCGCGGGCAATCTTCTGACCATGACCACCTGGTGGCTGGCGGCGGCGCTGTTCGCCCTGACCATCGTGCTGACGGTCGTGGGCAACATGGACCGGGCCTCGCAGTCGGTGATCGACGCCGATGCGGTCGGCGCCCTGGCCACCACGCCCCAGACCCAATCCCAACAGCCCGCCCAGCAACAGCCGGCGACGCCGGCCCAGCCCGCCGCGCCTTCGCTGGACGACCTCGAGGCCAGCCTGCCGTCCGCGGCGCCGGCCCAACCGCCCGCCCAGTAACGGCGGCGACCCGACCGACTTCCCGAAAGCGCGCCGCAGGGCGCGCTTTCTTCTTTTGATCAACAGTTCGATTCGCGACGGCCGATGCCGCCCGCGCGAATCATGGAGTAAGGTGTCCGCCCATGGCTCGCTATGTGTTCATCACCGGCGGCGTGGTTTCCTCGCTTGGAAAAGGCCTCGCCTCCGCCGCTCTCGGAGCGCTTCTTCAGGCGCGCGGATACAAGGTCCGCCTGCGCAAGCTGGACCCCTATCTGAACGTCGATCCGGGCACGATGAGCCCGTATCAGCACGGCGAGGTCTTCGTCACCGACGACGGGGCCGAGACCGACCTGGACCTGGGTCACTACGAGCGGTTCACGGGGGTGTCGGCCGCCAAGTCCGACAACATCACCACGGGCCGCATCTATTCGACCATCCTGGAGAAGGAACGGCGCGGCGATTACCTGGGCGCGACGGTCCAGGTCATTCCGCACGTCACCGACCAGATCAAGTCCTTCTGCCTGACGCCGGCCCTGACCGACGACGGCGAGGACGTCGATTTCGTCCTGGTGGAGATCGGGGGCACGGTCGGCGACATCGAGGGCCTGCCGTTCTTCGAGGCGATCCGCCAGTTGGGCCAGGATCTGCCGCGCGGCCAGTCCTGTTTCGTCCACCTGACCCTGCTGCCCTTCATCAAGACCGCCGGCGAGATGAAGACCAAGCCGACGCAGCACTCGGTCAAGGAGCTGCGCTCGATCGGCATCCAGCCCGACATCCTGCTGTGCCGCTGCGAACAGCCGATCCCGGCCGACGAGAAGCGCAAGATCGGCCTGTTCTGCAACGTGCGCGAAAGCGGCGTCATCCAGGCGATGGACTCCGCCGACATCTACGCTGTCCCGCTGGACTATCATCGCGAGGGGCTGGACCGCGAGGTCCTGGCGCACTTCGGCATCACCGACGCGCCGGAACCCGACCTGTCCGGCTGGCAGGAGATCGCCCGCCGTCGCCTGCATCCCGACGGCGAGGTCACCGTCGCGGTCGTGGGCAAGTACACGGTGCTGAAGGACGCCTACAAGTCGCTGATCGAGGCGCTGCATCACGGCGGCGTGGCCAACAACGTGAAGGTCAATATCGACTGGGTCGAGGCCGACACCTTCGAAGGCGATCCCGAAGCCTGCGAGGAGCGGCTTCAGGGCGCCCATGCGGTCCTGGTGCCGGGCGGCTTCGGCGAGCGCGGGTCGGAAGGCAAGATCGAGGCGGCGCGCTTCGCCCGTGAGCGGAACATTCCCTATTTCGGCATCTGTTTCGGCATGCAGATGGCGGTGATCGAGGCGGCGCGGAATCTGGCGGGCTATCCGAAGGCGTCATCGACCGAGTTCGGTCCGACCGACGAGCCTGTCGTCGGCCTGATGACGGAATGGACGCAGGGAAATCAACGCGTGTTGCGCCAGCAGGGCGGCGACCTGGGCGGAACCATGCGCCTGGGGGCCTATGAGTCGACGCTCAAGCCCGGCTCCAAGATCGCCGAGATCTACGGCTCGACCGACATCAGCGAGCGGCATCGCCACCGCTACGAGGTCAACATCAACTACCGCGAGGCCATCGAGGAGAAGGCGGGACTGATGTTCGCGGGCCTGTCGCCCGACGGCGTCCTTCCCGAAACGGTCGAGCGCACCGACCATCCGTGGTTCATCGGCGTGCAGTACCATCCGGAACTCAAGAGCCGCCCGTTCAAGCCGCACCCCCTGTTCGCCAGCTATATCGCCGCCGCGCTCGTGCAGAGCCGCCTGGTCTAGGGCGCAAAACCGCGTTCACGGAGCCGCGATTCCACCCGGCCCGCATCTTGCTGTATCCTTGGCCGTGGGATCGGAATGATCCATCGGCTGTGGGATCGTCGATGATCGGCGAATTGCTCTATCAGTTGCACCGCCATTTCCGGGTGGTGATGGCCATCGGCGCGGTGGCCAGCCTCGCGGCCTTCGGGGTGCTGGGATACGCCACCCTGTCGTGGCTGACGGCGGCATAGGGGCCCGCCGTCGGACGGGCCCCGTTCGGCCTATTCGATCTTCAGCCGCACAAACACCATCGCGCCGTCGGGATCGCCGCCGTAGAGCGGCTCCAGCGGCCCGGGAACCTGATTGACGGCGTACAGCCCGCCCAGGCCCAGGCGGACGCGCGGCGCGACGCGCCAGTCGCGAACCAGCCCCAGCGACGCCTTCGACACCGTATAGAGCGGGCCGTGGCCCCCGTGGAGGCCAGGAACCAACTCGTCGGTCTCGATACGCTCGGCCCGGCCGAAGACGGTCCAGCGGTCGTTCGGGTGAACCGCCGTTTCCACCAGCCATCCGTCCTTGGACTCGCCGTGGTCGTTGGTCTTGCGTCCCCACGCCAGGGTGGAGGACCACCAGCCGTCGGCGGCCAGCCGACGCGTGTGCAGGACGCTGGCCGACCATTTCGTCTCGTCCTCGTCGGGCTCCAGTTGTTCGGGCGCCGAGACGTCGGCGTAGGACAGCTGCGCGGCCCAGTCGGCCGCCGGGTTCCAGGACGCGCGCACCGACCAGCTGTCCAGCCGGGGACTGTCGACGCCCCATCGTTCCTCGTCCGGCTCCCGCCCCTTGAAGGCCGATGTCTCGATCTTGAACCGGTCGTGCGCCCAGCCCAGCGTGGTCACGCCGAAGACGATATGGGTGGAATCCAGCCAGTGGTGGGTGATCGGCGCCTCGGGGCTGTCCATCGCGCTCATGCGGTGCATGAAGGCCGGCGGCCCGAAGGCCGGCTCGCCGGGCAGGCCGACGTAGGCGTAGATGCTGTCCTTGTCCGACAGCCGCCGGGAATAGCTGGCCGACAGCTCCATGAAGAAGTCGTGCGGATGCTGGCGATCCACCAGCGGGCTGACGCCGTCCGCGGTTTCGCCGGCCGCCAGCAGCAGGGGATAGCCGTTCTTGCCCATGAGCGGGTCGGGGCTGAGCATGGCCCGCAGGTTCAGCGTGGATCGGTCGTCGAGGTCGCGTCGCGCCGAGGTCATCAGCATCCCGGAAACGAAGGTCTTGTCCCCGCCGCGCGGGCCGGACTGGGTGTCGTACACGAGGTTCAGCACGGCGTGGCTCATCACGGTCCAGTCGCCGGCGGCGGCATGGACGCCGCCGTGCTCGCCCAGGTCGGGCTGCCAGCTGGTGCCCGAGGCGTCGCGCGTGATGGGCCAGGGACCGTAAGGGCTGGTCATCGGCATGTCGTGACCGACGTGGGTCGCCGATGGCTTCGTGTCGTGGTCCTGATGATCCGCGTGCTGAGCGTCGCTGGGGACCGGCGTAGGATGGTGGTGCGAAGGCTCCTGCGCCGCGACTGCATTGGCGAGCGCGAGCAGGGATGCGCCGGCGGACAGGCCGGCGAGGGTGCGGATAGCCGTCATGGCTTCCTCCGTATGATCGTGAAAGGAGCGCGTCCGACGGACGCGGGCTTCAGACGATCGGGAGGCGGGGCGGTCCGTGGTCCGGCGTCAGAAGACGGCCGGGGGGCAGGGCGGCGGCGACGGGCTGACGGCGCGGCGTCAGGCCGGGCGAAGGCGCGTCGGCGGGTTCGAGGTCCAGCGGCGCGACGCAGGCGACGCAGCAGATCATCGCCTTCATCGCCATCGGCGCCTTGTCCGGCGCTCGTTCGCGATGTTCCTGCTGATGGCAGGGTGCGACCTCGCTCGGCGCCGCGATCGCGCCGAAGGCGCCAAGCGACAGCACCGCCAGGGCGCCGCAGACGGCCAGCAGGATCTGGATCGCTTTCACGCCCGAAGCATAGGCCGCGCGCCTCGGCGCCGCAATGACGCTTAGGACGCGGATTTGTCGATCAGGGGCAGGCCGGGCGCGTCCGGCGCGGTCCGCTCGCCCCGGCCCAACGCGCGCTGCATGAAGACGACGTCGCGCCAGTCGTCATGCTTCCAGCCCGCCGCGCGGAACAGTCCCGCTTCGGCGAAGCCGCGCGAGCGGTGCAGGGCGATGGAGCCCAGGTTCTCGGAATCGCCGATGACGGCGACCATCTGCCTCAGCCCCATCCGTTCGCAGCTGTCGATCAGCGCATCGAGCAGCCGTCCGGCCACGCCGCGCCCCCGCGCCTCGGGCGCCACATAGATCGAATCCTCGACCATGTAGCGATAGGCCTGCCGCGCCCTGAACGGTCCGGCGTAGGCATAGCCGACCACCACGCCGTCCAGTTCCGCGACCAGGGGCGGCAGGCCGAACGCGGCCACGGCGGCCAGGCGCCGCGCCATCTCGGCCTCGTCGGGCGGCTCCAGTTCGAACGTGCCCCGGCCGTTGGCCACGCTCTCGGCGTAGATGGCGGTGACGGCGGGCAGATCGCCCGCCGTCAGTTCACGCACGACAGGGTCGCTCAAGCCTGCTCCCAGCCCTTGTCGACGGCCCAGACGGCGAAGGCGTAGTCGTGGGCGACCTCCTTCAGATAGTCGAACCGCCCGGCCGCGCCGCCATGGCCGGCCTCCATGTTGATCTTAAGCAGCACCGGCTTGCCCGAGGTGGTCGCCGGACGCAGCTTGGCGACCCACTTCTCGGGCTCCCAGTAGGTGACGCGCGGATCGGACAGGCCGCCGGTGGCCAGCACCGCCGGATAGGCCTGCGGCTTCACCTGGTCATAGGGGCTGTAGCTCATCATGTAGTCGTAGGCCTCGGCGTCCTCGATCGGATTGCCCCATTCGGGCCATTCGGGCGGGGTGAGCGGCAGGGAGGTGTCGCTCATGGTGTTGATCACGTCGACGAAGGGCACCTGGCCGATCACGCCGGCCCACAGGTCGGGGCGCATGTTGTTTACCGCGCCCATCAGCATGCCGCCGGCCGACCCGCCCTGGGCGACGATGGCGCCGGCCGTCGCATACTTCCGCCCGATCAGGTGTTCAGCGGCGGCGATGAAGTCGGTGAAGGTGTTCTTCTTGGTCATCCGCCGCGCCGCCAGGAACCAGCCCCAGCCCTTGTCGGAGCCGCCCCGGATGTGGGCGATGGCGTAGATCCAGCCCCGGTCCACCAGCGACAGGCGGTTGGTCGAAAAGCTGGCCGGCATCGGAATGCCGTAGGAGCCGTAGCCATAGAGCAGCAGCGGCGCGGATCCGTCGACCGGCGTGGACTTTCGGCGCAGCACCGTCACGGGGACCAGTTCGCCGTCCGCGGCCGGGGCGTTCAGCCGCTCGACCACATAGTCGGCCGGGTCATGACCACTGGGCACCTCCTGCGTCTTGCGCAGGGTCCGCTCGCGGCTGGCCATGTCGTAGTCGAAGGTCTGGGTCGGCGTGGACGGCGAGTTGTAGGCGTAGCGGGTGATCGTGGTGTCGAACTCCGACGCCCCGGCCAGCGACAGGGCGAAGGCGGGCTCGTCCACGGCGATTTCGTGCTCGGCGCCGGCGCGGTCGCGGATGATGATGCGAGTGTTGGCGTCGGCCCGCTCCTGACGGGCCAGATGGCCCTTTGTCAGGTCCAGCCCCTCGATGAAGCGGCCCGGCGTATGGGGCACCAGATCCTTCCAGTTCGCCTTGCCCGGCGCCTCGGTCGGCGCCTCGACGATCTTGAAGTCGATGGCGTCGTCGGCGTTGGTGCGGATCACCCAGCGGTCGTCCCAGTGGTCGACGTCGTAGCGGGTGGCGACGACGCGGGGCTCCAGGATCACGGGCTCGGCTGTCGGCGTCGCCGCAGGGATGTAGCGCGCCTCGCTGGTTTCCTGGTTCTGGATGCCGATGACGATGAACTTGTCGTCGGCCGTGCGGCCCACGCCGATGAACATGCCGTCGTCGGCTTCCTCATAGACCAGTGTGGTCTCGCCGCCGCGCGCCGGGCGGCGGAAGATCTTGTCCGGGCGGCCGTTGTCGTCGCGGTTGGTCCAGAAGATCCACTGGCTGTCGGGCGAGAAGGCGAAGTCGCCCGTCGCGCTCTCGATCACGGCGGGCAGCACCTCGCCCGTCGCCAGGTCCTTGACGTAGATCTTGTGGACCTCGGACCCCTGCGCGTCCTCGGCGTAGGCGAACAGGGCGTGGTCGGGGCTGTGAGACGCGGCCGAGACTTCCGAATAGGCCTTGCCCTCGGCCAGCTCGTTGGCGTCGAGCAGAAGCTGGGGCGTGGGCGCCGCCACGAAATTCTTGGTCACCGGTCGGCCATCCGCCATCCACGCGCCCTGGCGTTCGACGCGCATGTAGCGGGGATGCTGGTCGCCGGTCCGGTACTCGACGTAATAGAGCCAGGGGCCGTCGCCCGACGGCACGGAGGAGTCGTCCTCCTTGATGCGGCCCCGCATCTCGGCGAACATCGTCTCCTGCAGCGGCAGGGTGGAGGCCATCATGGCCTCGCGATAGGCGTTCTCGGCGGTCAGATGCTCCTTGACCTCGGCCTTGATCAGGGTGGGGTCGCGTAGGACCGCCTGCCAATTGTCGTCCTTCATCCACTGGTAGTCGTCGGTGCGGGTGCGGCCCAGCTGCTCGATGACGACGGGGATTTTCTTGGCGACGGGCGGCTGAGGCATCGAGGCTCCGGACGATTGGCTGAGGGCGGCGCGGGGAAGGCCCGCGACCGCGGCTGCGGCGGCGGTCGAGGCGATCAGTTGACGGCGGTTCATGAGGCTCCCCCTGATTTGGTCGCGGACCTTGTGCGCGGGCGGCCCTCGGCGTCAAATGAAGAAACGCCCATCATGTTCGAGCCGCTGTTCCACGATCCGAGCCCTGACCCGACCGCCCTTGCCGGTTGGGACCTGTCGGTCGCCCTGATCAACGCCACCGTGCAGATCGACCAGCCGTCCGGCGAGGGGGTCAGGACGGTCGGCACCGGTTTCCTGCTGGACGCGCCCCGGACGGACGGGTCGCCCCGGACGGTGCTGGTCACCGCCGGCCACGTGCTGGACCGGATGCCCGCGAGCGAGGTGCGGATCGGCTGGCGCGTGCAGGCGCTGGAGGGCGACTGGCGGTTCGCGCCCCAGCCGCTCCAGGTCAGGGGCCCCGAAGACACGCCCCTGTGGACCACCCATCCGACCCAGGACATCGCCGTGATGGAGGTCGTGGCGCCGCGCATGTTCGCGCGCGCCGCCATACCGCTTGCCTGGCTGGCCGATGAGGACACGTTCGAGGAGGCCCGGGTCGGCGCCGGCGACGAACTGCTGTCGCTGGGCTATCCGCGCGGCCTGTCCGCCAATCGCGCCGGCTTTCCGATCCTGCGGGCCGGGCGGATCGCGTCGTGGCCGCTGACGCCGATCGCGGCGTTTCCCACCTTCCTTCTGGACTTCGCGGTCTTTCCGGGAAACTCGGGCGGGCCGGTGTTCTGGACGCCGACCGCGCGCCGCGCCGCCGGGGTCGACGCGCCCGATCACCCGTATGTCGCAGGCATCCTGGTCCAGGAGGTCGTGGTGGGCCAGGAACGGCTGGGGCTGGGCGTGGTGGCTCACGCCGCCTACATCCGCGAGGCCGTGGCCCTGCTGGACGCGCCGCCCCGCCCGGAGCCCTGATCAGCCGGCCAGGGCGTCCACCGACATCCGTTGCAGCACCTCGCCGCCCTGACCGACGGCGGCCAGCCGGCTGGAGACGTGCCCCAGAACATTGGCCGCGTAGATCTCATACAGGTCCAGCTTGCCCTGCAGCCAGGCGGGATCGCCGTCGCCGGCGTCCAGCCGCGCCTTGGCCGCCAGGGCGCCCTTGGCGACCATCCAGCCGCCGATGACGTCGCCCATCAGCTTCAGATAGGCGTCGGCGGCGGCCAGGACGTCGGCGACGGCGTCGGGGTCGGCCTTGCGGTCCAGCAGCCACAGGGTGGCGTCCTCCACCGCCTCGATGGCGGCGGCGAACCGCTCGACCGGCTTGCCGGCGTACAGGCGCGGCAACTGGGCCAGGGTGTCCTTCATCTCCGCGATGACGGCGCGCGCCGCCTCGCCGCCGTCCATCGACAGCTTGCGGCCGACCAAGTCCATCGCCTGGATGCCGTTGGTGCCCTCGTAGATCGGCGCGATGCGGGCGTCGCGATAGTGCTGGGCCGCGCCCGTCTCCTCGATGAAGCCCATGCCGCCGTGGACCTGAACGCCCAGGGAGGCGACCTCGCAGCCGACGTCGGTGGACCAGGCCTTGGCGATCGGCGTCAGCAGGTCCTCGCGCGCCTTCCAGCGCTTGCGGTCCTCGGCGTCGGCCGCGACGCGGGCCATGTCGGCGGCGACGGCGGTGGACAGGCAGATGCCGCGCGCGGCCGTGATCTTGGCCTTCATTACGGCCAGCATCCGGCGCACGTCGGGATGATCGAAGATCGGCGCGCCGGCTTCCCCGGTCCAGACCGAGCGCCCCTGGCGGCGGTCCAGCGCATAGGCCAGGGCCTGCTGATAGGCGCGCTCGGCGATGCCGACGCCTTCCACGCCGACGGCCAGGCGGGCGGCGTTCATCATGACGAACATGTGCGCCAGGCCCTGGTTCGGCTGGCCGACCAGTTCGGCGCGCGCGCCTTCGTAGGCCATGACGCAGGTGGGCGAGGCGTGGATGCCCAGCTTGTGCTCGACGCCCACCGGACGGAAGCTGTTGCGGTCGCCCAGCGCGCCGTCGTCGGCGACCTCGAACTTGGGCGCCAGGAACAGGCTGATGCCCTTGGGGCCGGCCGGGGCGTCGGGCAGGCGCGCCAGCACCAGATGCAGGATGTTGTCGACCGCGTCGTGGTCGCCCCAGGTGATGAAGATCTTCTGGCCGTTCAGCGCATAGGTCCCGTCGCCGTTCGGGGTGGCGGTGGCGGTCAGAGCGCCCAGGTCCGAGCCCGCGCCCGGCTCGGTCAGCACCATGGCGCCGGTCCATTCCCCGCTGACCAGCTTGCCGAGGTACTTCGCCTTCTGCGCCTCGGTCCCGACCTGCTCCAGCGCCTCGATGGCGGCCTGGGACAGCATGGGGCACAGGCCGAAGGCCATGTTGGCGGCGTGGACGGTCTCGAAGGCGGCCAGTTCCAGCGCCTTGGGCAGGCCCTGTCCGCCCGCATGGGCCGGCGCGGCCAGTCCGGTCCAGCCGCCGGCGGCGAACTGGCGATAGGCGTCGGCGAAGCCGGGGGCGGCGGTGACGGCGCCGTTGGCGTAGGTCGCGCCCTTCTGGTCGCCGATGCGGTTCAGCGGCGCCAGAACCTCCTCGGAAAACTGGCCCGCCGCCTCCAGAACCGCGCCCGCCACCTCGGCGTCGTAGTCGGGATAGGCGCCGGTCGCCTCCAGTTGCGGCATGTCGGCGACCGCTTGCAGGGTGAAGGCCAGGTCACGGACGGGGGCGCGATAGGTCATGGATTCCTCTGGATCTGTCCCGCACTAGGTGCCTCTCGTCGCCGGTTGTCGCAAGGCGCTTGGCGGGTCTGGTGCAGTCGGGGCACACTGGCGCCCTGCCGCCACGGAAGGGAAGTCATGGCCGAACCCCGGAACCGCTATTCCACCGTCTCGCTGATCCTGCACTGGGGGATCGCGGCCGCGGTGCTGGCTCAGATCCTGCTGGTGACGGCGCACGAGGCGACCGAGGGGCCGATCTCGCGGGAACTGATGAATCTGCACAAGTCGGTGGGCCTGACGATCCTGGTCCTGACGCTGGCGCGAATCGGCTGGCGGCTGGCCAATCCCGCCATCCCCCTGCCGTCCGCCGTGCCGCGTTGGCAGAAGGCGTTCGCCCGGGTCACCCATGTGTTGTTCTACGCCGCGCTGATCGTCATGCCTCTAACCGGCTGGCTGGCCTCATCCGCCGCCGGGCGCGACATCGTCTGGTTCGGCCTGTTCGACTGGCCGCTGCTGCCGGTGTCGGGCGGTCGGCAGGCGGCGCGCGGGTTCATGGAGGTTCACGGGCTGGTGGTGAAGGGCCTCTATGTGCTGATCGCCCTGCATGTCCTTGGCGCCCTGAAGCATCAGTTCGTCGATCGCGACAATGTGCTGCACCGGATGATCCCGCTGATCCCGCGACGGCCATGAGCGAGACGCCGGAACAGGCCGCCGAGGCCCTGAAGCGGGGCGCGCTGATCCTGCTGCCGACCGAAACCGTCTATGGGCTGGGGGCCGACGCTTCCGACCCCCGGGCCGTGGCGGCGATCTTCGAGGCCAAGGGAAGGCCGCGCTTCAACCCGCTGATCGCCCATGTCGCGGACGCCGCCGCCGCCGAGGCCGTCGGCGTGTTCGACGCGCGGGCGCGTCGGCTGGCCGACGCCTTCTGGCCCGGCCCGTTGACCCTGGTGACGCCGGTCAGGGACGCGCGCCGGGTCTGCGACCTGGCGCGGGCGGGCCTGGACAGCGTCGCCCTGCGCGTACCGGGCCACGCCAAGGCGCGCGCCGTCCTGTCGGCCTTCGGCGGTCCGGTCGTGGCCCCCTCGGCCAACCGTTCGGGACGGCCCAGCCCGACCACATTCCAGGACGCGGTGGAGGAGACCGGTTTCGCCGCCGCGGCGGCCGTGGACGGCGGACCCTGCGCGGTCGGGCTGGAAAGCACGGTCGTCTCGGTTCTGGACGGCCGCGTCGCCCTGCTGCGGCCCGGCGCCGTCACCCGCGCCGAGGTGGAGGCCCTGGCCGGGCCGCTGGACGACAGCGGGGAGGGGCATCGCTCGCCCGGCCGGCTGACCTTGCATTACGCCCCCGACGCCCCGGTGCGGATCGAGGTCGGGGGCGCCCGCGACGGCGAAATCCTGCTGGGGTTCGGGCCGGGCGTGGGCGACCCGCGCTGGAGCCTGAGCCCGACCGGCGACCTGCGCGAGGCGGCGGCCAATCTGTTTCGCCTGTTGCGGGACGCCGATCGCACCCGCCCGGCGGGCATCGCCGTGGCCCCCATTCCCCGCGACGGCCTGGGCGAGGCGATCAACGACCGGCTGCGGCGCGCCGCCGGCCACATCGGTTAGCCGAACCGCGCCTGCAGATCGACGCTGGCCCGAGCGCCGACGACGGGAAGACAGCTGTTCAGCCAGTCGTCGGCGGCGGCGCGGCCCCGCGCCTTCAGCTCGTTCAGGAAGGTCCATTCGGTGTTGAACTTGGACCGCAGCGACAGGTCGCTGAGCCAGCCGTCGGCCTCGATGGCGTGAAGGCGGACGTTGCGATACGGGCCGGCCTTCAGATGGCCCTGGGCCATCAGCTCCTCGGCCATGGCGATGGCGCGCAGTTCGGCGACCAGCGGCGCGTTGAAGACGATCTCGTTCAGCCGGTCGACGATGTCGCCCGCGCCCTTTGGCGTCTCGTCGCGCACCATCGGATTCAGCGTCACCAGCAGCACGTCGTCGGGCGTGTCGGCCCCGGTCAGGGGCCACAGCGGCGGGTTGGTCAAATAGCCGCCGTCCCAATAGGGCTCCCCGTCGATCTCGACCGCCTGGAACAGGTGGGGCAGGCAGGCGGAAGCCATCAGCACCTCGGTGGACATTTCCTCGGAGGCGAACAGCCGCGCCTTGGCCTGGCGGACGGCGGTGGCGGCGACGAATAGGCGCACCGGCGAGGCGCGCACGACCTCGAAATCGACCGCGGCCTTCAGCACCCGTTTCAGGGGATTGTGGTTCAGCGGATTGAATTCATAGGGGCTCATCGACAGGGCCAGCGTCTCGCCGGCCCGCCAGAAGGGCGTGTCCTTGATCCAGTCGGGCGGCTGGGCCGCGTTCCAGATGGCGCTGTCGCCGAAGACGTTGCGGCCGCCCGACTGGTTCACCTCGCGCCACAGCCGGTCCAGCGCGGCGCGGCCCGCGTCGGCTCCGCTGGCCAGGCCTGTGATCAGGGCGGCGCCGTTCATGGCTCCGGCCGAGACGCCCGACACGGCCCGGATGTCGAGGCGATCATCCTCCAAAAGCCGGTCGAGCACGCCCCACTGGAAGGCGCCGTGCGCCCCGCCGCCCTGGAGCGCCAGGCTGATCGGCTGTCGGCCCGACGGCAGGGCGGGGGCGGCGGCGGCGGGATCGGCGGCCCTGCGCTTGAAGATCGCCATACCGCCTCCTTCTGCGCCGCCCTGGCCGAGGGCTATTGCGCGGTCCAGCCGCCGTCGATGGAGAAACTGGCGCCGTTGGCCGAGGCGCCCAGGTCGCTGACCAGATAGAGGAACAGGCCGGTCAGTTCGTCGGTCGTGACGAAGCGCTTGGTCGGCTGGGCGGCCAGGATCACGTCGGTCAGGACCTGCTCCTTGGATATGCCGCGCGTGCGCGCCTGGTCGGCGATCTGTTTTTCCACGATCGGCGTCTCGACGAAGCCTGGGCAGATGGCGTTGCAGGTGATGTTGTCGCGCGCCAGCTCCAGCGCGGTGGTCTTGGTCAGGCCGATCACGCCGTGCTTGGCCGCGACATAGGCGGACTTGAACGGGCTGGCGACCAGGCCGTGGGCCGAGGCGATGTTGACGATCCGGCCGCGCCCCTGGGCCTTCATGATCGGGATGGCCGCCTTCGTCGCATAGAAGGCCGACGACAGGTTTATGGCGATGATCTGCTCCCACTTGTCGGCGGGAAACTTTTCGACGGCCTCGACGTGCTGGACGCCGGCGTTGTTGACCAGGATGTCCAGCCGGCCGAGCTCGTGCCGGGCGAAGGCGACCATGTCGGCGATCTCCTCGCCGCGCATCATGTTGGCCGGATGATAGCGCACGCGGCCCTTGGATCCCGCCTCCAGCGCCGCGCGGGTGCGTTCGATCTCGGCCGGGTCGCCCAGGCCGTTCAGCACCACGTCGCCGCCGCGCGCCGCGACCGCCCGCGCCAGGGCCAGGCCGATGCCGGAGGTCGAGCCGGTGACGACCGCGACCTGTCCCCGCAGATCGCCGATGTCGCGGAAGTCCGGGGCCTGCCCATGCGCGACGTTTCCGCCCTTTGACGCCTTAGGCCATTTGAACATGAATCCGCCCTCTGGTTCTTTGCGGCGAGACTAGCGGCAGGACGGCCGGGCGATCAAGAATTTCCCGACCTGATGAATATCCATTCGACGTCGGACGAGGCGGCCTTGTCGAATCGATAGCCGTCCCGGTCGAAAGCCTTCAGGTCCTCGGCGCGTTCCAGCCGCTCGTCGATGGCGAAGCGGGTCATGGCGCCGCGCGCCTTCTTGGCGAAGAAGGAGATGATGCGGCTTTCGCCGTCCTTCTCCTCGCGGAACTGCGGCGTGACGACCGGAAGCTTCAGCGCCTTGGCGTCGATCGCGCCGAAATATTCCTGGCTGGCCAGGTTCACCAGGGTCGGATCGGCCTGGCCCTGGGCGTCGGCGTTCAGTTGTTGCGACAGCCGGTCGCCCCAGAAGTCATACAGACTGGAGCCGCGCCGGGTCTTCAGCCGCGTGCCCATCTCCAGCCGATAGGGCTGGATGCGATCCAGCGGACGCAGCAGGCCATAAAAGCCCGACAGGATGCGGACGTGCGCCTGGGCGAACGCCAGGGCGTCGGGCGCCAGTTCGCGCGCCTTCAATCCCTCATAGACGTCGCCGGCGAAGGCGAAGGCGGCCTGGACGCCGTCGGTCGATTCCGGATCGAAGGCCTTGAAACGCTCTGCGTTCAGCTTGGCCAGGTCGTCGGAAATGCCCATCAGGCGGCGCAGGTCCGCGCGCGTCTGGCGTCGCGCGGTCTTGGACAGGCTGGCGGTGTCCTCGCGAAAACGGCGCTCCGACGCGGGCAGGGCCGGGTCGGCCTGGGTGAAGTCGAGCCGCTTGGCGGGGGACAGAACGATAAGCAAGAGCCAGCCTCCTGGAACCAAGGCGCCGACATAGGCCGCTTCGTTGACGATTTGAACCGGGCATGGGGCCGCGCCTTCGGCGCACGCCGCGTTCAGAACAGCACGGCCGGGTTCATGATCCGCCGGGGATCGAGGGCGCGGCGAAGGGCGGCCATGGTCTCGATCTCGACCGGCGACTTGTAGCGCTTGACCTCCTCGGACTTCAGCCGGCCCAGGCCGTGTTCGGCCGAGATCGAACCGTCGTAACGGGCCACCACGTCGTGGACGACCTGGGAGCCTTCCTTCCAGCGGCCGATAAAGGCGGGGATGTCCTGACCGACGCCCGGCAGGATGTCGTAGTGCAGATTGCCGTCGCCGACGTGGCCGAAGACCGAGATGCGGGCGCCGGGATGGAAGCGTTCGACGGCGGCCGAGGCCTCGTCGATGAAGTCGGCGATGCGGCTGATCGGCACCGAGACGTCGTGCTTCCAGCCGCCGCCCTCGGGCTTCAGGGCGGCCGAATGCTCCTCGCGCAGCCGCCAGAATTCGGCGCGTTGGGCGTCGTTCTGGGCGATGGCGGCGTCCGTGATCAGGCCTTCCTCGAAGGCGACCTCCAGCAGGGCCTGCATCTGGGCCTCGGCGCCGCCGGGCGTGCCCGAGGCGATCTCGATCAGGACGTACCAGTCGGGGGTCGAGTCCAGCGGTTCGCGGGTGTCGGGGATGTTCTTGAGCACCAGCGCCATGCCCAGGCGCTTCATCAGCTCGAAGGCCTCGACCCCGCCGCCGGTCTCGGCCTTGGCGCGGGCCAGCAGTTCGACCGAGGCGGCGGCCGTCTCCAGCCCGACGACCGCGACCGCGCGCGACCGCATGATCGGAAACAGCTTCAGCGTGGCGGCCGTGACGACGCCCAACGTGCCCTCGGCGCCGATCAGCAGCTGCTTCAGGTCATAGCCGGTGTTGTCCTTCCTGAGCCGCTTCAGGCCATTGAAGACCTGGCCGTTCGGCAAGACCGCCTCGATCCCCAGCACCAGGTCCCGCATCATACCGTAGCGCAGCACCTGGGTGCCGCCGGCGTTGGTGGAGATGACGCCGCCGATGGTGGCCGAGCCCTCGGCGGCCAGGCTGAGCGGAAAATAGCGGCCCGCCGCCGTCGCCGCCTGCTGCGCCTCCAGCAGGGTCAGGCCGGCCTCGACCGTCATGGCGTCGTCCAGCGGCGTGACGTCGCGGACGGCGCGCATCTTCCTCATCGACAGCAGCACTTCGCCGAACGGAATCTGTCCCCCGACCAGGCCGGTGCCGCCGCCCTGGGGCGTGATCGCCACGCCTTCGCGGGCGCAGATCGTCACGGCCCTGGCGACCTCCTCGGTCGACCGCGGCGTCAGCAGCAGCGGGGTGTTCCCGGTCCAGCGGTTGCGCCACTCGGTCAGGGCGGGCGCGATGACCTCCGGGTCCTGGGTCCAGCCGCCCGGACCCAGCGCGGCCTTCAGTTCGTCGAGAACGGCGGGGGAGGAGGCGGTCACGGTCATGCCCCCTTGTGTCAGGCGTCGCCGCGCGTTGGAAGGCCCCCGCGCGGTCTCAGACGTCCAGATCTTCCTTCGCGAACTGCGCATTCTCCTGGATGAACTGGAAGCGCGCCTCGGCCCGCTTGCCCATCAGGCGTTCGACCAGGTCCTCGATGCTGGCTTCGGCGTCCGGCACGGTGATCTTGGCCAGGGTGCGCTTCCTGGGGTCCATGGTGGTCTCCTTCAGCTGGGAGGCCATCATCTCGCCCAGGCCCTTGAAGCGGCCGATCTCGGTCTTCTTGCCCTTGAAGACGGTCGCCAGCAGCTCGTCGCGGTGGACGTCGTCGCGGGCGTATTCGCTCAAGGGACCGGCCGAAATCCGGTACAGCGGCGGCAGGGCCATGAAGACCCGGCCCTGGCGAATGGTCTCGGGCATGACGCGATAGAAGAAGGTGATCAGAAGCGCCGCGATGTGCGCCCCGTCCACGTCGGCGTCGGTCATGATGACGATCCGCTCGTAGCGCAGGTCGTCGATGTTGAAGCGGGCGCCGGGCTGGACGCCCAGGGCCAGGGTCAAGTCCGACAGTTCGGCGTTGGCGCGCAGCTTGTCGGCGGTGGCCGAGGCGACGTTCAGGATCTTGCCGCGCAGGGGCAGGATAGCCTGGGTCGTGCGGTCGCGCGCCTGCTTGGCCGAGCCGCCGGCCGAATCGCCCTCGACGATGAACAGCTCGGTGCCCTCGGCCGCCTGGCGGGAACAGTCCGACAGCTTGCCGGGCAGACGCAGCTTGCGGGTGGCGGCGGCGCGCTGGACCTCCTTGTCCTTGCGCCGGCGCAGGCGTTCCTCGGCCCTGTCGATGACGAAGCCGAGCAGGGTGTTGGCCTGTTTCGGGCTTTCGGTCAGCCAGTGGTCCAGCGGATCGCGGAGCAGCTGCTCGACCAGGCGCGCGCCCTCGGGCGAGGACAGGCGGTCCTTGGTCTGGCCCTGGAATTCGGGATTGCGGATGAAGACGCTGATCAGAGCGCCGGCGTTGGCGATGACGTCCTCGGCCGTGATGACGCCCGCGCGCTTCTCGTTGACCAGCTCGCCGTAAGCCTTCAGCCCCTTGACCAGGGCGGCGCGGAAGCCGGCCTCGTGCGTGCCGCCGTCGGGTGTGGAGACGGTGTTGCAATAGGACTGGATGAAGCCGTCCGCCTCACCGAAGCCGGCGGGCGACCACGTCACGGCCCATTCGAAGGCGCCCGCCTCGCCCTGGCGCTCGGCGCGGCCGGCGAAGACGGGGGTGACGGTCTCCATCTCGCCGATGCGATCGGACAGGGCGTCGGCCAGGCCGCCGGGGAAGTGCAGCGTCGCCTGGGCCGGGGTCGCGTCGGTGATCCGCTCGGGCGCGCAGGTCCATTTGATTTCGACGCCGCGGAACAGATAGGCCTTGGAGCGCGCCATGCGGAACAGGCGCGCTGGCTTGAAGGCCGCGCCGACGCCGAAGATCTGGTCGTCCGGCTTGAAGCGGATCAGGGTGCCGCGCTTCTTCGACGGCTGGACCTGCTGGATCGGGGCCAGGACGTGGCCGCGGCTGAAGGACTGCTTCCATTCGAAGCCGTCGCGCCAGACGGTGACGTCCAGATGCTCGCTCAGGGCGTTGACGACCGAGACGCCGACGCCGTGCAGACCGCCCGAGGTCTCGTAGGCCTTGCCCGAGAACTTGCCGCCCGAGTGGAGCACGGTCATGACCACTTCCAGCGCCGACTTGCCTGGATGCTTGGGGTGCGGATCGACCGGGATGCCGCGGCCGTCGTCGCGGACGGACAGATAGCCCTCGGCGTCCAGGTCGACGGTGATCAGCTTGGCGTGGCGGGCCACCGCCTCGTCCATCGCATTGTCCAGCACTTCGGCGAACAGATGGTGCAGGGCGCGTTCGTCGGTGCCGCCGATATACATGCCCGGCCGCTTGCGGACCGGTTCAAGCCCCTCCAGCACCTCGATGGACGAAGCGGAGTAGGCGCCGGGCGCGCCCGCGGTGGGGGCGGGATGCGGCGCGGGCGTCGGGGCCGGGGGCGCCTCTGGCGGCGTGACGGCGGCGGGCGCGACAGCAACAGGATGGGGCGGCTCGGGCCTTGCGGGCTCGGGCTGGGGATCAAAGGCGAACAGGTCGTCGGCGGGCTGGGCCATTCACATAGTCTGGAGCGATTCGGGGCCGGTTCTGGTAGGCCCGCACGGCGCGCGGGGCAAGCGGCGCCCGGACCGGGGCCGGCTCGAAGGTCACCGCCCGCGACAGGATGGCCAGCATCAACACCCAGGGCAGGTTGGCGTGGGTCATCAGCACGCTCTCGGACAGGCTCAGGGCGGTGAAGACGGCCAGATAGGCCAGGCTCCAATAGCCTTCGCGCGCGCCCATCCCGCCCAGGCGTGCGATGATCAACACGGCCGAGAGCGCCATCACGCCGCCGACCGCGAAGGCGCCGGGCCAGCCCAGTTGGACCAGCAGGTCGATCCAGCCGTTGTGGGCCGAAGGCACCGGCCACTGGGTCTCCAGGCGGATTTCCAGCGCCGGAATGGAATCCTCGCCCCAGAAGGCGCTGAAGCCGTAGCCCGTCCAGGGCCGTTCGGCGACCTTGCGCATCAGGGCCTCCCAGATCAGGGTGCGCCCGGTCAGGGACGGATCCTTGCCCAGAAGCGCCAGGATCACTGCTGAATCGGAGTTCCATATCCAGGCGCCCAAGGCCGAGACGACCACGCCCAGCCAGACGGCCGCGATGGTGATCGCGGCGCCGCCCTGGCGCAGGACCCACCAGCCCCCGACCAGGCCGACGCCCAGCATCCAGCACAGCAGGGACGTCTTGGACTGGGTTGCCAGCACCAGCAGGGTGCAGAGCGCGAAGGCCAGCACCGGGGCCCAGGGCCGCCGCGCGACGCCGGCGATCTGGTCCGCCGCCAGGGTCGCGGCGGCCGAGATGGCGCCGACGACCATCACCAGGCCCATCTGGTTCTTCTCGTACCACAGGCCCCGCCACAGGCCGGCGTTGTCGTACTGGTGAACCCCGATGCGGGGGAAGGCGAAGACCATGATCAGGCTGCCCACGGCCATGACCAGGCAAGTCCACATCAGCATTCGCGGCAGGGCCACGCCCCGGAAGACGCAGCCGACATAGACGGCGAAGGCGCTGTTGATGGCCATGGCGATGACCCGGCGTTGCGTCACCGCCGGGTCGATCGACCAGTATTTCGAGACATAGGCCAGGGCGATCAGGCCGAACAGCATCAACCAGGCCGGCCAGGCGCGGATCACCTTGTCGAAGCGGAAGGCGACCAGGCCGGCGGTGACCGCATAGACCGGAATCCAGATCAGCCGCAGAATCGGCGTCTCGCCCTGGTCGGGGGCTAGCACCGGGGCGATCAGGGCGCCGGTCAGCATGAAGACGACGAAGCCGGCCGCCAGCCGTTCCCACAGCGGCGGTTCCCCCTGGACGATCCCTGCGGACTGAAAACGATCGGCGGCCACGACGGAAAGGTTCCACCCTCGGCTTAAGGAAGCGTTCGCGCCTCAACCCCGACGGCGCGCGCGCAGGGCGGAATCGACCGACACGCCGAACCAGACGGCGGCGATGATGACCAGAAGGCCGTAGTCGTGGCCGGGGAAGAAGACCGGCGCGGCCGCGGCGAAGATCACCGCCAGGGGAAACAGGCCCGCCAGGACGGCGCTGGTCGGCGCCTCGGTGCGGATCATCGGATGAAGCTCGGTCTGGCCCATGCGCCGCGCCATCCAGGAATTCAGCCCCGCAACGATGGCCGAGCAGACGACGGCCGAGACGACATATTTGATCGTGTTTCCCGACTCGCCGAAGGCGCTGGCTGTCAGCACCAGCAGGATCAGGGCCACGCCCGTCGAGACGGCCAGCAGGATGTTGGGTTCGAGACGGTTCAAGACTTCACTTTCACATAGGCGCCGGGCGCCGGTTCGATCGGCTTCAGCGGGCCCTTGGACGGATCGCGGGCGGGGATGTCGGGGCCGGACAGCGGGCGCAGCCATGCGGCCCAGTGCTCCCACCAACTGCCGGGATGCTCGACCGCGCCGGCCTGCCATTCGGCCAGCGTCGCGGGCAGGGCGTCGTTGGTCCAGTGTTTGTACTTTCGCGCCGACGGCGGATTGATGACGCCGGCGATATGGCCCGAGCCCGCCAGGGTGAAGACGACATCGCCGCCGAACAGCCGCGCCGAGCGATAGACGGAGTTCATCGGCGCGATGTGATCCTCGCGGCTGGCCTGGAAATAGAGGGGAATGGTCACGCGCGACAGATCGACGGTTTCGCCGCCGATCTGGAAACGGCCCTCGGCCAGGGCGTTCTCGCCGTACATCCGGCGCAGATAGGCCATGTGCAGCGCCTTGGGCATCCGCGTCTGGTCGGCGTTCCAGAACAGCAGGTCGAAGGCGGGCGGATCCTTGCCCATCAGATAGTTGCTGACGAAGAAGGACCAGATCAGGTCGTTGGCGCGCAGGGCGTTGAAGGTGTCGGCCATGGCGGCGCCGGGCAGGACGCCGCCGGCGGCGTCCATCTGGCGTTCGATCTCGGCCAGCCAGTGTTCGTCGGTGAACAGCAGCAGGTCCCCGGCCTCGGCGAAGTCGTGCTGGGCGGCGAAGAAGGTGGCGGCGGCGACGCGCGTGTCGCCTCGCGCGGCCATGTGCGCCAGGGCCGCGCCCAGCAAGGTGCCGCCGATGCAGTAGCCGACCGCGTTCAGGCGATCCGTCCCGGTCTGTTCCAGCGTCTTTTCGACCGCGCGATAGACGCCCTTCTCCAGATAGTCATCGAAGCCGTACTCGGCCTTGTCCCGGTCCGGATTGACCCAGGAACAGACGAAGACCGTGAACCCCTGCGCCGACAGCCAGCGGATCAGCGAGTTCGCCGGCTGAAGGTCCATGATGTAGAATTTGTTGATCCAGGGCGGAAAGATCAGCAGCGGAATCTGGTGCTGCGTCTCGCTGGCCGGGGCGTACTGGATCAGCTCGAACAGCTCGTCGCGCCAGACCACCTGGCCGGGGGCGGTGGCGACGTTCTCGCCGACGACGAACTTGCCATAGTCGGCCTGGCTGATGCGCAGCGAGCCGGCGCCGCGCTCCATGTCGGCGGCGAAGTTCTGCATTCCCTTGACCAGGGATTCGCCGCTGGTCTCCGCCAGGGCTTTCAGCGCCACGGGGTTGGAGGCCAGGAAGTTGGACGGCGAGAAGGCGTCGGTCAGCAGGCGGGTGAAGAACTGGGCGCGCCGCTTGACGGCGGGATCGACGTCCTCGACCCCCGCGATCAGGCCGTTCATCCAGTCGGACGTCAGCAGATAGGACCGCCGCATCAGGTCAAACATCGGATTTTCTGACCAGGCCGGGTCCTTGAACCGCTTGTCCGCCGGCGCGGGATCGGGCGCTTCGCCCGCCGCCTGGCGCGCGCTGGAAGCCCACAGATCCATGTAGCGGCCGAACAGGTCGGCCTGGGCCTGAAACAGCTTTTCCGGACGCGACGCCAGGCTGGTCATCACCGAGGTCAGGGCGGGCGCGACGTTGAAGGGATCCGGCGACAGGGCGGCCGACCCCGGCTCCTGGGTTCTGGCGGCCTGGGCCAGGGCCGCCTCGGCAAGGGCGCCCTGAGCCGTCATGGCCGCCTTGGCCAGGTTCGCCGACAACGTTTCGATCAGTTGCGCCTGATCGGGGGCTGGGGCGCGTGGCGTCGGCGCGTCTTGCAGCGGCGCGGCGGTCGGCGCGGACGCGGACGCCTTCTTCGCGCGCACCGGCCGGGGCGGCTTGGGCGACGTCGGCCGGCCAGGCTTGCGCGCCGCGGGCTTGGCGGGGTCGGCGGGCGGCTCAGGGGGCTTGGCCATGGTGATCCTCGACGACGGCGAATGGCGAACGGGCGGTCCCGCCCTTCCGCGCCGGCCGATGATGGCATAAGACCGACACCGAAATGAACGCGCCCTACGCCAAAAAGACGAGACCTTTCGCCGCCGCCCTGCTGGCGCTCGCCGTCGGCGGCGTTCTGGGCGGCTGCGCCGACCGGTTCGCGGCCCGGACCGAGACGGCCTCGCCGCTGGCGCCCCGGATCCAGGCGCTGGTCGACGCCAACCGCCGCTATCCGCGGTGGGAGGACTTCCCGCCCGCGCCCACGGGCCTGCCCGAGCCGACCCAGGTGGCGGCCAATGTCCGGGGGCTGGAATCCCAGGGCGGCGCCCTGGCCGAGGAGACGGCCCGGATCGACTGGACGCTGGGCGACGCCGAAACGCTAGCGGCCGAAACGCGCGCCCAGGTCGGCGACGTGCCGGTCTCGCCCGACTCGGCGCGCACCGCCGCCGAGATCGAGGCCCTGGCCCAGGATTTGCGCGAGCGCGCCAAGGCGCCGCCGCCGATCGACCGCCGCCCGACGCGATGAATCGGTCGCCGGGGACGCAGAATCCCCGAATATTGCGCTGATGGCGGACGATGGCGGCATCAAGGGCGTGAGCGCATTCCTGGGCGTGTCCCGCTCTCTGTCCGGACGGGCCTGGCGCCTGCGGCCGGCCGAGGCGGCGACGACGCGCGCGCACATGCAGGCCCACGGCCTGGACGAGCCCCTGGCGCGGGCCCTGGCCTCTCGCGGGGTTGGACCGGAACAGGCGGGGGACTTCCTGCGGCCCACGCTGCGCGCGCTGTTTCCCGATCCGTCCAGCTTCATGGACATGGACGCCGCCGCGACGGCCATCGTCGACGCGCTTCAGGCGGGCAAGGCCGTCCATGTCTTCGCCGACTACGACGTGGACGGGGCGGCCAGCGCGGCCCTGCTGGTGCGGTGGTTCCGCGCGATGGGCGCGGACCTGCCCATCTATGTGCCAGATCGGCTGACCGAGGGGTATGGTCCCAGCGCGCGGGCTTTCGACACGCTGAAGGCGGCCGGCGCCGACCTGGTCGTCACGGTGGACTGCGGGGCGGCGGCGAACGAGTCCCTGGCCCATGCCGCCGCCATCGGCCTGAACGTCGTGGTGATCGATCACCACCTGATGCGCAGCGAGCCGCCGCGCGCCCTGGCCGTGGTCAATCCGAACCGGCCCGGCTGCGCCTCCGGCCAGGGCAATCTGGCGGCCGCCGGCGTGGTGCTGGTCTTGCTGGCCGCGCTGAACCGCGAGGCGCGGGGACGCGGCCTGTTCGCCGAGCGTCCCGAGCCGGACATCCGCCAATGGCTGGACCTGGCCGCCCTGGGCGCCGTCTGCGACGTGACGGGCCTGACAGGCTTTAACCGGGCGCTGACGGGCCTGGGGCTGGGGGTGATGAGCGCATGGCGCAATCCCGGGCTGAAGGCGCTGCTGGCCGCCGCGGGGGCCGAGCCGGGCCCGGCCAAGACCATGCACTGCGGCTTCATCCTGGGCCCGCGCATCAACGCCGGCGGCCGCATCGGCCGCTCCGACCTTGGCGCGCGACTGCTGTCGACCGACGATCCGGGCGAGGCGGCGACCTTGGCGGCCGAACTGGACGCGCTGAACCTGTCGCGCCGAGAGGTCGAGCGGGCGGTGATCGAGGCCGCCATCCGCCGCGCCGAGGCGACCGGCGCCCACGCCGACGAGTCCGCCGTCGTGGTCGTGGCCGGCGAGGACTGGCATCCCGGCGTGGTGGGCGTCGTCGCCGGGCGTCTGCGCGAACGCTGGCGCAAGCCGGTCGTCGTCATCGGGCTGGATCCGGTGAACGGCGTCGGCAAGGGTTCGGGCCGGTCCCAGCCGGGAATGAACCTCGGCCGGGCGGTCCAGGCGGCCTGGGAGGCGGGCGTGCTGCTGGCGGGCGGGGGGCACGCCATGGCGGCCGGCCTGACGGTGGAGGCGGGCCGCATCGGCGAGCTGGCGGACTTCCTGAACCAGCGACTGGCGGGCGAACGGCTGGTCGCGGCGGCCGAGGACTGGCTGGACGTCGACGCCCTGGTCGATCCGGCGGGCGCGACCCGCGCGCTGTTCGAGGCGTTCGAGCAACTGGCCCCGTTCGGTCCCGCCAATCCCGAGCCCGTCTTCGCCCTGAGCGGCGTGCAGGCGCGCGAGCCGGTCCAGATGAACGGCGGCCATGTCCGCTGCCGGCTGGTCGGGCCCGACGGAGCCTCGATCCGGGCGATCGCCTGGCGTTGCGCCGACCTGCCCGCCGGCCAGGCCCTGCTGTCGGGACAGGGCGGGCTGAACGTCGTCGGACGGCTGAAGGCCGACGACTGGAACGGCCGCCGCGGCGTGCAGTTCGAGATCGAGGACGTGGCCGATCCCCGCATGGTCCAGGCCTGACGCCGACCGTTCCGGGCGCTGGAAAAATACGGAAATCGAGGCTTGCACCCCGCCAAGGGCGCGGCTATATCGCCGGCTCTCCCGCGCAGCGGTCCCTTCGTCTATCGGTTAGGACGTCAGGTTTTCAACCTGAAAAGAGGGGTTCGATTCCCCTAGGGACTGCCACGCGGGATGACGCCTCGGCCGGGCTCCACAGCCGCCGAAACTGTTCCGAACCTGTCAGAATTCCGACCGCGCGGGCGAAGACGACCGCGTCAATGGTTGCTTGGCGGCGACAGGGCGGCGAAATTCGCCCCAAGATTGAGCCTTCCGCACGATTCACCTGAATTTGCGCTCCCCGGCGTTCATGGAACGGTGTTAAGCTTAACCTGTTCGCATTGAGGGATGCGCGAACGGGGGTAGGGAAGTTGTCTGATTTCGATGCCACGGAAGCGGCGCAGACCGTTCGGATCGTGGGGCGCGTGAAGTGGTTTGATCCGACCAAGGGCTATGGCTTCATCGTGCCGGACGACCCGGCGCTGACCGAACTGCGCGACGTCCTGCTGCACGTCAGCAGCCTGCGCGACAGCGGCCGGGACATGGCCGAGGAAGGCGCCCCCATCACCTGCGACTGCGTCAAGCGGGCCAAGGGCTGGCAGGCCGTCGAGATCCATGACCTGGGGCGCGGCGTCGCCGTCGCGTCGCCTCGCAAACCCGCCACCGCCGCGCCTGCGCCCGTCTTCGACGGCGACGCCGAAGACATGGAGCCCGCGATCGTCAAGTGGTTCAACCGCACCAAGGGCTATGGCTTCGTGGTGCGCGAGGGCGACACGGCCGACATCTTCGTCCATATCGAGACCCTGCGGCGGTGCGGGTTCGACGACTTGATTCCCGGTTCGCCGGTTCATGTGCGGTTCGCCAGCGGGCCCAAGGGCCTGGTGGTGGCGGAAATCAGACCGGGAGAGTGATCCGCTCTCCCGAAGGAGGGCGAATGCCGGGCTGGACACGACGCGTGACGACGGCGGGGTTGCTGGCGCTGACCCTGGGGATGTCGGGCCTGACGGCCTGCGCGGGTTCGGCGGCGCCGCAGGGACCGAACGGCGAGCCGATGCAGCGGCTCAGCATCGTCACCGCCACCGGCGAACATGACTTCTGGGTCGAGATCGCCGACGAGGAGCCGGAGCGCCAGCGAGGCCTGATGTTCCGACCGCCGCTGGAGCCCGATCGGGGAATGCTGTTCACCTGGCCCGGCGAGGCGGCGCGCGAACAAAGCTTCTGGATGCGCAACACCCCGAGTTCGCTGGACATCCTGTATATCGACCCCTCTGGCCGGATCGTGTCGATCGCACCGCATACGACGCCCGAGTCCGAGGCGCCCATCCCCTCCAACGGCGTTGCGAACGGGGTGCTGGAACTTCGCGCGGGACGCGCGGACGAGATCGGCGCCAAGCCGGGCGACCAGGTGCGCCATCCCTACTTCAAACCCTGATTGCGAACCGGCGCGCGAAGTGGCAAGACGGCGCTCCATTCGGTCCGGGGTGTAGCGCAGCCTGGTAGCGCATCTGGTTTGGGACCAGAGGGTCGGAGGTTCGAATCCTCTCGCCCCGACCAATGGACGCCGCTGGATTCCCCGTCTGGCGCGCGGTATGGCGGCGGCTCAGGCCGTCGCATCGACCACGAGGACACCGCCATGCTCGCCCGCATCTATCGCCCCGCCAAGACCGCCATGCAGTCCGGCAAGGCCAAGAGCCGCGACTGGCGCCTGGAGTTCGAGCCCGCCTCGGCGCGAACCCTCGACCCCCTGATGGGCTGGACCAGTTCGACCGACATGAACGGCCAGGTCCGCCTGACCTTCGACACGCAGGAGGAGGCCGTGGCCTACGCCGAGCGGCATGGCATTCCCTTCCGACTGCACGAGCCGCAGGATCCGCCGGTCATCATCAAGGCCTACGCCGACAACTTCGCCACCAGCCGCAAGCAGCCCTGGACGCACTGACGGCGGGCGGCGACCAGCGCCCTTAGCTCAACCGGATAGAGCATCCGCCTTCTAAGCGGACGGTTGCAGGTTCGAGTCCTGCAGGGCGCGCCAGTCCGCCGGGCGTCGCGCGGATCGGCCGGCATGGTTTGTCGCGCGCGGGTTTGCGCCTAGTCTGGCGACCCCTTTCGTGGAGCCGCCATGTCCGCCTTCCGCCCGATCGCGCATCTGGATACGCACGACGTCACCAACCAGCCGCCGCCGCTGGAGGACGTGAACCTGTTCATCGGCGACCGGGCGCTGACCGAAGCCGTCGACAAGGCGGGCGGCGGGATGCATCGGGATCGGCTGACGGCGCTGGGCGCGCGATGCGGGTCGGCCGAGGTGATCGGCTGGGGCGTGGAGGCGAACCGACAGGCGCCCATGCTGGACACGTTCGACCGTTATGGCCAGCGGATCGACGAGGTGCGCTTCCACCCAGCCTATCATCAGTTGATGGCCCTGGGACTGGAGAGCGGTTTCGCCTCGGTCGCGTGGAACGGAACGCCTGCGGGCCACGTGGCGCACGCGGCGACCCTTTTCCTGACGGCCCAGGCCGATTCGGGCACGACCTGTCCGATGACCATGACCTATGCGGCGGCGCCGGCTCTGCAGGCGGAGCCCGATGTCGCGGCCGAATGGACGCCGCGCATCCTGGCGGGGCGCTATGACCCGGCGACGCGGCCGGCGGCGGACAAGGCCGGGGTCACCATCGGCATGGCGATGACCGAAAAACAGGGCGGATCGGACGTGCGCGCCAACAGCACGCGCGCCGAGCCGACGGGCGAGGCGGGCTGGTACAGCCTGACGGGGCACAAGTGGTTCTGTTCGGCCCCGATGTGCGACGCCTTCCTGACCCTGGCCTATGCGCCCGGCGGATTGACCTGTTTCCTGCTGCCGCGCTGGACGCCGGACGGGCGGCGCAACGCGGGCTTTCGCGTCATGCGGCTGAAGGACAAGATGGGCGATCGGTCCAATGCGTCGTCGGAGGTGGAATACCACGGCGCCCTGGCGCAACGGCTGGGGCCGGAAGGGCGCGGCGTCGCCACCATCATCCGCATGGTCCAGCACACGCGGCTGGACTGCGTGCTGGGCTCGGCCCAGCAGATGCGCGGGGCGCTGGCGCAGGGCGTGTGGCATGCGGCGCACCGATCGGCCTTCCAGAAGCGGCTGATCGACCAGCCGATGATGGCCGCTGTCCTGGCCGACCTGGCGGTGGAGAGCGAGGCGGCGACGGCGCTGGGCCTGCGCCTGGCCCAGGCCTTCGACCAGGACGACCCCCTGGCGCGGCTGCTGACGCCCATCGCCAAATACTGGGTCTGCAAGCGGGCGCCGGGCTTGGTCTATGAGGCGATGGAGAGCCTGGGCGGCGCCGGCTATGTCGAGACCGGGCCGATGCCGCGCCTGTTCCGGCAATCGCCGCTGAACGCCATATGGGAAGGGTCCGGCAACGTCATCGCCTTGGACGTGCTGCGGGCGATGGGACGCGAGCCCGAGGCGGTCGAGGCCCTGCGGGGGTTCCTGGAGGGCCGGCGTGGCCGCGACGCCGATTACGACGCCTGGCTGGACGGGCTGACCTTCCAGGCGACGCACGAGGCCGAGGCGCGGTGGGTGGTCGAACGGCTGGCCCTGGCCAGCCAGGCGGCGGTGCTGCTGGACTGGGACAGTCCGGTGGCGGAGGCCTTCTGCCGCCTCAGGCTGCGGCCGCGCGGAGCGGCGTACGGCGCGTTCGACGCGCGGGTGGACGCCGCCGCGATCCTGGACCGGGCCATGCCGGCCTGATCAGCCGGCGAAGGCGGCCAGGCCCCGCTCAAGGTCGGCGATCAGGTCGTCCGGGTCTTCCAGCCCGACGTGCAGCCGGATCAGTTCGCCCTCCAGCGCGGGGGGATGGTCGCGATAGGCCATCTGATGCGTCTCGTGCGTGGCCAGGCTCTCGAATCCGCCCCAGGAGTAGCCCAGGCCGAACAGGGTCAGGGCGTCCAGCATCCGCCGTCCCGCCGCTTCGTTCCCGCCCTTCATCACCACGCCCATCAGCGAGGCGGCGCCGGCGAAGTCGCGCGCCCACAGGTCGTGGCCGACCGAGCCGGGAAGGGGCGGATAGAGGACGCGCGATACCTCCGGCCGCGCCTGGAGCCACCGGGCGATCTTCAGGCCCGAACGCCCCTGTTCGGCGTAACGGAGCGGCAGGGTGCGAAGGCCGCGCAGCGCCAGCCAGGCGTCGTCGGGCGAAACGTGCCAGCCCATGTCCTCGATCGCATTGGCGATGGCGGACAGACAGCGCGGGTCGTTGGCCGCGATCCCGCCCATCAGCAGGTCCGAATGGCCTCCAACGTATTTGGTCAGGGCCTGGACGCTGACGTCCACGCCGTGCGCCAGGGGCTTGAACGCCAAACCCGCCGCCCAGGTGTTGTCCAGCACCGTCATCACGCCGCGCGCCCGGCAACCGGCGGCCACCGCGGCCACGTCGACCATTTGGAAGGTCAGAGAGGCGGGCGATTCCAGAAGAACCAGCCGGGTGCGATCGCCCGCGGCGGCCAGGATCGTCTCGGCGTCCGCGTCCGCGGGCAGGAACCGGGTCGTGACCCCGCGCGCCGCCTGATAGCGGCTGAGAAAACGACGGCTGGGACCATAGACGGCGTCGGTGGTCACCACCTCGTCGCCCGGACGGGTCAGGGCCAGCACGGGAACGGTCACGGCGGCCAGCCCCGAGGGCACGATGAAGGCCCCTTCGGCGCCCTCCAGCCCCGCCAGGGCGGCGCGCAACTCGCGGGCGGCCGTCATGCCGTCCAACCCATAGACCGGCCCGTCGGCGTCGTCGCGCATGGCCTCGGCGCGGTCGCTGAGCATGGTCGAGGCGCGCTCCAGCGGCGGGTTGACCGGGCGGCGGCCAAATCCCCGTCGGGTGGCGGAAGCGATCAGGCGCGTGCGGTCCGACGGCGACGACATGGTCCCTCCAACGGGTTGCGGATCACGCCCTAAAGGCCTCTAAACAGGAGCGGGCGCAAGCGGCGGAGGACAGGACGCGATGAGGGTCTGGGCGATCGGAGCGATGGCGCTGCTGACGGCCCTGGCCGGCTGCGACCGAAAGCCGGCCGAAACCCCAGCCGAAACCCCCGCGCCCGCGCCCGCCGCCGCATCGACCTCCGACCTGCCGGACAGCCCGACCCTGGCGGCCGTGAAGCGTCGCGGGCGGCTGAACTGCGGCGTGCACCAGGGGCTGGTGGGCTTCGCCTACACCGACAATCGCGGCCAGTGGCGCGGATTCGACGTGGACTTCTGCCGGGCCATGGCGGCGGCGATCTTCGGCGACGCCGACGCCGTGCGCTTCGTCCCGCTGACGGCGAACGAGCGATTCGCGGCCTTGTCCGAAGGACGGATCGACGTTCTGTGGCGCAACTCGTCTTGGACCATGAGCCGCGACGCGGGCGAGGGCTTCGTCTTCGCCGGGATCAACTATTACGACGGCCAGGGATTCCTGGTGCGGCGCTCGCTGAACCTGGCCAGCGCGACCGAACTGAACGGGGCGCGGGTGTGCGTTCAGAAGGGATCGAACGCCCAGGCCAACGCCGACGACTTCTTCCGATCGCGCGGGGTGGCGTATCGTCCGGTCGTGCTGGACACCGAGGAGGCGGCGCGCGACGTCTACGGCCGCGAGGACTGCGACGCCTTCAGCGCCGACATCTCGGCCCTGGCGGCGGCGCGGACGGTGCTGTCCAATCCGCAGGAGCACGTGATCCTGTCCGACGTCGTGTCCAAGGAGCCGCTGGGTCCCGCGGTCAAACCCGGCGACGACCGCTGGGCCGCCGTGGTGCGATGGACGCTGAACGCCGTCATCCTGGCTGAAGAACTGGGCGTAACGCGCGAGAACGCCGAGACTTTGGCCAAGGACGCCCGCGATCCGCGCGTGCGTCGCCTGCTGGGCGCCGAGGGCGACTACGGCGCGATGATGGGCCTGTCCAGGACCTGGGCCCTGGACGCCATCCAGGCCACCGGAAACTATGGCGAGATCTTCGACCGGAACCTGGGGTCGCAATCGCCCCTCGACCTGGCGCGCGGATTGAACGCACAATGGAACGCGCGGCCCAACGGGTTGATCTACGGCCTGCCGATCCGATAAGGCCCGCCTCTTCGAACACGGTCCCGGGGGACAGATGACGCAGACGAAACGCGGCGGGCTTCCGCTTCACTGGCTGATGCTGATCGGCTTTGTCGTGGGCCTGGGCGCGGGTCTGTTCGTGAACCTGACGCTGGGAAGCGACGTGGCCTGGGTCGAATGGCTGACGGCCAACGTCACCGGCCCCATCGGTCAGATCTTCCTTCGCCTGCTGTTCATGATGGTGATCCCGCTGCTGTTCTCGGCGCTGGTGATCGGGGTGGCGGAGATGGGCGACCTGGCGTCGCTGGGCCGCGCGGGTCTGAAGACCCTGCTGCTGACCATACTGATCTCGGGCATCGCCGTGGTGATCGGCCTGGGCATGGTCAATCTGCTGCAGCCCGGGCGCGGGGTCGATCCCGCCCTGGCGCAGTCGCTGCTGGAGCAGGGGCGCGCGGGCGCCGCCAATATCGTCGAGAACGCCCCCACCAGCATTTCGCTGGGCGACTTCTTCCTGGATCTGGTGCCGTCCAACGTCTTCACCGCGGCGGCCGAGAACGCGATCCTGCCGGTGATGGTGTTCGCCCTATTCTTCGGCATCGGCCTGGTCATGGCCAAGAGCCCGGCGACGGACCGCCTGCAGGAGGTGATCCAGGGGCTGTTCGAAGTCACGATGAAGCTGATCAACCTGTTCATCAAGCTGGCGCCCCTGGCCATCGCCTGCCTGATGTTCAACCTGGCGGCCCTGTTCGGGGTCGAACTGCTGATCCGGCTGGCGGCCTATGTCGGCGTCGCCGTCGGCGCCATGGCGATCCACATGTTCGTGGTCTATCCGCTGGTCGTGTGGCTGCTGGGCGGAATGTCGCCGGTGGCCTTCTTCCGCGGCGTGCGCGAGCCGATGATCGTGGCCTTCTCGACCGCGTCGTCGAACGCCTCGCTGACCTTCTCGCTGCGCGCGGCCGAGGAGCAGCTTCACCTGCCGCGTAAGATCGCCCGCTTCGTCCTGACGGTGGGGGCGACGGCCAACCAGAACGGCACGGCTCTGTTCGAGGGGGTGACGGTGCTGTTCCTGGCGCAGTTCTTCGGCATCGACCTGACGCTGACGCAGCAGGTGGTGGTGATGCTGGTGTGCATCCTGGGCGGCGTCGGCACGGCGGGCGTTCCGGCCGGCTCTTTGCCCGTCGTGGCCATGATCCTGGTGATGGTCGGCGTGCCGGCCGAGGGCATCGGCCTGATCCTGGGCGTCGACCGCTTCCTGGACATGTGCCGCACGACGCTGAACGTCACCGGCGACCTGGCGCTGGCCACCATCGTCTCTCGCGGGGAAAGCGACGATTCCCTGCAGGACGGGCCCGACCCGGCGCCGCTCGCGCCGGCCAAGTCGGCTTGACGGGCCTTCAGCCGGTCTGGACGGGCGTGTCCGCGCGCCCGCCCCATTCCGCCCAGGAGCCGTCGTAGAGGTCCGCCTCGCGCCCCAGTTCGGCCAGGCCCAGGTTCAGCACGGCGGCGGTGACGCCTGACCCGCAAGTCGTCGTGACTGGCCGATCGACGTCCACGCCCGCGTCGGCGAAGGCCCGGGCCAGGTCGGCTCCGCGCCTCATCGCGCCGTCGTCCTTCAGCAGGCGATTGTAGGGCAGGTTGATCGCGCCGGGCATATGGCCGGGCCGGACGCCCGGGCGCGGCTCGGCCGCTTCGCCGCGAAAGCGCGGCGCGCCCCGGGCGTCGACCACCTGTTCCCCTTGGGCCAGCCGGTCTCGCACCGTCTCCAGGTCCGCAACGCCGGCCGGCGTCGCCACGGACCGGAAGCGGGCCGGCGTCGGCGCGACCGGACCGCTTTCGACCGGAAGTCCCCGACGGCGCCAGGCGGGCAGGCCGCCGTCCAACACCCGCACGGACACGGCGCCCATGACCCGCAACATCCACCAGACGCGGGCGGCCGAAAACAGACCGGCGGTGTCATAGACGACGACGGCGTCCGTCTCGGCCACGCCCAGGGCGCCGACGCTGCGGGCGAAGTCATCCGGCGTCGGCAGCATATGGGGCAGGGGGCTGGATGGCTCCGACGCCGCCTCCAGATCGAAGAAGACCGCGCCCGGCAGGTGCGCCCGCTCGAAGTCGGCGCGGGCGTCGCGCCCGTCCAGATGCCAGCTGGCGTCCAGGATTCGCAGGTCGGGTCGACCCAGCTGCGCGACTAGGTCGTCGACGGAGATCAGGGGGCTCATGCGCGCCTCACGCCCGGCTCAGCGCCAGTTGCACGACGTCCGTCCGTTGCGAACGGAACCCCGCCTCGCAATAGGCCAGGTAGAAGCGCCACAGCCGCCGGAACCGCTCGTCGAAACGGTCCAGGCGACGGATCTCGGCCCAGGCCCCCTGGAACCGCTCGTCCCAGCGCTTCAGGGTCTCGGCGTAGTCCAGGCCGAACCGTTCGACGGCCTCCCAGGCCAGTCCCGCCGCCGCCACGACGGGACGCAGGCGCTCTTCCGACGGCAGCATGCCGCCCGGAAAGACGTATTTCTGGATGAAGTCGGTGCGCGCGTTGTACTCGTCGAACAGGGCGTCCTGGATGGTGATGATCTGCAGGCCGGCGCGACCGCCCGGGCTCAGCACCTCATGGATCTTCCCGAAGTAGGCGGGCCAGTACTCCTTGCCCACCGCCTCGAACATCTCGATGGAGGCGACGCGGTCGAAGCGACCCTGCACGTCGCGATAGTCGATCAGTTCGATCGTCGCCTTGTCCGAAAGGCCGGCGTTGAACAGGCGCTGGCGGGCGAAGTCGTGCTGCTCGCGCGATATGGTCACCCCCGTCACGACGGCCCCGACCTCGCGCGCCGCGAACTCGGCGAAGCCGCCCCAGCCGCAGCCGATCTCCAGCACCGACATGCCGGGCCGCAGATCCATCAACCGCGCCAGGGACGCGTATTTTTGGCGCTGGGCGGCCTCCAGCGTCTCGCCGTCGCGCGTGAACCGGGCCGACGAATAGGTCATCGATCCGTCCAGCCAGGCCGCATAGAAGGCGTTGCCCAGGTCGTAATGGGCGTGGATGTTCTTCCTTGAGCCCGCCCGGCTGTTGCGATTGCGGCGATGCGCCAGCCAGTTCATCGCGTTCATCAGCCAGTTGCCGTCGAACAGGCGGCGGATGTGGTCATAGTTGTCGACCAGGGTTTCCAGCAGGGCCGCCAGCTGAGGCGTGTCCCACTCGCCGGCCATGTAGCCTTCCGCAAAGCCGATGTCGCCGGCGGCCAGCACCCGCCGCGCGAAGGCGTAGTCCTTCACCTCCAGCACGCCCTGCGGGCCGGGCTTGTCGCCCTGCAGCACTTGGACTTCCCCATTGGGCAGCCGCACCGTCAGGCGGCCCACGGTCCAGTTGGCGGCGAGCAGGCGAAGCAGCATGGCGAACACGCGCGGCGTTCGGCGGGCGACGGCTTCGATCTCTGCGGTGGCGACGCTCATCGGCGGATATCTTTCATCGGGCGGGGGCGGGGGTCAATCGCGGTCGCTGGCGTCGTCGCCGCGACCGCTGACGGCCTTCAGCGCGCCCAGGGCGCGGGCGCGGGCTTCGTCATGGTCGACGATCGGGCGGGGATAGTCGTGGCCCAGGCGCACGCCGGCGTCGCGCAGGATGTCCTGCGGCGCGGTCCAGGGCGCGCGCAGCCATTTGTCGGGCAGGCGCGCCAGCTCCGGGACCCAGCGGCGCACATAGCCGCCGCGGGCGTCGAACTTCTGGCTCTGGGCGACCGGATTGAAGATGCGGAACCAGGGCGAGGCGTCGGCGCCCGACCCCGCGATCCACTGCCAATTCTGGACGTTGTTGCCCAGGTCGGCGTCGACCAGCGTGTCCCAGAACCAGGCCTCGCCCTCGCGCCAGTCGATCAGCAGATGCTTGACCAGAAAGGAGGCGACCACCATCCGCACCCGATTGTGCATCCATCCGGTCGTCCAGAGCTGGCGCATGCCCGCATCCACCAGCGGATAGCCGGTTCGGCCGCGTTTCCACGCCTCGAGCGCGGCCGGCGCGTGACGCCAGGGCATGGCGTCGTACTCGGGCCGAAAGGCGCGCTCGGTCATGTAGGGGAAGTGGCGCAGCAGGTGGGCCGAGAATTCGCGCCAGCCCAGCTCGGCGATGAACTTTTCGGCCTCGGCCGCGGGAACGTGGCCGTCGAGGGCGGCGTCCCTCGCCTGGGTCACGGCCCGCCAGGGGCTGATTTCCCCCCAGTGCAGATGGGGAGAGAGGCGACTGGTCCCCGGCCGGTCGGGATGATCGCGACCTTCGGCGTATGATTTCAGTCCCTTGGACAGGAAATCCGTCAACATGTCTAAGGCGCCGGCCTCGCCGGGCGACCAGTCGAAGCCTTCGGACCAGTCCGGCTTCGTCGGATGCAGTCCCCAGTCGTCCAGGGCTTCGCTGGCCGCCTTCGGCGTTTCGATGCGGCGCGGCCCCAGGATGTGGCCCGGCGGCTCGGCCTGGGCCAGCAGCGCCTTCAGGAACGGCGTGAACACCTTGTAGGGCTGGCCTGCGCCGTTCAGCACCCCGCCGGGACGGCAAAGCAAGGCGCCGTTGAAGCCGTGACAGTCCACGCCGTCCGCCTTCAGCGCATGGGCGATGTCGGCGTCCTTGTCGAAGGCGTCGGGCTCGAACAGCCGGTTCATGAACACGGCGTCGGCGCCGGTCTCGCGGATCAGCTGCTGCAGTTCGCCCAGCGAATCGCCGCGACGGAACACCAGATGGCCGCCCCGGTCGCGCAGGGCGCCGTCCAGCGCGCGCAGCGACTTGTCCAGCCACCAGCGCGAGGCCGCGCCGGTCGGCCGTCCGTGGCCCTCGTCCAGAATGAACACCGGCAGGATCGGCCGGCCCGTCTCGGCCGCATGGTTCAGCGCGGGATTGTCCTGCAGCCGAAGGTCGCGGCGGAACCAGAGGATGACGGGCTTTGTGGCCACGCGGGCGAACTCCGTGATAACTTGCGTTCAACCTGAATGAGCGCCACCTGTTGGCCTCATGGACGCGGCAGGAACCGCGCCCCGAACACAACGCAAGAGAACCGCCGTGAGCCGACCCAACGCCGTCATTACGTTGTCCGAAGGTCTTCGGACGCCTGTCGTCATCGGCGGCGGCGCCCGGATCGCCTTCATCGCCGGTCCCTGCCAGATGGAAAGCCGCCAGCACGCGCTGGAGACGGCCCATGCGCTGAAGGAGATCGGCGCGCGGCTGAACGTCGGGATCATCTACAAGACCAGCTTCGACAAGGCGAACCGGACCAGCGCCAGCGCCGCGCGCGGCATCGGCCTGAAGGACGCCATGCCGATCTTCGCCGAAATCCGCGAGACCGTCGGCCTGCCGACCCTGACCGACGTCCATTCCGAGGCCCAGTGCGGGCCGGTCGGAGAAGTGGTCGACGTGCTGCAGATCCCCGCCTTCCTCAGCCGCCAGACCGACCTGCTGCTGGCCGCCGCCGCGACCGGCAAGGCCATCAACATCAAGAAGGGCCAGTTCTTAGCGCCCTGGGACATGAAGAACGTCATCGCCAAGGTGGTCGGCGCGGGCAATCCGAACGTGATGGCCTGCGAACGGGGCGCCAGCTTCGGCTACAACACCCTGGTCAGCGACATGCGCGCCCTGCCGGTGCTGCGCGAGATCGGCTGCCCGGTCGTGTTCGACGCCACCCACAGCGTCCAGCAGCCAGGCGGGCAGGGCACGTCCTCGGGCGGCCAGCGCGAGTTCGTGCCGGTGCTCGCGCGCGCCGCCGTCTCGGTCGGCGTCGACGCGGTGTTCATGGAAACCCACCCCGACCCGGACCACGCCCCGTCGGACGGCCCCAACATGGTGCCGCTGGACCAGTTCGAGGCGCTGGCGGCCCAGTTGATCGCCTTCGACGACCTGGCCATCAAGACCGGCGCCAAGGGGCCGGTGGCGCTGGCGGCCTGAATCCTCTAGGCCGGGCGGCATGTCCGATACGCTTGATCTGGGCGCCCTGCAGACGCTGCTGGAGCGCGTGCGCGACCTGAAGGCGGCCTGCGTCGGCGACCTGATGCTGGACCGCTACGTCTATGGCGAGGTCAGCCGCATCTCGCCCGAGGCGCCCATCCCGGTGCTGCGGACCCGTCGCACCACGGCCATGCCCGGCGGGGTCGGCAATGTGGCGCGCAACGTGGCTGCCCTGGGCGGCCTGGCGCGCCTGGGCGCGGTCGCCGGCGACGATGCGGCCGGACAGGAGTTGCGCGACCTCATCGCGGCCGAGGATCGCGTGGCCGACTTCGTGGCGCGCCCGGCGGGCGCGAGCACCATCGTCAAGACCCGTTTCATCGCCGCCGGCCAGCAGCTGTTGAGGCTGGACGAAGAGGAAGCAGGCGTCGAAATCGAGGATTCCGACGCCTTTGCAGAGGCTTCGGTCATTCTTCTGTCGGATTACGCCAAGGGCGTGGTCAGCGACGGCCTGATCGCCGCCGCCCTGAAGACCGCGCGCCAGACGGGCGCGCCGGTGATCGTGGACCCCAAGGGCCGCGACTTCGCCCGCTATGGCGGCGTGGACGTCATCAAGCCCAACGCCTCGGAACTGACAGGCGCCACCGGCCTGCCGGTCGAGACCGACGCCGAGGTCGAGGCGGCGCTGGCGGCCCTGTTGGACCAGACGACCGCCAAGGCCGTGGTCGTGACGCGCGCGGCCAAGGGCATGAGCCTGATGCGGCGGGGCGGACCCGTGCGGCATTTCCCGGGCCGCGCGCGGGAGGTGTTCGACGTGTCCGGCGCGGGCGACACCGTCCTGGCCTCGCTGGGTCTGGCGCTGGGCGCGGGCGCGGCGCTGGAAACGGCGGTTCAGTTCGCGATCCTGGCCTCTGGCGTGGTGGTCGGAAAGGCCGGCACCGCCGTGGTCACCCCGGCGGAATTGATCGAGGCGGAACTGAGCCAGCACGCCGTCGCGGCCCAGGCCAAGGTCACGCCGCTGGACGAACTGGCCGCCGAGGTCGAGGCCTGGCGCCGGCAGGGGCTGAAGGTCGGCTTCACCAACGGCTGTTTCGACATCCTGCACCGGGGCCACGTCGCCTATCTGGCCCAGGCGCGCGGATGGTGCGACCGGCTGGTCGTGGCGCTGAACACCGACGCCTCGGTCAGGCGGCTGAAGGGCGAGGGGCGCCCCGTCAACGACCTGGACAGCCGCGCCGTCGTCATCGGCGGCCTGGCCAGCGTCGACCGCGTCACCAGCTTCGACGATCCGACCCCCATCGCCCTGATCGAACGGCTGCGGCCCGACGTGCTGATCAAGGGCTCGGACTACACCCGCGAGGGGGTGGTGGGCGGCGACCTGGTCGAAAGCTGGGGCGGCGTGGTCCGCCTGGCGGATTTCAAGGACGGGTTTTCCACCACCCGCACCATCGAGAAGATGACCGGGAGCGCCCAATGACGCCAAGAATGATCGTGGTGACGGGCGGCGCCGGCTTCATCGGCTCCAACATCGTGGCGCGGCTGACGGCCGAGACCGCCTATGACGTGGTCGTGTGCGACCGGCTGGAGACCGCCGATCTGGCCAAATGGCGCAATCTGGCCAAGCACGCCGTGGCCGACCTGTGGGCGCCGGAAGCGCTGTTCGAACAGCTGGAACGGCACGCCGCGCGCGTCGAGGCCGTGGTGCACATGGGCGCCATATCGTCCACCACCGAGCCGGACGCAGACCTGATCCTGAAGACCAACTTCACCCTGTCGCGCGACCTGTGGGACTGGTGCGCAATGCGGGGCGTGCGGATGATCTACGCCTCCTCGGCGGCGACCTACGGCGACGGCGAAGCGGGCTTCAACGACGATGACGATGCGGAGTCCCTGTCTCAACTTCGCCCGTTAAACGCCTATGGTTATTCGAAACTTTTGTTCGACCAATACGCCGTCCGCCAGGCGGACCGGGACCGGGCGCCGCCGCAGTGGGCGGGGCTGAAGTTCTTCAACGTCTATGGCCCCAACGAAGGCCACAAGGGCGGGATGAAGTCGGTAGTGGCGCAGATCTGGCCCAAGGTGGCGGCGGGCGAGACCGTCAGCCTGTTCCGGTCTCACAATCCAGCCTATCCGGACGGCGGCCAGTTGCGGGATTTCGTCTATGTCGACGACGTGGTCGACATCGTGGACTGGCTGCTGCGATCGCCAGAGGTGTCGGGCGTGTTCAACGCCGGCTCGGGCCAGGCGCGATCGTTCGCCGACCTGGCGCGGGCGACCTTCGCGGCGGCGGGCAGGGAACCGGCCATCGACTACGTCGACATGCCCGAGGTCATTCGCGACCGGTACCAGTATTTCACCCAGGCCCGCATGGACCGGGTGCGCGCGGCGGGCTTCGGCGGTCAGTCGACGCCCCTGGAAGAGGGGGTCCGGCGCTATGTCCAGGACTTCCTGTCCAAGCCGGACCCTTATCGCTGATGAAGGCGCGGCTGACGTTTCGGCAATGGATCGGCCTGGCGGGCGTCGCGATCATCCTGACCCTGACGGCGGCCGTGGCGGTGTGGCGCGGCGACATATTGAGGGCCGGACTGGACCCGCAGGTGCCGTTCCAGACCTATGAGCCGCCGCCCGCGCCGGACTATTCCCAGCCGTCCGCCTGGGCCCTGCTGGATGCGCGGGCCGAGGGCGCCGGACCGGCGGCGGTCTTCTTCGTCCATTCCACCACCTTCGACGGCGGCCGCGACTGGAACGCGCCAATCGGCGACCGCGGGGCCGACGCCTATTTGCGGCGGGTGGTCCTGCCCAACTACGCCGCGCCATTCGCTCGCGCCGGATCGGTCAGCGCGCCGCGCTATCGCCAGGCCAGCCTCTACACCCGCCTGACCCTGCGCGACGACGCGCGCGAGGCCCGCGCCTTCGCCTACGCCGACGTGGCGGCGGCCTTCGACGCCTGGCTGAAACGCCATCCCGAGGGCCCCATCGTCCTGGCCGGGGTGGAGCAGGGCGCGGACCTTCTGGACCGGCTGGTGCGCGAGAAGGTCGCGCCGGATCCCGCGCTTCGCGCGCGGCTTGTCGCGGCCTATCTGATGGACGCCATCGTGGCCGCCGACGGCCTGTCCCCCTCCACGCCGGCCTGCGCCACACGGCGCCAGACCCGTTGCGTGGTCGCCTGGTCCGAAGTCGGCGAGAACGACGACGGCGCCGCGCATCGGCGCCTTCGCCGCGCGCTGGTCTGGGACGAGAGGGGGCGTCTGGTCGAGTTGAACGGCCGCGCCGCGCTTTGCGTGAACCCGATCACCGGCTCGACGGGCCAGGAGCCGGCGCCCGCCCGGATGCATCGCGGCGCAACCAACGCCACAGGCCTGGAATGGGGCGCGCGCCCGGCGCTGATCGCCCGCGAGGTCTCGGCCCAATGCCGCGAAGGCCTGCTGCGTCACAGCCGCCCGGACCTGGAATCCTTCCGCGAGCAGGGCAGTTGGGCCGACCGCAGGAAGGCGCGCCCCTACAATCTGTTCTACGGCGATCTCGAGGCCGACGTCGCGGCGCGTCTCGACGCCTACGCCCAACATCGGGGCGGCGCATAATCGGCGAACGGCGTCCGGTTTCTATGGCGCCGCTCGCGTGCAGCGGGTAGATTCGACCTCCATGAGGAGGATCGGATGGACGTGACCACAATCTTCGCCGGCGTCGTGCTGCTGCTGGCGATCGCCCTTCTGTTCAGCGTGATCAAGATCGTGCCCCAGGGCCGCGAGTTCACGATCGAGCGCTTCGGCAAATACACCAAGACCCTGACGCCGGGCATCGGCTTCCTGACGCCCTTCATCGAGCGCGTCGGCCGGCGCATGAACATGATGGAGCAGGTGCTGGACGTGCCGACCCAGGAGGTCATCACCAAGGACAACGCCATGGTGAAGGTCGACGGCATCGTCTTCATCCAGGTGATGGACGCCGCCAAGGCGGCCTATCGCGTCGACGATCTGCCCTACGCCATCGCGCAGCTGTGCATGACCAACCTGCGCACCGTGGTCGGCTCCATGGAGCTGGATGAGGTGCTGAGCCAGCGCGACAGCATCAACACGCGTCTGCTGCACGTCATCGACGCCGCGACCGAGCCGTGGGGCGTCAAGGTCAACCGCATCGAGATCAAGGACCTGACGCCGCCGACCGACATCACCAACGCCATGGCCCGCCAGATGAAGGCCGAGCGCGAGCGGCGCGCGGTGATCACCGAGGCCGACGGCGAGAAGCAGGCCGCCATCGCCCGCGCCGAGGGCGCCAAGCAGTCGGCCATTCTGGAGGCCGAGGGCCGCAAGGAAGCCGCCTTCCGCGACGCCGAGGCCCGCGAGCGCGAGGCCGAGGCCGAGGCGCGCGCCACCGCCATGGTGTCCGAGGCCATCGCCCGCGGCGACGTCAACGCCATCAACTATTTCGTGGCGCAGAAGTACGTCGAGGCCTTCGCCGAATTGGCCCGCAGTCCGCAGCAGCGCACCGTCATCGTGCCGGCCGAGATGGGCGCCCTGGTCGGCACCATCGCCGGCCTGGGCGAGATGGTGGGTCTGGCCAAGGATCAGCAGCGCGAACCGGCCCGCGCGCTTTCGCCGTCCGGCGCGCCGCGCCCGCCGCGCCGTCCCGCCGGCGGCGCCGTGCCGCCGACCGCCTGAGGGGGCTGACCGATGGATGCGCTCGTCGATCTCTATGTCGCCCAGCCGTTCTGGATCTGGCTGGCCATAGGGGTGCTGCTGCTGGCCGTCGAGGCCATGCTGTCGACCGAATGGCTGCTGTGGCCGGCCGTCTCGGCGGGAATCGTGGCGGTGCTGACCGCCGTCGGCTTCCGACCCGGCCTGGCGGCCGAGGTAGCGATCTTCGCCCTGCTGACGGTGATCGCCACCGTGCTGTCTCGACGCCTGGTCAGCAAGGCCAATCCCGCCGGGCCCGACGTCAACGACCGCGACAGCCGCCTGGTCGGCCAGCGCGCGCGGGTGGTGGAAGCCTTCGTCGGCGGCCGCGGCCGGGTCTTCGTCTCGGGCGCCGAATGGTCCGCCGAGATCGAGGGCGAGGCGCCGCCCGCCGGCCAGGACGTGGTCGTCGACCAGGTCAGCGGCTCGCTGCTGAAGGTCAGGGCCCAAACCTGACTCGAGGCGGCCTGTCGCCATCCGTCCTGGCCCGCGCCGTCCTGACGCGCGCGAGCCGGACGCAACCGGCGCCGTTCGGCCGCGTTGGGCGGACATGACCGCCCCGCCGCCCGCCGCCCGTTCGCCCGCCCAGGACGGCCTGCCGGTCCCGCGCCGGTATTGGGCCATCGTGTCCATCGGCCTGGGCATCACCCTGGCGGTGCTGGACGGCGCCATCGCCAATGTGGCCCTGCCATCCATCGCCCACGACCTGCAAGCGTCGGAGGCGGCGTCGATCTGGGTGGTCAACGCCTATCAGATCGCCATCGTGGTCTCTCTTCTGCCGCTGGCTTCGCTGGGCGAGATCGTCGGCTATCGCCGGGTTTCGCAGGCGGGACTGGCGGTCTTCACCGTGGCGTCCATCGGCTGCGTCATGGCCGATTCCATCGCCAGCCTGAGCCTGGCGCGGGTGATCCAGGGCTTCGGCGCGGCCGGCATCATGAGCGTGAACGGCGCCCTGGTGCGCTTCACCTATCCGCAGCGGATGCTGGGCCGGGCGGTGGGGATCAACGCGGTGATCGTGTCGCTGGCGGCGGCGGCCGGCCCGACCATCGCCGGGGCCATCCTGTCGGTGGGACACTGGCGCTGGCTGTTCGCCTTGAACATTCCGATCGGCCTGCTGGCGGTATCGATGGCGGGGTTCACCCTGCCGCACAATCCGCTGCAGAAGCGGCGACTGAACTGGACCGGCGCGGCGCTGAACGCGGCGGCCTTCGGTCTGGTCATCACCGGCATGCAGGCCCTGGCGCACGGAGAGGCGTCGGCGCTGGGGTTCGGTCTGGTGGGCGCGGGCCTGGCCGCGGGCGTCCTTCTGGTCCGGCGCGAGCGGACCCGGGCTGCGCCTCTGATCCCGCTGGACCTCTTGGCCCGGCCGATGTTCGCCCTGTCGGTGGCGACCTCGGTCATCTCCTTCACCGCCCAGATGATGGCCTTCGTCGCCCTGCCGTTCTTCCTCCAGGGATCGCTGGGCCTCAGCGCGGTCGAGACCGGCCTGCTGATGACGCCCTGGCCGCTGGCCACCATGGTCGCGGCGCCGCTGGCCGGCTGGTTGTCGGATCGCTATTCGGCCGGCGTGCTGGGCGCGATCGGCCTGAGCCTGTTCGCCTGCGGCCTGATGGCGCTGAGCTTCCTTGAGGCCGATTCTTCCAGCTTCGACGTGATCTGGCGCATGGCGGTGTGCGGGGCCGGCTTCGGCTTCTTCCAGTCGCCGAACAACCGCGCCATGCTGTCCGAGGCGCCGCGCGAGCGGGCCGGGGCCGCCGGCGGCAGCCTGGGCACGGCCCGGGTGCTGGGCCAGTCGATGGGCGCGGTCGTGGTGGCCTTCCTGCTGGCGGCGGCGCCGCAGACGGGCGTGCGCCACGGCTTCCAGATCGCCGCCGTCGCGGCCCTGTTCGGCGCGGTCATGAGCGGATCGCGCATCCGCCGCCAAGCCGCCGAGCCGGACAAGGAGGTGGAGGCGGTCTAGCGGCCCCTCAGCTCCGCAACGCCGCGATTCGCCAGCTGGTCCGCCCGCTCGTTCAGTTCATGGCCGGCGTGGCCCTTGACCCACCGCCACTTGACGTCGTGGCGCGCCCGGGCGGCGTCCAGCCGCTGCCACAGGTCGGCGTTCTTGACCGGCTTCTTGTCGGCGGTGATCCAGCCGCGCGCCTTCCAGCCGCGCATCCATTCGGTGATGCCCTGCATGACGTATTTGCTGTCGGTGTGCAGTTCGACCTTGCAGGGCCGCTTCAGCGCTTCCAGCGCCATGATGGCGGCCATCAACTCCATGCGGTTGTTGGTGGTGTTCGCCTCGCCGCCCCACAACTCCTTCTCGTGGCCCCCGCCGGCTTGAAGGACCGCGCCCCAGCCCCCAGGGCCGGGATTGCCCTTGCAGGCGCCGTCGGTGTGGATGATGACGTGATCGGAGGGACTCATGGTCGCGCAGACCTACAGCGTCCCTTGGCGCGGGGCCATCACTGGGCCTATATGCAGGTCGAAGAATAGTGGACGGGACCGATGATCGGTCCCCGCGAGGAGAATACGCCATGGGCTCCATGAGCATCTGGCACTGGGCCATCGTCATCGTCGTCATCGCCCTGCTGTTCGGCGGCCGCGGCAAGCTGTCCAGCATCATGGGCGACGCCGCCAAGGGCATCCGCGCCTTCAAGGACGGCCTGTCGGACGACGGCAAGAAGGACGGCCCGCACGACGGCGTCAGCTCGCTGCCGCGCACCGACGCCGAAAAGGAAGAGATCAAGCGCTGATCGTCGTCTGCAAGGGCTGACGCATGGGCGGGCTTGGCCCCGGTATCGGGGGATTCGAAATTGTCGTGATCGGTCTGGTGGCCCTGCTTGTCGTGGGGCCAAAGGACCTGCCTGTGCTGATGCGTCGCGTCGGCCAGATGGTCGCCAAGGCGCGCGCCATGGCCAACGAGTTCCGCTCCAGCTTCGACGAGATGGCGCGCCAGTCCGAACTGGACGACCTGCGCAAGGAGGTCGAGGCGCTGCGGACGGGGCAGGGGATGTATCCGCTGGGCCCGGAGGCGCAGAACGCCTTCAAGGACATCAACAGTGAACTGACCAAGCCGCTGGAGGCGCCGCCGACGTCCAGCGTCCCGGAGATGACGCCGGCCGCCGATGAATGGCCGGATGCGACGGCGCCCGACCCCGCAGCCGAGCAGGCTGAACCGGCGCCCCCGGCCGTCGTCAAGCCGAAGCCCAGACGCGCCGCGGCCAAGCCGGCCGCCGCGAAGACGCCCGCCGCCAAGCCCAAGGCGGCGCCGAAATCGGCGAAGGTCCCTTCGGCTGCGGCCAAGGCCGCTCCCGCCAGGAAGACCCCGCGCAAGAAGGCCGCCGAGCTGTGACCGACCGCGACGAGGCCGAGATCGAAGCGTCGCGCGCGCCGCTGATGGACCACCTGATCGAGCTCAGGAACCGGCTGCTGGTGTGCGTGATCGCCTTCGCCGCCGGCTTCATCCTGTGTTTCGCCTTTTCGGAACCGATCTATCTGTTCCTGGTCAAGCCGTTCGCGGCGGCCCAGGCCTTCTACGCCTCGGTCGGGCCGCACGGCCATGTGTCGCCCGTCGATCTGATCCTGGGCACGGCGGGGCTGAAGGCGCTGCCCCACGTCGACGGCCAGACGGTGAACCTGATCTACACGGCGCCGCTGGAAATCCTGTTCACCAAGATGAAGCTGGCCGGGTTCGGCGCGGTCTTCGTGGCGTTCCCGATCCTGGCCTGGCAGCTGTATCGATTCGTCGCGCCGGGTCTGTATCGCAACGAACGCGGCGCCTTCGCCCCGTTTCTGATCGCCGCGCCGCTGCTGTTCCTGCTGGGGGCGGCGCTGGTCTATTTCGTCATGCTGCCGTTCGTGATGTGGTTCTCGCTGAGCCAGCAGATCGTCGGCGACGGCATCCAGGCCAATCTGCTGCCCAAGGTGTCGGATTATCTCAGCCTGGTCACGGCGCTGCTGCTGGCGTTCGGCCTGTGCTTCCAGCTGCCGGTCGTGATGACACTGCTGGGCCTGGCGGGGCTGATCAACTCCAAGCTGATGTCGGCCGGCCGGCGTTACGCCATTGTCGCCGTGGTGGTCGTGGCTGCAGTGGTCACGCCGCCCGATCCGATCAGCCAGCTGATGCTGGCGGTGCCCCTGGTCATCCTCTACGAAATCTCGATCTGGTGCGTGCGCATCATCGAGATGCGCCGCGACAAGGCCGACGCGCTGGAGGCCGAGGCGGCCTGACGCGCTTCGTCGCAGGCGGCAACGAACCGGGCGCGGCGCCCGTTGAACCGCCGATGCATCGACGTACGCTTCTCGCCGCCGGCCTGACCCTTCCCTTCATGCACGGCTGCAGCCAGGCGGCCGACGTCTTGCCGTCGCCCGCGCCCACACAGGGCCTGAACGCCGCCCTGATGGACCGCGTCGCCGTCCGTGCGGAGGCGCTGCCCAGGCTGCACGCGATGATCGTCGCCCGCGACGGCCAACGGCTGTTCGAACGGGTCTGGCGCGGCCCGTCGCTGGAGACCCCGGTCAACGTCAAGTCCGCCTCCAAGTCGGTGATCGCCGCCCTGGGGGGCGTCGCGATCGGCCAGGGCGTGTTCCAAGGCGTCGAGCAGCCGATCTCCGCCTTCCTGGCCGACCGCTTTCCCGCCACGCCGGACCCGCGCCTGGCGGAGGTCACCATAGGCGACCTGCTGTCGATGCAGGCGGGCCTGGGCTCCACCTCCGGGGCCGACTACGGCGCCTGGGTCTCCAGCCGCGACTGGGTCCGATACGCCCTGGCGCAGCCGTTCGAGGCGGAGCCGGGCGGGCGCATGGTCTATTCCACCGGCACGTCCCACCTGACCTCGGCCTGCCTGACGCGCGCCTCGGGCCGCTCGACGCTGGCGTTGGCGCGCGACTGGCTGGGCGAGCCCTTGGGCGTCGACATACCGTCCTGGCCGACGGACCCGCAGGGGATCTATTTCGGCGGCAACGACATGCGCCTGTCGCCGATGGCGCTGCTGACCTTCGGCGAACTGTACCGCAACGACGGACTGCATCAGGGCCGCCGCATCCTGCCGGAGGGCTGGGTCGAGGCGTCGTGGCGGGGCAGGGGGACGTCGCGCTGGAGCGGCGATCCCTATGGCTATGGCTGGTGGATTCGCCGGTCCGGTCGCCACGAGGTCTTCTTCGCCTGGGGCTATGGCGGACAGATGGTCTTCGTCGTGCCGGACCTGCGGCTGACGGTCGTGATGACGTCCGATCCCGCGCCGGTCCAGAGCCGCGACGGCCACGTCGACGCCCTGCACGCCCTGCTGGACCAGGGCGTCATCCCCGCGGCGGAGCAGGGCGCCGCCGTCGCCTGACACGACAAAGGCGCCGGACGGTCCCGCCCGGCGCCTTCGCGTTCAGCCCGCTGTCGATCAGCAGCTGTAGTACATGTCGAACTCGACGGGGTGGGGATGCAGCTGCAGGCGCATCACCTCCTCCATCTTCAGCTCGATGTAGGCGTCGATGAAGTCGTCATCCATCACGCCGCCCTTCTTGAGGAAGGCGCGGTCCTTGTCGAGGTTCTCCAGCGCCTCGCGCAGCGAGCCGCAGACCTCGGGGATGGAGCCGCGCTCTTCCGGCGGCAGGTCGTACAGGTTCTTGTCGGCCGGTGCGCCCGGATCGATGCGGTTCTCGATGCCGTCCAGGCCCGCCATCAGCAGCGCCACGAAGGTCAGGTAGGGGTTGCCCATCGGATCGGGGAAGCGGGCTTCCAGACGCTTGGCCTTAGGCGACGAGACGTGCGGGATGCGGATCGAGGCCGAACGGTTGCGGGCCGAATAGGCCAACTTCACCGGCGCCTCATATCCCGGCACCAGGCGCTTGTAGCTGTTGGTCGTCGAGTTGGAGAAGGCGTTGATGGCCTTGGCGTGCTTGATGATGCCGCCGATGTACCACAGGCATTCCTGCGACAGGCCGGCGTACTTGTCGCCGGCGAACATGGGCTTGCCGTCCTTCCAGATCGACTGGTGCACGTGCATGCCCGAGCCGTTGTCGGCGAACATCGGCTTGGCCATGAAGGTCGCCGACTTGCCGTAGGCGGCGGCGACGTTGTGGATCACGTACTTGTAGAGCTGCAGGCGGTCGGCCATCGTCAGCAGGTCCGAGAACTTCAGGCCCAGTTCGTGCTGCGCCGGGGCGACCTCGTGGTGGTGCTTCTCGGGCTGCAGGCCCAGGTCGCGCATCACGCCCAGCATCTCGCCACGCAGGTCCTGGCCGCTGTCGACCGGATTGACGGGGAAGTAACCGCCCTTGGGCCCCGGGCGGTGACCCATGTTGCCCTCGGTGTATTCGGCGCCGGTGTTGGCCGGCAGCTCCGTCGAATCGTAGGCGTAGCCGGTGTCGTGCGGCTGGGTCGACCAGCGCACGTCGTCGAAGATGAAGAACTCGGCTTCCGGGCCGAAATAGACCGCGTCGCCCACGCCCGAGGACTGGACATAGGCCAGGGCCTTCTTCGCCATCGAGCGGCTGTCGCGGTTATAGGGCTCGCCCGTGTCCGGGTTCAGCACGTCGCAGAACAGGAACATCGTCGTCTGCTGGTAGAACGGGTCGATGTAGGCGGTCGTCAGGTCCGGCTTCAGCAGCATGTCGGACTCGTTGATGGCCTTCCAGCCGGCGATCGACGACCCGTCGAACATGGTGCCTTCGTTCAGGAACTCTTCGTCGACCAGGTCGACGTCGAAGGTGACGTGCTGCAGCTTGCCGCGCGTATCGGTGAAGCGGACGTCGACATACTGGACGTCCTTTTCCTTGATCTCCTTGAGGATCTTGCTGGCGCTCATTCTCGGAAGTCCTGTTCTTCTGGTCGTTGGGGAGGACCGGATCGCGACCCGACGGGCCGGAGCCGGGGAGGGGTACGCGAACTCAGACCGCCTGGGCGCCGGTTTCGCCGGTGCGAATGCGGATCACGTCGGCCACGTCGGAGACGAAGATCTTGCCGTCGCCGATCTTGCCCGTGCGGGCCGAGGTCTGAATGGCTTCGACCACGGCGGGCGCCAGGTCGTCGGCGACAACCACCTCGATCTTGATCTTGGGCAGGAAGTCGATGACGTATTCGGCGCCGCGATAAAGCTCGGAGTGACCCTTCTGGCGGCCATATCCCTTGGCCTCCAGCACCGTCATGCCTTGAACGCCCACGTCCTGGAGCGCCTCTTTGACGTCATCCAGCTTGAAGGGCTTGATGATGGCTTCGATCTTCTTCATGGCGACCCCTGAGCGGCGCGCGAAATGCGACCCCGCTCGGGCGGGAATGGGACACGGCAAGGCGGGCGAACGCAAGCGCTTTTTCTCGGAAATTTCACGTATAATCGGCAGGCGAAGATGCAAACCAACGACCCCGCGATCTGGCGCAAAAATCTTCCCTGGCCGGACAGGAACACGCACAAGCATACGCGCGGGCGGCTGGGCGTGGTGTCGGGGCGCGCCCACCAGACGGGCGCGGCGCGGCTGGCGGCGCGCGCGGGCCTGCGGATGGGGGCGGGCCTGGTGCGCCTCTTCTGTCCGCCCGAGGCCGCCTCGGTCATCGCCCCGGCGGTCGAGGCGATCATGCTGACGCCGTTCTCCAACGCCGACGCCCTGGCGCGCGAGACCGAGGCGATGGACGCCCTGGTGATCGGTCCGGCGGCCGGCCTGGACGAGATGACGGTCGCCAACATCAGCGCGGTGTCCCAGGGCGGCGCGGCGCTGGTGATCGACGCCGACGGCCTCAGCGTGTTCAAGGGCCGCAGCGGCGATTTGTTCGCCGTGCTGGACCGGGACGACGTCCTGACGCCGCACGAGGGCGAGTTCGAACGCCTGTTTCCGGGCCTCATGGACCAGGGTCGGGAAAAGGCCGCGCTGGAAGCGTCGCGGCGCGCCCAGGCGGTGGTCGTGCTCAAGGGATTTGAAACCGTCATCGCCGCGCCCGACGGCCGCTGCGCCGTCAATCCGAACGGGTCGCCGTGGCTGGCGACCGCCGGCTCCGGCGACGTGCTGTCCGGCATGATCGGCGGCCTGCTGGCCCAGCGCATGGACAGCTTCGACGCAGCCTGCGCCGCCACCTGGATCCACGCCCAGGCCGCCAGCGCGTTCGGGCCCGGCATGATCTCCGAAGACCTCCCAGAAATGCTTCCTAGGGTTCTGATGTCGTTGTGGAAACCCGATTGACGGCGGGCCTTCGCGCTGACGTCGCCGCCCCGATCCTCGTGATTTTATTTCGCATAATATATCTTAGGCGATAGTTGCTTGGGCCATTCTAGGCCGCTACAAACTTCAGCGCCGCGCCGTTGTTGCAGTAGCGCAGCCCCGTCGGTCGCGGGCCGTCGTTGAAGACGTGGCCCTGGTGCCCCAGGCAGCGGGCGCAGTGGTATTCGGTGCGCGGAACGCCGATGGCCAGGTCGCGCTTGCGGCCGATGTTGGCGGCGATGACCGTATAGAAGCTGGGCCAGCCGGTGCGAGAGTCGAACTTCCAGCCCGAGCGGAACAGCGGCAGGTCGCAGCCCTTGCAGACGAAGGTCCCGCGACGGTGCTCGTCATTGAGCGGGCTGCTGTAGGGCCGCTCGGTCGCCTCGTGGCGCAGCACGCGCCAGGCGTCGTCGCCCAGCCGGCGGCGCCAGTCGGCGTCGGTGACGCGGCGGTACGGCGAGTTGGCGTACTGGGCCTCGCCCGCGTCGGCCGCCTGGGGCGAACAGGCCGAAAGGGCGAGCGCCGCGGCGCCGGTCAGCAGGCCGCGGCGATGAAGGGGGGCGATCGGTTCCATGCCCTCCTTACGACGGCGACGCCCGATCGGTTTCAGGCGGCGATCAGATCAGCCCCTGCCCCTCGTCCAGCCCCAGCATGATGTTGAGGTTCTGGACCGCCGCGCCCGAGGCGCCCTTGCCCAGATTGTCCAGCAGGGCGACCAGGCGCGCCTGCTCGCCTGCCCGGTCGCCGAACACGTGCAGGCGCAGGCGGTTGGTGCCGTTCAGCCCTTCGGGCTCCAGGCCGGTCATGGCCTCGGTGTCCTCCAGGTCCGCGACCTCGACGAACCGCTGGCCGTCGTAGGCCTCGACCAGGGCGCCGTGCAGCCGCTCGATGGAGGGCGTCTCCGGCAAGGCGCCGAGGTGCAGCGGAACCTCGACCAGCATCCCCTGGCGATAGTTCCCGACGGCGGGCGTGAACAGGACCGGGCGAGACAGGCCGGCGTGCCGGGTCATTTCCGGCACGTGCTTGTGCTTCAGCGACAGGCCGTAGGCGCGGTAGGCGGTCAATGCGCCCTCCCCTTCGAACTCGGCGATCATGGCCTTGCCGCCGCCGGAATAGCCGCTGACGGCGTTGACGCTGACGGGCCAGTCGGCGGGGACCAGGCCGGCCCTGACCAGAGGGCGAACCAGGCCGATGAAGCCGGTCGGATAGCAGCCGGGATTGGAGACGAAACGCGCGTCGGCGATCATCTCGCGCTGGCCGGGGTCCATCTCGGGGAAACCGTAGGCCCAGCCGGGCGCCACCCGATAGGCGGTCGAGGCGTCGATCACCTTGACCGCGGGGTTCTCGATCATGGCCACGGCCTCGCGCGCCGCGTCGTCGGGCAGGCACAGGATCACGGCGTCGGCGCCGTTCAGGGCCTCGCGCCGCGCTGCGGGATCGCGCCGCCGGTCGCCCAGCAGGATCAGCTCTAGGTCCGGGCGCGCCTCCAGCCGCTCGCGGATCTCCAGCCCCGTGGTGCCGGCCTCGCCGTCGATGAAGAGGGTGTGAGTCATGTGACGCTCTCCTGGACCGCGGGTCTTGAACCCGCCGCTTGCGGACCTGAAGGTCCGCGCTCCTCCAAAGAAAAAGGCGCTCCAGGTTTCCCCGAAGCGCCCCTTCGTAACCGACTGGCGGTCGCCAGTTAGCGCTTCGAGAACTGGAAGCTGCGGCGGGCCTTGGCGCGGCCGTACTTCTTGCGCTCGACGACGCGGCTGTCGCGGGTCAGGAAGCCGTGCGGCTTCAGGACCTTGCGCAGTTCCGGCTCATAGTGCGTCAGGGCGTGCGACAGGCCGTGGCGGATGGCGCCGGCCTGGCCCGACAGGCCCGAACCCTCGACGGTGCAGACGACGTCGTACTGGGTGGCGCGCTCGGAGACGGTCAGCGGCTGGGCCACCATCATCTGCAGCACCGGACGGGCGAAATAGGCGCCGACGTCCTTGCCGTTGACGGTGATCTTGCCCGACCCCGGCTTCACCCAAACGCGGGCGATGGCGTTCTTGCGCTTGCCGGTCGAATAGGCGCGGCCCTGGGCGTCCAGCTTCTGGACGTGGACGGGGGCTTCCGATTCAGCCGAGGCGGTCAGGCCTTTCAGGGCGTCGAAGCCGGTGGCGGCCTCGGTGTTGGTCACGTCGGTCATGCTCAGACGCTCCGGGTGTTCTTGGGGGACGCCGACTTGAAGTCGATCGTTTCCGGTTGCTGCGCTTCGTGGTCGTGCTGGCTGCCTGCGAACAGACGCAGGTGCGTCATCTGCTTGCGGGCCAGCGGGCTTTCCTTGGGCAGCATCCGCTCGACGGCCTTTTCCAGCACGCGCTCGGGGAAACGGCCTCCCAGCACCTTGGCCGGGGTGGTTTCCTTGACGCCGCCCGGGTGGCCGGTGTGGCGATAATAGACCTTGTCGGTGTTCTTCTTGCCGGTGAACACCACCTTGTCGACGTTGGTGACGACGACGTAGTCGCCGCAATCGACGTGCGGGGTGTAGTCGCCGCGGTGCTTGCCGCGCAGACGGTTGGCGATGAAGGTCGCGAGGCGGCCCACCACGACGCCTTCGGCGTCGATGTGGATCCACTTCTTCTCGACCTCGGCCGGCTTCAGCGAAGCCGTGGTGCTCTTCAGCATGAGGTTGTTCCTGGAGACGAAAATCGGGTCCGGCTCCCGAAGGAACCGAAGGAAGGCGGGCTGATACAGGAGGCGGCGGGGCGCGTCAATGTCGCCTTGAGCGCCGAAATCCGGTCAAGCGGCTGATTTAACGTAGCTTTCTGTAAACGGTATTAAAATACCTCAGCCGCGCGGGCCCCTCGCCGTTACGAAATAACACCCGTCGTCATCAAACCATGACCTTTATGCGCCATCGGAGGGCCTCCCCTGCCCGCCGGAGCCGACCATGCGCCTTCATCGCCGCCGCGCCCTGACTTCCGCCGCCGCCCTGGCCTTCGCCGGACTGGCGCGCCATGCGGTCGCCGCCGAGCCGGAGACCTACGTCAACGAGGTCGCCGGCTACGGCCCCCTGCTGCGCGATCCGAACCGCCTGCTCGACCTGCCCGAGGGCTTTTCCTACCAGGTCGTGGCCCAGAGCGGCGACCGGATGGACGACGGCCTGTTCGCGCCGGGCCAGCCGGACGGCATGGCCTGCTTCCCCCTGGACGGATCGCGCGTGGCCCTGGTGCTCAACCACGAACTGAAGGGCTCCAGCGCCCTGCACCGCAACCTGGGGCCGGGCGGCCTGCACCAGGAGGAGATCGGCCGGCTGGACGCGGCGCGGGCCTTTGACACCTACAAGGACGGCCGCCCCCTGCCCGGCGGCTGCTCCACCATCGTCTATGACCTGGAGACGCGGCGAAAGGTCAGCCAGCGCCTGACCCTGGCGGGGACCTCGACAAACTGTTGCGGAGGCCCCACGCCGTGGGGCAGTTGGCTGTCGTGCGAGGAGACGCTGGAGACGCCCGGCGACGCCGACGTGACCAAGGCGCACGGCTGGGTGTTCGAGGTTCCCGCCGACGCGACCGGGCCGGTCGATCCCGTTCCGCTGAAGGCGATGGGCCGGTTCGATCACGAGGCGGTCTGCATCGATCCGCGCACCGGCGTCGTCTATCTGACCGAGGACGACAACGCCGGCCTGTTCTATCGCTTCATCCCCGACACGCCCGGCCAGCTGGCGCGGGGCGGAAAGCTCCAGGCGATGGCGTGGAAGGGCGCGCCCTCGGCCGACACCCGCAATCAGGACGACCGCGCCTGGGCCGTCGGCGACTGGCGCGAGGTCGCGTGGATCGACCTGGAGGACGTGGAGTCGCCGAACGGCGACCTGGCGGCCCGGGGCCATGCGGCGGGCGCGGCCCTGGTGGCGCGCGGCGAAGGCGTCTGGTGGGGCGACGATGAAATGTACTTCACCGCCACCTCCGGCGGGCCGATCCGGCGGGGGCAGATCCTGCGCCTGGTGCCCGGCATGGACGGCGCCGCCGACCGGCTTCAGCTGTTCGTGGAAAGCACGGACGAAAGGACCCTGAACATGGGCGACAACATCACCGTCGCGCCCTGGGGCCATCTGGTGGTGTGCGAGGACAACTATTCCGACACGGTCCGCAACCACCTGAAAGGCGTCACGCCGGACGGCCGGGTCTATACGATCGCGCGCAACGTCTTCACCGGCAACGCCGAGTTCGCCGGCGCCTGCTTCTCGCCGGACGGACAGGTGCTGTTCGTCAACATCATGTACCCGGGCATGACCCTGGCGATCAGAGGCCCATGGACCTCGGTCCGGACATGAACAGCCGGGGCTGAGCCCTCAGCACGACCCACAGATTGGCCGTGGCCAGCGCCAGCACGATCGCCGCGCCCGCCTGGTGCAGCACGCCCAGCCACAGGGGCACGGCGTGCATCAGGGTGACGATCCCCAGCACGGCCTGCAGCCAGACGGCCCCCGCCAGGGTGAAGGCCGCGAAGCCCATGCCCTCGGCCACCCGCCAGCGCCAGGCCTGAAAGGCGTAGAGGCTGGCGCCGATCAGCAGGCCATAGGCGACCAGCCGGTGATTGAACTGCGTCAGCGCCTGGTCATGCAGGAAGGCGCCCGCCCCCGCGCTCCAGTCCGCCGGCGGCAGCACGGCCCCGTTCATCAGCGGCCAGTCGGTATAGACCAGCCCCGCCTTGCCGCCCGCCACCAGCGCCCCCAGCAGGCATTGCAGGAAGACCGCGCCCAGCAGGACCGCCGCGCCCCGCGCCCAGCCGGCCGGCGGACGTCCGTGGTCCTCGCCGTTCCAGGCCTCCAGCCCGGTCCAGATCAGGGCCGAGAACAGGATAAAGGCCAGGCCCAGATGGACGGCCAGCCGCTCGGGCGCGACGCTGACCCGCTCCGACAGGCCGCTGGACACCATCCACCAGCCGATCAGCCCCTGCAGCCCGCCCAACGCCAGCAGCATCACGCAGCGCCAGACGAGGCGATCCGGCAGGGCGTGGCGATGCAGCCTGGACAGCGGCGGCGCGGCGCGCAACGCCAGGAAGACGACCAGCGGCAGGAAGAAGACCAGGCCGATCAGCCGCCCCAGCAAACGGTGCGACCATTCCCAGAAGAAGATGAACTTGAACTCGTCCAGCGTCATGCCGGCGTTGACCTGGGCGTACTGCGGAATCTGGCGGTACTTGTCGAACGCATCCATCCAGTCCGCCTGGTTCAGCGGCGGTATGGCGCCCATGATGGGCTTCCATTCCGTGATCGACAGGCCCGAACCCGTCAGGCGCGTGATTCCGCCCACCACCACCATCAGAAAGACCAGGGCCGCAGTGGCGAACAGCCACACGGCCACGGCGCGATTGCGGTCTGGATTTCCGAAACGGCTCATTCGACGCTCGACGCTGACACGGATATGCTGCCGTTTCGACGGTGATCGAAAGCGACCGGTGCGGTATGCCCCCCTCGGCCGCCAAGATCGAGTCTGTTTAGGTTAAGGGCGGCGGGCCCGGGGAGATCGCGTGCAGTATCTGGACATCGTCGCCGCCGCCGCCGGCGGCCTGCTGCTGGCCTGGGTCGCCGACCTGCTGACGGGCCGTCGCGGGCTGGGCGGGACCGCCCTGGTCTCGGGGGTCGGCCTGCTGTGCGGCTGGTTCCTGGCCGTGCGCGTCCTCGCCGTCAGCACCATGGACAGCTGGACCTGGATTCCCTGGTCGCTGGCCGGATCGGTGATCTGCCTGGTCGCCTTCTTCCTGTTCCGGAGCAAGCGCTGATGCCCGCGCGTCTGCGTCGCTTCATCGCGGCCCTGGGCGTGCTGGCCTTCCTGGCCTTCTGGGTGTGGGGGCTGATCGCCCTGCGCGGGCTGCTGCCCGCCTCGGCCTGGATCGACTTCCTGTTCTTCGCGATCGGCGGCACGGCCTGGGGCCTGCCGCTCATTCCCCTGCTCAAATGGGCCGAGCGCGGCCGCTGAAACGACGATGGGGTCGCCCGCAAGGACGACCCCACCAAAGTCATTCTGTTTTTCAAGAATGGTCGGAGCGACAGGATTCGAACCTGCGACCCCTTGACCCCCAGTCAAGTGCGCTACCAGGCTGCGCCACGCTCCGAAGGCGCTCCCTATAGACGGGCGGCTCGCCGGCCGCAAACCCAAAAACCGGGTTTTCCACCTACTGTGAGAGAACGGCGTCCAGCCGGGCCCTGGCCTGCTCCAGATCGGCCAGGACGGCGCGCAGCCGGGCGCTGTCGGCGGGCGTTTCCACGCCTTGCGTCGGCGCGGCAGGCGGGGGCGGCGGCGCATCGCCGTCGTCGATCAGCACGGAGGCCTCGGCGCCCAGCAGCTTCTTCAGCCCCTGGTCCTTGTGCAGGCGCTGCACGCCGCGAATCGTCAGGCCCTCGTCGTGCAGCAGGCGTTTGACGGCCTTGAGCACCGCGATGTCGGCCGGGCGATAGAAACGCCGCCCGCCCGCCCGCTTGACCGGCGCGACGAAGGCGAACTTGGTCTCCCAGAACCGCAGCACGTGCTGGGGCGCGCCGACTTCCTCGGCCGCCTCGGAAATGGTGCGAAAGGCGTTGGCGCTCTTGGGCGAGGCCACGGCGATCAGTCTTCCAGGACCGCGTCGTGCACACGCCCCTTCATGATCTGCGAGGCGCGGAAGCTGATGACCCGGCGCGGGCTGATCGCGGCGGGTTCGCCGGTCTTGGGATTGCGACCCATGCGGGCGCGCTTCTCGCGCACCTGGAAGACGCCGAAGCCCGACAGCTTGACCGTCTCGCCGCGCTCCAGCGCGTCGACGATCAGATCCAGGGTGCGCTCGACCAGCTGCGAACACTCCTGGCGCGACAGTCCGACTTCCGCATGAACCGCTTCGCACAGGTCCGCGCGCGTGAGGGTCTGCTGTCCAGCCATGACGACCGCCTCCCTGATTGCCTACCCGACTACCTTGCGCCGCATAGAGACGCGAAACCCGCCGGAAATCAATGGGCCCCGCGCGCTTGCTACAGTCGGACCGCGCAGGCGCCCCAGGTCAGGCCCCCGCCCATCGCCTCCAGCAGGACCATGTCGCCCTTCTTGATGCGGCCGTCCTGGATCGCGGCGTCCAGCGCCAACGGGATCGAGGCGGCCGAGGTGTTGGCGTGCATCGCCACGGTCGAGATCACCTTATCCTCGTCCAGGCCCAGCCGGTCGCCGACGCCCTTGATGATGCGCTGATTGGCCTGGTGGGGCACGAACCAGTCGACGTCGGACACCTGGATGCCGGCGGCCTCGCAGGCGGCGGTGATGCCTTCGGCGATGTTGACCACGGCGTGGCGGAAGACCTGGTTGCCGGCCATGCGCAGGTGGCCGACCGTGCCGGTCGAGGCCGGGCCGCCGTCGACGTAGAGCAGGTCGGTCTTGGTTCCGTCGGCGCGCAGGGCGAAGCCCAGCATCCCCTGGTCGGCCGCCGTCCCCTGCCCTTCGCGCGGCTCCAGCACCACGGCCCCGGCGCCGTCGCCGAACAGGACGCAGGTGGTCCGGTCGGTCCAGTCCATCAGCCGAGTCATCTCCTCGGCGCCGATGACCAGGGCGCATTTCGACAGGCCGCGCGCGACGAAGCCGTCGGCGACGCTCAGCGCATAGACGAAGCCCGAACACACCGCCTGGACGTCGAAGGCGATCCCAACCGGCGCGCCCAGCTTGCGCTGGACGATGGAGGCGACGGCCGGAAAGGTCATGTCGGGCGTGGTGGTGGCGACGATGATCAGATCGACGTCGGCCGCCGTTTTGCCGGCGTCGATCAGGGCCTTCCTGGCCGCCTCGACCGCCAGGTCGCTGGTCGGCTGGTCGTCGCGCGCCTTGTGGCGCTGCTTGATGCCGGTGCGTTCCTGGATCCATTCGTCGGAGGTGTCGACGATCTCGGCCAGGTCGGCGTTGGTGACGATCTGCTCCGGCAGGAAGGAGCCGACGCCGGTGACGGCGCTGCGGGTGACGCTCACTGGGGGGTGTCTCCAGAGATTTCGCCGGCGGGGGCGGCGTGGTCGAACACGGCTTCCAGCCGGCCCAGGTTGGCGCCGACCTTGGTCATGTAGTCACTGCGCGCCAGGTCGACGGCGATGCGGATCGCATTGCCGAACCCCTTGGCGTCGGCGCCGCCGTGGCTCTTCACCACGATGCCCTTCAGCCCCAGCAAGGGGCCGCCGTTGATGGCGCTGGGGTCGATCTTTTCGCGCATCCGGCGCAGGGCGGGCATGGCGATGGCCGCGCCCAGCTTGGCCTGAAGGTTCGAGGTCAGCGCCTCGCGCAACAGGGCCGAGACGTAGCGCGCGGTGCCCTCGGCCGTCTTCAGGGCGATGTTGCCGGTGAAGCCGTCGGTGACGACCACGTCCACCGTGCCCTTGCCGATGTCGTCGCCCTCGACGAAGCCCTGGTAGTTCAGCTCGAACGGCCCGTCGCGCAGGATGGCGTGGGCCTCCTTGACCTGCTCATTGCCCTTCATGTCCTCGGACCCGACGTTCAGCAGGCCGATGCTCGGGCGCGCCACGCCGTGGACCGCGGTCTGGAAGGCCTCGCCCATGATGGCGAACTCGACCAGCTGTTCGGCGTCGCTGCCGATGTTGGCGCCGACGTCCAGCACCGCCGTCACCCCCTTGAAGGTGGGCCAGCTGGCGACGATGGCCGGACGCTCCAGCCCCGGGGCCGCCATGCGCAGGATCAGCTTCGAGATCGCCATCAGGGCGCCGGTGTTGCCGGCCGAGACGACGCCGCCGGCCTCGCCGGTCTTCACCGCCTCGATGGCGTTCCACAGGCTGGAGCCCTTGCCGCGACGCATCGCCTGGGCCGGCTTCTCGTCCATCGCCACCACCTTGTCCGTGTGGCGGATCTCGCAGAGTTCGGTCAGGCCGCAGCGCGACAGCTCGGGCGCGATCGCGGCCTCGTCGCCGTGCAGCAGGAAGCGAACGCCCTGCCCGCCGTGGGTGCGGAGATAGCTGCGGACGCCGGGCACGACGACGGACGGCCCGTGATCGCCGCCCATGGCGTCAAGCGAGATCGTTACTGGGGCTGGCAATGGGACCTCGTATGGCCGCGTCGTCTTGTCGCGACGCCTCATGGGGGGCGCGGGACGATAGCGCCTCGGCCGGGGGATGCAACCAACCGGCCGCTAGGTCAACCTCGGCCTGGGTCGCCGCCCGGCTTCAGGGCCTTCAGCGCGGCGAAGGGCGAGATCTCGGCCGGCTCGTCGGGCTGGACAAACGCGGCGCCGGCCTTGCGCGGGAATGGGTCCAGCGACAGGGCCAGCTGTTCGACGGCGTATTGGCCCAGGTCGATCTTGCCGTCCTCGATCGGATCGACGTCGTCCTCGTCCAGCGTCACCTCGATCTCCTCGGCCTCCTGCGGCGCCGATTCGACCAGCTGGATGGAAAAGCGGCGATCCACGTCCAGGGGCAGCGGCTCCAGCGTCAGGCCGCAGGTCTGGACCGCATGGGCCGTCACCCGACCCTTCAGCGTCCAGGCGCTGGACGTCGGCGTGGGGGCCAGTTCTATCTCGGCGACGAAGCTCTCCAGCCCCTGCAGGTCCAGCGACCGAGCAATCCGCTTGCGCGCATCGGCGTCCGGTTCCAGCCGCCGGCTCAGGCCCGCGCCGATCTGGTTGATTCGCACCGTGTCGGTGAAAGGAAGGTCTTTCATGGCTCTCTAGACGTCGCCCCAGGCGGGCCGGGCCAGCACCGCGTTGAAATCCTGCGCGCCCAGCCCCGTGCGGGCCGCCAGGGCGTAGCGCGCCAGCGCGCCGGCGTGTTCCGCCGCGTCCGCGCCGTAGACGTTGCGCGCCAGGGCCTGGGCCAAGGCCTCCGCGTCGCCCTGGCGCAGCGGCCCTTCATAGGCGGTCATCCGGCCATACAGCGCCTCGCCCAGCTTGCGCATCTTCTTGCCGACCGAGATGTCGCCCACGCCTTCCTCGCGCAGGGCGTGGTCCAGCGCCGACACATAGACGTCGAACAGGGTCTGGGCGGTTTCCTGGCCGCGCACGGTGTCCTCGTCGCGCAGACGCATCACCAGCAGCAGGACGTGCAGGGTGTAGAGTTCGAATCGCGCGTCGATCCGGTCCTCAACCCCCAGTCGGGTGTAGAAGGCCGGATTGCGGGCCTGGGCCACGGCCAGGGCGTAGAGATCGTCGCCGATCCGGCCGCCGGGCCGCGTCTTGAAGAGGTGTTTCAGCATGATGTCCCGCACGGCCCCTTTTACGCCGCGACGTTGAACTAGGACGCGGGTCCGTCTAGGTCAAAGACCTTGTTCCCTCGCAGGCGCCCGATCATGTCCCGTTTCGCCCCGCTTCTCGTCGCCGTTTCGCTGGCCGGCCTCAGCGCCGCGTGCGCGCCGACCATCGGCAACAACGGCTTCCAGGCCATCGACGCCAAGCCCCAGGACGTGGTCGCCGGCACGGACACCAAGGAAACGGTGCTGGCCAAGCTGGGCTCGCCGTCCACCACCTCGACCTTCGAGCCGGACCAGGTCTGGTACTACATCAGCCAGACGACCGAGAAATACACCTACAATCGCCCCGTCATCTCCCAGCGCACCGTCACCGAAATCACCTTCGAGGACGGCGGCGACAAGGTCGCGGGCGTGCGCACCCTGGGCCTGGCCGACGGCGAGCAGATCGCCATGAATTCCAACGAGACGCCCACGCGCGGCCGCTCGCTGACCGTGCTGGAACAGCTGCTGGGCAACGTCGGCCGCGGCCAGCTGCCCCGCACCGAGGAAGACATCCCCGGCCAGCGCCGCCCGGACTAGGACCGCCAAGGCGCCGGAATTGGCCTCAGGCCGCAGGCCACCGCGTCGCGCGCACAGGCCCGAAAGAAAAAGCCCCGGAGATCGCTCTCCGGGGCTTTGGTCTTTTCCGGGACCAGGCAGGATCAGCCGACCGTGCCGCTGGCCAGCACCGCCAGCAGCAGCAGGGCCACGATGTTGGTGATCTTGATCATCGGGTTCACCGCCGGGCCCGACGTGTCCTTGTAGGGATCGCCCACGGTGTCGCCGGTGACGGCGGCCTTGTGCGCCTCGGATCCCTTGCCGTGGACCACGCCCGCCTTGTCGGTGAAGCCTTCCTCGATCACCTTCTTGGCGTTGTCCCAGGCGCCGCCGCCCGACGTCATCGAAATGGCCACGAACAGGCCGGTGACGATCACCCCCATCAGCATGGCCCCCAGCGCCGCGAAGGCGTTGGCCTTGTCCGAAATGGCCAGGACGGCCACGAACAGCACGATCGGCGACAGCACCGGCAGCAGCGACGGCACGATCATCTCGCGGATCGCCGCCCGGGTCAGGATGTCGACCGCCCGGCCGTACTCCGGCTTGACCTGATAGGTCATGATGCCGGGGTTCTCGCGGAACTGGCGGCGCACCTCGGCCACGACCGATTCGGCCGCGCGGCCCACCGCCATCATCGACATGCCGCCGAACAGGAAGGGCAGCAGCCCCCCGAACAGCAGGCCGACCACGACATAGGGGTTGGTCAGGTCGAAGGCGATCGGCCCCATGTCGGCGAAGAACGGATAATCCGCCGGATTGGCCGAAAAGTACTGCAGGTCCGACGTATAGGCCGCGAACAGCACCAGCGCCCCCAGGCCGGCCGAACCGATGGCGTAGCCCTTGGTCACTGCCTTGGTGGTGTTGCCCACCGCGTCCAGGGCGTCGGTCGAATGCCGCACTTCCGACGGCAGGCCCGCCATTTCGGCGATGCCGCCGGCGTTGTCGGTGACGGGGCCGAAGGCGTCCAGCGCCACGATCATCCCCGCCACGCCCAGCATGGTCGTGGTGGCGATGGCGATGCCGAACAGGCCCGCCAGCTGGAAGCTGGCGACGATGCCGACGATGATCGTCAGCGCCGGCAGCGCCGTGGCCTCCAGCGAGACGGCCAGGCCTTGGATCACGTTTGTGCCGTGGCCGGACACCGAGGCGTTGGCGACCGAGCGCACGGGGCGCGAATGGCTGCCGGTGTAGTATTCGGTGATGACCACGATGGCGGCGGTCACCGCCAGGCCGACCATGCCGGACCAGAACAGGGCCATCGGCTGGATCTCCAGGCCCCCGACCGTGACGATCGGGCCGGTCACCATCTGGTCGATAACCCACCAGACCGCGCCGATGGACAGCACGCCGGTGACGATCAGCCCCTGGTACAGCGCGCCCATGATGTTGTTCGACTTGCCCAGCCGCACGAAGAAGCTGCCGATGATCGAGGTGACGACGCAGGCGCCGCAGATCGCCAGCGGCAGGGCCATCATCGCCCCGACATAGGGTTGGTCGCGGAAGAAGATGGCCGCCAGCACCATGGTCGCCACCGTCGTCACCGCATAGGTCTCGAACAGGTCGGCGGCCATGCCGGCGCAGTCGCCGACGTTGTCGCCCACATTGTCGGCGATGGTCGCGGCGTTTCTGGGATCGTCCTCGGGGATGCCGGCCTCGACCTTGCCCACCATGTCGCCGCCGACGTCGGCGCCCTTGGTGAAGATGCCGCCGCCCAGACGCGCGAAGATGGAGATCAGCGAGGCGCCGAAGCCCAGCGCCACCAGGCCGTCGATCACCTCGCGGCTGGTCGGGGCCAGCCCAAGGTGATGGGTCAGCACGATGTAATAGCCCGACACCCCGATCAGGGCCCCGCCCGCCACGAACATGCCGGTGATGGCGCCCGAGCGGAACGCCAGGTTCAGCCCCTTGGCCAGGCTCTCCGACGCCGCCTGGGCGGTGCGGACGTTGGCCCGCACCGAGATGAGCATCCCCGCATAGCCCGCGGCGCCGCTGAGCACCGCGCCGATCAGGAAGCCGACCGCCGCATAGGGGCCGATCAGGAAGAAGGCGGCGATCAGGATCACGATCCCGACCAGGCCGATGGTCATGTATTGCCGCTTCAGATAGGCCGACGCCCCTTCCTGAATGGCGGCCGCGATCTCTCGCATCTTGTCGTTGCCGGCGCTGGCCTTCATCAGCACGCCGGTCTGGACGGCGCCGAACAGCACCCCCAGCACGCCGGCCGCGAAGGCGAGCGAAAGATAAATGGTCATTGGCGTTTCCATGCCCTTGCAAAGTGAAGCGCACGGACCCTTGGCGCGGCGGGCGTTATCGCCTCTATCCGCCTTCCGGTCCCCCCGAGCGCGGCGGACGCACCAGCGCGTCCCTTTGGGAATTGCAGGGGCGAGCCTGTCACGGGGCAAACGATGGCGCAACGGGGGTATTCAAGCTTGGCCTTGCACCGAATGGCGCGGCCGCCCTCCCTCGCCGCGCCCAATCTGAGAACCGTTATCAATTAAGGGTTTGGGGCGTTTTGTCCACGTCGGGGACATGGACAAGCCCGTCCGAGCGGCGCAAATACCGGGGCACGTCGCCATAAGCGAAAGAACGCGTCTCTTGTTCGACTATAAGGCCGCCTTTCAGAACTCCGTGGAGCAGGTCCGCAGCGAGGGCCGCTACCGGGTCTTCGCCGACCTGAAGCGCGTGCGCGGCCAGTTCCCGCGCGCCACGCGCCGCAGCGCGGACGGGTCCGAGCAGGACGTGGTGATCTGGTGCTCCAACGACTACCTGGGCATGGGCCAGCATCCGGCGGTGCTGGACGCCATGCATGGGGCGCTGGACGAGATGGGCGCCGGCGCCGGCGGCACGCGCAACATCTCCGGCACCACCCGCCCCGCCGTCGACCTGGAGGCCGAGCTGGCCGCCTGGCACCACAAGGAAGCGGCGCTGCTGTTCACCTCGGGCTATGTCGGCAACGAGGCGACCCTGTCGACCCTGCAGAAGATCCTGCCGGGCCTGATCACCTTCTCGGATTCGCTGAACCACGCCTCGATGATCGCCGGCATCCGCCACGGCGGCGGCGAGCGGCACGTGTTCAAGCACAACGACCTGGCCCATCTCGAGGCCCTGCTGGCCGATGCGCCAGCCGACGCGCCCAAGCTGATCGCCTTCGAGAGCGTCTATTCGATGGACGGCGACATCGCCGACCTGAAGGGCACGATCGCCCTGGCCAAAAAGTACGGCGCCCTGACCTATCTGGACGAGGTGCACGCCGTGGGCCTGTACGGCGACACCGGCGCGGGCGTGGCCGAGCGCGACGGCGTGCTGGACCAGATCGACATCATCGAATGCACCCTGGGCAAGGCCATCGGCGTGATGGGCGGCTATATCGCCGCCGACGCCGTGATCGTGGACGCGGTGCGCAGCTGGGCCTCGGGCTTCATCTTCACCACCTCCCTGCCCCCGGCCCTGACCGCCGGCGCCCTGGCCTCGGTGCGTCACCTGAAGGCCCACCCCGAACTGCGCGACCAGCACCAGGAGCGCGCGGCGACGCTGAAGGCCCGGTTCGAGGCCGCCGGCTTGCCGGTCATGGCGTCGGAGAGCCACATCGTGCCGGTGCTGGTGGGCGATCCGGTCCACTGCAAGATGATCTCGGACATGCTGCTGGAAGACTTCGGCGTCTATGTCCAGCCGATCAACTATCCGACCGTGCCCAAGGGGACCGAGCGGCTGCGCTTCACCCCCTCGCCGAACCACACCGATGCGATGATGGATCACCTGGTCCAGGCGATGGACAAGCTCTTCTCCCACTGCAACGTGGCGCGCCGGCCCGTCGCCGCATGACGTCCGGCGACGACCTCGGAGAGGTCATCGTCGAGTTCGTCCGCAACGGCCCCTACGTCAAATGCTCGGCCATCCATGTCGCCTCCGGCCGCGAGGTCAGCGCCATGGGCCCGGCGAACGAACCAAAGGCCGTCGAACGCGTGGCGATCGCCAAGCTGAGGCGCGTGCTGGGCCACGGTTGAGCGCGTTCACCACAACATGTTGTGGTTCTTCCCGCCGCGGCCTAGATAGGCCAGCTTTCGATTTGCGGGGATTTCAGCGTGACCGCCTTCACCCACGACGCCTATTTCACCAAGACGCTCGCCGACGCCGATCCGGACGTCTTCAAGGGCATCCAGGGCGAACTGGGCCGTCAGCGCGAACAGATCGAGCTGATCGCGTCGGAGAACATCGTCTCCCAGGCGGTGCTGGACGCGCAAGGCTCGGTCCTGACCAACAAATACGCCGAAGGCTATCCCGGCCGTCGCTACTACGGCGGCTGCGAATACGTCGACATCACCGAGGACCTGGCCCGCGAGCGCGCCAAGACGCTGTTCGGCGCCGCCTTCGCCAACGTCCAGCCCCACTCGGGCGCCCAGGCCAACCAGGCGGTCTTCTTCACCTTGCTGCAGCCGGGCGACACCTTCCTGGGCATGGATCTGGCCTGCGGCGGCCACCTGACCCACGGTTCGCCCGCCAACCAGTCCGGCAAGTGGTTCCGCCCCGTCACCTACAAGGTGAAGGAAGACGACCATCTCATTGATTACGATCACGTCGCCGAGATGGCCGAGCGGGAAAAGCCCAAGCTGATCCTGGCCGGCGCCAGCGCCTACAGCCGCCACATCGACTTCAAGCGCTTCCGCGAGATCGCCGACAGCGTCGGCGCCTATCTGATGGTCGACATGGCCCACTACGCCGGCCTGGTCGCCGGCGGCGTCTATCCCGACCCGATCCCGCACGCCCACGTCGTCACCACCACCACGCACAAGACCCTGCGCGGCCCGCGCGGCGGCATGATCCTGTCCAACGACGCCGACCTGGGCAAGAAGATCAACTCGGCCGTCTTCCCCGGCCTGCAGGGCGGCCCGCTGGAGCACGTCATCGCCGCAAAGGCCGTGGCCTTCGGCGAGGCGCTGAAGCCCGAGTTCAAGCTCTACGCCCAGCAGGTGGTCAAGAACGCCCAGGCCCTGGCCGCCGTCCTGGTCGAGCGCGGCCTGGCCATCGTCTCGGGCGGCACCGACAGCCACCTGATGCTGGTCGACCTGCGGCCCAAGGGCGTGACCGGCAAGGCCACCGAGCACGAGCTCGAAAAGGCGCTGATGACCTGCAACAAGAACGGCGTGCCGTTCGACACCGCCCCCTTCACCGTCACCTCGGGCGTCCGGCTGGGCACGCCGGCCGGCACCACGCGCGGCTTCGGCGAGGCCGAGTTCCAGCAGATCGGCCACTGGATCGCCGACGTCGTCTCGTCGATGAACGGCGGGGACGAGGCCGATCCCGCCCTGGTCGCCGGCGTGGCGGCCCAGGTGCGCGAACTGACGCACCGCTTCCCCATCTACGGATGACCGTCCGATGAAGTGCCCCTTCTGCGGTCATCAGGACACCCAAGTGAAGGACAGCCGGCCGTCGGACGACGGTTCGGCCATCCGACGCCGCCGGTCCTGCCCCAACTGCAACGGGCGCTTCACCACCTTCGAGCGGGTGCAGCTGCGCGAACTGGTCATCCTGAAGCGCAACGGCCGCCGCACCCCGTTTGACCGCGACAAGCTGGAGCGCTCCCTGGGCGTGGCTCTGCGCAAGCGCCCGGTCCAGGCCGACCAGATCGAGCAAATGGTCAACCGCATCGTCCGCCAGCTGGAAAGCCTGGGCGAGACCGAAATCCCGTCCAGCGTGGTCGGCGACTTCATCATGAAGGCGCTGAAGGGCGTCGATGAGGTCGCCTACGTCCGCTACGCCTCGGTGTACAAGGACTTCCGCCACACCGGCGACTTCGCCAAATTCCTGGGCGACGAAGGCTTCGACGAGCCGCCCGGCAAGGCCTGATGCGCGTCACCCTCAAGCTGGCCACCTCCCTGGACGGGCGCATCGCCACCGCGTCCGGCGAAAGCCGCTGGATCACCGGCGAGGCCGCGCGGCTGGAGGGCCACCGCCTGCGCGCCGCCCATGACGCCATCCTGGTCGGGGTGGAGACGGTGCTGCACGATGACCCCGAACTGACCGCCCGCCTGCCGGGCCGCGCGGTGGATCAACCGTTGCGCGTCGTCCTGGACAGCCGGCTTCGCACGCCCGCGACGGCGAAGCTGGCGGGCGAGAACACCCTGATCCTGACCGCCGCCCCGCCCGCGCCCGTCGGCGCCGCCCGGGTCCGCCAGGTCGAGACCGAGGACGGCCGGCCGTCGATCCCGGCCGTCCTGCGGGCGCTCGACTCCGCTGGCGTCGCCTCCCTCCTGATCGAGGGGGGCGGCCAGGTCGCGGCCTCGTTCCTGCGGGCCGGGGCGGTGGATCGGCTGGAATGGTTCCGCGCCCCGATCCTGCTGGGGGCCGAGGGGCGGCCCTGCGTGGCCGCCCTGGCGCTTGCAAAGCTGGCCGACGCCCCCAAGTTCCGTCGCCTGGGCGCCGCGCCCGCCGGAGACGATCTGTGGGAACGTTACGACCGACTCTGACGCCGCACGGGCCGTCGACCGGTCGATTTCATACCTTTCACACTATTCACACCCTGTTTTTCGCGGCCGAAGGGGGCCGAGCGTAATGTTCACCGGCATCGTCACCGACATCGGCCGCGTCCGCGACGTCACCCAGACCGAGCGCGACCGCCGCTACGAGATCGAGACCGCCTGGGACACGGCCGGCATCGACCTGGGCGCCTCGATCAGCCATGCGGGCTGCTGCCTGACGGTGGTGGAAAAAGGCCCCGGCTGGTTCGCTGTGGAGGTGTCGAACGAGACCCTGTCCAAGACCACGCTCGGCGCCTGGAAGGCCGGCGACGGCGTCAATCTGGAACGGGCCGCGAAGCTAGGCGACGAAATGGGCGGCCACGTCGTCTCGGGCCATGTGGACGGGCTGGGCCGGATCGTCTCGATCACGCCTGAGGGCGGCTCGCACCGTATAGAGGTCGAGGCCCCCGCCCCGCTGCATCGCTATATCGCCGCCAAGGGCTCCATCACCGTCGACGGCGTGTCCCTGACGGTGAACGCGGTCCAGGACCGCGTCTTCTCCCTGAACATCATCCCGCATACGTGGGAGGCGACGACGCTGGGACGCCTGAATCCGGGCGATCCGGTCAATCTGGAGATCGACATGCTGGCGCGATACCTCGCGCGGTGGCAGGAGACGGCATGATGCAGCTTGCAGCCAGTAATATGAACGACAGCCCGATCAGCCCCATCGAGGACATCCTGGAGGACGCCCGCAACGGCCGGCCCTACATCCTGGTGGACGCCGAGGACCGCGAGAACGAGGGCGACATCATCATCCCGGCCCAGTTCGCCACGCCGGACCAGATCAACTTCATGATCCGCCAGGCGCGAGGCCTGGTCTGTCTGGCCCTGACGGCCGAGCGCGCCCAGCAGCTGCGCCTGCCGCCGATGGCCGCCGACAATCGCGAGAGCATGAAGACCGCCTTCACCGTCTCGATCGAGGCCAAGGAGGGGGTCACGACCGGGATCTCGGCGGCGGACCGCTCGCGCACCATCCATGTCGCCACCGACGCCTCCAAGGGCATGGACGACATCGTCTCGCCCGGCCACATCTTCCCCCTGGTGGCGCGCGACGGCGGCGTCCTGGTCCGCGCGGGCCATACCGAGGCGGCCGTGGACATCAGCCGCATGGCCGGCCTGACCCCCGCCGGGGTGATCTGCGAGATCATCAAGGACGACGGCACGATGGCGCGGATGCCCGACCTGGTCGCCTTCGCCCAGCTGCACGGGCTGAAGATCGGCACCATCGCCGACCTGATCGCCTATCGCCGCCGCACCGAGCGGTTCGTCGAACGCATCATGGACACCCCGTTCGAGAGCGTCCACGGCGGCCCGTTTCGCATGATGCTCTACAAGAACACCATCGAGGGGGCCGAGCATGTGGCCCTTGTCCACGGCCGGATCGAACCGGGCAAGCCGACCCTGGTGCGGATGCACCAGGTCGATTTCGCCTGCGACATGCTGGGCCACGTCGAGCGGCGCCAGGACTATGTGCCCAAGGCCCTGCGCCAGATCACCGATCACGACGGCGCCGGCGTCGTCGTCTTCCTGCGCGATCCGTCGCTGACCTCGCTGGCCGAGCGGCTGGCGGGCGCGGACAAGCCGGCGGCGGTCGATCGGTCGCTGCGGGCCTACGGGGTCGGCGCGCAGATCCTGCTGGACCTGGGCGTTCGCGACATGATCGTGATGAGTTCGACGCGGCCCGAGCCGACGGCGCTTGAGGGCTACGGCCTGCGCATCGTCGGCTGGCGCGACATGGACGGAGAGGACCAGAAGTGAGAGACGCCCCGCGCATCCTGATCGTCGAGGCGCGCTTCTACGACGACCTGGCCGACGCCCTGCTGGAGGGCGCCAAGGAAACGCTGAAGGCGCACGGCGCCGACTTCGACGTCGTCACCGTGCCCGGCGCCCTGGAGATCCCGACCGCCATCGCCATGGCCGACGAGGCCGGCCGCTATCCGACCGCCCCGCGTTACGACGGCTTTGTCGCCCTGGGCTGCGTGATCCGCGGCGAGACCTATCATTTCGAGATCGTCTCGGACCAGTCGGCCGCCGGGATCATGCAACTGGGCGTCAAGGGCCTGGCCATCGGCAACGGCATCCTGACGACCGAGGACGAGGATCAGGCCTGGGCTCGCGCGCGGCTGTCCGAAGGCGACAAGGGCGGCGGCGCGGCGAAAGCCTGCCTCGACCTCATTGCATTGCGCCGTCGGTTGCGCTTAGGCCTCGGCGCATGACCGAACCGAACAGCCTGAAGTCCGTCCTCGAACAATTGGCCGAGGCCGAAAGACAGCGCGCCGAGCCGCAGTTGACCTCCAAGCAGCGCCGCGCCCGCACCGTGGCGCGCCTGGCCGCCGTCCAGGCCCTGTACCAGATGGAGCTGGCCGGCGAGGGCGTGGAGACGGTGATCGCCGAGTTCGCCAACCATCGCTTCGACGCCGACATCGAGGGCGAGGCCCTGGCCGAGGCCGACGAGGCCTATTTCGCCGAGATCGTTCGCGGCGTGGTCGAGAACCAGCGCGAACTCGACGCCGCCATCAAGGCGCGCCTGGCCTCGAACTGGCGGCTGGAGCGGCTGGACGCCACCCTGCGCGCCCTGCTCCGCTCGGGCGCCTGGGAGCTGCTGAAACAGCCCGACACCCCGCGCGAGGTGGTGATCGACGAATATGTCGAACTGGCCAAGGCCTTCTTCGACGACGCCGAGGCCCGGTTCGTCAACGCCGCCCTGGACGGCGTCGCCCGCGACGCCCGCGCCTGATGCCGGCCCTCGACGTCGCGGGCGAGTTCGAGACCATCGACACGCTCCTGGCGCCGCTGGCTCATCCCGAATGGGCGCGGGGCCTGCGCGACGACGTCGCGGCCCTGCCCTCGCGCCCCGGCTTCGACCTGGTCCTGACCAAGGACGCCATCGTCGAGGGGGTGCATTTCCTGCCCGACGACCCGCTGGACGCCGTGGCCCGCAAGCTGTTGCGGGTGAACCTGTCGGACTTGGCCGCCAAGGGCGCGGAGCCCTTCGGCTATCTCCTGGCCTGCCAGTGGTCGGAGCGCTGCGGCTGGCCCGAGCGCCAGGCCTTCGCCGCCGGCCTGGCCGAGGACCAGGCGACGTTCGGCGTGCATCTGCTGGGCGGCGACACCGTCTCCACCCCCGGCCCGGCCGCCTTCTCCCTGACCGCCCTTGGATGGACGCCGGCGGGCCGAACCGTGCCCCGCTCGGGCGCGCGCCCCGGCGACCTGGTGTTCGTCACCGGTCATATCGGCGACGGGCGGCTGGGGCTGCGCGCCGCGCGCGGAGAGCTGTCGCTGGACCCCGAGCGGCTGGACGCCCTGATCGCCCATTACCGCACCCCGGTCCCGCGCCTGGACTTCGCCGAGATGGTCCGCGACCACGCCACAGCGGCGATCGACGTCTCGGACGGCCTGGCCGCCGACCTGGCCCATATCGCCCGCGCCAGCGGCGTCGAGGTGCGGCTGAACCTGAACGTCCTGCCCCTGTCCGCCGCGGCCCAGGCCTGGTTCGCCGATCGGGTCGACCCGCAACTGTCCCTGGAAGAGTTGGCTGCGGGCGGCGACGACTACGAGATCGCCTTCACCGCCGACCCGCGCGACGAGGACCTGCTGCGCCGCGAGGCCGAGCGCCGGCTGGTCCGCCTGACCCTCATCGGCCAGGTCGCCGCCGGAGAGGGCCTGACCGTGACCTACGACGGCCGCCCCATCACCCTTGCGCGCGCGGGCTGGACCCACGGCTGAGCGGAAAGGGAATCCTAACCCGGACGTGGCATGGAAAGGCCCATGAACCGTCGCGCCCTCTTCGCCGCAGCCGGCCTGGCCCTGGCCGCCGCCCCGGCCCGCGCCTCCTCGCCCAAGGCCGGATCGGCCGAGGCCCCCGCGCTCGGCGTCGCCGGCGTCGGCCTGCCGGTGATCGAGGGCGGGCGGCTGCGCAACTACGTCTTCGTCTCGCTGCGCCTGCACCTGGGCGCGGGCAAGACCGTGGAGCAGATGCGGCCCAAGGAGGCCTTCTTCCGCGACGCCCTGGTCAAGGCCGCGCACCGCACCCCCTTCACCGTGCCGGGCGACTGGACGCGGCTGGACGAGCGCGCCCTGTCCAACGCCCTGGTCGCGGCCGCCGCCGGCATATCGGGCCGGGGCTCGGTGACGCGGGTGGAGGTGGTCGCCCAGAACCCGCGCCGCCGGTCGGGAATGCCGACCGCCCGCTGAACCGGCGCTCAGCCCGGCTTGCGGAACCGATAGACGAACTGGTCGGTGCGGCCCCGGATGCCCTCGTCGAACACATTCAGGCTGTGGTCGTCGGCGGCGTTCGCCACCGCGCGGCTCTCGCCCTCGAAGACGAACCCGGCCGCCTCGACCTCGCGACGCAGATAGTCGCCTTCGATCCGATGCAGCGTCGAAACCGCCGAGACGCCGGTTCCCGGCGCGGCCTGGTGGTCGATGACGACGTAGCGGCCGCCCGGCTTCAGCGCCGCGAACACCGCCGCGTTCATTCGCGCCACGTCCGTTTCGAAGCGGGGAATGTGGAAGTCGTGATACTCCTGGCTCATGAACACCAGGTCCAGCGGCTCGTCGAACGTCATCGCGTCCAGCGCGCCGTTGACGCGGCTGACGTTGGGATAGGCCTGGGCCAGGGCGTCCGCGCCGGGATTTTCGCGCTCCGCCGTGCGGTTGGGCACGAAGGCGTAAACGTGGCCGTTGGGGCCGGCGACGTCGGCGAACAGGCGGGTGAAGTAGCCGGCGCCCGGCCGGATGTCGGCGATGCGGTCGCCCGGCGCCACCTGGGCGAAGGCCAGCATCTCGGCCGGATGTCGCAGCGGATCGCGCGCGGTCTCCTCGGCCGGGCGGCGCGGATCGGCGACGGCCTCCTGATAGAGGACCGCGAAACTGGCCTGGGGCGTGGGCATGGCCGCCGACGCGCCCGATGTCACGACCGTCCGCTCTCCCCCCTCGGAGGCGATGACGATGCAGCCCGACAGGGCGGCGCCCACCAGCGCGACGGCCGCCGCGACGCCCAGACGATGGATCATGATCTCTGTCCTCCCGGCGCGGCGCGCGCCTTCTCCTGCATAGCAGATCGGCGCGGAAAGGATCCGATGCAAGACGCGATTTGCACTGGCGCGGCGTCGGGCTTAGTCCAGCACCCGAATTCGAGGTCCGCCATGCTCCCCTTCCAACCCGCCCCCTTCCCGCTGGCCCGTCCACGCCGGCTCCGGTCCAGTCCCTGGATCCGTCGCCTGGTCGCGGAGACGATGCTGACCCCCGCCGACCTGATCTGGCCGCTGATCGTCCACGACGGCGCCGAGGACCGCGCGCCCGTCGCCTCCATGCCCGGCGTCTTCCGCCTGTCGCCCAAGGCGGCGGCCAGGGCGGCGGTCGAGGCGCGCGACCTGGGCATTCCGGCCGTGGCGCTGTTTCCCAACGTCGGCGGGGAGAAGGACAATGTCGGGACGGGCGCGACCGATCCGGACGGCCTGATCCCCGACGTCATTCGCGCCATCAAGGACGCCGCGCCCGAGATCGGCGTCATCACCGACGTGGCGCTGGACTGCTACACCGACCACGGCCACGACGGGGTCATGGAGGACGGCCGGATCGTCAACGACGCCACCCTGGAGCGCCTGGCCGAACAGGCCTTCATCCACGCCCACGCCGGCGCCGACGTCGTGGCGCCGTCGGACATGATGGACGGACGCATCCAGGCCGTGCGCGAGGCGCTGGAGGCCAACGGCTTCCAGGACACGCTGATCCTGGCCTATGCGGCCAAATACGCCTCCTGCTTCTACGGGCCTTATCGCGACGCGGTAGGATCGTCCAAGTCCCTGACCGGCGACAAGAAGACCTATCAGATGGACTACGCCAACGCCGACGAGGCGCTGAAGGAAGTCGCGATGGACCTGTCGGAGGGCGCCGACGCCGTGATGGTCAAGCCGGGGACGCCCTATCTCGACGTCGTGCGGCGGGTGTCGGAGACCTTCCGCGTGCCGACCTTCGCCTATCAGGTGTCGGGCGAATACGCGATGATGCGCGCCTCGATCGCCAACGGCTGGCTGGACGAGGATCGCGCGATCCTGGAGACGCTGCACGGCTTCAAGCGCGCGGGCGCGGCGGGCGTGCTGACCTATTTCGCGCCCCAGGCGGCGCGGCTTCTGGGAGCCTGAGGGTGAGCGACGACTACGTGTACGACGAAGCGACCGGCGAGTGGCTGAGCCCCGCCGAAGCCGCCGAGAAGGCCGCCGCCACGACGCCGAAGGTGGTGGATTCCGTCGGCAACGAACTGAACGACGGCGACGCCGTCACCCTGATCAAGGACCTGACGGTCAAGGGCGCGGGCCAGACGCTGAAGCGCGGGACCGTCATCCGATCGATCCGCCTGACCGGCGACGATCAGGAGATCGACTGTCGCCATCCGACCATCAAGGGCCTGGTCCTGCGCGCGGAGTTCGTGCGCAAGGTCTGAGGCTCAGGCGCCGTCCGGTCCCGGCAGGCGCGCCTTGAGGCTGGAGGTGTCCCAGCGGTTTCCGCCCATCGCCTGGACCTCGGCGTAGAACTGGTCGACCAGGGCGGTCAGGGCCAGGCGCGCGCCGTTGGACCGCGCCTCGTCCAGCACCAGGCCCAGGTCCTTGCGCATCCAGTCGACGGCGAAGCCGAAGTCGAACTCGCCCCGCGCCGCCGTCTTCCACCGGTTGTCCATCTGCCAGCTCTGCGCCGCGCCCTTCGACACGGCGTCATAGGCCTTGTCCGTATCCAGGCCCGCGACCTGGGCGAAGTGCACCGCCTCGGCCAGGCCTTGCACCACCCCGGCGATGGCGATCTGGTTGACCATCTTGGTCAGCTGGCCCGAGCCCGCCGGCCCCATGTGCTGGATCGCCTTGGAATAGGCCTTCAGGGCCGGTTCGGCCTTGGCCAGGGCCTCGGCGTCGCCGCCGGCCATGACGCTGAGCTGTCCGTTTTCGGCCCCCGCCTGCCCGCCGGAGACGGGGGCGTCCACGAAGGCGACGCCGAATTCGGCGGCCTGCTGGGCCATCTCGCGCGCGATCCTGGCCGACGTCGTCGTGTGGTCGACGATGACGGCGCCGGACGCCAGCACGGGCAAGGCCTCGGCGACGACCGCGCGCACGTCGTCGTCGTTTCCGACGCACAGGATGAACAGATCCGCGCCCTGCGCCGCCTCGACAACCGTCGCCGCGAAGCGCCCGCCCGTCCCTTCCGCCCAGGCCTGCGCCTTGGCCGCAGAGCGATTGTAGCCCGCCACCTGATGACCGGCCTCGACCAGATGCCGGGCCATCGGCGCGCCCATGACCCCCAGGCCGGCGAATGCGATCTTCATGACAGGCTCCCGTGTTCGCCGCCGGACTAGGCCGGTCCTCCCGCGCGAGCAAGGGAAAGGACGCCTTAACCTTATCCGCGCCATGATGCGGCGCAGAATTCAGGGGTGCGTGCCGATGTCCGTGAGCGATCGTCCGATCCTCATCAAGAAGGTGAAGAAGGGCGGCGGCCACGGCCACCACGGCGGCGCGTGGAAGGTCGCCTATGCGGACTTCGTCACCGCGATGATGGCCTTCTTCCTGCTGATGTGGCTGGTCAATGCGACCGACCCGGAACAGAAGAAGGGCATTGCGGAATATTTCGCCCCCGCCAGCGTGTCCGAGACGACGTCCGGGTCGGGCGGCATCCTGGGCGGCACCGCGCTGGGCGACGACGGCCCCAAGAGCTCGGGCTCCATGTCCGTGATCGAGCAGTTGGCGCCCGAGGCGCCGCCCGACGCCACCCAGGCCGGCCCCAGTTCCAACCTGTCCTCGGCCAGCGACGCCGCCCTGGAGGCGGAAATGCGCCGTCGCGAGGCCGACCAGTTCGCCAGCGCCGCGGAATCCCTGCGTCAGGCGATGCAGTCCATGCCGGAGCTGGCCGAACTGTCGAAGCAGCTGATCGTCGACCAGACGCCCGAGGGGCTTCGCATCCAGCTGGTCGACCAGGAAGGCCGGTCGATGTTCGACAACAACTCGGCCCAGCCGAACGCGCGCGCCCAGGTGTTGCTGCGGGCGGTGGCGCGGGTCATCAACCAGTTGCCGAACCGGATTTCGATCACCGGGCACACCAGCGCCGTCGCCGGCTCGGGCCGCGCCAGCGGCCCCGGCGACTGGACCCTGTCGTCGGCGCGCGCCAACGCCTCGCGTCTGGTCCTCCAGGGCGCCGGCGTCGACCCCGACCGCGTCTATTCGGTGGCAGGCAAGGCCGGCTCGGATCCGCTCTATCCCGACGACCCCAGCCTGGCCGGAAACCGCCGCATCTCGATCGTGCTGCTGCGGGAAGCGCCGGTGCTGCCGATGGACACCTCGCTGTGATCGCCGGCGGCTGTGGCGCCCGTGCGCTTGCGGCCGGGCGGCGAATGCCGCCAAATCGCGGGATGCACGTTGCATCGTCGCAATATTGGCATGATCGGATGCGGACCTGAGGCCGTGACGCAACACGTACCGACCCGGCAACTTCGATTCTTCATGACCTCGGTCGCGCCGTGCCCGTATCTGCCCGGCCAGACCGAGCGCAAGGTGTTCGCCAACCTGCCCTTCTCGGACGGCGCCCACGTCAACGACGAGCTGACGATCGCGGGCTTTCGCCGCAGCCAGAACATCGCCTACCGCCCGGCGTGCGAGGCGTGCGATGCGTGCGTTTCCGTGCGCATCCCGGTGGCCGACTTCGCCTTCTCCCGCTCCCAGCGCAAGGTGCTGGCCCGCAACGACGACCTGTCGCGCAATCTGGTCGAGGCCGAGGCGACGACCGAGCAGTTCCAGCTGCTGCGCCGATATCTGACCGCGCGTCATCCGCAGGGCGGCATGAGCGACATGGGCTGGCTGGACTATGTCGCCATGGTCGAGGACACGGCCGTGCGCACCCACCTGATCGAATACCGCCTGCCGTCGACCGATGGCGGGCCTGGCGACCTGGCGGCCGTAACCCTGACCGACCTGCTGCGCGACGGCCTGTCGATGGTCTACAGCTTCTACGATCCGACGATGGATCGACGCAGCCTGGGTCGGTTCGCCATCCTGGACCATGTCCGTCAGGCGGAGCAGGTCGGCCTGCCCTTCGTGTACCTGGGCTATTGGGTCCAGGGGTCCGAGAAGATGAACTACAAGGCCGAGTTCCGGCCGATGGAGGCGCTGCGCCCTCTGGGCTGGATGCGGCTGGAGCGCTGATCCTCTCCGACGCCGCCTCTACCTGAACTTGCGCAGTCCGCGCGGGCCCTGGCGTCCGGCGCCGGCGCGCTTGCCCAGCCAGTCCTTCCAGTCGGGCCAGTTGCGACGACGGCCGCCGCCGTCGACCCATTCCGGCCCCGCCTCGGCGTTGAACACGGCGACGTCGGCCAGGCCCCCCTGCTTGAAGTTCTGCAGCTTAACCCCCTTGCCGCGCCCCATCTCGGGCAGTTCGGCCAGCGGGAAGATCAGGGTCTTGATGTTCTCGCCGATGGCGGCGACGTGGTCGGCCGCCGGGGATTGCGGGATGCGCAGCATCGCCAGCATCTCTCCGTTCAGCACCTGCTTGCCGCCGCGCTTCTGGGCCAGAAGATCGTCCTCGGGCGCCACGAAGCCGTAGCCGGCCTTTGACGCGATCAGCAGCTTGGCCCCCGGCTGGTGCGCCACCAGGTTCACGATCTGGGCGCTTTCGTCCAGGTCGATCATCAGGCGCAACGGCTCGCCATGGCCGCGGCCGGACGCCAGCTTGTCTGCGCCGATGGTGAAGATGCGTCCGTCAGACGCCCCGACCAGCAGCTTGTCCGTCGTATAGGCGGGCGCCAGGAAGGCCAGTTGGTCGCCCTCCTTGAACTTCAGCTCCGACGGGTCGTCGACCTTGCCCTTGGCGGCGCGGATCCAGCCGCGCTCGGACAGGATGACGGTGATGGCCTCGCGCGGGATGAAGGCCTCGGGCGCCACGAAGGCCGACGCATCCACCGCCTCGGCGATGGTGGTGCGGCGCGGCGAGACCAGCGCCTTGCGCACGGCCTCCAGCTCCTTGGAGATCGCCTTCCACTGCTTGCCTTCCGACGAGGTCAGCGCCTTCAGCTGCGCCAGTTCCTCGGAGAGTTCCTTGAACTCCTTTTCGATGGTCATCTCTTCCAGCCGCGCCAGTTGGCGCAGCCGGGTGTCCAGGATGAAGTCGGCCTGAAGCTCCGACAGGCCGAAGCGCGCGATCAGCACCGCCTTGGGCTGCTCTTCCTCCCGGACGATGCGGATGACCTCGTCAAGGTTCAGGAAGACGATCCGCAGGCCTTCCAGCAGGTGCAGCCGCTTCTCGACGCGTGCGATGCGCCATTGCGAACGGCGGTTCAGGACCTCGCGGCGATGGTCCAGGAAGGCGCGCAGACAGTCCTTCAGCCCCATGACGCGCGGGGTGCCGCTGGCGTCCAGCACGTTCATGTTGATGGGGAAGCGGACCTCCAGATCGGACAGCTTGAACAGGCTCTCCATAAGCATCTCGGGCTCGATGGCGCGGTTCTTGGGCTCCAGGATCAGGCGGATGTCCTCGGCCGACTCGTCGCGCACATCGCCCAGCAGGGGCGCCTTCTTGTGTTCGATCAGGTCCGCCAGACCCTCGATCAGCTTGGACTTCTGCACCTGGTAGGGCATCTCGGTGACGACGATGCGCCACACGCCGCGCCCCAGGTCCTCCGTCTCCCAGCGCGCGCGCAGCCGCACCCCGCCGCGACCGGTCTCGTAGGCGTCGAGGATCGAGGCCGCGCCCTCGACCGACACCCCGCCCGTGGGGAAGTCCGGCCCCGGAACCCTCTGCACCAGGTCTTCGGTCGTCGCCTCGGGCCGGTCCAGCAACAGCTGGCAGGCGTCCAGCAATTCGCCGACGTTGTGGGGCGGAATCGACGTCGCCATGCCCACGGCGATGCCCGACGAGCCGTTCGCCAGCAGGTTCGGGAAGCCGGCCGGCAGGACAACGGGTTCCTCGTCCTGGTCGTCGTAGGTGGCGCGGAAATCGACGGCGTCCTGATCGATCCCGTCCAGCAGCAGGACGGCGGCGGGCGTCAGCTTGCACTCGGTGTAGCGCATGGCGGCGGCGCTATCGCCGTCGATGTTGCCGAAGTTGCCCTGCCCGTCGACCAGCGGATAACGCTGGGCGAAGTCCTGGGCCAGGCGCACCAGGGCCTCGTAGATCGAGGCGTCGCCGTGCGGGTGGTATCCGCCCATCACCTCGCCGACGACCTTGGCGCATTTGCGCGCCGCCGCCTGCGGGTTCAGCCGCATCTGGTGCATGGCGTAGAGGATGCGCCGGTGAACCGGCTTGAACCCGTCGCGCACGTCCGGCAGGGCGCGGTTGGTGATGGTCGACAGGGCGTAGGCCAGATAGCGGCGGCTGAGCGCCGTCTCCATCGGCTCTTCGATGATGCGACCGCCTTCCGGCGGCGGGGCGTGGATCGTCATGGCTCTGCGAATCGGGGATCGGAAGCCGATAGTCTAGCCCCCGCGGCCGGCGATGGGGCGGCAAACTGTGGGGAAGGCGGCGCCCGCGCAACGGGTCTCCCATTTGCCCTGAGCCGCCTGAGGGGTTAGGCCCGGACCGCTCCCGCTGAACGAAAGAGCAAGAATGGCCTCCCCCACCCGCGCGGCCCTGCACGCCGCCTGGCGCGAACACATCGGTCCCGTGTGGAAAAGCCGGCTGGCGGCCGGCGGCGGCGCGGTCGGGGTGGGCCTGTTCGCCTGGTTCTTCGCCAACGCCGCGGACGAGGCGCAGCATCTGTTCGCCGGCATGACCCAGGCCTGGCCCTATGCGCCGCTGATCGTCACCCCGGCGGGCTTCGTGCTGCTGGCCTGGCTGACGCGGCGCTATGCGCCGCTGGCGCGCGGATCGGGCATTCCCCAGATCATCGCCGCGGCGCGCCATGTCGACAACGGACGCACCGGCGGCCTGGTGTCGATCCGGACCGGCGCCTTCAAGACCTTCGCCACCCTGGGGGCGCTTCTGGTCGGGGGTTCGGTGGGCCGCGAGGGGCCGACCGTGCAGTTGGGCGCCTCGATCATGGTGGCGACCCACCGGCTGCTGAGGGTGCCCGTCAACGGCGCGGTCATCATCGCCGGCGGCGCGGCGGGCGTCGCGGCCGCGTTCAACACCCCCATCGCGGGCGTGGCCTTCGCCCTAGAGGAGCTGGCCTCGGCGTACGAGCAGCGGATGACCCTGCTGGTGATGGCGGCGGTGGTCATCGCCGGCCTGGTGCCGCTGAGCCTGGCGGGCGACTACGTCTATTTCGGCGTGGTGCGCGAGGTCGTTTCCGGCGTGAAGGCCCTGCCCATCGCCCTGGTGGTCGGCGTCGTGGGCGGGGTTGCCGGCGGCCTGTTCTCGCGGATATCGCTGCGGCTGCTGGCGGCGGGCTCGCCGTTGGGGCGGCGACCGGTGTTGACGGCCCTGGTCTGCGGCCTGGTCGTCGCCGCGATCGGCGTGCTGACCGGCCTGACCTGGGGCACCGGCTACGAAGCGGCGCGGACGCTGGTGGAGGGCGAGGCCCAGCCGTTCTGGTTCGCGCCCGCGAAGTTCGTCTCCACCTTGGCCTCCAGCCTGTCGGGCGCGCCAGGCGGGGTGTTCGCCCCCTCCCTGTCGGTCGGGGCGGGGCTGGGCGGCCTGATGTCGAACCTGTTTCCCGACGACAGCCGCAGCGCCATCGTGCTGCTGGGCATGATCGCCTATTTCGTCGGCGTGGTGCGCGCGCCCCTGACGGCGGTGGTCATCATCTCCGAGATGACCGCCAATCGCGGCATGATCCTGCCGCTGTTCGCCGCCGCCGTCGTCGCCGACGTGGCCGCGCGCCTGGTCTGCAAGCAAAGGCTCTATCACGGCCTGGCGCAGGCGTTCACGCCGCCCCGGCCCGAGCCGGAGCCGACGGCGAAGAAGGACGCGCCGGACGCCGCGCCCGGCGCGGGGTAACCGATCCGCCCTTCCGTTCGTATCTAGACGGATAGTCCTTGGAAGGCGCGCGATGATCCTGTTCCTGTTGTCCTACCTCGCCGGCGTCCTGACCATCGTCAGCCCCTGCATCCTGCCCGTTCTGCCGTTCGTCTTCGCCCGCGCCGACAAGCCCTTCATGCGCAACGGCTTTCCGTTGCTGGTCGGGATGGCGCTGACCTTCGCGGGAGTCGCCACCCTGGCGGCGCTGGGCGGCGGCTGGGCGGTGCGCGCCAACGAAGCCGGCCGCTGGATCGCCCTGGCGGTGATGGCCGTCCTGGGGCTCAGCCTGCTGCTGCCCGCCCTTGGCGACCGTCTGATGCGCCCCCTCGTCTCCCTGGGCTCCTGGCTGACGGAAAGGGCCGAACGGCGCACGGGCGAAGAAGGCGACGTGCGCGCCTCTCTTTTGCTGGGCGTGGCCACGGGCCTGTTGTGGGCGCCCTGCGCGGGCCCGATCCTGGGGCTGATCCTGACCGGCGCGGCCTTGCAGGGCGCGGGCGTTGGGACCACGGCGCTGCTGCTGGCCTACGCCGCCGGGGCCGCCACCTCCCTGGCCCTGGCCCTGCTGGTCGGCGGCCGGGTGTTCCGGGCCATGAAGGGGGCGCTGGGCGCGGGCGAATGGATCCGCCGGGGCCTGGGCGCCCTGGTCCTGGTCGGCGTCGCGGTCATCGCCCTGGGCCTGGACACCGGCCTTCTGACCCGGGTGTCGGCGGCGGGCACGGGGCGGGTCGAGCAGGCGCTGCTGACGCGCATCGGCGCCGGCGTTCCGACCAACGCGGCGCCGGCCGACTTGGCCGACCTGCCTATCGAGGGAACCATGCCGCCGCTGACGGGCGCCACGACCTGGCTGAACTCGCCGCCGCTGACGACCCAGCAGCTTCGCGGCAAGGTGGTGGTGGTCGACTTCTGGACCTACTCCTGCATCAACTGCCTGCGTTCCATCCCCTATGTGAAGGCCTGGGCCGAGAAATATCGCGACCAGGGCCTGGTCGTGATCGGCGTTCACACGCCCGAGTTCGCCTTCGAGAAGTCGCAGGCCAATGTGCGTCGCAACGTGGAGCGGCTGGGCGTGACCTATCCGGTCGCCATGGACAACGACTACGCCATCTGGCGGGCGTTCAGGAACAACTACTGGCCGGCGCACTATTTCATCGACGCCCAGGGCCGCATCCGCCATCACCATTTCGGCGAGGGCGACTATGAGGGCTCCGAACGGGTGATCCAGCAACTGCTGAAGGAGGCGGGCGCCCAGGTGGACGCCTCGACCGTTCAGGTGAAGACGGCGGGCGCGGAAATGGCCGCCGACTTCGCGCAGGTCGCCTCGCCCGAAACCTATGTCGGCTATGCGCGCGCCGAGAACTTCCGCTCGCCCGGCGGCCTGGCCCGCGACATCGTCAAGACCTATCAGCCCGCCTCGCTGGCCCTGAACGACTGGAGCCTGGCCGGCGACTGGCGCGTGACGCGCGAACACGCCGATCTGCAGACCGCCGGCGGTCGGGTCGCCTTCCGATTCAAGGCGCGCGACCTGCATCTGGTCATGGCCCCCGCGACAGCGGGCGCGACGCCGCAGTTCCGGGTGCGCATCGACGGCCGGTCCCCCGGCGCTGACGCCGGCTCGGACATCGACGCCCAGGGCGCCGGCCGCATCGACGGCGAGCGCCTGTATCAGCTGGTGCGGCAATCGGGGCCGGTGCGCGAACGCACCTTCGAGATCGAATTCCTCGATCCCGGCGTCCAGGTCTTCGCCTTCACCTTCGGCTAGAAACGAAGAAGGGCGCGGCCGAAACGACCGCGCCCCTCAAGATCATCGTGCGGAACGCCGCAATCAGGCGGCGCCGTCGGCCTTCTTCTTGGAGGCTTCCGAATAGATCAGCAGCGGCTGGGCCTTGCCGTCGATCACCTCGGCGTTGACCACCACCTCTTCGACGCCCTCGAACGTCGGCAGTTCGAACATGGTCTCCAGCAGGATGCCTTCCAGAATCGAACGCAGGCCGCGCGCGCCGGTCTTGCGCTTGATGGCCTTGGCCGCCACCGCCGACAGGGCGTCTTCGGTGAAGGTCAGTTCGACATTCTCCATCTCGAACAGGCGCTTGTATTGCTTGACCAGGGCGTTCTTGGGCTCGGTCAGGATGGTGACCAGGGCCGTCTCGTCCAGGTCCTCCAGCGTCGCCAGCACGGGCAGACGGCCGATGAACTCGGGAATCAGGCCGAAGCGCATCAGGTCGTCCGGCTCGACCTGCTTGAGGATTTCGCCCGTGCGACGCTCGTCGATCTCCTTGACCTTGGCGCCGAAGCCGATCGAGGCCCCCTCGCCGCGCGCCGAGATCACCTTCTCCAGGCCGGCGAAGGCGCCGCCGACGATGAACAGGATGTTGGCGGTGTCGACCTGCAGGAATTCCTGCTGCGGATGCTTGCGCCCGCCCTGCGGGGGCACGGAGGCGACGGTGCCTTCCATGATCTTCAGCAGGGCCTGCTGCACGCCCTCGCCCGACACGTCGCGGGTGATCGAGGGGTTGTCGGACTTGCGCGAAATCTTGTCGATTTCGTCGATGTAGACGATGCCGCGCTGCGCCCGTTCGACGTTGTAGTCGGACGCCTGCAGCAGCTTCAGGATGATGTTCTCGACGTCCTCGCCCACGTAACCGGCTTCGGTCAGGGTCGTGGCGTCGGCCATGGTGAACGGCACGTCGATGATGCGCGCCAGCGTCTGGGCCAGCAGCGTCTTGCCCGAGCCGGTCGGCCCGATCAGCATGATGTTCGACTTGGCCAGTTCGACGTCGTTGTTTTTCGTCGCGTGGTTCAGGCGCTTGTAGTGGTTGTGGACGGCGACGCTCAGCACCTTCTTGGCGTGGGCCTGGCCGATGACATAATCGTCCAGGACGTCGCGAATTTCCTTCGGCGAAGGCACGCCGTCGGACGTCTTCTTGAACCCGATCTTGTGCTCTTCGCGGATGATGTCCATGCACAGTTCGACGCATTCATCGCAGATGAACACGGTCGGTCCGGCGATGAGCTTGCGCACCTCATGCTGGCTCTTGCCGCAGAAGGAACAATACAGGGTGCTCTTGGCGTCGGTGCCGGCTGCTTTGGTCATAGACCCTTCTCACTCCCGCGATACGCCCCGACATGGGGCGAAACGCGCTTCCCTCGCGTTGATTCGATGATCATGAACGCGAAGGTCTTCAAAAAATGACAATCACCCATCCCTCGTTCCACCACAACCCCGTTGAAGACACGGGGCGGTCGCGGCCTTGGGATGTTTCAGTTTCCACGGGGATCACGGCGAATGTCTGACATGGGGATTCCAGGGGCGGTTCGCCAGCCGCGTTCGATCGTCGCCTTCGATTTCGACGGCACGCTGACGATTCGCGACAGCTTCACCGAGTTTCTGCGCTGGCGGGCCGGCCCGGGCGGCTGGGCCCTGGGACTGGTCAGGATGGCGCCGGCGGTGGCCCTCTACGCCCGCGATCGCGACCGGGGACGCATCAAGGCGGCGTCGGTGAAGGAGTTCCTGCGCGGCGTCACGCGCCAGACCCTTGCAGCGGACGCCGAGCGCTTCGCCGACCAGGCGTGGGATCGCTTCATGCGGCCCGACGCCTTGCGCGCCTGGGACGACTGGGGCCGGCGCGGCGCCCTTCGCGTCATCGTGACCGGTTCGCCCGAGACGACCGTGGCGCCCTTCGCCCAGCGACTGGGCGCGGACGCGCTCCTGGGCACGCAACTGGTGTTCGACGCCGAAGGCCGGGTCACCGGCGCCTTCGCCACCCAGAACTGTCGCGGCGAGGAGAAGGTGCGTCGACTCCGCGCGGCCTACGGCGACGACGTTCGCCTCGCGGCCGCCTATGGCGACACCTCCGGCGACACCGAGATGCTGGCGATCGCCGACGCGCCGGGATTTCGCGTGTTCAGAGAGCGCCCCTGACGACGAAGGGCCCGGCGTCGCCGCCGGGCCCTCCGTCCTGCTGGTCGCAATGATCAGACGGTCTTCACGCCGTCCGCATCGGCCTGCTCGCGACGATCGTAGACGTGGTCGACGATGCCCCAGGCCTTGGCTTCTTCGGCGCTCATGAAGTGGTCGCGATCCAGCGTCTTCTCGACCTCTTCATAGGTCCGGCCCGTGTGGTGGACATAGATCTCGTTCAGCCGCTTCTTGGTGTAGCGGATGTCCTCGGCGTGGCGCTCGATGTCCGAGGCCTGGCCGCGGAAACCGCCCGAGGGCTGGTGCACCATGACCCGCGCGTTCGGCAGGGCGATGCGCTGGCCCGCCTCGCCCGCCGTCAGGATCAGGGAGCCGGCCGACGCCGCCATGCCCATCACCACGGTCGACACCGGGCTCTTGATGTATTGCATGGTGTCGTAGATCGCGAGCGCCGAGGTCACCTGACCGCCGGGGCTGTTGATGTACATGCTGATTTCCTTCTTCGGATTCTCCGACTCCAGGAACAGCAGCTGGGCGCAGATCAGCGACGCCATGCCGTCCTCGAATGGCCCGGTCAGGAAGATGATCCGCTCGCGCAGCAGGCGCGAAAAGATGTCGAACGAACGCTCGCCCCGGCTGGATTGCTCCACCACCATGGGCACGAGGTTGGATTGAAGATAATCGATGGGATCGCGCATTCAGGCCTTCTCGGGATGCATAGGGGCGGCCGCGACTCGAAAGCCGCGTCTCGTTGCCTTCTCATATCGCGTTCCGCCGCCTAGGCCGCAAGGCGTCGACAGTTTATTGGTCCGCCTGCGCGGTTCGAGCGTCACGCGAAAGGGCTCTCTGCATCGACCGAGCAATCTCCCGCTCCTGCCAGCCGGCGTGCAGAGCATCGCGTTTCGCGGAATAGACGCCGTCCAGGTAAGCGCGATCCCATGTCGTCAAACCTTCGACAGAAACCCTCGTTTCTTCGTCTTGAAAAAGATTCAGGACGGTATTCAGCCCGCTGACGTCGGCATTCGGCTCCAAGCGGGCGAGGGCGATCATGGCGATATAGTCGCCAAGGGCATTGATGCCGACCCGGCCGACCTCTCGGGTATCGAGCACCACGATAGCGCCGGCGATGTTGGTGACGGAGCCTCGTGACAAGATGTTTCCGCCATACCCGCCGCCCACGGGCGCTCCCGTGCCAGAGAGCCCATGGTCAGTCGCGCCAGGTCCTGCATTGGCAGGTGTCGCGCTCCAGCTCATCCCAGCGAAAACACCTGTTTCCGCACGACTGATGTGCCACCAACGCGCGGGTTGTCGGGGCGCAAGGAAGGCGGCTCGCCGTTCGCGGGCACGCCATGATTGATCACGACCGCCAAAGAGGCGCGGCTCCATTTCGACCAACTCTGAGGCCACGCGATCAGCACCGTCTGCAGCGATGACTAGAATGTTGGCCTGGCAGCCCGGCTCCCCGACTTGAAGGCCCAAAGACAGAGCGAGCCCGGCGATACGGTCATTGATCGCCTGCGCTTGGGTCGCCGGCAGATTGACGATCCCAGGACAAACCTTGCCATTGAACTGGGCAACCTGTCCCTGATAGCCCGGGGAGGCGGTGACCGCCCGAACGAAATTGTCGATCACATCCCCTCGGGCGCGTGCTCTGACATCGATGGACGGAAGTTCGGTGACTGCGTCATCGTCAGGCGAGGGAGGCTCTTGCTGCAGGGCGGCCGCAGGCTGCGCCAGGAGAATAGCCAGAACAGAAAATGCAACCCAATGCTTCATCGGATACCTCCCTGACGATCATGAGGCATCAGAGATGCTTTGTCTATTGCCTTGCTAGTCTCGAGCCCGGACGCCACGCAACATTCGATTGGCGATATCGCGCTGTTGCAACCATTGCGATCTCGTATCGGCGTCGCCGGAATAGACGGCCCGCAAATAGGCTTCGTCCCAACCCGTCATCGACAGCGGCCTTTGAGCCGGCGGCGTGTCAAACAGCGAAAGCACGGTGTCGAGTCCAGCTAGGTCGGCGTCTGGCGACAGCCGCGCCAAGGCTGTCATCGCCACATAGTCGCCAAGCGCCTCAAGCGTCACGGGTCCTGTGCGGCGCGTGTCAACCAGGATGATAGCGCGGAAGATGTCGGTTTCGTAAGCGGCGCGCAATCTCGATCCGCCGTCGTGACCCATCTCGTCGCGTTCCGTCAGATGCCACCACCGCACGGCGCGACCCGAACGCTGGAATTCGGCGAGCAAGTCCGGTCCTCGCTCCTGATAGGCAACGTGATATTGGAATGTGAGCTTGTGCCGCGCCACCAAGTCCGCAGCCAGTTTGTCGGAGTCATCTGTGACCACCACGACCACATTGGGATGACACCCGGGCCTCCCGACCTGTAGGCCGACAAGCAGGGCGGCCCGAGCAACCCGGTCATTCACAATCTGCGCCTGCGCCGCAGGCAACCCGATCACGCCCGCGCAGATACGTCCGTCAAAGCGCGCGATCTGACCATTCCGCTCATGAACCGCAGAGATGTCGCCTACAAAGCTCCCCACAATGTCAGACAGGTGTCGAGTGCCGTCCACAATGATGGGATCAAGATCGGTGACCTGACCGGGCGCCTCCAGGGTTTCGGAAGCCGTGGGCGCATTCTGCGCGCAGACGGATGTCGCGACGGCTGCGGCCGCCAAGAGCGCGGTGGAGAAAATCTTCAATTGCATGATCGACAACCCCTGGACGCCGCATCGAGCCACCGAAAACAGGCGGGAAAGTGTCCACTTTCCCGCCTGTCAATGAAGTTATCTTAATGATGCAGCGCTTTACGCCTCGTCTTCTTCCTTCAGCAGGTCTTCCTTGCTGATCGGCTTGTCGGTGACGTCGGCGACGCCGACGATCAGGTCGACGACCTTTTCCTCATAGATCGGCGCGCGCATCTGGGCGGCGGCGTTGGGGTTCTGGCGGTAGAAGTTCAGGACGGCCTGCTCTTGGCCCGGATAGTTGCGGGCTTCCTGCAGGATGGCGGCGTTCAGCTCCTGGTCGGTGACCTGGACGTTGTTGGCGCGGCCGATTTCGGCCAGCACCAGGCCCAGGCGCACGCGGCGCTCGGCGATCTTGCGGTATTCGGCCTTCAGGTCGTCGTCGGACTTCTTGGCGTCCTCTTCCGGCAGGCGACCGGCGGCCTTGTCGGCCTCGACCTGTTGCCAGATGCCGTCGAACTCGGCCTCGACCATCTTGGGCGGCAGCGGGAAGTCGTGGGCCTCGTCCAGCTGGTCCAGCAGGGCGCGCTTCAGCTTGAAGCGGGCGGCGCCGGCGTACTGCTGGTTCAGGTTCTGGCTCAGCAGTTCCTTCAGCTTGTCCAGCGATTCCAGGCCGATGCGCTTGGCGAAGTCGTCGTCGACCTTGGATTCGGCCTCGGCCTTGATCGCCTTCACCTTGATGTCGAAGGTGGCCGTCTTACCGGCCAGGTGGGCGGCCTGGTAGTTTTCCGGGAAGGTGACCTCGATGGTCTTTTCCTCGCCGACCTTGGCGCCGGTCAACTGTTCTTCGAAGCCGGGAATGAAGCGGCCCGAGCCGATCACCAGGTCCGCGTCCTCGGCGGCGCCGCCTTCGAACGGCTCGCCGTCCAGCTTGCCCAGGAAGTCGATCGTCAGCTGGTCGCCCTCGGCGGCCTTGACGGTCTTGCCCTTCTTGTCCTCGTAGGTCTTGGCCTGGCCGGCCAGTTCCGTCAGCGCCTCGTCCAGGTCGGCGTCGGACGCCTCGTAGGTCGGGCGCTCCAGCTTCAGGGTCTTGGGATCGACCGGGGTGAAGTCCGGCATGATCTCCAGCGACATCTCATAGGCCAGGTCTTCCTCGCCCTTGATGACCTTGTCCATGTCGGAGGTCAGCTTCATCTCGGCCGGGGCGGCGGGACGGACCTTGGCCTCGTCCAGGGCCTTCTGGCTGGATTCGTTCAGCTCGGCGTTGATGATCTCGCCCATGAAGTCGCGGCCGAAGGTCTTCTTGACGTGGGCGGCCGGCACCTTGCCCGGGCGGAAGCCCTTCAGCTTCACCTGCGGGGCGACTTCCTTGACGCGGGCGTCGAGCTTCTCGTTCAGCTCCGCGACGGGGATGGTGACCGCGATCACGCGGCTGAGGCCTTCGTTCGACTTTTCGACGACTTGCATGGTCGGGATTCTGACGCTCTGGGGCGCATGGCCTGAGGGGTCGGCCGGCGCGAATGGATAAAGCAAGAAGGCCGCCCCTTGCGGAGCGGCGCCTCGAAGCCCGCCCTTATGTCGAGAAGGGCGCCAAAGGTCAACGGAGGCCCGCGATTACAGCCGCCCGGCCTCCGCCAGCCGGTCCAGCATCCAGACGCGCGCGGGCGGCAGGGGCCGGTTCTGCGGATGAAAGACGAACTGCTCCAGGAAATGGCCGGTCAGATCGAATCCCGCGCGCACGTCCCCCTCGACCAGTCCGGCCTGGGCGCCCAGCAGGAAGGGCGGCAGGGCCAGCATCTTGTCCGCATAGGGGGCGCCCGCGTCGCGGCTGACCGCCCGGCCCGTGCGGGGGCTGACGTAGATCAGGTCGTCCAGCACGCCCGTCGCGGCGCACCGCGACAGGTCCAGCCCGAATCCCAGGTCCTCCAGCAGCCCCATCTCGAAGCGCACGAAGATGGCGGGCCAGACGGCCGCCAGGGAAAAGGCGCCCATCAGGGCCTCGAACGCCAGGAAGACGCCGGGATGCGGCTCCCGCTCCGGCAGGGCCCCTTGCGCCACCGCCGCCGCGCCCGCCAGGCCCGTCAGGGCCAGCGGATCGTCGAACAGAGCGCTGGGTCCCTCGCCCACCGGCTCCAGCCGCGCGGACCCCAGGTGGTCGGCCGTGCGGGCGCGATAGTCGGCGACGACCCGCGCCCCCGGCTGCAGGAAGGGCCGCATCTTGCGCGACGCCCCGCCGGCGACATAGGCCGAGCGACGCCCGTGCGTCTCGGTCAGCAGGTCCGCGACCGCGCCAGTGTCGCCATGCGCCCGCGCGGACAGGACGAAGGCCTCCTCGTGGAAGTCCATCAGGGCGCTTCGCCGGCCTCGCGGATGACGTCGACGACCGCCTCGGCCCGGTCGTTCGGCACGGCGAAGCTGAGGACGTATTGCTCGATCTTCCACACGCCGTCGCGGCGGCGCAGGACGCCGGACCCCCTCAGCACGCCATAGGCGTCGTGATCCAGGATCTCGTCGAACCAGGCCAGGTCGCCCGCGGTGGTCAACGCCCGCTCGCGCGGATGGTAGGTCCAGCCCCGTCCCCGGGCGAAGACGGGGTCGGCGTAGGCGTGGAATTGATCCAGGCTCCAGCGCTCCGACGCATCGGTCCCGATGAAGCGCGCATCGGGCGCGAACTGGGCGAAATAGGCCGCGCCGTCGCCCCGCGCGGCCGCCTGGTGCATCCGGTCCAGCGTCGCCGCCGCCTGCGAGGCGGCCTCGGCGAGGGCGATCCCGTCGCTGGGCGCCGACGGTCCTGTCGCGGGAACGGGAGACTGCAGGGCCAGGGCGGCGAGGAGAACGGCGATCATGGCCCCGTTCTAGTCCTGTTCTCAGCTTTCGGGAACAGGATAGGTGTCGGGCCTCAGCACCTTGGCCAGGGCCAGCAGGTTGCGCGCGGCGTTGCGCCCGACCCGGTCGGAATAGTCGTGGCCCTGATCGGTCTCGACATAGTCGGGACCCGGCCCCGGCCCCAGGTGCCAGTAGGTCCAGCTCTGGCCCGGAATGGTGAAGCCCATGTCGATCAGCCCCTGGCAGACGGTGGCGACGATGTGGTGGGCGCCGTCCTCGTTGCCGGTGATGACCACGCCCGCGACCTTGCCGAAGGCGACCGGCCGGCCGGTGTCGTCGGTCTCCTCGAACAGGGCGTCCATCCGCTCCAGCGCGCGCTGGCAGACGCTGGACATCTGGCCCATCCAGGTTGGGGTGGCGAAGATCAGGATGTCGGCGGCCAGGATCTTGTCGTGCACCGCCGGCCAGTCGTCGCCCTCGCCTTCGTCGGTCTTCACGCCCGGCTTGATGTTCAGGTCGACCAGGCGGACCAGGTCGGTCTCGGCCCCCCCGTCCGCCAGTTCCTGCATGACGACGCGCGCCAGCGCCTCAGTGCTGGACGTCTCGGGCGAGGCTTTGAGGGTGCAGTTCAGGACCAGGGCTTTCATGGCGTTCCTTTCGGCGTTTCGCTGCCAACCCGCCGCGGAGGCGTCCGTTCCGCGCCGCCTTCGACGGGTCGGTCGAATCGCTGGCCGCCGACCGTTCTCCGAACACTCGGGAATCCGAGCGCCGGATGGTAAGCTGCAAGCCCGCGAACAGCCTGGCGCAGCGCCCGGCCGCCCGAAGGAGACGACCATGAAGATCGTGACCAGCCTGAGCTTTCAGGGCGAATGCCGCGAGGCGTTCGACTTCTACGCCAAGGTGCTGGGCGGCAAGGTGACCGCCTTCGCATTCCGCGACGTCCCCGGGGAGTCGCCCGTCGACCCCAAATACCAGGACTGGCTGATGCACGCCTGGCTGGAGTTCGGAGACCAGGCCTTGATGGGGGCCGACATGCCGCCCGAGGTCGCGCCCAATATCGACAAGCCCAAGAACGGCTTCGACGTCATGCTGCACACCGAGGACCTGGACGAGGCGAGGCGCGCCTTCGACGCCCTGGCCGAAGGCGGAAAGGTCGGCATGGCCTTCGGCGAGGCCTTCTGGTCGCCCGGCTATGGCAATCTGACCGACAAGTTCGGCGTGCCGTGGATGGTCAACACGAACGGAGGGCCGGATTGGAAGCCGTCCCAGGCCTGAGCGCGCATCGGCCGGACTCGACCAAGGTCGAATGGATCGGGGATACTGCGCCGCCTAGCACCGCCGCACTTAGGTCCTCCCCGACCGCAGCCCCGACAACACCATGTCGCGTATCCGCAACCCGTCCCTGCGCTCCAAGGTCGTATCCGCCGAGGACGCCGCCGCCCTGATTCCCCCCGGGGCGACCGTGGGCATGAGCGGCTTCACCGGCTCGGGCTATCCCAAGGCGGTGCCGCCGGCGCTCGCGACGCGCATCGAGGCGGCCCATGCGGCGGGCGATCCGTTCCGGGTGCGGGTCTGGACCGGCGCCTCGACCGGGCCGGAACTGGACGGCGCCCTGGCCAAGGCCGACGGGATCGAGTTCCGCCTGCCCTACAACTCCGACCCCATCGCCCGCGAGAAGATCAACACGGGCCAGATGGAATACCTGGACATGCACCTGAGCCAGGTCGCCCCCGCCGCCTGGCAGGGATTTCTGGGGCCGCTGGATACGGCCGTGGTCGAAGTCTCGGCCATCCACGAGGACGGCTCGCTGGTCCCCTCCTCTTCCATCGGCAACAACAAGACCTGGCTGGACCGGGCCGAGCGCGTGATCCTGGAGGTCAACGCCTGGCAGAACGCGGCGCTGGAGGGGATGCACGACGTCTATTACGGCACCGCCCTGCCGCCGGACCGCGTGCCGATCCCCCTGACCCGGCCCGACCAGCGGATCGGCCAGCCGACCTTCCGCATCGATCCGGCCAAGATCGCCGCCATCGTCGAGACCGACGCCCCGGACCGCAACCTGCCCTTCGCCGCGCCGGACGAGAACGCCCGCGCCATCGCCGGCCACCTGATCGAATTCCTGAAGCACGAGGTGAAGTCGGGCCGGCTGCCGTCGTCGCTGCTGCCGTTGCAATCGGGCGTCGGCAATGTCGCCAACGCCGTGCTGGCGGGGCTTCTGGACGGCCCTTTCGAACGGATGGCCGCCTATACGGAGGTGCTGCAGGACGGAATGCTGGACCTGCTGGATGCCGGCAAGCTGACCGTCGCCTCGGCCACCGCCTTCTCGCTCAGCCCCGAGGCCGCGGCCGACCTGAACAGCCGCATGGACCAGTTCCGGGGCAAGCTGATCCTGCGGCCGCAGGAAATCTCGAACCACCCGGAGATCATCCGCCGGCTGGGCTGCATCGCCATGAACGGCTTGATCGAGGCCGACATCTACGGGGCCGTCAACTCCACCCACGTCATGGGTTCGCGCATCCAGAACGGCATCGGCGGCTCGGGCGACTTTGCGCGCAACGCCTACATCTCGTGCTTCGTCACCCCCTCGACGGCCAAGGGCGGCGCCATCTCGGCCATCGTGCCGATGGCCAGCCACGTCGATCACATCACCCAGGATGTCCAGGTCATCGTCACCGAACAGGGCCTGGCCGACCTGCGCGGCCTGTCGCCCAAGCAGCGCGCCCGGGTCATCATCGCCAACTGCGCCCACCCGGACTATCGCGACGCGCTTGAAGACTATCACCAGCGCGCCCTGAAGGGCTCTTACGGCCTGCAGACGCCGCACCTGCTGACCGAAGCCCTGTCCTGGCACCAGCGCTTCATCGAGACCGGCTCGATGAAGCCGGCCTAGCGATCCAGTCCGGTTGGAAACTCCCGTCCCAGCGCCTCGGCCATCGCCTGCTCGGCGATCAGGAACACCTGGTCGCGCAGGTGATAGTTGTTGGACAGGACGATCACCGAAATGTCCGCCTCGGGCTGATAGAGCATCAGGTTGCGGAAGCCGCCCCAGCTGCCGGTGTGGTAGATCTGGCGGTCCTCGAAGGACGGCGTGACCTGTTCGCCCAGCCGGTTCGAGAAGATGCCGTAGCCCCAGGCGCGGTGCGGCCGGCCGCGTTCCTTGGGCGTGTCCTCGGGGGAATGATCGCTCAGCATCTGCTGATAGCTGAACGGCTTCAGCACCTCGCCGCGGTGCAGGGCGCGCTGCCAGACCAGCAGATCGTCCAGGGTCGAATAGACGGCCCCCGCGCCGGCCACGATCGAGGTGTTGGCGTTCGGCTGGGGCGCCAGGCCGCCCGGGAAGTTGGCGTAGCCCATGACGACGCCGTGATCCCCGCCGTCCAGGTCCAGCCCGGTGTCCTTCAGGCCCAGCGGGCCGAACAGCGCCTCGTTCATATAGGCTTCGAACGGTCGGCCGCTGGCCTTCTCGACGATGGCCGCCGCCAGGTTGAAGCCGGCGTTGTTGTAGCGGATTTTCGACCCCGGCTCGAACTGCAGCCGGAAAGCCTTTGAATCCTCAGTCAGTTCGCCTAGCGTCGCCGGCGTGACCCGGCGCAGCCCCCAACCCCCGCGCGCCATCAGGTCGGGAATGCCCGAGGTGTGCGACAGCAGGTGGTGAATGCGGATCGGCGCCCAGGCCTCCGGGCACGGCTGGATCCACTTGCAGACGGGATCGCCGATGCTCAGCCGCCCCTCATCCTGAAGCTTCAGGATGGCCACGGCCGTGAACTGCTTGGAGATGGAGGCCAGCCGGAACCGCGAGTCCAGCCTCAGCGGCTGATCCGCCTCGTAGTTCGCCTTGCCATACACCTGGCGGAACAGGATGCGGTCGCCCTTGGCCACCAGGACCGCGCCCATGAAGCGGTGCGCCGCGGCTTCCCGATCCAGCCGCTCGGCCAGATTGGGCAGATCCTCGATCACGACGACCGGCGGCCGGGGCGGCGTCTGGGGCCGCAGGGAGGCCAGAACCGCGTCGCGCGGGGGCCGGTTCGCCGTCGCCACCCCGGCCCAGACGGCGCTGCCCAACGCCAGGGCGGCGAGAACGGCGATGACGGTGCGGGGGTGCCCCCCGGCTTTACGCGGCACTTCGAACACGACGCGATCAGACGTCGAAATCGAGGCCGAATTGAGCGTAGAGAGCGCGGGAATCCTGCCACTTCGGATCGACCTTCACCGTCAGGAACAGGTGCACCGGGCGGCCCAGGATCTCGTTCAGCTCCTCGCGCGCCTTCTGGCCGATCCACTTCAGCGTCTGGCCGCCCTTGCCCAGGACGATGGGGCGCTGGCTTTCACGCTCGACATAGATGGTCTGTTCGATCCGGGCCGAGCCGTCGGCGCGGTCTTCGAAGCTGGTGGTCTCCACCGCCGCCGAATAGGGCAGTTCCTCATGGACGCGCAGATAGACCTTCTCGCGCGTGATCTCGGCGGCCAGCACGCGAACCGGCACGTCGGCGGCCTGATCCTCGGGATACAGCCAGGGTCCTTCCGGCATCGAGCGGGCCAGGCGTTGCTTCAGGTCGTCCACGCCGTCGCCGTTGGCGGCCGAGATCATATAGACCTCTTCATAGACGCCGCTCTCGAACAGCTTTTGCGACAGGGCCAGCAGCGTGTCGCGGCGCATGCCGTCGATCTTGTTCAGCGCCAGCACCACCTTGGTCCCCGTCGCCTGCAGATTGGCGATGATGGTCTCGGTGTCCTCGGCCGAGCGGCGGTCGGCGGCCGTGCCCTCGCGTCCCTCGGCGTTGATGTGCGACTGGGCGTCGATCAGGTGCACGACGATGTCGGCGTCCTCGGCCCCGCCCCAGGCGGACGCGACCATGGCCCGGTCCAGCCGCCGACGGGGGGTGAAGATGCCGGGCGTGTCGACCAGAACGATCTGCGCGTCGCCTTCCATGGCGATGCCGCGCACCGGAAATCGCGTGGTCTGGACCTTCTGGGTGACGATGGAGACCTTCGAGCCCGTCAGCCGGTTCACCAGGGTGGACTTGCCGGCGTTGGGCGCGCCGATGATCGCGGCGAAGCCGGCGCGCTGTGCGGGGTTGGGGGTCTCGGTCAAATCACGCCTTCACGTTTCAGCAGCGCCGTCGCGGCGGCCTTCTCCGCCTCCTGACGCGAACGCCCCTGTGCGGTCAAGGGTTCGACGCCCTGCACGGTCACTTCGACCGTGAAGGTCGGGGCGTGATCGGAGCCCGTGCGCTGGGCCACGCGATAGGCCGGCAACGGCCGCCCCTGCCCCTGCGCCCACTCCTGCAGGGCCGACTTCGGATTGGTCAGGCTGCGCGGCGGGGGCGCGGCCAGATCGCCGGCCCAGCCCCGCTCGTACACCCCACGCGCCGCCTCAAGCCCGCCGTCCAGATAGACCGCCGCCAGGATCGCCTCCACGGCGTCGGCGATGACCCCGGCCTTGCGCCGCCCCCCGGTCTTGGTCTCGCCCGCCGACAGGCGCAGCGCCGCGCCCACGCCCCACGCCTCGCCCACCTTGGCGCAGGCGGCCTTGTCGACGAGGGCGTGCAGGGACGAGGACAGCTGCCCTTCGTCCGCCGCCGGAAAGTCGCGGAACAGTCGTTCGGCCGTCAGCAGCCCCAGGATGCGGTCGCCCAGGAACTCCAGCCGTTCGTTGTCGCGTGCGCCGTGCGCGCCGGGCGGCGCGCCCTCGCTGACGCTGGCGTGGGTCAGGGCGCGCTCCAGCAGGGCGTGGTCCCGAAAGGCGTGGCCCAGCCGCGCCTCCAGCGCGACCACGGCCTCGGCGCGGGCGTTCGCCATCAGTGCAGGACGGTGAAGAAGCGGTCCAGCCGCACCCGGAACCAGCTGACCGGGTTCCACAGCGACGAGCCCGGCTCCCACGAGAACAGGATCATCTGCGCCTTGCCGACCAGGTTCTCGGCCGGGACCATTCCCACGCCGTTCAGCGGATCGACGCGGCTGTCGATCGAGTTGTCGCGGTTGTCGCCCATCATGAAATAGTGGCCGGCCGGCACCTGATAGACGGGCGTGTCGTCCAGGTCGCCGCCGGGGCCGAAGTCCTGGGTCATGAAGGTCTTGCCGTTGGGCAGGGTCTCGCGCACCTCGGTGATCGGGCGCGGGCCGAAGATGTCCTGCATCTCGCCCTGGCTGACCACCACGTCCTGCACCGGCTGGCCGTTGATGTAGAGCTTGTTGGCGATCATCTGCACCCGGTCGCCCGGCAGGCCGATCACCCGCTTGATGAAGTCGGTCTTGTTGTCGCGCGGCAGCTTGAACACCACGATGTCGCCCCGCTCGGGCGCTCCGGCGGGGATGCGGCCGTCGAACAGCGGCGGGCTGAACGGGATCGAATGCTTGGAATAGCCGTACGACCACTTGGACACGACGATGTAGTCGCCCTCGTAGAGGTTGGGCTCCATCGAGGCCGAGGGGATGGTGAAGGGCTGGAACAGGAAGATGCGCAGCACCATCGCGATCAGCAGGGCGAAGACCACGGTCTTGATGACTTCCAGGGTCTCGTTTCCGGCCGATTTCGCCTTGCCGCCCGGCGCGGCGCCGGCGGCGTACACCGGGCCGTCGCCGGCGGTGTCGGAGGTTTCGACCGCGCGGTCGGCGTGCGGCTTTTCGGCTTCGCTCATGCGATCAGGCATCCTTTGCCGCAGGGTCGCGGTCGTCAGCGGACGGGTATAGCGCGATTACGCCACCGGCAAGGCTTCGATGACGACAAAAGCCAGCGCATACGGATGTTCGTCGCTCAGCGTCAGGTGGATTTTCGCCTCATGGCCCGGCGGCGTCAGACGCGCCAGATGTTCGGCGGCGTGGCCGGTCAGCGCCAGGGTCGGCTGGCCCGAACGCAGGTTCACCACCCCCATGTCGCGCCAATAGACGTCGGCGCGCATTCCGGTGCCCAGCGCCTTGGCGCAGGCCTCCTTGGCCGCGAACCGCTTGGCGTAGCTCCAGGCCGGGTCGGGCTTCCGGTCCGAGCGCGTGCGCTCCAGCTCGGTGAAGCAGCGCTGCTTGAACCGCTCGCCGAACCGGTCCAGCGACGCCTGGATGCGCCGGATGTCCGACAGGTCGGCGCCGACCCCGACGATCATGCCGCGTCCATCGCCGCGCGCATCCGGCGGATGGCGGCGTCCAGGCCGACGAAGATCGATTCGCCGATCAGGAAGTGGCCGATGTTCAGCTCCCGCACCTCCGGGATCGCCAGCATGCGCGGCGCGGTGTCGTAGTCCAGGCCGTGACCGGCGTGGACCTCCAGACCCAGGATGTCGGCCTGGGCGGCCGCGGCGGCCAGGCGTTCGAACTCGACCTCGCGCTCGCCCGGATCGGCCAGGTGGCAGTACCGGCCGGTGTGGAACTCCACCACCTGCGCGCCCACGGCGGCGGCGGCCTCGACCTGGTCCTCGGCCGGCTCGATGAACAGCGAGACGCGGATGCCCGCGTCGGCCAGGGCCTTGGCCAACGGGGCGATGCGCGCCTCATGGCCGGCCACCGCCAGGCCGCCCTCGGTCGTCAGTTCCTCGCGACGCTCGGGCACCAGGCAGGCGGCGTGGGGCCGGTGGCGCAGGGCGATGGCCAGCATCTCCTCCGTCACCGCCATCTCGAAATTCAGCGGCTTTCCCGCGCGGGCGCAAAGCGCGCTCAGCACGTCGATGTCGGCGTCGGTGATGTGGCGGCGATCCTCGCGCAGGTGGGCGGTGATCCCGTCCGCCCCCGCCGCCAGCGCCGCCTCGGCGGCGCGGACCGGATCGGGGTGCGTCCCGCCCCGCGCGTTCCGCACGGTGGCGACGTGGTCGATGTTGACGCCGAGGCGGACCCTCTGTCTCACGCTATCCTCCGCCGGGATGAGGGGAAGAAAAGATCATTTCGAAAGGCGTCGGCTGCCCGGATCCTCGACCGGGAGGGCCGCCAGTTCCGGCGGCAGGGCGTCGGCCGGATAGGCGGGGACCTCCATCGAGGCCAGGGCGATCAGCGGCACGCCGACGTCCGCCTTGCCGCCCGAGCGATCGACGATGCAGGCGGCCGCCACGACCGCGCCGCCCGCCGCCTGGATGGCCGCGATGCATTCGCGCGACGACAGGCCGGTGGTCACGATGTCCTCGACCATCACCACCTTCTCGCCCGGCTCGACCGAGAAGCCGCGCCGAAGCTTGAACTCGCCGCCCTCGCGCTCGACGTACATCGAACGGACCTTCAGGTGTTTGGCCGTCTCGTAGCCGGGAATGATCCCGCCGACGGCCGGAGAGATGGCGACGTCGACCTCGCCGACCTGGGCCGTGATCTTCTCGGCCAGGGCCTTGCACAGCCGCTCGCACCGGGCCCCGTCCATGAAGACCAGGTTCTTCTGCAGGAAGACCGGGCTGTGCAGCCCGGACGACAGGACGAAATGGCCTTCGCGCAGGGCGCCGGCGTCGCGGAACTCGTTGAGGACGTCTTCGGTGTTCATCCGTCGTCTCTAGACCCGGACCGCGCGCGGATGAACCCTCCGGCGACGCTTCAGTCGATGTTTTCGTGCGGCCGAAGGCCTCGCGCCAGCAGTTCGGCCCAGACGCCTTCGGCGTCCTCGGCGAATCCGATCAGGTCCAGGTCCCTTTCGGCGATCATGCCGTACCGGGCCAGGGCGTCGAAGTTGATGACCTCGGTCCAATAGGCCCTGTCGAACAGCACGACGGGGATCGGCGGCGCCTTGCCGGTCTGGCGCAGGGTCAGGAGCTCGAACAGTTCGTCGAAGGTGCCGAACCCGCCCGGAAACACCACCAACGCGTTCGCGCGCATGGCCAGGTGCATCTTCCGCATCGCGAAATAGTGGAAGCGGAAGGTCAGCTCCGGCGTCGAATAGGCGTTCGGCTCCTGCTCGTGCGGCAGGGTGATGTTGAAGCCGACGGAAGGCGCGCCGGCGTCGACCGCGCCGCGATTGGCCGCTTCCATAATCCCCGGCCCGCCGCCGGTGGCGATGACGTTGTCGCGCGGCTCGCCGACCGATCCTCGCAACGCCCCGCCCCGTTCCGAAGCCAGCCGGCCGAAGGCCCGCGCCTGCTCGTACCAGCTGGCGTCCTGGCGCACCCGCGCGCTGCCGAACACGACGATGGTGGAACGCACGCCCCACGCCCGCAGCGCCTCCTCGGCCTTGGCGTATTCCATCAGGAAGCGCACGCCGCGCATGGAATCGCCCAGTAAGAAGTCCTGGTCCATCGCCGCCATGCGATACGACGGCGACGCCATCTGCGCCGCATTGGCCTTGCGACGGTCGTCCTTCATCCGCCCCGCGCGCGCTCGACGTTGTCGACCGACGGATTGGCCCGCAGGGCGGCCATGATCATGGTCGCGTGCTTGGCGTCCTCGACCTCGACATCCACGTCCACGTCGAAGAAGTCCTGCTGGCGGTGCGCCATCGACAGGTTGATGATGTTGCCGCCCGCCTCGCCGATCAGCGTCGTCACCTGCCCCAGAACGCCGGGCGCGTTGCGGATGGTGGCGCGCAGGCGGGCGGCGGCGACCGCGCGCTGCTCGGCCTCGGGCGTCCATTGCAGGTCGTGCCAGACTGAATCGTCGTCGGCGTAGTCCGCCAGGGTCTGGCAGTCGATGGTGTGGACGGTCAGGCCGACCTCGGGCTCCAGTATGCCCACGATCCGGTCGCCCGGCACCGGGGTGCAGCACTGGCCGAAATGGACGCTGACGCCGGGCGTCAGGCCCCCGCCCCGCACGAACAGCCGCGCCTTGTCGTCCTTGATCCGCTGCTTCTCCGGCCCGGCCTTCAGCCGCCCCTTCAGCGACGGGAACAGCGTCTCGGCCACCACGGTCGGCGACACCCGGCCGCGGCCCAACGCCTCGAACAGATCCTCGTCCGAGGCCACCGCGAAGGTCTCCAGAACCGGCTTCAGCGACACGTCCGCCAGCGCCTTCTCCACCCGCGTCAGCGTGTGCTCCAGCGCCGTCCGGCCCAGCTTGATGAACTCTTCCCGCTCGGTCGTGCGGATGTGGCGGCGGATGGCCGAACGCGCGCGGCCGGTCACGGTCAGGCTGCGCCAGTCGGCCGGCACCTCGCGCTTGGCGCCGGTGATCACCTCGACCACGTCGCCGTTCTGCAGCGGCGTGCGCATCGGCTTCAGTTCGCCGTTGATCTTGACCCCAACCGCCGTGTCGCCGACCTCGGTGTGGACGGCGTAGGCGAAGTCCAGCGGCATCCCCCCGCGCGGCAGGGTGACCAGCCGGCCCTTGGGCGTGAAGACGAACACCTGGTCCAGGTACATCTCCAGCTTGGCGTGCTCGACCCAGTCCTCGCCGCCCTCGCCGTGCTCGATCACCTGCACCAGATGGCGCAGGTTCTGCAGCGGATCGCGGCCCCCGCCCTTCTCCATCGCCTCGTGATCGAAACCATAGGACGAGTTCTTGTAGCGCCAGTGCGCCGCCACGCCGTCCTCGGCGATCCGGTCCATGTCCTCGGTGCGGATCTGCATCTCGATGCGCAGGCCGCGCGGCCCGACCACCGTCGTGTGCAGAGAGCGGTAGTTGTTCGACTTGGGCGTCGAGATGAAGTCCTTGAACCGCTCCGGCACCATCGGCCAGGCGCGGTGGATCACGCCCAGTGCGCGATAGCAGTCGTCCTCGGCCTCCACGATCACGCGGAAACCATAGATATCCGACAGGGACGAAAAGCCCACCGACTTGCGCTGCAACTTGCGCCAGATCGAATAGGGCGTCTTCTGCCGGCCGAAGACGCGCGCGGCCATTCCGGCCTCGGCCAGGACGCGCTCGATCTCGTGCGACACCCCCTCGATGGCCTGGCCGTGCTCCAGCTTCAGCGCCTCCAGCCGCCGCTCGATCGCGGTCTTGGCCGTGGGATTCAAGTGGGTGAAGGCCAGTTCTTCCAGTTCGGAGGCGATGGAGTGGATGCCGATCGACCGGCCCAGCGGCGCATAGACCTCCAAGGTCTCGCGGCTGATGCGTTCACGCTTCTCGGGCTTCACGAACTGGAGCGTGCGCATGTTGTGCAGGCGGTCGGCCAGCTTGACCAGCAGCACGCGCACGTCGCGGCTGATGGCCAGGATGAACTTGCGCAGGTTCTCGGCCTGGCGCGTGTGCTCGGCCTGAAGTTCCAGACGGCTCAGCTTTGTCACGCCCTCGACCAGGACCGCGACCTCCTCGCCGAACATCCCCGCGATGTCGTCGCGCGTCGCCGAGGTGTCCTCGACCACGTCGTGCAGCAGGGCGGTGACGATGGTGGCCGTGTCCAGCCGATAGTCGGTCAGTATGCCCGCGACCTGGATCGGATGGGCGAAATAGGGATCGCCCGAGGCCCGCAGCTGCGAGCCGTGCATCTTCATCGCATAGACGTAGGCGCGGTTCAGCAGCGCCTCGTCGGCGGTCGGGTCATAGGCCTTGACCGCCTCGATCAGCTCGAACTGGCGCATGATCGGCGCACGCTTCGGCGCCGGCGCCTCCTTGGGCGACGCCGGAGCGGGCTCGTTTCGGTTTGCAGCTTGGGGCGCCGGCGGGGCCGTCTCGGTCCGCGCCGGCAGGATAGTGACGCCAGGGGCTCCCTCGGGCGTCAGTACCGCTCCTCCTGGCCGCCGTCGCGGTCGCTTTGCAGCGCGCGGATCAGCTCGGCCTCGGCCATGTTCATGTGTTGCGGTTCGGCCAGCAGGGCGACGGTCTCGGCCTCGTCCTCGGCCTCGGTGCGCTCGTCGACGCGCTGCAGCGTGGTGATGATGTTCTCGCGCAGCTCGTCCGGCTTGACCGTGTCCTCGGCCACTTCGCGCAGGGCCACGACCGGGTTCTTGTCGTTGTCGCGGTCGAGCGTCAGGGCGGCGCCGTTGGCGATGTTGCGGGCGCGGTGACCGGCCAGCAGCACAAGGCCAAAGCGGTTCGGAACCTTCTCGATGCAGTCTTCGACGGTGACGCGGGCCATGAAATTCCTCGAACGCGGGGGAGAACCGCGTCAAATACAGATGGGGACGGCTTTTTGCAACGCCACAGGGGCGGAAGTTGGGCGTCAGGCCGGATGGGCGTCCTGGCCCACCGTCGCCTCTCGCGCCAGATCGCCGGCGGCCCCGCCCGTGACGGGGTGGCGCCAGTCCGCGGCGATTTCCGCCAGCGGGCCCATGACGAACCGGCGCTCGGCCGCGCGCGGATGCGGCAGGATCAGGCCGTCCAGGTCGCCGCTCAGCCGCCCGTAGGCGATCAGGTCCAGATCCAGCGTGCGCGGCGCGTTTCGGGTCGAACGCTGGCGGCCGAAGGCGTCCTCGATCCGTCCCAGGGCGGCCATCAGCGCATGGGGATCGTGCTCGGTCCTGACCACCACGACGCCGTTCAGGAAGGGCGGGTCGTCCGCGTCGGGCCAGGCCAGCGAAGACCACCAGCGCGATCGCGCCACGACGTCGATCCCCTCGCACCGGAAACGGGCCAGCGCGGCCTCCAGCGCCTCGCGGCACGACGACCACGCCCCCTTGTCATTGCAGCCCAGGGCCACGATGACTGCGCCGTCCAGATCAAGGCCGTCGTCGATTCCGACGTCGGGCCGGACGCCCTTTTCTTCATCGCTTTTGACGGCTTCGACCATGTTTCATTCCACCGACCGGCTGGCGGTCTTCATCGACGGTTCGAACCTCTACTCGGCCGCGCGGTCTCTGCAGCACGATCTGGACTTCCGGCGGATGCTGGACTGGTTCCGCGAGAAATCCATCCTGACGCGGGCCTATTATTACACGGCGGTGGTCGAGGGCGAAGAGTTCTCGCCGGTGAAACCCCTGGTCGACTGGCTGGACTACAACGGCTTTTCGGTGGTCACCAAGCCGGTCAGGCGCTTCACCGACGGCCAGGGCCACAGCCGGATCAAGGGCAATATGGACATCGAGATCGCGGTCGACATGCTGGAGCTGGCGCCCCGGCTGGACCATGTCGTGCTGTTCTCGGGCGACGGCGACTTCCGCCGGCTGGTGCAGGCGGTCCAGGACAAGGGCGTCCGCGTCACCGTCATATCCACCCAGAAGACCCAGCCGCCGCACATCGCCGACGAACTGCGCCGCCAGGCCGACGCCTTCCTGGACCTGAACGACCTGATGGCCGAGTTCGGCCGACCCAAGGCCACGCAATGAGCCTGACGCCCGAACCGCCCCGCGACTGCCCCCTGTGCCCGCGCCTGGTCGCCTATCGTCACGAGAACGCGCGCCAGAACCCTGACTGGTGGAACGGCCCGGCCCCGTCGTTCGGCGATCCGAACGCGCGCCTGCTGGTGGCGGGCCTGGCGCCCGGCCGCATGGGGGCCAACCGCACGGGCCGCCCCTTCACCGGCGATCATGCCGGCTGGCTGCTCTACGACACGCTGAAGAAGGCCGGCTTCGCGACCGGCCGCTACGACCCCGACGGCGAGGACGATCTGACCCTGACCGACTGCATGATCACCAATGCGGTGCGCTGCGCCCCGCCCGGCAACAAGCCCCTGCCGATCGAGGAGACGACCTGCCGCCCCTTCCTGATCGACCGGCTGAAGCTGCTGCCGAACCTGAAGGTGATCGTCACCCTGGGCGACGTGTCCCGCCGCAACATCCTGAAGGCGTTCGGGCGGCCCGGCACGGCCATGCCCGCCGGCCACGGCGCCGAGGGCGAGGCGGGCGGCTACGTCATCCTGAACAGCTATCACTGCTCGCGGCTGAACACGAACACCGGCCGCCTGACGCCCCAGATGTTCGAGGCGATCTTCGACCGCGCCCGGGCGCTGATCGAGGCCTAGGACAACCGAATAGCGTCCCACGCCGTGGAATCGTCCTTCCGGGGCTGAGCGAAGCGAAGAACCCGGAATCCGGGACCGCGGTCTCGCCGCCAAATCCATCGGACGCCGGATGCAAGTCTCCTGGGTTCCGGGTTCGTCCTGCGGACGCCCCGGAATGACGGCGCAGACTGAACGTCGCTTGGTTCTCGCCCTCAGCCCTTGTCGCGCATCAGCCGGGCCTTGTCGCGCTGCCAGTCCCGTTCGGCGCTGGCCTCGCGCTTGTCGTGCAGCTTCTTGCCCTTGGCCAGGGCGATCTCCAGCTTGGCCTTGCCCGCCTCGTTCAGATAGAGGCGCAAGGGAATGATCGTCTGGCCGTCGCGCTGGACCGCGCCGATCAGCTTGTCGATCTGCTTCCTGTGCAGCAGCAGCTTGCGATGCCGGCGCGGCTCGTGGTTGAACCGGTTGGCCTGCTTGTAGGGCGGGATGTCGGCGTTGATCAGCATGATCTCGCGGCCCTCCACCGAGGCGTAGCTTTCGGCGATGTTGGCCCGACCGTCGCGCAAGGCCTTGATCTCGGTGCCCAGCAGCTGGATCCCGGCCTCCAGATTGTCGGTCAGGAAATAGTCGAACTTCGCCCGACGGTTCTCGGCCAGCACCTTCATCTTGGGCTTTTCGGCGGCCATCAGGTCAGGCCCGCCGCGGCCATGGCCCGGTCGATCTCGGGCCGCACCGCCTCGGCCGTCGGCGCCAGCGGCAGCCGCACCTCCTCGCCGCACAGCCCCAGACGCGAAAGGGCGTACTTAGTCGGCGAAGGCGAGTTGTCCAGGAACAGCGCCCGGTGCAGGCCGATCAGCCGATCCTGCCAGGACCGCGCGGTCGCCAGATCGCCCGCGGCCAGCGCCTGGTGAAGAGCGACCATCGCCTCGGGCGCGACATTGGACGTCACCGAGATCACCCCGTGCCCGCCCGACGCCGCATAGCCCAGCCAGCTGGAATCGTCGCCGGACAGATAGGCGAAGCCCTCAGGCAGGGTCGCGCGCATCCAGGCGATCCGTCCCATGTCGCCGGTGGCGTCCTTGACGCCGACGATGTTCGGATGACCGGCCAGGGCGGCCACGGTTTCGTTGGCGAGGTCCGATCCGGTGCGCCCCGGCACGTTGTAAAGCAGCACCGGCAGCTGCACGGCGTCGGCGATGGCGCGGAAGTGCGCCGTCATCCCCGCCTGCGAGGGCCGGTTGTAATAGGGCGCGACCACCAGCGCGCCGTCGGCGCCGACCGCCTTGGCGTGCGCCGCCATCTCGACGGCCTTGTCGGTGGCCGAGGAGCCGGCGCCCGCGATCACGCGAATCCGTCCCGCCGCCGTCGCCACGGCCAGTTCGACCACGCGCTTGTGCTCGTCGGGGTGCAGGGTCGCGCTCTCGCCCGTCGTGCCCATCGGCGCCACGCCGTCGACCCCTGCGGCGATCTGGCGCTCCAGCAGTTTGACGAAAGCGGCCTCGTCCACGTTTCCGTCACGAAGTGGTGTGATCAGGGCGGTGATCACGCCCTTGAACAAGGGGGCGGTCATGGGACTAGCTTGGCCTGCGTGGGAGGGGGCGACGTCGATCGCCGCCGAGAAACGAGCGCGGGAAGTTAGGTCGCCGACGGCCTTGCCGCAACCGGATTGAATGGGAACAGGAAAGATCATGATCGGAACCAGCCTGGCGGCCATGCTTGCGGTGCTTGCTCCCAATCCGCAGGACCTGACCTCCGGCCCCGTTCCCTACACGGCGGTCCAGTCCACGGCCGCCCCCGTTTCGGCCTACCGGGGACCCCGCGTCCTGAACGATCAGGACACCGCGCTTTTCCGCCAGGGACTGGCCGCCGCCCGCGCCCGCGACGTGGCCGGAACCCAGGCCGTGCTGGCCCAGATCGGCGACCCGGCCGCGCGCAAGCTGGTCGAGTGGGCGCTGATCGACACCTCGGGCGAACAGCTGTCCTACGCCCAGCTGGCCCAGGCCCAGGCCGGCATGGCCGGCTGGCCGCGCGCCGAATCGCGCCGCGCCGCGACCGAGAAGGTGCTGGACCGCTCCGGCATGGGCGCCGACGCCGCCCTGGCCCTGTTCGCCGACGGTCCGCCGACCACCATCGAGGGCGCCATCGCCCTGGCCTCCGCCTATGAGCAGCGCGGCCGCACCGACGAGGCGCGCGCCCTGATCCGCGACTGGTGGACGACCCAATCCTTCGACGAGGCGCCGCAGTCGCGCGTCCTGGCCCGCTGGGGCGGATGGCTGACGCCGGCCGATCATGAAAGACGGCTGAACCTGCTGCTGCTGGGCCCGCACGGGCCGGCCACGCGCGCGATGCTCGGCCTGGTCTCGCCCGACCGGGCCGCCGTGGCCAACGCCGTGCTGGCCCTGCGCACCGCCTACAGCCCCGACGCCATCGTCGCCGGACTGACGCCGGCCCAGGCCGGCGATCCCGCCGTCGTGCTGGAACGCGTGCGGATCCTGCGCTCCCAGAACCGCCAGTCCGAAGCCTTCCCGCTGCTGGCCGCCCTGCCGCCCGCGCCGTCGCACGACACGGGCCAGAACACCCTGTGGAGCGAGCGCCGCAATTATTTCCTGGACGCCCTTCAGGTCGGAAACTGGCGCGCGGCCTACGATGCGATGAACGGCCACGGCTTCACCGCCGGCGACCGGATGGTGGACGCCGACTTCTTCGCCGGCTGGGTCGCCCTGACCAAGCTGAACCAGCCCGAGGTCGCCGCCCGCCATTTCGAGGCCCTGCGCGGCGCCTCGTCCACGCCCATCACGCAAGGGCGGGCCTATTACTGGCTGGGCCGGGCGGCCGAGGCGCGCGGCGAACGCGACGCGGCGATGAACTACTACCGCAACGGCGCGCAGCACTGGCAGACCTTCTATGGCCAGCTGGCGGCCGAGAAGGCCGGTCTGACCACCCTGACCCTGCCGGGCGAGCCCGCGCCCGATCAGGCCGCCATCGCTTCCTTCGAGGGCCGCGAACTGGTCCGCGCGACGCGCATCCTGGGCGAGACGGGCGAAACCAGTCTACTGCGCGTCTTCGCCTATCAACTGGACAACGACCTGCCGACCATCGAGGACCTGGCCCTGCTGATGGACCTGTCGCGCAGCTATGGCGAGGACTTCACCGCCATGATGGTGGGCCGCGCGGCCAGCCAGCGCGGCTTCGTCCTGCCCGAACGGATGTACCCGGTGCGCATCCCGCCCTCGGTCAACGGTTCGGCGCCCCTGCCCTTCACCCTGGCCATCACGCGCCAGGAATCCAGCTTCGATCCCCGCGCCCGCTCCCACGCCGATGCGCGCGGCATGATGCAGTTCCTGCCGGCCACGGCCTCCGGCGTCGCCCGGCGCCTGGGCATGGGGTTCTCGGCCGAGCAGCTGTGGGACCCGGACTACAACATGACCTTGGGCAGTTATCACCTGGGCGAGCTGATGGCGGCCAACAGCGGCTCGATGCTGCTGGCGACAGTGGGCTACAACGCCGGTCCCGCCCGGCCCAGCCAGTGGGTCGCCCGCTGCGGCGATCCGCGCGGCGACGCGAACGCTGCGATCGACTTCATCGAATGCGCGCCCTTCACGGAGACGCGCAACTACATGATGCGGGTGATGGAGAACATGGCCGTGTACAAGGCGCGCCTGAACGGCGGTTCGGCGCCGCTGACGCCCTCGGCGGACATCTCGGCCGGGGCCGCGGCCGGCCCGCGCCCCTACGCCGGCTACTGAGCCCGGCGGGCCGCCAGCAACGGCCCGTCGACCGTCTCGACCCAGCGGCCGTCCAGCCCGAACGTCGTCTTCAGGACCTCGGGCGACAGCGCCTCAAGCGGCGGGCCGGCGGCGACGACGCGGCCGCCGTCCAGCACCACGACCCGATCCGCGAAGGCGGCCGCCAGCGTCAGGTCGTGCAGGCTGACCAGAACCGAGCCTCCGGCGTCGGCCTTGGCCCGCAGCCGCTCCAGCACCAGCCGCTGGGCGTCCGGGTCCAGCCCGGCGATCGGCTCATCCGCCAGGAGCAGCGGCGAAGGCGACGCCAGCGCCCGCGCCAGCAGCACCCTCGCCCGTTCGCCGCCCGACATCTCGGCGGCGCCCCGGTCGGCCAGATGGCCGGCGCCGACCTCGTCCAACGCGACCCGCGCTCGCGCCAGCGCTTGCTCGCCGGTGAGGAAGGGCGCGCCCAGCGCAGCGATCTCGATCGCCGGCAGATTCCAGGCGATGCGGCGCTCCTGCGGCAGATAGGCGACCCGTTCGGCCCGCTGGCGCGGCGACAGGGCCCTGACATCGTCCCCGCTCAGTCGGGCGATCCCGCCGTCCAGCGCAAGCAGTCCCGCGAACGCCCGGATCAGGCTGGACTTGCCGGCGCCGTTCGGACCGACCAGGGCGACCAGTTCGCCCCTGCCCGCCTGCACGTCCGCCCCATCCAGCACCTTGCGGCCGCCCAGGCTGGCTTCGGCGTCCCGCATCGTCAGCGGGGCGATCACAGCCGCCACTCCCGCGCCGCGCGCCAGGCGATCAGGCCGAACAGGGGCGCGCCGATCAGGGCGGTGAACACCCCCAGCTTCAACTCCTGATCCGTCGGCGTCAGCCGCGCCAGCAGGTCGGCGATCACCAGCATCAGCCCGCCGGCCAGGGCCGAGGGCCACAGCACCCGCCCCGGATCGCCTCGCACCGCCGCGCGCACCAGGTGCGGCGCGGCCAGGCCGACGAAGCCGATCACGCCCGCCACCGCCACCGCCGCCCCGGTCGCGACCGAGGCCGCAATCAGGGCGAAGGCGCGCAGCCGCCGCATCGGCAGGCCCGACGTCGCGGCGCCCTCCTCGCCCAGGGTCAGCATCCGCAGGCCCGGCGTCGCCAGGGCGGCGAAGGCGGCGGCCACGATGACGGCCGGCGTCACCCAGGCCACGTCGATCCAGCTGCGGTTCTGCACCGAGCCCAGCAGCCAGGACATCACCTCGGCCTGGGCGATGGGCGACGGCGACAGGTTGAAGATCAGGGCGGTCGCCGCCCCCGCGAAGCTGGACAGGGCCACGCCGAACAGGATCAGCGCCTCCGGCGCCCGCACCACGCCCGACACGGCGATCAGCAGACCGCCCGCCAGGCCCGCGCCCACCAGGGCGCTGATCTCGACCAGCCCCGGCACGGCCGCCGCGCCCAGAACGATCGCCAGCGCCGCGCCCAACGCCGCCGCCGCCGACACGCCCAGCACCCCCGGATCGGCCAGCGGATTTCTCAGCAGGCCCTGCATCACCGCCCCGGCCAGGCCCAGCGCCGCCCCCACGATCACGGCGCAGACGGCGCGCGGCGCGCGCACCTGCCACAGCACCTCGGCCGGCCCCGAGGCCGGATCGAACAGGGCCTGGCGGTACTGGCCGCCGGTGAAGGCCGTCTCGCCGACCAGCACCGCCGCCGCCAGCGCCGCGACCAGCAGCAGCGCCATCGCCAGGCACAATGTCGCCGTCCGTGTCATGGCCGCCCCTTCGCCATCATCGCCACGCCGTCGGCGGCGAACCAGGCCGGGCAGGTCAGCACCGCGGCCGGCAGGGCGGCCGCCGTCCGCCCCCTCGCGGCGCGCCGCACCACCGGATGCCGGCCCGGCCCGCGCCAGTCCGCCCTCAACTCATCGAAGAAGCCCAGCACGAAGCGCACGGGCGGATGCAGGGCGATCCGCTCCACGCTCAGCGGCCCGAAGCCCGGCGCAGTCGTCACATTGTCGTAGCCCGCCGCCCGCATCATCGCATCGACCAGCGTGCCGGGCCCGGCGGTGAACCCGCCCGCCGTCAGATAGGCCGCGCCGGGCCGTCCGCCTTGCTTGGGCGCTGAGGCCTGCAGCGTGGCGCGCATCCGCGCCTCCAGCCGCCGCCCGCGCTCGGCCTGTCCCAGGCCGTCGGCCGCCCGCGCGATATTGGCGCTGATGCCGTCGAAATCGGCCGCGTCGTCCAGGGTCACGACGCGCACCCCGCGCCGCTCCAGCGCCGCCAGCAGGCGCGGCTCGCCGCCCCAGTAGCGCACCACCACGTCGGGGCGGAAACCGACGGCCGCCTCCAGCGTCGGCCGGATGCGCCGGCGTCCCTCGGCCTGGCGCCGCATCCAGGAATCCGGGTCGTCGGCGCGCGGCGACAGGGCCAGTTCGGCCTCCGGGGCCAGGGCCAGCACATACTGGTCCGCGCACTGATCCAGAGCCATCACCCGCAGCGGCTCGGCCCGCGCGGCGCCCGTCGCGACCAGGGCGACCGCCATACCGAGCCCGGCGGTCCGCCTCACGATTTCAACAATCCCCCGAACACGGCGTCCAGGGTCGTGTCGACCAGGGCCTGGCGCTCGGCCCACGGGAAATAGGGCTTGGTGATCATCAGCGACACCACGCCGTGGGCCGAGGCCCAGATGGCCTGGGCGATGAGCGTCGGCTCGCCCGTCATCCGGCCGGCCCGGACCGTCTCGGCCACCGCGGCCTCGAAGCTGTCGAACAGCCCGCCGCCCATTTCCTGGGCCATGGTCTGGGCGCCCTCGCGCGCCTCGGCGGGACGGGTCAGATAGATCAGCCGATAGGCGTTGGGATGGTCGAAGCCGAAGGTCACATAGGCCTCGATCATGCGCCGCAGCCGGACCTCGGGCGGCGCCGGCGTCTCGGCCAGGTCGCGCGTGGCCTCGATCAGCCGGGCGAACGCCTCGCGGCAGATCTCCTGCAGGATTTCGCCCTTGTCGGCGAAGTGCATGTAGAGCGCCGTCGACGACAGGCCCACCGCGTCGGCGATCTTGCGGATCGTGGCGCCTTCGTAGCCGTGCTCGACGAAGATGCGTTCGGCGGCGGCCAGGATTTCCCCTCGGCGCGAATGGCCTTCGCCCTTGGGCTTTCGGTTCGAACGCGGGTTGGCGGCGGTCAAGGGTCAGCTCCGTGCGGGCCCCTGCATACCCATTCCCGTCCGCAACCGCCAAGGCTTGAACTATTGGGTTGCGTCAAATACCAATCCTGGATTGTCGGGCTGGGGAGGCGGCCATGGGGGCGGACGGGGGCGCAGCCGTCGCGGACGCGGATCGCGTCGCGCACGCCAGCGCCGCGCGGGACGGCGCGACGATCGGCCAGACCCTGCTGTTCACGGGCCTTCTGGCCTTCGCCTGCTGCGCGCTGCTGTCGGCGCCCACGCCCGCCCTGGCGTGCGCCGTCGCCGGCCTTCAGGCGCTGTTCGTCCTGACGTCGATGTGGCGGTTCGCCCTGGCCATCGCCAGTCTGGCCCCGATCCCCCAGGCGCCGGCCCTTGAACGCTGGCCGCGCTACACCGTCCTGGCCGCGCTTCACGACGAGGCCGATGTCGCCCCGCAGCTGATCCGAAACCTGTCGCGCCTCGACTATCCGGCGCATCGGCTGGAAGGCTTCCTGGTGCTGGAGGCCCATGACGCCGCCACTCTGGCTGCGATCGAGGCGACGCCCCGCCCGGCCTGGCTTCACGTCCTGATCGCCCCGCCTGGCGCGCCCCAGACCAAGCCGCGCGCTCTGAACTTCGCCCTGTCGCGCGCCAGCGGGGCCGTTCTGACCATCTATGACGCCGAGGACGCTCCCGATCCGGGCCAGTTGCGCGAGGCGGCGTCGCGCTTCATGCACGACCCCGGCCTGGGTTGCCTGCAGGCGCCGCTCCGAATCCGCGACCGCTCCCACCTTCCGCGATCCGGCTTCCTGGATCGGCAATTCGCCCTGGAGTACGCCTCGCTGTTCGAGGTGACGCTGCGCGGCATGGCGCGCCTGGGCCTGCCCTTCCCCCTGGGCGGCACCAGCAACCACATCCGCATGAGCGCCCTGCGCCAGGCCGGCGGATGGGACGCCTACAACGTCACCGAAGACGCGGACCTGGGCTTTCGCCTGTGGAGGAACGGCTGGCGCCTGGGCGTGATCGCCCGTCCGACCCTGGAGACGCCGCCCGGCGGCTTCGACCGCTGGCTGCCCCAGCGGACGCGCTGGCTGAAGGGCTATATGCAGACCTGGGGCGTCCATACGCGAGCGCCGCTGGGCCTGGGCGCGCGCGGTCTGGCCGCCTTCGTCATGACCGTGGGCATGGCCATCGTCTCGGCCCTGGCCCACGCCCCTGCGCTGGCCTGGCTGACGGCGGCGGTGCTGATCGGCTTGGCGTCGGGCCTGTCGCCGGGGGTGCCGATCCCCTCGATCGGCGTTCTGCTGCTGGGCGCCATCGCCGCCTGGATGGGCTGCGCGGTCGGGGCCCGGCGCGCCGGCCTGGACTACCGCCTGTCCGACATGGCCTGCGCGCCCGCCTACTGGGCGCTGCTCAGCGTCGCCTTCCTGCACGCCCTCTGGCGGCTGGCGACCCAGCCCTTCGTCTGGGACAAGACGCCCCACGACCGGGACCGCGATCGCGTCGAAACCGTCGACGGCGCTGGACGCGAGGCGGCCTGAGCGCCTATCAGCGCGACGATGGCGCCCAAGCTCTCTCCCACGCCCGAAACCCTGGTGACCCGAGGCTGGTCCGACTACGCCCTGCTGGATTCCGGCGACGGAAAGAAGCTGGAGCGCTACGGCGGCCACACCGTGGTCCGGCCCGAGCCCCAGTGCTTCTGGTCCCCGCGCGATCCGGCCGCCTTCGACGCCGCCAACGCCGTCTTCGACCCTCAGCAGGAGGAAGAGGATTCCGGCCGCTGGCGGTTCGACCAGCACGGCCCCATCGACGCCTTCCCGCTGAAATGGCGCGACGTGCGCTTCACCGGCCGCTTCACCCCGTTCCGCCACCTGGCCTTCTTCCCGGAACAGGCGGCCAATTGGGAGTGGCTTGACGCCCGCGTGCGCGGCCTGGACCGGCCGAAGATCCTGAACCTGTTCGGCTATACCGGCGTCGCCAGCCTGGCCGCCGCCGCGGCCGGGGCCGAAGTCACGCACGTCGACGCCTCCAAGAAGTCCGTGACCTATGCACGCGAGAACGCCGACCTGTCCGGCCTGGCCGACCGCCCGATCCGCTGGATCGTCGAGGACGCGCGCAAATACGTCGCCCGCGAGGTCCGTCGCGGCTCGAAATACCACGGGATCATCCTGGACCCGCCCAAGTACGGACGCGGTCCCACCGGCGAGGTCTGGCGGCTGTTCGAGGACATGCCGGGCCTTTTGAAGGACTGCGCCGCCCTGCTGGACGACGATGCGGACTTCCTGCTGCTGAACGCCTACGCCGCGCGCATATCGGGCCTGTCGCTGGCCCACATGATGGCCGAGGCGACGCACGACCGGGGCGGACGCATCGACTGGGGCGAACTGGCGCTGTCGGAAGACGGTCCGGACGCCCGCGCCATCGGCCTGTCGTTCTTCGCGCGATGGAGCCGATGACCGAGCGCCTCATCACCTCCCTGACCAACGACACGGTCAAGGCCGTGCGCGCCCTGCACATGCGCAAAGAGCGCGAGACCACCGGGACCTTCCTGGCCGAGGGGCTGAAGTTCATCGGCGAAGCGCTGGACCAGGGCCGCGCGCCCCGGATGCTGCTGGTCGGCCAGGACGCCCGCCCCCACCCCCTGCTGGACCGCGCAAAGGCCGAAACGCTGAAGGCCGGCGGCGAGATCGTCGTCGTCACCCACGCCATCCTGGAAAAGATCAGCCGCCGCGACAATCCGCAGACCGTGCTGGGCGTGTTCGACCAGGCCTATGCGCCGCTGGACGCCCTGAACCCCGACAGCGCCCCCTGCTGGGTGGCGCTGGAGCAGGTGCGCGATCCGGGCAATCTGGGCACCATCATCCGCACCGCCGATGCGGCCGGCTGCGGCGGCGTCATCCTGATCGGCGACTGCGTCGATCCCTATTCGGTGGAGGCGGTGCGCGCGACGATGGGCTCGGTCTTCGCCGTGTCGATCACGCGGACGGACCCGGACGCCTTCCTGGCCTGGCGCAAGACCTGGCCGGGCAGCGTGGTCGGCACCCGGCTCGACGCGACCGTCAGCCACCGCACGGCCGTCATGCGCCGTCCGTCGCTGATCCTGATGGGCAACGAACAGGCGGGCCTCACCGACCGGCTGGCCGCCGCCTGCGACGTCAACGTCAAGATTCCGATGCGCGGCCGGGCCGACAGCCTGAACCTGGCCATCGCCACCGGCGTCATGGTGTACGCCGCCACCGACGACCTCTAGCCGGGCGGCCTCCGCCGGGCGTAGGCTGGCGGCCGGAGGGTCGACCATGACCGACAATCGCCTGCTTCCCGCCGCCGTCTTCGGCGGCCTCCTGGCCATCGGCTTCATCGGCGCCGGCGCGCTGATCGGCCAGGGCGTGATCCATGCCCGCGCCGGCGACCGCACCGTCACCGTGCGCGGCCTGTCCGAGCGCGAGGTGAAGGCCGATCTGGCGGTCCTGCCGCTGCGCTTCACCGCCTCGGGCGACGTGCTGTCCGACGTCCAGGCGCGCATCGACGGGGATCTGGTGCTGGTTCGCCGGTTCCTGGCCGCCCAGGGCTATCCGACCGAGGCCGTCGACCTGGGCCGGCTGGAGGTCGCCGACACCCGCTCGCGCGAATACGCCTCCCAGACCGGCGGCCCGCGCTTCATCCTGGCCCAGACGGTGATCGTCCGCACCAATGACGTGGCGCGGGTGCAGACGACGACGCGCGCGCTGAACGATCTGGTGCGCCAGGGCGTGGTGCTGCAGGATTTCCAGGGGCCGTCCTACATCTTCACACGGCTGAACGCGGTCCGGCCGCAGATGATCGCCGAGGGCACCGCCGCCGCCCGCACCGGCGCGGAACAGTTCGCCAAGGATTCCGGCACGCCGCTGGGCCCGATCCGTCAGGCGACCCAAGGCTCGTTCGAGATCCTGCCACGCGACGGCGACGGCGGCGGCGAGGCCGCCTCCATCGACAAGAAGGTCCGCGTCGTCACCACCATCACCTACAGCCTGAAATAGACGCTCAGCGGACGGGCGCGGGCGCCGGGACGGGCGACGGCACGGTGGGCGGCTCGACCGGCGGCAGCCGGGGCGTGTCGGGAAGCGACGGGCGCGGCGGCTCCACGTCCAGTCGGGGGCCAGCCGTCGGGGTCGCCGCCCGTCCCGCGAACAGCAGCCACAGCGCCAGGGCTGCGACCACCACCACGACGGCGACCATGACCGCCCACAGCCTGGAATGTCGGGAACGCGTCGCCACGAACGGTCTCCTCGTCCTTCAGCGGACGAAACGGCGGTCCCGACGCGCCGGTTCCGGCGGCTGATTTCAACGACGGCCCTGACATCGCCGTCTGTGCCCCTTATGTTCCGGCCGAATCCGATCGTTCGAGCGTTTGCCCATTGTGACCGACCTGCCCTCTCCCCGCATCTCCGACCTGGCCCGGGCCCGCGCGCCCGAAGGGGCGGCGCCGCGCGACTACATGACCGGGCTGAACCCCGAACAGCGGCTGGCGGTGGAGACGACCGAGGGCCCGGTCCTGGTCCTGGCCGGCGCGGGCACGGGCAAGACGCGGGTCCTGACCACACGGCTGGCGCACATCCTGGCCACCGGCCGCGCCCGGCCGTGGGAGCTTCTGTCCGTCACCTTCACCAACAAGGCCGCGCGAGAGATGCGCGAGCGGATCACCCACCTGATCGGCCCGTCGGCGGAAGGGTTGCGCTGGCTGGGCACCTTCCACTCCATCGCCGCCCAGATCCTGCGCCGCCACGCCGAGCTGGTGGGTTTGAAGTCGACCTTCACCATCCTGGACACCGACGACCAGGAACGGCTGCTGAAGCAGATCCTGGAAGCCGCCAATGTCGACACCAAGCGCTTCACGCCCAAGTCGCTGGCCAGCCTCGTCGACCACTGGAAGAACCGCGGCTGGACGCCCGACAAGCTGCCCGCGACCGAGGACTTCGCCAACGGCAGGGGCCAGGCGCTGTATGGCGCCTATCAGGCCCGCCTGCGCACGCTGAACGCCTGCGACTTCGGCGACCTGCTGCTGCACAACATCACCATCCTGTCGCAGCACGCCGACCTGGCCGAGGAGTACCGCCGCCGCTTCCGCTACATTCTCGTCGATGAGTACCAGGACACCAACGTCGCTCAGTATCTGTGGCTGCGCCTGCTGACGGCCTCGACCGGCAACGTCTGCTGCGTCGGCGACGACGACCAGTCGATCTACGGCTGGCGCGGGGCCGAGGTGGACAACATCCTGCGCTTCGAACGCGACTTCCCCGGCGCCAGGATCATCAAGCTGGAGCGGAACTATCGCTCGACCAGCCACATCCTGGGCGCGGCCTCGGGCCTGATCGCGGCCAACCGCGACCGGCTGGGCAAGACCCTGTGGACCGAGGACGACAGCGGCGACAAGGTCCGGGTGCGCGGCGTCTGGGACGGCGAGGCCGAGGCCCGCCTGATCGCCGACGAGATCGAGACCGCCCGCCGCCCCCACGCCGGCGAACCGGGCTTGAAATACAAGGACATGGCCATCCTGGTCCGCGCCTCGTTCCAGATGCGCGCCTTCGAGGAACGGCTGGTCATGCTGGCCATCCCCTATACGGTCATCGGGGGCCCGCGCTTCTTCGAACGGGCGGAAATCCGCGACGCCCACGCCTATCTGCGCCTGATCCTGTCCGAGGACGACGACCTGGCCTTCGAGCGGATCGTCAACGTCCCCAAGCGCGGCGTCGGCGACACCTCGGTGCAGAAGATCCTTCAGATCGCCCGCCAGCACGACCTGTCGGCCGTCACCGCCGTGCGCGGCCTGGTCAACACCGACGAGCTTCAGGCCCGCACCCGCACCGCCCTGTCCAACTTCCTGCGCGACCTGGACCGCTGGCGCGCCCTGGCCGAGACCACGCCCCACTGGCAGGTCATGGAGACGGTGCTGGAAGAGAGCGGCTACACCGATATGCAGAAGGCCGACCGCACCAGCGGCCAGACCCGGCTGGAGAACCTGAAGGAACTGGTCCAGTCGATGCAGTCGTTCGACACGCTTCAGGCCTATCTGGAGCACGTCGCCCTGGTGATGGACCTGGACCGCGGCGCCGGCGACGATCCCAACGGCGACGGGGCGGTCCAGATCATGACCCTGCACGGCGCCAAGGGGCTGGAATTCCCGCTGGTCTTCCTGCCCGGCTGGGAGGAAGGCGTCTTTCCCTCGCAGCGCAGCATCGACGAGAAGGGCGAAAAGGGCCTGGAGGAGGAACGCCGCCTGGCCTACGTCGGCGTCACCCGCGCCAAGCAGGACGCCCGCATCTCCTTCGCCGCCAACCGCCTGGTCTATGGCCGGTGGACCAGCCAGCTGCCCAGCCGCTTCGTCGACGAACTGCCCCTGGCCCACGTCGAGGCCCAGTCGGACACCGGCTACTACGGCGCCTCGGCCGGCATGAAGGAGGCCAAGTCACGCTGGGACGACGCCCCGTCCTTCGGCAGCGGCTATTCCTCGCCCGGCTGGAAACGCGCCCAATCCTTCACGGCGGCCCAGACGCCCAGCCGCATCCCGGCCCGCAAGGCCGTCATCGAGGGCGACGGCCGCCTGGTCGCCACCGCCGACCCCAAGTCCGCCTCGGGCTGGACCAAGGGCCAGCGCGTCTTCCACCAGAAGTTCGGCTACGGCCACGTCCGCCTGATCGAGGGCAACAAGCTGCTGGTCGATTTCGAAAAGGCCGGCGAGAAGCGCGTCATCGACAGCTTCGTGGAAAAGGCCTGACAGCCCGCGTCCCAGGCGTCAGTCCGGGACGTTGGCCTCCAGTTCGTCCAGCCACACCCGCGCCGTGCCGTCCGACGGCGCGCGCCAGTCGCCGCGCGGCGACAGCGACCCGCCCGTCACCACCTTGGGCCCGTTCGGCAGGGCCGAGCGCTTGAACTGGGACGTCTGGAAGAAGCGCACCAGGAACTTCCTCAGCCACGCCTTGATGATCGGCAGCTCGAAGGTGATCTTCTCGTCGTCCGGCGTCCCGGCGGGCCAGTCGCCGCGCGCCGCATCGGCCCAGGCCTGTTCGGCCAGATAGGCGACCTTGGACGGCTTCAGCCCGAACCGGCTGATGTAGAACAGGAAGAAGTCGTTCAGCGCATAGGGCCCGACCGTGCTCTCGGTCGACTGGATCTTGCCGTCCGCCCCGGCCGGCACCAGTTCGGGCGAAATCTCGGTGTCCAGGATGGCGTGCAGCGTCGGCGCGGCGTCCGCCCCCACCAGCTGCTTGTCCGCCACCCAGCGGATCAGGTGCCGGATCAGGGTCTTGGCCACCCCGCCGTTGACGTTGTAGTGGCTCATGTGATCGCCGACGCCATAGGTCGCCCACCCCAGCGCCAGTTCCGATAGGTCGCCGGTCCCCAGGACGAAGGCCCCGTTCTGGTTGGCCAGGCGGAACAGATAGTCGGTCCGCAGCCCCGCCTGCACGTTCTCGAAGGTGATGTCGTGAACCGGCTCGCCGTCCGCGAAGGGATGGCCGATATCCTTAAGCATCTGCTCGGCCGCCGGGCGGATGTCGATCTCGGCGCCCGTGACGCCCAGCGCCTTCATCAGGGCCCAGGCGTTCGACTTGGTCCCCTCCGAAGTCGCGAACCCCGGCATCGTGAAGCCCAGAATCCCCTCGCGGGACAGGCCCAGCCGGTCGAAGGCGCGGCAGGCGACCAGCAGCGCCTGGGTCGAATCCAGTCCGCCCGACACGCCGATCACCAGCCGCCGACCGTTCGTCGCCTTCATCCGGCGCATCAGGCCCTGCACCTGGATGTTGAACGCCTCGTAGCAGTCCTGGTCCAGCCGCGCCGGATCGTCGGGCACGAACGGAAACCGGTCGATCGGCCGGATCAGGTCGCTGGCGATGGCGTCCTCGCGCGCGGTGAAGGGCACGACCGTCGCCGCCTCCCCCTCGACCCGCGCGCATTCGGAAAAGGTGCCGTTCCTCAGCCGCTCCAGCCCGATCCGGTCCACGTCCACGTCGGCGACGGTCAGGTGGTTCTCCAGCGCGAACCGCTCGCCCTCGGCCAGCCTGGCGCCCAGTTCATGGATCGTCGCCTGCCCGTCCCAGGCCAGGTCGGTGGTGCTCTCGCCCCAGCCCGAGGCGGTGAAGACGTAGGCCGACAGCGTCCGCGACGACTGGCTGGCGCACAGCATGGCCCGCTCGTCCGCCTTGCCGATCACGATGTTGGAGGCCGACAGGTTGCAGAGAATCCGCGCGCCCGCCAGCGCCGCCCGCGTCGACGGCGGCAGCGGCGCCCAGAAGTCCTCGCAGACCTCCACCGCGAAGACGAAACCCGGCCGGTTGACCGCCTCGAACACCAGGCCCGGCGCGAAATCGACGCTCTCGCCGTTCAGGACCAGCGCGTCCTCGGTCCGCGCCGTCGCCGGGGCGAACCAGCGCTTCTCATAGTATTCGCGATAGTTCGGCAGATAGGTCTTGGGCACGACGCCCAGCACCTCGCCCCCGCCCAGCACCACGGCGCAGTTGAACAGGGCGTCGCCGCCCCGGATCGGCGCCCCCACGATGGCGAGGACGCCGCTGTCCTCGGTCGCGGCGGCCAGCACCGCCACCTGGCGCTCCACCTCGTGCAGCAGCGCCGCCTGCAGGTGCAGGTCGTCGATCGCATAGGCCGACAGCGACAACTCCGGAAACACCACCAGGTCGCACCCCTCGCCCGCCGCCTCGCGGATCAGGGCCAGGTGCTCTTCCGCATTGGCGACCGGATCACCCACATGGCTGACCGGCGTCGCCGCCGCCACGCGCACGAAGCCGTGCGACTTGGGCGAATGAAAGAAATCAGTCTCGGCCATGGGCTCGTCCGCTGCTCCGGCGCGCGCCGGTCGGTTTCCGTATAGTCGGGAATGACGACCGACGGGAATCGTTCGTCCACATGCGCCGCTGCGGACATTCCGAACGTCAGCGGAGGGTGGTCAGCGGACATTGCCCACTTCATTGGCAAGGCTACTCGGGCGTCGCCTCTATCTCGGTGGCTGTCAGGAGTGCGAGCCGCACTCCATCGTCGTCTTGATAAGATAGGGTGTTGGGCGGCACGAGTTCGATCCTCGCCGTGAATAGGGCTTCAATAGAGCGCCTTGGGTAGAACCCAATAAGCGCTTCGGGATCCATCACCTTCTCAAGCCCATCGGCGATCCGATGGACGCTATAGCGATGCTGGCAATCGATGACGTCAATCCGAGCTCTTTCGCGCCCGTCGGAGGAGTAGCGGCCTCTGAAAGTGATCACCTCGCCCGCGTGACGTGACCCCCTGAAACTCCTCCAGGAATAGCTAGAGTCCGCCCAACGAAGGACGGACAGAATGAAGCGATCGAGGTTCACGGAAGAGCAGATCATCGGGATCCTGTGGGAGCAGGAGGCCGGTGTAGCGACGGCGGAGGTGTGCCGACGCCACGGGGTCAGCTCGGCGACCTTTTACAAATGGAAGGCCAAGTTTGGCGGGCTCAACGTGTCGGAGGCTCGGCGGCTCAAGGCGCTCGAGGATGAGAACGCCCGGCTGAAGCGGATGCTGGCGGACGCGATGCTGGACAACGTGGCCCTGAAGGACCTGCTGGGAAAAAAGTGGTGACGCCCGCCGGCTATCGCGAGGCGGCTGGCCATCTGCAGGCCGCCTACGAGATGAGCGAAAGGCGGGCGTGCCGTGTGCTGGGCGTCGATCGGACGAGCGTGCGCTATCAGGCGACGCGCCCGGACGACGGCGCTCTGCGCGACCGGCTGAAGGCCCTGGCCCAGGACCGTCGACGGTTCGGCTATCGTCGCCTGCACGTGCTGCTGCGGCGCGAGGGCCATGCGGTCAACAGGAAGCGGGTCCAGCGGATCTATCGCGAGGAGCAACTGACGGTGCGCCGGCGCGGCGGCCGGAAGCGAGCGATGGGCCCGCGGCGACCGCTGGACCTGCCGCTGGCGCCCAACCAGCGCTGGTCGCTGGACTTCGTCGCAGACCAGATGACGGACGGGCGGCGCTTCCGCATCCTGACGGTGATCGATAACTGCACGCGCGAGTGCCTGGCGCTGGTGGCCGACACCTCGCTGTCGGGCGCGCGGGTCGTGCGGGAGTTGGACGCCGTCATCCGGCAGCGAGGGCGGCCCGACACCATCGTCAGCGACAACGGCACGGAGTACACCTCGAACGCGGTCCTGGCCTGGGCCGACGACACCGGCGTCGGCTGGCACTACATCGCGCCGGGCAAGCCCCAGCAGAACGGCTTCAACGAAAGCTTCAACGGGCGGCTGCGTGACGAGCTGCTGAACGAGACGCTGTTCCGCTCGCTGCCGCACGCTCGCGCCGTGCTGGAGGCGTGGCGACGCGATTACAACGAGCAGCGTCCGCACTCGAAGCTCGGGTGGCTGACGCCGCAGGCTTATGCAGAAGCGCTCACCGGACACATCGGCCGGCCTGCTGCGCTGGTTGGAGGCTGCGCTGACCGGCCTCTTGCCAACCCAGCCGATCACAGCTCAGATCAACCTAGGACTCTCGTTATGGCTGGATGAGAAACGGGGGTCACGTCACGCGTGATGGCGTGCCGCCGTCCGCAAAGCACAAGCTTGAGACGATGACGTTGTAAGTGCTGCTTCCTGCGATGGCGTAGTCGCACAGGCGACAAGGATGGCCGAGGCAGCCATAATCATGATCGCTTTCATGATCGAACGGTCGCACCGACTATCAATGTCCGCAATGGGTCGGGAGGCGACAACTGCATGTGGGTGGGAAGCGGACACTCGGAGATGTAGGCTAGCGCGATGACCGACGCGGACATTCGTCTCAACATCCTCATCTTTGCTCAGCGCGGGTTGCTTTTCGCGGTGCCGCCAAGCCTGCGCGCCATGACGTGCGGCTGGAGCGGAACGAACGTCATGGCGCGGTTCGTGTTCGACGGCCCCATCAGCGAAGACGATGAGGAAAGCGCGAGGATAGTCGGGACAGAAGTCATAGCGGGCTTTCCACCGCCTTGGACCCTGACTGAAGAGGTAGTGCGGCTGGACTATCCGGGCGACCTGCGATCCGGCCAGCTACCTCTCTGGGTCTATGCGCGGAAGGAAACTACGACCGAGGGGCTGCCCATTCGCTGACCGAGCCAGCGGCGGCGCGAAGCCAAGGTCTGCAATGGGTGGAAAGCGGCGCTAGGCTTCCCGCCCAAGCGCCAAGCAGAAGCCGAAAGCGAACTATCCGCCCTTCCCCTTCCCGTCGATCAGCACCGCCTGCTGCCAGGCGCTCGGCGCCTTGTCGGTGCGGTGGATGCAGCCGGGCCAGCAGCAGGGGCGTTTCTTGCCCTCGCGCAGCTCCTCGGCGGTGCGCTCGATCCGGCGCTGGCGGGTCTTGGCCTGTTTGGCGTCGTCGACCCAGCAGATGAACTCGTTGCGCCCCAGCGGCGTCAGTCCGGCCCACAGGTCCAACAGGCCGGGACCGGACCGGATCGCCGTCTCCAGGTCCGCCCCCGCCTCATGCACCACGCCCTGGGGAAATCCGTCCGACATGCCGCCCGCTCCGTTTCGCCGATGACGGCCTCGCCGACGCCGACCCTGCCCTCAAATTCGACGATTGCGATAGCCCGCGCCCGCCGCCGCGCGTATGTTGTCGACCTGAACGCCGACATTTCAAAGGCCTGCGGGATCGTCGCGGCGATCTGCCCGCCTGGGCCGCCCGCCGGCCTACAGTTCCGAAGTCAAAAGCCCCACCCTCGGGAGGTCCGCGATTTCACACGATTCACACTATTCATACGGTGTTTTTCCGACGCGGCGTTTGGGCGCCCCTCGCGTCCCCCGCCGAATACGCCCGAATGCGGATGACGTCCGCCCTCGCCCCCGCTAAAGCCATCACCATGACCGATACGCCGAAAAAGGGCTGGTTCCAGCGCCTGTCGCAGGGCCTCTCCCGTTCCTCCAGGCAGATGACCGATCAGGTCGTCGCCACCTTCGTCAAGGAGCCCCTGTCCGAGGCGTCCCTGGAGCAGTTGGAAGAGCATCTGCTGGAAAGCGACCTGGGTCCGGCCGCCGCCGCGCGCATCGTCGAGCGGTTCCGCACGCTGAAGTTCGGCAAGGACGCGCCCGAGCGCGAGGTCAAGGAGGCGCTGGCCGAGGCGGTCGCCGCCGAACTGTCGCCGCGCCAGGCGACCTTCGACCCCCTGACCGGCCCCAAGCCCTATGTGGTGCTGTTCGTGGGCGTGAACGGCTCGGGCAAGACCACGACGCTGGGCAAGATCGCCGCCGACCTGACGGAAAAGGGCGCCAAGGTGATGATCGTCGCCGGCGACACCTTCCGAGCCGCCGCCCGCGAACAGCTGAAGGTCTGGGCCGAACGCGCCGGCGCCCATTTCGAGGCGCGTCGCGACGGGGCCGACGCCGCCGGCCTGGCCTTCGACGCCTATCAGAAGGCGCGGCAGGAGGGTTTCGACGTCGTGCTGATCGACACCGCCGGCCGCCTGCAGAACAAGTCCGCCTTGATGGACGAACTGCTGAAGATCGTGCGGGTGCTGAAGAAGGTCGATCCGGACGCGCCGCACGACACCCTGCTGGTGCTGGACGCCACCGTCGGCCGCAACGCCCTGGCCCAGGAACAGATCTTCGGCCGCACCGCCTTCGTCACCGGCATCGTCATGACCAAGCTGGACGGCACGGCGCGGGGCGGCGTTCTGGTGCCGGTCGCCCAGGCCTCCGACGCCCCCCTGATGCTGATCGGCGTCGGCGAGGGGGTCGAGGACCTGCAGCCGTTCGACGCCCGCGCCTTCTCGCGCTCGCTGGTGGGACTGGAAGACTGATGGCCGACATCCCCCCGCCCGAGAAGAAGAACCGCCAGTGGATCCGTCAGGCGGTCGACTTCGGCGCCCTGGCCGCCTTCATGGGCAGCTACTTCATCACCCGCGACATGATCCTGGCGACCTGGGTGCTGGTGGGCGCCTCGGCCCTGGCCCTGGCGGTGGGCTTCGCCATCGAACGGCGCTTCGCCCCCCTGCCGCTGATCACCGGCCTGTTCGCCCTGGTGTTCGGCCTTCTGACCGTCTTCACCCACGACGATCTGTTCGTGAAACTGAAACTGACCGTCCAGAACGGTCTTCTGGCGGTGGTCCTGCTGGGTTCGCTGCCGTTGAAGAAATATCCGTTCAAGATGCTGCTGGGCTCGGCGATCCGCGTCAACGACGCCGCCTGGCGCACCCTGACCCTGCGCTACGGCCTCTATTTCCTGGCCGTCGCCATCCTGAACGAGGTGTTCCGCAGCCCGGCGGCCGTCACCGCCCTCTGGCACGCCTTCGGCTGGGCCACGCCCAATCCCAACGACGTCTGGACCAGCTTCCGCGGCGTGCTCTGGATCGCCGCCTCGGTGTTCGGCCTGTCCCAGGTGCCCCTCATCATGCGAAACATGATCAAGGACGAAGAGCCCGGCCCCGTCTCGCCCGATCCTGGTCTGTAAGGGGAACTGTCGCAGAACCGACGCAGTTTCCCCGTCAAATCGTAAAGCGTCGCTGATACGTGTTCGGACGAAACGGTTCGGGGGACGTCACATGGTCAAGTCCGGTAAGCTTCCCAGGAAGATCGGCCCGCTGGCGAACTCGCCCAGCCACCTGATGCACCGCGCCCTGCAGCTGGCGCTGGACATCTACGCCGAGGAAACCGGCCCCGACGGCCTGACCCAGCGCCAGTTCGCCGTCCTGGAAGCCGCCTCGCTCAAGGCCGGCCTGACCCAGACCGAGCTGGTGCGCATGACCGGCATCGACCGCTCCACCCTGGCCGACCTGGTCACGCGCATGACCGCCAAGGGCCTCTTGGAACGCGAGCGCTCGACCCTGGACGCCCGCGCCAAGGCCGTGCGCCTGTCGCCTGACGGCGCGGCCCGGCTGGAAGCCGCCCGGCCCAAGGTCGAGGCCGCCGACAAGCGGATCATGGGCCTGTTGCCCAAGGGCCAGCGCGACGCTTTCCTGAACCAGCTGGCCGAGCTGGCCGCCGCCGCCGACGCCGCCCCCGACGCCGCCAAGGCCGAGGCCAAGGCGCTGAAAAAGGCCCAGAAGCTGGCCGAGAAGGAAGCGCGGAAGGCCGAGAAGGCCATCCGCAAGGCTCAGCCCAAGCGCCCCAGGGCCGACAAGCCCAAGAAGCCGAAAGCCGCCCAGGCCGCCTGACGACTCGACGCCGGGCCGCCGGTCGGCCACCCTCGCGGCCTGATCGATCCGGGAGGCCCCATGTTCACCAGGCGCACCGCCCTCGCCGCCGCGGCCGCCGCCGCCGCCGCCCTGCCCGCCCGCGCCGGCGCCGCCTCCGGCTTCGTCACGCGCGAGGGAAGCCGGCTGACGCTGAACGGCCGTCCCTACCGCTTCGTGGGGGCGAACGTCTGGTACGCCGCCTGGCTGGGGATGGCCGGCCCCGGCGGCGACCGCGCCCGCCTGGGACGGGAACTCGACGCCCTGGCCGGAGACGGCGTGACGAACCTGCGCCTGGCCGCCTCCGCCGAGCTGTCGCCCCTGCGCAACTCCGTCCGCCCGGCCTTTCGCGACCGTGACGGCTACAACGAGGCGCTGCTGGTCGGCCTCGACCACGCCCTGGCTGAAATGGCCCGGCGAGGGATGAGGGCGGTCCTTTATCTGACCAACTTCTGGGAGTGGTCGGGGGGCATGATGACCTACCTGTCCTGGGTCAACGGCGGCCGCTACCTGAACATGAACGACCCGGCCCATCCCTGGCCCGCCTTCGCCGACTTCAACGCCGACTTCTACCGCAGCGCCGAGGCCGTGGCCCTGTATCACGACTACGTCCGCGCCGTGGCGGGCCGCGTCAACACCGTCACCGGCCGCGCCTACGCCGAAGATCCCACCATCATGGCCTGGCAGCTGGCCAACGAGCCTCGCGCCGGCGGCGGCGAGGACACGGTCCGCGACAACCAGCCCGCCTTCCAGGCCTGGATGTCAGGCACGGCCCGGCTGATCAAGGCCCTGGCGCCGAAGCAACTGGTCTCCACCGGCAGCGAAGGGTTGATGGGGTCGGCCGGCGACCGCCGGATCGTGCTCGACACCCACCGCCCCGCCGACATCGATTACCTGACCGCCCATATCTGGCCCGGCAACTGGAGTTGGCTGAAGCTCGACGACATGGCCGGCACCGACGCCGAGGCGCGGCGGCTGGCGCGCGACTACATCGACCAGCACATCGCCCTGGCCGAAGAGCTGGGCAAGCCGCTGGTGATCGAGGAGTTCGGCTATCCCCGGGACGGCGATCGCTATGAACCCGAGGCGCCGACGACCTACCGCCAGGGCTTCTATCGCGACGTCCACGCCGCCGTCCTGGAAAGCGCCAAGGCCGGCGGTCCCCTGGTCGGGTCGAACTTCTGGGCCTGGAGCGGCGAAGGCCGGCCGCGCCACGCCGACCATCGCTTCCAGGCGGGCGACGACGCCTGGCTGGGCGACCCGCCGCACGAGCCGCAGGGCTGGTACGGCGTGTTCGACACCGACAGCGACCTGCGCGCCGAGGTCCGCGCCCACGCGGCCGCGCTGGCCGCGCTCTGACGCCTCAGAGGTGCAGGGTGCGGCCGTAGGCGTCCAGCGCCGCCTCGTGCATGGCCTCGCTCATCGTCGGGTGCGGATAGACGATGCCCTGGATGTCCTCTTCCGTCGCCTCCATGGTGATGGCGGTGACATAGCCCTGGATCATCTCGGTGACTTCGTGGCCCATCATGTGGGCGCCGATCAGGGCGCCGGTCTTGGCGTCGAAGATCACCTTGACGAAGCCGTCCGGCTCGCCCGCCGCCACGGCCTTGCCGTTCACCCGGAACGGGAAGCGGCCGATCTTGACCTCGCGCTTCGCCTCGCGCGCGCCCTGCTCGGTCACGCCGACCGAGGCGACCTGCGGCTGGGCGTAGGTGCAGCCGGCGATGGGCGAATGGACGTTGGGGGTCTTGTAGCCGGCGATGTGCTCGGCGGCGTGAATGCCCTCGTGGCTAGCCTTGTGCGCCAGCCAAGGCGCGCCGGCGCAGTCGCCGATGGCGTAGAGGCCCTTCACGTTCGTGGCGCAATGGCTGTCGGTCTTGATGTGGCCGCGGTCCAGTTCGACGCCCAGCGCCTCCAGGCCGATGCCGTCGGTGTTGGCGGTGATGCCAACGGCGGAGATGCAGACCTCGGCCTCCAGGCTCTCGGCCTTTCCACCGACCTCGATGTCGACCTTCACGCCGGCGCCCGCCTTGGCGACCCTGGTCACCTTGGCGCCGACCTTGAACTTGATCCCGCGCTTCTCGAACGACTTCTGGGCGGCCTTGGACACCTCTTCGTCCTCGACCGGCATGATGCGATCCACAGCCTCGACGACCGTCACCTCGGCGCCCAGGGCGCGATAGAAGCTGGCGAACTCGATGCCGATGGCGCCCGAGCCGATGACCACGAACGACTTGGGCAGTGTCTTCGGCGCCAGGGCGTCGCGATAGGCCCAGATCTTGTCGCCGTCGGCCTCCAGCCCGATCTGCGGCAGGGCGCGGGCGCGGGCGCCGACCGCCAGCATAACCGACTTGGCCTCCACCGTGCGCGAACCGCCGGCCTTCAGGGCGATGACCACCTTGGGCGCCGCCGCTCCCTTCTCCAGCTTGGCCGAGCCCTCGATCACCTCGATCTTGTTCTTCTTCATCAGGAAGGCGACGCCCTTGTTCATCGTCGCCGCGACCCCGCGCGAGCGCTGGATGATGGCGTCGAAGTCGAACGACGCGCCGGACGCCGACAGTCCGTATTCCTTCAGGTGGCTCAGGCTCTCGAACTTCTCGCCCGATTTCAGCAGGGCCTTGGTCGGGATGCAGCCCCAGTTCAGGCAGATGCCGCCCAGGTTCTCGCGCTCGACGATGGCGACCTTCAGGCCCAACTGGCTGGCGCGAATGGCCGCGACGTAACCGCCGGGGCCCGAGCCGATGACGACGAGATCGAATTCAGCAGCCATTAGATCAACTTCTCGATGTCGGCCTTGATGGCCTCGGGTTCAGTCTGCGGGGCGTAGCGGGCGACGACCCTGCCCTCGCGGTCGGTCAGGAATTTGGTGAAGTTCCACTTGATCGCCTGGGAACCCAGGAAGCCGCGCTTCTGCTGCGTCAGCCAAGCGTAGAGCGGATGCCGGTTCGGCCCGTTGACCTCCACCTTGTCGAACAGCGGAAAGGTCACATCGAAACTGGTGGCGCAAAAGGCGGCGATCTCCGCCGCCCGTCCGGGTTCCTGATTTCCGAACTGATTGCAGGGAAAGCCCAGCACCTCAAACGGCCTGTCGGCGAAGGTGCGGTGCAACTTTTCCAGCCCATCGTATTGGCCGGTGAAGCCGCACTTCGACGCCGTGTTGACGATCAGCAGCGCCTGGCCCCGCCAGCGGTCCAGCGAGACCTCTGCGCCGTCGATGGCGCGGGCGGAGAAGTCATAGACCGAGGTCATGACCCCTCCCCTCCGCATTTTCAGCGCATGATCCTATCCGAAAACCGCTGACACTTTTCCGGATCATGCGGCTACGCCAGCATCGCGACGGGATCTTCGATCAGCGGCTTGAACGCCTGCAGGAAGCGGGCGCCGGTCGCGCCGTCGACCACGCGGTGATCGCACGTCAGGGTCACGGTCATGACGGTGGCCGGCACGATCTGGCCGTCCTTGACGACCGGACGCTGCTCGCCGGCGCCCACGCTCATGATGCAGCCCTGCGGCTCGTTGATGATCGAGGTGAACTGCTTGATCCCGAACATGCCCAGGTTGGACACCGAGAAGGTGCCGCCCTGGAACTCCTCCGGCTTCAGCTTGCGGTCGCGGGCGCGCTTGGCCAGGTCCTTGGACTCGGTCGCGATCTGCGCCAGGCCCTTGGTCTCGGCCTTCCTGATGATCGGGGTGATCAGGCCGCCGTCGATCGCCACCGCCATGGAGACGTCGGCGTTGTGGTGCATGGCGATTCCTTCGGGGGTGTAGGAAGCGTTCGCCTCGGGCACCATCTTCAGGGCCAGCGCCGCGGCCTTGATGACGAAGTCGTTGACGGAGACCTTGATCCCCTGCGGCTCCAGCATCTTGTTGACCTTGGCGCGCACCGCCATCAGTTGGTCGATCTCGCAGTCGATGAACAGCGGGAAGTGCGGCACGTTCTGAACGCTGTCGACCATGCGGCGCGCCACGGCCTTCTTCATGCCGTCCAGCGGAATCAGATCGTAGCTTCCATCGGGAATGCCCATCTGCGCCAGGGACAGAGCCTTGCGCGGCTCCACGCCAGCGGCCGGCGCGGCGCCCGTCGCGGCGGGCTGGGCCGCGCCCTTGGGCGCCCCTTCCACGTCACGCTTGACGATGCGGCCGTGCGGGCCGGTGCCCTTGATCGACTTCAGGTCCACGCCGTTCTGGGCGGCGATGCGGCGCGCCAGGGGCGAGGCGAAGATGCGCTCGCCGCCGTCGGATTTCGGCGCGGCCGGAGCGGGGCTCTGAGCCGCCGGAGCGGCGTCCTTCGCGGGCGCCGGCGCGGTCTCGGCCCTGGGGGCCTCGTCGGGCTGGGCGGTCGGCGCGGCTTTCGGCGCGGGCGCCGCGTCGTCGCCGGCCAGACGGGCGATGGGCGTGTTGACCGGGACGTTCTCGGTCCCTTCCGGAACCAGGATCTCCAGCACTTCGCCCTCGTCGACGGCCTCGACCTCCATCGTGGCCTTATCGGTCTCGATCTCGGCGATCACGTCGCCGGCGGAGACGACGTCCCCGACCTTGACGTGCCATTTGGCCAGAACGCCCTCTTCCATCGTCGGAGACAGCGCCGGCATCAGGATATCGGTCATTGGGCAGTAGCTCCTTCAGCGGAGGCGGCGGCGCGGGCGTGGGCCGCGCTCCAGCTGTCGCAGATGGCCTTGAAGGCCGTCGCCTGGTCCAGGCCGCGATGCTCCGCATAGGCGTGGGAATAATGCCAGGCCAGTTCGGCCAGGACGACTCCGACGGCGCCCGGCTCGGCCAGGGCCGGACGGATGTTCATCAGCGGACCGTTTCCGTTCCACCACACGCGCGCCAGCTCGATCACCTGATCCTCGGGCGCATCGAGTCCGTCCGGGATCGGCAGGGCGCGTTGTTCCAGGGCCTTGGCGTCCATCACGCCATCACCTGCTTCACGGCCGCCACGATCTTGTCGGCGCCCGGCAGCGACAGGGCCTCCAGATTGGCGGCGTAGGGCAGCGGCACGTCTTCCTGGTGCACGCGCAGCGGCGGGGCGTCCAGATAGTCGAAGGCGTGTTCGATCACCCGGGCCACGACCTCGGCGCCGACGCCCATCGGTCCCCAGCCTTCCTCGGCCGAGACCAGGCGGTTGGTCTTCTTGACGCTCTCGACGATGGTCTCGTGATCCAGCGGACGCAGGGTGCGCAGGTCGATCACCTCGGCCTCGATGCCTTCCTCGGCCAGTTTCTCGGCGGCCTGCAGGGCGAAGCCGACCATGCGGCTGTGGGCCGTGATGGTGACGTCCTTGCCCTCGCGGCGGACCTTGGCCTTGCCGATCGGCAGGACGTAGTCCTCGACCTCCGGCACGTCGAACTCCAGGCCGTACATCATCTCGTGCTCGAGGAAGACGACGGGGTTCGGGTCGCGGATGGCGGCCTTGAGCAGGCCCTTGGCGTCGGCAGCGTCATAGGGCGCGACGACCTTCAGGCCCGGCACCTGGGCGTACCAGGCCGAATAATCCTGGCTGTGCTGGGCCGCCACGCGGCTGGCCGCGCCGTTCGGGCCGCGGAAGACGATGGGCGCGCGGATCTGGCCGCCCGACATGTACAGGGTCTTGGCCGCCGAGTTGATGATATGGTCGATCGCCTGCATGGCGAAGTTGAACGTCATGAACTCGACGATGGGCTTCAGCCCCGCCATCGCCGCGCCGACGCCCAGGCCGGCGAAGCCGTGCTCGGTGATCGGGGTGTCGACCACGCGCTGGTCGCCGAACTCCTGCAGCAGCTCGCGGCTGACCTTGTAGGCGCCCTGGTACTGGGCGACTTCCTCGCCGATCAGGAAGACCTTGTCGTCGCGGCGCATCTCCTCGGCCATGGCATCGCGCAGGGCGTCGCGAATGGTCGTCTTGACCAGCTTGGCGTCGGCGGGAATTTCCGGGTCGCGCAGTTCGACCTTGGGCGTCGAGGTCTGGGCCGGCGCCTTTTCCGGATCGCCCGTCTTGCCTTCGGCGGCTTCCTTGGGTGTGTCTTCGGTCTTGGCGGCGTCCGCCTTCGGCGACGGGGCGGCCGCGCCGTCCTCACCCGCCAGGCGGGCGATGGGCGTGTTGACCTTCACGTTCTCGGCGCCTTCCGGCACCAGGATTTCCAGGACCTCGCCCTCGTCCACGGCCTCGACTTCCATCGTGGCCTTGTCGGTCTCGATCTCGGCGATCACCTGGCCGGCCGACACGGTGTCGCCCGCCTTGATGTGCCATTTGGTCAGCGTGCCCTCTTCCATCGTGGGGGACAGCGCCGGCATCAGGATGTCGGTCATTTGTTATCCTTGCCAACAAGCGCGACTGGCATGTTGAGCCCTTGGAGCTCGATCATGGCTGCTTGAACCTGAGCGAACTGAATATCGGGCGTTCCGCGAAGAAACACCGCTTTTCCCTCAGCTGCGCGCCGGACCGCATCCGGGTCAGCCGCGACGCCGTCGATTGAGAACGAACCATCAGGTGCGATGTCCACCAAAAGGCTTCCGCCGGTCATGCGGATACCTCCACGTAGACGTCGGTGTAGAGCTCGGACGGATCGGGCTCCGGGCTCTCTTGAGCGAATTGCACAGCTTCGGCGACGATCGCCTTGATTTCGTTGTCGATGGTCTTCAACTCGTCCTCCGTCGCCTTGGCGGCCTGGAGCAGCATCTTGACGTGATCGATGGGGTCGCGGGTCTTCTTGACCTCGTCCACCTCTTCCTTGGTCCGGTATTTGGCCGGGTCGGACATGGAGTGGCCGCGATAGCGGTAGGTCTTCACTTCCAGGATGTAGGGCCCTTCGCCGGCGCGGGCGCGCTCGACCGCCTTCTTCACCGCGTCGCGCACGGCCAGGACATCCATGCCGTCGACCTGTTCGCCGGGGATGCCGAAGCTGGCGCCGCGCTGGCTAAGCTGGGTCGTCGCCGACGAGCGTTCGATGCTCGTGCCCATGGCGTACTGGTTGTTCTCGATGATGTAGATGGCCGGCAGCTTCCACAGCTGGGCCATGTTGAAGCTTTCGTACACCTGGCCCTGGTTGGCCGCGCCGTCGCCGAAATAGACGAAGGCGACCGAATCGTCGCCCCGGTACTTGCCGGCGAAGGCCAGACCGGTGCCCAGCGCCACCTGGGCGCCGACGATGCCGTGACCGCCGTAGAAGCCGGTCGGCACGTCAAACATGTGCATCGAGCCGCCCTTGCCCTTGGACGAGCCGCCGATGCGGCCGGTCAGCTCGGCCATCACTTCCTTCGGGTCCATGCCCGCGGCCAGCATGTGGCCGTGGTCGCGATAGCCGGTGATGATCTTGTCGTGGCCCTGCTTGACGCTTTCCTGGACGCCGACGGCCACGGCCTCCTGGCCGATGTACAGGTGGCAGAAGCCGCCGATCAGGCCCATTCCGTAGAGCTGGCCCGCCCGCTCCTCGAAGCGGCGGATCAGAACCATCTCGCGATAGTAGCGAAGGAGGTCTTCCTTGGACGCGGAAGGGGCGTTCGGAATCTTGTCAGATACGGTGTTCTGCGTGGTCTTGGCTGGGGCTTTCGCCATCCGGCATCTCCCGGCTTGGGCCCCGGGAACCGAAGCCTACTTATCGTTACGGAAGGCGGCTTTAGCAGCCTTCGTTCCCGAAACGCAAAGCGGCCCCGCCAAGCTGTAACAATAGTTCAAGACGGGTCAGGAATGGGCCTGACGGGCCGTCGCGGGGGCCGTCTCGCTCGAGACCCGGATCACATAGTCGCGCGGATCGGAAAAGCCCAGCACGGCGCGCGCGCGTTCTTCCAGCAGATCCCGCGACAGACTGTCCGCGCGCAGATAGCGCACCCGGGTTTCAAGGTCGCGCCGCTGTTCCGTCAGGCCGGCCAACTGGGTCTCGCGCTGCGTCAGCAGTTCGTCGCGTGCGCGACCGCTCAGCAGGCCCCGCTCTCCGGTCAAGGCCTGAACCCCCAGGTAGGCGACCAGCAGCAACAGGACGGCGGACAGGCGGTAAGGTTTCATCCGTTCAGGCAACACCAACGCTCCTTCTGAGCGCGAGAGACACAGTTTCCAAACCATGCCTGGGAATGCCTAACGAATCGTAGCTTGACCGTAAGATTCGGCCAGCTTTGCATTGAGAAATTTGAGGGAATCCGATCCGACCACCGGATTGAGAGGATGCGGGAGGACGGCCGAGCCGCCCTCCCGGCGCAGACCTCAGCGGCTCAGCAGCATGCCGTCGCCGAAATAGACGCCCTGGTCGCCCAGCATCTCTTCCAGGCGCAGCAGTTGGTTGTACTTGGCGACCCGGTCCGACCGCGCTAGCGAGCCGGTCTTGATCTGCCCGCAGTTGGTGGCGACCGCCAGGTCGGCGATGGTCGAATCCTCGGTCTCGCCCGAGCGGTGGCTCATGACGGCGGTGTAGCCCGCGCGGTGCGCCATATCGACCGCGTCCAGGGTCTCGGACAGGGTGCCGATCTGGTTGACCTTGATCAGGATGGAGTTGGCCAGCCCTTCGCCGATGCCGGCGGCCAGGCGGGCGGGATTGGTCACGAACAGGTCGTCGCCGACCAGCTGGACCCGGTCGCCCAGCCGTTCGGTCAGCAGACGCCAGCCGTCGAAGTCGTCCTCGGCGCAGCCGTCCTCGATCGAGACGATGGGGAAACGCTCGACCAGATCAGCCAGGTAGCCGACCATGCCGTCGGCGTCGACGGTCTTGCCCTCGCCCGCCATGACGTACTTGCCGTCCTTGAAGAATTCGGTCGAGGCGACGTCCAGGCCCAGGTGGAAGTCCTCTCCCGCCAGATAGCCGGCCGCCTGGCCCGCCTTGGTGATGAAGGTCAGCGCCTCTTCGGCCGAGGCCAGGTTCGGGGCGAAACCGCCCTCGTCGCCGACGTTGGTGTTGTGGCCGGCGTCCTTCAGCTGCTTCTTCAGGGCGTGGAAGATCTCGGTCCCCATGCGAAGCGCGTCGGTGAAGGTCTCCGCGCCCGTCGGCAGGATCATGAACTCCTGGATGTCGATGGGATTGTCGGCATGGGCGCCGCCGTTGATGATGTTCATCATCGGGGTCGGCAGGACACGCGCCGAGACGCCGCCGAGATAGCGATACAGCGGCAGGCCGGCCGAGATGGCGCTGGCCTTGGCCACGGCCAGCGACACGCCCAGGATGGCGTTCGCGCCCAGACGCGCCTTGTTGGGGGTGCCGTCCAGGGTGATCATCGCCTCGTCGACGCGACGCTGGTCCTCGGCGTCCATGCCGGACAGGGCGTCGAAGATCTCGCCATTGACCGCGTCGACGGCCTTCTGGACGCCCTTGCCGCCCCACAGGTCCTTGTCGCCGTCGCGCAGTTCGACCGCCTCGTGCGCGCCGGTCGAGGCGCCGGACGGCACGGAGGCGCGGCCGAAGGACCCGTCGTCCAGCACCACATCCACCTCCACCGTCGGGTTGCCCCGGCTGTCGAGGATCTGGCGGGCGACGATGTCGGCGATGTCGGTCATGGCTTGGCTCTCTGGCTCAGGCGGGAGGATGGTCACGGCGGTTTAGACGGCCCGCCGCCAAACGCCAATCCTGAGCGGGATTCAGCCTGGGGCCAACCCCGTGGCCCGCCACGGGCCGCGCCGACCGAACCCGCCTAGGCGCAGCCCTCGACCAGCTGGATCGACGGGCCGCCGGCGTGGATCATCTTGACCTTGCCGTCGGAACCCACCTCGTAGCGAACGCCCCGCGCCGAGGCGTCGTCGACGTACTGGCTGGACCCGCCCCGGGTCCAGGCGAACAGGTCCTCGGCGGGCGCGGCCTCGTACTTGTGGGGCTGAGCGACAAGGGCGTCGCCATAGGCCCGCGTCACCGCGGCCGCCTCATCGCCGACAGCGACGCCGCGATCCGTCCTTGTCGCCGCGTTCCGCATCAGGGTGATTCGCGTCAGCACGCCGTTCTGGATCATCACATTGACGCCCTGGGGCGCCTTGGCCGGATGGAACTCGTCGCAGGTCTGGGGATCGGCGCCCCCGACCGCGCTGGGGTTGGCGTCCGCGCCCCATACGGCCGTCAGTTCGGCCAGGGTCATGCCGATGCGCGCCTGTCCAAGCCCTTCGGCGGTCAGGACGTCGTCCCCGACCGTGGGCGCCGAGGGCGAGGCGGATCTGGCGGCCTGATCGGCGGCGGGCGCCGGAGCGGAGGCGGCGGGCCTGTCGGAACCCTCGCACGCGGCAAGGGACATCACAGCCAGAGCGGTTGCGGCGACGAGACGGATCATGGGCGGCGTTCTCTAACAGGGCATGCTGTCCCGAACGCACGAAAACGGCGCGCGGGTCACCCGCGCGCCGTGAAAACCATCGTCCGGCCGAGGCCGGAAGTCGCCGAAGACTAGTCTTCCTTCGGCGTCAGGACCTGGCGACCACGGTAGGTGCCGGTCTTCAGGTCGATGTGGTGCGGGCGCTTCAGTTCGCCGGTGTCCTTGTCCTCGACATAGACGTTCGAGGACAGGGCGTCGTGGGCGCGGCGCATGTTGCGACGCGAGGGAGATACTTTGCGCTTCGGAACGGCCATGTCCGTCTCAATCTCTAGGTCGGGCGCCGCCCAGGGCCGAGGCCTGTCAGGCGCGAAAACAATAGCGGCGGCCCGATAGAGCCGCCACGCGAGGCGCGGCTTATGCATGAACCGCGCGACGATTTCAAGGCGTTTAAGCGGGGTTCAGACGCCGAACGATCTTGGCCGGATTGCCGACGACCACGACATCCGGCGGCACGTCCTTGGTCACCACAGCGCCGGCGCCGACGACCGCACGGTCTCCGACCGTAATCCCGGCCAGGACGATGGCGCCGCCGCCGATCCACACGTCGTCGCCGATGACGATGGGCCGGGCCGTCTCCTTGCCGCGCCGCTCGATCGCATCCAGCGGATGTTCGGGCGTGAGCAGTTGAACGCCCGGCCCGGCCTGGAAATTGTCGCCGATGCGGATTTCGGCGCAATCCAGAAAGACGCAGTTGGCGTTGGCGAAGGCGTTGGCCCCCATGTGGATGTTGACGCCGTAGTCGCAGAAGAAGCCGGGCATGATGACCGCCGCCCCATCCGCCGCACGGACCAACCGGTTGACCAGGGCCCGGCGCCTGTCGCGATCCGGCTCGGCGTTAATGGCGACGGTCAAGGCCACCGCGCGGGCGCGCCCGTCTCGCAGATCGGGGTCGCCCGGATCGTAGGGCAGGCCCGCCAGCATCTTCTCGCGTTCGGTCATGCGGCCTCCGTCAAGGCGGCGGCGACCGCCTCACCCACGGCCAGGGAACTGGTCAGGCCGGGGCTTTCGATGCCGAACAGGGCCATCAGGCCATCGACGCCGTGATGTTCGCGGCCGTGCAGCTGGAAATCCGGCTGCGGTTCGCCCGGTCCGTGCAGCTTGGGCCGGATGCCGGCGTAGTCGGGCGTCAGCCGCTCTGGCGTCACGCCCGGCCAGAAACGGGCGATGTAACGGGCGAACGCCTCCGCCTTGGCAGGGTCGACCGAATAATCCTCGACCTCCACATAGGCCAGGTCGGGTCCGAACACGCCCTGCCCGCCCAGGTCCTTGCGGTAGTGGGTGCCCAGGGCGCCCGGGATCGGCGGCGGATAGATCAGACGGTTGAACGGCGCCGGTCCCGTCAGCCGGAAATAGACGCCCTTGCCAAGATGGCGCGCGGGGATGTCGCCGGCCGGATAGCCTTCGATCAGGGCCGCGACGGATTGGGCCGACAGGCCCGGAGCGGTGACCAGCAGGCGGCTGGTCAGGGTCGTCGCCCCCTCCCCGCCGACGCGGATGGAGAAGCCGCCGCCCTGCAACAGCTCGGCGCCCTCGAACGGCGCGCCGGTGACGACCGAGCCGCCCGCGTCCTCGATCTCGCCCTGCAAGGCCAGCATGTAGCCATGACTGTCGAAGACCCCGCTCTCGGGCGACAGGATGGCGGCATGGGCGTTCAAGGCGGGCTCAAGCGCCCGCGCCTGGTCCCCGGTCAGATGTTGCAGCCCCTCGACGCCGTTGGTCGTCGCCTGCTGGAAGATGGCCTCGATCCGCTCGACCTCAGCCTCCTCGGTCGCCACGACCAGCTTGCCGCACTTCCAGTGGTCGATCTTATGACTTTCCAGAAACGCGTAGAGGGCGCGCCGTCCTTCGACGCAGAACCGCGCCTTCAAGGACCCGGTCGGATAATAGAGGCCGCCGTGGATGACCTCGGAGTTGCGCGAGGAGACGCCCTGGCCGATGTGGCCTTCCTTTTCCAGCACCAGGACCGTCAGCCCGCGTTTCGACAGCGCCCGACCGCAGGCCAGGCCCACGGCCCCGGCGCCCACGACCGTCGCGTCGAAATCGAAACTCATTGGCCGCCGTACCTCCGCTGCGCCTCGGCCTCGAAACAGCCGATCAGCTTCTCCACCGCCCGGTCGAAATTGGCCTGCAGCATCAGGTCCAGCATCCGCGACTTGAAGGCGAAGTCGATCATGAACTCCAGCCGCGCGCCTTCGGGGTGCGGAAAGAACTCCCAGCGGTTCTTCAGGTGTTTGAACGGTCCGCGCAACAGGCCGACCTCGACCTTGGGCGCATTGCGGTCGTGGCGCACCCAGGTGGAGAACCGCTCCTTCAAGAAGGAAAAACCGACGGACGCCTCCGCATCGACGACGCTGACGCCCTCGGCTTCCGGGCGTTCGTTCCAGACACGCATCGAGGTGACCCACGGCACGAAGTCCGGATAGGCGCGCACGTCGGCGACAAGATCGGCAAGCTGCTGGGGCGCATACGGAAGGATGCGCGTGACGCGGTGGACGGCCATGCGGGGCTTAGCGACGCAGCTGCGCCTCGCGCGCGGCCTTCAGCCGGGCGAAGTCGTCGCCGGCGTGGTGCGACGAACGCGTCAGCGGCGAGGACGACACCATCAGGAAGCCCTTGGCCCGGGCGATCGCCTCATAGGCCTTGAACTCTTCCGGCGTGACGAAGCGGTCGATGGCGGCGTGCTTGCGCGTCGGCTGCAGATACTGGCCGATGGTGATGAAGTCGACGCCGGCGGAGCGCATGTCGTCCATGACCTGCATGACCTCTTCCTTGGTCTCGCCCAGGCCGACCATGATGCCGGACTTGGTGAACTGGTTGGGGTCGCGCTCTTTGACCATCTGCAGCAGGCGTAGGGAGTGGAAGTAGCGAGCGCCGGGCCGGATCTTCAGATACAGGCGCGGCACGGTTTCCAGGTTGTGGTTGAAAACGTCGGGCCGGGCGTCGATCATCACCTCGGCGGCGCCGTCCTTCCTCAGGAAGTCGGGCGTCAGGATTTCGATTGTGGTCTGCGGCGCCTGCAGGCGGATCTGGCGCACGACTTCGGCGAAGTGCGCCGCGCCGCCGTCGGACACATCGTCGCGGTCGACCGAGGTGATGACGACATGGTTCAGGCCCATCTGCTGGACGGCCAGGCCGACCTTGCCCGGCTCTTCCGGGTCCAGCGGCTGGGGCAGGCCGGTCTTGACGTTGCAGAAGGCGCAGGCTCGCGTGCAGGTATCGCCCATGATCATCAGGGTGGCGTGCTTCTGGCTCCAGCACTCGCCGATGTTCGGGCAGGCCGCCTCCTCGCAGACGGTCACGAGGCCCTTGGAGCGGACGATCTCCCTGGTCGCATTGTACTGGCCCGAACCGGGCGCCTTGACCCGCAGCCAGTCCGGTTTCTTCAGGACGACCGTCTCCGGACGGTTCTGCTTTTCCGGATGGCGCAGCTCCGACGGCTTGCGCTGAAGGGTGTCGATCAGGGTGACCATGGCCGGTATTTCGGCTTTCCGGGGGCCGAAGGCAAGGCACAGGCGGTTACAGATCGCCGCCCTTGCCGGAACTCACGCGCGGTAACACATCTTTTCAAGATCGCGCGGCGTCATTAATGACGGTCGCCCTGACAACAGAGAGGGCCGGTCGCGCCCTCCGTAGGAGACGCGCTTGCGCCAGGCCCTGGATCCCTCGCTTTATCAAGAGTCGCTGATCGACGCCCTGATCGAGGCCCGGTCGCGGTTCGGCGACAAGGAGATTCTGGAGGATCAGGACAGACATCCCCTCACCTACACCGGCCTGATCCGCGCCGCCTTCGTTCTGGGCCGCAAGATCGCGAACATGACCGAGAGGGGCGAACGGGTCGCCATCCTGCTGCCGTCGTCGATGGGGGTGGTGGTGACCTTCTTCGGCCTGCACGCCCACGGCCGGGTGCCGGTGATGCTGAACTTCACCGCCGGCGAGGCGAACCTTAAGGCCGCGATCCGGACCGCCGGCGTCAAGAAGGTGCTGACCGCCAAACGCTTCATCGACCAAGCCAAGTTGGACGACCTGATCGAGGAGCTGAAGACCGGCGCGGACATCGTCTGGCTGGACGATGTCCGCAAGACCATCGGCCTGGCCGACAAGCTGTACGGACTGGCCGCCGGCGCTGCGCCGAAGCGGTTCCGCGTGAAGACCGATCCCGATGCGCCGGGCGTGGTGCTGTTCACCTCGGGCAGCTTCGGCACGCCCAAGGGCGTGGTGCTGAGCCAGCGCAACCTGGTCGCCAACGCCCGTCAGGTGGCGGCGCACATCGACCTGAAGCCCGAGTGGGTCATGTTCAACCCGCTGCCGACCTTCCACTGTTTCGGCCTGACCGGCGGGGTCATCCTGCCGCTGCTGCAGGGGATGAAGGCGTTCGAATATCCGTCGCCGTTGCACGCCAAGCAGATCACCGACCTGCTGCCCCAGGTGAAGGCCTCGATCCTGTTCGCGACCGACACCTTCCTGAGCCAGTACGCCCGCGTCGCCGAGCCCGACGACTTCGCCACCCTGCAGTTCGCCGTCGCCGGGGCCGAGAAGGTGCGCGAAGAGACGCGCGCCCTGTTCAACACCAAGTTCGGCGGCGTCGAACTGCTGGAAGGCTACGGCGCGACCGAGGCTTCGCCCGTGGTCGCCGTCAACCACCCGGACCGCAACGCGCCGGGCACGGTCGGGCAGATCCTGCCCGGCATGGACTGGAAGCTGGAGCCGGTCGAGGGCATCGAGGGCGGCGGGCGGCTGTTCCTGAAGGGTCCGAACGTGATGTCCGGCTATGTCACCGGCGCCGAACCGCTGGCGTGGGAGCCGGTCGAGGACGGCTGGCTGGACACCGGCGACATCGTCGACGTGGACGCCGAGGGCTATGTCACCATCAAGGGACGCGCCAAGCGCTTCGCCAAGATCGGCGGCGAGATGGTGTCGCTGACGGCGGTCGAAGGCATCGCCGGCGCGGTCTGGCCGGAACAGCGCCACGCCGTCGTCTCCATCCCCGACAGCCGCAAGGGCGAGAAGCTGGTGCTGGTCACCGACCACGCCTCGGCCGAGGTCGCGCCGCTGGCCGAATGGGCGCGCGAGAACGGCGCCCCGGAACTGGTCGTGCCCAAGAAGATCGTCAAGGTCGCCGAAGTGCCCGTCCTGGGCACCGGCAAGACCGACTATGTCGCCATCCAGAAGATGGTCGAGGCCGCCTGACCTTCAGCCGATCCGCACGCCGGTCATCGAGATCGAGCCGCCGTCGATGTGGTCGTTGAAGAAGCTGACGGGTTCGCCCTCGTGCTGCTGGGCGGCGACGTAGAGGACGGGCAGGAAATGCTCGTCGGTCGGCACGCTGAGCTGAGCGTTCTCGGCCAGGCCGACCCAGTCGATCAGGGCGTCGTGGTCGCCGATCAGGAGGGCGTGCTTGACCGCCTCGTTGAACCCGGCGGCCCAGGCGTAGGGTTCGGCGCCCGCCTCGCGCTTCCAGGTGCGCAGGTTGTGCACGAAGTCGCCGGAGCCGGCGACGACGACTCCCTCGTCCCGCAGCGGCCGCAGGGCCCTGGCCAGATCGTAGTGCTGGCGCGGCGTGAGGTCGCGATTGAGCGACAACTGAACCACCGGCACGTCCGCTTGCGGCCAGACATGGGCCAGCACCGACCAGGTTCCGTGGTCCAATCCCCATTGCAGGGTCTGGACCGCGCCGGTCAGTTCGGCCACCCGCGCCGCCAGTTCGGGCGAACCGGGGGCGGGATATCGCATCTCGTGAAGTTCGCGCGGGAAGTTTCCGAAATCGTGGATGGTTTCAGGCTTGTCCTGCGCCGTGACGCCCAGCCCGCGCGTCTCCCAATGGGCGGAGATCATCGCCACGCCCTTGGGCTTGCCGATCGCCTGGCCCAGATCGCGCCACGCGGCCCCGAAGGGACCGCCCAGCGCGTTCATGGGCGAACCGTGGCCGAAGAAGACGGCGGGCTGGCGCATCGGATCAGCCGTGCAGCTTCTTGGCCAGGTCGGCGATGTGCCGGCCCTGGAACCGGGCGCCGTCCAGTTCGATGGCGCTGGGCATACGCGAGCCGTCGCCGCCGGTGATGGTCGTCGCCCCATAGGGCGAGCCGCCATGGACCGCATCCAGCGTCATCTGCGCCTGGAACGAATACGGCAGGCCCACCACCGGCATGCCGTGGTGCATGAAGAAGTTGTGCAGGCCCTGGAAGGTGGTTTCCTGGCCGCCATGCTGGGTCGCGGTGGCGGTGAAGGCGCCGCCGATCTTGCCGATCAGCGCGCCCGAGAACCACAGGCCGCCGGCCTGGTCCAGAAAGGCGCGCATCTGCGACGCAGCCGAGCCGAAGCGCGTGCCGGCGCCGATGATGATGGCGTCATACGCCTTCAGGTCGTCGATCCTGGCGATCGGGGCCTTCTGATCCAGCTTGTAGCCCGAGGACTTGGCCAGGTCCTCCGGCACCGTCTCGGGAACCCGCTTGATGTCCACGACGGCGCCATCGACCTCGCGCGCGCCCTCGGCGACGGCTTCCGCCATGGCTTCGATATGGCCGTAGGTCGAATGGTAGAGGACGAGGATTTTCGGCATCGGGGAGTTCCTTGGATTGACGGCGACCATTCGCAACAGTCATCGTTCCCATTCTGGGAAATCCCGCCGCCGGATGCAAGGGCGCCGGCCCCTAAAACGGACAGACGCGCGCAAAGAAGACGTCGTCGCCTTCGGTCGACTCGCCGCGGCTTCGACGGAAACGATGCTCCATGACCATCGCCTGCTGCTCGATGTTCAGCGCATCCCACTGGCAGTCGGATGTCGCGGCGTAGGCGTAGCTGTCGCGCCGGTCGCCCGCCTTCAGCTTGGCCCACAGCAGGTTCACGCCCTGCTGCGCCTGCCACACATGCGTCAGTTCGTGGATCAGCACGCCCTGCGTCCGCATCGGCGCGATGGCGAAGTCCTGGCGCATCGCCCGACGGGGCCAGACGATCCAGTCCCGGCCGAACCAGCGCCCGGCGACGAACGCCCGCGCGAACGGCCAGACGATCAGCCGCACCGTGTCCAGGCGCAGGGCGTTCCCGAAGGCCTCCTTCGCCAGCTCGATCTCGCCTTCGGTCAGGGCGCGGACGGCTCTCGCCACGGTTCGACATACTCCCAATGCCAAGGCTCATAGACATAGGGCGTGAAACCGAACCGGCCAGCGTTCTCGACCAGCCAGCGATAGGCCGCGCCCTGGCTCATATGCGCGCGACTGGCCGGGGCCGTCGAATCCACGCCCGAACCGGGCAGACGACCGACATAGAGATCGACCGCCGTTCCGGTGCGATGCGGCGAGCAGATCGCGCGGCGCAGCCCGTCGCAATTGCCTTGCTGGGCGCAGCGTGCGGCGTCCGCTTCCGGGTCGCGGAAGCCGGAGAAGATCTGCAGCAGTTCGGGGTCGGCGGCGATTTCGGGAACCTGGGCGCGCGCCTCCGCGGCCATCCGGCGATAGGCGGCCAGGACGTCCCGGCGCAGCAGGCGGGTCAGGCGGTCGGCGTGTTCCTCGGCTTCGACAAGATAGCCCAGCTGGTTGATCGGCGGTGGCTCGGGACACTCGCCCGCGAGCCGCGCCATGATGAAGGACCGCCGCTCCTGCCAGACGCCCCTGAACACCTGGAAGGTCGCGCTGTCGAACAGGCCGGTGGGGGCCAGGTCGTGCGTCTGCTGGAACGCCGCCAGGTGCGAGGCGAAGATCGGCGTGCCCGCCCCGCAATGGGTGCGAAGTTCGTGCTGGATCAGCGGCAGATAGGTCTCCCACCCCCATTCGGTCGCGCCGAAAGGGGCCCATTCCAGCGAATAGAGCGATATGGCGTTGGCGAACCCCTGCCCGGCCCAGATGTCGGCGTTGGTCTGGCAGGGAGCGACCTGGGCGCGCGCGCCGCCGGCGCTGACCAGGATCGCCAAGCCCGCCAGCACCCCGGTCAGAACGTGCGGGAATCTGCCTCTCATCCGCCCAGTCAGCCCCATGTCGGTCCGCGCGGCAAGGGCGCCCAAGGCGTCGCAAAGCTGCGATGGTGTCGCGGGCCGACTCGCGCCCGGACGGATGATGTCATGACCGCGCCCCGCCGCTCCAACGCCGTCCTGGCGGCCTTCTCCGGGCCGTGCCTGCCGCTGGCGGCCTTCGGCGTCGCCCTGCCGGTGACCCTGCCGGAGTTCTACGCCACCCACGTCGGGCTGGAGCTGGGCGTGGTGGCGGCCGTCTTCATGGCGGTGCGGCTGATCGACATCGCCTTCGACCCCTTCATCGGCTGGGGCATGGACCGGACGCGCACGCGCCTGGGCCGCTATCGCCCGTGGATGGCGGCGTCCGTCCCGATCCTGATGCTGGCCGCCCTGATGATGTTCGTGATGGTGGGGCCGGGCGCGCCGCCGGCCTATCTGTTCGCCTGGCTGCTGGTGCTCTATCTCGGCTTTTCGATCGGGACGCTGGCGCAACTGGGCTGGGCCTCGGTCCTGGCGCCGCAATACGATCAACGCAGTCGCGTCTATGGCTGGTGGCAGGTCTTCAACATCATCGGGGTGATCCTGATCCTGGTCCTGCCGACGGTGGTGATCCAGACGGGCCTGGGCGACTACGCAGACGGGGTGCGGATCATGGGCTGGGCCATCGTCGCAGCCCTGCCGCTGATGTTCGGCCTGGCCTTCCTCGCCGTGCCGGAGCCGGTCAATCCGGGCGCCCCGCCGCATGGAGGGGTGTCGGCCTATCTGGCGCTGTTTCGGCTGAAGACGGTGCGCAAGCTGCTGGCCGCCGACCTGCTGCTGGGCGTCGCGCCGGGGATCACGGGCGCGCTGGTGTTCTTCTTCTTCGGCTGGATCAAGGGCTATGGCCACGCTGAGGCCTCACTGCTGATGCTGGTCTATTTCGTGGCCGGCCTGTTCGGGGCGCCGATCTGGACCTGGTTGGCGGTGCGGATCGGCAAGGACCGGGCCCTGGCGGTGTCCAGCCTGATCTTCGCGGCCGCCTATGTCGGGGCCACCCTGCTGCCGGGCGGAAACTTCGTCCTGAGCCTGGCCGCGATGTTCGTCGCCGGCCTGCCCTATGCCGCCAACCTGCTGCTGCTGCGCGCCATGATGGCCGATGCGGGCGACGAGGTGCGGCTGGAGACGGGCGTGGACCGCACGGGACTGATGTTCTCCATCCTTTCGGCGACGACCAAGCTGGGCCACGTCTTCGCCCTGGTTCCCTACGCCCTGCTGCAGGCCGTGGGGTTCCGGCCCGACGCCGTGCCGGGCGGCAACAGCCCCCAGGCCCTCCTGGCGCTGCAGGTGCTGTTCATCGCCGTTCCGGCCGTGCTGATGGTCGCCGCCGCCTGGGTCCTGAGGGGCTATCCCTTGACGCCGGCGCGCCATGACGCCATCCGCGCCGCATTGGACGCCCGCGACGGAGCCCCCGCTTGAGACCGATCGACCGCCTGCTGGGCGTCATGGAGAAACTGCGCGACCCGCGGGACGGCTGCCCCTGGGACGTGGAGCAGACCTTCGCCACCATCGCGCCCTATACGATCGAGGAGGCCTACGAGGTCGCCGACGCCATCGAGCGCGCCGACCTGGTCGAGCTGAAGGGCGAACTGGGCGACCTGCTGTTCCAGGTCGTCTTCCACGCCCGCATGGCCGAGGAACAGGGGCTGTTCGCCTTCGACGACGTGGCCACGGCCATCGCCGACAAGCTTGAACGCCGGCATCCGCACGTCTTCGGCGACGAGGCCCAGCGCTCGTCGACCCAGCAGACCCTCGCCTGGGAGGCGATCAAGGCGGAAGAGCGAAAGGACCGGAAGAAGCCGGGCGTGCTGGACGACGTGCCCGTCGGCCTGCCCGCCCTGACCCGCGCCGCCAAGCTGACCAGGCGCGCCGGCCGCGTCGGCTTCGACTGGCCCTCGACCGACGAGGTGTTCGACAAGCTGGCCGAGGAGATCGAGGAACTGCGCGTCGAGATCGCCGCCGGCGACAGGGACAAGGCGCGCGAGGAACTGGGCGACCTGCTGTTTGTCGTCGCCAACCTGGCCCGCAAGCTGGAGGTGGAGCCGGAGGACGCCCTTCGCGCCGCCAACGCCAAGTTCGTGCGGCGCTTCGGCTTCATCGAGGCTGAACTGGCCAAGGACGGCCGCACGCCCGACCAGTCGACGCTGGAAGAAATGGACCGCCTCTGGGACGCCGCAAAGGTCGCGGAAAAGCCCGCCGCGTGACCTATGACCTGATCATCTTCGACTACGACGGCGTCGTCGCCGACAGCGAAGTGCTGAACAGCACCGTCATGGCCGAACAGCTGACGGCCCTGGGCCTGCCAACCAGCCTGGATGACGTGCTGGCCGCCTATACGGGCAAGCGCTGGCGCGACAACCGTCCGGTGGTGGAGGCGGCCCTGGGGCGCCCCTGCCCCGAGGATTTCCACACCACCTGGTTCGCCACCTGCCGCGCCCGCGCGCGCCGCCAGCTCAAGCCCGTTCCCGGCATGGTCGATTTCGTCGGACGGCGGACCGAGCGGCGGTGCATCGCCTCGTCCAGCGGTCCGGACTGGATCGGCGTCGGCCTGGACCTGTTCGGCCTGACCGACCATTTCGACGGCGCGGTCTTCACCGGACTGAATGTCGAACGGGGCAAGCCGCATCCCGACATCTTCATCCACGCCGCGCGCCAGATGGACGTCGATCCGGCGCGCGTCCTGGTGATCGAGGACAGCGAGGCGGGCGTCATCGCCGGCGTCGCGGCCGGAATGACGGTCGTGGGCCTGACGGCCGGGGGCCATGTGCGCGACGGCCACGCCCAGCGCCTGGTCGCCCGAGGCGCGCATCACGTGGCGGACAGCTACGCCGCCGTCTCGGCCTTCATGGATCGCTGACGCCTAGAGGTAGCGCAGTTCCTGCAGGTCCACCTCGCGGATCATGCGGCGGGCGGTGACTTCGTCCAGCTGGCGCGCGCGGGCCATGCGTCCCAGTTCGTCCCGCTCGGCGGCAAGGCCGGCCAGCCACAGGCGGCGCTCGATCTCGTCGATCCTGCGCGACAGGGCGGCGTCGTCCTCGTCGGTGCGGGTGTGGGTCTCGATGCGGTGGCGATAGACCTCCATGATCCGGCTGGCGATGTCGGAATAGAGGTCGGGGTTGGGCTTGCCCTCGGCCATCGCGTGCGACACGTCCTCGATGGCGCGCAAGGCGGCCGAGGCGGCGGCCACGCGGCCGCGATCCTCCTCCCGTTCATGCGACGGTTCAGGCGGCAGTTCGACGTTCTTCAGCAGCCGCGGCAGGGCGAAGGTCGCGACCAGCAGGGACACCACGATCACCCCCGCCGCCAGGAAGATGGCCAGGTTTCGCGCCGGCATGGGCGTGCCGTCGGCCAGGGCGAACGGCAGCGTCAGGATGCCCGCCAGGGTGATGGCGCCACGCACTCCCGCCAGCGACATCACCATGGTCAGCCGCAGCCCCACCTTGGGAGGCGGCCCGCGATGACGACGCCGGAACAGGGTCAGGCGCAGCGACGTCCACACCCAGATGAACCGCAGCGCGGCCAGGGCGGCGACGATGGCGAAGACATAGACCGCCAGCCACCAGACTTCGGGCCGGCTGGTGCCCGCCACCACCTCGGCCGCGCGGGCCATGATCGAGGGCATCTGCTCGCCCAGGATCACGAAGATGATGCCGTTTGCCACGGACTGCACCGTGTCCCACACCACGCCGCGACGAATGCGCGTCATGGCCAGCGACTGGCCGCCCGCGCCCCCGCCCCTTTCGGTGAAGCTCATGGTGACGCCGGCCGCGACGGCGGCGAGAATGCCCGACGCCTGAAGCTCCTCGGCCACCAGATAGGCGGCGAAGGGGATCAGCAGGCTGATGAGGATCTGAGCGCCCACGTCCTCGCCCCAGCGTCGGCTGACCCAGCCCTTGGCCGTGCTGATCGCCAGGGTCACGGCGATGCCGGACGCCACCCCGGCCAAGGCCAGCCAGGCGAAGTTGACCACCGCTTCTTGCAGCACGAAGGCGCCGGTGGTCGCCGCCGCGACGGCCAGCCGCATGCAGGTCAGGCCGGTCGCGTCGTTCAGCAGCGACTCGCCTTCCAGAATGTGCATCAGCCGCTTGGGGATCGGCGCGCGGGCGGCGATGGCCTGAACCGCGATGGGATCGGTCGGCGACAGGATGGCGGCCAGGGCGAAGGCCACCGCCAGGGGCATCTCCGGGATCATCCACCACATCAGGAAGCCCAGTCCGATGACCGTGAAGATCACCAGGCCCAGCGCCAGTTCAAGGATGATGGCGCGGTCGCGGAACAGGTCTTCCTTGGGGATCCGCCATCCGTCCAGGAACAGCAGCGGCGGCAGGAACAGCAGGAAGAAGATGTCCGGTTCCAGGTCGACCGTCACGCCGGTCACCAGGACGATGACGGCGCCCAGACCGATCTGGACCAGCGGCAGGGCGATGCGCGTCACCCGCGCGATGGAACCAGAGACCACCACGGCCAGGAGCAGCAGCAGGACGGTCTCGATCAGATGCATGGGTCAGCCGGCAAGGTCAGGATACAGGCGTTCGAATCGCCCGAGCGCCGCAGGATGCAGTCGCACGGCGACATGAGTCCGGCCAAGCTCGTCCGTCTCACGATCCGTCACGCGTCCGTGTTCATACAGCCAGGCCAGCGCCTCGCCCTGATCCGGCGCCAGCGTCACCCGCGTCTCGGGATCGTCGTCGATCAGGCGCGCGATGGTTTCGCGAAGACTTTCGACGCCCTCGCCGGTCCAGGCCGAGACCGCCACCGCCGTTCCGTCGCGCTGCTGGCGCTCGGCCTGCCCCAGGACAGCCTCGCGCGCATCGCCGTCCAGCAGGTCGATCTTGTTCCAGACTTCCAGCACGCGACGGGTCTTGCCCTCGGGAATCTCGATCTGCTGCAGCACCGACTCGACATCGGCGGCCTGCGCGTCCGTATCGGCCGAGGCGATGTCGCGCACGTGCAGGATCAGGTCGGCCTCGCCGACCTCCTCCAGCGTGGCGCGGAAACTCTCGACCAGTTCGTGCGGCAGGTCCGAGATGAAGCCCACGGTGTCGGCGATGATGGCCGGACGTCCTTGCGGCAGGCGGATGGTGCGCTGGGTGGTGTCCAGGGTGGCGAACAGCAGGTCCTTGGCGAAGACCTCGGACCCCGTCAGCCGGTTGAACAGCGTCGACTTGCCGGCGTTGGTGTAGCCGACCAGGGCCACCGTCGGGAACGGAACCTTCTGGCGCTGCTTGCGATGCAGGCCGCGCGTGCGGCGCACCTCTTCCAGCTCGGCCTTCAGCTTGACGATCCGGTCGGCGATCAGGCGCCGGTCCAGCTCGATCTGGGTTTCGCCCGGACCGCCGGTCGAGCCGGTGCCGCCCCGCTGGCGCTCCAGGTGGGTCCAGGTGCGGACCAGGCGCGAGCGTTCGTAGTCCAGCCGCGCCAGTTCGACCTGAAGCCGGCCTTCCTTCGTCCGCGCGCGCCGTCCGAAGATTTCCAGGATCAGGCCGGTGCGGTCGATGACCTTCACCTCCCACGCCTTTTCCAGGTTGCGCTGCTGCACCGGCGACAGGGCGTCGTCGATGATGGCGACATCGGCGTCGGCGGCGCGCATCAGGGCGGCCAGTTCGTCCACCTTGCCGGCGCCGAAGAGGGTGGCCGGCGTCACCTTGCGGATGCGCACGATCTCCTCGCCCCGGATATCCAGGTCGAGCGCGCGCGACAGGCCGACGGCCTCTTCCAGCCGCTCTTCGGCCAGACGAGGCGAATCCGACCGTCCGTCGGGGTGGATGACAACCGCCTTCTGAACCGGGGCGGCGTGATCAATGAGTTTTTGGGTCAATCAGTCTTCTTCGGCGTCGGGCTCGTACAGCTGCACGGGCGCGGACGGCATGATGGTGGAGATGGCGTGCTTGTACACCAGCTGGGACTGGCCATCGCGGCGCAGGAGCACACAGAAGTTGTCGAACCAGGTCACGATGCCCTGCAACTTGACCCCGTTCACTAGGAAGATGGTCAGCGGCGTCTTGGTCTTGCGGACCGAGTTGAGGAAGGTGTCCTGAAGGTTCTGACGTTTGTCTTGCGACATGGCAGGTTTTTCCTGTTCTTGGTTGTTCGTCGCCGTAAGGGAGCGGCGCGGGGCCGGAAGGGCCGGGACGACCTTAAACGGCGCCTCCCCGCCGGAGCAACGCCCTAAATGGCGTCTCTGCGAGCCTGTTCAAGATAGAGCTGGCGCAAGCGCTTGGTGATCGGCCCGGGTTTGCCGTCGCCGATCTTGGTCCCGTCGATCGACACCGCGGGGGTGACGAAGGCGCCCGCGGCGGTGAAGAAGGCCTCGCGCGCCCGCTTGGCCTCCTCGACGCTGAAGGGGCGTTCGTCCAGTTCGACGCCGTGCTCCTTGATCAGCTCCATCAGGGTCGTGCGGGTGCAGCCTTTCAGGATATTGGCCTGGGTGTCGCGGGTGCGCAGCTTGCCGTTCTCGTCGACGATCCAGGCGTTGGTGGAGGAGCCCTCCGTGACCAGCCCCATCTCGTCGACCATCCAGGCCTCGTAGGCGCCGGCCTCGCGGGCCGCCTGCTTGGCCAGGATGTTGGGCAGAAGCCCGACCGTCTTGATGTCGCACCGCCCCCACCGGATGTCGGGTTGGGTCAGGACGGCGACGCCCTTCCTGGCCTGCGCCTCGCCCCGCGCCAAGGGTATGGACTTCGCGGTCACGACCACGCTGGGCGGCGTGCCCGGCGCCGGAAACGGATGGTCGCGGCGCGCCGTGCCGCGCGTGACCTGAAGATAGACGATGCCGTTGACCACCCGATTGCGCCGGATGGTCTCGCGCAGCACCTGGGTCAGGGCGGCGGCCGACATGGGAATGTCGATCCGCAGTTCGTTCAGGCTGCGGTGCAGGCGCGTCATATGGCCTTCGAAGTCGGCCATCTTGCCATCGAAGACCGACCAGACCTCATAGACGCCGTCGGCGAACTGGAAGCCGCGATCCTCGATGTGCACCACGGCCTGGCCGTGCGGGCTGTAGGATCCATTGACGTAGGCGACGCGGGACATCAGGCGGTCTCTTCCTCTTCACCGCCGCGGGCGGGGGAAACGCCCAGCGACTTCAGCTTTCTGTGCAGCGCGGACCGCTCCATGCCGATGAAGGCCGCGGTGCGGGAGATGTTGCCGCCGAAGCGCATGATCTGGGCGGCCAGATACTCGCGCTCGAACACCTCGCGCGCCTCGCGCAGCGGCAGGGCGATCGTGCGTTCGGCGCCCAGCGACCCGGCCGACCCGTTCGACGTCGCCACCTCCTGCGGCAGCATGTCGGCGGTGATCGGCTCGCCAGGATCGCCCGTGGCCAGGATCAGCAGCCGCTCGATGTTGTTCCTCAGCTGGCGGATGTTGCCGGGCCAGGGGTGGACCTGAAGGACGGCCACGGCGTCGTCGCCGACGACGCGCCGGGGCAGGCCCTGCGAGGCGCTGATGGTCTCCACGAAATACTCCACCAGTTCGGCGATGTCCTCGCGGCGTTCCGACAGGGCCGGCACGCGGATCGGCACGACGTTCAGCCGGTGGAACAGGTCCTCGCGGAACCGCCCTTCGGCGATCTCGGTCTTCAGGTCGCGCGAGGTGGAGGTGACGACCCGCACGTCCACCTGAACGTCCTGTTCGCCGCCGACCCGGCGGAAGCGCTGATCGACCAGGACCCGCAGAACGCGGCTCTGGCTTTCGCGCGGCATGTCGCTGATCTCGTCCAGGTACAGGGTGCCGTTGTGGGCGCGCTCGAACACGCCGATCTTGCGCGGCCGACCGTCCTGGCCCTCCTCGCCGAACAGTTCGACATCCAGCCGTTCGGGGGTCATGCCCGCCGCGGAGATGGCCACGAATTCGGCCCGGGCGCGGGGGCTGCCTTCGTGGATCTGGCGCGCCACCAGTTCCTTGCCCGAGCCGGGCGGACCCGAGATCAGCACCCGGCTGTTGGCCTGGGCCACCTTGGCGATGGTGCCGCGCAGCGCCTGGGCCGCCTGCGATTTTCCGATCAGGCCCGACGGCGTCATCGTCTGGGCGCGCAGTCTGCGGTTTTCGCGCCGCAGGGTCGCCGCCTCTATCGCGCGTTCGACCACCACGACCAGCCGGTCAGACTTGAAGGGCTTTTCGATGAAATCGTAGGCGCCGCGCTTCAGCGCCGTCACCGCCGTCTCGATGTTGCCGTGGCCCGAGATCATCACCACCGGCAGGTCGGCGTCGATCTCCTTGACCACCTCCAGCAGTTCCAGCCCGTCCAGGCCGCCGCCCTGCATCCAGATGTCCAGGATGGCCAGAGACGGCTTGCGGGCGCGGATCGCCGCCAGCGCCTCGTCGGAGTTGGCGGCCACGCGCACCGCATGGCCCTCGTCCTCCAGCAGGCCGGAGACCAGATCGCGGATATCGGCCTCGTCGTCGACGACCAGAATGTCGGAACCGGTAGGTCGCATCTTGCCTCGCTTATTCGGCGGCGATGGTCTGGAGCCTGCGCTCCATCGCTTCGCCGGTCCTTCCGGGGGGTTTCAGGGGGAAGATCAGGCACACGCGTGCGCCGCGCAGCGTCTCGGCGTCGCCCAGCCTCAGCTCGCCGCCGTGGTCCTCGCAGATGCGCTTGACGATCGCCAGGCCCAGGCCGGTGCCCTTTTCGCGCGTGGTCACATAGGGCTCGGTCAGCCGATCCCGGTCGGTGGCGGGCAGGCCCACGCCGTCATCCTCGACCACGAACATCGCCTGGCCGTCGTGGACGTCCAGCGAAGCCTTCACGCCGGTGTCTTCCGAGGCCGCCGCCTCGCCGTCCGCCAGACGGCGCGCGGCCACGGCCTCGCCCGCGTTCTTCAGGATGTTGATCAGGGCCTGGCCGACCATGCGGCCGTCGCAAGACAGGGTGGTTTTCGGCAAGGGTTCGTCCATGTCCACGACGATGTCGGGCGCCGCGACACGCTGGGCGAACACCGCCTCGCGCAGCATCTCGGCCGGATTTTCGGGCGCGAAACGCGGAGCCGGCATCCGTGCGAAGGACGAAAACTCGTCCACCATCCGGCCGATGTCACCCACCTGGCGAATGATCGTGTCGGTGCAGCGGTCGAATATCTCCACCTCGTCGACCTTGGAGCGGTACTTGCGCTTCAGCCGCTCGGCGGACAGTTGGATCGGCGTCAGCGGGTTCTTGATCTCGTGGGCGATGCGCCGCGCCACGTCGCGCCAGGCCGCGTTTCTTTGGGCCGTGACCAGCCGGGTGATGTCGTCGAAGGTCAGGACCATCTCGCCGCCCTGCCCGCCTTCGATGCGGACGCGCAGCCTTCGCGTCTCTCCCGCGCGGCTGACGTCGATGTCCTCTTCGATATGGGCCTCGGCCCGACGCACAAGGTCGCTCAGCTCCGGCGACAGCGTCGCCAGCTCGTGGCCCAGCACCTCGTCCTCGGCGATGTGCAGAAGCTGGATGGCGCTGTCGTTGACCGCCGACACCCGCCCCCGCCGATCCAGGCCGATCACGCCGGCGCTGACCCCGGACAAGACCGTCTCGATGAAGCGGCTGCGACCCTGCGCCTCCTCGCTTGCGGCGCGCAGGGCGGTCTGTTGCGCCTGGAGATCGCCGGTCATCCGATTGAAGGCGTCGGACAGGGTCGCGATCTCCGCCGGCGCGCGATCCACCTCGACCCGCGCGGAAAAGTCGCCGCCGGCCACCTGGCCCGCCGCCTTCACCAGACGACCGATGGGCGCCGAGATGCTGCTGGCGGCCGACATCCCCATCCAGACCGCCCCGACCAGGACAAGCAACGCCGTCTCCAGATAGCTGAGCAGGAAGGCCGATTGGATGCGCGCCCGGCTTTCGCTGGCCTCCCGGTAGGCCTGGATGGCTGCGTTGGAGGCGTTCATCCGCGTGATCAGCCCGTCCTGCAGAGGGCGCACCAGATAGAGATAGGCGTCGCCGTACGCCGGCAAGGCGATCAGGGACCGCACGGTGTCGGGATGCTGGGTCACGTCCGTGGGCGGCTTGCCGCCCTGGGCGGCGTCTTCCAGGTAGGCGCGCGGCGGCAGCAGCAGGGGCGGCGCGCCGGGCTGTTCGGCGCGGGCCAGGATCTCGCCCTCTCCGTTCAGTATGTAGATGGCCGGATAGCCGAAGATGTCGCCGACCTGGGCCAGGGCGTCGTTGAACCTGATCCGGTCGCCGAACAGGCCGCGCGCGCTGGACAGCTGATCGGAGATGATCATCAGGTCCGAGTCCATCGAGCGCGACACGTCCTCGATGTAGGCGCGTCCGACGACGGCGCCGTTCTCGACCGAGGCCTGGACGTTGTCGCTGAACCACTGGTCGACGCCGCGGTTGACCAGGACGCCGAACACTAGGGCGATCAGCACGGCCGGGATCACCGCGACCATGGAGAACAGAGCCACGAAACGCAGGTGCAGGCGGGATCCCGCCTCGTGCGCGCCCCGGGCCAACGCCAGGACGCGCCGCCCGATCACGAACGCAAGGCCGGCGATAAGCGCCAAGTTGGCGACCAGGACGACCAGGGCGATCTGGCCGGTCGATCCGCCCGCTCCGCCCGCCCGCGCGCCCGGCGCGATGACGGTCAGCCAGACGGCCGCCGCGGTGGCGACCACCGCCACGACATAGGCCACGCCGAAGATCGACCGCGCCCGGTCGCCGTCAAGTCGGCCCCAGAACGGCTCATCGCCCGACGCGGGATCGGGCAAGGCGGCCGAAACTGGAGGCGTATCCGTCATGCAACGGCACTGTCCACAAATCGTGACCCGGTTTCAACAACGGAGTTGTCGACCCGCGCCAAATTTGATCGCCAAAGCTCCGCCATAGCCGCCTCGACGGCCTCCGGCGTCTCGATCCGGCAAATTCTTGCCTTGGCTTCACGGCGGTGTTGCGGATCGGCCGGCCAGGGGGCCTGTTCGACATACCAGCCCAGGTGCTTTCGGAACATGCGCAGTCCCAGCGGCAGGCCGTAGAAGGCGACCGAGGCGCGCAGGTGTTCCAGCACGATCGCCAGGCGCGCCTGCGGACCCGGCTCCTCCATCGCCACGCCGTCGATCAGCGCCCGTTCCAGATGCGCCGCCAGCCAGGGCCGGCCATAGACGCCGCGTCCCAGCATCAGGCCGTCGGCCCCACACCGATCCAACGCCTCTCGCGCTTGGTCCGCCGTGACGATGTCGCCGTTGACGATCACCGGCACGGCCACCGCCGCCTTGACCTCGGCCACGGCGCCCCAGTCGGCCTGGCCCGTATAGAACTGCTTGCGCGTGCGGCCGTGCACTGTGACCGCCTTGACCCCGATGGCTTCGGCGCTGCGCGCCAGTTCGGCGGCGTTGCGGCTGTCGTCATCCCAGCCCAGCCGCATCTTGACCGTGACCGGGCGGGTCGTCGCCCCGACCGCCGCCTCCATGATCCGGCGCGCCAGATCGGGCGTGCGCATCAGGGCCGACCCCGCCGCCGCGCCCGTCACCTCCTTGGCCGGGCAGCCGAAGTTCAGGTCGACGATGTCGGCGCCGGCCGCCTCGGCCATGCGCGCGCCCTCGGCCATCGCGGCCGGATCGCGGCCGACGAGCTGGATCACCGTCAGGGGCAGCCCCTCGCCCACGGCCGCGCGGCGCACGACGTCCGGCCGCGCCCGCGCCAGTTCGCGCGCCGCCACCATCTCGGTCGCGACATAGGCCGCGCCCAGCCTGGAGGCCAACAGCCGGAACGGCAGGTCGGTCACGCCGGTCATCGGCGCCATCAGCACCCGCCCGGGCACGCACACGTCCCCGATCTGCAAACGGTTCGTCATCCGGGCCTTTCGCCGCATTACGGCGGCGTTCGTCAAGCACGACCGCGGCGCTTTGATGGTTTCGATGTCGCGGGCGGAAAAGCGGATGACACGTCTTCGACGCGCGCTCTAGAAGGCGACATGACGTTTTCAGGCATCATCGTCGCGGCCGGGTCAGGCGCGCGCGCGGGCGGCGATAAGCAGTGGCGCGACCTGGGCGGCCAGCCTGTCCTTCGGCGCTCGGTCGAAGCTCTGCTGGCGACTGGCGCGCAAGAGATCGTGATCGTCGTAGCGCCCGGCGCCGAGCTGCGGGCGACGGAAACGCTGGCGGGCCTTGACGGCTGGCGCGCGGCCATCGGCGGATCGACCCGGGCCGCTTCGGTCCAGGCGGGTCTGGCCGCCCTGACCTGTCCTCCGGACCAGCCGGTCTTGATCCATGACGCGGCGCGGCCGCTGTTGCCCAGGGCGGTCGTGCAACGGCTGCTTGACGCGCTGGAAACCCATGACGGCGCCCTGCCCGCCTTGCCGGTGGCCGACAGCCTGCGTCGCGGGCGGCAAGGGTTCATGGACGGCGTCGTGGACCGCGACGGCCTGTGGCGCGCGCAGACCCCTCAGGCGTTCCGGCGCGGCGTCGTCGAACAGGCCTACGCCGTCTGGACCGACGATCACCCGCCCGCAGACGAGGCCGTGGTCGTGCAGCAACACGGCGGCCGGGTGGCCCTGGTCGCCGGCGACCCGCGCCTGATGAAGCTGACCTATCCGGAGGATTTCGCCATGGCCGAGGCCCTGCTCCCCCGCCAGACCCGTGTCGGCTCGGGCTACGACGTGCATCGCTGGGGGCCGGGAGGCTCCGTCTGGCTGTGCGGGATCGAGGTGCCGCACGACCAGACCCTGATCGGTCATTCGGACGCCGACGCCGGCCTGCACGCCCTGACCGACGCCCTGCTGGGCGCCATCGCCGACGGCGACATCGGCGATCACTTTCCGCCCAGCGATCCGAAATGGAAAGGCGCGTCCTCGGACCGTTTCCTGGTCCACGCCGCCGAACGGGTGAAGGCGCGCGGCGGGCGCATCGTCAATGTGGACGTCACCCTGATCTGCGAACGCCCCAAGGTGAAGCCGCACCGCGACGCCATGCGCCAGCGCATCGCCGACCTGCTGGCGTTGCCGCTCGACGCCGTCAGCGTGAAGGCCACGACGTCCGAGGGGCTGGGTTTCACCGGGCGCGGCGAAGGCCTTGCCGCGCAGGCCGTCGCCACCGTCGACCTGCCCGCCTCAGCCTGACGTCGCCGGATGGGCGGCCTCAACAGGGGCTTGGGTGTCTCCCGTCATCGGTCGCTGGTCGTCGCTGCCCTGGCTGCGCAGGAAGGCGGTGGCGGCGACGCCGACGTAGAGCAGCACGAACACACCCAGCAGCACGCCCAGCAGCTTCAGCAGGCGACGAGGGTTCTTCAGGACAGGCGGCTTGTCTTCGGTCATCCGCACCTTAACGCTCGTCTAAGGCGCGGGCTCCCTCACCGCACGGAATAGCGCCACTGGCGCATCAACGCGCCGAACAGGTTGACGTAGTCGTCTGTCCAGGGGCGCACGTCGGTCGGCTGCAATTGACGCCAACGACCGTCGTCGCGATAGGGCGCGATGCCCGCCTCGGTCGGGGAGATGATCATCGCCTCGGTCGACGCCTCGGCCATCACCGGCGTATCGTCGCGCTCGATGTATATCTGATGCAGGTTCGGGACGTCGAGCGCCTGGGCGGCCGCCTCGGCCGGCAGGGTGATCTCCAGGTTCCGGTTCGACAGGTGCAGGACCACGACCCCGTTCGGCTTCAACAGCCGCAGGTAACCCCGGATCGCTTCGACCGTCAGCAGATGGGTCGGCACCGCGTCCGAGGTGAAGGCGTCGATGACGAGCAGGTCGTACGAACCGGCCGCCTCGCGCGTCATCGTCAGGCGCGCGTCGCCCAGCACCGTTCGAACCGGTCCGTCGGCGCAACCGTTGATGAAGCTGAACCAGCGCGGATCGCGTGACATCCGATCCACCATCGGATCGATCTCGAAGAACGTCAGCCGATCCTGGGCCCGCTTGTAAGCCGCCATGGCGCCCGCCCCCTGCCCCACCACGCCGATCACGGCGCCCTGGGGATTTAGGCTCTGGGCCTGCAGCGCGGCCTGCCCCAGCGGCGTCGAGGTCGCGTAATAGAGGGTCGGCCTGCACCGATGACGCGCCGCCTGGGCCTGGGCGCCATGAAGCGTGGTGCCGTGCATCAGCACATGGACCGGACCGCCCAGCGCCGGATCGGGCGTGGTCGCCACCCGCATGACGCCGAAGAAGCTGCGCTCCGACAGGTCCCAGTCATAGCCGCGAGAGATATGATAGCCGGACCAGACCATGGTCGCGATCACCACCGTGAACAGCACCGCCCGGTCGCGGATCAGGAAGGCGAACAGGGCGGCCACGCCCAGCGCCGCCTGGGCCATTCGCACCATGTGCTGTTCAGGCACCTGCGCGCGGAACTCCGGGCTGTAACGCATCGCCTCCAGAACGCCGGGCGGGGTCAGGGCGATCGCCACGCCGGCCAGCATGCAGGCCACTTCCCACCTTTTCAGGGGACCGCGCCCCCAGGGCCGGAACAGGCCCACCAGGATCAGGACCAGCGGATATTCCCAGACCATGTTGAAAATCGCCGGCGCGACCAGGGCGTTGAACACCCCGCCTACGACGCCGCCCAGCGACAGCAACAGGTAGAATTCGGTCAGCCGGTCCGGGGCCGGCCGTCGCGCCGCCAGCAGTTGATGGCACATCAGCGCGGTGAAGAAGAAGGTGGCCAGATGGATGGCGAAGATCACCGCCCATTCTCCGGTCCGGAAGGCGATCAGCGCCGCGCAGGCGGCCGATGCGCAGCCCTGGATCGCCAGGGTGAGGGGCAGGCCGATCGCCGGCCTGGCTTCAAAGGCGATCACGAAGGTCAGCAGATACAGCGCCAGCGGCGCCACCCACAGGAAGGGCGCCGAGGCCACGTCGGTCGACAGATGCGCGGTCACCCCCAGCATCAGGCTGGACGGCCCGGCGGCCAGCAGGATCAGCATGCCGCGTTCACGCCAGGTCATCGGAGCGCTGGCGGCGAGGGCTGCAGGGTCGACCGCCCCGCCCGCCGTTGATCGACGTCGCCAAACGAGGAGCGCCAGACCCGCCACCAGCAGCACGAACAGACCATAGCCGCCGCTCCACCCCCATCTCTGGCCCGACAGGCTGGCCAGCGGCTCGATCAGGATGGGATAGGCCAAGAGGGCCAGAAAACTGCCCAGGTTGGACGCGGCGTAGAGGACGTAGGGGTTCTGACCGTCCGCATGGCCGGCGCGAACGCGCGCGAACCATGCCTGGAGCAGCGGCGCCGTCGCGGACAGCACGGCGAAGGGCGCCCCGACCGAAACGACCAGGGTTCCAAGCAGCCACAGGGTTGGCGCCGAAGGATCGGGATCGCCCAGCGCGCCGCTGATCCGCAACGGCAGGAACAGCGCGGCCGCCGCCAGCAGGACAAGGTGGATCGCGACCTGCGTCCGCAGCGCCGTGACGCGTTGCAGCAGATGCGCATAGCCGTAGCCGACCAGCAGCGCGGTCTGGAAGAACACCATCGAGGCGTTCCACACCGACGGCGACCCGCCCAGCGTCGGCAGCACCAGCTTGGCGACCATCGGCTGAACCGTGAACACCAGGCAGGCCGAGGTGAAGATCGCCACGGCGAACATCCATGGCGTCGCCTTGTCGCGCTTGACGTCGGGACGAGGCGAAGCGGGGTCGACGGCGAGGGTCATCGCCTCTGGTTAGAGCCGGACTCGCGGCCTATGAAAAGATCATGTTCCCCGAAGACATACGCGCCCAGGCGCAACAGATCGTCGCAAGCGCCGCCGCGCGCGGCCTGATGGTGGCCACGGCGGAAAGCTGCACCGGCGGCCTGGTCGCGGCGGCCCTGACCGAGATCGCCGGATCCTCGGCCGCCCTGGATCGGGGCTTCGTCACCTACAGCAACGCCGCGAAGGTGCAGATGCTGGGCGTGCCCGAGGCGACCTTGGCCGCCCACGGCGCGGTGTCGCGGCCCACGGCCGAGGCCATGGCGCGGGGCGCCGCCCACCAGGCCCAGGCCGCCGTCGCCGTCTCGATCACCGGCGTGGCCGGCCCAGGCGGCGGCTCGCCCGAGAAGCCGGTCGGGCTGGTCCATTTCGCGGCCGTCGGGCCCCGGGGACTGGTCCATCGCGAGGAACGGTTCGGCGACATCGGCCGCGACCAGGTGCGGCAGGCCGCCGTGCGCGTGGCGTTGACCCTGTTGGCGGACCAGTTGGCGTGAGCCGACCCCCGGTCGTTGTCGACGCGCGGGGTCACCGCTGCCCGACGCCCAGCCTGAAACTTCAGAAGGCCATGCAGGGCTTGGCGGAGGGAACGCGGCTGGTGCTGCTGGCCACCGACGCCATGGCCAGGATCGACGCGCCCTATCTGATGGGTCAGGTCGGCGGACGGCTGGTCTCGATCGAGGAGACGGACGGGGTGCTGCGGATCACAGTCGAGACCGGTCCCGCGAGGCCCGACGCTCCGACAGGCTGACCACGCCCGCGGCGGTCTGCTCCAGCCGCGCTTCCCGCCGGGCGGCGATCTCCATCTCGGTGGCGAAGGCGCCGCCGTAGAAGATGGCGTTGACGTTCCACGACAACCAGATCAGCAGCACCACCACCGCGCCGACCGAGCCGTAGGTGGCCCCCAGCGGCGCGATCTGTTCGACGTAGATGGCGCAAAGCCAGGACGCCACCACCGACATCAGCGTCGCCACCAGTCCCCCGACCAGCGAGGGCAGCCACGCCACCGGCGACCGATGGCTCATGGCGTAGCGATAGAGCAGCGTCAGGCCCAAGGCCAGGCCCAGCGCCGGCAGCAGGGTGTCCAGCGGACCCAGCCCGCCGCCGCTCTGCGCGCCCGCCGGGGAGGCCGCGTGCGCCAGGATCCGCACCGTCACCACCGCGCCGGACACGATGGTGAACAGGGCGAAGGCGAAGATGGCCACGAAGAAGGCCAGGAGGTTGAATCGAAAGAAGCCGTGCGGCTCCGTTTCATCGTGAATCAGGTTCAGACCGGCCAGCAAGGCCTTGAATCCCCTGTGGGCGGCATAGGCGCCGACCAGCAGGGCGAAGGCGCTCTGGGCCGAAACGGTGCGGGCCGAGGCGTTGGCCAGCCGGCTGATCTCGTCTTCGAATATCCCCTGCGCCGCAGCGGGAAGAAGGTCGGCCAGCGCCGCCGCCTGCTCGCTGACCTGACCGATGGACAGTCCCAGCTTGTAGAAGCCGATCAGGATGGCGATGGCGGGAAATACGGCCAGCAGGGCGAAGAAGGACACCCCGCCGGTGTAGAGCATGACGTCGCGGCCCCAACTGCGGGCGAACGCCCGTACCGCCAGTCGGCCCCAAAAGTCCGGCGCCTTCAGCACCGTGCGGCTAAGATGCGCGCTCAACCGGATTCTCTCGACCGCCTCGACAAGCGGGGGAAACTAACCGATTTGCCCGACATGGGAACCCTTCCCGTCCCGCCCCGGATTTCCCTCGGCCCATCAACCTGCAGCGTTGCCTGACATGCCCGCCCGTCGCTATGCTTGCCGCGCCTCGCGGGGCCAAGGATGCGGCGAAGCCGCAAGGGGAAAGACCGGTTTGGAATTCGATACGCGCGTACTGGTTCTGGCGTCGAACGACGAACGGGTCGATCGTCTGACGGCGGGGCTGGACGCCTTGGGCTGGAGAACCGTCACGGCCCGCACGGTGGAAGCGGCCCAGGCCACGCTTGGGGACTTCCCGCTGGAAGCCGCCATCGTCGACGCCGACAACTTCACGCCCGAGGTTCTGGCGCGCCTTCGCCACGCCGCCGAACCGCGCCGTCTGCCGGTGATGGTGGTGGGCGCGCGCCCGGAGGCCGCGCCTGGCGCCGACCTGGCCATGTCCAAGGCGCCGCACCCCGTCCAGGCCTCGTTGCGGCTGGAACAGTTGATTCGCGCGGCCATCGCCGAGGAGGAGTTCCGGCTTCGCGCCTCCACCTTGGCCGCGCGCGGCGTCGGCCTGGACACGCGCGCGTCGGACGACCCGCCGCTTCGCATCCTCGCGGCCGGCGCCGCGGATCGGCGCTTTCTGGCGCTGTCGAACGCGCTCGCCGCCGGGGGGGCTGAAGTGGTGGCGGCCCCCACGCCCTACACCGCCTTCGATTTCCTGCACGAGAGCAGCTTCGACGCCGCCGTCCTGTGGGGCGCCGACGACCATGCGCCCGCCCTGTCCATCGCCTCGGGCATGAAGCGCAACACGCGCCTCTATCACATCCCGCTGATGCTCTATCTGCGAGGCAAGAACGAGATAAATCTGGGCGAGCTGTTCCATCGCGGCTTCGCCGACGTCGCCTCCTCCGACACGCCCGAGATCGAGACCGCCGAGCGGGTTCTGGCCCTGGCCCAGTCGCACCGTCGCCAGCTGATCATCCGCAAGGCGCTGGATTCGGTCCGCAGCCTGGAAATCATGGACCCTTCGACCGGCCTGTTCACCGCTGAACTGTTCGCCGCCCATCTGGGTCGCGTCGCCGAGGCTTCGCGCGCGCGCCGCCGGCCCCTGTCGGTGTGCGTGCTGCGGGTGCGCGAAGGCGACGCCGTCACCCTGGCGCGTCAGGGCGGCTGGCTGGACCGCGCCATGCCCCAGATCGGCGCCATGATCTCGCGTCTGGTCCGGGTCGAGGATACGGCGGCGCGCCTGGCCAAGGAGGTCTTCGCCTTGGCCCTGCCGGCGACGCGGGGCGAGGCGGCCCGTCTGGCGGCCGAGCGGATCGCGGCGGTCATCGGCTGCACCGCCTTCGACGCCGGTCCCGACCGGTCGCCCTTCGTGGCCGAGTTCGACGTCGGCGCGGCCGAGCTCAGGCCCGACGAGACGCCGGGCCTTCTGCTGGAGCGCGCGTCGACCGACCTGTTCGCCAAGGTCGGTCAACTCTGACGATCAGGCGGCCGCCACGCGCGCCAGGTCTGCGGTGATCCGTTCGGCGACCTTCAGTCGATCCTCGGCCGAGGGCCATTCGCCCGACACCACGATCTTCTGATCCGGCCGGATCTTCCAGAAGGCGTGGTTCTTCTGGATCAGGCCGATCAGCCCCGCAGGATTGGGGAAGGTGTTGTCGCGCAGCGTCAGGACCGCGCCCTTGGGCCCGATGTCGATCTTCTCGATATTGGCCCGGCGGCAGTTGGCCTTGATGCCGACGATTTTCAACAGCTGCCGCGCCTCGTCCGGCAGGGGGCCGAAGCGGTCGATCAGTTCCGCGGCCAGGGCTTCGCGGTCCTCGCTCTGCTCGGCGTCCGACAGGCGCCGATAGAGGCTGAGACGAACGTTCAGGTCCGGCACGTAATCTTCCGGAATCAGGACGGAAGCACCGACATTGATCGCCGGCGACCAGCCGCGGTCGACCGCGCCGCCCTCACCCTTCTCCTTCAGCTCGGCGACGGCGTCCTCCAGCATTTGCTGGTACAGTTCGACGCCCACCTCGCGGATGTGGCCCGACTGTTCGTCGCCCAGCAGATTGCCGCCGCCGCGCTGGTCCAGGTCGTGGCTGGCCAGCTGGAAGCCGGCGCCCAGGTTGTCCAGCGACTGCAGGACCTGCAGCCGCCGCTCGGCGGACGGGGTCATCGGCTTGACCGGATCGGTGGTCAGATAGGCGAAGGCCCGCGCCTTGGAGCGGCCGACCCGGCCCCGGATCTGATAAAGCTGGGCCAGGCCGAACATGTCGGCGCGGTGCACGACCAGGGTGTTGGCCGTCGGAATGTCCAGACCGCTCTCGACGATGGTGGTGGAGACCAGCACGTCGTATTCCCCGTCGTAGAAGGCGCTCATCACCTCCTCCAGCTGGGTCGCGCTCATCTGGCCGTGGCCGACGACGAACTTCACCTCGGGGACCTGTTCGCGCAGGAACCGCTCGATGTCCGGCAGGTCTTTCAGGCGCGGCGCGACATAATAGGCCTGTCCCCCGCGATACTTTTCGCGCAGCAGGGCCTCGCGCACCAGAACCGGATCCCGCGGCGTCACATAGGTGCGGACCGCCAGACGATCGACCGGCGGGGTGGCGATGATCGACATCTCGCGAATGCCGGTCAGGGCCATCTGCAGGGTGCGCGGGATCGGCGTGGCGGTCAGGGTCAGCAGATGGACGTCGGCCCGCAGCGTCTTCAGCTTCTCCTTGTGCTTGACGCCGAAGTGCTGCTCCTCGTCCACGATCACCAGGCCCAGGTTCTTGAACCCGACCTGTTCGGACAGGACGGCGTGTGTGCCGACCACGATCTCTATGGAGCCGTCCTTCAGACCGGCGCGCGTCTCTGAGGCTTCCTTGGCCGGAACCATGCGCGACAGCTGGCGCACATTGACCGGCCAGCCGGCGAAACGTTCCTTGAAGGTCTTGAAGTGCTGACGCGCCAGCAGGGTCGTGGGCGCGACGATGGCCACCTGCTGGCCCGACAGGGCCACGACGAAGGCGGCCCGCAGCGCCACCTCGGTCTTGCCGAAGCCGACGTCGCCGCAGATCAGCCGATCCATGGGCACGCCCTTGCCCAGGTCCTCCAGCACGTCGCCGATGGCGTTCAGCTGGTCGTCGGTCTCCTCATAGGGAAAGCGGGCGCAGAACTCGGCGAACAGACCCGGCGGCGGGGTGACGGCGTCGGTTTCGCGCAGGGCCCGCTTGGCGGCCAGGGCGATCAGGCCCTCGGCCATGGCGCGCAGCCGCTCCTTGGCCTTGGCCTTGCGCGCCTGCCAGCCCGCGCCGCCCAGCCGGTCCAGCTGAACGCCGTCGGAATCCGACCCGTATCGGGTCAACAGATCAATGTTTTCAACGGGAAGATAGAGCTTGCTCTCACCCGCATAGAACAGTTCCAGACAGTCGTGCGGCGCCGACTGGATGTCCAGGGTCTTCAATCCCTCGTATCGCCCGATGCCGTGATCGACGTGGACGACCAGGTCGCCGGTCGTCAGGGCCGAGGCCTCCGCCAGGAAGTTCGCCGCGCGACGTTTCCGGCGCGGGCGCGCCAGCCGGTCGCCCAGGATGTCGGTCTCGGAGATCACCGCCAGGTCGTCGGTGACGAAGCCGTGCTCGACCGACAGGACGCCGCGCAGGTACACGTCCTTGGGGGCGTTCTGGACGTCCTTCCATTCGCGGACGGCGACGACATGCTCCAGTCCGTGGTCGTTCAGCATGGCGGCCAGGCGCTCTGACGAGCCCTCGGTCCAGCTGGCGAACAACACGCGGCGACCTTCCGCCTTCAGCGCCTCGGCGTGCTTGGCCACCGCCCCGAACAGATTGACGCTGTCCTGCGACCGCTCGGCGGCGAAGCTTCGCCCCAGCCGCCCGCCCGCATCGTCTCGGCCGCTTGCGAACGGCGAGAAACGGCGCACGTCGCGCCCGGCCAGCGTCTGGTTCCAGTCGCCCTGGTCCAGATAGAGCTTCTGCGGCGGCAGGGCGCGGTTGGCGATCGCATTGCCCTTGGTCTTGGCCGCCTCGGCGCGCGCCTCGTGGGCGTCGGCGATCAGGTCCCAGCGTTCGGCCCGCGCGGCCTCCACCTGATTGTCGAAATACAGCTGGGCCGCATCGGGCAGATAGTCGAACAGCGTGTCCAGCTGGTCGTAGAACAGCGGCAGCCACTGCTCCATCCCCTGGCGTCGCGCGCCCTCGCTGATGGTGGCGTACAGCGGATCGTCACCCGGCGCGCCGAACAGGTTCAGATAGCCGGTGCGGAAGCGCGAGATGGCGTCCTTGTCCAGCAGCACCTCGGACACCGGCGCCAGGGACACCGCCTTCATCTGGCCGGTCGATCGCTGGGTCTCGGGATCGAAGGCGCGGATCGATTCCAGTTCCGAGCCGAACATGTCCAGCCGCACCGGCGCCTCGAACCCCGGCGGGAAGACGTCGATCACCCCGCCGCGCACGGCGAACTCGCCGCGTTCGGACACGGTCGACGCCCGCACATAGCCGTTGGCGGCGAAGTAACCTTCCAGCGCCGCGATATCGAGATCCTGGCCGACCCGAGCGTCGAAGCCCGCAGCCGTCGTCACCGATCTCGGCGGCGTGCGCTGCATGGCCGCGGCGATGGTCGTGACGACCAGCAGGGGCTTGTCGCCGGCCTTGCGGCCCGCCAGCCGCGTCAGGGTCGCCATGCGCTGCGCCCCGATCGCCGCCGTGGGGCTCAGACGGTCGTAGGGAAGACAGTCCCAGTTCGGATATTCAAGGACTTCAACGTCCTGCGAGAAAAAACCGAACGCCTGAATGAAGGCCGAGGCGCGTTGATAATCCCGCGCCACGAAAAGGCCGACGCCGGCCTTGCCGGCCGCCTTCAGCCGTTCGGCGACGATCAGGGCGTCCAGTCCCTCGGGCGCGCCCCCCAGTTCGGCGTCGGCGCGGTGTTCGACCTTGGCGTCCATTCAGCCGATCCCCCGCCCGACCTGCGCCGCCACGTGCGCGCGCATATAAGCGCGGACCTTGTCCATCACCGGCCCGTCGAACTCGGCCGGCGTGGGGTCGCGTTCGATGATCCAGCCGTAGAGATACTGGTCTTCCTGGTCCAGCAGCGCCTCGAACGCCGTCAGTTCCTCGTCACTCATGGTCGGCGCCACGGCGTCCGCGAACGGCCCCAGCACCATGTCGGCCTCGCGAAAGCCCCGCCGCCAGGCGCGGAACTGGATGCGGCCCAGCCGGGCCTTGCGTTCGTCGGAGGGGATTTCGCCTTCGGGGCGCGCGTCGATTTCGGTCACAAGAATCCTTGCCCGGTCCAGACTTTCAAACAGGTCGCGGGAGATAGCGTTCCTGAGGCGACTTCGCCACCCGTCGCGGTCCCGCTATGTTCTCGCTCCCATGCGGCCGCCGATTCTCTTTCCGCTGTTCGCCGAGGTGGCCACGCTGAAGGGCGTCGGCCCGCGCGTCCTGCCGCTGGTGCAGAAGGTGGCGGGGCCGCTGGTGCGCGACCTGGTCTTCCTGGCGCCCGCGGGCCTGATCGTCCGCCGAGCTATGCAGGCGGCCACGGCGACCGAGGGCGAGGTCGGGGTGTTTCAGGTGACGATCGACCGGCTGTTTCCGCCGGGCCGCCCTGGCGCGCCTCTGAAAGTCCGGGCCGCCGACGAGACCGGCTTCGTCCACCTGGTCTGGTTCGGCGGATCGCCCCAGCATATCGACCGCCTGCTGCCGCGCGGGAAGACGCGGCTGGTGTCCGGCAAGGTCGAGCGTTTCAACGGCGAGGTCCAGATCGTCCACCCCGACATCGTGGCGGTGGACAAGGCCGACGACCTGGCGATGTCGGAGCCGGTCTATCCCGCGACGCAGGGGCTGACGGCCCGTCAGGTGCGAAAGCTGGTCCAGGCCGCCCTGCCCGCCGCGCCCGACCTTGCGGAATGGCAGGACCCCGCCTGGCTGGCCAAGCAGAAATGGCCCGGCTGGCGCGCGGCGCTGGAGGCCCTGCATTCGCCATCGACCGAGGCCGAGCTGGCGCCCGACGCCCCCGTACGCCAGCGCCTGGCCTATGACGAGTTCCTGGCCCACCAGCTGGCCCTGGCCCGCCGTCGTCGGGCGCGAGAGATCAAGCCCGCCCCCGTCATCGCGCCGGGCGCCGCCTCCGACCACCTATTGGCCGCCCTGCCCTTCGCACTGACGAACGCCCAGGCCCAGGCGGTCGCCGAAATCCGTCGCGACCTGGCGTCCGGCAAGCAGATGGGCCGCCTGCTCCAGGGCGACGTCGGATCGGGCAAGACGGCGGTGGCGGCCCTGGCCCTGGCCGATGCGGCCGCCAGCGGCTTCCAGTCGGCCCTGATGGCGCCGACCGAAATCCTGGCCCGGCAGCATTTCGAGAAGCTGGGCCCGCTGCTGGAAGCCGCCGGCGTGCCATCCGTCCTGCTGACCGGCCGCGACACGAACGGCCAGCGGCGCGAGAAACTGGCCGCCCTCGCTTCCGGTGCGGCCCCGGTCGCCATCGGCACCCACGCCCTGTTCCAGGACGCCGTCCGCTTCGACCGGCTGGCCCTGGCGGTGATCGACGAACAGCACCGCTTCGGCGTCGGCGAACGCCAGCGCCTTCAGGCCAAGGGCGATCCGCGCCTGGGCGCCGTGCATCTGCTGACCATGTCGGCCACCCCCATCCCGCGCACGCTGGAGCTGACCCAGTATGGCGAGCTGGAGGTCAGCCGCCTGACCGAAAAGCCGCCCGGCCGCACGCCGGTGACCACAGCCGTGCTGCCCCTGACCCGCATCGGCGAAGTGGCGGCGCGCCTCAAGGCGGCGGTCGAAAGCGGCGCCCAGGCCTATTGGATCTGCCCGCTGGTCGCGGAATCCGAGGCCGTCGACCTGGCCGCCGCCGTCGATCGCGCCGACGACCTGCGCCGCCTGCTGGGCGTGGAGGTCGGCCTGGCGCACGGCCAGATGCCCGGCGCCGAGCGCGAGGCCGTCATGGCCGACTTCGCCGACGGCCGCCTGCCCGTGCTGGTCGCCACCACCGTGGTCGAGGTCGGCGTCGACGTGCCCAACGCCTCCATCATGGTGATCGAGCACGCCGACCGCTTCGGCCTGGCCCAGTTGCACCAGCTGCGCGGCCGGGTCGGGCGCGGCGCCAAGGCCAGCGCCTGCATCCTGCTGTACGGCGGCCAGGACGGCGCGCTCGGCGAAACGGCCAAGGAGCGGCTGGAGACCCTGCGCCGCACCGAGGACGGCTTCGTCATCGCCGAGGAGGATTTCCGGCTGCGCGGCGGCGGCGACCCGCTGGGCCTGAAACAGAGCGGCTTTCCCGCCTATCGCTTCGCCGATCCGATCCGCCAACGCGCCCTGATGCTGGCGGCGGCCGACGACGCCCGCTTGGTGATGAACCGCGATCCCGACCTGGCGTCCCCGCGCGGCCAGGCGATCCGGGTGCTGGAGGAACTGTTCGACTGGAAGGCCCACAAGGCCGGTTCGGACTGATAGGGTCGCCCGATGGATCTCGCCAAACGCGCCTATGACCACGGCTTTCGCCTGGACCCGATCGTCCGCAGTCTTCTGGACACCGACTTCTACAAGCTGCTGATGCTGCAGCTGATCTGGCGCGAACATCGGGATGTGCCGGTCACCTTCCAGGTCATCAACCGTACGCGCTCGGTTCGGTTGGCCGATGACATCGACGTCGGCGCGCTGCGCGAACAGCTGGACCACGCCCGCACCCTGCGCTTCTCCAACAAGGAACTGGTCTGGCTGGCCGGCAACAGCTTCTATGGCGTCAGGCAGATCTTCTCGCCGGACTTCATGGCCTGGCTGGCCGATTATCGCCTTCCCGATTACGACCTGCGCATCGAGGACGGCCAGTATGTGCTGACCTTCTCAGGCCCCTGGGCCGAGGTGACGTTGTGGGAAATCCCAGCGCTCGCCATCCTGAACGAGCTGCGATGCCGCGCGGGCCTGCGGCGGCTGGGCCGGTTCGAACTGGACATCCTCTATTCGCGGGCCAAGACCCGGCTGTGGTCCAAGCTGGAGCGGCTGCGCGCCCTGCCCGACCTGGCCCTGTCGGACTTCGGCACCCGGCGCCGTCACGGCTTCCTGTGGCAGCGCTGGTGCATCCAGGCGCTGCAGGAGGGGCTGGGGCGGTCCTTCATCGGCACCTCGAACGTGCTTCATGCGATGGAGAACGACCTGGAGGCCATCGGCACCAACGGCCATGAGCTGCCTATGGTCATGGCGGCCCTGGCGCCCGACGACGACGCCCTGGCGGCCACGCCCTACGCCGTGCTGGACGAATGGCGACGCCACTACGCGGGAAATCTGCTGATCGTCCTGCCCGACGCCTTCGGCACCGAGGCCTTCCTGGACCAGGCGCCGGACTGGGTCGCCGACTGGACCGGCTTCCGCCCGGATTCCGCGCCGCCGATCGAGGCGGGCGAACGGCTCATCGCCTGGTGGAAGGGCCGCGGGCGCGATCCGGCCAAGAAGCTGCTGATCTTCTCGGACGGCATGGATGTCGAATCCATCGAGGCGGTCCATGCGCGCTTCCACGGCCGCGCCCGGCTCAGCTTCGGCTGGGGCACCAATCTGACCAACGACTTCCGCGACTGCTCGCCCGCCCCGGCGCCGGAACTGGAGCCGATCTCGCTGGTCTGCAAGGTGGTCGAGGCGGGCGGCCGTCCCGCCGTCAAGCTGTCGGACAATCCGGAAAAGGCGGTCGGCGAGCCGGGCGAGATCGACCGCTATCGCCGGGTCTTCGGCGTGCGCGGCGCGGTGGCCCAGCCGGTCCGCGTCTGAAACCCGCCCTTAAGGCCGCACGTGGCACAAGGCCGGCATGAGCGCCTTCATCGACAAGATGCGCCGCCGCGCCGGCCGCTACCTGGACGTCCGCCCCGTGACGATCCGCCCGCCGCGCGGCGTGCTAAGCCTGTCGTTCGACGACATTCCCCGCTCCGCCTGGACCGAGGCGGGTCCGATCCTGGCCCAGCATGGGATCAAGGCCACCTACTATGTCTGCGGCGGCCTGTCGGGGGGCCGCAACCTGGACCTGCCGCAGTTCGAGGTGGAGGACCTCCAGACCCTCCACGCCGCCGGTCACGAGGTCGGCTGCCACACCTATGGGCACGTCTCGACCCTGGGCCTGTCGCCCGCCGAACTGGAGGCTGACCTGGGCCGCAACGCCGCCTGGGTCGCCGAACGGCTGGACGGCCATGAGATGCGCACCTTCGCCTATCCGTTCGGGGACTGCGCGCTGCGCGCCAAGCCGGTGATCGACCGCCGCTTCCTTTGCGGGCGCGGCGTGCGCGACGGGATCAACGCCGGCCGCGCCGATCGCAATCTGCTCCAGGCCATCGGCCTCGAAAGCCGCCGCCTGCCCGGTTACGACCTGGAGAAACTGGTTCAGGACACCGCCGACGCCCACGGCTGGCTGATCGCCTATGGCCACGACGTCAGCGACAGTCCCACCCCCTACGGCTGCCGCCCGGAGGACATCGACCGGCTGATAGGCTTGGCCAAGGCCGCCGGGCTGGACATCCTGCCGGTCGGGGCGGCGTGGGCGCGGGCGGCGCGCTAGGCGACGTCGGACTTGCGCCGATCCGCCCAGGCGATCAGTTCCTTGCGCGGCCAGACCATCAGCCACGAGCGGGCCGTGTAGTCGCCGCTGTCGATCAGCGCCTTGCGGCTGGCCGAGGCCGCGCCGGCGCGCAGGGTGTGGATTTCGCCCGGCCCCTGGTGAACCATGAAGGCCCCGCCCTTCAGCGGATTCAGGCGCAGGTGGGCCAGGCGGGGGCTGATCTCGATCAGGGGCGGATCATAGAACCAGCTGGAGCCGATCATGCCCGCCAGTTCGGGTCGCGCGCGGCACAGTTCGGCCGCCGTGGCCCAGGCCTCGTTCCAGCCCTCTTCGTTGAACCCGCGCAGCCAGCGGCTTTCGGTGTGCACCTCCAGCCAGGGTTCCTTCCTGGCCCCGGCCGCCAGATAGCGCAGCAGCGGCCCGAACCCGCGTCCGTCCAGCGCGTGTTGCAGCATCTGCTTGGGCCCCAGCGGCGAAGACAGGTCGATCACCTGGCTCTTGGCGCCTGGCACGCTGAGCGCCAGCGAGAAGCGCACGTCCTTGGCCCAGTGGTCGAAGTCGTAGACGCCTTCGGCCTTGTCCAGGAAACCCGCGACCTGCTCGATCCAGTAGGGGTAGAGGTCCGTCACCGCCGGCGGCAGCTCCAGCGCCGTCACGCGGCCGGGCAACTGCAGCATCCAGGCGGCGACCAGGCCGCGCCGCACGTCGTCGGAGGTTTCCGCACCCAGGGCGGCGTCCACCGCCTTGGCCGGCATCTCGAACTCCCAGTGGGACGCGGCCTCCGCGGCCTTGGCTGCGGCGGGTGCGGCCATGGCGTCGACGCGGGCGCGGTCCTGGGGCGACAACCGGGCCAGGACGCCCTCGAACACCGGCTGATGAGAAGACGGTTGCATATCCATGACCGCATCATCGCATGATGCGGTTGGCGAACGCTTAAAGCGCCGGCGACGGGTGACGCGGGGCTTGCCGCAGGCTAGACCGCCGCCCAGATCAGAGGAGCATTCCATGACCATCGACGCCCGCATCGCCGAACTTGGCATCACCCTGCCGGAACCCGCCAAGGCGGTGGCCAACTATGTGCCCTTCGTCCAGACGGGGAGCCTGGTCCACATCTCGGGCCAGCTGTCGAACGACGCCTCGGGCGGGGTGAAGGGCACGGTCGGCGCCGACGTGACGCCGGAACAGGCCAACGCCGCCGCGCGCCTGTGCGGGATCAACCTGCTGGCCCAGATCAAGGCCGCCTGCGACGGCGACCTGTCACGCGTGGTCCGCGTGGTCAAGCTGGGCGGCTTCGTCCAGGCCGGGCCGGACTTCGACGCCATCCCGGCCGTCATCAACGGCTGTTCGGACCTGATGGTCGAGGTGTTCGGCGACGCCGGCCGGCACGCCCGCTCGGCCGTCGGCGTCTATCGCCTGCCGCTGGGCTTCGCCGTCGAGGTCGACGCAATCGTGGAGATCCGTTGACCTTCCAGATCACGGTTCACGACGGGATCGCCGACATCGGCCAGGCCGCGTGGGACGCCTGCGCGGACCCGACCGGCGATCCCTTCGTTTCCTACGCCTTCCTTCACGCCTGCGAAGGGTCGGGCAGCGCGGTCCCGTCCCAGGGCTGGGGACCGCGTCACCTGGCGCTAAGGGGCGAGGACGACGCCGTCCTGGGCGTCATGCCCCTCTATCTGAAGGGCCACAGCCAGGGCGAATACGTCTTCGACCACAGCTGGGCCGACGCCTATGAACGCGCCGGCGGCCGCTACTATCCCAAACTGCTGGGGGCGGTGCCCTTCACCCCCGCGACCGGGCCGCGCTTCCTGGCCCACCCGGACGCCGACCTTGCGAACGTGCGCCAGGCCCTGATCCAGGGCGCCCTGACCCTGACCGAGCGGCTGGGCGTGTCGTCGCTGCACGTCAACTTCCCGACCGAGCCGGACTGGCGGGCGATGACCGAGGCGGGCCTGCTGGCGCGCCAGGACATGCAGTTCATCTGGCGCAACGACGGCTATCGGACCTTCGACGACTTTCTGGGCGCCCTGTCGTCCAACCGGCGCAAGACCATCCGGCGCGAGCGGCGCGACGCCCAGGCCGGGCTCGACATCCGCATCCTGACCGGCGCCGACCTTACCGAGGACGCCTGGGACGCCTTCTTCGCCTTCTACATGGACACGGGCGACCGCAAATGGGGGCGGCCCTATCTGACGCGCGCCTTCTTCTCGATGGTGGGCCAGACCCTGGCGGACCGCATCGCCCTGGTCATGGCCTATCGCGACGACGCCCCCATCGCCGGGGCGTTGAACTTCATCGGTCGCGACGCCCTCTACGGCCGTCAGTGGGGAACGCTGGAGGACGTGCCCTTCCTCCACTTCGAACTTTGCTACTACCAAGCCATCGAATTCGCCATTTCGCGCGGCCTGTCGCGCGTCGAGGCCGGCGCCCAGGGCGAGCACAAGATCGCCCGCGGCTATCTGCCCTCGCCCGTCTATTCGTCCCACTTCATCGCCGACACCGCCCTGCGCGGCCCGGTGGCGCAATATCTGAGGCGCGAAGGCCCGGCCGTGGAGGCCGAGATCGCCGCCCTGACCGAGGACCAGTCGCCGTTCAAGAAGGCATGAGGTCCAGGGGTCTCACGCCTTCTGACCCCACAGCTGATACATGCCGGCGAACAGGGTCGGCTGGGCGGCCTCCAGCCGGTCCCACAGCTCCATGTCCAGCGGATCGGCCGCCCAGAAGGCCTGCCGGAACGCGGCCTGCGCCTGGGACGGCGGCTCGAAGCCGACCAGTCGAAGCCCCGCCTGGGCCAACAGTTCGACCAACTGGGGCGGGGTGTAGCGGTGCTCCTGCACGTGGAAGACCAGATCGCGACAGCCGCTCAGGCTATAGAAGTCCTCGCTGGTCCTGAGGGCCGCCAGCGGGTCATCGTTCGGCAGCGCCAGGACATGGGCGCGAAAGGCGCGGATGTCGGCCGCGCTCGCCGTCCAGCCGCGCTCGCGGATCAGCGCATGGGCGCGCCGGATCGGAGCGCGCGCCCGTTCGCTGTAGAGCGCCAGCCGGACCACGCCGCCAGAGCGCAACACACCCGCCAGCCGCGCCAGACCGTCCTGCGGCCGCGCCATGTGATGCAGGACGCCGGTGCTGACGACCACATCGAACGGCCCCATGTCCGGCTCCAGCGCCAGGATGTCGCCCTGCACGAACCGCACACGGTCGAGGCCCAGTTGCTCCGCCACGCGCGCGCCATAGGCCAGGCTGGCGCGGCTCAGATCCAGGGCCGTGATCGCCAGGCTGGGATCGGTCCGGGCCAGGTCGATCGGCTCGAACCCCGTGCCGCAGCCGGCCGCCAGAACCGTCCGCGCCCGCCTTGCGAAGGCCGCTTGGTCCAGCCGGGGCAGCGCCTCGATTTCCTGCGACAGGACGCGGCGCGGCGGTTGGGGCGGCGCGGCCCAGCGCGGATAGGGATTGCCCTCGTATTGCGCCCGCACGGCTTGGGACACGTCGTCGCCCGTGTCCGGCGTCAGCCGCTCGACGGCTTGCGCCAGTCCCATTTCCCGCGCCGGCTCCTGAATGGTCTTTCGCACCAACAGGTCCGTCAGGGGGCCTTGCCAGGTCATCATCACATCGTCGGCGCGCGGCGACCTGAACAGGGGCGAAACCGGCGCCGAATCTTCCACCCCCTCTGGCTCGTCGTCCAGATGCTCCGCCAGATAGCCATTCAGGGCCAGGGCCTGCGCCAGCGTGCGCCAGCCCTCGCCGCCCCGCCCCTGCGTCGCCGTCAGCGCGTGGCGCAGGGCGTCGAGGCGCGCCTCCATCGCCGCATCCACGTTCAGGCACCGCGACAGGAAGGCGATCCACAGGGCGTCGCCGCCCAGCGCCTCCAGGGCTTCGGCTGTCTCTTCGAACCTCGGTGTCTTCAGCAACAGGACACGCGCGGTCGTGCGCGCCAGGACCTGCGGATCGACCGAGGACTCGCCCAGCAGAGCCGTCAGGTCCGCGTCCAGCACCGGATGCCAGCGGCTGGGGGTCAGGCCCGCCAGCAGCTGCGCCAGGGCCGGCGCCACGCGCGCCCGCGCTTGCGGCGTCTCGGCGCCCCCCAGGGCGCGGCTGAGAACCTCGGTCGCCTGGCCGGGGTCGCCATGCGCGGCCAGGAACAGCCCCATCGCGGCCAGCGCGCCCGGATGATTTTGGTCCACGGCCAGAGCCGCCTTCAGCAGTTCGAACCCGGCGTGAAGGTCGCCGGCCGCCAAGCGCGCTTCGGCCTCGCCCACGCGCCCCGCCGTTTCGTCCTGCCCCGCCTGTGACCGCATCGGCGCACTATGGCCCGGCGTCGCGCGCCGCGCATGAAAAAAGGCCCGGGCGTCGCCGCCCGGGCCCGATCTCGGATCGGCGGGCGCCGATCAGGCCGTCTCTTCCTCTTCCGACTTGGCCGGAGCGCCCGAGGGGCCCGTGATGTCGAAGTCGATCTTGCCGTCCTTCAGCTGGACCTTGACGTGTCCGCCGCGCGTCAGACGGCCGAACAGGATGTCGTCGGCCAGCGGCTTCTTGATCGAGTCCTGGATGACCCGGGCCAAGGGGCGCGCCCCATACAGTTCGTCGAAGCCGTTCTTGGCCAGCCAGTCGGCCGCCTCGTCGGTCAGCTCGATGGTGATGTTGCGGTCCGCCAGCTGGGCTTCCAGCTGCAGCACGAACTTGGTCACGACCGAGCGGATCGTTTCGGCGCTCAGCGGCTTGAAGGCCACGATGGCGTCCAGGCGGTTCCTGAACTCCGGCGCGAACAGGCGCTGGATGGCCTTGTCGTCCTCGCCCTCGACCTTGCCCCGGCCGAAACCGATGGAGGCGCGGGCGTTGTCGGCGGCGCCGGCGTTGGTGGTCATGATCAGGATGACGTTCCTGAAATCGACCTTCTTGCCGACCGCGTCGGTCAGCATGCCGTTGTCCATCACCTGCAACAGGATGTTGTAGACGTCCGGGTGCGCCTTCTCGATTTCGTCCAGCAGGATGACGGCGTGCGGATGCTGGTCCACGGCGTCGGTCAGCAGCCCGCCTTGGTCATGGCCGACATAGCCCGGAGGCGCGCCGATCAGCCGGCTGACGGTGTGGCGCTCCATGTATTCCGACATGTCGAACCGCTGCATCTCGATCCCGAGGGTGGAGGCCAACTGCTTGGCCACCTCGGTCTTGCCGACGCCGGTGGGGCCGCTGAACAGGAAGCTGCCGATCGGCTTGTTCGGATCGCGCAGACCCGCCCGCGCCAGCTTCATCGCGGCCGAGACCTGCTCGATCGCCTGTTCCTGACCGAAGACGACGCGATTCAGGTCGGTCTGCAGTTCCTTCAGGCTCTCGGTGTCGGACTTGGAGACCGACTTGGCCGGAATGCGCGCCATCTTGGCGATGACGGCCTCGACCTCCTTCTGGCCGATGACCTTCTTGCGCTTGGATTCGACCACCAGCATCTGCGAGGCGCCGGCCTCGTCGATCACGTCGATCGCCTTGTCCGGCAGCTTCCGGTCGGTCATGTAGCGGGCCGACAGTTCGACCGCCGTTCGGATGGCGCTGTCGGTGTAGCGGACCTTGTGGTGCTGCTCGTAATAGGTCTTCAGCCCCTTCAGGATCTTCACCGAATCCTCGACCGTCGGCTCATTGACGTCGATCTTCTGGAAGCGACGCACCAGGGCGCGGTCCTTCTCGAAGTGCTGGCGATATTCCTTGTAGGTCGTCGATCCCATGCAACGCAGCGACCCCGACGCCAGGGCGGGCTTCAGCAGGTTTGAGGCGTCCATCGCTCCGCCCGAGGTCGCGCCCGCGCCGATCACCGTATGGATCTCGTCGATGAACAGGACAGCATTGTCGTGGTTCTCCAGTTCCTTGACGACCTGCTTCAGCCGCTCCTCGAAGTCGCCGCGATAGCGGGTGCCGGCTAGCAGCGCGCCCATGTCCAGGCTGTAGATGGTCGCGTCCTTCAGGACGTCCGGCACGTCGCCGTTGACGATCTTGCGCGCCAGGCCTTCGGCGATGGCGGTCTTGCCGACGCCGGGGTCGCCGACCAGCAGCGGGTTGTTCTTGGTGCGGCGGCACAGGATCTGGATCGAGCGCTCGACCTCGGCCTGACGGCCGATCAGCGGATCGACCTTGCCCTGGCGCGACTTCTCGTTGAGGTCGACGCAATAGGCTTCCAGCGCCTCTCCGCCCGACTTGACGGCCGATGCGTCCTCGGCCTCCTCGGGGCTCGAACCCTTGGCGGGCCGGGTTTCGCCGGCGCCCGCCTTCTTGGCGATGCCGTGAGCGATGAAGTTGACCGCGTCATAGCGCGTCATGTCCTGCTCCTGCAGGAAATAGGCGGCGTGGCTCTCGCGTTCGGAGAAGATGGCGACCAGCACATTGGCGCCCGTCACCTCCTCGCGGCCCGAGGACTGGACGTGGATGACCGCGCGCTGGATCACGCGCTGGAAGCCGGCGGTCGGCTTGGCGTCCTCGCCGTCGGCCGTGGCCAGGGCGGCCAGGTCGTTGTCGACATAGAGGGTCAGCGCCGTCTTCAGGGCGGTCAGTTCGACATTGCAGGCGCGCATGACCGCTGAGGCGTCGGGGTCGTCCGTCAGCGCCATCAGCAGGTGTTCAAGGGTGGCGTATTCGTGCCGGCGCTCATTGGCGTAGGCCACCGCGCGGTGCAGGGTTTCTTCGAGAGGACGGGAAAATGAAGGCATAGGGAGGCTCCTCTCAGTCCTTTTCCATCGTGCATTGCAGCGGATGCTGGTGGCGGCGCGCGGTCTCGATGACCTGGGCGACCTTGGTCTCGGCGACTTCGTAGGTGAAGACGCCGCACACCCCGACGCCATGCTGGTGCACATGCAGCATGATGCGGGTGGCTTCCTCGCGGCTCTTCTGGAAGAACCGCTCCAGCACATAGACGACGAATTCCATCGGCGTGTAGTCGTCGTTCAGGATCAGCACCCGGTACAGCGAGGGCTTCTGAAGCTTCGGCTTGGTTTCGGTGACGGTGGCGGCGCCTTGGCCGCCGCCCGTTTCACCGGGCCTTTGAATGGGCATTCGTATTCCGTAATCGGGGAGTCGTCTTGGCTCTCAGATAGGGAATGATGGCCTGATTTGAAGCGGCGTCCAGTCACGGCTTTCGTGAGCAGGCCGGGTGAACAAAGTTTCACGCGACTTCCGCGTCGCCAGGCCGCACCACGGTGCGACATTCCGTTCGACAAGGACGCCCCGCCATGCTGCTGACATCCGCCCTCGCGGTCCTGACACTGGGCCAATCCGCGACCGGCCCCGCCGCCTTGCCCGATCCGGCCGAACTGACGACGATCGTCGCCGCGCGCGACGCTGACCTTTTCGCAGTGATGTTCGACCGCTGCGATCCGCAGGCCCTGTCGGACCTGGTGACGGAGGATCTCGAATTCTACCACGACCGGGGCGGCCTGACGGCGACGCGGACCGCCTTCGTCCAGGATTATCGCCAGGCTTGCGAAGCCGCGACGGGTCCGCAAGCCTATCATTCGCGGCGCGAACTCGTACCCGGCACGATGCGCGTTTACGCCATCCCCGGCGTCGGCGCGGTCGAGGAAGGCCGCCATCGTTTCTATGAACGCCAGGGCGACGGCCCCGAACGCCTGGTCGGCCAGGCGCGGTTCTCGGTGCTGTGGCGGCTGGAAGGCGACGGGCGCTGGCGGTTGGCGCGCGCCTTCAGCATCCACCATGAGGCGCTATCCCCACAGGTCGCCGAGCCAGAAGCCAAATGAAAGGCGTATCCGTATTTGACAAACCCATACGAAATGGTAGGTTGGTCTGGTAAGGAGAAACCCGCCGTGTCCGTTCTGTCCAAGCCCTATTTCCACGATGAAGCCGCTGCCTTCGCTTACGTCGAAGGTATCATCTGGGGTTCGGAGCCGACGTGCCCGCATTGCGGCGTCGTGGGTCGGGCCTATGCCCTAAAGAACGTGCGCTCGAAGCCCTCGAAGAAGAACCCGGAAGGCGTGGTTCGCCACGGCCTCAAAAAGTGCGGCGCCTGCCGTGGCCAGTTCACCGTTCGCAAGGGCACGATCTTCGAGGAAAGCCACCTCGAAATGCACAAGTGGCTACAGGCGATCTACCTGATGTGCGCCTCGAAGAAGGGCATCAGCGCCCTACAGCTGCAACGCACCCTCGAAGTCCAGTACAACACCGCGTGGTTCCTGGCCCACCGCATCCGCGAGGCCATGCGCTCTGGTGATCTGGCTCCCTTCGGTCAGGGTGGCGGCGCTGTTGAGGTCGATGAAACCTACATCGGCCGCGAACCCGGCAAGCCGGTCAAGCGCGCCTTCCACCACAAGATGAAGGTGCTCTCGCTGGTGGACCGCTCCACTGGCCAAGTCCGTTCGGTCGTGGTGGACAACATCCGCCCCGCCACCATCGCCCCCATCGTGCTGGACAACCTGCACCGCGAAGCCCGCCTGATGACCGACGAAGCCGGTCACTATCTGGCGGTCGGTCGTCAGTTCGCGGAGCACGGCATGGTCCGCCACGGTCAGGACGAATACGTCTCGACCGACGACCGCACCATCCACACCAACACCATCGAAGGCTACTTCTCGATCTTCAAGCGCGGCATGAAGGGCGTCTATCAGCACTGCTCGAAGAAGCACCTGCACCGCTATCTGGCGGAGTTCGACTTCCGTTATTCCAATCGCTCGGCCACTGGCTGCGAGGATCAGGAGCGCGCGCTGCGCGCCGTGCTGGGTGGCGTCGGCAAGCGCCTGACCTACCGACGGACTGACATCCGGGCCGCGACCGCCGCCTAGTGGCAAGAAGCGAAGGGCGAGGTGGAGGTCAAAGTAAGATCGACTTGCGGTAGCTCGTCCGCCCGACCTAACGTTGTCGCATGGGAGGGGCACAATGCTGACTTTGGTGGACATTATCCGCGCGCCAAAATCCAATGTGCAGATTGGGCCGTGGAAGTCTGGGAAGGTGCCCAATGCTGCATTGCCGCTGGGGCGCGCCCTTAAATACGGCCCATCTTGGGATTGGCGGCTGGTGGAGTTTGACGCGCTGGGTGAGCACTACCGCGTCCTGATCCTTCTCAGCGAAGAGACAGAACGGTTCTCGGCAGTACTCGCGTTGGACCATCAGAAGGGCTGCTTGGTTCTGTGTCACCATGAACTACACACATCGCACAAGCTCTGTGACGTGACCCCCTGAAACTCCTCCAGGAATAGCTAGAGTCCGCCCAACGAAGGACGGACAGAATGAAGCGATCGAGGTTCACGGAAGAGCAGATCATCGGGATCCTGTGGGAGCAGGAGGCCGGTGTAGCGACGGCGGAGGTGTGCCGACGCCACGGGGTCAGCTCGGCGACCTTTTACAAATGGAAGGCCAAGTTTGGCGGGCTCAACGTGTCGGAGGCTCGGCGGCTCAAGGCGCTCGAGGATGAGAACGCCCGGCTGAAGCGGATGCTGGCGGACGCGATGCTGGACAACGTGGCCCTGAAGGACCTGCTGGGAAAAAAGTGGTGACGCCCGCCGGCTATCGCGAGGCGGCTGGCCATCTGCAGGCCGCCTACGAGATGAGCGAAAGGCGGGCGTGCCGTGTGCTGGGCGTCGATCGGACGAGCGTGCGCTATCAGGCGACGCGCCCGGACGACGGCGCTCTGCGCGACCGGCTGAAGGCCCTGGCCCAGGACCGTCGACGGTTCGGCTATCGTCGCCTGCACGTGCTGCTGCGGCGCGAGGGCCATGCGGTCAACAGGAAGCGGGTCCAGCGGATCTATCGCGAGGAGCAACTGACGGTGCGCCGGCGCGGCGGCCGGAAGCGAGCGATGGGCCCGCGGCGACCGCTGGACCTGCCGCTGGCGCCCAACCAGCGCTGGTCGCTGGACTTCGTCGCAGACCAGATGACGGACGGGCGGCGCTTCCGCATCCTGACGGTGATCGATAACTGCACGCGCGAGTGCCTGGCGCTGGTGGCCGACACCTCGCTGTCGGGCGCGCGGGTCGTGCGGGAGTTGGACGCCGTCATCCGGCAGCGAGGGCGGCCCGACACCATCGTCAGCGACAACGGCACGGAGTACACCTCGAACGCGGTCCTGGCCTGGGCCGACGACACCGGCGTCGGCTGGCACTACATCGCGCCGGGCAAGCCCCAGCAGAACGGCTTCAACGAAAGCTTCAACGGGCGGCTGCGTGACGAGCTGCTGAACGAGACGCTGTTCCGCTCGCTGCCGCACGCTCGCGCCGTGCTGGAGGCGTGGCGACGCGATTACAACGAGCAGCGTCCGCACTCGAAGCTCGGGTGGCTGACGCCGCAGGCTTATGCAGAAGCGCTCACCGGACACATCGGCCGGCCTGCTGCGCTGGTTGGAGGCTGCGCTGACCGGCCTCTTGCCAACCCAGCCGATCACAGCTCAGATCAACCTAGGACTCTCGTTATGGCTGGATGAGAAACGGGGGTCACGTCATCTGGCACTGCCACCTGATAAAGGGTAATGTGTGGGAAACTTTTCCTAACGTGCTTCGCGATAAAAACCGCATGGTGGGGTGGCCCAAGTCCGGCGGTAAACGTTGGAGTGAGGATTTTCCGGTCACAAAGGCCAACGCTCTTTCCATCGCAGCCAAGCGTTATCGCTTCGAAGAACAGGGAGGCTTGTGTTGAATATTCAGGACGACATTTGCGAAGCCCTCTGTGGGGGATTTGAAGTTCGCAGGTTGAAAATGGGGTACGCAATCCGTTCCCCATTTACATGGTTTACCGGCGACGCCCTCACGTTCTACGCGCGCCTTGACGGCGGTCGCGTCCGTATCGAGGACGACGCCGCCTCCTATGCGGAGCTTGAGGGAGCGGGGGTAGACTTCTCTACCGACACCCGCCTCGGAATCCTCAGCGGCTTGATGGAAGAGCACGGGGTCGAGTTCGACCAAGTGGCGATGCGTTTCCAGACGGCTTGGTTGTCGGGGCAGCAGGCCGGTGAAGGAGCGGCACGCTTCCTCGCCTTTATGCACCGCCTGCAGGACATGGTCTTCACGACGCGCGACAGGGTCGCCAGTACGTTCCGCGATGATCTCGTAGCGGCGCTGGCGGACAGGTTCGGGGCGGAGGCCGACATCGGCGTCGACGAGCCAGCGGCTGAGGGCCTGAAAGATTACGTTGTCGACGTTTTGGTCAAGCATAAGAGCGGGCGACGCGTAGCCATCTTTGCCGGGATAACCGAACACCGCGCTCTTGAGGCGGTCCTCCTTTCGAAGGAGCTGGAGCTGAAGGGGGAGGAAAACGTGATTCCGTTCCTGATCTATCAAGAGACGAACACGAAGCGTGTGAGCATACGAACCCAATCGAGAGCAATGAACAGCGACCTAGAGCTTGGCACTTGGGATGGTGCGAGGGTCGAAGTCTTGGACAAGGTGGCGAAACGTGCGACCCGACGCTGACCCCAAGACCCAGGCGGACAAGTTCCGCGAACTTGCGCGCGAGCTAGAGTGCGACGAGGACGAAGCCGCCTTTGAAGAGAAGGTGCGGCGGGTAGCGACCGCGCCGAAGCCGGAAGCCGAAAAAAAGCCGTGAGCGGGTTTAGCGACAAAGAGCGCGAGGCCGAGGCCGATCGACGGAAGGCGGCGGACCTGGCGAAAGACGTTAGGCCGAGGAGTTGCGTCGGCCCAACAGCAGAGTGCATCCATTGTGGCCGGTCGTTCCCGCTACATGAGGGCCACATTGGCGAAGTTAGCCTCTGCGACCACTGCCTCCACCGCGACTAGCGGTCCACAGGTTTGTCAAATACGCATACGCCAAATGAAAAGGCCCCGGCGATTCCGCCGGGGCCTTGGTCATCCGATCGAGGATCAGGCTCAGCGCGCGGCCTGGAAGGTCTCGACCGAGGCGGTCACGCGCTCGTTGATCGGCTTGAAGCTATCCTTGACGGTCGTGGTGACGATCTCGTTCGTCTTGGACAGTTCGGCGACGTAGCGTTCCATCGCCTTCTTGGCCCAGGTGGTTTGCAGTTCGAAGAACTCCTGCACCGAACGGGCGCCAGACAGGTCCTTGCTGGCGGCGACGCCGTCTTCCCACGAAGCCTTGGCGAAGCCCATCGCCTGTTGCGACAGGGCCTCGGCGCCCTTCTGGGCCACGGCGGCCGACTCGACCAGGGCGTCCAGGTTCTTCTTGCCGTGCGCGTTCAGTTCGCCCATCGACGCAACCGACTTGTCGATGCCTTCGCGAAACGCGTTGGCGCCGGCGGCCTGAAAGGTCTCGGCCTGAGCCTTGGCCTTGGCGGCGGCCGAGGTCGCGGCGGCGGTCGCCTGGTCGGCGGTCTTCTTCACGGTCTCAGCGGTGTCAGCCATTGTCTCGTCTCCGTCTGTAAGGCCCGTCGGGGCGCGGGCGTCGGAAGTCTGATGGCGGCCTTATGCTGCAAGTGCGAAGTGCGGTCAATGAAAAATTGTGCGCCGCACAATATGATCGCTGATAACCTTGTCGAGGCTTCAAATTCCCGTTGACGGTCGGTTAACCACCATGAAACCCCGGCGGGCTATGCTAGCCTCCTCGACGCGTCGGCTGGGGGCCTGCCGCAAACCCTGCTTACCGAGGGCGTATGCTTATGATTGAAGTTCTCCGTCGCAGCCTCCTCGCCGTCCTGGCCTTGACGGTGCTCTGGCTGGGCGCGGCCCAGCCCACCCTGGCGCAAGAGAACACCCGCTACGCGGCCATCGTCGTCGACGCCGAGACCGGCGAAGTGCTTTTCGCCCGCCACGCCGACAGCCGCCGCTATCCCGCGTCGCTGACGAAGATGATGACCCTCTATCTGACGTTCGAGGCGTTGAACGAGGGCCGGGTCCACCTGACCGACGTGCTGACCATCTCGCCGCGCGCGGCGTCGCAACCGCCGTCCAAGCTGGGGCTGGCCGCCGGCCAGACCATCACCCTGGACAACGCCATGCGCGCCACGGCCGTCCGGTCGGCCAACGACATGGCCGTCGCCATCGGCGAACACATCGGCGGCTCCGAGGCCCGCTTCACCAACATGATGACGCTGAAGGCCGAGCAGTTGGGCATGACCCAGACGCGCTATGTCACCGCCAACGGTCTGCCGGACGCCCGCCAACTGACCTCGGCGCGGGACCAGGCCATCCTGGCGCGGGCCATCATGCGCGACTTTCCCCAGTACTACAGCTATTTCGGCCTGCACGACTGGGCCTACAACGGCCGCGACTATCGCAACACCAACGGCCTGCTGGCGACCGGAAACGGCTACGACGGCATGAAGACCGGCTACACCAACGCCTCGGGCTACAACCTGGCCGCCTCGGCCGTGCGGGACGGCAAGCGGCTGATCACCATCGTGCTGGGGGGACGCTCCACCGCCAGCCGCAACGCCCATGTCGCGGAACTGATGGACACCGGCTTCGAGGTCGAGCGCCGCCGCGCCCAGGGCGAGGCCATTCAGGTGGCGCAGTTGTTCTTCGAGCAGCGCGGCTTCGGCGTCGGCGGCGACCTGTCTCCGAACGCCCCGGTCGCCTACGCCTCTGTGGCCGAGGACGCCGACATCGGCGGAGAGGCGACCCAGGTTTCCTACACCGCCGCGCCGGCGCCGGCGGCCCTGCCGACGCGGGTCGCCCCCTCCCCGTCCGAGCGCGTCGCGGCTTCCCGGCCGCAAACCCTGACCGCGGCGCTGAACGCCACGGCCGGAAGCCGTCTTTCGGCGCCGCCGCCCTCGCGCGAGCCGGCGCGGGCGTCCTCGGGCGGTTGGGCGGTCCAGGTCGGCGCCTTCCGCGAGGAGAAGATCGCCAACGACTGGCTGACCGAGGTGCACCGCCGCTTCCGGTCCCAGTTCGCCGGCGCCGAGCGCAACGTCCAGGCGGCGGGCGAATGGTATCGGTCGCGCTTCGTCGGATTGACGGAAGTCGGCGCCAAGGCCGCCTGCGACGCCCTGGCCGAACGTCGGGTGACCTGCATGGTCATACGTCCGAACTGAGCGCGCTCGCCGCCGACCGGCCTGAAGGACGCGTTCGGCGCGCGCCGATCATTGCCCAAACTTAATCGGGGACAGCGTCGCAAAGCCTTGTGAGATCGGCGTTCGCGGGCCAAGCTCGACGGCATGGAAACCGTCATCGAAACCCGCGGCCTGACCAAGACCTATGGGACAGTGAAGGCGCTGGACGGGCTGGACCTGTCGATCCCGCGCGGCGGGGTGTACGGCGTCCTGGGGCCCAACGGCGCCGGCAAGTCGACGCTGTTCCGCACCTTGCTGGGCCTGATCCGCCCGACCGGGGGTGAGGCGATTGTCATGGGCGGCCGCATAGGCGACGCGGCGGCGATGCGGCGCATGGGCTCGATGATCGAGACGCCGCGCTTTCCGCCCTTCCTCACCGCGCGTCAGGTCCTGGAATGGCTGGGGCGGGCGCACGGCGGCGTCACCCCAACCGACATCGCAGGCTGGCTGGACCGCGTCGGCCTGGCCGAGGCGGCCGATCGGCGCGTGCGCGGCTTTTCCGTCGGCATGCTGCAGCGGCTGGGCGTCGCCGCCGCCCTGATGACCCGTCCCGACCTCGTCATCCTGGACGAACCCACCAGCGGCATGGATCCGCCCGGCATTCAGGAGATGCGCGCCCTGATCCGCAGCCTGGCCGACGACGACGGCGTCACCGTCATCCTGGCCAGCCACCAGTTGCAGGAAGTCCAGCGCGTCTGCGATCGCGTCGCCATCTTCAACAAGGGGCGGGTCATCACCGAGGGTCGGGTCTCTGACCTGACGGCGTCGGGCGAACGGCTTCGACTGTCGGTGACGCCCCTGGCCAGGGCCCTGGGCGTTCTGGGCGACCGCGCCAGCCTGGACGGCGACGCCGTGGTGGCCGCCATCGCCCGGTCGGAAACCCCGGCCGTCATCCGCGCCCTGGTCGAAGCCGGGGTGGAGATCGAGGAGGCCCGATGGATCGGCGCCGACCTGGAAGACGTCTTCATGACCGAGACCGGCTGGACCGGCGTGCAGGCCGGCGCCGCGAAGGGGACCGCCCATGCTGGTTGATGCGATCCGCGCCGAATCCTATCGCCTGTCCAAGAACCGCACGGCCCTGTTCTGGAGCCTGCTGTTCGTGCCGGTCGTCGGCCTGCTGATTTCGGCCGCGACCTTCATCTTCGCCAAGGTCAACGAGGCCAAGCTTGCCGGCAAGCTGCCGCCCGAGCTGGGGCTGAACAGCGCTCCGCTGGACCTGGGCGCGGGCCTTGTCGCCAGCGCGGCCGAGTTCGCCAATCCGGCGGTGCTGATGTTCGTGCTGATCGGCGCGGCCACGGTCTTCGCCGGCGACTATCGCTGGGAGACGTGGCGTCTGACCACGGCCCGCAACCGCCGGCCCAACCTGTTGCTGGGCAAGGTCGTGGTGGTGGTCGGTCTGACCATCGCCGCGACGATCGCGGTGCTGATCGGCGACATCGCCTCCAACTTGGTCAAGGCGGTGGTGTTCGAACGCGCCCTGACGTTCAGCCTGACGGGCGCCCAGACGGCCGACCTGGCGTGGCTGACCCTGTTGGGCTGGGGCCGCATCGTCCAGTTCGTCATGCTGGGCCTTCTGGCGGCGGTGACGACCCGCTCGCTGTTGGCGGCCCTGTTCGTGCCGCTGGTCGTCGGGGTCGGCCAGTTCTTCCTGCCCAAGCTGCTGGCGTCCATGGGCGTTTCGCCCGATGGCTGGCTGACGCCGCTCTTGACGCCCGGCATGGCCGCCGATCTGCTGAAGGCCGTCATCCTGGGCGGTGCGGCCGCCGGGGACCTGCCGCCCCAGGCGCTCGCCAAGGGCGTGTTGGGTCTGGTGTCCTGGACCCTGGCCCCCCTGGTCGGCGCCATCGTCTGGTTCCAGCGCCAGGACCTGTCCAAGGAATAGGCCTAGAGCCGCTTTTCCATGAAGACGTCGGCCCGCGCATAGGGCGTGGGCCGCGCCGGCAGGTGGATGAAACCGACGCTTTCGTACAGGGCGATCGCAGGCGCCAGGCCGCTGTTGGTTTCCAGATATAGCCGCTTCGCCTGCGTCTGCCGCGCCGCCGCCTCGCAGGCGTCAAGCAGCCGCCGCGCCAGTCCCCGTCCCCGCGCGGCCGGCGTGACGGTCATCTTCGACACCTCGAAACCGTCCTCCAGCCGGATCAGGGCGCAACAGCCGACCGCCGCGCCGTCCCGTTCGGCGATGAAGATGCGGCCGCCGGGGACCAGGAAGACGCCTTCCGGATCGTCGATCGATCGCCGGTCCTTCGCCTCGATCGCAAAGCCGCCTTCCGCCAGCCAGGCTTGGTTCAGTTGCGCCCAGGCTGCGGCGTGCCGGGGATGGTAATCGACGATATGGACGGGGCTCTCGGCGTTCATGGCGTGCTTCATGGCCCAGCCCGCGCCAAAGAAAAAGGGCGGCCGGATCGCTCCGACCGCCCTTTCGGCGTCTGGGTTCGAACGGGTCGACCCTTATTCCTCGCCGTCGTCGAACGACAGGACCGGACCGGAGTCCTTGCCCTTGGCCTCGACGTCACGATCGACGAACTCGATCACGGCCATCGGGGCGTTGTCGCCGTGACGGAAGCCGGCCTTCATGATGCGGATGTAGCCGCCGTTGCGCTCGGAATAGCGCGGAGCCAGGGTCTCGAACAGCTTGCCGACCTGGGTCACGTCGCGGACCTGGCTGATGGCCTGACGACGGGCGTGAAGGTCGCCCTTCTTGCCGAGCGTGACCAGCTTCTCGACGAAGGGACGCAGTTCCTTCGCCTTGGGCAGGGTCGTGGTGATCTGCTCGTGCTTGATCAGCGAAGCGGCCATGTTGGCGAACATCGCGGTGCGGTGGCTGGTCGTGCGACCGAGCTTACGATAGGCGGCGCCGTGGCGCATCGTGGTCTCTCCTACTCCGGTCCCGGTATCTCCCTTGAGGAGACCTAGGCCCGTATCCTTCTAACCGCCCCGACTCTCTCCCAGCGGGAGACGGGCGGAGGGTTGAACTCAGATCTGGTCGTCGAACTTCTTGGCCAGGTCTTCGATGTTTTCCGGCGGCCAGTTCGGCACGTCCATGCCGAGGCTGAGGCCCATGGTCGCCAGCACTTCCTTGATCTCGTTCAGCGACTTGCGGCCGAAGTTCGGGGTGCGAAGCATTTCGCCCTCGGTCTTCTGGATCAGGTCGCCGATGTAGACGATGTTGTCGTTCTTCAGGCAGTTGGCCGAGCGGACCGACAGTTCCAGCTCGTCGACCTTCTTCAGCAGGGCCGGGTTGAACGGCAGGTCCGGCTTGCCTTCCGAAGCCTCGACCGCCTTGGTCGGTTCCTCGAAGGTGATGAAGATCTGCAGCTGGTCCTGCAGGATGCGCGCGGCGTAGGCCACGGCGTCCACAGGCGACACGGCGCCGTTGGTCTCAACTTCCAGCAGCAGCTTGTCATAGTCCAGCGACTGGCCCTGGCGGGTCGGCTCGACGCGATAGGCGACGCGCTTCACCGGCGAATACAGGGCGTCGACGGCGATCAGGCCGATCGGCGCGTCTTCCGGACGGTTGAACTCGGCCGCGACATAGCCCTTGCCGTTCTGGACGGTCAGTTCCATGCGGACGGACGCGCCGTCGTCCAGCGTGCAGATGACATGGTCGGGGTTCAGAACCTCGATGTCGGCCGGAACGTCGATCTGGCCGGCGGTCACCGGGCCGGGGCCCGTGGCGCGCAGGGTCATGCGCTTGGGACCTTCGGCATGCATGCGAAGGGCCAGTTGCTTGATGTTCAGAACGATGTCCACGACGTCCTCACGGACGCCTTCCAGCGACGAGAATTCGTGAACGACGCCGTCGATCTGGATGGCCGTCACCGCCGCGCCTTGCAGCGAGGACAGCAGCACGCGGCGCAGGGCGTTGCCGAGCGTCACGCCGAAACCGCGCTCCAGAGGCTCAGCCACCAGACGCGCCTTGCGCTGGGCGTCGGAACCGGTCTCGATCTGCGGCTTCTCGGGACGGATCAGCTCTTGCCAGTTTCTTTCGATCATTTGGTCCCTCGAACGGGTTTCGTCGGTTCCGGCCTTGTCGACGAGGCCATGGTGGAACCGACGGAGATGGGGGTGCTTTCCGTCGGCGTCGCGTCTTAGACGCGGCGGCGCTTGGGCGGACGGCAGCCGTTGTGCGGCATCGGGGTGACGTCACGGATGGTGGTGATCGTCAGGCCGACGGCCTGCAGGGCGCGCAGGGCCGATTCACGGCCGGAACCCGGACCCGAAACGTTGACTTCCAGCGTCTTCAGGCCGTGCTCCTGGGCCTTCTTGCCGGCGTCTTCCGCCGCCATCTGGGCCGCATACGGGGTCGACTTGCGCGAACCCTTGAAGCCCATGTGGCCGGCCGACGACCAGGAAATCGCATTCCCTTGCGCGTCGGTGATGGTCACCATGGTGTTGTTGAAGCTGGCGTTCACGTGGGCGACGCCCGAGGTGATGTTCTTGCGTTCGCGGCGCTTTACGCGACCCGGTTCCTTAGCCATCGGATCAGCCCTTTCTTACTTCTTCTTGCCGGCGATCGGCTTGGCCGGACCCTTGCGGGTGCGGGCGTTGGTGTGCGTGCGCTGACCGCGGACCGGCAGGCCCTTGCGGTGACGCAGGCCGCGATAGCAGGCCAGGTCCATCAGACGCTTGATGTTCATCGACGTCTCGCGGCGCAGGTCGCCCTCGACGGTGTGATCCTTGTCGATGGTCTCGCGGATCTGCAGGACTTCGGCGTCCGTCAGCTGGTTCACGCGACGCGCCGGCTCGATGCCGACCTTTTCGGTGATGTCCTTGGCGGCGGCGGGGCCGATGCCGTGGATGTACTGAAGCGCGATTTCAACGCGCTTGTTGGTCGGGATATTGACGCCAGCGATACGGGCCACGAAATTCTCCAGATACGCGTTAGTCAGACGCAACAAACGCTCCGGTCAACAGACCAGGAGCGTGGCGCCCTTCGCGGGAAGGCGCCCTTATACAGATGATTCACCGGGCGTCAACGGTCGTGACCGCGCTTGCGGCGCACAGCCAGCAATCCTGATCGCCGATGGGGCTTCCCGGCGGCACGGCGACGGGGTGGCGGCGATCCTTCAACATCTGCTCCAGCCGCTCGCGATCCGCCAGCAGCGCGCCCAGCCAGCGATCGTGCGCCCGCTGCACCGGATCGGCGGCGCGCGAGCCGCGCAGCCTCTGGCCCGTCGTCGCCAGGTCCTGGTCGATCAGGGCGGCGGCGGTGGTGGACAGGCCGCCGCCGCGCCTCAGCTCCGCCAGCGTCAGCACATAGCGCGCCTGCACACGCCGCGCCGCCTCGGACGGCCGCCCCTCGGCCGGGGCGAAGACGACGGCCGACGTCCGCGCCAGAACCTGCGGCAGTCCCAAGGCGCCGGGATCGCGCGCGGTCGCCTCGATCAGGCGATTGACCCGCTCGGGCGCGAACAGGGCCGACAGGGTGACCTCGGCGGCCACGTCGGCGGCGGCCCCCGCGTCGAACCCGCGGCCCGTGTCGGCGGGGAAGACCTCGATCTGGTGCTGGACGTCCGTATCGCCGGACTGCTGGGCGGCCAGCAGATCCAGCAGCGGAACCGGCAGGGTCAGGGCCGCGGGATCCAGCGTCGTCAGCAGCGCCTCCAGCGCCTGGGACTGGCGCTCGGCCGACACCGGCGCGGCGCTCTCGCGGCCGTCGCCCACGATGGGAAAGCCATAGTCGACACCGCCGATCAGCTTGGCGGCCGCATCCACCTGATAACGGTGGAACAGGTAGATGGGGACCAGGCGGCGGCGCAGGTCGTTCACCGCCGACCCGGCCGGCAGGACGTTCAGGCCGAAGCGCGACAGGGCGATGCGCCGCACCTGCATCGCGTGGCCCAGCGCCTGCACCGGATCCGCCCCCTCGTCCCACAGGCTGCCCCACGGCTGGCCGTCCCAGGCGTTTCGCGCGTCGGCGTCGGACACGAACCGCAGGCGTGCGGCCCCTTCCCTGGCCTTGCGGTCCAGGGTCGCGGCGTCGGCCGGCGCGTACAGCCAGTCGATCGCGAAATCGTCCCACGCCCCCATGCCCACCGCGTAGGCGTCCGAGAAGTCCAGCGTCTGGTCCGGCCCGATGGCGATGCGCGGCGTCGGATAGTCCATCACCGAGGCCCGGTCCTGGGTGGAGGCGGCGAAGTTGTGCATCAGGCCGATGGCGTGGCCGACCTCGTGCGCCGCCAGCTGGCGAATGCGGGCCAGGGCGATGCGCTGGGCGTCGTCCTGGGCGCCGCTTCCGGTCTGGGCCGCTCCGGCCAGGCCTTCCAGGATCATCATGTCCTGGCGCACGCGCAGCGAGCCCAGCAAGACCGATCCCTTGACGATCTCGCCCGTGCGGGGATCGATCACGCTCTGGCCGTAGGACCAGCTGCGCGTCGCCCGGTTGACCCAGTTGATGACGTTGTAGCGGGCGTCCATCGGATCGACGCCTTCCGGCAGGACCTCGACGCGATAGGCGTCGATGAAGCCTGCGCGGTCGAACGCCTCGCCCCACCAGGAGGCGCCCTCCACCAGGGCCGAACGGATCGGCTCGGGCGCCGCGCGGTCGACATAGAAGACGATGGGCTGCCTGACCGTCGACCGCGCGGCGGCGGGATCGGTCTTCTCCAGGCGGAAGCGCGCGGCCAGTCGCCGGGCGATGGGCGCGTCCAGAGGGGCCGAGAAGTCGTGCACCACCTGGTTCATCGCCCCCGTGCGGGGATCGAAAGGCCGGACCTCGTATCCGGCGTCCGGCAGTTTGACGAAGCTGTGGTGCACGGCGAAGCTGACCAGCCGGCCGTCGGGCGCGATCCGCGACACCTCGCGCCCCGCATCGTCGGACGAGAAGGTCAGCAGCGCCTCCAGTTCCAGGTTCTCCGGGAACACACGCGCGGCCGAGGCGTCGACCAGGCTCAGGTCAGCGACGGGCTTGAAGGCGCCCTGCCCCGCCTGCTTCAGCGCGGCGGCGATGCCGGTGGAGTCCCAGGTCAGGAACTTGCCGATGTCGACCACGGCGCCGCCGTCCTCGGTGCGGCGGTCGATCGGGCCGGACCAGACGACCGAGCGCAGGAAGGCGTCGCGCGCGGCGGCCTGCTCGTCGCCAGACCCGGCCTCGGCGCGATAGGTCGGGTTCTCGTATTCGATGACCACCCGGTCGCCCATCCTGCGGAACACAAGGATGTGCGTCGGCCCGATCTGGGCCCGGTCCAGGCCCGTCACCGCCGATCCGACCCCTGTCCTCAGGGTGGTGAAGTGGATCACCCGGGCCATGACGCCGTCCGCGCCCGGCGCAGGCAGTTCGATCTTCACCGCGCCCTCGTCCGCATCGACGATCAGGGGAAACAGGCCGTCCGTCCGCTGTTCCGACGCCGCAGGGGCCGGCGCCGTCGCCGCCGGGGCCGGCCCCGTCGCGCCGGTCGCCAGCACAAGGGCCAGCGCCGTCGCCGTCATCAGTCCGCGGATCATCGTGAAAGCCCCCTCGACACCCCCTGGACTGAAGCGGCTGGAGCGGTCCGGTGTCAACGTCAGCGCGGCCGCCCGAAGTCGATCCCCACCGTCACCCTCTGCCCGTCCAGGGATCGGCCGTCCTCGGTCGGGGGCTGAAAGCGGAAGTTGACCACGGCGCATTGTCCCGCCGCGCCGAAGCCCAGGCCGGGAGGATCCTCGCTGACCACCCGACACGCTTCCAGCCGCCGATCGGCGCGGATGACGCAGGACAGTTCCGCGCGGCCGTATCGGCTACGCGCATTCCGCGGATGGCAGGCGCGAATCTGGCCAATCGTGGGCCCCGTGATCAGGCGCGGCCCGGTCGATCCCCGCCCCGGCCCGTCGCCGGCGCCCGATCCCGCGCCCGCCCCCGTTCCCTCTCCGCCCTGGCCGAAACCGGCGGAGGGCGACGGCGACGGCGCCGCGCCCACGACGATGGGGTCAGGCTGCGGCGCGGGAACGGGCGGCGACGGGATCGGCGAGGGCGGCGGCTGGCGGGGCGGCGGCGACGGGATCGGCGAGGGCGGCGGCTGGCGGGGCGGCGGCGACGGGGCATGCACGCGCGACGGCGCGGCCGGGGCCCCTCCCCCCGCCTCCGGCGACGGGGGCTCCGACGAGATCGGCGGCGGGGGATCGTACAGCACGACCTCGAAGGCGGGCGGCTCCTGCACGGCCGGCGGGCGCATCCCGCGCACCTGCCCCAACAGCAGAAACAGCCCGATCTCGGCTGCGGCCACGCCGGCGAATATGGCGAAGGCGCGCCAGCGTCTGCGGGCGCGCCTTGCGGTCATCCTGAGGGGCTCTTTCGTCATCAGGCGATCAAACGCCCGAAACCGGCTTTCAGGCCAGGGCCCCGTCGATCGCCCCATCGATCGCCCTGGCGACGGAGGCGATGTCGCCCATGCCGTCCACCTCGGTCAGCTTCCCCTGCGCCTCGTAATAGGGCAGCAGCGGGGCCGTCTGCTTGTTATAGACGGCCAGCCGGTCCTTGAAGGTCTCGGGATTGTCGTCCGGGCGGCCCTGGTCGGCGAACCGCTTGGCGATCCGTTCGGTCAGGGCGGCGTCGTCGACCTTCAGCCGGACCACGGCGTCGATCCGGGCTCCGCGCTTTTCCAGCATGGCGTCCAGCGCCTCGGCCTGGGCCACTGTGCGGGGAAAGCCGTCGAAGATGGCGCCGCCGGCGGCCTCGGCCTCGGGCAGGCGATCCTCGATCAGGGCGATGACGATCTCGTCGGTGACCAGGTCGCCACGGGCCAGCACGTCCTTGACCTTCAGCCCCAGTTCCGAGCCCGAGGCGATGGCCGCCCGCAGCATGTCGCCGGTGGAGAGCTGGACCATGCCCTTCTCCTCCACCAGCCGCTTGGCCTGGGTGCCCTTGCCCGCCGCCGGCGGTCCGAACAGAATCAAGTTCACGCGTCAGCCCTCCCCGAGGCCTTGAAGTCTATGCTCAGCGACGGACCGGCGCGGGCGCCCCGCGACCGCCGCGACCCCGCAGCTTCGCCTTCTTGATCAGCCCCTCGTACTGGTGGGCCAGCAGCTGCGACTGGATCTGGGCGACAGTGTCCATCGTCACCGACACCACGATCAAGATAGACGTTCCGCCGAAGTAGAGGCTGTTGCCCATCTGGGCGACCAGGAACTCCGGCAGCAGGCAGACGGCGGTGATGTAGGCGGCGCCGATCACCGTCAGGCGGGTCAGGACATAGTCCAGATACTCGGCCGTGCGCTTGCCCGGACGGATGCCCGGCAGGAAGCCGCCGTACTTGCGCAGGTTCTCGGCCGTGTCCTCCGGATTGAAGGTGATCGAGGTGTAGAAGAAGCAGAAGAAGATGATCAGCGCGGCGTACAGCGCCATAAACAGCGGCTGGCCGTGCGTCAGCTGCGCCGTCACCAGCGGCAGCCAGCTCATCCAGGGCGGCAGGTCGGCGTTGGCCGTCATGGTCGCCACCGTCGTCGGCAGCATCAGCAGCGACGAGGCGAAGATCGGCGGAATGACGCCGGCGGTGTTGACCTTCAGCGGCAGGAACGAGCGTTCGCCCCCCGCCATGCGGTTGCCTTCCTGGCGCTTCGGATACTGGATCAGCAGCCGGCGCTGGGCGCGTTCCATGAAGACGATGAAGACGACCGTGGCCACCGCCAGCACGGCGATGAACAGCAGGGCGAAGGCCGACATCTGCCCCTGTTGGGCCAGGCCCAGCAGGCGCGCCACCGTGGACGGCAGCACCGCCACGATGCCGGCGAAGATGATCAGCGAGATGCCGTTGCCGACGCCGCGCGCCGTCACCTGCTCGCCCAGCCACATCAGGAACATGGTCCCGCCGGTCAGGGTCACGACCGTCGAGGCGATGAAGAAGATGCCCGGATTGTCGACCAGACCGGCCGTGCTGTTCAGGCCCACGGCGATGCCGAACGATTGCGCCAGCGCCAGGAACACCGTCAGATAGCGGGTGTACTGGTTCAGCTGCTTGCGGCCGCTTTCGCCGCCTTCCTTCTTCAGCTTTTCCCACGGCGGATACACCGTGCCCATCAGCTGCACGATGATGGACGCCGAGATGTAGGGCATCACGTTCAGCGCGAAGATGGCCATGCGCTCGACCGCGCCGCCCGAGAACATGTTGAACATGTCCAGGATGCCGCGCGACTGATCCGGGTTCTGGAAGAACTGCAGGAAGGCCTGGGAGTTGATCCCCGGGATCGGCACATAGGTCCCGATCCGATAGACCAGCAGCGCGCCCAGCGTGAACAGCAGGCGCTTGTGCAGCTCGGTCGCCTTGGCGAACGAGCCCATGTTCATGTTTGCGGCGAGTTGTTCAGCGGCCGAAGCCATTATGCGTCCCCACGACTGACAGAGTCGTCAGATAGGCGGAAAGCGGCGCTCTTGCGAGGCCGCTTCCGTTCTTTCGTCGTCACGATGTGCTCAGACCACGGTCGAACGACCGCGACGACGCGGTGATCAGGCCTTGGCGGCGGTGCGCTTGGCGCGGGCCGAGACCTTGTTGGCGTCGCCCTTCGGCGCCTTGGGGGCCGGAGCCTTGCCCTTGGCGGCGTTGCGCTTCTCGACGCGCGCGGCGGCCTTGGCTTCGGCCTCGATGCGTTGCTCGGTCAGCGAACCGCCGGCGGCTTCGACAGCCTTCTTGGCGCCCGACGAGGCCGACCAGACGACCAGGTTCAGCTTGGCCTTCAGTTCGCCCGTGCCCAGCACGCGCACGCCGTCCTTGGCCCGACGGATCACGCCGGCGGCGACCAGGGCCGCGCCGTTGACTTCAGCCTTGGCGTCCAGCTTGCCGGCGTCGACCGCTTCCTGCAGGCGCCACAGGTTCACCTCGGCCAGCTTCAGGGCGTTGGGGTTGTTGAAGCCGCGCTTGGGCATGCGCATGTACAGCGGCATCTGGCCGCCTTCGAAGCCCAGCAGGCTGACGCCGGTGCGGGACTTCTGGCCCTTCACGCCGCGGCCGGAGGTCTTGCCCTTGCCCGAACCGGGGCCGCGGCCCACGCGCATGCGCTTCTTGTGCGCGCCCTCGTTGTCACGGATTTCGTTCAGCTTCATGTGCCTGATCCTTTCGGGTTCTAGCGCCTGGCCGGGGGCCAGACTCGGCGTTGAAAAAATGAAGGGCCGCTTCTAGGCGGCCCCTCGGAATTTTACAAGCAAACGTATCGGCGAAAAAGCGAAACGCCCTCCCCCAAACCGGGAGGGGGCGAAACGTCTTACTTTTCGACGATCTCGGTCAGGTGGGCGACCTTGGCGATCATCCCGCGAACCGACGGCGTGTCTTCCAGCGTAGACTCGCGGCCCATGCGGTTCAGGCCCAGGCCCACCAGGGTGGCGCGCTGGTCGCCCTTGCGGCGGATCGGCGAACCGATCTGCTTGACGGTGACCGTCTTGGCTTCAGTCTTGTTCGTGGCCATGACTTAGGACTCCACGGCTTCCGGCGCCGAGGCGCCGTCGTTGCGGCGGCCCATCAGATCCGCGACCTTCTTGCCGCGCTTGGACGCGACCTGACGGGGCGAGGACTGGACCTTCAGCGCTTCGAACGTCGCGCGGATCATGTTGTAGGGGTTCGACGAACCGGTCGACTTGCCCACGACGTCCTGGACGCCCAGGGTTTCGAGCACGGCGCGCATCGGACCGCCCGCGATGACGCCGGTCCCGGGAGGGGCGGCGCGCATCATGATCTTGCCGGCGCCCCAACGGCCGTTGCCGTCGTGGTGCAGGGTGCGGTTCTCGCGCAGCGGAACGCGGATCATGGTCTTCTTGGCTTCTTCGGTCGCCTTGCGGATGGCTTCCGGCACTTCGCGCGCCTTGCCGTGACCGAAGCCGACGCGGCCCTTGCCGTCGCCGACGACCATCAGGGCCGCGAACGAGAACCGGCGGCCGCCCTTCACGGTGGCGGCGACGCGGTTGATGTGCACCAGCTTTTCGACGATGTCCGAATCCGGACCTTCGACGGGCGGGGCGTTGCGGTTGTCGCGACGATTGCGATCGCCGCCGCCGCGTTGGGGTTGTTGCGCCATCTGTCGCGTCCCTTAGAAGTTCAGGCCGGCTTCACGCGCGGCTTCCGCCAGCGCCTTCACCCGTCCGTGATAGATGTACTCGCCCCGGTCGAAGACGACGTCCTTGACGCCCTTCTCGATGGCGCGTTCGGCGATCAGTTTGCCGATGGCCGAGGCCGCGGCGATGTCCGAACCCTTCTTGCCCTTGCCGCCTTCCAGCGACGAGGCCGAAGCGACGGTCACGCCCTGGGCGTCGTCGATGATCTGGGCCGAGATGTTCTTGTCCGAACGATACACCGACAGGCGCAGACGGCCGTTGGCGACGGCCTTCAGGCGGCGACGGGTGCGCTCGGCGCGGCGCTTGGCTTGTTGTCGAAGAGAGAGAGCCATGACTTACTTCTTCTTGCCTTCCTTGCGACGCACGGTCTCGCCGGCGTAGCGCACGCCCTTGCCCTTGTAGGGCTCCGGCGGACGCAGCTTGCGGATGACCGCGGCGACCTGGCCGACGGCCTGCTTGTCCGAGCCCGAGATCTTGATCTCGGTCTGCTTAGGCACGGCGAAGCTGACGCCGGCCGGCGGGTCGATGTCGACTTCGTGCGAGAAGCCCAGCTGCAGCGACAGGGCGTTGCCCTTCATCGCAGCGCGGTAACCCACGCCGACCAGTTCCAGCGACTTCTCGAAGCCCGAGGTGACGCCGGTGACCATGTTGTCGACCAGGGTCCGCGACAGGCCCCACATCGCGCGGGCGCGCTGGGTGTCCGACCGCGGGGTCAGCGACAGTTCGTCGCCTTCCTGCTTGATCTCGACTTCTTCCGCGACGGTCCAGGCGCGTTCGCCCTTGGGACCCTTCACGGAGACGTTCTGGCCGTCGAGCGTGACAGTCACGCCCTTCGGCACGGTGATGGTTTTCTTGCCGATACGGGACATATCAGTAGACCCTGCAGAGGACTTCGCCGCCGACGTTGGCGTCGCGGGCGGAGGCGTCGGACATGACGCCCTTCGAAGTCGAAAGGATCGAGATGCCGAGGCCGTTCTTGACCGGCTTCAGGTCGCCGATCGCCGAATAGACGCGGCGGCCCGGCTTGGACACGCGGCTGATCTCGGCGATGACGGGCTGGCCGTCGAAGTACTTCAGCTCGATCTCGAACTGCGGGAACTCACCCGGGTTCTGAACCAGGTTGTAGCCGCGGATGTAGCCTTCGTCCTGCAGCACGTCGAGGACGCGCTGGCGCAGACGCGAGGCCGGAGTCAGCACCTTGGAACGCTTGCGGGTCGCCGCGTTCTTGATGCGAGCGATCATGTCGCTCAGGGGATCGTTGATCATCATGTCTGTTCGCTCCCCTTACCAGCTCGACTTCGTCAGGCCGGGGATCTGCCCCATGTTGCCCAGTTCACGCAGCGCCACGCGGCTCATCTTGAGCTTGCGGTAGTAGGCGCGCGGGCGACCGGTCACTTCGCAACGGTTGCGAATGCGGGTCGGCGCGGAGTTGCGCGGCAGGGCCGCCAGCTTCAGGCGCGCGTCGAAGCGCTCCTCCAGCGGCAGGCTCTCGTCGTTCGCGGTCGCCTTCAGGGCGGCGCGCTTTGCGGCATACTTCGCAACCAGGGCCTTGACGGCTTCGTTGCGGTTTACGGCGCTTTTCTTAGCCATTGATCTCTTCCCTTCCCGCTCAGTTCACGAACGGGAACTTGAACTCGACCAGGAGAGCCTTGGCTTCCTCGTCGGTCTTGGCCGTGGTGCAGACGACAATGTCCATGCCCCACATCTGGTCGATCTGGTCGTAGTTGATCTCCGGGAACACGATGTGCTCCTTCAGACCGGTGGCGTAGTTGCCGCGACCGTCGAACGAAGTGCCCTTCAGGCCCCGGAAGTCCTTCACGCGCGGCAGGGCGATCGTGATGAACCGGTCCAGGAATTCGTACATCTGGTCGCCGCGCAGCGTGACCTTGCCGCCGATGACCATGCCTTCGCGCAGCTTGAAGCCGGCGATGGAGTTACGGGCCTTGGTGGCGACGGCCTTCTGGCCGGCGATGGCGGTCAGGTCCTTGAGGGCGGCGTTCGCCTTCTTGGAGTCGGCCACGGCTTCGCCGATGCCCATGTTCAGGACGATCTTGTCCAGCTTGGGCACCTGCATCTCGTTCGTGTAGCCGAACTTTTCCTTCATCACCTGGCGGATGCGCGCCTGGTACTCGCCCTTGAGGCGAGGGGTGTAGGTCTCGGTAGCCATCAGATGACGTCTCCCGTCGTCTTGGCGATGCGGACCTTCTTGTCCCCATCGATCTTGAAGCCGACGCGGCTCGCCTTGCCGTTGGCGTCGGCGATGGCGACGTTCGACAGGTGAAGCGACGCTTCCTTGTTCTTGATGCCGCCTTGCGGGTCAGCCTGGCTCGGGCGCGTGTGGCGCTGAACCATGTTGACGCCTTCGACGACGACGCGGTTTTCGGCGGGCAGGACCTTCAGCACGTTGCCCGTGCGGCCCTTGTCCTTGCCGGTCAGGACGACGACGCGGTCGCCCTTCTTGATCTTGGCGGCCATGGTTACAGGACCTCCGGGGCCAGCGAGATGATCTTCATGTGGTTCTTGGCGCGCAGTTCGCGGGGAACCGGGCCGAAGATCCGCGTGCCGACCGGCTCGTTCTGCTTGTTGACGATGACCGCGGCCGACTTGTCGAAGCGGATGACCGAGCCGTCCTTGCGCTGGATGTCCTTGGCGGTGCGCACGACGATGGCGCGAACGACGTCGCCCTTCTTCACGCGGCCGCGCGGGATGGCTTCCTTGACGGAGGCGACGATGGTGTCGCCGATCGAGGCGTAGCGGCGCTTGGAACCGCCCAACACCTTGATGCACATGACCCGGCGGGCGCCCGAATTATCGGCCACTTCCAGGTTAGTTTGCATCTGGATCATAAGATCAGATCCTTCTGATTACGAGGCCGAGGCGGGGGAAAGGACTTCCCAACGCTTCAGCTTGGACTTGGGGGCGCACTCGACGATGCGAGCGACGTCGCCGACCTTGAGCGCGTTGGCTTCGTCGTGCGCGTGGTACTTCTTCGAAAGACGCACGGTCTTCTTCAGAACGGGGTGCAGCAGGGTGCGCTCCACCTTCACGACGACGGTCTTCTCGCCCTTGTCGGACACGACCACGCCTTCGAGAATTCGCTTGGGCATCTTCGTTTCCTTACGAGGCCGCACGCTTCTCGCGCAAAAGCGTCGAGATGCGGGCGATGTCCTTGCGCACTTCCGAGACCCGGTGGGTCTTTTCCATCTGGCCGGTGGCGGCCTGGAAGCGCAGGTTGAACTGTTCCTTCTTGAGCTTCAGCAGCTCGTCGGACAGCTGGTCGGCGGTTTGCGACCGGAGATCGGCGATCTTGGTCATTACGCGGCTTGCTCCGTGACGATGCCGGCGTCCAGGCGGGTCACCACCTTGGTGCGGACCGGCAGCTTGGCGGCGCCGAGGCGCAGCGCTTCACGCGCCACGTCGTCCGGCACGCCGTCGATTTCGAACATGATGCGGCCCGGAGCGACGCGCGCGGCCCAGTGGTCCACGGCGCCCTTGCCCTTGCCCATCCGCACTTCGGCCGGCTTGCCCGTGACAGGCAGGTCGGGGAACACGCGGATCCACACCCGGCCCTGACGCTTCATCTGGCGGGTGATCGCGCGGCGGGCCGCCTCGATCTGACGCGCCGTGATGCGCTCGGGCTCCATGGTCTTCAGGCCGTAGGAGCCGAAGTTCAGCGAGAAGCCGCCCTTGGCCGAGCCGTGAATCCGGCCCTTGAAGGCCTTGCGGTACTTGGTCTTCTTCGGTTGCAACATGACTTAGTTCTCACGTCCCCGGTCGCGACGCGGACCGCGGTCGCCACGGGGGCCGCCGCGTTCGCGGCCTTCGTTCGAGGACGGGCCCGAGGCTTCCTGGGCCCAGCGCTTGTCCTGGGCCATCGGATCGTGCTCCAGGACCTCGCCCTTGAAGACCCAGACCTTGATGCCGATGATGCCGTAGGTCGTCTTGGCTTCGTAGAAGCCGTAGTCGATGTCGGCGCGCAGGGTGTGCAGCGGCACGCGGCCTTCGCGATACCACTCCATACGAGCGATTTCGGCGCCGCCCAGACGACCCGAGACGTTCATCCGGATGCCCTTGGCGCCCAGACGCATGGCCGACTGGATCGCGCGCTTCATCGCACGGCGGAAGGCCACGCGGCGCTCCAGCTGCTGGGCGATGTTCTCGGCGATCAGCTGCGCGTCGGTTTCCGGCTTGCGGACTTCGACGATGTTCAGGTGAACCTCGCCTTCGGTCTGGGCCGAGATGTCCTTGCGGAGCTTCTCGATGTCGGCGCCCTTCTTGCCGATCACGACGCCCGGACGGGCGGCGTAGATGGTGATGCGGCACTTCTTGTGCGGGCGCTCGATGATGATGCGCGACACGCCGGCGGCGGCCAGGCGTTCCTTCAGCCACTCGCGCAGCTTCAGGTCCTGGTGCAGCAGGCGGGCGTAGTCGGCGCCGCCGGCGAACCAGCGGCTGTCCCACGTGCGGTTCACGCCGAGGCGCAGACCGATCGGATTGATTTTCTGACCCATCAGGCGGCCTCGCCGGCTTCGCGGACCACGATGGTGATCTCGCTGAACGGTTTCAGGATGCGCGACGAACGACCGCGAGCACGGCTCGCGAAACGCTTCATCACCAGGTTCTTGCCCACGAAGGCCTCGGCGACGACCAGGTTGTCGATGTCGAGGTTGTGGTTGTTCTCGGCGTTCGAGACGGCCGAGTACAGGACCTTGCGGACGTCGGTGGCGATGCGCTTGCGGCTGAATTCCAGCTCGTTCAGCGCCTTCTGGACCGGCATGCCGCGGATCGAGGCGGCCACCAGGTTCAGCTTCTGCGGGCTGATGCGGACGTTGACCAGCTTGGCGCGGGCCTCGGTCGCACCGACGCGACGGGAGTTCTTGGTCTGGGCCATCGGTTACTTCCTCTTGGCCTTCTTGTCCGCCGCGTGGCCCGGGAAGTTCCGGGTCGGGGCGAACTCGCCGAACTTCATGCCGACCATCTCTTCCGAGACCGACACGGGAACGTGCTTCTGGCCATTGTGCACGCCGAACGTCAGACCGACGAACTGCGGCAGGATGGTGGAGCGGCGCGACCAGGTCTTGATCACGTCCTTGCGGCCCGACGATTGAACGGCGTCGGCCTTCTTGAGCAGATACCCGTCGACAAACGGGCCTTTCCAGGAGGAGCGGGCCATTCTTAGCGAGCCTTCTTCACGTGACGGCTACGGATGATGAACTTGTCCGTCGCCTTGTTCTTGCGGGTACGAGTGCCCTTGGTGTCCTTGCCCCACGGGGTGACCGGGGTGCGACCGCCAGAGGTCCGGCCTTCACCACCACCGTGCGGGTGGTCGATCGGGTTCATGGCCACGCCGCGGACGTGCGGGCGGAAGCCCATGTGACGCTTGCGGCCGGCCTTGCCCAGGTTCTGGTTCATGTGGTCGGGGTTCGAGACCGCGCCCACCGTGGCGATGCAGCCGTCCAGGACCATGCGCAGCTCGCCCGAGCCGAGACGGATCTGGGCGTAGCCCTGATCGCGGCCGACCAGCTGGGCGTAGGCGCCGGCCGAGCGGGCCAGTTGGGCGCCCTTGCCCGGCTTCATCTCGATGTTGTGGATGATCGTACCCACCGGCATCGAGCGCAGCGGCATGGCGTTGCCCGGCTTCACGTCGACCTTTTCGCCCGCCACGATCGTGTCGCCCGCCTTAAGGCGTTGCGGCGCGATGATGTAGGTCTTCTCGCCGTCCTCGTAGGTCACCAGCGCGATGAAGGCCGTGCGGTTCGGGTCGTATTCCAGACGCTCGACCGTGCCGACCGCGTCGAACTTGCGACGCTTGAAGTCGATCTTGCGGTACAGGGTCTTGGCGCCGCCGCCGCGGAAGCGAACGGCCACGCGACCGCCCTGCCCGCGACCGCCCGACTTGGTCAGGCCTTCGGTCAGCGACTTTTCCGGACGGCCCTTGTGGAGCTCGGACCGGTCGACCAGCACGAGGGCGCGGCGGCCCGGCGACGTCGGATTGTAGGTTTTCAAGGCCATCTGATCAGAGCCCCGTGGTGACGTCGATCGACTGGCCTTCGGCCAGCGTCACGATCGCTTTCTTGATGTCGACGCGACGACCGAGGATGCCCCGGAAGCGCTTGGTCTTGCCCTTTTGAACCAGGGTGTTGACCTTGACGACGTTGACCTTGAACAGGCTTTCGACCGCCGCGGCGATCTCGTCCTTGGACGCCGTGTCGGCGACGCGGAAGACGACCTTGTTCTGCTCGGACAGGATCGTGGCCTTCTCGGTGATCACCGGAGCCAGGATCGTGTCGTAGTGCTTGGCGGTAGGTTGAGCGGCCATTACGCGGCTTCCTTATCGCTGAAGCGGGCTTCGATCGCCTCGACGGCGGCCTTGGTCAGCACCAGCTTGTCGGCCCGCAGGATGTCATAGACGTTCAGGCCGGCGTTCGGCAGCACGTCGATGTGCGGGATGTTGCGGGCGGCAAGGCCGAAGTTGGCGTCGACTTCCGGACCCGCGATGATCAGGGCCTTGGTCCAGCCCAGCTTGCCGAACGTCTCGCGCAGGGCGGCCGTCTTGGCTTCCTTGACTGACAGGGCGTCGACCACGACCAGCTCGCCGGCCTTGACCTTCGAGGACAGGGCGTGACGCAGGGCCAGGGCGCGGACCTTCTTGGGCAGGTCGTAGCCGTGGTCGCGGACGACCGGGCCGAAGGCGCGCGAACCGCCGACGAACTGCGGCGCACGGCGCGAACCGTGACGAGCGCCGCCGGTGCCCTTCTGCTTGTACATCTTCTTGCCCGTACGAGAGTTCTCGTTGCGGGTCTGGACCTTGTGCGTGCCGGCGCGGCGCTTGGCCAGCTGCCAGTTGACGGTGCGGGCCAGCAGGTCGGCGCGGATGTCGGCGATGCCGAAGACGGCGTCCGACAGTTCCACGTCGCCGGCGGCCTTGCCGTCGAGCTTGATGACAGAGAGTTTCATTACGCTTCACCGCCTTCGGTCGCTTCGACGGCCGGCGCTTCTTCAGCGGGCGTCTCGGCGGGTTGAGCGGCCCCATTGGACTTGCCAGCCGACTTGACGGCGCCCGGGAACGGGGCGTCGGCCGGACGGGCCTTCTTGATGGCGTCGCGAACCTTGACGTAGGTGCCGTCGTGGCCCGGGACGGCGCCCTTGACCAGGATCAGGCCCCGCTCGGCGTCCACGCGGACGATGGTCAGGTTCTGGGTGGTGACGATTTCCGTGCCGTAGTGGCCGGCCATCTTCTTGCCGGGGAAGGTGCGGCCCGGGTCCTGACGGTTACCCGTCGAACCGTGCGAGCGGTGCGACACCGACACGCCGTGGGTGGCGCGCAAGCCCCCGAAGTTCCAGCGCTTCATGGCGCCGGAGAAACCCTTACCGATGGTCTCGCCCTGGATGTCGACCTTCTGGCCGACCAGGAAGTGGTCGGCCGACAGTTCGGAGCCCACGTCCAGCAGAGCGTCCGCGTCGACGCGGAACTCGGTGACATAGGCCTTGGGTTCGACCTCGGCCTTCGCGAAGACTTCGCGTTGGGCCTTGGCCGTGTTCTTGGCCTTCTTTACGCCAGCGCCCAGCTGGAGAGCGACGTATCCGTCACGCTCCTGGGTACGTTGGCCGACGACTTGGCAGCCGTCGAGCTGCAGCACAGTGACCGGAACGTGCGCGCCGTCATCGGCGAACACGCGGGTCATGCCCAGCTTCTTGGCGATCACGCCCGTGCGCATCGGATCCCGCCTCTTTCTTCTTTAGATCTTGATCTCGACGTCCACGCCGGCGGACAGGTCGAGCTTCATGAGCGCGTCCACGGTCTGCGGGGTGGGGTCGACGATGTCGAGCACGCGCTTGTGCGTGCGGATTTCAAACTGCTCGCGCGACTTCTTGTCGACGTGCGGCGAGCGGTTCACGGTGAACTTTTCGATCAGGGTCGGCAGCGGAATCGGACCGCGAACGGTCGCGCCGGTGCGCTTGGCGGTGTTGACGATCTCGCGCGTCGAAAAGTCGAGGACGCGGTGATCAAAGGCCTTGAGCCTGATGCGGATGCTTTGATCCATATCGGTGCTTACTTCCAATGCGGTCGGAGGACCGCGTCCCTGTGAACCATTTCAAAGACCGAAGGCCTTCGGGCACGAGGCCCTCAGGGTACGCAATCCGCAAAAACGATCGGCCCACGCAGTCGCCCGCGAAGGCCGTGAAGTCCCAAGAAGCTGCAAAGAACAGGTACTTAGGTCGTTCCTGCGAACCGCGTCTGCACCGAAGTGCACAGCCGGTCCAACAAGAGTGGCGGCTTATGCCTACCGATTCCGATTTCGTCAAGCGCCGAAAGCGAGGCCCCATCGGGAATTCTCAGGCCGCGATCGGCGTCGGTCGCCCGCCTTCGTCCACCGCCACCATGACGAACTCTGCGGCGGCCGCGCGGCGTCGTTCGCCGGTCCGCAGGTCCTCGCCCCACAGCTCCACCTCGACCGTGACCGAGGTGCGTCCGACCCGCGTCGGGCGCGAGGCCATCTCCACCATGTCGCCTTCTCTGATGGGACAGGTGAAGTCGATCCGATTAGTCGCGGCCATGACGATGACGCGGCGCGCGCGACGCGTGGCGCAGATGAAGGCCGCCTTGCCCATCAGCTTCAGGGCGTCCCCTCCGTAAAGCGTGCCGTAGTGATTGGTCCAGGCGGGAAAGACCATTTCGGCGGTCCTGAGCCACCCCCCGTCCTCGGCCGCGTCATGCCCCGCGAGGGGCGGCAGGTCGCCCTGCCCCGCCTCTCGCGGCGCCACCATGTTGAAGACGCCGCGCGTGCACAGCCGGCGCTCGCCGCTGACCGGCGCCTCGGCCCACAGTTCGACCTCCACGCCCATCGACGTGCGGCCCACGCGCGCCACCCGGCCGGTGGCCTCCGCCATCTCGCCGATCCGGGCGGGCGCGGCGAAGTCGATCCGCTCGCAGCCCGCCGTCACCGTCGGTCGGCGGGCGTGGCGCGCCGCGGCCAGGAAGGCGACCTTGTCCAGGTGCGCCAGTCCGACGCCTCCGAACAGGGTGCCGTGATGGTTGGCGTCTCCCGGGAACACCATGTCGATCAGGGTCACGCTCACGTCGTCGCGGCCCGGGCGGGTTCGGATGTTTGAAAGGCGGTCATTCTTCGAAGCCTGTGCTGATGGCGAGGCTTCAGGCAGGGACGCACGAACGCCGGCGCGGACGATCGATCCGGCGGCGCACAGGCGGCCTGACCGGACACCCCGCCGGAGGACGTTATCTGTCGGGGCAGGTCTCCTGGCTCGCGGGTCACGGCTTCCGGTCCGGCCTTCCCGGGGCGAACCCCAGTGACACGAGATGGACCTTCGGCTCGCCGCTCACAGTTGCGGGGGCAGCGCCGGCGTTGATGCACAAAGGCGTCGCACCGGCTTCCCTCTTAGCTCCACGCAGTCCGAAAGCCGCGCGCAGAACCTCGACGCGGCCATCACACATGATCGCCGGCCGCGGTCAAGCTCGGCCGCCAAGCAAGGACAATGCGCCGGATTGCCGGCCTTTAACCGTTTCGCCCGAATAACCCCGAAACGGGAACACCTCTTGGCCACAATGCGTGGCGGATCGACAACATCCGTGCACGAACAATGTAGCCGGCGCCGATTCAAGGCACAGCTTCGGCCGCGGCCTGATAGCAGCCGCCTCCCCGAGCTCCCACTCGGGTCAGACTTCCAAGGAAAAAACAATGAAGACGCTCTTTCTCGCCTCGGCCGCCGCGGCCGCCCTGTTCGCCGCTCCGGCCCTGGCTCAGGACGCCGTCGGTTCGGTCGGCCTGACCTATTCGAACCCGTCGGTCGAAATCGCGGGCGACGACTTCGACGCCGACGTCTGGACCGTGGACGGCACGGTCGCCATCCCGGCCAACAACTGGACCGTGACCTTCAACGGCGCCATCGACTACGCCAAGGCCTATGGCGAGGACGACACCACCGGCGCCGCCGCCGCCCACCTGACCACCCTGGTCGCCGGCGACGTTCGCGTCGGCGGCTTCGTGGCCGGCAACGGCATCGGCTCGGGCGACACCGTCTATACGGTCGGCGCCGAAGCCCAGAAGTATCTGGCCGGTTCGACCCTGACGGGCGTGGTCGCCTACACCTCGGCCGACGACCTGGACGCCGACATCTGGACCGTCGGCGGCGACGCCGCCTTCTACGTGATGCCGAACCTGCGCCTGAACGCCGGCGTCAGCTACAACAACGTGGACGCCCAGCTCGGCGACGTCGACGCCTGGACCTACGGCGTGGGCGGCGAATACGAGTTCACCGGCACGCCCTTCTCGGTCGCCGCCGGCTACACCCGCGCCGACATCGACTCGATCGACGTCGACACCTGGTCGCTGGGTCTGCGCTACAGCTTCGGCGGCGGCCTGCAGGCGCGCGATCGCGCCGGCGCCGGCCTGAACGTCTCGTCGATCGCGAGCGTCCTGGGCGGCCTGTAAGCCTCGGCTTCGCCAAGACCTGAAATGTCACGGCCCCGGCGGAGCGATCCGCCGGGGTTTTCCTTTGCCCGCTTCGCGCCGCGCATGAAAAAGGCCCCCGGGGTTCCACGACCGGGGGCCTTTCCTCTCGCGGCGGAGAGACTCGGGTTCTAGCGCCCGATGTTCACGGTTCCCGACCCCACCACCGTTCGGGACACCTGTCCGGTGGCGGCGCCGACGCTGACGTCGCCCGATCCGGCGATGGCCACGCTCAGGTCGCGCGTGGTCCCGCCGAAGCGCACGTCGCCCGAGCCGCCGATGGCCACTGAAAGATCGCTCATCCGGCCCTCGCGGACGGTCACGTCGCCCGAGCCGCCGATGGAGATGTCGCCGGCGCCGTCGGCTCGCGCCACCAGCACGCTGCCGGACCCGCCCACGGCGGCGTCCAGGTCGCCCGTCGCCCCGGCCAAGATCGAGCCCGAGCCGCCGACCTTGGCGTCCAGCGACCGAGAGGTTCCCGCCCGGATCGAACCGGATCCCCCGACGCTCAGCGCCACCGCGCCGTCGGTGTTGGCCACGGTCCAGTCGCCGCACCCGCCGCTGCCCAGTTCGACCGAGCGCGCGCCGCGTCCGACCGCGCCGTAGACGGCGCCGCCGGCGCTGACGTCGACGTCGCGCGGGGTCCGCAGGACGATCAGCGGCGCGTCTTCCAGCCGGATGCGGCCCAGATCGCGCACCTCGACCACCGCGCCCTCGCCCGGCTGGCGCGCGCTGGACGGGCCGTTGTCGCAGCGGCGCACGCCGTCGTTCGAGCCGAACACGCCGCCCCGCCGCAATCCGCCGTCGATCCTGACGTCGCGTCCGCGGCGCTGGACCTCGATGCGAGGCAGGCGAGAGGCGCCTTGGGTGACTTCGACCCCGACGTCTTCGCGATCCTCGACGATGACGACGACGCGGGCGACCGCGTTGCGGATTTCGACCTCGGCGGCGGTCGCCGGCGCGGCCGCGCAGGCGGCGACGACGGCGGACGCGGCGGCGGCGAACAGTGCGGATTTCATGACGGCTTTCCCTTCCCTGATGTGAGGAAAAGGTGCGTCACCCCGCCGGCCCTGTCATTTTAACTCGAGGTCATGAACTCGAATTAACGCGCGTCTATCGGCCCAGCGCCCCTGCGCCGTCCGCCGCGCCGACCTCCGGCTCGAAGTCGCGCTCGAAGTGCGCGATCCGGCTTTTCAGCGCCCCCGCCCGCTTCAGGGCCAGAGAGGCCGCCCACCGCGCGGCCAGTTCCGGCGTGGCCATGCCGTCGGTGAAACGCGGGGCGCCGCCCCGGCTGCGGATGACCGCATTGGTGAACAGCGCCCCGTTTCGGAACCGCGACGGCCAGGTCTGGAAATCCATCGACAGACTGACGCAGAAGCGGTCCAGGTTCTCGACGCGGTGCGGCGCATAGAGCGGCCAGGTCAGCGCCCGTCCCGGCTCCAGATCCATCACCTGGGCGTCGCGCTCGAACGCCAGATCGTAGGGAAGCTCCTCGGTCGTCTGGCGCGCGACCACCTGCTCCATGTTGCGCTCGGGCAGATGCGCCTCGTCGCCCGGATAGACGAACAGCCGCTTTCGCCCCCGCAGATGGAACAGAACCACCCCCGCCGCGTCAAAGTGATAAGGCACCCGCGCCTTGGGCGACGACAGGATCAGCTGACCCGCCGTCTTGACCGCCCGCATCCCGGGATAGGCGGCCTGGATGGCGGCGAACTCCTTCATCGCCGCCTTCCACAGTTCGGGCCATCCTGTCTCGACTTGGCGCAGGTTGACCCACAGCCGCCCCTGCTTGATAGCCTCCAGAAGCTCGGCGCCCGACAGCCGGCCGCGCGCGCCCGTCCGCAGCGACACCTGCCCCGCCTCGTCGTAGTCGTACAAGTTGATGTCGAACAGTTCGGGCGGATAGCGGTCAAGGGTCGCCGCCAGCGCCGCGTCCTCCGCAAAGCCCTGCTCGACCAGGGTGTGGGGATGCGTCGCGGCTTGCGTGATCGGGCCGGGATAGCGGGTGCGACGGTCGGTCATGATCGTTCCTCAGGCGTGAGCGACGCGGGCGGGCGCCTTGCGGCGCGCCGCGATCTTGACGGCGGCGGAACGGGCGGCGACGGCGGCCCCGCGCAGACGCCCGGCCGGCGTGGCCTCGCACGCCTCGATCGTCGCCCATCGCCGCCGCAACGACGCCCTGATGGCTTCGCCGCGAACCCCGGTCCGGTCCAGGGCCCCGACCAGGGCGTCGGTCGCGACCCGCCCCAGTCCCGGCCGCATCACCACGGCCTCGCGCACCGTCTGGGTCTGGTTGACGAAATACTTCTTGTAGTGCTCGCCCTCGAAACCGAAGTCGAAGGTTCGGAACCCTTCCGCTCCGGCCAGACGCATCGTGTCCATGCTCAACAGTATGCCCGGCGAGCAGCGCGCCAGGCTGGGCTCGTAGGCGGGGAACCAGAAATGGTAGTGCCGACCCGCGTGCAGCGAGAACTCGATCGCGGTCAGCTTGTCGCCGCCGTGCATGGTCGCCAGGGAGGCGCCGAAGTCGGGCCGCGCCTCGGCCATCAGCGCGTGCAGCAGATCGCGCGTCCAGCCGCAGGCGAAGATGTCGTGCAGGCCCGAGCGCCGATACTGCGCCGCCTTCAGGTCGATCAGATGATCCAGAAGCGCCGGATCGCGCAAACCGTGCGCCACGGTGATCGGCCCCAGTTCGGCCTCCAGGCTGCGCCGCGCCCGCTCCTTGTCCTTGAAGAACTTGCCGAAGGTCGTCCGCCTTTCGGCGTACCAGGCGTCGAAACCCTCTTCCGGAAGCGCCGCCTGGACCGTGGTGCGCGCCTCCCCCGTCTGCGCCGCGCCGATCCATCCCGGAACGTTCAGCCTGCGCGCCTTCAGCAGGCGCGCCACGTCCTCCAGGCCGATCTCCTCGCCGATCGGCGCGATCACGCCGTGATAGTCGTTCATGGGCGCGCCCAGGGGCTGCACCGAGCCGCCGCGCCGCTGATGCGGGAAGAACCCCGCCGTCTCCCTCCCGCGACGGAACACCGCCACCGCCGCGCCGGGACAGACCCGCGAGGCGATCTCCGCATAGTCCCAGCGAAAATAGGGGCTTCTCAGCGCCGGATTGCTTGTCGACCAGGCGCGCCACAGGGCGGTGTCGGCGGCGTCCAGCGCCTCCGCCTTCACGATCTCGACCTGCAGCGTTTCGGCCATGCTCTTTCCTTCTGCAGCCCGCGCCAGCAAGAGCCGTTCCGTTGTCGCATCCTGCCGACGGCTTGTTTCGGCACGGTTCATTGACATGGTGAACGCGTGTTGACGGGAGCCTGCGCCGATCCGGAGCGTTGCACGGGGGCGGACGCCGCTGCTCCGCTTTGCGAGACACGACCATGACCGACTCCCGCCCCGACGACCGCAAGGTGGAAAACGAGAACCAGCGCGCGCCCGCGCGCGAGGGCGAGCCGCCCCGGCCGGCGACCGAGCCCCGCGGATCGGAGGGCTCCAGCAACTCCGGCGAGACCCGCACCGACCCCGCCACCGGTCGCGAAAACTGATCCGTCCGCCAATTCCGCTGTCCACAGTTCAAGAGTCGCCATGATCTCCCGCCTTCCCCTCCTCGCCGCGGGCGCGGTCGTTTCCCTGTCCGCCGCGGGGCTGTCCGCCTGCAGCCCGTCGTCTCCGCCGCCCGCCGAACAGGCGATGCCCGGCGAGACCGGGCCCTTGTCGCGCGACGCCATCGAAAACACCGCCTATTCCCCGCCCGCCGTCCGGGGTCAGCCGCCGGCCGACCCAGCCGATGCGCCGGCCCAGCCGAACCCGGCCCTGATCCGCGCTCAGGTCCTTCTGGAGCGCGCGCGTTTTTCACCGGGGGCCATCGACGGCCTGGCCGGTTCCAACATGAGACAGGCGGTCGCCGCGTTCGAGAAGGCCAACGACCTGCCGGTGGACGGCGAACTGGACGCCGAGGTCATGGCCCGCCTTCGCGCGGGCGGCACGGGCGCCGTGACCACCACCTACGCGATCACGCAACAGGACGTCGCCGGGCCCTATCTGGGAACCGTGCCGACCGACCTGGCCCAGCAGGGCGAGGCCCCGCACATGGGCTACGCCAATGTGGTCGAGGCCCTGGCCGAGCGGTTCCATGTGACCGAGGCGCTCCTGCGCGCGATGAACCCCGGCGCGGACTTCACGCGCGTCGGGCAAAAGCTGCTGGTGCCGGCGGTGGACAACACCCCGCTTCCGGCCGATGTCGACCACATCGACGTCGACAAGGCCGAAGGCTCAGTCAGGGCGTTCGCCGCGGACGGGCGGCTGCTGGCCTACTACCCGGCCACGATCGGCAGCGGGGACAATCCGACCCCGACCGGCACGGTCAAGGTCAACGGCGTCGCCCGCAATCCGGACTACGTCTATGACCCGTCCAAGCTCAGCTACGGCGATCTGGACCACAAGGTGGTGGTCAAGCCGGGGCCCAACAATCCCGTCGGCGTGGTCTGGATCGACCTGAACAAGCCCAGCTACGGCATCCACGGCGCGCCCGATCCCGAGACGATCGGCAAGACCGCCTCGCATGGCTGCGTCCGCCTGACCAACTGGGACGCCTGGGAATTGGCCGACAAGGTCAAGCCCGGCGTGACGGTGCGCTTCCTCTAGGGCGCCGCGGCGCCGAAGGGCGTGCCGTCCCAGAACGCGCACTGGTGCCGTTGGAAGAAGGTGTCGTCCAGATGGTCGCCATCGGGGGCGAAAACCCGGATCGGTCCCGCGCCCTCCACGCGGGGCCAACCGGGGCCGAAGTCGGATTGGCCGAACTCGGCCCACAGGCGGCGCATCCGTTCGGACAAGGCCGCCTGTTCCGGCGTGAAGCGGCCGACGTCGGCGAAGATCCAGCTGGTCCCGAACACATAGGCCAGTTCGCTGGCGTGATAGGCGCCCAGATCCAGTCCCACCAGCCATTCGGGCAGGCGGAACGGCGCGTTCCGGTCCGCGAACTCATAGCCCCATACCGGAGCATGGCGCGCGATCAGCCGACGCAGGGCCTGCGACGGACAGGCGAACCGCTGGGCCGTGAAGTTGGCGGCGATGGCGTAGGCCGGCCCTTCCTCCCCGACGGGATACCGCTCCAGCACGCGCGGGCCGATGTCGCCGTACATCCAGACCGTCTCCTTTCGGTAGCGGTCCATGTCCTTGACCTCGTTGGCGAACAGCCGCCCCTCGTCCAGGTTCGTCCCGATGATGGCGGGCACGCGCGCGAACCGTCCCTCCGCGAAGGCGACGGCCGGGTTTTCAGGCACGACGGCGTCGCTGTGGACCGGCCCCCACGACCCCGGCCCGTTGATTCCGGCCCTCAGCGAAGCCGCCCGCGACAGCCGCCAGGCCGGCAAGGCCCTCAGGCAGGCCACGGCGGCCTCGCCCTTGCACCCCAGCCGCTCGGCGAAGGCGGGACCGCCTTGCGCCGCCGCCTCGGCGCTGACCAGCGACGACGGTTCCAGGCAGCCGCCGCTCTGCAGGATGACGCGCTGGAACAGTCCCCTCGCCTGGGGCGCCGTCATCAGATAGCAGGCCGACCACGCCCCGGCGCTCTCGGCGAACAGGGTGACATTGGCCGGGTCTCCCCCGAAGGCGGCGATGTTGTCGCGTGTCCAGCGTAGGGCGGCCAACTGATCCATCAGGCCGAAGTTTCCGCCGAAGCCTTCGCCGTCGGCCTGAAAGCCGGGATGCGCCAGCCAGCCGATCGCGCCCAGGCGATAGTTGACCGTGACCACCACCCGGTCCTGTTCGCGCGCCAGCCGGCTGGGATCGTAGTTGGCCCCGCCGCCCACGGTGAAGGCGCCGCCGGGAATGTAGAGCATGACCGGCCGGCCCTGCGAGCCGCCGGCAGGGGCGTAGATGTTCAGATAGAGACAGTCCTCGGAGCCGACCGCCACACCGCCGCCGCCGCCCAGGATGGCGCGCTTGCCGATGGCCTGGGTGCAGTCCGGGCCGATCCGCGTGGCGTCGCGCTCGCCGCGCCAGGGCTCGACCGGCTGCGGCGCCCGCCAGCGCAGGGTCCCCACCGGCGGCCGCGCGAAGGGCACGCCCAGGAACGCCCGCACCCCGTCGCCTTCGACGCCCCTCAGGTCGCCATCATGCGTCGTGGCGGTCACGGTCCGCGCATCGGCGGCGAAGCGCACGTGGTCCACGGCGCCTGGATGCACCGCGCAGGCGCCCAGCGCGAGGAGACAGGCCAGCAGAAGAATCAAACGCATGGGCGACCAGGATCGGGAGGAACCGTCACAATACCTGAGCCGCCCCTCGGTTTCCTTCCCCCGGACGCAGAAACAGCCCCCGGATCGCTCCGGGGGCCGCTCTTATGCGATTGTCTCGTCTGTCTCTCTCGGCCTCAAGCAGCGCGAAGCGCGTCAGGCCGAGAGGGGCGTTACTCGACGATCTTGGCCCCTGCGGGAGCATGGCTCCCGCAGCATCGCAAGGATGCGTGGCCTGGGATCGTCGATTACTCGACGATCTTGGCCACGACGCCGGCGCCGACGGTGCGACCGCCTTCACGGATGGCGAAGCGCAGGCCCTGGTCCATGGCGATCGGGGTGATCAGCTCGACGTTCAGCTCGGCGTTGTCGCCCGGCATGATCATCTCGACGCCTTCCTTCAGGTGCACGATGCCGGTCACGTCGGTCGTGCGGAAGTAGAACTGCGGGCGGTAGTTGGTGAAGAACGGCGTGTGGCGGCCGCCTTCTTCCTTGGTCAGGATGTAGGCCTCGGCCAGGAACTTGGTGTGCGGGGTGATCGAACCCGGCTTGCACAGGACCTGACCGCGCTCGACGTCCTCACGCTTGGTGCCGCGCAGCAGCACGCCGACGTTGTCGCCCGCCTCGCCCTGGTCCAGCAGCTTGCGGAACATTTCCACGCCCGTGCAGGTCGTCTTCTGGACCGGACGGATGCCGACGATCTCGACTTCCTCGCCGACCTTGATCACGCCCTTCTCGACGCGACCCGTCACCACGGTGCCGCGGCCCGAGATCGAGAACACGTCTTCCACCGGCATCAGGAACGGCTGGTCCACCGGACGGGCCGGCTGCGGGATGTAGGCGTCGACCGTCTCCATCAGCGCCAGCACGCGCTGCTCGCCGATCTCCGGGTTCACGCCGTCGGTCGCGGCCTTGGCCGAGCCCTTGGTGATCGGGATTTCGTCGCCCGGGAACTGGTAGCTGCTCAGCAGCTCGCGCACTTCCATCTCGACCAGCTCCAGCAGCTCTTCGTCGTCGACCAGGTCGACCTTGTTCATGAAGACCACCAGCGCCGGCACGCCGACCTGACGGGCCAGGAGGATGTGCTCGCGCGTCTGCGGCATCGGGCCGTCCGCGGCCGAAACCACCAGGATCGCGCCGTCCATCTGCGCCGCGCCCGTGATCATGTTCTTCACATAGTCGGCGTGGCCCGGGCAGTCGACGTGGGCGTAGTGACGGTTGGCCGTCTCATATTCCACGTGCGCCGTGTTGATCGTGATGCCGCGCGCCTTCTCTTCCGGCGCCGCGTCGATGTCGGCGTAGTTCATCGCCTTCGCACCGCCCGCCTTCGCCAGCGTCATCGTGATCGCCGCCGTCAGCGTCGTCTTGCCGTGGTCGACGTGACCGATCGTGCCGATGTTGCAGTGCGGCTTCGTGCGTTCGAACTTTTCCTTGGCCATGGCCAAAACTCCTCGAGGCCCTGGTCCGTCAGCGGAGGGGCGCGATGCTGATCAAAAAACCTGGAGCGGGTAGACGGGATCGAACCGACATCCTCAGCTTGGAAGGCTGCTGCACTACCATTGTGCTATACCCGCGCGGAGACTGCGGAAGTTCTTGGGGAACGCCGCAGCCGGTTCCTCTCCGTCGTCCTGATCCGTCGTGTTCGAAAGGCGCGTGGTGGGGGAAGTAGGACTCGAACCTACGAAGCTTACGCAGGGGATTTACAGTCCCCCCCCTTTGCCGCTCGGGACATTCCCCCAACGCGCTCTGTCGAACCGCCGGACCCCTCGTTCCGCCCATCAAGGGAAGCGGGACGAAACAAAAGCGTTCGGCTTGCCGCCTCCTCTGCGATAGAGGGGGCGCCCAGACCCGAAAGCCCCTGGGGCTCCAAATCGGAGGGCGTCTTATAGTGTCGTCGAAATCAGAACGCAACGACCGTAAAAGCGGTAAAAAACAGGCCTTCGCCGGCCGCCCCGGCGCGCCTCGAGACCGGGCAGAAAAGCCCGCCGGCAAAGGGTTTGCGGCCCGCGAAGAGGCGCCGCGTCCTGCGCGCGGCGCCGAGCGAGGCCGGGCCGACGCCGACAATTTCCTCTGGGGCCGGCACCCCGTCCTGGCCGCTCTGGCGAATCCCGCCCGGCGCGGGACCGGCCGGCTGCTGGCCACGCCCGAGCGCGCGGCCGAGATCGAGGCCGGCGATCTGGCCCACGGCCATCGCATCGAGACGATCGATCCCCAGGCCCTGACCCGCATGCTGCCGCCCGGGGCGGTGCACCAGGGCCTGGCCTTCAAGGTCCAGCCGCTGGAAGGCGTGGCGCTGGAGGACCTTGCCGAACCCGCGCAGGGCGTGATCGTCATGCTGGACCAGCTGACCGACCCCCAGAACGTGGGAGCCATCTTCCGCTCGGCCCTGGCCTTCGGCGCGCGCGGGATCGTGGTGCAGGACCGTCACGCCCCCGCCCTGGCCGGCGCCCTGGCCAAGGCCGCGGTCGGCGCCACCGAACGCCTGCCGCACGCCCGCGTGACCAATCTCAGCCGCGCGCTGGAACGGCTGGCGGACCTGGGCTGGCGCGCCGTCGGTCTGGACGGCGCGGGCGAGCAGACCCTGGAAGAGGCCCTGGACGCCCAGCCGACCGTCCTGGTCATGGGCTCGGAAGGCGACGGCATCCGCCGCCTGGTGGCCGAACACTGCGACGTGCTGGCCAAGATTCCCATGCCCGGCGGCTTCGAGAGCCTGAACGTCTCCAACGCCGCCGCCGTGGCGCTTTATGAGGCGGCGCGCGCGCAACGCGGCTGACAGATTGCCGCACCGGCGCTAGAGAGCGGGCATGGACGTCCTCTCCTCCCCCGAACTCGTCAGTCAACTCACCGCCCTGGGCCAGGTCCTGCTGATGGACCTGGTGCTGGCCGGCGACAACGCCGTGGCCGTGGGCCTGGCCGCCGCCGCCCTGCCCCAGGACCAGCGCAAGAAGGCGATCCTGGTCGGCCTGGCCGCCGCCGTGGTCATGCGGATCGGCTTCGCCCTGATCACGGTCCAGCTTCTGGCGCTGGTGGGTCTGTTGCTGGCCGGCGGCCTGCTGCTGCTCTGGGTGTGCTGGAAGATGTGGCGCGAACTGCGCGAGCAGGCGACGCACGATCAGGCCGAGGCGGAGGCCGAGCTGCAGCTGGCCCTGAGCATCGAGCACGGCACGGGCCCCTCGCCCGAGGAGCTCGGCGTCAAGCGCAAGTCGTTCGGCGCGGCGCTGGTCCAGATCATGATCGCCGACATCACCATGTCGCTGGACAATGTGCTGGCCGTCGCCGGCGCCGCGCACGAGCATCCGTGGATCATGGTCTTTGGCCTGATCCTGTCGATCGCCCTGATGGGGGTGGCCGCCACCTACATCGCCAAGCTGCTGCACCGCTTCCGCTGGATCGGCTACGTCGGCCTGGTGGTGGTCCTGTATGTGGCCCTGCACATGATCTGGGACGGCGCGCGCCAGGTGGTGGTCCGCACCGGAAACACCGAGCAGTTCAACGCCTCCGCCCCCGCCTTCCTGGAGATCGGCCCCGAAGAGGCCGCCCACCACCTGGGCCGACAAGGCGCCGGGGACGGTCACGCCCCCGCCCCGGCCGAACCGGACGCCGCCCGATGAGCGTGGCGACGGTCTCGGTCGAGGAGGCCGCCGCCTGGCTCCAGGCGGGCGAGGCCGTTCTGATCGACGTGCGCGAGCCGGACGAATACGCCGCCGCGCGCATCGAAGGCGCGATCCTGGCCCCGCTCAGCCAGATGCCGGCCGCCTGGGACGCGCTGGACCTGCCGGCCGACAAGAAGATCGTGGTTCAGTGCCTGAAGGGCGGACGCAGCCACCAGGTCTGCGCCTTCGTGGGCCCGACCGCCGCCGACGGCCAGCCGGTCTTCAACCTGACCGGCGGCATCCAGGCCTGGCACGCCGCCGGCCTGCCCGTGATCTTCGCCGAATCCTAGGCCGCCTCGGCGAACTGATCGAAGGCGCGCAGGGCGTCGGCCGCGTACATGAGGGCCGGCCCGCCGCCCATATAGACGCACATGGCCATGACCTCGGCGATCTCGTCGCGCGTCGCGCCCAAGTCCGTCAGCGCCCTGGCGTGAAAGCCGATGCAGCCGTCGCATCGCTGCGCGACGCCGATCGCCAGGGCGATCATCTCCTTCGTCTTCTTGTCGACCGCGCCGTCCGCCGTCGCGCCCTTCGCCAGGGCCGAGAACGCCTGCATGGGCTCCGGCTGGGCGCGGCGAAGTTCACCGATGTAGGTCGAGATGTCGCGTGTCAGCGCCGCATAGTCCCTGGCCACGGGAGCCTCCTTTTCAATTTATATTTTTATGATATGATCAAATCATGAAATGTAAAGACGCCCTCGTCATGGAGCTGACCGACGCCCTGCCGCCCCGCGCGGACGAGGCGGCGGCCTTCCTTAAAAGCCTGGCCAATCCCCACCGCCTGCTGATCCTGTGCGCCCTGGCTCAAGGCGAACGGAACGTCTCGACCCTGATCGAGGAGACCGGCGTGGCCCCCACGTCGATGTCCCAGCACCTGTCGAAGCTGAAGGACGAGGGCGTGGTCGACTTCCGTCGCGACCATCGCACCCTCACCTATTTCATCGCCCATCCGGCGGCGGTCGAGATCATGACCGTTCTCTACGCCCATTTCTGCGCAAAGGACTGACCACATGGTCGACACCGTCTCCCCCCGTCAGGCGATGGCCTTGCTGGTCTCTGGCCAGGCGGTGCTGATCGACGTGCGCGAGCCGAACGAGTTCGCCGCCAGCCACATTCCCTACGCCTTGTCGGCGCCCCTGGCCCGGACGGCGGCGATCCTGCGCGACATGGACCTGCCGGCGGACCGCGCGATCGTGTTTCAGTGCCAGAAGGGCGCGCGCGGCGGCCAGGCCTGCGCCGCCATAGGCGCCGTCGCGCCCGGCGGTCAGCCCGTGTTCAACCTGGATGGAGGGATCGAGGCTTGGCGCCGCGACGGCCTGCCGATCGTCGAGGCGGCGCCCGGCGGCCCGCCGGTCTCGATCTTCCGCCAGGTGCAGATCGTCGTCGGGACGCTGGTGACGCTAGGCGTTCTGGCCGGCTTCGCCATCCATCCCGCCGGCTTCGTCCTTGCCGGCCTGCTGGGCGCGGCGCTGGCGGCCGCGGGCGCGACCGGCTGGTGCGGCCTGGCGATGCTGTTGGGCCAGGCGCCCTGGAACAGACGCTAGGCCGTCAGCCTTCCGCGCCGCCGAAGCGGTTGGACCATTCCGCGACCTGCGCATCCTCGATCTTGGCGAACAGCACGCCCTGGGCCTGGACCACGCCGCCGACCGGCAGGGTGTTCAGCAGGTCCTCGGCTGCACCCGGCCACGACAGATCGGTCGATCCGACCGAGGCCGCGATCCTCGGCGCGGTGAACGGCAGGATCGGCGCGGCCAGGCGCGCGAACAGGGCGACCAGGTTCAGGCCGGTGCGGACGCCGACGGCGGCGCGGTCGCGGTCGGTCTTCAACGCCGTCCACGGCGCGGCTTCCTGCAGATATTCGTTGCCCAGCACCCAGGCGGCGCGCACGGCCTGGGCGGCCTTGCGGAACTCCATCGCCTCGAACTGCTCGGTCGCCTCGGCGACCGCGGCGCGGAGGTCGGCCTCCAGCTTGGCTTCGACCGGTCCCGGCTCGCCGCCCTCGGGCACGACGCCGTCGAACTTGGACTCGGCGAACTTCACGATGCGGTTGACGAAGTTGCCCAGCACGTCGGCCAGGTCCTTGTTGGTCGAAGCCTGGAAGTCCTCCCAGGTGAAGGCCGAATCCGCGTGTTCCGGGCCGTAAGCCGTCAGGCGCCAGCGCCAGTAGTCGGCCGGCAGCAGCTCCAGCGCCTGGTCCATGAAGACGCCGCGCTTCTGGCTGGTCGAGAACTTGCTGCCATACCAGTTCAGCCAGTTGAAGGCCTTCAGCTGGTCCACCGTCTTCCACGGTTCGCCCGAGCCGATGATGGTCGCCGGAAAGGAAACCGTGTGGAAGGCGACGTTGTCCTTGCCCATGAACTGGACGTAGCGGACGTCTTCCGCCCCCTCGTCCAGCCGCCACCAGTCGCGCCAGGTGCGGCCCGTCGCCTCGGCCCATTCCTCGGTCGCGGCGATATATTCGATGGGGGCGTCAAACCAGACGTAGAAGACCTTGTCCTCCATGCCCGGACGGGGGAAGCCGTCCTTGGTCACCGGCACGCCCCAGGCCAGGTCGCGGGTGATGCCGCGGTCGATCAGCCCCTCGTCCAGGTGCTTGTAGGCGATGGACTTGGCCAGTTGCTGCCAGCCGGTCTTGCCGTCCACCCAGGCGCGGATTTCCGGTTCGATCTTGGTCTGCAGCAGATAGAGGTGGCGGGTGTCGCGCACCTCCAGGTTCTTCGAGCCGGACACCGCCGAATACGGGTCGATCAGGTCGGTGGGATCCAGCAGCCGGCCGCAGTTGTCGCACTGGTCGCCGCGCGCCTTGGGATAGGCGCAGTGGGGGCAGGTCCCCTCGACATAGCGGTCGGGCAGGAAGCGGGCGTCGTCGATCGAATAGATCATCCGGTCGACCCGCTCCTCGATCAGGCCGTTGTTCTCCAGCGCCTCGGCGAAGTGCTGGGTCAGGCGATGGTTCTGCGGGTTGGAGGAACGGCCGAACCAGTCGTAGCTTAGGCCGAACGCCTCGCCCGCCTGCTTCTGGATCAGGTGCTGCTCGTCGCAATAGGTCCGCACGTCCTGACCGGCGGCGGCGGCGGCCAGTTCGGCCGGGGTGCCGTGCTCGTCGGTGGCGCAGATGTAGAGGACCTCATGCCCCTGCGCCCGCTTGAACCGCGCCCAGACGTCGGCCGGCAGCATCGAACCCGCCAGATTCCCCAGGTGCTTGATGCCGTTGATGTAGGGCAGCGCCGAGGTGATGAGGATGCGGGCCATGATCGTCCAGGAGTTCGGGGAAGCGCAGGGATATAGAGCGGCGCGGCGCTTTCCTCAAACGCCTTGCGGCAAGCGCCGTGCGATGCGGACGAACCGGCCGGCCAGCAGGGTCGAAGACGTCAGGCTGGCCACGATGATGGCCCAGACCAGACCGTTGACGCCCATCTGGCGGGCCAGCACCCAACCCAGCGGCATCATGACGGCGCCATAGGCGGTGAAGTGCATGATCGTCGGCCACCAGACGTCGCCCGCCGCGCGATTGGCCTGGGCCGCCACCACCTGCACGCCGTCCGCAACGAAGAACAGCGTCGCCAGGACCAGGGCCGGCGCGGCGATCGCCAGCAGCGCCGCGTCCCGATTATAGGCCCCCACGATCAGGTGCGCGCTGGGCCAGACGACCAGGGCCACCACGAAGGTCAGCGCCGTCACCACGCCCAGTCCCGCCAGCCCGGCCCTCAGCACGCCCCGCCCGTCGCCCGCGCCATAGCTCCGCCCCACCAGCACCGCCGTCGCCGACGAGAGGCCCATGGGGATCATGAAGACGATGGCCGACACGTTCAGCACCACCGCCCAGGCCGCCGTCTCGGCCGCGCCGATCTGGCCGGCGAAGAAGGTGAAGCCCGAGAAGGCGCCGACCTCGATGAAATAGGACGCCCCGGCCCCCAGGCCGACCTTGACCTGGTCCCGCGCGCCCTGCGGGTCGCGCTCGGGCTTGTCGAACACGCCCAGGGCCCGCGCCTCGGGCAGGCGCAGGATGTAGACGACCAGAAAGATCGCCAGGGCCGCGCGCGCCCCGAACGTCGCCCAGGCCGAGGCGAAGGCGCCGTCGAAGCCGACGCCGAGCAGGTCGGGCACCAGCACCAGGTTCAGCGCCAGGTTCACGCCATTGGCCACCCACATGGCCGCCATGCCGGGCTTGGGCCGCCCCAGCGCCTCCAGGAAGAACTGCCCGGCGACCGAGATCAGATAGAAAGGCATCGACAGGGCGAAGACGACCAGCGCCGGTCCGGCCCCTTGCGCCAGCCCGTCCTCAAGCCCGATCCGACCCAGCCCCCACGGCCCGACCGCGATCAGGGCGATCATCGACACCACGCCGATCTGCACGGCATAGACCATGCCCCGACGCAGCACCGCGCCGACCGCGTGACGGCGCCCCTCGCCCAGCATCCGCGCGGTCATCACCTGCACGCCCAGCATCAGCCCGACCGCCGTCGTCACCACGATCGACGTCGGCGCCCACGCCAGGGAATGATAGGCCAGTTCCCGGCTGGAGTAGTTGCCCACCACGATGGCGTCGGTCAGCCCCATGGTCATGATGCCCAGACGCGCCAGGATCACCGGCCAGGCCAGGGCCAGCAGGTCGCGCAACGCGGTTCGGGATGTAGGGCTCAGGAACGACATCGGACGCGGCACAGGCCACGCGTCCACGCCGGGGTCAACTCCCAAAATCTTTGTGGATCTGGGCTACCAGGCCCCGAGTTCACGCAGCTGTTTCACCAGCTCTTCGGGCGCCTCGCCGGCCTCCAGCGTATCCAGGTCCGCCGGCGCGTCCTTGGCCTCGAAATAGCGCCAGCCCTGGAACGGCCGCCGCCCCATCGGCGCGGTGCGAATGACCTTGGGCTCCAGGGTGATCTCGCACCGGCTGGCCTTGCCCTCGCCCAGGGTCGAGATGTCCAGCACCGGCTGGCGGCAGACGATCGTCCCCTTCACCGCCCAGAACAGCGAACCGCCGTCCTCGACCTCGGCCGCGCGCTTGGGGGTCATGCGCGTATGGACCACCAGCGGCCCGCCCTTGGCGGCGCGCCGCTCCAGCCATTCGACGTCCGGCACGCCGACGCCCAGCTTGATGATGTGAAGGGGCATGGCCGCGATCTAGGCGTCCGCCTTCACCACCGCCAGCACGGCGGCCTCGCTCACCTGCTCGCCGACGACGGCGACGCTCTCGACCACCCCGTCGAACGGCGCGGTCAGGGCGTGCTCCATCTTCATGGCCTCCAGCACGACGACCGTCTGGCCCTTGGCCACCGGGTCGCCCGCCTTGATCGGCGCGGCCACGATCTTGCCCGGCATGGGCGCCCGGAGGGAACCGTCAGAAACGGCCCCGGCGCCGCCGCCGACGGCCGCGCGATAGGGCGTGACCCGTTGCGCCTCGCCGTCGACGAACAGGACGAAGCCGTCCTCGACCGCCTGATAGCCGAACAGCCGCTCGCCCGCCTGCACCTGGTCGAAGCCCACGTGCGCCACGGCGCCGCCCTGCGCTCGCCAGCCGGTCTCGACCGGCGTCACCGGCGCTGAGACGCCGCGCCCGTCCAACTGCGCCCACACCGTTGCGGCCGGCGGCGCGTTCAGCCGCACGCCATACGACAGACCGGGTCGCCCGCCCCAGGGGCTGAACCGGTCGGCCCCGCTCTCCACCCGATCCGCCGCCGCCTCGGCAACCAGCGTCAGCGCCGCCAGCGTCGCCTCGTCCGACTCCGCCGGCTGCAGCGCCGCCTCCTCCGCCGCGATGAACCCGGTATCCACGTCCCCGGCTGTGAAGCGCGGGTGTTCGAGGCAGCGTTTCAGGAAGCCGGCGTTGGTGCGGACAGGCCAGACTTCCACCTCGCCCGCCGCCTCGGCCAGTTTCGCCGCCGCCGCCTCGCGCGTGTCCGCGTGGACGATCAGCTTGGCGATCATCGGATCGTAGAACTGGCTGACCTCGCCGCCCTGCTCCACGCCGGTGTCGACACGGATGTCGTCGGGCAGAACGAAGTGCTCCAGCCGGCCGATGCTCGGCAAAAAGCCGTTGGCCGGGTCCTCGGCATACAGCCGCGCCTCCATGGCCCAGCCGTTCAGCTTGATCTCGTCCTGCTTCAGCGGGATCGGCTCGCCCGCCGCCACGCGGAACTGCCATTCGACCAGATCGACGCCGGTGACGCTCTCGGTCACGGGGTGTTCGACCTGCAGCCGGGTGTTCATCTCCATGAACCAGACGCCGTCCGCCTTCAGCCCGTCCGAGGCGTCGGCGATGAACTCGATGGTGCCGGCCCCGACATAGTCGACCGCCTTGGCCGCCTTGATCGCCGCCCCGGTCACCGCCGCCCGCACGGCCTCGCTCATGCCCGGCGCCGGCGCCTCCTCGATCACCTTCTGGTGGCGGCGTTGCAGGGAACAGTCTCGCTCGTACAGGTGCACCACGTTGCCGTGCCGGTCGCCGAAGACCTGGACCTCGATGTGGCGGGGCCGGGTGATGTAGCGTTCGATCAGCACCCGGTCGTCGCCGAACGCCGCCGCCCCCTCGCGCTTGGCGCTGGCCAGGCCGGCGGCGAAATCGGCCGGATCGTCGACCCGCTTCATCCCCTTGCCGCCCCCGCCCGCGACCGCCTTGATCAGCACCGGGTAGCCGATCCGCGCCGCCTCGGCTGTCAGCGTCTCCTCCGACTGGTCCGCGCCCTGATAGCCCGGCGTCACCGGCACCCCGGCCTCGATCATCAACTGCTTGGCCGCGTCCTTCAGCCCCATGGCTCGGATCGACTTCGGGTCCGGCCCGATCCAGACCAGACCGGCCGCCGTCACCGCCTCGGCGAAGTCGGCGTTCTCGCTCAGGAAGCCATAGCCGGGGTGGATCGCCTCCGCCCCCACAGCCTTGGCCGCCGCCAACACCTTGGCCCCGTCCAGATAGCTTTCGCGCGCCGGCGCCGGCCCGATCAGCACCGCCTCGTCGGCTTCGCGCACGTGCAGGGCGTCCGCGTCGGCCTCGGAATAGACGGCGACGGTGCGAATCCCCATCCGCTTGGCGGTGCGGAAGACACGGCAGGCGATTTCGCCGCGATTGGCGACCAGGACAGACTTGAACATGGAAGGTTCTTAGCCGGATCGTGCGCCGGAGGCGAGCGGCCCTGCACGGACCTTCTCAACCGCCGCCCAGGAGTCTAAGCCGGTCCCATGTCCCTGCGCCCCCTCTTCGTCACCCAGGTCTATGAAGCCTCCCTCGCCGACGGCCGGGGCTGGGCCGACTTCAACGCCCAACTGGTCGACGTCTGCCGCATGATGGCCCAGGAGGACGAGGCCGGCCGCCGCTGGTGCCGGGCCAACGCCTATCGCGGCTACACCTCCTACGGCTCACTGAACGACCTGCCCCAGCGCTTCCCTGAGTTCGCCGAACTGAAGCGCCACCTGGACCGCCACGCCGTCGCCTACGCCAAGGCGCTGAAGTTCGACCTGGCTCGAAAGCCGCGCCTCGACAATCTGTGGGTCAACATCCTGAAGCCCGGCGGCGGCCACACCGGCCATCTCCACCCGCACGCCTTCCTGTCCGGCACCGTCTATGTCGACATCCCCGACGGCGCCTCCTCGCTGAAGCTGGAGGACCCGCGCCTGCCCTTCATGATGGCCCGCCCGTCCGTGACCGACGACGCACCCGAGGCTGAGCGCCCCTTTGTCTATCTGCGCCCCCAGGCGGGCACGGTGCTGATGTGGGAAAGCTGGCTGCGCCACGAGGTGCCGACCAATCAGGCCAAGTCCGACCGCATCTCGATCAGCTTCAACTACGCCTGAACGCGCGGGCGCCCGTCAGTCCACAGGCCGCGCCTCCGAGACCGGTGCGAAATCGAACCGCCCCGTTCGCGCGTCCCACGCCAGCGGACGGCGGCACCCCTCGTATTCGGCCCGCGCCAGTCCTGCAGTCTTCTGGCCGCACATCTCCCCGCCGACCATCAACCACAGGCGTCCGCCGTCGATCACGGCCCCAAACGCGCCATGGGTGAAAGGCTCCGAGGCGCCGCCGTCCCGCCGCCCAGCCCAGACGCTGACCTGGGAGCCGCCCGACCCGCCGAACAGGCTGGCCGCGCCCTCGCAGACATAGGCGCCCTCGTCCAGAACCCAGTCCGCGACGCCGTCGCCGTTCAGGTCCGCCGCGCGAAGCAGGCCGCTCTTGTCTCCGGGCGTGCCGAATTCCCGGCACATCGTGTCCATCGCCTGCACCGCCGCCAGCACGGGCGCCGGCGGTCGCCCCTGGGCCTGCGCGACGCCCGCCGCCATCAAGGCGACAACCAGCGCCGCCGCGCGCGTCCGATAGCGCATCACGCGTCCCTGCTCCTCCGCGAATGATCGAACACCGGTCCGCGAAAGACCAATAACATCGCCGCGACCGGCGGCCGAAGGGACGGCCGGCTCCTCGCCTCATTTGCCCTCGGCCCTCAGGATCGCTACATCCGCGCGAACCTCCCCATCCGACGAACCCCAAGGGCGAAACCGCACCTCATGGCGCAGCAATATATTTTCCAGATGCAGGGTCTGACCAAGACCTTTCCCGGCGGCAAGAAGATCTTCGAGAACATCTGGCTGAGCTTCTACAACGACGCCAAGATCGGCGTGGTCGGCGTCAACGGCTCGGGCAAGTCCACCCTGCTCAAGATCATGGCCGGCCTGGACACCGAATTCTCCGGCGAGGCCCGCGCGGCCGACGGCGTCAAGCGCGGCTATCTGGAGCAGGAGCCCCAGCTGGATCCCGCCCTGAACGTCCGCCAGAACGTCGAGGCCTGGTGCGAGGAGAAGCAATGGGTCAATCGCTTCAACGAAGTCGCCGCCGAACTGGGCGAAAACTACACCGACGAACTGATGGAGGAGATGACTTCTCTTCAGGAAAAGATCGACGCCGGCGACGTCTGGGACATCGACAGCCGCATCGACCAGGCGATGGGCGCCCTGCGCTGCCCGCCCGACGACTGGGACGTCACCAACCTGTCCGGCGGTGAAAAGCGCCGCGTGGCTCTGGCCCGCCTGCTGCTGTCCAAGCCCGACATGCTGCTGATGGACGAACCGACCAACCACCTGGACGCCGAATCCGTCGCCTGGCTGCAGCATCATCTGGAGAACTTCCCCGGCTGCGTCATCCTGGTGACCCACGACCGCTACTTCCTGGATCAGGTGACCAAGTGGACCCTGGAGCTGGACCGCGGCCGCGGCCATCCGCACGAAGGCAACTATTCTTCCTGGCTGGAAGCCAAGCAGAAGCGCGTCGTCCAGGAGCAGTCGGAATCCGAAGCCCGCCAGCGCGCCCTCACCCGCGAACTGGAGTGGGTGCGCTCGGGTGCCAAGGCCCGTCAGGCCAAGTCCAAGGCGCGTCTGGCCGCCTATGAGCGGATGGTCGAGGAGCAGGAAAACAGCCGTCAGGCCCAGTCCTTCGCCGTCATCCAGATCCCGCCCGGCCCGCGCCTGGGCAATGTCGTGCTGGAAGTCGAGGGCCTGCAGAAGTCGTATGGCGACAAGACCCTGTTCGACAACCTGACCTTCAAGCTGCCGCCCAACGGCATCGTGGGCGTCATCGGCCCGAACGGCGCCGGCAAGTCGACCATGTTCAAGCTGATCACCGGCCAGGAAAAGCCCGACGGCGGCACGATCAAGGTCGGCGAGACGGTCAAGCTGGCCTATGTCGACCAGTCGCGCGACGACCTGAAGCCGGACGAGAGCATCTGGCAGGCCATCTCGGGCGGCACCGACATCATGATGGTCGGCAAGCGCGAGATTAACTCCCGCGCCTATGTCGGCAGCTTCAACTTCAAGGGCGGCGACCAGCAGAAGAAGGTCGGCCAGCTGTCCGGCGGCGAGCGCAACCGCGTCCACCTGGCCAAGACCCTGGCCTCGGGGGGCAACCTGATCCTGCTCGACGAACCGACCAACGACCTGGACATCGAGACGCTTCAGAACCTCGAAGAGGCGCTGGAGGAGTTCGCCGGCTGCGCCGTGGTCATCTCCCACGACCGCTGGTTCCTGGACCGTCTGGCCACCCACATCCTGGCCTTCGAGGGCGACGGCCACGTCGAATGGTTCGAGGGCAACTTCGAAGCCTACGAACAGGACAAGATGCGCCGCCTGGGCGCCGACAGCATCATCCCCAAGCGCATCCAGCACCAGAAGTTCGGCCGCTGATCCGACCGCTCAGGCCCGGACGAGCCGCAACCGCTCCCCGTCCGGGCCCCGGCCTTCGTAAGCCGTTCCGTTTCGATTCAAGAACACCACCAGGGAGCCATCGTCCCTGAGCAGGGCGATGCCGTCCGGACTGGGGCGCCAAGCCCTCACCTCGCCCAAACCCATCGGCGTCAGGCGCCGCGTGGCCGCTGTCAGGTCATGAGCGGGCGCCTGGGCCCCCTCGAACCGCATCACGCTCGCATCCAGCACAAGGTCGCAATCCAGGCCGCCTTGCCCCTCAATTCGCCAGTCGCCCGCCAGTTCCGTGGCGTCTGGCAATCGCGGCATGCTTGTCCGACCCATGACGGCCTGCTCCCTGTCCATCCTTGCTGACGACGACATTTCTCCGCCTAGAAGGAGAAACGTGGCTGCAACAATCGACCAAAACAAGTCCAGCACCATCCGAGCCATCGCAGTCTTGGGTTGCCAAACGGGCGCCCGCGTGCGTGTTTGGTGTCAATCCAGATACAGTCAGAGTCGTGGAACATAAGTCATGTGGTCTGAACGGTCCTTCCCAGGCGAAGTTTCCCGCACGGTCGATGAAAGCGCGACGTCCGACACCGACGGCGTCCGCTGCGCCTGCCCACTGTGCCTGGGCCTGACCATTGAAAACCCCACGACCGGAGGTCCCTACGACGCGAACGCCGGTGATCGCGGCGGCTATGTGACCCCGGGCGGCCTGCCGTCCTATACGATCGAGGGCGCGGCCTTCGAGATCGCCCGCGCGGGCGTGACGTGGGGGCCCGGCGCGGTCGTAACCTTCTCTTTTCGCGATACGGCGCCGGCGACCATGCCGGACGACACCACGGGCTTCACCCGTTTCACCGAGGTGCAGATTCAGCAGACTCTGTTGGCGCTCCAGTCCTGGGCCGATGTTGCGAACATAACTTTCGTTCGGGTCGGTGCGGGCTACTCCAATGACGCGACCATGGTGTTCGGCAACTATTCCAGCGGATCGGACGGCGCCGCCGCATTCGCCAATTTCCCGGGCAGCACGTCGGCGGATTCCGTGTCCGGGGACGCTTGGTTCAACAGCAGCCTGAGCTACAATGCCAACCCCGCCTATCTGAACTACGGCCGTCACACCCTGACGCATGAAATCGGCCATGCAATCGGCCTTCACCATCCTGGCAACTACAATGCAGGAGACGGTGATCCCACCTATGCAGATTCCACCTATGCGGAGGACACTCGACAGTATTCGATCATGAGCTACTGGTCGGAAACCAACACCGGCGCCAATTTTGGCGGCTACTACGCCGCGGCGCCGCTGCTGGACGACATCGCGGCGATTCAACTGCTGTATGGCGCCAACATGTCAACCCGAACCGGCGATACGACCTACGGCTTCAACTCGAACGCTGGTCGCGATTTCCTGACGGCGACAAGCGCGACGTCGCCACTGATTTTCGCCGTATGGGACGCCGGCGGCTACGATACGCTGGACTTCTCGGGCTACAGTCAAAGTCAGGTTATCGACCTTCGTCAGGGGCATTTCTCGAACGTCGGCGGCCTGCGCGGCAATGTCGCTATCGCCCAAGGCGCAGTGATCGAAAGGGCGATCGGCGGTTCCGGATCTGATACGATGTATGCTCAGGCCTACATTGCGCCGATCGCGATCGCCGACCTGTCGAAAGCTCAGGCTCAGAATATCGGATCGCGGGAAACAGCGCTTTCGCTCGATGGCTCCTTTGATCGCGAATTCGATCAGGAGATTATCTCTTCGACCGCCGTTCCTCATACGACTGTAAACGCCACCGCGACCGGAAACGGGTACGAATATTATTGTTTCACCGGCACGGCCGGCGAGACGGTGACGATCGACATCGATCGCGCCTCCCCCGGAATGGATCCCGTCATTCGCCTAATCGGCGCGAATGACGCAATCCTCGCTTCCAACGACGACGGCGCCCGCGACGTGGGCAGCAGCGCGGCGCAGGACTCGTCGCTGACCTTCACCCTGCCCGCCAGCGGCGTCTTCTATATCGCGGTCGGCCAATGGACGACGCAATCTGACTACGCGCCCCTGACGGCGGGCCGAACCTACACGATCAATGTGTCGCTGACGGGAGTCAGCACGCCGGGCGGCGCCGTCATTGGGTCCACTCTGGACGGCGGCGCGGGGGATGACATCCTTTACGGAAACGTCGGCGACGACATCCTGATAGGCGGGGCCGGTTTCGATCGTTTGGACGGTGGCGCGGGTACCGACATTGCAGACTATCGCACCGCCTCGACTGCGGTCACGGTCAACCTAGCGACGGGTCAGGCCAACTCGGTCGCGCACGGGATCGACACTCTCGTCTCGATCGAGGGCGCCTACGGCACAGCCTTCAACGACACCTTCATTGGCGATGCGTCGGCCAACATCTTCGCCGCGGGCGCGGGAAATGACACCCTGACCGGCGCGGGCGGCAATGACCTTCTGGACGGCGGCGCGGGCGTGGACACGGCGCTCTACGCCTCGGCGCGGCGGATGTATGTGGCCGACAGCACCTCGATCTCTGGGGCCGGCGAAGGGACCGATGCGCTGGTCTCGATCGAGAACCTGCGCTTCGTCGACGGGACCCTGACGTTCGACGCGGCCAGCCAGGCGGCCCAGGTGATGCGGATGTACGACGCCGCCCTGGCCCGCCAGTCCGACCAGGGCGGCTTCGAGAACTGGCTCGACCGGCTGGAAGGCGGGCTGACCCTGACCCAGATGGCGCAGGCCTTCCTGGATTCCGCCGAGTTCCAGTCTAACTTCGGCGGCCTGTCCAACCAGGATTATGTCGCCCAGCTGTATCGCACCACCCTGCGGCGCGAGCCCGACGCCGGCGGCCTGGCCAACTGGACCGCTCGCCTCGACAACGGCTCGCTGAACCGCACCGACATGCTGGTCGCCTTCTCCGAGAGCGCCGAGCACGTCAACAACACCGCCTCGGTGCTGAACCGCGGCCTGTGGGTCGCCGACGACCAGGCCAAGATCATCGCCCGTCTCTATGACGCCACCTTCGACCGCCTGGCTGACGTCGGCGGCCTGGCCGTCTGGACCCAGAACCTCAAGGACGGCACGGCCCTGATCGACATCGCCGCCGCCTTCGCCTCGGCCGCCGAGTTCCAGCAGAAGTACGGAAACCTGTCGAACGCCGACTTCGTGGCCCAGATGTACCGCTTCACCCTGAACCGCGAACCCGACGCCGGCGGCCTGGCCCACTGGACCAGCCAGTTGGACAGCGGCGCATCGAACCGCGCCCAGATGCTGCTCAACTTCTCCGAAAGCGCCGAGCACGTGGGGCTGACCGCCGGCCTGTGGCTGGGTGGGATTCAGGTCGCTGGCGGGAACAACGGCGCCCTGGCCGCCGCCGAGCCGGGCAAGGCGATCCTGGCCCCCGAAGACTTCCGCGATCCCATCGTGATCGGTTCGGACAGCCTCGACGACGACGCCTTCGTCCTGGCCGCCGACCTCGACCTGACCGGCCAGGTCATGCCGACGTTCGACGCCCACAAGGCGCCGGCCCCGGACATCGCCGCCGTCGACACCCTGCCGCCTGCCTGGTTCGACGCCCTGCACGCCGCCGACGCCGGGCCCGACCTGGCCGACCTCCACCGCATCCCCGCCAACGACATCGACCACATCCGCCAAACCCAGGACCACGCCTGGATCGTCTAGGAATCAGCCGGCCATGAGGATCGGCGCGGTCTGCCAGACCACGCCGATCAGGCCGGCCAGGGCGCCGGTCAGCCCGACGCCGATCGTGAACGGCGCCAGGCCCTCGTCGTCCGTGACGCGGGCGCGCCGCGCCAGGAGCCAAAGCACGGCGCCCTCCGCGACCAGGCAGGCGCCGCTGAAGACCAGCGCCGCCCCGCGCCAAGCCGGCGCATCCGCCGTGGCCGCCACATCGCCCAGGCTGGAAATCAGATAGACGCCCAGGAAATGGGCCGCCCAGACCAGCAGCCCGCCGGTCATCATCAGCCAGCTGCGCATCTCAGCCCCCCGGGAACAGGCGGGTCAGCAGCAGGACGAAAGCGCCCTGCCCCGCCGTGAAGGCCAGGAACAGACCGATCAGTTCGAAGGTGGCCGGTTGCGCCGCCGACGCCAGCCCGAACAGCCAGCGCGCCACGGCGAAGACGCCCATGATCGCGCCGATTCCGACGAACAGCGCCTGCCAGCTCATCAGAGCGAAGACCGTGGCGCCCTGGCCGGACGCCTGCGGGTCCAGCCCCGCCCCCATCCAGGTCGTGAAGTCCGTGGCGCTGGCCGCGACCAGGGCGGCCGCGCCGACGAACAGCAGGACGGCCGCGATCACGCCGCTGCGCGGGCGGTCCAGCTTCAGCGCCGCCGGCCCTCCCCAGGCGCACAGGCCGGCGACCGCCAGCAGCCCCACCCCCTGGATCAACCCGGACATGTCGGGCGGCGCGATCCACAGGTCCGGGCGTCGGCTCCACAGGAAGACATAGGCGAATCCGGCCAGGAGGCAGACCATTCCTCCGACGATCAGGGTGATGACCATCGCCCACCAGCCGTGGCTGGACGGTCCCGACCGATAGGTCGGAACCCGCACGCCGCCGCCGATGTCCACGCTGGCCTGCGCCATCGGCCGATCCATGTTCCAGCACCATTTGACGATGCAGTAGATGGCCAGCAGGCCGCTGATCACCGAGGCGGCGTAGGCCTGGACGGTCAGGATCAGAAAGAAACCCGCCGTGAAGATCGCCCCCCACACGTGCCAGCTGGAGGGGCGCGGCATCCGTTGCAGATACTGCGGCTCGGCGTTCAGCGGGCTGGTGACGATCGTCTCGCGCTCGCCGCGGGGCGCGCCGGGCAGGAAATAGCGGCCGGCGGCCACGTCGCGGGCGAGGTCCGGCTGGTCCCATACCGGATACAGGCTCTTGATCACCGGGATCGACCGCAGCGAATAGAGGCCGTTGGGCAGCCATTCCAGCCCGGGGCCGTCGTAGATATTGCCGGCCTCGCGCGCGCCGAAGAGGCGGAAGTTGCGCATCATGTCCACGATCCACAGCAGCACCGCCAGGCCGAACATGAAGGCGCCGACCGTCGATATGACGTTCAGCAGGTCCCACCCCCGCCCGGGCAGATAGGTATAGACCCGGCGCGGCATCCCCATCAGCCCGGTCAGGTGCATCGGCAGGAAGGTGATGTTGTGCCCGGCGAACATCAGCCAGAAGATCCAGCGCCCCCACCGCTCGCTCAACGGCCGGGCGCTGGACATGGGCAGCCAGTAGTAGATCGCCGCGAACAGTGGGAACACCATGCCGCCGATCAGCACGTAATGCAGGTGGGCGACGATGAAATAGCTGTCGTGCGCCTGCCAGTCGAAGGGCACCATGGCCACCATCACCCCGGTCAGGCCGCCCATGACGAAGATCACCAGCCCGCCGACCGCGAACAGGCCCGGCGTGTTGAAGCGCATCCTTCCCGCCGCCAGCGTGGCGATCCAGGCGAAGACCTGCACCCCCGCCGGCACGCTGACGGCCATGGACGCGGCGCTGAAATAGTTGATCGACAGGCGCGGCATCCCGATCGTGAACATGTGGTGGGCCCAGACGCCGAAGCTGATGAAGCCCGTCGCCAGCATGGCCATCACCACCATCCGGTACCCGACCAGACGGGTGCGCGCGACCACCGGGATGATCGTCGACATGGCCCCGGCCGCCGGCAGGAAGATGATGTAGACCTCGGGGTGGCCGAAGAACCAAAACAGGTGCTGCCACAGCACCGGATCGCCGCCCCGCGCCGCATCGAAGAACGGCCAGTCCAGCGCCCGCTCCAGTTCCAGCAGCAGGGTCGACAGGATCACCGACGGAAAGGCGATGATGATCATGCAGGCGAAGATCAGCATGGCCCAGGCGAAGATGGGCAGCTTGTCCAGCGACATCCCCGGCGCGCGGGTCTTCAGCACGCCGACGATGATCTCGATGGCCCCGGCGATGGCCGAAATCTCGATGAAGCCGATGCCCAGCAGCCAGAAGTCCGCGTTGATCCCGGGCGAATAGGTCATGGACGTCAGCGGGGGGTACATGAACCAGCCCCCGTTCGGCGCCAGGCCGAAGAACAGCGAGCAGAAGAAGGCCAGCCCCCCGACCAGATAGGCCCAGAAGGCGTAGGCGCTCAGCCTGGGGAACGGCAGGTCGCGCGCGCCCAGCATCTGCGGCAGCAGCAGCACCCCCAGCGCCTCGACCGCCGGCACGGCGAACAGGAACATCATCACCGTGCCGTGCATGGTGAAGATCTGGTTGTAGGTCTCCTGCGGCAGGAAGCCGTTCAGCGGCAGGGCCAGCTGCGTCCGCATCAGCAGCGCCAGCACCCCCGCCAGCACGAAGAACAACATGGCCGCGCCGACGTAATAGACGCCGATGAAGTTGTTGTTGATCGCCGTGATCCACTCCCACGGCCGGCGCGGTCCGCACCAGACGTCCTCAAGCTGCTTCAGCTCGCCCTCGGGCCGCTTCTCCTGCGTGGGGAAGCGTTTGTAGAGTTCGGGATCGAACCCGGTTTCCGAACTCATTTCAGGCTTTCCAGATAGGCGGCGACGGCGCGCAGGTCCTGGCCGGTCAACACGGGATAGGACGGCATCCGGTTGCCGGGCTTGATGCCCTGGCTGTCGGAGATCCAGCCCGCCATCGTTCCCTGGTTGTTGGGCAGGATGCCCGCGCCCAGGGTCTGGCGCGATCCGACGTGGGTCAGGTCCGGCCCGGCTAGCCCGTTCGCCTCGGTTCCGCGAATGGTGTGGCACGCCCCGCAGCCCGAGGCGGCGAACACGGCGCGTCCCTGATCGATCAAGGCCAGCGGCGCCTGGGCCGAAACGACCGCCGTGGCGGCCTGCGCCTGACGCGCGCGCCAGGCCGCATAGGCCCGGGGATCATGCGCGACCACGACCAGCCCCATCAGCGCGTGGGGACCGCCGCAATATTCGGCGCACTGCCCGCCATAGGTCCCGGGCGCATCGGCCTGCAGGCGCAGGAAGTTGCGCCGCCCCGGGATCATGTCGACCTTGCCGCCCAGACGCGGAACCCAGAAGCTGTGGATCACGTCGGCGCTTTCCAGTTCGAACACCACCGTCTGGCCGGTGGGAATGTGCACCTCGTTGGCGTCCTGGACCACCTCGCGGCCGTCGGCGTCCAGATAGGCCACGCGCCACCACCACATCTCGCCGGTGACGCGCACCCGCATCTCGCCGGGTTTGGGCTCGGCTGCGACCCGCGCGCCGGTGGCCAGGCCATAGATGAGCAGGCCGGACAGCACCACCACCGGGAACGCCAGGCCGCCGATCCACACCAGCCGCTCGCCGCCCACACGCCGCTTCCACTTTCGCGGCCCGAACAGGGCGACGCCCAGCGCCAAAAGGACGATGGCCAGGACCACCGCCGCCATGACGAACAGGACCCAGGCCACGACCTGGATCGGCCCCGCGAAGGGACCGGCCGGATCGAGCACGGGCGGGGGCCAGCCGGACAGTCCGGGCGCGGTTTCAGTCGTCATCGAGCTCATACAGATAGGCCGCGACATCGCGGGCTTGGGCTTGGGTCAGGGGCATGGGCGGCATGGCCGTTCCGGCGTCCAGCGAAGGCGCGTCGATCAGCCAGCGCACCAGAACGTCCGGCTGGTTGGGCAGGCGGCCGGCGATCAGCGGCCGGGCACCGAACCCCGCCAGGGCGCCCGCGGAACGGCCCTCGGGCCACGCGACGCCCGGGATTGCATGGCAGGCGGCGCAGCCGACCTGTCGGATCACGTCCAGGCCGCGCGCCGGATCGCCCTGGGCCACGGGTCGCGGCAGATCGGCCTTGTCGACACACCCTGCCAGTCCGACCAGCGCGAAGGCGAACAGGCCCGGCAGGCTGCGCCTCATGTCTCGCCGCTGATGACGCAACGCCGCATCCCCGTCCCCTAAGCTTGACCAGACCAACCCCCCGACCCCGCCGGCGGTTCCCGGCTGCGACACGTCGTCCCCAGGCGAATGCGGTGGAACCTTCGCCATAAGCGCGGGTTGGATCGCCGTGCGCGCGATCCTTCCGACCCTTTCCCTTCTGGCCGCCATCGGGGCTTCGGGCTGCGACGCCACGCCTGGGCGAACGGATCGCGCCTTTTCCGAGACGGGCCAGACCATCGCCATGAGCGGCGGCCCCGGCGGCGCGGCCAACGCCTGCTTCACCTGTCACGGCCTGGACGGTCAGGGCGACGGCGTCGCCGCGCCGCGACTGGCGGGGCTGGATGCGGGCTATCTGCAGAAGCAGATGGAGGACTACGCCTCTGGCCTGCGTCAGGACGCTCTGATGACCCGCGTGGCGAAGGGTCTGGACCCGAACGGCCGGCGCGCGGTCGCGGCCTATTACGCCAGCCTGCCGGTCCCCGCCGCTGCGCCCGTCCCCGTGTCGCCGGCGCCCGCCCTCTACAGCCGGGGCGATCCCGCGCGCGGCGTCGTCGCCTGCGCCGCCTGCCACGGCGACCGGGGCCAGGGCGCCGGCGACGGCGGCAATCCCCAGATCGCCGGACAGCCCTACGCCTATACGCTGGAACAGCTTCAACGCTGGAAGACCGGCGCCCGCCGCAACGACCCGCGCGGCGTGATGGCCGCGGCGGTCAGGCCGCTTTCGGACCCAGAAGCCCGCGAAATAGCGCTTTGGCTGTCGCGCCAACCCGCTTCTCCAGCGCGCGCCAGCGCCGTTGCCAGCGGGTCCGCTTCCGTCGACGCAGCGGCACGACCGGCAGCATCGCGTGAAACACGTCGTCCCGATCGATCAGATGGTGCTTGAGGGCTGCGCCCGCGTGGATGGGAATCATCAGCAGCAGCGTGACGACCAGGCCCCAATGCATCCATTCCGCCGCCGCCTCGATCGCCCATAGCTGGGTGTTCGACAGGTCCTGCAACGGCAGCAACGGCCACGGGATGAACCCCAGCGCCTCCAGCTGTCGCATCCGGTCGGTGGCGGAAATCATCGCCCAGCCGCTCAACGGCAGGCCGAACAGGCAGATGTAGAAGACGTAGTGGGTGATGTGGGCGGCGGTGCTTTCCCAGCCGGGCTTGTCCGCGTCGTTGATCAGGTTCGGCGCCAGCAGACGCCAGGACAGGCGCCCGATCACCAGGATCAGCATGAAGACGCCGACCGCGAAATGCACGTCATAGGCCGCGACCATCGCCCCGCCCACCGGCTGACGGCCCATCCACCAGCCCCAGCCCAGCTGGAAGAAGACCAGCGCCGCCATGACCCAGTGAAAGGCTATGCCCACGGGCGAGTAGCGCCCTTCGTCGTGGTGCCCGGCGGCCCACTCCAGGGCCTGGCGAAACAGCTTTTCGATCACGCGGCGACCTCCGCGCGCGGCGTCAGCAGCCGCGCCATCCGCCACAGGGCGACGACCAGATAGACCGCCGCCGCCGGCGCCCACATGATCAGGCCGGCCGCCTGCTGGTCTTCCAGGGGCGTCAGGCCCCATGCCAGGGTCGTGGCGAAATGCGGCGCATAGATCGGCTGGCCGGCGAAGGCGATCAGGGCGCCCAGCAGCCCCATCCCCAGCATCACCGCCAGCAGGCCCGCGATCGCCGCCGGGGCCGAGGCGGCGCGCACCGCCGACCAGAACCAGATCGCCGTCGCCAGCAGGCTGGCCTGCATCGCCCAGTAGGTCGCGTCGTTGGACAGGGCCGCCGCATAGGCGCCCGGCGCATGCCAGGCCCACAGGACCAGCAGGTGCAGGGCGGCCGCCGGCAGCAGTCGTGATCGCTTCGGCGTCGGCAGCGCCAGCGCCAGCAACGGCGCCGCGGCCAGGATCAGCAGCAGGTGGTGCAGCGTCCGCGCGGTGAACAGCGCCGAACTCAGGGCGCACAGCGGCGAGACGAAGCTGATCGCCAGCACGCCTGCAGCGGCCGCCAGCATGATCCGCTGGTCGCGCGCCCGTCCTCGCCACAGCAGGGCGAAAGTCACCGCCATCACCGCGATCAGCACCGGGTCCAGGTTCCATCGCGCCAGCCAGCCCGCCGGGGCCGGGGCCGCGCCGCAATAGGGTGTCCAGATCCGCTCGTCCATGCCGTCAGCCCCCGTTTGCTCGCGCTTCTCGTGATGGCAACGCTTGAAACGCCATGAGGTTGTCGCGCCAAGGCGGAATCGCGCCTAAAGGGAAGGTCATGGCCAAGCCGCGCCCCGATACGCTGGAACGCGCCCTCGCGCGGATTTTCGAGGGGCGGATGATCGATCGCGCCAGCTGGTTCGCCCTGACGGGCGGCGAGCCGCTGTTCCTGGCGGGCGAGCCGGCCGACACCCTGTATCTGGTCCGTTCGGGCCGTCTGGGCGTGTTCCGGGTCGAGGACGCCCAGCCGGTCCAGTTCCTGGGCGTGGTCCGCGCCGGCGAACCGGTGGGCGAAATGGCCATGCTGGCCGGCACGCCGCATACCGCCAGCGTCGTCGCGCTGCGCGATTCCGAGATCCTGGCCCTGCCGCGCGACGCCTTCTTCGAAGCCGCGCGCTCTGAGCCCGACCTCATGGTCGAACTGTCGCGGTTGATGATCCACCGGGCGCGGGAGCGCACCGCCGGCGCGGCCGAGCCCAGCGTGTTCGGCTTCGTCTCGGCCCGTCCCCGCCCCATCCGCGCCTTCGTCGAGCGTATCGCCGCCGCCATCCAGGCCCTGGGCTTCAGCTGCAAGGTGATCGACCAGTCGGCCCTGACCTCGGCTGCGGAATGGTTCAATCGGGTGGAGGACGACCACGACTATGTCCTCTACGTCGCCGAACTGGACCAGCCCGCCTGGGCGGCGCTTTGCGCGCGCCAGGTCGACCGCCTTTTCGTGGTGGGCAGCGGCCTGCTGGCGCCGCCGCGCAATCTGCCGCACCGCACGGGCTTCGGCGACGGACGGCAACTGACCGACCTGATCCTGCTGCGCGATCCGCGCATGACGCGGCCGGCCAACACCCGGGTGTGGATCGACGGCGTTCGTCCCGACCGCTGGTTTCATTGCGTGGAAGGCGTGGCGTCGGACGCCCAGCGGCTGGCCCGCGTCGTCACCGGAACCTCGGTCGGCCTGGTCCTGTCGGGCGGCGGCGCGCGCGCCTACTGCCACATCGGCGCGGTCCGCGCCCTGCATGAGGCGGGCGTTCCGCTGGACTTCATCGGCGGCGCCTCGATGGGGGCGGTGGTCGGGGCGGGTCCGGCGCTGGGCTGGTCGGACCAGGAGCTGGACCAGAAAATCCGCAAGGCGTTCGTTCAGTCCGATCCGCTGTCGGACCTGGCCTTCCCCCTGGTCGCCATGACCCGGGCGCGCAAGGTCGCCGGCCTGCTGGAAGACGCCTACGGCGACATCGACATGGCGGACATGCCCCTGCCCTTCTTCGCCGTGTCGTCGAACCTGACCTCGGGCAAGCTGGAGGTCCACCGCACCGGCCTGCTGCGGCGGGCCATGCGCGCCTCCATCGCCATTCCCGGCGTCATGCCTCCGGTGGTGATGGACGGCCAGGTTCTGGTCGACGGCGCCGTGCTCAGGAACTTCCCCACCGGCGTGATGCGCCAGCTCAACAGCGGCCCCATCGTCGGCGTCGACATGTCCCAGACGCGCGGCGTCGATCCGGAGACGCTGCAGAACCCGCCGTCCTGGTGGAAGTGGGTTCTGTCGGGCGCATGGAAGCGCGGACCGCCCATCGTGTCGGTGCTGATGCGCTCGGCCACCCTGTCCACCGACGCCGAGATGGAGCAGGCCCGCGCCCAGGCCGACGTTCTGGTCCTGCCCGATCCGGGCGGCGCCGACATTCGCGACTGGAAGGTCTATGACCAGCCGGTGGCCGCCGGCTACGACGCCATGCGCGCGGCCCTGGCCGACCTGCCCTGCCCCGTCTCGGACCTGCGCCACTGCGCAAAGGACGCCAAGGGCGGTTCAACGACCCAGACGCCCGCGGCATAGGCGCCTTGCGCTCGCGATGAGCGGCTATCGGTTCACAGCGGCGCGCACGCCTGCGCCAGCCACGTCTTCGCCTCGCCGTCCAGCAGCGGTCCGACCTTGGCCAGCGTCTCGGCGTGATAGGCGTCGACATAGGCCCGTTCGTCCGGCCTCAGCAGGCCGACCTCGATCAGCCTGCGGTCCAGCGGCGCGAAGGTCAGTTGCTCGAAGCCGTGCATCGGCCGTTCGCCGCCTTCGGGAACCACGGCCGGCGTCACCACCTGAAGCGTCTCGATGCGGATGCCCCAATGGCCTTCGCGGTAATAGCCGGGCTCGTTGGACAGGATCATCCCCTCCAACAACGGCTGGCTGGTGCCCCATTTGGCGATTCGCTGCGGCCCCTCGTGGACGCCCAGATAGCTGCCGACGCCGTGGCCCGTGCCGTGGTCGTAGTCCAGGCCCGCGTGCCACAACGGCGCGCGCGCGATGGCGTCCAGCGCCATGCCGCTGGTTCCCGGCGGGAAGCGGATGGTCGCCATGGCGATGTGGGCCTTGAGCACAAGGGTGAACATCCGCCGCTGGTCAGCCGACGGTTCGCCGACCGCCACGGTGCGCGTCACGTCGGTGGTGCCGTCCAGGTACTGGCCGCCGCCGTCGACCAGCAGCAGCGACCCCTTCTCGATCCGCCGGATGGTTCGCGTGACGGGCTTGTAGTGCGGCAAGGCGCCGTTCGGCCCGGCCCCGGCGATGGTGTCGAAGCTCAGATCCTTCAGCGCGCCGGTCTCCTCTCGGAACCGCTCCAGCGCCTCCACCACCTCGCGCTCGTCGGGAAGGGTCTGCTGCGCCGTCGTGTCGACCCAATGCAGGAAGCGGCTCAGCGCGGCGCCGTCGCGGATGTGGGCCTGGCGGCTGCCCTCGATCTCCACCGCGTTCTTGACCGCGCGCGGCACGGCGCAGGGGTCGGGCGCCCGCACCGCCGTCGCGCCCGCCTGCTCCAGCCGGTCGAAATACCAGGCCGAGGACAGCGCGGGGTCGATCATCACCCGCCGCCCGGCCAGAGCGTCCAGCGCTTCGGCCAGCCGCTCGGGCGCCTCGATCTGCACCTCGTCGCCCAGCCACGCCGGCAGGGCGTTGGTGACCTTGGCCGAATCCAGGAACAGGCGCGCGCGGCCATCGGCCTGCAGCAGGGCCTGGCCGATCGGCAGCGGCGAACGGATGACGTCCCCCCCGCGCACGTTGAACAGCCAGGCGATCGACGACGGCGCCGTCAGCAGGGCTGCGTCGGCGCCGGCCTTGGCCACCGCCTTGCCGATGCGGGCGCGCTTGGCGGCGTGGCTCTCGCCGGAATAGTCGTCCGGATGCGGGACCACCGGCGCGGCGGGTTGCGCGGGACGGCCTTCGCCCCAGGCCTGGTCCAGCGGATTGACCTCGACCGGCTTCAGGGTCGCGCCCGCCCTGGACGCCGCCTCTTGCAGCTGCGCCAGCGCGTCGGGGCTGTGCAGGCGCGGATCGTAGCCGATCACGGCGCCCTGGGGAGCGCCTTCCAGATAGCGGGCGACATCGCCCAGGTCGAAGCGCTCGAACAGGGCCGGATCGGTCTGGGCCTTGACCTGGACGGTGTAGCGGCCGTCGGTGAACATGGCCGCGCGGTCGCGCATCACCACCGCCGCCCCGGCCGAGCCTGTGAAGCCCGTGGCCCAGGCCAGCCGCTCGTTGGCGTCGGGCAGATATTCGTTCTGATGCTCGTCCTCGTGCGGGATCAGGAAGCCGTCGAGGCCCTGCTCGGCCATGCGGGCGCGCAGCAGGGGCAGGTGTCGGGCTCCGAAGGACGGGTCGGTGGTTTCGTCGAAGGTCTGGCGCATGGCCTTCACCTAGGCCCAGGCCGCGTTCCGCTCAACCCGTCGCGGGGCGATCAAAATCTGCTGATGGAACGGGGCGGCGGCGGTCCGGTTGTGCCCGCAACCCCCCGATGCAGCAAAAGGAGCACAGCATGAGCCGCTTTTCAGGAAAGACCGTGATCGTCACCGGCGGCGGGTCCGGCATCGGTCAGGCCGCCGTCCGCCGCTTCGCCGGCGAGGGCGCCAACGTCCTGGCCGCCGACCGGGACGAGGACGGCCTGGCCGAGACCCTGTCCGGCCTGGACACCTCCCGCGTGATCACCCGGATCGTCGACGTCTCGCGTCAGGACGACGTCGAGGGCATGGTCCAGGCCGCCGTCGATCGCTTCGGCGCCCTGGACGTCATCCACAACAACGCTGGCGTCGGGTGCGACGGCACGGTGCAGACCATGACGCTGGACGACTATCGCAAGGTCATGGCCATCAATGTCGACGGCGTGCTGTACGGTTGCCGCGCCGCCTATCCTCACCTGAAGAAGAGCCGCGGCTGCATCGTCAACACCGCCTCGATCTCCGGTCTGGGCGGCGACAGCCAGATGCTGGGCTACAATATCTCGAAGGGCGCCGTGGCCAATCTCACCCGCGCCCTGGCCCGCGACAGCGGCAAGGACGGCGTTCGCGTCAACGCCGTCGCGCCCACCCTGGTCCACACCGGCATGACCGCCGAGATGGAGGACGACAAGGCGCTGATGCAGGAGTTCGCCAAGCTGATCCCTATGGGTCGCGGCGCCCAGCCCGAGGAGATCGCCGCCGTCGTCGCCTTCCTGGCCAGCGACGACGCCAGCTTCGTGCACGGCCATGTGCTGTCGGTGGACGGCGGCCTGGCCGCCTCGACCGGCCAGCCGGACTTCAGCCTGTTCTGATCACGCCATCCGGCGCAGCACCAGGGCGCTCCAGGCGTCGTGGCGAATGCGCTTTTCCAGCCGGAACCCGCGCGAGGCGTAGGCCGCCGTCACCCGGCGCTCCTGCGTCCGCAGCAGGCCCGACAGGATGGCCACGCCGCCCAGGTTCAGCGCCATCTTGATATCCTGCGACAGGGCCACCAGCGGCGGCGCCAGGATGTTGGCGAACACCAGGTCGTAGGGGCCGTGCCGGCGCACCCGCTGGTCGTTCAGGCCCGAGGCGTGGACGAAGGACGCCTTGGCCGCGTTCAGTTGCGCGTTCTCGTTGGCGATCCGCACCGAGGGCGCGTCGATGTCGGTGCCGACCGCCACGCGGCTGCCGGTGCGCGCGGCGGCGATGGCCAGCACGCCCGTGCCGCATCCGACATCCAGCACCCGTTCGAACCGCTCGCGCTTCAGCAGGTCGTCGAACGCCTCCAGGCAGCCGACGGTGGTGCCGTGGTGGCCGGTGCCGAAGGCGGCGCCGGCGTCGATCTTCAGGGCCACCGCGTTGGGCGGCACCCGCCCCTCGTCATGGGCGCCATAGACGAAGAACCGCCCCGCCCGCACCGGCGGCAATCCCGACAGGGACATGGCCAGCCAGTCGGCGTCCGCCAGCTTCTCGACCGAGACGGTGACGGGGTGATCGGCCAGCCGCGCCTTCAGGCCCTCCACCTCGTCTTGCGAGGTCGGAAAGGCGTCGATGCGCCAGATGTTGCGGTCCTCGTCCTCCTCCAGGATGGAATAGGTCGCGCCTTCCAGCAGCGGATCGGCGTCGATGGCGGCGGCGGCGGCCTCGGCGGCGGCGCGCGGACCGCGCGCGATTAACTGAATTGCGGACTCGGACATTTCTCAAACACCGCTATCATGGCGAATCGTTGCGGCCCGGCGCTTTCGCCTGAACCACGCCGCGTCGTCTAAACCGAGGGGTCGGGGAAATACATGGCTAAAGCACCGTCTACGTCGAAACCCGCCGCCGCCAAGCCGGCGGCCGCGAAAAAGCCCGCCGCGCCGAAGGCCGCCGCCGCCAAGACGCCCAAGCCTGTGACGGCCAAGGCTCCGGCCGCCGCGAAGGCGGCGCCCAAGACGACCGCGCCAAAGACGACCGCTCCCAAGACCGCCGCTTCGAAGACGGCGACCAAGACCGCCGTCGCCAAGACCGCTCCGGTCAAGTCGGCCGCGCCGAAAACCGCTGAAGCGAAGGCGCCGGCCGTCAAGACCGCCGCCCCGAAGGCCGCGGCCCCGAAGCCGGCCGCTGCGAAGGCCGCCGCCCCCAAGCCCGCCGTCAAGGCCCCGGCCGCCAAGACGACCGCCTCGAAGCCCTCGGCGCCCAAGGCCGCGGCGCCGAAGCCTGCGCCCGCCCCCAAGGCTGCGGCTCCCGAGCCCGCCGCCGCCGCCGCGGTTGCGCCCAAGCCGGAACCGGTCGCCGCGGCCAAGCCCGCGCCGGCCCCGACGGCCGCCCCGGCGCCCGCCGCCGAGAGCAAGGGCTTCTTCGCCAAGTTCGGCGACCTCATCTTCGGCAAGCGCTGACCCAACACTGAACCCAGTCGCAGGATCGCCGGACGGGCCGCCCGTCCGGCGATTTTCGTTTGGGCCCTCTCGCGCCCTTCATGCGTTCATGGCGACGCTGAAGGAGGTACGGCCATGCGCGGCGAACTCGACACCTATCGCGGCAAGCGCGACTTCGAGAGCACGCCCGAGCCGCGCGGCCGCAAGGGTCGCTCCAATCGGGGCCGGCTGCGCTATCTGATCCAGCGACACGCCGCGACGCGTCTTCACTACGATTTCCGCATCGAATGGGACGGCGTGCTCAAGTCCTGGGCGGTCACCAAGGCGCCGTCGCGCGACCCGTCCGTCAAGCGGCTGGCGGTCGAGGTCGAGGACCATCCCCTCGACTACGGCGACTTCGAAGGGACCATTCCCGGCGGCGCCTACGGGGCCGGCACGGTGCAGATGTGGGACACGGGAACCTGGACCCCCCAGGACGAGGATGTCGAGGCCGCCTTCAGAAAGGGCGTCCTGAAATTGACGCTGGACGGCGAGCGCCTGAAGGGCGGGTGGGCGCTGGTGCGGCTGAAATCCGATCGCGGCAAGCCGTCGAAGCGCAACAACTGGCTGCTGCTGAAGGAAAAGGACGACCAGGCCGTCGAGGGCGAGGGCGACGCCCTGGCCGAGATCGATGCGTCGATCACCACCGGCCGCTCGATGGCCGAGATCGCCGGGGGTGCGTCTCGCTGGACCCGCTCGCGGCCCACCACGCGCAAGGCCCCGCCCAAGCCCAAGCCGACCCGCGCCGCCGCCTCCAGCTCGTCCCGACCCCGCGCCTTCACGCCCCTGCAGTTCGCCAAGGTGGTCGACCATCCCCCCGGCGGCGCCGGTTGGGTGCACGAGATCAAGTTCGACGGCTATCGCATCCAGATCGCGGTCGGCGGCGGCCAGGCGGTCCTGCGCACGCGCAGCGGTCTGGACTGGACCGATCGGTTTCCCGCCCTGGCCGCCCAGGCCGCGACCTGGCCGGATGGCGTGATCGACGGCGAACTGTGCGCGCTGGACGCCGACCACACCCCCGACTTCTCCGCCCTCCAGGCCGCCATATCGGACGGCAAGACCGACAGCCTGGTCTATTTCGCCTTCGACCTGCTGTTCGAGGGGGACGAGGATCTTCGCGCCAAGCCCCTGTCGCATCGCAAGGCGCGCCTGCAGGCCTATTGCGACCGCGTCGGCAAGGCCGGTCCGAACCTGCGTTTCGTCGACCATTTCGCCTCCTCCGGCGAGGCGGTCCTGCTCAGCGCCTGCCGCATGGACCTGGAAGGGGTCATCTCCAAGAGGCTGGACGCGCCCTACAAGGCCGGCCGCACTGTCACCTGGGTCAAGTCCAAATGCCGGGGCCGCGATGAGGTCGTGATCGGCGGCTGGTCGTCCGAGGGCGGGTCGCGGCTGCGCTCCCTGTTGGTCGGGGTGAAGGACAAGGGCGGGCTGCGTTACATGGGTCGCGTCGGCACCGGCTTCTCGGCCGCCCTGACCAAGACCCTGCTGCCCGCCCTCAAGAAGGCCGCCGCGGACGAGAGCCCCTTCGCCGGCAAGGCCGCGCCCAAGGGCGGTCGCGACATCCACTGGCTGAAACCCGTCCTGGTGGCCGAGATCGAACACGCCGGCCTGACCGAGGCCGGCTCGGTCCGCCAGGCCTCCTACAAGGGCCTGCGCGAGGACAAGGCGGCGCGCGAGGTGACGGCCCAACCCCAGCCCCCCGCGTCCGCCCCGACGGCGGCGAAGGCCGCGAAGGCTCCGGCGCCGCGCGGCGGCAAGGTCGTGGTGGCCGGCGTGACCCTGTCCCACCCGGACAAGGTGTTGTGGCCGGCCCAGGGCGGCCGGCCGGCGGTCACCAAGGCCGACCTGGCCCGCTATTACGAGGCGGCCGCCCCGCGCCTTCTGACCCACGTCGCCCAGCGGCCGGTGTCGATCGTGCGCGCGCCCGAGGGGATCGACGGCGAGCGCTTCTTCCAGCGTCACGCCATGCCGGGCCACAGTCCCCGCCTTGCGTTGATCGACGTCAAGGAACGCAAGCCCTACGTCGGCGTCTCCGACGCGGGCGGCCTGGTCGCCATCGGCCAATCCGGCGGACTGGAGCTTCATCCGTGGGGTTGCCGTCCCGGGGACCCCGAAACGCCCGACCAGATCACCTTTGATCTGGACCCGGACGAGGGCCTGGACTTCGGCGACGTCATCGCCGCCGCACGGATGCTGAAACCCTATCTGGAGGGCCTGGGCCTGACGCCCTTCGTCAAGACGACCGGCGGCAAGGGCCTGCACGTCGTCGTCCCGATCAAGTCCGACAGCCGCAGCCGCGTCGAATGGGACCAGGCCAAGGCCTTCGCCAAGGCGGTGTCGGAGGCCATGCGCAAGGACCATCCCGAGCGCTTCACCACCACCCTGGCCAAGAAGGCGCGCGGCGGAAAGATCTTCCTCGACTATCTCCGCAACGGCCGCATGGCCACCGCCGTCGCCCCCTGGTCGCCGCGCGCCCGGCCGGGCGCGACCATCGCCTTCCCCCTGTCGTGGGGACAGGTGAAGGCGGGCCTGGATCCCCGCGCCTACACCATCGCCGACGCCGCCGCCCTGCTGAAGAAGCCCGATCCCTGGAAGGACTTTCGCAAGGCCGAGGCCTCGCTGAAGCCGGCCCTCAAGAAGATGGGTCTCTAGCCAGGCCCCGTCACCTCAGCCGTTCGACCAGGAAATCGACGAACACCCGCACCCGCGCCGGCGTGTTGGCGCCGCCGACGAAGACGGCGTGGATCGGCTCCCGGTCGCCGGGATTGAACGCCTCCAGCAGCGGCACGAGGCGGCCCTCGGCGATGGCGTCGCCGACGCTGAAATGCCCGACGCGGGTCACGCCGACACCCGCCAGCGCCAGTTGGGTCAGGGTCTCGCCGTTGTTGGCCTCCACCGGCCCGTGCACCGTCAGGGCGTAGTCGCGCCCGTCCTTGCGGAACGGCCAGACCGGCTCGGCCCGGCGGAAGTTGAAGTTCAGGCAGTCGTGGTCGTGCAGGTCCTCGGGCGTGCGCGGCGTCCCCTTGCGCGCCAGATAGTCCGGCGAGGCCACGATGGTCCGCCCCGTCTCGCCCAGGCGCCGGGCGGTCAGAGGACTGTCGGCCAGCGGCCCGAACCGGATCGCCACGTCCGCCTGCCCCGCCGCCACATCGACCACCGTATCGGTCAGGTTGATGTCCACCAGGATGTGCGGATAGCGCCGCACGAACGCGCCCAGCAGCGGCACCACCTGTTGGCGGCCGTGCGCCAGCGCCGCGCTCACCCGCAGCCGCCCCCTCGGCGCCCCCTGGTCGGCGACGCCCTGTTCGGCGTCGTCCAGGTCGGCCAGGATGCGCCGCGCGGCGGCCAGATAGGCCTGGCCTTCCGCCGTCAGGGCCAGGGCGCGGGTCGTGCGCAGCATCAGGCGCACCCCCAGCCGCGCCTCGATCCGGTCCACGGTCCGGCTGACCGCCGACGGCGTCAGGCCCAGCCTTCGTCCGGCCGCCGAGAAGCTGCCGCCGGCCGCCACCGCCGCGAACACCTCCATCTCTCGCGCGCGGTCCGCGCCTGACGCCTGCATCTTTGCGTTCATGTCAAAAATCCTTGGCCTGCCGACGCCCTACCCCGGCGTCGTCTCCCCGTCCATCTGTGCGTCGCACCGGATCGAAAGGGATTGTCATGGAATATCGTCAACTGGGCGCATCGGGCCTGCGCGTGCCGGCCCTCAGCTTCGGCGCGGGGACCTTCGGCGGCTCCGGCCCCCTGTTCGGGGCCTGGGGAAACAGCGACGCGGCTGAGGCGCGCAAACTGGTCGACATCTGCCTGGAGGCCGGGGTCACCCTGTTCGATACGGCCGACGTCTATTCCGACGGCGCTTCGGAAGAGGTGCTGGGCCAGGCGATCCAGGGCCGCCGCGACGCCGTCCTGATATCGACCAAGACCGGCCTGCCGACGGGCGACGGCCCCGGCGACTGGGGCGTGTCGCGCGACCGCCTGATCCGCGCGGTGGAGGCCGCCCTGCGCCGCCTGGGGACCGACCGCATCGACATCCTGCAACTGCACGCCTTCGACGCCTCGACCCCGGTCGAGGAGTTGCTGTCCACGCTCGACGTCCTGGTCCGCGCGGGCAAGGTGCGCCACGCGGGCGTCTCCAACTATCCCGGCTGGGCGCTGATGAAGGGTCTGGCCGCCGCCGAGCGCCACGGCTGGCCGCGCTTCGTGGCCCACCAGGTCTATTATTCGCTGATCGGCCGCGCCTATGAGGCCGACCTGATGCCCCTGGCCGCCGACCAGGGGGTCGGCGCTCTGGTCTGGAGCCCGCTGGGCTGGGGCCGCCTGACCGGCAAGATCCGTCGCGACGCGCCGATCCCAGAGGGCAGCCGCCTGCACGAGACGGCCCAGTTCGCCCCGCCGGTGGACGACGAACACCTTTATCGCGTCGTCGATGCGCTGGACGCCGTCGCGGCCGAGACGGGCAAGACCGTGCCCCAGGTGGCGATCAACTGGCTGCTGCGTCGCCCGACCGTCGCCTCGGTCATCATCGGCGCCCGCAACGAGGATCAGCTGCGCCAGAACCTGGGCGCGGTGGGCTGGAGCCTGACGCCCGAACAGGTCGCCGTCCTCGACGCCGCCAGCGACGTCATGCCCGCCTACCCCCACGCCCCCTATCGCCAGCAGGAAGGGTTCGCCCGCCTGAACCCGCCGCTGGTCTGACCGCCCCAAGTCGAAGGCCTCCTCCCATGAAACTCAATCCTCCCCTGCTGGCGCTGGCCGCCGGCGCCTTCGGCATCGGCGTGACCGAATTCGCGCCGATGGGCCTGTTGCCCGTCATCGCCACGGACCTGGGCGTGTCGATCCCCTCGGCCGGCCTGTTGATCAGCGCCTATGCGCTGGGCGTCATGCTGGGCGCGCCCCTGATGACCCTGACCACGGGCCGCGTGCCGCGCCGAACCCTGCTGATCGGACTGGCGGTCATCTTCACCGCGGGCAATCTGCTGGCCGCCATATCGGACAGCTATGGGATGCTGCTGGCGGCGCGGGTCGTCACCTCGCTGAACCACGGCGCCTTCTTCGGCGTCGGCTCCATCGTCGCCGCCGGCCTGGTCCCGCCGAACCGCCAGGCGGGTGCGGTCGCCGCCATGTTCATGGGCCTGACCATCGCCAATGTCGTGGGCGTGCCGCTGGCGACCTGGGCCGGGGACGCGCTGGGCTGGCGCGCCAGCTTCTGGGGCATCGCCGGCGTCGGCGTGATCGTCATCGCCGCCCTGCGCCTGACCCTGCCGAACCTGCCCGCTCCGTCCGGGGGCGACGGGATCGCCGAGCTTCGCGCCCTGGGGCGCGGCCCGGTCCTGGCCGCCCTGGCCCTGACGGTGATCGGCTCCAGCGCCATGTTCACCGTCTTCACCTATATCGCGCCGATCCTGCGCGACGCGACCCACGCCTCGGTCGGCTTCATCACCGCCATGCTGGTGACCTACGGCCTGGGCCTGACCGTCGGCAACTGGCTGGGCGGAAAGTTCGCCGACCGCTCGGTCGATCGGACCCTGATCGTCACCCTGGCGAGCTTGTCGGCCATCCTGATCGCCTTCGCGTTCGCCATGCCCTTCGCGATTCCGACGTCGGTCCTGGTCTTCCTGTGGGGCGTGGCCAGCTTCGCCCTGGTGCCCCCGCTGCAGGTGCGGGTCATGGCCGCCGCCTCGGACGCGCCGAACCTGGCGTCTTCGGTCAACATCGGCGCCTTCAACCTGGGCAACGCCATCGGTGCGGCCTTGGGCGGCGCGGTCATCGCCGGCGGCCTGGGCTATCCGGCCGTGTCCCTGGCCGGGGCCGGCGCCGCGGGCCTGGGCCTGCTGCTGGTGCTGGTCCTTGCGCGCCGCGGCGCGTCGACGCCGGTCCCGGCGGCCGGCTGATCAGGCCGCCGTCTTTCGGGTCGTCTTCTTCGCAGGGGTCTTGCTGGCCGTCGTCGCGCTTTTCTTGGCGGCGGCCTTCTTCGCCGGGGCCTTCTTGGCGCCGCCGGCCGACCCTTTCAGGCTGGCGCGAAGCGCCTCCATCAGGTCGATGACGTTGGTGTCCTCGGGCTCTGGCGCGGCGACCACGCCCTGCCCCTTCTGTTTGGCCTTGATCATCTCGCGCAGGGCGTCGTCGTAGCGATCCTTGAATCCCGAGGGATCGAAGTCGGCGTCCTTCTGGGCGATGATGCGTGCGGCGATCTCGACCATGTCCTTGTCCGCCTTCACCGTGGGGATGCCGTCGAAGAATTCATCGGCGTCGCGCACCTCGTCGTGCGGTCGCAGGGAATAGGCCACCAGCCCCTTGCCGTGCACCTCCAGCGCCAGCTGCCGCTCGCGTCCGCGCAGGACCAGGCAGCCGATGGCGATCTTGCCCGCCTTCTTCATCGCGTCGCGGATCACCGCGAACGCCTCGGCGCCGGCGCCCTTCTCGGGCACGACGAAGAAGGGGTCGTCCCAATACAGGCGATCGATCTCCTTCTCGTCGACGAACTGGTCGATCGAGATCGTCTTGGTGCTTTCCAGCCGCACCTGCTCGAAGTCGGCGTCGTCGAACAGGACGTATTCGTCCTTGGACACCTCATAGCCCTTGACCAGGTCCGAGCGCTCGACCGGCCCCGTGTCCGGATCCGTCGGCACCATGCGGATGCGGTTGTTGGTCTCGGGATTGATCAGATGGAAGCTGACGTGGCTGGACGACGCCGTCGCCGTGTACATGGCGACCGGACAACTCACCAACGACAGCTTCAGATGCCCCTGCCAGGTAGGACGCGCGGCCATGACGATTCTCCTTCGTCGCCACAACGTCATTCCGCGGCCAAGGTTCAGAGGCGCGGGCTCAGTGGAAGTCGCGCGACCCTGGCAGGATGCGCACGTCGCGCGGATGGCGGCCGGTCGGCGACCGCGGCGCCTGCGGGTATTTCACCGCATCCGCCCGCGACAGTTCGACCTGAAGGTCATAGTCCTCCGACAACCGCCTGAGCTCGGCCGAACGGTCGAAGACGCGCCGGACCATGACGTGCAGCACGCCCTCGACGCTCTTCTCGACCGTGCCCTCCACCTCCATCAGCCGCGCGGCCATGACCTCGCGCCGGAAGGTCTCGAACAGCCGCGCCCACAGCAGGGCGTTCACCACTCCCGTCTCGTCCTCCATCGTCACGAAGATGGCGTTGCCGGTCCCCGGCCGCTGCCGCACCAGCACCACCCCGGCCGTGCGCACCAGCCGCCCGTGCTTCTGGGCATTGACCTCTTCGGCGCTCAGCACCCCCTCGGCCCGGAACACCGGCCGCAGGATCTGCATCGGATGGCCCTTCAGCGACAGGCGCGTGGTCTGATAGTCGGTGGCGATATGCTCCTTCAGCGGCATCAGCGGCAGGTTCGCCGCCGCCTCGACGCCCAGTTCCCTGGCGCCGTTCTTCACGGAATTGGCGGCCTGGAACAGCGGCAGCGGCTCGTCGTCCGGCAGGCGCCGCACCGCCCACAGCCCCTCGCGACGATCCAGGCCCAGCGACCGGAACGCATCCGCGTCGGCCAGCTTGCGCATCGCCGCCGCCTCCAGCCCCGTCCGCCGCGCCATCTCCTCGACATCGGAGAAACCGTCGCCGCGCGCCTCCGCCAGCTTCACGGCCCAATCCTCCCTGAACCCGTCGATCTGCCGCAGCCCCAGCCGCAGCGCCAGGCCGCGCGCGCCGGGTTCCAGCGTGTTGTCCCAGACGCTGTGGTTCACGTCGATCGCCCGCACCTCGACCTTCTGCGGGCTCTCCTGCGCATCCCGCACCAGTTGCGCCGGCGCATAGAAGCCCATCGGCTGGCTGTTCAGCAGCGCGCAGGCGAACACCGCCGGATGATGGCATTTGATCCACGACGAGATGTACACTAGCTTGGCGAACGACACCGCGTGGCTCTCGGGAAAGCCGTAGGAGCCGAAGCCCTTGATCTGCTCGAAACAGTTGCGCGCGAAGTTGGGGTCGTAGCCGCGCTCGATCATGCGATTGACCATTCGGTCTTCGTACTTCCAGAGATTGCCGTCCCCTCTGAAAGTCCCCATCGCTTTGCGCAGGCCGTTGGCCTCACCGGATGAAAACTCAGCCGCGACCATAGCCACCTTCATCGCGTGTTCCTGAAACAGCGGAACACCGAGCGTTTTCCAAAGAATCGCCTTCAACTCATCGGGATCATGCGGCGGCTTCGGCCCAGCGTAATCCGGCTCCTCGAGCCCCTGCCGTCTTCGGAGATAGGGGTGGACCATGTTTCCTTGGATTGGCCCGGGCCTGACGATCGCGACCTGTATCGCCAGGTCGTAGAATTCAGCGGGCTTCAGTCTCGGCAGCATGTTTATCTGCGCCCGGCTCTCCACCTGAAAAACGCCGATTGAGCGCCCCTCCTGGAGCATCCGGTAAACGTCCGGGTCTTCGTCTTCGAAGGAATCCAACTCCAAGCGTCGAGCATGATGCTCATGGATCAGGTCGAACGCCTTTCTGATGCAGGTCAGCATCCCCAGCGCCAGTACATCGACCTTCATCAATCGCAGTGCGTCGATGTCGTCCTTGTCCCATTCGATGAAGGTGCGGTTCGGCATGGCCGCATTCCCGATGGGGACCAGTTCATCCAACCGGTCCTGGGTCAGGACAAATCCGCCGACGTGCTGGGACAGATGTCGCGGAAACTCCAACAGACGCCGGGTCATGGCGACAGCACGGGTCACCGTCAGATTTCCGACCTCAAGCCCGGCCTGTTCCAGGTGTCGATCGGGAATGTCCGATCCAAAGCTGCCCCATTGGCTTCCCGCCAGACGGGCCGTGATATCCTCGGTCAGTCCCATGACCTTACCGACTTCGCGAATGGCGCTGCGTGGACGGTATCTGATCACGGTCGCGGCGATGCCGGCGCGGTGACGGCCATATCGCTTGTAGATGTGCTGGATGACCTCCTCGCGTCGCTCGTGCTCGAAATCGACGTCTATGTCAGGCGGCTCGTTCCGATCCGTCGACAGGAACCGCTCGAACAGCACATCGTGCTTGCTGGGATCGACCGAGGTGATCCCCAAAACATAGCAGACGGCCGAGTTCGCCGCCGACCCGCGGCCCTGGCAAAGGATGCCTTCCTTGTTTGCGTAACGAACGATGTCGTGAATCGTAAGAAAGTAGTGAGCCAGTTCGCCGTCAGCGATGAAAGCCAGTTCCTTATCTAGAATATCCCGAACCTTGCCGGGCACGCCTTCCGGATACTTCCGCTGCTCATAGGCAGCCACCAGTTCGACCAGGCGATCTTGCGCCGTCATGTTTGGGGGGACCGGCTCTTCGGGGTAGTTGTAGCGAAGATCCCCCAGATCGAACGCCACGCGCGCCAGGAAGTCCTGCGTCTCGGCCACCGCCTCGGGCGCATCGGCGAACAGGCGCGCCATCTCCTGGGCCGGCTTCAGATGGCGTTCGGCGTTCTGGTCCAGACGGCGCCCGGCGGTTTCCAGCGTCACGCCCTCGCGGATGCAGGTGACGACATCCTGCAGGTCGCGCTGCTCGGCGTCGTGATAGAGCACGTCGTTGACCGCCAGCAGCGGCGTGCCCGTCGCCGCGCCCAGCGCCTTCAGCCGCGCCAGCCGACGCCGGTCGTCGCCCGTTCGGCGCATGGCGACGCCCAGCCAGACGGCGCCGGGCGCCGCCGCGTTCACCTGGCGCAGCACCGCTTCCAGCCCGTCCAGCCGGCGCGGCGGCGTCACGATCAGCAGCAGCCCCTCCGGCGCCCGCAGCAGATCGGGAAGGCCGATCTCGCACTGGCCCTTCTTCGCCCGGCGGTTGCCCAGCGTCAGCAGGCGGCACAGCCCCGCCCAGCCCTGCCGGTCCTCGGGATAGGCCAGGATGTCCGGCGTCCCGTCGTTGAACCGCAGCCGCGCGCCCAGGATCAGCTTGAAGGCCTTGGCGCGCGCCTTCACCATTTCCCGGTCGATGTGCTGGAACTCGGGATCCTCGACCCAGACGAACTCGCCCGGGCCGCCCCCTTCCCGCTTCTTCTCGGGGGCCCAGCCCTCCTCCCGGAAGTCCCTCAGCGCGCTCCAGGCCCGCACCACGCCGGCCAGGGTGTTGCGATCCGCCAGCCCCAGTCCCGTGTGCCCGCGCAGGATGGCGCTCAGCACCAGGTGCTTCGGATGCGACGCCCCCTCCAGGAAGGAGAAGTTGCTGCGCGCCGCCAGTTCGGCGTAGGCGGTCATGCGAAGACGCCGTGGACGAACCAGCGCGGCGCCGGCTCCTCGCCGTAGAAGCCGGAGCGGAACAGCCAGAAGCGGCGGCCCTCCTGGTCCTCGACCCGGTAATAGTCGCGCGTCGGCTCAAGCGGCGTCTCCAGCCGCCGCCACCATTCGGGGGCGATGCGCTCGGGCCCTTCGACGCGCACCAGGCGGTGATCCAAGCGTCGCCAGATGAAGCGGTTCGGCGGATGATCCGGCACCTCGGCCGTGGCCAGAACCGGCTGGGGCGGATCGAACACCTGCAGCGGCCGCAGCGGCGGGTCGGCCGGGTCCGGTTCGGGCCACCCCTCTTCGGCCCGCACCGGCAGGGCGGCGGGCGCCAAGGCTGCAGGGATCAGGCGGACCGCGCGTTCCGGCCGGTGCGACGCCACCGGCTCAAACCGGCTGACGGCTTCCGGGCCCAGGCGGGCGGTCAGGCGGTCGACCAGCCGCCCCAGATCTTCCGCCCCCGGCGGGGTTTGCTCGAACCCCCGCTGGCGCGACGCCAGGCGGTCCGCGACCGGCACGGACAGGCGCAGCTGGTCGAAGCCGAAGCCCGGGTCCAGCGGCCGCGCCAGCGCCGCCAGCCGTTCCTTGAACAGGCGCAGCACCCCGGCCGCGTCACGGCTGGGCCGGCCGGTGCGGACCGTGATGCGCCGCACCTCCCCGTCCACGCGGAAGAAGGCCGCCTGGAACGCGCGCCCGCCCTGGCCGCGCAGGTCCAGCCGGTCCATGGCCTCGGCCAGCAGGTCGCCGATCACCGCCTCGATGTCGGCCGTCTCGGTGATCGGCTCGACCAGAACCCGGTCGACCGACACCATCAGGGTCGGCCGTTCGGGCCGGATGCGCACGTCCTCACGCCCCAGCACCCGGTTCAGCCGCGTCGCCGCCGCCGCGCCGAACCGGGCGGCGATCGGCGCCGTGGGCCGGTCGTCCAACTGCGCCAGGGTCTTCAGGCCCGCACGGGACAGGGCCTGGGTCTCCTTGTCCGACAGCTCCAGCGCCGCCACCGGCAGGCGGCGCAGCGCCGCGCGCTGGCCTTCGCCCTGATGGATCCCGCCGCGACCGAACCGCGTCAGCGCCCGCGCCGCCTCGGGCGCGCCCGCCATCGCCGTGCGGATCGCCAGGCCGATCCCGCGCGCCCGCGCCTCGACCGCCTTCACCAACCCGGCCTCCCCGCCGAACAGATGGGCGCAACCGGTCACGTCCAGCGCCAGGCCGTCCGGCCCGTCGGTCGCCGCCATCGGGGTGAAACGGCCGAAATCCAGCAGCACCCGCTTCAGCAGCGCCGCATCCGCCTCGGGCCGGTGCGCGACCACGCGGATGTCGGGCGCCCGCGCCCGCGCGTCGGCCAGGGTCATTCCGGGCGACAGGCCCAGCCCCATCGCGCGCGGGTCCGCGGCCGCCAGCCGCAGCGCGCCCTTGACCTTTTCGACCAGGACGACGGCGGCCTCAGCCGAAGCGTCGGACTGCCCCTCCTCCCGCCGCAATCGATCGGTCGGCAGGAACGGAAACCACACCGCCAGATACCGCCGGCCGTTCGAGCCGTTCCTGCCCGCCATTCTGGAAGACTCCGCGCTCACGATTCCACTCCATGATCCAGGATCTCGGCTGCGCGCCCAGCCGATGCCGCAACAGTTCGACCTCGAAGGTCGGATGACCGGGCGCCTCGGCTTCCAGCGCCCGCGACGGGGCGGCCTTCACCCGCCACCGGCTCTCGGCCGCGCTGGGCTGGGGCGGGGCCGCCAGCCGCACCAGGACAGCCGTCGCCCGGCCCTGCGCCGCCGCCAGCGACAGCCGCCGGCTGGCCGTCAGGCTCATGGTCTTGGCCTCGCCCCACGCCGTCAGCAGCACCGCCCCGACCGCCCCGCAGGCCAGCGCCTCCTCCCCCGCCGCCAGCAGGTCCTTCGTCTCCTTGACCCGCACCAGCACCACCCGGTCGGGGTCCAGCCCCAGCTCGCGCAGCCCCGGCCCGTGGATGTGGCCCGTCTCCAGCCCCGCCATCGCCTGCACGCCCCACACCAGCGCCTTGTCCGGCGCCGCGCGTCGCGCCAGCCCCAGGGCGAAGCCCAGGGCCGCCGTCGCATCGGGCGTCGTCGCGGCATGAACCTCGTGCAGGGCATGGACCGCCAGTCCGCCCAGATGCCGGTCCGCCGCCTCGTGTCCCAGGTCGAAGCGCGCGGAATCGACCGGATGGCCGTCGGCCTCCAGCATCTTCAGGCGTTCGCGCAGGGCGTCGATGTCGCGGTCGGGCCGCACGTCAGTTCTCCTTTTGTTCTTATATGCCGCCTTCCCAACCCCGGGAGTCAAGCGGCGTTCCAGCTTGGCCATAGGAATTCATTCCGCGGCGACGACCGATCCGGAATACTTGACTTTTACGCAGGGACTTCTATATCGCCCCCAGCCTCGGGACAGGTCTGCGATCCGCGCCGCCCGCTCGCCCACAGAGGGGCGGTTCCGTCGCTGCTATGCACGCAGACGCTTTCTCTCCCAAGGATTCATGACCGAATTTTCCCAACTGGGCCTTTCGCCCACGACCCTTCAGGCCGTCGCCGCCACCGGCTACACCACCGCCACCCCCATCCAGGAGCAGGCTATTCCGGTCGCCCTGGCCGGCCGCGACGTTCTGGGCATCGCCCAGACCGGCACCGGCAAGACGGCGGCCTTCACCCTGCCCCTGGTCGAGCGTCTGGCCTCGGGCCGCGCCCGCGCCCGGATGCCGCGCGCCATCGTCCTGGCCCCCACCCGCGAACTGGCCGACCAGGTCGCCGAGAGCTTCGGCAAATACGCCAAGGGCACCAAGCTGAACTGGGTGCTGCTGATCGGCGGCGTCTCGATGGGCGACCAGGTCGCGGCGCTGAACAAGGGCGTGGACGTCCTGATCGCCACTCCCGGCCGCCTGCTGGACCTGTTCGAACGGGGCAAGATGCTGCTGACGGGCGTCGAGATCATGGTCGTCGACGAGGCCGACCGGATGCTCGACATGGGCTTCATCCCGGACATCGAGCGTATCTTCAAGCTGACGCCGCCGCGGCGCCAGACCCTGTTCTTCTCGGCCACCATGCCGCCCGAGATCACGCGCCTGACCACCGCCTTCCTCAAGGATCCGACCCGGATCGAGGTCTCGCGCCCGGCCCAGACGGCCGACACCATCACCCAGTATCTGGTGCGCATCCCCACCAGCGATCCCAAGGCCAAGCGCACGGCCCTGCGCGCCCTGATCGAACGGGCCGACGTCAAGAACGGCATCGTCTTCTGCAACCGCAAGTCCGAAGTCGATATCGTGGCCAAGTCGCTGCAGAAGCACGGTATCGACGCCGCCCCGATCCACGGCGATCTGGACCAGTCCTACCGCATGAAGACCCTGGCGGCCTTCCGCGCCGGGGAGCTGAAGATCCTGGTCGCCTCCGACGTCGCCGCGCGCGGCCTGGACATTCCCGACGTCAGCCACGTCTTCAACTACGACGTCGCCCACCACGCCGACGATTACGTCCACCGCATCGGCCGCACCGGCCGCGCGGGCCGCACCGGCGAGGCCTTCATGATCGTCACTCCGGCCGACGACAAGTCGCTGGACAAGGTGCTGAAGCTCATCAAGAAAACGCCCGAGGAACTGGTCCTCGACGGCATCGACTTCAGCGAGATTCACGATCGTCCGCGCGATGATCGCAAGCCCGCCCGGGGACGCGAGCGCACCCGCGGCGGACGTTCGCGCGTCGCGGACTCCGCGCCGGCGGCCGTCGAGGCCACGCCCGCTCCCGTCGAAACCGTCGAGGCCGCGGCGGATGACAAGCCCGCCCGTTCGCGCAGCCGCCGCAAGAAGGCCGAGCCGGTCGCGGAAATTCCGGTGGCCGAGACGCCGGTTTCCGTCGTCGATCCGATGGAGCCCCAGCTGCTTCAGTCCGATCGTCGCGGCGAGCCCCGCCCGACCCGGTCCGAGCCCCCCCGCCAGGGCGGCGTGCGCGGCTTCGGGGACGACATCCCGGCCTTCCTGCGCCGTCCGGTCGTGGTTCCGGCCTGAGCCGGGTCGCCGTTTAACCCGGCGTTACGGAACATCCCGTAGTCTTTTCCCTCGACGGACCTCGGCGCGGGGTCCTTTGGGGGAAGCGGATGTCCAATCAAGTCGAAACGGCGGTGCGAGGCCCCCAGGCCTATGCCTTGGCGCGCGACGTCATCGATGAGATGGAAAAGGCCCGCGTGTGGCCGACGCCCCTGAACTTCGAGATCTGGCTGCACTATCTCGGCGATCCCGACGGCGCGCTGGGCCGCGAAATTCGTCGGATGCTGGCCGAGAACCTGCCGATCACCGAGGAGACCTCGGAGATGCTGGCCGCCGAATTCCTGCCGCGCGGCCGCCTGTCCGACGAGATTCGCGACGCCGGCGCCGTGCTCGACCGCGAACTGGCCAGCGTCGCCTCCGCCATCGCCCGCGCCCACAAGACCCAGTCCGACTACGGCCAGACCCTGGCGGGCGCGTCGGACTCCATCGACACGGCCACGGACGGCGACGCCCTGAAGACGGTGATCGGCGGCCTCTCCACCGCCACGCGCAAGGTTCGGCGCGAAACCGCCGCCCTTGAAAAGCGCCTGGAGGCCTCCAACAACGAAGTCGCCCGCCTGCGCGACCATCTGGAACAGGTCCGTCGCGACGCCATGACGGACGCCCTGACCAACCTGGCCAACCGCAAGGCCTTCGACGAACGCCTGGCCGAGGTCTGCGCCGAGGGTCAGAAGGCGCCGCTGACCCTGGCCCTGCTCGACATCGACCATTTCAAGCGTTTCAACGACACCTGGGGCCATCAGACGGGGGATCAGGTGCTGCGCTACGTCTCCACCGTCCTGTCGCGCGTCTGCGTCGGCCAACGCTTCGCCGCCCGCTTCGGCGGCGAGGAATTCGCCATCATCTTCCCGGGCGAGAGCGCGGGCGCCGTGATGGCCGCGCTGGAAAGCATCCGTCAGGAAGTCGCCTCCCGCTCGCTGCGGCGTCGGTCGACGAACGACGAGCTGGGCGCCGTCACCCTGTCCGCCGGCTTCGCCGAGCGCCGGCCGGACGAGCCCTGCGCGGCCCTGCTGGAACGCGCCGACGCCGCCCTCTACGCCTCCAAGCGCGCGGGCCGCAACCGCATCACCGGCGCCCCGGCCGTCGACCGCGCCCCCGGCCAACGCGCCGCCTGACTCAGGCCCTGGTCCGGCGCGACGCCGCCGTCCTCAACGCGACCTCCAGCGACCGCCGCGCCCAGGCCAGCGCTTCGTCGGGGTCGTCCAGGACGCTGTCGGGCAGGGTCCAGTATCCCATGCTCATCGACCGCCCGTCCTTCGTCGGATAGGTGAACTGGCGGCTGCCCGCCTCTCGCAACGCCGGCGCCAGCGCCTGGTCCGCCTTCAGCCACACCACGCCGGCGTCCAGCAGGGCGAACATCACGCCGGACGCATAGACGCCGGCCCCGCCGAACATCCGCTTGATCTCCAGCGGTCCCAGCCCCTCGAAATGTTCGCGGACCCATTCGCCGAAGTCCGCGTCATAGGCCATGTCAGGCGCTGGCGGCCGGCACGATGGTGACGCTTTCGCCGCAGCCGCAGGCGTCGGTCTGGTTCGGATTGTTGAACACGAATTTGGAGGCCAGCCGGGTCGTCTCGTAGTCGATCTCGGTGCCGATCAGGAACAGCACCGCCTTGGGCTCGATCAGGATGGTGACGCCCTTGTCCTCGACCACCTCGTCCATCGGCCCGATCTCGTCGGCGTAGGCGAAGGTGTATTCCTGCCCCGCGCAGCCGCCGTTCTTGACCCCGATCCGCAGGCCGATGTGGTCGTTCTCGGCGTTGTCCAGGATCTCGCGCACCCGCTCGGCGGCGGCGTCGGTCAGGGTGACGGCCTTGGGGCGCGGCCGGCGCGGGCGGGATGTGGTCTGCAGGTCGGTCATGGTCGGAACCTGTCCATCAGAACATATTCAGGGCCAGCTTGGCCTCGTCGCTCATCTTGGAGGCGTCCCACGGCGGGTCGAACACCAGGTTGGCCTTGGCGCTGCGCACGCCCGGCACCTTCTCCACCGCCGTCTCGACCCAGCCGGGCATCTCGCCCGCCACCGGACAGCCCGGCGCGGTCAGGGTCATGTCCACCACCACGTCGCGGTCGTCGCTGACATCCACGCGGTAGATCAGCCCCAGCTCATAGATGTCGACAGGGATTTCCGGATCATAGACCGTCTTCAGCGCCTCGATCAGGTCCTCGGTCAGCGTGTCCAGCTCGGCCTGCGACAGGGCGCTCTTCTGGGGTTCGTCCCAGGCGGCCTTGAAGGCGTCGTTGTCCTGAATCGCGTCGTCGGTCATGGGGCCTTACACAAAGAAGTTCCGCGCCTTGATCAGCGCGTCCACGAAGGCGTCGGCGTCCTCCACGGTGTTATATAGGGCGAAGGAGGCGCGCGTGCTCGACGTCACCCCCATTCTTTTGGCCAGCGGCTCGGCGCAATGCGTGCCCGCCCGCACCGCCACGCCGTAGCGATCCATGATCTGGGCCACGTCATGGGCGTGCGCGCCCTCGACGGCGAAAGTCAGGATGGCGCCCTTGCCCTCCGCCTGCCCCAGGATCCGCAGCCAGTCCTGCTCCGCCAGCCGGTCGGCCGCGCGCCGGTACAGGGCGTGCTCGTGCGCCTGCACCGCCGCCCGGTCGTACTGCGCCAGCCAGTCCAGCGCGACGCCCAGGCCGATGGCTTCCAGGATCGGCGGGGTGCCGGCCTCGAACCGATGCGGCGGGGCGGCATAGGTGACGCGGTCCTTCTCGACCACGCCGATCATCTCGCCGCCCCCCTGATAGGGCGGCAGCGCCTCCAGCGCCTCGGCCTTGCCGTACAGGGCGCCGATGCCGGTCGGGGCGAACAGCTTGTGGCCCGTCAAAACATAGAAGTCGCAGCCGATCGCCTGCACGTCCGGCGCCGCATGGACCGCGCCCTGACAGCCGTCGACCAGCACCTGCGCGCCCGCCGCATGGGCCAGTCGGGTGATCTCCGCGACCGGATTGATCGTCCCCAGCACGTTCGACATATGGGTGACCGCGACCATCCGCGTCCTGGGCCCCAGCAGGTCCGCATAGGCGGCCATGTCCAGCGAGCCGTCGTCCAGGACCGGGATCCACTTCAGCACCGCCCCGCGCCGCTCGCGCAGCAGATGCCACGGCACGATGTTGGAGTGATGCTCCATCTCAGAGATGATGATCTCGTCGCCCGGCTGGATCGACAGGCCCAGGCCGTTGGCGACCAGGTTGATCGCCTCGGTCCCGCCCTTGGTCCAGACGACCTGTTCCGGCGTCTCGGCGTTCAGGAAGCGGGCCACGATCTCGCGCGCCTTTTCGAACGCCTCGGTCGCCTCGTTCGACAGGGTGTGCAGCCCGCGGTGGACGTTGGCGTAGCCGCCCTCCATCGTCGCGACCAGGGCGTCGATCACCGCACGCGGCTTCTGGGCCGAGGCGGCGTTGTCCAGATAGACCAGCGGCTTGCCATTCACCTGTCGCGACAGGATCGGAAACTGCACCCGCACGGCGTAGGGATCGAACAGGGTCACAGGCGCGCCGTCAGCCATTCCCGCACCACCTCTCGCGCGCCTTCGTGCTCGATCCGGTCGACGACCTCGATCAGGAAGGCCTGGGTCAGCAGGGCGCGGGCCTCGTCGGCCGGAACGCCGCGCTGCTGCATGTAGAACAGGGCGCTTTCGTCCAGCGCCCCCACCGTATTGCCGTGCGCGCACTGCACGTCGTCGGCGTAGATGATCAGTTCCGGCTTGGCGTCGATCTCGGCCCGCTCGCTGGCGATCAGGGCATGGTGCCCCATCCGCGCGTCGGTCCCGTCCGCCCCGCGCTCGACCACGATCTTGCCCTGGAAGACGCCGCGCGCCGCATCGCGCGCCACGCCCTTGATCAGCTGGCTGGTCGTGCCGTCCCGGTCCAGGTGGCGCACCACGCTCGTCAGGTCCGCCTGGCGTGCGCCGTTCAGCAGATACAGGCCGTCCGCCTGCACGTGCGCGCCGCGCGCGTGATGGTCGACCCGCGTCTCCACCCGTTGCAGCCTGGCGCCGGTGGCGATCACGGTCTGACGGAACACCCCGCCCGCCTCGACCTTGACCTGGGCCTGGGCGATCGACAGGGCGTCCTCGGGCTCCTCGACCAGGACGATGCGCGTCACCTCGGCGCCGGCCGCCACGTCCAGCTCCAGGGTGTTGTGCGCCACATAGGCCGAGCCCGCGCCCTCGTGCGTCTCCAGCAGCAGCAGCCGGGCGCCCGCCCGCGCGGCCACCCGGGCGCCGGCCGAATGCCCGGTGCCCACGGCGTCCGAGATGTAGCGCAGCCGCAGCGTCTGGTCGCCCGAGGCGATGAAGTCGGTCACGCCCACCGCGCGTCCGTTGGCGAAGACGATCGCCTCCCCGCCCAGGTCGTAGAACGGCCCCGGCGCGCCGATCGCCGCCGTCGGCGACGGCTGCGGCGCTTCGCGAAGATAACGCTTCAGGTCACTGTATTTCCACGCCTCCGTCCGCCGTGACGGAAAGGTCGAGGCGTCCGCCAGGTCGATATCGAACAGCGCGCTCATCCGATCCTCCCCCGTTCACGGGGGAGGGGGACCATCCGAAGGATGGTGGAGGGGGCGGACCCGAAGCCGGTGTCTGGGGTCGCCCCCTCCACCGCTTCGCGGTCCCCCTCCCCCGCTGCGCTTCGCTTGCTGGGGAGGATCATCGTCAAGCCGCCGCCGGAAGGTATTTGTCATAGCCTTCCGCCTCCAGCTGCAACGCCAGCTCCGGCCCGCCCGACGCCACGATCCGACCCGCGGCCAGAACGTGCACCCGGTCCGGTTTGATGTAGTCCAGCAGGCGCTGGTAGTGGGTGATGACCAGCATCGACCGCTCGGGCGACCGCAGGGCGTTCACCCCGTCGGCGACGATGCGCAGGGCGTCGATGTCCAGGCCCGAATCCGTCTCGTCCAGGATCAGCAGCGACGGCTCAAGCAGCGCCATCTGCAGGATCTCCATCCGCTTCTTCTCGCCGCCCGAGAAGCCGACGTTCAGCGGCCGCTTCAGCATGTCGAAGTCCATCTTCAGCGCCTTGGACGCCGCCTTGACCAGCTTCAGGAACTCGGGCGCCGACACCTCCTCCTCGCCGCGCGCGCGGCGCTGAGCGTTCAGCGCCGTCCGCACGAAGGTCAGGGCCGGCACGCCGGGGATCTCGATCGGATACTGGAACGACAGAAACACGCCCTTGGCCGCCCGCTCGGCCGGATCCAGGTCCAGCAGGTCCGCGCCGTTCCATTCGACGGACCCTTCGGTCGCCTCATAGCCCGGCCGTCCCGACAGGGCGTAGCCCAGCGTCGACTTGCCCGCCCCGTTCGGCCCCATGACGGCGTGCACCTCGCCGGCGGGAACATCGAGCGTCAGCCCCTTGAGGATCGGCTTGTCGCCGACGGAAACGTGGAGGTTGGAGATAGAGAGCATTGTCATTCTTCGTTCAAGGGAGCGCGGACCTCCAGGTCCGCAGTCGATGGCGAGGCGGACCTGGAGGTCCGCGCTCCGGTCGGCGTCATCACCCCACGCTTCCCTCCAGGCTGATCGCCACCAGCTTCTGCGCCTCGACGGCGAATTCCATCGGCAGTTCCTGCAGCACGTCGCGGACGAAGCCGTTGACCAGCAGGGCCACCGCCTCCTCCTCGCTCAGCCCGCGCTGCTGGGCGTAGAACAGCTGGTCGTCCGACAGGCGCGTCGTCGTCGCCTCATGCTCCAGCTGGGCCGAGCCGTTGCGCGCCTCGATATAGGGGATGGTGTGCGAGCCGCAGTCCTTGCCGATCAGCAGGCTGTCGCACTGGGTGAAGTTGCGTACGCCCGTCGCCTTCGGATGCACCGAGACCAGGCCGCGATAGGTCGAATCCGACTTCCCCGCCGACACCGCCTTGGCGATGATCCGCGACTTCGAATTCCTGCCCAGATGGATCATCTTGGTGCCAGTGTCGGCCTGCTGATGTCCGTTGGTGATGGCGATGGAATAGAACTCCCCCGAGCTCTCCTCGCCCTTCAGGATGCACGACGGATATTTCCAGGTGACGGCCGAGCCCGTCTCCACCTGCGTCCACGACACCTTCGACCGGTCGCCCCGGCAGTCGGCCCGCTTGGTGACGAAGTTGTAGATGCCGCCCCGCCCTTCGGCGTCGCCCGGATACCAGTTCTGGACCGTCGAATATTTCACCTCGGCGTCGTCCAGCGCCACGATCTCGACCACCGCCGCATGCAGCTGGTTCTCGTCGCGCATCGGCGCCGTGCAGCCTTCCAGGTAGCTCACATAGCTGCCCTTGTCGGCGATGATCAGCGTCCGTTCGAACTGGCCCGTCTGGCTGGCGTTGATCCGGAAATAGGTCGACAGTTCCATCGGGCAGCGCACGCCCGGCGGAGTGTAGACGAACGACCCGTCCGAAAAGACCGCGCTGTTCAGCGCCGCGAAATAGTTGTCCGAGACCGGAACCACCGACCCCAGATATTGCCGCACCAGATCAGGATATTCGCGCAAGGCCTCGGAAATGGGCATGAAAATCACGCCCGCCTTGGCCAGCTCCTCCTTGAAGGTGGTGACCACCGACACGCTGTCGAACACGGCGTCCACGGCCACGCGCGGCGCGCCCTCGACGCCCGCCAGCACCTCCTGCTCCTTCAGCGGGATGCCCAGCTTCTCATAGACGGCCAGCAGTTCGGGATCGACCTCGTCCAGGCTTTTCGGCCCCTCCTTCTTCTTGGGCGCGGCGTAGTAGAACAAGTCCTGGTAATCGACCGGCGCGTATTTCACCGCCGCCCAGGTCGGCTCCTCCATCGCCTGCCAGCGCTCATAGGCGGCCAGACGCCATTCCAACATCCACTCCGGCTCGCCCTTCTTCTCGGAGATGAAGCGCACGATGTCGGCGTTCAGGCCCTTGGGCGCGAACTCCTGTTCCACGTCGGAGGTGAAGCCGTACTTGTACCGCTCCAGCTCGGCGACGGCGTCGATGGTTTCCTTGACGGCGGCCATCAGGCGACCTCTCTCACGCGCGCGGCGGCGCGTGCCTTGTGCTTGTCATACGCGGCGACCCAGGCGTCGGCGAACCGCGCCCAGTCGCCCTCGGTCGTGCCCCAGCCGCCGGAGACGCGCACGCCCCCGGTCGCCAGCGCGTCCAGCCCCATGGCGCTGATGGTCTTGGACGGCTTGACCTTGCCCGACGAACAGGCCGATCCCGCCGACACCATGACCCCGGCCAGGTCCAGGGTGATCAACTGTTGAGGGCTGTCCCAGCCCTCGACCGCCATGAACAGGGTGTTGGGCAGGCGGTCGGCGCCTTCGCCGATGATGGTCGCCCCGGCCGTCTTCACCCGGGTCTGGGCGGCGTCGCGCCAGGCGGCGTGAGATCCCATGGCTTCCAGGTCACGCACGGCGCAGTCGGCGGCCACGCCGAAGCCGACGATGCCCGGCACGTTCTCGGTGCCCGCGCGCAGCCCGCGCTCCTGACCCGCGCCGTGTAGGATGCGAACGCCCGACACGCCTTCCTTGAAGACCAGGGCGCCCACGCCCTGCGGCCCGCCCAGCTTGTGCGCCGACAGGGTCAGGCTGTCGGCGTCCAGCGTCCGAATATCGACCGGAATCTTCCCCGCCGACTGGATGGCGTCGACATGCAGCCAGCCGCCCGCCGCGCGCACCAGACGCGCCGCCTTGGCGATCGGCTGGATCACGCCGCTCTCGTTGTTGGCGTGATGGATGGCGACCACGGCGCGTCCCGGCCGCTTCAGCGCCGCGTCCAGCCAGTCCAGGTCGATCACGCCCTTGGCGTCGACGGGCAGAACCTCGACCGGCGCGCCGGCGTTCGCCGCCGTCTCGGCCACGCACGGATGTTCGGTCGCGGACACGATCAGCCTTTCGCCGCCCGCCGCCAGGGCGCTGGCGACGCCTTGCGCGTTCGCCTCGGTCCCGCCGCTGACGAACACCACCGCCGTCGGGTCCGCCCCGACCAGTTCGGCGACCTGGGCCCGCGCCGTCTCGACCCGCGCCCGCGCGCGCCGCCCGGCCGCATGGACCGCCGACGGATTGCCGTTGTCGGCCAGGGCCCGGGTCATGGCCTCCAGCACCTCGGACCGCACCAGGCCCGAGGCGTTGTAATCCAGATAGATCGCGCTCATGCCGCCACCCCCACGGCCGCGCCGTCGTCGGCCGACAGGGCCGCGCGACGCCGCGCGCCGGTCCGCCGCATCACCACGTCCTCCAGCGACACGCCGGCCAGATAGCGGTGGATCTCGTCGCCCAGGTCTTCCCACAGGTCGTGGGTGATGCAGCGCTCGCCGCCCAGCATGCAGCCCTTGGGCGTGCCGTGCGCCACGCAGCGGGTTGCGCGGATCGGTTCGTCCACCGCCAGCACGATCTCGGCCACCACCGTCTCGTGCGCGCCCTTGGCCAGCCGATAGCCGCCGCCCGGCCCGCGCACGCTGCGCACCAGCCCGCTCTTTCTCAGACGGGCGAACAGCTGCTCCAGATAGCTCAGCGAAATTTCCTGGCGCGCGGCGATCTCGGCCAGCGATACGGCCCGGCCTTCGCCGCCGTCGCCGCGCCCGTTCTTGGCCAGATCGGCCATCGCCATCACGGCGTATCGTCCCTTGGTCGACAGACGCATCGCGCACCCTCAAAAATTGCGCGCTTTTCGGGGCTCCTGTGCTAGAACCCGCGCCTTCGCAAAGGCGGCGGCGCGCCGGAGGGACTTAGAAAGTCCTACCCTGGCGGTCAAGTATTACGCAGCCGCGAAATGACAGTTGAACGGATTGCAGAGCCGACATGCCTGAAGTCATCCTGCCCGGCGCGGCCGGCCGCATCGAAGGCCGCTATTCTCCCGGCAAGCGCCCCAATGCGCCGATCGCCCTGATCCTGCACCCGCACCCCAAGGCCGGCGGGCACATGAACAATCCGGTGACCGTGACCCTGCACCAGCTGTTCCAGCAGCGCGGCTTCGCCACCCTGCGCTACAATTCCCGCGGCGTGGGCAAGTCGCAGGGCGAGTTCGATTCGGGCATCGGCGAACTGGCCGACGCGGCGACGGCCCTGGACTGGCTTCAGGCCAACAATCCCGCCGCCACCCAGACCTGGGTCGCCGGCTATCAGTTCGGGGCCTACATCGGCATGCAGCTGCTGATGCGCCGGCCCGAGACGGACGGCTTCATCTCGGTCTCGCCGCCGTCGAACATGTACGATTTCAGCTTCCTGGCCCCCTGCCCGGCGTCCGGCCTGTTCCTGCACGGCACGGCCGACACCATCGTTCCGCCGGTCGAGGTCGAGCGTGTGGTCAACAAGCTGCGGACCCAGAAGGGCATCGTCATCGACTACGAACTGGAAGAAGGCGCCAGCCACTTCTGGCAGGACCACCTCGCCGCCGTCGATCGCCGCGTCGGCGCCTATCTGGACAAGCGTCTGGAAGAGAACCCGGCGTAGAGCCTGTATCGGGATCGTGCTAAACTGACCAACCAACTGGTCAGGAAGCGATCGTGGAACGCATCAATCTCGCCGACGCCAAGGCGCACTTGAGCGAACTGGTCACCCGCGCCTCCAACGGCGAGGAGATCGAGATCGTCCGGCGCGGTAAATCTGTCGCCCGTCTCCTGCCGCCTGAAAAGCCTCGCAAACCCTTCGATTGGGACGAGCTGGAGCGGGTGACCAGCGCCATGACCCCTCAGCCCGAAAGCGCAGGCGACTTCATGCGCAAGCTCCGCGACAGCGGCTATTGATGCACTATCTCGATGCGTCGGTCCTCGTCGCCGCCGTCACCGAAGAGATAAGCCGCAAAGCGGTCCAGAACTGGCTACGGCCGCGAGAGGACGATCTCGCATTCAGCCATTGGACCTTGACGGAAGTCGCCTCCGCCCTGTCCATCAAACTGCGGACGGGCCAGATCGACGAACATGCGAAGGCGGCGAGCGCCCGGCAGCTTGAAGAGATGCGAAACACCTTCCTCGTTTCCACCCCGATCGATGAAACCCACTTCTTCGCGGCTCGTAAATTCGCCGACAAGCATGAGACCGGCCTGCGCGCCGGAGACGCCCTTCATGTGGCGATCGCCGCCGATTTCGACATGACGCTCGTTACGCTCGACAAACGTATGGCGGCTGGCGCGGCCATGCTGGGCGTCAATGCCGTTCTGCTTCCAATCGCTCCCGGCTCGTGATCGGGGATCTCTGATGCAGCACGACATCGTCATCATCGGCGGCGGCGCCGGCGGGCTTGAGCTGGCCGCCCGTCTGGGCCGTCGCTTCGGCCCGCGAGAGGGACGCCGCCGCGTCCTGCTGATCGACCGCTCCATCTTCCACCTGTGGAAGCCCAGCCTGCACGAGGTCGCCGCCGGTTCGCTGGACAGCCACCAGGAGGGCCTGTCCTATCCCGTCCTGGCGCGCCGCAATCACTTCAGGTTCGCCTTCGGCGACCTGACCGGCCTCGACCCCGAGGCGAAGACAATCTCCCTGGCGGAAATCCGCGACGGCGACGGCCAGGTGCTGGTCGCGCCGCGCACCCTTTCCTACCGCACCCTGGTCCTGGCGACCGGCAGCGGCTCCAACCTGTTCGACACCCCCGGCGCGGCCGAACACGCGCACCTGCTGGAAGACGTCGCCGACGCGGAAGGATTCAACCGCCGCCTGACCTCGGCCTTCCTCGCCGCCGCCTATTCGGACGAGCGGACGCTGAACATCGCCATCGTCGGCGCCGGGGCCACCGGCGTGGAGCTGTCCACCGAACTGATCGAGGGCCACGACGAACTGTCCGCCGGACTGACGCCCGACCAGCGCTTCGACCTGAACGTGACCATCGTCGAGGCCGCGCCGCGCATCCTGGGCGGCCTGCCCGAGCGCGTTTCCGACAAGGCGGCCCGCGCGCTGGAGGCCAAGGGCGTGCGCCTGCTCACCGACGCGCAGGTCCAGGCCGTCCATCCCGACCGTCTCGACACCAGCCGGGGCCCGGTCCCCGCCGACCTGATCGTCTGGGCCGCCGGGGTGAAGGCGGACGACCGCAATCGCGCCTTCGGCCTGAAGACCGGCCGCCTGAACCAGTTCGTCGTCGACGACCGCCTGCGGACCTCCGCCCCAGACATCTACGCCCTGGGCGATTGCGCCGAGGCGCCCGGCCCCGACGGCCGCCCCGTCCCCGCCCGCGCCCAGGCGGCGGCGCAGCAGGCCGCCTATCTTGCGAAGGCCCTATCCGACCCGGCGCGCGATCCCGGTCCCTACGTCTATCGCGACAAGGGCTCGCTGGTGTCGCTGGGCGACGACAAGGGCGTCGGCTCCCTGATGGGCGGCCTGGGCGGTCCTGACTTCCTGATCGAGGGCCTGCTGGCCAAATGGGCCTACATGGCCCTGCACCTCGACCACCACCGCGCCATCATCGGCGTGCGCCGCACGGCCCTTCTGGCCCTCTCGCGCCTGCTCCACCGCCGCGTCTCCGGACGGCTGAAGCTGCATTGAGCCCGCCTTCCGCTCATCCCGGCGAAAGCCGGAATGAGCGGAAACGAAACTTAAGCCGCCTCCGTCGCCTCTTCGGCCGGGACGGTGCGGATCAGGTAGTCGAAGGCCGACAGGCCGGCCTTGGAGCCCTCGCCCATGGCGATGACGATCTGCTTGTAGGGCACGGTCGTGGCGTCGCCCGCCGCGAACACGCCCGGCTGGGACGTCTCGCCGCGATGATCGACCTCGATCTCGCCGCGCGGGGTCAGGGCCACCGCCCCGTGCAGCCATTCGGTGTTCGGGACCAGGCCGATCTGGACGAACACGCCTTCCAGCTGGACCTCGTGCACGGCGTCCGAGTTGCGGTCCTTGTAGACCAGGCCGTTCACCTTCTCCCCGTCGCCTAGCACCTGGGTCGTCAGGGCCGAGGTGACGATCCTGACGTTCGGCAGGGTCGCCAGCTTCCTTTGCAGCACGGCGTCGGCCCGCAGTTCGCTGTCGAACTCGATCAGGGTGACATGGGCCACGATGCCGGCCAGGTCGATGGCCGCCTCGACGCCCGAGTTGCCGCCGCCGATCACCGCCACCCGCTTGCCCTTGAACAGCGGCCCGTCGCAGTGCGGGCAATAGGCCACGCCCTTGTTCCGGTACTGGTCCTCGCCCGGCACGTTCATCTGCCGCCAGCGCGCGCCGGTCGACAGGATCACGGTGCGCGCCTTCAGGCTGGCGCCGTTCTCCAGCTGGACCTCGTGCAGCCCGCCCGGAACCTTGGCCGGGATTAGACGCGACGCCCGCTGCAGGTTCATGATGTCCACTTCATACTCGCGGACGTGCTGCTCCAGCTGGGCGGCCAGCCTGGGCCCCTCGGTGTGGGGCACGGAGATGAAGTTCTCGATCGCCATGGTGTCCAGCACCTGGCCGCCGAAGCGCTCGGCCGCCACGCCGGTGCGGATGCCCTTGCGCGCGGTGTAGATGGCCGCCGCCGCGCCGGCCGGACCGCCGCCGACCACCAGCACGTCGAACGGGTCCTTGGCCTTGATCTTCTCGGCCGCCTTGGCCTCGGCGCCGCTGTCGATCCGGGCGACGATCTGCTCCAGCTCCATCCGGCCCTGCCCGAACAGTTCGCCGTTCAGGAAGACCGTCGGCACGGCCATGATCTTGCGTTCCTCGACCTCGTCCTTGAACAGGCCGCCCTCGATCGCGACGTGCTTGATGCGCGGGTTGATGACGCTCATCAGGTTCAGGGCCTGCACCACGTCGGGGCAGTTCTGGCACGACAGCGAGAAATAGGTCTCGAACAGATAGTCGCCGTCCAGGTCCTTGACCTGCTGGATCACCTCCTGCGCCGCCTTGGACGGATGGCCGCCGACGTGCAGCAGGGCCAGCACCAGCGAGGTGAACTCGTGGCCCAGCGGGATGCCGGCGAAGCGCACGCCGATGTCCGTTCCCTTGCGGCGGATCAGGAAGCTGGGCTGGCGCACGTCGTCGAAGTCGCGGCCCATCTCCACCTTGCCGTGCGAGACCGAGACGATGTCCTCCAGCAGGGCCTTCAGCTCCTGCGACTTCGGGCCGGCGCCCAGCGAGGCGACCAGCTCGACCGGATGCACGATGTTCTTCAGATAGCCTTCCAGCTGGGTTTTCAGATTGGCGTCGAGCATCGGGATCCTCACAAAATCTCGGGTGGAACGCGCCGTCCTCCAGCCGCTGCGGGCGAGGACCGGACGCAAAAAGGCCGCGGGGACGGAAACACTACATGCACCCCGCGGCCTCTGCGGACGCCCGGCGGACCGGGCGCCGTGAACCGGCGGCGAAAACGCGACGCGCCGCCGGTCTGTCTGGGTCGTCGGGCTTAGATCTTGCCGACCAGGTCCAGCGACGGGGCCAGGGTGGCTTCACCCTCTTCCCACTTGGCCGGGCAGACTTCGCCGGGGTGCGAACGCACATACTGGGCGGCCTTGACCTTGCGCAGCAGTTCCGAGGCGTTGCGGCCCACGCCTTCCGAGGTGATCTCCATGAACTGGATCACGCCGTCCGGATCGACCAGGAAGGTCGCGCGGTCGGCCAGGCCCACGCCCGGACGCATCACGTCGAAGTTGTTGGTGATCGTGCCCGACTGGTCGCCGACCATGTAGTAGTCGATCTTGCCGATCGCCGGCGAGGTGTCGTGCCAGGCCTTGTGGCTGAAGTGGGTGTCGGTCGAGACCGAGAACACTTCCACGTCCAGGCCCTGCAGGGTCGGATAGATGCCGGCCAGGTCTTCCAGCTCGGTCGGGCACACGAAGGTGAAGTCGGCCGGATAGAAGAAGAAGACGCCCCACTTGCCCTTCACGTCGGCGTCGGAAATCTCGACGAACTTGCCCTGCTTGTAGGCGGTGGCCGTGAACGGCTTGATGGTCGTGTTGATGAGGGCCATGCGAAATCCATAGGCTGGAAGTGATTGGGGAGGAGGTCCTTCTAACCGACTCGAACGGATAAGCCCAATCACTTATTTGCAGATGCACAATAAACTGCGTTTATACAAAAAAGCGCAGGATGTTCAGAGACAACGATCCGCCGGACAGGCCCTTTGGCACGCCGCCGCCCTCCGTCGCTTCGCGATCGCAGCAAATCTTAGGCGCAGGGCGCCGAAGCGGCGAACCGCGCCTCGTACTCCGCCATCGTCCATCGGAAGCCCATCTCGCGGCGGCGCGTCTCCACACGCTCGGGCTCTTCCAGATTCTCGACCACCCATCGCCCGTCGCGGCAGGTCATTTGGGTTCCATAGCGCTGCGGGCGGCCCTCGCTGACGGCCAGGCGGTCGTACATCAGGCCATATTCCTCTCCGTCCACCTCGCCTCTCGCCACCAGCGGCTCCAACACCGGCACGAACCGTCGCCAGTGCTCGGCCCCGGAATGCTGTACGATCAGGAAGGCCGAGCCCGCAGCCTGCTCGCCATACCGGCTCTTCAGGAACCAACCCTCCGGCGGAACCATGGTCAGCAGTTCCGCCATCAGGGCGCGGTCATTCTCGCCCAGCACGCGCCAGATCGCCGCGCGCGCGGCCGACCGCTCCTCGGGCGGCAGGCGGCTGTAGTCCACGCTGTTCAGCGCATGGCGGCCAGCCTGATCCAGCACGCCCATGCGCTCCAACCGCTCGCGGTCGCTGGCCGCCGGGGCCAGCGCGGCCTGACGCGCCTTCTCGGTCTCCAGCGCCTGGACGACCGGCTTGATCGCTTCCCGAGCCTCGACACTCAAACCGTCCGGATTCGGTTGGCTCATCGAGAGAACCACCGCCATCGCCAAACCCAGCATCACGCCTCCTCCGCACAGGCCGGCGATCCATCGTCGCATCATCCCGAATGCCCCGCTGTTCAGTACAGCAGATGGGGACGCCGAATCTCAATCCAAGATTGCTCGTCCGACAAGGCTGGCGCGTCCAGGTCCCCCGGCGCCGCCCCCCCGTCGTCGACCCATTCGCGCAGCCCCGGCCCGCCGTTGATGGTGTCGATCGGCAGCCGCCCGAAGGCGTACTCATACGGAAAGTCGCGCCACAGGTCGTAATCCGGATACAGCCGCCGGATCGCCTTGAACCCGAGCGCCTGCACCCGCCACGGCCGGAACGCCGCATGGTCGTAATGCGGTCCCTCGACGTGGATCTGCACGCCGCTGCACAGTTGGCCGACATGCTTGTGGAAGGTCGGCTGGAACCAGCATTCGCGCAGCACGCACCCCGTCAGCCACTCCGGCGCCAGCGCCTGCATCTCGAAGATGACCGCCCGCGCGTCGATGTCCGGCGCCCCGAACAGCTCCAGCGGCCGCGTCGTCCCCCGCCCTTCCGACAGGGTCGCCCCCTCCAGCATCACCGTGCCGGCATAAGTCCTGGCCATGCTCAGGTTCGGCGCGTTCGGACTGGGATTGACCCAGGCCCGCTCGAGCAGCGGCCAGCCGTACCCCGGCCCCTCGTCCGGCCGCCAGCCCTCCATCTCCACCACGCGGTAGTCGACATCCAGCTTGAAGCGGTCGACGAACCACAGGCCCAGTTCCCCCATGGTCATGCCATGCCGCATCGGCATCGGCCCGGCCCCGACGAAGCTCTCGAACCCCGGCTTCAGCGTCATGCCCTCGACCGGCCGTCCCGCCGGATTGGGCCGGTCCAGCACCCACACCGCCTTGCCGTGCTTCGCCGCCGCCTCCAGCACATAGAGCAGCGTCGTGACGTAGGTGTAGATGCGGCACCCCAGGTCCTGCAGGTCGATCAGGATGACGTCGAACGTCTCCATCCACGCGTCCTTCGGCCGCCGCACCTCGCCGTACAGGCTGAACACCGGAAAGCCGTGGACCGGATCGCGATAGTCCGGGCTCTCCATCATATTGTCCTGCAGGTCGCCCTTCATCCCGTGCTGCGGCCCGAAGGCGGCGCTCAGCGTGATCTCGGGACAGGCGGCCAGGGCGTCGATGGCGTGCGTCAGGTCCTTCGTCACCGACGCCGGATGCGCCAGCAGCGCCACGCGCCGCCCCTTCAACTGCGCGCGCAGGGCGTCGTCGGACAGCAGGCGATCGAGGCCGAAATTCATGTCAGGTCCAGCGCGAGGGAATCGGAATGATGAAAGTCCGGCTTATCCGACGGATGGGTCAGCGCCCAGTACAGGATCGACCCGTCCAGCCGCTCGATCACCGCCGTCAGGCCCACCGCCCCCGTCGCATCGTCCGGCAGTTGCACGTCGACCGTCAGCACGAACCGCCCCGGCGCCGTCCGCGTGACGATGAAGGGCGCCGGAACCGCCAGGTTGCGCATCCCCGCGCGATAGCCGTCGAAGCCATAGGCCGCCCACGCCCCCGACGGCGACAGATTGTATTCGACATAGCCCCCGGCCGTCCGCGCGAACGCCTCGAAACAGGTGGTCCGCCACAACTCGTCCGTATGCGCCCGCGCCGCCGGTTGGGGCCACCGCACCGTTTCCACCGCCCCGCCCAGCGTATATTCCAGGCTCAGCCCCCGGCCCTCTCGCCGCGCCTCGACCTCCAGCGTCAGGCCGTGCACGGCGGCGGTGGTCGGGTGCGGGATCAGGGGCAGACGCATCCGCCACTGGTATCGCACGCGGACGCCGGGTCAAAGTCGGCTCGACGGTGCCTTGCGCCGTCGCACGCGCATTGCCTCCCGCTTTTCCTTTGAAAAACAACGACGGCGCGGCTCGATCAGCCAATCGACCTCGCACCCCTCGGGGCTGGTGTATGATGCGGGCCCCTTGGTCGGCCGCAGCCGCGCACCGACCAGGGGTATGCGCCTACCGGATTTCACACGATTCACACTATTCACACTGTGTTTTTCGCCCTGACCATCGCCCGTCCGTCGCGCTTGTCCCCCGAAGGGGAAGACGACCGAGGGCAAGCCTGCTAACGACCCACCGCCATGACAGACCCAGCCTTCAAGTCCGACTTCCTCCGCACCATGCAGGCGCGGGGATACATCCATCAGATCACCCACCCGGCCGAGCTCGATCAGGCGGCGGCCTCGGGCGTGGTCACGGGCTATATCGGCTTCGACGCCACGGCGCCGTCGCTGCACGTGGGCCACCTGATCCAGATCATGCTGCTGCGGCGTCTCCAGCAGGCCGGACACAAGCCCATCGTCCTGATGGGCGGCGGCACCACCAAGGTCGGCGACCCCTCCTTCAAGGACACCCAGCGCCCCCTGCTGACCGAGGCGCGGATCGCCGAGAACATCGCCGGCATCAAGGGCGTGTTCGAGAAGTTCCTGACCTTCGGCGACGGCCCGTCCGACGCCATCATGGTCGACAACGACGAGTGGCTGTCGAAACTGGGCTATCTGGAGTTCCTGCGCGACTACGGCACGCACTTCACCGTCAACCGGATGCTGAGCTTCGATTCCGTCAAGCTGCGCCTGGAGCGCGAGCAGCCTCTGACCTTCCTCGAATTCAACTATATGCTGATGCAGGCGACCGACTTCCTGGAGCTGAACCGCCGCTATGGCTGCGCGCTCCAGATGGGCGGATCGGATCAGTGGGGCAACATCATCAACGGCGTCGAACTGACCCGCAAGGTGGACCAGAAGGCCGCCTTCGGCCTGACCACGCCGCTGCTCTCGACCGCCTCGGGCCAGAAGATGGGCAAGACCGTGGGCGGCGCCGTCTGGCTGAACGCCGACGCCCTGTCGCCCTATGACTACTGGCAATATTGGCGCAACACCGAGGACGGCGACGTGGGCCGTTTCATGCGCCTGTTCACCGATCTGTCGGACGCCGAGATCGCCGGCTACGAGGCGCTGGAAGGCGCGGCCATCAACGACGCCAAGAAGGCCCTGGCCGACGCCGCCACCGCCATGCTGCACGGCGCCGACGAAGCCGCCAAGGCCCGCGCCGCCGCCGAAACCGCCTTCGAAAAGGGCCAGGTCTCGGCCGATCTGCCGACCGTCGAACTGCCCGCTTCCGAGGTTTACGGCGCCATGATCGCCGCTGTCGTGACCAAGGCCGGCCTGACCGCCTCGAACGGCGAGGCCCGCCGCCTGGCCCAGGGCGGCGGCCTGCGCCTGAACGATGTGGCCGTGTCCGACGGCGCGCAGCTGCTGAGCGAGGCGGACGTCGCCGACGGCGTGATCAAGCTGGCCGCGGGCAAGAAGAAGATCGTGCTGGTGCGCCCCGTTTAACCCGCTCGGAGATGTGAGATGCCCGAAGTCGGCCGCCCCGCCCCCGCCCTCGACCTGCCGACCGACGGCGGCGGCCGCGTCTCCCTGGCCGCGCTGAAGGGCCGGCCCGTGGTGGTCTATTTCTATCCCAAGGCCGACACCCCCGGCTGCACCAACGAGGGCAAGGACTTCTCCGCCCTGCTGGACGACTTCGCGGCGCTGGATGCGACCGTCGTCGCCGTGTCCAAGGATCCCGTGAAGAAACTCGACCGCTTCAAGGCCAAGCACGACCTCAAGGTCGTCCTGGCCTCCGACGAAGCCGGCGCCGCGTGCGAGGCCTGGGGCGTCTGGGTCCAGAAGAGGCTCTACGGCCGCGAATACATGGGGATCGAGCGCGCGACCTTCCTGGTCGGGCCGGACGGGAACATCGTCCGGGCCTGGCGCAATGTCCGCGTCCCCGGCCATGCCGAGGCCGTGCTGGCGGCCCTCAAGGCTCCGTGATCGGCGAGCGGGGTTCGAAAGCGGTGCTTGACGTTCGCCCTCCCCGCCCCCCTAAATCGCGTCCGAGGGCTTTGGGGTAAGGGCCGGCCTTGGCTGGCAGATGCGGAGCGCACCATGTTCACCAAGAGCAAACCCAACGACAGCGGCGGCATGGGCATTCCCCCCGCCCCGGACCCCCAGCCTGCGGCTCCTAACCCGGCTCCGGCGCCCGCAGCGGCCGCGCCCGTCGCCCGCGCGCCCGAACCGGCCCGCCCCGCGGCCGCGCCGCGCTCCACCAGCCTGTCGACCCTGTCGGCGGGCGTGAAGTACGAGGGCAACATCTCCGGCGCCGGCGACCTCCAGATCGAGGGCTCGCTCAAGGGCGACGTCCGCGTCGCCCGCGTCACCATCGGCGAAGGCGGCTCGGTCGAGGGCACGGTCCACGCCGACGTGCTTGACGTGCGCGGCCGGGTCACCGGCGCCATCGTGGCCAAGCAGGTCCGCCTCTACGCCACCTCGCGCGTCGAGGGCGACATCACCCAGGAACAGCTGTCGGTCGAACAGGGCGCCTGGTTCCAGGGCCGCTGCAACCAGGCCAAGCGCGACACGCCCGGCGCGTCGATGCTGGAGCCGCCGGCCGACAAGAAGGCCGACGCCAAGGAAAAGGCCCCGGCCTGATCCGAAAAGGGGCGGTCCGCCGGACCGCCCCTTTCCTTATTCCGCCGTCGATCCGCGCGTCTCGCCGACCCGCGCGGCCAGCGCCGCGCCCATGAACTGGTCCAGGTCGCCGTCCAGGACCCCTTGGGTGTCGGACGTCTCCACCTCGGTCCGCAGGTCCTTGACCATCTGGTACGGCTGCAGGACGTAGGACCGGATCTGGTGGCCCCAGCCGATGTCGGTCTTGGCGTCCGCCAGCGCCTGGGCCGCCGCCTCGCGCTTCTGAAGCTCAAGCTCGTAGAGGCGCGCGCGCAGCATCTTCCAGGCCTGTTCGCGGTTCTGGTGCTGCGACCGCCCGGCCTGGCAGGCCACGACGGTGTTGGTGGGCACGTGCGTCAGGCGCACCGCCGAGTCGGTCTTGTTGATGTGCTGCCCGCCCGCGCCCGAGGCCCGGTAGGTGTCGGTGCGGACGTCCGCCGGGTTGATGTCGATCTCGATCGCGTCGTCCACCACCGGCGACACCCCGATGGAGGCGAAGCTGGTGTGCCGCTTGGCGGCCGCGTCATAGGGGCTGATGCGCACCAGGCGGTGAACGCCCGATTCCGACTTCAGCCAGCCATAGGCGTTGGGGCCCTTCACCTGGATCGTGGCGGACTTGATGCCGGCCTGTTCGCCGCCTTCCTCCGCCTCGATCTCGACCTCATAGCCGTGCGCCTTGGCCCAGCGCGAATACATCCGCAGCAGCATGCCGGCCCAGTCGTTCGACTCGGTGCCGCCCGCGCCGGAGTTGACTTCCAGATAGGCGTCGTTGCCGTCCGCCTCGCCCGACAGCAGGGCTTCCAGCTCGGCGCGCGCGGCGCGGTCCTTGATGGCCTTCAGCTGGGCGCGGGCGTCTTCGAGAGCGGCCTCGTCGCCCTCGTCGTCCGCCATCTCGGCCAGCATGACGCCGTCCTCCAGCCCCTGCTCCATCTCCCTGACGGCGTTGACCTGGCCTTCCAGGCGCGAACGGTCGCGGCTGACGGCCTGGGCCTCGTCGGGGTTGTCCCAAAGGGTCGGGTCCTCGACCCGCGCGTTCAGCTCGTCGAGCTTCCTTAGAGCGACATCCCAGTCAAAGTCGCCTCCTGAGCAGAGCGACGCTCTGCTCGATGTCGGCCTTCATGGCCTCGACATCCGGTCTCATCGCGATCTCCAGCGATACGTAAAGTGAGGGGCGGACATAGAGGCCCCGCGCCGAAAGGGAAAGGGGCGATCCCGATCAGGGCCACAGCCGGGTCTTGCGCCAGCCGTCGCCGTCGCGATCGAACCGCATCCGGTCATGCAGGCGGAACGGCCGGTCGCGCCAGAACTCCACCGACGACGGAACGACGCGCCATCCGCTCCACCGCGCGGGCCGGGGCACGTCCTGGCCGTCGAACCGCGCCGTCTCGCGCGCCACCGCGGCTTCCAGCGCCGCCCGGTCCGGCAGCGGGCGCGACTGGTCCGAGGCCCAGGCGCCGATGCGGCTCTCGCGCGCGCGGCTGGCGAAATAGGCGTCCGCCTCATCGGCCGTGACCGGCTGCACCGCGCCGCGCACCCGGACCTGGCGGCGCAGCGACTTCCAGTGAAAGGTCAGGGCCGCGACCGGCCGGGCGTCCAGCTCCAGCCCCTTGGCGCTCTCGCGGTTCGAGTAGAAGGTGAAGCCGCGCCCGTCGACGTCCTTCAGCAGCACGATCCGCGCGTCCGGCAGGCCCTCGGCGTCGACGGTCGACAGGGTCATGGCGTTGGCGTCGTTGACCTCGTGCGCGCGGGCGTCGGCCAGCCAGTCGACGAACAGGCCGACCGGCTCGGCCCGCTCGAAGGCGGCGTCGTCGCTGTTGGCGGCCAGGGCGGCGGCGTAGTCGCGGGCGTATTCCTCGCGCGACGGGCTGGGCGGGATCACGGGGGCGGTCATGCCGTCGGTCTAGCCCCTTCCCCGCATCGAGGAAATGATGCGGATCAAAGGCGGCTTTCCGCCATCGCGGTTAACCGGCTCTTGACCATGTCGCGCCACAGTCCGGGCCATGCGCGCGTTTCCTTCCGTGTCCGATCCCGCCGTCCGCGACGCCCTGGCGTTGCTGGGCCTGGAGAGTGCGGAGCACGACGCCGCGTCGTTGAAGACGGCCTTCCGCAACGCCGTGAAGACGGCGCGCCCGGATCGGGCCGGCGGCGACGCCGAGCGTTTTCGTCAAGTCATCGCCGCCTATCGGCTGCTGCAGGCGCAGGGTTCGGCGCGGCTGGCCCTGGCCGCGCCGGTGGTGCGCGCCGCCCCGCCGCCCGTCGCGACCCTGACGCCGCGCCAGGCCGTGAACGGCGCCCGGATCGACATTCGGCTGGGCGGCCGTCGCCTGCGCCTTTCCGTTCCCGCCGGGATGCGAACCGGCCAGCATCTGCGCCTGAGGGGCGCGGCCCCCGACGGCGGCGACCTTTACCTGCGCGTCCTGATCCGTCCGGCCGAGGGCCTGTCGGTCATGGGCGACGATCTGTTCATGACCGCCCCGGCCAGCGAGCGCATCCTGGCCGACGGCGGGCGCCTCGAAATCCAGACCCACGCCGGCCTGCGCTCGGCGTGGATCACGCCGGGCTTGCAGTCGCCCGTGCGCCTGAGCCTTCGCGGCCTGGGCCTGCCGGCGCGCGGGTCGCGACCGGCGGGCCGGCTGATCGTCACCCTGGAGCCCTGCGAGGACACGCCGTCCGCGGCCGAGGACCTGCTGATGCGCTTCAACCGGGTCTGGACGCCGGAGCGTCTGGCGGCCTAAGTCGGGCCATGTCGCACAACACCTTCGGCCATCTGTTCCGCGTCACCACCTGGGGCGAAAGCCACGGCCCGGCGATCGGCTGCGTGATCGACGGCTGCCCGCCGCGGATCCCGCTGACCGAGGCCGACATCCAGCCGTGGCTGGACCAGCGGAAACCCGGCGGCTCCCGGTTCGTCACCCAGCGGCAGGAGAGCGACACGGCCCAGATCCTGTCGGGCGTGTTCGACGACGGCGATGGTCCGGTCACCACCGGCACGCCGATCTCGATCCTGATCCGCAACGAGGACCAGCGGTCCAAGGACTATGGCGAGATCGCCCGCGCCTATCGGCCGGGCCACGCGGACTTCGCCTATCAGGCCAAATACGGCGTGCGCGACCATCGCGGCGGCGGGCGGTCGTCGGCGCGCGAGACCGCCAGCCGCGTCGCCGCCGGGGCCGTGGCGCGACGCATCCTGGGCGACGGCGTGCAGATCCGCGCCGGCGTGGTCCAGATCGGCCCGCACCGGATCGCGCCCGAAGCGATCGACTTCGACGCCGTTCCCGGCAACCCGCTGTTCGCCGCCTCGGCCGAGGTCGTGCCGGACTGGGAGGCCTATCTGGACGGCGTCCGCAAGGCCGGCTCCTCCATCGGCGCGGTGGTGGCGCTGGAGGCGACCGGCGTCCCCGCCGGCTGGGGCGCGCCTCTGTATGGCAAGCTGGACACCGAACTGGCCGCCGCCCTGATGTCCATCAACGCCGCCAAGGGGGTCGAGATCGGCGCGGGCTTCGGCGCGGCGGAACTGTCGGGCGAGGACAACGCCGACGAGATGCGGCTGGACCTGAACAGGCAGCCCGTCTTCCTGTCGAACCAGGCGGGCGGCGTGCTGGGCGGCATCTCGACCGGACAGTCGGTGACGGCGCGGGTGGCGTTCAAGCCCACCTCCTCCATCCTGACGCCGCGCCAGACCATCACCCGCGACGGCGAGGAGACGGACCTGCGCACCAAGGGCCGCCACGACCCGTGCGTCGCTCTGCGCGCCGTGCCGGTGGTGGAGGCGATGGCCGCCTGCGTCCTGGCCGACGCCTTCCTGCGGCATCGCGCCCAGGTCGGCTGAGCCGTCACGTCAGGGCGATGCGCGCCAGGTTGCGGTCGCCGGCGCGACACGCCGGCCCGTCTTCCGCCGCCACCGACACGCCCGTCGCCGCCAGTTCGGCCAGGAAGCGTTCGCGCGCGTCCGGCGGGGCGGTTTCGCCCTCCCCGACCGCCGGGGCCGGATCGGGCCGGCAGAACCGGAGGCGAGGCCGCGCCCGCCAGCGCGCCAGGGCCCAGGCGGCTTGGGCGCGGGCGTCGGCGTCGGCCAGATCGACCGTCTCCATTCCCTCCAGCGGCGGCGTGACCCAGACGTCCACGCCCTCGAACTTGGCTCTCAAGGCCTTCTCCAGGGCGAAGGCGCTGGACAGGTCCAGCCCCGCGTCGGGCCGCAGCAGCACCACCGCCCGGCGCCCCTCCCCGTCCACCATAAGGGCGTCGGTGGCGAAGGGGACCGAGTCCGACAGCCGGCCGCGCAGGGCCGCCACCGGGTCCGGCGCGGAGGCGGCGCTGGCCTGGACGGCGCGGGCCGCGGCCTGGGGATCGGCGACGACGATCTGGTCCAGCGTCGCCTCGACCGGCACGTGCAGCGCGGCGGTCAGCCGTTCCTGCAGACGCGCCTGGGCGTCGGCGACCAGGGCGCGCGTGCTGACCAGGGCCGAGACCGTGACCTTGTCGCCGTCCGCCCGCGCGTCCAGCAGAGTCACGCGCGAGTCGGCGCCGGAGAAGATGTCGTTGACCGCCAGCCGCGTCTCGGCCGTGGCCCGGCTCTCCAGCCCGATCGAGCGCAGCGACAGCGCCAGCGGGATCGACAGCAGCACGAAGACCACCACCACCGCCACGCCCCGCCACGGCGCAGGCCGTTCCAGCAGGCGGGGCCGAAAGCCGTAGAAGCCCGCCGTCAGCGTCGCGGCCAGGGCGATGGCCACCAGGTTGGTCATGAACAGGAAGACCGCGCCGCCCGCGATCCGCAGGTCGCCGGTGCCCAGGCCGAACCCCACGGTGGCCACCGGCGGCATCAGGGCGGTGGCGATGGCCACGCCGATGATGGTTTCCCCCCTTTGCCGGATCACGGCGTAGGCGCCGGCGACGCCCGAGAAGACGGCGATCAGCAGGTCGAAGAAGTTGGGCCGCGTCCGCGCCAGGATCTCGCTGGTCGGCTCCTTCAGCGGCGACAGCAGGGTCAGCAGTATGGCCACCGCCAGGGCCAGGCCGACGCCGACCGCCAGCGCCTTGACCGCCCGCTTCAGCTCTTCCCAGTCCAGCAGCGCCAGGGAAAAGCCCAGCGCCACGATCGGCCCCATCATCGGCGAGACCAGCATGGCCCCAATCACCACCGCCGGCGACCCCAGCATCAGCCCCAGCGCCGCGATCGCCGCCGAGATCACCGTCATCATCAGATATCGGCCGGTCAGCCCGCCGTTGTCATAGACCGACAGGGCGACCACCGAATGGTCCACCCCCAGGCGGGCGGCGGCCAGGGCGCGTCGCGCGATGTTTCGGTTTTCGCGGGCGGAGGCGGATTCGGTCTTCATGCAGCCAGACTAGCGAGCTTCGTCCGTCGGATCGCCCCCGGGCTTGTCGTCGTCCGATTTCGGCTTGCGGGCCGCCATGCCCGCCGAGCCGAGGCCCGCGCCGATGGCGACGCCGAGCGCGATCCCCAGCGCCAGATTGTCCAGCGCCAGGCCCAGGGCCACGCCGATGGCGACGCCCATGCCGATCCCGCCCGCGAAAAACGCCCCGCCCCTGTTCTTCATCCCCGACTCCTTCGTGACTGCGGCGACGATAGCATCGCGCGAAGCGGAATCAGCGCCTAAATAGGCGCATGAGCACGCCCCGTTCCGTCCGCCTCGCCATCATCGGTTCCGGCCCCGCCGGCTGGACCGCCGCCATCTACGCCGCCCGCGCCTCGCTGAACCCGGTGGTCATCGCCGGCCTGCAACCCGGCGGCCAGCTGACCATCACCACCGACGTGGAAAACTATCCCGGCTTCGCCGAGACGATCCAGGGGCCGTGGCTGATGGAGCAGATGCGCGCCCAGGCCCAGCATGTCGGGACCGAGGTGATCCACGACATCGTCGTGTCCGCCGACCTGTCCCAGCGGCCCTTCCGGCTGAAGCTGGACGGCGGCGACGAACTGCTGGCCGAGACGGTCATCATCTCCACCGGCGCCCAGGCCAAGTGGCTGGGGCTGGACTCCGAGGCGGCCTATCAGGGCTTCGGCGTCTCGGCCTGCGCCACCTGCGACGGCTTCTTCTATCGCGGCAAGGAAGTGGTCGTGGTCGGCGGCGGCAACACCGCCGTGGAAGAGGCGCTGTTCCTGACCAACTTCGCCTCCAAGGTCACCGTGGTCCACCGCCGCGACGAGTTCCGCGCCGAGAAGATCCTTCAGGACCGCCTGTTCGCCCATCCCAAGGTCGAGGTGATCTGGAACCATGCGGTGGAAGAGGTTGTCGGCGTCGTCGACGGCGTGGCCAGGAACGTCACCGGCGTGCGGCTGAAGCACGTCCAGGACGGCTCCACGCGCCAAGTCCCGGCCGACGGCGTCTTCATCGCCATCGGCCACGCCCCGTCGTCGGAACTGTTCAAGGGCCAGCTGGAGACCAACAGCGGCGGCTATCTGCGCGTCACGCCCGGCACGGCGGCGACGGCCATCGAAGGCGTCTGGGCCGCCGGCGACGTGACCGACGACGTCTATCGCCAGGCCGTCACCGCCGCCGGCATGGGCTGCATGGCCGCGCTGGAAGCCAGCCGCTTCCTGGCCGAGGAAGACCACAAGAAGCAGGGCCATCCCATCAGCCACGCCGAGGCGGAGAAGATCGGGGTCTGGTGAGCCTGCCCCCGCCGCGCCGACGGTCGATCAGAAGCGGAAGTTGATCCAGGCGGTCAGATAGTCGGAACTGGCGTAGCCGGCGTCCTTCAGCACCGGTCCCGCCGCCAGATGTTCGTAACGGCCGATCAGGCTGGTGCGCGCCGAGACGTTGTGGGCCGCCTGCACGCGCCAGACCTCGCCGACGCGACGGCCGTCCACCGCCTGGGTCCCCGCATAGGGCAGGTCCGTGGCGCGATAGACCGCATCGCGCTCTGACGCCCGCCAGGTTCCCTGCACCTCGCCGCTCAGGGTCGTTCGCCCGCGGCGGATCGAGATGTTGGGCGCGACGGCGATCATGTTCACCGGGCCGAACACGTTCTGATAGCTGTAGAAGGTCGGCACCCCCTGGGGCGTGACCGCCGCGCGCAGGGTCCCATCGCCGTAGGACCCGCCGCCGGAGCCATAGTCGATCCTGACGCCCAGACGCGGCGCGCCGGCCCCGTCGCCCAGGCTGACGCTCTGCTGGGTGAAGACGTGCAGCGCCTCGATGCGCCGGTCGCCGAACCGTCCGGTCTGTCTGGCCACGGCCCAGTCGATGTTGGCGGGCCCCATCTCGCCCCACAGGCGGGCGCCGACATAGTCGCGCCTCTCGCGCGCGGTTTGCGCGCCCCACCGTCGATCGGCGTCGGTCGTGCGCCACACGAAGGGATCGAAGAACAGCTTGGACCCGCCGAACCAGTCGCGGGGGACCACCATCCCCGCGGTCACGCCCTGGAAGCGACGCGCATCGTCGGTGCGGTCGTCGTCGACGCCCCCGGTCCCCAGCTGCGTGGCCTTCAGGTCGAAGACGTCCGCCCTCCACCGGGCGCCGCGGACCCAGGCCCGGGCGCCGTTGAACGGCGTCAGGATCGTGGCGCCGTTGCGGGTGCTGATCAGATAGGGCGATCCGTCGATGAAGAATTGGCGCCCCAGCCGTGCGCCCAGTTCCAGGCCGCCAGCCTCGCCGCTGACATCGACGAACGCCTGCTGCACCACCAGGTCGTTGCGGATGGCCCCCACCGGATTGGGATCGTTGCGGCCGCCGGAGCCGCCATGCGCCACTTCGCCATAGGCGCGCAGGTGACGCCCCAGATGAAGGTCCGCGCCCCCGACCAGCCGCAGGGTGTCCAGGCGCTGGTCCGGCCGATCCAGCAGGCCCGGACCGGTCGTCAGCGCCGTGCGGGCGCGCATCTCGCCCGAAAGGCTCAGCCACACCGCGCCGTCTGCCGACAAAGGAATGAACTTCAGCCGGTCCAGCGCATCCTTGCGTCGGGCGGGATCGGCGTATGCGGACCAGTCCTCGGCCCAGCGCGCCTCGGCGTAGCCCGCCGCAACCGGTCCCACGCCGATCCCGGCCCGGGGATAGGGCGCCGCCGCAGGGCCCGCGCTCTCCTGCGCCAGGGCGGGACAGCCGATCAGCGGCAGGCTGGCGACCGCCAGGCCCAGGATCGGACGGTGGAACCGACGCGCGCGATCGCGCGCCGTGAAACGGAGAAGGGTCGTCTTCATGATGGAGGCCTTGAAAAGGGCCGCGCGCCGGGATCGTCGCCGGCCCAGCCGGGGCGACAGGCGGCGCGCGGGGATTCGGGTTCGCCGGTCGCCCGGCTCGACGTCAGCCGCCTGTCGCGCCGGTCAGTTTCAGCACCAGCAGAACGGTCGAGGCGCAGATCGACGCCAGGCCGACCGCCGCCAGGATGTTGTGCCACCACCGGTTCTTCAGCGCGCCCATCAGCCGGTTGTTGGCGGTCAGGACCAGAAGGACGCCCAGCAGGGGCGCCACCAGCACCGTCATGGCCTGGGCCAGGATGATCAGCTGAACCCGCGATCCCGGCGCAAAGGCCACGATCAGCACGCCGAACAGCAGCACCAGGCCGACCAGCGCCTTGGTCCGCAGGGACTCGAACGATCCGCCCCAGCCCAGGCCGTCGGACAGCAGGGTTCCCCCCGCCGTGGCGTTGGCGAGCATGGACGAGAAGGCGGCGCCGAAGAAGCCCAGGGTGAAGACATAGTAGCCGACCTGCCCGGCCAGCGGCTCGAAGATGCGCGCCAGTTGCGGCAGGGTCTCCACCCGTTGCCCGGTCTGTCCCAGGACCGCGGCCGCCACCATGATGACCAGCGCGGTCATGATCCCCGGCGCGACGATGCCGGGAATGGTGTCGGTCAGGGTCGCGTCCCGATATTGATCCGGCCGGGTCTTGTGGGCCTGGGTCGCATAGCTGGTGAAGAAGGCCGCGTTGATCGAGAAGTTGGTCCCGACCAGGGCGACGATCAGCAGTTCGCTGCCCGGCGGAAAACTGGGCATTCCGCCCGCCAGACCCGCGACCCAGTCCGGCCGGGCCATGAAGGCGCTGGCGACGAAGCCCACCGCCATGGTGGCCACCAGGCCGATCAGCAGGCGCTCGACCGTGCGAAACACGTTTCGGGCCAGCAGGATGAAGCCCACCGCCAGGCTGACCATCACCGTCCACAGCACGGCGTTGCCGCCGAACAGCATCGACAGCGCCAGGCCCGAATCGGCCGCGTTGCCCACCGAAAAGCACAGGGTGATGAAGAAGACGCCGAACCCGGCGGCGACGCCGGTCGGCTTGCCCAGGGTCTGTTTGATCGTGCCGATCATCGACAAGGGCGAGGCGATGCCGATGCGCACGCTCATGTCGGTGAAGGCGATCATCAGCACCGTCGACAGCACGATGACCCAGATCAGGGCGTAGCCGAAGGCGCTGCCGGCCTCGATCGCCGAGGTCAGATTGCCGGGCCCGAACTGCCAGGCGCCGGCGATGAAGGCGGGGCCGACCAGGGCCAGCTTGGCCAGCAGCGTCCTGGACGGGGCCTTGCGGGGCTCCGCCACGGCCGCGGCCTCGGGGAGCACGTCACGATGCGACATGACTTTACCTTTCTGGCGGGGTGGCCCTCGACCATCCTCGCCGGGTGTTTCTTCCCAGGCGCCGTGACACTTCTGACGGGGCATCGGCGCGGTGATAGGCTTGTCGGGCCCGGTCACGCCAGGCCTGAAAGCGAAGCAGCCCCCGCGCCGGACGACGCGGGGGCTGATCCTTATTCGGCGGCGATCGCGGAGGATCCGACCGAGCCGACGCCGGCGGCGTCGAACGCTTCGAAAATCTGGCGCTCGGCGGCCTCGCCCAGGTTCTTCAGCGGCTCGCGGATCGTGGCGTGATCCAGAACGCCGCGCTTCACCAGGCCCAGCTTCAGGGCGACGGTGCCCTCCATATGCGAGCCGCGGTGATACACCGCCCTGGTGATCGGCAGCAGCTGCTCGAAGATGCGGCGCGCCTCGGGATAATCCTGCGCCTTGCCGGCCGCGATCAGTTGGACCAGCAGTTCCGGCGCGATGTTGCCATAGCCGACCAGCAGGCCGTCGACGTCGAACATCGTGGGCAGCAGCCATTCGTCGTGGCACGACAGCACCTGTAGTTCCGGCGCGGCCTTCTTCAATTCGGGGATTTCGACGTACCAGCGCTTCATGTTGCGCACGCCGTTCTTGGTGGCGACGACGCCCTCCTGGGTGGCGATGTCGATCTGAGTGTCCAGGTCATAGGACGCCTTGGTCGCGTCGGGATACTGGAACAGGATGCATTGCAGGCCGGACTCCTGCCAGATCGCCTTGTAGCGGTCCTGCGGCGCGCCCTTCTGGAAGCCGAAACGCAGCCAGCCGTGGTTCGGATAGACCAGGGCGCCGGTCGCGCCCGCGGCCTTGCACGCCTTGGCCTCTTCGGCCGCGACGCGGGTGCCCTCGCCGGTGATGCCCGCGATGATCGGCACATCGCCGCCGACGGCCTCGACATAGGTCTCGATCAGCTTCAGCCGCTCTTCGGTGGTCAGGAAGGTGCCTTCCCCGGCGTGGCCCAGGATGACCAGGCTCTTCACCCCCTCGATGGAGACCAGCCACTTGGCCAGGCGCGCATTGGCGGCGTAGTCGACTTCGCCGTCGCGGGTGAAGACGGTGACGGGCGCGGGGCTGAGACCACGAAGATCCATGACGCTCATTGGGTTTCCTCTCTGGAGTTTCTTCTGGTGAGCCTCGACGGCTCGGGAACGATACCGGGAACGTTCCCTACTTTACATCGCGCGGTCGGCGGGTCAAGCCGGTCGCAACAGGGAGGCGGATCATCGCGATGAAGCAACGAGGCGGCGGCGGGCGGCGTGTGACGATCCTGGACATCGCGCGGGCCACGGGCGTGTCGAAAAGCAGCGTGTCGCGGTTCCTCGACGAAGGCTCTCCGTCCGATACCGAGGCCGCGCGCCTGGTGCGCCGCGTCGCGACGGAACTGGGCTATGTCCGCGACGTCTCGGCCGCCAACCTGCGGCGCGGGTCCACGGGCACGATCGGCGTGATCGTGCCGCGCCTGACCGACACGGTCATGGCGATGCTCTACGAATCCCTCGCCCATGCCGCGGCTCAGTCGGGGCGGTTCACCATCGTCGCCACGACCAATGACGATCCGGTCGCCAATCAGCGGGCGGCGGAGATGTTGATGGCGCGGGGCGTCGACGGCCTCGTCCTGGCGACGACACGAACCGGGGATGGCCTGGCCGAACGGCTTGCGGCCCAAGGCGTCCGCTTCGTTCTCGCCCTTCGGACCGATGGGGTGCACCCCTCCTCCGTCGGCGACGACCGCCTGGGCGGCTATCTGGCGACGCGCCACCTGATCGACCTCGGCCACAGCCGGATCGGCGTGGTCGCGGGCCCCAGCGACGCCTCCAGCGCGGCGGGGCGGGTGGAGGGCTATCGCGCGGCGATGGACGAGGCCGGCCTGTCGGTGCGCCCCGAGTGGGTCGTGCCCTCCAGCTTCAGCCTGGAGGCCGGCAACCTGGCGGCGCGTGAGTTGATGACCCTAGCCGATCGGCCCACCGCCCTCTTCGCCATCAACGACAACACCGCGCTGGGCGCCCTGTCAGCCCTGGCCCAGCAGGGGCTGTCCGTTCCCGGCGACATTTCCGTGGTGGGCTACAACGACATCCCGCTGGTCAGCCACCTGCCCACGCCGCTGACCACGGTAAGGACGCCGTTCGGCCAGATCGCCGCCACGGCCATGGAACTGCTGACCCAGGCCGACACGCCGGGCGCCCCCGCGGTTCGCCGCGCCACCCCTTCGCTCATTCCCCGCCAGTCGACGCGCCGCCTTTAGGCCCTCGCGCGTCTCACGCTCGCGTCGTCGTCCCTCGCCTTGACGATTGCGGTCTCAGGCCTTTCACGCCAGCTCCGGCAATCGATCCAGATACTTGTCCAGGGTGACGGGATATTCGCGGATTCGCACGCCGGTTGCGTTATGGATCGCATTGGCGACCGCCGCCCCGACGCCGCACAGGCCCAGCTCGCCCACGCCCTTGGCCTTCATCGGCGAGGACAGCTCATCCGCCTCTTCGAGGAAGACAACCTCCTGGTGCGGGATGTCGGCGTGCACCGGCACCTCATAGCCCGCTAGGTCGTGGTTGACGAAGAAGCCCAGGCGCTTGTCGACGACCAGTTCCTCCATCAGGGCGCCGCCGACGCCCATGGTCATGGCGCCGATGACCTGGCTGCGGGCGGTGGTCGGATTGAGGATGCGGCCGGCCGAACAGACCGCCAGCATGCGGCGGATCTTGGTCTGGCCCGTGTACATGTCGACCGCGGCCTCCACGAAATGGGCGGCGAAGGTGCCGTACTCGTACTGCTGGGTGAAATCGCCGAACTCGATGGCGTCCTCGGCGACGATTTCGCCGTCGCGCGCGGCGCTGGCCAGGGTCGCCGACCGGCGGCCGTCCCGGACCCGGCCGTCGCTGAAGACGGCGCCGCCGGGGTCGTAGCCCAGCTTCTGCGCCACGGCTTCGCGCAGCTTGACGCAGGCGGCGTATGTGCCCGACGTCGAACTGTTGGCGCCCCACTGGCCGCCCGATCCGGCGGCCGACGGGAAGGCGGAATCGCCCAGTCGCATCTCCACCCTATCGAGGGGCACGCCCATCGTCTCGGCCGCAGTCTGGGCCATGATGGTGTAGGAGCCCGTGCCGATGTCCGTCATGTCGCTCTCGACGATGATCCGGCCCTCCGGCGTCAGGCGGACCCGGGCGCCCGACTTCATCGTGGGGCTGCCGCGATAGCCGCCCGCCATGCCCAGGCCCACCAGCCAGCGCCCGTCGCGCGTGGCGCCCGGCGCGGCGCGGCGCGACCAGCCGAACCGCTCGGCGCCCTGGGTCAGGCATTGAACGAACTGTCGCTTCGAGAACCGCTTCTCGGGGTTCATCGGATCGACCTGGGTGTCGTTCATTATGCGGAACTGGACGGGGTCGATCCCCAGCTTCTCGGCCATCTCGTCCATGGCGATCTCCAGCGCCATCAGACCCGGCGCCTCGCCCGGCGCGCGCATGGCGTTGCCTTCGGGCAGGTCCAGTTCGGCCAGCCGGACGCGGGTGCGGATGGCGTCGCTGGCGTAGAACAGTTTGGTCTGGGCGGTTCCGTTCTCGGGGCCGCCGCCGGGAAGATCGCCGCTCCAGTTGTCGTGCCCGATCGCCAGGATCTTGCCGTCGCGGTTCGCGCCGATGCGGATCCGCTGGATGGTGGCCGGGCGGTGCGTGGTGTTGTTGCCCATGAACGGGCGCGGAAGCGCGACCTTGACCGGCCGTCCCACCTCGCGCGCCGCCAGGGCCGCCAGCAGCACGTCCGCGCGGAGGAACAGCTTTCCGCCGAAACCGCCGCCGATGTAGGGCGACGAGATCCGGACCTTTTCGGCCGGCACGCCCAGGGTGCGCGCCAGATCGCCCTTGCCCCAGGTGATCATCTGGTTGGAGGTCCAGACGAACAGCTCGTCGCCGTTCCAGGTCGCGATGGAGGCGTGCGGCTCCATCATGGCGTGGCTCTGATCCGGCGTGTGATAGGTCTCGTCCAGCTTGACCGGGGCGTCGGCGAAGGCGGCGTCGAAGTCTCCCGTTTCGGCGTCCTTGACGTCCTTGGCCTCGGTCGCGGTCTCCCGCTGGGCTTCCAGGTCGAAGCGCCCGCGCGCGCGGACGTAGGAGACCTTCAGGCGGGCGGCGGCTGCGCGCGCCTGCTCGAACGTCTCGGCCACCACGACCGCGATCGCCTGGTGATAGTGCTGGATATCGGGTCCGCCCAGCAGACGGGCGGTGTTGTACTGGCCCTTCTCCAGCTCGCCGGCGTTTTCGGCGGTCACCACGCCAAGCACGCCAGGCGACGAACGCGCCGCCTGGGTGTCGATGGCGCGAATGCGACCCTTGGCGATCGCCGAGCCCACGACATAGCCATAGGCGGCGTTCTCGACTCCCTCCCGATGCTCATAGGCGTAGGGCGCACGGCCCGTCACCTTCAGCGCGCCCTCCACGCGGGAATGGGGACGTCCGACGACCTTCATCTGGTCGATGGCGTTTGTTTCGGCGGCCCGTTCGAACTTCATGCCCTCGCCTCCGCCAGCACGCCCGCCAGGGTGCGTTCGGCCAATGTGATCTTGAACCCGTTCTGATCGGTGGTCTTCGCGCCTTCGAACACGCGCGACGCCACCGCCTTGGCGCCGGACGGCATGGCCGCCTCCGCCGCCTCGACCCGCCACGGTTTCGGCGCGACGCCGCCGAAGGCCGCGCGGCCGGACCCGTCCGGCTGGACCACGGCGGCGACGGACACCAGGGCGAAGGCGTAGGACGACCGGTCCCGGACCTTGCGATAGACCTGGCGGCCGCCGATGGGCCGCGGCAGGACGACCGCGGTGATCATCTCTCCTGGCTGCAGGTTCGTTTCCAGGTGCGGCGTCTCGCCCGGCAGGCGATGCAGGTCCGCCACGGGCAGGCGGCGCGTCTCGCCTTGGGGCGTGACCGTCTCGACCGTCGCGTCCAACACTCGCATGGCCACCGCCATGTCGCTGGGATGGGTGGCGATGCAGGCGTCGCTGACGCCGACCACGCCCAGCTGGCGGGTGAAGCCGCCGATGGCCGAGCAGCCCGAGCCGGGCTCGCGTTTGTTGCACGCCTGATCGGTGTCGTAGAAATAGGGGCACCGCGTCCGCTGAAGCAGGTTGCCGCCGGTGGTGGCCTTGTTGCGCAACTGGCCCGAGGCGCCCGCGACGATGGCGCGGGTCAGCACACCATAATCGCGGCGGACACGCCGGTCGCTGGCCAGGGCCGTGTTCGACACCAGGGTCCCGATCCGCAGACCGCCGTCGCGCGTCTCCTCGATCCGGTCCAGTCCGGTGTCCTGCACATCGACCAGATGGACCGGCGTCTCGATCTCCAGCTTCATCAGGTCCAGCAGATTGGTGCCGCCGGCGATGAACTTGGCGCCGGGCCGGGCCGCCACGACGGCGGCGGCCTCCTGCGGCGTGCGGGCGCGCTCGTAGCTGAAGGCTCTCATGCCCGGACCCCCGCGACGTCCGCCATGGCCTCGGCGATGTTGGAATAGGCGCCGCAGCGGCAGATGTTGCCGCTCATGCGCTCGCGCATTTCATCGGTGGTCATCGGGGGCCGACCGGCGATGTCGTCCTGGACGTGACTGGGCACGCCGTCGCGCATCTCCTGCAGCACGGCCACGGCCGAGCAGATCTGCCCCGGCGTGCAATAGCCGCACTGATAGCCGTCATGCTTGACGAAGGCCGCCTGCATCGGATGCAGATCCTCGGGCGAGCCCAGGCCCTCGATGGTGACCACCTCGTCGCCCTGGTGCATCACCGCCAGAGACAGGCACGCGTTGATGCGCTGTCCGTTGACGATCACCGTGCAGGCCCCGCACTGACCATGATCGCACCCCTTCTTGGCGCCGTTCAGATCCAGGTGTTCGCGAAGGGCGTCCAGCAGCGTGGTTCGCGTGTCTAGCTGCAGCGACATCTCCCGACCGTTGACCTGGAAGCTGACCGGCAGGGTGGTGGCGGCCACCGCTGGCGTCGCCGAGGCTTGCGCCTCCTGGGCGCCGGCGGGCATGGCGGCCAGGGCCGCGGTCCCCGCGCCGCCCAACAGAATGCCGCGTCGCGAGACGTCCGGCTCCAAGATGTCACGCATAAGCATCAGCCCTCCAGAAGCCGCTTCCTGATATTCCATCGCGCCAGGCAACCCCGATGCGAGTTGCGAATGGTTATTACTTGCCAAATCTACTGGCCCATCTGCGCGAGAACTTGCCGACCATAATGCACAGCTCGGCAAATCGTCTCACACGCAACCATGATCATCGCCCAATGCTCCCATGAGAGCGCCTCATGAGATCAGCGGGGTTCAGACGCGCAGCAGAGTCTTGATCGCCCGTCGCTCATCCATCGCCTTGTAACCTTCCGACACATCGGCGATCGGGATCTGCAGATCGAAGACCTTGCCGGGATCGATCTCGCGACGAAGCACGAGGTCCATCAGATGCGGCAGGAAACGCCGCACCGGCGCCGGACCGCCCAGCATGTTGCGCTGGGCGAAGAACAGCTGCTGTCCGTCGAACGTCACGCCATGCGGAACGCCCACATAGCCGATCGACCCGCCGGGCCGCGTGCTCTCCAGCGCCTGCGACATGGACTCCTGGGTGCCGACGCATTCCAGCACGGAGTCCGCCCCGACGCCGCCGGTGAGATCCTTGATCACCCGGGCTCCCTCGGCCCCGCGCTCGGACACGATGTGGGTCGCGCCGTATTCCAGCGCCAACGCCTGCCGGGGCTTGTGGCGGCTCATGGCGATGATGCGTTCGGCCCCCATCTGCTTGGCCGCCAGCACCCCCATCAGGCCGACCGCGCCGTCACCGACGACGACCACCGATGACCCGGGCCGAACCCGCGCGGCGTCCGCCGCATACCATCCGGTGCCCAGCACGTCGGAGACCGCCAACAGACTGGGGATCAGATCGTCGTCGGGCATGCCGTCCGTGGCGACGAGGGTGCCGTCCGCCAGGGGAACGCGGGCATACGGCGCCTGGGCGCCGGTCATGAACTCGACCTGTTCGCAGGACGACTGGAAGCCGTGGCGACAATGCGGACAGGTGTTGTCCGAAAGGCAGAAGGAGCCAACGACGAACTGCCCCGGCTTGACCGTCTTCACCGCCTCGCCGACGGCGACGACGACGCCGCAATATTCATGGCCCATCTGCAAGGGCTGCGACACGGCGTTCAGCCCCCGATAGGGCCAGAGGTCCGAGCCGCAGATGCAGCTCGCCGACAGCTTGATGATTGCGTCGGTCGGCTTCTGGATGACGGGTTCGGGGACATCCTCGTAACGGACATCGCCCGGTGCATGGAGCACGGTGGCCAGCATGACGGTTCCTTTCGTGATGAAGCGCCGATCGGGCGGCTCGGTCGAGCGATCCTAGGCCCGCGCCTCTGTTGCGATTAGTCAATCAACAACGCAGGCCGCTATGAGCAGCATTCATAATGGACGGGCTGGTTCCATGAGCCGTGCTTCTGGCTCCATGCAGTTCCGCGTCTCTAAACCGAGCGGCCCACCGGCCCTAGATTGAGGGCGTCAGCCGGAGGTCACCATGAAACTGTTCGCCGCCCTCGCCGCCGCCGCGGTCTTCTCTCCCGTCGAAGGCGGGGCGCAGCCGCGCCGTCCCAGCGTCGCGCCGCCCCAGGTCCACGCCGTGGCGCCGGCGTTGGCGCAATACACGGACGTCGTCCTGTTCGGGGACATGTGGGAACGCGAGGCGCTGTCGAAGCGCGACCGCAGCCTTGTCACCGTCTCCGCCCTGGTCGCCGGCGGCCACGTCGACCAGATGCGCAGCCACATGGGAAGGGCGCTGGACAACGGCGTGACGCCCGTCGAACTGTCCGGGGTCATCACCCACCTGGCCTTCTACGCCGGTTGGCCGCGCGCCATGTCCGCTGTCGGGGTCGCGAACGGCCTGCTGACGGACCGGGGCCTGACGCCGATTTCGCCCGGGACCGAAAAGCTCCCGTTCGATCCCCAGGCCGACGCGCCGCGCGCCGCGTCGGTGCAGGCCTCGACCGGACCGGTCGCGCCGGGCCTTGCCGCATACACCAATGAAATCCTGTTCGAAGACCTCTGGCTGCGCACCGATCTGACGCCCCGCGATCGCAGCGTGGTCACCCTGGTCGCGCTGATCGTCAACGGTCAGGCTGAGCAACTGCCTTTTCATCTCGACCGGGCGCTCGACAACGGCGTGACCCGCTCCGAGGTCGGAGAGATGATCACCCACTTGGCCTTCTACGCCGGATGGCCCCGGGCGATCTCTGCGGTCAACGCGGTCAGCGCCGTTTACGACACGCGGCCAGAGTAGCGCCGTCAGACCACCCGTCCGTCGCGCAGTTCGACGACATGGTCGGTGAGTTGCTCGACGTCGCGGGCGTCGTGGGACACCAGGATCAGCGGCACGCCGGTCTCGTCCCGCAGGCGCTGAAGATTGCCTGTCAGCCGGGCTCGCCGCTCGTCGTCCAGGCCGGTGAAGGGCTCGTCGAGCAGCAGCAGCCGGGGGCGGGGCAGCAGCGCCCGGGCCAGGGCCGCGCGGCGCGCCTCGCCCCCCGACAGCGAGCGGGGCCGGCGGTCTTCGAAGCCGGCGAGATCGACCAGCGCCAAGGCCTCCGCCGTCGACATCGGCGCGGCGGCGTACCGCGCGCCGAACGCCACATTGGCTCCGACGGACAGGTGCGGGAACAGCCGACCGTCCTGGAAGACGTAACCCACCCCCCGCGCATGAGCAGGGGGATCGAGGCGCGTCGCCGTATCGACCACCGCGCGCCCGTCGACCGCCAGACGGACCTCGGCGCGCGGCGCCAGCCCCGCCAGCGCCTGAAGCAGCGTCGTCTTGCCGGCCCCGGAGCGCCCGACGATCGCGAGCGTGGACGACGCCGCCTGGACCTGGACGTCCAGCTCGAAGTCGTCCCGGCGCGCGCGTACGCGAAAGTCCAGGCCGCTCATCGACGGCGCTCCAGCAGACGGCGGTTGATGGCCTCCGTGACGAACAGGGCGACCACCGAGATCACGATGGACAGGATCGCCAGCCGGAACGCGGCCCCTTCCCCGCCGGCGCGCTGAAGGGCGATGTAGATGGCCACGGGCAAGGTCTGGGTCTCGCCGGAGATGGCGCCCGCGAAGGTGATGGTGGCGCCGAACTCTCCGAACGCCCGCGCGAAGCCCAGCAGGGCGCCGGACACCAGGCCCGGCATGGCCAGCGGCAGGCTGACGCGAACGAACACCTGCCACGGCGGCGCGCCGAGCGTGGCCGCCGCCTGTTCGAGGTGCGGATCGATCGCCTCGAAGGCCAGGCGCAGCGGTCGCACGACCAGCGGCAGGGCCATCACGGCGGCGGCCACGGCGGCGCCCGTCCAGTGAAAGGCCAGCGTGACGCCGAACATCGCCTCCAGCGCCCGACCGACGGGGCCGCGCGCGCCGAACACCGTCAGGAGGACAAGACCGACCACCACCGGCGGCAGCACCAGGGGCAGGTTGATCATCGCCTCCACCAGCCATTTGCCCGCAAACCGCTTGCGCGCGAGAACCCAGCCCAGGGCGGCCGCTGGAACGATGACGCCAAGCAGGGCCGCGCTCGCCACCCGCAAGGAAAGCGTCAGCGCCTCGATCTCGAAGGACGACAGAGGCGCGATCACGGCGCCGCGACGGGCTCGAAACCATGCGCGCGAAAGATCTGGCCCGCCCGGGGCCCGCGCAGATACTCCAGGAAGGGTCGCGCCGCCGCCGCGCCCTTCGGCGTCAGGGCGGCGGGATAGACGATGTCCGGCTGCTCCGCGGCGGGGGGCTCCAGCAGGACGCGCAGATCAGGCGTCCCCTCCGCGTCGCTGCGATACACGATCCCCAGCGGCGCCTCGCCCCGCTGGACGAACGTCCGCACCGCCCGCACGTCGGTCGCGGTGGCGAGCCGGGGCTGCAGCGTCTCCCAAAGCCCGCGGCCCTGCAGCCATTCCCGTGCATAGGCGCCGGCGGGCACGCTGTCGGGATCGCCGATGGCCACCCGCCCCTGCCCCTCCGCCAGGGCGGACAGCGGATCCCCCATGTCCGGCGCGTCGGCCCGCGCGATCACCACGAGACGATTGCGGAGCAGGTCGATGCGGCTGTCGCGTTCGATCCGTCCCGCGTCCGACAGGCGATCCATCCACGGCCGGTCGGCCAGCACCACGGCGTCCGCCGGGGCGCCCGCCTCGATCTGTCGCGCGACCGACCCGCTGGCGGCGAAGGAAAAGCGCACCGCTTGCCCCGTTTCGTCCTCCCAGGCGCGGCCGATCTCGCCAAGCGCGTCGCTCAGCGACGCCGCGGCGAAGACGGTCAGGGGCGGCCGCTCCGCCGGCTGGCCGGGCGAACACGCGGCCAGAGCCAGCAGGCCCGCCAGCAGGATGTGGTGGAAGATGCGCAAGGAACCGTCCCTTTTCTTCCGGCTTTCCGGACCGCCAATCTGACGCGTTCGTCGCCGGTCGCCCATGCCGCCGTTCTGAACGCCGCCATGAGACCGCCTCATCACCGAACCCGATGACGCAGGGCGTCGACCACCGCGACAAAGGCGGGCGAGGCCTGGCGCCGACTGGGATAATAGAGGTGAAAGCCCGTGAACGGCTCGCACCAGTCAGACAGCACGCGCACCAGCCGACCGGCGTTGATGTCCGGCTGTACGATATCCAGCGGGATATAGGCCAGTCCGAACCCGTCCAGCGCCGCCTGGCGGATCTGCTGTATGCCGTTGAAGACAAGCTGACCCTCCACGCGCACGTTGACGCTCTGTCCGGCCTTGTCGAACTCCCAGGCGTAAAGGCCGCCATAGGTCGGCATGCGCATGTTGATGCAGTTGTGGGCCAAGAGGTCCTGCGGGTGGCGGGGCGGATCGCGCCCCTTGAGATAGTCCGGCGAGCCCACGATGCCGATCTCGGCGTCCGGGCCGATGCGGACGGCGATCATCTCCTTGGCGATGGCCTCGCCATATCGAACGCCGGCGTCGTAGCGCTCGGCCACGATGTCGGTGAAGCCGTAGTCGACGATCAACTCGACCTTGATTTCCGGGTACTGTTTCAGCACCGGCTGCAGCTTCGGCCACAGCAGGCTGTCGATCGCGTGATCCGATGCGGTGATCCGGACCGTGCCGGAGGGGCGATCGCGCAGAGAGCCCAGGGCGGCGATCCCGGCCTCGATCTCCTCGAAATGGAGCCCGACGGACTCGATCAGCCGCTCGCCGGCCTCGGTCGGCGCGACGCTGCGGGTGCTGCGGGTCAAAAGGCGCAGGCCCAGGCGCTCCTCCAGGCCGCGGATGGTGTGGCTGAGCGCGGACTGGGTGACGCCCAGCTGGGACGCGGCGCGGGTGAAGTTGCGTTCGCGCGCCACCGCCAGGAAGGCGGCGATGTCGCTGAGGTCGTTACGGCGTGGCATTCATGAAGCCTACTCACAAAGGCAAGCGCGATCCATGGCCTAGTCGTCGCACCGATAGCCTGAGACCCTTCCCGCCAAGGAGATCCGCATGTCCCATCGCCTGTCCCTAATCGCCGCCGCCGTCCTCGGCGCCGCCACCCCCGCCGTCGCGCAGGTGGCGTCCGACACCGTCACGGTCAGTCGTCCCGGCGACCGTCCATCGACACGGGGGCCCGCCTCCCGCTTCACCGGGGCGGTGCGGGTGGACCCGGCCTTCGAGCCCCAGGGGGCGGTCCGCGTCTCCGGCGCCTATGTCACCTTCGAGCCCGGCGCACGCACGAACTGGCACGCCCATCCGCAGGGTCAGACCCTGGTGGTCACGGCGGGCCGGGGCTGGGTCGCCGCGTGGGACGGCGCGCCGCTCGAGATCCGCACCGGCGACGTGGTCCGCATTCCGCCCGGCGTCAAACACTGGCATGGCGCCAGCGCCGGCGCGGCCATGACCCACCTGGCGATCCAGGAAAATCCGGAAGGCGAGGACGTCGACTGGATGGAGCCCGTCGATGACGCCCGATATCCCAGGTCCGCCGAAGTCGACCGCTGACACGTCCCTCCGCGCGTATTAGGCTGACGCTGGATGACTGACTGGTACCCGGCCGGGCTTGAGGACGACATGCGTCCGCGCATGTTCGCGGCGGCCGACGCGGGCCAGCCCTTCGCCCTGGTCACCATCGTGGCGGCCCAGGGCGGCGGGCCGCGCGGCGTCGGCGCCCAGATGGTGGTCACCGCCGACGACATGGGCGGCTTCCTTTCGGGGGGCTGCATCGAAGCCGACGTGGCGCTGCATGCCCGCGACGTCCTGGAAAGCGGCCAGGTCGTTCGGCTGGTGTACGGCGAAGGCAGCCCGTTCGTGGACACCCGCCTGCCCTGCGGCGGCCGGCTTGACCTTCAGGTGGAGCGGTTCACGCCGGACGACCCCCTGCTGGCCGACCTGCGAGCGGCGCGGGATCATCGCCGGCTGGCGACCCTGACGTCGGACCAGGGGCGTCGCGATCTCGTTCCCGGCGACGTCCAGCGCCCCGACCGTCTGCGGGCCTATGCGCCGTCCCAGCGCCTTATCGTCATCGGCGCCGACGCCTTCGCCCTGGCCATCGCGGAGGAAGGCGCGCGCCAAGGCTGGGAAACGGTTTTCGTGCGGCCGAACGGACCGGAAGCGCCCCCGCCGCTCGCCGCCGCCTATCTGCGCGACGCCCCGGCGGCGGCGCTGGAACGCCTCGGCTGCGACCGCTGGACGGCCGTCGCCATCGCCACCCACGACGCCGATCTCGACCACCAGGCGATCAAGGCGGCCCTGGCCACGGACGCCGGCTATGTGGGGGTGCTGGGCTCGCGCCGCCGCCTGCCCGATCGTCTCGATCGGCTCCGGTCCGACGGCGTCCCCGACGACGCCCTGGCCAGGCTGAAGGCCCCCATCGGCCTTCGGATCGGCGCGCGCGCGCCACGCGAAGTCGCGGTGTCCGTGGTCGGCGAGATCATCGGCGCGCGCGGGTGAGCCGCCACGCCATCGTTCTGGCGGCGGGCGCGGGGCGGCGCTTCGGCGGCGGCAAGCTGGTCGCGCCGTGGCGGGGCGAGCCCTTGATCCGGCGGCCCGTGCGCACGGCGCTGGCCGCCCGCGTCGCCGATGTCGTGGTCGTGCTGGGCTCGGGCCGCGAGGCGGTCGCGACCGCCCTGCAGCCCCTTGCCGATGCGCGCCTGCGCGTCGTCGTCGCCGACGACTGGTCGACCGGCATGGCCGCATCGCTGCAAGCCGGCCTGCGCGCCCTTCCCGAAAGCGCGACATCGGTCTGCATCCTGCTCGGCGACATGCCCGGCGTGCCCGCCGGCCTGGTCGACGCCCTGCTGGACCGCATCGACGCCGGCGCGCCCGCGGCGCGACCCGTCCATCCGGACGGCCCCGCCCATCCCGTCGCCTTCGCGCGCTCTACGTTCGCCCAGCTGATGACGCTGAAGGGGGACGCGGGCGCCCGGTCCGTGCTGCAGCGCCTGGGCGGCGACCTCGCCCTCGTGCCGATCGACGACCCCGGCGTGGTCTTCGACATCGACCGGCCGGACGATCTGGACGCCGCCGTCAGCTGGGTCGGATGACCTCGACGATCTCGCCGGCGACCGCCGCCGGCGCACCCGGCGGGCGCCGCACCAGGGCGTCGGCCTGGGCCATCACGCTGACCAGCGACGAATCCTGATTCGAGAAGGGCCAGGCCAGCAGGCGTCCCTCGGCCCCGACCTCCAGCCGCGCCCGCATATAGTGGTCGCGCGGCCCATTGGCGGGCAGATCGACCGCCAGGGCGGCGCTGTCGCGTCGCGGCGTCGGCGCCCCGCCCTGCAGACCCGCGATCAGGGGCGCCAGGAAAAGCTCCGCGCAGACAAGGGCGGAGGCCGGGTTGCCCGGCAGCCCCAGCACGATCCGGCCGTCGGGCAGAACGGCGAACCACACCGGCTTGCCGGGCCGCATCGCGCACCCTTCGACGATCATTTCGGCGCCCAGCGCGCGCAGCGCTGGCTTGACGCGGTCATGGTCCCCGACCGAAGCGCCGCCCACCGCCACCAGAAGATCGAACGCCGCGCCGGTCACGGCCGAACGGATCGCCGCCTCGTCGTCCCTGGCCGGCGGCAGGGCCGTCGGGCGCGCGCCGCAGCGGGCGGCGAAGGCGGCCAGCGCCGGGCCGGCGGAGTTGAAGATCTGGTGATCCGCGATCGGCCGACCCGGCTCCACCAGCTCGTCGCCGTTGGGCAGCAGGGCGACGCGCGGCCGCCGGCCGCAGCGGACGGCGCCGACGCCCGCGGACGCGGCCAAGGCCAGCCTCCAGGGATTCAGCCGCACCCCGGCCGACAGCAGCACGTCTTCCGCCTTGAAGTCCCCGCCGCGCGGCCGCACCCAGGCGGGATCGGCGCCGGCTTCGCCCAGGATCACCGCGTCGCCCTGGCGGGTCGCCTTCTCCTGAATGACGACGGCGTCGGCCCCCTCGGGCATCGGCGCGCCGGTGAATATCCGAGCGGCCTCTCCAGGGTTCAGCCTGAAATCGACCGACCCGCCGGCGGCGCTTTCGCCCACGATGCGCAGGCGCGCGCCGGGTCGGACATCCGTCCCCCTCACCGCCCATCCGTCCATCGCCGAGGCGTCGAACGGCGGCTGGTCGCGACGGGCCGCGACCGCCTCGGCCAGCCACCGCCCATCGGCCTCGCCCAAGCCCACCGTCTCTTCGTCCAGCGGCGCTGTCCGCGCCAGCATTCGGGCCAGCGCCGTATCGACATCCGGCAGGGTCACGGACGAACCCAATCGCCAGACGCGCCGCCGGACTTGCTGACCAGGCCGACGCCCTCGATCGTCATGCCGCGATCGACGGCCTTCAGCATGTCGTACAGCGTCAGCAGGGCCACGCTGACGGCGGTCAGGGCCTCCATCTCGACGCCGGTCTGACCGGATGTCTTCACCCGGGCCGTCGCCTGCAGGCCCGAGCCGTCGTCGAGCGGCTCCACGCTGACCTTGACCGACGTCAGCATCAGCGGATGGCACATCGGGATCAGGTCGCCGGTCCGCTTGGCCGCCATCACCCCGGCGATTTCCGCCACGGCGCGCACGTCCCCCTTCTTGCCGCCGCCGGACAAGGCGGTCTGAAGGGTTTGCGCCTGCATCCTGAGCCGCCCCGCGGCCACGGCTTCGCGCGCGCTGCTCGCCTTGTCCGACACGTCCACCATTCGGGCGCGGCCGTCGGCGTCGATATGAGTCAGGTCGGGCATCAGCGTTCCAACAGGCGGGGCATGATCTCGACGAGATTGCAGGGCTTGTGCCGGCTGTCGAGCTGCCAGCGGATGACCTTGTCCCATCCGTCCCGAACCGCGCCGTTCGAGCCCGGCAGGCAGAAGACGAAGACTCCGCCGATCACGCCCGCCGTCGCCCGCGACTGCAGGGTGGACAGGCCGATCGACTGGTAGCTGACCTGATGGAACACGACGGAGAACCCTTCGATCCGCTTGTCGAACAGCGGCTCCAGGGCCTCGGGCGTGACGTCGCGGCCGGTCAGGCCGGTGCCGCCGGTGGTGATGATCGCATCGACCCCTCCGCCCTCGATCCAAGACCGCACCTGGGTCCGGATGGCCTCCACGTCGTCGGGGACCAGGGTCTTTCCCGCCACCTCGTGACCGGCGGCCTCGATGCGTGCGGCCAGGATGGCGCCGGAGGTGTCGCTGTCCTCGTCGCGCGTGTCGGACACGGTCAGCACCGCGATGCGAACCGGCCGGATGTCGCCTTCGATCAATCGTCCGCCGGGCGCCGGCAGGGTGTCGGTGTTGGTCATTCGTCTTCCTTGTCCGTCCAGCGTTCCAGATCGCGATGGTCCTGGTCCCGCGCCTCGATCCAGCGCGCGCCGTCCGGCCCCTCTTCCTTCTTCCAGAAGGGTGCCCGGGTCTTGAACTGGTCCATCAGATAGTCGCAGGCCTCGAAGGCCGCCCGGCGATGCCGCGCGGCCACCGCCACGAAGATGATCTGCTCGCCCACGCCCACCGCGCCCCACCGGTGGACCGCCAGGATGTCCTGGACGTCGAAACGCTGCCGCGCCTCGGCCTCGATTTCCCGCATCACCGCCTCGGTGAAGGTCGGATAGGCCTGAAGCGTCAGTCGATCCACGGCGGCGCCGGGCGCCCCCGCCCGCGTCAGGCCCACGAAGCTGACCACCGCGCCGGTCTGGTCTCGATCCTTGCAGAAGGCGTCCAGCAGGCGGCCGACGTCCAGCGCGTCTTGGGTGATGGAAATCATCTTCAGCCGCCGCTGACCGGCGGGCCGAAGGCGACCTCGTCGCGCGGCGCAAGGAGATGGTCGTCCGGACGCAGGCTGTGCGGCAGGAGCGTATCGTTGACGATGACCAAGGTGCTCGGCGACGACAGACGCGCCGCAAGACCTGGGTCGGATCCCGCGACCTGGATCCTCAGCGCGCCCAGCGTGTCCGCCGCGACCTCGCGCTCGGTCCAGCCGGCCATGTCCCCGAACGCGCCGAAAAGCAGAACTCGCGCCATCTCAGCCTCCGGTCATCGACATGGGTCGGGCGACGGCCGGCGCCGCGCCGCGCCGCTCGATCCGAAAATCGTGGCCTTCCGGCTTTAGGCCGATTCCCGAACGGATCGCCGCCCGCAGAGGCCGGTCGTCGTCGGGGTGATCGCGCAGGGCGTCGCGCAGATCCACGGCGTGATCCTGACCCAGGCACAGATACAGCCGCCCCGTGCAGGTGACGCGCACGCGATTGCAGCTTTCGCAGAACATATGACTGAGCGGCGTGATGAACCCCAGCAGGCCGCCGGTCTCCGCAACGCGGACGTAGCGGGAAGGCCCGCCTGTCCGGTGCGCGACGGGCGTCAGGGTCCACGTCTGCTCCAGACCGCGCCGCACCTCCGCCAGGCTGAGATACTGATCCATGCGATCGGCCTCGATCTCGCCCAGCGGCATGGTCTCGATCAGGCTGATGTCGATGTCGCGCTCATGCGCCCACCGGATCATGTCGGGCAGTTCGTCCGCATTGTCGTCGCGAAGCGCCACGGCGTTCAGCTTGATCCGCAGGCCGATTGCACGGGCGGCCTCGATCCCCGCCAGCACCTTGCCCAGGTCGCCGCCGCGCGTGATCCGGCGATAGGCGTCCGGGTTCAGGGTGTCGATCGAAACGTTGACGCGGCGGACGCTGGCGCGGAACAGGCCCTCGGCATGGTCGGCGAGGAGCGTTCCGTTCGTCGTCAGCGTCAGCTCCTCCAGGCGCCCCGACCTCAGATGCCGGCCCACGCCCTGGACAAGATCCATGAAGCCCCGGCGCACCAGGGGCTCTCCCCCCGTCAGCCTGATGCGGCGAGCGCCCAGGTCGACGAAGGCCGTGCACAGGCGGTCCAGCTCCTCGATAGTCAGCAACTCGGCCTTCGGCAGGAACGTCTGCCGCTCCGCCATGCAATAGACGCAGCGCAGGTCGCATCGGTCCGTCACCGACACGCGCACATAGTCTATGGCCCGGCCGAACGGATCGACCAGCCTGTCGCGGACGGCGGTGGCGTGCTGCGCATTGATGATCAAGGTCATTCCGAGACACATAACGCGCGAAGCCGCCATTCGTCAGGGGCGACCTCCTGATCGGCGTCATGAGCCGCCTTCACCATGGTTCGGGCGTCTTTCATGAGCAGGATTGATGAGCGCAAGAAGCTTCAGGCGCCTAACGCATGCATGAGCCAGCGCTCATCTTGGCCTCTTGGATATCGCAGGAGAACGCCATGAAAACCCGCACGCTGGGCGCCGCCGGCCCCGAAGTGTCCGCCCTCGGCTTTGGCTGCATGGGCCTGGACTTCGGTTACGCCCACAAGGTCACCAAGGCCGAAGGCGTCGACCTGATCCGCCAGGCGGCGGATCTGGGCGTGACCTTCTTCGACACCGCCGAGGTCTATGGCCCCTTCACCAATGAGGAGATGGTCGGCGCGGCCCTGGCGCCGGTTCGCGATCAGGTCGTGATCGCCACCAAGTTCGGCTTCGACATCCAAGACGGCAAGCAGGCCGGCTTGAACAGCCGTCCCGAGCACATCAAGGCGGTGGCCGAGGCCTCTCTGAAGCGCCTGGGCACGGACGTGATCGACATCTTCTACCAGCACCGGGTCGATCCGAACGTGCCGATCGAAGACGTGGCCGGGGCGGTCAAGGATCTGATCGCCGAGGGCAAGGTGCGTCACTTCGGCCTGTCGGAGCCGGGCGCCGAGACCGTGCGTCGCGCCCACGCCGTCCAGCCGGTGGCCGTGTTGCAGAACGAATATTCGCTGTGGACGCGCGGCCCGGAAACGAACGGCATCCTGGAAGCGTGTGAAGAGCTGGGCATCGGCCTGGTGCCCTACAGCCCGCTCGGCAAGGGTTTCCTCACCGGCGCCATGTCCAAGGACACCCGGCTTGACGAAGGCGATTTCCGGGCGGGACTGCCTCGGTTCCAGGCGGAGGCGATGGCGAAGAACCAGGCACTGGTGGATCTGATCCGCCGGATCGCAGGCGCGCACGACGCCACGCCGGCGCAGGTCGCCCTGGCCTGGCTGCTGGCGCAGAAGCCCTGGATCGTGCCGATCCCCGGCACGACCAAGCGGCACCGCCTCCAGGAAAATCTGGCCGCGGCCGATCTGGAGCTGACCGCCGAAGACGTGGCCGAATTGGGTCGCGCCGCCGACGAGATCGGCGTCGAGGGAGAGCGTTATCCGCCGCACCTGATGGCGATCGTGGGTCGCTAGGCGGATCCGTCAGAGCCGGCGCGCGCGACAAGCGCGCCGGCGGGCTGAACCCGACCGTCTCGGCGTCGTTTCGCAAGGCGGGACGCCGTCGTCCCGGGATCAAAGCCAAGGAGGCCGGTCTTGGCCATCCTCATCAACGCCCAGGCTGTCTCGGCGCCCGACGACCCCCGGGTCTCCCTGCTCGATCTGTTGCGGGAACAGCTTCATCTCACCGGCACGAAGAAGGGCTGCAACCAGGGCGCCTGCGGGGCCTGCACGGTCCTGGTCGACGGCGAGCGCGTCCTGTCCTGCCTGGCCCTGGCCGTCCAGTACGACGGACGGCAGGTGACGACCGTCGAGGGCCTGGGCGCGCCCGGCGACCTCCACCCGCTGCAGGCCGCCTTCGTCGAGCATGACGGCTTCCAGTGCGGCTACTGCACCCCGGGACAGATCTGTTCGGCGATCGGCATGGCGGCCGAGGCGAGACGCGGCGTGCCCAGCCATGTGTCGCCCGATCTGGAAGCGGACGCGGTTGACCTGACCGCCGAGGAGGTGCGCGAGCGCATGAGCGGCAACCTGTGCCGCTGCGGCGCCTACAACGGCATCGTCGCGTCGATTCAGGAGATTTTCGGCGAGGCGGCGCAGTGACGCCGTTCGCCTTCAGCCGCGTCGCCAGCGCCGACGAGGCGGTGCGCCTGGGCGCCCTGCCCGGCGCCAAATATCTGGGCGGCGGCACCAATCTGGTCGATCTGATGCGCGAGACGCTGGAGCGGCCGACATCGGTCGTGGACGTCACCGGCCTCTCCAGCGACATCGGCGAGACCGACGACGGCGGGCTGAGCCTGGGCGCCGCCGCCCGCAACACCGCCGTCGCCGAGCACCGGCTGGTCCGGCGACGCTATCCCCTTCTCAGCCGCGCCATTCTCTCCGGCGCCAGCGGCCAGATCCGCAACATGGCCACCGTCGGCGGCAATCTGCTGCAGCGCACCCGCTGCGCCTACTTCTACGACGACGACGGCGCGCGGTGTAACAAGCGCGCGCCGGGTCAAGGCTGCGATGCCGTCGGCGGCTTCAACCGGATTCACGCGGTGCTGGGCGCCTCCGAAGCCTGCGTGGCGACGCATCCGTCGGACATGTGCGTGGCCCTGACGGCCCTGGACGCCCAGGTCCATCTGCGCGGGCAGGACGGCGGGCGCACCGTGCCGATGGTCGATTTTCATCGCCTGCCGGAGGACCGGCCCGAGATCGACACGGTGCTGAGGCCCGGCGAGTTGATCACCCATGTCAGCCTGCCCCCGCCCCTCGCCGGCCGGTCGGCCTATCGAAAGGTGCGCGATCGCGCCAGCTTCGCCTTCGCCCTGATCTCGATCGGCGCAGTGCTGACGGTGGAAGACGACCGCGTGGCCGACGTCCGGCTGGCCCTCGGCGGCGTGGCGCACAAGCCCTGGCGCGCATTCAAGGCGGAGGCGGCGCTTCGCGGCGGTCCGGCGACCGAGGCCGCGTTCGGCGCGGCAGCCGAGGCGGAACTGGCCGACGCCCGGCCGCTCGAACACAACGCGTTCAAGATCGAACTGGCCAAGCGGACGATGGTCGCGGTCCTTGGCGAGCTGGCCAAGGGGCAGGCGTCATGAGCATTCTGGACGAAGCCAAGACCCGCGCCCAGGGCCTGATGCAGGGCCTGATGGGCAAGGCGGTGGCCCTGGCCCCGGACAGCTGGGTGCCCGGCGGCCATCCGGACCCGCTGATCCGCCGTCAGCACGGCCATATCGGCAAGCCGGTCTCCCGTCTGGATGGTCCCTTGAAGGTCGCCGGCCAGGCGCGGTTCGCCGCCGAATTTCCCATGGACGGCATGGTCTATGCGGCGGTCTTCTACAGCACGATCGCCAAGGGCCGGATCGTGGAAATCGACGCCGAGGCCGCCCGGGCCGCGCCGGGCGTGGTCCTGGTGATGACCCACGAGAACGCGCCGAAGCTGAAGCCGACGCCGATCTTCCTGACCGATCCCAAGGCGGCCGGGGGCGACGGCCTGCCCGTGCTTCAGGACGACCGGGTGCACTGGAACGGCCAGCCCATCGGCGTGGTCCTGGCCCGGACCCAGGAAGAGGCGGATCACGCCCAGTCCCTGATCCGCGTCCGCTATCAGGCGGAAGAAGCCGCGACCGACTTCGACCAGGTGAAACAGGCCGGCGCCCGCCAGGCCCAGTTCATGGGTCAGCCGCTGCACAATGAGATCGGCAAGGCGGAACAGGCGTTCGCCGAGGCCGAGGTGAAGGTCGAGGCGACCTATGTCACGCCGCGCCACAACCACAATCCGATCGAGCTGCACGCCGTGACCCTGGCCTGGGACGGCGACAGCCTGCGCGTCCACGACGCCCAGCAGGTGGTCGCCCATGCCGCCTGGACGCTGGCCAAGGTGTTCGATCTGAAGGAAGACCAGGTGGTCGTCACCTCGCCCTTCGTCGGCGGGGGCTTCGGCTCCAAGACCCTGTGGCAGCACCAGATACTCGCCGCGGCGGCGGCCCGGCTGGCGGGCGTTCCCGTGCGGCTGGTGCTGTCGCGCGAGGGCGTGTACCGCACCGTCGGCGGACGCTCCATGACCGAACAGCGGGTCGCGCTGGGCGCCGACCGAAGCGGCAAGCTCAAGGCCCTGATCCATACCGGGGTGACGGCCAAGACGTCGCACAACATCATGCCCGAGCCCTTCATCCTGCCGACCCGCAGCGTGTATGGCGCCGAGACCATGCTGCTCGACGTCCAGCAGGTCGAACTGGACATGATCGGCAACACCTTCATGCGCGCGCCGGGCGAGGCGGTCGGCACCTTCGCGCTCGAGGTCGCCATGGACGAACTGGCCGAGGCGCTCGGCATGGATCCGATCGAGTTGCGGCTGAAGAACGAGCCGGAAAAGGATCCGACGCAGGGCCTCCCCTTCTCCTCGCGCGAAGTGGAGAAGGCTTTCCGCGACGGCGCCGAACGGTTCGGCTGGAGCCGGCGCGATCCGCGTCCCCGCGCCCGCCAGGAAGGCGAGTGGCTGATCGGCATGGGGTGCGCGACCGGCACCTGTCCCTACTACCGCATGCCGGGCGGGGCCGCCCGCCTGACCCTGACGCGCGACGGACAGGCGATCGTCGACGTGGCGGTCCATGAGATGGGCATGGGCACGGCCACCGTTCAAACCCAGGTCACGGCCGAACGGCTCGGCCTGCCGATGGACGCCGTCCGGTTCAACTATGGCGACTCCACCCTGCCCGGCCTGATCATGGCGGGCGGCTCGCAGCAGACCGCGGCCATCGGCGCCTCGGTGATCGCCGCCCACAGGACGCTGGTGGGGGAGCTGCTGAAGCTGGCGGGCAATGACTCGCCGCTAGCCGGCCTGAAGGCCGACGAGGTCGCCTGCCGTGACGGCGGCCTTTGCGGGTTGGAGGACGAAACCCGTTTCGAGAGCTACGCCTCCATCCTGGGCCGGGCCCAACGCAAGAGCGTCTGCGTCGAGGCCGAGCCGCCTCAACCGATGGAGACCATGCACTGGTCGATGCACAGCCACGCGGCCATGTTCTGTGAGGCGGCAGTCAATGTCGTTACGGGCGAACCGCGGATCCGCCGCTTCCTCGGCTCGTTCGACTGCGGCCGGATCCTGAACCCGAAGACGGCCGCCAGCCAGTTCCGCGGCGGCGTCATCATGGGCCTCGGCCTGGCCCTGATGGAAGAGACCCAGGTCGACCCGCGCAACGGCCGCATCATGAACCCCAGCCTCTCCGAGTACCACGTCCCGGTTCACATGGACGTGCCGGACATCGACGTGATCTGGACCGACATTCCGGACCCGCATGCGCCGATGGGCGCGCGCGGGGTCGGCGAGATCGGCATCACCGGCACGGGCGCGGCCGTGGCCAACGCCATTTACAACGCGACCGGCCGACGCATCCGCGACCTTCCGATCACCCTGGACAAGCTGCTGGTCCCGTCTCTGGGCTCATAGCCGCCGGGGCGGCGTTTGTCGTCCAGGGCGCGGGGCGTATTCCAGAACGCAGAAAACCCCACGGTCTGGGACCGTGGGGTTGATCTGGGTGCGGGAGCAGGATTTGAACCTGCGACCTTCAGGTTATGAGCCTGACGAGCTACCGGGCTGCTCCATCCCGCGGCGAACGGTAGGATCGTGAGGAAGAACGGTTCGAGCCTGGCCTCAAGTCGCGCGAAGCGCGGTAGGCCAAGGATAATCGCTTCATTCGGCTGTCCGCCTGGTAGACCCGGCGGCGACCTACTCTCCCGCGCCTTAAGACGAAGTACCATTGGCTCTGGAGGGCTTAACGACCGAGTTCGGAATGGGATCGGGTGGGGAACCTCCGACATAGCCACCAGGTCAACGAGGCGGACAGCGGAATGAAGAGAAGACATTGTCTGAGATTGCTTCGGTCAAGGAAGCAATCATCGAATGAGTTTTGCTGAGAAACGATCAAACCGATCGGATTATTAGTACCAGTAAGCTACACGCGTCGCCGCGCTTCCACACCTGGCCTATCAACGTGGTAGTCTTCCACGATCCTCAGCGAAGCCTTGTTTTGAGGTTAGTTTCCCGCTTAGATGCTTTCAGCGGTTATCTATTCCATACTTAGCTACCCTGCTGCGCAGCTGGCGCCACGACAGGTCCACCAGAGGTATGTCCATCCCGGTCCTCTCGTACTAGGGACAGATCCTCTCAAGCTTCGAACACCCACGGCAGATAGGGACCAAACTGTCTCACGACGTTCTGAACCCAGCTCACGTACCACTTTAAATGGCGAACAGCCATACCCTTGGGACCTGCTCCAGCCCCAGGATGTGATGAGCCGACATCGAGGTGCCAAACTTTGCCGTCGATATGGACTCTTGGGCAAAATCAGCCTGTTATCCCTAGAGTACCTTTTATCCGTTGAGCGATGGCCCTTCCACGCGGGA
>NZ_CP097649.1:1745000-3336758 GCF_023573565.1 Brevundimonas albigilva
GCCGCAACCGGATTCTGACGGTTCGACGAAATTTCTGACGGACCCGCGATAGACGAGCCGTCGCCCGCCCGCTCAGCCCGCGGCGATGTAGGTCTTCAGGCTTTCGGCCTCGCGGGCGTGTTCGGCGATCTGGCATTTCACCACGTCGCCGATGGAGATGACGCCGGCCAGCCGCCCCTCGGCCATGACCGGCAGGTGGCGGATTCGTCGATCCGTCATGCGCGTCATCAGCACAGACATCTCCTCGCGCGGCTCGGCGAAGATCACCTTCGCCGTCATATAGGCGCTGACAGGCCTATCCAGCGCCTGGGCGCCGTCGCGCGCCAGGGCGCGAACCACGTCGCGTTCGGAAAAGACGCCGGCCACGCGCTCGCCGTCGCAGACGACCAGCGCCCCGACCCGCCTTTCCTCCAACTCGGCGCAGGCGCGCGCCACGCTCAGATCCGGCGCAATGGAGAAGACGGCGTTTCCCTTGGTCTTGAGGATTTCGGCGACGAACATCGCGGCTCCTTCTCTCTGTGGAAGAGACGACCGCGGGGCCGGGATGGCGACAGGGCCGCTCGCGACCGATGATCGCTCAGTCCGATCGGGGAATCAAACCTGCGCGGCGCCCGGCGATTCGGGTCCCTTGCCGAACAGGCGCGCCAGGGGGCCGATCGCCAGGATCCCGACCACGAAGCCGACGGCATGGGCCTCCCAGGCGATCCTGGCGCCCTGAACCCCGGGCGCATAGCCGATCAGCCCGACCACGACGTTCACCGCCATCCACGCCAGGGAGGCGCTGAGCACGCGGCGGTCGGTCAACGGCAGCACCCTGCCCTGCCCGCCCATCAGCCGCGTCGCCGCCCCGATCAGGCCGAACACCGCGCCGGATGCTCCGACCATCGGCTGGGTCGAACCCCAGTGGACCAGCCCATAGCCCAGGGCCGCCAGGGCGCCGCACGCCACATAGAAAAGCAGGAACACCGTTGGCCCGATCCGGTCCCCGAACAGCCGCGCGACCGGCGCCCCGAAGGCCAGGGCCGCGATGGCGTTCATGATCGCGTGCGCCCATCCGCCGTGCAGCAGCATGACGGTGAACAGGGTCCCCCATCGTCCCTCGGCCAGGTCGGCGGGCGCGAAGGCCATGCCGGCCCCGCCGTCAGGCAGGCGCTGCTGGAAGAAGAACAGCACCGGCATGGACAGGGCGATCAGCACCACCGTCAGCGGGGCGTTGAACATCCGCTCCCGGGCCGGCGGCGGCGCATCGAATCGGCCTTGCGGATCGGTCATGCCCCCAAATGCGCAGCGACCGCCGCAATCTCAAGCGCTTCTTAATAACCTTAACCGACATTAGGCGCGGGCCGACGACACGGCCGCATCCCTATTCGTGCGCCAGGAGCGTCCAGAAGCCATGTCCGCAAAGACGCTGATCGCCGCGAGCGCCCTCGTCGCGGGACTGCTGGCCCCCGCCCTGGCCGGGGCCCAGACGGCCGGTTCCGGGGGGGCCTCGCAGTTCCAGCAGGGCTATGGCTCGGCGCGGTCCAGCACGACCAGCGGCACGACCGGCTCCACCCGCGATTCCAACGGCAACCGCCTGATCGTGGACGGCATCATCCAGTCCGGCGCCTCCTCCTATTCGCGCCAGACCGGCGGCGTGGCCAGCGCCTACAGCGGGGCCGGCTACGGATCGCGCGCGGGCACGACCATCGGCGGCTCGACCGCCATCGGCAACCAGCTCAACGTCGTGGTCCAGGGCAGCTGGAACACCGTGATCGTCAATTCGAACCAGACCAACAACGGCGACGTCACCGCCGGCACGGCCCTGAACGGAACCCTCGACCTGCCATGAGCCGCACACACACCTCTTCCCGTCTCCGCGCGCGCGCGGCGGCCGTCGCGTCGGTCGCCGCCCTGGCCCTGGCCGGCTGCGTCAGCCCCACGGCGGGACCGTCGGGCCTTTACGCCACGCCGATCGGCAATGCGCCGGTGACGTCGAACCCGACGCCCTACTCCACGGCCCTGTACTGCCTGGCGGACTACGCCCGGCGCTACAATCTGCCCTCGCCGCGCATGGCGGTGGGGCGGATCAGCGACTACACCGGCACCGTCTCCTCGGACGGCGGCCGCCAGATCACCGGCGGCGCCTCCCTGATGGCGACCTCGGCCCTGGCCAAGGCCGGCGCGCGGATCGTCGAACGCTACGACACCTCGGTGTCCGAGCTGGAGCTGCGCTACGCCAACAACAAGCTGATCGGCGACCAGGCCCCGGACGCGCCGGAGGACACCCAGTACCGCCGCATCCTGGCCGGCCAGGTGCCGGGCTCGGACTTCTACGTCGTCGGCGGCGTGACCGAGGTGAACTACAACATCCGCTCGGGCGGCTTCGACGTCGCCGGCGGCGAGGTGGACAGCGACACCCCCGGTTCGGGCATCGTCACCCACCGCGTCTTCGTCATGAACATCGCCATGGATCTGCGGTTGGTCCAGACCACCACGTTAGAGGTGGTCGACGTCGTCTCCTACCAGAAGCAGATCATCGGCCGCGAGATCTCGGCCGGCGTGTTCGACTTCCTCAACGGCAACGTCTTCGACATCTCGGCCGGCACGGGCGGGTTCGAACCCGTTCAACTGGCCGTGCGCGCCCTGGTGGAACGCGCGACGGTGGAGTTCATGGCCAATCTCTATGGCGCGCCAGGCCCCGAGATCTGCCTGAACCCGGCGAACGATCCCCTGGCCGATTCCACGGTCGGCCCGACCGGCGGCTACTACCCCGCCTATCCCAACACGGACACGAACAATGGCCAGACACGCGCCGATCCGTCTCGCTGGCATGATCGCCGCGACGGCGACGTTCGCGGCAGCCGCTACTGAGGCGTCCGCCCAGCAGGCGGCGGTCTGCGATCCGCTGACCGGCGCAGCCTGTTCCAGCAACCAGGTCCAGACCGGCGACGTCCTGTCGTCGGTTAATCTCGACGTGGCCGTCGGCCAGCTTCAGGTCTCGGTCGAGACCCAGGGAAATGTCCTGCGCGGCGGCGTGGAGGGCGCGTCCGGGGCCATGATCTCGCGCCAGGACAACCGCGGCCTCGTTCGCGGCGACGTGGTCGTGGCCGTGTCCGGCGCCGAGAACGGCGCGGCGGTCGACACCCACGTGCGGGGCAATAATTTCGAGGCCTATACGGGCGACGCCGTCTTCACCGTGGACGCGGCCCAGGTCGCCGCCGGCCCGGCCGTCCAGGCCAGCACCGATATCCAGGCCGGCGACAGCGCCATCACCGGCGGCGGCTATGTGTCCACCTCGGCCACGGCCAACAACGTCGCTGTCGGCGGCCCCCGCTCCCAGGTGCTCGGCGCCATCGACCAGACCGCCCAGACCACCGTCTTTTCCGAAACGGTCGCCGACATCCGCTACGTCCCGGCGACGGCCTCCTTCTCCAGCCGCGCGACCGCCAACTCCGCCCAGGCCGGCACGACGGGTTCGTCGCACCAGAATCTGTCCATCCGGCAGGAGAACCGCCCCTCGACTACCGTCGCGCAGACCGACGTCTATATCGACAACGCCTGGGACGTCTCGGCCGATGCTCAGGCCCGCGGCAACTACGCCAACGCCGGCAACGAGGGCGGTTCGATGGTGATCCGGGCCGACCAGTCCAACGCCGGCCGCGTCCGGGCCGAGACGCGCCTGCGGACCGACCTCTACGGCGCCGCCGTCGCCTCCGCGCGGGCCGTGGCCAATGAGACCGTCGCCGGCAACGACGACATCTACCTGTCGCTGGACAACACCCAGATCAACACCGGCGGCGTCGAGGCCGTCGCGACCTTCCAGGGCAATACGGGATATGACGCCTATGTCGGCGCGGACGCCATCGGCAACGCCGTCAGCGGCTACGTCTGCTCCACCTGCGGCGGAGAGGTGAACGTCGCCAACACCCAGGTGAACTCCGGCGACGTCTCGGCCGTGGTCAACGTCGGCGCGGGCCGGACGGGCGGAAGCCGCGCCGCCGTCGTCGGCGCCAACGCCGCGGGCAACAGCGCCACCTTCTACGTCTCGCGACCCGGCGGCTGATCGGCGCCGTCGTTCGCGACGATCCACGGCGCGCTTGCCGCCGTCCGTCGTCTCGCCTACTCCCTCAGGGCCGCTCCATCGGGGGTTGCGGCCTTTGGGAGTGAACTGATGCGTTCTGCACGCCGCCTGCTTCTTGTCGCCGTCTCGGGCTTGGCCCTGACCACGGGAGCCTTCGCGGCGCCCGCCTTCGCCTTCGACCAGGCCGCGCCCGCCGCCGCCGCGACGGCGCAGGTCGCGCCCTCCGACCCCTGGCCCCAGGCGGCCAGCGACATTCCCGCCGACCCCGCGGTGCGATTCGGCCTGCTGCCGAACGGGATGCGCTACGCCCTGCTTCGCAACGCCACGCCGCCGGGTCAGGCCTCGTTCCGCCTGCGGATCGACGCCGGCTCGCTGATGGAGACCGACGAACAGAAGGGCCTGGCCCACTTCATGGAGCACATGGCCTTCAACGGCACCAAGGACATCCCCGAGAACGAGATGCTGCGCATCCTCGAACGTCTCGGCCTGGCCTTCGGCGCGGACACCAACGCCTTCACCAGCTTCGACCAGACCGCCTATGTGCTGGAACTGCCCAACACCAGGGACGAGACGGTCGACGCCTCCCTGCACGTGCTGCGTCAGATGATGGGCGACGCCCTGATGGCGCCGGACGCGATCGACGCCGAGCGCGGCGTCATCGTCGGCGAGGAGCGCACCCGCAACACCCCGCAACTGCGCGTGCTCAAGACCCAGCTGGGTCTGCTGGCGCAGGGCCAGCGCCTGGCCGAACGTCTGCCCATCGGCGACCTGGACATCATCCGCACGGCCCCGCGCGAGCGGTTCGTCGCCTTCTATGACGCCTACTACCGTCCCTCGCGCGCGACCTTCATCGCCGTCGGCGACTTCGATGTCGATGCGATGGAAGCCAAGATCCGCCAGGCCTTCGGCGACTGGACGCCCAAGGCGGCCGACGGCCCCGAGCCCGACCTGGGAACCGTCGCCCCGCGCCAACCCGAGACCGCCATCATCGTGGAGCCGGGCGTGCAGTCGACGATCCAGATCAACTGGATCAAGGCGCCCGACCTGACGCCCGATACGGTGGCCCAGCGCACCGTCGACCTGCGCCGCAGCCTGGGCCTGGCCGTGCTGAACCGCCGGCTGGGCGAGATGGCGCGCGCCGACAACCCGCCCTTCCTCGGCGCCGGCGGCTCGTATCAGTCGCTGTTCAACAGCCTGGACGCCGGCACGATCGCCGTCAGCTTCAATCCCGGCGAATGGAAGCGCGCCCTGGAAGCCGTGGAGCAGGAGGGCCGCCGTCTGGCCGAGCACGGCGTCACCGACGCCGAACTCCAGCGCGAGATCACGGACTATCGCACCGCCCTGCAGAACCAGGTGGCCGCCGCGGCCACGCGCTCCACGCCCGCCCTGGCCAACAGCCTGCTGGGCGCCGTGAACGACGACGAAGTCTTCACCACCCCGCAGGAAAGTCTGGCCCTGTTCGAGGCCGGGGTGAAGGATCTGACCGCCGCCCAGGTCAACGCCGCCGTCGCGCCGGTGTTCGAGGGCCAGGGGCCGCTCGTCCTGTTCTCGTCCCCCGTCCCGGTCGAGGGCGGCGAGGCCGCCGTCACCGCCGCCTTGGAGGCCTCGCGCCAGGTTCCCGTCAGCGCGCGCGCCGAACAGGCCGCCCTGGAATGGCCCTACACCGACTTCGGCGCCGCCGGCGTTCCCGCCGAACGCACCGAGGTCGCCGACCTGGGCGCCACCCTGGTGCGCTTCCCCAACGGCGTGCTGCTGAACATCAAGCCGACCGACTTCCGCGACGACCAGATCCTGGTCAGCGCGCGCACCGGCATCGGCGAACTGGGCCTGCCCGCGGACCGGGTCACCGCCCTGTCCCTGGCGAACCCGGTCCTGACGCCCGGCGGCGTGGGCAAGCTGACCCTGGACGAGATGACCCGCGTGCTCAGCGGCCACGTCTATAGCGCCACGGCCCAGCTGGGCGGCGACGCCTATGTCTTCAGCGGCGCCACCCGGCCCGAGGACCTGCAGCTTCAGATGCAGGTCCTGGCGGCCTATCTGACCGATCCCGGCCTGCGCGCCGCGCCGTTCGAGCAGATCAAGGCCTTCTTCCCGCAACTGCTCCAGCAGTTGAGCGCGACCCCCGCCGGCGTGTTCCAGCGCGACGGCTCCGGCCTGCTGGCGTCGGGCGACCGTCGCGAGACCCTCCCGACCGCCGAGGAGGTCGCGGCCATGAGCATCGACGAGCTGCGCGCCGGCGTGCCCGCCGCCCTGGCCCACGGCCCGATCGAGATCACCGTTGTGGGCGATGTCGACGTGGACGCCGCCATCGCCGCGGTGGCCTCCACCTTCGGCGCCCTGCCCGCGCGCGGCCCGGCGCCGACGCCCGCCCCGGCCTCGGCCCAGCGCCGCTTCCCGGCGCCGGACGCCGCGCCGGCCCGGCTGACGCACGACGGCCCCGCCGACCAGGCCCTGGGCTTCGTCGCCTGGCCGACCACCGACCAGATCGGCGACCGCACCGCCGCGCGCCAGCTGTCGATCCTGTCCGACGTCCTGCAGCTGCGGCTGAACGACGAGATCCGCGAAAAGCAGGGCCTGGCCTATTCGCCCAACGCCGGCTCGAACAGCTCGGACATCTATCCCGGCTATGGCTATGTCTCGGTCACGGCCCAGACGCCGCCCGAGGCCCTGCCCAAGCTGTTCGAGACGGTGGACGCCATCGCGGCCGACCTGCGCGACACGCCCGTCAGCGAGGACGAGCTGAACCGCGCCCGCCTGCCCGCGGTCGAGCGCATCCGCCGCAGCATGGCCGACAACGCCTACTGGCTGCAGCAGCTGTCCGAAGCCCAGTCCGAGCCCGCCTCGCTGGACCAGACGCGCAACCAGATCGCGGTGCTGGAGGCTGTCACGGCCGCCGACCTGCAGCGGCTGGCCCGTCAGTACCTGACCCCCGCCGCCGCCTGGCGCCTGGAGGTCGTCTCCGACAAGGCGGGCGCCGCCCCGGCTCAATAGGCGACGCACGAAAAAGGCCCCGGTCCAGCGCGGACCGGGGCCAGTCTTCAGGATCGTCGACGGAGAGCCGACGGTCGCATCCTCTCATCCCGCGCGTGAGCCGGGCCTGAACGACGCCGTTCGGCTCCGGTTCAGAAAACCCGGCCGCCGACGCCGCCGTCCAGGGTGATGGTGCCGGTCATGACCGCCGTGCCCTGCACCTGCTCCTCGCGGTATTCGGTGTATTCCTCCTCGCGGTACAGCGTCAGGATCTTGATCCCCGCGCCGTAGCGCCGCAGCAGCGAGCGCTCGTTGCAGTCGCGCTCGGGCTTCTCGGGCCGGCATTCCAGCTTGCCGCCGGCGCCGAACCACAGGGCCTCGTGCTTGCGGCACGTCAGCGTCTCGCCGTGGTCGAAGCTGACGTCGCCATCGTAGTCGGCGATGGTCGCCTGCAGCCAGGTCCCGGCCAGGCAGCGGTACAGTTCGCCCTCGTAGCCCTCGCCGACCTCGCGGTCGGGCCGGACCTGCGAGGCCGGATGCGGCACCTGGCGGTCGTCGATGCAGACCGCCTGGATCACCACCCGCTTCATCATGCTGCGAAAGGCCGTGTAGGGCGTGCGCACGGTCTGCATGGCCATGCCTTCGACCGCCAGACCCTGGATGGTCGTCGGCGCGGGCGATTCGACGCTGACATAGGCCGAGCCCCCGCCGTAGCCGTAGCCATAGCCCGAACCGAAGCCCCGGCTGCTGCTGAATCCGCCCGCGCGCGCATTGACGTAGGAGCTGGCCCCCGCATTGGCGTTGGCGTAGGCCCCGGCGTTGACGTTGACGTTCACGTTCACATTGCCGCCGCCGGGCGGATAGGTCGGCGGATAGGGCGTGCAGCCGCCGTCGCACGACGGCGGGGGCGGAGGAGGCGGCGGTTCGCAGCACGGCGGCGTCGGCGGCTCGCAGCCGGAATCGCACTGCGCCGCCGCGGCGCCGGCCGTCGCCGTGAAGGCGAATCCCGCCCCCAGCGCCAGCATCCAGTTTCTGATCCGCAGCCTCATGGGCAGGGCTCCCGAGCGTGTTCAAGGCGTCGGCCAGGCGCAACCCGGCCGATCATCGTTTAACCAAAACGCCAAAAGCCTTTCGTTTCCGTTGAGACGCCGCCGCTTTCCGGGATGGCGCAATGCCGCACGGGTCTGCTAGACCGCCCGCACAATGACCGTCCGCGTTTTCCTTCGCCTGATTTCGATTAGCCGCCCGGCGTAGCGCCGCAGGGCCTGGCCCAGCGCACGTCGGGACGACCGCCCACCGGGCGAATGAAACAGCGAATGCTCACCCTACGCCGAGACCCTTCATGGCCGACGCCACCGACACCCCCTCTGGCCGCGACTATCGCGACACCGTCTTCCTGCCCGAGACGCCCTTCCCCATGCGCGGCGGCCTGCCGCAGAAGGAGCCGCTGATCCTGGAACAGTGGGGCGACCTCTACGGGACCCTGCGCGCCGAGCGGCAGAAGCAGAACGCCCCTCTCTACGTCCTGCACGACGGCCCGCCCTACGCCAACGGCGACATCCACATCGGCCACGCCCTGAACAAGACGCTGAAGGACTTCGTGGTCCGCAGCCGTTTCCTGCTGGGATACGACGTCGACTACGTCCCCGGCTGGGACTGCCACGGCCTGCCGATCGAGTGGAAGATCGAGGAGCAATTCCGCGCCAAGGGCCGCCGCAAGGACGAGGTGTCCAAGGACGAATTCCGCGCCGCCTGCCGCGACTACGCCGGCAAGTACATCGACCTGCAGCGCGACCAGTTCCAGCGCCTAGGCGTCGTCGGCGACTTCGCCAACCGCTACGCCACCATGGACTTCGCGTCCGAGGCGGCCATCGTCGCCGAATTCCACAAGTTCAAGAACTCGGGCCAGCTCTATCGCGGCTCCAAGCCGGTCATGTGGTCCCCGGTCGAACGCACCGCCCTGGCCGACGCCGAGGTCGAGTATCACGACCACGTCTCGCCCACGATCTGGGTCAAGTTCCCGGTCACGGGCGCCTCGGACGACCATCCGGACGATCTGCTGTCCTTCCGCAGCAGCACCCCGTCCATCGTCATCTGGACGACCACGCCCTGGACCATCCCGGCCAACCGCGCCATCAGCTACGGCCCCGACATCGCCTATGGCCTCTATGAGGTCACGGCCATGGAAGAGGGGCTTGAGTTCGAGCCCTGGGCCAGGCCGGGCGACCGCCTGATCGTCGCCGACAAGCTGGCCGAGGACGTGTTCAAAGCCGCCAAGATCGCCGCCTGGACGCGCGTCTATGACATCAACCCCTCGGGCCTGGAGACCGCCCACCCGCTGGCGGCGCTGGACAGCGGCTACGGCTTCTCCGTGCCGCTCTTGGCCGGCGACCACGTCACCGACGATGCGGGCACCGGCTTCGTCCACACCGCGCCGGGCCACGGCGCCGACGACTTCGAGGTCTGGAAGGCCCACGGCCATCACGAGGTGCCGGACACGGTCGACCCGGACGGCGCCTATTATCCGACCGTCCCCCTGTTCGCCGGCCTCAAGGTGCTGGAGACCGAGGGCAAGAAGACCGGCAAGTTCGGCCCCGCCAACGGCGCGGTGATGGAAAAGCTGATCGAGGCGGGCAATCTGCTGGCGCGCGGCCGTCTGGAGCATTCCTATCCGCACAGCTGGCGCTCCAAGGCCCCCATCATCTTCCGCAACACCCCCCAGTGGTTCATCCGCATGGACGAGCCCTTGAAGTCGGGCGACACCCTGCGCGAGACGGCCCTGAACGCCATCGACGCCACCGCCTTCCACCCCGCCGGCGGCAAGAACCGCATCCGGAGCATGGTCGAGGGCCGCCCCGACTGGCTGGTCAGCCGACAGCGCGCCTGGGGCACGCCCCTGGCCATGTTCATCGACAAACAGACCGGCCAGCCCCTGCATGACGACGCGGTCGACGCCCGCATCGTCGCCGCCGTCGCCGAACACGGCGCCGACGTCTGGTTCACCGCCCCGGACAGCGACTTCCTGGGCGCCCACGACCCGGCCCGCTACGAGAAGGTTCAGGACATCCTGGACGTCTGGTTCGACTCCGGCTCGACCCACGCCTTCACCCTGGACCCGCGCACGGCCGAGCACGGCTACAGTGGAAACCGCCCGGCCCACTGGCCCGCCGACCTCTATCTGGAAGGCTCCGACCAGCACCGCGGCTGGTTTCAGTCCTCCCTGCTCGAGGGCTGCGGCACGCGCGGCCGCGCCCCGTTCAAGGCGGTCCTGACCCACGGCTTCACCCTGGACGAGAACGGGGAGAAGATGTCCAAGTCGCGGGGCAACACCACCGACCCCCTGACCATCATCAAGGAGAGCGGCGCCGACATCCTGCGCCTGTGGGTCGCCCTGGTCGACTATTCGGACGACCAGCGGATCGGCAAGCAGATCCTCCAGACCACGGTCGACGCCTATCGCAAGCTTCGGAACACCGTCCGCTATCTGCTGGGCGCCCTGGCCGGCTTCGACGAGGCCGAGCGTCTGACCGACTACGACCAGTTCCCGCCGCTGGAAAAGTTCATCCTGCATCGCCTGTGGGAGCTCGACGCCCAGGTCCGCCAGGCCTACGCCGAATACCGCTTCCAGGACGTGGTCCGCCCGGTGCTGGAGTTCTGCTCGGGCGACCTGTCGGCGCTCTATTTCGACATTCGCAAGGACGCCCTCTACTGCGACCGGCCCGATTCGGTCCGCCGTCGCGCCGCCCGCACCGTGATGGACGAGGTCTTCGCCCGTCTGACCGCCTGGCTGGCCCCGCTGACGCCCTTCACGATGGAAGAGGCGTGGACCACGCGCTTCCCCGACGCCGGGACCAACTGCGCCCGCGTCATCCCGGAAACGCCCGGCCAGTGGCGCAACCCCGCCGAGGCCGAACGCTGGGCCGGCGTGGAGACCGTTCTGGAGGTCGTCAACGAAGCCCTGGAGGCCGCTCGCCGCGACAAGATCATCGGCGGCGCCCTGGACGCCTGGCCGACCGTCACCGCCCCGGCCGAGCTCCTCGCGCCGTTCGACGGCCTGGACGCCGCCGAGGTCTTCCGCACCTCCGGCGCCGAACTGGTCACGGGCGGCGAGGCGGTCACGGTCGCGGTCAACCTCGCCGACCACCCCAAATGCGCCCGCTCCTGGCGCCGCGTCCCCGACGTCGGCTCCGATCCCGCCTACCCCGACCTGTCGGCCCGCGACGCCGACGCGGTGCGCTTCTGGGACCAGACGCACTAACCGCTCGACGCATCCCCTCTCCCCACAGGGAGAGGGGCTCAGGCGCAGGCGGGAGCGTGCGAGGTCGATGTCGCCGACCCCTCAGCAACGGCGGACATGACTCCAACGATTTCAACCGATTGCCTGATTGTCGTCGTCTTCAGCCCGCCTGGGTTGGAAACCGTGCCATCCTCCCTTGTCCGGTCGCGCCAGAGGGCTCGTGAAGCATGGTTCACCCTGAGGAAAATCCACGCCCATCGCATTCCGGCGACCCAAGGGATGCTAGGCTCGCGATCGCGCGCTTCGGCGCGGCGGCGCGCATCCGCTCGCCGATTTCACACTATTCATACTGTTCATACCCTCTTTTTCCGCCGCCTGGCCCGATTGCCTTCCCCGGCGACAGCCCGCTATCCGTAGCGAAACGAAACCCATAGGAGACGCCCGTGGCCATTCCCGCTTCGCTGCAGAAGGGCCTGACCCTGCCGGTCATCGCCTCGCCCATGTTCCTGGTGTCCGGCCCGGACCTGGTGGTCGAGACCTGCAACGCCGGCGTGATCGGCACCTTCCCGTCGCTGAACCAGCGCACGACCGAGGGCTATCGGGAGTGGGTGCGCGACATCAAGGCCCGGCTGAAACCCGAGGCCGCGGCCTTCGGGGTGAACCACATCGTCCACCCGACCAATCCGCGCCTGATGGCCGACATGACGGTGTCGGTCGAGGAGCAGGTGCCCCTGATCATCACCTCGCTGGGCGCCGTGCGCGACGTGGTCGATGCGGTGCACGGCTATGGCGGCGTGGTCTTCCACGACATCGCCAATGTCCGTCATGCGCGAAAGGCCGCCGAGGCGGGCGTCGACGGCCTGATCCTGGTCGCGGCCGGGGCCGGCGGTCACGCGGGGATCGTCAATCCGTTCGCCCTGATCAACGAGGTGCGGTCCTTCTACGACGGGACCATCATCCTGGCCGGCGCCATCTCGACGGGCCAGGACGTGGCCGCCGCCCTGATGATGGGCGCCGACTTCGCCTACATGGGCACCCGCTTCATCAACACCACCGAGGCCCTGGCGCCCGAGCCCTACAAGCAGATGATCGTCGACAGCGGCTCGGCCGACATCGTCCATACGCCGGCCGTCTCGGGCATTCCGGCCAACTTCATGGTCAAGTCCCTGGTCGAGAATGGCGTCGACCCCAAGCACCTGCCCGAGCACAAGCTGGACATGGGCGACGAGGCCAAGGCCTGGAAGACCGTCTGGTCGGCCGGCCAGGGCGCGGGGGCCATCCACGACGTCGTGCCGGCCGCCGCGCTGGTGGAACGCCTGCGACATGAGTTCGCTCAGGCCACGGATCAATTCGCCATCAAGGCCGGAGCGCGCTAAGGGCACCCGCGCGCCTTTCGCGCGTTGGAGGCTCCATGACCAAGACCGCCCTGCTCTGCCTGCCCGCCTTCGCCCTCGCGACGCTGGCGGCCGCCCCGGCCCTGGCCCAGTCCGCCAGCCCCTGGTCCTTCGAGGTCGGGGCGGGCACCGACAACCGTTCCAAGGGCACGTCCAAGTCGGGCAATGACCCCTATGTCTTCGGCTCGGCGACCTGGGAAAGCGCGGACGGCCGCTTCTACGTCTCGCCCGCCGCCGAGACGATCGATCTGGGCGGTTCGGACGTGGAGGCCGAGATCGCCTTCGGCTATGCGCCCGAGGCCTATGGCTACGTCTTCGACTTCAACGTCGCCTACAAGAACCGGCTGGACGCCGAGGCCGGCTATGACGAGGACACGGTGGAGGTCTCCGGTTCGGCCAGCCGCTCGATCGGCCCCGCCAGCGGCCGGCTTCTGGTGCAGTATTCGCCCGACGCCGCGGGTTCGACCGAGGCCTTCACCTGGGTCGAGGGGCGCGTCGGCTGGTCCTTCACCAACCGCCTGGACGCGACCGTCGCCCTGGGCCGCCGCGAGCAGGACAACGCCCCGGACTACACCGCCTGGAACGCCGGCGTGACCTACGGCCTGACCGACGCTCTGGACCTGGACGTGCGCTGGTATGACACCGACGCCCGCGAGTTCGGCGACCAGTACAAGAGCGCCCTGGTCGCCCAGATCGCCTACGCCTTCTAGGCCGCGCGCAGGGTCTCCAGGGCGCGGGCCACGTCGGCCCCGCCCGGCTGCTGGTACAGGCCCAGTCCGAACTCGGGCAGGATCGCCAGCAGGTGGTCGAAGATGTCGGACTGGATCGCCTCGTACTCGCCCCACGCCACGGTGGAGGTGAAGCAGTAGATCTCCAGCGGCAGCCCCGTCTCGGTCGGCTGCAGCTGGCGCACCAGCAGGGTCATGTCCTTGCGGATGCGCGCGTGGTGGGTCAGGTACTGCTCCACATAGGCGCGGAAGGCCCCGATGTTGGTCGAGCGGCGCATGTTGACCGGATCGCGGCCGTTGGCGACCAGCTCGGCGTTCCACCGCTCAAGCTCCGCCGCCTTGTCGGCTAGGTAGTCGTCGATCAGCAGGAAGCGGCGCATCCGCTCTCGCTCCTCCCCCGTCAGGAAGCGCACGCTGGTCTGGTCGATCAGCAGCGACCGCTTGATCCGCCGCCCCCCGCTCTCCTGCATCCCGCGCCAGTTCTTGTAGCTCTCGTTGATCAGCCGCCATGTCGGGATGGTGGTGATCGTCTTGTCCCAGTTCTGGACCTTGACCGTGTGCAGGGCGATGTCGATCACGTCGCCGTCAGCGTTGACCTGAGGCATCTCGATCCAGTCGCCGACCCGCAGCATGTCGTTGGAGTTCAGCTGCACCGACGCCACCAGCGACAGGATGGTGTCCTTGAACACCAGCATCAGCACCGCCGCCAACGCCCCCAGCCCCGACAGCAGCAGCAGCGGCGACCGGTCGATCAGGGTCGCGATCACCAGGATCGAACCGATGGCGTAGAAGGCGATCTTCAGGACCTGAAGATACCCCTTGATCACGCGGCGGTGCCCGCGCGGCGAGCGCGAATACAGGGTGTTGACCACGTCCATCGCCGCCGCCAGCGCCATCACCACCACGACGATGGCGAAGGCGTTGGCCACATTCTGCGTCAGCTTCACCATGACCGGCGCCAGGTGCGGGACGGCGGCGATCCCCTGATGAACGATGATGGCCGGCGCGATCCGCGCCAGCGTCCCGACCGCCGGCTTCAGCAGGTCGTCCATGTCGGTCCGCCCGCCCCGGTCGATGACCTTGAGCAACAGGCGAATGAGCACGCGTCGAACCAGGAAGTCGGCCAGGAAGGCGGCGAATAACAGGAGACAGAGCCCGATCAGCGTTTCCGCGACCGGGTGCTCCGCCAGGCGATCCCGCATGGCGTTGAAGTCAGGCATGGCCACAGCCTAGGCAATGCCGCCGCGGATTTGAACCCCGTCGCGGCGATGCGCCGCCCTCAGCCCAGCGCCTGGTCCAGATCGGCGATCAGGTCCGCGACATCCTCCACGCCCACGGAGAGGCGGATCAGGCTGTCGGTGATCCCGCCCTTCTCGCGCACGTCCTTGGGCACCGAGGCGTGGGTCATGATCGCCGGGTGGTTCACCAGGCTCTCCACCCCGCCCAGCGATTCCGCCAGGGTGAAGACTTGGACCTGTTCAAGCACCCGCTTTGTCCGCTCCAGGTCGCCGTCCAGGATCACGGTCACCATGCCGCCGAAGCCGCCGTGCATCTGGCGCGCCGCCAGCTCGTGCTGCGGGTGGGCGATCAGGCCGGGATAGATCACCTTGGCCACCCCCGCCCGCGTCTCCAGCCAGCGGGCGATGGTCAGGGCGTTCTCGCAGTGCGCCTTCATCCTGAGCGCCAGCGTCTTCAGCCCCCGGTTGGCCAGGAAGGCGTCGAACGGCCCCATGACCCCGCCGACCGAGTTCTGCAGGAACTTGATCCGCGTCGCCAAGTCCGGATCGGCCGTCACCAGCGCCCCGCCGATGATGTCCGAGTGGCCGTTCAGGTACTTGGTCGCCGAATGCATCACCACGTCCGCGCCCAGGCTCAGCGGCTGCTGGCAGAAGGGGGTGGCGAAGGTGTTGTCGACCACCAGGATCAGCCCGTGCGCCTTGGCCGCCTTGGACAGGGCGGCGATGTCGGCCAGCTTCATCAGCGGATTGGTGGGCGTCTCGACCCACAGCATCTTGGTCCTGGGCGTGATCGCCGCCTCGACCGCGGCGATGTCGCTGAGGTCCACATAGGCGAAGTCCAGGCCCATCGACCGACGGCGCACCCGCTCGAACAGCCGCCACGAACCGCCGTAAAGGTCGTCGCCCGTGACCACGTGGTCCCCTGCGTCCAGCAGTTCCAGCGCCGTCGAGGTCGCGGCCATGCCCGAGCCGAAGCCGAAGCCGTGGGTTCCGCCCTCCAGGTCGGCGATGCAGGCCTCGAACGCCTCGCGCGTCGGGTTCTTGCCGCGCGCATACTCGTACCCCTTGTTCACCCCCGGGCTTTCCTGGGCGTAGGTCGAGGTGGCGTAGATCGGCGTCATCACCGCGCCGGTGGTCGGGTCCGGATGCTGACCCGCATGGATGGCGCGGGTGGAAAAGCCTTGGCTGTTCTTCTTGTCGGCCATGATCTTAGCGGTTCAGGCTGAGGTGGTTGATCAGGTCGGTGCGGGTGATCAGGCCGACGAACGTCTCTCCATCCAGCACGATGGCCACGCGGTCGCGGTCGAAGACGGGGATCAGCGCGTCGAGAGACTCGGACGCCTGGACCGTATCCAGATCGCGCGTCATGGCCGACGCCACCGGCTTGGCGAACCGTTCCTTGCGGGTGATCTCGTCGGTGTTCATGATGTGGACGATGTCGCTCTCGTCCAGGATGCCGACAAGGCGGCCGTCCTCGATGATGGGCAACTGCGACACGTCGGCGCCGCGCATCCGCTTGAACGCCGTGTCCAGGGTGTCGCCCGGTCCGGCCGTGACCACGTCGCCCTTGGCGTATTTGCGGGTGATCAGGTCCGAAAGGTCGCCATGCAGCTCACGCTCGCCCAGCCCCTGATCGGCCAGCCAGGCGTCGTTATAGACCTTGGACAGGTACTTGGCCCCCGTGTCGCAGACGAAGGTGACGCAGGTCTTGGGCTCGGTCTGCTCGCGGCACCAGCGCAGCGCCGTCGCCAGCAGGGTGCCCGACGACGAACCCGCCAGTATGCCTTCCTTCAGCAGCAGCTCGCGCGCGGCGCCGATCGCCTCGGCGTCCGGAATCGAATAGGCGCGGTCGATCAGGCTCATGTCGGCCGTATCGGGCACGAAGTTCTGACCGATCCCTTCGACGGCGAAGCTGCCTTCGGGGCTGGGCACGCCGTCGTTGACGACGCCCGCCAGGGTCGATCCGACCGGATCGGCCAGGATGATCTGGGCCTTCGATCCCTGGCTTTTCAGATACCGCGCCGTGCCGGTGATGGTGCCGCCCGACCCGATGCCGGCCACCAGCGCGTCGATCCGGCCGCCGGTCTGCTCCCAGATTTCCGGCCCCGTGGTCTTCACATGGGCCTCGGCGTTCGACGGATTGGCGAACTGGTTGACGTAGAAGCCGTCCGGCAAGGCCTGCGCCAGCCGCTCGGCCATGTCGGTGTAGTATTCCGGGTGCCCGTGCGGCACGTCCGAGCGCGTCAGGCGCACATCCGCCCCCATCGCCCTGAGATGCTGGATTTTTTCCTTCGACATCTTGTCCGGGATGACCAGAAGCACCTTATATCCACGCGCCCGGCCCACCAGGGTCAGGGCAAGACCGGTGTTGCCGGCGGTGGCCTCCACGATGGTCCCGCCGGGCTTGAGGAAGCCCTCCCGCTCGGCCGCGTCCAGCATCTCCACCGCGATCCGATCCTTGATCGACCCGCCGGGATTCTGAGACTCCAGCTTCAGCAGCAGCCGGCACGGCCCGGTGTCGATCCGCGTCACCTCCACCATCGGCGTCTTGCCGATCAGATCGAGCGGCGACGAGACGATCGCGCTCAGGGCGGGGGCGTTGAGGGACATCGGAGACTCCATTGAGGCCGGCGGAAGCTGAGGCCTCGCATTCATATGGTCAACCTGCGCAAGATTTGACCCAAGGGCGCGGTTCCGCGCTACGAAAGACGCAATGACAAAATCATCCAAGAGGCCGCCCGCCGGTCTCCCCGACAAAGACACGCTGCTCGCCTATCTGCGCGAGACCGGTTCGGCCGAGAAGACCGACATCGTCCGCCACTTCGGCCTGAAGGGCGGCGACCGCCGCGCCTTGCGCGAAATGATCCGCGAGCTCGAGGCCGAAGGCCGGCTGGGCAAACGCGGCCGCAAGGGCTTTTCCGAGGCCGGCGCCCTGCCCCCCGTCGGCGTGGCCGACGTGATCGAACGCGACGGCGACGGCGAACTGTATGTCCGCCTGGTCGAGGCCAGCCCTGACGCCCCGCGGGCCCTGCTGATGCCGGACAAGGGCAAGCCTGGCCCGGCCCCCGGCCTGGGCGACCGGCTGCTGGTCAAGTTCTTCCGTTCCGACGACCAGTGGGAGGCGCGGCTCATCAAGAAGCTGGACGCCGGGACCAATCGCGTCCTGGGCGTGATCCGCAAATCGGCGCGCGAGACCCGCGTGGAGCCGGTCGACCGTCGCTCCAAGGACGTGCTGCTGGTGCCCCAGGCCCAGTCCGGCGACCTGCGCGACGGCGACCTGGTGCTGGCCGCCATCGAGAAGGGCGAGCATCGCTATGGCCCCAAGCGCGGCAAGATCCTGGAGCATATCGGCAAGGAGGACGATCCCCGCGCCGCCTCCCTGATCGCCATCCACGCCCACGGGGTGCCGACCGGCTTTTCCGAGGCCGTCGAGCGCGAGGCCGAGGATCAGGCCCTGCCGACCCTGAAGGGCCGCGAGGACCTGCGCGAAATCCCCTTCATCACCATCGACCCCGCCGATGCGCGCGACCACGACGACGCCGTCTTCGCCCAGCGCGACGAGGACCCGAAGAACCCCGGCGGCTGGATCGTCTGGGTCGCCATCGCCGACGTCGCCGCCTATGTGCGCCCCGGCACGGCGCTGGACCGCGAGGCGCGCGAGAAAGGCAACTCCACCTACTTCCCCGACCGCGTCGAACCGATGCTGCCCGAGGTGCTGTCGAACGGCCTGTGCAGCCTGAAAGAGGGCGAGAATCGCGCCTGCATGGCCGTGCGGATGGTGTTCGACAAGGACGGCCGAAAGACCGGCCACAGGTTCGTGCGCGGCCTGATGCGGTCGCACGCCAAGCTCAGCTACGAGCAGGCGCAGGCCGCCATCGACGGGCCGGAAAAGGGGGATGGGCCGGATGACGTGACCGGCCCGATCATGCAAGCGATCCTTTACCCGCTGTGGAACGCCTACCACACGATGCTGAAGGGCCGGCTGAAGCGCAGCCCGCTGCAGATCGAATCGGCCGAGCGCCGCATCCGCATGACGCCGGACGGCGGCATCGCCTCCATCGAAAAGCGCACCTCGCTGGAGGCGCACCGGCTGATCGAGGAGATGATGATCCAGGCCAACGTCTGCGCCGCCGAGACGCTGGAGCAGAAGAAGACGCCGCTGATCTACCGGATCCATGACGCGCCCAGCCAGGAGAAGATCTTCAACCTGGCCGACTTCCTGTCGACCATAGGCAAGCCCTGGAACAAGGGCGAGCCGGGCACGACCAAGCGGTTCAACAAGCTGCTGGACGAGACCCGCGACGGCGAGCACGCCGAGGTGGTCAACGAGGTCGTCCTGCGCACCCAGATGCAGGCCATCTATTCGACCGAGAACGTGGGCCACTTCGGCCTGAACCTGGACCGCTACGCCCACTTCACCTCGCCGATCCGGCGCTATTCCGACCTGATCGTGCACCGGGGCCTGATCCGGGCGCTGGGGCTGGGCAAGGACGGGCTGACGGACCGCGAGATCGCCGAACTGCCCGCCATCGCCGAACAGGTGACCGCCACCGAGCGTCGCTCCATGGCCGCCGAGCGCGACGCGATGGACCGCTACATCGCCGCCTTCCTGGAGGACCGCGTCGGCGCGACCTTCACCGGCCGCATCACCGGCGTGACGCGCTTTGGCCTGTTCGTGCGGCTGGACGAGACGGGGGCCGACGGCCTGGTCCCGGTCTCGACCCTGGGCGGGGAGTATTTCACCCACGACGACCGCGCCCACGCCCTGGTGGGCGAACGCACGGGCCAGCGGTTCACCCTGGGCCGCCGGGTCGAGGTCAAGCTGATGGAGGCCACGCCCGTCACCGGCGGCCTGGTGTTCGAGATGCTCAGCGACCCCGAGCCGCGCGATCCCAACGCCCCCGCCCCTCGCCTGGGGATGCGCGGCCGAGGCGGCGACGGACCGGTGAAGCGCGGCCAGAAACGGCCCGGCGGTCCCAAGTCCCGCAACGGCTCCAAGCCCTCCGGCGGCCTGAAGGGCGTCAGGAAGGGCAGGCGGAAGTGACTCAAACATCCGCTCATCCCGGCGAAAGCCGGGACCCAGTTCTTTGGGCGATAGGCGTTCGAGCTGATTTGCGAGCCTTGATCCCAGTCGCCAGTGCGAACGAAAGCACTGGGTCCCGGCTTTCGCCGGGATGAGCGGGATGAGGGAGCAGCCCTTCGACGCCGCGCAGGATCTGACCGACGCCCCGCGTGTCGGCGGCACCCAGCGGCCCAGGGACGCCGCCACGCTTATTCTGACGCGAGGAGGATCACGGCCCGAGGTGCTGATGGGGCGGCGCGCGCCGGGTCATGTCTTCATGGCGTCGAAATGGGTGTTTCCGGGCGGGCGGATCGACCGAAGCGACTTCACCGCCGCCAGCGCCGGCGACCTGGCCCCTGGCGTCGCGCGCCGCCTGGAGGGGGAACTGCCCGCCCGACGCGCCCGCGCCCTGGCCCTGACCGCCGTGCGCGAGACCTTCGAGGAGACCGGGCTGGTTCTCGGCCGCGCCGCGCCCGCCGCGTCGGTCGCCGGACCGTGGCGCGAGTATCGACAGGCCGGCGCCCTGCCCGATCTGTCGGTGCTGTCCTATGTCGCCCGCGCCATCACGCCGCCGGGCCGCAGCCGCCGCTTCGACGCCCGCTTCTTCATGGCGCCGGCCGAGGCCCTGCTGTCGCCGGAGCCGACCGCAGGGTCCGGCGAACTGGACGAGATCGCCTGGCTGCCGCTGGACCAGGCCCGTGCCTTGGACTTGCCGGCCATCACCCGTTTCGTGCTGGGTGAACTGGCCGAGCGGCTGGATCATCCCGACCGTCCCCTGCCCTTCGTCCGCATGGTGCGCGGACGTCACGTCGTGGAGCACAGGGACTGAGGCCCTAGTCGGCGACCGGCTTCGTCAGGTCGAACTCGACGCGGAAACGCCGGTTCGCGCGGCGCAGTTCATAGGCGAACGTCTGGCCGGGACGGACCTCCATCGCCCAGACATTCGTCGTCGACACCGAGGCGTCGTTGGCGTTGAACAGGGCGATCGATTCGGCGTCGACCGGGAATTCCTGCCGCTCGGCCGTTCCCGCGCTGGCCGTGTCGCCGCCGTACCAGTGAAGGACGTGAGGCGAGCCGTCGTCGTGGCGGTGATCATGCTTCAGCCGCAGGCCTGTTTGCGTGCGCGTCACCACCCAGGTCCGCGACCGATCCGGGCCCACCCAGAAGGGAATGCGCACCTCTTGCGCCGAACAGTCGCGCACCTGCATCAGCAGGCGCTGGTTGGCGAAGCCGGCGTCGGCGGGATCGGTGGTCACGACCCGCCCCTCGAAGCGCTGGCCGCACAGGGCGTTCAGACGGCCCATGAAGGCGTCTTGCGCAGCGGGCGTCTGGGCCTGGGCGGCGCCCGCCGCAGCGGCGGTCAGGACGGCGGCCGACGCCGCCAGGGACAGGATTTTCATGCCCGTGAACCTAACGCCGCAAAACCGCGCCACAACGCGGCATCGCGCCCGTTGACTTTGGAGCGCGCCTGAGTATGTTCCGCGCCTCTTATTTTAGCGGCTTTCGCCGTCGCAGAGGTAATTCCGATGGCCAAACCGGCTTCCATCAAGATCCGCCTGAACTCCACGGCCGACACCGGCTTCTTCTACGTCACCAAGAAGAACGCCCGCACCATGACCGAGAAGATGGTCGTCAAGAAGTACGACCCGGTCGCGCGCAAGCACGTCGAATTCAAGGAAGGCAAGATCAAGTAACCACTTGATCGGCTGAGAAATGGAAACGCCCGGCTGTCCGCAGCCGGGCGTTTTTCGTTGCGCGGGAGGCCGCTTCTAGAATTACGGCTAGAAATACGGCTCCGGGATCAGGCGCTGCGACACCCACCAGCTGTTGCCCGCAGTGTCGCGAACCCCGCCCTGCCGATCTCCATAAGGCATATCCGCGACGTCCATGATCCGTTCGGCGCCGGCGCGCTCCGCGGCCTGAACGGCGGCGTCAGCATCGGCGACATAAAGATAAAGCGCGGCGCGACTGGCCGGAAACTGGGCCGAGGCTTCGCTGATCATGATGGTCGCCGAGCCGAACCGAAGCTGGCTATTGGCGATCCGCCCGTCCTTGCCGACGCTGCGGCCCGTTTCGTGCGCGCCGAACGCGGATTCGAGAAAACGCACATAGTCTTCGGCCTTCTCCACGAAGATGTAGGGCGTTACGACCGCGAACCCTTCTGGGACATACATCGCATAGCTCCGAGCGTCGGAGACAGACTGCTCGCGCCCGCAGACCAGATCAAGACGCAAAACGTCGGTATCAGGCCGCCTTGGCGATGACCTTGTTGCGGCCGCCGGCCTTGGCCTCATAGACGCCCTCGTCCGCCCGCTTCAGCAGCAGATGGGGCGTATCGCCCTCGCCGGTGGTGGCGGCGACGCCGATCGAGATGGTGATCGACAGGCTTTCGCGTCCGCCCATGATGCGGAACGGCGCCGCGGCCACGTCGCGGCGTATGCGCTCGGCCACACGCTGGGCGTCCTCCAGCGCGGCGCCCGGCATGACCACCACGAATTCCTCGCCGCCCATGCGGCACGGCAGGTCGACGGCGCGGACGTTGGTGGCCAGGCGCACCGCGAATTCGGTCAGCACCTCGTCTCCCGCGTCGTGGCCGAAGCTGTCGTTCACCGACTTGAAGTGGTCGATGTCCATCAGCAGCACCGCGACAGAACTGCCGCCATGCACAGCGCGATTGACCAGCGCCTGAAGCTGACCGGCCATGTAGCGGCGATTGTGCAGGCCGGTCAGGGCGTCGGTGACGGCCATCTCCAGGCTGTTGTCCAGCTTCTCGCGCAGGAAGTCGCTGTAGCGCTTGCGCCGGATCTGCGTGCGGGCCCGCGCCGACAGTTCCTCGACGTCGATCGGACGCGGCAGGATGTCGGTCGCGCCCAGTTCCAGCGCCTTGACCATCCGCGCCCGCTCCGTGGGCTCGACCACCGCCAGGATCGGCGCGCGCCGCGCGTCGCCGGACTTGGACAGGGCCACGACCCGCAGTCCGTCGAACGCTTCCGCCGCCACATTGACGATGATCAGGTCCAGCGGCCCCTTGATCGCCGCCAGGGCCTTGTCCGGGTCGGTCTCGACCGTGACGCGGTGTTCGCGCGCCAAGGCCTCGGCGATCACCGCCGCCTGACGTTCGTTGTCGTCGACGATCAACACCCGCCCGCCCTCGGCGCGCAGACGCCGCGCGCCGTCGCCGCCGACGCCCATGCGCCGGCTGCTTTCCTCGCGCTCGCGCAGTTCGTCCATGACCTGCTTCAGACGGGTCAGCGACCGCACGCGGGCGAACAGGATCACGTCGTCGATCGGCTTGGTCAGGAAGTCATCGGCGCCCGCCTCCAGCCCCCGGATGCGGTCCTCGCGGCCGTCCAGGGCCGTGACCAGGACCACAGGGATGTGGCGCGTCTCGGCCTGGGCCTTCAGGCGGCGGCAGGTCTCGAACCCGTCCATGCCCGGCATCATCACGTCCAGCAGGATCAGGTCCGGCTGGCTCTCGGCCGCCAGTGTCAGGGCGGTCTGACCGTCCTGGCACGTCAGGACGTCGAAATACTCTATCGTCAGTTTGGCTTCGAGCAGACGGACGTTGGCCTCGACGTCGTCCACGACCAGGACGCGCGCGCTCATGTCAGGTGCTTCCTCACGGTTTCGAGGAAGTGCATCACCGAGATGGGCTTGGAGATATAGGCCTCGCAGCCGCCCTGCCGGATCCGCTCCTCGTCGCCCTTCATGGCGAAGGCGGTGACGGCGATGACGGGGATGTGGTTCAGCTCCTCGTCGTCCTTCAGCCACTTGGTGACTTCCAGGCCGGAGATTTCGGGAAGCTGGATGTCCATCAGGATCAGGTCCGGCTGGTGCGCGCGCGCCAGCGCCAGCGCCTGCATCCCTTCGCGGGTCTGCAGCGTCTCATAGCCCTGGGAATCGAGCAGATCATGAAAAAGCTTCATGTTCAGCTCGTTATCCTCGACGATGAGGACCTTCTTCGACATCATCACCCAGCCCGCGCGTCCCTGAACGTGGGGACGGCTTCCTTGATGCGATACTGGCCGACCAGTCTTAAGTTGGGATGAAGCCAAACTTACGGAGAGCTTAAAGCGTGGCCATCAAGGCCGTCTGCCGCGACTGTCTGTGGACCGGCCAGGACCCCGCCGGGCCGCCGGATCGGCGCTGTCCGACGTGCGGTTCGCGCCGCATCGTCGCGGACCCCGAACTGGACCAGCTGTCGATCGCCCACATGGACTGCGACGCCTTCTACGCCTCGGTGGAGAAGCGCGACCGGCCCGAACTTCGTGACAAGCCGGTCATCGTCGGCGGGGGCAAGCGCGGGGTGGTCTCGACGGCTTGTTATGTGGCGCGCCTGTACGGCGTCGGTTCCGCCATGCCGATGTTCAAGGCGCTGAAGGCCTGTCCGGACGCGGTCGTGATCAAGCCGGACTTCAGCAAATACACCTTCGAATCGAAGCGTATCCTGGGCGCGCTGGGCCGTCTGACGCCGCTGATCCAGCCGCTGTCGCTGGACGAGGCCTGGGTCGACCTGTCGGGCACCGAGCGCCTGAACGGCGGTCCGCCCGCCGTGCAGCTGATCCGCTTCCAGAAGGCCGTCGAAGACGAGACCGGCCTGACGGTTTCCATCGGCCTGGCGCCCAATCGCTTCCTGGCCAAGATGGCGTCCGAGATGGACAAGCCGCGGGGCTTTTCCGTCATCGGCCGCGCCAACGCCCAGGCCCTGCTGGCCGACAAGCCCGTCACCGCCCTGCCCGGCGTCGGACCGGTCTTCGGCCGGGCGTTGCGCAGCGACGGCTACGCCCTGATCGGCGACCTGGCCAGGGCCGACGTGCGCGATCTGGTGAAGCGCTACGGGGAATCGGGTCTGCGCCTGCACGACCTGGCCCACGCCCGCGACGCGCGCGCGGTGAACCCCGAACGCGACCGCAAGGGCATGAGCGCCGAAACCACCTTCAACGAGGACCTGGCCGACCAGGAGGCGCTGGAAGCCGAACTGTGGCCTCTGTGCGAGAAGCTGGCGGCCAAGGCCCGCCGCGACGGGGTGGCCAGCCGCGTCCTGGTGCTGAAGCTGCGCCGCACCGACTTCAAGATCGTCACCCGCCGCGTGACCCTGTCCGAGCCGGTCCAGACGGCGCGCGCCCTGTTCGCCGCCGGTCGCGATCTGCTGAAGCCCGAACTGGGCCGGCCCTATCGCCTGATCGGCATCGGCATGGCCGACATACAGGACGCCGAGGACGCCCCCGCCGGCCTTTTCCAGACCGCCGAGACCCGCGCCCTGAAGACCGAGCGCGCCATCGACAGGCTGCGCGAGAAGTTCGGCGACAAGGCCGTCGTGGCCGGCCGGGCCCTCAAGAGCTGACGCTCAGTCCAGCCGCGCGGTCCAGCCGTCGAAGGCGACCTCCACATGGGCCGGCAGCTGGGCCGACAGGGTGCGATAGTCCATATCGATGTGCAGGTTGGTCAGGACCGCGCGCTTCACCTCGGCGGCGGCGATCCATTCCAGCGCGCGGTCAAGATGCGCATGGGTCGGGTGCGGGGCGTAGCGCAGGGCGTCCACGATCCACAGTTGACAGCCGCGCACGGCGTCCAGCGCCGCCTCGTCCAGGTCCGACACGTCGCTGGAATAGGCCATGTCGCCCAGCCGATAGCCGACCGAGCGGATCGGTCCGTGCGCCTGGTCGAAGGTCACGACCGGGACGGCGCCGCCGGCGCCTTCCACGCTCCAGGGCTGGCCGTGCGGCGGGATCACCCGCGCGTCCAGCAACGGCGGGTAGCCCAGCTTCATCTCGAAGATGTAGTCGAACCGGTGGGTCAGCGAGGCCTGGGTCGCCGCATCCATCCAGGCGGGTATGCGCCGACGCGACCGCGCCGCGAAGGTCCGCAGATCGTCGACGCCATGCGTCTGGTCGGCGTGGTCGTGGGTGTAGAGCACCGCGTCGACATGGGTCGTCCCGCTGGCCAGCATCTGTTCGCGCAGATCCGGCGAGGTGTCGATCAGGACGTTGGTGACGCCCTCCGGCCCGGTCTTGCGCGCCAGCATCGTGCAGCGCGTGCGCCGGTTGCGGGGCTCGGCCGGGTCGCAGGCGCCCCAGTCGCCGTCGGCGCGCGGCACCCCGCCCGACGAACCGCAACCCAGGATGACGACCTCCAGGCTCATGCCGCCGGCCTCGGGATGCGGTCGAACAGGGCGAAGAAGGCGTCGGTGGTGCGTGCGTCGGCCTCCTCGGCGCTCCAGCCCCGGATTTCCGCCAGCTTGTCCAGCACCAGGCCGACATAGGCCGGCTCGTTGCGGCGCCCGCGATGCGGGATCGGCGCCAGATAGGGGCAATCCGTCTCGACGATGATCCGGTCGGCCGGCATGTCGCGGATCACCGCCCTGACCTCCTCCGCCGCCTTGAAGGTGGCGATGCCGGACACCGAGAACCACGCCCCGAGGTCCGCCGCCGTCGCGGCCAGCTCGGCCCCGCTGGTGTAGCAGTGCATCAGCATCCGGAACGGCCCGGCGGCGTATTCCTCCCGCAGGATCGCCGCCATCACGTCGTCGGCCTCGCGCGTGTGGACCACCAGCGGCAGGCCGGTCTCGCGCGCCGCCTTCACGTGCTGTCGGAACACCGCCGCCTGAACCTCGCGCGGGCTCAGGTCGTAGTGGAAGTCCAGGCCGCACTCGCCGATCCCGACCACGCGGGGTCGGCCGGCCAGGTCGATCAGCGTCGCCGCCGTCAGGTCCGCCGCGTCCTTGGCCTCATGCGGATGGACGCCGACCGTGCACCAGATGTCGTCGTTGGCCATCGCCAGGCCGTGCGTCGCCTCAAAGGTCGTCAGCCGGTCGGAAATCTCGACCATCAGACGCACTCCGGCCGCACGGGCGCGCTCAATCACGGCGTCGCGGTCCTCGTCGAACTGGGGGGCGTGCAGGTTCACATGGCTGTCGATCAGCATCAGCCGGCCGCCTCCGTCTGGGCGCGAGTCCGCCGGACGTCGGCCAGCGCGCCGGCCAGCACGTCGCCGCGATCCAGGTTCAGGCCGGCTGCACGGTCGGGCAGCGGGCTCAGCCGCTCCCACAGCTCGGCCCAGCGGTTCCCGGCGCCCGGCGCGGCGTCCAGCGCCCGCACCCGCACCGCCGCGATCAGCCGGTCCATCAGGGTCTCGAACCGTTCCTGCCCCTCGGCCCCGCGGAACTTGTCGGCGACGGCCAGGGCCTCGGCCCGGTCGATGTCGCCCGACACCCACTGGCGCGCCAGCTGGTCCATCTCGAAGGTCGCGCCAGACGCCAGGGCCAGGGCCGCGCCGGGCGATCCGCCCGCCATCGCCGCCGCATGGGCCGCATCCCCGGGCTCGGCGCCCGTCCGGTTCCGCACCAGCGCCTCAAGTCTGTCCTGCGGCCAGATCGGAAAGCTCAGGCGTCGGCATCGCGACCGGATCGTGGCCAGCAGCCGCCCCGGCGCATGGGTGACCAGGAACAGGACGCCGCGCTCGGGCGGTTCTTCAAGAACCTTCAGCAAGGCGTTGGCGGCGTTGACGTTCAGATCGTCGGCCGCATCGATGATCGCCACGCGGTAGCGCGCCTGCGACGGGCTCTTGGAAAAGAACTCCGGCAGTTGGCGCGCCTGATCGACCGAGATCGACTTCTTGACCTTGCCGCCCTCGACCGCCCGCTCGAGCACCAGCAGGTCGGGATGGGCCTGGGCCGAAATCAGGCGGCTGACCGGATCGTCCCTCAGCGCCCCCAGCGGTCCGCGCGACGGATCGGCCGTCGCTCCCATCAGACGACGCGCGGCGCGATAGGCGAAGGTGGCCTTGCCCGCCCCCTCGACCCCGCACAGCAGCCAGGCGTGATGCAGCCGGCCGCGCGTCCAGGCGTCCATGAAGGCCGTCTCGGCGGCCACGTCGGGAACCAGATCGAACCGGTCGCGGGGGTGATCCTCGCTCACAGCAGCCGCTCCTGCACCGCGCGCCACACCCGCTCCTCGACCGTGTCGAGGTCGCCCACGGCGTCGATGCGGACGCAGCGGGCCGGGTTTGTCTCGACGATCTTCAGGAAACCCTCGCGCAGCCGCTGGTGGAAGGCCAGGCCCTTGGACTCGAACCGCGTCTCGAACAGCCCCCGCCCGAAGGCCCGCTCCAGCCCCACCTCGACCGGCAGGTCGAACACCAGGGTCAGATCCGGCTGGTCGTCACCCACCACGGCGGCGTCGACCTGTTCGATGAAGCCCGGCGCCACGCCCCCGCCCGCGCCCTGATAGGCGCGGCTGGAGTCGGCGAAGCGGTCGCACACGACCCAGTCGCCCGCCGCCAGGGCCGGCCGGATGGTGTTCTCCAGATGGTCGGAACGCGCCGCATACATCAGCAGGGTCTCGGTCATCGCCGACCAGGGCTCGGCCTCCGTCGCCACGACCAGGTTGCGGATCACTTCCGCGCCCTTGGAGCCGCCCGGTTCGCGGGTGCGGACCACCGCGCGTTCGTTCAACAAGGGTTGCAGCCGGGCGACCAGCCGACCGACCTGGGTCGACTTGCCGGCGCCCTCTCCGCCTTCGAAGGTGATGAACTTGCCTCGGGACACAGGGCTTCATGGCGCCCCGGCGCGCCCGGACGCAAGCCCGCGCGACGATCAGCTTCCCGATATCAACAGGGCGTCGGCGTAACCCCGCGCCACCACGGCCTGGCGGCCTCGCTCGGCGGCGTTGGCGTCGTCCCACGGCCCCACGACGACGCGGAAGCGCGCCGCGCCGGCGTCGGCCCGGACCCAGCCGCTCAGCCTGTCGGCGATTCGCCGCGCCTCCCCGGCGTCTGAGAAGCTTCCGGCCTGGACCCAGAACGGCCCGGCCTGGGCCGACGAGACCGACGCCGCAGGCGCGGAAGACGTCGCCAAGGGCGTCCCCGCCTCGGCCGTCAGCACCGTCCCGCCGCCGCCCAGACGCGGCGCCCGGCCCAGATACCGCACCCGCACCCGCCCCACGCCCTTGGCCAGAAGGCCCAATTCGTCGGCCGCCTCCCGCGATAGGTCGATGATGCGCCCCTCCGCGAACGGGCCGCGGTCGTTGATCCGCACCACCACCCGCTGGCCGGTCTCCAGGTTCGTCACCTCGACCAGGCCGGGCAGCGGCAGCGTCTTGTGCGCCGCGGTCAGGGCGGTCATGTCGAACCGCTCGCCAGTCGAGGTCGGGCGCCCGTCGTGGGCCGAGCCGTACCACGAGGCCATGCCGACCTCGTCGTAGTTCGGCTGCTCCTCGGGCCGATACCAGCGCCCGCGCACCTGATAGGGCCGCATGGTCCCCGAAACGATCGGCGCCGGGTCACGCACCACCGGCGCCTGGGATGCGGGCGGACGCGCCGAGGGCCGCGCTCCGCCCACGCTGGAACAGGCCGCCAGAAGCGCGACGCCGGCCAGCGCCAGCACGCCGCGCATCAGGTCGCGCGCCCTCATCGATCGTCTCGCCGCCGCTTTCATCCGCTCAGGATGCCGCCGGACATTTCCCCTTTGGTTAATGCCGGGTTCGTTTGCTATGGCGGGCGCGCCGCGGGTGGTTGGCAGAGCGGTTTAATGCACCGGTCTTGAAAACCGGCGAAGCTGCGAGGCTTCCGAGAGTTCGAATCTCTCACCACCCGCCATCCTCTTCCGGTTGTTGCACAGCGTGATCGCCGTTACGCGGACGCGTCGTTGTGAACGTTCTCATTTCATGCTTCAAAGCGACTCGAGAAGGGCGTCAGACTCTTCCGCTCAGGGAGGAATATCGAAGCGACGGATCGGGCCGGCGGCCGGATCGGTGCGCTTCACCAGGCCGCACACCCGTCGCCGCGCGACGCGGCGCGGCTGTTTCTCCTGACAACTGAAGGCCGCGAGGGGCGGTCTGTCGATGTCTTCAGGGGAGTTTCCATGCGTTCTCGTTCGCTTCTGCTCGGCGTTTCCGTCTTCGCCGTCGTCCTGGCGACGACGCCGTCCGCCTGGGCCCAGGCGCAGCCGTCGCCGGCCGCCTCCCACGTCCAGAGCGCGGAACGGGCGGACGCCCTGCTGGCGCGGATGACGAAGGACGAGAAGCTGCAGCTGATCCACGGCTATTTCCCGCCGCTGGCCGAGCGGACGCCGGGCGCGCCGGTCGAGGACATGATCCCGTCGGCCGGCCATATCCCGGGCATCCCGCGCCTGGGCATCCCCGACATCCGCGAAAGCGACGCCAGCCTGGGCGTCGCCAACCAGGTCGAGCAGCGCAAGGGCGACGTCGCCACGGCCCTGCCCGCCAGCCTGGCCACCGCCGCCAGCTTCGACCCCGAGATCGCCTACGCCGGCGGGGCCATGATCGGCGCCGAAGCGCGCGCCAAGACCTTCAACGCCCTGCTGGCCGGCGGGGTCAACCTGACGCGCGATCCTTGGGCGGGCCGCAACTTCGAATATCTGGGCGAGGATCCGCTGCTGGCCGGCGTGCTGGCGGGCGAGCATATCCGGGGGGTCCAGTCGAACGCCGTCGCTTCAACGATCAAGCATTTCGCCTTCAACTCCCAGGAGACCGGGCGAATGATCATGGACGCCCGCCTGGACGAGGCCGCGCTGCGCGAGAGCGACCTCCTGGCCTTCCAAATCGCCATCGAGCGGGGCGACCCCGCCTCGGTCATGTGCGCCTACAACAAGGTCAACGGCGACTGGTCGTGCGAGAACGACTTCCTGCTGAACCAGGTGCTGAAGCGCGACTGGGGCTATGAAGGCTGGGTCATGTCCGACTGGGGCGCGGTCCATTCCACCGTCAAGGCGGCGATGGCGGGTCTCGACCAGGCTTCGGGCCAGGAACTGGACAAGGCTCTCTACTTCGACGCGCCGTTCCGGGAAGCGCTGGAAGCCGGCCAAATTCCGCAGGCGCGGCTGGACGACATGGTCCGTCGCTTCCTGACCGGCCTGATCGGGGCGGGCGTGCTGGACGCGCCCGTGGTGACCGAACCGCAGGACATCGACTACGCCGCCCACGCCGAAGTCGCCCAGCGCGCCGCCGAGGCGGGCATCGTCCTGCTGAAGAACGAGGGCGGCGTCCTGCCGCTGGCGACGAACGCCCGCACCATCGCCCTGATCGGCGGCCATGCCGATGTCGGCGTCCTGTCGGGCGGCGGGTCGTCCCAGGTCCGCTCGGTCGGCGGCGCGCCCGTCGAGGTGCCGCTGACGTCGGGGGCGGCGGCCTCTTTCGCGCGATACACCTATCATGCCTCTTCGCCGCTGAATGCGATCCGCGCGCTGGCCCCGCAGGCGACGGTGAGCTTCGCCGCCGGTGATGATCTGGAGGCGGCCCGCGCGGCGGCGGCGGCGGCCGACGTCGTGGTGGTCTTCGCCACCAAATGGAGCACCGAGGCGGTCGATTCCGAAAACCTGGACCTGGCCGCCGAGCAGAACGCCCTGATCGCGGCGGCCGCCCAGGCCAATCCCCGGACTGTCGTGGTGCTGGAGACCGGCGGCCCGGTGCTGATGCCCTGGATCGATCGGGTTCCGGCCGTCATCCAGGCCTGGTACCCCGGACAGCGCGGCGGCGAGGCCATCGCCCGCATCCTGTTCGGCCAGGTCAATCCGTCGGGTCGCCTGCCGATCACCTTTCCCGCCGCCGCCGACCAGCCGCCCCGTCCGGTCCCGCCCGGCCTGGACCTGCTGAAGGCGGCCGACAGCGCCGCCGCGGACGCCGCCGCCAACCCCGGCGCCCCGCCCGCCCCCGGCATGCAGGACTTCGCCGTCGACTATGTCGAAGGCGCCGACGTCGGCTATCGCTGGTACGAGCGTCAGAGGCTGAAGCCGCTGTTCCCGTTCGGCCACGGCCTGTCCTACACGAGCTTCGCCTACGACAAACTGGCCGTTTCGAACGACGACGGCCTCAGCGTCAGCGTCGACGTCACCAACACCGGCCGCGTCGCCGGCGTCGACGTGCCCCAACTCTACGTCCGCCCTGCCGGCGGCGAACGCCCGCGCCGCCTGGCCGGCTGGTCGCGACTGTCGCTCCAGCCCGGCGAAACCCGACGTGTGACCATCAAAGCCGAGCCCCGCATCATCGCCGACTACGACACCAGCCTGCCCGGCTGGCGCATCGAGGCGGGGGAGTACGCCGTCGCCATCGCCCACGACGCGGGCGATCCCGGCCTGACGGGCCGGACCACCATTTCAGGGACCACCACAAGGCCCTGAGAAATGCCGCCAACGCACGCGGCGCTGCAAAGAGGGAGGAAGAGACAATGAGACTACACCAGCGACCCCTGGTCGCGGCCCTGCTGGCCAGTTCGGCGCTCGTCGCGCCGGCCTACGCCCAGACGGCGGACGCGCCCCAGGAACAGGTCCCGATGGACCAGAACGTCGCCGAGGTCGGCGAGATCGTCGTCACCGGCATCCGGGCGTCACAGGCCCAGTCGATCGACATCAAGCGCAACGAGACCGCGCTTGTGGACGCCATCTCGGCCGAAGACATCGGCAAGCTGCCCGACGTCACCGTGGCCGACGCCCTTCAGCGCATTCCGGGCATTCAGGTGCAGCGCACGGCGGGCGAAGGCTCGACCGTCAACATCCGCGGTCTGCCCCAGGTCATCACCCTGCTGAACGGCGAACAGTATCTGGCGCCCGGCAACCTGGGCACGGCCCAGCCGAACCTGAACGACGTGCCGTCGCAGTTGATGAGCTCGATCGTCGTGTTCAAGTCGCAAGACGTGTCGAACGCCCTATCGGGCATCTCGGGCACGATCGACCTGCGCACCCGCCGGCCGATGGACTTCGACTACGGCCCGACCGTCTTCACCGCCGCCGAGTATCAGACGGGCGAGCGCACCAGCGAGTCCGACTATCTGTTCAACGGCCTGCTGAACTGGCGCGGCGACCGCTTCGGCGCGATGCTGTCCGGCGTCATCAGCAATTCGAACCTGGGCAACAACTACTCCGGCATCAGCCAGAGCGTGCTGGGCAACAACGACTGGGGCGGCGGCGGCGACAACTGGATTTCGCCCCACGGCTACGACAGCTTCAGCCGCGTGGTCGAACGCGAGCGCGAGAGCCTGAACGGCGCCTTCCAGTTCGACATCGAGGACGGCATCCGCCTGACCGGCGAGGTCTTCTACACCCACCAGCAGGAATACAACCGCGCCGCCGGCCTGAACATCTCCAATCGCTGGAATGGGCTTGGCTGGACCACCCCGACCGACTTCGTCGAGACCGGCGTGACGAACCCGAACCAGGAGATTCCGCAGCCCTGGCTCAACGTCAGCGAGTACGACCTCGACGTCTGGTGGATGAACTCCTTCACCGTCAACCGCGCGACCGAGAACGAGTCGATCAACTTCAATCTGGAGTTGGACTACGACAAAGGCGGCCCGTTCACCTTCAGCGCTCGAGCCATCAAGGCCGAAGCGAGCCTTGAAAGCATCAACGGCCAGGTCCAGGGCGACCTTTCGAACTGGCAGTACGGACCCGACCGCGCCTTCACCCTGTTCCGCCAGGCCGGCGACCGAACACGGGGCACCTTCTATCCCGCCGAAATCGCGGCGATGTATCCCGCCTCGCGCTATTCGAACGGCGTGGTGGGCAGCCAGGGCGGGCGATATATCGATCCCAACCCGTTCGGCTACGGCGCCGATCCGCAACTGCACATCAACCTGACCGGCGACAGCCTGGCCTGGAGCGGTTTCGACACGCCCCTGCCCGGCGGCCTCGGGACCGTGCCGCTGACCGACTACATGTCGAACCTCGACAGTTACACGGTCGGCGCCTATTCGTCCGAAAGCAACCAGCGCAACAATTCCGACCTGACGGTGGTGCGCTTCGACGGCTCGTACGAGTTCCAGGACGCGCCGTTGTTCGGCGTCATCACCCGTGTCGACGGCGGCGTGCGCCACAGCGCCCGTGAAGTCGAGATCCGCAGCTTCCACCTGTTCTCGGACTTCTACGCCGGTCAGGGCGCGGGCAATCAGGCCGGCTGCTCGGCTCAGTGGAAAGCCATCGACGTCGTGATGGACAACTCGCTGTGTCGGTCGGGCGAGTTCGTCTCCAACCCGTCGTTCGACCCGACCCTTCCGATCGTCGATCCCACAAGCTGCACGGGCGGCACGCCGGGCAACGCCCCGACCTGCTTCCAGGGCTATACGGTGAACCGCCCGACGCTGCTGCGCGAGAACAACAACACCTATTTCCTGACCGACTACGGCTCGATCACCTCGGGTCTGCCGGGTGTTTGGGTCGCCGATCCCCGGGACTTCGACGACGCTCGCGCCTTCCAGGAACGCGTGTTCGGCAACGCCTATGAGGTCATCATCCCGGGCAACACCTATGACGTGGACCTGTTTGAGGACGCGGCCTACGCCAACTTCGTTCTGGGATACGGGAACCTGTCCGGCGATGTCGGCGTGCGCATGGTCCGAACCGAACTGCGCGCGCGTCAGAACCTGACCGATCCGACGCCGCGTCCCTATGGCGACACGAACAACGATATCGGCGACGTCACCTCCAGCCGCAGCTACACGGACTGGCTGCCGACGGTGAACCTGCAGTATGACTTCAGCGACAAGCTGAAGCTGCGCTTCGCCTACGCCAAGACCATGATCCCCCTGGATCTGGGCAACTACGGCGGCGGCGTTTCGATATCGACTGTGGATTCGCAAGGACCTACGGACGAGGATCCGACCGCACCCCCGGTCGGCGTCAGACGCGTCACCGGCGCCAGCATCGGCGGCACGGTCGAACTGAATCCCTGGCGGTCGGACAATTACGACCTCGCCCTGGAGTACTATTTCGGCCCCGCCACCATGTTCAACGTCGGCATCTTCCGTCTGAACATCGACAGCTTCGTCACGCGGGAAACGGTGCCTCTCAGCGGCGAATATCCGGACGGCGACGGCGTCGTCCGTCGTCTGGTGGATGTGAACCGGCCGGTTCAGGGCGAGGGCGGCGAACTCCAGGGCGTCGAGGTTGGGGCCAAGGTCGGCCTGTCTGACTTCATCGACACGCCCATCTGGAGGGACTTCGGCTTCGACGGCAGCTACACCTATTCCGACAGTTCCCAGAACGCGCAGAACCTGTCGGGCGAGGATCTGCCGTTCCCGGACAACTCGGAACAGTCGATGAATGCGGCCGTCTGGTACCAGGGCGACCGTCTGCAGGCCCGCGTGGCCTGGAACTATCGTACGCGGCGCCTCTCGGCCACCTACGGCGCAATCCCGATCTATCAGGATGACGCGCAGTACGTGGACGCCAACATCACCTACGACATAACCGACATGGTGACGGTCTACGCCAACGGCTCGAACATCTTCGGAGAGATCGAGGATTACTTCTTCGAGTTCGAGCCGGGACAGGAACAGTTCCACAGCCGCAATCAGTTCGAGCCGCGATACTCCGTCGGTATCCGCGCTCGCTTCTGACCCTTTCCTGAGCGACTGGGCCGGCGACGCATCCGTGTCGCCGGCCGCCTTTTCCGGTTATTCAGGATCAGACATGCAAGACCATCGCATCCGGTCTGTCGTCATCGTCGGCGGAGGAACCGCGGGCTGGATGACGGCCGCCGCCCTGGTCCAGCACTTCCGCTCGACCCCGGTGAGCATCACCCTGATCGAGTCCTCCGAGATCGGCGCCGTCGGCGTCGGCGAAGCGACCATCCCCACCATCCGCCGCTTCTACGCCCAGTTGGGCATGACCGACGACGCGGTGATGCGGGCGACCCAGGCGACCTGCAAGCTGGGCATCCGCTTTCTGGACTGGAGCGCGCCGGGCTCCGACTTCATCCATCCGTTCGGCCACTACGGCCAGGACGTGCGAGGGACCGGCTTTCACCACTACTGGCTGAAGCAGCGGCAGGCTGGCGACGACACGCCCCTGGCCGCCTATTCGCTGGGCGCCGCCCTGGCCGCCGCCGGCAAATTCGCCCTGCCCGCCCCCAATCCGCCGACCCAGTTGTCGGTGTTCGACTGGGCCCTGCATTTCGACGCCGCCCTGTTCGCCCAGCACATGCGGGCCTATGCCGAGGCGGGGGGCTGCACGCGCATCGACGCCCGCATCCGCTCGGTGGAACAGCGGCCGGAGGACGGCTTCATCCGCGCCGTCACCCTGGACGACGGCCGCGAGGTCGAGGGCGACCTGTTCGTCGACTGCTCCGGCTTCCGCAGCCTGCTGCTGGGCGAGGCGCTGGGCGTGCGCTTCGAGGACTGGGGCCGTTGGCTGCCGTGCGACGCCGCCTTCGCGGTGCAGAGCCGCAACCGCCCCGGCGACGCCCCCGCCCCGTTCACCCGCGTCACCGCCCGCTCGGCCGGCTGGCAATGGGGCATTCCGCTGCGCCACCGCGCCGGCAACGGCCTGGTCTTCTCCAGCGCCCATCTCAGCGACGATCAGGTGCTGGCCGAACTCATGCCCCATCTGCTGGGCGATCCGCTGACCGAGCCCCGCCGCATTCCCTTCCGCCCCGGCCGTCGCGCCCAGGCCTGGTCCAGGAACTGCGTCGCCATAGGCCTTTCGGCGGGGTTCCTGGAGCCGCTGGAAAGCACCAGCATCGCCCTGATCGAAACCGGCGTCGCGCGGCTGAAGCAACTGTTCCCCGACCGCCGCTTCGCCCCGGCGGTGATCGACGAATACAACGACCAGAGCGCGCGCGAGATGGAGCGGGTGCGCGACTTCATCATCCTGCACTACAAGCTGAACCGGCGGACGGATTCCGCCTTCTGGCGCGACTGCCGCGAGATGACCGTGCCCGACACCCTCCAGCGCAAGATCGACCTGTGGACCGCCCGGGGCGAGTTCGTCCGCTATCGCTGGGAGATGTTCCATCCCGCCAGCTGGCTGGCGATCTATGACGGCTTCGGCGTCCATCCGGACGACTACGATCCCGCCGTCGACGCCATGACCCCCGCCGACCTGGAACGCGGCCTGCGGGACATGCGCGACAACATCGCCCGCCTGGTCGCGTCCACGCCCGACCACGCCCAGTATCTGGCGGCCCTCGATCGCGGACAGGCCGCATGACAAACCCAACGAGCCCTTCCATGGACCAGTCCCGCCGCCCCCTGAAGAAGATCTGCATTATCGGCGGCGGCTCCGCCGGCTGGATCGCGGCGGCGCTGATGTCGGAGCATTTCAAGGGGAAGCTGGCCGAGATCGAACTGGTCGAATCCGACGACATCGGCATCGTCGGCGTGGGGGAATCCACCATCCCGCCCTTCCTGCAGATGCTGACCCGCCTGGGGATCAACGAGCAGGACTTCCTCAAGGAGGTCCAAGGCTCGTTCAAGCTGGGCATCCTGTTCAAGGACTGGAAGCTGAAGGGCGACGATTACATCCACCCGTTCGGCCGTTTCGGCGTCCCGGTGGAGATGGACGACCTCTATCAGGTCTGGCTGAGGGCGCGGGCCCAGGGCTACGACGGCCCGCTGCAAGCCTTCGCCGCCGCCTCGGTCATGATCGAGCAGGACCGCTTCACCCTGCCATTCAAGGCCCCGCGCACCCCGGTCGCCTCGGCCGCCTACGCCGTCCACATCGACGCCCGCCGCATGGCCCGGTATCTGCGCCGCTTCTCCGAAGCGCGTGGGGTGACGCGCACCGAAGGCATCGTCGACCAGGTGGTGACCCGCCCCGACGGCTTCGTCGAGGGCGTGGTGCTGAAGGACGGCCGCCGCATCGACGCCGACTTCTTCATCGACTGCACGGGCTTTCGCGCCCTGCTGATCGGCAAGACGATGGGCGTTGGCTATCATGACTGGTCGTCCTGGCTGCCCTGCAACCGGGCGGTCGCGCTTCAGGTGACCAACCCGACGCCGCCCGGCCCCTACACCCTGGCGCACGCCCAGGACCACGGCTGGTGCTGGCGCATACCCCTGCAGCAGCGCAGCGGCGTCGGCTACGTCTTCTGCGACCGCCATGTCAGCGACGACGAGGCCCTGGCCAATCTTCTGGCCCAGGCCGAGGGCGAGCCGATCGTCGATCCCTGGATCATCCCCTTCAAGACCGGCATGCGCGAGCGGCTGTGGGAGAAGAACGTCCTGTCGCTCGGACTGGCCGGCGGCTTCATAGAGCCGCTGGAATCGACCGCCCTGCATCTGATCTACCGGGGCATGGACTTCTTCCTGCGGTTCCTGCCGGACGCCGACTGCGATCCCGCCCTGATCGCCGAATACAATCGGCGGATGACCCAGGACTACGAGGAGATCCGCGACTTCGTCATCATGCACTACGCCACGACCCAGCGGGACGACAACGACTTCTGGCGTCAGTGCCGCACGATGGAGATGCCGGAATCGCTCAAGAGCAAGATCGAGCTGTTCCAGGTCAACGGCACGGTCCGCGAGGGCGTGGACCTGATGTTCCGCAGCGTCAGCTGGCAGTCGGTGCTGGAAGGCATGGGCGTGCATCCCCGCGCCTATCATCCCCTGATCGACCGCATCCCGTTCGAGGGCATGCCCGCCTATCTGGATCAGGCGGCGACGGCCATACGACGCGCGGTCGAGGGCCTGCCCCGCCATGCCGACTTCCTGAAGGATCACTGCACCGCCCCGTCGCCGGATTGGGCGGCGCCGGTGTGACGGCTTCCCCTTGCTTCGAAACGGTCAAGGCTGACACAATGGCGTCGGGGTGCAGAGGACCATCGGCTTGCGGCGCGCGGTAACCATCAAGGACGTCGCCGCCGAGGCCGGCGTCTCCCTGCAGACGGTGTCGCGGGTCATCAACGACGGACCCAACGTGCGGGCCGAGGTCAAGGCGCGCGTCAACGCCGCCATCGCCAAGCTGGGCTACACTCCCAGTCTGGCCGCCCGCCGCATGGGGGGATCGCGGTCCTATCTGCTGCTGGCCCTGAACGACCGTGACCGCACGATCGAAGGCTGGACATCCGGCGAGGGCACGGACTGGGTCGACCAGATGCTGATGGGCGGAATGCTGGAGTGCGCCCGACGCGGTTACCGCATGATCTTCGAGCTGGTCGACACCCATTCCAGCCATGTCGAGCGCGAGGTCGCCGGCGCCCTCGCGGCCCTGAATCCCGACGGGGTGATCCTGACGCCGCCGCACTCGGACAATCCGCTGATCACCGATCTGCTGGAGCGCCGCGGCCTGCCGTTCGCCCGGATCGGCTCCCAGACGCCAGGGGCCGGCTTCGCCATCGCCATGGACGACGCCGAGGCCGCCCGCGTCGCTGCCCGGCGGCTGATCGACCTGGGCCACCGGCGGATCGGCTTCATCACCGGCAGCGACGAATACGCTCTCAGCGCCGCGCGCCTAGACGGTTACGCGGACGCGCTGAAGGCGCACGGCCTGTTCGATCCCGCCCTGGTGACGCCCGGCGATTTCAGCTTTCAATCCGGCGAGGCCGGCATGACCGCCCTGCTCGCCCTGGCCCAGCCGCCGACGGCCGTGGTGGCCAGCAACGACCAGATGGCGCTGGCGGCTCTGCGAGTGGCGAATGGGCGCGGCCTGTCGATTCCGCAGGATCTGTCCATCATCAGCTTTGACGACACCCCGATCGTGCGCTTCAGCCACCCGCCGCTGACGGCCATCCGCCAGCCCGTCGCCGCCATGACCGCCCAGGCGGCGAATCTGCTGATGCGGGCCAAGGCCGGAGAGACGGACCTTCCCATGGGCCGCCTCGTGCCCTTCTCCCTGATCGAACGCGCCTCCACCGGGCCCGCCCCGGCGTGAGCCCGCTATTCCAGCAGCCCGCGGCGCTGCATGTCGACCACCACGGGGTCGCTGAGCGCGGCGATGACTTCCAGGTCATAGGCGTCCTCGGCCTGGTCGCGGTCGTCGAACAGCCAGACTCCGTGGCGGCGCAGGGTCGAGACGCTGAACTGGAGCGCCGCCTTCTGGCGCGCGCCCAGCCGTTCGATCCGCTGCAATCGGACCCCGGCCTCGGATCGGATCAAGGTCTTGCGCGTCGGCATTCGATCCCCCCCTTCGCCTGCATGCTTTCACAGAAAACAGAGGTTGGGGAGTCGGCCGGCGGCCGGCGTCTTCACATCTGCGTAACCTTTCGCGCGCGCAAAAAAAGGCCCGGCGAAGAGGGCCGGGCCGATGAAAGGTTCGGTGATGGTGGCCTCCAATACGCAGAGGTCGCCTTCTTCCTTAACTGAATTGGTGAACGAACCCTTAAGTCCTCAGTCCGGCAGCCAGGATTCCTGCCGGCCCTGGGGCGGCGTCGGCCAACCGATCCGCCAGCCGTTGCCCGCGCGCGCCAGGGTGGTCCCCTCCGGCGCGCCGACGCCCGGATAGGCGTAGGTCCGGCCGCCGACGACGATCGAACGCGCGCCCCCGCCGCTGACCAGCACGCGCCAGCGCCCGTCGGACAGCCGCGTCACGGCCTCGGGCGCGCCGTCGACTACGACCGTCGGCGGCGCGCCCTGCGGCGACGCCCGCCCCACGATCTGAAGCGCGGCCCCGTCGGAATCGATCGCGTCCAGCGGACCGGCGGCGTCGAGCCGCCGCGTCGCCTCCCCCGCCGCGATCAGGGCCGCCGGGCCGCCCGGTATCAGCACCAGTCGATCCGGCGAGACCGAGGCGTCTTCCCCGATCTGAACCTCGGGCGTCAGCAGCACGGGGGCGCTGGGGGCGGGGATCCTCAGCTCGAACCGCCCTTTCGAATCCGCCGCGGCCGCCACGGCCTCTCCGTCCGCGCCGCGCAGCACCACGCGCGCGCCCGGCCCCGCGGCGCCGCGCACCAGGCGATCCGTCCCGTCGGCGGCCAGGGCGTCGATCCGGGGCGGCTGAATCCACGCCGAGGCGGCCGGCGCCTCCGACGCCTGCGGCGCCGCCTCGTCCTTGCCCGAACACGCGCCCGCGCCGGCGACCAGCACGGCCATGATGACGATCCGAAGTTCCATCCCGCGCCTCGACGATATAGGACTGGCGACCCAGCGTTCGGCTCGTGTTAGCTCGACCGCCGCCGGTTTGGCCATGCCTGCCGCGTCCCATCCAGTTCCAGAGGCCCCATGTCGCTGCCCGACGTCTCCATCCAGCCGTTCGCCGGTCCCTCCGTCTGCCTGTTCTGCGCCTCGTCCGACGGCGCCGATCCCGCCTATCTGCAGTCGGCCCGCGATTTTGGAGCGGCGACGGCGGCGGCGGGCTGGCGGTTGGTCTATGGCGGGGGCGGCGTCGGCCTGATGGGCGCCTCGGCCCGCGCCGCGCACGAAGCGGGCGGCCGCGTGCTGGGCATAATGCCGGCCTTCCTGCGCAGCCGAGAGCGGCTGTTCGACGACGTGGAGACCATCGTCGTCACCTCGATGCACGAGCGCAAGCAGCTGATGTACGACCAGTCCGACGCCTTCGTCGTGGCCCCTGGCGGCATCGGCACCCTGGAGGAGATCGTCGAACTGCTGTCGTGGAAACGGTTGGACCTGCATCACAAGCCGGTCGTCTTCCTGAACATCAACGGCTTCTGGAACGGCTTCTTCGAACTGATGCGTCACAGCGTGGCCGAAGGGATGACCCCGGCCAGCTTCCTTCAGGCCTGGACGGTGGCCGACACGGTCGAGGACGCCATGGCCCAGCTGGCCGCCAGCGACGACACGCCGCAGGTCCGACATGACCTGCGATAACTGAACGCCGATCATTCGGCATTGACAGTTTTCTAAAAAGACGGTGAGAGGCGGGAACGATCGGCAAGCGATCGTCCCCGTTTGGAGATTCCCATGCGCGCTCTCATTCTCGCCGCCGCCCTGCTGGCCGCTCCCGCCGCGGCGCAGTCGCCCGCCCCGACCAGCCTGCCTCCGACCCGCCTGACCCTGGCCGACGCGGCCGACGCCCCGTCGCGGCCGCTGATCCTGGACGGCGCCCGCTGGGCCTGCGAAGGCGCGGTCTGCACCGCGTCGGGCGGGTCCGAACAACCGGCGACCCGCGCCTGCCGCCGGGTGGTCCAGCGTCTGGGCCCGGTGACCGCCTTCTCCTGGAAGGGCGTGAGCCTGACCGACGAACAGATCGCCGCCTGCAACGCCTGACCGGGCGCGAGGCGGCCGTCAGGCCGTCTCGCCTCTCAGACGGCGAACGATGGTCTCGCGGCCGATCAGCGGGGCCAGGGCGGCCATGTCCGGCCCATGCGCCTGTCCGGTCAAGGCGAGGCGCAGCGGCATGAACAGCGCCTTGCCCTTGGCCCCGGTCTCGGCCTTCACCGCGCCGGTCCAGGCCGACCAGGCGGTCTCGTCGATGGTGTCGGGCAGCAGGCCCAGCGCCGTCTCGGCGAAGGCCGCATCCTCGATCACCGGCGTGATCGGTCCCTTCACGATCTTCGCCATTTCGACGACGTCGGCGAACTTGTTCAGGTTGGGCCGCACCACGTCCCAGAAGGTCTCGCCCAGGTCCGCGTTGACCGCCGCCAGACGCGGCCGCGCGGCCTCATAGGACAGGGCGTGCAGCGCCTGGGCGTTCAACCGGTCCAGGTCCGCCGTGTCGTATCGCGCCGGCGAGCGACCCATCTTGGAGAAGGCGAAGCTTTCGCCTAGCGCCTGGACGGAGGCGGCGACTTCCAGCGGGTCCGACGTGCCGATGCGGCCCAGATGGCTGGTGATGGCGATGGGCTCGTAGCCTTGGTCGCGCATCTCGCTGATCGACAGCGAGCCCAGCCGCTTGGACAGGGCCGCGCCGTCCGCGCCGACCAGCAGCGGCATGTGGGCGAAGCCGGGAACCGGCGCGCCCAGCGCCTCGAAGATCTCGATCTGGGCGCCCGTATTGGTGACGTGGTCCTCGCCCCGGATGATGTGGGTGATCGCCATGTCGATGTCGTCCACGACGGACGGCAGGGTGTAGAGGAACAGGCCGTCCTCGCGGATCAGCACCGGGTCGGACATCGACGCCGTATCCACCTCGGCGTGCCCGCGCGCCAGGTCTTCCCACGACACCCGCTTGCCTTCCAGCTTGAAGCGCCAGTGCGGGCGACGCCCTTCGGCCTCGTAGGCCGCCTTCTGCGCGTCAGTCAGGTCCAGCGCGGCGCGGTCGTAGATCGGCGGCAGGCCGCGCGACAGCTGCACCTTGCGCCGGCGATCCAGTTCCTCGGCCGTCTCATAGGCCGGATACAGCCGCCCCGACGCCTTCAGGCGCTCGGCCGCCTCCTCATAGCGGTCGAACCGCTTGGACTGGTTGTAGCGCTCGTCCCAGGTCAGTCCCAGCCAGGCCAGATCGTCCTCGATCCCCTGCTCGAACGCGGCGGTCGAACGCGCCAGGTCGGTGTCGTCGATGCGCAGCACGAACGATCCGCCCTGCCCTTTCGCGAACAGCCAGTTCACCAGGGCGGTGCGGACGTTGCCGACGTGCAGCTTACCCGTCGGCGACGGGGCGAAACGAACCTTGACGGACATGAAGACCTAGACCTCGAAAGCGAGGCGGCTAGGTCGCGCCGCAACCCGGCGAAGTCAAGGCGCGGCTTGGCAGGCGGCGGCGAAACCCGGCGCGAACGCTCGCGTCGCCTTCGACAAAGATCGCCAGACCGACCAAGGCGACGGTCTCGCCTGCCCCGCCGAGCCAGGATCAGCGGTGACGACCTGGCGCGAAAGACGCCGGTCGGGCGCCCGACGCCGATCAGTCGTCGCGGTGCACGCGCTCGCGGCGTTCGTGGCGTTCCTGGGCCTCGACCGACAGGGTCGCCGTCGGACGGGCTTCCAGTCGGCCCAGGCCGATCGGTTCGCCGGTGTCCTCGCAATAGCCGTAGGAGCCGTCCTCGATCCGGCGCAGCGCGTCGTCGATCTTGGAGATCAACTTGCGCTGGCGGTCGCGGGTCCGAAGCTCCAGCGCGCGATCCGATTCCGACGACGCGCGATCCACCAGGTCGGGGTGGTTCTCGGTCTCGGCCTTCAGATTGACCACCGTCCCGCGCGACTCGCGCAGGATGTCGTCCTTCCACGCCAGCAGCTTCTTCTTGAAGTAGGCAAGCTGCCGTTCATTCATGAACGGCTCGTCGTCGGATGGCCGGTACGCAGCCGTTTCGTCGGACATTACGGACGCCAATGCGTTCATCGCACTCACGCTCTAATAGCACGCCCCCCTGTGGCGTAGGGGCCGTATAGTCACCCGCGCGAGTCGCGGCAACGCGGCTCGCGATTCCGTGATCGCAATTCCGCCGACAGGCGTACGGGCGTGACAATTGTCACGCAATGCAAAGGAGTTACGATCTCGTACGCGGGTCGGCCCGGCGCATCTCGGCCTTGGCCAGTTCAACTGAGGCTCGAAGATCGATCTCGTCCAGGACGGCGTTCAGCCCGGCCTCTTCGCCGGCCTCGGGGCGCTCCTCCTGAAGCGCGCGGGAGAGACGCCGGAGCGCGGCCTCGTCGGCCTCGCCGCCCAGCAGCGCCAGCTTCAGCTCGTCCAGCCGATCCAGCAGCCCCCCGCCCCTCCGGACCGCCCGGCGGCGACGCTCCAGCGGGCCCTCCACCCCCTGCAACGCCATCAGGGCCGAGACGTCCGAAACGCCCGAGGTCGAGGCGGTCGGCGCGGCCGCGCCGGTCGCGCTGGCGCTGGGCGCGCTCCCCAGCGAAAAGCCCGAGGCCGGACGGGAAGGTCGGGCGCTGGACGAGGCGCCGAGCGCGGCGGGGCCGGTGATCTTCATGCGACTCTCCGGATCATGATCCGATGTTTCGCCGCCCGACATGAGCGTTTGGTTAACGACGCGGCAAAACTTGCCGCAAGGACGCGGGACCGACGGGCGGGGTCATTGCTTTTGCTGAGCATTTTTTCCGGCACGATCTTCGCAACGAACGGGGCGAATTGCGTACGGACCCCGCACCCATGCAGAAAATGCTCGGCCGACTCATCGCCCCGCTCGTCCTGGCCGCCGCGTTCGGCGGCGCAGCCGCGCCGGCGATGGCCCAGTCGCGGATCAAGGACATCGCCGCCGTGGAGGGCGTCCGCTCCAACCAGCTGGTCGGCTACGGCCTGGTGGTCGGGCTGAACGGCACCGGCGACAGCCTGCGCAACTGCCCCTTCACCCGCCAGTCGCTGGAGGGCATGACCGAACGGTTGGGCGTCAACATCCGCGGGACCAACGCCAACTCCAAGAACATGGCCGCCATCATGGTGACGGCCGATCTTCCGGCCTTCGCCACGCCCGGCTCGCGCATCGACGTCTCGGTCTCCTCCATGTGCGACGCCAAGAGCCTGCTGGGCGGCACCCTGCTGGTCACCAGCCTGCAGGGTGCGGACGGCCAGGTCTATGCGGTCGCCCAGGGATCCATCCAGACGGGCGCCGTCTCGGCCTCGGGCGCCTCGGGCTCGTCGGTGACGCGCGGCGTGCCGACCGCCGGCCGCATCGCCTCCGGCGCCACCGTCGAACGCGAGACCGGCTTCCAGCTGACCAATATGAACGAGGTCCGGCTGACCCTGCGCAACCCGGACTTCACTACGGCCCAGCGGGTCGCCGGCGTGATCAACGGCGCCTATCCCGGTTCGGCCCTGGCCGAGAACGGCTCGGTCGTGGCGCTCCGCTCGCCGGGCCAGATGGGCATGGCCGGCTTCATCAGCCAGATCGAGAACCTGCCGATCACCGTCGATTCTCCCGCCAAGGTGATTATCGACGAGGTCAACGGCGTGATCGTCATGGGCGAGGCGGTGCGCATCTCCCAGGTGGCCATCGCCCAGGGCAATCTGACCATCTCGGTCGACGAACGTCCCTTCGTCAGCCAGCCCGCCCCCTTCAGCCAGGGCCAGACCGCGGTCGTCCCCGACAGCGGCGTCAGCGTCGAGGAGGACCTGGGCACCCAGATGCGGCTGGTCGGCGGAGCGGCCAACCTGTCCACCCTGGTCAACGGCCTGAACGCCCTGGGGGTCAGCCCGCGCGACATGATCTCCATCCTTCAGGCCATCAAGGCCGCCGGCGCGCTTCAGGCCGACATCGAGGTGATGTGACCATGGCCGACCTGACCCTGCCCACCGACCTGCTAAAGCCCGTCGGCCAGGCCGTCGGCGCCGTCTCGGATAAGGCGCGCGAAACCGCCGAGGCGTTCGAGGCCACCTTCCTGGCCCAGATGATGAAGCCGATGTTCGAGGGGCTTTCGACCGACGGCCCCTTCGGCGGCGGCAGCGCCGAACAGACCTGGCGCAGCTTCCTGGTCGACGAAATGGCCAAGAAGACCGTCGCCGCCGGCGGCATCGGCCTGGCCTCGTCGGTGATGAGCGAGATGCTGAAGATGCAGGAGCAGTCCCAATGAGCGACGCCGACCTGGCCCGGGCGCGCGTGCGCCAGCTGATCGACCTGACCCGCCGGCTGGGCGAGCGCCTCTCGGCCGAGACCGAGGCGCTGGAAACCCATCGCCCGCGCGACATCGCCGCGGGCCTGGCCGACACCCAGGAGATGGCCAATCTCTACCGCCGCGACACGGCCCAGGTGAAGGCCGATCCCGGGCTGCTCTCGGCCGCGCCGGCCGCCGACAAGCGCGAACTGGCCGAGGCCACCCGCGTCTTCGACGGCGTCCTGAACCGCCACGCACGGGCCGTGGAGGCGGCACGGACGATCTCGGAGGGGCTGGTGCGCACCATCGCGCACGAGGTCGCGGCGTCGCGCACCCCCGCGGCCGCCTACGCCGCCGACGGCCGCGCCGCCCAGGGCGACGGCCGCGCCGTCGCCTTCAACCGCACGGCCTGACCCGACGCCCCGCGCCGGCGCGTTGCCGATTTTTTAAGCGCGCGCGTGCTCAATGGGGTCATGACCATGACCACCCGTCTGCTGGGCCTCGCCTTCGCATCCGCTGATGCGTTGATCGAGGTCGATTCAGGCGGGACGATCGCCTTCGGCATCGGCGTGGGGCCGGTGTCCGGCCAGGACGCCGCCGCCTGGACCGGCAAGGCGCTGGGCGACCTGCTTCACGAGGGCGGCGCCGTGGTGGCGACCGTGCGCGCGCTCCAACCCGGACAGAGGACGCCCGCCGTCTCGGTCTTACTGCGCGCGGGGCCGGACCGGCTGCGACGCGCCACCCTGCGGGCGTTCGTGCTGCCGCAACTGGCCCCGGCCGTCTCGTGCGGCCTGACCTATGAAGGCCCCGCCTTCATGGCGTCCGAACTGCAGACGCGTCCGCTGGTCGACGCCGAGACCTTCATGGCGGAAGCCGCGCCCGTGGTCGAGAGCGCCACGGGCCTGGCCCTGGCCTTCCTGGACGTCCAGGGTCTGGAAGGTCTGACCGACGACGTGGCCGCGCGGATGAACCGGCGCATCGAGGCCACCCTTCAATCCGCCGCCGTGCAGGGATCCAGCGCGGCCCAGCTGACGCCCGAACGCTTCGCCCTGCTGCGCGCTCCGGACGACCGCCGCGATATCGCCGCCGAGATCGTCGAGGCGGGCCGCGCCGAAGGCGTCGATCTTTCGGCCCGCAACTTCGCCTCGGAAGTGCCCAAGGGCGCCGAATCCCTGTGCGTGCTTCGCGCCATGCGTTTCGCCATCGAGGGCTGCCTGAAGAACGACGGCCTGGCCAATCCGCAGCTGGCGTTCGCCGACTCGCTGAAACGCACCTTCCGCGAGGCCGAAACCTTCCGCACCCTGGTCAAGGCGCGAGAGTTCCAGGTCCACTACCAGCCCATCGTCCATCTGGATTCGCGCGCGGTGCATCATTTCGAGGCCCTCGCGCGCTTCAGCGCCAACAGCGGTCCCGGCGAGGCGATCCGCATGGCCGAGGAGCTGGCCCTGATCGAATCCTTCGACCTGGCGGTCGCCGAGAAGGTCCTGAAGCGGATGCGCCAGCCCGGCGCCGGGCTGCTGAAGATGGCGATCAACGTCTCGGGCGGTTCGCTGGGCGACGACGCCTATGTCGAGAACCTGCTGCACATGACCAGCGGCGCCACGGCCGAACGGAAGCGGCTGATGGTCGAAGTCACCGAGACCGCCGCCCTGGCCGATCTGGAAGCCGCCGACCGGCGCCTGGGCGCCCTGCGCGAGGCCGGCATCAAGGTCTGCATCGACGACTTCGGCGCCGGCGCGGCCTCCTATGACTACATCCGTCGCCTCTCGGTGGACGCGGTCAAGATCGACGGCGCCCTGATCCATGATATCGAAACCGACGAACGCTCGGCCACCATGCTGCGCAGCATCGTGGAGCTGTGCCAGTCCCTGAAGCTGGAGATCATCGCCGAGATGATCGAGACAGAAAGCCTGGCCAAGGCGCTGCAGGGCATGGGCGTCCAGTTCGGCCAGGGATGGCTGTTCGGCCGCGCGGAGGCCGAGCCGCGCACCCAGTTGGCCTCCGTCGCGCCCGTCCGCCGACGCGGCGCCGTCGAGGCCTGGGGCTAAAGGGCCAGCGTCCGCTCCACGCCCACCGCGGTCAGGAAGTCGGCGTCGTGGCTCACCACCACCAGCGCGCCGTCGTAGCCCGCCAACGCCCCCTCCACCGCCTCGACCGAGGCCAGGTCCAGGTGGTTGGTCGGCTCGTCCAGGATCAGCAAAGGCGGCGGCTCGGCTCCGGTCATCACGCACGCCAGCGCCCCGCGCAGCCGCTCCCCGCCCGACAGGTCGCCGACACGTCGATGCGCCGCCGCGTTGCGGAACAGGAAGCGCGCCAGCGCCGCCTGGGCGTCATTGAGCCGGCCCGCCGGGTTCAGCCTCAGCCACGCCTCCGCCAGGGTCTCCTCGGGCCGCAGGATGTCCGCCTGCTGATCCAGCATGACGCCCCTGACCGGTCGTTCGACCGTCCCCGACGTCGGCTCGATCCGCCCGGCGATCAACCGCAGCAGCGTGGTCTTGCCCGCGCCGTTCGCGCCGGTCACCGCGACCCGCTCCGGGCCGGTCAGCCCCAGGGAGATCGGCCCCAGCACGACCCGTCCGTCAGGCGCCGCCCAGGTCGCGTCGCGCAAGGTCGCCACGGTCCGGCCCGGCGGCAGGCGGGTCGGCGGCAGGGCGATGGACAGGGCCCGCACCCGCTCGACCCGGGACCGCGCGGCCGCCAGGGCGGCTTCGGCCGCCTCGGCCTGGCGCGTCGCCAGCCGATGATCGCGCGCGCCGCTGTTTTCCGCCTGCTCGGCCCGCGCGCCGATCAGGATGCGGGGCATGTCGCCGCGTCCGGCCTTGCGACGGCCGGCGGCGTCGCGCCGCGCCTTCGCCTCGACGCGGCGCTGCGCCTCCGCACCCGCGCGCGACACGTCCCTTTCCGCCTCGGCCAGCGCGCGCTCGGCCGCCGTCCGCGCGTCGGCCTTTCGGGCGGCGTAGAGGTCATAGCCGCCGCCGACGATCTCCACCCCCAGGCCCGAGACGTCGACGATCCGGTTCATCCGGCGCAGCAGATCGCGGTCGTGGCTGACGACCACGACGCCGCCCTCCCATCGCTCCACCATCTCGGCCACCCGCCGGCGCGCCTCCTGGTCCAGGTGATTGGTCGGCTCGTCCAGAAGGATCAGATCGGGCTTTTCCAGCATCAGCCGCGCCAGTCGCAATCGCGTGCGTTCCCCGCCGCTCAGCGCCGCGGTCTGGCGCGACATCGGCAGGGCGGCCAGCCCCACCGCCGCCAGCGCTTCGTCGATCCGCGCCTCCAGCGTCCAGTCCGCCTCCGCCAGGTCGTCGCCGGCGGCATCGCCCGCCAGGACGCGCTCGATCAGGCGCAGGCCCTTCGCCGCGCCCAGGGCGTCGGCCGCGCTTTCGCCGGGCGGACCTTCGGCGCGCTGGTCCAGCACGCCGACCGAGCCGGCGCGTGCGACCACGCCTTCGGCCGGCGCCTGACGGCCCGCGATCAGGCGCAGCAGGGTGCTCTTGCCCGCGCCGTTGCGACCGACCACGCCGGTGCGTTCACGCGCGAACGTCAGGCTCAGATTATCGAAGAGGGTGACGCCTTCAGGCGTCCGTGCGGCGACCTTGTCGAGCGTCACGAGCGCGGACGCGGACCCGCTTGGGCTTGGGCTGGTTGGCATGGAGGATCACGAGCAGCATGGCGGACAGGGCGGAACCGGTTGCCAGTGCGATGATCATGATCGTCGAGCCTCCTTGCTCAAGTGCTCAGGGAACTGAGGATGGCGTGTCCGGTTCCGCCGCGCAAGGGCGAGACCGCACACGGGCGCGTGAACATGGGCAAGTCGTCCAGTGGATCGCCCGCGCCGGACAGCCTACATGGAGCCTCATGCAGCCCCCGTTCCGTGTCGAGGATTCCGCCGGCGCCGCCGAACGCCGCGCGGCCGCCGTCCAGCGACAGAGAGAGATGACCGGCGTGGACGAGGCCCTGATCGATCGCGTGGTCGAGGCCTTCTACGCCCGTGTCCGCGACGACGCCCTGATCGGCCCGATCTTCGCCGATCGTGTCGGGGATTGGGGACCGCACCTGGCCCAGATGAAGCGGTTCTGGTCGTCCGTGGTCCTGGCCAGCGGCGTCTATCAGGGCCGTCCCATGCCCAGGCACCTGCCCCTGCCCATCGACGCCCGCCATTTCGACCGCTGGCTGACGCTGTTCCAGGACACGGTGCGCGACCTGTGTCCGCCGCAGGCGGCCGCCGCCTTCATGGAGCGGGCGCGCCGCATCGCCGAAAGCCTGGAACTGGGCGTAGCCAACGCGCACGGCGTCCTGCTTGCGCCCGGAGAGCGCTTTCGCGCCCCTTCCCCGCCCTGGACCGAGGACGCCTGACGCCGATCCGGCCCTACGCCTTGTCCGTCGACGCTTCGAGCAGGGCGCGCCACACGGCGTCGCGGTCGATGGAGGCCGGTGCCACGAACTCGGCCATTCGGTCGTGCAGGGCGACTGGCTTCAGGATCTCCTCCACCGGGTGGTAGGTCGGGCGGCCGGCGTAGTCGTCGAACAGGATGCGCGTTCCGGGCCAGGCGAACAGCAACGAGGCGTAAAGGCACGCCCGGCGGAAGCGCCCGTCGATCAACACCAGGTCGGGAACCAGACCGCGCGCCCGGCACGTCTCCCAACCCAGCAGCGGATAGGCGTGCCAGCGGCGCCACTGCGCCTCCGACACGGGATGCCCCCATTCCCCCGTCGGTCCGATGTCGGCGTGAAGCAGGATGCGTTCGCCGGCCGCGCCGTCCAGCGCCTGTCGTAGCGCCGCCAGCCAATCGCCGTCGCTCTCGACGCTGACGGTGAAGGGCGCTCCCATTTCGCCGGCCATCACCGTGGACCCGCCCGAGCCGTATTCCAGATAGCCCCGACAGCCGTCCAGCAGGCCGCGCAGGCGGGCCGCGGCGGCCTCCGGCAGGTGCGGCGTGCGCGGGATCGCTGGCGAAGGCGTCGTCATGGCGGTCTCCGCCAGCCGATTGGAGCGATCAGGTGACAGGAGGCGGGGCGTCGCGTCAACGGACGCCGTCGCGCACGTCCCGGTGGCGGGTTAGCGTTCCTTATTTGTTCTTGCTTAAATCCCGCAAATCATCCCCATATACCGCTGTCGCTCCGGAGCCGCCGGGGCCTCCCCGCGTTCCCGATCAGGCATGACCGAAAAACACAACTTCATCCGCGTTCGCGGCGCCCGCGAGCACAATCTCAAGGGCGTGGACGTCGATATTCCGCGCGAGCAGCTGGTGGTGATGACCGGCCTGTCGGGCTCGGGCAAGTCGTCGCTGGCGTTCGACACCATCTACGCCGAGGGCCAGCGCCGCTATGTCGAGAGCCTGTCGGCCTACGCCCGCCAGTTCCTGGAGCTGATGGGCAAGCCGGACGTGGACCTGATCGAGGGCCTGTCGCCGGCCATCTCGATCGAGCAGAAGACGACGTCCAAGAACCCGCGGTCCACCGTCGGCACGGTGACCGAGATCCACGACTATATGCGCCTGCTCTGGGCGCGCGTGGGCGTGCCCTATTCGCCCGCCACCGGCCTGCCCATCGAGAGCCAGACCATCAGCCAGATGGTCGACAAGCTGACCGCCCTGCCTGAGGGAGAGCGCATCCTGCTGCTGGCCCCGGTCGTTCGCGGGCGCAAGGGCGAATACAAGAAGGAAATCGCCGAATGGCAGCGCCAGGGCTATCAGCGGCTGAAGATCGACGGCCAGTTCTATCCGATCGACGAGGCGCCGACGCTGGACAAGAAGTTCAAGCACGACATCGACATCGTCGTGGACCGGATCGTCACCAAGGACGGGCTTGAAGGCCGCTACGCCGACAGCCTGCAGACGGCGCTGGGCCTGGCCGACGGCCTGGCCACCGCCGAATGGGCCAGCGTCGCCGAAGGCGAGACCGCGCCGCGCACCCTGGTCTTTTCCGAACGCTTCGCCTGCCCCGTCTCCGGCTTCACCATCGCCGAGATCGAGCCGCGGCTGTTCTCGTTCAACAACCCCTTCGGCGCCTGCCCGGTCTGCGACGGCCTGGGGGTCAAGCTGGCCTTCGACGCCGACTTGGTGATCCCGGACCGCGACAAGAGCCTGCACAAGGGCGCGGTCGCTCCCTGGGCGCGCGGGCCCTCGCCGCTCTACACCCAGACGCTGCAGTCGCTCGCCCGCCACTACGGCTTCTCGATGGACAAGGCTTGGCGCGACCTGCCGGCCCAGGCGCACAAGGCGATCCTGCACGGCACCGGCTCCGAGAAGATCAAATTCACCTACGACGACAACGCCCGCAAGTACGAGGTCTCCAAGCCGTTCGAAGGGGTGCTGCCGAACCTGGAGCGCCGCTGGCGCGAGACCGACAGCGCCTGGGTGCGCGAGGAACTGGCCCGCTATCAGTCGGAAACCCCGTGCGAGGCGTGCGGCGGCAAGCGGCTGAAGCCCGAGGCCCTGGCGGTCAAGGTCGGCGGCGAGGACATCGCCGACATCTCCATGCTGTCGATCTCCAAGGCCTATCTCTGGTTCTCCACCCTGGAGCAGAGCCTGACCGACAAGCAGATGGAGATCGCCCGGCGCATCCTGAAGGAGATCACCGACCGGCTGCGCTTCCTGAACAATGTCGGCCTGGATTATCTGAACCTGTCGCGCTCCTCCGGCACCTTGTCCGGCGGCGAGAGCCAGCGCATCCGCCTGGCGTCGCAGATCGGCTCGGGCCTGACGGGCGTGCTTTACGTCCTGGACGAACCCTCCATCGGCCTGCACCAGCGCGACAACACCCGCCTGCTGGACAGCCTGAAGGGCCTGCGCGACCTGGGCAACTCGGTCCTGGTGGTCGAGCATGACGAGGAAGCCATCCTGACCGCCGACTACGTCATCGACATGGGTCCGGCCGCCGGCGTCCACGGCGGCTCGGTCTGCGCCGAGGGCACCCCCGAGCAGGTCATGGCCAACCCGAACTCCCTGACCGGCAAATATCTGACTGGCGAGCGCGAGATCGAGATACCCGCCGACGGCCGGCGCCCGGTCGACCGCAAGCGGATGCTGAAGATTTCAGGCGCCAGCGGCAACAATCTGAAAAGCGTGACCGGCGAGATCCCCGTCGGCGTCTTCACCTGCATCACCGGCGTGTCCGGGGGCGGCAAGTCCACCTTCACCATCGAGACGCTCTACAAGGCCGCGGCGCGTCGCCTGAACAATGCGTCCGACGCCCCCGCCCCCTTCGACCGCATCGAGGGGCTGGAGCATTTCGACAAGGTCATCGACATCGACCAGTCGCCCATCGGACGCACCCCGCGCTCGAACCCCGCCACCTATACCGGCGCCTTCGGCCCCATCCGCGACTGGTACGCCGGCCTGCCGGAATCCAAGGCGCGCGGCTATGGTCCCGGTCGGTTCAGCTTCAACGTCAAGGGCGGCCGCTGCGAGGCCTGCCAGGGCGACGGCGTCATCAAGATCGAGATGCACTTCCTGCCCGACGTCTACGTCACCTGCGACGTCTGCAAGGGCAAGCGCTACAACCGCGAGACCCTGGAGATCGTGTTCAAGGGCAAGTCCATCAGTGACGTGCTGGACATGACGGTCGAGGAGGCGGCGACCTTCTTCAAGGCCGTGCCGCCGATCCGCGACAAGATGCTGACGCTGGAGCGGGTGGGCCTGGGCTACGTCAAGGTCGGACAGCCGGCGACCACCCTGTCGGGCGGCGAGGCCCAGCGGGTCAAGCTGTCCAAGGAACTGTCCAAGCGCGCGACCGGCCGCACCCTGTACATCCTCGACGAGCCGACCACCGGCCTGCATTTCGAGGATACGCGCAAGCTGCTGGAGGTGCTGCAGGAACTGGTCGAGGCCGGCAACACCATCGTGGTGATCGAGCACAATCTGGATGTCATCAAGGTCGCCGACTACCTGCTGGACTTCGGCCCCGAGGGCGGCGACGGCGGCGGCGAGATCGTCGCGGTCGGCACCCCCGAACAGGTCGCGGCGAACAAGGCCAGCTGGACCGGCAAATACCTCAAGGAGGTGCTGGATCGGCACGAGACGCGGCGCAAGGCGCGCGTGGCCCAGCTGACGCCCGCCAGGAAGACGCGCGCCAAGGCGTCGGCCTAGGCCGACGGCTCGGTCGGTTCCGCGATCACCCCATGATCGCGGCTGCGGCCGCGCACGGCCAGGACGATCGAGCCGACCAGCAGCACGACCGTGACGACCACGCTGCCCTCGGGTCCGAAGGCGGCGCCGGTCATCCACCACGGCAGTTCCGGCCGCGTCGCCAGGTCGACCACCAGCGGCGGGGCGTCGATCACCTGGCCCGAGACCTCCAGCCCGAACCCCAGCCCCAGCAGCCAGTTCCAGGCCGCGTGCCAACCGCAGACGCCCCACAGCGACCCCTCGCGCGCGGCGTACAGGCCGATGAAGACCCCGAACAGGGTGACGTTGGTCACCCCCATGGCCAGGGCCGGCGACGGATCGATGTTGGCCGCGTGCAACAGGCCGAACAGCGCCGAGCTCAGCCCAACGCCCCACGCCAGGCCGTGTCGCGAGGCGATGACCTGCATCAGCCAGCCGCGCGTGACGATCTCCTCGGTGGAGCCCTGGATGACGAAGCCCGCCATCAGCACCAGGATGGGAACCAGCCCTGCGGCGGCCGAAGGCCCGGAGAACACGCCGCCCCCCTCGATGCGATAGCCGCCCAGGGCCGCGATGATCCCCACCACGCCTACCAGGAAGGCCAGCCCGATGGCGTAGCCGCGCGCGAAGCGCTTCAGGCCCGAGCCGTTGAAGCCGATGGTCGCCAGGCTCCGCCGCTCGAACAGCGTCACCCAGCCGATCACGATCAGGGCGATGAAGGCGAAGCCCGCCAGCGTCCAGGCCGTGCCCAGCCAGCCCACATCCGCGCCGTCGGGCGTCATCAGCCCCAGCAGCATCCCCGGCACGAAGGCCAGGGTCTGACCCACGGCGATGAAGACGATCGCCAGCACCAGGGCGGCGGCCGTCCAGGTGCGGCGATGTCGCGCCCGACGCGGCGCATAAAGCTCGATGCCGGCCATGTCCCTGGTCCTTTCCGTCGAGCGACGCGCCTCAGCCGTCGCGCAGGCCCTGCCAAGCCGCCGAGAACGGCGCATAGAGCACCGCCAGCTGCAGCGCCGACAGGATGGCGTTGATCACCGACCAGCTGATGATGGCCACCCACGACTGCTGCAGCATCTCCGCCGCCGACGCGCCGTCGAAGGCCGCCAGGCTGTTCAGGCCGCCGGTCATCAGGGTGATCGGCATGGCGACGATGGATCCCAGCAGGCTGACCACCATGGTCATGATGAAGACGATCACGCTCATCCCCAGCAGCGGCCAGAACCGGCCGCGCGTGGCCTTGAAGGACTCGAAGATGACGATCCGGCCCTGATCCAGGGTCATCGGCACGGCCAGGCTCAGCCGCACGGCCAGCCAGATCAGCCCGGCGGCGAGCGCCAGGCCCAGCAGCAGGGCGATCAGGAACAGGACGGCCTGGCCCGAGGCGGCGCCCGCCCCGCCGATCATGCCGATCACGACGAAGCCGACCGCGCCGGACAGCCCGAACAGCAGGCTGATCACGACGCTGACCGCCACCACCCGCAGCTCGTCCTTGCCCAGCCGCAGATAGCCCCAAGCGTCCTGGGCGGGCCTCAGCACCGACCGGGCGACCGCCGCGCTGAGCACCGCGCCGACGACCAGGCCCACCGGAATCAGCCAGCTCATGCCGGCATAGGCCATGCCCAGCTGGCGCACGTCCTCCATCGACGGCTCGGCCGACTGCTCCACCGCCTGAGCCAGAGCCATGATCCGCGCGAACGAGCCGGCGCCCACGCCGAACATCGCCAGAAACATCGCCAGATAGACCGCCCCCCACAGCAGCACCACGACGGGTTTGCGGCGGACGACGCGGAAACCTTCGAATGCGGCTTCGGTGGCGGAAAAACTCATCGACGGGCTCCGGAACGACTCGTCACGCTTCTAGCGCACCTTGCGGCGAACCATCGAGCAATTGTCGACAGGCCGAGGCGAAGGGCGCGCACAGTAAGGTCATCACCGCCCCGTAGAGGAAGGCCCCCGGCCCCAGCAGCAGGACCACCAGGCCCGCCAAGACGCCTGGCGACGGCATCAGGTCGCGGAACGTCAGGGCGTCGCCCGCCGCCTGCATATGGGCGAAGACGCCGCTGGCGAAGAATCCCAGGATCGCCAGGAAGGCGATGACGAAATACATCGCCATGTAGATCAGCCAGGTGCAGACCAGCAGGCCCAGCAGCGATCCCATCCGCCCCTTGGCCAGGGTCCAGCCCTCCACGAAGGCGAACCGTTCCAGGATCAGCGTCGCCGGCGCGATCAGCGACAGCCGCGCCATGGCGTAGATCACCGCCGCGATCAGCCCCAGGACCATGACGAAGCCCAGCACGACCGCCAGCGCCTCGTTCGCCTGCCACGCCACCGCGCCGATGGCCACGCCCAGCAGCACCAGGACGATCACGGCGATGTAGGCGCCGACGAACAGGGCGATGCCCACCACGCCCACCCGCAGTTCATCCATGCCGGCGCGCATGAAGAAATACCGGTCGGGGCGGCCTATCCTCAGGGCCGCCCGCATCGTCGCGGTCCAGATGATCACGCTGAGGGCGAGTTGGCCGAGATTGGCCAGCATCGACACGCCCTGGAGGGCCATCATCCGCCCTAGCAACTCGGGCGACGCCTCGGCGCTTCCGTCGGCCGTCAAGGGCAGGTCGGCCAGCGACCCGAAGATCAGGCCCGACAGCACCAGGCTGAAGACCACCATCGTCAGGCCCCAGACAAACACCGCCAGCGGATGGCGCCGGATCACGCGCACGGGCGCAGCCAGGGCCTCGCCGATGGAAAAGGTCTCAGCCATGCGCGTTCTCCCGCGGCGAAATCGAAACGAGCTGGCGATAGGCCGCGCCGAGGAAGGCCAGGGTCAGCGGCGCCTGGACGCCGTTCACCACGACCGCCCAGACGATCCAGCCCGCCTCGCCCCTCAGCACGCCCAGCCCCCAGCCCACGACCAGCGCCAGCTTGGGCGCCGCCGTCACGATCACTCCGCCCAGCAGCGGCCAGAATCCGCGTTTGGTCAAGCCCATGACCTGCAATGACACGATGCGTCCCTCGGCCGCCGTGGCCGGGACGAACAGCGACAGGCGCGCGGCCAGGGCGACGACGGCGTACAGGGCCGCGGCGGTGATCGCGCCCAGCAGCGCCAGCTTCCACGGCGCGCCGACGCCCGCCCAGTCGCGCGCCCGGATCGCCTCGGCGTCCAGACCGGCCAGGCCGTAAAGCGCCAGCAGGGCCAGCGCCGCCACCGACAGGATCATGGCCATGAACACCCCGCACAGGGCGAAGCCCGCCAGCAGCCGCATCTCGGTCGCCCCGAACTGCAGCCCCGCCGGCCCCAGGCCCAGCGTTCGCGCGCCGGCGACGTCGTTCGAGACGGCGATGCGCGCCAGGGCGCCCGCCAGCACGAGGGTGCAGAGCGCGGCCGCCACGGCGGCGACGCCCGTCGGCAGGAAGGGCCAGGCGCTCCAGGCCAGCGCCGACAGCACGACGGCGCCCGGCGCCTCGCGCCGGCCGCGCACCAGGCCGCCGCCGGCCTGCGCCAGGACCCCGCCCCATCCCGATGCGTCGCGCGCCTGCCCCAAGGCCTGAACTCCCCAACCCGCCCGCGCTATAGCAGGGGATCATGACTTGCGGCCAGACGGGCGCTAGAAGGCCGCGATGACTTCCTCCCCCGCTTCCGTTTCCCCCGTCCACGTCATCGGCGGCGGCCTGGCCGGCTCCGAGGCCGCCTGGCAGATCGCCCAGGCCGGCGTGCCCGTCATCCTGCACGAGATGCGCGGCGTCCCGGGCGTGAAGACCGACGCCCACCAGACCGACGGCCTGGCCGAGCTGGTCTGCTCCAACTCCTTCCGTTCGGACGACTGGGAATACAACGCCGTCGGCCTGCTGCACGCCGAGATGCGCGCCCTGGACTCGATCATCATGGCCTCGGGCGACGCCAACCAGGTGCCCGCCGGCGGCGCCCTGGCCGTCGACCGCGACGGCTTCTCCCAGGCCGTCACCGCCCGTCTCGAAGCCCACCCCCTGATCACCATCGTCCGCGAGGAGATCGCCGGCCTGCCGCCGGAGGACTGGGACAATGTCATCGTCGCCACCGGCCCCCTGACCTCCCCCGCCCTGGCCGACGCCATCCTGAAGGCGACGGGCGAGGAAAGCCTGTCCTTCTTCGACGCCATCGCCCCCATCGTCCACGCCGATTCGATCGACTTCGACATCGCCTGGCGGCAGTCGCGCTATGACAAGGAAGGCCCGGGCGGGGACGCCGCCGCCTACGTCAACTGCCCGATGGACAAGGCCCAGTACGAGGCCTTCATCGACGCCCTGCTGGACGGCCCCAAGGCCGAGTTCAAGGACTGGGAGAACGTCCCCTATTTCGACGGCTGCCTGCCCATCGAGGTGATGGCCGAACGCGGCCGCGAGACCCTGCGCCACGGCCCGATGAAGCCCGTCGGCCTGACCAATCCGCGCGATCCGAAGGTAAAGCCGCACGCCATCGTCCAGCTGCGCCAGGACAATGCGCTGGGCACCCTGTTCAACCTGGTCGGCTTTCAGACCAAGCTGAAGCACGGGGCCCAGGCCGAGACCTTCCGCATGATCCCGGGCCTGCAGAACGCCCAGTTCGCGCGACTGGGCGGCCTGCACCGCAACACCTTCCTGAATTCGCCCAAGCTGCTGGACCGACAGCTGCGGCTGAAGGCCCTGCCCCGCCTGCGCTTCGCCGGTCAGGTCACGGGGGTCGAGGGCTATGTCGAGAGCGCGGCCATGGGCCTGCTGACCGGTCGTCTGGCCGCCGCCCAGGCGCTGGGTCGCGACCTGTCGGCCCCCCCGCCCGAAACCGCCATCGGCGCCCTGGTCGAGCACATCACCGGCGGGCATCTGGAAGGCTCCAAGTTCCAGCCGATGAACATCAACTACGGCCTGCTGCCGCCGCTGGAGGCCCCCAAGGTGGATGAGGACGGCAAGCGCATCCACCCGAAGGAAAGGGGCCGGGCCAAGAAGCGGCTGCAGAGCCTGCGGGCGCTGGACAGCCTCAAGGCCTGGCGGGACGCCTAGATCCGTCCCCGCAGGCTGGCCCAGAGCAGGCGCAGCCGCTTGACCGGCTCGGGCTCGTCCTGACCGATCAGGGTTGCGGGCGCCACGGCGGGAAAGGCCGCCGTCGGCAGTCCCTTCAGGGCCGCGTTGGCGCCCGCGCGCGCCGCCTTGGCCTCGTCCGACCGGCCCACCTGCGCCATGCCCCGAACCCGTCCGGCTCCGACCGCCTTGTCCGCATGGCCTGGCCCCGCCAGGATATGCGTCGCGACCTGCATCGGCCCGACGTAGAAGGCGTCCAGGTCGTGCGGTTCGCCGTGAACCCGGCCGATGTGCGCCTCGATCAGGGCGTCGAACGGCGCCCGGTCCAGGCCGCGCCGCGCCACCATGTCGGTCAGGGCCTCCAGCACCGGGTGCCCCTTGCGCGCGACGCCGGCGAAGACCCCGTCCATCTGTTCCGCCCACCAGGTGTAGCGCATCTCGGCCAGCAGCGGCTGGGTCACCCGCGTCGGGATGGCCATCAGCTCGGCCTCGAACGCATGGAGCGCGATCAGGTCGGCGCGCGCGCGCGCATCCGAGACCAGGCGGCTGGACAGCCAGCGGTCCAGGTCTGCGTCCCGGACCTGTTGGTCCAGCAGCGCGTCGGTTGAAGGGGCGCCCTCGGTCAAGCCGCGCGCGACACCGCGAAGTCGGCCAGGTCTTCCAGCGCCGTGCGCCAGTCCGACGCCGGCAGGGCCGACACCGCCGCCTTGGCCCGGTCGGCGTAGTCTCCGGCCAGGTCCAGCGTCGCCCCGATGGCGCCCGATCCGACGATCAGTTCGCGCGCCCGGCCGAAGTCCTCGGGCGTGCGTTCGCCCTTGGTGATGGTGCGCTCCCAGAACGCCGCCTCGCGCCCGCGCGTGCGCGCCGCGCCCAGCAGCAGCGGCAGGGTGGCCTTGCCCTCGTTGAAGTCGTCGCCGGCGTTCTTGCCCAGGGCCTCGGCCGTCGCGCCATAGTCCAGCGCGTCGTCGGCCAGCTGGAAGGCGATGCCCAGCGCCATGCCGTAGTCGCGCAGCGCCTTGACCGCGGCGGCGTCGGCCCCCGCCCCGACCGCGCCCGCCTCGGCCGCGGCGGCGAACAGTTCGGCGGTCTTTGCCGAGATGATCTGCAAATAGACGTCCTGGTCCAGGTTCAGGTCGTGCGCCCGCGTCAGCTGCAGCACCTCGCCCTCGGAGATGACCCGCGACGCCTCGGCCAGGATGCCCAGCGCGCGCATCGAATCCGTCTCGACCATCAGCTCGAAGGCGCGGGCGAACAGGAAGTCGCCGACCAGGACGCTGGTGGGCGCGCCCCAGATCAGGTGCGCCGCCACTTTGCCGCGGCGCAGTTCCGAGGCGTCCACGATGTCGTCGTGCAACAGGGTGGCGGTGTGGATGAACTCGACAGCGGCGGCCAGCTTCCTGGGCGCGTCGATGTCGTCGCTGGCGCCGGTCGCGCGGGCGGCGGCGACGGTGATCAGCGGACGCAGCCGCTTGCCCCCCGCCGAAACCAGATGCTCGGCCAGCTTGGGGATGATCGGCACGTCCGATTGCATCCGGTCCAGGATCAGGGCGTCCACGGCGGCCATGTCGGTCTGGGCCAGCCGGACCAGGGCGTCGACGTCCCCTTTCGGGCGGGCAGCGGCGGCGATGGCGACGTCCAAGGGAGAGACTCTTTCACAGGGGCGCGCGGTGGTCCGCGACAGGCGAAGGCGGGCCGACGACTTGCCGGATCGCGATGCGGCGCACAATGGTGGTCGGCCCCTTGAGGGTCAAGGAGATTGAGGCTTGGACCAGCCCGCCCCGGCGTCGCCGGACATCGTCGATAACGGCCTGCTGAACGGCCGCGTGCGCCTGCGCCAACCCGCGCGCGGCTACCGCGCGGGTCTGGATGCGGCCCTTCTGGCCGCCGCCGTCCCGGCCCTGCCCGGCCAGCGCGTGCTGGAGGCGGGCTGCGGCGCGGGCGGCGTGCTGATGCCGCTCGCCGCGCGACGGCCGGGCGTCACCCTGACCGGGTTGGAGCGCGACCCCGCGATGGCCGGCCTGGCGCGGGAAAACGCCGCCCTAAACGGGGTCCAGGACCGCACGACGATTCGCACCGGCGACGTCGCCGCCGGCTTTCGCACCCTGGACCTGCCGCCGTTCGACTGGGCCGTGTCCAATCCGCCCTTCTTCGACGACGCCGCGACCCTGCGCGCCCCGGCCGAGGGCAAGCGCGGCGCCTGGATAGCCGACGACGGCCTCCAGGCCTGGACGGCCTTCCTGCTGAAGGCGGTGCGCGAGGGGGGGCGCATCGTCGTCATCCACCGCGCCGATCGGCTGGCCGACCTGCTGTCGCTGCTGGGCGACAAGGCCGGGGGCTTCGCCGTGCGCCCCGTCCACCCCTTCGCCGACCAGCCGGCCAAGCGGGTCCTGGTCCACGCCGTCAAGACCGGCCGCGCGCCCTTGCGCCTTCTGCCGCCCCTGATCCTCCACGACCGCTCGGGCGCCCAGCACACGCCCGAAGCCGACGCCATCCTGCGCGGCGACGCCGCCCTGGACTGGTGAGGCGCCGGCGCGTCCCGCCGTGGCGCGAATCCCCCGCGCGCCCTATCTTCGACGCCTCATGCCCATTCGTCGCCTCCCGCCCGAGACCGTCAACCGCATCGCCGCCGGCGAGGTGGTCGAGCGGCCGGCCAGCGCCATCAAGGAGCTGGTCGAGAACGCCCTGGACGCCGGCGCCGCCCATATCGAGATCCAGGCCGACGGCGGCGGCCTGTCGCGCATCCTGATCGCCGACGACGGCAAGGGTATTCCGCGCGACGAACTGCCCCTGGCGGTCGAGCGCCACGCCACGTCGAAGCTCGAGGCCGACGACGCCGGCGACGTGGACCTGCTTCGAATCCACACCCTGGGCTTCCGGGGCGAGGCCCTGCCCTCCATCGGCTCGGTCGCCCGCCTGTCGATCACCACCCGCGCCCGCGACGAACGCGACGCCTGGGCCATTCGCGTGGAGGGCGGCGATCACCGCCCCCTGGCCCCCGCCGCCTTCCCCGGCCCGCACGGCGCGCGGGTCGAGGTGCGCGACCTGTTCTACGCCACCCCCGCCCGGCTCAAGTTCATGAAGTCCGAACGGGCCGAGGCCATGGCCATCTCGGAAGAGATCAAGCGCCAGGCCATGGCGCGCGAGGCCGTCGCCTTCACCCTCTCGCTGGACGGCAAGACCACCCTGCGCCTGCCGGCCGAACATCCCGGCGACGAGGGCCGCCTGAAGCGCCTGTCCGCCCTGCTGGGCCGCGACTTCGAGGCCAACGCCCTGCTGATCGACCAGGAACGCGACGGCGTGCGCCTGTCGGGCTACGCCGGCCTGCCGACCTACAGTCGGGGCAACGCCGCGCACCAGTATCTGTTCGTCAACGGCCGCCCGGTGAAGGACCGCCTGCTGCAAGGGGCCCTGCGCGGCGCCTACGCCGACTTCCTGGCGCGGGACCGTCACCCGGCGGCGGCCCTGTTCCTGGACATCGATCCGCTCTTCGTCGACGTCAACGTGCATCCGGCCAAGGCCGAGGTCCGCTTCCGCGATCCGGCCCTGGTGCGCGGCCTGATCGTCGGGGCCCTGAGGCACGCGCTGCACGCGGCCGGCCACCGCGCCTCCACCACCGTCGCCGCCGACGCCCTGTCCAGTTTCCAACCCCGCAGCGGCGCGTCGACCGCCCCGGCCTACAGCCCCAGCAGCCCCTCGGCCCAGGGTTTCAGCGGCTGGACCGGCTGGTCCCAGCCCGCCGCGGCCGCCCAAGTCCTGCCCGGCCTCAACGAACGCAGCGCCCGCGTGGAGCCGGCGTGGGACGGCCCCGTCACCAGTCATGACTTACGAGTCACGCCATACGACCCGCCCCTCGACCCCATCGACTACCCGCTGGGCGCCGCGCGGGGCCAACTCCACGCCAACTACATCGTCGCCCAGACCCGCGACGGCCTGGTCATCGTCGATCAGCACGCCGCCCACGAGCGCCTGGTCTATGAGCGGATGAAGGCCCAGATGGCCGAGGGCGCCGTGACCCGCCAGGCCCTGCTAACGCCCGAGGTGGTCGACCTGGACCCGGCCGAGGCCGAGCGCGTCGCCTCGCGCGCCGACGAACTGGCCGAGATGGGCCTGGTGGTCGAACCCTTCGGCGCCGGCGCCGTCCTGGTGCGCGAGACCCCGGCCATGCTGGGCGACGCGGACGTGCAGGGCCTGATCCGCGACATCGCCGACGACCTGTCCGAACACGGCCAGGCCCTGTCGCTCAAGGAGCGCCTCGCCGCCATCTGCGGCACGATGGCCTGCCACGGCAGCGTCCGCTCGGGCCGCGTCCTGTCCGCCCCCGAGATGAACGCCCTGCTCCGCCAGATGGAAGCCACCCCCCACTCCGGCCAATGCAACCACGGCCGTCCCACCTATGTGGAGCTGAAGCTGCACGACCTCGAAAAGCTGTTCGGGCGGCGATGACGACCGCGCTCAATCGTCGGCCCCCGACCCCCTCCATCCTCTTCGTCTGCCTCGGCAACATCTGTCGCTCGCCGCTCGCCGAGGGGGCCCTGCGTGCGGACGCCGGGCGCCTCCGGCTCGATCTGATCGTCGATTCCGCCGGGACCGGGAACTGGCACGCGGGCGAGCCGCCGGACCCGAGGGCGCAGGCGACGGCGCGGCGGCACGGGGTCGACATCTCGGGCCTGAAGGCGCGGCAGGTGACGCCGGCGGACTTCCGCCGCTTCACCCACATCGTCGCCCTGGACCACGACAATCTGGCCAACCTGCGCCGCCTGGCCCCCGTCGACGCCGCCGCCGAACTCAGCCTGCTGCTCGACCACGTGCCCGGCCGCGAGGGCCAGGCCGTGGCCGACCCCTATTTCGGCGACGACGACGGCTTCGAGGTCACCTGGGCCGAGGTGACGGCCGCGGCCCGGACCCTGGCGCTCAGCCTGCGCGGCCGGTGATCTTGCGCCAGATGCGCTTGCGCGCCTCGACCACCGACACGCCCAGCAGGGCCGCCACGGTCCAGAAAAGGGCCTCGGTCGCCACCGCCGCGACGATGGCCAGGGTCAGGCGCGTCCCGCGCGGGACGTCCAGATAAAGCCCGATGCCCAGGGACGCCCACGCCCCGATGGCGGCGACCAGCAACAGGCCGGCCAGCACCTTCAGGAACCCTTTTCCCCGCGCCAGCGCGCCGGCCTTCGGTTGGTCCTCGACATCGCTCTGGATGGTCATGGCGAACTCCTCTCGTTTTTCGACGCCTGACCTGAAAGTCTCGGCCGACATCGGAGTCTTTCATCCCGACCGACGATTTTTCCGGAGAGCGCCGCGCTGGGACGCGACCAGACCTTCGAAGCCCTGCTGGCCGAACACGGCGCCATGCTGCGCCGCATCGCCTCGGCCTATGAGGCGGACCGCGAGCGGCGGCGCGAACTGGAGCAGGACATCCTGCTGGCCGTCTGGCGCGCCCTGCCGAAACATCGCGGCGACGCGCCGCTGCGCCACTTCATCGCCCGCGTCGCCCACAACCGCGCCGTCACCCATGTGGCGCGCGAGGCCGCAGAGCCGCGCCGCCAGCCTCTGGACGAGGCCGCCCCCAGCGACGCCCCCACCCCGCACGAGGCGGCCGAGGCGCGCGACCTGCACGACCGGCTGGCCGACGCCGTGCGCGCCCTGCCCCTGCCGCTGCGCCAGCCCGCCCTGTTGACCCTGGAAGGCTTCCCGCCGGCCGAGATCGCCGAGATGCTGGGCCTGAACGCCAACGTCGTCTCTATCCGCCTGACCCGCGCCAAGGCCGCCCTGCGCAAGGCCATGAACCCGGAGGCTCGGTCATGAGCACGCCCCCCGAAGACCACGCCGACGACTGGACCGACCTGACCCGGGCGTGGAGCGCCGCGCCCGACGACGGCCCGCCGCTGGACGCCGCCCTGATCCGGTCGCTGCGCCGTCGCGACCGGCTGGCCCGGTTGAACTTCATCTCCGAGATCGTCGGCGGCCTGGCCGTCGTCGGCGTCATGGGCTGGGCGCTGTGGCGCGGCGTCGACCTGCCGGTCGTCCTGGCCGCCCTGGGCTTCGCCGTCTTCGCCCTGGTGATGACCTTGTGGTCGCGGCGCGGCGATCCGGGCCTTCTGACCGACACGCCCGAGGCCGTGCTGCGCTCGGCCCTGGGCCAGGCCCGCACGGGCTACCGCTGGGCCCTGGCCGGGGTGGCGATCAGCCTGGCGGGCATGGTCTTCCTGATCGTCATGCTGTGGGTCGCCGAACCGGTCGCGGAGATGCGCGGCCCGATTCTGGCGGGCGCCGGCCTGTTCCTGGCGGCCTGCATCGGCTTCTACCTGCGCCATGCGCGACGCTGCCGACAGCGCATGGCGGCGCACCGCGCGGCGCTGGAGGCGCTGCGGGACGGCCGCGCCTGAGCCTTGTTCAGACGCGGCGCCTCATTCGGCCCGCAGGAACAGCACCCGCGCCGCGCCATAGTCGCGCGCGTCCAGCCGGTCATAGCCCGGCGTGTCGATCTCGGGCTCGTCGGACCCGCGCTCGAACACCACCAGGGCCCCCGGCTTCAGCCAGCCGCCCTCCTTCAGCCGCGCCAGCGTCTGTTCCCCCAGCCCCTTGCCGTACGGCGGGTCCAGAAAGGCGATGTCGAACGCTTCGGCGACGGGACCCGGCCGCACGCCCAGATCGGTCGCGCTGCGCCGATGCACCCGCGTGCGCCCCATCAGGCCGTAGGTGTCGGCGTTCTCGCGGATGGCGCCGCGCGCGTCGTCGTCGATCTCGACGAACAGGCAGAAGGCCGCCCCCCGGCTGATCGCCTCGAAGCCCAGGGCGCCCGAGCCCGCATACAAGTCGATGACCCGCGCCTCGTGCAACGGCTCGGCCCAGGCGGCGTGCTCCAGCACGTTGAACACGGCCTGGCGCGCGCGGTCGCTGGTCGGGCGCGTGCCCCGCCCTTCCGGCGCCACGATGGCCCGGCCCTTCAGGCTGCCGGCGACGATCCGCACAGCTTTCAGGCCTCGGGTGGGGCGAACTGGGCGTAAAGTTCGGCCGTGGTCAGGCGCGGCCGATCCCCCGCTAGGGCGTAGGTCTCGGGCTTGCTCTCGATGCAGAACTCGTCCTCCAGCACAAAGCTGGACGCGTTATCGAACGCCTGGGCCGAGACCATGGTGATTCCCCCATCGTTGGCGCGCCAGAACAGGCCGGTCCCGCACGCCGGGCAGAACTGGCGCGTCGCCCATTCGGACGAGGTGTAGGTCGCCACATCTCCCCGCACCTGGACGCTGTCGCCGCAATCCACGCTGAACAGGATCCCGCCCGACAAGCGTCGGCACGTGCCGCAATGGCAGGCGTGCATCCCGCCCTTGGGCGTGGCGCTGAAGGTCACTGCGCCACACAGGCATCGGCCGGTCTGGACGGTCATGGTCTCGCTCCTCCGCTAAGGGCGATCAGCGCGGACCCCGCGGCTTGCCGCCGGGGCTGCGTCCGCTGGTTCCCGACGGGCCGGCGGGCTTGCCGCCCGTGCGGGGCTTGAAGTCGCGCCCGCCGGGCTTGGCGCCCGCGCGCGGACCCGGCTTGGCGCCAGAGCGGCCCGCGGGCTTGCGCCGGTCGTCGATGAACTGGTCGTCGCGGGGCTTGAAGGGGCGCTTGGGCCGGTCGCCATCCGTCCGCGCCGGGCGCTCGCCCTCGGGGGCGGTGCGTTCGCGCGGCTTGAAGGTCTTGGCGTGCTCGAACTTGGGCTTGGCCTTGGCCCAGCCGTCCTTCTTCGGCGCCCGCTCACGACGCTCGACCGCCTCGGCCTGAGCGCTCTCGGCGGCGCGGACGCGGCTGGGCTTCCTCGACGGGTCGGACATGGCCGAACCCGAGCGGCCCTTGACGATGGGCGTCGAGATGCGCCTTCCGGGGATCGGCGCGGGCGTCTCGACCGTATTGCCGGTCGGCAGGTTCTCGGGCCGGATGTGCTCGCCCAGCAGCTCGCGGATCACGCGGGGCCCCACCTCCTCGACCGACCCGACCGGCAGGACGTCCAGCCGGAACGGACCATAGGCGAGGCGGATCAGGCGATTGACCGTCAGGCCGATCGACTCCAGCACCTTCCTGACCTCGCGGTTCTTGCCCTCGGTGATCGAGACCGAGACCCACAGGTTGGCCGGCGCCTTGCCATCGTCGGATTTCGACTCCTTGGCCTTGTCCAGCGTCGCCTCGATGGGGCCGTAGGACACGCCGTCCACGACCACCCCGTCCTTCAGCTTGTCCAGGTCGGCCTGGGTGATCTTGCCGCGCGCCCGGGCCCGGTACTGGCGGACCAGGGCCGTCGACGGCAGCTCCAGCGCCCGGCTCAGCTCGCCGTCGTTGGTCAGCAGCAGCAGCCCTTCAGTGTTCAGGTCCAGCCGGCCGACCGAGATCACCCGCGGCAGGCCCGCCGGCAGGGCGTCGAACACCGTCGGCCGCCCGGCCGGGTCGTTGTGGCTGGTCAGCAGGCCCGCCGGCTTGTGATAGCGCCAGACGCGCGTCGCCTGGGCCGCGCCGATCGGCTTGCCGTCCACGGTGATCACGTCGTCGCGCGTCACCAGGGTGGCGGGCGTGTCCAGGATGCGGCCGTTCACCGCCACCTTGCCCAGGCCGATCAGCCGCTCGACCTCGCGGCGCGAGGCGATGCCGGCGCGGGCCATGGCCTTGGCGATTCGCTCGCTGCGGACCGGGGCGGCGTCGGCCTTGCCGGACTTGGGGGCCGGCTTGCCGTCCTTGGCGGCGCGCGGACGATCGCCCGTGGGCTTGTCGCCAAACGGCTTTCTCGGCCTGTCGCCGAAGGGGGCCTTCCCGTCGCCGCTCTTGCGGGGACCGGAGGATTTGAAGGGCCGGGGCGACCGTTCGTCTTGACGGGCGCGGGGCTTCTTGTCGTTGTCGTCTGTATGGCGGACCATGATGAGCGGTTCATGCGCATGGCGCTGGACCAAGCGCAAGCGGCGGCGGACGCGGGAGAGGTCCCGGTGGGCGCAATTCTGGTCGATCCGGCCACGGGAGAGGTGATCGCCAGCGGCGCCAACGGCCCCATCGGCGCCCACGACCCGACCGCCCACGCCGAGATCGTGGCCCTGCGCCGCGCCGCGACGGCGCTGGGGAACTACCGCCTGACCGGCCTGACCCTCTATGTCACGCTGGAGCCCTGCGCCATGTGCGCCGGGGCCATCAGCCACGCCCGCATCGGCCGGGTCGTCTGGGCCGCCGACGATCCCAAGGGCGGCGCCGTGATCCACGGTCCGCGCCTGTTCGAGCAGCCGACCTGCCACTGGCGCCCGGCGACCGACTCGGGTCCTCTGGCGCAGGAGGCGTCCGCCTTGCTCCGCTCCTTCTTCCGTTCGCGGCGGGGAACGGCCGCGTCGGGCGCACGTTAGGACGCCGCGCCAAGCGGCGCCGTGGGAGGGACGACTGCCTTGATAAAGCTGGATCCGCCGCAATCCATCCTGTTCGCGGGCCTGGCGGCCCTGACCGTGATGACCGCCTGCGGCCCTGACCCGTCGCGCGCGCCCACCACGGGCGACGAGGTCAAGGAACGCGCCATCGAGGCCCAGACCGCCCGCAAGCGCACGGGCGCCGAGCTGCAGGACCGCATCCTCAACAACGTCGTCCACGCCGTCTATCTGTGCGACAACGGCGAGCGCCTGACCGTCGACTTCGACAATCCGCGCGAGATGGCGACCGTGCGCAACTCCTCTGGCGAGGCGGTCGACCTTTACCAGCAGCGCGCCGCCGACGGCATCTGGTACCGCGCCTCGGGCGTCGAACTACGCGGCAAGGGCGTCATGGCCACCTGGTCCGTCGAAGGCCGCCAGTCGACCGACTGCCGCGCGGTGGATTAACCCGCCGCACCTTCCTCGATCAGGAAGGCCCTGACGCTGCTCGCATCGACGCCCTTGGCCACGAAGGCCTGGCCGATCCCGCGCGCCAGGATCAGGGTCAGCGCGCCCCCCTCGGCCTTCTTGTCGCCGGCCATCAGGGCCAGCAGGCGATCCGCGTCGAACGTCCCCGCCTGGTCCAGCCGCGTCGGCAGGCCCGCCGCCGCGATCACGGCCTCGACCCGCCGGGCGTCGGCCTCCGGGCACAGACCCTCGCGCGCCGAATAGCGGAAGGCCAGGCAGCACCCCAGGGCGACCGCCTCGCCGTGCGCCAGGGCGGCCTTCTCGAAGCCCAGCTCCGCCTCGACCGCATGGCCGAAGGTGTGGCCCAGGTTCAGCAGGGCGCGACGCCCCGCCTCCTTCTCGTCCTCGCTGACGACGGCGCTCTTGATCTCGACCGAGCGCACCACGGCCCGCTCCAGCGCGGCCGGATCGCCGCACGCGCCGCCCGCCCCGTCGCCCGCCAGCCAGTCGAAGAAGGCCGCGTCGCAGATCAACCCGTGCTTCAGCACCTCGGCCCAGCCGGAACGCAGCTGCTTGTCGGGCAAGGTCGCCAGCACGTCGATGTCGGCCAGCACCAGGCGCGGCTGATGAAAGGCGCCGACCAGGTTCTTGCCCCTCGGCGTGTCGATGGCGGTCTTGCCCCCGACGGAGGAATCCACCTGCGCCAGCAGGGTCGTCGGGACCTGCACGAAGTCGATCCCGCGCATGTAGAGCGCCGCCGCCAGACCGGCCAGGTCCCCCACCACCCCGCCGCCCAGGGCCACCACCACGTCCTTGCGGTCCAGCCCGATCTCCAGCAGCCGGTCCAGCACCCGCTCCAGCTGAGCAAAGGACTTGGACGCCTCGCCCGCCGGCACGGTGATCGTCTGGGTCCGCACCCCGGCCGCCTCCAGCGACGCCGACAGGGCCTGGCCGTGGATCGCCGCCACCGTCTCGTCGCTGACGATCACGGTCCGTCCCTTGGCCAGCGGCGCGATGCGTTCGCCCGCGCGCGCCAACAGGCCGCGTCCCACCACCACGTCATAGGGCCGGAACCCCTGGCCGCCCACGGTAAGGGTCGTCATGTCTTCGTCTCCGCGCATCGCTTGCGCCGCCAATGCCGGCGCAGTTCGCGATGGATGGCGTCCACCGCCTGGCCGTGAGACCCCTCGCCCACGTCCACCGTCAGGTCCGCCTCGGCGTAGAGGGGGTAACGCGTCTCGGCCAGGCCTGTCAGCACCTCCCGCGGATCGCGCCCCCGCAGCAGGGGTCGCGTGTCGCGACGGGCCACCCGTTCCGCGATGACGCCCAGGTCGGCCCGCAGCCACACCGTGTCCGCCCGTTCGCGCAACAGCGCCCGGGTCTCGGCGTTCATCATCGCCCCGCCGCCCGTGGCCAGCACGATCGGCGGCCCCTCCAGAAGGCGGCGCATCACCCGGGCCTCTCCGGCGCGAAATTCGCCCTCGCCCATGCTGGCGAAGATTTCGGCGATGGTCATGCCGGCCGCCGCCTCGATCTCCACGTCGCCGTCGGCGAAGGGCAGCTTCAGCCGGTTGGCCAGCCGGCGCCCGACCGAGGATTTGCCCACCCCCATCAGCCCGACCAGCGCTATGGTGCGTCGCGGCGGCGGATTCGCGCGTCGTCTCATCCGGGCGCACCGGCGAACAGACGTGGCAAGAAGGCGGCGAGGCGGGCGGACATGATCGACCAACCCTCTACACGATGCGCCGCCCCGCGCCATACGCCGCGGCGCCGGATCGTCCGATGACGCCCCAGATCGAGGCCTTTCTGGAGATGATGGCGGTGGAGCGCGACGCCTCGCCCCACACCCTGGCCGCCTACGCCCGCGACCTGGCCGACGCGGAGACGGCGACCGGCGGCCTGATGCAGGCCGATGCGGAGGGGCTGGAAACCTGGTTCGCCGACCTGTCGCGGCGGGGCCTCTCGGCCGCCACCGCCGCGCGTCGCCGTTCAGCGGTGCGTCAGTTCTATCGCTTCGCCCTGGCCGAGGGCTGGCGCGGCGACGACCCGTCGCGTCGCCTGGACGCGCCCAGGCAGGGGCGCGCCCTGCCCAAGGTGCTGTCGCGCGACGAGATCGACCGGCTGCTGCAGGCCGCCGCGCGCAAGGACGCGGCCGCCGGCCTGCGCCTGGTCGCCCTGGTGGAGCTGGCCTACGCTTCGGGCCTGCGCGTGTCGGAGCTGCTGGCGCTGCGAGTCGAGGCCGTGCGGCGCGATCCGGCCTATCTGATCGTGCGCGGCAAGGGCGGCAAGGAACGCCTGGCCCCCCTCAACGGCGCGGCGCGCGAGGCGGTCAAGGCCTGGCTGGCCGCCCGCGACGAGAAACGTAAGCCCGAGACGCCCGACAGCCCCTGGCTGTTTCCGTCCTCGGGCCGAACCGGCCGCCTGACCCCCCGCCGCTTCGCCCAGCTGCTGGACGAGGCCGCCCTGGCCGCCGGCCTGGATCCCGCCCGGGTCAGCCCCCACGTCCTGCGCCACGCGTTCGCGACCCATCTGCTGGAAGGCGGCGCCGACCTTCGCGTGGTCCAGACCCTGCTGGGCCACGCCGACATCGCCACCACCCAGATCTACACCCACGTCGCCACCGACCGGCTGACCCAGGTCGTCCGCCAGAACCACCCCTTGGCGCGCGACGACTGACGGCGCATATTCGCCGGATGGCGCACTCGTTCTACGTCAAGGCGATCTGGGACCCCGAAGCCGAGGTCTGGTGCAGCGAATCCAACATCCTCGGACTGGTATTGGAAACGGCGACTCTGGGTGAGTTTGAATCGCTAGCCCGCCATTTCGCGCCTGAGCTTCTGGCGGAAAACCTAGGAATCCACGGCGAAGTACCCGTTCGTTTCGAGGCCGTCGGCGGCTTCGACGTTGTCGCCGCATGATCTGCCTGTGCGTTGAGAACGCACGCCTCGAATCCATCATGAGCCATCTCATCTGATCGAGGCGGGCGTGCCCAAGGACTTCTATCCGCAACTCACCGCCCTCCTGTACGCCGCCGGTTGGCGACGCGTCGCGAACGCCAAGGGCAGCCACGAGAAATGGCGACATCCTGATCAGCCGCACGCCATCACTGTTCCTCGCTCCAAGAGCCGGCACACAGCCAACGAAATCCTCAGACAGGCCGGATTGCCCAAGGCCTTCTGAACCCCCGCTTGCCGGGCGGCGTTGACGTCTCTAGGTTCCGCCGCCTTCCCTTGGGTCGCCCCGCGCCCCGCTGTTCCGGACGCCTTAGATGGCCACGCACTACCTCGACTTCGAAAAGCCCATCGCCGATCTGGAAGCCAAGATCGCGGAGCTGTCGGCCCTGTCCGAGAGCGCAGGCTCCTTCGACGCCGAGATCGCTGGCCTGCGCCGGAAGGCCGACCAGCTGCGCAGGAAGACCTACGCCGGCCTGGACCCCTGGATGAAGACCCAGGTCGCCCGCCATCCCCAGCGTCCGCACTTCGTCGACTACGTCCAGGGCCTGTTCACCGACTGGAACGAGCTGCACGGCGACCGCCAGTTCGGCGACGACCAGGCCATCCTGGGCGGCCTGGCCCGGTTCCGCGGCCGGCCGGTGGTGGTCATGGGCCACGAGAAGGGCCACGACACCGACACCCGCCTGCGCCACAACTTCGGCATGGCCCGGCCCGAGGGCTATCGCAAGGCCGTGCGCCTGATGGACATGGCCGAACAGTTCGGCCTGCCGGTGCTGACCTTCGTGGACACCGCCGGCGCCTATCCCGGCCTGGGCGCCGAGGAGCGCGGCCAGGCCGAGGCCATCGCCCGTTCGACCGAGCGCGGCCTGACCCTGGGCGTTCCTTCCATCGCCACCATCACCGGCGAGGGCGGATCGGGCGGCGCCATCGCCATCGCCGCCGCCAGCCGGGTGCTGATGCTGGAGCATTCCATCTATTCGGTCATCTCGCCCGAGGGCGCCGCCGGCATCCTGTGGCGCGACGGCGCGCGGGCCAGGGACGCGGCCATGGCCATGAAGATCACCGGCCCGGACCTGATTCAGCTGAAGATCGTGGATCGCCTGATCGACGAGCCCGTCGGCGGCGCCCACACCGAGCGCGCGGCGGCCATCGCCACGGTCGGCGACGTCCTGGCCGAGGAGCTCAAGACCTTCGACGGCCTGACGCCGCAACAGATCCGCAAGGCGCGCGCCGACCGCTTCTACGCCATCGGCGCCCTGGCCTGACCGCCGTCAAAGCCGCCTTGGGCGAACAGCGTTAACGCCCTGTCCACCCGGAATTGCGACCTTGGCGGCAGCTGACGGGGAATCGAGCATGATCCGCACCACGGGATCGACAAAGCGCGGGCACGCATGACCACGCTGGGCGATTCCCTGCGCGAAAGCGCCGTGTTCAACCTGGGCGGCGCGGTCACCATGATCGTCGACGATTCGCCGTTCTCCCTCACCCTGACGGCCAACGCCCTGGCCGGTTTCGGCATCCGCCCGGCCTTCACCGTCGGCAGCGGCGGGGACGCCAAGCGCATCCTTCAGGAAAAGCCCGTCGACCTTCTGGTGGTCGACACCGACATGCCCGACATCGACGGCTTCGAACTGGTGCGCTGGCTGCGCCGGTCGGGCCTGAACCCCAACGCCTTCTCTCCGGTGATCATGACCGCCAGCCACATCCGGCGCGGACGCCTGAACCAGGCCCGCGACTGCGGCGCCAACTTCCTGGTCACCAAGCCCTTCAGCGCGGCGATGCTGCTGGAGCGCATCCTGTGGGTCGCGCGCGACAACCGCCCCTTCCTGGAGGTGGGCGACTATTTCGGTCCCGACCGTCGCTTCCGCGACGAGCAATGGGACGGCCCCGAACGCCGCGCCGACCGCATGGGCGCGACGAAGGCCTCCAACACCGTGGAGATCGCATGACCGTCATCACCCACGTCCAGCGCAAGTCGCGCCTGGCCCAGATGGTCGACAAGCCCGGCGGGATCAGCGTCGGGGTCGCCCTGGCCCAGGCCAAGGCCAATCTGGACGGCCTTCAGGACCAGGCGATCGCGCTGATCGCCCAGAACATCGCCGCCCTGCTGGCGCCGCCCACGCCGGGCCTGCCGGAGAAGATGCGCCTGGAGATGGCCTACGCCTCCTCCAGCCAGATCATCGACGCGGCCAGCCCCTTCGCGATGGACGACCTTTGCATCGCGGCGCGGGGCCTGTGCGACCTGCTGGACGCCGCGCCGCGCGACGGCGGGTTCGACTGGCGCATCCCCACGGTCCACGCCCAGGCGATGAAGCTGCTGCTGGCCCTGCCGGGCGACGCGACCGAGGCCCGCCAGGCCATCGTCGACAATCTGCGCGAGGTGCTGCGGCGCAAGCTGGGCGCCGGTCAGGCGGGCTGACCCGCCCGGCCCGCGCGGGTCTGCTTCTTCCACAGGGCCGCGTATTCGCCGCCCACGCGGGCCACTAGTTCGTGATGGGCGCCCCGCTCCACGATGCGGCCGGCCTTCAGCACCAGGATCTGGTCGGCGTCGGCCACGGTCGACAGCCGGTGCGCCACCACCAGGGTCGTGCGCCCCGCCCTGGCCTTTCGAAGCGTCTTCTGGATCGCGGCCTCGGTGCGGCTGTCCAACGCGCTGGTCGCCTCGTCCAGGATCAGGATGCACGGATCGGCCAGCAGGGCGCGGGCGATGCCGACCCTCTGGCGTTCGCCGCCCGACAGCTTCAGCCCCCGTTCGCCCACCTTGGTCTCCAATCCCTCGGGCAGGGCGCGGATGAAGTCGGCCAGTTCCGCCGCCTCGGCCGCCGCCCAGACGGCTGCGGCGTCGGCGTCCGGCCGGGCGAAGGCGATGTTGGCGGCGATGGTGTCGTTGAACAGCGCCACGTCCTGCGGCACCAGGGCCACCGCCGACCGCAGCGAGGTCTGCTTCACCGCCCGCACGTCCAGGCCGTCGATCAGCACCCGCCCCTGCTGCGGGTCAAGCAGCCGCAGGGCCAGCTTGACGATGGTGGACTTGCCCGCGCCCGACGGCCCGACCAGGGCCGTGGTCGTGCCCGGCGCCGCGAGGAAGCTGACGTCCTCCAGCCCGTTCGCCCGCGCGTCGTGGCGGAAGCCCACATGATCGAACGCCAGGGCGGCCCCGCGCGCGTCGGCCGGCCGCGGCAGGGCGACGGCGTCCGGCGCGTCGGCCACCTGCGGCGTCTGGCGCGTGACCTTCAGCATCTCCTCCATGTCGATGAAGGACTGACGGATCTCCCGATAGGCGAAGCCCAGGATGTTCAGCGGCGCGTACAGCGAGATCAGGATCAGCACCGCCGCCGTCACGTCGCCCGGCCCCATCCGTCCGGCCGCCGCCTCGAAACCGGCCATCACCGCCATGACGCCCAGGCCGACGTTCATGATCAGGGCCTGCATCCCGTTCAGCAGGTTCAGCGAGGTGTTGGCCTTCAGCGCCGCCTCGGTGTAGTCGCCCAGCGCCTGGTCATAGGTCCGCGCCGCCCGCGCCTCGGCCCCGAAGGCCTTGACGGTCTCGTAGTTCAGCAGGGCGTCGACCGAGACGCCGGCCGCCTCGGAATCGGCGGCGTTCATCACCCGCCGATGTTCCAACCGCCAGTTGGACATGGCGAAGGTGGCGATGGTGTAGATCACCACGACCACCACCGCCACGGCGGCGAAGCGCCAGTCGTATTTCCCGCCCAGGACGAAGGCCGCCAGCAGCAGCTCCAGCGCCGTCGGGATCAGGTTGAAGGCCAGGATGCGCAGCAGGAAGTCGACCGCGCGCGATCCCCGGTCCAGCGTCCGCGACAGGGCGCCGGACCGCTTGGTCTGGTGGAAATCCATCGACAGCCCCAGCGCGTGGGCGAAGGCCTCGGCCGCCGTCCTTCGCTGGGCCGCCGCGCGCACCGGGGCGAACACCACATCCGAGACCTGCGGCGCCGCCGACGAGAGGAACCGCACCAGGGCCCAGCCGATCGCGAAGGCGGCGAAGCCCCAGCCCACGGCGACCGCCGCATCCTGTCCCGCCGCCAGCCGGTTCACCGCGGCGCCCAGCATCAACGGCGCCAGCACGCCCAGCCCCTTGCCGGCCAGCGTCAGGCCGATGGCGGCGGTCAGCCTGAGACGAAGTTGCGGCGCGCCCGAGCGCGCGACCAGCCGCACCAGGTCCGCCAGCGCCTTCAGCGTCGGCGGCCCTTCCACTCCGTCTTGTGAACTCCCTGCCTGCTGCGCCTTCACCAAGGGATCGCGTCGGCTTCCGGAGCGCTCTCCGCGCATGGCCATGCGGGGCATATGGGCGGGCGATGCGGCGACGAAAAGGCCTATTCCAGCCCGGCGACCGCCTCGATCAGCTCGTCCACAGCTTCGGTCGTCGTGGCCCAGGAGCAGACGAACCGCACCGAGCCGTCGTCGAAGGCGTAACAGGCCCAGCCCAGGGCGTTCAGCCGGGCGTGCGCCTCTGCCGGCATCCGCACGAAGACGGCGTTGGCCTCGACCGGATGGGCCAGGACGAAGCGCGATCGCGTGGCCACGCCCTCGGCCAGCCGCTGGGCCATCAGATTGGCGTGGGCGCCGCCCGCCTCCCAATCGCCGCTTTCCAGCAGACCCAGCATCGGCCCGGCCAGAAAGCGCGCCTTGGACGCCGTCTGCCCGGCCTGCTTCAGCCGGTTGTCCAGCCGCCGCGCCAGGCTCTTGTCGAACAGCACGATGGCCTCGGCGCAGTTGGCGCCCGCCTTGGCGCCGCCGAACACCAGGACATCGACGCCCAGGCGCGCGATGTCCTTCAGATCGAACCCGGCCGCCGCCGCATTGGCCAGCCGCGCCCCGTCCAGGTGCACGCCATGACCGCGCAACTTCACCGGCTCGATCAGGTGACGCAGCTCCTCCTCGGAATAGACGGCGCCGTATTCCGTCGCCTGGGTCAGGCTCAGCGCCGCCGGCGGCTGGCGATGGCCGACTTCCGGCTCGTCCAGCTGAGCCTTCAGCGCCAGCGGGTCGATCTTGCCGGAAAAGCCCGGCAAACCGATCAGCCCCAGCCCGTGGCCGAAGAAGCCGGGCGCCCCGGTCTCGTCGGTGCAGACGTGGGCGGCGTTGTGGGCCAGCACCGCCTCGAACGGAAAGGCCAGCATCGACAGGGCGATGGCGTTGGCCGCCGTGCCGCTGAACACGAACCGAACCTCGGCGTCCGCGTCCAGCCGCTGGCGGATCTGGTCGGCGGCGCGCGCGGTGACGTCGTCGGCCCCATAGGCGCGCGCGAACCCGTCGTTGGCCCGGACCAGCCCCTCCACCGCGCTCGGCGCCATGCCGGCGGTGTTGTCGGACCCGAAATCGTAACGCATCACTTGTCCCCGTCGACCGGTCCGACCGCCTTCAACTGGACCAGGGGCACGACGTCCTCGCGATAGGGCACGGCCACCTGGTGCGGGAACGGAATCTCGATCCCGGCGGCGTCCAGCGCCTCCTTGCCGGCCTGCATCAGGTCCGCCTGGGTCTGCCACCAATCCGAGACCTCGACCCAGGCGTGCAGCGTCACCTGAACCGCGCTGTCCAGCAGGCCCGTGACCCCGGCCCACGGCGCGGGGTCGTGCAGCACCTTGGCGTGCGCCCCGGCCACGCCGGTCAGGACGCCGCGCGTCTGGGTCAGGTCCTCGCCATAGCCGACGGTGAAGTTGATCTCGATCCGCCGTGTCTGCTGGCCGGTGATGTTGGTGACCGTGTCGCCCAGCACCTTGGCGTTGGGGATGACGATCTTATGGTTGTTGGCGTTCGACAGTTGCGTGGTGAACAGGTCCAGCCGCTGCACCGATCCGGCGATCCCGCCCACGTCGATGACGTCGCCGACCTTGTAGGGCCGCAGGATCAGCAACATGATGCCGGACGCCACGTTCGACAGCGTGCCCTGCAGCGCCAGGCCCACGGCCAGGGACGCCGCGCCCAGCACCGCGATGATCGACGTGGTCTGCACCCCCAGCCGCTGCAGCACGGCGATCATGCCGATGACGATGACCACCACCCGCACCACCTGGGTGGCGAAGCTGAGCACCGTCGGATCGTGGCGGAAGCCGCGAACGCGCGACAGCCCCCGCCGCGCCGCCCCCGCCGCCCACTTCGCGGCGAACAGGGTGACGACGAAGATCAGCACCGCGACGGTCAGGTTGATGGCGAAGTCGCCGGCCAGATCGATCAGCTTGGCGACCAGGGCGGCGTCGACGGCGACAGCCTGTCGACCCGCCGCGACGGCTTCGGCTATGGGCGTGGGATTGGACATGCGGCGGGTCTAACGCCTCAGCGGGGGATTGGAACCCCGTCGCGGAAATTCTGCTGCTTCGTCATGGGCGCGCGACACCGCGCCGCCTTGCCGAATCGCCAAAGCGCCCCCAACTGCGAAGCATTCCCAACGCCGACCCCCCGCCCGCGACAGGAGCCCCGATGCCGCATGCCGACAGCCTGATCCTTACCCTGGTGGGGGGCTTCGTCCTGGCCTTCGCCTTCGGCATGTTGGCTCATCGACTGAAACTGTCGCCGCTGGTCGGCTATCTGGTCGCGGGCGTCGTGGTCGGTCCCTATACGGCCGGTTTCGTCGCCGACACCGAACTGGCGCCGCAGTTGGCCGAGATCGGCGTCATTCTGCTGATGTTCGGGGTCGGGCTTCACTTCTCGCCCAAGGACCTGATGCAGGTCCGCAAGGTCGCCGTTCCCGGCGCCCTGGGCCAGATCGCCGTGGCCACCGTCCTGGGCTGGGCGCTGGGACGGTTCGTGCTGAAGCTGACGGATGTGGAGGCCCTGCTTATGGGCTTCGCCCTGTCGGTCGCCTCCACCGTCGTCCTGCTGCGCGCGCTGGAAGAGCGCAAGCAGGTCAAGGGCGAGATCGGCCGCATCGCCGTGGGCTGGCTGATCGTCGAGGACCTGGTCATCGTCATCGCCCTGGTCATGCTGCCGATGGTGGTGGTGCCCGCCGGCACGCCGATGGACCTGGGGGCCCTGGGCGCCAACGTCGGCTGGACCCTGCTGAAGGTGGCGCTGTTCGTCGGCGTCATGCTGGTCGTGGGCGGCCGCGTCATGCCGTGGCTGCTGATCCGCATCGCCCACACTAAGTCGCGCGAGCTGTTCACCCTGGGCGTCCTGGCCATCGCCCTGGGCATCGCCTGGGTGGCCTATTTCCTGTTCCACTCGTTCGCGCTGGGCGCCTTCCTGGCCGGCCTGGTGATGAACGCCTCGCCGCTGGGCCACAACGCCGCCGAGCGGTCGCTGCCGCTGCGCGACGCCTTCGCCGTGCTGTTCTTCGTGTCGGTGGGGATGCTGTTCGATCCGATGATCCTGGTGCGCGAGCCCTGGGCCGTGCTGGGGGTGCTGGGCATCATCATCGTGGGCAAGTCGGTCGCCGCCCTGGCCATCACCAAGCAGTTCGGCCTGGACCGCCGCACCGGCTTCACCGTCGCCGCCAGCCTGGCCCAGATCGGGGAGTTCTCCTTCATCCTGGCCGCGCTGGGCGTCAGCCTGGGCGCCCTCAGCCGCGAGACTCACGACCTGATCCTGGCCGCCGCCCTGCTGTCGATCTCGCTCAATCCGTTCGTGTTCAAGCTGACCGATCGCCTGGGCGGCAAGCCCAAGCCCCCCAGGGGCGCCGAGCCCGAGGCCGCCGACGGCCCGGTGACGGACGCCGTCAGCCCGCCCACCTCGGCCTGAGGCCCCTTGCGGGCGGCGCCGGCCGCGCTATCGTCGCCCCATGGACACCACAGCGACCGAACCCGCGACCCTTCACTACGGCGACGGCGAATTCGCCGTCCTGAAGCCGGGCCGATTCGTGCGGTGCGCCGTCACCGACAAGGCCATTCCCCTGGAGGCCCTCCGGTACTGGAGCCCGACGCGGCAGGAAGCCTACTGGGGTCCGGGCGAGTTCATCTCGCGGCTGAATCCGCCCGGCTGAAAGCGTCGTATGGCGAAGCTTGAACACCGATCTTCAACGGTTCGGCGTCACCGTGGCGGTCCATAGACTGAGCCTTCCATGACCGCCGCCCTGCAATCGCTCAACGTCCTTCTGGTCGATGACAACCAGCACATGCGCGCCATCGCGTCGGCCGTGCTGCATTCCGCCAATGTCCGCAACGTGCGCGAAGCCCCGGACGGCGCCTCGGCCTTCGAACTGCTGCGCCAGTATCCGATCGACCTGGCGATCGTGGACTTCAACATGTTCCCCCTGGACGGCGTGGAGTTCACCCGCCTGGTGCGCAACAGCCCCGACAGCCCGAACGTCTATCTGCCCATCATCATGATGACCGGCCACGCCGAGAAGAAGCGCGTGACCGAGGCGCGCGACGCGGGCGTCACCGAGTTCGTGGTCAAGCCGATCACGGCCAAGGCGGTGCTTGACCGGCTCAATGCGGTGATCTTCAGGCCCCGCGCCTTCGTCAAGACCGACGGCTATTTCGGCCCCTGCCGCCGCCGTCGCGACCTGGAGGGCTACGCCGGGCCGTTCAGGCGATCCGCCGACGGACGATCCAGCGCCGCATAAACCTTGTCGGGCCAGCGCTTGTGGACCCAGAACCAGTCCACGGGATGCTCCCGCACGCGGTCCTCGACGAAGCGGTTGGCGGCCTGCACGCCGGCCAGCACGTCGGCGGTCTTGTCCGGGGTTTCCTCCACCACGATCGGCTCGTGCGCGGTCACGCGGAAGCGCACGCCCGGCAGCCGCGTCACCGACAGCGGCTGCATGATGGTTCCGAACTTCAGCGCCAGGCGCGCCGCGCCGGGCGAGGCGTTGACCGGCTGGCCGAAGAACTCGACCTCCGGCCCCTGATTGTATTTCTGGTCGACCAGCAGGGCGATGGAATCGCCGCGCTTCATCCCCGCCATCAGCTCGCGCGTGCCGTCGCCCTTGGGCGCGAACAGGCGGATGCCGTAGCGCTCGCGGCTCTGGCGGATCAGGGCGTCGACATAGGGGTTGTTCGCCGCCCGATAGGTCACCTGGCACGGCACGCCCGAGGCCATGATCACCGCCGCCATCACCTCGAAGTTGGCCAGGTGGCCCGAGATCAGCACCGCGGGCCGGCCGCTGTCGCGAATGGCGTGCAGCCGCTCCATGCCGACCACTTCGACCCGCCCGCCCTCGGGCGTCAGCCGGTCCATCACCGCCAGCTCCGCAAAGGTGCGGCCGGTCTGGTCCCACTGGTCCAGCGCCAGCCGCTCGCGCTCGGCCGCGCCCATGTCCGGAAAGGCGATCCGCAGGTTTCGCATCACCGTCTTCTGGGTGCCCGTCAGCGGCCCCAAGGTCCGCAGCAGCCAGCCGCCCAGGCCGGACGCCCGCTCGACCCCCAGCAGCCGCAGAAAGGCGAACAGCGCCCGGAAGGCGAACGCCTCCAGCCGCCAGACGACATCCTGCCGAACGTCTTTCGCGCTACCGCCCTTCGGGCTGCTTGAGCGCGGATTTTGCTCTGCGCTATCGCCCTTCGGGCTGCTTGAGCGCGGATTTTGCTCTGCGCTATCGCCCTTCGGGCTGCTTGAGCGCTGTTGTTCACCAGGCAATCGTCAGTCCGCCGTCCACCACCAGGGTCTGGCCGGTCACATAGGCCGACGCAGGGCTGCACAGATAGACCGCCGTGCCCGCGATTTCATCGGGCTGGCCGATCCTTTTCAGCGGCGCGGGTTCGGTGACCGTCTTCAGCAGCTCGGGGTTCTCCCACAGGTATTTGGCGAAGTCGGTCTGCACCAGGCCGGGCGCGATGCAGTTCACCCGCACGTTCGACGGCCCGTATTCCACCGCCAGGTTGCGCGCCAGCTGCATGTCGGCGGCCTTGGAGATGTTGTAGGCGCCGATCAGGGCGTTGCCGCGAAGCCCGCCGATCGACGAGATGATCAGGATCGCCCCCTCCTTGCGCTCCAGCATCTGCGGCGCGACCATCTGGATCAGCCAGTGGTTGGAGATGACGTTGTTCTGAAGGATCTTCTCGAACTGCTCGTCGGCGATCCCCGCCATCGGCCCTGCATAGGGGTTGGTCGCGGCGTTGCAGACCAGGATGTCGATCCGGCCGAAGGCGCTGTTGGTCTCGTCCACCAGACGCTGCAGCTCTTCCTTCGAGGCGATGTTGGCGGGAACGGCGATGGCCCGGCCCTCGCCGTGCTTGCCGTTGATCTCGGCGGCGACCTCGTCGCACGGCCCGGCCTTGCGCGACGAGATCACGACCCTGGCCCCATGTTCCGCCAGCCGTTCGGCGATGGCCTTGCCGATTCCGCGTGACGAGCCGGTGATGACGGCGACCTTGCCGGTCAGATCGAACAGTTCCATGCGCTTCCCCTTGTTTCCGGCGGGGATATTTCCCGCGCCGCTCTAGCCGAACGTCCTTGATACCCCGATACTCGGGCGATTCCATACGGGAGCGACAAGCGCCACGATGCGCACCATCACCTCGGGCTTCCTCTATTTCGCCTATCTGTTCCTCGGGCTGACCGTGGGCGCCTTCCTGTGGCGCGCGGGGCTAGGGATCGGCGCGGGCGTGGCGGGGACGCTGGGGGCGCTGGGCCTGCTGGCCGCCTTCCACGGCATCGTCACCGGCGTCGCCGCGCGGCGCGCCCTGAAGAAGGAGATCGCCCAGGTCCGCGAGGCGCACCGCCTCTTGGCCGATGCCATGGAATCCACCCAGGGCGCCCTGACCGAACTTGCTGAGGCGATCGAGACCGGGGCCCTGGCCGGCGCCGACCAGCTGACCGGCGAGGTGCGGATGCTGGAAAGCCTGGTCCAGCAGATGAGCGACAGCATCGACCAGCGCCTGTCGGCCGCGCCGACCATCGGCCTGGACACCTTCGAAGGCCGCCGCCAGGCCCAGTCCAACGTCCTGCTCCAGACCATCCACGAGGCGCTCAGCGAGAACCGGGTCGACCTGTATCTGCAGCCGGTGGTGTCCCTGCCCCAGCGCCGGACCATCTTCTACGAAAGCTTCACCCGCCTGCGCGACGCCTCGGACCGCGTCATGATGCCGGCCGAATATCTGTCGGTGGCCGAGGGCGAGGGCCTGGTGCCGGCCATCGACAACCTGCTGCTGTTCCGCTGCGCCCAGATCGTGCGCCGTCTGGCGCGCCAGGACCGCAAGGTCGGCGTCTTCTGCAACGTCGCCCTGACCAGCCTGGGCGACGAGGCCTTCTTCCCCAAATTCCTCGACTTCCTCAGCGAGAACCGCGACCTGAACCAGGCGCTGATCTTCGAATTGGGCCAGGCCACCTTCGACGCGCGCGGCGCGGTCGAGGCGCGCAACATGGCCAAGCTGGCCGACCTGGGCTTCCGCTTCTCGCTGGACAAGGTCCAGACCCTGGACCTGGACTTCGCCGACCTGCAGCGCTCGGACGTCAAGTTCATCAAGGTCTCGGCCGACCTGCTGATCGAACAGTTGCTGGATCTGGACGGCGGCGCCCCCTTGCGTTCCATGCCCGACATCCAGGCCGCCGACTTCGCCGGCCTGACCCGCCGCTACGGCGTCGAGGTCATCGCCGAGAAGGTCGAGAACGAGCGCCAGGTGGTCGACATCCTGGAGCTGGACGTCGGCATGGGCCAGGGTCACCTGTTCGGCGAGCCGCGCGCCATCAAGGAGCAGGTCCTGGCCGAGACCGATCCCCCGGCCGAATTCCTGCGCTCCACCCTGCGCAGCGCGGAACAGCGTCGCCGCTTCCACTGAGTTTCGTCATCCTCCGGCGAGCGCAGCGAGACCGGGGGACCCAGCGGCGCCACAGGCGAAATCCATCCGCCACACGATCTGAAGACCAAGTCCGCGACAGGTTCGCGCTATCGCGCGCCGCTGGATTCCGGGTCTCCGCTGCACTTCGCCGGGAATGACGAAGATTGAACGCGGGCGGGCGGCCTTCTCCCTCTTCGACAGACCGGCTAAGACCCCGCGCATGACCCTCCCCCATCCGCTTCCCCATCTCGGCGAGATCGCCGGCGACTACGACATCCTGCTCTGCGACGTCTGGGGCGTGATCCACAACGGCCGCGAAAGCTGGCCGGCGGCCTGCCAGGCCCTGACCCGCTTCAACCAGCGGGGCGGCCATGTCGTGCTGATCTCCAACTCCCCCCGCCCGGCCACGGACGTGATCGCCCAGTTGGACGGCCTGGGCGTGCCGCGCGAGGCGTGGAAGGCCTTCGTAACCTCCGGCGACGCCACCCGCGCCGAACTGGCCAAGCGCGCGCCCGGCCCGGCCTGGATCGTCGGACCCGAGCGTGACGACGCCCTCTACGCCGGGCTGGACCTGAACCGCGCGACCGGCGCCGCCGACGCCGCCTTCATCTCCGTGACCGGCCCGGTGGACGACGACACGGAAACGCCCGAGGACTATCGCGACCGTTTCGCCGCCGGCGCGGCCCGCGGCCTGGAGCTGATCTGCGCCAATCCCGACCGCGTGGTCCAGCGCGGCGACAAGCTGATCTACTGCGGCGGCGCGCTGGCGGACCTGTACGAATCGCTGGGCGGCCGCGTCGTCATGGCGGGCAAGCCCTACGCCCCGATCTACGACCTGGCGATTCGCGAGGCCGAGACGCTAGCGGGCGGTCCGGTCGATCGTTCGCGCGTCCTGTGCATCGGCGACGGGGTGGTGACGGACGTGATGGGCGCCAATGCGCAAGGCCTGGACTGCCTGTTCATCGCCCAGGGCATCCACGGCGACCAGGCCAAGGGCCCGGACGGCGCCCTCGACCCCGCCCGCGCCGCCGACCTGCTGAAGGCGGAAACGACCTACGCCCGTTACGCCGCGCTGGAACTGGCGTGGTGAGGATGGCCATTTCGTCGCACCCCCGCTAAAGCCGTCCGATGGTCGATCTGGTTCAGCAGCATCCGTCCGGGGGCTATATCCTGGATGAACTTCACGTCGGCATGGCCGCCGAGAAGATCGTCGTGGCGACGGAGCAGCGCATCCAGCTGTTCGCCGAGGCGTCCGACGACTTCAATCCCGTGCATCTGGACGAGGCCTTCGCCTCCAAGACCGCCTATCGCGGCCGCATCGCGCATGGCCTGCTCAGCGCCTCGTTCGGCTCGGCCGTGGTCGGCACCATCCTGCCCGGCGCGGGCTCGATCTACATCTCCCAGACCCTGGCCTTCCACCAGCCGGTGCGGATCGACGACGAGGTGCGCATCGTGATCACCGTGATCGAGATCGAGCCGGACGCCGCCCGCGTGAAGCTGAGCTGCGAGGGCTTCGTCAACGGCGCCCTGATCATGGACGGCGTCGCGGTCGTCCGGGTGCCGCGCCGGCGCAAGCCCTCCGCCCGCTGATGCGGATCGTCCGGGACTGGCGCGGACTGTCCGACGCCGACCGGGGCGCGGCGGTCGCGGTCGGCGCCTTCGACGGCGTGCACCGGGGCCATCAGGCGGTCATCGCAAAGGCGCGCGCGGCCGCCGAGCGCCTGGGCGTTCCGCTGGGCGTGGTCAGTTTCGGTCCCCACCCCCGTCGGTGGTTCCAGCCCGACGCCGCCCCCTTCCGCCTGATGACGGCCGATCAGATGGCCCAGGCCCTGGCGCCGCTGGGCGTCGACGTCCTCTATCTCCTCCCCTTCGACGGCGAGATGGCGGGCATGGGCGACGCCGACTTCGCCCAGCGCGTCCTGGCCCAGGGTCTGGGGATCCGCCACGCCGCCGTCGGCTTCGACTTCACCTTCGGCAAGGGCCGCTCGGGCTCGCCCGAGGCGCTCAGGACCTATGGCGAGCGCCTGGGCTTCGGCGTCTCGGTGGCCCAGCGGATCGACGACGCGGACGGGCTGAAGCTGTCGTCCAGCGCCGTGCGCGAGGCGCTGAAGGCCGCGGACATGGCCCGCGCCGCCGCCATCCTGGGCCGTCCCTTCGCTATCCGGGGCGAGGTGATCCACGGCGACAAGCGCGGCCGCACCATCGGCGTGCCCACCGCCAACATCGACCTGGGCGACTATATGCGGCCGGCCTACGGCGTCTATGCGATCCGCGCGCAACTTCCCGACGGCCGGACCTTCGACGGCGTCGCCAGTCTGGGCGTGCGGCCCATGTATGCGCTGCAGACGCCTCTTCTCGAGGCCTGGCTGTTCGACTTCGACGGCGACCTGTACGGCCAGACGCTGGACGTCCAGTTGATCGCCTGGCTGCGCGGCGAGCAGACCTTCGACGGCCTGGACGCCCTCAAGGCCCAGATCGAGCGGGACGCCGCCGCGGCGCGGGCGGCGTTGACGACTTCCTGACTTCGTCATTCCGGGGCGTCCGCAGGACGAACCCGGAACCCAGCAGGACAGCGCCGGCGCCAACGACGCGGTATGGATCGCGATTGCGGTCCTGGGTTCCGGGTTCCTCGCTTCGCGAAGCCCCGGAAGGACGATCAGAGCGGGCGCAACCCCGCCGCATACCGCTTCCAGTTCGCCACATAGTGGTCGGCCGACATCTTCAGCACCGCCACATGGTCGGGATCGCGCTCGCGCACCACCTTGCCGGGCTGCCCCACGACCAGGCTGTTGTCGGGGATCACCTTGCCCTCGGTGATCAGGGCGTTGGCGCCGATGATGCAATTCCTGCCGATCTTCGCCCCGTTCAGCACCACCGCCCCGATGCCGATCAGGCTGTAGTCCCCGACCTCGCAGCCGTGCAGCATGGCCTGGTGCCCCACCGTCACCCCGCGCCCCAGCGTCAGCGGCGAGCCCGGATCGGTGTGCAGCACCGCCCCGTCCTGAACGTTCGAGCCCTCGCCCAGGGTGATCGCCTCATTGTCCCCTCGCAGCACCGCGCCGAACCAGACGCTGGCGTCGCGATGAAGAATCACGTTCCCTATGACCACAGCATTCGGCGCGATCCAGTATTCGCCTTCCGGCGGAAGCTGAGGACCTTTGTCGTCAAGCGCGTAAACAGTCATCCGAACACCGATCATCTTCGAAAAAGAACGCTTTAAGCGTTTGGAAACCACGTTAGCATCAGAGTGTTGATGCGATTCGAGACCGACATATCGGCCCCGAATCCGAAGCCGGATCAAGCCCGGTCCGGTCAGTGACGGAGCTTCGCGTGGCGCGTTGGGATCCGGGTGCGGTCGTCAGGCGGCGGGACATCCCCGTTGCGGACGGCCCCGCTGTCGATCCGGGCGGCCATTCGGCAGGCTTCGACTTCTTCCTTCCCAAGTCCACCCAAGGCGGCGCCCACGCGGGTCCGCCTTTTTTCATGCCCTGGAGGCGTCCATGACCAAGCGTGCGGCGATCAAGCGTCAGGCCCGTGAGCACGGGATTCTCGATTCACGGGACTTCATGGAGGAATCCAAGGTTCGGCGGCTCCATGCCCATGAGCAACGCGCGGATCGGGGCGGCTGGTCGCCCTACCCGTCCAACGACGACCGCGACCAGGCCTATCTGAAGACGCTGAAGCCCAAGTCGGACGGCCAGGCCGAACTGATGACGGCGATCGACCACCACAACCTGGTCATGGCCCTGGGCCCGGCCGGCACCGGCAAGACCTATCTGGCCGTGGCCAAGGCGGTCGAGGCGCTGGAGGCGGGCAAGGTCGGCCGCATCGTGCTGAGCCGCCCCGCCGTCGAGGCCGGCGAATCGATCGGCTTCCTGCCCGGCGACATGGAGGACAAGCTGGCCCCCTATCTGCGCCCCCTCTACGACGCCCTGTCGGACCGCCTCAGCATGAAGCGGGTCAAGGCGCTGATGGCCGAGGGCCTGATCGAGATCGCCCCTATCGGCTACATGCGCGGCCGCACCCTGAACAACGCCTTCATCGTCGTGGACGAGGCCCAGAACTGCACCTACGTCCAGCTGAAGATGCTGCTGACCCGGCTGGGCTGGCACTCCACCATGGTCGTCACCGGCGACCCGCACCAATCCGACCTGCTTCCCGGCGTCTCGGGCCTGGCCGACATCTCGGCCCGGCTTGAGGCGGTCGACGACATCGCCGTCGTCCGCCTGGCCGAACGCGACATCGTCCGCCACCCCCTGGTTGCCTCGATGATCGGGGTGCTGTAAAGCGATCGTTCGGCGCCGGCCATGAACGGTCGGTGCCGAACAGCACCCCATTGCGATAACGCCGGCTGACGAACTTGCCGATTCCCAGAGCGTGGCTGTAGGCTCCCCTCGTCTCCAAGGGAGTTTCTGATCATGCCGCACTCCGAAGTCGTCATCCGATCGGGCGACCCGCTCATCGATGGGATGTTTCTGGGCACGCGATGGACCGATGCGCGCCTGACCTACGCCTTCCCCGGATCCTCCACCGCCTACAACGGCGGGCAGCCAGGCTACCCCAGCGACTGGCACCTGCAGAACTTCCAAGCCTTCTCCGCAGCCTGGGCGACCCACGCCGTGGCCTTGCTGGATGAGATCGCCACCTTCACCACCCTGACCTTCGTGGAGGGCGACCCAGCCGCCTCACAGTTGCGCTGGGGCCGGTTCGACGATCCCGGAAACGGGGCCTACGCCTACGGCCCGGGAGACTTTCAGCAGAACGGTGATCAGTGGTTCGCCAACAACGCCAACGCCGATCCGGTCCTAGGCGATACGGTCTCGCACATCCTGCGTCACGAATTTGGTCATGCGCTGGGCCTGTCGCACCCGCACGAGGGCCAGTGGGGTCCCATCCCTCTCGCCTATGACTCCATCGAATATTCGACCATGTCCTACCGGCTGCACACCACGCAGCAGGACGGCGACTACAGCGGGTCGCATCACGAGCAGAGCTTCATGATGCTCGATATCGCCGCGCTGCAGTATCTGTATGGGGCGAACTTCGCTTTCAATGCGACGGACACCACCTACGTCTTCGACCCGGCGACCGGTCAGATGGTGGTCAATGGGGTGGGCGGAGCTGTTCCAGCCTATGACGTGGTGTTGCGGACGATCTGGGACGGCGGCGGCGTCGACACCTATGACTTCAGCAACTTCGACCGCGATCAAGTCATCAGCCTGCAACCCGGTGAGTGGTCGACCTTCGATTCCTCCATGCTCGCGACACTGATCCAAAGGGCCGATACACCGGGCGGCGCCCTCCGGCCGATCTATGCGGCGGGCAATCTGGCCAATGCGCTGCTCTATCAGGGCGACATCCGCTCGCTGATCGAGAACGCCATCGCGGGCGATGGAGACGACATCGTCACAGGCAACGTCGCCAACAACATCCTGAACGGCAATGGCGGCCACGACGATCTGCGCGGGATGGAGGGCGACGACGTTCTGATCGGGGGAGCGGGGAACGATCGTCTGGACGGTGGTGCGGGTCTGGACATGGCGGACTATCGCACCGCGCCGAATGCGGTCACGGTCAACCTAGCGACGGGTCAGGCCAACTCGGTCGCGCACGGGATCGACACTCTCGTCTCGATCGAGGGCGCCTACGGCACAGCCTTCAACGACAACTTCATTGGCGACGCCGCCGCCAACATCTTCGCCGCGGGCGCGGGAAATGACACCCTGACCGGCGCGGGCGGCAATGACCTGCTGGACGGCGGCGCGGGCGTGGACACGGCGCTCTACGCCTCGGCGCGGCGGATGTATGTGGCCGACAGCACCTCGATCTCTGGGGCCGGCGAAGGGACCGATGCGCTGGTCTCGATCGAGAACCTGCGCTTCGTCGACGGGACCCTGACGTTCGACGCGGCCAGCCAGGCGGCCCAGGTGATGCGGATGTACGACGCCGCCCTGGCCCGCCAGTCCGACCAGGGCGGCTTCGAGAACTGGCTCGACCGGCTGGAAGGCGGGCTGACCCTGACCCAGATGGCCCAGGCCTTCCTGGATTCCGCCGAGTTCCAGGCCAACTTCGGCGGCCTGTCCAACCAGGATTATGTCGCCCAGCTGTATCGCACCACCCTGCGGCGCGAGCCCGACGCCGGCGGCCTGGCCAACTGGACCGCACGCCTCGACAACGGCTCGCTGAACCGAACCGACATGCTGGTCGCCTTCTCCGAGAGCGCCGAGCACGTCAACAACACCGCCTCGGTGCTGAACCGCGGCCTGTGGGTCGCCGACGACCAGGCCAAGATCATCGCCCGTCTCTATGACGCCACCTTCGACCGCCTGGCTGACGTCGGCGGCCTGGCCGTCTGGACCCAGAACCTCAAGGACGGCACGGCCCTGATCGACATCGCCGCCGCCTTCGCCTCGGCCGCCGAGTTCCAGCAGAAGTACGGAAACCTGTCGAACGCCGACTTCGTGGCCCAGATGTACCGCTTCACCCTGAACCGCGAACCCGACGCCGGCGGCCTGGCCCACTGGACCAGCCAGTTGGACAGCGGCGCATCGAACCGCGCCCAGATGCTGCTCAACTTCTCCGAAAGCGCCGAGCACGTGGGGTTGACCGCCGGCCTGTGGCTGGGTGGGATTCAGGTCGCTGGCGGGAACAACGGCGCCCTGGCCGCCGCCGAGCCGGGCAAGGCGATCCTGGCCCCCGAAGACTTCCGCGATCCCATCGTGATCGGTTCGGACGGCCTCGACGACGACGCCTTCGTCCTGGCCGCCGACCTCGACCTGACCGGCCAGGTCATGCCGACGTTCGACGCCCACAAGGCGCCGGCCCCGGACATCGCCGCCGTCGACACCCTGCCGCCTGCCTGGTTCGACGCCCTGCACGCCGCCGACGCCGGGCCCGACGTGGCCGACCTCCACCGCATCCCCGCCAACGACATCGACCACATCCGCCAAACCCAGGACCACGCCTGGATCGTCTAGGGATCAGCCGGCGGGCTTCAGATGCTGAAGTCCGTCGGCGGTTCGGCCTGGTCCAGCCAGGCGGCGATGCGTTCGGCGGCCTGTTCGGCCGTCATGGTGGTGGTGTCCACCACGATCTCGGGCGCTTCGGGCGCCTCATAGGGGCTGTCGATGCCGGTGAAGTTCTTCAGCTCGCCGGCGCGGGCCTTCTTGTAGAGGCCCTTGACGTCGCGGGCCTCGGCCACGGCCAACGGCGTATCGACGTGCACCTCGACGAACTCGCCCGGCGCCATCAGGTCGCGGGCCATGCGGCGCTCGGCCCGGAAGGGCGAGATGAAGCTGACCAAGACGATCAGGCCGGCGTCCACCATCAGCTTGGACACCTCGGCCACGCGGCGGATGTTCTCGACCCGGTCCTCCTCGGTGAAGCCCAGGTCGCGGTTCAGGCCGTGGCGGACGTTGTCCCCGTCCAGCAGATAGGTGTGGCGGCCGTCGGCGTGCAGGCGCTTCTCGACCAGGTTGGCGATGGTCGACTTGCCGGCGCCGGACAGGCCGGTCAGCCAGACGACCCGGCCGCGCTGGTTCTTGATCGCGGCGCGGGCGGCCTTGTCGACCGACAGGTCCTGCCAGTGGATGTTGTGGGCCCGGCGCAGCGCGAAGTGCAGCATCCCCGCCCCGACCGTGCGGTTGGAGATGCGGTCGATCAGGATGAAGCCGCCCAGGTCCCGGTTCGCCGCATAGGGATCGAAGGCGACCGCGGCGTCCAGCGACAGGTTGCACACGCCGATCTCGTTCAGCTCCAGCCGCTTGGCCGGGCGCTGCTCCAGGGTGTTGACGTCCACCTTGTGCTTGGGCTCGGTGATCGTCGCCCCGACCAGCCGGGCGCCGACCTTCAGCAGATAGGGCCGGCCCGGCAGCATGGCCTCGTCGTCCATCCACACCAGGGTCGCCTCGAACTGGTCGGCCGCCTCGGGCGGGGCGTCGGCCGCCGCCAGCACGTCGCCGCGCGACACGTCGATCTCGTCGGCCAGGGTCAGGGTGATCGACTGGCCGGCGACCGCCCGGTCCAGGTCGCCGTCGGCGGTGACGATGCGCGCGACAGTCGAGGTCTTGCCCGACGGCGCGACCCGCACGGGGTCGCCCGGCCGCACCGTCCCCGCCGCGATCAGGCCGGAGAAGCCGCGAAAGTCCAGGTCGGGCCGATTGACCCACTGCACCGGCATCCGGAACGGATCGGCCGACAGGTCGTCGTCGACCGGCAGCGTCTCCAGCAGGGTCATCAGCGGCGGCCCGGCGTACCAGGGCGAGCGGCCGCTGGCCTCGGCGATGTTGTCGCCGCGCAGGGCCGACATCGGCACGGCGTGGAAATCCTCGACCCCGATCCGCTCGGCGAAGGCCGAGAAGTCGGCCACGATCTCGTCGAACACCGCCTGGGACCAGCCCATCAGGTCCATCTTGTTGACCGCCAGGATCACGTGGCGGATGCCCAGGAGGCTGACCAGATAGGCGTGCCGCCGCGTCTGGGTCAGCACGCCCCGCCGCGCGTCGATCAGGATCACGGCCGCGTCGGCGGTGGAGGCGCCGGTGACCATGTTGCGGGTGTACTGCTCGTGTCCCGGGGTGTCGGCGACGATGAACTTGCGTCGATCGGTCGAGAAGAAGCGATAGGCCACGTCGATGGTGATGCCCTGCTCGCGCTCGGCCGCCAGGCCGTCGACCAGCAGGGCGAAGTCGATGTCGCCCCCTTGGGTGCCGACGCGGCGGCTGTCCGCCTCCAGCGCCGCCATCTGATCCTCGAAGATCATCTTGGAATCGTAGAGCAGCCGCCCGATCAGGGTCGACTTTCCGTCGTCCACGCTGCCGCAGGTGATGAAGCGCAGCAGGCTCTTGTTCTGGTGCGCATCCAGATAGGCCGCGATGTCGGCGGCGATCAGGTCGGACGCTTCGTAGATCTTGGCGGCCATCAGAAATAGCCTTCCTGCTTCTTCTTCTCCATCGAGGCGGACTGGTCGTGGTCGATCACCCGGCCCTGGCGCTCGGACGTCGTGGTCAGCAGCATCTCCTGGATGATGTCGGGCAGGGTCGCGGCCGTGCTCTCCACCGCCCCCGTCAGCGGATAGCAGCCCAGGGTGCGGAACCGGACCGAACGCATCCGCGGCGTTTCGCCGGCACGCAGCGGGAAACGGTCGTCGTCGACCATGATCAGGGCCCCGTCGCGCTCCACCACCGGCCGCTCGGCGGCGAAATACAGCGGCACGATGGGGATGTTTTCCAGGTGGATGTATTGCCAGACGTCCAGCTCGGTCCAGTTGGAGATCGGGAAGACACGGATGCTTTCGCCCGGCCGCTTTCGCGTGTTGTATAGTCGCCAGAGCTCGGGCCGCTGGTTCTTGGGATCCCAGCGGTGCTCGGCCGTGCGGAACGAGAAGATGCGCTCCTTGGCCCGCGACTTCTCCTCGTCGCGCCGGGCGCCGCCGAAGGCCGCGTCGAAGCCGTGCAGGTTCAGCGCCTGCTTCAACCCTTCCGTCTTCCACAGGTCGGTGTGCAGGGCCGAGCCGTGGTCGAACGGATTGATGCCGCGCGCGAGGGCGTCGGGGTTCCGGTGCACCAGCAGCTCGAAGCCCAGTTCGGCCGCCATCCGCTCGCGCATCTCGTACATGGCGCGGAACTTCCACGTCGTGTCGACGTGCAGCAGCGGGAACGGCGGCCTGGACGGGAAGAAGGCCTTGCGGGCCAGGTGCAGCATCACCGCCGAATCCTTGCCGATCGAATACAGCATCACCGGGCGCTCGGCCTCGGCGGCCACCTCGCGCATGATGTGGATGCTCTCGGCCTCCAGGCGCTGCAGATGGGTGAGCCGCTCGCGCGACACGGCGGGGGTCAGGGATGCGGCGGGACTGACAGGCAAGGCGTTCGCTCGTTCAAAGGCGGCCCACTCACCGCAAAGCCATGCCGGGCGCAAACGATTGATACTATGACCGCCGAGCAGAAATCATCCCCGCATCTTCGTCGTCGGGGATCATTGCCCGATTTCGGCCACAAACGAACCAGCCATGCCGTGAATCCACGCCGTCCCTGTGGACGTTTTGAAAATCCGTCATTTTGTGATAGGTTCTGTTTCATTGGATCGGGCGGTCCGCGGAATCTTCGCGCCGCCCGTGTTTGCGACAGAATCCCGTCCATGAAGGCGGGATCGGCCAGAGGTTTGGTGATCCGTTTCCGCATCTGACGCCTGCATCTTTTCATCCAGCGGCCCCGCCGGTGGACGAGAACCTGTCTGCGTTCGACGCGCCTTCGCTTCGCCCGGCCCTGACCGGGAAAGGACGATTATGACGAGCAAGACGGGTCTGGAGTTCAAGGTCGGCGACGCGGTCGTCTATCCGGCGCACGGCGTCGGCAAGGTGGCGGCCATCGAAACCCAGGAAGTCGCGGGCATGAGCCTGGAGGTCTATGTCGTGACCTTCGACCACGAGAAGATGACCCTGCGCGTCCCGACCAAGAAGGCCAAGACCGCCGGCCTGCGTTCGCTGGCCGCCGACGACGTCGTGACCAAGGCCCTGACCACGCTGAAGGGCCGCGCGCGCATCAAGCGCACCATGTGGTCGCGCCGCGCCCAAGAGTACGAGGCCAAGATCAACTCGGGCGACCTGATCTCGATCGCCGAGGTCGTCCGCGACCTGCACCGCGCCGACACCCAGCCGGAACAGTCCTATTCGGAGCGCCAGCTCTATGAATCGGCCCTGGACCGCATGGCCCGCGAAGTCGCCGCGGCCAACAAGATCGACAAGGACGCGGCCGTCGAACTGCTGGCCAAGTCCCTCAGCGCCAAGAAGCCGATCCCGACCGCCGAAGCGGCCTAATCGCGCCCCATCGACGAACAATCGAAAGGCCCGGGAGCGATCCCGGGCCTTTTGTTTTGCGTGGTCGACCCGCCTTTAACGATTGTCCCTGAGGCTGGTCCGGACGTCGCCGGAGGAGATGAGCATGAGAGCGATGGCCATCGGGGCGGCGCTGACGCTTTTGTCCTTCGTGGCGGCGGGCTTGTTCCTGCGACTGCCGTTCCTCAAATCCCGAACCGCCATCCCTCACGATCCGCTCGCGGAGGACCTGACCGAATGGCCGGGCCTGATAGGCCTGATGCTCAAGCCGCGATGGCGACGCATCTACAACGCCATCGTCCTGGCGGGCGTGCATCTGCTGTTTCTTGCGTTTCACGTCTTCGTTGTCGTCAGCGTCAGTCGAGACCCTTCCGGGCTGGGCTTCGGCGTCCTCCTCGTCACGCTCATCTTGGCGTCGGGCATGTTCACGATCTGGGGCTCGGCCTTCCGGAATACGCAAGCACTCAAGAGCGGACCGGCTCAGGAAACCACCAGGTGAAGATCGACAAGGCGTGGGCGCTGATCTACGCCTGAACCCTCTCCCCCTCAGCTCAAGACCGCGCCCATGCCTTCCGGACTCATCGCCCTGCTCGACGACGTGGCGGGGATCGCCAAGCTGGCGGCGGCGTCGATCGACGATGTGGGGGCGGCCTCGGGCAAGGCGGCGACCAAGGCGGCCGGCGTGGTGGTCGACGACGCGGCGGTGACGCCCCGCTACGTCACCGGCCTGTCGCCCAGCCGCGAACTGCCGATCATCGCCAAGATCGCCGCCGGCTCGGTGCGCAACAAGCTGCTGCTGATCCTGCCCGTCGCCCTGCTGCTGACCAGTTTCGCGCCCTGGGCCATCACGCCCATCCTGATGTGCGGCGGGACCTATCTGTGTTTCGAAGGCGCCGAGAAGCTGATGGAGATGTTCGGCGGCGCGGGTCATGGCGAGGCCGCGCCCGCGACCGGCGACCCCGCCGCCCTGGAAGCCGCCACCGTCTCGGGCGCGGTGCGGACCGACCTGATCCTGTCGGCCGAGATCATGACCATCGCCCTGGCCGACGTGTCCGACGCGCCCCTGCTGACCCAGGCCGGCGTGCTGATCGTGGTGGGCCTGGCCATGACCGTGGCGGTCTATGGCGCGGTGGGCCTGATCGTGAAGATGGACGACATCGGCCTGCATCTGGCCGAGCGGCCGTCAGGCGCGGCCCGGGCGCTGGGGCGCGGCCTGGTCAAGGCCATGCCGGTGGTGATGAACGCCCTGTCGGCGATCGGCACCTTCGCCATGCTGTGGGTCGGCGGCGGCATCCTGCTGCACGGGTCGCACACGCTGGGACTGGCCTGGCCGGCTGAGCCGGTGGAGCATCTGTCCCACGCCGTCGCCCAGGCGACCGGGCCGCTGGGCGCCGTGGCGGGCTGGCTGACCACGGCGGCGATCTCGACCGTCATCGGCGTGGTGGTGGGCGGCGCCGTCGCCTTCGCCCTGCATCAGGTCATGCGGCTTCGAAAGGGCGGCGGGGCGCACTGATACTGCGCCCTGCGCCACGCCTGGCCTCAAGCCTGGGCCTGGGCCCACGCCTGGCGGGTCGGAAAGTCAGAAATATTCCGCATTGGCCGGGCACTGGGCGCTGATTCGCCGGGCGGTGATGCTGGCCGGGATATAGGGCGTGCCGCGCAGCAGCTGCGCGCCGCCGCTGAAGCGGAAGCTGGTCGTCTCATAGGTCCCGTTCAGCCGCACATTGACCCGGCGGCCCTTGTGGTCCTGGCACGTGCCCTCGAAGCGGGCGTTTCCGTCGCCCACCACCCGCGTCGGATAGGTGCAGCGCCACCGCTTGGTCGACAGGCCGCCGAAGAAGCGGTTGATCTCGCTGGGGCGCACGCACTTCTGTTCGGTGTCGCGCTGGCCCAGGGCGCTGGTGGTGTATTCCCAATAGCCGGGCAGCACTTCCGACTGGGCGGCGGTCTGGGCCGGCGCCATGGCGGGCGCGGCCAGCATCAGGCCGCCGGCCAGGAGCGGCGCGGCGATCGCGGCGGCCTTGCCCGGCGCGCGGCGGATCGGGGAAAGGATCATGGAAAGGCTCTTGGTCATGGTCATGATATGGATATGACGCCCGGCAATTGAATACAGGCTGAACGAGACGCGCGTCGCGGCGTTCGGCCGGCGCGGACTCAGGTTGACGCCCGCGCCCCTCTCCCTTATACGCCCCCTCTCTCGCGCGGGACCCGTTTCCGCGCGCACCTGTTTCATGCGTTCGCGTCCATTTCTCGGGCCGGGCGCCGCACCTTAAGGATCTGACGATGTCGCGTCGTTGCGAACTCACTGGTATCGGCCCGATGGTCGGCCACAGCGTGAGCCACTCGAACATCAAGACCAAGCGCCGCTTCCTGCCGTCGCTGAAGACGGTCAAGGTCACCTCGGACGCCCTGGGCCAGACCTTCAGCCTGCGCATCTCCAACGCCGCCCTGCGCACCCTGGACTACAAGGGCGGCCTGGACGCCTTCATCGTCAAGGCCCGCGACGAGCAGCTGTCGACCGCCGCCCAGCGCATCAAGCGTCAGGTCCGCGCCAAGCTGGCCGAGCAAGCCGCCGCCTGATCGGCGTCGCAAATCGATTTCGGGAAAAGGCCGGCGTTTCCGCCGGCCTTTTTCTTTGCCCATCCCTCTCCCGCTTGCGGGAGAGGTGGCCCGTCGTTCGCGAAGCGAACCAGGGGTCGGAGAGGGAAGTGTCATCCAAAGAAGACACTCCCCCCATCGTCAGGCGTGTCGCTTCGCGCCACGACCTGACACTTCCCCCGACAAGCGGGGGAAGGTCTTCGCGTCATCGCCTCAGGCCGCTTCCACCGTCACCGACTGACGCACCATCTCGCAGCGGTCCTGGGTGGTCAGAAAGGCGATGTCGGCGGCGTCGCGGCCGCAGGCGATCCGCACCAGCCCCTCGACCGGCGCCAGGCCCGTGGGGTCGACCAGCCACCAGCCGTTGTCCAGCCAGACCTCGAAGATGGCGTGGAAATCCGGCGGCTCCAGCTGGTGGGCGAAGGCGCTGACCGCCCGCGCGGGAATGCCCGACGCCCGGCACAGCGTCAGGCCCAGATGGGTGAAGTCCCGGCACACCCCCGCCCGGTCGATGAAGGTGCGCGCCGCCGTCGTCTCGGTGTCCGACACCCCGTGCTCATAGTCGATGTTGGCCTTGATCCAGTCCAGGATCGCCAGCACCCGCGCCCCGCCCGACGTCTCGCCGAACGCGCGCGTCACGAAACGCCCGAACTGGTCCGACGGGCAGTATCGGCTGGGCGACAGATAGGGCAGCACCTCGGCGGGAAGATCGCCCCAGTCGTGCTGCGACACGTTCAGGGGCAGCCCCCTCAGCACGCCGTTGTCGACCACCGCCCCATAGGTCAGCGTCACCTCGCCCGACATATGGCAACGCAGCGTGCGGGCGCCGAACTCGGCGTCCTCGTCCTCATGGGCCTGGATCGGCGGCGAAAAGGTCAGCCGCTCCTCCAGGATGTCCTGGCCGGGCCAGTGCGCGACCTGGATCTTGTAGATGGCGTCCGTCGGCGGATCGAAGCGATAGACGAGCTCGGCGCGAACGCGCAGTTTCATGAAGGGCACCGGTTTTGAAGGTTTGGCTGGCCGCTCAACGCCATGAGACTGCGGCTGTTCCGTGACCCCGGGGCGCGCGGATGCAAAACGTACGGCGGCGTACACAACAGGCGAAAATCGACAAGCGGTCTCAATATGTTAGGATCGTCATTCATGTCGGCCTCCCCCGCCCTATCCGCCCTTCGCCGAGCGACCGCCGCCGACCACTCCGCGCTTGAGGACGAGGCGGCGATCGAGCGCCGCCTGGCCGATCCGGCCGCCCGGGCGCAGATGGTCCTGGCCTTCCATCGTTTCCACTTCGGCGTGGAGGCGGCCGCCCATCCGCTGGTCGCCTCGCTGGCGGGCGCGTTCAAGCCGCTTGCACGATCCGAAGGCGTCGCTCGCGACCTGGCGGACCTGGGCGTCGTCGCGCCCACGCCCGCCGCGCCGCCCCCCGTCGCGACGCCCGGCGCCGCCCTGGGCTGGGTCTATGTCGCCGAGGGGTCGATGCTGGGCGGCCGCATCATCCGCCGCCGCCTGGCCGCCGCCGGGTGCGATCTGGCGGGCCTGTCCTTCCTCGATCCCCACGGCGACCAGACCGGCGACCGCTGGCGCGCCTTCCAGACCTTGCTGGAGCAGGCCTGCGCCGATGGCGCGGCCTCGGTCGAGCAGATCGTGGCCGGCGGCCTGCAGGGCTTCGCCTACGCCCGCGCCACGCTGGCGCCGCTGTCGCAAAGGGCAGCCGCATGACCGATTCCGCCATCCGCGACGAGATCGACCTGACCGATTGCGATCGCGAGCCGATCCATGTTCCCCAGGCCGTCCAGCCTCACGGCTTCCTGCTGGTGCTGGACCCTGAAGCCCAGGTGGTGCTCAAGGGCGCCGGCCCCATCGAGGGCCTGACCGGGCGCGACGGCTGGCTGGATCGCCCGGTCGCCGACCTGCTGGGCGATTCCGTGGCCCGACGCGTGCGGGACATGGCGCGGCTGGAGGACAAGGGCTTCTGCGGACGCTGGCGCGCCGCCAACGGGCTGGAATACGATGTCGTCGTCCACTACGCGACGCCGTCGATGTCGGGCGAGGCGCCGCGCGTCGTCGTCGAGGTGGAGCAAAGCTCCCAGCAAAGCCGCCCGGGCGTGGAACTGATCGCGCGCCTCGACGCCGCCGGCGCCGACATGGAACGGGCCGGCACCCTGCAGGGCGTCAGCGACCAGGCGGCCGAGGCCTTTCGCAAGCTGACCGGTTTCGACCGGGTCATGATCTACCGCTTCCTGGACGACGAGGCGGGCCAGGTCGTGGCCGAGGCGCGCGGCAACGGCGCGTCCTCCTTCCTGAACCACCACTTCCCCGCGACCGACATCCCGCGTCAGGCGCGCGCCCTTTATCTGCGCAACCCCGTGCGGGTCATCCCCGACAGCCACTACACCCCCCAGCCGCTGCGCCCCGTCGATCCCGACGAGCCGCCGCTGGACATGAGCGACGCCGGCCTGCGCTCGGTGTCGCCCGTTCACCTTCAGTATCTGCGCAACATGGGCGTGCGGGCCTCGGCCTCGGTGTCGATCATCGTCGACGACGCCCTGTGGGGCCTGGTCGCCTGCCACAGCGCGGCGCCGCAGTTGATGCCGTACGAGATTCGCGTCGCCTGCACGACGCTGGCCCGCAACCTGGCGCGCCAACTCAAGGCCAAGGCGGATGCGGAACTGTACCGCGAACGGGTCCGCCTGCGTCGTCTCGAGGACGAGCTGGTCGCCCGGCTGCCCGCCGAAGCGGCGCTGGACGAGGCGCTGGCGGCGCGCTCGGCGCAGTTGATGGAACTGGTCGACGCCGACGGCCTGGCCCTGATCGGCGACGGGCGCGTCGTCCGCTTCGGCCATACCCCGCCGGAAGAGGGCGTCGCTCGCCTCGGCGCCTGGCTGGAGGGCCTGCCCGGCCTTCGTCCCGTCTCCTCCAGCGCCCTGTCCAGCATCCTGCCCGAGGCCGAGGCGTGGCGCGCCCACGGCAGCGGCCTGCTGGCCGTCCGCCTGACCGGCCGCGCGCCGGTCTCCATCCTGTGGTTCCGCTCGGAAATCGTCGAGACGGTGCGCTGGGCGGGAAATCCCGAGACGGCGGTGAAATCCGGCGCGTCCGGCGCCCTGAACCCGCGCGCGTCCTTCGAGGAGTGGTCCCAGACCGTCTCGGGCCGCGCGCGCCGCTGGTCCGCCGCCGCGGTGGAGTCCGCCGCGCGCCTGCGCGACGCCCTGGCCGACTTCGCCGCCGTCAGCCAGCTGCGCAGCCTCAACCAGTCGCTTCAGACCCGCCTCAACGAGCGCGACCTGCGGCTGGAGCAGCAGCAGTATCTGATGCGCGAGGTCAATCACCGCGTGCAGAACAGTCTGACGCTGGTGTCCAGCTTCCTGGGCCTGCAGGCGCGCGACCAGGCCGACGGCCCCGCCGCCGTCGCCCTGCAGGAGGCGCGCCGCCGGGTGCGCGCGGTCTCCACCGTCCACAGCCGCCTCTATCGGGGCGACAACACCACCACCATCGACCTCAGCCGCTACATCGGCGAACTGGTGACGGATCTGGGCGGCAGCATGGGGCCTGATTGGGCCGCCGCGATCCAGACCGACCTGGCGCCGGTCTGCGTCGACGCCGGTCGGGCCGTCACCCTCGGCCTGATCCTGACCGAGCTGATCATCAACGCCCAGAAGTACGCCTATGACGGCCAGCCGGGTCCGCTGTTCATCACCCTGGCCGAAGCCGACGATCAGCTGCGCCTGACCGTCGCCGACGACGGCAAGGGCGGGCACCAGGCGGGCAAGGGTTTCGGCTCCATGATGATCCGCAGCCTGGTCGGCCAGCTGGACGGCCAGCTGGCCTACCGCGACCGCAAGCCGGGGCTGGAAGTGACGCTGAAGGCGCGCATCGACCCCCTGGCCTGACGCCCGCTCTGGCTGGCCGCCGATCCCGATGGCGCGGTCGCGCGGCGCGGCCTAAACAGCCGCCATGACCGCCCCCTCCCCCCGAACGTCTCCGCTCGCGCCGGCCCTGGCGGTGCTGCTGGTCGCGGCCTGCGTCCTGGGCCTGGCCCCGATCCTGGTGCGCCTGACCGAGACGGGGCCGGCGGCGGCGGGCTTCTGGCGTTTCGCCTTCGCCCTGCCGCTGCTGGCGGTGCTGGCGGGGCGCGAACCGGGAGGCGTGGCCCGGCCGTCGAAATGGGCGCTGCTGGCCGGCCTGTTCTTCACGCTCGACCTCAGCTTCTGGCACTACGGCATCGTCATGACGTCGGTGGCCAACGCCACGGTGCTGTGCAACCTGACGCCGGTGGTCGTGACCCTGTTCGCCTGGGTCGTGCTGAAGGAGAAGCCGCGCCGGCTGTTCCTGCTGGCCCTCGCCCTGGCGATGGGCGGCGCCCTGGCCATGGCGGCCGGGGCCGACGGCGGCCAGGGGACCAACCCCTTGCTGGGCGACCTGTTCAGCCTGTCGGTGGCGGTCTGGTATTCCGGCTACTTCCTGGCGGTGAAGGCGGCGCGCGCGACGGCCGGCGCGATGCGGATCACCTTCTGGGCCACGCTGCTGGGCGCGCCCCTGCTGTTCCTGGTCGCGCTGGGCCTGGGCGAGGACGTTCTTCCCGCAACCCTGGCCGGCTGGGCGGCCTGCGTCGCCATGGGCGTGATGCACGTCTTCGGCCAGGGCGGCGTGGCCTGGGCGCTGGGCCGCCTTCCCGCCTCGGTCACCGCCGTCACCATCCTGGTCCAGCCGGTGGTCGCGGCCCTGCTGGGCTGGCTGGTCTTCGGCGAGACCCTGACCCCGGTTCAGGCCGGCGGCGGCGCCCTGGTCCTGGTCGCCGTCATCCTGGCCCAGCGCTCGAACCGAGCGCCCGCCGCGCCCTTTTCCGGCCTGGCCGCCGAGCCATCCGCAACCGCCGGACCCCCGCAGCGCGAAGCGCGGTAGCCCAGGCAACATGGGCTCAAGCAGCGCGAAGCGCGGTAGCCCAAACAACATGGGCTCAAGCAGCGCGAAGCGCGGTAGCCCGCCCTAAAAAGAAAACGGGCGCGGAGGATGCCCCCGCGCCCGCTTCCCAGCCTGTTCGGCTGTCGACTTAGAGGACCTTGAGGTCCACGGCCGAGGTCTTGCCGCGCTGGGTTTCCAGCTCGTATTCGACCTTGGCGTTCTCATCGAGGCCCTGAAGGCCGGCCTTCTGAACGGCGGTGACGTGAACGAACACGTCGGACCCGCCGCTATCGGGCTGGATGAAACCATAGCCCTTGGTGGGGTTGAACCACTTGACCGTACCGGTCGCCATGTCTGCGTCTCCGTAAACGCGCTTTCCAGGCGGGCCCCTTTTCAGAGGGACCCGTCAGTCCATCTGGAACAAGCTCGTTCAGGCGAAGGAGCGAGACGCGGGTGTGGACCCCACGCAAAATCCGGACTGCGCCCGTGTTGTCACCCGCCTTTACGGGCCGGTCAACAGCAAAGCGATTCCACAAATCGGCGTTAGGTGGTTAATCGAACCTTAGCCGCACACCCCGCGCGGGGCCGCGTCCAGATGCAGATGGTCGGCATGGGCGGCGTTGTACTCGGGCGTCAGGACATTGGAGAACAGCCGGCAACCGCCCTGCCCCACGCGCTTCAGGAAGCGCCCGCCCTCGGCGCCGGCCGGCCCCTGCCCGGCCCAGTCGGCCTTGACGCTGACCCGGCGCCCGTCGGCCAGGGTCACCGCCGCGACGTCCAGCGCATTGGCGCGCGCGTGTTCGCTGGGCCGGTCGCCGGTGTCGGTCGACCCATAGATGCGACGGCACGAGTAGGTCCCGAAATTCTCCACCCGCGCCACCGGAGAGCCCAGCACGTCCCGCGCGGCCGGTTGCAGCACCTGGCGGTCCCAGAGGACGTAGCGCAGGGCCAGCGGGCACTGCATCACCACCCCGGCCGGCGCCAGGGGCGTGGCCCCGCCGACGATCCGCACCGCGCCGCGCACCTGGCAGAAGCCGCCGTCGTCGCGATCGGGCGCCCGCTCCACCTGCACGCCGGCCTCGCGCAACAGCCTCATGCAGGCCTCGGTGGGCGCCGCGACCTGTTCGGGCGTGGCGGCGCGGGGCAGGTCGAAGGCCGCCACCTTGGTCGCCGTCGCCCGCCCGATCGGCCGATCCAGGTCCAGCGGCTTCCACGGCAGGTCTTGCGGCGGCGCATAGGCGTTCAGCAGGGCGAAGGCCGCGCAGACCAGCAGCGCCGCCTCCCACAGCAGGTTCCAGAAGTCCGCGAAGTCCCGCCTCATGCCGCCCCGCGTCCTCCCTGCGCCCCGCGCCGGGCCGCAACGGCCCCGCTTCCCAACGCACCGGGGGGCCGATCCGTTCATCGCGATCGACCGGCCGACGCGGCCCTATCCCAGCGCGCGCACCAGTCCGGGCATCAGGCCGTTGGCGGCGCCGGCCTCGACGCTGACGTTGGCCAGGCCGATCAGGGCGACGCCGCGACGAGGCGCGACCGCCGCGACGGCGTGCCACAGGGTGTTCGACCCCTCGTGCATCAGGGCGGGACCCCCGGCCCAGGGAACGGCGGGCGGCGCGATCCAGCCCAGGGCGTAGGGCTGGCCCTGGCCTGCGCCCGCATCGCTCAGGACCGCCACGCTCTCCGGCTTCAGCCAGCCGCCCCCGTCGTTCAGGAACACCCGCAGCCACGTCGCATAGTCCGCCAGCGTCATGTGCGCGGTGCCCGCCGGCCCCAGAGCGGCGGGGTTGTCGGCGCCGGGATCGGCCGGATCGACCGGCGTGTGCGTCTGCCCGCCAGCCCAGCGATGCCCCCAGGCGTTGGCCCCGCCATGAACGTCGTGGACCGGCGCGCCGAAGCCCGCCGACGCCAGGCCCAGCGGCCCGAACATCTCCGCGCGCGTCACCTCCTCCCATGACTGGCCGGTCAGGGTTTCGATGGCCGCCCCCGCCAGGATGTAGTTGGCGTTGGCGTATTCATATCCGCCCGGCGTACCGGTCGGCGGCGTCGACAGGATGCGTTCGGCGATCGCGCGGCGCTGTTCGGGCAGCGGCCGGGGATCGGCCCGCGCGGTCATGTAGAAGACCATGCCCAGGGCGTCGGCGTCCTTCACCCCGGCCCGGTGGCGCAGGAAGTCGCGGATCGTCACGGCCTCATAGGCCGGATCGACCGTCGCGGCCGGGAACAGGACCGACAGGGGCGCGTCCCAGTCCGCCCGTCCCTGCTCGACCAGCCGGGCGTAGAGCGCCGCCGTCATCGCCTTGGTGTTGGACCCCAGGTGCCAGCGGTCGTCCAGCGTCGCCGGGTCGTCCCCGCCGAACCGGCGCACCCCGCGAACCCCGGACCAGGCCAGGCCCTCGCGCGTCACCACCCCGCCGGCCAGGGCCACCGGCCGGGTCTCGGCGAACACCGCCTCCAGCACGGCCTCATAGGCGGCCGGATCGGCGCCGATGTCCGCCCGCGCCGGCAGGGCGGCCAGCCCGGCCACGGCCAGGCTTCCGGCCAGGACGGTTCGGCGGTCGGTCTTCATGGCGGCGCTCTCCCTGTATTCGGCGACAGCCTAGCGTCCCGGCGGCGCGAACGCACGGCCCTTGCCCTGTCCGCCCGCGCCGGTCACTGTCGGCGCATGGGAAAGAAATCCGACGCCTACGACGACGAACTGGAGCAGCTCCAGCTCGCCATGGTCCAGACCCAGGCCTGGACGATCGAACACGGCCTGCGGGTCGTCATCGTCCTGGAGGGGCGCGACACCGCCGGCAAGGACGGCGCCATCAAGCGGCTTACGGAATATATGTCGCCGCGCCAGACGCGCGTGGTCGCCCTGCCCAAGCCCAGCGACCGCGAATCCAGCCAGTGGTATTTCCAGCGCTACGTCGCCCACCTGCCGGCGGCGGGCGAGACGGTCATCTTCAACCGCTCCTGGTACAACCGCGCGGGCGTCGAGCCGGTGATGGGGTTCTGCACCCCCGCCCAGTACGCCCAGTTCATGGCCGACACGCCGCGCTTCGAGCGGATGCTGACCGACGACGGGATCGTCCTGATCAAGCTGTGGCTGGACATCTCGCGCGAGGAACAGGCCCTGCGGCTGAAGGAACGCCGCAAGGACCCGCTCAAGAAGTTCAAGCTGTCCTCGCTGGACGCCGAGGCCGAGGCCCGCTTCGACGCCTATTCCGACGCCCGCGACCGGATGCTGGCCGAGACCGACCGCGACTTCGCGCCCTGGACCATCGTGGCCACCGACGACAAGAAGACCGCCCGGCTGAACATCATCCGCCACATCCTGGCGGTGCTGGATCATGTTCCGGGCGAGGTGAAGAAGCCCGATCCCGACATCGTCTTCGGCGCCGAGGAGGCCAGGAAGCGCCTGGCCCGCTGATCCGCCTCACATCCTGAACAGGCCGAAGGTGGTCTCCGGAATCGGGGCGTTCAGGCTGGCGCTGATGGCCAGGCCCAGCACGTCGCGGGTCTGGGCCGGATCGATGATGCCGTCGTCCCACAGGCGGGCGGTGGCGTAGTAGGGATTGCCCTCGTCCTCGTACTTCTGGCGGATCGGCGCCTTGAAGGCCTCGGCGTCTTGCGGCGTCCAGGTCTCGGCGTCGCGGTGCACGGTGGCCAGGACGCTGGCGGCCTGCTCGCCGCCCATCACGCCGATGCGGCTGTTGGGCCAGGTGAACAGGAAGCGCGGCGAATAGGCCCGGCCGCACATGCCGTAATTGCCCGCGCCGAACGATCCGCCGATCAGGACGGTGAACTTGGGAACCTCCGCCGAGGCCACCGCCGTCACCAGCTTGGCCCCGTCCTTGGCGATGCCGCCCGCCTCGTACTTTCCGCCGACCATGAAGCCCGAAATGTTCTGCAGGAACAGCAGCGGGATCTTGCGCTTGCAGGCCAGTTCGATGAAGTGCGCCCCCTTCTGCGCGCTCTCCGAGAAGATCACCCCATTGTTGGCCAGGATCGCCACCGGATAGCCCCAGATGCGGGCGAAGCCGCACACCAGGGTCGAACCGTACAGCGTCTTGAACTCGTCGAAGTCGGAGCCGTCGACGATGCGGGCGATCACCTCGCGCACGTCATAGGGCGCTCGCACGTCCTCGGGGATCAGGCCGTACAGCTCCTCGGGGTCGAAGGCCGGCGCGCGCGGTTCGCGCACATCCATCTCTACCGGCTTGGTCGTGTTCAGATTGGCGACGATGGAGCGCACCACCTCCAGCGCGTGCTCGTCGTTCTCGGCCACGTGGTCGACCACGCCGGACCGACGCCCGTGGGTCTCGGCCCCGCCCAGCTCCTCGGCGGTGATCACCTCGCCCGTCGCGGCCTTCACCAGCGGCGGCCCGGCCAGGAAGATCGCGCCCTGGTTCCGGACGATGACCGTCTCGTCCGACATGGCGGGCACATAGGCGCCGCCAGCGGTCGACAGGCCCATGACGCAGGCGATCTGGGCGATGCCCTTGGCGCTCATCCGCGCCTGGTTGAAGAAGATGCGGCCGAAATGGTCGCGGTCCGGAAACACCTCGGCCTGGTGCGGCAGGTTGGCCCCGCCGGAATCGACCAGATAGACGCACGGCAGGCGGTTCTGCTCGGCGATCTCCTGGGCGCGCAGGTGCTTCTTGACCGTCATCGGGAAATAGGCGCCGCCCTTCACCGTCGGGTCATTGGCGACGATCATCACCTCGCGGCCCGAGACGCGCCCGATCCCGGCGATCACCCCGGCGCCCGGCGCCTCGTCGTCGTACATCCCGTTCGCCGCCAGCTGCCCGACCTCCAGGAAGGGCGAGCCAGGGTCCAGCAGGCGCTCTACCCGGTCGCGCGGCAACAGCTTGCCCCGCGAGACGTGCCGCTCGCGCGCCTTGTCCGACCCGCCGCGCGCGGCCTGCGCCACGCGCTCGCGCAGGGTCGCGGCCAGGGCGCTGTTGTGCGCGTGCAGGGACTTGTAATCGGGGCTTTGCGGATCGACCGCTGACGTCAGCTTCGGCATGGGGACGGTTTAGGCGGGGAGCGCGGCGGGGGAAAGCCTCTCCCTCCCCTTCATGGGGAGGGTGGTCGCGAAGCGACCGGGTGGGGGCGGCCCGGCAGGGTCGCACCTGCTTGATGAAGTCCAGGTCTGTAGGGCGTCGCCGCGCCCTCCCCGCCCTCCCCGCCCGACCTCCCCGCGGGGGAGAGAGAAATGTTGCGCTCCCGCCCCTTTTCCCCTATACGCGCCCGCTTTCCAGGGCTTCGGTCCTGACGCGGACCACCAAAGGGACGGACGCTCGGTCCGGCCGCCGCGCCAGGAGCCATCGTGGAGATCGACTTACCCGGTCGTTTCCGCGCCGACGCCCGAAAAGGGAGACTACCGCATGGCTCTTTACGAGCACACGGTCATGACGCGCCAGGACATCTCGGCGCAACAGGCCGAAGCGCTGAATGACACCATCAAGGATCTGATCGTCGCCGGCGGCGGCTCGGTCGCCAAGATCGAATACTGGGGTCTGCGCAACCTGACCTACCGCGTGAAGAAGAACCGCAAGGCGCACTATTCGCTGCTGGCCGTCGACGCCCCCCCGGCCGCCATGGCCGAGGTCGAGCGTCAGCTGTCGATCAACGAAGACGTGCTGCGCTGGCTGACCGTCCGCGTCGAGGAACTCGACCTGGAACTGTCGCCGCTGCTGGCCCGCCGCGAGCGTGAACGCGAGCGTGAGCGCGAGCGCACCCCGCGCGACGACGCCTCTTCCGACGCCGAATAAGGAAACCGGACATGACCGATACGACTGCCCCCACTCCGGGCGCTCCGGCCGGCTCCGGCCCGGCCCGCCGCCCCTTCTATCGTCGCCGCAAGGTGTGCCCGTTCTCGGGCGCCAACGCGCCGAAGATCGACTACAAGGACGTGAAGCTGCTGCAGCGCTACGTCTCCGAACGCGGCAAGATCGTGCCTTCGCGCATCACCGCCGTCTCGCAGAAGAAGCAGCGCGAACTGGCCAAGGCCATCAAGCGCGCCCGCTATCTGGCCCTCCTGCCGTACGTGGTGAAGTAAGATGAAGGTCGTTCTGCTGGAACGCGTCGAAAACCTCGGCGCCATCGGCGACGTCGTGTCCGTCAAGGACGGCTTCGCCCGCAACTTCCTTCTGCCGCGCGACAAGGCCCGCCGGGCCACCGCCGCCAACCTGAAGGCCTTCGAACTCGACCGCGCCGCCATCGAGCAGCGCAACGAGAAGAACAAGGCCGACGCGCAGAAGGTCGCCGACAAGATCGACGGCGAAACCTACGTCATGATCCGCCAGGCCGGCGAAACCGGCCAGCTGTACGGTTCGGTCGCGGGCCGCGACGTCGCCGAGGCCATCCAGGCCGAAGGCGGCAAGGTCGAGCGTTCGCAGGTCGTGCTGAACACGGCGATCAAGACCCTGGGCGTCCACGAAGTGCTGGTCCGCCTGCACGCCGAGGTCCGCGCCACGGTCAAGGTCAACATCGCCCGTTCGGCCGACGAAGCCGAGCGTCAGGCCAAGGGTGAAGACGTCATCCGCAGCCAGTTCGACGACGAGCGCCAGGCCGCCGAGCAATCGGCCCAGGAGCTGATCGAGGGCGGCGCCAGTCAACAGGAAGGCTTCGGCGACGAAGCCTGATCCGACCGGATCGACGACAAGGACAAGGGCGCGTTCCGCACGGGACGCGCCCTTTTTCCTGCCCGCGGGCCAGCCCCCGCCGGCCCGCCGCGTAAGGATTTCTAAAGACGCGGCCAGAAAATCTGGCGCATGGCCCGGATTGACGCGCCCCGATGCGGTCTCAATATCGCCTCTGCCGCGACACGCCTCCCCTGTGCCGCGCCTGGAGGGGCCTCATGCGCCGCAACCTGTTCCGAAACGCCTGTCGCGCCCGGCGATGTCGCCGCGGCTGAGGCCGCCGCGCGTCCCCTTTCCGATCCCGACCTTTCCCAACCGGCGGCGACCCAAGACCGCCGGATGCTCTCCCGCGCCTTCAAGAAGGATTCCTCCATGACCTCCCGCCTGTCCGCCCTGCTGGGCGCCGCTTCCGCGATCGCCCTGTTCGGCGCCGCCCCCGCCCTGGCCCAGACCGCGCCTGAGGCCGACCCGAACGACATCGTGGTCACCGGCACGCGCGTGCCCAACCGCTCGCGCCTGGACACCCTGGCCCCCGTCGACGTCGTGACCAGCGAGACCCTGCAGCAGCGCGGCACCACCGAGTTCGCCGCCGCCCTGTCGCAGACCGTGCCCTCGCTGACCTTCGCCCGCCCGACCGCGGTGGACGGCACCGACTCGGTGCGGCCGGCGACCCTGCGCGGCCTGTCGCCGGACCAGACGCTGGTGCTGCTGAACGGCACGCGCCGCCACGCCTCGGCCCTGGTCAACGTCAACGGCTCGATCGGGCGCGGCTCGGCCGCCGTGGACCTGAACGCCATCCCCACCGGCGCCCTTGACCGCGTCGAGGTGCTGCGCGACGGCGCCTCGGCCCAGTACGGCTCCGACGCCATCGCCGGCGTCGTCAACCTGCGCCTCAAGGAAGCCTCAAGCGGCGGCGGCGCCAGCGTCACCTACGGCCAGTACGTCACCACCGTGGAGACCGCGCGCGGCGAACGCGACGAGAACGACGGCCAGACCGTCACCGCCTCGGCCTGGCAGGGCCTGGCCCTGGGCTCGGACGGCTATCTGACCCTGTCGGCGGAATACCTCCAGCGCGACCCGACCAACCGCTCGGACTACGATCCGCGCGCCGCCGCCAACGGCGCCGTCACCGCCCGCGCCGGCGACCCCGAGGTCGAGCAGTGGACCGTCTTCGCCAACGCCGGCAAGCCCCTGGGGAACGGCTGGGAGGCCTTCGGCTGGGCCGGCTATCAGGATCGCCAGAGCGAAAGCGCCGCCTTCCCGCGCCTGTCCGACAATGTGAACAATGTCGCGGCCATCTATCCGGACGGCTTCCTGCCCAAGATCGGCGTGGACAGCCAGGACGTGTCGGCCGCCGGCGGCGCGCGCGGCCAGCTGGGCGGCTGGGACGCCGAGATCAGCCTGGTCTATGGCCGCAACGCCCTGGATTTCGAGACGCGGGACTCGCTGAACTCCACCTATGGCTCGGCCTCGCCGACGACCTTCGATTCCGGTTCGCTGATCTATGACCAGCTGGTCCTGGGCGCCGACTTCAGCCAGGCCTTCGAGGTCGGCCTGTCCGGCGGCCCGCTGAACTTCGCCTGGGGCCTGGAGCAGCGCTGGGAGACCTACAAGATCGAGGCCGGCCAGCCCGAGAGCTACAACCGCGGCCCGCTGGGCGCCAACACCGCCCTGGCCGGCGGCGCCCAGGGCTTCGTCGGCTTCCAGCCCTCGAACGAGATCGACGTCGACCGCGACAACTTCGCCGCCTACGCCGACGTGGAGATCCCGCTGACCGAAAAGCTGACGGTCGAGGGGGCCGTGCGGTTCGAGGACTATTCCGACTTCGGCGACACCCAGACGGGCAAGTTCAGCGCCCGCTACGACTTCACCCCCGCTTTCGCCCTGCGCGGCTCGATCTCGACGGCCTTCCGCGCGCCGTCGCTGCAGCAATCCTTCTTCACCTCCACCGCCTCGGTGATCCAGGACGGCGCCGTGGTCGAGACGGGCACCTTCCCGGCGACCAGCGTGGTGGCGACGGCCCTGGGCGGCCGCCCGCTGGAGCCCGAGACCTCGACCAACTATTCGCTGGGCGCGGTGGTGCGGCTGGGCCGCTTCGACCTGACGGTGGACGCCTACAAGATCGACATCGACGACCAGATCGTCCTGTCGGAACTGATCCGCAATCCGGCGGTGCTGGGTCCGCTGGGCGTGCAGGCCGCGCGGTTCTTCCTGAACGGCGTCTCGACCGAGACCGAGGGCGTGGACGTGGTCGGCCGCTATCGCCTGCCGACCGAGGCGGCCGGCGACTTCGACTTCACGGTCGCGGCGAACTTCAACGACGTGTCGCTGAGCACCGACCTCTCGCCCACCCTGTTCGCCCGCCAGCGCATCCTGACCATCGAGGAGGGCACGCTGGCGACCAAGGTCTCGGCCTCGGCGGACTGGCGTCTGGACCAGTGGGGGGCCACGCTGAAGGCCACCTACTACGGCGACGTCCTGCAGCCCGGCTCGACCGCCGCCAGCGACTATTCGACCGGCGCCAAGACGGTGGTGGATCTGGAAGGCCGCTATCGACTGACCGACCGGGTCGGCCTGGCCGTCGGCGTGGACAACGTCTTCGACGAATATCCGGACTATGTGCCGGCCAGCCTGAATTCCAACGGCGTGCTGGGCTTCCCCTACTATTCGCCCTTCGGCTTCAATGGCCGCTACGCCTATGCCCGGGTCAGCCTGAACTGGTGACCCGGCCCCGCGCCTGACGGCTCAAGGGGGCGTTCCTTCGGGAGCGCCCCTGTCGTTTCGCGCCCCGTCCACAGCCTATCCCCGTTCATCTTCGGACGTGCGTCGGATTCCGTCCGCATCCGACGCAGGGCGGCGCTAAAGCCTTAACCGACATGAACGCCTTCGCCCCGCTGCCCTTTTCCGCCTCGCCGACCGATCACGGCGGCGTCTCGTCGATGCCGCACAATCTGGAGGCCGAGCAGGCGCTGCTGGGCTCGCTGATGTTCGACAACGCCGTGTTCGAACGGCTCAGCGACCGGCTGCGCGGCTCGCACTTCTACGAGCCCTTCCACCAGCGTCTGTTCGAGGCGATCGAGGACCACATCCGCCAGGGGATGCTGGCCGAGCCCACCATCCTGATGGAGCGGTTCAAGCAGGACCCGGCGTTTCAGGAGTTCGGCGGCCTGCGCTATCTGGCCGACCTGGTGGACCGCGCCCCGCCCGCCGCCAATGCGCCCGACTACGCCCGGGTCGTCTATGACCTGGCCCTGCGTCGCGACCTGATCCGCATCGGCGGCGACATCATCAAGGAGGCGCCGAACCCCGAAACGCCCGCCGACGAGCAGATCGAACAGGCCGAGCAGACCCTGTACTCCCTGGCCGAAACCGGCAAGCCTTCGTCCGGTTTCGTCAGCTTTTCCCACGCCTTGTCCGGCGCGGTTCAGATGGCGGCCGAGGCGTATCAGCGCGACGGCAAGCTGGCCGGCCTGGCCACCCACCTGAACGACCTGGACTCCAAGCTGGGCGGCCTGCACCCGTCCGACCTGTTGATCCTCGCCGGCCGTCCGTCGATGGGCAAGACGGCGCTGGCGACCAACATCGCCTTCAACGTGGCGCGCAACTATCAGTGGGAGCCGACGCCGGAGGGGCGCAAGACCGTCAACGGCGGGGTCGTGGCCTTCTACTCGCTGGAAATGAGCGCCGAACAGCTGGCCATGCGGATCCTGGCCGACGCCTCGGGCGTGTCCTCCGACAAGCTGCGCAAGGGCGAGATCGACGCCACCGACTTCGGCAAGATCCGCGACGCCGCCGTCGAGATCGGCGAAAGCCCCCTCTACATCGACGCCACCGGCGGCCTGTCCATCTCCAAGCTGGCCGCGCGCGCGCGGCGGCTGAAGCGGATGGAGCACGGCCTGGACCTGATCATCGTCGACTACCTCCAGCTCGTGACCACCGGCGAGAACAGCCAGAAGAACCGGGTGCAGGAGGTGTCCGAGATCACCGGCGGGCTGAAGGCCCTGGCCAAGGAGCTGTCGGTGCCGATCATCGCCCTGTCGCAGCTGTCGCGCCAGGTCGAGCAGCGCGAGGACAAGCGGCCCCAGCTGTCGGACCTGCGCGAATCCGGCTCGATCGAGCAGGACGCCGACTGCGTGATGTTCGTCTATCGCGAGAGCTATTACCTGGGCCGCGCCGAACCGCGCGAGGGCACCGAGGAACACCTGCAGTGGCAGCAGGACATGGACCGCCTGCAGCACCAGGCCGAGGTCGTCATCGGCAAGCAGCGCCACGGCCCCATCGGCATCGTCAAACTGGCCTTCGACGCCGACACCACCAAGTTCGGCAACCTGGCCCACGACTGCCGCTACCAGGACAGCTACGAATAGGGCCGCACGGCGGGCGCGTCGCCTCGGCCATCCCAATTTCTGAACATTTCCGTTTTCAGAACAACGCCATACGGTGACGGTCCGGCGATCGACCTTTCGCACCTTCGCGATCGGTTATGATCGCCGCCCCCCCGGCCTGCGGGGCGCCGCGACCGGATTTCACACCATTCATACTATTCACACTGTCTTTTTCGCGAACCGTGCGGTCGCGGCGTCGCTTCCGGCCCGGATTTCACACTATTCGCACTCTTCGCACGGTGTTTTTCCGCACGGCTCGGGCTCGCCGCCCTTCCATTGCAAGAAACTTGCGTCATAAGAGCCCGATGCCCTCCCCCGCCACGCTTTCCGTCGATCTCGGCGCCCTCGCGCGCAATTTCCACGCGCTTCAGGCCCTGACCGGCGCGCCCGTGCATCCTGTGGTCAAGGCCGACGGCTACGGCCTGGGCGCCCCGGCCTGCGCGACCCGCCTGATGGCCGAGGGCGCGCGGACCTTCTTCGTGGCGCGCGCCGCCGAGGGCCAGGCCCTGCGCGCGGCCCTGGGCGCCGAGCCGACCATCTATGTGCTGGACGGCTGCCATGAGGGCGCGGCGGCGGAACTGAAGGCGGCCGACCTGCGGCCGGTGCTGAACCAGCCGCGCCAGATCGACGCCTGGCGCCAGGCCGGCGGCGGCGCCTGCGGCCTTCAGATCGACACCGGCATGAACCGGCTGGGCTTCCGGCCCGAGGACGCCCCCGAAACGTTCGACGGCGTCTCTTTGGTGATGAGCCACCTGGCCTGCGCCGACGAACCGGCCCAGCCGATGAACCGCCGCCAGCGCGACCTCTTCGCCGCGGCCGCCCAGCGCTATCCCGGCGCGATCCGCTCCTTCGCCAACTCCGGCGGCTGTTTCCTGGGGCCGGACTTCGCCTTCGACGCCGTGCGGCCGGGCATCTGCCTCTACGGCGGCGGGCCCGAGGGGCGGACCGACGACCGGATCGCGCCCGTCGCCACGCTCTGGGCCGAGGTGCTGCAGGTGCGCGAGGTTCCGGCGGGCGAGAGCGTCGGCTATTCGCGCGGCTTCCGGGCCGACGCGCCCGTGCGGGTCGCCACCGTGGCGGCCGGCTACGCCGACGGCCTGCTTCGGTCCTACAGCCCGCGCGGGGCGGCCTGGGTGGCGGGCCAGACGCGGCCGCTGCTGGGCCGGGTGTCGATGGACGTCTGCGCCGTGGACGTCACGGGCCTGGACGTCGCCGTCGGCGACCGGGTCGAACTGTTCGGCCCCAACCGCCGGCTGGACGACGCGGCGGCGGCGGCGGGCACCATCGCCTACGAACTGCTGACCTCGATCACCCCCCGCGTCCCGCGCGCCTATGTCGATTGACGCCGGCGGGTCAGAGACCGGCCAGGCCGCTCATCGCCGCCGTGCTGGCCACGAACATCATGCTGATGCTGCCGATCACGGCGCTGATGATGAAATAGACCACGATGCTGAGGATCAGCGTGACGATGAAATAGCCGACCTTCTTGTCTTCCGGCGTCTTCATCAGGATCGGCAGGCCGACGAACAGCAGATAGAAGGAGTAAAGGCCCAGGATCGCCAGCACGCCCAGCATGGGAATCAGGCCGAACACCCCGGCCAGCCAGGCCGCCGTCCACGAATAGACCGCCACCTTCATCGCCTGGATCTTGCTGGGGACCGAGCCGAAGCTGGGGGCCAGGGCGTTGATGATCAGGCCCAGCAGGAAGACGCCCAGCAGCGACAGCAGATAGCTGACCACGGCCACCACCAGCGCCGCGGTGATCGGCATCCGCATTCCGAAGATCGGCAACAGCTGGCCGCCCAGCAGGCTGCACACCGGGCCGATGGCGGCCAGGATCATGGCGTAGCGGGTGAACAGGGTCTGGGTGGTGGCGAACTCGCCGTCGATCCGCTCCCACTCCGCCCGGGGCTGAAGCAGGATGCCCTTGACGCGCGCCACCAGGGCGGGATCGACGGCGGGTTGGCTCGGCTGGTCGGTCATGGAGGGCGCTCGGGGGCTGGGAGAACAGGGTGCGGCATACTGACCCCGGCTTGGCCATAGATGCAAGATGCTGAGAGTCAGTCTCATTTCCACACCCACGTCAGTTCCGGTCGCAGACGGGCGGCGGGCGGATAGCCCCCGCCGCGGCATCTGCTAGACAGGCCCACATGGCTCGCGACACCGCCCTCTACGTCTGTCAGTCCTGCGGGACGGTCCACGGCAAATGGTCCGGCCAGTGCGGATCGTGCGGCCAGTGGAACACCCTGAGCGAGGAGAGCCGATCCGCCCCGCCCGGCGCCATCAAGCCGGCCGCCTCGGCCGCCGCGCGCGGCCGGGGCCTTCAGTTCGAGACGCTTCAGTGCGACACGCCCGAGCCGCCCCGCATCGCCACCGGCGTGGCCGAGTTCGACCGGGTCTGCGGCGGCGGGGTCGTGCCGGGATCGGCCATTCTGCTGTCGGGCGATCCGGGGGTGGGCAAGTCGACCCTGTTGCTGGAGGTCGCGGCCAAGGCCGCGCTGCGCGGCGCCAAGGTCGCCTACATCTCCGGCGAGGAGGCGGTCGAGCAGATCCGCGCCCGGGCCAAGCGGATGGGGCTGGCCGACGCGCCGGTCGATCTGGCCGCGGCCACGGCGCTGCGCGACATCCTGGGCACGCTGAAGCGCGAGACGTTCGACATCGTCATCGTCGATTCGGTGCAGACGCTATGGTCCGACGTGCACGAGAGCGGGCCGGGCTCCATCACCCAGGTGCGGGCCTGCGCCGGGGAACTGGTGCGGCTGGCCAAGAACGGCGGCCCCGCGGTGGTGCTGGTCGGCCACGTCACCAAGGACGGCCAGGTCGCCGGCCCCCGGGTGGTCGAACACATGGTCGACGCCGTCATGACCTTCGAGGGCGAGCGCGGCTATCCCTTCCGCATCCTGCGCGCCGGCAAAAACCGCTTTGGCGCGACCGACGAGATCGGCGTCTTCGAAATGGGCGACAGCGGCCTGCGCGAGGTCGCCAACCCCTCGGCCCTGTTCCTGGGCGAGGGCAAGGACCGCGCGCCGGGCGCGGCCGTGTTCGCCGGCATCGAGGGTTCGCGGCCCGTGCTGGTCGAGATGCAGGCCCTGGTCGCGCCCTCGGCCTACGGCACGCCGCGCCGGGCCGTGGTCGGCTGGGATTCGGGCCGGCTGGCCATGCTGCTGGCGGTCTTGGAAGCGCGCTGCGGCCTGGGGTTCGGGGACAAGGACGTCTATCTGAACGTCGCGGGGGGCCTGCGCATCAACGAGCCGGCGGCGGATCTGGCCGCGGCGGCGGCGCTGATCAGCTCGGCCCTGGACGTGCCCCTGCCGCAGGGTTGCGTCGTCTTCGGCGAAATCGGCCTGTCGGGCGAGGTCCGCAGCGTCGGCCGCGCCGAGGCCCGTCTGCGCGAGGCCCAGAAGCTGGGCTTCGACCAGGTCCTGTCCCCGCCCCTGTCGGCCAAGACCAGGGGCGTGAAGACCACGGCGGCCACGCGCCTGTCCGAAGTGGTCGAACGAATCTCGCAGAACCGGTATTAGAGAGCCGTGAGCCCCGCCAGGAACCCCGCCGCGTGACCGGATACGACGTCTTCGTCATCGTGGTTCTGCTGTTCTCGGCCGCCGCCGGCTGGGTGCGCGGGGGCGTCCGCGAGATCGTGACCCTGCTCAGCGCGCTGCTGGCCGCCCTGGTCGCCCTGATCGCCCTGCCCTTCACCGCCATGGCCGGGCGCGCCGTGGTCGATCCCGACTGGGCCGGCACGGTGCTGGCGGCCATCCTGACCTTCTTCGTCGTCTATTTCGGCCTGCGGATCGCCGGATCCCTGCTGTCCAAGAGCGCCAAGGCGCATCCGTCCCTGGGCGGCCTCGATCGCGTGCTTGGCCTTGCCGTGGGCGCCGTGCGCGCCCTGATCCTGATCGGAGCGGTCCATCTCGTCATCGTGGCCGCCTTGCCTGGCGAACGCACGCCCCGCTGGCTGAACGGCGCCCTGACCTATCCGGTCAGCGCGCTCGGCGCGCGGGCGATCCAGATGGTCCTGCCCGGCATCGGCCGGGGCGTCGACGCCATCTCCCCCGTGGTGGATTCCTCCGTACGCAAAGGGTTTTCCGATCGGGAAGCCTTGCCCCAGCCGCAATCCGGGACTACTTCGCCGCGCGAAGCCGCCCCCTAGTGTCCCAAGTCCCAGGTCATCGGAGCCCGACGATGCGCCACCATATCGCCGATCCCGTCGTTCACCGCGAACATTGGCGCGAGCCGGAGGACGACCAGCTTCGCCTGGAATGCGGCGTCTGCGGCGTCTGGGGCGCGGAAGAGGACGAGGGCTCGGCCGTCGTCGCCCTGGGCCTGCACGCCCTGCAGCATCGCGGCCAGGAAGCCTGCGGCATCGCCAGCATCAAGGACGAACGCTTCTACACCGAACGGCACCAGGGCCTGGTGGGCGAGGCCTTCGGCGGCGCCGACCTGGCCGGCCGGATGCCCGGCCGGGCGGCCGTGGGCCATACCCGCTATTCCACCGCCGGCGGATCGTTTCTGCGCAACATCCAGCCGATGTTCGCCGATCTGGACCAGGGCGGCATCGCCATCGCCCACAACGGCAACCTGACCAACTTCAAGTTCCTGCACAGCCAGCTGGTCGGCGAAGGCGCCATCTTCCAGTCGACGTCGGACTCCGAGGTCATCCTCCACCTGATCGCGCGCAGCCGTAAGGCCAAGATCGTCGATCGCTTCATCGACGCCCTGGCGCGGATCGAGGGCGGCTACGCCCTGGTCGCCCAGACGCGGCACAAGATGATCGGCGCCCGCGACCCGCTGGGCATCCGTCCGCTGGTGCTGGGCCGGGTCGGCGAGGCCTGGGTGCTGGCGTCCGAGACCTGCGCCCTGGACATGATCGGCGCGACCTTCGTGCGCGACGTCGAGCATGGCGAGGTCGTCGTCATCGACGAAAGCGGCCTGCGCTCGCTCAAGCCCTTCCCCGCCCGCGCCGCCCGCCCCTGCCTGTTCGAATATGTCTATTTCTCGCGCCCCGACTCGGTCGTGAACGGCCGCTCGGTCTATGAGGTCAGGAAGGAGATGGGGCGGGGCCTGGCGCGCGAATTGGGCGTGGAGGCCGACATCGTCGTGCCGGTGCCGGACTCTGGCGTGCCGGCGGCCTTGGGCTACGCCCAGGAGAGCGGCATCCCCTACGAGATGGGCATCATCCGCAGCCACTATCTGGGCCGCACCTTCATCCAGCCCAGCCAGGGCGCCCGTCAGAAGGGGGTGCGCATGAAGCACAGCCCCAACAAGTCGGCCCTGGCCGGCAAGCGCGTGGTGCTGATCGACGACTCCATCGTGCGCGGCACCACCTCGCTGAAGCTGGTCCGCGCCGTGCGGGCGGCGGGGGCGACCGAGGTCCACCTGCGCTCGGCCAGCCCGCAGATCCTGTTCCCGGACTTCTACGGCATCGACATGCCGGAACGCGCGCAGCTGCTGGCGGCCAACAAGACGCTGGAAGAGATGCGCGACATGCTGGAGGTCGACAGCCTGGGCTTCCTGTCCATCGACGGCCTGTACCGGGCGATGGGCGAGACGGGCCGCGACAAGGCCAACCCGCAGTTCACCGACCACTATTTCACCGGCGACTACCCGACCCGCCTGCTGGACCGGGAGATCGAGGAAGGCGGCCGCGAATTCGGCGCCCGGCAGTTGTCCCTGCTCGTCAGCGCCTGAAGCCAGGCGGACGGCGCCGGGCGAATAGCGGCTTGGCGGGCCGGCCTCGCGCGCGCTATCAGGCGCCATGTCCGAACTCCCCCTTTCCGGCCGTATCGCCCTGGTCGTCGGCGCCTCGCGCGGCATAGGCTATGAAAGCGCCCTGGCCCTGGCCAAGGCCGGCGCCCACGTCATCGCCACGGCGCGCACCCAGGGCGGCCTGGAAGAGCTGGACGACGCCGTCTTCGCCGCGACGGGCCAGCACGCCACCCTGGTTCCCTTCGACCTGGTGGACGGGGGCGCCATCGACCGGCTGGGCGGGGCCATCTTCGAGCGGTTCAAGAAGCTGGACATCTGGGTCCAGGCGGCGGCGACCATGGGGCCGTCGGGCCTGACGCCGGTGTCCCACGCCGACCCGCGCGAGTTCGCCAAGGTCGAAAAGACCAACTTCACCGCCGTCTATCGCCTGATCCGTTCGCTGGAGCCGCTGCTGCGCGCCTCCGACGCGGGGCGCGCCATCCACCTGACCACCAGCGTGGCGGCCAGGCCCCGCGCCTTCTGGGGCATGTACGCCGCCACCAAGGCGGGCGCCGAAGCCCTGGTGAAGGCCTGGGCCGACGAGATCGAGAGCACGCCGGTCGGCGTCAGCATCGTCGATCCCGGCCGGATGCGAACCCAGATGCGCGCCCAGGCCTATCCGGGCGAAGACCCGCAGGGCCTGCCCCATCCGTCCGAGATCGCCCCCCTGATCGTCGAACTGGCCCGCGGCGACCTGACGCCGCCGCTGACGGTGTCCTTCAGGGACTGGAAGTCGGAGCCGTCCCCGGAAGCCCTGGTCTAATCGCGAAGATCGTCGAGGAGATCGGGCAGTTCGGCGGGCCAGATCGCCTCGGTGGAGGCCCGGATGTCGGCCGCCGTCCACCAGCGGTGCTCGACCAGGACGCGCCGCTCCTCTTCCGTCCAGCCCCCGGGCGCGACGACGAAGCGCTCGGCGCGCAGCAGGAAGAAGCGCTGATCCACGTCGGCCATGCGGCCGTCAGGCAGGCGAAAGGCCACGCGGACGCGGGCGACCTGGGGACCGGGATCGGCGACGGACAGGCCCGTCTCCTCGAACAGTTCGCGACGCGCGGCGTCCTCGAAGCTTTCGCCCGGCTCGCAGCCGCCGCCGGGCGTGGCCCAGAAGACGGTTCCGGACAGCGGCCCCTCGGCGAAGACGAAGCGGAACAGCAGCACCCGGCCCTGCGGGTCCAGGATCAGCCAGCGGGCGGTCGGCCGCGCGGGAAGCGTCGCGTTCCCCTCGCTCATGGGCGTCAGCGCTTGGCGCCGCCCTTCTGGCCGCTGCGGACGCGGCCCGAGCGCGAGACCTGACGGGCGCCGCCACGCGCGCCCTTGCCGACGATGGCGTTGGTCCCGGACTTCTTGGAGGCGCTGGCCTTCAACCCGCCCAGAGGCTTCACCTTGGGCTTGATCCCCGCCTTGGCCTTCTGCTCCAGCGCCTTGCCCGGCAGATTGGACAGCCGCTCCTCGGCCTTTTCGGCCTTCTGGATGCGGCGCGGCGCGGTCTTGGCCGCGCCCTTGAACCGCTCCGGGCCCGACTTGGCGCCGCCGTCGACATAGGGGTTGGCCCCGCTGGTCTTGACGTTCAGCCGGATGGGCGTGCCCGGCAGGTCGAAGCTCTCGCGGATCGAGTTGATCAGATAGCGCTTGTAGTGGTCGGGCATGGCCGAGGCGCGGCTGGCCATCAGCACGAACGTCGGCGGACGCGCCTTGGTCTGGGCGATGTACTTGGGCTTGATCCGCTTGCCGTCCACCGCGGGCGGCGGATGGCGCTGGGTGGCCATGGACAGCCAGGTGTTGAGGTCCTTGGTCTTCACCTTGACCGACCAGATGTCATAGGCCTGGAGTACGGCCGGCATCAGGCGGTCGACGCCGCGGCCGCTGTGCGACGACAGGGCGACGAAGGGCGACCCCTTAAGCTGGGGCAGCTTGTCCTCGGCCAGCCGTTTCAACTCGGCCAGGCGCGCCTGCGGCTCCTCCTCCAGATCCCATTTGGAGGCGACATAGACCAGGGCCCGCCCCTCGCGCTCGACCAGGTCGGCCAGCTGCAGGTCCTGGGTGTCGAAGGCGTCGTCCTTGTCCATGACCAGGATGACCACCTCGGCGAAGGTGATGGCGCGGATGGTGTCGGCGACCGACAGCTTCTCCAGCTTCTCCTGAACCCGGGCCTTGCGCCGCATCCCCGCCGTGTCGATCAGGCGGATGTTCTTGTCTTCCCACACCCAGTCGACCGAGATGGAATCGCGCGTGATGCCGGCCTCCGGCCCGGTCAGCAGCCGGTCGTCGCCGATCAGGCGGTTGATCAGGGTCGACTTGCCGGCGTTCGGGCGGCCGATCACGGCGATGCGGATCGGCTTTTCCGGCTCGTCCTCTTCCTCGATGAAGATGTCTTCGGACGCGGTGACGATGGCCTGATACAGGTCGGCCATGCCCTCGCCGTGCTCGGCCGAGATGGCGACCGGCTCGCCGAAGCCCAGGGCGTGCGCTTCTCCGACACCGCCGCCCGAGGCCTGGCTTTCCGATTTGTTGGCCAGCAGGATCACCGGCTTGTGCTGGCGGCGCAGGCGTTCGGCGAAGATGCGGTCCAACTGGGTCACGCCCTCGCGCGCATCCATCATGAACAGGATCAGTTCGGCGTCGTCCAGCGCGGCCTCGGTCTGCTCGCGCATCCGGGCTTCCAGGCTTTCGTCGGTGACGTCCTCATACCCGGCCGTGTCGATCAGCGTCAGGTCCATGTCGCCGATATTGCCGTCGGCGTAGCGCCGGTCGCGGGTCACGCCGGGGCGATCGTCGACCAGCGCCAAACGCTTGCCAACGAGGCGGTTGAACAGGGTCGACTTGCCCACATTGGGGCGGCCGACAATGGCGACCTTCAGAGCCATGTCGGCCTTCTAACCCAGTTTGCGACGAAACGTCAGCGGATGCAGATCAGCTGACCGGAATCCGTCAGCACATAGAGGGCGCCGTTATAGGCGCTGGGGGCGATGAAGGCGGGCGCGCCCAGCTTCAGGGTCGCCTGCGGCGCGCCGGTCTTCGGGTCGAAGGCGACGGCCTCGCCGAACGAGTTGACCATCACCAGGCGGTTCGACGCCAGGATCGGCCCCGACCATTGCGGGCGAAGCTCATGATCGAAGAAGCCCAGGAAACCGCCTTCCTTGCGGACACGCCCCTCGTTCAGCTCGCGCGTCCAATAGACCTGGCCGGTGTCGCGGTTGGCGGCGATCAGTTCGCCGGCCTTGGAGACGACATAGACCGCGTCGCCGACCGGCAGCGGGGCGTTGACGCCGACGATGGGCAGCCGCCAGCGCGGCTGGCCCGAGCGGATGTCGATGGCCGCCATCTGGCCCGAATGGCTGACGCCATAGACCATGCCGCGGCTGATGACCGGACGCCCGGCGATGTCGCGCACCTCGGACAGGGCGCTGGTGCGGCTGGTGTTGGACAGGGTCTCTTCCCACACCGGCTGGCCGTTGTTGGTCCGCAGGGCGACCAGCTGGCCCGAGGCGAAGGGGGCGATCACCGTCTCGCCCGTCACCGCCGGGCTGGAGGCGCGCAGGACCCGCGCCGGCTCGCCGATGCCGCGATAGGCCCAGGCCTGGGCGCCGGTGGCGGCGTCGAAGGCGAACATCTGGCTGTCGACATCGACCACGAAGACGCGGCCGCCCGCGACCGTGGGCGCGCCGTGCACCGGGGCGTCGACGTTCTGGCTCCAGACCACGGCGCCGCTGTTGGCGTCCAGCGCCGAAACCACGCGCGTTCCCGACGAGACGAACACCCGCCCGCCGGCCACGGCGACGCCGCCGCCGAAGCCGTTGTCGCGGCCGCGATCGCGACCCTCGGGCTTCACGTCGGCCTTCCACAGCACCGCGCCGGTGTCGGCCGAGACGGCCGTGACGGTCGAGCGGCCGTCCAAGACGAAGATCTTGCCGTCGGCGGCGACCACCGGGGACATGACGTCGCCCGGATTGGCCGAGCCGGCGCCGATGTCGCGGCGCCAGGCGATCTGGAAGTTCGGCGCGGCGATGACGTGCTCGACCAGGTTCTCGGGCGTGCCGCCGGGCTGGGTCCATGCCGTCACGGCCTGCGGGCCGGGCAGGAAGATATCGCGGCCGGCCAAGGCCGCCGAGGGCGCCAGCTGCTCGTCGAAGGCCAGCACCGAAATACGCTGCCCCTCCGTCGCCGTGGCCTGGGGCTGGTCGCTGCGACCCAGGCCGAACGGCAGGGACCGGCGCACGGCGCCGCACGACGCGACCGTCAGGGCGACGCCGCAGACCAGCGCGACTTTCAGAGCTCGGTTCATCGAAGGCGTCCTGTCCGGTGACGTCACTGTTGGGTCGGCGCAGCGGCCGGGGCCGGGGCCGAGGCCGGGGATGCAGCCTGCGATGCGGGCGCGACTTGCGGCGCGGCGGGCGGCGGCGCGGCCTTGGCGGCGTCGACGATCTTGGGCAGGGCGGCGACCGTGCCGGAATCGATCATGGCGATGGCCGCCTGGGCCTGCTGGCGGATGGCGTCGGGCACGTCCTGGCCCAGTTGCAGCACCACCAAAGCCGAGCGGGCCTCGGCCGCCTTGCCGTGCTGGAGGCGGGCCAGGGCCAGCGCATGCTGGGCGAAGGCGTGCAGCGGGCGGTCGTCCTCGGCCAGCGGGGTCAGGCGGCTTTCCAACTCGGCCAGCGGCGCGGTGTCCATCAGCAGCCACGCGGCCTTGAGCGAAGCCGTGTCGGACAGGATCGGGTCGCGCGTCGCCTTGGCGGATTCGTCGAACAGGCGCACCGCGTCGGGAACCTTGTTGGCGTCCAGGGCCTGGGCGGCCTGCTGCTGAAGGGCCAGGGCCTTATAGGCGCCGTTGCCCTGCTCGACCGCTTCCTGGAAGGCGGCGCGGGCGTCGGCGGGCTTGCTTTCGCGCAGGGCTTCCAGGCCGCGATCATAGGCCTCGGCGCCCTTGGCGGCGCGATTGGACTGATAGCTGTCCCAGCCCCACCAACCCAGCGCGCCGATCAGCGCGACGATCACGACCACGGCCGCGACGGGCAGCCAGGTGCGGGCCAGGCGCTTATACCGGTCGGAGCGGAGCTCCTCCTCGACCTGCTCGAAGACATCAACCACGGAAACGTCGCCCCAAAAGATCGCTGCACGGAATCCGGCGGACCCTAGAGGGTCGCCCTCACGCCCGCAACGAAGCCGTTACGGCGAAGCCGGTTTTTTCGAGAAGTAGGTCTCGACTTCGGCAGGAAAACGGCGGGACTTCACGTCAGAGGCGAAGGCGGCGGCGGCGCGGTCGATCTCTCCGCGCAGATCGGCGTACTTGCGGACGAATTTGGGGGTCCAGTCGAACATTCCCAGCATGTCGTTGACCACCAGGACCTGGCCGTCGCAGGCGGCCGAGGCGCCGATGCCTATGGTGGGGACGTCGATGGTCTGGGTGATTTCGCGCGCCAGGGATTCGGCCACGCCCTCGATGACGATGCAGAAGGCGCTCGCCTCGGCCACGGCGACAGCCTCGGCCAGCACGCGCTCGCGTTCCGCGTCGGTTCGGCCCTTGGCCTTGAAGCCGCCTTCGGCCAGCACCGCCTGGGGGCGCAGGCCGATGTGGCCCATCACCGGAATGCCGCGCCGGACCAGGAACCGGACGATGGGCGCCAGCTCCGCGCTGGTCTCCAGCTTCACCGCCTGGGCGCCGGTTTCCTTCATGACCCGCACGCAGGCGTCGTAGGCGGCCTGCTCGCCGCCCTCGTAGGCGCCGAACGGCATGTCCACCACCACCAGGGCCCGGCGCGAGCCCCGGACCACCGCCTGGCCGTGCAGGATCATCATCTCCAGCGTGACGCCGACGGTGTTGGGAAGGCCGTGCACCGCCATGCCCACGCTGTCGCCCACCAGCAGCACGTCGCAGTGGGGGTCCAGCAGGGCCGCCATCGGCGCGTCATAGGCGGTCAGGCAGACGATCGGTTCGCCGCCCTTTCTCGCCGCGATGTCGGGCACGGAAATGCGCCGGACGGTCTCCTGGGCGTGAATGGACATCGGCGGGCCTCCTGTCTGATCGGCCGTCAGATAGGCGCCCGCGCCGCCCGAGTCACCCTAGATGTCCTGAGAAAGCCGCACCGCGCCGGCGGCCAGCAGCGCGACCAGCGCCCCGGCGACGATCCAGAACGCCGCCATGCCCGACCCGCTCATCAGGTCGATCGAGCCCAACCCCAGGGAGTCCAGCCCCAGACCGCCCAGACCGGACTGGACCGCGCCTTGGGCCGTGACGGCGACCGCCTGCGCGCCCTGGCCCAGCGTCGTCACCTCGGCCTCTCCGCCGGTGAAGTTCAGATTGATCCCTTCGCGCACCGCGATCAGCCCGCCGATCAGCCCCGCGCCGGTCAGGGCCACGCCGCGCCAGCGCGAACGCTTCTCCAGCCGCGTGCGGAACTCGGCGACGAACAGGGCGTCGTCGGCCATCCTGGGGGCGCGGGCGAACAGTCGCTCGATCGCCGGGTCGAATTCGTCAGCCGACATGAGCCGACCTCCCGCCTGAAGCCGCCGGCTGAAGCCGAGCGCGGAGTTTATCCAGACCACGTTTGACATGGGATTTCACCGTTCCGAGCGGCAAATTCATGGCCGCGGCGATTTCCGGATGGGACATGCCGGCGCCGTGGCACAGCGACACGCACACCCGTTCGGTCTCGTTCAGCGCCTTCAGCGCCTCGTCCAGGTCCAGCGCGCCGGCCTGGTCGACCGGCGTCGCCGCCTCCTCGGCCTCGATCTCGGCGACATAGCGGGCCTCGCGGGCGACGCGCTTCAGATAGAGGCGCGCGGCGATCTTCTTGACCCAGCCGGCGAAGGTCCCCTGCCCCCGAAACTCGGCGCAGCGCTGGAAGCCCTGCAGGAAGGCGTCCTGGGCCACGTCGTCGGCCAGCGACGGGCTGGCCCCCATCCGGCGCAGCAGGCCCCGGACCGCCGAACCGTGCCGGCGCACCAGCTCGCCATACTCCCGCCGCCCGCCGGCGGCCGCCTGGGCCGCCAGCTCGACGTCGTGAAGATCGTGCAAGGATGTCCTGTTCATGACGGTTTCCCCCGATCGGTCGCCGTCAGTCCTTGTTCGGGTTGAAGAAGCTCAGGACGATGAAGGCGATCCCGATGACGGCGGGAATGCAGGCGATGCCCAGCAGGCCGTTGTCCATGCCGCCGTTCCAGCCGTTTCCGCCCAGGTCGCTGACGACGCCGAAGGCGGCGACGCCGATGCCGACCGCCAGCCAGATGATGCCGCGGCGGATGTCCCGGGTGCGCGACGGCAGGGTCTTCTGCACGTCCTTGGTCATGGCGTCGATCAGTTCGGACGGCAGGTCCTGGCCCTTGTCGACCGCGTGGCGGACGGTCTCCTGCATGTCGCGCTTCTCGCGGTACTTCAGGAAGGTCGGGCCGACGATGATGGCCGTGATGGTGCCGAAGACGGCGAAGATGGCGAAGATCGGAATGAAGTCTTCCATGGCGATACCCCTGTGATCCCTTGCGGCCCAGCCTGATGCGGCGGCCTTCTGATCACAAGAGGCCGCCAGGCGCCCCCACGGATGCGAAGCCTTTGGTGAAATCTTCGTAAGGTCGGCCGCGCCGGCGTTCGGCGTCGCTGGAACCGGTTTCGGGCGCCGCCGGTTCGCGCTAGCGTCCGCCGACATTTCCAGAAAGGCATTCCCATGAGCCATGTCACCTATCGCATCGTCGAACACGACGGCGGCTGGGCCTATCGGTCGGGAGACACCTTCTCCGAGACCTTCGCCAGTCACGATCTGGCCCGGGCCGCCGCCGTGCGCGCCGCGCACGAGCAAAAGGTCCCGGATGAAACCGCGATGATCGAATACGAAGGGCCTGACGGCGAATGGATCACCGAGCGGGCCGACGGCCACGACCGCCCGGCCACCGACGTCGAAGGCTGAGCATGGCCAGTCGCGACCTGATCGTCTTTTCCGCGCTGAATGGAGCGCTGGCCGTAGCGCTGGGGGCTTTCGCCGCCCACGGCGCGGGTCTGCAGGTCAAGACCCTGCTGACCACGGGCGCGCATTACCAGCTGGCGCACGCCGTCTTCGGCCTGGCCTGCGCCCTGTGGACGGGCGGGGGCCGTCTGGCGCGCCTGGCCGGCTGGCTTGGGGCGGCGGGCGGCCTGGTGTTCAGCCTGGCTCTGGCCTTCATCGCGCTGCTCAGCCTACCCGCCATGGGCGCGGTCGCGCCGGTCGGCGGGGTTCTGATGATCGCCGGTTGGCTTTGCGTCGCGTTTGCGGCATTGCAAGGCCGCTCCTCTTAAGGCCAAGTTTCGCCTTCTCAGAAAGACCGTTCGATTCATGGCCTTCCCCGCGCCTGCCGATCCCCGTCGTGAGCTCTATCCCGAGATCGAACCGTTCGCCTCGGGCTGGATGGAGACCGACGGTCCTCACCAGATCTATTACGAGGAATGCGGCAATCCGCAGGGGCGCCCGGTCCTGGTCCTGCATGGCGGACCGGGCGGCGCCGTCAATCCGGGCATGCGGCGCTATTTCGATCCGGCCAAGTACCGCATCGTCCTGTTCGATCAGCGCGGCTGCGGCAAATCCCGCCCGAACGCCTCGCTGGAAGACAACACCACCTGGACCCTGATCGAGGATATCGAGCGGCTGCGCGCCCGTTGCGGCGTGGACAGGTGGGTGGTGTTCGGCGGCTCCTGGGGCTCGACCCTGTCGATGGCCTACGCCATCACCCATCCCGAGCGGTGCCTGGCGCTGGTGCTGCGCGGCATCTTCCTGCTGAGCCGCAAGGAACTCCACTGGTTTTACCAGGACGGCGCCTCGATGATCTTCCCCGATGCGTGGGAGCGGTTCGTCGTGCCCATCCCCGAGGCCGAGCGCGGCGACCTGATGGGCGCCTATTACAAGCGACTGATCGGCGACGACGTGGCGGAACGCGAGCGCTGCGCCATCGCCTGGTCCAGCTGGGAAGGCGAGACCGTCAGCGTAGAGGGCCCCGACGCCCGGCCCGACAAGTTCGCCGAGCCCGAGTTCGCGGTCGCCTTCGCACGGATCGAGAACTGGTTCTTCACCAACGGCGGCTTCTTCCCCGAGGAAGACTGGATCCTGAAGAACGTCGACCGGATGCGGGACATTCCTTGCTGGATCGCGCAAGGCCGCTTCGACGTGGTCACGCCGATCTCGGGCGCCTGGGCGCTGCACCGCGCCTGGCCCGAGGCCCGGCTGGACATCGTGCCCGACGCCGGCCACGCCTCGTCCGAACCCGGCATCATCGACAGCCTGATCCGCGCCACGGACTGGGCGGCGACCGTCTAGCGATTAATCGCTCTTCAGCTCTATCCGAATGGCGCGGAATACGCCGTCGCCGGCGTTATAGATGGCGTGCGGCCCTTCTGGCGGAAACCATAGCGCCTCGGGCGGCGGTCCAGGCGGTAGGGGCGTGCGCCGGACCTCGGCAAGACCGTCCTCGCCCCTCTCGTAGAGGATATCGACCAGCGGCTGCGCCGATTGGATGTGCATCACGCTGGACCAGCGGTGAACGTGCGGCGCCTCTGTCTCGCCCGGCTGCACAGTCACCCTGAGAACGCGGACCCGATCATTCTCTAGGATCACCACGTGATTTTCCGGCGCGGCGACGACCGCATCCAGCGGGTCCAGCTGCAGACCGCTCAAAGCAGCGACGACAAAGGCGAGGATCATGGCGCGTCTCCATCGAAACCGAACCGTGTCACGCCGCGCCTCGGAAGGATAATGAAAAAGGCCCGGCGGTTTCCCGCCGGGCCTTTCGATCTTCAGCGGACGCTGAAGCCCAGATTACTTGATCTGGACCTTGGCGCCGGCTTCCTCGAGCTTCTTCTTCAGCTCTTCGGCGGCTTGCTTGGAGACGTTCTCGACGACGTTCTGCGGAGCGCCTTCGACCAGGTCCTTGGCTTCCTTCAGGCCCAGGTCCGAGCGAGCGCCGCGAACTTCCTTGATGACGTTGATCTTCTTGTCGCCGCCGTCGACCAGGACGACGGTGAACTCGGTTTGCTCTTCGGCGGCTTCAGCCGGAGCGCCGCCAGCGGCGCCGCCAGCCGGCATGGCCATGGCGACCGGAGCGGCGGCGGAAACGCCCCACTTTTCTTCCAGCAGCTTGGAGAGTTCAGCGGCTTCCAGAACGGTAAGCGCGGACAGGTCTTCGACGATCTTGGCGAGGTCGGCCATTGTCAGTTTTCCTTCGGAGGATTGGTTTCAGAGAGGGATGCAGAGATGAAAGGGTCCGCCGCTTACGCGGCTTCCTTGGTGGCGTAGGCGTTGAACACCCGGGCCAGCTGACCGGCGGGCGCTTGCAGCACGCCGGCGACCTTGGTCGCGGGCGCGTTGAGCAGGCCGATGAGTTGGCTGCGGACTTCGTCCAGCGTCGGCAGCTTGGAGAGCGCCTCGACGCCCTTCTGGTCGACGACGGTTTCGCCCATGAAGCCGCCGACGATCTTGAAGCGATCGTTAGCCTTGGCGAACTCGGTGGCGACCTTGGCGGCCGTACCGGGGTTCTCGGCGTAGGCGATGCCCACGGGGCCCTTGAACAGGCCGTGGTAATCGCTGCCTTCTTCGGCTTCGAGCGCCTTCAGCGCCAGGCGGTTCTTGACCACCTTGAACGCGCCGCCGGCGGTACGCAGCCGGCCACGCAGGTCTTCCATTTCCGCAACGGTCAGACCCAGGTTGTGGGTCACGACCACGGAGCCGGCGTCGGCGAACACGCCCTTGAGCGTCTCGATCGACTCGGCCTTTTGTGCGCGGTCCATTGCGGTCTCCAGTCTTGGCATTCGCCGCCGGGCTTATTCCCGACGACGGATTTGGCCAAAGCGTCGCGCGTCGCCGCGAGACGTTCAGGCCGGTCGTATTGTCCGAAGGAAGCGACTGACGGCGTCCGTCCCGGAATGCGGGCCGACATCTGCCAGTTTGCGTCCCCATCTCCCCACGGCGCCAGGGGGCTCCCTGACGGTTACGGCGCGGGTGGCCCCCACGCCCCGAAGTTCTCGGACAGGACCGTCAAAGGCGAACCTTCGACGGGAAGCGGCGCTCATACAGGGACAGGTCCGATAAATCAAGGAGCGTGACGCATGGCCTATGAACTCTATTACTGGCCGACGATCCAGGGGCGCGGAGAGTTCGTCCGCCTGGCGCTGGAGGCGGCCGGCGCGGACTATGTCGACGTCTCGCGCCAGGACGACGGCGAGGCGATGATGCGCCTGATGAAGACGGCCGACACCCCCGCCTTCGCCCCGCCCTTCCTCAAGCTGGGAGAGCGCACCATCGGCCAGGTCGCCGCCATTCTGGCCTGGATCGGTCCGCAGCTGGGTTTGGCCCCCGACGGAGACAGCGACCGCGCCTGGGTCAATCAGGTCCAGCTGACGCTGGCCGACCTGGTCGTCGAGGCGCACGACACCCACCACCCTGTCGACCTGGCCGCCTATTACGACGAGCAGAAGCCCGAGGCCGCACGGAGGGCCAAGGGGTTCCGCGACCAGCGCATCGGCAAATTCCTGGGCTGGGCCGAACGCGTCCTGGAACGCAACCGCGCCGGTTCGGACTGGCTGGCCGGCGACCGCATGACCTATGCGGACCTGTCCCTGTTCCAGGTGGCGGAGGGCCTGCGGTACGCCTTTCCCCAGGCGGCGGCTCGGGTGATGCGGGACACGCCCCGCGTCGTCGCCGTGCGCGACCGCGTCGCCGCCCTGCCCCGCATCGCCGCCTATCTGGACAGTCCGCGTCGCATCGCCTTCAACGAGGACGGAATCTTCCGGCGATATCCGGAGTTCGACGGCTAGCGGGTCGGCTTGGCCGCCGCCTGGCCGCCGACCGCGTCACAGTCGAACTCGGCGCAGAACTTCGCCTCGAACTCGGTCATCATCGCCAGGACGGCGGTCTGAAGCACAGTTTCCTGGCCCGTCGCCAGTTCGATGGTCTTGGCCGCGATCTGTCGACCGACCGGCGAGCGGAAGAAGGCGATCTGCGCCTCAAGCTCCTCGATCGTGAAGGTGTCGGCGTACACCGGCGCCAGGTCCGCCATGATGCGGTTCGTCATCCGGCCGATCATGGCGGGCATGTTGGCGCGCACCCATGCGGCTTCTTCGTCATCCTGACCCGCGATGGTCTTCTCCATCTCGGCGGCGGCGTAGCCTTCGACGGACTTGGCCAGGTTGGGGCCGGTCGAGACGGCGATCAACTCGCGCGACAAGATCAAGCGTTGTTCCCGCCCGGCGTCCTGCGCCGCGGCGGGGCCGCCCGCGGCCAGCGCCGCGCTGAAGACGGCCAAGGCCGCCAGCATCATGATCCGCATGGCGGCCTCCTCCTGACCGCCTCTTATCGGGTCGCGGCGGGGCCGAGACCAGCGAAAACCACTTGCGGTTGCTCAATCCGCCAGGGGCGTGGCGTCGAAGTCGCGGATCAGGGCCGCCAGATCCGGCTCATGCACCGCCTCGGCGGCTTCGGCGAAGGTCATCCACCGCCGTTCGCGCTGATGGGCTTCCGGCCAGGCGCCGAGTTGGATCAGCACCTCCAGCGGATAGACGGAGACCACGCAGCGCCGCTCGCTGTCGTCCTTGAGCCGCTTCAGATACCGGAAGACGCCGATGGACTGGTCATGCACCTGCCCTTTCACGCCGGCTTCCTCCAGCGCCTCCTGGGCCGCCGCCTCGGCGTCCGTCAGGCCGACCATTCGCCCGCCCTTGGGAATGACCCAGCGCCGTGTCTCACGCGACGTGATCATCAGGATGCGACGCCGCCCGTTTTCCAGGCGCCACGGCAGGGCGGCGACCTGCCGGGTCTCGGACCGCGCGGTGCGCTTTACTTGTTCGCCCGTCACCTGTCGCTCCCTGCGGCGCCTGCGACCGAATTCATCCGCCCTGGGACGACCTGCCCACCGGCAAACGGGATCGCGAGGCCTGCGTCAAGTCGTCTCGCTCCGATCGGAACGATTATCGCTGTCCCGGCGCCCGGGCGTCCGGATCCTTCAGCACGTCCTGGCGGTAGAGCATGGTCACCAGCGTGTGCAGCACCAGCGCCAGCGGCGTGGCGAACAGCACGCCCAGCGGGCCGAACAGGGTGCCGATTCCGACCACGGCGAAGATGCCCAGCACCACGGGCAGGTTCGCCACGTTCTTCTGCACCATCGGCGTGATGAAGTTGCTCTCCAGCTGTGAGACCACGACATAGAGCGCCAGGGTCATCAGGGCGGTCTCCCATCCCTGGGTGGCGCCCACCAGCACGGCCGGCACGGTGGAGACGATGGGTCCGACGATCGGCACGAACTGCGCCAGCCCGGTCAGCAGCCCCAGACCCAGGGCGGACGGCACGCCGATGACCGCCAGACCGACGCCGGTCAGGGTGCCGACAAGAACCATCGAGAACAGTTGCGCCTTCAGCCAGCCCTTCAGGGCGTGACCGCAGCTGTCCAGGACTTCCCGCAGACGCGGGCGGTGCTGCATGGGCGCCAGGGCCAGCAGTCCTTCGCGCGACTTGGCCGGCTTGATGGCTAGGAACACCCCCGCCACCACCACCAGCACCAGCGTCGTCACCCCGGAGGCGAAGCTGAGGGCGAAGCGCTGCGCCACCTGCAGGGCCTGGCCCGCGCGATCTCCCAGCCCCTGCAGCTGCTCGAACAGCTGGCCGGCGTAGGGCTGGGCCTGGATCCAGGACTGCACCTGCGCCCAGCCCTGGGGCACGACCGCGGACAAGGCCGCCACCTGCTCGACGATCTGCGCGCCGAACAGGGTCAGCACCCCCGCCAGCACGGCCACCACGATCAGCAGCGACAGAAAGACCGCCAGGGGATCGGGCGCCTTGAACCAGCGGACGATGGGGTCGGCCAAAGCGCGCAGAATCACGGCCACCACCACGGCGCCGAAGATCAGCAGCCACAGCGTCTGCAGCGTGATGACCAGTTGCACGGCGAAATAGGCCGCCACCAGCACCACGGCGCCGAACGCCAGCCTGCCCTTCCACGGATCGCCTCCGCCCGCCGCGCCCACGCCGCCGCCCCGTCTTCCCAGTCCGAACATCGTCACATCCCCAAAGGTCGCGGACAGAACGCACCCCCAGCGTGACCGTTCGCCGCCGATGGAAAAAAGAAAACGGCCCCGGAGATTGCTCTCCGGGGCCGTCTCGATTCAGTCGCGAACCGGGGATCAGGCTTCCAGCGAAGCCGGATCGACTTTGATGCCCGGGCCCATCGTCGAGGACAGGCTGATGCGCTTGACGTAGGTGCCCTTGGCGCCCGACGGCTTGGAGCGGTTCAGGGCGTCGACGAACGCCTTGACGTTGGCTTCCAGCGCGTCCTGCGTGAACGAGGCCTTGCCGATGCCGCCGTGCACGATGCCGGCCTTCTCGACGCGGAACTCGACGGCGCCGCCCTTGGCGTCCTTGACGGCCTGGGCGACGTTCGGGGTCACGGTGCCGACCTTGGGGTTCGGCATCAGGCCGCGCGGACCCAGCACCTTACCCAGACGGCCGACCAGGGCCATCATGTCCGGCGAGGCGATCACGCGGTCGAACTCCATGAAGCCGCCGTTGATCTTCTCGTACAGGTCTTCGGCGCCGACGTGCTCGGCCCCGGCCGCCTTGGCTTCCTCGGCCTTGGCGTCCTTGGCGAAGACGGCGACGCGGACGTCGCGGCCGGTGCCGGACGGCAGGTTGACCACGCCGCGGACCTGCTGGTCGGCGTGACGCGGGTCGACGCCCAGGTTGACGGCGATCTCGATCGACTCGTCGAACTTGGCCTTGGCGTTGTCCTTGACCAGCTTGATGGCGTCGGCGAACGGGACCAGGTCCTGGGTGACGCCGGTGCGGGCCTTCTGAGCCTTGGTTTGCTTGGCCATGTGCTTAGCCCTCCACCACTTCGAGGCCCATCGCGCGGGCGGAGCCTTCGATGATCTTGGCCGCAGCGTCGAGATCGTTGGCGTTCAGATCCTTCATCTTCTTTTCGGCGATCTCGCGCAGTTGCGTCTGCGTGATCTTGCCGGCGATCTCGCGGCCGACCAGCTTGGCGCCCGACTTCAGGCCGGTGGCCTGCTTCAGGTACCAGGTCGCCGGCGGCGTCTTGGTCACGAAGGTGAACGACTTGTCCTGATAGACGGTGATGACGGTCGGAAGCGGGGTGCCCTTGGCTTCCTTCTCGGTCCGCGCGTTGAACTCCTTGCAGAAGCCCATGATGTTGACGCCGCGCTGACCCAGGGCCGGGCCGATCGGCGGCGAAGGCGTGGCCGAACCGGCCGGCACTTGCAGCTTGATATAGCCGAGAATCTTCTTGGCCATTGGTCTCTCCTATGAATGATCCCCGGACTTCGATCCGGGACCGGTGAGCCGTGGTCCGGCATGGCGGCCTCCCACGGATTTGCCGCACCGCGAACCGAGGTCCGCCGAGCGAAGGCGCGCGTGTATCAGAGACGCGGGGTCGAGGCAACGTCTTCTCCCTTTCCGTCCGGGGAGGGAGGTCGAAGCGAAGCGGAGACCGTGTGGGAACGGCAAGGCCCGTCAGGCTCAGCCAGCAAAAAGGCGGCCCGTCGACGAGCCGCCTCCAACCGGTCGCTGCGCGACCTGCTCTCCCCGGACGGGGGGAGACTTCCAGCCTCAGCCCGCGACCTTCTCCACCTGGCCGTATTCTAGCTCGACCGGCGTCGCGCGGCCGAAGATGGAGACGGCGACGCGCAGGCGGGCGTTCTCCTCGTCCACGCTCTCGACGGCGCCGTCGAAGCTGGCGAAGGGACCGTCGGTGACCTTGACCTTCTCGCCGATGTCGAAGCGAATGGTGGGCTTGGGACGCTCGACGCCCTCTTCCACGGCCCCGATGATGTTCTGAACTTCGCGTTCCGAGACCGGCAGGGGCTTGGTGCCGCCCGCGGCGCCCAGGAAGCCGGTGACCTTGGGCGTGTTCTTGACCAGGTGATAGGCCTGGTCGGTCATCTCCATCTTCACCAGGACGTAGCCCGGGAAGAACTTGCGCTCGGAGTTCACCTTGCGGCCGCGACGGATCTCGACGACGTCCTCGGTCGGCACCAGGATTTCGGAGAAGGCGTCTTCCAGCCCCTGCTGACGGGCCTGTTCGCGCAGCTGCTCGGCGACCTTCTTCTCGAAGTTCGAATAGGCGTTGACGATGTACCACTTGTGCCGCGGGTTGGCCGGCTTGGCGGGCGCTGCGTCGGTCATGGGGGCGTCTTTCTTACGAGCCGAGAGCGATGATGTAGCGGAAGGCGAAGCCGAGGCCGGTGTCCACCACCCAGAAGAAGATCGAGGCGATCAGCACCATGATGAAGACCATCACCGAGGTAATCCAGGTCTCCTTGCGGCTGGGCCACACGATCTTGCGGCCCTCGGCGCGCACCTGGCTGAAGAACTGAGCCGGGCTCGTCTTCTTCTTGGGCTCGGTCGCCTCGACGGCGATGGTCTGGCCCGCCGGTGCGGTCTGCAGCTTCGAGCCCATCTGCGGGCGCTTGCCGGGGTTCTTGGCCTTGGCCATCAGATGCTCTTCAAACAATTGATCCTGTCGCCCCAGATGGGAAGTCCCATCCGGAAGCGACAGGGGGAAATGGCAGGAGTTGGGGGACTCGAACCCACGACCCCCGGTTTTGGAGACCGGTGCTCTACCAGCTGAGCTAAACTCCTAGACAAAGGCCGCCCGCCATCGGCAAGCGTCTTCGCCAGAGGGGCGCGTATGCCTGACGCGGCCCGGCATTTCAAGGGCGGATGTGACGCGCCTATTCCTCTTCCAGGTGCGCGGCGACCGCCTGCTTCTCGTCTTCGGCTCGGACCAGTTCCTTGAAGATCAGCTTGTCGATCCGGCGATCGTCCATGTCGACCACCTCGACCTCGTAGCGCCCGACCTGCAGCACCTCGCCCTCGTCGGGCACGCGCGACAGCTGGTGCAGGATCAGGCCGGCGACGGTGTGGAAGCCTTCATGGTCGCCGAAATCCTCGCCCAGGGCGTCGGCCAGTTCGTCCAGGTCGGTCTGTCCGTCGACCAGCCAAGAGCCGTCCTCGCGCTGTCGCAGATAGGCCTCTTCCTCGTCGTGCGATTCGTTGAAGTCGCCGGCGATCATCTCCAGCAGGTCGGTGGCGGTGATGACGCCTTCGAAGGCGCCGAACTCGTCGACGATGAAGGCCATGTGGACCTTGGAGCCCTTGATGATCTCCAGCGCCTTCAACACCGAGGTCGACTGCGGGATGAAGGCGGGCTCCTGCACCAGGCGTTCGACGTTGAACTCGCCATTGTCCAGCAGGCTGTCCAGCAGGTCCTTCTTGTGGACGACGCCCAGCGGATTATCGACGTCGTTGTCGCGCGCCACGACGATGCGGGAATAGGGACAGGTCCGGATTTCCTCGCGCAGTTGCTTCTCGCTGTCGTCCAGGGCGATCCAGAACACCTCGTGACGCGGCGTCATGGCCACCCGCACCGGACGGTCGCCCAGCCGCAGGATCTCCTCGATCATCTCCTGCTCTTCCGGCTCGATAAGGCCGGCCGAGGTGCCCTCGGCCAGGATGGTCGCCACCTCTTCCTGGGTGACGTCCGACCCATCCCGGTCCTTGACGCCCAGCAGCTTCAGGATGCCGGACGTCGAGGCCGTCAGCAGCAGGACGAAGGGCTTCATCACCAGCGCCAGGCTGGAGATCGGCTGCGCCATCTTGGACGCGATGGTCTCCGGAAAGATCAGCGCCAGACGCTTGGGCACCAATTCGCCGACGATCAGCGAAACATAGGTGATGCAGATGACGACCACGGCGGTGGAGAAGAATTCGGTGTAGGCGGCCAGGGCCGGAAAGCTGGTTTCCAGGATGCGGTCCAACTCGCCGGCGATGGTCGCCTGGCCGTAGGCGCCCGCCAGAATGCCGATCAGGGTGATGCCCACCTGCACCGCCGACAGGAACTGCGTGGGCTCCTCGGACAGCTTCAGGGCCTTGCGCGCCCCGCGATCCCCCTTCTCGGCCCGGCTTTGCAGCTTGGATTTCCGGGACGACACGACCGCCAGTTCGGTCATGGCGAAAAGGCCGTTGAGCACCACCAGGAGCAGAACGACGACGATAGCGATGAGTAACATCTAGGGGGTTATAAGGACCGACGCGGCGCGACAAACGGCGTCCGCAAGGACGACAGTAGGCGACAATCGCCCTCAGCGCCACGATTTCCTTGAAATCAGCCCGTGCGGCCGGCCTCGACGGAGCCATAGGCGCCCGAAACGGGGCGTCCCTGCGCGTCGTATTGCGTCGCGCAGGCCGACATCCCGATCAGGGTGCCGATGAACAGACCGATGCGAACCGCGCGAAACATAGGGTTACCAAATCCTTAACGTCCACAGCCGAACGTAGATGGGGGATTTGGGTTGCGGGCAAGCCCTCACGCCTGAAAGGCGAACATCAATGCAGAAACGGCCCCCGGATCGCTCCGGGGGCCGCTCTGTACGCTACGAATGGCTTGTCAGCCGCAAGGCCGACGCGCTCAAGAAGCGAGCGATCGCTTCACGCGCGTTAGCGCATCAGAACGTCGATTACTCGACGATCTTGGCCCCTGCGGGAGCATGGCTCCCGCAGCATCGCAAGGATGCGTGGCCTGGGATCGTCGATTACTCGACGATCTTGGCCACGACGCCGGCGCCGACGGTGCGGCCGCCTTCACGGATGGCGAAGCGCAGGCCCTGGTCCATGGCGATCGGGGTGATCAGCTCGACGTTCAGCTCGGCGTTGTCGCCCGGCATGATCATCTCGACGCCTTCCTTCAGGTGCACGATGCCGGTCACGTCGGTCGTGCGGAAGTAGAACTGCGGGCGGTAGTTGGTGAAGAACGGCGTGTGGCGGCCGCCTTCTTCCTTGGTCAGGATGTAGGCCTCGGCCAGGAACTTGGTGTGCGGGGTGATCGAACCCGGCTTGCACAGGACCTGACCGCGCTCGACGTCCTCACGCTTGGTGCCGCGCAGCAGCACGCCGACGTTGTCGCCCGCCTCGCCCTGGTCCAGCAGCTTGCGGAACATTTCCACGCCCGTGCAGGTCGTCTTCTGGACCGGACGGATGCCGACGATCTCGACTTCCTCGCCGACCTTGATCACGCCCTTCTCGACGCGACCCGTCACCACGGTGCCGCGGCCCGAGATCGAGAACACGTCTTCCACCGGCATCAGGAACGGCTGGTCCACCGGACGGGCCGGCTGCGGGATGTAGGCGTCGACCGTCTCCATCAGCGCCAGCACGCGCTGCTCGCCGATCTCCGGGTTCACGCCGTCGGTCGCGGCCTTGGCCGAGCCCTTGGTGATCGGGATTTCGTCGCCCGGGAACTGGTAGCTGCTCAGCAGCTCGCGCACTTCCATCTCGACCAGCTCCAGCAGCTCTTCGTCGTCGACCAGGTCGACCTTGTTCATGAAGACCACCAGCGCCGGCACGCCGACCTGACGGGCCAGGAGGATGTGCTCGCGCGTCTGCGGCATCGGGCCGTCCGCGGCCGAAACCACCAGGATCGCGCCGTCCATCTGCGCCGCGCCCGTGATCATGTTCTTCACATAGTCGGCGTGGCCCGGGCAGTCGACGTGGGCGTAGTGACGGTTGGCCGTCTCATATTCCACGTGCGCCGTGTTGATCGTGATGCCGCGCGCCTTCTCTTCCGGCGCCGCGTCGATGTCGGCGTAGTTCATCGCCTTCGCACCGCCCGCCTTCGCCAGCGTCATCGTGATCGCCGCCGTCAGCGTCGTCTTGCCGTGGTCGACGTGACCGATCGTGCCGATGTTGCAGTGCGGCTTCGTGCGTTCGAACTTTTCCTTGGCCATTCTCTAGCTCCTAGGTCCCCGAACCGGGGTTCCTTTTGGTTTGGGGGTTAAGGACGCCCGGCCTGTGACCGGCCGGGCGCTTTTAGGTCCGCTTTCCGAAAAGGGAAAGCTTAGGCGTACTTCTTGATCACTTCGTCGGCGACGTGCTGCGGCACCGGCTCATAGTGGTCGTACTGCATGGTGAACTGGGCGCGGCCCTGCGACATGCCGCGCAGCGTGTTCACGTAGCCGAACATGTTGGCCAGCGGCACGAAGGCGTTCACCACCGTGGCGTTGCCGCGCATGTCCTGCCCCTGGATCATGCCGCGACGGCCGTTCAGGTCGCCGATGACCGAACCCAGGTACTCTTCCGGGGTCACGACCTCGACCGCCATGATCGGCTCGAGCAGCTTGGGGCCACCCTTTTCACGCAGTTCCTTGAAGGCGGCGCGCGAAGCGATTTCGAACGCCAGCACCGAGGAGTCGACGTCGTGGAAGGCGCCGTCGACCAGGGTGGCCTTAACGTCGATGACCGGGAAGCCGGCCAGCAGGCCGTGGTCCTTGGCCGACTTCAGGCCCTTCTCGACGCCCGGGATGTATTCCTTGGGCACCGCGCCGCCGACGATGGCGGATTCGAAGACGAAGTCCGAACCCGGCTCGCCCGGCTCGAACACCAGCTTGACGCGGGCGAACTGGCCCGTACCGCCGGTCTGCTTCTTGTGGGTGTAGTCGATCTCGGCCTTGCGGCTGATGGATTCGCGATAGGCCACCTGCGGCGCGCCGATGGTCGCCTCGACCTTGTAGGTGCGCTTCAGGATGTCGATCTTGATGTCCAGGTGCAGCTCGCCCATGCCCTTCAGGATCGTCTGGCCGGACTCGTGGTCGGTCGAGACGGTGAAGGACGGGTCTTCCGACGCCAGCTTGGCCAGGGCGACGCCCAGCTTTTCCTGGTCGGCCTTGGTCTTGGGCTCGACGGCGATCTCGATGACCGGGGCCGGGAACTCCATGCGCTCCAGGATGACCGGCGACTTGATCGGGTCGCACAGGGTGTCGCCGGTGCGGGTGTCCTTCAGGCCGGCCAGGGCGACGATGTCGCCGGCGTAGGCTTCCTTGATGTCCTCGCGGTTGTTGGAGTGCATCAGCAGCATGCGGCCGACGCGTTCCTTCTTGTCGCGGGTCGAGTTCAGCAGCGACTGGCCGGTTTCCATCTTGCCCGAATACAGGCGGCAGAAGGTCAGCGAGCCGACGAAGGGGTCGTCCATGATCTTGAACGCCAGGACCGACAGCGGCTCGTCGTCCGACGCCTTGCGGACCACGGGCTCTTCCGTCTTGAAGTCGATGCCCGGGGTCGGCGGGATGTCGATCGGCGACGGCAGGTAGTCGACGACGGCGTCCAGCAGCGTCTGCACGCCCTTGTTCTTGAAGGCCGAGCCGCAAAGGATCGGATAGAAGGCGCCCGTCAGCACCGCCTTGCGGATGCACTTCTTGATGGTTTCTTCCGAAGGCTCGTTGCCTTCCAGATAGGCTTCCATCGCCTCGTCGTCGAGTTCGACGGCGTTGTCGATCAGATACTGACGCGCTTCATCAGCCTTGGCCTTCAGGTCAGCGGGGATTTCCTCGTCGCGGAAGGAGGCGCCCAGGCCGTCGTTGTCCCAGATGACCGCCTTCATGCGGACCAGGTCGACCAGGCCCGACAGGTTGGATTCGGCGCCGATCGGGAACTGGATCGGCACGGCCTTGGCGCCCAGACGGTCGCGGATCGACTCGACCGACTTGTCGAAGTCGGCGCCGATCTTGTCCATCTTGTTGACGAAGACGATGCGCGGAACCTTGTACTTGTCGGCCTGACGCCAGACGGTCTCGGTCTGCGGCTCGACGCCGGCGTTGCCGTCCAGCACCGTCACGGCGCCGTCCAGGACGCGCAGCGAACGCTCGACTTCGATGGTGAAGTCCACGTGGCCGGGGGTGTCGATGATGTTGAGGCGCTTCTCTTTCCAGAAGGCGGTCGTCGCGGCGGACGTGATGGTGATGCCGCGTTCCTGCTCCTGGTCCATCCAGTCCATGGTGGCGGCGCCGTCGTGCACTTCGCCGATCTTGTGCGACTTGCCGGTGTAATACAGAATCCGCTCGGTCGTCGTCGTCTTGCCCGCGTCGATGTGGGCCATGATGCCGAAGTTGCGGTAGTCTTCGATTTTATGCGTGCGGGGCATGAGAGCGTCCCTTGGGGGCTTTGGCGGACGCCAGGGCGCCCTCGGAAATGTCGGATAAGGCGGCGCGGGCGATTTAGCTCAAACCGCCCGCGCCGGATAGTCTCAGATAGTCATCGTCGATGACGCTTTGAAGGCGTTACCAGCGATAGTGGCTGAAGGCGCGGTTGGCTTCGGCCATCTTGTGGGTGTCTTCGCGCTTCTTGACCGCGGTGCCGCGGTTGTTCGAGGCGTCCAGCAGTTCGGCGGCCAGCTTTTCGGTCATCGTGTTTTCGCCGCGGTTGCGCGCGGCGTTGACCAGCCAGCGAATGGCCAGGGCGCGGCGACGGTCCGGACGGACCTCGACCGGCACCTGGTAGGTGGCGCCGCCGACGCGACGCGAACGGACTTCGACCGACGGGGCGACGTTGTCGAGCGCCGAGTGGAAGGTCTCGACCGCGGTCTGGTCCTTCTTCTTGTCGGCCAGGATGTCGAAGGCGCCGTAAACGATGTTTTCGGCGACGGCCTTCTTACCTTCGTACATCACGTAGTTCATGAACTTGGTGACGATCAGGTCGCCGAACTTGGGATCCGGCAGGACTTCACGCTTCTGGGCGCGGTGACGACGGGACATGGATGTATCCTCTTAGAATCTGATGACGCGCAGGGCGGCTTACTTCGGACGCTTGGCGCCGTAGTGCGAACGGCGCTGCTTGCGGTCCTTGACGCCTTGCGTGTCCAGCACGCCGCGCAGGATGTGGTAGCGAACGCCCGGCAAGTCCTTCACGCGGCCGCCGCGGATCAGCACGACCGAGTGTTCTTGCAGGTTGTGGCCTTCGCCGGGGATGTAGCACACGGCTTCGTAGCCGTTCTTGGCCAGGCGCACCTTGGCGACCTTACGCAGAGCCGAGTTCGGCTTCTTCGGGGTCGTCGTATAGACGCGGGTGCAGACGCCGCGGCGCTGGGGCGAGCCTTCCAGGGCCGGAACCTTGTTGCGGACGGGCTTGGGCTTGCGCGGCTTGCGGATCAGTTGGTTGATCGTAGGCATTGAGACAGGTCTCGACTTCTGTGGGGGGCGTGTGTCTTTCGACCGAGGCGCCCCGCGCCTTCTTTTGTGAACGAGGGACCATTCCCCCGCCCGGGTTGTCATCGAGACCGAGACGCCGTCCTCAAACAGAAAAACCGGAACGCGCGCTTCGGGCGTTCCGGCGGCGCACAGGCCGTCCGTTCGATTGTGATCGTCTCAGCGGACGGCGAACCGGCCACGCCTCGAAAGTGGGCGGCTTCTACGCGCGATGGGCGTTCGGGTCAAGCGCATCCCCCGTCCCGCCGCGTTTCGGGGGACCGACGCACAGCCGCGACGCGAACAAGTCGCCGCGCCGCCTGAAAGCGGCCATGCTTGCCGCCCAGCTTGGCGTCGAACCGGGAGGGGCGGCGTGACGGGCGACGGGCGCATCGACACCAGGCGCAAGGCTGCACTGGCCCTGGGGGCCGTCGCGGTCAATGGCGGCCTGATCCTGGCGCTGTCGCTGAACGCCCTGGGGCCGCGCAGGGTCGCCCGCCCCGAGCCCCCGCTTATCCTGCTGGAAATCCAGCCCCGCCCCCTGCTGCGCGACGAGCGCCCGCGCCCGCCCGTGGCGACGACCGAACCCGACGCGCCGATTCAGGGCCGGGCGCGCGACGACGCCGCCCCGCAGGCGCGCCGGCCCGATCCCGCCTATGAGGGCCGTCCGGCGCCCGTCCAGCCGCGCCTGGCCGTCCAGCCCCCCGCCGGCGCCCCTGCCCCGGACACGGCCTGGCGGGTCGATCCGACCGACCGGCGCGGGGCCATGTCGCGCAGCCTGCGGCTGGGCGCCGCCGGCTGCGCCTCGCCCGAACTGCTGAACGAGGACGAACGGCGACATTGCCGCCAGCGGTTCGGCGAACGCGCGGCGGCGGCCCCGCCCATCCACGGCTCCGGCGATCCCGAGCGCGACGCCGCCTTCGCCCGCGAGGGCGCCCGCCGGCTGCAGCAGTGGGAGGCCCAGCGTCGTCCGCTGTCGGGCGGCGTCGGCGTGGTGGGCCCGGCCGACTGCATCGGCTCCAACTTCGGCACGGGCTGCGCCGGCGCGCATCTGGATCCGTCGCTTGCGCCCGACTCCTCGCGCAACGTCCGCACCCGCCGCGACGGCCCGCCGGCCTCTGGCGCGCCGCTGGTCCCCGGGGCCTCCGGGCCTGGGCGCGAACCTCAATAGAAAAGGGCGGCGCCGTCGCCGGCGCCGCCCTTCTCAGGTCTTCGCTTCCGAAACCGGAGATCAGCCTTCGCTGCTCTCCAGCTCCAATTGCAGGTCGGCCGGCAGCGGCTCGACCGCGTCTTCGCGGGCCTGGGTCAGTTCCGCGTCGCGATCGTTGGCGATCTTCTGCAGGCTGCGCAGGTAGGCGCCCGTGCCGGCCGGGATCAGGCGGCCGACGATGACGTTTTCCTTCAGGCCTTCCAGCGTGTCCTTCTTGCCGTTGACCGAGGCGTCGGTGAGGACGCGGGTGGTCTCCTGGAAGGACGCCGCCGAGATGAAGCTGCGGGTCTGCAGCGACGCCTTGGTGATGCCCAGCAGAACCGGCTGGGTGATCGCCGGACGACCGCCGCGCTTTTCGACCTTGGCGTTCTCAAGCGCCGCCTCGGCCACTTCGACCGTGTCGCCCTTGATCAGGGTGGTCTCGCCGGAGTCGATGACCTCGACCTTCTGCAGCATCTGGCGAACGATCACCTCGATGTGCTTGTCGTTGATCGGCACGCCCTGCAGTCGATAGACCTCCTGCACCTCGTTCACCAGATACTCGGCCAGCGCCTCGACGCCCTGGATGCGCAGCAGATCGTGCGGATCCGGGTTGCCGTCGATGATGTAGTCGCCCTTCTGGATCAGGTCGCCGTCGTGGACGGAGATGTGCTTGCCCTTGGGGATCAGGAACTCGACCGGTTCGCCCTGGACGCCGTCGGCGTTGACTTCCGGGGTGATCTTGATCCGGCGCTTGTTCTTGTAGTCGCGACCGAATTCGACGCGGCCGTCCATCTCGGCGATGACCGCGCAGTCCTTGGGACGACGGGCTTCGAACAGCTCGGCCACCCGCGGCAGACCGCCGGTGATGTCGCGGGTCTTGGCGCCTTCGGTCGGGACGCGGGCGACGATCTCGCCCGGCTTGACCTCGTCGCCGTTCGCCACGGACAGAACCGCGCCGACGGGCAGCAGATAGCGGGCGTCGGACCCCGACGACAGCTTGGCATAGGCCTCGCCTTGGGTGACCCCCAGAGCCGGACGCAGGTCCGAGCCGCGCGGGCTGGCGCGCCAGTCGGTGACGACGCGCTGGGCGATGCCGGTCGCCTCGTCGGTTTCTTCCTTGACCGACAGGCCGTCGACCAGGTCCTCGAAGCGGACCACGCCGCCCACTTCCGTCAGGATGGGGGTGGTGTAGGGGTCCCACTCGGCCAGGCGCTGGCCCTTCTTGACCTCGCCGCCGTCCTTGACGCGGATGCGGGCGCCGTAGGGGGCCTTGTGCGTCTCGCGGTCCTTGCCGTCCACGACCACCGTCACGGTGACGTTGCGGCTCATGGCCACCAGGTCGCCGTGCGGCGCGACGACGGTCGGGCCGGCGATCTTGGCCGTACCGGCGTTGGTCGCCTCCATGAACGAGGTTTCCGCAACCTGCGCCGTGCCGCCGATGTGGAAGGTCCGCATCGTAAGCTGGGTGCCCGGCTCGCCGATCGACTGGGCGGCAATGACGCCGACCGCTTCGCCGATGTTGACGTTGGTGCCGCGCGCCAGGTCACGACCGTAGCAGTGACCGCAGATGCCGGCTTCGGCCTCGCAGGTCAGGGCCGAACGCACCTTCACCGACTGCACGCCGGCGGCCTCGATCGCTTCCACGACCTCTTCCACCAGATAGGTGTCGGCGGGGAACAGGACGGTGTCCGCGCCCGGCTCCTTGATGTCCTCGGCCGCGTAACGGCCCAGGATGCGGGCGCCCAGGGACACCAGCACGTCGCCGCCTTCCATGACCGCGCGCAGGGTGATGCCGCGCGTCGAGCCGCAGTCGTCCTCGGTGACGATGGAGTCCTGCGCCACGTCCACCAGACGACGGGTCAGATAACCCGAGTTGGCGGTCTTAAGCGCGGTGTCGGCCAGGCCCTTGCGGGCGCCGTGGGTCGAGTTGAAGTATTCAAGGACGGTCAGGCCTTCCTTGAAGTTCGAGGTGATCGGCGTCTCGATGATCTCGCCAGACGGCTTGGCCATCAGGCCGCGCATCCCGCCCAGCTGCTTCATCTGCGCCTGCGAACCGCGGGCGCCCGAGTTGGCCATCATGAAGACCGAGTTGATGTCGGGGTTCTCGCCCTCGATCAGCACGCGCGGCTGCGCGATCTCGCCCATCATGGCGTCGGCGATCCGGTCCGTGGCCTTGGCCCAGGCGTCGACGACCTTGTTGTACTTCTCGCCGCGCGTGATCAAGCCGTCGGCGTACTGTTGCTCGTACTCCTCGACCTGGGCGCGGGTCTCGTTGACCAGCTCGACCTTCTTGGCCGGGATGACGATGTCGTCCTTGCCGAACGAGATGCCCGCCTTGGCGGCCTCGCGGAAGCCCAGACCCATCATCTGATCGGCGAAGATGACCGTCGCCTTCTGACCGCAGTGACGATAGACCACGTCGATCAGGTTGCCGATCTCCTTCTTGGTCAGGTTCTTCTCGAGCAGGCGATAGCCGACGTTCGGGTTCTGCGGCAGCAGGGCGGCCAGCTTCATCCGACCCGGGGTCGTGTCGATCACCTTGGTGACCAGTTGCCCTTCGGCGTTCATCTCGGTCCAGCGGGCCTTGATGCGCGTGTGCAGGGTGACGACCTTGGCGTCCAGGGCCGCGTCGATCTCGCCGATGTTGGCGAACAGCTTGCCCTCGCCCGGCTCGCCGTCCTTGACCAGCGACAGGTAGTACAGACCCAGGACGATGTCCTGGGACGGCACGATGATCGGCTTGCCGTTGGCGGGCGACAGGATGTTGTTCGTCGACATCATCAGGACGCGCGCTTCCAGCTGGGCCTCGAGGCTCAGCGGAACGTGCACGGCCATCTGGTCGCCGTCGAAGTCGGCGTTGAAGGCGGTGCAGACCAGCGGGTGCAGGCGGATGGCCTTACCCTCGATCAGCTTGGGCTCGAACGCCTGGATGCCCAGGCGGTGCAGCGTCGGCGCGCGGTTCAGCAGCACCGGGTGCTCGCGGATCACCTCGTCCAGGATGTCCCAGACGGCGGGCTGCTCGCGCTCGACCATGCGCTTGGACTGCTTGACGGTGCCCGACAGGCCCTTGGCGTCCAGACGCGCGTAGATGAACGGCTTGAACAGCTCCAGCGCCATCTTCTTGGGCAGGCCGCACTCGTGCAGCTTCAGTTCCGGTCCCACGGTGATGACCGAGCGGCCCGAATAGTCGACGCGCTTGCCCAGCAGGTTCTGGCGGAAGCGGCCCTGCTTGCCCTTCAGCATGTCGGCCAGCGACTTCAGGGGCCGCTTGTTGGCGCCGGTGATGACCCGGCCGCGACGGCCGTTGTCGAACAGGGCGTCGACCGATTCCTGCAGCATCCGCTTTTCGTTGCGGATGATGATGTCCGGCGCCCGCAGCTCCATCAGGCGCTTGAGGCGGTTGTTCCGGTTGATGACGCGGCGATACAGGTCGTTCAGGTCCGACGTCGCGAAGCGGCCGCCGTCCAGCGGCACCAGCGGGCGCAGTTCCGGCGGGATGACCGGCACGATGGTCAGGATCATCCACTCGGGCTTGTTGCCCGATTCCAGGAAGGCCTCGATCAGCTTCAGGCGCTTGGACGCCTTCTTGGCCTTCATTTCCGACGGGTTGTCGGCCAGTTCGGCACGGTGCTTCTCGGCTTCGGCGTGCAGGTCGATGCCCATCAGCAGGTTGCGCACGGCCTCGGCGCCGATCTCGGCGGTGAAGCCGTCGTCGCCGAACTCTTCCTGATAGCGATAGAATTCGTCTTCCGTCAGCAGCTGGTTCTGCTTCAGCGGGGTCAGGCCCGGCTCGGTGACGATGTAGTTCTCGAAGTACAGGACGCGCTCGACGTCCTTCAGCGCCATGTCCAGCATCAGGGCGATGCGCGACGGCAGCGACTTCAGGAACCAGATGTGGGCGACCGGCGCGGCCAGTTCAATGTGGCCCATCCGCTCGCGACGGACGCGGGCCAGGGTAACCTCCACGCCGCACTTCTCGCAGATGATGCCCTTGTACTTCATGCGCTTGTACTTGCCGCACAGGCATTCGTAGTCCTTGGTTGGGCCAAAGATACGGGCGCAGAACAGGCCGTCACGCTCAGGCTTGAACGTGCGGTAGTTGATGGTTTCCGGCTTCTTGATCTCGCCGAACGACCACGACCGGATCTTCTCCGGCGAGGCCAGGGCGATCTTGATCTGGTCGAAGGTCGGGGTGACCGGGACCGGGTTGAAGATGTTCAGGACTTCCTGGTTCATCTTGGTTCCTTGCTGCGGCAACCGCCGCGAAAAGTATTCAGAGGGAGAACTGCGCCGTGATTGGTGAGTGGTGAGTCGTGACGAGCATCGGCCCATTCACGACTCACGCGTCACGCCTCACGAATTCTCCAGCTCCACGTTCAGACCCAGCGAACGCATTTCCTTGATGAGCACGTTGAAGCTCTCGGGAATGCCGGCCTCGAAGCTGTCGTCGCCGCGGACGATGGCCTCGTAGACCTTGGTGCGGCCGGCCACGTCGTCGGACTTCACCGTCAGCATCTCCTGCAGGGTGTAGGCGGCGCCGTAGGCTTCCAGCGCCCAGACCTCCATTTCCCCGAAGCGCTGACCGCCGAACTGCGCCTTGCCGCCCAGCGGCTGCTGGGTGACCAGCGAGTACGGGCCGATGGAGCGGGCGTGGATCTTGTCGTCGACCAGGTGGTGCAGCTTCAGCATGTAGATGTAGCCGACCGTGACCGGACGCTTGAACTGCTCGCCGGTCTGGCCGTCGTACAGGATCGACTGGGCCGACTTGTTCAGCCCCGCCTCTTCCAGCAGGCGTTCGATGTCGCCGATGTGCGCGCCGTCGAAGACCGGGGTCGCGAAGGGCACGCCCTTGGACAGGTTCTTCGCCAGTTCGACCAGCTCTTCCTCGTCCTGCGGCAGGGGGGTGTCTACGCCGTAAATCTCGGTCAGGCGCTCGACCAGGGCCTGCTTCTGACCGCCGTGCTGCCAGGCTTCCAGCAGACCGGAGATCTGCTTGCCCAGGCCCGCGGCCGCCCAACCCAGATGGGTCTCGAAGATCTGGCCGATGTTCATGCGCGACGGCACGCCCAGCGGGTTCAGCACGATGTCGACGTGGGTGCCGTCTTCCAGGTGCGGCATGTCCTCGATCGGCAGGATCTTGGAGATGACGCCCTTGTTGCCGTGACGGCCGGCCATCTTGTCGCCCGGCTGCAGCTTGCGCTTCACCGCGACGAACACCTTGACCATCTTCATCACGCCCGGAGGCAGTTCGTCGCCGCGTTGCAGCTTCTCGACCTTGTCCTCGAAGCGACGGTCCAGCGCCTTGCGGGCGTCCTCGAACTGGCGCTTCATGGCCTCCAGCTCGCCCATCGCCTTTTCGTCGTCGAGCGCGATCTGCCACCACAGGCCGCGGCTGACCTCGGCCAGCTTCTCGTCGGTCAGTTCGCCGCGACCGATGCCCTTGGGACCCGACACGGCGTTCTTGCCGACCAGCAGGGGCTTCAGGCGGCCATAGACGTTGCGCTCCAGGATCTTGAGCTCGTCGTCGCGGTCCTTGCCCAGGCGTTCGATTTCGGCGCGTTCGATGGCCAGGGCGCGCTCGTCCTTGTCGACGCCGTGACGGTTGAAGACGCGCACGTCGACGATGGTGCCGGCCACGCCCGGCGGCAGACGCAGCGAGGTGTCGCGCACGTCCGAAGCCTTCTCGCCGAAGATGGCGCGCAGCAGCTTCTCTTCCGGAGTCATCGGGCTTTCGCCCTTCGGCGTCACCTTGCCGACCAGGATGTCGCCCGGCTGGACCTCGGCGCCGATGGCCACGATGCCCGCCTCGTCGAGGTTGCGCAGGGCTTCCTCGCCGACGTTGGGGATGTCGCGGGTGATTTCTTCCGGCCCCAGCTTGGTGTCGCGGGCCGCGACCTCGAACTCTTCCAGGTGGATCGAGGTGAAGACGTCGTCGCGCACGATGCGCTCGGAGATCAGGATCGAGTCCTCGAAGTTGTAGCCGTTCCAAGGCATGAAGGCGACCAAGGCGTTGCGGCCCAGGGCCAGTTCGCCCAGGTCCGTCGACGGACCGTCGGCGATGACGTCGCCGGCCTTCACCGCATCGCCCACGCGCACGATCGGGCGCTGGTTGATGCAGGTCGACTGGTTCGAGCGCTGGAACTTCGACAGGCGGTAGATGTCGACGCCCGAACGGGCGGCGTCCACATCGCCGGTGGCGCGCACGACGATGCGGGTGCCGTCGATCTGCTCGACGACGCCGTCACGACGGGCGACCACGACGGCGCCGGAGTCCACGGCCACCACCGCTTCCATGCCGGTGCCGACCAGCGGCGCGTCCGACTGCACCAGCGGCACGGCCTGACGCTGCATGTTGGCGCCCATCAGCGCGCGGTTGGCGTCGTCGTTTTCCAGGAACGGGATCAGGGCGGCGGCGACCGAAACGACCTGCTTCGGCGACACGTCCATCATGTCCACAGCGTCCTTGTTCAGGAGCTGGGATTCACCGTTGATCCGGCCGGGGACCAGATCCTCGACGATCTGGCCGTCTTTCAGTTCGATGTTGGCCTGGGCGATCGTGTACTTCGACTCCTCCATGGCCGAGATGTAGACCACCTCGCCCTGGGCCTGGCCGTCCTTCACGCGACGATACGGGCTCTCGATGAAGCCGTACTTGTTGACGCGGGCGTGGGTGGCCAGCGAGTTGATCAGGCCGATGTTCGGGCCTTCCGGCGTCTCGATCGGGCAGATGCGGCCGTAGTGGGTCGGGTGCACGTCGCGGACTTCGAAGCCCGCGCGCTCACGCGTCAGACCGCCCGGGCCAAGCGCCGACAGGCGGCGCTTGTGGGTGATTTCCGACAGCGGGTTGGTCTGGTCCATGAACTGCGACAGCTGCGACGAACCGAAGAACTCGCGCACCGCCGCGGCGGCAGGCTTGGCGTTGATCAGGTCGTGCGGCATGACCGTGTCGATATCGACCGAGGACATGCGCTCCTTGATGGCGCGCTCCATCCGCAGCAGGCCGACGCGGTACTGGTTTTCCAGCAGTTCGCCGACCGAACGGACCCGGCGGTTGCCCAGGTTGTCGATGTCGTCGATCTCGCCGCGGCCGTCCTTCAGGCCGACCAGGATCTGCAGCACCTTCAGCACGTCTTCCTTGCGCAGGACGCGGATCTCGTCGGAGACCTCGGGGGTTTCCAGGCGCATGTTCATCTTGACCCGGCCGACGGCCGACAGGTCGTAGCGCTCGCTGTCGAAGAACAGCGAGTTGAACATGGCTTCGGCGGCTTCCGGCGTCGGCGGCTCGCCCGGACGCATCACGCGATAGACGTCGAACAGGGCGTCCTCGCGGTTGTCGTTCTTGTCGACGCGCAGGGTGTTGCGCATGTAGGCGCCGACCGTGACATGGTCGATGTCCAGCACCTCGATGGTGGTGAAGCCGTTCTGCTCCAGCACCTCGATCGTGGGGGCGTCCAGTTCGTCGCCCGCCTCGGCGAAGATCTCGCCGGTCTCCATGTTGACCGCGTCATTGGCCAGATACTTGGTGACCAAGGCGTCGGCGGCCAGCGACAGCGACTTGACCGTGTCGCCCAGCTTCTTGGCGGCGCGCGCGCTGATCTTCTGGCCGGCCTGGGCGACCACCTCGCCGGTGTCGGCGTCGATCAGGTCGAACTCGGGCTTCACCCCGCGCCAGCGTTCCGGCTTGTAGGGCGTGACCCAGCCTTCGCCGCGCTTCTCGTAGGGGACGGTCTCGTAGAAGGTCTTGAGGATTTCCTCGCCGTCCATGCCCAGACCCATCAGGAAGGTCGAGGCCGGCAGCTTGCGACGGCGGTCGATGCGGACATAGACGATGTCCTTCGCGTCGAACTCGAAGTCCAGCCACGAACCGCGGTACGGGATCACCCGCGCGGCGAACAGCAGCTTGCCCGAAGAGTGCGTCTTGCCCTTGTCGTGGTCGAAGAAGACGCCCGGCGAACGGTGCATCTGGGACACGATCACCCGCTCGGTCCCGTTGACGATGAAGGTGCCCTTGTCCGTCATGAGCGGGATGTCGCCCATATAGACGTCCTGCTCCTTGATGTCCTTGACCGAACGCGCCTGCGTTTCCTCGTCGGTCTCGAACACGATCAGACGCAGCTTGACCTTCAGCGGCGCGGCGTAGGTCATGTCGCGCTGGATGCATTCCTCGACGTCGTACTTGGGCTCCTCGAACTCGTAGGAGACGTATTCCAGGATCGCGCGCTCGTTGAAGTCCTTGATCGGGAAGACCGACTTGAAGACCGCTTCGATCCCCTGCTCCTTGCGCTCGCCCGGACGGACCTCGCGCTGCAGGAACTGTTCGTAGGACGCGCGCTGGACCTCGATCAGGTTCGGCATCTGGATCGCTTCGGGGATGCGCCCGAAGGACTTGCGGATGCGCTTCTTGCCGGTGAACGAGGTGGCGGAGGCGACCTGACCGTTGATGGCGAGATCGTGGGCGACGTCAGTCATTCAGTTTTTCCCAATCCGCGCGGCCCGGGGAAAACCACGCGTCAAATGCGGCAGCCACGGTCCGCCGTTCGGCGTCCGCGACCAGTGTTTTCGGCGTCTGCCCTCGGCCCGCGAACGGACCGGACGCCTGAAATCATTGGGCTCCCTTGGGAAGGAGCCGCGCCTTCGCTCCGGTCGGAGGGCGACGGACCGGGCCTCGGCGCTTTACGCGCAGACTCATGCGGAGTGTTGCGGAACGCGGACATATACGCGCTTCCACGGCGAAATAAAGACCCCGGCGGCGCGTTAAGCGTCTTTTGGGGATTTGTCCCGGCCCCGGCCAACGGGCACAACCCTCCAAGACCGCCTCAAGGAGCCCGATCATGGATCAGACCCGCATGAACGCCATCATCGTCGACGGCGGCAAGGGACCGCCCGAGGCGCTGAAATGGGTCGATACGGACCGTCCCGTCCCGGCCGACGGCCAGTTGCTGATCCGGGTGCGGGCGGCCGGGGTCAACCGGCCCGACCTGCTGCAACGGCGCGGCCTCTATCCGCCGCCGCCCGGCGCTCCCGAAACCCTGGGCCTTGAGGCAGCGGGCGAGGCGGTCAACGACGCCGGCCGGTGGCGCGCGGGCGATCGGATCACGGCCCTGCTGGGCGGCGGGGGTTACGCCGAATACGCCGTGGTCGATGCGCGCCACGCCCTGCCCCTGCCGGCGGGCCTGTCGTTCGAGGACGCCGCCGCCCTTCCCGAGACGGTCTTCACCGTCTTCGCCAATGTGTTCGAGCACGGGCGACTGGCCGCCGGCGAAACCCTGCTGGTGCACGGCGCCAACTCCGGCATCGGCGTCACGGCGATCCAGATGGGCAAGGCGGCCGGCGCGCGCGTGGTCGGCACCTGCAGGGGCGCGGCGCGGGCCGAGGCTCTGACGGCGCTGGGCGCGGACCGCGTCATCGATGTCCAGGCCGAAGACTTCGGCGCGGTCGTCGAAGACATGGGCGGCGCCGACGTGGTGCTGGACATGATCGGCGGCGCCTATCTGGAGCGGAACCTTCGCGCCCTGAAGATGGACGGCCGGATCGTCTATATCGCCGCCCTCGACGGCGGGACGCTGGAGGTCCCCGTCATGGCCCTGATGCGCAAGCGCGCGACGCTGACCGGATCGACCCTCAGGAACCGCCCTGCCGACGAGAAGGCGCGGTTGGCCCAGCGGATCGAGGCGACCGTCTGGCCCTGGATCGAGGCGGGCCGGTTCCGCCCCGTCATCGACGCCGTCCTGCCCCTGTCCCAGGCGGCCGAGGCGCACCGACGCCTGGAAGCCGGCGCCCACCTGGGCAAGATCATCCTGAAAGACTGAACAGCCTTCACTCAGACGACGGAAGTAAAAACCTGGGTTCCATTCGGAACCGGCCGGGATTCCGAACGGTTGATCTCCCACAAGCGCAACAGCAGCGGGAAAGGACAACCGATGGAAGGTCAACCGACGCGGGGCTCGGGCGTCTCGAAGCGAGGCTTCGCTTCGATGGACCCAGAACGTCAGCGTGAGATCGCGCGCAAGGGCGGCGCAAGCGTGCCCAGCGAGAAACGCAGCTTCTCCCAAGACCGCAGCCTGGCGGCGCAGGCGGGCCGCAAGGGCGGCGAGGCCTCCCACGGCTCGCGCAAAGATCAAGCCGCGCCGCAACGGCCTCAGGAATAGATCGCCGCTGGTTGGCGAAAGAAAGGGCGGCGCTTTCGGCGCCGCCCTTTTTGCTTGCCGGCCGTCGCCTCAGCTGGACAGCAGCGCCAGGGCCACGCTGGGCTCGGCGGAGGCGTCGAAGCGGACCAGACGCCACCCCGCCTCGGCGGCCATGTCTTCGACCGCCTCGCGCGTGAACTTGCGCGAACTCTCGGTGTGGATGGTCTCCCCCTGCTGGAACCGGAAGGCGCGGCCATCGACCCGCGCCGTGGTCGGCGCCTGGGCCTGAAGGTGCATTTCGATCCGCGACTGTTCCGCGTTCCACACCGCGCGGTGGGCGAACGCGTCCAGGTCGAAATCGGCGCCGAGCTCGGCGTTGGCGCGGACCAGGACATTGCGGTTGAAGGCCGCCGTCACGCCTCGGCTGTCGTCATAGGCGCGCACCAGGACGGCCGGGTCCTTGACCAGGTCGACGCCCAGGACGAACAGCGCCCCCTCCCCCAGCATCCGCCGCGCCGCGCCCAGGAAGCGCACCGCCTCATCGGGTGAAAGATTGCCGATCGTGGAGCCGGGGAAGAAGCCGATCCTGCGCCCGCGCGGCAAATCGCCCGGCAGGGGGGCGAGGTTCTCGAAATCGCCCAGCAGCGGCCTCACCTCCAGACGGGGATAGGCCCGGCGCAGACGCTCGGACGCCTCGAACAGGGCGCTCTCGCTGATGTCCAGCGGCACATAGGCCCCCAGGTCCGGGGCCGCGTCCAGCAGGATGCGGGTCTTCTCGCTGGCGCCCGAGCCGAACTCGACCAGCACCGCGCCCGGCCCGAACGCCGTCGCCAGATCGTCTGCGCGCTCGCGCAGCAGGGCCGTCTCCTGCCGGGTCGGATAGTATTCCGGCAGGTCGGTGATGGCCTCGAACAGGCGCGAGCCCTCGGCGTCGTAGAACCACTTGGGCGGCAACGCCTTCTGCGGGCGCGACAGTCCTTCGACCAGGTCGTCGCGGAAGGCCCGCGTCGTGTCGTCCTCGAAATCGGTCTTGCGCCCGGCGGGCGCATCCTCGGCCAGTCTCACGCCCATGAAGGCCCACCTCTGAAAGGGATAGAAGAAGTTGCGATAGGTCGGCCGGTCGTGGCCTTCGGGCGTGGCGAAGGCGCCGCCGCGCAGGACCATTTGGTTGGCCATGAACTTGCCGTTGTACTCGGCGGCCGTGCCCTGCGTGGGCGTGAACCCCGGATAGGGCGCATAGGCGCTGGACGTCCACTGCCACACCTCGCCCGACAGGTTCGAAAACGCCTCCGGCGCGCTGGTCGCGGCGTGTTCCCATTCGAACTCGCTGGGCAATCGCTTGCCCGCCCAGCGGGCGTAGGCGTCGGCCTCGTAGAAGCTGACGTGACGGACCGCCGCCGAAGGGTCCACGGGCCGGCGCCCGGTCAGGCCCATCACGGTCCAGCCGTCGTCCCCCCGCCGCCAGTAGAGCGGAGCCGTCCAACCCTCGGCCTTCACGGCGGCCCAACCGTCCGACAGCCACAGTTCGGGCCGGCGATATCCGCCGTCGTCGATAAAGGCGATCCAGTCGCCGTTCGTGACCAGGTCATGCGCCAGGGCGAAAGGCTCAAGCCAGACGCGATGCGCCGGCCCTTCGTTGTCGAAGGCGAAGCCCTGGGCGCCATGACCCGCATCGATCAGGCCGCCTTCGAACCGGCTCGCCCCGCCCCGCGCCGGCTCGGGCGGGTGCCGACGCGGCTCCTGGGCGTAGGCCGCCGGGTCCAACGGCGAGCGCGACATCAGGTTCAGCAGGTCCATCAGGAACAGCTCCTGATGCTGCTGGTCATGGTGCAGGCCCAACTCCAGCAGATAGCGCTCTCGCCCGCCCGTCGGCGCCTGCGCGATCCAGGCGGCCATGCGCCGGTCGATCTCGCGGCGATAGGCCAGAACCTCGTCCAGCGACGGTCGGGTCATCAGGCCGCGTTCGGGGCGCGCCACCCGCTCGCCCAGCGCCTCGTAATAGCTGTTGAACAGCTGCTGAAAGCGCGGATCGACCGGACGATAGTCCGGGTCGGCGGGGGCCAGGATCATGGCCTCGAAAAACCAGCTGGTATGCGCCAGATGCCACTTGCCGGGACTGCAGTCGGCCATCGACTGGGCCGAAAGATCCTCCGCCGACAACCCCTCGGCCAGGGCCGGCATGGCGGCGCGGACCGCCCGGAACCGCGCCAGGTCCGCCGTCACCCGTGCGTCGGGCTCGAAGCGTGCGTTCATGATGCGGCGTTCCCTGCGGCGCGGCGTCGCGTCCAAAAGGCGAACGTCACGCCAAGGCTCAGGTTCCCCTCGCACGGGCGAGGGGCGGCCCGATCAGCTTAGTCAACGCGCGGATTTGCCTCCATGTTTGGCGTATTCCAGGCGCGCGATTGTGCGGTTGTGGACCTCGTCGGGACCATCGGCGATCCGCAGGGTGCGAACCCCGGCGTAAAGTTCGGCCAGAGGCGTGTCGCCTGACACCCCCGCCCCGCCGAAGGCCTGGATGGCGTCGTCGATGACCTGCAGCGCCATCTTCGGCGCCGCCACCTTGATCTGGGCGATCTCGGAGCGGGCGTTCTTCGCCCCGGCCACGTCCATCATCCACGCCGCCTTCAGCACCAGCAGGCGGCACATCTCGATATTGGTGCGGGCGTCGGCGACGCGCTGTTCCCACACCGAATGCTCGGCCAGCTGCTTCCTAAAGGCGGTGCGGTTCAGCAGCCTTTCGACCATCAGTTCCAGCGCGCGTTCGGCCGCGCCGATCACGCGCATGCAGTGGTGGATGCGACCCGGCCCCAGGCGCCCTTGCGCGATCTCGAAGCCGCGGCCCTCGCCGGCGATCAGGTTCTCGACGGGCACGCGGACGTTCTCCAGCACCACCTCGGCGTGGCCGATCGGCTTTTCGTCATAGCCGAACACCGACAGCATTCGCTCGACGCGGAAGCCGGGCGTGTCGACCGGCACGATGATCTGCGACTGCTGGGCGTGGGTGGCGGCGTCGGGGTCGGTCTTGCCCATCACGATGGTCATGGCGACGTTCGGATGGCCCATGTTGGTCGACCACCACTTGCGGCCGTTGATGACATAGTGGTCGCCGTCGCGCTCGATCCGGGTCTGGATGTTGGTGGCGTCTGACGAGGCGACCTCGGGCTCGGTCATCAGAAAGGCCGAGCGGATTTCTCCGGCCATCAACGGCTTCAGCCAGCGCGCCTGCTGCTCGGCGTTTCCGTAGAGGTGCAGCACCTCCATGTTGCCGGTGTCCGGCGCGTTGCAGTTGAACACCTCGGCCGACCACAGATGACGGCCCATCAGTTCGGCCAGCGGCGCGTATTCCAGATTGGTCAGGCCCGCGCCGTGGTCGCCGGGCAGGAACATGTTCCACAGGCCCGCCTCGCGCGCCCTGGCCTTCATCTCCTCCATGACCGGCGGCTGGCGCCCGGCGTCCTCGCGCACCTGGGCGAAATAGTCGGCTTCGCGAGGAATGACCTGCTCGTCCAGGAAGCGGCGAACGCGGTCCTGCCATTCGCGGGCGCGGTCAGAAGGTTGGAAATCCATGGTCGTGTCCTCTTGTCCCGATTGCGCCTCTGTCGGACGCTGAAACGAAAACGGCGCGATCCCCTCAGGGACCGCGCCGTCAAGGTGGTGACGTTCAGCGCGTCATCAGCGCTTCAGCAACGGAGCCAGCTTCTGGGCGATCATCATGTCGCCGGCGATCTTCAGCTTGCCCTGCATGAAGGCCATCATCGGATCCAGCTTGCCTTCCGACAGAGCCATGAAGTCATCCCACTTCATCGACACCGTGGCGTCGGCGGGCTTGTCCTCATTGGTGACGGTGTTCGGCACCGACGCGCCGTCGATGAAGATCTTGCCCTCGTCGCCGAGGTCGAGCTTCACGGTCTTGCCAAGGCCGGAGTTGTCGCCGACGGCGCCGCGGATGTGTTCAGTGACTTGAGCGAGATCAGGCATGGGGGCGTCTCCCTTGAGAACGGTTGAAGGGACGGCGTAACCCGCATCGGCCAGGGCGCCAAGATCACGTCGGGTAAAGCTGGCGTCACTTGGGCCCGGCGTTGGACCAGATGCTCCCCCCGCCCAGGGCGCCCATGAAGACGGCGAAGGCGGCGACGACCAGGATGACGACGGGAATGGCGGATTCGGGCATGGGGTCTCTCCTTTGACCGCATGTTGGACGCCGGACGGGTCCGACGCCTTGATCCGCATCAATTCGTCACGTCCCCTCTTTCGCTTCCGGGTCGCCGTCGCGGAAGCGCCACTTCATCGCCAGCACACAGGCCGCCATCACCAGGGCGCAACTGTTGGCCGCCGTCACCGGCCAGGCCTGGGTCATCACGCCGTAGACGACCCACAGGGCGAAGCAGGTGACGGTCAGCGAATAGGTCTTCAGACTGACCGAGGAGGCGTCGCGCTCCTTCCAGATCTTGATCGCCTGGGGCGCGAAGCTGGTCACCGAACAGACGGCGGCCGCCGAGCCGAAGATGTTGGCTATGACGTCGCTCATGGGGCCTCCCCGCGGCGGCGGCGCCCCAGCGGCCCGCCCACACCTCAAGCCCGCGCCGGCCTCGCCGGTTCCTCAGTGCGGAACCGCACCTGGCGGGCGGCGCGCCTGGGTCGCCCGCTCGAAGGCGTAGCCCAGCGACAGGATGCGGGCGTCGTCCCATTTCTTGCCGATGAAGCTCAGGCCCACCGGCATGCCCCGGTCGAATCCCATCGGCACGGTCAGGTGCGGATAGCCGGCGACGGCGGCCATTCGGCTGGCCGATCCCTCCATGTCATCGTCGTCCTCGGGATCGTTGGTCCAGGCGCGCGAGGTCGTCGGCGCGATCAGGGCGACCAGGCGGTGCTCGCGCATCAGGCGGTCGATGCCTTCGGGCCCCGCCAGGCGCAGGGACGTGGCGCGCGCCTCGATATATTCCGGATCCTCCAGACCCGCCGTGGCCTGCGCCCGCTCGAACAGGTCCTGCCCGAACAAGGCCGTCTCGCGCGGCTCGGCGGCGTTGAAGGCGATGACGTCGGCCAGGGTGCGCGTCTCCACCTGCGTCGGGTCGGTCGAGGCCAGGTAGGCGTTCAGATCGTGCTTCAGCTCATGAAGCAGCACCTTGATCTCGGCCGCGCCCAAGGTCCTGCCGTCCGGGCCCTCGGGCAGATCGACCAGGACGGCGCCCGCGTCGCGCAGGACCTGAAGGTTCTGCTCGAACACGGCCTGGGTCTCGGGCGAATAGCCCTTCAGGAACCGCATCACCCCGATGCGCGCGCCGTGCAGCGCCCCGGCATCCAGGGCGGCGGCGTAGTCGACCTTGCGTGCGTCGGCCTCGGCCGTCGCCGGATCGGCCGGGTCGGACCCTGCGATCGCGGTCAGCACCCGCGCGGCGTCGCGCACGGTCACGGCCATCGGTCCGGCGGTGTCCTGCGAATGGCTGATCGGCACGATGCGGGTGCGCGACACCAGTCCGACCGTCGGCTTGAAGCCCACCACGCCGTTGACGGAGGCCGGGCAGGTGATCGAGCCGTCCGTCTCGGTCCCGATGGCGACCGGAACCAGCCCCAGCGCCACCGCCGCCCCGCTGCCGGAGGACGAGCCGCAGGGTGTCCGCGCGGGGTCATAGGGGTTCAGCGTCTGCCCGCCGACCGCGCTCCAACCGCTGATCGAGTCCGACGCGCGGATGTTGGCCCATTCCGACAGATTGGTCTTGCCGACGATGGCGGCGCCGGCGGCCCGCAGACGCGCGACCAGCGGCGCGTCGCGACCCGGCGCATTGTTGGCGAGCGCCAGCGATCCTGCGGTGGTCGGCATGTCCGCCGTCTCGATATTGTCCTTCAGCAGGATCGGCATGCCCGCCAGCGGGCCGCGCATCGGCGCCGAAAGCGCGTCGTTCCAGCGGATGACGGCGTGCGCGGTGTCGGCCGCGCGCCCGGCTTCCACCACCGCCGCGGGGGCGGGATAAGCGGCCTGCCCGGCCGCGCAGCCCGACAGGGCCAGCGCGGCCGCGACCGCGATCAGTCGGTTTTGGAAACCGAGCGCGGCCCGATCGTGCGGTCCAGGAAGTCGAGATAGGTTCGCCATTGCTGCAGCTGCCTGGGATCGCCACGGACGCCGTGCCGCTGGCCGGGATAGAGCATCATCTCGAACGGAACGCTCTTGGCCTGAAGCGCGTCGATGACGCGCGTGGCGTTAGCGAAGATGACGTTGTCGTCGGCCATGCCGTGCAGGATCATCAGGCGGCCCGTGAGGTCGTCCAGGCGCGGCAGGATGTCCGTCTCGGCATAGCCTTCCGGATTGTCCTGCGGCGTCGACATGTACCGCTCGGTGTAATGGGTGTCGTACAGGCTCCACTCGGTCGGCGCGGCGCCGGCCAGGGCGGCGGCCAGGCCCGCCTCGGGCTGGGTCAGGGTCAACAGGCTCAGAAAGCCGCCGAAGCTCCAGCCCATGACCGCGATCCGGTCGGGATCGACATAGGGCTGCTGCTTCAGCCACTGGGCGGCCAGGGTCTGGTCCTCGACCGCCGCCAGGCCCAGCCGGCGATAGATGCTGGTCTCGAACCGCTGCGACCGGTCGCCTTCGCCCCGGTTGTCCAGGCGGAAGACGACATAGCCGGCGTCGGTCAGCAGCTGGTTGGTCAGCGGTTGCCAGCTCTTCTGAACGCCCGCCCCGGTGCCGGGCCCGCCATAGACCTGCATCACTACCGGATACTTCTTCGACGGATCGAAGCCGGGCGGCGTGGTCATGCGCCACACCAGCGTCTCGCCGTGGCTTTGCAGCGTGCCGTATTCGGGCGTCGGCAGATGCGAGACATAGGGGCTGAACGGATGGGCGGCGTCCAGCCGGTTCTCCTCGATCCAGCGGATGCGCTGGCCGTCGATGCTGTACAGCGCCGACTGCGGCGGCGTCTTCGGATCGGAATAGTTGCCGACATAGGCGGTCGCCGGTCCGTTGACCGACACGTTCCACCAGCCGCCCGCCGGCGTCACCGCCACCGGCTCGACCGTGCTGTTCAGGCTGGCGCGGAACATCTGCTGCTCGATCGGCAGTTCCTCGCCGTCGCGCATGGAGGCGGTGAAGAAGACGTCGCCGGTCGTCTCGTCCACCCCGTCCAGGTGCTTCACCGGATAATCGCCGCGCGTCACGGGCCGCACCAGGCGTCCGTCGCGGTCGTACAGATACAGGTGCCGCCAGCCGGAATCCTCGTTCGACCACAGGAAGCGGCCGTCCTTCAGCACGCGGAAGTCGTTGTTCAGGTCGACCCAGGCGTCGGCCTTCTGGCTCAGGATCACGCGCGAAGCGCCCGTCGCCGGGTCCACGCTCAGCAAGTCCAGCGTCTTCTGATCGCGCGAGTGGCGCTGGACGTACAGCGTCTTTCCATCGCCGGCCCAGTCGACCCGCGCCAGATAGATGTCGGTGTTTGCGCCCAGATCGACCTTCACGCGCTGGCCGCTCTGCCGGTCCTGCACATACAGTTCGACCAGGGCGTTGGGCCGGCCGGCGCGGGGATAGCGCTGCTGCACCACCGTCGCGCCGTCCCCGCTGATCTCGAAGCGCGGCACCACGTCCACGGGGCTTTCGTCCACGCGCGTCAGGGCGATGTAGCGTTCGTCCGGGCTCCACCAATAGCCGGTGTCGCGGTCCATTTCCTCCTGGGCGATGAACTCGGCCGTGGCCCACGTGACCAGGCCGTCGCCGTCGGTCGTGACCGGCGTCTCCCGGCCGTCGGCCAGGTCATAGACGACCAGGTCCTGGTCGCGGACATAGGAGACGAAGTTGCCCAGCGGCGAGACCTTGGCGTCGATCTCGTCGGCCTCGGTCTCGGTCAGGCGCCGCACCGAGCCGTCCGCGCGCGTCGCCAGGAAGATGTCGCCTTCCAGCGGCGCCAGGATATAGCGGCCCTGCTTGTCCCAGGAATATTCCACCACGCCGCGCGCGCTGACCCGCATCCGCTCGCGCCGCGCCTTCTCGGCCTCGGACAGCTCCCCGGCGTCGGGGACCAGGGCGCGGGAATCGATCAGCTTGTAGGGCTCGCCCGGCCCGACCGGCGCGGCCCACAGGTCCTGGACGTCGTTGTCGTCCTCGCGCGGGCGTAGGAAGGCGACCAGTTGTCCGTCCGGCGACAGGCTGACGCCCCGCGCCACAGGGCCGTTCAGCCCGGGGCTGGAGAAGACGCGTTCGGGCGTCAGGATCGAAGGATCGGCGCTTGCTCCTCCTTGCGTCTGGGCATGGGCCGAACCGGCCGAAAGAAGGATGGTCGAGGCGAGCAGGAGATGGCGCATGGCCGGCAAGCTAGCGGCCGGGCTTACAGCCGTCACGAGGAAATCTCGTCGTGCCCGGCCCGGCTTTTCCTTCCCTGCGAAGGGTTCTCACATTAGATAGCGCGCGATGACCGACGCCGCCCTCTCCCCCGCCCCCGTGAAGGCCAGCCCCTTCCATGACCTGGAAGTGCTGTGGGTTCGCCACTGGACCGACAGCCTGTTCAGCTTCGGCATCCGCAGGCCCGAGGACTTCCGCTTCCGCTCGGGCGAGTTCGTGATGATCGGCCTGCCGGGCGAGGACGGGGGCAAGCCCGTGCTGCGCGCCTATTCCATCGCCAGCCCCTGCTGGGCCGAGGAGTTGGAGTTCTTCTCCATCAAGGTCCAGGACGGCCCGCTGACGTCCCGCCTGCAGAAGATCCAGCCCGGCGACACGGTGCTGATGGGCAAGAAGCCGACCGGCACCCTGGTGCTGGACGCCCTGACGGGCGGCGAGCGGCTGTTCCTGATCGGCACCGGCACGGGCCTGGCGCCCTGGCTCAGCGTGGCGCGCGACCCAGAGACCTATTCCCGCTTCGGCCACGTCTATGTGATCCACACCGTGCGCAACGTCGCCGACCTGGCCTATCGCGACTTCTTCGGCGGCGAGATCCACGACGACCCGCTGGTCGGCGACGAGGCGCGGGCGCAACTGACCTACTACCCCACCGTCACGCGCGAGGAGTTCCAGACCCCCGGCCGGATCACCGACCGCATCAAGTCCGGCGACTTCTTCCGCGACCTGGGCCTGCCCGAGGGCTTCGACCCGGCCAGGGACCGCGCCATGCTGTGCGGTTCGATGGCGATGATCAAGGAAGCTGGCGAACTGCTGGAGACCTATGGGCTTAAGGAAGGCTCCAACGCCGAACCCGCCGACTATGTGCTGGAGCGCGCCTTCGTCGGCTAAGGGTTGAAAAATCCGGCCATTCCGGCGAAAGCCGGGCCATGCATCACCCTGCCCTTGTCGCCGTCGATCCCCGGGTCGATCCCGCCGAATGCCAGACGATGGCCGAGGTCCGTCAGGGCGTCGACGCCCTGGATCGCGCCCTGGTCGCCCTGATCGCCGAACGCCAGCGCTACATGGACGCCGCCGCCCGCATCAAGCCGGATCGCGACGCCGTCTTCGACCAGGCCCGCATCGACGACGTGGTGGCCAAGGTGCTGGCCTCGGCCCAGGCTCACGACCTGTCGCCCGACATCGCCGAGCCGGTCTGGCGCCTGCTGATCGACCGCTGCATCGCCCACGAATTCGCCACCTACGACCGGACGCGGTCCTAGCGCCTCAGGCCCGCCAGCATCAGTTCATGTCGATAGGCCGCCACGTCGGCCAGGGCGGCGTCCAGAGCGGTCCTGACGCGATCCAGCGCGGGAGCGGCCAGGGCCTGCTCGGCGGCTTCCGCCTGGGCGCAGACCCGCGCCAGTTCGCCCGCGCCGACACCCGCCGCCGCGCCGCGGATCGTGTGCACCGCGTCGCGCCAGCCCTCGCCTTTCGGATCCAGCATGGCGGACCACAGCCCCGCCTGCTCGACGAACAGGCCCAGCACCTCTTCGGACACCGCCGCATCGCCGCCCGTCATCGTTTCCAGCACGGCGAAATCGACCGCGCCGGACAGGTCCCGACGCGCCATCAGACAGCCCCCGCTTGTTCGTGAATCATCGCCTGCGCCTTCCGTCACGTCGCGTCTCGGGTGCGACCATAGACCGGCGAAGAAAGTTTGCGAAAGCGCTTGCCAAGGCCGAACGGGCTGGGTAGTAGGAGCGCCCTTCGCCAAGGGCGCTCGCGCCCTGACGAAGCCAAGACGACCGGTCGGGTGATTAGCTCAGTTGGTAGAGCAGCTGACTCTTAATCAGCGGGTCGTAGGTTCGAACCCTACATCACCCACCATCGTCCCCTTGATTTCATTGAATATTTAGCCATTTCGACCGAGCTCTATCGTCGGGCCATCCTTTAGGACGGCGATTAGGACGGTAGTTAGGACGGTGGATTGCGGTTGGTGTTGTCCGATAATCTAGCCGTCGCGACCCCGGCATGGTTCCGACCGTAAACTCGCGGATGGTCGGAGATGACACAGCCGCTCAAACTTACGCCCCTCGCTTCCGAATCGGAGACCTCTGGTGGCTGCGCACATGGCAAACTCAACTGACTCACCCGCACGCTCTCGCTATCTGAGGACGCCCGAAGCAGGCCACTTTCTGGGCCTCTCAGGGCGAACCCTAGAGAAACACCGCACGTACGGTGACGTGACCCCCTGAAACTCCTCCAGGAATAGCTAGAGTCCGCCCAACGAAGGACGGACAGAATGAAGCGATCGAGGTTCACGGAAGAGCAGATCATCGGGATCCTGTGGGAGCAGGAGGCCGGTGTAGCGACGGCGGAGGTGTGCCGACGCCACGGGGTCAGCTCGGCGACCTTTTACAAATGGAAGGCCAAGTTTGGCGGGCTCAACGTGTCGGAGGCTCGGCGGCTCAAGGCGCTCGAGGATGAGAACGCCCGGCTGAAGCGGATGCTGGCGGACGCGATGCTGGACAACGTGGCCCTGAAGGACCTGCTGGGAAAAAAGTGGTGACGCCCGCCGGCTATCGCGAGGCGGCTGGCCATCTGCAGGCCGCCTACGAGATGAGCGAAAGGCGGGCGTGCCGTGTGCTGGGCGTCGATCGGACGAGCGTGCGCTATCAGGCGACGCGCCCGGACGACGGCGCTCTGCGCGACCGGCTGAAGGCCCTGGCCCAGGACCGTCGACGGTTCGGCTATCGTCGCCTGCACGTGCTGCTGCGGCGCGAGGGCCATGCGGTCAACAGGAAGCGGGTCCAGCGGATCTATCGCGAGGAGCAACTGACGGTGCGCCGGCGCGGCGGCCGGAAGCGAGCGATGGGCCCGCGGCGACCGCTGGACCTGCCGCTGGCGCCCAACCAGCGCTGGTCGCTGGACTTCGTCGCAGACCAGATGACGGACGGGCGGCGCTTCCGCATCCTGACGGTGATCGATAACTGCACGCGCGAGTGCCTGGCGCTGGTGGCCGACACCTCGCTGTCGGGCGCGCGGGTCGTGCGGGAGTTGGACGCCGTCATCCGGCAGCGAGGGCGGCCCGACACCATCGTCAGCGACAACGGCACGGAGTACACCTCGAACGCGGTCCTGGCCTGGGCCGACGACACCGGCGTCGGCTGGCACTACATCGCGCCGGGCAAGCCCCAGCAGAACGGCTTCAACGAAAGCTTCAACGGGCGGCTGCGTGACGAGCTGCTGAACGAGACGCTGTTCCGCTCGCTGCCGCACGCTCGCGCCGTGCTGGAGGCGTGGCGACGCGATTACAACGAGCAGCGTCCGCACTCGAAGCTCGGGTGGCTGACGCCGCAGGCTTATGCAGAAGCGCTCACCGGACACATCGGCCGGCCTGCTGCGCTGGTTGGAGGCTGCGCTGACCGGCCTCTTGCCAACCCAGCCGATCACAGCTCAGATCAACCTAGGACTCTCGTTATGGCTGGATGAGAAACGGGGGTCACGTCACTCCGAACTAGAGTTCGTTTGGCGCTGTGCGGTGGAGAGGAACGCATCAGCAATGCGAAACATACCCCTGCGCTAAAAATTTAGAGTCCCGATGAGCGCAGCAGGCCGTGCGGCTCCACCGTATACATTTGACGCGGCCAGGGACCACAGAGGTGCCTCCCCGGTCATCAAAGCCTCACTGCGGGCCATGATTTTGGATAGAGAGGCGTCAGGACTGCGAAGCCCACATGATTTCAAGCTTTTATGTCTGATAGCCGAGGGTCGATTCGCTCAAGAAATTCGACCACAGCGCTGAGAAAGGCATCGTTACGATCGCCCGCCACCATGTGTGAAGCGCCGGCGACATCCGTGAATTGTGCGTTCGGAAGCTGGTCGACGAAGGATTCCGCTGCTTCGAGGGTTACCAGCTCACTCAGGCGACCGCGGATAAGATGGACCGGCAGCTTCAACCCAGGCATCCGAGCCCGGAATGCCTCCGCGTCATGCAAGGACTTCCCGCTCTGCATACCGGCGACGACGCCGGGATCCCAATGCCAGCGGTATCGGCCGTCGGCGCCCTTCCTGAGGTTCTTCGCCAACCCGGATTGATCTGAAGGTCTCGGGCGGTGGGGCAGATAGGCAGCAATAATGTCGGCCGCTTCGTCAAGACTTCCGAAACCTTCCGTTACATTGGCGCTCATGAACTCGATCACCCTGGCGGCTCCGTCCAGGTCCATGCCGGGAACGATATCCACCAATGTGATCGAGTTGAAACTTCCAGGCGCGAGTTCCGCCTCCGCGTACAGTCCGGCGAGACCGCCCAGCGACGCCCCGATCAAGGCCGGACGGTCACCCATCGTCTTCGCAACCTCCACAAGGTCGGCCGCGAACCGCTCGATCGCGTAGCTGCCCGTCGTCGACCAATCACTGTCGCCGTGGCCGCGAAGATCGAGCGCCACCACTTGCCAACCTCGATCCGCAAGCACCGTCGCCGTCTTGGCCCAGGAATGTCGGGTCTGGCCCCCGCCGTGCGCCATCAGGATCGATCCGCGTCCGGGCCGACCATAGCGGTCGGCCGCCAAATCTAGACCGTCGGTGGTCCTGAACGCTGCTCTGGCCCGTTCTTTCATTCGGAAGTCCAATCTTTGGTTCGGAGTTTCGCTTCGTTTCTGAACCGGCCGCAGGATCAGCCCAGGCGTTGGAAACCGGCGGAACTCTGCAACACCCCCTCAAATCGCCGGTTTCGATCACGCGCCTGGCCCATCCCTTACGGGGGAAACCTTGGGTTCCAAGGCGTCCACCCACTGGTTCAAATAGGCTTCGAACAACGCTTTCGACGCTCCCAAATGAACGTCAGCGTGCATGCCTCGCATCAACCATTGGCTCAACATGAATGTCCGACCGACAGACAACTCACCGGCGGGGCCGCCAAACCCGGCGGAATCAGCGGGATGAAAATCCTGCACCATCCGATAGAAGCCTGTCCAAAGACGGGTGAGGATTTCCGCGAGTTCCGGAGCCCTGCGGCTGGCGTGGCTGAGTTCCGCCAAAACAACGCCTTCGCGCGCGAGGAAGATGTCTTTCCAGAGCGCCAGTGAAAACTGCCTGATCGGATCAGGGTCTCTCTGAACTCGCTTCCAGATCTCGAGCATCTTCTGGGACACGTCAGCGACGAGAGACGCCGTCGCAGCCTCGACCAGGGCGGCTTTCGATGTGAAGTGATGCAAGGGAGCCCCGCGTGAGACCCCTGCCACGGCCACGACCCGGCCGATCGTTAGTTCGCCATAGCCATGCTCGTGAAGCGTCTCGAGCGTCGCCTCGATCAGCCGCCGTTTCATCGCGGCGGATCGCTCGGTCTGGGTTCGGGGGTTAGGTCGACCGTCATGTGCGAGATGTGTCATGGCCTCTCACGTTTCGGCTGGATTGCACAAGGAACCAAAGGTCACGGGCCAGACTAGAGTGCCCGGGAGATCAGCTCTCGCATGATGTCATTGGTGCCCCCGTAGATCTGGTGGGCGCGGTTGTCGACGAACGCCCGCGACACAGGATACTCCCACATGAACCCGTAACCGCCATGCATCTGAACACACTGGTCTATGACGCGGCTGCACATCTCTGACACCCACATCTTGGCCGCCGCAGCCGCCATCGGCGTCAGGGTACCGGCGATCTCCGCCTTAAGACATTCGTCTACGAAGGTGCGGCCGACGCCGAGTTCGGTCTGCATGTCCGCCATTCGGTGGCGCATGGTCTGGAAGGCGGCGACCGGACGCCCAAAGGCGGTACGGGACTTCACATAGTCGCGAGCGATGTCGAAGGCGGCTTCTGCGCTCGCCTGCGCCTGGATTGCGATCATCAGGCGCTCCCAGGCGAGTTGCTGCATCAGCATCAGGAAGCCGGCGCCTTCGCTGCCCAGCAGGTTCTCCTTGGGAACCCGGACATCCTCGAAGAAAAGTTCAGCCGTGTCCTGGGCTCGCATACCCATCTTTTTGAGCGGTTTTCCCTTGGTGAACCCAGGCGTACCCGCTTCCACGAGCATCAAACTGGTGTCCGCGCTCCCCTTGCCGGTTTCTCCGGTCTTGGCGACGACGATCACGAGGTCAGCGAGAAATCCGTTGGTGATGAAGATCTTTGATCCATTGAGGACGTAGTGGTCGCCGGCGTCGCGGGCTCGGGTCCGAATATTTTGGAGGTCCGATCCCGTTCCGGGTTCGGTCATGGCAATCGCGCCGATGAGCTCTCCAGACGCCATTCTGGGCAGATACCTCTCCTTTTGGGCCTGGCTGCCATAGTGCTTAAGGTACGGCGCGACGATTTCGGAGTGGAGCGAAAAGCCTGGCCCGCTGGCGCCCACGCGCGCCTGCTCCTCCATAACTATAGTCGCGAAGAGGCGGTCCGCGCCGAGCCCTCCGAAGGCCTCAGGCATCGTCACACACAGCATCCCGGCCGCACCCGCCTTGTTCCATAGGTCTCGGTCGACATGCCCCTGAGCCTCCCAGGCTTCCCAGTGCGGGTAGACCTCAGCCTCGAAAAAGTTTCGCACGCCCCGGCGGTAGTCGTCGTGTTCCGACCCGAAGACGGTGCGATTGAGCAGGGGACTGGTCTCCGGCGGAGCCATGAAGATCGGCCTAGCGTCCTTGGACATCGTCATCGCTCCGCATACCAAGCGTCACGTGCCTGGGAAAAGTTACATGTTGGACGTACAGTATGTTGTCTGGCATGATCAGCCTGTCAAGGTGAGATGACGGTCTTCGACCGCAGCGGTTTCGATAACGATTTGGAGTCCAGCCCGATGAATCCGGCTTCGACCTATGACAGGCATCGCCCATTGGCAGGATTCAACGTCATCTCCCTGGCGCAGAATCTGCCCGGGCCGGTCGCGTTGTCGATGCTCGTCGCGGACGGCGTGACTGCGACGAAGATAGAACCGCCTTCGGGCGATCTGCTTCACCTTGCATGCCCTCCCTGGTACGAAGATCTGCATAGGGGAGTCGAGGTCTACGCCCTGGATTTGCGTGAACCGTCACAAATGGCCTCGCTCCGCACCATACTGGCGCAGTCAGACCTGCTCATCACCAGCCAGAGACCCTCTGCCCTGTCGCGCCTGGGAATTACAGCGCCGTCGCTGATGGAGATCAACAGCCGGCTTTGCTGGGTCGAGATTGTGGGCGACACCCGGGCGCCGGAAGTGCCGGGTCATGATCTGACCTACCAGATGGACGCAGGCCTGGTCGCTCCCCCGTCGATGCCTCTTACCCTTATCGCTGATCTCGGGGGGGCAGCGGAAGCGGCGCGAGCTGGGTTGGCGCTGCTGCTCGGTCGGGAACGTGGATCGCAGGGTCGCCATCGCACCGTCGGCCTGAAGCAGGCCGCACTCGCGTGCGCAGCGCCGGTCGGCTATGGCCTGACCCGGAGCGGGGGAGCCTTATCGGGTGCGTTTCCGGGCTACGGAATCCACCCATTGAAAAATGGCTGGGCGGCGGTTGCAGCGATCGAGCCCAAATTCGCCGCTCGCTTGATGGAGATCACCGCGGGGGATCCGGAAGGATTTTTATCAGATCTGTCGGTGTCCGAAGTCGATGAGATAGCCAAAATCAACGACCTGCCGATCAGCACAGTGTTCGGTTCTGAAGAGACTTCCTAGCTCGGGATTGACGGGCATAAGAGTATGAGGCCGGCTCGAAAATGACGGGCGGCCCGCACAAACTCACCACAGAAACGATCGAGCATTACAGCACTGAGGCCCGTTTCGGCAAAGGCGTTCAACAGTCCCCTTGCCGTCCCATCGCGCTCTGCGATGTTGGACCACATCGCCTCGCGGCCTCCCGAGGTCCGGCCATCCATCACTCGCCCGTCGACGTCGTGGACGCGCCCTGGGTCCAGCAGGCTGGTCGGAATGGAGAGACGCGATGTGTCGCGCGACGACCTCGGCTTGGCCAGCTGTGCGAAAGCATAATGGCTTCAAACGCACGGATACCAAAACCTTCCCACGTCCGCCTTCCGGCGTTGATGAGTTTGTCGACGAGATCCACGCCCGTAGGGGACAGTGCTAGGCTCCGGTCCTGTCGCTCTGACCTGCCCTGAAGCCGTCAGCCGCGGGATGGTTCGCTTGGGCGTCGCGCCTGTCTGTGATTGACCCGCTCTCGGTCGCTCTTCCCTAGCTACAGGACCCGCGGCTGCACACCGGCTTGACGACTATCGCGGCGATCAAATCCGATTTCGCCTACAGCTCGGTCATCTGAGTGACGATCCGGCGTGAACTAGTGGGGATGTGGAGGCCATCAGGCGCCCAGGCTCGTAATATACGGTCGAAGCCTAGCGAATAATGGAACGCTTTGGTACCAGCGACGTTTTCAGCACGTTCGCAAGTGGACATCCTTCCTTCCAAGCCGGCACTGTCAATGACCGTGCCGGTCCTTCCCGGCGATGACAGACGAGCAGAGGGCTCCAGACACTTAAGCCATGTTCGCTGCGGCCGGAATCTTGAAGAAGGCCGTCAGTTGCTCGGCACGACGGTCGTTGTTCAATCGATGTGGCCGGTTAGCATCGTCGCTACCAGAACGTCCGACTAGGAAGGCCAGGAAGTTCAGAGCCCGGCGCTGCGACTTGCATTATAAAGTCGCCGGATTGCGCCACGCTTTGGGACAGCACTCTTCGGCCGCTGCCTTGCTGCACGATCATCCGAGGCTTGAGCAGGCTGGGGTTCTTTCCTTTGGGGGCCGAGCCGACCGGGATCGCGCTCTAAGGAAATCGGTACGTCATGACCAGACCTGCGGTATCGATACCCTGGTTGCGCCCGTCGCCCAGGATTTGTCCGTGCGAAAGATGGACCCACTGGAGACCGATCCTCGTGTCTTCCGAGGCCTTCCAATCAAGGCTGAGGGCGGATCGGAAGAGATCCCGTGAGCCCAGCAGAAGCCGTGATTGCGCCTCGACAGGATTGATCGTGTCCACGACCCCGTCATGCAACGCATAACCGAACTCGATCTCGCCGCTGAACCGCTCGGACAGGTCGCGACGCCACGCCAGGCCGACCGCCGCGAAATTCGTGTCGCCGTCGCTGTTCACCGAGCCGCTCACATAGACCCTTGGACGGCCGACGGTCGCAAGGGCCGCGATGGGCCGGCTCAACAGCGCCACTTCGAGGTTGAGGCCGCTTTCGCGATCGCCCGCGCCTAGATGGAGGACGTCGTGCTGCATGACGGCGACGCGGATCTGCCGACCGTCATCTTGGGCATTGGCGACGCCGGCAAGGGACGGAAAAGACAGGCCGATGGCCGCCGCTGAGATCAGCGGACGGAGATTTTTACTAGAGGGCATCGAATGTCTCGTTGGCGTCAGGGGTTCTGAGGACCGGGTTGCCCGCCGGATCCGCCACCCGGTGGGGAGGGGGGCTCCACCAGGCCGACATTCAATGGCGCCCAGCCATCGCCGGCCGCTGCGCGACGACGGCCCTCCTCGAAGAGCGCCGTCATCGAATCCTGGTCGAAATCGAGCGCGGAAGCGTCGACCTCTGGCGGAATCGCCGCCACGTTCACGCGCATTCCGTTGCGGCGAGCGAACGCGCCCTGGGCCGCAAGACTGGTTCGCAGAAGAGACTGGGTCATGCTCTGGTAAGACCGGACGAAGACGGACGGCAGACTGCCCTTGGTCTGACGATAGTCCTGCCCGAGCTTTCCGTTTATGATGACGTAGAGTTCGCTGCCGCTCCAGCCGGGAAGGGCTTCGCCACTCAGGATCATCCCTTCCGGAACGCCGAGAAACGGGGTGTTGACCCCGCCATCGACATGCATCTCCTGCCGAACGGTCCCGGCCTCGGTCACTCCGGCGATCAAGACCGGGGGGAAGACGCCCGGAATACTGGCCGATGCGAGAAGCACCTGACGGAACAACCGCAGGGCGTTTTCATCGCCGCCCTCGGCCAGAAGGCCCATGTCCCAGATCACCGTCTCGCCGGAATCGAGGTTCGTCGTGGCGACAAAGAGCCTCCTCCCCTTTTTGTTTTCCAGGGCGATTTGCGCCAGCAAAGCCGGCGTTACGTGCTCTTCGACAAGCGCTTCAAGCGTTCGCGGACTGAAGAGACCTGGCGACAGAAAAGCAGCGAAGCTGCGCCAGCTTAAGAGACCCTCGGTCTGTCCTTCGGAATAGGCTGCCGCGAGTTCATCGTCCCAGTCAGGACCGAGGAAGGCGTAGGGCGCTGCCAGGGCTCCTGTGCTCACGCCTGTGACGATATCGAAGTCCGGGCGATCGCCGTGCTGAGTCCACCCGGCCACGATGCCGGCCCCATAGGCACCGTTTGCACCCCCTCCAGACAAGGCGAGAATCGACCGGCGGCGGTCACTGCCGGCGAGCCGATTGCGAAAATCCTCTGCAATCCGCTCCAGCCGGCCTTGATCGCTCGGTGCGATCCTGGGGTCCTGGGTCGCGACGAGGCCCCGCTCCAACTCGTGGAGCGACATCTCGGGCGCGCGATCCACCGTCGCACACGCACTGAAGGCCAGGCAGGCTGCGATCAGCGCGATACGAACTCTCTGCATAAGTACTTTCTAGCGATGAGGGTAATACGCCGTAGCGTTACCCCGCAGGAACTCGCCCGTGCGTGTTGAGTTCCCTACAGTGTGCGAATGACCTCTGATCTCTCACATTTTGACGAGCCAACGGAGCGTGATCCGAAAATTGGTCGTCCGAGCCTTCGAGAAGCCGACGTCATCGACGTCGATCTGCTGGCGACCACCTGGCGACTCTTTGTAGATCAAGGTTATTCCAGAACTACAATCGAGGCGGTCGCGCGCCACGCGCGCATGAGCAAGCGCACGATCTATCAAAGATACAGTTCCAAGGATCAGCTCGTGGAAGCGGCGATCCGCGATGCTCTGGAGCGCTGGAGAAGCCACGTCCGGGCATCTCTGACGAATACGACGTCCCGCTCCGAGGACTGGCTGGGAGAGTTCGTTCGCCGCTGCCTTGAGATCCTGGTCTCGCCGGAAGGAAGCGCCCTCATGGGCTTTCTGCTCACGGAAGACGAGACCTTCCGCACCATCAGAGAAACTGTGTCGGCTTCAGTTCGCCAAAGCGTCGATGTTTTCTCGGTGCTTCTGGCGCAGCGGACGCCGGGCCTATCCGAGAAAATGGCCGAGGACCTCTCTCTGGCGGTTCTCGACCTGCTGATCGGTTTCGCGACCCGTCTCAACGCTCTGCAGCCTCATGAAGCCATGGATGAAATTCGCACGCGAGGGTCGCGATTCACGGCGGTTATTCGCACCCTGGTGGATAGGCAATGCGCACAAACCCCAGCTTAAAGCGACGGTCGACCGACGACGTCGGTATGCCGAGCGTCACGGAGTTTGCGACAGTCCGCGTCCGCAAGACTTGCTCAAGCGCGAACCCGGCTTCGGCTCCACGCCGGCATCACGCGCTTTCGACGGGGTTAAAGCGCCTCGTGGAGATTCAAGATCGGGGCCCGGGCGCCGATAAAGACAATCGCTGTGCCGGAAGACCGTCGCGGTACAGTGGCAGCCCAAGGTCAACCGGCTTTATGGCGACCAAAACACCAATGACAGATGGAGACGTCCGGACCGTGCGTCGGGCCCTTTCCGCCCGATCTTTGAGGTCTTCAGGAGTCCAGGGGCCGCAGCTTGTCACCCCCGAGCCGGCGGACTTCATCCAGATGGTTCTGGGCCGACAGGCTGGCGGCCTGGGCATGAGCCTTTAGCCGTGGATCGTCGGTGTGAAGAGAAAAGGTGGTATGCAGCAGAGAAGAGTCGAGCAGTAAGGTGATCTGCTGCGCCAACCACAGGCGATCCCGCTCCTGCGGAGCGGCGGCTTCGAGATCGGCGTGGTCTGCCCCCATGGGGTGATCCGGTTTCGATGTTAGTTCATGGGCGGGCCTGACGCCATGGTTGGGTTGGGCGAGCGCGCGCCTTCAAGCGCTGGCGCGCTCGCCCACGGCACGATGTTTCCGGCGCGAGGGATGAGGGCTTCCGGTGCTGGCGGTCGGTACTTCAGGGCGCTGTGCGGTCGCACGGCGTTGAAGTGACGCCGCCACGCCTCGATCAGCACCTGAGCCTCGGCCAGACTGAAGAAGGTCTCGCCGTTCAGCAGTTCATCCCGGAGCTTGGAGTTGAAGCTCTCGCAGTAGCCGTTCTCCCAGGGACTACCGGGTTCGATGTAGGCCGTCTGAGAGCCGACGGCGGCGATCCATTCACGCAGGGTGGTGGCGATGAACTCCGGTCCGTTGTCGGACCGCACATAGGCCGGCGGCCCGCGCAGTATCATCAGGTCCGCCAGGGTCTCTAGCACGTCGGTGGAGTTGAGCCTGCGCTTGACCCGGATCGCCAGAGCCTCGCGCGTGAACTCATCAATCACGCAGAGCATGCGGAACTTCCTGCCGTCCTGGGTGCGATCCTCGACGAAGTCGTAAGACCAGACATGGTTGGGCCGCTCGGCGCGCAGCCGCACGCACGACCCGTCATTGAGCCAGAGCCGGCCGCGTTTCGGCTGTTTCTGCGGGACCTTCAGCCCTTCCCGTCGCCAGATCCGCTGAACCCTTTTGGCGTTCACCGACCAGCCCGCCTGATGCAGCAGCGCCGTGATCCGGCGGTAGCCGTAACGGCCATAGGTCGCCGCCAGTGCGGTGATGGCCGCCGTCAGGGCCGCCTCGTCGGTGCGGCCCCTCGGCGTCTTTCGCTGGGTTGAGCGATGCTGTCGGAGCACCGCGCAGGCGCGCCGCTCCGACACCTTCAACTCGGTCCGCACCTTGTCGATGCAGGCCCGGCGACGGGCAGGGCTCAGAAGTTTCCCCGCGCCGCCTCCGACAGGATCAGCTTGTCCAGCGTCAGGTCCGACACCGCCCGACGAAGCCGGGCGTTCTCCAGCTCCAGCGCCTTCATCCGTTTGACCTGATCGGTCTTCATCCCGCCGAACTCCGCTCGCCAGCGGAAGTAGGTCGTCTCCGTCACCGCTATCGTCTTCACCGCCTCCGCGATCGATTTGCCTTGCCCGGTCAACACTTCAACCTGGCGCAGCTTGGCGATGATCTCTTCGGGCTTGTGACGCTTCCTGGCCATCCTTGGCTCCATCCGTTCCGGTCCGCAGACCAACATAAGGGATGGATCACTTCAAAGGGCGCAGACCAGGTCGGCCCTGTTGATGCGGATTTTCACACGCCACCGGCCTGTATGCAGATCGCGGGTCGGGTTCAGACGGCTTTGGCGCGCTCGAGGCTGAGGCGCCCCCTTCCTGATCCCTCGTTTTGAGTGAGAGTCCGTTTCATCAAAGGAGACGGACGTGAAGAAGAGCAGGTTCAACGAGGCGCAGATCATTGGCGTGCTGCGCGAGCAGGAAGCCGGAAGCCCGACGGCGGAGGTATGCCGGCGGCACGGGATCAGCGAGCAGACCTTCTATCGCTGGAAGGCGAAGTACAGCGGCATGAGCGTGTCGGACGCCCAGAAGCTGAAGACGCTGGAAGACGAGAACCGGCGGCTGAAGAAGCTGCTGGCGGAGTCGATGCTGGACGTTTCGGCGCTAAAGGATCTTCTGGGAAAAAACTGATTGGGCCTGCAGCGCGCAGAGCGGCCGTGCTTCGTCTGATGGCGGAGCGCGGCTTCTCCCAGAAGCGCGCCTGCGGGCTGGTGCAGATCGATCCGAAGACGGTGCGGCGCGAGCCTGGACAGGGCGACGCGGAGGTGCGCGAGCGCCTGCGTAGCCTGGCGGCTGAGCGCCGCCGGTTCGGCTATCGGCGCCTGGGCATCCTGCTGCAACGGGAGGGCGTCAGCATGAACAAGAAGCGGCTATTCCGGCTCTATCGGGAGGAAGGCCTGGCGGTGCGACGGCGACGAGGCCGGAAGCGAGCCACCGGAACCCGTGCGCCCATGGCCCTGCCGGACGGCCCCAACCAACGCTGGTCGCTGGACTTCGTGGCCGACAGTCTGTCGTGGGGACGGCGCTTCCGTGTCCTGTGCATCGTGGACGACTTCACGCGCGAGGCCCTGGCTCTGGTGGTCGACACCTCGATCGGCGGCCAGCGCATGGCCCGGGAGCTGGATCGGCTGATCGCCCGGCGCGGGCGTCCAGCCATGATCGTGAGCGACAATGGGACGGAGATGACCAGCCGGGCGATCCTGGAATGGACCAACCGCACCGGCGTGGCCTGGCATTACATCGCGCCGGGCAAGCCGCAGCAGAACGCCTTCGTCGAAAGCTTCAACGGCCGGCTCCGCGACGAGTGCCTGAACGAAGAGGTCTTCGCCACCCTGGCCGAGGCCCGCGCCGTCATCGAGCGCTGGCGCATCGACTACAACCACGTCAGGCCGCACTCGGCGCACGGGGGACTGACCCCGGAGGCGGTGCGCCTGAACCCCGCGGCCGTTCGGCTGCGCAACTTAATCAGCTCCGCCGCACGGCCGCTCCCGCCGGCGACGCAGATCGGCTATCAAACCCCTGGGCTCTCACAATGATCGAGGGACCAGAGGGGGGCACGTCAAGGCGCTCGAACATTTCACTGGTTTTCCGGTCCCTGTCTCTGACCTTTGCGCCAGACCTCTCGCTTGACCTTTCCGCCTCTCCGGCGCGTGAGACCCTGACGAGACCGCCACGGCCGGAGCTCTGCAGGTTCCGCCCAGCGCCATCCGCGCCCAGAAGATCCTCGCCATCTTGTTGGCCAAAGCCACAGTGACCAGCACGCCCGGCTTGCGAGCCAGCATGCCGAAAGCCACGATCACATGGACATCTATTTCCAGCATCGGGTCGACCCCAACACGCCGATCGAGGATATGGTCGGCGCGATGGCCGAGCTCGTGAAGGCCGGGAAGGTCCGCTACCTGGGGCTGTCAGAGGCTGGGCCGGAAACGATCCGCCGTGCACATGCCGTGAACCCGATCACCGCACTTCAAACGGAATACTCCCTCTTGAGCCGAGAGCCGGATGAGGAATCCTGCCAACTTTCTGCGAACTGCGGCATCGGCGAGGCCGCCTACAGCCCCCTCGAACGCGGCTTCCTCACCGGGCAGATTCAAAACGTCGATGACCTGGCGGAAGACGACTACCGTCGCAATGCGCCGCGCGTCCAAGGCGAACACTTCCAGAAAACCTCGCCCTAGTGCAGGAGATCGGGACAATGGCGCGAGAGAAGGACTGCACGCCAGCCTAGTTGGCGCGCGCCTGGCTTCTCGTTCAAGGAGAGGACATCCTTCCCATCCCCGGAACCAAGAAGCGCGCACGGCTCCAAGAAGCGCGCACGGCTCGAGGAGAACTTGGCGACGAATGTACGGATCACAGCCCAGGACCACGCCCGCATTGATCGCAATCCTGCCTGCTTGCACCGCCGCGCAAGGGTCGTATCGGGGGCGCGAGACCATGGGGTCACTCGTCCCGCCGCTTCTCTGGCTTGCCTCGGAAGCGTCGATGGCGTGAGGGGTCGACGGCTCGACGCCTCGCGATGGAGGGGGGACCTGTCGGACGCTGAGGCTGCCAAGGCGGCCCTCGACAGCGCGAGCTGTCCCTCCGGCTAATGCGACGACGCTCGGCAGACAGGGAAAGCGGGACGCTGAAATGGGCTTGTTCAAGAACGCAGGCGGCGTTTCGCGACGCCAATAGCATTGCACCCCATCTCCGATACAATGCAGCCGGGACTTTTCTGCACTACAGCGTCGCCGCGTCGGCGTTTTACGATCCGCCATATCTGGCTTGGGTGGGTCACGACCTCTGTGTACGTACCTCGCAGCCCGGCTTAATGAGCCGGAAGACCGGCCCGGCCACTCCCCGCTGCTCGCCCTCGCAGCTTGGCAAACCATGCCCGCGTTAACCGCCATGAAGTTGCCGCCATCAGGCGCGCAAGTCTTCAGTAGGAGAATGTTCTCAGGAGTTTCGAATGATCGGCAGCGTCTCGGTAAAATTAGGGCGGAGGGTGTATTCCGCCACCCTGGAATACGACAGCCTTATCGGCCGCAGGTTGAGGGGTGTTCGGCGCCGGCTTGAGACCCAGCTCGGTTCTCCTTTGGGCGATGTTCCGGCTTTTGCAATCGCCCAGACGATCGAGGACGTGACCGTTGAGGTCGATGCCCCTGGGTATGCCATCGGCGACATGGTCCTGGAGGCCATTCCCACTCGTTTGCGTCTGCGAGGGGCCGGCCGTCTAGGGCGGTCCGGAAACATTGGGCGTCCGTTCGACCTGAGCGTCGATCTCCCGGAGCCGGTCGATCCCGACGAGGTGACGTCGGCCCTCGAAGACGGCGTTCTGACCGTGAGAATGGTCAAGGCCGCGTGGGTGCGCGGGGAAGCAAGACGTGTTCCCGTGCGCGAAACCTCAATCCCGCCGGAACAGGCGACTCACGAAGGCGGCCAGGCCCACGCCTGACAGGATGACGATGGCGATCCGGGCGGTCGCGGCCGCCTGATCGTCCTTCGCGACGATGACGACGGCAGCAGCGACGATAAGGGCCGCGACCACGATCCCGAGCGACAGGGTATCGCTGGCCCGCCTGACCGCTCGCGGCAACTCGGCCAGGTCTGAACTTGAGACCTGGATGACAATGCCCTCACGGCTGATGCGCCCGATACCGCGCCGGATCGCTTCTGGCCCGATGGCGAGGATCTGATCTAGTTCCTTGAACGTCCGGAAGGCGCGGGTGGCGAGCGCTTTCGGCGCAAACCTAGATGCGAAAGCCCGGAGAACCACTGGCGCGATAGCGGCGACGACATCGAGGTCGGGATCGAGCGTCCTCGCCAAGCCTTCGGCGATGCCCAGAGCGCGCATGAGCAGCAGCAGATCCGGCGGCAAGGTCAGTGCGTTGTCTCGGGCGATGGAGATGAATTCGGTGATCGCCTCCGCAAGCCGGATTGGTCGCCCGGAATCGGCGGCGTAACGCAAGAAGAATCGCTCGAAACCTTGTTCGAGGCCGGGCGGCGGGGGGCCCGAGCGGCCAGCCCATTCCATCAGCACATCAGAAACCGCCGCGACGTCGGCATCCACCAGGGAGCCGAGGACCACGAGGACCTGCTCTCGCCTTTTCGTCGAGAGCCGCCCGACGGAGCCGAAGTCCAACAACGCAAGGCGACCGTCCGGAGTCACCAGAATATTTCCTGGATGAGGGTCCGCGTGGAACACCCCGTCCAGCAGGATCATGCCCAGCATCCCCCTCGCCGCATCGGGCGCCAGGGCGCGCGCCAAGGCAGGCTCTTCGTTGCGGAACGCGGCGTTAGGACTGCGGCCACGGATGCGGGCGCTGACCATGGTCCTTTCCGTGGTAAATCGCTCATGAACGAGCGGCACATGGAAGAAGCTTGCGCGTCTGCGGACCTCCGTTTGATTGCGAGCCTCGATCCGAAAATCGATCTCCTCGAGAAGGGCTTCGCTGAGCTCCGTTACGACGCGCACAGGCTGATGTCGACGCAGGCCCGGCGCGCGACGCTCGATGACGCGGGCAGCGGCCAAGAGTAGCCGCAGATCAGCGCGCATGACCGCCTCGATCCCCGGTCTGCGAACCTTGAGGACGACGTCTTCACCGGTCATGAGCCGCGCAGCGTAGACCTGCGCGATGGACGCAGCCGCAATTGGCGTCGTCGAAAATTCGGCGAAAAGCTCTTCCGGCGGCGCGCCCAGATCGATCGTCAGCTGTTCGCGCAAATGGTCGAAGGGCACTGCAGCCACGTCGTCGTGAAGCCGGCCGAGCCGCTCGGTCAGCTCTGGCGGAAGCAGATCGGACCGTGTCGCCATGATCTGGCCTAGCTTCACGAATGTGGGCCCGAGTGCCTCAAGAGCCGCAACGAAGGCCCCGTATGCCGAACCCTCGTTCGCCTCGTCGGAAGCCGCGCCCCGGAGCAGACCCAGCCGCACCAAAACAGGCCGCGCGGCTGTAGGGGCTAAGGTGTGGATCACCTTGGCCAGACGACGATAGTCGTTGGGCGAAAGGGTCAAGGGTAACATAGAGCCTCGAATGCTTGGTCGCCCCCGGGGGCGCAAGACCCTGGGCGCGAACCTGTGGGCCCCTCACGGGCCATCTCTGGCGGCCCATGTGGAGGATCAGTTTGTTGACTAGCTACATGATCGGCGGGCTGAGCGCTCTCATGATTTTGACGGGCGTTGCGGGACTGACTTTCGCCATCAGACGCCTTCGAGATTAGATAGCCGATGAGTAGGCATCCCGCGATATCGCCTTGTGATTACATTGCGATATCGAGGAGGTGGTGCGGACCGGATACTGCAGCGTCGGTGGCGGGAAGGCGCGTCTAAGCTCCAGGTCGACCATCGGCTGCACATCTCCAACGAAGTCCATGCCAGGGTAACGCCTGCTCCAGGCTTGCACGCGAGTTCTTTCGCGTGACTTTCCCTTAAGCGACAAGCTCGTCCCGGCGGGTTTCTGCACAGCCTGCCCCGCAACGCCCCCCCGCGGTGGCAACCATTCCTGACGGCGGAATCCATTCGCAGCGACGTGCGTTGTCTCTGACCATCGGCATGAGACATACGCGATGAAACCCACGCTTCAGGCACATCTGCTCGAACGGGCAGCGAGCTCGTCATGGCCGATCGTGTCGCCGAACCTGAAGCCCGGCTTTGCGGAGAACCGCTTTTACAGAATGTCGGCTATGCGCTCGAACTCGGGCTCAAAGCGCTCCTTGTTAAGCGGGGATTGGATGACGATCGCTGCCGCATCGAGGTGCGGCATGACATCGCCAAAGCCCTCGGCGAAGCCGCGAAGGTCGGATTTGTACCAGCGCATCGCGACCTTGCCGCCCTGATCGCTACTATCAGCCCGTACTATAAGCGGCACGGTCTGTCCGAATTGGTGGCCACCGGAGGCTTGGCGATGTCGCCCGATCAGGCCTTGGCCGTGACGCGGAGCCTGCTTGATCAGGTCCGCGTGTCGATCACTAGGTAGCTGACGGATCCGCCGGCGCACATGACAGGGAGAGGGCTGCGGCTGTCGCCGTGACGGGTTTTGAAGGTCGAGAGAGGTTCTCTGGCCGGCCCGTCGCGGAGATACGCGATGACACGCCCAGCTTCCAAAGGCCATGCCCGAACCCAGCGCTCGAACATCTACGACGAGATCACCACCAAGATTATTGCCGAGTTGGAGGCATGCCGCCTGCCCTGGCTCCAGCTCTGGACGTGGGTGGCGGTGTTCAGATTGCATGGGCCGAAGTCTGACTAGCAAGCCGGGTATCTCACGTTACACGGTGTCAAACCGTTCCGCTGTGACCCTTGCGGGCCGCTGAGCGGATCAGTGTGGGCACCAATGGCGGTCGCCCAGGGAGGACATCAGCCTCGACGGCGGTCGCGAGTTGCAGCGTTGCCTCTACGCCTTCGCCGTCAAGGCGCTGCTTGGACCCGATGTCTCAATCAGCGCCTCCTTGCTCTTCCCGCGCGAGCAGGTCGATCTCCAACTCGCCGATCCGGAAGCCACACTGGTCGAGATCACCGGCTATTTGCAGGCCGCTCGCGCCAACCTGACCGCCGGGCACGCCCTGATCGGACCCGATACCGGCGGAGCCTATGACGACCACGCCTTCGCCATGCCGGCGAACGCGGGCGCCACCTACTGCAAACGCAAGCTGCCCGCCGCGACCGAGTTGTTCGGCGACGCCGCTCAAGTCTGGGAGGCCCAGTGATGACGGCCGCAAGCAAGACCCTCCGCGACGACACCGCCCGCCGCGCCGCGATCAGCGTGCATGACCGATCCATCCTGGTCGAAGCCGGCGCGGGTTCGGGCAAGACCGCCGTCATGGCCGGGCGCATCGCCGCCATGCTTGCCGAGGGCGTCGCGCCCAAATCCATCGCGGCGGTGACCTTTACTGAATTGGCGGCGAGCGAACTCCTGATCCGCGTTCGTGACTTCGTGGCCGACCTCGTGACGGGGACCATCCCGACCGAACTGCGGATCGCCTTTCCGGGCGGTCTGTCGGAGGCCCATAAAGCCAACCTCGCGGCGGCGTCAGCGGCCATCGATGAGATCACCTGCTCAACGATCCACGGCTTTTGCCAGCGGCTGATCAAGCCTTATCCGGTCGAAGCCGACATCGATCCAGGCGCCGGCGTGATGGACCGCAACCAAGCCGATCTCGCTTTCATTGAGATCGTCGATGCGTGGCTGCGAGAGCAGCTTTCGGGCGGCCAAGGCGGCATCATCGCCGAAATGGTGCTGCAAAGCCCCGGTGAGACTGTTGGGCTGATCCACAAGATCGTCGCCAATCTGCGCAAGCGTCGCACCGTGTCGGCGCCGCCCGTGACGCCGCTCGCTCCGCACCTGCGCGCCTTCCATAACGCCACGGAGGCCTTCGCCGACTTCATCCAGACCGCGCCTGCGGTCGAGGAGGAGACAGCGAGGTTCGCCGAGCGCCTCGCCGAGATGGCGCAGGCGATGGAGGATGCGTCGACCGCCGAAACGCCTGCCGGTCTTGTCCGGCTGCTCGTCTCGCCGCCCCACCCTGACCTTTGCACCAAGACCGGCTCGTTTCTGGCCTTCAAGAAGAAGGGCAAGTGGCTGGAGGCCGCCAAGCGCGAGGGCTTGGCCAAGGCCGACGGCGAACGCCTCAACGCGGCGGCCGATGGTCACTACGCGGCGTGCTGCGAGGCCTGGCAGGTCCTGCTCCAGAATGTGGCGAGCCGCGTCCTGTCCGATCTAATTGCTCAGGTCCAGCCGGTGCTGGAGCGGTTCCGGGACTATAAGCGCTCCGCCGCATTGCTCGACTTCGACGACTTGGTCTTCGCCGCGCGCGACCTGCTGCGCGACCATGACGATGTCCGCCGCGCGCTGGGCGCACGCTTCTCACGGGTGCTCGTCGACGAGTTCCAGGACACCGACCCGCTGCAGACGGAGATTTTCTGGCGGCTGTGCGGGGAGCCCCCCGCTGAGGACGCGAATGCCGGCTGGACCGCCTTCCAGATCCGCTCGGGCGCATTGTTCCTGGTCGGCGATCCCAAGCAGGCGATCTACCGCTTCCGCGGCGCGGACGTCAGCGCCTATGTCCGGGCGCGCGACGCCTTCATCGCCCGGGATGCCGACAGCGTCCTGTCGATCTCCACCAACTTCCGCTCCTGCGCGCCGATCCTCACCTATGTGAACGAGCGTTTCGAAGCGCTGCTGTCGAGCGACGGTCAGCCCGGCTTCACCGCGCTCGATCCGTTCCATGCCGACCGAGGCGAGGCCCCCTGCGTAGCCGCGCTGGACGTCGCCATCGCGGACGAGAACGGCAAGGCGAGCGCCGAGCAGCAACGCGATGCCGAAGCCGAAGCCGTCGCCGAGATGTGCGCCCGCCTGATCGGCAGCGAGATGATCCTCGATCGCCGCTCCGGCGCCAGCCGGGTCTGTCGGCCCGGCGACATCGCCCTGCTCGCGCCGACCGGAAGCGACCTGTGGCGCTATGAAGAAGCCCTTGAGCGGCACGGCATCCCTGTCGCCACCCAGGCCGGCAAAGGCCTGTTCCGCCGGCAGGAGATTCAGGATCTCATCGCGCTCACGCGCGTCCTCGCCGATCGCCGCGATACGCTCGCCCTGGGCGCGCTCCTGCGCGGTCCTTTGGTCGGTCTGACCGAGGAAGAATTGCTCGACATCATTTGGGCGCTGCCCCGGTCCGAGGAACATCCCGACGCCCTGCCGCGTCTCGACCTTGGCGTGGAGGCCAGCGAGATTGCCCACCCGCTGGCGCGCTCGGTGATCGAAAGGCTGCAAGCCCTCAATCGCCGGACCAACAGCACCACGCCGCACGACCTGCTGTCGCAAGCGGTCGATGTGATGCGGGTGCGTCCCATCCTGCTCGCACGGCACCGCGGCCAGGCCGAGCGGGCGCTCTCCAATGTCGATCTCTATCTCAGTTTGGCCTCCGCCTTCGCCGTTCGCGGCCTGCGCGCCTTCGCCGAGACGATGACCGCGGCGTGGACCGACGAAGCGCGCGCCGTCGAGGGGCGGCCTGACGCGCAGGAAGAAGCCGTCGCGCTCTACACCATGCACGCGGCCAAGGGCCTCGAGTGGCCGATCGTCGTGCCGGTCAACACGATGACCGGCATCATGCCGGCCGAGAACGCGGTGACCGATCGCGACAGCGATACCTTCTATTGCCCGGTCTTCGGGGTGAAGCCGGTCGGCTACGACGACGTGCGCGACGCGGAAAAAGCCGAGCTCGACCGCGAGCGCGTCCGCCTCTGGTACGTCGCCGCCACCCGGGCGCGCGAGCTACTGGTCCTGCCCCGCCTCGACGCGGCGCCGTCAAAGTCGGCCTGGATCTCGCTGCTCGACCTGTCGCTCGCCGACCTCCCGGCGCTCGATGTCGCTCATCTCCCGCTGGAGATGGGCGGTGCGGCGGCCGGCGAAGGCAACCAGCAGACCCGCGAAAGTTTTGCGGCGGAAGCCGCCGCCATCGCCGAGCCCCATCGCCGCCTGACCTGGCTGGCGCCCAGCCGTGACGAAAGCAGCGCCGGCCCGGTGCTCACCCCGGAGGCGGTGGAGATCTGGGCGGCGCGTGACGAGCGCCAGCCCGATGACGAGGCTGAACGGCCCAGCATCCAGGGCGGGCGCGAACGCGGGCTGATCCTGCACAAGCTTCTCGAAGAAGTGCTGACTGGCGAGACGGCGCAAGACACCGCCGCCTTGGCCGAACGGGCGCAGTCGCTGATCGCGGCGCTCGGTCGCCCCGCGGTCGAAGACCCGTCGCAGGGTCTTTCGCCCGGTGAGCTTGCTGGATGCGTGACTCGCACGCTCGCCTTGCCCGAAATCGCCGCGCTTCGGCCCGTCCTCACGCCCGAGCTCCCAGTCTATGCGTCGGCGCTCTTCGATGAAGTTGAGCAGGCGACCGCCGGCGTCGCAGACGCCATCGGCCTGGGATCCGATGGGACGCCGCAGGTGGTGATCGATTGGAAGAGCGACGTCCAGCCAACTCCTGAGACGGTCGACCACTACCGCGCTCAAGTGCGGGCCTATCTCGACATGACCGGCGCGGCGCGCGGGCTGATCGTGCTGGTGACGACCGGCGAGATTATCGCGGTGACGCCATCCATCGCGGCGGCGGCATAGCGGAGAACTCTACGAGCTGCCGCGGGACTGTTCGTCGCCTCCTGCGTCCACAGGCGCAGTGCCGTTCGAAACGGGCTGTCGGAGACCCATGGCCGAGAGGTCGAGCACGAGCGGCTGCAGTAGTGCGCGCGTTGACCCGCCGCCGCGCGACAGCACCTCAAGGAAATCCTCCTGATTGGGCTGCCCTAGCGCCAAGCGATAGATCATCCGCTGTTCTTTCAGTTGCGCAAACCTGGCGATGTCGCGACCAAAGGGGCGTTCGAAAACATGACGGGTGATTTCCGCACCCTCCAACACCCACCACGGCTGCATTCCACTGGCGTCGCTATGGCTCTCCGCGAGCGCTGCGAGACGTTGCCACGGTGACCCCTCTATCTTTTCAGGGTCGCTCCAGATGTCGCTCTTGAGGTTCTGCGCGAGACGTCTTCGCACGGCGAGGCCAGCAAAGCGCTGAACACGATGACGTGACCCCCGTTTCTCATCCAGCCATAACGAGAGTCCTAGGTTGATCTGAGCTGTGATCGGCTGGGTTGGCAAGAGGCCGGTCAGCGCAGCCTCCAACCAGCGCAGCAGGCCGGCCGATGTGTCCGGTGAGCGCTTCTGCATAAGCCTGCGGCGTCAGCCACCCGAGCTTCGAGTGCGGACGCTGCTCGTTGTAATCGCGTCGCCACGCCTCCAGCACGGCGCGAGCGTGCGGCAGCGAGCGGAACAGCGTCTCGTTCAGCAGCTCGTCACGCAGCCGCCCGTTGAAGCTTTCGTTGAAGCCGTTCTGCTGGGGCTTGCCCGGCGCGATGTAGTGCCAGCCGACGCCGGTGTCGTCGGCCCAGGCCAGGACCGCGTTCGAGGTGTACTCCGTGCCGTTGTCGCTGACGATGGTGTCGGGCCGCCCTCGCTGCCGGATGACGGCGTCCAACTCCCGCACGACCCGCGCGCCCGACAGCGAGGTGTCGGCCACCAGCGCCAGGCACTCGCGCGTGCAGTTATCGATCACCGTCAGGATGCGGAAGCGCCGCCCGTCCGTCATCTGGTCTGCGACGAAGTCCAGCGACCAGCGCTGGTTGGGCGCCAGCGGCAGGTCCAGCGGTCGCCGCGGGCCCATCGCTCGCTTCCGGCCGCCGCGCCGGCGCACCGTCAGTTGCTCCTCGCGATAGATCCGCTGGACCCGCTTCCTGTTGACCGCATGGCCCTCGCGCCGCAGCAGCACGTGCAGGCGACGATAGCCGAACCGTCGACGGTCCTGGGCCAGGGCCTTCAGCCGGTCGCGCAGAGCGCCGTCGTCCGGGCGCGTCGCCTGATAGCGCACGCTCGTCCGATCGACGCCCAGCACACGGCACGCCCGCCTTTCGCTCATCTCGTAGGCGGCCTGCAGATGGCCAGCCGCCTCGCGATAGCCGGCGGGCGTCACCACTTTTTTCCCAGCAGGTCCTTCAGGGCCACGTTGTCCAGCATCGCGTCCGCCAGCATCCGCTTCAGCCGGGCGTTCTCATCCTCGAGCGCCTTGAGCCGCCGAGCCTCCGACACGTTGAGCCCGCCAAACTTGGCCTTCCATTTGTAAAAGGTCGCCGAGCTGACCCCGTGGCGTCGGCACACCTCCGCCGTCGCTACACCGGCCTCCTGCTCCCACAGGATCCCGATGATCTGCTCTTCCGTGAACCTCGATCGCTTCATTCTGTCCGTCCTTCGTTGGGCGGACTCTAGCTATTCCTGGAGGAGTTTCAGGGGGTCACGTCAGGTCCGGCCCTTTTCTTCGCAAACCAAACGGAGACTTCATGCAGATCATCGACCACGGCGGAGCGCGCATCGCGGCGCTCCACGACAAGAAGACCGGCAGTTGGCAATATGTCGTCTCCGACCCGGTCAGCCGCAAATGCGCGATCATCGATCCGGTCTGGGATTTCGACGAGAAGGCCGCGGCGACCTCGACCCGCAACGCCGACGCCATCCTGGACTACGTCAAGACTGAAGGCCTGACCGTCGAATGGCTGCTGGACACCCATCCCCATGCCGACCATTTCTCGGCCGCGCCCTATCTCAACGAGAAGCTGGAGGCTCCAACCGCCATCGGCGAGAAAGTGGTTGGCGTCCAGAGGCTGTGGAAGGACATCTACGGCCTGGACGACGACTTCCCGGCCGACGGGCGCCAGTGGGACCGTCTCTTCCAGGCCGGTGATGCGTTTGCTGTCGGCGGCCTGCCGGGGCGGGTCATCTTCTCCCCAGGCCACACCCTGGCGTCCATCACCTATGTGATCGGCGGCAACGCCTTCGTCCACGACACGCTGATGATGCCCTATGCCGGCACCTCGCGCGCCGACTTTCCGGGCGGCGACTCCAAGGCCCTCTACCGAAGCATCCAGGACATCTTGGCCCTGCCCGAGGAGACCGGCGTCTTCGTCGGCCACGACTACGGTCCCGATGGCCGCAAGCCCGCCTGCTTCAGCACCGTGAGAGAGCAGAAGGCGGACAACATCCATGTCGGCGGCGGACGCGGCGAGGCGGATTTCGTGCGGCTTCGCGACGGCCGGGACGCCACCCTTCCCCTGCCGAACCTGATGCTCTACGCGCTTCAGGTGAACATCCGCGGCGGCGTGTTGCCGCCGGCCGCACCGGACGGGCGCGTCTATTTCAAGATCCCCGCCAATCACTTCGCCCTGCCCCAGGAGAACTCTTGATGCGTCCTTCCACCCTGGCCTTGGCCGCCCTTTTGAGCACGACGGCCCTGGCCGCCCACGCCCAGACGCCCGCCGATCCTCTTCATGTCTATGGTCCCGGCGGCCCCGCCCCCGCCATGCGCGAAGCGGCGAAGGCCTATGAAGCGCGCACCGGTCGCGCCGTGGCCGTCGTCGCCGGACCCACGCCCCAATGGCTGGGCCAGGCCAAGGCGGACGGCGACCTGATCTTCTCAGGCTCCGAGACGATGATGACCGACTTCGTCAGCGCTCTGGAGGGCCGCATCCGCGCCGAGGCGGTCGAGCCGCTCTATCTGCGCACCGCCTCCATTCTCGTTCGCCCGGGAAATCCGAACGGCATCGGCGGCCTGGAAGATCTCTTCCAGCCGGGTCGCCGAGTCCTGGTCGTCAATGGCGCGGGCCAGAACGGCCTGTGGGAGGATATGGCGGGCCGCACCGGCGACATCGCCAAGGTGCGCGCCCTGCGTCGCAACATCGCCGTCTATGCCCGCAACAGCGCCGAGGCTCGCCAGGCCTGGATTGACGACCCGACGCTGGACGCCTGGATCATCTGGGGCATCTGGCAGGTCGCCAATCCGGACCTCGCTGATGTGGTCGAGGTCGAAGAGCCCTACCGCATCTACCGCGACGCTGGCGCCGTTGTGACCGAGACCGGCCGCCAGGACGCCGACGCCCAGCCGTTCCTCGAATTTTTGAAGTCCGACGAGGGGGCCGCCATCTTCGCGCGTTGGGGCTGGCGGACCGGCCAACCTTAAGCCTGCCTTAAGGTGAACCCTGCCGTGTCGGCGGCATGGCCAACCGTCGCTCCTTCACCCTGAACCGCCGACACCTGCTGGCGGCCGCAGCGGCGCCGCTTTGGGTTTCGACGGCGGCGCGAGCAGCACCCGCGCCCGCCGCCTTTGACATCACTGCCCTGACCACAGCCTTCTACGCCGCCCGCGGCGGACGCCCCGCCTGGGCGGGGCCAGCGCGCCGGCAAGCCATGGACGCCCTGGCTCTGGCGGACCGCCACGGGCTGTCGGCGCCCGACGGTCTCGCCCTGAGCGAAGCCGAACTGACCCAGGCCGTCCTGACCCTGGTCGAGGCGCTCGCTCATGGCCGGGTCGACCCGGCATCCGTCGAGACCCTTTGGGAGATGGGTCGCAACCAGGTCGATACGCCGCCGCTGCTGGCGACGGCGGTCGACGACGGAACGTTGGCCGAGACGATGGCGGGCCTTGCGCCTCAGGACCGCGGCTATCAGGGCTTGTGCGACGGCTTCCTCCGCTATCGCACCATCGCCGACCGCGGCGGCTGGCCGCCCTTCGCCCTGGGCGCGACGATCGAACCGTTTGCGTCCGACCCCCGTCTTCCCGCCCTCCTGCCGCGCCTTCGGGTGGAAGGCGATCTCAGCGACGCCGCCGCCTCCATGATCGGCCCGTCTGGCGGTGACTACGGCTCTGTTCTGCAAGAGGCCGTTCGGGCGTTCCAGGTGCGCCACGGTCTGGAGGCGGACGCCCGCATCGGCCCGGCGACCCAGCGGGCGCTGTCGATTTCGGCCGAGGCCCGTGCTCGCCAGATCGCGCTCAATCTGGAACGCCGCCGTTGGCTGAAGAGAGACGTCGCCCCGGAGCGGATCGAGGTGAATACCGCCGCCTCCATCATGGTCTACTGGAAGGACGGTCGGCCCGTGCATTCGATGCGGGTCGTGACGGGTGACGCCGACAATGCGACGCCCAGCCTGGAACGGCCCTTCGCCTCGGTCGTCGCCAATCCGCCCTGGACGGTGCCGACCTCCATCGCCCAGCGCGAGATCCTGCCGCGTGGCGCCGCCTATATGCGGGCGAACAACATGACGATCCAGAACGGCATGGTGGTTCAGCGCGCGGGTCCGAATGCCGCCCTGGGCCAGGTCAAGTTCGAGCTTCAGGACAGCTACGCCATCTTCCTGCACGACACCCCGTCTCGGGGCGCGTTCGACCAGAGCTTCCGCCATCTCAGTCACGGCTGCGTGCGGGTGCAGGACGCCGTCGGCTTCGCCCGCCTTCTCCTGGCGCCCGACCCCGAGAGACTCACCCGCTTCGACGCCGCGCTGGACAGCGGCCAGACCGTCCGTGTGGCGACCGGTCGACCGATCGACGTGCGCCTGCTGTACTGGACCGCCTTCCTGGACGGCCAGGGCCGCGTCGCCTTTCGCGATGACATCTATCGTCGCGACACCCGTCTGGCGGAGGCGTTGGGTATCGCTCTGCACCTGCCGCGGCCCGACGACCGCCGCGCCGATGCGGATGACGTCGGCCCCTGACGGCTATTCGGTCGTGCGGCCGTCGAAGTGCTCGTGGTCGGCGGAGGCCTCTTCCACCGTCGCGTGAACCGTCCCGTCGAGATGCTCCGGCGGGCCGTAGAGGGTGTAGAGCCGAAGCGGCTCGGACCCCGTGCTGACCACATTGTGCCGGGCGCCCTGAGGGACGATGACACCGTCGTCCGCCTTCACGGCGTGACGCACGCCGTCGATCCAGATTTCGCCCTCACCGGCCTCAATGCGGAAGAACTGGTCGCGGTCGTCGTGGACCTCTTCGCCGATCTCCTGACCGGCCGGAATGGCCATGAGGACGAGCTGCAGATTGTGGCCGGTGTAGAGAACACGGCGAAAGTCTGTGTTCTCTTCCGTCAGACGTTCGATATTGTCGATGAAGCCCTTCACGAGAGTCTCCTGTGCGGGTTGGCCGTCAGCGACGCGCGACGGCGGTGATGCGCGCGAATTGCGCCGTGTCGCCGCGAGCCGGCGTCGATGGGCGGGGCGCCGGGGCGGCGACGCGCGCGCCGACCGCCTTCGCATCGCCGCAGAAGATCTCATAGAGCATGCCCATGACCGCCTGGGCCCGCTCGTCGGCGATCGAATAGAAGATCGAGCGCGACTGACGGCGCGTCTTGACCAGACCGTACTGGCGCAGCTCAGCCAGTTGCTGGGACAAGGCCGGCTGTTTGATGCCCAGGTCCGCCTCGAGCTGGCCAACCGAACGTTCCTCCTCGGCGATATGGCACAGGATCAGCAGCCGGTTGGCGTTGGCCAACTGGCGCAGCAGTTCTGCGGCCTCCGGCGCCTTTTCCTTCAGCCGCTCCATGGCGGCCGCTTGATCGTCGGTCATGCGCGGCGCTCGCGGTAGTACCAGGGCGCATCGCCGTCACCGTCGGCGATGGCGGCGTCCAGGGTGGTGGCGGCCGGCTCCAGGAGAGCGTCGCCGGGCGTCCAGCCCGCCGGCGTGGAGGCCGCCTCACGGTCAGAAGTCTGCAAGGCGGTGACGAGACGCAGCAGCTCATCAACCGAGCGGCCGATGTTCATCGGGTACCAGCTGATGGCGCGCACCACGCCTTCGGGATCGATCACGAAGGTGGCGCGCACCGTCGCGCTGTCGCTCGAGCCGGCGTCCACCATGCCGAAGGCGTGGCCGATGGCCATGGAGGGATCCTCGATGATCGGGAAAGACACCTTCACGCCGAAGCGGCGGTAAATGTCCTTCAGCCAGGCCAGGTGCGAATACAGACTGTCCACCGACAGGGCCATCAGATCGCAGTTGATCGCCGCGAAGGCCTCGGCCTGCCGGGCCAGGGCCACGAACTCGCTGGTGCAGACCGGCGTGAAATCCGCCGGATGCGAGAACAGCACCAGCCAGCGTCCACGGTAGTCGCTCAGGCGCTTTTCGCCCTGGGTCGTGCGCGCGGTGAAGTCCGGCGCCGTGTCGTTGATGCGCAGGGCGCGAATTGCGGGGGGATAGACGGCTGGCCCGGTGTCGATCGTTTCCATAGCCGCAAGCTAAGCGCTTCCCACCGTTTCCGCTACAATAAAATACATACTTGCACGAACTATGAATGGGTATATGTGTTGGGTCACCGAAACGGAGACACGCCATGTCCTCGCCCATCCTCGATCCCGCCCGGGACCACGCCGCCGACATCGTGCGCGCCGCGCTGGGCGATCCTCGCCAGCGCCCTGTCGTCAGGTCATTCTTCGACGAGGCCACCTTCACCGTCAGCCATGTCGTGCGCGATCCTGGCTCCGACGTCTGCGCCATCATCGACAGCGTGCTCGACTACGATCCGGCGTCCGGCCGCACCGCGCACGACTCGGCCGACGCCCTCATTGATTACGTGAAATCCGAAGGTCTCACGGTCCAGTGGCTGCTGGAGACCCACGCCCATGCCGATCACCTGTCGGCGGCGCCCTATCTTCAGGAGAAGCTCGGCGGTCAGCTGGCCATCGGCCATGAGATCCTCACCGTCCAGGCGGTCTTCGGCAAAATCTTCAACGAAGGGACCGACTTCCGCCGCGACGGCAGCCAGTTCGATCAGTTGTTCAACGACGGCGACCACTTCCGCATCGGCGACCTCGAGGCTACGGTGCTGCACGTACCCGGCCACACGCCCGCCTGCCTTGCCTACGTTATCGGCGACGCCGTCTTCCCCGGCGACACCATGTTCATGCCCGACTATGGCACCGCGCGATGCGACTTCCCCGGCGGCGACGCCGGGACCCTGTACCGCTCGATCCATCGCCTGACCTCCTTGCCGGACGAGGCGCGGGTCTTTCTGTGCCACGACTACAAGGCGCCTCCGGGCCGGACCGAGTTCGCCTGGGAGACCACCATCGGCGCCCAGCGCACCGGCAACATCCATATCCGCGACGGCGTCAGCGAGGACGAGTTCGTGGCCATGCGCACCCAGCGCGACGCCACCCTGCCCATGCCCAGGCTGATCCTGCCGTCAGTCCAGGTGAACATGAACGGCGGCCGCCCGCCCGAGCCCGAGGACAATGGGGTGCGCTACCTCAAGGTCCCGCTGAACGCGCTGTGAGGCGAGCCCCCCATGCTTGAGCCCATCCCCTTCGTCTGGCCGCTGGCCGGCGGTCTGCTGGTCGGCCTGTCGGCCGGTCTCTACCTGTTGCTGAATGGGCGCGTGGCCGGGATCTCCGGCCTGACCGCCGCGGCGACCGGCCTGTCGAAAGGCGCGCCGCGCACCCTCGGCCTGCTTTTCATCGCCGGCCTGCTGGGGGGCGCGGCCCTGGCCTCAGCGCTGATCCGCAGGCCCGAGGTGCAGATTACCTCGGACATCTGGCTGCTGGTGCTCGGCGGCCTGATCGTCGGTTTCGGCACCCGCTGGGGCTCGGGCTGCACCAGCGGCCACGGCGTCTGCGGCCTGGCCCGCCTGTCGTCCCGCTCCATCGTCGCCACCGGCGTCTTCATGGCGGTTGCGGCCCTGACCGTCTTCGTCACCCGCCATCTGTTGGGAGGCCTGGCATGAACCGGCTGATCGTCGCCGTCCTGTGCGGCCTGCTGTTCGGCGCCGGCATGGTGGTGTCCGACATGATCAACCCGGCCCGCGTCCTGGCCTTTCTGGATGTGACGGGCGCCTGGGACCCCTCGCTGGCCTTCGTCATGGGCGGGGCGCTGATCCCCTCCGCCATCGCCTATCTGATCCGCCGTCGCATGGAGACGCCGGTCGCGGCCGAGACCTTCCATGTGCCTGAGAGCCGGACCATCGACACCCCTCTGGTCGGCGGGGCCGTCGTGTTCGGCCTGGGCTGGGGGCTGGTCGGCCTGTGCCCCGGCCCGGCGCTGGCGGCCCTGACGACCGGCGCCTGGCAGGCCTTTGTCTTCGTCGGCGCCCTCGTGGCCGGCATGGCGCTGTTCCGCCTGACGCTCGACCGAAACGCCTGAACCAGAAAAGACCCTAGGGAGACAAAGCCATGGATATCCGCCCCTTGGACAAGGCCCTATCCGCCTCGCCCCAGATCGCCCCGGAAGACCTGCCCGCCATCGCGGCCCAGGGTTTCCGGTCGGTGATCTCCAACCGACCCGACGGCGAGGAGCCCGGCCAGCCCAGCGCCGAGGATCTGCGCCAGGCCGCCGAGGCCGCCGGCCTCGCCTTCGCCCACGTTCCCGTGGTCGGCGGCGCCATCTCCGACCAGGACGTGGCGGACTTCCGCGAGGCTCTGGCTGACCTGCCCCAGCCCGTGTTCGGTTTCTGCCGCACCGGCACGCGAACCACCACCCTGTGGGCGCTGGCGAACGCCGGCGCACAAACCCCCGATCATCTGATCGCCCGCGCCAAGAGCGCCGGCTACGACCTCGGCGCCCTGCGTCCCCGTCTTGAAGGAGCCGCGTCATGAGCGCCCAATACGCCCCCCCGGATTCCTGCGATGTCCTGATCGTCGGCGGCGGATCCGCCGGCATCGCCACGGCCGCCAGCCTCCTGCGCCGCCGCCCAGGCCTCGACGTTCGCATCGTGGAGCCGTCCGAACATCACTATTATCAGCCCGGCTGGACCATGGTCGGCGCCGGCGTCTTCACGCCCGAGCGGACCCAGCGCCGCACCGAGGACCTGATCCCCCAGGGCGCCCAGTGGGTGCGTGGCGCGGTCGCGGCCTTCGACCCCATCCATGATCGCGTCGAACTGACCGACGGCCGCTGGATTGGCTACCGGATGCTGGTCGCTGCGCCGGGGCTAAAGCTGGACTGGGCGGCCATCCCTGGCCTGGCCGAAACCCTGGGGCGCAACAACGTCACCTCCAACTACGGCTACGAGACCGCGCCCTACACCTGGAAGCTGGTGCAGGCCATGCACAGCGGCCGGGCGATTTTCACCCAGCCGCCCATGCCGATCAAATGCGCCGGCGCCCCGCAGAAGGCCATGTATCTGTCGGCCGACCACTGGCGCGACAACGGCCGCAACGACATCGAGATCGAATTCCACAACGCCGGCCCGGTGCTGTTCGGCGTCAAGGCCTACGTCCCGGCGCTGATGGAATATGTTCGCAAGTATCGCATCGACCTGAACTTCGGGTCGAAACTCGTCGCGGTGGACGGCCCGGCGCGGATCGCGACCTTCGCCGTGACGGGTGCGGACGGCGAAGTGCGCCAGACGCGGCGCGAGTTCGACTTCCTGCACGTCTGCCCGCCGCAGACCGCGCCCGACTTCGTCCGCGAAAGCCCGCTGGCCGCCGAAAGCGGCTGGATCGAGGTGGACGACGCCACCTTGCGCCATAAGCGGTTCGAAAACGTCTTTGGTCTGGGCGACGCCTGCTCGGCGCCCAACGCCAAGACCGCTGCGGCCGCCCGCAAACAGGCGCCCGTGGTGGCCGAGAACATCCTGTCGCTGCTGGACGGTCAGCCGATGCGGGCGGTCTATGACGGCTATGGCTCATGTCCGCTCACAGTAGAGCGCGGCAAGATCGTTTTGGCCGAGTTCGGCTATGGCGGCAAGCTCCTGCCCAGCTTCCCGAGATGGCTTCTGGACGGCACCAAGCCGACCCGCCTGGCCTGGCTGCTGAAGTCCGAGGCCCTTCCGGAAATCTACTGGTCAGCCATGCTGAAGGGACGCGAATGGATGGCGGCACCGCACCACGTCGACGCCCTCGACCGCCCGCAACCCATCGTCGCCTGAGCCTGATCATGGACCTGTCTCCGCTGCAGTACGGCCTCGGCGCCGGCGCCGGCTCGCTTGTCGGCTTCACCCTCGGCCTCGTCGGCGGCGGCGGGTCCATCCTGGCTGTGCCGCTGATCGTCTATCTGGTGGGTGTCAAGGATCCGCATCTGGCGATCGGCACCAGCGCCTTCGCTGTCGCCGCCAACGCCTTCGCCAATCTGTTGAACCACGCGCGCCACGGCACGGTGAAATGGAAGATCGCCGGCCTGTTCGCCTTGGCCGGCGTCTTCGGCGCCTTTCTCGGCTCCACCCTGGGCAAGGCCGTGGACGGTCAGAAGTTGCTGGCTCTGTTCGCCGCCCTGATGCTGGTGGTCGGGGTGCTGATGCTGAGAGGCCGCTCGGCTTCGGGGGACCCCGACGTGGTCCTGACGCGGGGCAATGCGCCGAAGCTCGTCGGAGCCGGCGCCCTGACCGGCGTTATGTCCGGCTTCTTCGGCATCGGCGGCGGGTTTCTGATCGTCCCTGGACTGATGGTCTCGACCCGCATGCCCATCTACTATGCGGTCGGCTCGTCGCTGGTCGGCGTGACGGCCTTCGGCCTGACCACGGCCTTCAACTACGCCCTGGACGGCTGGGTCGACTGGCCCCTGGCCGCGGTCTTCATCGGCGGCGGCGTCCTTGGCGGTCTGATCGGCGCACGGCTCGCGAAAGCCCTGTCAGGACAAAAAGGCCTATTGAACACAGTGTTCGCCGGGCTGATCTTCGTCGTCGCCTTCTATATGCTTTACCGCAGCGCCGGCGCGCTCGGCCTGATCGGGTGAGACCACACCATGGAACTTGACGCCCTGATCCTGGCGCGGATGCAGTTCGCCTTCACCGTTGCCTTTCACATCGTCTTCCCGGCCTTCTCCATCGGCCTGGCCAGCTATCTGGCCGTGTTGGAGGCCCTGTGGCTGAAGACGGGGCGAGACCTCTATCTGAACCTGTTCAAATACTGGCTGAAGATCTTCGCTGTCGCTTTCGGCATGGGCGTCGTCTCGGGTTTGGTCATGTCCTACCAGTTCGGCACCAACTGGTCGGTCTTCTCCGACAAGGCTGGACCGGTCATCGGTCCTCTGATGGCCTATGAGGTGCTGAGCGCCTTCTTCCTGGAGGCGGGGTTCCTCGGCGTCATGCTCTTCGGGCTGAACCGCGTCGGCAAGAAGCTGCACTTCCTGGCCACCCTGATGGTCGCGATCGGCACCTTCGCCTCGGCCTTCTGGATCCTGTCGGTCAACAGCTGGATGCAGACGCCGCAAGGCTACGCCATCAACGAGGTCGGCCAGTTCGTACCGGCGGACTGGTTCAAGATCGTCTTCAATCCTTCCTTCCCCTATCGCCTCGCCCACATGCTGCTGGCGGCCTATCTGACCACCGGCCTGGTCGTGGGCGCGGTCGGGGCCTGGCACCTGATCAAGGAACGGACGAACAAGGGCGCACGCAAGATGTTCGCCATGGCCATGGGGATGATCCTGGTCGCCGCCCCGGTCCAGATCTTCATCGGCGACATGCACGGGCTGAACACCCTGGAGCACCAGCCCGCCAAGGTCATGGCCATGGAAGGCCATTTCGAAAGCCATCCGGACGGGGCGCCGCTGATCCTGTTCGGCATTCCCGACCGGGACGCGGCCACGGTCCACGGCGCAGTCGAGATTCCCAAGCTGTCCTCCCTGATCCTGAAGCACGATCCGAACGCGCCCTTGGCCGGCCTGGACACCATCGCCCGCGCTGACTGGCCGCCGGTCGAGATCGTCTTCTGGTCCTTCCGCGTCATGGTCGGCCTGGGCATGGCCATGCTTCTGCTGGGGCTGTGGGGTCTGTATGCGCGCCTGCGAAAACGCCTCTACGACGCGCCCTGGCTCCACCGGTTCGCCCTGGTTATGGGGCCGATGGGTTTCGTCGCCGTGCTGGCGGGCTGGATTACCACGGAGGTCGGCCGCCAGCCCTGGACGGTCTATGGCCTGCTGCGCACCGCCGACAGCGCCGCGCCCCTGGCGGCGCCGGCCGTCGCAACCTCCCTGGCCGCCTTCGCCGTGGTCTATTTCACGGTGTTCGGCGCCGGGGTCTTCTACATCCTGCGTCTGATGAGCCATGCGCCGCACCGCGACGAGCCGGGCGTGGCGGAAACCCCGATCCGCACGGCGGGCATCACCCCCGCCCCCGCCATCGACCCGGACCGCCCCATCCCGACCGGCGAGGAGACCGATCATGAGCGTTGATCTGACCCTGGTCTGGGCCGGCCTGCTGGCCTTCGCCGTCTTCGCCTATATCGTCATGGACGGGTTCGACCTGGGCGTCGGCATCCTGTTCCCGACGCTGAAGGCCGGCGATCAGCGCGACAAGGCGATGAACTCGATCGCTCCGGTGTGGGACGGCAACGAGACCTGGCTGATCCTGGGCGGCGGCGGCCTGTTCGCCGCCTTTCCCCTCGCCTACGCCGTGTTGATGCCGGCGGTCTATACGCCGATCATCGCCATGCTGCTGGGCCTGGTCTTCCGCGGCGTCGCCTTTGAATACCGCTGGCGTACGGTACGGGCCAAGCCCGTCTGGGATGTCGCCTTCTTCGGCGGCTCCCTGCTGGCCGCCTTCTCCCAGGGCGTCACCCTGGGGGCCATCCTGCAGGGGGTCGAGGTGTCGGGCCGCGCCTACGGCGGCGGCTGGTGGGACTGGCTCAGCCCCTTCAGCCTGCTGACCGGCGCCGCCGTCGTCGTCGGCTACGCCCTTCTGGGGGCCACCTGGCTGAACATGAAGACGGAGGGCGCGCTCCAGGCCCACGCCCGCGCCCAGGCCTGGAAACTGGGTCCGGCGACCCTGCTGATGATTGGCGCGGTCAGCCTGGCCACCCCCTTCCTCGACGGCGAATACGCCCGGCGCTGGTTCGACTGGCCCGGCGTGCTTCTGACGGCCCAGGTGCCGTTGCTCGTTCTGATCGTCGCAGCCGCCTTCTTCTGGACCATGCGTCAGAAGCGTGAGGTCTGGCCCTTCCTGCTGTCTCTGGGCCTGTTCGCCGTCACCTTCGCGGGGCTGGGCGTAAGCGTCTTCCCCTACGCTGTGCCCGACGAGATCACCCTGTGGCAGGCCGCCGCCCCCGCCTCCAGCCAGCTGTTCATGCTGGTCGGCGCCCTGATCCTGATCCCGATCATCCTAGCCTACACCGCCTATGCCTACTGGGTGTTTCGCGGCAAGGTCGGCGACGACGGTTACCACTGATGCGTCGCGGCTCCACAAACGGGCTTCGGCAGGGCCTTTGGTTCGTCGCCCTCTGGGTGCTGGGCGTGGGCGTCCTGGGCGTCGTCGCCTATCTGCTGCGCGGCGTTCTCAAGCTGGCCGGCGGGTGAGGCCGCAGGCGCCGAACCGCTGGCCCTGGCCGCCGCTCATCACGGGCGGCGCCGTCCTTGTCGCGCTCATCACGGCGCGTCTATGGACTCCGCCCGCCCTCTTCCCCGGCGCCTTCGCCGCCGGCGGCCTTCTGGTCGGGCTCGCCCTTGGTCTGGACCTCTGGGCCATGCTGGAGATGCGGCGGCGGCGCGCCAACATCCTGCCGCACCGGGCGGCGACCGCCCTGGTCACGACCGGTCCGTTCGCCTGGAGCCGCAACCCGATCTATCTCGCGAACGGGCTGCTTCTGCTCGGCCTCGGGGGCCTGTTCGACAACGCCTGGTTCTTCGTGGCCGCCCCCGTCGCCGCCTTCGCCACCGACCGTCTCGCCATCCGGCGCGAGGAACGACACCTGGCGGCCCTCTTCGGCGCGGCGTGGTCCGTGTACGTGGGCCGGGTGCGCCGCTGGCTGGGCTGGTCTGCCCCTGGTCTGCCCCCATGGGGTGATCCGGTTTCGATGTTAGTTCATGGGCGGGCCTGACGCCATGGTTGGGTTGGGCGAGCGCGCGCCTTCAAGCGCTGGCGCGCTCGCCCACGGCACGATGTTTCCGGCGCGAGGGATGAGGGCTTCCGGTGCTGGCGGTCGGTACTTCAGGGCGCTGTGCGGTCGCACGGCGTTGAAGTGACGCCGCCACGCCTCGATCAGCACCTGAGCCTCGGCCAGACTGAAGAAGGTCTCGCCGTTCAGCAGTTCATCCCGGAGCTTGGAGTTGAAGCTCTCGCAGTAGCCGTTCTCCCAGGGACTACCGGGTTCGATGTAGGCCGTCTGAGAGCCGACGGCGGCGATCCATTCACGCAGGGTGGTGGCGATGAACTCCGGTCCGTTGTCGGACCGCACATAGGCCGGCGGCCCGCGCAGTATCATCAGGTCCGCCAGGGTCTCTAGCACGTCGGTGGAGTTGAGCCTGCGCTTGACCCGGATCGCCAGAGCCTCGCGCGTGAACTCATCAATCACGCAGAGCATGCGGAACTTCCTGCCGTCCTGGGTGCGATCCTCGACGAAGTCGTAAGACCAGACATGGTTGGGCCGCTCGGCGCGCAGCCGCACGCACGACCCGTCATTGAGCCAGAGCCGGCCGCGTTTCGGCTGTTTCTGCGGGACCTTCAGCCCTTCCCGTCGCCAGATCCGCTGAACCCTTTTGGCGTTCACCGACCAGCCCGCCTGATGCAGCAGCGCCGTGATCCGGCGGTAGCCGTAACGGCCATAGGTCGCCGCCAGTGCGGTGATGGCCGCCGTCAGGGCCGCCTCGTCGGTGCGGCCCCTCGGCGTCTTTCGCTGGGTTGAGCGATGCTGTCGGAGCACCGCGCAGGCGCGCCGCTCCGACACCTTCAACTCGGTCCGCACCTTGTCGATGCAGGCCCGGCGACGGGCAGGGCTCAGAAGTTTCCCCGCGCCGCCTCCGACAGGATCAGCTTGTCCAGCGTCAGGTCCGACACCGCCCGACGAAGCCGGGCGTTCTCCAGCTCCAGCGCCTTCATCCGTTTGACCTGATCGGTCTTCATCCCGCCGAACTCCGCTCGCCAGCGGAAGTAGGTCGTCTCCGTCACCGCTATCGTCTTCACCGCCTCCGCGATCGATTTGCCTTGCCCGGTCAACACTTCAACCTGGCGCAGCTTGGCGATGATCTCTTCGGGCTTGTGACGCTTCCTGGCCATCCTTGGCTCCATCCGTTCCGGTCCGCAGACCAACATAAGGGATGGATCACTTCAAAGGGCGCAGACCAGGACGACCGGCATTCTTCGGCCATGTCGAGCAGGCCTTCGATAGAGTCGAAGATATCGGCGGCGAGACCCCGGATGGCGATGTCGTCAGCGAGGACGGTGTTGGCCTTCAGGTGGGTCCGCTTGTTCAGTTCGTCCATCGCCTCGGTGAGCGGCTTCACGAAGTCGTCGGCGTGGAGGCCCAGGGTCTTCTCGACGTAGTCGGGGGTCATGCCGCCATGGGTGATGTAGGCGGCCCGCTGCGCCCGCGTGACCGTCATTGTATCCTTGGCCTGGACGAACCATGCGCAGGCGCGCACCTGATCTTCCGGAGCCAGGTCGTGCAGAAGATGAGTTGTCAGCTCGCGCGAGGCCGCCGCGAACAGATTACCCCGGATCGGATTGCCTTCGTCTCGCGCCGTGCGCAGCGCGCCGGTCAGCACCTTGTCGGCGAAGTCGTCCAGCGGACGCCGGTCTCGCAGTCGCTGGGCCTGACAATCGATTGCGTCCCACGCCGGTGGGGCGACGGTGGCTTTGGCGACCGGCGCGGCGAGGGCTTTGGCGGCGGGCTTGGGCGTGGGGGCTGTCATGGCTTCTAGGTGATGACGCGTCGGGCGATCCGCAATCACATGCCGTTCGTCGCGCCGCTTGCCAAAGACCAATAAAGAGCCGCGCGCCCCCGAAGGGCGCGCGGCGAGTTTGTGAGGTCGCGGCTGACCTCTACTCGGCTGCTAAGGGATAGGCGTCGGCGTCCGTCGCCTCCCCCTCTCCATCGGCAGGCGCTGCTTCCCCTTCCGCCTCCGACACCGCAGGTTCGGTGCGCAGGACGGCGGGAAGCCAGCCCTTGCCCTCGACCAGACGTTCCGCCGCCTCGGCCATGTCGCCCTTCTTGAACCCGGCGATCCGATCGGCTTCCTCGGCATTGGTGGCCCCGGTCACATCTTCCAGCACCCGCGCCTTGGCGACCCGACTGAAATAGCTGGCGGCGGTGGCGCTCCACGTCCCGGCCATGTCGAGACCGACCTCGGTCGCCAGCCGCTCGGCCAGCGCCAAGGCCCCCGGCCTGCGGTCGTGCGGATCGCGCACGGCGTAGAGGCCCACCCCGACGCAGCAGGCCATGAGGTCCAAAAGATCCGCCCGGCGCATGGGCGCCAAAACCTCCCAGAGGGCGTCCGCCCGCTCGGGTAGACGGGCGCCCCACGCCTCGCACCGGTCGCGGACCCTACGCCCGGCGGGACCGTCCTCCACTCCCGGCGCCAGCCGATCCAGACCGTTGACGGTCAGCCGAAGCTGCAGCGGCGTCCACATTCCGTAGCCGGGATAGAAGACCTGCAAGGCCAGGGCGTGAACCACCGTGGCGAGGGCGGCGGCGGCGTCGGCCTGAACCGCATCACGCAGCCCCATGGTCTTGTGGGCGGTCAGATCGATCAGCAGACGATCCGACAGACCGGGGCCTTCATCCGGCTCCGTCTCCTCACGACGCCCTTCACGGCCCGCGTCGCCCCCGGTTCCCGTCCCGTCATCCTCGCCCTCGATGTCGGGGGCCTCCGGATCGAACGCCCGATTTGAGACGACATCCTCAGGCCGGACCAGACCGCGCTCAAAGCGGGCGAGACCGTCATGGCCGAGCAGGACCATGATCCCGGCCCGCGCCTTGACCTCGACCGGATAGTCGAAGTCCGGGCCGAGGGCCTGCAAGGCCTTGTCGATATCCTCCAGCCGGGCATCCACCTCGGGCGGCAAGGCCTCCGCGCTGTCCGTCTCCGAAACGAGCCGATCATACTCCTCCGACAGAGCGGTGATGGCGGCGGCGTCCGCCTCCGACCGTTCAACGGCGACCGGATAGACCCGACCCAAGGCCGAGACCTCGGCATATTCCCCGGCGGCCTCGGCCCATTTCCAGCCTTCGCGCGCGCGGGCTTCGTCCGCCAGCCCGACCAGCTTCTCCGAGACGAGGCGGTCGAGCAGGCCCACGTCCTCGAACCATCCCCCGCCGTCCTCGGTGAAGAGGTCGCGCAGGATGGAGCCGCCCTCGGCCTCATAGGCTTCGCTGCCGACGAAGGCCGCGCGCCGGTCATCGGCGCGGACCTTGGACTCGGTCATGGCGCGCCGGATGGCGTAGGCGGGGGTGTGGGGACCGATCTGTTCCAGCACCTGCCGTTGCCGGTCCTGATCCTCGCTGACGCAGAATGCGGTCAGTTGGTCCAGCGCCAGCCGCTCCTCACGATAGGCCGTCATCAACTCTGGCGCCGCCGCCGCGAGACGAAGGCGCTGGCGCACCACATGAGCCGACACCCCGAACCGGGCGCCGATCTCCTCGGGGCCATATCCCTTCTCCTCGGCCAGCCGCCGGAAGGCCTCGACCTGGTCGGCGGGGTGCATGGCCTCGCGGGTGATGTTCTCATCGAGGCTGATTTCATGGGCGTCGTTGTCGGCGTCCACGATCACCTTGACCGGATGGGTCCGCTTGATGGCCTTGCGTTTGGACAGCAGCCGCAACGCCTGCCGCCGACCCTCCCCGATGGTCACCAAGTAGTTTCCCGTAGGCCCGCCCTCGTCATTCACCTCGATCTCCACCACGGGCGGCTGCAACACCCCCTTGGCCTTGATCGAGGCCGCGAGCGCCTCGATGGCCGCCGCCGAATGCGGGGTCTTCCTCGCGTTCTTCGGCGAGGCCTTGAGCTGGTTCAGGGGCACGAACACCTCCGCGCCGTGCTGCGGCGCGATCGCCTCCGTGGCGGGGGATTCGATAGGTTGAGCGGTCATGTCTGCCTCCTTTGGGCAAGGGTTGCAGGCACGCGAACTGCGCGCCTGAAACCCTGCCCGTCGGCGAGACCGGGGTAGCAAGGGCCAGGGCGGACCGGCCGGAGGGGGATCGCCCGGCCTGCACAAGCCTGACGTTCCTGCGAGCGATGACATCAATGGCCGGCGCGGAAGGTCGGGGAGACCGGCCGGTCCGGCGGCGCAGCCGCTTCACCCTGGCTCGCGCGAGGGCGGAGCCCTTAGTGCTTCCTGTTTCGCCCCCTCGTCGTCGGCACGCGACGCGGCGCGAGCGTCGAAACCGTTGACGCTTCCCCCATGGTCGCGGGACATGATCAGCGCCGTGCGATCATGCCGGTCTTTGAGACAGCGAGCCTTGGGCCTGGCCGTGACAAATCGGAAAAACCGGAACCTCAAGATCCCGACGGCGGCGGATTACGCCGCCTTTGACGGCGCGCACTGCCGGACCCTGTACCGCAGCCTCGCCGAGGGCTGGCGCTGCCCCGGATGCGCGCGCAGCAAGTTCGAGATTCTGCGCTGGAGCGTCCGCTTCCCCAGATCCGCGAACCGCTTCGAGGACTGGGTCGGCGGCTACCACACCCACCACGATCACGGGGTCGGCCCCGTTCGCTATGGGCAAGGCGGCCGGTTTCCGGATGTGGTGATGTGCGAGCAGTGCAACAGCGCCGATGGCACGGCCAAGCGCAAGCTGGGCCTGCCCGCTGCCTTCTCCTTCGCACCCCACGAGATCCGCCAGTTCGTCTCCGCGACACCGCACGGCTTCCACGACATCGACTTCGGGCTTGCTCAGGCGATCTTCGACGCGATCCAGATTACGCCGCGGCTGTCATTTCGCTTTGACTAGGCGCGCACCCCGTTCCCGGGCGGATCATTGCGGCTGTTCCGGTCAGGACCACGCCCGCGACGATCACGACTTGCACGACGATCAGCACGATGATCGCCGCGATCAGCCATCCCTCCGTCCTGTCGCGGCCGCCAGGGGTCATGAGACGTCAGAGCATCTGCGGCGGCGGCCAGGTGATGCTGTTGAAGCGCGGCAGGAGAGCGAAAAAATCGGCCGCAGATCCCTCGTGTTCGATGAAGGCGAGCCCTTCCTGATCGATCGGCGTGATGTCGATCAGGGTCCCCGCGCCATCGCGCAGCAGCGAATGGGCGGCGAGACGTCGGAAACCGCCATGGTTGGTTTCGATCAGCCAACCGTGGACCGGAACCACGGCGGGATCCTCCGCCGCGCGCCGAGCGGCATTGGCGTGGCAGTCGTTGCGCCGGGGCTCTGACCCGTCGCGGAAGATTATGGTTTGGCGTCGAGGCGCCGCCGCGCCGGCGGCGCGCTTTGTCAGCGCATCGAAATAGGCGACGTCATCTTCGCTCAGAAAGATCGTCATCGTGGTCTGCTTCACCTCCGGCAGTTGGGACCCTGTATCCCTCGCGGTGCGAGTGTTACGGGTTTGCCTGCGTTGAGCTGGCAGGTTACCAATAACTCGCCATATTTGACGACTTAACGGCTATCCACTCGATAAATCGCCACCAATGGCGACTTATCGCCTACAGACCATGAAAATCTCAACTCGCCATTATTGACGAGTTAACCCCTATTATCCCATATAAATCGTCGAAAGTGACGACTTATGAAACTCACCGCACTCAACACCGACGAAGCCGTTCTGGGAGAGCTTGGGCGCAGGCTAACCGATCATCGCATCGTGCGCGAACTGACCCAGGCGCAGGTCGCGGAAGCCGCCGGTGTCTCCAAGCGCACGATCGAACGTCTGGAGGCCGGCGAGTCGGTCCAGTTCAGCAACCTGATCCGCGTCATGCGCGTGCTCGACCGGTTGGATGGATTCGACCGGCTCCTGCCCGAGGCGCCCGCCAACCCGATCGATCTGCTGGAGCGCCAAGGAAAGGTTCGTCAGCGCGTTCGCCCCGACGGCGGCTCGTCCGAGCCCATTCACATGCGGTGGTCGTGGGGGGATAAGCGATGACCACCGTCGCGGAAGTCCGCCTGTGGGGAAGCCGTATCGGCGCTGTTTCACTCGAGGACGGCGCGGAGACCGCCGCCTTCGCCTACGATCCGGCATTCGCCGAAAGTAACATTCAGGTCGCGCCCTTGGTGATGCCGCTGAGCCGGCAGACCTACACATTCCCATCCCTCAATCCCGAGACGTTTCAGGGTCTGCCGGGCTTGCTGGCCGACGCCCTGCCCGACCGCTACGGCAACACCCTGATCAATGCCTGGCTCGCGACGCAGGGCCGGACGCCTGAAAGTTTCAATGCGGTCGAGCGGCTTTGCTACACGGGCGCGCGCGGCATGGGTGCGCTCGAATTCACGCCCGCGAAGGGTCCGCAGGCCAAGACCTCGCAGAAGATCCAGATCGACCGCCTCGTCGCACTCGCGTCGGAAGTGCTGACGCACCAGAACGACCTGGACACCTCATTCGCCAGCAAAGGCGACGCCCTGCGCGACATCCTCCGCGTCGGCACCTCGGCGGGTGGAGCGCGAGCGAAGGCGGTCATCGCGTGGAACCCTGCGACAAACGAGGTCCGTTCGGGCCAGGTGGATGCGGGCGAAGGCTTCGAATACTGGCTGCTGAAGTTCGACGGAGTCTCGAACAACAAGGATCGGGGTCTCGCCGATCCAAAGGGCTTCGGCGCCGTCGAGTTCGCCTATTCGGAGATGGCCCGGGCGGCCGGGATCGAGATGGCCCCATGCCGCCTCCTGGAAGAGGGCGGGCGCCGCCACTTCATGACGCAGCGCTTCGACCGGACGCCCCAGGGCAAGCTGCACATGCAGTCGCTCGGCGCGATCGCCCATTTCGACTACGGCCAACCGACGACCTACACCTACGAACAGGCTTTCCTCGTCCTGCGCCAGATGGACCTGCCCATGTCGGACCTGGAACAGTTGTTCCGCCGGATGGCGTTCAACATCGTCGCCCGCAACCAGGACGACCACGTCAAGAACGTCGCCTTCCTGATGGACAAGACCGGTCGCTGGTCTCTGTCACCCGCCTATGACGTGACCTGGAGCTTCGACCCGGGCAACAAATGGCTGTCGCAGCATCAGATGGCGATGAACGGCAAGCGCGACGGGTTCGTGCTGGCGGATTTCGAGGACTGTGCGCGAACGGTGTCCATCAACAGCGCCCGCGCGCGCGCGATCGTTCAGGAGGTCCGCGACGTCGTCGCCGACTGGCCCCGCTTCGCCGAGGTCGCACAGGTCGACGACAAGATGCGCCTCGATATCGATCCGTCGCTACGCCTGATGCTCTGACACCTTCCGTCCGCGCTCAGGCGCGGATGGAAAACCGGACGAACCGTTCGTCAATCATCCGCTGGCCGACGCCGGCGACGTCGGCTCCGATCGCCTGAAGCAGGACAAGATGGGACAGGGCCTTGAGAAGTTCCGTGCCGTCCCACAGGTCCGCGTGTTCAAGAACCTCGGACGACAGGTCCAGCCCGTGCGCATAGAAGTTGCGGGTCGCTACCAGCCGATTGACGAAGGCGTTCCGCGTGAGATCGGGGCGGAGCACCGCCAACTCAGGCGCGAACGCATCCCAGTAGGCCCGTAGCCGTTGGCGCAAGCCCGGCTCGTGCGCATGGGCGAGCATGCCCCTGACGCGGTCGATCATGCCGTCGGCGACACTCCGCTCCCTGAGCGTCTCGACCACGACGTCGACATTGATCGGTTCGCCAGCCGGCGCGCCAGACCGACGATGGGCGGCCTCGATCGCCTGCACGAACAGTTGAAAGCGCAGCGGCAGGCTGAGGTCCTCCTGTTCGAGCGCATCGAAATGGAGGTCGATCGCGTCCTCAAGCGTGTCTACCCGGTCGAGCCAGGCATCGAGGAGGATCGCCAGCGCTGCGGGATCGTCGAACCGTGCGATCCTGTGCTTGGGCCGGTCGGACCGTTTGACCGGGTGAACGCCGAAGACCTCGGCGTCATGCGACCGCCCGCCCTCCTGCGGCAGGCGAAGGACCACCCGTTCAATATCGAGGATGCGCCCCATCAGGAGCGAGCAGAACTGCCGGATGCGATGGAGCACCGGCAGGACCTCATACAGACCGACCGCCTCGGGGAAGATCACGGTCATCGGGTAGGCGAACGTTATCGTCGCCTGGTCTCGCGTCTTGCTGCTGGTTTTGGCATCCTGCCCCAGCGCGACTTGGAGGCCTGCGGTCGGGCAGTCGAGCGTCACCGACCCCGGCGCCGAGTAGCTCCATTCGACCTGGGCCGATCCGTTCTGAGCGAAAACGAACGCCTGCTGGAAGCCGTTGACGTGGTGGATCGCCGGCAGGTCCTCGACATACAGCAACCAGGTCGTGGACCTTATGTCGTCGAGCGCGGTGAAATCCGCGCTCTTGATCGCATGGCGCAGCGACACCGTGGCCGATTCGGCAACCCCGAGCAGCAGCTGCGACCCGCCCTCGCGCAGACCCAGAAGGGTGAAGTAGCCTGTCGCCGCGCGAAACCGCACGAGGCCATCCTCGGGCAGGTCGAGATTCTCACCGGCCCCAAGCGCCACGCGGAGGGACAGATGCCCATCGGACTGGGACAGCGTGGCCCCGAGCGTCCGTTCGCCGATCAGGACGTGACCGGCATGATCTTCCATATCGCGGCTGGAACCGGGGCGCGGGCTCTTCATCCGAAGCGCCCCACCAGTCCCCTCGATTCCATACGGGCGAAGAAACGCGGCGCATCCTGAGTCAAATGGCTTCCGTCATCTCGAGAAATGCCGTCATCAGGCCGGCAGAGCATCCGATACCCGTACGCCTGCAGCTCGACCAAGGCCCGCTTCATCACCCCCGCGCCCTGATAGCGGCCGCCCTCACCCTCCAGAAAAATGTGGGTGATCAACCGGACCATCGGTTCGTCCTCGTCGACTTCGCGATGGGTCAGTTCGCCGACCTTCACCCCTGCGGGCGACCAAACGATCACCTGCTCATCGTCGTCGAACTCCAGCGTGACGTCCCCGTGTGGCGTCGATTGGATGAATGTCTCGCTCATGCTGAGGTCTCTCGGGTTTTCGTAATAAGAATATCGGAAGACGGTCGACCAGCTCACGGTTCAGAGGGGCGACGCGAGCCCCCGGAGTTATGGGCGGGATCAGGCTGCGCTAGCGCCCGCCCTCACGGCCGCCGTTCGCCCGGAGGAGATCCCCGAGGGTGCGGCCATTCAGACGACAAGCGGCGATCACCCGGTCATAGACGACGACGCGTCCGTTGCGCCCGCGAACTGCGACGCAGCTCAGGGAGCGCCCCATGACCAGGCGAGACAACCGATCGCGCGCCTGCCTTCCGCCGGAGCCGTGCAACTCGGGCGCATCGAAGTCCGAAAGACGAACCTCGACCCAGGTCTCGGGGTCCGACGACCGGCCGACGCAGAGGCTGTCGCCGTCGCCGATGTACCTGACCTGACCTGAGAACGCCTCCCCCGCCCGGCTCGGCAACCGTCCCTCGCAGGGGTCAGCCTTGGCGATAGCGGGAAACAGCGACAGTCCGAGCACCGTCAGACCGAGCGCAAGGCGTGATGGGATCCGAAGCCTAAACAAAAGCAGCCGGATGATCTTTGGACGGACCACAGACGCGTTGAGGCCGTCTTCGGTTCCTGCGTCATCCGCCATCGGAAGGTCTCCGCGACGAACCAAAAAGCGCCTGCCGGACGCTCTGCACATCCGAGTGAGGCCGGCCTGGCCGCTTGCCGAGAAGACCCGGCACCTCAACCCGCCTGAGCATCGCCATGTCGCGCACATTGGTAATCGCCGGATTTCGGGCAAAGGCCGTCATCATGAGATAGCGCTCCATCCATTCGATCACCGGCTTGCCGCTGGAGCCAGCTGTGCTGAAGCGGCGGGTAGGCGTCATCAAGGGGAAGAAGAAAAGTATGGGACGCGCCATGGCCGTGGCGTGGGCGTTCATCACGAAGTTGAAGCTGTTAAGCTTATGCAGCTGGAAAACCTCGCCTCGGAAGCCGGCCTTCGCGAGGGTCATCCCAACGTACCAGGGACGGATCTGCTTGTGAGTGCGCAGACAGAACATGTAGCATCCGATCGCCGTTGACGTGACCCCCGTTTCTCATCCAGCCATAACGAGAGTCCTAGGTTGATCTGAGCTGTGATCGGCTGGGTTGGCAAGAGGCCGGTCAGCGCAGCCTCCAACCAGCGCAGCAGGCCGGCCGATGTGTCCGGTGAGCGCTTCTGCATAAGCCTGCGGCGTCAGCCACCCGAGCTTCGAGTGCGGACGCTGCTCGTTGTAATCGCGTCGCCACGCCTCCAGCACGGCGCGAGCGTGCGGCAGCGAGCGGAACAGCGTCTCGTTCAGCAGCTCGTCACGCAGCCGCCCGTTGAAGCTTTCGTTGAAGCCGTTCTGCTGGGGCTTGCCCGGCGCGATGTAGTGCCAGCCGACGCCGGTGTCGTCGGCCCAGGCCAGGACCGCGTTCGAGGTGTACTCCGTGCCGTTGTCGCTGACGATGGTGAGGACGCGGTGACAGCGGCCTGCTCCCTCGTCGAAGCCGTTTGCCGCTCGATCCTGATCGAGCTCGCCCAGCCCCTGCCGCCACGCAAGGACATCGAAGGCCTTCTCAAGGCGGTGCAAGTCTCACTGAACCTGTCCCCTGGCCGCAGCGACCTTCCGCCAGAGGTCGAGGACGACGTCCGGCAGGTCCTCAGCGGACTGACGACCGTGGTGAAAGGCGTCGGGGCCTTGCGAACACATGGCGGAGATGCTCATGGACGACAGCGCGGCTTCCCCCGCATCGACGCTAGGATCGCCCACCTTGCGCTCAGCGCCGCAAGTTCCGCTGCCCTGTTCCTAATCCAGACGTGGGAGCGACAGCAGCACCGCGCGCTTCCCCGTCACGGCGATGCGTTCGAGCCGGAGCCCTCAGAACCGGGACTATATTGAGTTAAACCGATGGATCTTGACGAATATGATCGCCAGCTCGTCGGCTTCGCCGACGCGCTGGATGTTCGGGAAGGCAACTGGGAAGGTTATCTGCCGGGTCTGTTCGGCGCTTCGCAGGACGCTGAAGACTGCGTGACGCTTCGCCAGGCGATGCTGACCGACCAGGACCGCGAGCGCTGCCGGCCATATCTTGAGATCGGCTTCTTCCCAGCTCCGGATAAGGATCGTCGATTGGCCTGGTGGGCGTTCGCCTTCGAGGTCTGCGACCGATATCAGAACCGCGCGCTTGAGCGCAGTTGCGCACTTTACAACCGGTGCCAACCGCTCTTCGTTGGCGCGCCGAAACTGTTCGATCACATCCGCAAACGCCAAACGAACGGCCAACCGGATCTGGAGCTGATCGACAGCGGTGCGGTTCTCGCGATCAATGACAGCGAGATCTATGTTGTTGGTCCGGGGTACGGAAAACTCGCGCAACAGCTTGATGCGCAGATTCCCGTGTGGGCCCGGAAGGAGTTCCCACAGGCCCCGCTCTTTCTTCGGCTGGATCCGTCCCGCCACTTCAAGACCCAGCCGCTCCAGGCGCTGTTCGAGGCCTCGATCGTTCCGGCGGATCCGCGCTGGATGAAGACGCTAGCCCTGTTTCCCGAGATGACAGCCTACGCACAGTACGAACTGCTTGGAGACCTCGAACAGGAAGGGATGGAAGCGTATCGCGACTATGCGCTCAGACACGTCCGCCGGCTCGAGATCAGGGCGACGCGGACCGACCCCGATTATCTGAGCATGATCCTCGAGGAGTTGCCGAGACCGGACGAGTCAAACGGGCTGATGATCGGTCGCTGCATCCATCTCGATACGCGCGCGCCCTGGGGCACCCCGATTAGGGATGCAGTCCTTCAGCACCTCGATCTGGCGATCAACGTCTACAGGGACGGTGATCGAGCCCTACGAATGAGCAACACGCTCCAGCACGGCAAGTCTCAGTCGGCGACCTACAGAACCCATCTGCTCCGCATCGAGGCGGTTCCGTTCACCGCCCTTTTCGGCTTCGCGGAGATGTTCTTCAAGTCAAACAGCCTTCTCAAGGAATGGCTGGCCGAAGTCCTTCCATCAGAGCCTCAGGAACCTGAGCCAGTGCCAGTGGGCTAATCGTGTCAGCTCTCGGCGCGCCTACGTTCCGCAAGCAGATTTCGTCCGGCTCGGTTCCGCCGACTGGGTGCGTCGATCAACACAGACGGCAGGGCGTGCAAGGTCATCCGCGCCGCCTGCACCTCCAGCTTCCGCAACGCGGCCCGCGGACCGGCCCTCAGCCGAACCGCATCCGGCGCCTCAGCCATCAAATCCTCAAGCAGCGTCCGGCTGGTGCTGTTGAGCCACCTGCTCAGCTCGTCGCTGTGCACGCGGCCTCGGCCCATCACCGTTCCCAAGAAGAAGACCGACAACCGCTCCTGCTGCGCCCTCAGGTGATCTCGCATCAGTTTGGACCGGGTGATGTAGCCCGAGTTCACGCCCGGCAGGGCGTGGTTCATCAGAAGGTGCATGTCGACCTCGGAGACCTCGGCGGCCTGGGCGAGCGTCCGGTAGGTCTGACGCAGGTCGTTGCCCCAATGGCTGAGAACCGAGCGGTCCTCCTTATGCTCCGTCATGTGACCGCAGGGCGCATCGCTCGGGAACAGCCACACGCGACCGCTCTCCGGATAGATGATCGGCGCGATCCGCCTGAGCCGGAAGATGGATTCCATCATCGCCCGCGACAGGGGCACGTCGAAGGCCTTCATCTCTCCGCCCTTGGGCTTGGAGAGATGCATGATCCGGTGCTTCAGATCCAAATCGGTGACGCGGACGTTCTTGAGCACCTCCGGCCGAGATCCCGACAGCAGGGTCATCAAATGGAACTCGCGGCGGATCGGGTTCGTGATCCTGGCAAGTTGTTCGAACCAGCCCGGCAGGTCTATGACCCCCATAGCGGTGTCCTTGCGCTTCTCCGGGTTCCAATCGACGGCGGCCGCCGGGTTCTCCGGCGGAAGCGCACGGCACGTCTTGCGGGCGTGATTGTAGACGGCGCGGAAGGTGCGCATGGCGCCGTTGGCGATGGCGGGCCCGTTGTTCGCGCTGATCAGGTCGTGACGATCCGCCAGGAGGCGAGGCTCGTCACCGAGCTCGGAAAGCGGCCGGTCGAGCCAGTCCGCGAACAAACGCTCCATATGATCGGTGTACCCCCGGATCGTGGCGGGGCTGCGCTGTTTCCGTTCGAGGTGGGAGACCCTGAACCGCGACCAGGCTTCCCGCAGCGTCGGGACGCCCAACGGCGCGGCGCGCGCAGCCTCGTCCTCGGCCTTCTCGGCGGCCTTGGCCGCGGCCAGAATCTCCACCTTCTTCTTGGGACGCGGATCCTCGCCGGCGGCAATGAGCAGCAGGAGTCCCCTCGCCTTCGCGCGTGCGGCGCGCGTGTTCAACTCGCCGACCTCGCAGACCTTCATCTTGATGGTTGAGCGCGTGCCGTCGTCGCGGCGCAGATCAGCCTGGATGATGAAGGTCTTGGTCGAGGCGCCGATCCGCACCGCGAAGCCGGGTTGTTCGGTGTCGCGGACCACGATCTGCCCGCGTCTGGCGAAGGGCATGCCGATGAGAATTTTGTCCGTTAAAGCGAGGCGTTGATCGGGCATTTTGCTGACGTTTTCGGCGTTAGGACGGTGCCGAAATCCCCCATTAGGACGGTGATTAGGACGGTGAACTCCGGCTCGAGAGTCTGTTTCTCGAAATGCGAAGAACACGCCAAATCTGCGCTAGTGGGTATAAAATGTCAATTATTTCAATTGCTTGATCGTGCCCTAGCGTGCAATCGGCGGGGTCCGGAAAACCGAAGAACGGGTTCTCTTAATCAGCGGGTCCACAGTTCGAACCTGTGATCACCCACCATCGTCTTTCCTTTCCTTCCCTGCGGATATCGTCGCCTCAATAGGCTGAGGCGTCCGTAAGATCGGCCAGGTCCTCTTTCGACAGCTGCAGCGTCGCCGCCTTCAGGGTGTCGTCCAGCTGCGCCGTGGAGGTGGCGCTGACGATGGGCGCCGTCACGCCGGGTTGCGCCAGAAGCCAGGCCAGGGCGACCTGGGCCGGGGTCGCCTCGTTCTTCTGGGCCACCGCATCCAACACCGCCAGGATCCGCACGCCCCGCTCGTCGAACTTGCCCTCCAGCATGCCCTCGCGCGCGGTGCCCGCGATCTGGCCGGCGTTCTTGTACTTGCCGGTCAGGAAGCCGCTTTCCAGGCTGAAATAGGTGATGACGCCCAGCCCGTGCTCCACCGCCAGGTCCTGCAGCGCCCCTTCGAAGGTGTCGCGGCTATAGAGGTTGTAGTGCGGTTGGATCGACGAATAGGCCGCCAACCCCTCGCGGGCGGAGATGTCCAGCGCCTGGCGCACCTGCGCGGCGTCGTGGTTCGACACGCCGATGGCGCGAACCTTGCCCGCCTGCACCAACCGATCCAGCGCCCGCAGCGTCTCTTCCTGCGGCGTCTCGGGGTCGGGCCAATGGGTCTGATAGAGGTCGATATAATCCGTCTGAAGCCGGCGCAGAGACGCCTCGACCGCCTTTTCGATCCAGGCGGGCGACAGGTCGTTGCGCCCCTGGCCCATGTCCGAGCCGACCTTGGTGAAGATCTTGACGTCGTCGCGTCGGCCGCGCGCCTGCAGCCACTGGCCGATCACCGTCTCGCTTTCGCCGCCTTCGTGACCCTGGACCCATCGCGAATAGGCGTCCGCGGTGTCGATCGCGTCGAAACCGGCGTCCACGAAGGCGTCCAGCAGGGCGAAGGAGGTCGGCTGGTCGGCCGTCCATCCGAACACATTGCCGCCGAACACCAGGGGGGCGATCTCAAGGCCGCTATCGCCAAGGGCGCGCTTGGTCAGTTCGGTCATGGCAGGCTCCGGTTCGGGGAACCTTCGACATAGGCGCGGCCGGCGCCGCCGCAACCGCTGCGGCCGCCGATCAGCCGAAAAGCTGCAGTCCCGGCGGCGCGTAATCGATCGGCTGGCCCTGGCGTCGGCGCAGCGCATAATCGACCGCCGTCTGCACCGCCCGTTCGTCGGTGGGCTTGGACAGGACGCCGATGGTGCCGGCCACTCCCTGTCGCACCATGCCGGGGTTTGCGGTCATGAAAAGGACGCTGACGCCCATCTCCTGACCCAGGCGTCGCCCCAGTTCGATCCCCGTCGCGCCGTCCGACAGGTGGATGTCGACAAGGGCCAGATCGATTTCCGTCTCGCGCACCGCGTTCAGCGCCGACCTGGCCGTCGCGCAGATGTCGACGACCTCGTGCCCCAGGTCCTCGAGCACGAATCGAAGCTCCATGGCGACCAGGGCTTCATCTTCAACGATCAGGATGCGCGGGCTCATGCGGGGGGCTTATGTTCGGGAACGCACATAACGCGATGCGTCGCGATGGGTTTCAGCGTAGCGCCAAATTTAACGCGACTTCTCGGCCGCACGGCGGCGCGATAGCGCAGTCGCCGGCAAATCTGCAACGATCTTCAAGCCTTCCGGGCGCCATTCCCGCGTCAGCCGGCCGCCCAGCTGGCCCTCCACCGACAGCGTCGCCAGCGATGATCCGAACCCGGCGCGCGTCGGCTCGGCCGTGATTTCTGGGCCGCCGCGCTCGGTCCAGATCAGGATGAAGCGATCGCCGTCCCGACGCGTGGTCAGGTCGATCGTGCCGCCGTCTTGCGAAAGCGCGCCGTATTTGGCGGCGTTGGTGGCCAACTCGTGGAACAGCAGCGCGACCGAGGTCGCCGCCTGATCGTCGAACACCGCGTCGTCGCCGGACACGATGACGCGGGCCGCGCCCGTGTGATCGGCGTAGGCGGTGAAAAGGTCGTTCAGGAAGGAATGCAAGGTGGTGGCGCCGACCGTGATGCGCGACGTCTCCGTATGCGGCCTGACGAACTCGTGCGCCCGCGCCAGGGCGTTGATCCGGGTCCTCAAGGAGGCCGCGAAGGCGCGCGCTTCGGGATACTGCCGCGCCGACAGGGCGACCAGGGCGCTGACCACCGCGAAGATGTTCTTGATCCGGTGGCTCAGTTCCTGGCTGACCAGCTCGCGTCCCTGCTCCAGCTTCTTCAGCTCGTCGATGTCGGTGCAGGTGCCGAACCAGCGGGTGATCCGTCCCTCGTCGTCGCGGATCGGCATGGCCCTGCCCAGGGTCCAGCGATAGACGCCCGAGTTGTGCTTCAGCCGGTATTCGATCTCATAGGGTTCGCCGGTGGACAGCGAATGCCGCCAGCGCGACCAGGCGCGATCCTGATCGTCCGGGTGGAACATGTCGTTCCAGCCCTCGCCGTCGGTCGAGCCGAAGGGCGCGCCGGTGAACTCGTACCACCGCGCGTTATAGTAGTCGTGCAGTCCGTCCGGCGTCGTGGACCAGACCATCTGCGGCATGGCGTCGGCCAGGGCGCGGAATCCCGCCTCGCTCTGGCTCAGCCGGGCGGCGATGGCGGCCAGATCCTCGTCCTTCTGCCACCGCGCCGTGATGTCGACCGCCACGCCGGGGAAACGCACGGGCGCGCCGTCCTGATCGAAATAAACCTGCCCGCGCGCCAGCATCCAGCGCACCGAGCCGTCCGGCCTGGCGATGCGGTATTCGCTGGCGAATTCGCCCTGCCCCTCGATCGCCGCAGAGACCTCGGCGCGGACGCGTTCGGCGTCGTCGGCGTGGATGTGGCGCATGAACTCCGCGATCGGCGAGCCCTCCGCCGCCACGTCGGGGGCGACGCCGTACATCGCCGCAAAGCGTTCGTCGGCGGTAACCCGGTCGGCGACGATGTCCCATTCCCACGCGCCCACATATTCGGACACCGCCAAAGCCCTTCGCGTGGCGTCCTGGCTCAGGTCGCGCTGCCGCAGGGCCCGGCGCAGTTCCAGCTGGCTCATGACCTGGCCCGCCAGCGTGTCCAGGGTCAGCGCCTGAAGCTCGCTCAGCCCCGCAGCGCGCGACTGCGTGTCCAGCACGGCCAGGGCGCCCAGCGGCAGCCCCTCCGGCGTCGTCAGCCGCCGCCCGGCGTAGAAGCGGATGTGGGGCTCGCCCGTCACCAGCGGATTGCAGTCGAAACGGGGATCGCTCCGAGCGTCCGGCACGACCAGCCCGTCGGTCTCCATCATGGCGAGGGCGCAGAAGGACGTGCTCAGGGGCGTTTCGGACACGCCCAGCCCGATCTCGGCCTTGAACCACTGCCGCCTCGCGTCGACCAGGCTGATGACCGCCATCGGCGCTTCGCAAACCCGCGCCGCCAAAGTCACCAACTCGTCAAAAGCCTTTTCCGGACCTGTATCCAGGATGCCGTATTCCCGCAGGGCGGCTAGGCGGTCGGACTCGTCCCAGGCGGGAAGAACGGCGTCTGGGGCGGTCGTCAAGCGGGGGTCTCCGGAATGGGCGTCGCCCAGCGATAAGGCAGTCAACGCGCCAGACGGATCAAGCGTTGCAACTAGGCGCCGGATCCGTTCGCGGGCTTGCCCACCTCTTCCACGGCCATGGCGGCGGCGCCCGGCACGGGGGCGCTGGGCGCGCCTGCAGAGGCCGTCGGCTTGGGCTGCTCGAACGCCTGCAGGCGGGCGTTGATGGCGGCGACTTCCTCGTGAGTGGGCAGACGACGTCCGCCCAGGCTGGCCACGCCGACCACGCGCGGCTGGCCGTCGATCTCGACCGTGCGCATCGGCGCAGCCGGCTTATCGGGATCGGGACCGCCAGTGGCCTCGCCGGCCGAGGCGGCGACCATCCGCGGACGGGCGAAGCGCGCCTCGTCGATCGTCGGCTCGTGGCCGTTATAGACGGCGCGGAAGGCGGCCGGCTCCCCGTAGATGCCCTTCCAGCGGTAGAAGATGTGCGCTCCGATCTGGTTGACCTTGGCCACGGTGGGCGCCCACCAGGGGTGGACGTAATCGGCGTGGTAATGGGTTGCGGTGCCGACGCTCTGGGCCACCTGTCCGGCCAGCGCCCTTTCCGCGACCTTGCGCGCCCGTTCCCAGGCCCATGCCACGGGCGCCTGCGACAGGGAACCGTCGCAGGTGAAGCTGAACTGGCAGCCGGTGGTGCGCTCGGCGCCCTCGAACACCACGCCGCAGACCGTATTGGCGTAGTTGGGATCGCGAACCCGATTCAACACCACCTGGGCGACCGCCGCCTGACCGGCGTCGGGTTCAAGCGCGGCCTCATAATATACGGCCTGCGTCAGGCAACGCAGCGCCCGTCGGCGATCGTCGGCGTCGCCCTTGAACACGAAGGGCTGGGCGGGCCGCAGGGCGCCCGACGTCACGGGAAGCGCCGCATTCATCTGCTGGGCCTCAAGGCCGACGGCGCCCGGCTCCAGACCCGGCTTGCCCGCCAACGTCAGGCTTTCCCATCCGGGGGTCAGGCCATACAGGGCCGGTCCGATGCGTGTCGGATCGTGCCGCTCGGCCTGGGCCAGCTGCGAAGGGGTCAACCGCGCGCGCAGGGCCGCCAAGCCCTTGGCGGTCAGGTCCCCGCCGGTGACGCGCGCCACCGCCTCGGCCGTGCGGTCCGCGTCCGGGCGCGGCGCCGACCCGGCGGCCATGGCGACGCCCAGCACCGCGCCGGCGGCCGGCATCGCCGCCGCCGAGCGCCTTAGCGCCGTCCAGATCGCCTTCCAGTCCGGGTTCAGCATGGAGTCCTCGCGTCCGCCCTCAGATGAGGACTGCGTCGTCCCACGGCAATGCCCGGACTTATGGGCGGTTTTCGGGCGTTCCGTAAATCGGCGTTATCGGCCGCCCAGGGTCGAACGCAGCATCCAGGCGAACTTCTCATGGGCGCCCAGGCGTTGGGTCAGCAGATCGACCGTCACGTCGTCGCCGTCGTCGTCCGCGACTTCCAGGGCCGCGCGCATCGTCGCGATCAGCGTCTCGTGATCGCGCATCAGTTCCCGCAGCATGTCCGGCGCGTCCTTCTCGGGGTCGCCGTCCCTGATGCTGGTCAGGTTGGCGAAGGTGCCGTACCCCTGCGGCGCCAGCTCGCCCAGCGCCCGGATGCGTTCGGCGATGTGGTCCAGCGCCTCCCACTGGTCGCGGTACTGCTGCTCCAGCAGGTTGTGGAGCGCGAAGAATTCCGGCCCCCGCACGTTCCAGTGATAGCCGTGCGTCTTCAGATAGACGGCGTAGGCGTCGGCCAGGACGCGGGTCAGCTGCTCGGCGACATCGCCTCGGTCTTCCGCGGAAATGCCCGTGTCGATAGTGGCGGTCATGCTTGCTCCATGGATGCGAATAGGCCTACGCCGGGAACCCGACGCTTTTGGGTGTTAAGGAACGCCAGTGGGGCCGAAGCGTTGCAACAGAAGCGCACGACCTATCGACGCGCCGGGGAGACGTGGGGGAATGAGCAGAGCGGCTGTCGGCAAGGCCCTCTCCGGCGTCGACGCCTTTTTGATGCGGCTGCCCCGCCTTACGCAGAAATCCACACTCGGCGCCGTCCTGATCGGCGTCGTCTGCGCGGTGATCGGCCTGGCCGTGCGGGCTGCGGCGGCGCGCTACTATGCGGAAATCTCCGGCTTCATCATCCTGCTGCCCGCCGTGATCCTGGCGGCCGTTTCGGCGGGTCGCGCCGGGGGCTGGGCGGCGCTGGCGACCTGCCTGGCGGGCGGATGGGCCGTCGTGGTGCTGACCACGCCCGAAGGGCGGGCCATGCCCCCGAACCTGGGCCGGATCGCAACCACCAACTTCTTTCTCGTCGGTCTGTTCTGCACCGAGACGGGAGCCTGGCTGAGGCGCAGCCTGCACCGGCTGGAGGATTCCCTTTCCGAGCTGACGCGCAGCCGATCGGAACTGCAGGCCCTGGTCGACCAGTCGGCCGCGGGCATCGTCCGCCTAGACCGCGAGGGCCGGATCACAGCCATCAATGGACGCTACGCCGAGCTTCTGGGTCTCTCGCCGGAGGAGGCGGTCGGCCGAACCACGTTGGATGTGTCCCACCCCGAGGACGCCGAAAGCACCCTGGCCGCCCTCAAGGCCATCGCCCAGGGACGGTCGGGCGACCAGCTAGTGAAGCGCTATGTCCATCCCGACGGCCGGGTGGTCTGGGCCCTGGTCAGCGTCCGCGCCCTGCTGGGTCCCGACGGCGCCCCGATCGGCTATATCGCCGGCGGCGTCGACATCACCGCCTCGCGCGAAGCCGAAGCGGCGGTCCGCGAGAGCGAGAGCCGCTTCCGCCTGCTGGCCGACATCGCCCCCGCCCCCATTTGGCTGACCGACGCCCGAGGCGGCATCGAGTTCGCCAACGCCGCCCTGGTCGATTTCTGTGGACCGGACAGCGCCGCCCTCGCCGGTCAGGGCTGGCGCAAGCTTGTGCACCCCGACGACGCCGACAGGGTCATGGCCGGCCAGATCCAGGCTCGCGACGACGGCGCGGCCCATGCCTTCGAGGCCCGCTTCCGGCGCCACGACGACGCCTGGCGCTGGATGCGCGTGGTGGTCAAGCCCCGCCTGGACGACGCGGGCGGCCTGCTGGGCTTCGCCGGCATGGCCTTCGACGTCACCGAGACCCGTGAGGCCCTGGACGCCGCGGCCCGCCAGCAACGGCGCCAGGCCTTCCTCCTGGCCCTGGTCGACCGCCTGCGCGACATGACCGATCCGCTGGTCATCATGACCGAGGTGGAGCGCGCGCTGGGCGATCTCATGGAGGTTCACCGCGTCGGCTACGGAGAGGTCGACGAAGACGCCGGCGTGGTGTCGATGACCCAGGACTGGACCGACGGCGTCGTCAGCGCCCACGGGCGCTTCAGCCTGCGCGATCTCGGCGCCCCCTTGATCGCCGATCTGGCCGCCGGCGAGACCGTGCGCGTCGAGGATGTGCGCGACGACCCCCGCACCACGCAGGCCGCGCCCGCCTTCGAGGCCCTGCAGACCCGCGCCCTGATGCGGGCGCCCCTGATCCGCAACGGCCGGCTGCGCGCCTTTCTCTATGTCCACTCGGCCCAGCCCAGACTCTGGACGGACGCCGAAGCCGCCCTGCTGGAAGAGGTCGCCGCCCGCACCTGGGCCGAGATCGAACGCGCCCGCGCCGAGGCCGAGACGCGCGAGAGCGAGGCGCGCTTCCGCGCCGTCGCCGACACCGCCCCCGTCCTGATCTGGGTCACGGCCAAGGACCGCAGCCGCGCCTTCGTCAACCAGGCCTATGTCGACTTCTACGGCTCGACCTATGAAGCGGCCCGGACGGCCGACTGGCGCGCCTGCCTGCATCCTGACGACCAGCAGCGGATCCTTGAGGAATCCTTGGCGGGAGAAGCGACCGGGGAGCCCTTCTCGATGGAGGCGCGGTATCGGCGCCACGACGGGACCTGGCGCTGGCTCAAGTCCTTTTCCCGGCCGCGGACAAGCGGCTCCGAGGTCGTCGGCTTCGTCGGCGTGGCCTTCGACGTCACGGACATGCGCGACGCCCGGATGCGGCTGGAGGAATCCGAGAGCCGTTTCCGCACCGTCGCCGACAGCGCGCCCGTCCTGGTCTGGATGAGCGACGACGCCGCCCAGCTCGTCTTCGCCAACCGCCTCTATCGAACCTTCTTCGGCGTGCGGTCGGAACGGCAGCTGCGCGACAGCTGGCGGCGTCTGATCCACCCCGACGACGAGACCGTCTTCACCGGCGCCTTCATGCGCGCCTTCGAGGCCCGCGACCGCTTCGAGGCGCTCAGCCGCGTCAACCATCCGACGCTGGGCCAGCGCTGGCTGCGCACCGAGGGCGTGCCCCGTTTCGACGCCGAGGGCGCCTTCCAGGGTTATGTCGGCGCCAGCCTGGACGTCACCGAAGCCAAGCGCGCCGAGGACGACCTCAAGCGCATCAACGAGCTGCTGGAGGACCGGGTCGGAGAAGCCCTGGCCGAAAAGGCCCAGGCCGAGGCGCAATTGCTGCACGCCCAGCGCCTGGAGGCCGTGGGTCGCCTCACCGGCGGCGTCGCCCACGACTTCAACAATCTGCTCACGGTGGTGATTGGCGCCCTCGACATCATCCTGCGCAGCGAAGACCCGGCGAAACGCAAGAAGCTGGGCGAAGCCGCCCTGTCCGCCGCGCGGCGCGGCGAAAGCCTGACCCACCAGCTGCTGGCCTTCTCGCGACGCCAGCCTCTCCGCCCCGAGGCCGTCGACCTGAACGCCCTCATCCGCGAAGGCGAGCCCCTGATGCGTCGCGCCGTGGGGGAAGCGGTCGACTTCCAGGTCCGGCTGAAGCGCGGCGGCGCCCGGGTCAATGTGGACCCCGCCCAGTTCGAAGCCGCCTTGCTGAACCTGATCGTCAACGCGCGCGACGCCCTGGGGCGATGTCACGGCGGATCGCGACGGCGCGCCGCGACGTCCGGCCCGCGTTTCCATACGGACCCTGTCATGTGAAATCGGGCCCGACGACGAAGGCCCCGATCTTCCCGCCGGGCGTTATGTCTGCGTGACCGTATCGGACACCGGCGCGGGCATGACGGCCGAGGTCATCGACCGGGTGTTCGAGCCCTTCTTCACCACCAAGGCGGTCGGCAAGGGCACCGGGCTGGGCCTCAGCCAGGTCTATGGGTTCGCGCGTCAGTCGGGCGGCGGCGTTCGGGTCGCCTCGACGGTCGGGCGCGGCACGGAGGTTCGTCTCTACCTTCCCCCGCTTGCGGAAGCCGAAGCGCCGACGCGGGCGCCGACGCGCTCGACGCCCCCGCCCGAAACGGCTTTCGCCGGGGGGCGCCGGCTTCTGCTGGTCGAGGATGACGCCAATGTCGCCGCCGTGGCCGTCGATCTGCTCGAGGGCTTCGGCTTCGACGTCCAGTTGGCCGAAACCGGCGAGGCCGCCCTGGGCGCCCTGGCCGCGGGCCGCTTCGACCTGATGCTGACCGACGTGGTCATGCCGGGCGGGATGAGCGGCGTGGATCTGGCGCGACGGGCCGCGCGCGACTGGCCGGACATGCGCATCGCCCTGACCAGCGGCTATGTCGGCGACGATGTCGACGGCGTTCTGGCCGATGCGCCGTGGCCCTTCCTGCGCAAACCCTATTCGGCCGATCAACTCCGCCGCTTGGTCGAGGGGACGCCGGCCGCGTCGGCTCGATGACGGATACGAAAAAGCGCGCCGCGGGAACCCGGGCGCGCCTTTGATCGAGATCGGGCCGCGGAGTTAGCGGCGCGCCTTGCGGGCCGCGTAACGGGCGTCGCGACGCGCCTTCTGCTCTTCCTTGGTCAGCTGCTTGCGAGCCTTGCGGTCGGCGCGCTTTTCGGCGTCGATCGCGTCTTGGGCCTCGCGTTCGGCCGCCATCCGCGCGGCTTCCTTCTCGGCCTTCTCGCGGCGCACCTCGGCCTTGGCCAGTTCGTGCTGCTGGCGCAGAGCCTCCTTTTCGGCGGCGCGCTTCTCGGCCAGCCGGTCGAATTCGGGATCGGGGGCGGCGGGCTTGGGCTTGAACTTGGCGAGCAGGGCCTTCTTGGCTTCCTGCTGGGCGGTCAGGCGGTCGGTGAATCCGGTCTTGATGTCTTTCATGCGGGCGAGCGCTGTTTCCTTGTGAGCGGCCGCGACGGCGGCCATCGAGGGTCAGGCGGCGAACGGCGCACGGCCCGAAGCGGCCGCACAAAGCCTAAACCGGCGGCGAAATCAAGGTCCGAAACGGTCGATGGCGAGCATCGGCGCGGGCCGCCTGAACAAGCCGCGCCATGTGTCGCAGATAGGTCGCGCCTCGCCGGATGCAAGGCGCGCCCCCGTAACGAGCGTCAGTTCGGCTTCTGAGCGTGGCCGGCCGCAGTGCCGGCGGCGCCGCCGACCGCGGCGCCCACGGGCCCGGCGACGACGGCGCCGGCCACGGCACCCGTGGCCGCCTTCTGTTCCACGGTGGCCCCGCAGGCGGCAAGGGCGAGGGCGGCGGCGGTCAGGGTCAGGATGGCGATGCGGGTCATGATGTCCTCCAATGGCTCCGCTTCAAACACCCGTGCGCCGCTCCAGTTCCCCGAGCCGCGCGACAAAGCATCCCAATACCAGATTACGCCTGGCAGGCCCCGTCGGCCACGCCCCATGTAAGCTTAGATCACGCGCCGATGTGCAGTCTATGCAAGTATTCGGGTCTCAGGCCGAAGAGGATCGTCGACGTTCCAATGCTTATTCATCGACCCCGCGTTCAAAATCTCGCCCCATACGCGTCGCAAACGTGAAACTTCAGCGACTTAACCGTCAGCTTGCGAATCGACCACATTAGGGTCACAAACACCGCTATATAGGCCCGTCCTCGACGTCCGGGCCCGTGAGCCGAACGTCGTCTGCAGGCTGGAACGCGACCGTCAGAGTCGCCCGGCCGGCGAGACTACCCCCGGGGGCGGCGTTTCCAGCCCTGCTGACTAGGATACTACGTTGTCGCATTCCTCGCAGACGCGCGCCATTTCGGCTGCCGATCGTGTGGCGAAGGTCAAGCCTGTCCACGCGGCCGCCGCTTTCGGCGGTCTGGTGGGACTGGCGATCGGGGCCGCCTATCTGGGCGGCGTGGCGGCGCAGGAGACGACCCTGCGCGCGCAGGCCGAACGTATCCAGGGCGCCACCGCCGCCGGCTTCACCGAAGAAGCCCTGTCCGCCGCCGCCGGCGGCCTGGATCCCAGCGCGCTTGCGATCGCCCGACGTCACGACCCCTACACCAGCGCAGGCTCGGCCGAGCGCGACCGCCAGGCCGAACTGCTGGCCGCCCGCCTGGAGCAGCTGCGCGCCAACCCCGGCGATCCCAACCTTCGTCGCGCCAGCCTGTCGGCCCCGACGCCCGCCCAGCCCTTCCGCATGGATCACGCGCTGGACGCCAGCCGCGACCTGGATTGCCTGACCCAGGCCGTCTATTACGAAGCGCGCGGCGAGGGCCGCGACGGCATGAGCGCCGTGGCCCAGGTGGTTCTGAACCGTGTCCGCCACCCCGCCTTTCCCAAGAGCGTCTGCGGCGTCGTCTATCAGGGCGCCGCGCGTCGCACCGGCTGCCAGTTCTCCTTCACCTGCTCGGGCGTGATGCGCGGGCGCGTAAACCAGGCCGCCTGGAACCGCGCTCGCGACGTGGCGTCCAAGGCCCTGTCGGGGGGCGTGTACGCCGCCGTCGGCAACGCCACCCACTTCCACACCACCGGCGTGTCGCCGGCCTGGCGCGGATCGCTGGTGCGCGTCAGCCAGGTGGGCAGCCATCTGTTCTATCGGTTCGGCGGCCGCTCCGGCTCGCGCGGCGCCTTCACCTACGCCCCCCGGCCCTCCACCGACGCCGACCAGCCGCGCCTGATCCAGGCCGCGATCAATCCCGTCGAGGCCGCGCGTCAGGCCGGCGAGGCCGTCGCCTATTCGCTGGTTCTGGCCCAGGAAGGCCGCGCTGCGCCCGAGGCCGCCGCCGCGACCACGACCGCCGCTAGGCCTGCCGCACAGCAACGCAGCGCCCCGGCCTCGGCTTCGCAGGCGCAGCCTTCGACGCCGTCGCCCGCCGCCTCCGCGCGCGCTCAGGCCGCGCCGACGCCGCGTGCGGCGCGTCCGGCCGAATCCCCCAAGCCTGAAGCCGCCGCGTCCGCCAACGCCGTCTGACCGCTCCGACGACGGTCGTCGCGAACTTGTCAGGCTCCGTGGGCCCTGTCCGGGGACGGCGCGGGATGGAGGGGGACGCGCTTGAGCCAAAGCTTCAGCGCTTCCCAGTGGATGGCGGCCACCACCTTAAGGGTCAGCAGCGGCATGGCCAGGACGACGCGGAGGATCGCGCTGTCCGTTAGGGCGTGGCGGCGCCCGGTCATCGCGGCGGTGATCAGCAGGCCGTCGCGATCCGTCCCGTCGATCTTCAGGGCCATGTGATCGTCCGGGGCGCGCCCCCGAAACGCATAGCGCATGTCCATCCCCATGAAGGGCGAGACGTGCAGCGCCTTTCGCGCCTCCTGGCGGAACGCCCCGGCCCCCGCCGCCTCGGCGTCGACGGGCAGAACGTAGGCGTGTCTTTCGCCGAAGGTGCTGGAGACCTCGTAGATCACCGCCGCCAGCCGCCCGTCGGCGGCGTGGCAGTAGTAAAGACTGATCGGATTGAAGACGTAGCCCAGAACGCGGGGCATGGTCAGCAGCCGCACGGCGCCGCCGCCGATGTCGACGCCCGCTTGGCGGAGGCGTCCCAGGACCTGATCGCGAAGGGGCGTGGGCGATCCGTCGCCATGATCCCGGTCATGGAATCCCAGCAGGTTGAAGCGATTGCGCGACAGAAGCCGCAACCGCGCATCAATCTGGTCCAGTTCGGCCAGGTCGAGCAGCAGCCAGAACACCCGATAGCGCAGCCTGTGTTCGCGAGGACGAAGGCGCCTGTGCGTCACCTCGCCGTGATACAGGGCCGAGTTCACGCCACGCGCTCCAGCCCCGCATGGCTGGGGATGACGTTGATGCGTCCGCTCTCGTTCTCGACGGACCAAGGACGGCGCACGCCGCCGAGCTGTTCGGCCACCGCCAGACCCGACTGGAGGCCGTCCTCGTGGAAGCCGGCGCCGAAATGGGCGCCGCAGTACCAGACGCCGCCCTGCCCCTGCAGGGTCCAAAGCGCCTTCTGCGCGCGGATCGCGGCCGGGTCGAAGATCGGGTGCTCGTAGACTTCCGTTCGCAACAGCGTTTCCGGGCGCGGGGGGCGCGGCGGGTTCAGCGTGACGAACAGGTCGGGACCCGACAGGCCCTGCAGCCGGTTCATCCAGTAACTGACGCACAGTCCGCCCTCGACGCCGATGTAGTTCCAGGCCGCCCAGGCGCGTCGGCGACGCGGCATCAGGCCCGCGTCGGAATGCAGGACCGTCAGGTTGCGGCTGTAGCGGAAGGCGCCGAGCAGCGCGCGCTCCGCTTCGGTCGGCTGGGCCAGCATCGCCAGCGCCTGGTCGGCGTGGGCGCCGATCACGACGTGGTCGAAGCGGTCCTTGCGCCCCTGGCTGTCCAGCACCTCGACCTGCCCGTCGATGCGCCGCACCTCGACCGCGCCGTTGGCCAGCCGGATGTCCTCGCCCAAGTCCTGCGCCAGACGAGAGACGTAGGCCCGGGCGCCGCCCTGGACGGTGCGCCATACCGGCCGGCCGGTCAGCTTCAACAGGCCGTGGTTGCCGCAAAAACGGATGAAGGATTCCGCCGGATAGTCCATCAGGGTGTGCGCCGGAGACGACCAGATGGCCGCGGCCATCGGCAACAGATGGTCGTCCCTGAAGGCTTCGCTGAAGCCTTCGCGCTTCAGATAGTCGCCCAGGGTCAGACTGGCGTCCGACAGCGTCGCCAACTGCGCCGGCGCGTCTCGATAGAAGCGCAGGATTTCCCGCAGCATGGTCCAGAAGCGCGGCCGAAAGGCGTTGCGCCTCTGGGCGAACAGGGCCGGCGCCGCATATTCGAACCGGCCTTCGTCCAGCGAGACCGCGAACGACATGTCGGTCGCACGGCTGGCGACCCCAAGGTGATCGAACATCGCCACCAGATTGGGATAGGTCGCATCGTTGAAGACGATGAAGCCGGTGTCCACGGGCGTGGTCCCGGCGGGCCCCTGAACGTCCACCGTATTGGTATGACCGCCCAGGCGGTCGGCCTGTTCATAGACCACCACCTTGTGGCGACGGGCCAACAGCCAGGCGCACGACAGGGCCGATATGCCCGACCCCACGACCGCGATCCGCAACGGCCGGGTCGTGTTTTCGGGGCGGTGGGCGATCGGCATGAAGACTCCGGCTTGACTTTAGGCTTCGATACGTCGCGCCGGGAGGTTCGGATGCTGTCATCCGCCGACGTTCCGCCCGCGTAAAAGGACCATGCATGAGACGGTCGCCCTATCATCGGTACGCCGCCCAATGAGCCCTGATCACGCAGCGGGGGACGAGAACGGCCGACTGATCCAGGCGGTCGCGATCTGCCGCGACCGAGAGGCCTTCGCCCGTCTGTTCGAATATTTCGCCCCTCGCCTGAAGGCCTATCTGATGCACGCGGGCGCCCCGGCCGGCGCCGCCGAGGACTTCGCCCAGGACGCGATGCTGACGGTCTGGCGGAAGGCCGATCTGTTCGACCCCAGCCGCGCCAGTGCGGCGACGTGGATATTCACCATCGCCCGAAACCGTCGGTTGGACGTGCTGCGCAAGGAATCCCGCCCCTTGCCCGTCGCCGATCTCAGTCTTCTGCCTGACGAGCCCGATCGCCCGGATGACCTTCTGTCAGGCGCCGAAGAGGCGGCGCGTCTGACCGAGGCCATGCGGCGACTGTCGCCCGACCATATCGAGGTGCTGCGCCTGGCCTTCTTTCAGGGCGCCGCTCATTCCGAAATCGCCCGCCATCTCGACCTTCCCCTGGGAACCGTCAAATCCCGCATTCGCAAGGCCATGATCAAGCTTCGTATCGCGCTCGAACCGCTGAGGGGACTAGAATGACCCCGATGCGCCATTCCGTTTCCGACGATCGCCTTCTGGCCTATGCGGCCGGAGCGCTGAGTTCGCCAGAGGCCCTGGTGGTCGCCACGCACCTGTGGATGCGGCCCCAGGCCGGAGCCTTCGCGCGCCGGCTCGAGGCCGTCGGCGGGCGCCTGTTGGAGGACATACCGCCTGAACCCCTCCCCGCCGACGCCCTAGCGCGCGTGATGGCCCGGGCCGAGACCGATGCGGGGACGGTCGAGCCCGCCTTGCCGCTGAACGACATGCCGCAGTTGCCCGAGCCGCTTCGCCGCCACGCGCTGGGCCCGTGGCGATGGATGGGACCGGGCGTGCGCGTGCGCGACGTTCTGGGGCCGCGCGACGGCGCTTGCCGCGTCATTCTGCTGGAAATCCAGCCTGGCCGGGTGATGCCGCGCCACACGCACGGCGGCGTGGAACTGACGTGCGTCCTGTCCGGCGCCTACGCCACCGACGACGAGCGGTTCGACAGGGGCGACCTGGAGGAGGCGGATCAGCACACCCTGCACCAGCCGCGCGTCGTCTCCGACGAGGCCTGCCTGTGCGTGGCCGCGCTGGACGGGCAGATTCTGCTCGACGGCTGGCTGGGGCGGCTGATCCAGCCGTTCATCCGCCTCTAGGGGCGCATCCGGGGGCCGCCTTCCTTCGTAGAGACCACGAACGCCGGGAGGGATCATGCTGGTCATCGTCGTCTGCGCCGTCCTGGCCGTCATCGCCCTGTCCATCGCCTGGGTGATCGTGCGCTTCGCCGGCGACGGCGGCTGGACCGATGTGGTGTGGGCCCTGTCGATCGGCGCCATCGGGGCCTTGGCCGCGCTGTGGCCGGCGACCGACGCGATCGACGCGCGCCAGCGGCTTGTCGCTGTGCTGATCGGCCTATGGGCGCTTCGGCTGGGCGGCTACATCGCGGTGCGCACCGCTCGCTCGGACACGCCGGATCCCCGGTATGAGCGCTTCAAGATGCAATGGGGCGGATGGGGTTTCAAGGCCTGGGCGTTTCTGATGATACAGGCGGCGACCGTGGCGGTTCTGGCCGTGTCGCTGCGGGCCGCCGCCATCCGCCCAAACGCCGATCTGGGGTGGCGCGACGCCCTGGCGGCCCTGATCGTGCTGATCGCGGTCGGCGGGGAAGCGCTGGCGGACCGCCAGATGGCCGCCTTCCGTCGCGAGCCCTCCAACAAGGGCAAGGTCGCCGATACGGGCCTGTGGGCCTGGTCGCGGCATCCCAACTATTTCTTCGAATGGACCGTCTGGCTGGCGTGGCCGGTGATGGCGCTGAGCCTTGATCACCCGTTCGGCTGGCTGTCGCTGATGGCGCCGGCGATGATGTGGTGGCTGCTCAATCACGTCAGCGGCGTGCCGATGCTGGAGGCGCAGCTGCTGAAGTCGCGACCGCAGGCGTATCGCGCCTACCAGCAGCGCGTGTCCCGCTTCTTCCCCCTTCCGCCCAAGGCCCGCTGACCGGAGGCGTCATGCCCTTATCCGCCCTTCTGCGATCCGCCCAGGACGCCCCCGCGCCGGATTTCATCGTCCGGCCCGCCATCGCCGCCCTGGTGGCGGGCGCGCGCAAGGGACTTCAAGAGACGCCCGACGCCGACGCCCGCTTCGCGCGGGAAATGGCCGGACGCGTGATCGCCGAGCACGTCGAGGCCGCCAACGCCCAGCACTACGAGCTCCCGGCCGAGTTCTTCCGCATCTGCCTGGGGCCGCGCCTGAAATACTCGTGTTGCCTGTACCCCGCCGGAACCGAAAGCCTGGCGCAGGCCGAGGAAGCGGCGCTGGCTGAGACCGCCCAGCACGCCGGCCTCGCGGATGGTCAGCACGTTCTCGAACTTGGCTGCGGCTGGGGCTCGCTGTCGCTGTGGATGGCCGAGCGCTACCCCGCATCGACCATCACGGCGGTGTCCAACTCGGCCGGTCAACGCGCCTTCATAGAGGGACAGGCGCGCGAGCGCGGCCTGTCGAACCTGACCGTCCTGACGCGCGACATGAATGACTTTGACATCGACCGTCGTTTCGACCGCATCGTCTCGGTCGAGATGTTCGAGCACATGGCCAACTGGCGCGCCCTGCTGACCCGCGCGCGCCGGTGGCTGACGCCGGAGGGCGCGATGTTCATCCACGTCTTCGCGCACCGGACGACCCCCTATCGCTTCGAGGCGTCGGACCCTTCCGATTTCATCGCCCAGCACTTCTTCACCGGCGGGGTGATGCCCAGCCATGGCCTGATGCGGCAATATTCCGACCTGTTCGAGGTCGAACAGGACTGGCGCTGGAGCGGCGCCCACTATCAGCGGACCGCGCTGGACTGGCTGGCCGCGATGGACGCCCAGCCCGAGGCCGTGGCCCGCATCATGCGCGACGTCTATGGCGACCAGGCCCGGCTGTGGACCCGGCGCTGGCGGCGCTTCTATCTGGCCACCGCCGGCCTGTTCGGCGACGCCGGCGGTCGCGAATGGGGCGTCAGCCATTATCGTCTGCGCGCCGTCTGAAGGAGACTGTCATGCGCTATCTGCTGGCCTATCTCGGAAGCGGGCTGACCATGGGGGTGCTGGACGCCATCTGGCTGACGCTGATGGCGCCGCGGCTGTATCAGCCCGCGATCGGGGAACTGATGGCGGCCCGCCCCAACATGCGCGCCGCCGTCGCCTTCTACCTGATCTATGTCTTCGGCGTGGTCGTGGTGGCGGTCCTGCCGGCGCTGCGGGAAGGGTCCGCCCTGCGTGCGGCGGGCATGGGCGCCGTGCTCGGACTGGTGGCCTATGCGACCTACGACCTGACCAACCAGGCCACCCTGCGGGTCTGGCCGACCCACATCACCCTGATCGACCTCGCCTGGGGCGTCGTCCTGACGACCACGGCCGCGCTGGGCGGCTACTGGCTGGCCGCCCGCTTCTCGTCCTGACGACGGGCGGGGGCGGCCCGGCGTGGTCGGTCACCCGCTCGCGACGGCGATGCGCCCCCCGCCGCTCTCGATGGCGTCCAGAAGATCCATCACGTCGTCCAGCGTGTTGGCTTCGCGCGCGGGCTTGTCCCAACGGATTCGGCTGACGCGCGGAAAGCGCATGGCGACCCCCGACTTGTGCCGGCTGGAGCGTTGCAGGCCCTCGAAAGCGATCTCCAGCACCAGGCCGAAGTCGCGCTCGGCCCGAACTGAGCGAACAGGTCCGAAGCGGTCGACGGTATGGTCGCGCACGAACTTGTCCAACTGCTTCAGCTCCTCGTCGGTGAAACCGAAATAGGCCTTGCCCACCGGGGTCAGCGCTCCCTCGTCAGTCCAGACGCCGAAGGTGTAGTCGGAATAGAAGCTGGACCGCTTTCCGTGGCCGCGCTGGGCGTACATCAGCACGGCGTCGATGACGTGCGGGTCGCGCTTCCACTTGAACCAGGGCCCCTTCGGACGACCCGCCAGATAGGGGCTGTCCCATCGCTTCAGCATCAGGCCCTCGGCGGCCGCGCCGACCGGGGGATCGGCCCTTAGACGACCCAGGGCCTCCCAGCTGGCGTAGTCGACCAGCGGCGACAGCCGCAGCCGATCGCCGGGGTGGGCGTCCACCAGGGCCTCCAGCCTGGCCCGCCGCTCGGCCAGCGGAAGCGCGCGCAGATCCTCGCCGTTCCAGGCCAGCAGATCGTAGGCCAGGACGCCGGCCGGGTGGGCGGCCATCAACTTGGCGTCCACCGCCTTGCGGTTCAGCCGCTGCTGCAGATCCCCGAACGGCGCGGGCCGCCCGTCGCGCAGCACCAGCAGCTCGCCGTCGATCGCGCCGTCGAAGTCCAGCCCCTCCATCACGTCGGGAAAGGCGGCGGAAATCTCGTCGCCGGTGCGGGAATAGAGGCGCGCGACGCCGCCCTCCCGCACCGCCTGGACCCGGATGCCGTCCCACTTCCATTCGGCGGCGTAGTCGGCGGGCGAAAGCTTGGGAAAATCGACCGCCTCGTCGATGGCGACCGCCAGCATCACCGGCCGGAAACGTCCCGGCGCATCGGGACTGGGCCGTTCGGCCCGCCCCTCCAGCCAGGCGAACAGGTCGGCGTAGGGCGGATCGACCGCGTGCCAGACCTCCTCGATGTCCGAAACGTCCACAGCCGTCAGGGCCGTCTGCGCCTCGTCGCCTTCAGGGTCGGGCGGCTGCGCGATCGCGGCGGGCCGGATCATGGCCGCCGCGGTCTTGGCCAGCCGGGCCGACAGACCGATCCGCAGGCCGCCCGTGACCAGTTTCAGCAGCGCCCAGCGCCCCTTGGGTTTCAACGCGTCCAGCCAGCCCTCGATGAGCAGCTGAACCTCGCCGCGCTTGGCGCGCAACAGCGCATCCACCACCTCGGCCAGTTCCGGTTCGCGGTTGGGGCGATAGTCCGCGGGCGACGGCCACAGCAGGGCCACCGTCTCGGCTAGGTCGCCGACATAGTCGTAGGACCAGCCGAACAGCACCGGGTCGACCCGTCCCTCCACCGCCTTGCGGATCAGGGCCGGCTTGGCCGCCGTAAACGTCAGGTCGCCGGTCAGGGCGGCCAGCGCCCATCCGCGGTCCGGATCAGGCGTCGCCTTCAGATAGTCGCGCACCAGCACCAGCTTGGCGTTGCGCGACGCCGTCAGGGACAGGCGATCCAGAAGCTCGGCGAAGGCGCGCATGGTGATCCGTCATCGGCGTCGAAAGCGTCGCCGAGGGGACAACGGGAAACGCCGCTCAGGTTTCCCCCGAAGGCGTGCGTATTCGCCGGGTCGTCGTCTCAGGCGGCGACCGACTGCGCCAACGCCGACGACAGGCCGGCCACGGCTTCCCGCCCGCCGGGGACGCGGCCGATCACGTTCGCCAGGGCGGCGAAGTCGATCGGCTTGTTCAGATAGGCGTCGGCGCCGGCCTGCAGGCCCGCTTCGTGGTCCTCGCTGCGGGCCGAGGCGGATAGGACGACGATCGGCGTGTCGGCGTTCAGTCCGCCCTCGCGGATCAACCGCGTCGCCGTAAGGCCGTCCATCACCGGCATGTTCACGTCCATGACGATCAGGTCGAACGGCTGTTCGGAGGCCGCCTTCACAGCCAGTTCGCCGTTTTCGGCCGTGACGGTGACGTGCGCGGCGGAACTCATCCACGCCTCCAGGATCATGCGGTTCACGGGATGGTCCTCGACCACCAGCACCCGCAGGGAGGCGACGCCCTCGACCTCGGCGTGGATTTCCTCGGCCGGCGCCGGCCGGGCCCATTCGACCACCTCGGCCTCGACCGCGAAGGTGAAGGCTGATCCCTGGCCCAGGCGCGACGTCACCGTGATGTCGCCGCCCATGATGTTGGCCATGCGGCGCGAGATCGTCAGACCCAGACCCGTGCCGCCGAACCGGCGCGTCGAGGAGGCGTCCACCTGGGTGAAGGGCTGGAACAGCCGCTCCAGATCCGCCGGCGCGATTCCGGCGCCGCTGTCGGTCACCTGGAACTCGAACCGCGCGCGCTGGTCTGAAATGCGCTCGCCGCGCACCACGTAGCGGATTTCTCCCGTATCGGTGAACTTGACCGCGTTGGACAGCAGGTTCTGGACCACCTGGCAGACGCGCAGGGGATCGCCGCGAACCACCATCGGCACCTCGCCCTCGAAGGTCGAGACGAAGCCCAGCCCCTTGGCCTCGGCCTGGGCCTCGAACGGCCCGGTGATGCGCTTGTGAAGGTCCTCGATCACGACGTCGACGATCTCGAAGGTCATCTTGCCGGCCTCGATCTTGGTCATGTCGAGGATGTCGTTGAGAAGGCTCAGCAGGTTGTCGCCCGAGTTGCGGATGATCGACAGATACTCCCGCTGGGTCGTCTCCAGCCGTGTGGCGCTGAGCAGCTGGGCCGCGCCCAACACGCCGTTCATCGGCGTGCGCAGCTCGTGGGAGATGACGCCCAGGAAATTGGACTTGGCGTCGTTCGCGGCGTTGGCCTTGTCGCGAGCGCTTTCCAGCTCTTCGATCAGATGCGCCTGGTGCGCCTGGAAGGCCCGGATTCGCTCCTCGCGCAGCATGGTCATGGTCACCAGCACGAACAGCCCGGCGGCCGTGAACGGCAGCACCAGCAGCAGGGACCAGAACTCCGGCTGGCCGATCAGGCTCAGCAACATGACGATCGAAGCCGCGCCGTAGGGCGAGGAAATGATCACGGCCTGGCGGGGCGAGCTGCGAAGCTGGGCGAAGACCAGCACATAGCCCGACACCACCAGCGCCACGGCCAGGGGCTGGCCGAACGGCGCCCCGGAAAACCACGCCAGCAACGGCGCGACGGCCCAGGCGCCGGTGGTGACGGTGGCCACGGTCGGGAAGACGAACCCCCAGCCGCCGTCGACCCGCTCGGCCATGCGTCGCTCGAACGCGCCGCGAACGGCCCCGGCGCCGACCGTGCCCCCGAACCACAGCAGGGCCTGCCACCACGGCACCACGCCGAGCAGGCCCAGCGCCCAGCTGGCGATGATCAGATAGCGCAGATACTGCGTCTGCAGGATCGCCGTCAGGGCCTGGGCGGCGTCGCCCGCGTGCTGATCAGCGGTCATCGGCTTCGCGACGCCGTCGGATTCCACCATGCAGCCGTCCCCCACGTTCTGTTTGGTCGCGTGACGCTAAAACGAAGGTTCTAAGACGAAGTGAACGCTGATCTTTTGCGCAATCAGGCGCTGTGCGCCGCTTCCGATGGCGTCAAGGCCTTGATCGACAGGGCGTGGACCGGGCCGGCCATCTCGTCCTTCAGCAGGCCGTTGACCATGCGCTGGCGCTCCACGCGCGACCGCCCCTCGAAATCGTCCGAAACGATCACCAGATTGAAGTGGCTCTCGCCGCCCGGCCGCGCGTCCATGCCGCCTTCATGATGGTGGCCGGCGTGGCGCCAGCTGTCGTCCTCCAGTTCCAGCCGCTGCGGCGACAGGGCCGCCGTCAGCTTTTCCCGGATTTTCGCGGCGACGGGGCCGTCAGACATGATCGTTTCCTTGATGGCGTCCAATTCGGGACTACACTTCGGCTGATGTCCGCTTCCTTTCAATACAAGCCGCGCTTCACCGACATTCGCGTGAAGCCGCCCAAGCCCGAGGAAGAGGCCGCCCAGGCCGACGTCCTGCACCTGAAGCCGGGCGAAAAGCCGTGCCAGTGGCCCGACTGCCGCAAGGCCGCGACCGCCAGGGCGCCCAAGTCGCGCGAGCGGCTGAACGACTTCTACGAATTCTGCCAGGTCCACGCCGGCGAATACAACAAGGGCTGGAACTTCTACGCCGGCATGAGCGAAGGCGAGATCCGCGCCGCCCAGGAGAACGAGGCGATGACCGGCGGCCGCCCGACCTGGGAGATGAAGGCCGGCAAGCTGAGCCGCGAAGCGGCGGCCTTCGCCGCCAAGATGGGAACGGCCAACACCGGCGGCTCGGGCTCCTGGCGCGACAGCTTCGGCCTGTTCGGACGCCGCGGCGACCAGGCGACGGCGGCGCCGGCCGAGGATCGGCGCATCGGGAAGCTGGAGCGCGCGGCCCTGGCGGACCTGGACCTGGACCCCGGCGCCGACAAGGCGGCGGTCAAGGCGCGCTATCACGAGATGCTGAAGCGGTTCCACCCCGACACCAACGGCGGCGATCGCGGCGCCGAGGCGAAACTGCAGCGGGTTATCAAGGCCTGGAAGACGCTGAAGAAGGCGGGCCTAGCCTGATGGGAAACAAAAAGGCCGGTTTCCACCAAGGTCGACGGCCTTCGTTGCGCCCGTCACCCGGTCCTCGGTTGATCCTGTCGGCCTTAACGCCTATTCCGCCGCGCTAACGCCCTCCCCCTTCAAGGATCCCGTCATGGCCGAAGTCAAAGAGACGCCGCAACTGCTTCACCTCGTCATCGGCGGCGAACTGCGCCATCTGCACGAGCCGGTGTTCCGCGACCTGTCCCAGGTCGAGTTCGTGGGCGCCTACGGCAGCTACGACGAGGCCAAGAAGGCCTGGAAGGCGCGCGCCCAGGCCACGGTGGACAACGCCCATATGCGCTACTTCATCCTGCACGCCCACAAGCTGATCGACCCGCGCGGCGAGGGCTGATGGTTGCGGGGCGGAACGTCCGCCCCGCCCCGCGCGCTTGCCTGCCGCGATCCAGCGCCGGCCGACCGCCGGCGGCGAAAGGGCGTTGCACATGAACCTCGACGGCCAACAGATATTCCAGCTCGTCAGCCTGCTGTGCGTGCTGGCGCTGTTCATGGTCAATCTGCGCGGCCAGATCCGTTATCGACGCTGGTTCAAGCGCTGGGAGGCCCAGCGCAAGGCCCGGCGCGACGCCGAGCAGGCGCGGGACGGCGGAACCGACGATCGGCCGTCGTCGGGCCCGTGGGGCTGACGCCCTATTCGCGGCGCAGCAGGCGTTCCGTCAGCAGGGTGCCCCACCAGCCGGCCTTGAACTCGGCCCGGATCGCCTTGGGATCATAGGCGTCGCTGTCCACCCAGTCGATGAAGGACACGCCCCGAGGCTCCACCTCGCGCACATACTTCTCCAGCGTGAAGTCCAGCACCCCGGTCAGCCCCTCGCGGTGGTGCAGGTATTTCTTCGACAGCTCGCGCATGGCCAGGGAGATCGGTTCTCCCAAATGGAAATGCCTGTAGAGCACCGCCATCATTCCGGCCCGGTCCGCGCCCGACTTGCAATGGATCAGCGCGGGATATTGGATCGTGCGGAACAGGTCGCGCGCGCGATGGATGCGGTCGCGTCCCGGCGCGTCGCGCGAATCCAGCGGCGCATCGATCATCGTCAGGCCCAGCCGTTCGCAGGCGTCGCGCTCAAGCCAGTAATAGCCTTCGTCGCGCTGGCCGCGCAGGTTGATGACGGTGCGGACGCCCTTCTTCTTCCAGTACGCCAGCTGGCGCGGCGACGGCTGGTTCGTGCGCACCAGGTCCGGCCCCAGCCAGTGCGCGTTGGAGAAGGCCAGGCGAAGGAAGGCGTGGTCGGCCCAGAAATAATGCCAGTGCGCCCGAAAACGCCCCATGCTGGTGGAAAGATCGAAACGCCCCATATCCGCGCCCATAGCGAACCCCAGCGCCCGCGTCATCACCCACGGGTTGACTTGGACCGCCAGCCGTCCGACCGAGAGCCGATGACCGTCCCCGCCGCCCCCGAGTCCCTGCCGCTGCGCGCCCTGCTGGGCCGGATCTGGCGGGACTATCTGTCCCGCAACAAGCTGGCGCTCGTCACGGCCATGATCTGCGCGGGCGTGGCCGGCGCCCTGTCGGCGGTGCTGCTGGGCCTGCTGGAACCGGCGGTGAACGGCCTGTTCGTGCCCGGCGGGGGGCCGGTGCGGCTGTTCAATATGGTCAGTCTGAACGACGCCCAGGCCCTGGCGTGGATTCCCGTCACCATCGTCGCGGTGGCCATGGTTCGGACCTTCGCCTCTGCCGGGCAGTCGGCGCTGATCAACCGGCTGGGCCACGGCATCGTCGGCGACATCCAGGTGCGGCTGTTCGCGGCCATGATCCGCGCCGACCTGGCGCGGCTGCGGGCCCAGCATTCGGGAGCCTTCGTCTCCACCGTCCTCTATGACGCCAACCTGGTGCGCGAGGCCTTCACCTCGGGCGTGGTCAACTACACCCAGCACGGCCTGACCCTGATCGCGGTCATCCTCTACATGTTCTGGATCGACTGGAAGCTGGCGATGGTGGTGATGCTGGGCATCCCGGCCGTCGCCCTGATCCTTCGCCGCTTCGGCCGCAAGACGCGCAAGGCGGCCAGGGGCGCCATGGCCGAGAGCGAGGCTCTGTCCACCGCCCTGATGGAGAATCTGGACGGCGTCCGTCTGATCAAGATCGAGAACCGCGAGGCCGCCGAAGAGGCGCGCGTGGCCCAGGTCGTCGCCCGCCGCCAGCGCCACGTCATCAAGGGCGCCAACGCCCGCGCCTTCGCCGGCCCCGCCAGCGACCTGGTGGCCTATTCCGTCGTCGCCGCGGTGATGGCCTATGCCGGATGGCAGGCGCAGCAAGGCGTGATGGACGTGGGCGAGTTCGCCGCCTTCATCGGCATGTTGCTGGCCGCCGGTCAGTCGCTGCGCCAGGTGACCAATCTGGCCACCGTGATGAGCGAGGGCTTGACGGCGGCGCGCCGGCTGTTCGCCGCCCTGGACATCCAGCCCGAGATCCGGGAAGCCAGCCACGCCGCCGCCCTGCCCCCCGGACCGGTCGAGGTGGTGCTGGACGACGTCTCCTTCGCCTACGCCCCCTCGCGCGAAGGCGTCGCCCCGACCCTGGATCACGTCGCCATCCACATCGCGCCGGGCGAGACCGTGGCCCTGGTCGGCCCCTCGGGCGGCGGCAAGAGCACGATCCTGAGCCTGTTGCCGCGCTTCTATGACGTCACCGGCGGCGCGGTCCGCCTGAACGGCGTGGACATCCGCGACCTGCAACTGCCCGACCTGCGCGACCACATCGCCCTGGTGACGCAGGAGCCCTTCCTGTTCGACGACACCATCGCCGCCAACATCGCCTATGGCCGCACGGATGTGTCCCAGGACCAGATCGAGGCGGCGGCCCGCGCGGCCGCGGCCCACGACTTCATCGTCGGCCTGCCGGACGGCTACGACACCCGCGCGGGCGAGGCGGGGGTGCGCCTGTCGGGCGGCCAGCGTCAGCGCATCGCCATCGCCCGCGCCTTCCTGAAGGATGCGCCCGTTCTGTTGCTGGACGAGGCCACCAGCGCGCTGGACACCGAGAGCGAGGCCCTGGTCCAGGCGGCGTTGGAGCGGCTGATGCAGGGCCGCGCCACCCTGATGATCGCCCACCGCCTGTCGACGGTCCGGAACGCCGACCGCATCTATGTGCTGGACGGGGGCCGCGTGGTCGAACAGGGCGCGCATGACGATCTGGTCGCCCAGGGCGGCCTGTACGCCCGCCTGGCCCGCCAGCAGTCGCTGGACGGAGCGCCCAGCCTGGAGACCGTGGCGTGAGGCCGCTGCGCAACCCGGCCGTCCAATCCGCCCTGGCCTGGATCCTGGCGCAATGGATGCGGTTCTGTTTCGCCACCATCCGGTGGACGCACGAGAACCAGGCCGCCGCCGAACAGGTCTGGGCCCAGGGCGGCGGGGTGCTGTGCGTGTTCTGGCATTCGCGCATCGGCTTGTCGCCGTCCTGCTGGCCGCTTCACCGCGCCCAACCGGCCAAGGCGCTGATCTCGCTTTCGGCCGACGGGGAGTTCATCGCCAAGGCCGTGGCGCGCCAGGGCTTTCCGGCCGTGCGCGGCTCTTCGGCGAACAAGGACAAGGCCGACCGCGCCAAGGGCGGGTCGCAGGCCCTGCGTGACGGACTGAAGCAGTTGAAGGTCGGCGCCCTGGCCATCACCCCCGACGGCCCGCGCGGCCCCGCCAACGTCATGGCCGAGGGGACCACCCTGCTGGCCAAGCTGTCCGGCGCGCCCGTGCTGCTGATCGGCATGAGCTGCCATCCGGCCATACGCCTGGACAGCTGGGACCGCGCCGTCCTGCCCCTGCCGTTCGGCAAGGGCGCCATCGTCTGGGATCGGGTCGACTATCCGGCTGGGGCCGAGCCCGCGGCGGTCGTCGCCGACTGGACCGCGCGGCTGAATGCGGTGGAGGCCCGCGCCGACGCCCTGACCGGCCTGGGCGTGTGAGGCCGCCCGCGTGACGCCGCTTCCCCTGCTCCTCTATCGCCTGGCGACGCGGCTGCTGGAGCCGCTGGCCCCGCGCCTGCTGGACGCCCGCGCCGCCCGCGGCAAGGAGGATCCCGTCAGGGTCGATGAACGCCTGGGCGTGGCCGGCGCGGCCCGCCCACCGGGCCCCCTGGCCTGGCTGCACGGGGTCAGCGTGGGCGAGACCCTGTCCCTGCTGCCGCTGGTGGCGCGCCTTCGCGCGGTGCGTCCGGACGTGACCGTTCTGGTCACTTCCGGCACCGTGACCTCGGCGCGCATCCTGGCGGACCGCCTGCCGCCCGGCGTCATTCACCAGTACGCCCCCGTCGACGGCCCGGGCGTGGTCGCCGCCTTCCTGGACCACTGGCGGCCGGATCTGGCGGTGTTCGTCGAGAGCGAGCTCTGGCCCAACCTGCTGCTGGAGGCGCGCCGGCGCGACGTCGCCCTGGCGCTGGTCAGCGCGCGCCTGACCCAGGCCACCGCCGAGCGATGGGCGCGCTTCCCCGCCTCGGCCCGGCGCGTGACCTGCGCCTTCGACCTGGTCATGCCCCAGGACCGCGCTTCGGCCGAACGGCTGGAGGCCATGGGCGCTCGCGTCGACGGCCTGGTCAATCTGAAGCTGGCGGGCGATCCCCTGCCCTTCGACAAGGCCGCCTTCAGCCGCCTCAGCGCCGCCGTGGGCGACCGCCCGGTCATCGTCGCCGCCAGCACCCATGAGGCCGAGGAGGCCGCCATCGTCCGCGCGCTGGACGCCCTGCCCGGCCGCAACTGCCTGATCCTCGCCCCCCGCCATCCGGAGCGTGGCCCCGCGATCGAGGCGGCCCTGCGGCGCGACGGCTATCGCCTGGCCGTCCGCTCGCGCGGGGAACAGCCGGACGGCGACACCGACCTCTACCTGGCCGACACCCTGAACGAGATGGGCCTGTTCCTGCGTCTGGCCGATGTGGTGGTGATGGGCGGCTCCTTCGCCCCCGCCCTGGGCCTGGCCCCCGTCGGCGGTCACAATCCGCTGGAGCCGGCGCGTCTGGCCAAGCCGGCCGTGACCGGGCCGGACGCCTCCAACTGGGCGGCGGTCACCGAAGCCCTGGTGCGCGCGGGCGGGCTGGCGGTCGTGGACGCGCCGTCCGACCTGCCCGGCGTCCTCGGACCTCTGCTGGCCTCGCCCGATGCGGCCAAGGCCATGGGCGAGCGCGCCCGCCGCGCCGCCGCCGAGGCCAACGGCGGTCTGGACCTGCTCTGGAGCCGTCTGTCCGCCCTGCTGCCGCCCGCCGAGGCCCGACGGCGATGAAGCTGAACACGCCCCGCTGGTGGTATCGCCGCCAGCCCGACCACGCGCGCATCTCCCGCGCCTTGCTGCGTCCCCTGGGCTGGATCTGGGCCGGCGTCACCGCCCGTCGCATCGCCCGCGCCGCGCCGGTCGATCCCGGCTGTCCCGTGATCTCGGTCGGCAATCTGACCGTCGGCGGGTCGGGAAAGACGCCGGTGGCGCGCGAGATACTGCGCCTGCTGCGCAGCGGCGGCCTGGACGCCCAGGCTTTGTCGCGCGGCTACGGCGGATCGCTGGAAGGTCCGGTTCGCGTCGATCCGGCCCTGCATCGGGCCGCCCAGGTCGGCGACGAGCCTCTGATGCTGGCGCAAGGGGCGCCGGCCTGGATCGCGCGCGACCGCGTCGCCGGCGCCCGCGCGGCCGTGGCGGCGGGGGCCCAGGCCCTGGTGCTGGACGACGGGCACCAGAACCCGGCGCTCCGGAAGACGATCAGCCTGATCGTCGTCGACGGAGAGACGCGCGACGACGAATGGCCCTTCGGCGACGGCGCCGTCTTCCCGGCCGGTCCGATGCGCGAACCGCTGGCCGCCGGCCTGGCGCGGGCCGACGCGGTGGTGATCATGCTGCCGACGGATGTCGACACGGCCGATCCCGAACTGCTCGCCCTGTTCGGCGACCTGCCGGTCTTCACCGCCCGCCTGACGGCCGAGACGCCGCCGCCGCCCGGTCCGCAGGTCGGCTTCGCCGGCATCGCCAAGCCCTGGAAGGTCGAGCGCTCGCTGATCGCGGCGGGCTGCGACCTGGCCGACTTCGTCCCGTTTCCGGACCACGCCGCCTATCGGCCCGAGCAGCTCCGTTTCCTGCAGGACCGCGCGGCCACCTTCGACGCGGGCCTGGTCACCACCGAGAAGGACTGGGTGCGGCTGCCCGCCGACTGGCGCGCCAGGATCGCGGCCTGGCCGGTCGTCGCCCGCTTCGACGACGCCCTGACCTTCACCGCCTTCCTGACCGGCAGGCTTCAGTCGGCGCGGTAGATCACCCCGCCCTTCATCACGAAGCGCATCCGCTCCAGTTCGGTCACGTCCGTCAACGGATCGCCCGCCACCGCGACGATGTCGGCGGGCCTGCCGGGCGCGATCTTGCCGGCCTCGCCGGAGATGCGCAGATGTTCGGCGGCGCCGACGGTGGCGGCCTGGACAGCCTCCAGCGGGGTCAGGCCGGCGCGGACCAGCAGCGCGAACTCCTGGGCGTTGTCGCCGTGGGCCGAGACGCCGCTGTCGGTGCCGAAGGCGATCCTGACCCCGCCCTCGTGCGCGCGCCGCGCCATGTCCAGCATCCTCGGCCCCGCCTCCAGCGCCTTGGCCGTCTGAGCCGGCGTGAAGAAGTTGTCCGGCCCCGAGGCGATGCGGGCGACGAAATCACCCGCCAGCAGGGTGGGCACCAGCCAGGCGTCATGCTGCTTGAACAGCTGGATCGACTGGTCGTCCAGATAGGTGCCGTGCTCGATGGAATCGCCCCCCGCGCGCAGGAAGGCGTTGATGCCGTCCACGCCGTGGGCGTGGGCGGTGACCTGGCGGCCCATGCGATGGGCGCTCTCGACGATGGCGGCCAGTTCCGGATCGCTGAACTGCTGGGCCAGTCCAGCGGCGGTGTTGGACAGGACGCCGCCCGTGGCCGTGATCTTGATGATGTCGGCCCCGGCCCGCACCTGGGTGCGGACGGCGCGCATGCAGTCCTCGGGCCCCGAACAGATGCTTTCGGACGACAGCAGGTGCATGACGTCCTCGCGGTAGCCGTTGATGTCGCCGTGACCGCCGTGGATCGACACGGCCGAGCCGGCGGCGATGATGCGCGGCCCCGGCACGTCGCCGCGCCGGACTGCCTCACGCAGGGCGAAGATCGCCTCATTGCTCGCGCCCAGATCCGCCACGGTGGTGAAGCCCGCCATCAGGGTGCGCCGGGCGTAGCGGGCGCCGACCATCGCCTGGTCGGCGTCCGACTGGGTCACGTTCTCCAGGCGCGCATTGGGATTCTGCTGGCCGGTCAAGTGGACGTGGCTGTCGATCAGGCCGGGCAGGACGAAGGCCTCGCGCAGATCGACGACGCGGCCCTGCGAGGCGTCGCCGACGAACCCGTCGCGCGTCTCGACGACTTGGTTCCCGCGGATCACGAGAGTTTTATCGCGCTGCACAACGCCGGTTTCCGGGTCGGCCAAAAGCCGCCCCACTTCCAGGAACGTCGTCGTCTGATCGCCGGAAATCGCCGACTGGACGGGGTTTGACGTGCAAGCGCCGGCGTCGCCGCCGCCACAATCATCGCCGCAAACAAGCCAAGCCGTTTCATGAATCCCCTCCGAATCAATGGCTTCACCGTGCGCCTGGGCGCGTTTCGGCCCAAGGCTCAGGTTGCCTCCCGAGAAACCTTTTGAAACAAATAGCGCCTAAGAACAAACCGCAACGAGGGCGTCGCATGCGGCTATCGAGACGAGGGCTGATCCTTGGCGGATCGGCGATGCTGGCGGGATGCGCCAGCGCCAGGGCCACCCCCATCGTGACCGCGCAGGCCGCGCCTGTAGTCCCGACCGCCGCGCCCAGCGCGGCGCCGGCTCCGGCCATTCAAACCGCCAACCTGACCGCGCCCCCGCTCGATCCACGCGGTCGCGTGCGCAAGGACCTGATGGAGCGCGCCATGGCCGCGCTGGACATCCATCACCGCCGCCTGCCGCTGCGCGACCGGATGTATCTGGTCGATTTCCAGAAGTTCTCGGGCGATGAGCGCCTCTACGAGGTCGATCTGGAAGGCGGCCAGGTGACGGTCCTGCGCACCTGCCACGGCCGGGGCTCGGATCCGTCGCACACCGGCTACGCCCAGCGCTTCTCGAACACGCCCGATTCCAACATGTCTTCGGTCGGCGCCTACGCCACCGCCGGCGCCAGCTGGGGATCGCAGCAGGGGCCGAACGTGCTGCTGGACGGGCTGGAATACACCAATGACAAGGCCCGCGAGCGCGCCATCATCATCCACGGCGCCGACTACGCCGACCCGGATTTCCTGGCGCGCGAGGGCAAGCTGGGCCGCAGCTACGGCTGCTTCTCGGTCGCCCACGCCGATCTGCCCGACCTGCGCGAGCGCATGGGTCAGGGCCGCCTGCTGTTCGCCTGGGCCTGATCGGCTTGCGGTCCTGGGGCGCCGAGATGCGTCGCGCCGCGTGACCGCGCGATCTCGACCTGACGCTGACGCTCGGCGTAGCCCTGTCGCTGGTCCTGGTCGCGGGTGTCGTGGCAGCGGTCGCAGCAGACGCCTTCGACATAGTTCGCCGACGCTCGGCCCGCCGGGCTGACCGGCATCCGACATCCCCGGCATAGGGTGTGGCGCCCCTGGGCCAGGCCGTGCCCCACGGCCACCCGCTCGTCGAAGACGAAGCATTCGCCGCGCCACAGGCTGTCATCCTTAGCCACCGTCTCCAGATAGCGCAGGATCCCGCCCTCCAGGTGATGCACCTGGTCGACCCCTTCGGCCTTCAGGAAGGCCGTCGCCTTCTCGCAGCGGATCCCGCCGGTGCAGTACATGGCCACTCGGCGCGCGCCGCTCTGTTGCAACAGCGCCCGCCCCTCGCCCCGGAACCAGTCGGGAAAGTCGCGGAAGCTGCGGGTGTTGGGCTGGACGGCCCCCTCGAAGGCGCCGACGTCGCCCTCGTAGTCGTTGCGCGTGTCGATCACGAGCGTCGTGGGATCGGCGATGAGGGCGTTCCAGTCCTGGGCCGCCACATAGACGCCGGCCTGCCGCGCGGGGTCCAGGTCGGGCTGGCCCATCGTCACGATCTCGCGCTTGATTCGGACCTTCAGCCGCAGGAAGGGCGCGACATCCGTGCTGGCGAATTTCACGTCCAGATCGGCGAAGCCCGGCATGGCGCGAATGACGGACAGAACCTCGTCCACCCCCGCCGCCGGGCCGGCGATGGTTCCGTTCAGGCCCTCATGGGCGACCAGCAGCGTGCCCCGCACCTCGCCCGCTTCGCAGGCCGAAAGCAGGCGATCGCGCACGGCCTCTCGGTTCTCGATCGGGGCGAACCGGTAGAGGGCGGCGACCCGGAAACCGCCTTGCAGGGTCCCGGCTGGCTCCACTCAGCCCCGCTCCAGCGCGCGCCAACCGATGTCGGTGCGATTGAATCCGCCCGGCCAGTCGATCTTGCGGATCGCGTCATAGGCCCGCTCGCGCGCCTGGGCGATGTCGTCGCCCTCGGCGCAGACGTTCAGCACCCGCCCGCCCGCGGCGCACAACTGGCCGTCGTCGCGCCGCTTGGTCCCGGCGTGGAACACCTGGACATGAGGGCCGAAATCCTGCTCGGCGCCGCGGATGATCGAGCCTTCCAGCGGGCTGTCGGGATAGCCCTTGGCCGCCATGACGACGCAGATGACCGTCTGCGGCTTGAAGCTCGGCGCCGGCAGGCCCGAGACATCGCCGCGCGCGCATGCCAGCAGATAGGGCACGATGTCGCCGGCGAAGCGCATCATCAGCACCTGGCATTCCGGGTCGCCGAAACGGGCGTTGAACTCCACCACCTTGGGGCCGTCATGGGTGGCCATCAGGCCGGCGTAGAGCACGCCGCGATAGGGCGCCCCTTCCTCGGCCATGCGGGCGACGGTCGGCTGGACGATGCGGTCGTTCGCCTGCCGCACCAGGTCGGGCGTGAAGACCGGGGCCGGCGAATAGGCGCCCATCCCCCCGGTGTTCGGGCCCAGATCGCCGTCGAAGGCGCGCTTGTGATCCTGCGCCCCGCCGAACAGCAGGGCCCGCTGGCCGTCGCACAGGGCGAACAGCGAGCCTTCCTCGCCGTCCATGAACTCCTCGATCACCACCCGTGCGCCCGCCGCGCCGAAACGGCCGCCCAGCATCCGCTCGATCTCGGCCTCGGCGTCGGGGCGGTCGGGGCTGATCGCCACCCCCTTGCCGGCCGCCAGGCCGTCCGCCTTGATGACATAGGGCGGCTTGAAGACGTCCAGCGCCGCCTTGGCGTCTTTCACCGTGTCATAGACGCCATAGCCGGCGGTCGGGATCTCGTGTCGCTCCAAGAACGCCTTGGAGAAGGCCTTGGACGTTTCCAGCTGCGCCGCCTTGGCGGTGGGTCCGAAACAAGGCACGCCCAGCGCCGCCAGCCGGTCGGCCAGGCCCGCGGCCAGGGCGACCTCGGGCCCGACGACGACCAGATCGGCCTTGATCTCACGCGCCAGGGCGGCCAGCCCCTCGGCGTGGTCCGCCTTCACCGCGCGCAGTTCGCACAGCGCCTCCATGCCGGGATTGCCCGGAGCGGCGACAAGCCGCGTGGTCAGCGGCGACTGGGCGATCTTCCAGGCCAGGGCGTGTTCGCGCCCGCCCGATCCGACGAGGAGGATGTTCATGCCCCGGACATGACCGGCCCGGATCGGCCGGTCAAGCGCCGGAAACGCTTAACGGGCCGGGGCTTGGGCGGCGCCGGTCGGCATCATGCCGGGCGTCCACGCCGGCAGCGCCTGCAGCTGGGCCAGCGTCAGCTGCGTCGTCAGGTCCTTTTCGCCGTTGCGGTCGACGGACGAGAGGTCGCCGACGGGAACCACGACCTCCAAGTCGCCGGGCCCTTCCAGATCGACGACGATGTGGGTCAGCCGGCCTTGGGCGTCCAGCACCAGCGTCTCGACGTCGCCCAGATCGGTGTTCGCCTCCGACAGCAGGTCCGCGTCCTCCAGCTGTTCGCGCGTCATGCCGAACGCCAGGGCGGCGCTTGTCGTCGCGGCGTCCGCCCGCGTTTCCGAAACGGGTTGCGGGGCGGCGTTGGGCGCAGGCGCCTGCACCACGTCGTCGTCACGGTCGGAACAGGCCGCGGCGCCGACGAGGCACAGGACGGCGGCGAGGGATGTGAGGCGCTGCATATCTCGTTCTTTCCTTTTTCAGAGCACCGCCGAGACGACATAGACGGCCACCCCCAACAGGATGACGCCGAAGATCAGCAGCCAGGGGCTCATGGCTCCGCCCTCGCCGCTTCGGCGCTGAAGACCACGCTCGCGCGGCGAACGGTCCTCGGGATCTGTGCCTTGCGGGTCGACGGGCATGAAGGAGCGAACGGCGAGGCGGCCAAGCCGTTCCCGCGCGGATCGACGCAGGCTAGAGTGCGCGCATGAGCGACGACTCCTATGTGTTCGAAGGGCCGGCCGATCCGCCTGCCCCACGCGACAACAATCCGCCCCTGTCGATTTCGGATCTGTCCTTCGCCCTGAAGCGCACGCTGGAGGAGCGCTTCGGCCACGTCCGGCTGCGTGGCGAGATTTCCAAGGTCAACCGCCATGCCTCGGGCCACGTCTATCTGACGCTCAAGGACGACAAGGCGGCCATCGACGGCGTCGTGTGGAAGGGCGCCGTGCGCGGCCTGGGCGTCCAGCCCGAAACGGGCCTGGAGGTCATCGTCACCGGAAAGATCACCAGCTACCCGGCCCGGTCCTCCTACCAGATCGTGATCGAGAGCATGGAGGCCGCCGGGGCCGGCGCCTTGTTGGCTCAGCTTGAACGGCTGAAGGTCCGCCTGCGCGAGGAAGGTCTGTTCGACCCGGCGCGCAAGAAACCCCTTCCCGCCTTCCCCCGCACCATCGGCGTCATCACCAGCCCGACCGGGGCGGTCATCCGCGACATCCTGCACCGGATCGCCGAGCGCTGGCCCTGCCGGGTCATCGTCTGGCCGGTGGTGGTCCAGGGAGACGCCGCCTGCGGCCAGGTGGCCGCCGCCATTCGCGGCTTCGACGCCCTGCGGCCCGGCGGTTCGGTCCCGCGTCCCGATCTGCTGATTGTCGCGCGCGGCGGCGGCTCGGTCGAGGATCTGTGGTGCTTCAACGACGAGGGGCTGGCCCGCACCGTCGCGGCCGCCGCCATCCCGATCATTTCCGCCGTCGGGCACGAGACGGACACCACCCTGATCGACTTCGTGTCGGACCGGCGCGCGCCGACGCCGACGGGCGCGGCGGAACTGGCGACGCCGGTCCTGAACGACCTGCGCTACGCCGTGGCGGACCTGGACCGGCGCCTGGTCCAGGCGGGCGGGCGGCTGATCGAGGATCGCCGCACCCGCCTGCGCGCCGTCGCGCGCGGCCTTCCGGCGCGGCCCGAGGACCTGCTGGCCCTGGCGCAGCAGCGGCTGGACCACGCCGGCAGCCGGTTGGAATCCGCCCTCACCCGCCACGCCGCCGAAAAGCGGCACCGGCTGGTCGGCGTCGCCGCGCGCCTGGGGCCGGGACTGCTGGACCGCGTCATCGAGCGCCGGCGCGACCGACTGACCGCGCTTGAGCCGCGTTTCCGCCCCGCCGTGGACCGCCGCCTGGTTCGCGATCGCGACCGGCTGACCGCCCTGTCCCGCGCCCTGACCAGCCTGGACCCGTCCCGCCCCAAACCCGGTTTCGCCCGCGTCGAGGATGTCGAGGGGCGCTGGGTGACATCGGCCGCGGACCTGTCGTCCGGCCAGGCCGTGTCCCTGGTGTTCGGCGACGGCGCCCGCGCGGCGGTCGTCGACGCGGACCCGCCGTCGGCGGCCCCGCCCGCAGCGCCCCGCGGCGCCCCCCCGCGCACGCCACGACCGCGCCCGGCGGCGTCCGGCCAGGGCGACCTGTTCTGATCGGCGGCGATTTCGCCCCTCCCCCGTGCGGCCGCTTCCTGCTAAGCGCGCCTCTTCCGTCGCCCGTCGAAAGCGCAGAATGAAGATTTCCCGCCTCGCCCTGGCCGCCTACGGCTTCGCCCTCGCGGTCATCGTCCTGGATCAGTTGACCAAGGCCTGGATCATCAGCGGCGTCTCGCTGCACGAGGTCGGCCAGGTCCCGGTCCTGCCGCCGATCCTGAACTTTAGCTGGGTCGAGAACACCGGCGTCAGCTTCGGCCTGTTCGGCGGCGGCGAGGCGCGGTGGGGTCTGACGATCTTCTCGCTGGTGGTTTCCGCCGGCCTGGCCTGGTGGGCGCTGAAGGCCGACCGCCGGCTGCTGGTCACGGCGATCGGCCTGGTCATGGGCGGCGCGCTGGGAAATGTCATCGACCGCGTGCGCTTCGGCTATGTCGTGGACTTCATCGACTTCTCCGGCACCGGCGTCTTCCCGTGGGTTTTCAACGTCGCCGACAGCGCCATCACCATCGGCGTCGTTCTGCTGATCATCGACAGCCTGAAGTCCGAACGCGCGGCTCCGGTTGGCGCAGCCCCTGAAAAGTCGTAATCACCCCGTCTTCACTATTGCGAACCGCGCCCGCCGGGCGCCCGCGCAAGCCGAGTCGAGCCTGAATCCATGCGTCATCGCAGCGTCGCCGTCCTGACCCTCGCCGCCTCCGCCCTGGCCCTTTCGGCCTGCGGCAGCATCCGCCAGGGCGTCGGCCTGTCCAAGGTCGTGCCGGACGAGTTCGTCACCGTCTCCACCGCCCCCCTGACCGTGCCGCCCGAGTACGGCCTGCGCCCGCCGGCCCCCGGCCAGCCCCGTCCCCAGGAGCTGGCGCCCGAAAGCGCCGCGCGCCAGATCCTGCTGGGTCAGCGCCAGGCCATCACCCGCACCCCCGGCGAGCAGGGCCTGGTCGCCCAGGCCGGCGCCGACCAGGCCGACCCCCTGGCCCGCTACGTCATCGACGACGAGTTCGGCGACATCGCCCACAAGGACGAAAGCTGGGCCAATCGCGTGATGTTCTGGCGCAAGGACGACGCTTCGACCCAGGCCGCCACGGTCCGCCAGACCGCCGACGGCCAGCAGACCATCGATCCGGCCAGCGAGGCCGCGCGCCTGCAGGCCCTGACCGGCGGTCGCGAAGGCATCACCATTTCGCCCCGCCGCGAAGGCGGCTTCAAGCTGCCGGGTCTGTGATCCCATCCGGGCGGGGCCGCCGCTCCTCCCGCCGTTTGCCGCGCCTCGCTTTAGCCGCTATCAGCGACGAGCGTTGCGCGGTCGGGCGCCGATCGTCGCGCGCCGCCCTGTTCGCTGTCGGAAAAATAAGCTGATGCGTCGCGCCCTTACCGCCCTGGCCGCCCTGTCTGTCGCGGCCGCTCTCGTCCCCGCCGCCGCCCAGGCCCAGACGTCGCCGCGCGACCGCCAGTCGGGACAGCAGGCGGAACCGGAGCAGCGCTCGCGCGCGCCGCGCATCGCCCCGCTGCGGCGTCGCGCCAACGCCGGCCCCTGCCCCTATGTGAAGGTGCTGTACGACGCCGCCCGCTACGTCGAGCTGGCCGACGACCGGGCGACCATCGCCAACGTCGGCTACACCGGCGAGATCGAGGGCGTCAGCGCCGACTGCGAGTATCGCGAATCCGACCCGATCCGCCTGGACATGCAGATCCTGTTCGATCTGGGCCGCGGCGCCCAGGCGACCGGCGACCGCAAGACCTATCGCTATTGGGTCGCCGTCACCGAACGCAACAGCGCCGTCCTGGCCAAGGAATATTTCGACCTGCCGGTCGACTTCCAGGGTCAGCGCGAGACCTCGGTTCGCGAGGAACGCACCATCGTCATCCCGCGCGCCGACGTCAGCACCAGCGGTTCGAATTTCGAAGTCCTGGTCGGTTTCGACGTCACCCCCCAGATGGCCGAGTTCAATCGCTCGGGCAGCCGCTTCCGGGTGAACGCCGGCGCGCCCCAGACGCAGACGCCGCCGAGCCAGTAAGATGCCTGACCTGAAGACCGTCCTGAGCGAAGCGGTCGGCGCCGCCTTCGCCGCCGAAGGCGTGGACACGGCCCTGGCGCGCGTCACCCCGTCCGACCGCCCCGACCTGGCCGATTTCCAGTCGAACGGCGCCCTGGCCGCCGCCAAGGCGCTGAAGGCCAATCCGCGTGAGCTGGCCGGCAAGGTCGCCGCGCGTCTGGCCGGCGATCCCCGCCTAGCCTCGGTCGAAGTGGCCGGACCGGGCTTCATCAACCTGAAGCTTTCCGACGCCGCCCTGGCCCAGCGCGCCGCAGAGGTCGCCGCAGATCAGGCCCACGCCGGCGCGGCCGTCGTCGCCGATCCGCGCAAGGTGGTCATCGACTACGGCGGCCCGAACGTGGCCAAGCCGATGCACGTCGGCCACCTGCGCAGCGCCATCATCGGCGAGAGCCTGAAGCGGCTGTTCCGCTTCCGCGGCGACCACGTCACCGGCGACGCCCACTTCGGCGACTGGGGCTTTCAGATGGGCCTGCTGATCACCGCATGCGGCGACGAAGGGCTGGCTGACGCCTTCATGGTTCCGGGCGACGGCCCCTTCCCGACCGCCAGTCCCGTGACCCTGGCCGACCTGGACCGCCTCTATCCCCAGGCCGCCGCAAAGGCCAAGGAAGACCCCGCCTTTCGCGACCGCGCCCGCAAGGCCACCGCCGAGCTGCAGGCCGGACGGCCGGGCTATCGTGCGCTGTGGTCCCATTTCGTGGCCGTCAGCCGCGAGGCGCTGAAGCGCGAATACGGCGACCTGTCGGTCGATTTCGACCTGTGGAACGGCGAAAGCGACGCCGATCCCCTGATGGACGAGATGATCGCTCATCTGAAGGCGGCCGGCCTGCTTGTCGAGGACGACGGCGCCCAGGTGGTCCACGTCGCCCGTCCCGGCGAGACCCGCAAGAAGAAGCTGGCCGACGGCTCGGTGATCGAGGCGCCGTCCCCGCCGCCGCTGCTGGTCATCAGCTCCGAAGGCTCGGCCATGTACGGCACGACCGACCTGGCGACGATCCTTGACCGCAAGAAGGCGTTGGCGCCGGACCTGGCGCTTTACGTCGTCGACGAACGCCAGGCCGAGCATTTCGAACAGGTCTTCCGCGCCGCCTATCTGGCCGGCTACGCCGCGGAGGGGTCGCTGGAGCATCTTGGCTTCGGCACGATGAACGGCCAGGACGGCAAGCCCTTCAAGACCCGCGCGGGCGGCGTGCTGAAGCTGCGCGACCTGATTGACCAGGCGACGGAAAAGGCGCGCGAGCGCCTGCATGACGCCAAGCTGGGCGACGATCTACCGGCGGACGAGTTCGAAGCTATCGCCCACAAGGTCGCGATCGCCGCGCTGAAGTTCGCGGACCTGTCGAACGCCCGCACCACCAGCTATGTTTTCGACCTCGACCGCTTCATGAGCTTCGAGGGCAAGACGGGGCCTTACCTGCTGTACCAGGCGGTCCGCATCAAATCGCTGCTGCGCAAGGCCGCCGACCAGGACGTGACCGCCGGCCGGATCGCCATCGCGGAGCCGGCTGAGCGGGACCTGGCGCGGACCCTGGACGCCTTCTCGACCGCCGCTTCGGACGCCTACGACAAGCGCATGCCGCATCTCGTGGCCGAGCACGCCTATCGCGTGGCCCAGTCCTTTTCGAAGTTCTACGCCGCCTGCCCGGTGCTGGTCGCGCCGGACGAGGCCACGCGGCGTTCGCGCCTGGCCCTGTCGGCGGCGGCCCTGCTCCAGCTCGAAAAGGCGCTGGACCTGCTGGGCATAGAGACGCCCGAACGGATGTAGCGGTCAGTCCGACGTTTGGTCTTCGGAGAAGGCGTCGTCCACCTCGTCCTCGGTGATCCGCTTCTTGGGATCGCCCGGCTGGCCCAGGTTCTGCTCCTCGGTGCCGTCGCCCATGACGCCAGGGGTGGTGTTGATCTTCGGCTCGTCTTGTTTGTCAGCCATGACAATGCTCCTGTTGCACCCTGCTGAACGTGCGCTGCGCCGCGCCGTTCCTCCCACGCTCGCGAGTTCCCGATGACCCCATCCGCCGATCTGGACGCCTATATCGCCGGCCTGCCCAAGGCCGAGCTTCACCTCCATATCGAGGGCTCGCTGGAGCCTGAACTGATGTTCGAGCTCGCCCGGCGCAACGGCGTCGCCATCCCCTATGACAGCGTCGAGGCGGTGCGCGCGGCCTACGACTTCTCGAACCTGCAGGACTTCCTGGACATCTATTACGCCGGCGCCGCCGTCCTGCTGACGCGGCAAGACTTCGAGGACCTGGCCTTCGCCTACTTCCAGCGCGCCGCCGCCGACAACGTCCGCCACGCCGAGATCTTCTTCGATCCCCAGACCCACACCGACCGCGGCGTGCCCTTCGGCTTGGTGGTCGAGGGCCTGATTGCGGGAATGGATCGGGCCAAGGCCGAGTTGGGCGTGTCCAGCGGGCTGATCCTCAGCTTCCTGCGCCACCTGACCGAGGAAGAGGCCTTCGCCACCCTGGACGCGGCCAAGCCCTATCTGCACCACTTCATCGGCGTGGGGCTGGATTCATCCGAGGTCGGCCACCCCCCATCCAAGTTTCAGCGCGTCTTCGCCGCCGCCCGCGACCTGGGCCTGAAGCTGTGCGCCCACGCCGGCGAAGAGGGCCCGCCAGCCTATGTCCATGAGGCGCTGGACCTGCTGCACATCGACCGGATGGACCACGGCAACCGCTCGATGGAAGACGAAGCTCTGATCGAACGGCTGGCGCGCGAGCAGATGACCCTGACCGTCTGCCCGCTGTCGAACCTGAAGCTGTGCGTCGTCGATGACCTGAAGAACCATCCCGTGCCCCAGATGCTGCGTCGGGGCCTGCACGTCACCCTGAACTCGGACGACCCGTCCTATTTCGGCGGCTATGTGAACGACAACTACAGCCGCCTGGCCGAAGCTGTGGGCCTGACCCACGAACAGGTCACCCAGTTAGCGCGAAACAGTTTCGAAGGCGCGTTCCTGCCCGAGGCCGACAAGGCGGCGCGGATCGCAGAGGTGGACGCCTACGCCCGTTCAGCCGGGGTTCTTGGCTAGAAGGCGTTCAGCAGTTCGGCCGCTTCAACCTCGACCACGCCCAAGGCTGCGAAACGGCTCTGAGCCGCCGCCTCGGTCTGCGGCGCGATCGCGCGGCTGGCGTCGCGGATAACGGCCGCCTCGAACCCCTCGCGCACCGCGTCCTCGGCAGTGAAGCGGACGCAGTAGTCATAGGCCAGGCCGCACAGGAAGACGCGGGCGACCCCGAGTTCGCGCAACAGGCCGCTCAGGCCCGTCGGCGTCCGGCGGTCGTTCTCGAAGAAGCCGGAATAGCTGTCGACCGCGGGATTGCAGCCCTTGCGAATGACGGCGAGCGCCCTGCGCACGGCCGGCGCCGCGTCCGGGTGGAAGTCGGCGCCCGGCGTCCCCTGGATGCAGTGGTCCGGCCACAGCATCTGGCGGCCGTAGGCGACCTCGATCTCGGTGAAGGGCGTCGCGCCCGGATGGTTGGAGGCGAAGGAAATCTGGTCCGGCGTATGCCAGTCCTGAGTGACGATAACCCGCTCGAACCGCTCCGCCAGCCGGTTGATCGCCGGCATGATCCCCGCCCCGCCCTGGACCGCGAGGCTGCCGCCCTCGCAAAAGTCGTTCTGCGGGTCGATGACCAGAAGCGCGTCGTCGGGGCCGATCCTCATGGTCAAACGCCGGCGTAGGCGTCGATCTCGTTGGCCGAACCCAGCGCCACCGGGATGCGCTGGTGCAGCTGCTCGGGTTGCACGTCCAGGATGGCCTGCGTCCCGTCCGTGGTGGCCTTGCCCCCGGCCTGTTCGACCAGCAGGGCCATCGGATTGCCCTCGTACATCAGGCGCAGCTTGCCGGGCTTTTCCGGTTCGCGCCTGTCCCAGGGGTAGAGGAACACCCCGCCCCGCATCAGGATGCGGTGCACGTCGGCCACCATGGCCGCGACCCAGCGCATGTTGAAGTTCTTGCCGCGCGGGCCGTCCGCCCCCTTCAGCACGCCGTCGACATAGCGCTGCACCGCCTCCGACCAGTGGCGCTGGTTCGACATGTTGATCGCGAACTCCTTCGTGTCCGGCGAAACGGCGATGGCGTCATGCGTCAACCGCCATTCCCCGTCCGCCGACAAGGTGAAGCCCTTCACGCCCGAACCCGTCGTCAGCACCAACATCGTCTGGGCGCCGTACAGGGCGTAGAGGGCCGCGACCTGGCTGCGGCCGGACTGCAGGAAGTCGGCCTCGGTCGGCGTCCCCTGCGGCGCCCTCAGCACCGAGACGATGGTCCCGACAGGCGCGTTGATGTCGATATTGGACGATCCGTCCAGCGGGTCGAACAGGGCCAGGTAGTCGCCCGCGTGGTCCGCCGGCTGAACCGTCTCCATCTCCTCGGACGCCACCCCCGCCACGGCGTGACAGGCCAGCAGCGCCGCGGTCAGGATGTCGTTTGAGATGACGTCGAGCTTCTTCTGCTCCTCGTCCTGGACATTCACGGCGCCCGATGCGCCCAGCGCGCCGACCAGCGCCCCTTCCGCCACCACCTTGCGGATGTCGACGCACGCGCCGGCGACGACGCGCAGCACCGTCTTCAGGCCTTCCGGCGCATCCAGCGTCCCTAGGTGATCGTCCAGGCTGATGCGGTCGGTCATGGCGGATCCTGCGTATGGCTGTTGGTTCTTGCGTTCATGGCGGGCCGGCCGCCGGGCGGCAACCGCCGCGCACGAAAAAGGGACGCCCGGGGGCGTCCCTCTCCCGTCTCTCCGCCGTGGCGGATCAGATCGGCAGGATGGCCGTGCCGAAGGCGCGCTTCAGTTCGTGCGCGGCGAAGGTCTGGGCCGCCATGGCGTCGGGCAGGACCTGCGCCATGCCGAAGAACTCGTGCGTCGAGCCGTGGAAGGTCTTCTGACGGACGTCGACGCCCGCCTGCTCCAGCTTTTCCGCCAGCAGTTCGCCTTCGCTGCGCAGCGGGTCGATCTCGGCGCAGATCACCGTCGACGACGGCAGGCCGATCAGGTCGGCGTTCTCGACCAGATTGATGCGCGGGTCCTGGGCGTCGCCCTCGTTCTCGAAGATGTGCTTCACGAACCACTGCATCATCGGCTTGTTCAGCGGCTTGGCCGTGGCGTTCTCGACATAGGAGGCGTTGTCCATGTCCACGCCCGCGACCGGATAGACCAGCACCTGATGCACCGGCGCCGGCAGGCCCGCGTCCCGCGCCATCAGCGACACGCCGATGGCCAGGTTCCCGCCCGCGCTCTCGCCCATGACGGCCACCTTCTGCGGGTCGCCGTGGAAGCTCTGGGCGTTGTCCAGGACCCAGCGATAGGCCGCCAGGGCGTCGTCGTGCGCTGCGGGGAATTTGTGCTCGGGCGCCTGGCGATAATGCACGGACACCACGATGACGTCGGCCATCTTGGACACGCCTCGCGGGCCGCCGTCATAGACGTCCAGGTCGGCGATCACGAAGCCGCCGCCGTGGAAATAAACCACGACCGGATGCAGCTTGTCCTCGGAATGCGCGTGCGGCTTGTAGATGCGGGCCTGAAGCGGGCCGGCGGCGCCGGGGATGGTGATGTCGGTCGTCTTCACGCCCAGGTCGTCGGCGGGATCCTTGCCGGCCTTGCGCAGCAGGGATTTCACGGCGTCCGTGGGCGTCGGCTGCCGGCGCGCCTCTTCCGGCGACAGGGTTTCGATCGGCTTGGGGTTCAGGGACGCCAGTTCGTCCAGCACCTTCTTCATCGGCGCGTCGGGCTTGGCGGGATGGTCGCGCGGCGTGTCGGATTCGCCGAACAGCTTGTCAAGGATCGACATTTTGTTTGTCCTGGGTTTCGAGCGGGGGTCTCGCCATGGGAAACCGCCACGCGCCATGTCGTTCCAGTCCCGGCCCGTTCGGCTTGACTTCCGCCCGGAGTCGGTGGCTTAGGTCGGACGCTCTCGCGGGAGAGATCGGGGCCGGCGAACCGGGCTCGACGCCGAAGGCGCAACCGCCCCGGAAACGCTCAGGCAAAAGGACCGCGAAGCGCGATAGACGCTGGAAAGTCGCCGTATGGCGCGCCGACGGAGCAAGGCGGTCCCGACCGCCGGAATCTCTCAGGCTTCAGGACAGCGGGGGCGCGAGACCGGCGGGCGACCGCTCCCACCCGCGACCCCGAGAGTCCGAATGACCGACGACACGCTGAAGACCACGCCCCTCAACGCCGCGCACAAGGCGCTGGGCGCCCGCATGGTCGGCTTCGGCGGCTATGAGATGCCGGTCCAGTACGAAGGCGTCCTGGCCGAGCATCGCTGGACCCGCGAGCACGCGGGCCTGTTCGACGTCTCGCACATGGGCCAGTGCCGCATCTCCGGCGACGACGCCATCGCTCAGTTCGAGCGTTTCGTTCCCGGCGACTATCAGATCCTGAAGGCCGGCAAGCAGAAGTATTCCTTGCTGCTGAACGCGGACGGCGGGATCATCGACGACCTCATGGCTGGCCGTCCCGACCACGACGGCCTGTTCGTGGTCGTCAACGCCGGCAACAAGGACGAGGACTTCGCCTTCTGGAACGCCAACCTCGAAGGCGACGCGAGGCTCACGGTGCTGGACCGCGCCCTTCTCGCCATCCAGGGCCCCGAGGCCGCCGAGGTCATGGCCGCGCACGAGCCGGTGCTGGCCGAGATGGGCTTCATGGAATGCGCCCGACTGATCCTGTTCGGCGTGGACTGCTTCGTCTCCCGCTCGGGCTACACGGGCGAGGACGGCTATGAGATCTCCGTCCCGACGGACCAGGCCGAACGCGTCTGGAACACCCTGCTGGAGGACGCCCGCGTCAAGCCGATCGGCCTGGGCGCCCGCGATTCCCTGCGCCTGGAGGCCGGCCTGCCGCTGCACGGCCACGACATTGACCCAACCACTTCGCCCGTCGAGGGCGCCCTGACCTTCGCCCTGTCCAAGTCGCGCAAGGAACGCGGCGACTTCAACGGCGCCGAACGCATCCTGAAGGAGCTGGCTGACGGCCCCGCCCGCGTCCGTGTCGGCCTGGTCGTCAAGGAGGGCGCCCCCGCCCGCGAAGGCGCCGAGATCGCCGACGCCGACGGCAACGTCATCGGCAAGGTCACCTCGGGCGGCCCCTCGCCCAGCCTGGGCAAGAACATCGCCATGGGCTACGTGCCGCCCGCCTTCGCCGCGCTGGGCACGGCGCTCAAGGTGGTCGTGCGCGGCAAGCCCGCCGCGGCCGAGGTCGTCGACATGCCCTTCGTGGCGCAACGCTATTATCGCAAACCCAAGGCCTGAAGGATCAGACCATGAAGTTCACCAAGGATCACGAGTGGGTCAGCCTGGACGGCGACATCGCCACCGTCGGCATCTCCAAGCACGCCGCCGACGCCCTGGGCGACGTGGTGTTCGTCGAGGTGCCCGAGGTGGGCAAGACGGTCTCCAAGGGCGACAGCTTCGCCGTGGTCGAGAGCGTCAAGGCGGCGTCGGACGTCTACGCCCCCGTCTCGGGCGAGGTGGTCGAGGCCAACGACGCCCTGTCGACCGCGCCTGAAACGGTCAATTCGGCCCCCGAGGCCGACGGCTGGTTCGCCCGGATCAAGGTCTCCGACGCCGGCGAGCTGGACGCCCTGATGGACCAGGCCGCCTACGACGAGTTCCTGAAGACCCTCTGAGTTCCCAGGGCGCTCTTGTCATCCCGGCCGAAGCGAAGCGGAGAGCCGGGGCGGACGAGCCGCCAGCCTTCCTGGTCCCGGAGAGCGCAGCTCATCCGGGACACGCCGACCGCCCTCCCCTTGTCCCGGTTCAGCCCTTCGGGCCGACCGGGACGGACCATTGAAAGCCCATCCCGTCCCGGCTCTCCGCTTCGCTTCGGCCGGGATGACAAGCGGAATGTGAACATTAGATGCGTTACCTCCCCCTGACGCCCGACGACCGCACGGCGATGCTCGCCGCCATCGGCGCCGACTCCATCGACGACCTGTTCATCGACGTGCCCCAGGCGGCGCGGCTGGACGGCCCCGTGGACCTGCCGCGCGTGGCGGGCGAGCTGGAGGTGGAGCGCGCCCTGTCGGCCATGGCGGCCAAGAACGCCACGGCCGGCGCCGTGCCCTTCTTTTGCGGCGCGGGGGCCTACAAGCACCACGTCCCGGCGACCGTGGACCATGTGATCCAGCGGTCGGAGTTCCTGACCAGCTACACCCCCTACCAGCCGGAAATCGCCCAGGGCACGCTGCAGTACCTTTACGAGTTCCAGACCCAGGTCGCGAACCTGACCGGCATGCCGGTCGCCAACGCCAGCCTCTACGACGGCTCCACCGCCATGGCCGAGGGCGTGCTGATGGCGACGCGCGTGACCCGCCGCAACAAGGCGGTGATCTCGGGCGGCGTTCACCCCCACTACGTCAAGGCGACCGAGACCGTGGTCCACGCCGTCGGCGTCGAGACCCAGGTCCTGGCCCCGGCCGTCGACGCCGAGGCCGCCGTCATCGACCAGATCGGTCCCGACACCGCCTGCGTCGTCGTCCAGACCCCTAACGTCTTCGGCACGGCGACCGACGTGACCCGGATCGCCGAGGCCGCTCACGCCGCCGGCGCCCTGCTGATCGTCGTGGTGACCGAGGCCGTGTCCATGGGCCTGCTCAAGTCGCCCGGCGAGATGGGGGCCGACATCGTCGCGGCCGAGGGCCAGTCGATCGGCAATGCGCTCAACTTCGGCGGCCCCTACGTCGGCCTGTTCGCCACCCGCGAGAAGCTGATCCGCCAGATGCCCGGCCGCCTGACCGGCGAGACCGTGGACGCCGACGGCGAGCGCGGCTTCGTCCTGACCCTGTCGACGCGCGAGCAGCACATCCGCCGCGACAAGGCCACGTCCAACATCTGCACCAACTCAGGGCTCTGCACCCTGGCCTTCACCATCCACATGAGCCTGCTGGGCGAGACGGGGCTGCGGAAACTGGCCCTGTTGAACCACGAGAAGGCCGTGGCGACGCGCGACGCCCTGGCGGCGATCCCCGGCGTCGAGGTGCTGACCCCGCGCTTTTTCAACGAGTTCGCGATCCGCCTGCCCAGGAACGCGGCCCAGGTGGTCGACACCCTGGCCGGCCACCACATCCTGGCGGGCGTGCCCTACAGCCGCCTGGCGCCCGACGCCGGCATGGACGACGTCCTGCTGGTCGCCGCGACCGAGACAACCCTGGACCACGACATCAAGCTCCTGGCGGCTTCGCTCGCCAAGGTGCTGGCGGCCTGAGCGGGAGACAGACCATGAGCACCATGAACACCGTCGGCCGCCCGACCGCCCCGAACGCCGTCGATCACGACTACAAGCATCCGACCCTGACCGGCGGGCGCGGCCTGCTGCAAGACGAGAAGCTGATCTTCGAGGGCGACGGCTGGGGCAAGACCGGCGTCGATCTGCCGGAACCCAAGACGGACGCCTCGGACCTGGGCGACCTGGTCCGCAAGGATCCGATCGGCCTGCCCGGCCTCAGCGAACCCGAGGCCATGCGCCACTATGTGCGCCTCAGCCAGAAGAACCACGCCATCGACCTGGCCATCTATCCGCTGGGTTCGTGCACGATGAAGCACAACCCGCGCCTGAACGAGAAGATGGCGCGCCTGCCCGGCTTTTCGGACATTCACCCGCTGCAGCCGCAGTCGACGGTGCAGGGCGCGCTGGAGCTGATGGACACCCTGGCCCACTGGCTGAAGACCCTGACCGGCATGCCCGCCGTGGCCCTGTCACCCAAGGCCGGCGCGCATGGCGAGCTGTGCGGCCTGATGGCCATCCGCGCCGCCCACGAGGCCTCGGGCCAGCATGAGAAGCGCCGCAAGGTCCTGGTCCCCACCAGCGCCCACGGCACCAACCCCGCCACCGCCGCCTTCGTCGGCTATTCGGTGGTGGAGGTGGCCCAGACCGACGACGGCCGCGTGGACGTCGCCGACCTGGCCGCCAAGCTGGGCGACGACGTGGCCGCCATCATGGTGACGAACCCCAACACCTGCGGCCTGTTCGAGCGCGACATCCTGGAGATCAGCCGCCTGACGCACGAGGCGGGCGCCTACTTCTACTGCGACGGCGCCAACTTCAACGCCATCGTCGGCCGGGTGCGCCCCGGCGACCTGGGCGTCGACGCCATGCACATCAACCTGCACAAGACCTTCTCGACGCCTCACGGCGGCGGCGGTCCGGGCGCGGGTCCGGTGGTGCTGTCGGAGGCCCTGGCCCCGTTTGCGCCCGCCCCCTGGGTCGTTCACGACGACAATGGCTACGCCCTGATCGAGCGGGAAGAGGGCGCCGCCGCCCAGGCCTTCGGCCGCCTGTGCGCCTTCCAGGGCCAGATGGGCATGTACGTCCGCGCCCTCAGCTACATGATGAGCCACGGTTCGGACGGCCTGCGCCAGGTCGCCGAGGACGCCGTGCTGAACGCCAACTACATCAAGGCCCGCCTTCAGGACCTGATGAGCCCGGCCTTCCCCGACGGCCCCTGCATGCACGAGGCCCTGTTCGACGACGAATGGCTGAAGGGCACGGACATCACCACGCTCGACTTCGCCAAGGCGATGATCGACGAGGGCTTCCACCCGATGACCATGTATTTCCCGCTGGTCGTCCACGGCGCCATGCTGATCGAACCGACAGAGACGGAGTCGAAAGCCGAACTGGACCGCTTCATCGAGGCCATGCGTCTGCTGGCCCAGGCGGCGAAGGCCGGCGACGTCGACCGCTTCAAGGGCGCGCCTTTCCACGCTCCCCTGCGGCGTCTGGACGAGACCCGCGCCGCCCGTTCGCCCGTGCTCCGCTGGACCGCGCCCGAAGGCTCCAACCAGGCGGCCTGACCCTATCCGGCGACCCGTCTCAGGGCCGCGAAGGCCTTCCGCCCGAACGTTTCGGGCGGAAGGTCGGGGTTGGCCAGCCAAGCGTCCATGGACTGCTTGATGATGCTGACGGTCGCGCCCGCGACGACGCGACAGGCGACATCGTCATCCGGCAGGCCCTTGCGCGCCGCCAGCGTAAGCGCCAGCAGGCGTTCCACCGCCTCGTACTTGGCCTGGTCGCCGGCGCGGAGGGACGGCGTGGCGGCGATCAGCGCCGCCACCGCCCGCGCCTCCTGCGACCGATGCCGGTCGGCCAGGTCGAACAGGGCGTTCTCCACCATGTCCAGCATAGGCTCGTCCGCGGGACGCGCGGCCACCGCATCGGCCACCCATCGGGGAAAGTCCGCCTTGGTGGAGAAGACGATCTCCTCCTTGGAGCCGAAGTAGTTCAGCAACGTGCGCCGCGAAACGCCCGCGGCCGCCGCCACCTCGTCGAGCGTCGTCGGCTCGAACCCATTGGCCAGGAACAGCCGCATCGCCTCGGCCTGGATGCGCGCATGGGTCGCCGCGCGCTTGCGCTGGCGCAGGCCGGCGTCGGCATGTTTTTCGTTTTGCACTTCTTGCATATTTGCACCGGATGCAGATATGCAAGTCCGGCGCCCTCCGTGGCGACTCTCGAAACGACAGGATAGACCGATGGCGACCTGGACCACAGACGATATTCCCGACCAGAGGGGCCGCCTGGCCATCGTCACCGGCGCGACCGGTGGATTGGGCCTGGAGACGGCCCTGGCGCTGGCAGGCGCGGGCGCCGAGGTGGTGCTGGCGGGGCGAAATCCGCTGAAGGGGGACAGGGCCGAACGGATGATCCGCGACCGTCATCCCCACGCCGAGGTGCGTTTCGGCCTGGCGGACCTGGCGGACTTGGCGTCGATCGCCGCCTTCGGCGATCGCCTGCTGGCCGATGGCCGGCCGATCGACATTCTGGTCAACAACGCCGGCGTTATGGCCCTGCCCCGGCGCGAGACGACGGCCGACGGTTTCGAGCGGCAGTTCGGCGTCAACTACCTGTCTCATTTCGCCCTGACGGGGCGTCTGCTGCCGTTGCTGACGGCGGGCCGCGCGCGGGTGGTTCAGCTGTCGAGCATGGCCCACCACGGCGGCCGCATCCGTCTCGACGACCTGAACCATGCGCACGGCTACCGCCCGTGGCCGGTCTATCAGCAGTCCAAGCTGGCCATGCTGATGTTCGCCGTCGAGCTTCAGCGGCGCAGCGACGCCCACGGCTGGGGCCTGACCAGCGTCGCCGCCCACCCCGGCGTCGCCAACACCGACCTGATGTCGAACGGCCCCGGCGGCCTGACCGGGTTCGGCGCTCGGCTGTTCCTGCCGCTGCTCACCCATTCGGCGGCGGCCGGCGCCCTGCCCAGCCTGATGGCCGCCACCCTGCCGGATGCGACGCCGGGCGGCTATTACGGCCCGCAGGCGCTTGGCGAATGGCGCGGCCCGCCCGGCCCCGCGCGCGTCGACCCGGCCGCCCGCGATCCAGAGGTGGCGCGCCGTCTCTGGTCCGAGTCGGAGCGTCTCACCGGCGTTCGCTACGGCTGAGCCCTCGTCCGCGTTGCGGCCGGGTCACAGGGCGGCGGTTCTTTTCGACCATGACCAAAGCTTCACCTGTCCGCCACGCATCGGCCATCGACTCCGCGCGTTGATCCGCTGTGGCGCGGTCGCCACGGCCGTCGTTTCCTTTCCCGACAAGGGATCGGGCGGCCGCGGCGGCCGTTGTCAGAAGACGCCCTCCTCCCCACCTGCCGTATCTCGTGACCTACGCTTCCTCCCTCGCCCTGCCCTCGCCCGTCCGATCCCGCAGCCGCCTGCTGCGGACCGCCCGGCGCTGGGCGCTGATGGCCGGCGGCCTGCTGGTCGTGATGTTGGGCATCCTGATCGCGCCGCTGCCGGGCCCCGGCGGCGTCCCGGTGATCGCGGTCGGTCTGATGCTGATCCTGCGCAGTTCCTTCTGGGCCAAGCGTCAATTCATCCGCGCCCAGTACGCCCGGCCGAAGTGGGTCTATCCGTTCCGCCGACTCATGCGTCGAAAGCCCGAGATCGCGCCCGTCTTCTGGCAGCAGGCCCTGCGCGCGGAAAAGATGATGTTGCGTCGTCGCCGCCGTCTTGTGCGCGTGCGTAAGCGAATTCGCCGTTCTTTCAGAAGGCTTTTTCGCCGCGCCTAGGCGAAATCGACGCGCGTCATGCTGCGCCCGCTAACCACGGGAAGTTGAACCCGCGCGACCCCCGACCGGCGTATCCTCCCCTTCGCGTTATCAGAGAACCGTAACAAGCGTTGGGAGGCGCTCAGGTCATGATGTCACGCGTACAAAAGGGCCTCGTCGCCGGCGTCTTCGCCACGATCGCGGCGTCGCTGCTCGAAATCCCGAACATGTTCCTCAACTGGTTCGATCCCTTCCAGGGGGTCATCGCCAGCATCATCGGCATGCCGGGCAACATGGCCGTCGGATGGGGAATCCATCTGATCAGCGGCGTCTTCATCCTGGGGCCGCTGTTCGGCTATCTGTGCCCCCGCCTGCCCACCGACACGCCCGAGACCAAGGGCATCGTCTTCGCGGTCGGCGCCTGGGTGGTGATGATGCTCGGCGTCTTCATGCTGGGCGACTATCGCACCTTCTCCAGCGGCGCGGGCTTCGGCACCGTGGCCTGGCTGCTGATCACCCATGCGGTGTTCGGCATCGTGCTGGGCAATGTCTATGCCCGCTTGGTCGCGCGCGAGAAGCGCGGGGCCACGATCATCGGCGGCGCGCCCGCCCACTGACGTCGCGCACCGCGCATGAAAAAGGCCCCCGGCGTTTCCGTCGGGGGCCTTTGGTCGTTCGGGACCAGTCGATCAGTTCAGCCGGTCGCCGATCTGGGCGATGGCCGCATCCAGCAGCGGGTCCTTGGCCTGGCCGGCCAGCCGGGCCGCCAAGATGTCCTCCGCGGCCTTGGCGGCAAGGTCGGCGGCGGCGGCCTTGACCTCGGCCGAGGCCTGGGCCTCCGCCTGGGCGATCCGGTTCTCGGCCAGCTTCTGGCGACGCGCCAGCGTCTCTTCCAGCTTGGCCTTGGTCTCGGCCTCCAGACGCCGCGCATCCGCCTCGGCGGCGGCCAGCAGGTCCGCGGCCTGGGCCTCGGCCTCGGCCTTCTCCTTGCGGATCTGCGCCAGCATGGCCTCGGCCTCGGCGCGCAGACGCGCGGCCTCGTCCAGGTCCGCCTGGATCTTGGCGCCCTTGGCGTCCAACTGGGCGGCGGCCATCTTCGGCACGCCCGCCGCGATCAGTATGCCGAAGAAGATCAACAGGCCGACGCCGACCCAGATCTCTGCGTTCGACAGGTCCCAGATGCCGTGTTCGAAGATCAGGTTCATCAGGCGGCTCCCTTGACGGCGGCCAGTTCGGCGGCCGTCGCGCCCTTGCCCGTCAGCCGCTCCACCATGGCGGCGGCGGCGTCGGAAGCGATGGTGGAGACGTTGGACATGGCGGCGTCGCGGGTCTTGCCGATGGCGGCCTCGGCCTCGGCGATGCGCGCGTTGACGACCGCCTCTTCCGCAGCCTGACGCGCATTGGCCTCTTCGGTGACGCGCGCCTTGGCGGCGGCGGCGGTGGCGCGCGCGTCGGCGCGGGCCTTGACCACCTCGGCCTGGGCCTGGGCGGCCTGGTCGGCGGCCTCGGCCTGGACCTGACGCGCCGTGGCGACGGCGGTGGAAATGGTGTCGGCCCGTTCGTCCATCACCTTGCGCAGGCGCGGCGCGAAGACCTTGGACACCAGCAGATACAGGACGGCGAACAGGATCAGCAGATAGCCGATCTGTCCGGCCCAGTGCTCGAACTGGAATTGCGGCAGGCCGCCCGAGCCGTGATCGCCGGGCGTCGCCGTCTCGGCGTGCAGGTCCCGTTCGACCGAAGGCGGGACCGCGTCGATGGTGTGGGTGCTGGCCATGAACCGTCTACTGCAGGATCAGATGAGCGGCGCGCGGGCGAACCCCGCGCGCCGTATCGGCTGATATCAGCCGAAGATCATCAGGATGCCGAGCACGAAGGCCAGGATGCCCAGGGCTTCGGCGAGGGCGGCGCCCACGAACAGGTTGCCGACCTGGCCGGCGGCGGCCGACGGGTTGCGCAGGGCGCCGGCCAGGAACTGGCCGAAGATGTTGCCCACGCCCAGGGCCGAACCGATCATGCCCAGGGTGGCGAGACCAGCGCCGATGTACTTCGCGGCTTCAGCGTCCATGATTGTATTCCTAGATTAAGTCGTTGGTGGTTGGGGTGAAGAGGCTGAACCGGCCCTTAGTGGGCGTGGTCCAGGTTGACCACATCGTTCAGGTAGATGCAGGTCAGAACGGCGAAGACGAAGGCCTGGAGGAAGGCCACCAGGAACTCCAGCGCGGTCAGGGCGACGACCATGCCCAGCGACAGGGCCGCCACCGGGAAGGCCAGCAGGCCCACGCCGCCGCCCAGGCCCAGAAGGCCCAGCGACACGACGAAGCCGGCGAAGATCTTCAGCGCCACGTGGCCGCCCAGCATGTTGCCGAACAGACGAAGCGCCAGGGTGATCGGCCGCAGCAGGAAGGAAACGAACTCGATCAGGCCCACCACCGGGCGCAGCAGCAGCGGCGCGCCCATCGGCCAGAACAGCTTGAAGAAGCCCAGGCCGTTCTTGGCGAAGCCCACGACCAGCACCAGGCCGAAGGTGATCAGCGCGAAGGTGGCGGTGATCGCCAGCTGAGACGTCGCCGTGAAGGTCAGGAACAGGCCCAGCAGGTTCATGCCCAGGATCAGCAGGAAGATCGTGAACACGAACGGGAAATACTTGCGGCCGTCGTGGCCGATGATGGAGTCCGCCAGATTGTCGATCAGGCCGAACACGCCCTCGCCGGCGGCCTGCAGGCGGCCCGGCACGACCTGGGCGTTCGACGTCACGGCGGCCAGGAAGCCGACGATCGCCACGAAGGCCGCCGTCATGGCGATGTGCGAATTGGTGATCGCCAGGTCCACCGTGCCCAGCACCGGCAAGGTCACGTCGGGAAGGTCGATGACCTTCTGGATCTGAAACTGATGAATCGGATCGGCCATAGAGCCTTATCGTTCCTCGTCTTCGCCGGCTTCGACATAGGGTTCGGACGGAGCCGTGGTCCCTTGCGCCTTCGCCTGCGCCATCAGCCGGTTGGCCGTGCGGCGCGCCATGTAAATCGACAAGGCGAAGCCCAGAAGGACGCCGCCGATCAAACCCCACGGACGAGTCCCCAGGACCCAATCCGCGACGAAACCGAACGCCAGTCCCACGAAGACGCCGCCGAGCAGCTCGGCGATGATCTTGTAGGCCTGCCCGGCCACCTTCTGGCCGGTCAGTTCGGCGGATTTCTCCGCCGTGGTCCGCGCCTCCAGGTCGGATGCGCTTTGCTGGAGGCGTTTGATCGCCTCTTCACGCGATTCCGTCATAGGGGACAGGGCCTGTGCGCTCAGCGCCCGAACAGTGCGTCCGGGCGGGTCTGAATTCGGCGCGGAAACTAATCGTGAGCGGCCGATAGGTCAAGGCGCGCGACACACGACTTAAGGCTTTGTCTGCATTCGATTTTCTTCACCCACAGGCGCGGCGCGGCGAAGCGTCGCTCTCGATGATGTGAGAATCCCCGCCCTTGCGCGGCCCGCCGCCGTGGCGGGTCCGCATCGGAACGACTAGGTTGGCGCCATGAACGTCCATGCGCCGCCCCCCGCCCCCGAACGTCGCCGGATCGCCGTGCGCCTGGCGACGCCGCGCGGCTTCTGCGCCGGGGTGGACCGGGCCATCCAGATCGTCGAGCGCGCCATCGAGAAATACGGCGCCCCGGTCTATGTGCGCCACGAGATCGTCCACAACCGCCATGTGGTCGAGCGGCTGAAGGCCATGGGCGCGGTCTTCGTCAAGGAACTGGACGAATGCCCCGACGACCGGCCGGTCGTCTTCTCGGCCCACGGCGTGCCCAAGTCTGTGCCGGCCACGGCCCGCTCGCGCGAGATGCTGTTTCTGGACGCCACCTGCCCCTTGGTGTCCAAGGTCCATGTCGAGGCCGAGCGTCACCACGCCGCGGGCCGCCACATCATCCTGATCGGTCACGCCGGCCACCCGGAGGTGATCGGCACCATGGGCCAGCTGCCCGACGGCGCCATCAGCCTGGTCGAGACCGAGGCGGACGCCGAACGGTTCGAACGTCCCGGCGACCAGCCCCTGGCCTACGCCACCCAGACCACCCTGTCGGTCGACGACACCGCCGGCATACTGAAGGTGCTGAAGCGGCGTTTTCCCGAACTGCCCGATCCGCACAAGGAAGACATCTGCTACGCCACCACCAACCGGCAGGAGGCGGTCAAGACCCTGGGCCAGGGCTGCGACCTGGTGCTGGTGGTCGGCTCCAAGAACTCGTCCAACTCGGCCCGGCTGGTCGAGGTGGCGATGCGCGCCGGCGCCCGCGACGCCCGGCTGGTCGACGACGCTTCCCAGGTCGACTGGGCCTGGTTCGAGGGGGTGGACGCCGTGGGCGTCACCGCCGGGGCCTCGGCGCCCGAACCCCTGATCGCCGCCCTGGTCGACGCCATCGCCGCCCGTTTCGACGCCGTCGTCACCGAGGACGCCGGCGCGCGCGAGACCGTCACCTTCAAACTGCCCCGCCTGCTGACGGCCTGAACCGCTTCAGCGGTCCTCGCCGACGAAGTCCTGGGCGAACTCGGGGGCGTCGTCTTCCAGCGGCAGGCTTCCGTCCTCGTCGTCGGCTTCGGACGCGCGCGTCGGATCCGGGACCTCGAAACCGACCGGCAGCGACAGGTCCAGCAGGCCCGCCGCCTTCATCTCCTGGACGCCGGGCAGATCGTACAGGGTGGCCAGGCCGAAATGCTCCAGGAAGCGGTCCGTCGTGGCGTAGGTCACGGGCCGGCCCGGCGTGCGCCGCCGCCCCCGCAGGCGCACGAACCCCATCTCCAGCAGCAGGTCCAGCGTGCCCTTCGACAGGCTGACGCCGCGCACGCTCTCGATCTCGGCGCGGGTGACGGGCTGGTGGTAGGCGATGATGGCCAGGGTCTCCAGCCCGGCCTTGGACAGGCGGCGCGGCTCCTCGCGCTCCTCGGTCATCATGAAGGCCAGGTCCGGCGCGGTGCGGAACCGCCAGCGGTCGGCCACGCACTCCAGCTCGACCCCGCGCCCCTCGTAGCGGGCGCGCAGGCCCGACAGGGCGCGCGCCACATTGACGTTGTCCGGCAGGCGGGCGGCGATCTCGGCGGCGCTCAACGGCCCGGCGGCGGCGAACAGCAGGGCCTCCACGCGCCGCTCGATCTCGGCTTCGTCGGGCTGGAACGACAGGTCAGACATAAGAATATCCGCTCATCCCCTCACTTCCAGCGGCTGCCCCGCGCCGCTTCAGATACAGGTCCGCGAACGCCTGCGCCTGGCGGATGTCCATCGCCCCCTCCTTGACCAGTTCCAGACTGGCCGAAAGGGTGGACGCCGTATAGCTGGCCTGACTGGGGCCGTCCTCGTCCTGGCGGTGCGGCGCGACCCGATCCAGCGGGGTCCAGTCGGCCAGTCTGGGCATGATCTCGCGCAGCCAGTCGCGCGCCGCCTCCAGCGGAAAGGCCTCCACGCGCTGGCCGGGGGCGTATCGCCGGGCTTCCTCGCGCCTGCGCTGGACCACATAGGCGCTCATCAGTTCATACAGGCTGGCGTCGATGCGGTCGGATGGAACGATCACCGTCGCCTCCGGATCGCCGCGCGTGAAGACGTCGCGCTTCAGCTGGGGGCGCGCCATCAGCTGCTCCACCGCCTTCCTCATCGCCTCCAGCTTCTGCAAGCGGAACGCCAGGGCGGCGGCCATCTCCTCGGCCGGCGGCTCTTCCGGCTTGCCCTTGTCGGTGCGCGGCAGCAGCAGGCGCGACTTCAGATAGGCCAGCCACGACGCCATCACCAGATAGTCCGCCGCCAGGGCGAAGTTGCGCCGCCGCGCCTCATGCACGAAGGCCAGATACTGTTCCGCCAGCTGGGTGATCGACAGCTTCAGCAGGTCCACCTTCTGCGTCCGCGCCAGGGCCAGCAGCACGTGCAGCGGCCCCTCGTATCCGTCCAGGTCGACCACGAAGGCCTCGCGGTCCTCGACCTCCTCGGCGTTGAAATCCAGGTTGGGCTGAAACGCTTCAGACATTTTCTGGGCCTATCGCGCCTTGCGCTACTTGAGGCCGCGCCGTGCGGATCACGTCTGCGCCTCTCCCACGTCCGGTCCCTTGGCGGCGTCCAGCCGCCCGCCCACGGTGCGGAAGAAGCGGTCGTGCGCGGCCACGGGGTCCAACGGTTCCGGCGTGCGCACGATCCGGGCCAGGGCGGCCTCGGCGCGGCGACGCGCCCCGCCCTTCAGCGGTCCAACGCCCTGGGCGACCTGGCGCATCTCGTCCATGTCGCCGTTCCAGTGGATGACGATGTCGCAGCCGGCCTTCAACGCCTTGTGCGCCCTCTGCGTCAGACTGCCGGACAGGGCGTTCATCACCAGGTCGTCCGACAGCAGCAGCCCCTTGAATCCCAGATGCTCGCGGATCAGGCGGATGGCGGCCTTCGACTGCGTGGCCGGGCGCTTCGGGTCGATGGCGGTGAAGACGATATGGGCCGTCATGCCGATGGGCATGTCCGACAGCGCCTTGAACGGCGCGAAGTCCCAGGCGTCCAGCGTGTCCAGGTCGGCATGGACCGTCGGCAGGGCCTTGTGCGTATCGGCGAAGGCGCGGCCGTGCCCGGGCATATGCTTGATGCAGGGCAGCACGCCCCCGGCCAGCAGCCCTTCCGCCGCCGCCCGGCCCAGGAGGGCGACCGTCTGCGGATCGCGGCCATAGGCGCGGTCGCCGATGATGTCGTGGGCGCCGGGCACCGGCGTGTCCAGGACCGGCAGGCAGTCGACGGTGACGCCGACCTCTCGCAGATCGCGGGCCATCAGCCGCGCGCCCAGCCGGACCGTCTCCCGCGCGGCGTTCACGTCGTTCGCCGTCTTCAGATAGGCGTCGGCCGGGGGGTATTTCGGCCAGTGCGGCGGGCCCATCCGCTGGACCCGCCCGCCCTCCTGGTCGATCAGGACGGGCGCGTCGGGATCGCCCAGCACGGCCCGCATCTCGTCGGTCAGGGCCCGCACCTGGTCCGGCGTGTCGATGTTGCGCCGGAACAGGATGAAGCCCCACGGCCGCGCCTCGGCGAAGAAGGCCTTTTCCGCCTCCGTCAGCCGATGGCCGGCGCAGCCGTAGATGGCGGCCGACGTCACCGGACGATGCAGTCCCGGCCCGCCGCCTTCAGGGCGTTGCAGAAGGCGGTCGCCCGCTCGCGCGACAGGCCCGCGAAGGCGGTGCGATAGAGCGTCGATCCGCTGGACGTCGTCACCTCCGTCACCCGCTTCTGGGCGCCCGAGGCGTATTGGCCGAAGCGTCCCGCCACGGCGGCGTATTCCCGATCCGCGATCTCGGTGGAGGAGAACGCCCCGATCTGGACCGAGGCCGATCCCCCGGCCGCGGCGGGCGCAGGGGCTGGCGCCGGCGCGGCGGGCGTCGAGGCGGCGGACGGGGCGGGCCGCGGCGCAGGCGTGGCCGAGGCCGCCGGGGCCGCTGGCGCCAGCCCCTGGCCGGTCGGGGCCGATGCGGGCGGCGCGGCGGGACGCGGCTGGGGCGCTTCCGGCGGCGGGGTGAAGGTGATCGGCGCGTCGGTCGTCTCGGTCGCCTCGTCACGATAGACCCGAACGCCCTCGGCCGGATCGACCGGCTGGGCGTCGATGGGCGGTGCGGACTTCATCTCGCCCACGGGCTGGCCCACCGCCGGCGGCGCGTCGGTCGAAGCGCGCAGGCCCGAGCGATAGAAGAAGATCACGGCCACGATCAGCAGCAGCAGCACCGCCGCGCTGACGATCAGGGTCACGGGCGGCGTCCGGCCGCCCCCGCCGCCCACGCGCCGGCCGCCGTCGCGCGGATCGAAACTGTTGCGGCGGAAGGGCAGGTCGTCGTCGGTCGGCGGCGTATAGGCGCCGCGGCCAGGTCGGTTGTCGTCATCGAAGGACATGGGGCGCTCCGCCGTCTCAATCCGGCGCGAATCGGTGCGCCGATCCGCCATCCTAACCCGCCGCCCCGCGCTTTCGAATCACAGATCGAGCGCCAGGTCGAGGCTGAAGAGCTTCTGGTGCACCTCGATGGCGTAGCGGTCGGTCATGCCGGCGATGTAGTCGCACACCGCCCGCGCCCGCCGCGTCCGATCCTCCGTCATGGCGGGCGCCCCCCATTCCGGCGGCATCACCTCCGGCTCGGCCATGAACAGCTCGAACAGCTGCGACAATACCCGCCGCGCCTGGCTTCGCGTGCGGTTGACGCGGTAGTGGCGATACATCCGTTCGAACAGGAACTTGCGCAGCACCGCCAGGTCGGCGTGCATGGACCGCGAGAAGTCGACCATCGTGCGCTTGGCCAACCGCACGTCCTCCGTCGAGCCGACCCGGTCGTCCTCGATCCGCCGGGCCGTCTCGGCCAGCACGTCCTCGACCATCACCCCGATCATGCGCCGCACCGCCTCGATCCGCAGCATCCGCTCGTCGATGCCGGGCCAGTCGCGCCGCACCTCGGCCAGGATCGGCCCGATCAGCGGCACCTGATCCAGGTCGCGCAGGGTGAACAGCCCCGCCTGCACCCCGTCGTCGACGTCGTGGTTGTTGTAGGCGATGTCGTCGGCGATCGCCGCGCACTGGGCCTCCAGAGAGGTGAAGGTGCCCAGCCCCAGGTCCCAGTCCGCCTCCCCGCCCTGCCGATAGGGCCGCACCACCGACCAGGCCGGCTCGTCCAGCCGGTGCGCCACAGGGCCATTGTGCTTGATGACGCCCTCGACCGTCTCCCAGCTCAGGTTCAGGCCCTCGAACTGCGGATAGCGCTTCTCCAGCTCCGTGACGACGCGGAAGCTCTGCACGTTGTGGTCGAAGCCGCCGAACTCGGCCATCTGGATGACCAGCTCGTCCTCACCTGCGTGGGCGAAGGGCGGATGACCCAGGTCGTGGGCCAGGGCGACGGTCTCGGCCAGGTCGTCGTCCAGCCGCAGCGCGTGGGCCAGCGACCGCGCGATCTGCGCCACCTCCAGGGAATGGGTCAGGCGGGTGCGATAGTGGTCGCCCTCGTGCGCCACGAAGACCTGGGTCTTCTCCTTCAGGCGGCGAAAGGCGGTGGCGTGGATGATGCGGTCGCGGTCGCGGGCGAAGGGGGTGCGCGTGCGGCTGGGCGGCTCGAAGAAGCGGCGGCCCTTCGTCAGCTCGGGCAGCTCGGCGTAGGCGGCTCTGGGCGTCTGGCTCACGTCATCAACTTTGAAGGCGGGCCCTTTGCGAACGCCCGCGCCCGCCTCATATAGACAGGCGTGAGCACCGTCCAATCCACAGAACCGTCCACACCCGCCTTCTCGGTCGCGCCGCGCGCGCCGGAAGGCATCGTCCTGGCCGCCAGCGCCGCCAAGCGCCTGGCCAGACTGGGCGCGGCCGAGGGCAAGGCGCTGATGCTGCGCGTGGCGGTGGACGGCGGCGGCTGCTCGGGATTCCAGTACCGGTTCGACCTGGTCGAGACGGCTGAGGACGACGACCTGCGCATCGAGGCGGACGGCCAGACCGCCCTGGTCGACCCGGTCTCCATCCCCTTCCTGAAGGGCTCCGAGATCGCCTATGTCGACGAACTGGCCGGCGCCCAATTCGTGGTCAAGAACCCCAACGCCGCCTCCAGCTGCGGCTGCGGCGTCAGCTTCTCGATCTAGGCGGCAGCCCGCCCCCGATGCTGGGCGTAGATTGACATTTTATCTAGCATGAGTTGCAATCTTCCCAAAGGGAACAGATTGCAATGAGCAAACTTGACCGTTGTTGGTGTCTAGTTGCCAGCGTGCTTTCGTTGGCCATCGTCTTGTCGTCTCCGGCGACGGCCCAAGAAGGCTCCGAGCCGACCCAACTACCGCCGGTGGAGGTGACCGCCCAAAGACTTAATGAAGTGGTCCGGGCTTTCGTAGCCGACGTGTCCGAAGTCCACGAGCGTGGAGGCCAGATTGCGCGCTTCGACACCCGCATCTGCCCCGGCGTGGTCAACCTGCCCGCTGATATCGCCCAGACGCTCAACGACCGGATTGCATCCGCCGCCCACGTCGCCGGACGAGCCGTCGGCGGTCCCGGCTGCGTTCCGAACGTCCTCGTCATTTTCACCGACGATTCCGACCGCCTGGCCAACGAACTGGCTGACGCCCATCCTTCCGCCTTCTCCTTCTACGTCAGCCTCAATCAGAATGCCGAAAGCGCCCTGACCGCGTTTCGCGCGCCAGGGGAAACAGTGCGTGTCTGGTACATGGCCCGCGAGACCACGGGCATAGAGCAGGCGTTCCGGATCGGCCGTCCCCGAGGCACTTTTGAAATCCGGGCTCCAATAGGACTTTACCCCAACAGCGGGCGACTGAGCGCCGCGCATGAAACAGTGATCACCCGGTCCTTGATCATCGTCGACACATCCCGTCTGGGTCCAGTCAACCCGCACGCACTGGGCGACTATCTGGCTATGATCTCCTTGGCGCGGATCGACATCCACACATCGACCGCGCACCTGGACACCATTCTGAACCTGCTTTCGGACCCCGACGCGCGGCCGGAAGGCCTGTCATCATGGGACAAGGCCTATCTGCAAAGCCTGTATTCCGCGCGCGCGAACAGCGCCAGCACCGGTCTCCACGTTCGAGAGATCGCCAACCGGATGACACGCCGAGTAGCCCAAACACAGTAGGCGCGCTCAGCTTCTTGATCTGACCAGGGCCCAGGCCGTCGCCACGACGGTCGAGGCCAGAAGCGCCGAGCCGATCCAGTCCCAGGCGCCGTCTTCCAGCAGGGCGCCGACCAGGCCCGCCAGGCTCAGCACGAACAGCACGATCGGCGCGCGGAACACCGCCCACAGGCTCAGGTCCTTTCGATTGGCGCGGTGAGGACGGCTCATGCCGGCCTCCGACGCTTGACCAGCCACAGATAGAGGCCCGAGCCCAGGATGACGATGGTCGCCAGGTCCAGCAGCGCCCACAGGATCTTCAGCGCCATCCCGCCGTAGTCGCCGAAATGCAGCGGCTGCGACAGCGACAGCGTCTTTACATACCACGGCATCTGCGCCACCGCCGCCAGCTCTCCCGTCCGCGCGTCGATCAGGGCCGGCGTCGTCATGTGCGTCGTCAGCGGCGTGTCCCCGTGGAAGAAGACCGCATAGTGGTGGTCGGTCGAATAGGCCGTGCCGGGAAAGGCCACGAACTGCAGCTGCATGCCCGGCAGGGCCGCCCGCGCCCGCTGCACCGCCGCGTCCAGCGAGCTGCGCTCGCCCGTCGGCGCCGGCGAATCATAGGCCGCGGTCAGTTCCTTCAGCGCCGTGTCCTTCCAATAGGCCAGGATCGGCGTCGCCAGGGTGTTGACCACGCCGGTCACCCCCACCACCAGCACCCAGCCGACCGTCACCACGCCCAGCAGGTTGTGATAGTCCAGCCAGCGCGTCCGCGCGGCCTTCTTCACCCGCACCGTGCCGAACGGCAGCCGCCTCATGAAGGGGGCGTAGAGCACCACGCCCGACACCACCGCCGCCACCAGCAGCAGCCCCATCGCCCCCAGGAACAGCATCCCCGGCAGGCCCAGGAACATGTCGGTGTGCAGCTGCAGCAGGAACTCCATCACCGGATGGCCGGCCACCGGCGGCGCGGCCGCCCCCGTGGTCTGGTCGATCGGCTGGAACGTATACCGCCCGGCCGGCCCGTCGGGATCGATGCTGGTGACGTTCACCACCGGCCGATCCTCGTCGAAGCTCATGAAGGCGGGGACCTCTCCGGGCCTTTTCGCCAGGGCGATTTCCAGAACCCGGTCCAGGCTCAGCCGCGGCGCGGCCAGATCGCCCGTCGCGGCCTGGTCGCCCAGCAGCAGTTCGTCCAGCTCATGGGTGAAGACCAGCGGCAGGCCGGTCAGGCACAACATCAGCAGGAACAGGGTCGAGACCAGGCTCGACCATTTGTGAACCCAGGACCAGGCGCGGATCGTCCGCGTCTTCATCCGCCTCAGAACTCCGCGGAGACCGACAGGCGATAGGTCCGCGGCGCGCCCAGCGTCAGATAGTTCGACCCCGGATAACCGCCGACGGCGACCCATTGGTCCTCGTCCGCCACGTTCTCGACCCGTGCCCGCACGGTCAGCGGCTTGCCGCCCGCCTCGAAGGCGTAGCGGACGCCCGCGTCGAAGCGGGTCCAGCTGTCCAGTTCGACCGTGTTGTCGGCGCTCGCGGCCTGCGAGCCGGTGTGGATCGCCCGCCCCTCCAGCGTCAGGCCGTCCAGCCCCGGCACGTCCCATTCGACGTTGGCGTTGATCTGGAAGTCCGGCACGCCGATGGCCGACTTGCCTTCCAGCGCCGGGTTCAGCGCCTGGTTGATCTCGGTGTCCAGCCACGTCGCGCCGCCGATCAGGCGCAGGCCCGTGATCAGCTCGCCGAACACGGTCAGCTCGACGCCCTGATTTTCCTGTTCGCCACCGTCGCTATAGACGCCCGTGTCCGCGTCGAAATAGGCGGACGGCAAGGTGGTGCGGAAGACGCTCAGCGTGCCGCCGAACGAACCGGCGTCGTACTTGGCGCCGACTTCCATCTGTTCTGCGCGATAGGGCTCGAGCACCTCTCCGGCGTTGACGACCCGCACACCGTTGACCACCGCCGGCGCGGTCGTGCCCGGAACCAGCGCCTCGGCGTAGTTGGCGTAGAGCGAGATGGCGTCGGACGGCTTGTACACCAGGGCGAAGGCCGGGGTCATCGCATCGCTGGAATAGGACGAGAGACCGGCCCCCGTATTATACTCGTAGGACTTGGTCTCGATCTCCTGGTAGCGGGCGCCGATCGTAGCCAGCAGGCGGCCGTCGAACAGGCTCAGCATATCGGCGACGGCGACGGAGGAGGTCTTGACCCGCTCGGTCACGCCCGGATCGTCCAGGTCGCCGCCGACGAAGAAGTCGGGGTTGGGCGCGGGCGTGAACACCGGATTATACAGATCGCTGGGGAAGCCCGAGAAGTCGGAGAAGGCGTAGGCGTTCTCGGACTTGGACTGCACCTGCGAGGCCGAGGCGACCAGCCGGTGCCCCACCGGCCCCGTGGTCAGATCGGCCCGGACGCCGATGTCGCCGGACCACACCGTGTCCTCGCGCACATTGTCGAAACGGTAGGCGCTCAGGGTCCCGTCGGCCTGGGCCGTCGGATTGGCCAGGACGTTGTCCTCCTTGCCCTGCCGGCCGCCGAAGGCCGCCCAGACGGTGACGTCGTCGGTCAGGTCGAACTCGCCGCGCGCGGCGCCGAACAGCTGTTCCTCGTCGGTGTAGGTCCAGGGCTGGGCGAAGTCGACGTCGGCCGACGGCGGGGCCGGGATGGCGCCCGCCGGCGTCACGGTCGGACGCGGGGCGTCGATGCGGTGGTCCTGCCAGCCCAGGTCGGCCGAGAAGCGCGCACGATCGCCCCGGCGATCCAGGCCCAGACCGACGACGCGCAGCTGGCCGTCCTCGCCCTCGACCGAACCCTCGCCGTCGCGGCTGACCAGGTTCAGGCGCGCGCCCCATTCGTCGTCCTGGCCGAAGCGGCGGGCCAGGTCGGCGGCGGCGTAGATTTCATCATGGCCCGACACGCCGGCGGTCAGGCGGGTCAGCGGCTGGGATCCCGCCCGCTTGGGCACCAGGTTGAAGGCCCCGCCCACGCCGCTGCCGCCCGGCGCCGCGCCGTTCAGAAAGGCGGTGGCGCCATGAAACACCTCGACCCGTTCGACCAGTTCGGCGGCCACGAACTGGCGCGGCAGCACGCCGTACAGGCCGTTGTAGGTCATGTCGTCCGAATAGACCGGGAAGCCGCGGATGACGTACAGCTCCTGGAAGTTGCCGAAGCCCTTGGACACCCGCACGACCGGATCGTTCTGCAGCACGTCGCCGATGCTGCGCGATTGCTGATCGCGCACCAGCTTCTCGGTGTAGCTGGTCGAGGCGAACGGCGTGTCCATCGCATCCAGATTGCCGAACAGGCCGACCCGGCCGCCCGTGGCCACCTGGCCGCCCGCCGCCGCGCCCGGCAGCCGCACCTGCGATCCGGTCACCACGATCTCGTCCAGCTGGGCGGGCTCCGCACCGCCGGTCTGGGCCAGGGCGGGGGCGGCGACGGTCAGCGCCAGCAGGCTGGCGGCGCAGGCGAAACGGCGGCGGGAGGAGCGAACCATGAATTGCAACGCATTCTCAGGAGGAGGAGGAGACGGCGCTCTCTACGCGCCGTTGCGACTGCTTTGCAATGGCGGAAGGCCGGAATGTTCGAGTCCGCCACTTGTAATTAGCAGTTCTCCTAATTAGGGATGTCGCTATGAACACTCTGTTCAAGGCCCTGTCGCATCCCGTGCGCCGTCGCATCATCGCCATGCTGCGCGCGGGCCCGCTGGCGTCAGGCGACATCGCCGCCGCCTTCGACATGAGCTGGCCCACCATAACCGGCCACCTCAACGCCCTGAAGGAAGCCGGCCTGGTCAGCCCCGAGCGCGACGGCCAGACCATCCGCTATCGCCTGGAAATCTCCGCCGTCGAGGAGGCCATGGCCTTCCTGATGGACATCGCCGGCGCTGGAAGCCGCGCCGACGCCCCCGCCCCGCTCAAACCGCAGGAGACGCCCAAATGACGACCCGCCGCTTGACGCTTCTGGACATCGCCACCGCGATCATGACCGTGGTGATCCTGGCCATGGCGCTGTGGGCCGCGACACGCGCGCCGGACGTCGCCTATCCGATGCATTTCAACACGCGGGGCGAACCCGACCGCTGGGGCGACCGCACGGAACTGGCCGTGCTGCTCGGCTTCATGGCCGCCATGACCGCGATCACCGCCGGCATGATGGGCTGGTACGCCGAGAAGGCGGAGGACCCCGCCCGCCGGCGCAGCCTGCGTATGGGCCAGATGGTGTCCCTGGTCAGCATCGGCGGGGTCACGGGCCTGATCCTGTGGTTCACCGTCGGCGCCATGACGAACGGACAGCCGCCCGCGATCGGCTGGGCCATGGCCGTCACCGGTCTGATCCTGGCTGTGGTGGGCGGCGGCCTGGGCCGTGTCGGCCCCAATCCGATCGTCGGCGTCCGCACGCCCTGGAGCTACAAGAGCCGCCTCGCCTGGGACCGGTCCAACCGCCTGGCCGGACGGCTGTTCTTCTGGATCGGCCTGGGCCTGATCGTGGCCGCCCCGATCGCGCCCCAGCCGGCGGCCTCCATCGCCATGGTCGTGATGATTTTGGTCGCGGCGATCTGGCCCATAGTCGAAAGCTGGCGCGTCTGGCGCAGCGATCCCGACCGCCAGCCCTTCTGACACCCCAGCCTCGACCGCCGGAGAATTCGATCATGCTGACCCTGCTCGCCGCAGCCGCCCTGCTGGCCGGACCGACCGCCGCCGACGTGACCCTGCCGGCCCAGCCCGCGCCGCTGTCGGGAACCCTGCTGAGCCCGGACGGCGCGCCCTCGGCCGTCGTGGTCATCCTGCCCGGTTCCGGCCCCACCGACCGCGACGGGAACCAGGCGCCGGCCATCCGCGCCTCGACCTATCGCCTGCTGGCCGAGGGACTGGCCGCCGAAGGGATCGCCACCGTCCGCATCGACAAGCGCGGGATCGGCGCCAGCGCCGCCGCCGGCTTCGACGAGACGAAGCTGCGCTTCTCGGACTACGCCGCCGACGCCCGCGCCTGGGCCGCCCAGGCCGCGCGTCTGACGAACCAGCCCTGCGCCTGGCTGATCGGTCACAGCGAGGGCGCCCTGGTCGCTCTCCAGGCCGTGCAGGACGGCCCGAGCCCCGACGACGACAGGATCTGCGGCCTGGTCCTGCTGTCGGGCGCCGGGCGCCCGGCGGGGGTGGTGTTGCGCGAACAGCTGACCGCCGTGCCCGAGCCGCTGAAGACCCAGGCTTATGACGCCCTGACCCAGCTGGAGGCGGGCCGCACGGTCGCCGATCCGCCCGCCGCCCTGGCCGCCCTGTTCCGCCCGTCGGTCCAGCCCTATCTGATCTCGTGGCTGCCGCTGGATCCCGCCGCCCTGCTGGCCGCCTACGAGGGGCCGGTCTTCATCGGCCAGGGGACCACCGACATCCAGGTCGGCGTCGTCGACGCCCAGACCCTGGCCGCCGCCGATCCGGACGCGACCCTGAAACTGTGGGACGGGGTCAACCACGTCCTCAAGACCGCCCCCGTCGACCGCGCCGGCAACCTGGCGACCTACGCCGATCCCGACCTGCCGCTGGCCCCCGGCGTGGCGCGGGATGTGGCGGCCTTCATCAAGGCGAACGCCGCCCCCTGATGCTCCCTGGCGCTGGCGTACGTCCACATCGGCCTTGACTCATTTCGACGATTAGCTAATCATCACATCATGAGTTCGGTATTCAAGGCCCTTTCCGATCCTACCCGTCGCCGGGTGCTTCAGCTCCTTCGCCAGGGGCCGATGAGCGCGGGCGAGATCAGCGACCGGTTCGACGTCTCCAAGCCGACCATGTCGGCGCACTTTGCGGTGCTGAAGGAGGCCGACCTGGTCCATGCGGAGAAGGCCGGGAAGTCCGTCCTCTATCACCTGAAGCTGTCGGTGCTCGAAGAGGCGCTGCTGGGCTTCGTCCAGTCATTCGAACCCGGCGCGGAAACGCCCCGGCCCGCGGAGGAGACCGCTCGATGAGACACGACCTGATCCCCAGCCTGATCTGGGCCGGCGGCCTGATCGCCGTGGCCCTGGCCGCCTCGACGGCGCGCGACATGGGCTATCTCGGCGGCGACGCGGTCAATCGCATCGTCCTGGGCGCGACCGGCCTGATGATCGCGTGGTACGGCAACCGCCTGCCCAAGACCTTCGCCCCCAGCGCCCACGCCCGCCGCGTCAACCGCGTCGCCGGCTGGTCGATGGCGATCAGCGGCCTGACCTACGCCGCCCTGTGGGCCTTCGCCCCCTTCCCGGTCGCCCTGATCGGCGGCTGCGGCGCGGTGATCGCGGGCATGGCGGTGACGCTGGCATACTGCCTGTCGCTGCGGGCCGGCGCGCGGGCGGTCTGAGCCTATCCCTCGTCCAACTCCCCCCGCGCCATCTCGGCCAGGGCGAAGAAGCGGTCGCGAACCCCGGCGGCGTAGGGATTGTCGCGTTCGATGGCGTGGAACACCGCCGGGCTGTCGTGGCGCACCATGTCCACCGCCTGCATCAGCCGCTCGAAGCTGGCGGTGGTCATGCGCGTCGGCAGGGGCTCCATCTTCAGCAGCACCCGCGCGATCAGATGCGTCAGCCCCTGCACCGTCGCGGCCTCGCGGTCGTGATCCTCAGGGCTGACCTGAAACACCTTGAGCGTCAGCGCCCGGCGGCAGAAGGCGGCCACGCGGCGGGCGGCCTTGGCGCCCCGCACCTCGCACACCGCGATCCTGAACCCCGCGATCCCGTCGCGCGCGCTCTGCGGCCCGAACAATGGGTGCGTACCCACGATCCGCACGCCAGGCGGCAAGGCGGCCTGCATCGCCCGCGCCGGCTTCACCTTCACAGAGCCGACGTCGATCACCAGGGCGTCGGGCTGCAGGTGGGGCGTGATCGCCGCGAGCGTCTCCTCCAGCGCCCCGACCGGCACGGCCAGGATCACGACCGGACAGGCGGCCGCCGCCCCCAGGTCGGCCAGGGTCGCGACGCCCTCGCCGTCCGTCGCGGCCGGGTCGTGGGCGATCACCTGGAACGACGCCGCCAGATATCGAGCCGTCAGCCGCCCGAAGGCGCCGAAGCCGATCAGGCCGAGACGAGGTTTCGACGCCCCCGCCATCCCCGTCATCCTCGGGCTTGACCCGATGACCGGCCGCAGATCGGGCTGTGCGCCCGCCCCAGGCGCGAGGCGGTCGCCCTTCCGATCCTCGGATCAAGCCCGAGGATGACGACAGTGAACGACATGGAATTCACAGCGTCTCCTGGAACCGCACCGGCCGGCCGTGCGCCGATCCGATCAGTTCGCCGTCCTGCATCACCACCCGGCCGCGCACGAGGGTCGCCATCGGCCAGCCGGTGGCCTCCACACCGTCGAACGGGGTCCAGCCGCAGCGCGTGGCCTGCTGGTCGTGCGTGATGGTCCGCTTGGCCTTCAGATCGACGATGGTCAGATCGGCGTCATAACTGACGGCCATGCGGCCCTTGTTCGCCGTGCCGAACACCCGCTGCGCCCCGCCCGAGGTCAGGTCGATGAACCGCTCCAGGCTCAGCCGGCCGTTCGCGACATGGGTCAGCATCAGCGGCACCAGCGTCTGCACCCCCGGCATCCCGGACGGAGACGCGGGATAGGGCTTGGCCTTCTCCTCCTTGGTGTGCGGCGCGTGGTCGGACCCCAGCACGTCGGCCACGCCCTGCTGCATGCCCCACAGCCACAGGGCGTCCACATGGTCCTGCGACCTGATCGGCGGGTTCATCTGGGCGTAGCTGCCCAGCCGCTCATAGGCTTCCGGCCCCACCAGCGTCAGGTGCTGGGGCGTGATCTCGACGGTCGCGACATCCTTGTGGAAGCGCAGATATTCCATCTCGTCCTTGGTCGTGACGTGCAGCACATGGATGCGCGCGCCCGTTTCCCGGGCCAGGCCGACAAGGCGCCGCGTCGAACGGATGGCGCTCTCGGCGTCGCGCACCTCGGGATGGCTGGTCCAGTCGCCGGTGCGGGCCAGACCGCGCCGCTCGACCAGCCGGTATTCGTCCTCAGAGTGGAAGGTGGCCCGACGGCGCACATTGCTCAGCACCTTGCGAACCCCGTCGTCGTCGGCGATCAGCAGGTCGCCGGTCGAGGCGCCCATGAACACCTTGACCCCGCAGCAGCCGGGCAGCCGCTCCAGTTCGCCCAGATAGTCGGCGTTCTCGTGGGTGCCGCCGATGTAGAAGGCGTGGTCGGTCCACATCCGGTCCTTCGCCCGCGCCAGCTTGTCCGCCATTGTGTCCGGGTCGGTGGTGTTGGGATTGGTGTTCGGCATCTCGAAAACGGCGACGACGCCGCCCAGGGCCGCCGCGCGCGACCCGGTCTCCAGGTCCTCCTTCCACTCCAGCCCCGGCTCGCGGAAATGGACCTGGGTGTCGATCACGCCGGGCAGGACGGTCAGGCCGGTCGCGTCGAAGGTCTCGCCGGCCGAGGCCTGGCTCAGGTCGCCGATGAAGGCGATCTTGCCGTCGATCACGCCGACGTCGGCCATGCCGCGCCCGGCGTGGTTGGCCACCTCGCCGCCGCGCACGATCAGGTCATAGGTCTGGGTCATCGCACCATCCTCGTATCCATCACCGTCATCCTCGGGCTAGACTCGAGGATCGGACCCTCCGCATCGCGACAGGCGATGCATCGGCGGCTGCTTTCTACCGGACTCCACCGCGCTTGCGGAACCCTCGATCCTCGGGTCAAGCCCGAGGATGACGGCAGGAAAGGTCACCCCTCCCGCAACACCTTCTGCGCCGCCTTCAGCACCCGCTCCCACGGCAGGTCCATCATGTGCTGGATCGCCTGGTTCAGGTTCGGGTCCAGCCTTCGGAACTCCTCGAAGCTGCGCGGTCCGCGCACCGCCACGCCCTTCCAGGGTCCGCGCGTCGCCTCGTCCGACGGCCCGAAGGCGGCGACGACAGGCACGCCCGCCGCCACCGCCAGCTGGGTCCAGATCGAATCCGCCCCGACATACAGCCGCGCCTTCGACAGGGCCGCGACCGTCTGCAGCCGCGTCAGCCTGCCCTGCAGCTCGATCACCCGCGCGCGCGGCACGGCGTAGCGGATGGTGTGGGCCGCCTCGCGGTCGATCTCCTCGCCCACGATCATCAGCCGTCCCCCCGCCAGCGGCCCGTCGTCGGCCAGCAGCTTGGTCGCCACCTTGGCGTAGCGTTCGGCCGGCCAGCGCCTGCCCATCCATTCGACCCCCGGCCCGACCGCCAGGATGGGCCCGTCGCCGCCGCTCGTCGGGATCATCGTCTCGACCTGCGCCGTCGTGTCGTCCGAGACATACAGCCGCGGCGCCGGCGTCTCGTCCGGCTCCAGCTTCAGCACGCGCGCGGCCGCCTCGACCGCGTGCAGGCCCGGCGGGTCCTCGCCCCGGACGGCCCGCTTCTGTCGCCGCAGCTTGCCCGACAGGGCCGAACCGCGCATGTCCACGACCAGCCCCCACTTCGTCGCCCGCACCTGGTTCCACAGCGCCAGCCATTCGAAATGGCCCTCGCGCTCCAGAACCATCAGTTGATCCAGTCGCGGCGTGTCGGCGAACAGCGGCGCCGAGGCGGCGGACCCGACCACGGTGAACCGCGCCTGGGGCAGGCTTTCGACCAGGTGCGCCAGGACGCCCGACGACAGCACGGCGTCCTCGGCGTCCGCCTCGGCGATATACAGGATGGGAAAGCGCCCGATCATCCGATGAACGACTAAAGGGATTCCGCACCGATTTCAGCGCCCGCGTGGGTTTTTCCACCGTCTCGAAGATGCGATACAGCGACGCGATGAAGACCGTCCCCGATCCCGCCGCGACCGCCGCGACCGCCGCCCTGGAACGCTATCGGGACCAGCGCGTCACCGCCATCCACCGGTTGGACCTGATCGCCAGGGGCGCGACCCTCAGCTACGAGGACGGAACGCCGGTCGACATGGCGTCGGAAAAGCGGCGTCTGGAAGAGATGGTCGCCGACAGGGACCGCCGCATCGCCGCCCTCGAGCGCGACCTGGGCCTGACTTGAGCCTGCCGCTCCTGCCGGGTCGGACCTGCGGCGGCTGCGTCGAGTGCTGCCGCGTCATCCCGCTGGACCTGCCGGAACTGGCCAAGCCCACGGGCCAGCTGTGCGCCTATTGCGTCAACGACGCGGGCTGCTCGGTGCACGAGGTGCGCCCCCAGACCTGCCGCATCTGGTTCTGCCTGTGGCGCGCGGTCGAATTGTCGGACGACTGGCGCCCCGACCGCAGCGGCGTGATCGTCCGCCCCGACGGGGTCGAGGACGGGGTCATCACCCTCTATGTCGTGCGCCCGTCCGACTTCCTGGGCTCGATGGACTTCTTCGCGACCGTCGCGGGCTGGATCGCCGAGGGCGTCGAGGTGGCGCTCAGCATCCCCGGCCCGGTCGGAACCTATCCGGCCCGCGCTGTCGTCACCGGCTGGCTGCGCCCGGCGGTCGAAGACGCCGATCCGGCCGACTTCCTGGCCCGGACCCTGCGCGCCCTGGACCGGCTGGGCGAACACGACTTCCAGCCGGACGGGTTCGAGACGCGCTACGCCGTGGTCTGAGGCGCCATTCAGGGCACGTATGGCGGCGAGACGGAGGACACGGACTTCGCAGCGCCGTGGTAGGATCGTCCCCGTGACATCCACGGACATTTCCACGTTCCGCGCCGGAGCAACGCCCATGACCGTCGAGGCCAACATCCGCGCCGCGCGCGCCTTCTACGACCTGATGTTCAACCAGAGCCGCCCCCGCGAGGCGGTCGAAGCCTATGTCGGCGACCGCTACGTCCAGCACAATCCGGTCGTGCCGGACGGGAAGGACGGCTTCATCGCCTATTTCGAGCGGATGGCCCGCGACTATCCCGGCAAGCGCGTCCACATCGTCCGCGCCCTGGGCCAGGACGATCTGGTGGTTCTGCACACCCGCCAGGAATGGCCGGGCGACAGCGACTGGGCCGGCATCGACATCTTCCGCTTCCAGAACGGCCGCATCGTTGAACACTGGGACGTGCTGCAACGCGTGCCCGAACAGGCCGCCCACGCCAACACCATGTTCTGACCCGACCCCGCCATACCCTCCACACCGATTTTTGCACGCGGCGCCGTCTGGAGACATTCGCCGCCCGGCCCTATCTAGCGCCCATGCCCGTCGCCCGCCTGTCCAGCCGCGCTCTGATCGCCGTCACCGGCGCCGACGCGCGGCCGTTCCTGCACAATCTGCTGACCCAGGACGTCGAGGGACTGGCGCCCGGCGAACTGCGGTTCGGCGCCCTGCTCTCCCCGCCGGGCCGGCTGCTGTTCGACCTGTTCATCCTCGGAACGGAGGACGGCGTCCTGCTGGACGTCGCCGCCGACCGGCGCGACGCCCTGCTGCAGCGCCTGTCGATGTATCGGCTGCGCGCCAAGGTTCAGATCGCCGCCGACGACCGGCCCGTCTTCGCCGCCTGGCCCGAAACGCCCGCCGGTTTCCTGGCCGACCCGCGCACACCGCTGCTGGGCGGGCGCTTCTATGGCGAGGCTACGGCCGACGCGACCGAGGCGGACTACGACGCCCATCGCCTGGCCGTCGGCGTCCCCGATCCGGCGACCGACGCCCCCGCCGACAAGACCTATCCGATCGAGGCGGACTTCGACCTGCTGAACGGCGTCGACTTCGCCAAGGGCTGTTTCGTCGGCCAGGAGACGACCTCGCGCATGAAGCGGCGCGGAACGATCAAGAGCCGCATGGCGCCGCTGGACTTCGACGGCCCGCCCCCGCTCTTCGGCGCCGAGGTCCTGCAGGGCGATCTGCGCGCCGGCCAGGTCCTGTCCGGGCGCGACGGCTCGGCCATGGCCCTGCTTCGCCTGGACCGCCTGGACGGCGACCTGACCGTGGACGGCCGACCCGTGCGCGTGCGCCGCCCGGCCTGGATGAGCGCCGAGGCCTTCGCCCCGCCCGAAAACCGATCCTGAAGACAGAGCCTCGCCCATGAACATCGCCGACCAGATCGTCCTCGTCACCGGCGGCGCGCGCGGCGTCGGCGCGGCCGCCGTCCGCGCCTTCGCCCGCGAAGGCGCCCGCGTCGTCGTCAACTGGCGCAACAGCGGCGAGGCGGCCCAGGGCCTGGCCGCCGAGATCGGCGCGCGCGCGATCGCGCTTCAGGCCGACGTCGCCGACCGCCCCGCCGTCCAGGCGATGGTCGAAAAGGCCCAGGCGCATTTCGGCGGGCCCGTCACCACCGTCGTCAACAACGCCCTGGACTACAGCTTCAACGGTGACGCCCGCTCGATGCTGGCCGACATCGGCTGGCGCGAGCTGGAAAACCAGTTCTCGACCGTGGTGCGGGGCGCCCTGAACGTCATCCAGGCGACCGCGCCCGGCATGATGACGGTCGGTTTCGGCCGGGTGGTGAACATCGGCACCAACCTGTTCCAGAACCCGGTCGTGCCCTATCACGACTACACCGCCGCCAAGGCGGCCCTGCTCAGCCTAACCCGCACCGCCTCGGCCGACTTGGGGCCGGCGGGGATCACCGTCAACATGGTGTCGGGCGGCCTGTTGCGGACCACCGACGCCAGCGCGGCCACCCCGGACGCCGTCTTCGATCTGATCGCCGGCATGACCCCTCTGCGCCACGTCACCACGCCGGAGGAGTTCGCCGACGCGGTCCTGTTCTTCGCCTCCCCCTGGAGCCGCGCCGTCACCGGCCAGAACCTCGTCGTCGACGGCGGACTGGTCCGCGACTGACCGGCCATCTTCGGCCGCTTTAGGCACGCAGGCGCGCTTCCCTTCCCGCGAACAGATCGGCAACATCGCGCCATGACCGACTCACACGCGCAAGGCCGCTGCGGCTGGTGCGGGACCGATCCGCTCTATGTCGCCTATCACGACCGGGAATGGGGCGTGCCCGAACGCGACGCCCGCGCCCTGTGGGAAAAGCTGGTGCTTGACGGCTTCCAGGCGGGGCTGGCCTGGATCACCATCCTGAGAAAACGCGAGGGGATGCGCGACGCCTTCGACGGCTTCGACCCCGAGATCGTCGCCCGCTACGACGAGGCGGACATCCAGCGGCTGCTTGGCGACGCCCGCATCATCCGCTCGCGCGCCAAGATCCAGGCCGCGATCAACGGCGCCCGCGTGTGGCTGAAGATGCGCGACGAGGGCGAGGATTTCTCGGACTGGCTCTGGTCCTTCGTCGGCGGCCAACCGATCCAGAACGACTGGAGCGACTATCGCCAGGCGCCGACCCAGACAGCGGAATCCGTCGCCATGGCCAAGGCCCTGAAGGCGCGCGGCTTCAACTTCTGCGGCCCTGTCATCGTCTATGCCTTCATGCAGGCCGTCGGCATGGTCAACGATCACCAGACCAGCTGCTTCCGTCACGGCCGGCTTCGTGCGATGGCGGGGCATGGCTAAGTCTCCCGCCAAATCCCGGGCCTTCCCGACCCTGGCGCTCGAAACCGTCTTGATCCAGCGCGTCGCCGGCCCGGTCTGCGGCGTGGACGAGGCGGGCCGCGGTCCCTGGGCGGGCCCGGTCTCGGCGGCGGCCGTCATCCTGAACGCCGACGACCTGCCCGCGGGCATCGACGACTCCAAGGCCCTGACCGCCGCCCGCCGCGAAGCCCTGGAGATCGAGATCAAGGCCCGCGCCGTCGCCTGGGGCGTCGGCTTCGCCTCGGTCGAGGAAATCCACGAGTTGAACATTCTGCACGCCACGGGCCTGGCCATGTGCCGCGCGATCGAGCAACTGGCGGTCCGGCCGGTCGCCGCCCTGGTGGACGGCAACTACCGGTTCAAGCTGCCGTGCGAGATCCAGACGGTGGTGGGCGGCGACGGCCTGTCGCTGTCGATCGCGGCGGCGTCCATCCTGGCCAAGACCGCGCGCGACCGTCTGATGATCGAGCTGGACGGGCGCTATCCCGGATATGGCTTCGCCAGCCACAAGGGTTACAACGCTCCGGCCCACCAGGCGGCGTTGAAGGTCCTGGGGCCCTGCCCCGCCCATCGGCGCGGCTGGTCGCCGATCAAGGCCTTGCTGGAAGAGGCCTGACGCCTCAGACGTGCATGAAGCCGCCCAGCAGCGCGCCCATCAGGGCGGCGACGGCCGCCCCCGCGATGGCCAGCATCCAGCGCGGCGGCGGGGGCAGTTGCGGCTCGGCGTCGATCTCTGTCTCGGGCGTCTCCAACGGGGCCGGCCGGCTGTAACGCTGGACGTTGTGGGTGAAGACGTTGCGCGTCTCCGGGCGCGTCTCCGGGCGCGGCGCATCCCAGGTCCAGTCCGCCTCGGCCACGCGCGGCGCCCACGACTTCGGCTCGGCCGTCGGCCGCACGCGATAGTCGTCGGCGCGGGAGGCGGGTCTGACAGGGTGAACGGGCGGTTGCATGTGCGAACAACGGCAGGGCGCGATTCGCGTTCCGTCTCGGATTGTGTTGTTTTCCCGACCTGTAGCGGAAAAACCTCGGCGAGATCGCCCGGTTCGGCGCCCCTGTCCGCACAAATCCCGCCCACGGAGCAATCGCCTCCGATCCGTCACGGCAACGTCGCAGGTCCGAAGCCGCGCCGTCGCCGGCCCGACATTACCAGCGGTTAGTCGTCGCCATTCTTGCCAAGCTTGGGGATGAGACATGGCGATTCGATTGAAGACTCGACTGCTGGCCGCGGCGGCCGCGACCGGCGTGATGGGCCTGGCCCCCGCCGCCCTGGCCCAGGATGCCGAGACCCGGAACGGAACGCCCGCCGAACTGGGCGAGATCGTCGTCACCGCCCAGCTGCGCGAGCAGGATCCGATCGAGGTTCCCTTCGCCCTGACCGCCTATTCCGGCCAGTTCCTGGAAGACCTGGGCGTGCAGGAATTCGACCAGCTGTCGGCCTTCGTGCCCGGCTTCCTGGTTCAGAACCAGTCGCCCAACAATCCGGGCTTCGTGATGCGCGGCATCACCTCCGATTCCGGCGCCGCCACCGCCGAGCCGCGCGTCTCGGTGTTTCAGGACGGCGTCTCCATCTCCAAGTCGCGCGGCTCCTACGTCGAGCTGTTCGACATGGAGCGGATCGAGGTCGCCAAGGGGCCGCAGTCGACCCTTTACGGCCGGGGCGCCCTGATCGGGGCCGTCAACCTGGTCCAGAACCGCGCCCGTCCCGGCCGGACCGAAGCCTACGCCCAGGCCGAGTTCGGCGACGAAGGCTATCGCATGGTCGAGGGCGCGCTGAACCTGCCGGTCGGGGACAACGCCGGCCTGCGCCTGGCCACGCGGATGAAGACCCGCGACGGCTATGTCGACAACCTGCTGGGCGGCGAGGACTATAACTCGATCGAGACCCAGGCCTTCCGCCTGTCGGGCGCCTGGACGCCGTCGGACGCCATGCGCTTCGACCTGATCGCCAACTATCAGACCGACGAGGCCTCGGGCACCTCGTTCAAGTCCATCGCCTATGCCCCGTTTGATCCCGCCACCGGCGCGGTGCTGGGCGATGCGGCTCCTTGGGAGGGCGCGGCCCTGACGCCGGGCGCCGATTTCGACGGCGGCAAGAGCCTGGGCCTGGACCGCGAGGTCTGGGGCGTAACGGGCCTGGCGCGCATCGAACTGTCGCCCAGCCTGACCCTGAACTCGACCACCGCCTATCGCCAGTTCGACTCCTACGAGACCTTCGACGCCGACGGCGTGTCGCTGCCGATCCTGACGGCGGCCGAGGACGCCCACGGCGAGCAGTGGAGCCAGGAGTTCCGCCTGAACTACGACAACGGCGGCCGCCTCAGCGCCTTCGCCGGCGCCGGCTGGTTCCAGGAAGAGGGCTACCAGCGCGCCCCCACCCAGTTCGACGAGCGGTACGCCCTGATCCAGCTGGCGACGGCGCTGGGCGACCAGCGGCTGAAGCTGCCGTATGTCGCCACCCTGCCCAGGGTGGTGGGCGGCGTGCTCACGGGCCTGCTGCCCGGCTCGGCCGCCCCCCTCATCCCCGGCCTGCTGAACAACCTCAAGACCAACCACACCGAGGTCTCGACCAACAGCAGCGACCTGACCTCCTACGATCTGTTCGGCGACGTGACCTATCGCTTCACCGACCGGTTCGAGATGTCGGCGGGCCTGCGCTGGACCCAGGACGAGAAGACCACCGGCCTGTCCAATCGCGTCGAGAACGGCCGGTCGATCGCCGGCGGCCTGATCGCGGTCCAGACCCTGGCCGCGCGCGCGACGGCCCTGGCCCAGGCCGGCGACCTGGCCGGCGCCGCCGCCCTCCAGGCCCAGATCGGCCGACTGCTGCAAGGCCTGGCCACGCCCGGCGCGGCGAACCTGCCCCTGGCCAGCGGCCTGCCCCTGTTCGGCCTGACCGCCCAGCCGACCGCGAACAACGGCGACTTCATCTACCAGGACCACGACGACGACGGCCTGACCTGGCGCGTCACCGCCCGCTACGCCCTGTCGGACGACGCCAGCCTCTACGCCAACTACGCCCGCGGCCGCCGTCCCGAAATCCTCAGCGTCAGCGCGCCCTCGGCCCCGCTGGGCGCGCCGACCTTCAACGTCATCGAGGCCGAGACCGTCGACAGCTACGAGGTCGGCGCCAAGACCGCCCTGATGGACGGCCGCCTGCGGCTGGACGGCGCGGTGTTCCACTACGCCTACGAGAACTTCCAGACCACCGAGCAGGTCGGCACGGCCTTCATCACCGTCAACGCCGGCGAGGCCAAGGCCTACGGCTTCGAGGGCCAGGCCTTCTTTGGCGTCACGCCCGACTTCGACCTGTTCGCCACCTATGGCTACAACCACTCGCGCTTCGAGAGCGGCGCGCGCGACGGCAACCGCTTCCGCCTGTCGCCGGACAACATGGCCTCGATCGGCGCCCTATGGCGCCTGCCCGTCGCCGGCGGCGCGATCGAAATCCAGCCGACCTACACCTGGCAGTCCAAGGTGTTCTTCGACGACGACAACGACCGGCCCGAGCTCCAGACCGGCAACTTCGTCGCCGACCTGGTCCAGGACGAGTTCCAGGACAGCTACGGCCTGCTGAACCTGCGTGTCCGCTATGCCCCGGAGATGGGGAACTGGGGCGTCGAAGCCTTCGGCGAGAACATCCTGGACGAGGAATACATCAAGGACGCCGGCAACACCGGCGACGCCCTGGGCATGCCGACCTTCATCGCCGGCCGCCCCGCCGCCTACGGCGTCGTCTTCAAGCTGAAGCTCTGAGGAACGACCGATGAAACTGGATCGCCGCAGTCTCCTGGGCCTGCTGGGCGCGGGCGCGACCACCGCCTGCGCCACCACGCCGGCCGCCACCCAGGCCGGGCCGGTCGCCTTCCTGCACGGCGTGGCCAGCGGCGATCCCGACACCCGTTCGGCGATCTTCTGGACGCGCGTCACCCCCGCCGATCCGGCGGCGGGCGACGTCGTCCTCGCCCTGGAGGTGGCGCGCGACGCCGACTTCGGCGACATCGTGCGCCGCTCCACGGGCCTGCGCGCCCGCGCGGAACGCGACTTCACCGTCAAGCACGACCTGGACGGCCAGGGGCTGGAGCCGGGAAGCGAGTATTTCTACCGCTTCGTCGCCGCCGAGGCGATCTCGCCGGTGGGCCGCGTCCGCACCCTGCCCGAGGGCGCGACGCCCGACGTGGTCATGGCGGTGGTGTCGTGCCAGCTCTATCCCGGCGGCCTGTTCAACGCCTATGACGCCATCGCCGGGCTGGAGCGGCTGGACGCCGTCGTGCATCTGGGCGACTACATCTACGAATACGGCGCCGAGGCCGACGACTACGGGATGGTCGCGGGCCAGCAGTTGGGCCGCACGCCCCAGCCCCCGCACGAGATCGTCAGCCTGTCCGACTACCGGACCCGCCACGCCCAGTACAAGACCGACCCCGACCTGCAGGCCGCCCACGCCCGCGCCGCCTTCATCTGCGTGTGGGACGATCACGAGGTGGCCAACGACACATGGAGCGCGGGGGCCGAGAACCACCAACCCGCGACCGAGGGCGATTTCGCCGCGCGCAAGGCGGCCGCGCTTCGCGCCTATTACGAATGGATGCCGATCCGCGAGCCCAAGGCCGGCGCGATGAAGCAGGCGATCAACCGCGCCTTCGACTTCGGCGACCTGGCCACCCTGGCGATGGTCGAGACGCGCCTGACCGCCCGCGCCGAACAGCTGTCCTACGCCGATCTGACGATGACGGCCGAGGGAACGCCCGATGTCGCCGCCTTCGAGGCCCGTCGCCAGGATCCCTCGCGCGACCTGCTGGGCGACGACCAGCGGCGCTGGCTGACCGACACCCTGGCGCGTTCGCGGGCCGCCGGCCGTCCCTGGCAGGTGCTGGGCAACCAGGTCGTCACCGCCCGCGTCAAGGGCCCGCAGATCGACCAGATGATGCCGCCCGAACAGGTCGCGGGCCTGCTGGCCGGCCTGCCCGCCGACATCCGCCCCCAGGTCGAGGCCTCGATCCAGCTGTTCAAGCTGGGCCTGCCCTTCAACCTGGACAGCTGGGACGGCTATCCCGCCGCGCGCGAACGCCTGTACGCCGCCTTCCAGGCCGCCGGGGTGGAGCCGATCGTCCTGGCCGGCGACAGCCACGCCTTCTGGGTCAACGAGCTGCACGACGACGCAGGCCGCCGCGCGGCGGTCGAGTTCGGCACCTCGTCCATCTCCAGCCCCTCGCCGGCCGACGCCGTCGGCGGGTTGCCGCTGGGCCTGGCCCTGATGGCGGCCAACCCGCAGGAGGTGAAGTTCTGCGACCAGTCGTCCAAGGGCTTCATCCTGCTGACGCTGGACCGGGATCAGGCCACGGCGGACCTGCGCGCCGTCTCGACCATCATGGCCAAGCCCTACGAAACCCGGACGGTGAAGCGCTACCGCGTCGCCCGCACGGCGACGGGCCTGGGTCCGCTGATCGACGGCTGATCAGGCGCGCGCGGCGCGCGTCGCGCCGACGCCCAGGGCGCTGAAGGCGGCGGCGGCGATCTGGTCGGCGTTCAGGCCCGCGGCCGCATACATGGCCTCGGGCTTGTCCTGGTCCTGGAAGATGTCGGGCAGGTGCAGGGTGCGGACCTTCAGCCCGCCGTCCAGCGCACCCTTTTCGGCCAGCAGTTGCAGCACGAAGGCGCCGAAGCCGCCCATGGCGCCCTCCTCGACCGTGATCAGGGCCTCGTGCTCGCGCGCCAGGCGCAGGATCAGGTCGGCGTCCAGCGGCTTGGCGAACCGCGCGTCCGCCACCGTCGCCGACACGCCCCGGGCCGCCAGCAGGTCCGCCGCCTTCAGCGATTCCTGCAATCGCGTGCCCAGGCTCAGGATGGCGACCGAGGTTCCCTCGCGCACGATGCGGCCGCGGCCGATCTCCAGCGGCGCGGCCAGGTCCGGAATGTCCACGCCCACGCCGTCGCCGCGCGGATAGCGGAAGGCGCTGGGCCGGTCGTCGATCTCCAGGCTGGTGGCGATCATGGCGGCCAGTTCGGCCTCGTCCGACGCCGCCATCAGCACCATGCCCGGCAGCGCCCCCATGAAGCCGACGTCGAACGAACCGGCGTGGGTCGCGCCGTCCGCCCCGACCAGGCCGGCCCGGTCCATGGCGAAGCGAACCGGCAGCGACTGGATCGCCACGTCGTGCACCACCTGGTCGTAGCCGCGCTGCAGGAAGGTCGAATAGATGGCGCAGACCGGCTTCATCCCGTCCGCCGCCAGGCCGGCGGCGAAGGTCACGGCGTGCTGCTCGGCGATGCCGACGTCATAGGTCCGGTCCGGGAAGGCCTGGCCGAACAGGTCCAGCCCCGTGCCCGACGGCATGGCGGCGGTGATGGCCACGATGGACGGGTCGCGCTCGGCCCGCTTGATCAGTTCGGTCCCGAAGACCTTGGTGTAGCTGGGGGCGTTCGAAATGGCCTTGGCCTGCTTGCCCGACACCACGTCGAACTTCACCACGGCGTGCAGCTTGTCGGCGCTGGACTCGGCCGGCGCATAGCCCTTGCCCTTCTGCGTCACGACATGGACCAGAACCGGCCGGTCGGTGATGGCCGCCGCATTCTTCAGGATGGGGACCAGGTTCTCCATGTCGTGGCCGTCGACCGGCCCGACGTAATAGAAGCCCAGTTCCTCGAAGAAGGTGCCGCCCACGATCATGCCGCGCGCATATTCCTCGGCCTTGCGCGCCGCGTCGCGGAAGGGGCGCGGCATATGGTCGACGAACTTCTTCCCGACCTTGCGGATATTGCGATAGGCGCCGCCCGAGACCTGCTTGGCCAGATAGGCGCTCATGCCGCCGACCGGCGGGGCGATCGACATGTCGTTGTCGTTCAGAATGACCATCAGCTGGCCGCTGGTCGCCTCGGCGGCGTTGTTCATCGCCTCATAGGCCATGCCCGCCGACATGGAGCCGTCGCCGATGACCGCGACCACCCGGTTCGTCTCGCCCTTCTGGTCGCGCGCGGCGGCGAAACCCAGCGCGGCGCTGATCGAGGTCGAGGCGTGGGCGGCGCCGAACGGGTCGTATTCGCTCTCGCTGCGCTTGGTGAAACCGGACAGGCCCCCGCCCTGGCGCAGGGTGCGGATGCGGTCGCGCCGCCCGGTCAGGATCTTGTGCGGATAGCATTGGTGCCCGACGTCCCAGATCAGGATGTCCTTGGGCGTCTCGAACACATGATGCAGCGCGACCGTCAGCTCGACCACGCCCAGGCCCGCGCCCAGGTGCCCGCCCGTGACGGACACCGCGTCGATGGTCTCGGCGCGCACCTCGTCGGCCAGCTGCTGCAGCTGGGCCACGCCGAAGCCCCGCATGTCGGCGGGAAACTTGACGGTGTCGAGAAGCGGAGTGTCGGGCATCAGACGCGGAAACCTTGCGAAGTCTTGATCGGTCAACCCGTGAGGTCGAGCGACGTTGCCTATCAGGACCGGCGCTTTAGCACAAAGTCCACGCTGGCTCTGAGGATTTCGGCGTCGTCGCCGAACATGTCCAGGTGGCCGCGCGCCTGGTCGGCCAGGTGCGTGACCCTGTGTCGCGCCTCATCCAGGCCCAGCAGGGTGACGAAGTTGGTCTTGCCCAGGGCCGCGTCCTTGCCGCCGGCCGCCTTGCCCATCTCTTCGGCCGAGCCCTCGGCGTCCAGCAGGTCGTCGACGATCTGATAGGCCAGGCCGATGTCGTTGGAGAAGTTCATCAGGGCCAGGCGATGCGCCGGCTCGGCGTCGGCGATGATGAGCGGGATCTCGAAAGCATAGGCGAACAGGGCGCCGGTCTTCAGCCGCTGCATCCGCGCCACCCCGCCCAGGTCGTCGCGCACGCCCAGCAGGTCGATCATCTGTCCCCCGGCCATGCCGCGCGCGCCCGACGCCTCCGACAGGCGCGCAGCCAGCAGGCAGCGGATCGCCGGATCGTCGTGGGTGTCCTCGTGCAGCAGGATGTCGAAGGCCGCCGTCTGTAGCGCGTCGCCGGCCAGCACGGCCGTCGCCTCGTCATAGGCGCGGTGGACGGTGGGGCGGCCACGGCGAACGTCGTCGTCGTCCATGCACGGCAGGTCGTCGTGGACCAGGCTGTAGGCGTGCACGCACTCCAGGGCGCAGGCGGCGCGCAGCACGGGCCGTTCCTCGATGTCGAACAGCCGCGCGGCCTCCAGGGCGAAGAAGGGCCGCAGCCGCTTGCCCGGCCCCAGGGCCGCATATCGCATCGCCTCGGTCAGGCGCGATTCCGGTCCGTCCGCGCGCGGCAGCAGTTCGTCCAGCGCCACCGTCATCAGGTCCGCGACCTCGGCCACCCGGTCGATCACGGCCTGCTCGGGCGAGTTGGCGGCGACCAGATGCGTCAAAACAGCCGCCCGCCCAGCGGAAGATCGCGGTCCACCCCGACCAGGACGACCTCGCCGTCCGCGTCGGGAAAGCCCAGGGTCAGCACCTCGGACATGACCGGCCCGATCTGGCGCGGCGGGAAGTTGACCACGGCGGCGACCTTTCGGCCCTCCAGCTGGTCGATGGTGTAGTGTTTGGTGATCTGGGCCGACGACTTCTTCACCCCGATCTCCGGGCCGAAGTCGATCAGCAGCTTGAAGGCCGGCTTCCTCGCCTCGGGAAACGGCTCGGCCTTGATCACCTGGCCGATGCGGATGTCGACCTTCAGGAAGTCGTCGAAGGCGATTTGCCCGGTCATTCGAAAGACGCCGCCTCCACGCCCCTGGCCTGGCCGTCCGGGCCGACGACGATCTTTTCGACGCGCAGCTGGGCCGCCTTCAACCGCTCCTCGCAATGGGCTTTCAGCCGCGCGCCCTCTTCATAAAGCGCGATGGATTCCTCCAGCGGGGCCTGGCCGGATTCCAGCCGGGACACGATGGTTTCCAGGCGCTGCAGCGCCTCTTCGAAGCTGAGATCGGCGGACGGGGGGGCAACGTCGGTCATGGGGGCGGACCCTAGAGGGGGGCGCGTCCCGCTTCAACAGCGACGAAGGTTCAGCGCCGCTCGTATCGGCGCTGGGACCAGTATTTGAAGCCCTGGTTTTGGACCAGCCGCCAGCCGTCGGCGTTCAGCCGCCGTCCGACCATGTGGTTGAAGTAGCCATGGGCGAAGACCAGCACGTCCTTGCCGCCCGCCGCCCTGGCGATCAGGACCTGGGCGGCCTGTTCGGCGCGGGCCTCGGCCTGTCGGCGCGTCTCCTGCCCGCCATGATGATTGAAGGCGTGCCACCAGAACCGCGACACCACGCCCCACCATTTGGGCGACAGCCTGATCCAGTCCGGGATCGGCGGCGGCGGCAGCGGCGCTTCGATGAACAGGGCGTCGGTCATGGTCTCGCGGCCCGCGGCGACCGCGGCGGCGGTTTCCTGCGCCCTCTGGCGGGTGGAGACATAGATGGCGCCCGCCCCTTCGGCGGCGGCCACCAGTGCGGCCGGCGGGGTCTGGCCGGCGCGCAGGCCGCCGACCTCGTATTGCGCCCACCAGTCGCCGTACTGGCGCGCGGTGATCAGGCATTTTCTCGACAGCGCCGGCTCCCCGTGACGGATCAGCACGATGCCGCCGGGACGCAGCGCGATCGGCAGGCCGGCGGCCTTCGGGGCCGCCTCCGGCGCAGCGTCTTCGGACGAATCGAGGGATAGGGCGGGCGATGACATGGCGAACGGACGGGCCTTTGGTTTCAAGGCTTTGGCGTCCTCAGTCCTCCCCAAGCGCTACAGGCGGGCGATCGCCGGCAAGCGCGCCCCTCAAGGTCGTAACCGCCCTCGCGCACGGATACAACCTCGCCCGTGCGTGTCCGTGAGGTGACGCCGACGCGGGACCGCGCTAGAGCCGCCGACCATGACCGACGCCGTGATCCGCCCCGCCCTGCCGAACGACGCTCAGGCGCTGGCCGACTTGGGCCGCCAGACCTTCATCGACACCTTCGTGCGCGGCTTCGCCATCCCCTATCCGGCCAGGGACCTGGCGACCTTCCTGGACGCCAGCTTCGACCCCGCGACGATCACGCGAAAGATGGCCGAACCCGGCGCCGCCTGGTGGGTGGCGGAACGGGACGGCGCGCTGCTGGCCTTCGCCAACGCGGGTCCCAACACCCTGCCCCACCCGGACGCCGGCGCCGCCGACATGGAGCTTCGCCGCCTTTACGTGGCCAGCGCCGCCCAGGGCCTGGGCCTGGGGACGCGGCTGCTGTCGCTCTCTCTGGACTGGATGCAGGCCCAAGGCGCCGGGCCGCTGTGGATCGGCGTCTGGAGCGGCAATCTGAAGGCGCAGAAGCTCTACGCCGCCCACGGCTTCGAGAAGGTCGGCGAGTACCAGTATCCGGTCGGCGCCTGGCTGGACGACGAGTTCATCTTGCGACGCGGATAGCCTATATTGGCGCCATGACCCGCGCCGACCTTCTGGAAAAGCTGCGCGCCTTGAAGCCCTGGCTCGAAGAGCAGGGCATCGTCAACGTGCGCCTGTTCGGCAGCTACGCCCGCGACGAGGCGGGACCGGACAGCGACGTGGATCTCCTGGTGGATCTATCCCGGCCAATGGGCATCCGATTCCTGACGATCGAGCGCCTGCTCTCCGAACGATTGGAGAAGCCAGTGGAATTCTGCTCGTGGGAAATCATGCGCCCCCACGTAAGGGCCAAGGTCGAGAAAGACCTGATTCTTGTCTGACGAGGCCGATGCTGACCTGGTTGTCGAGATGCTGGACGCCACCGACCGTGTGCGAACCTACGTCGCGCTGGACGGCCGAAACGGGTTTCTGCGGCAGGGGCTGGTCTATGACGCCGTCTGCATGAATCTGTTGCGGATCGGCGAATGCGCCCGATTTCTCAGCGACGAGGTCAAGAACCGGCTTCCGACCATCCCGTGGCCGGACATCATCAGCCTGCGCAATCGCGTGGCGCATGGCTATGAGACGCTCAAGCCCGACGTCTTGTGGCTGATCGCGAGCGAGAGCCTGCCGGAATTGGACGCCGCCCTGCGTAGCCTGGACGAGCGCTGATGCTCCTGCCCTTTTTCACCGCCCTGCGCGACGCCAAGGTTCCGGTGTCGATGAAGGAATGGCTCCATCTGATGGAGGCCCTGGATCGCGACGTGGCCGGCCGTCGGGTCGAGGCCTTCTACCATCTGTCGCGCGCCGTCCTGGTCAAGGACGAAAAGCACTACGACCGCTTCGACCAGGTGTTCGGCGCGGTGTTCAAGGGCGTGGAATCGGTCGGCGCGGGCGAGGACCTGACCACCGACATCCCCGAGGACTGGCTGCGGCTGCTGAACGAGAAATACCTCTCCGACGAGGAGAAGGCCCAGATCGAGGCCCTGGGCGGCTTCGACGCGCTGATGGAGATGCTGAAGCAGCGGCTGGAGGAGCAGAAGGAGCGGCACTCAGGCGGAAACAAATGGATCGGCACGGGCGGGACCAGCCCCTTCGGCCACGGCGGCTACAATCCCGAGGGCGTGCGGATTGGCGGCCCCAGCCGGCACGGGCGCGCCGTCAAGGTCTGGGAGAAGCGCGAGTTCCGGAACCTGGACGACACGGTCGAGTTGGGCACCCGCAACATCAAGGTCGCCCTGCGCCGTCTGCGCCGCTTCGCGCGCGAGGGCGCGGCCGAAGAACTGGACATCGACGGCACGATCGACGGCACCGCCCGCCAGGGCTGGCTGGACGTGCGGATGCGTCCCGAGCGGCGCAACACCATCAAGGTCCTGCTGTTCCTGGACGTCGGCGGCTCGATGGACGGTCATATCAAGCTCGTCGAGGAGTTGTTTTCCGCCGCCCGCGCCGAGTTCAAGAACCTGGAGTTCTTCTATTTCCACAACTGCCTCTACGAAGGCGTCTGGAAGGATAATCGCCGGCGTCACGCCGAGCGCACCCCCACCTGGGACCTGCTTCACAAATATCCCGGCGACTGGCGGGCCATCTTCGTCGGCGATGCGACCATGAGCCCCTATGAAATCACCATGCCGGGCGGTTCGGTGGAGCACTGGAACGAGGAGGCCGGCGCCGTCTGGATGAAGCGGGCCCGCCAGCAATGGGACCGGTCCGTCTGGCTCAACCCGGTCCAGGAGCGATACTGGGACTACACCGCCTCGGTCGGCCTGTTGCGCGAGGTGATGGACCAGCGGATGTATCCCCTGACGCTGGACGGGCTGGACCGCGCCATGCGGGCGCTGACGCGTTAGGTCCGTGACGCGATAGACGGGTGACGCGCCGACAGGGCATGTTAGGGTCGCCGCTCCAGCCGCCGAGGTCCCTGATGCTGTTCACCGCCCTCGCCCATCTGATGCTTCAGTCCCCCGCGCCGGTCCCCGAGATCGCGTGGGACGCTCCCGCGCCCGCGGTTGCGGAGGTCGCGGCGCCCCGGCCTGAGGGCGCGCCCGTTCCGCAATGGGCGCTGACCGATCCGTTCGGCTATGAGCGCGCCCGCTGCAATCCGATGGTGCGGGCGACACCCCGCTGGACGTCTGCCAGAGCCAGGTCAGAAGCGCCCTGGCCGCGGCTCTGGGCGACGATCTGCCCGACGCCCTGAGACCGCGCGGCATGGCCGGCGATTGCCAGATGGTCGAGGCCGCCGCCGGCGGTTCGGACTACGCCCTGCAATGCGGCGACCGGAGCCGGAACGCGGTCGCCTCCACCGCGCCCCAGGAGATGGATTGTCGTCCCCGCCCCGAGCGCGGCGGCTTCACCTCGGAGTGCCGACCGGCGAACAGCCTGGAGTCGAAGGGCCTGAAGCTGCGGCTTTGGGGCGGCGAGGACTGAGGCACGCAAAAACGCCGCCCGCGACAAGGCGGGCGGCGTTCGAATCGTTTCGCGAGGATCAGTTGCGGTTGTCGCGCAGGCTGTCCTTCACGCCGCCGACGGCGTTCTGAACCTTGCCTTCCACCTGATCGGCGCGGCCCTCGGCCTTCAGCTTTTCGTCGCCGGTCACCTTGCCGGCGGCTTCCTTGATCTTGCCGCCGATGTTCTTGCCGGCGCCTTCGATACGGTCTTGATCGGGCATAAGAATTCTCCTGTCCTGTTCGGCGTCCTGATGACGCAGAGAGGCGCCGAAAGAACGGATCACCCGGGCGCGGAGTTCCGTACGGCTCAGCTGACGTGGCGCATCCAGGCCGCCACCGCCCAGGCGTGGGCGTCGTGGCGCAGGCGCGACAGGGCCACCGTCGGATCCAGCCAGGTCAGGGTGTGATCCGCCTCCTGCTTGGCTTGGGGATCTTCCGACACGATGTCGGCGGTCCAGTAGCCGCCGACATTGTTCACCGCCTCGCCGGTGGTCTTGACGAAATACTGGCCCGCCTCGGCGATCCGCTCGCCGGGGCGCACGGTCAGTCCGGTCTCCTCGACGAACTCGCGCGCCAGGGCCTGGGCCTCGGTCTCGTCTCCGTCCAGGGCGCCGCCCGGCAGGTCGAAATAGCTCTGCGCGCCCCGCTCCACCCTCACGCAGGCCAACAGCCCGTCGCGCAGGCCAACAGCCCGTCGCGCAGCACCAGGCCGAAGGCCGTGGGGCGCCGGCGGTGGTCCAGGACGGGATCGGGACGGCCGAATTCCAGCATGATCAGGACAGAACGCGCAACGCGGCTAGAGGTCGAAGACCAGGCGCGCGCGCACGCCCTTGTGGCCCGGGTCGAACTCCACCGCCGAGCGCAGGCCCGACGCCATGGCGGAGATGATCTTGCCGCCCAGGCCGGTGCCCTTGGGCGAGCCGTCGCCAAGGCCGGGCCCGTCGTCCTCGACCGTCAGTATGGCGCGGCCGTCGCTGTCGGACTTCAGGTGCACGCGGATTTCGCCGCCCTGTCCGGGCGCATAGGCGTATTTGACCGCATTGGTGACCAGTTCGGTCACGACCACGCCCAGCGACACGGCCTGGTCCGTCGTCACGCTCATCGGTTCGGCGTCCAGGACCAGGCGCGGCGACCCGGCGTCGGGCCCCACCGACTTGGACAGTTCGTCCACCAGCCCCGTCAGATATTCGTCCATCGCCACCCGGCTCATGTCGCCAGAGGTGTAGAGGCGACGGTGCACGTGGGCCACGGCCTCGATCCGGGCCTGGGACTCGCGCAGCGCGTCCTTGGCCCCCTGGTCCGACACATGCCGCATCTGCAGCGACATGAAGCTGGACACCAGCTGAAGCGAGTTGCCGACCCGATGGTTGACCTCGCGCAGCATGGCCTCCGCCCGGTCGCGGGCCAGGCGGATTTCCTCCTGCGCGGCCTCGTTCTCGCGTTGCAGGCGACGGCGCAGCAGCGCGTCCTCCAGCGCCGCGCGCAGCAGGGAGGTGAAGTCCTCCGACACGTCCTTGATGACATAGTCGGCGGCGCCGGCGCGCAGAGCCGCGACCGCGATGCGGCCCTCCTGCGCGCCCGTCACATAGACGACGGGCGGCGGCTCGGGCAGGGCCATGATGTCCGGCAGGATGTCCAGGCCGTCGCGCGCAGGCATGTAGTGATCCAGCGCGCAGACGTCATAGGCGCCGGCCCGCAGCAGCTCCAGTCCCGCGTCGCCGTCGGACGCACAGGTGACGGCGTAGCCGTGCCGCCCCAGCTCCTTCTCGACCAGCCGCGACAAGCCGCGATCATCGTCGATGTAAAGCAGGCGAATGGTGCCCGGAATTTCGCTCACTCGATCTCCGGAGCCTGCATGACCGACAGGAACAGGCCCAGCTGGCGGATGGCGCCGGCGAAGGATTCATAGTCCACCGGCTTGGTGATATAGACGTTGCAGCCCAGGTCGTAGCAGCGTTGGATCTCGACCTTGTCGTCCGTGGTCGTCAGCACCACGACCGGCGCGCGACGCAGACGGTCGTCGGATTTCACCTTCTCCAGAATGTCAGTTCCCGACATATCCGGCAGGTTCAGGTCCAGCAGGATCAGCAGCGGGCCGTTGGCCAGCACCTCGGCGCTGAAAAGATAGTCCAGGGCCGAGCCGCCATCATCGAAATGCTTGATTTCGTTATTGATGTTCGCGCGGCGAATGTTCTTCTCGATCAGCTTGGCGTGACCGTGGTCGTCTTCGACCATGACGATTTTTACGGGGTGGGTCACAGCGCGGCTCCTGGTTCCGAGACGATCAGTCGTTTGGGGAATTTCAGGATGAAAGTCGAGCCCTTGCCGAGCTCGGACTCCACATCGATGGTTCCCCCCAGGCGACGGACGCTGTTGCGCACGAAGGCCAGGCCCAGTCCCTCGCCCGTCCGATCCTGGCGCCCCGATCGGCGGAACAGCTCGAAGATGCGTTCGTGGTCGCGCGGCGCGATGCCCCGCCCGTTGTCCGCGATCCGATAGACGGTCCAGCCGCCGGGGACCTCCTGGCCGGACACGACGATCTCTCCGGGTCGGTCGTGATCCAGATACTTGACCGCGTTGTCGATCAGGTTGCCGAAGATCTGCTCCATCGACAGCCGGTCGCTTTCCAGCACGGGCAGCGTTTCCACCACGATCCTGGCGCCCGAGGCGTCGGTCTGATGGTGGACGCTGTCTGCGATGTTCTGGGCCATGGCGGTCATGTCCAGCGTCTCGGGCGACAGGTTACGCCGCCCTTCGCGCGACAGCTTGAGGATGGCGTTGATCAGCCGGTCCATCTTCTCGGTCGAGGCGCGGATGAAGCCGATGGCCTCGGGCATGTCCTCGCGCACGGCCATGACCACGTCGGGCTGGACCTCGCGGACCTTCTGGGCCTCGGTGATGGCGTTGTCGATGACCTTGCCCGCCTGCTCCAGCTCGGAGGTGTAGCCCATGACGTTGACCAGCGGCGCGCGCAGGTCGTGGCTGACGATATAGGCGAAGCGCTGGATTTCCTCGTTGGCGCGGATCAGGTCGCCGGTGCGTTCCTCGACCGTCGCCTCCAGCCCCGCGTTCATCTGGTTCAGCTGGTCCCGCGCGCCCTGGATCTCGATCACATAGCGCCGCACCAGCCAGGCGGACAGGCCGGCCAGCACCAGCACCAGCAGGGCCGCCGTCACATTGGCCGCCACGGTGGCCCGCGCCAGCCGCTCCGACGATTCGCTGCGCGCGGCGATGCGGGTGGACTTGAGCTGGTCGAAATCGGCGACGGCGGCCCGCAGGTCGTCCATGACCACCTTGCCCTGCCCCGAACGCACGGCCTGGATGGCCGGCCCGATCCGCCCCTCGCGCGCCATTCGCAGCGTCGAGGCGAGTTCCGCCTGCTTGGTGGTGGCCAGTTCCTCGATGCGACGCACAGAGGGCCAAAGGGACGGGTCGTCCATCGCCGCCCGATGCAGCCGCGCCGTGGCCGGACCCAGAACCTCCTGGGCCTGCCGATAGGGCTGCAGGAACTCGCTTCGTCCGGTCAGCAGGAAGCCGCGCTGCGCGGTCTCGGCGTCAAGGGTGGCGATCAGCACGGTGCGGGCGTCGCGGCGCATGGCCTGGGCCGTCTCGATCTGATCGTTCGTCTGGGCCGTGCGCTGGCTCATGACGAAGGTGACGACGTTGACGGCCAGCAGCAGGGAGAAGGCGACGGCCAGCAACCCCATCACGGATCGCGCCAGCGACGGCGTGCGCAGGAACTCGCCGATGCGGCTCCAGGTCGAACGAACAGAAAGGTCCATGGGAACGGAGCTTTAGCGTGGCCGCACGCCCCGTCAAAGCGATTGTCGTCTCAGACCTGCCCCAGGGTGCGCAGCCGCGCCTTCGGATGGATTTCGTTCTGGCTCATCACCACGGTCTGGCCGCGGAACCGCTCGATGATCGACCGGACGTAGGGACGGGTCTGGGGGCCGGTCAGAAGGACCGCGTTCTCGCCCGACATGGCGATGCGTTCGAAGGTGTCGCGCACCGCGCGGATGAAGTCCTGAAGCCGCGAGGGCGCCATGGCCAGCTGCTTGTCCTCGCCCCCGCCCACCAGGCTTTCGGCGAAGGCGTTCTCCCACTCCGGCGACAGGGTCACGATCGGCACGGCGCCGTCTCCGCCCTGATGCTGCCAGCACAGCTGCCGCGCCAGGCGGGCGCGCACATGCTCCACCAGGGTGGTCACGCTGGTGGTGTGCGGCGCCGCTTCCGCCAGCCCTTCCAGGATCGCCGGCAGGTCGCGGATCGACACCTTCTCGCGCAGCAGCGACTGCAGCACCCGCTGCAGGGTCGTGACCGTCACCACCGTCGGGATCAGTTCCTCGACCAGCTTCTGCTGCTCGGGGCCCAATTCCTTGAGCAGCTTCTGGACCTCGCCGTAGGACAGCAGCTCGGCCATGTTCTCCTTCAGGATCTCCGTCAGGTGGGTGGTCAGCACCGTGGCGGGATCGACGATGGTGTAGCCGCGGAAGGTCGCCTCCTCGCGCAGGCCCTCCTCGATCCAGGTGGCCGGCAGGCCGAAGGCCGGCTCCTTCATGTGCTCGCCGGGCAGTTCGACCTGTCGCCCGGCCGGGTCCATGGCCATCAGGTGGCCCAGCCGCACCTCCCCCGCCCCGGCGTCCATCTCCTTGATGCGGATGGCGTAACCCTGGGTCGGCAGCCGCATGTTGTCCAGGATGCGCACCTGCGGCATGACGAAGCCGTATTCCTGCGCCAGCGACCGACGCAGCGCCTTGATCTGGTCGGTCAGGCGACGCCCCTCCAGGTCGTTGATCAGGGCCAGCAGCGAATAGCCCAGCTCGATCTTGACCTCGTCGATGGTCAGGATGTTGCTGATGGGCTCCTCGACCTCGGGCTGCGGCTTGGCGGCGTCGAGCTCCTCGGCCGTCGGCTGCGGCTTCAGACGCTCGCGGCCCAAGCGCCAGGCCATGAAGCCCGAACCGATGGCCAGGGCCGCGAAGGGGATCAGCGGCATTCCGGGGATCAGGCCGATCAGGCCCGCCGCGCCCGACACCACGCCCAGCGACACCGGATTGGTCGCCAGCTGCGTCACCAGGGCCTTGTCCGCCGTGCCTTCCACGCCCGCCTTGGACACCAGGAAGCCCGCGGCGATCGAGATGATGATGGCCGGAACCTGCGTCACCAGGCCGTCGCCGATGGTCAGCTGCACATAGGTGTTGGCCGCGTCCATCGCCGGCATGCCGTGCTGCAGCGTGCCGATCAGGATGCCGCCGATGGCGTTGATGAAGGTGATGATCAGGCCGGCCACGGCGTCGCCGCGCACGAATTTCGAGGCGCCGTCCATGGCCCCGAAGAAGGTCGATTCCTGTTCCAGCTCCTTGCGGCGCAGCTTGGCCTGATCCTCGGTGATCAGGCCCGAGGACAGGTCGGCGTCGATGGCCATCTGCTTGCCCGGCATGGAATCCAGGGTGAAGCGCGCCGACACCTCGGCGATCCGCGTCGACCCCTTGGTGATGACCACGAAGTTCACCACCAGGATGATGGCGAAGATGATCACGCCGATGATGAAGTTGCCGCCCATCATCAGCTGGCCGAAGGCGTTGATGACCTGTCCGGCGGCCGCGTGACCCTCTTGCCCGTGGGTCAGGATCAGCCGCGTCGAGGCCAGGTTCAGCCCCAGCCGGAACAGCGTCGAGACCAGCAGCACGGTCGGGAAGATGGCGAAGTCCAGCGGGCGCTTCATCATCACCGCCGTCATCAGGATCAGCACGCTGGACACCAGCGAGATCGCCAGCAGCAGGTCCAGCAGCATCTTCGGGACCGGCAGGATCAGCAGCATGATGACGCCGATCACGCCGACCGCCATCAGCACCTCGCCGCGGTTCAGCCAGCCCAGCACGTCGCGTCCCGTGGGGCGCGCCATGCCGTCCTTCATCAGCGGGACGTCAGCCACGGCCCAGCACCTCCAGCGCCCGGCGTCCGGCGTCGGCGATCACCGCGTCGCGCTGGTCGTCCGTCGCCTGGGTCGCGCCGGTCAGATAGACCGCCATCAGCACGGGCGCGCCGCTGACCGGCGTCATCATGCCGATGTCGTTGGCGGTGCCGTTCATGCCCGTGCCGGTCTTGTGCGCCACGGTCCAGCCTTGGGGCGCGGCGGCCTTCAGCCGGTTCGGCCCGGTCGGCGAGGCGACCAGCCAGTCGTGCAGCAGGGCGTCGTGCGCCGGGCTCAGCCGGTCGCTGAACGCCATCAGCCGAATGTTGGCCAGGGTCTGGGCCGGCAGGCAGGTGTCGCGCGGATCGTCGGCGAGGGCGGTGTTCAGCTCGGGCTCCAGTCGCGAGATCAGGGTCGTGGTGTCGCCGAAGCTCGGCCACCACTGACGCCATACGCCGATTCCGCCCATTTCCCGGATCAGGATGTTCGCCGCGGGATTGTCGCTCAGTTCGACCGCCGCCTGCATCAACTGCCGGATGCTCAGGTCGCGGCCGACGGCCGGCCCCGTGGTCGGCGCATGGGGGATCATGTCCGCCCGGGTGACGCGCACGCGGCGTTCCAGGTCTTCCTCGCCGCGCTGGACCCGCTGCAGGGTCGCCGCCGCCAGGAAGGCCTTGAAGGTCGAGCAGAAGGGAAAGCGCTCCTGGGCGCGCCACAGGGCCTGGCGGCCCGAGGCGACGTCCAGCGCGGCCACGCCCAGCCGCCCGCCATGACGGCCTTCCAGGTCCGACAGATGCAGGTCCAGCGGCTGCGCGTCCGCCTGGGGGGTCTCGCGGCGATAGCAGCCGGCCAGCGCCAGCGCGCCCGCGCCGGCCAGCAGGCCTCGACGGTCCGGCGTCCGCGCCATCCTCAGGCGGCGTATCCGGCGCCGGGCGTCCCGCCCGAGACGCCGCTTTGCGGCGCGGGGATGCTGGCGCCCTCGTCGGCGTATTCGTTCAGCTTGTTGCGAAGCGTGCGGATCGAGATGCCCAGGATGTTGGCCGCATGGGTGCGGTTGCCCAGGCAGTGGGTCAGGGTGTCCAGGATCAGCGTCTTCTCCATCGCCGCCACCGTCTGTCCGACGAAGCTGCGGGTCACGGCGTCGGCGGCCTGGGCGGCGCGGGCGGCGGGGCCGGCGTCCAGGGCCGGAGAGGCGACGCCGACGGAGCCGCCGTGCGCACCGGCGTCCAGCGCCAGCGGACGGCCGTCGGGCAGGCGGATGGCCTCCACGTCGATCTCGGCGCCGGTCGCCAGAAGCACCGCGCGGTGCATGGCGTTCTCCAGCTCGCGGACGTTGCCGGGCCAGCGGTGCGCGGTGACCGCCTGGCGGGCGGCGGGCGACAGCGGTCGGGCGGCCACGCCGTTGGCGGCGGCGTATTTCTTGACGAAGTGATCGGCCAGCACGGCGATGTCGCCCGGCCGCTCGCGCAGGGACGGCAGGCGCAGGTTCACGACGTTCAGGCGATACAGCAGGTCCTCGCGGAAGGTCCCTTCCGACACGGCGCGCGCCAGGTCGCGGTTCGAGGTCGCGATGATGCGGATGTCGACCTTGACCGGCTTGGTGCCGCCGACCCGGTCGATGACCCGCTCCTGGATGGCGCGCAGCAGCTTGGCCTGCAGCCGGGCGTCCATCTCGCTGATCTCGTCCAGCAGCAGGGTGCCGCCGTCGGCCTCCTCGAACTTGCCGATGCGGCGGGCCACGGCGCCGGTGAAGGCGCCCTTCTCGTGGCCGAACAGCTCCGATTCCAGCAGGTTGTCCGGAATGGCGGCGCAGTTGACGCTGATGAAGGGCTTGTCCTTGCGGCGCGAATTCTCGTGCAGGTAACGGGCCATCACCTCCTTGCCGACGCCGCTTTCGCCGGTGACCAGAATCGAGGCCTCCGAACGCGCCACCTGGTCGGCCAGCTGGATGACGTGCTTCATCGACGGGTCGGCCGAGATCATCGGCTTCTCGTCGTCGGCCACCGCCGACAGCACCGCGGCGATCAGGTCGGCCTCGGGCGGCAGGGGGATGAACTCCTTGGCCCCGGCCTTGATGGCCGCCGCCGCCTCGCGCGCGTCCGCGTCAATGCCGAAGGCCACCACCGGCACGCTGATCCGCTCGGCCTCGTTCGCTCCGATCAGGCTGGCGATGTCCAGCTTGTAGTCGACCATCAGCAGGTCCGCGCCCTGCCCCCGTCGCAACAGGTCGGTCGCCTGGTCGCATCGCTCGACGTGATTGACCTTGGCGCCGTGCGCCATCGCCATCTTCACCGCCGAGGCCAGTTGCCCGCTCAGTCTGCCAACCACCAGAAGACGCATCGTTCTTCTCCTCTAATCTCTCGCGCGGTCGCCGATCAGGCGCCCGCATCCTCGGTCTTGATGATTTCCGTCATGGTCACGCCCAGGCGGTCGTCGACGACCACCACCTCGCCGCGCGCCACCAGGCGGTTGTTGACGAAGATGTCGATGGCCTCGCCGACCTTGCGATCCAGCTCCAGCACCGAGCCTTTGTTCAACTGCAGCAGCTGCGCCACCGACATGTGCGACTTGCCCAGCACGGCCGAGATGTTGACCGGCACGTCGAAGACGGTGGCCAGGTCGGCGGCGCTCTTCTCGCCATGATCCTCCAACGCCGGCAGGGCGGCGGGATCGGTGAATTCCTCAAGCGACAGATCGTCGGAAGCCATCAGACGTCACTCCTGTCCAGGACGGGATTTTCGGCGTGCCCGGCTTCGGCGGCCAGGGCGGCGGAAAGGGCCTCGCCCACGCGCCGGGCGGCCTCTTCGGGATCGTAGTCGGCGCGGCCGTCGGCCCACTCCAGCTGGAAGGCGGCCGCGGCCAGCCCCGCTTCGTCGCGAAAGGCGACGGCGCCGGTGAAGCCGGAATCGGCGGCGGCCTGGGCGATCATGGCGCGCGCCGTCTCGTCCAGCCCGGCGCCGCGCACCACCAGGCGGGGCGAGGCGTCGACCTCCTGGGCCAGCAGCTCCAGCGCGGCCTTCAGCGGGGCCTGCGGGAAACGGTCCAGGGCCGCGCCGGCGATGGCCCGCGCCGCCTGCAGCGCCAGATCGGCGGACTGCTCGCGGTGGGCCTGGGCCACGCTCTTGAGGGTGGAAAGCGCGGCGCCGGCGGCCTGGGCGATCTGGCTCAGCGCCAGGGCGCGGACGTGTTCGACCTCGGCCAGGGCCTGTTCGCGCGCCTCCAGACGCGCCTGGGCCACCAGGGCGTCCACCTCGGCCGGCAGAAAGCTGCGCTTGACGGGCCGCCATTGCGACGGGCGCACGACCTCGCCGTCGGCGTCGAACTCGGTGTCGAAGGTGAAGGGCTTGGCGTTCATGTCAGTAGATCAGCTCGTCGTCGGCGCCCTGGCCGGCCAGCATGATGTCCCCCTTGGCCGCCAGGTCCTTGGCCACCTGGACCATCGCCGTCTGGGCGGCGTCGACGTCCTTCAGCCGCACCGGGCCCATGGATTCCATGTCCTCGCGCATGATCTTCGACGCGCGTTCGGACATGTTGGAGAAGAACATCTCGCGCAGCCCTTCCGAGGCGCCCTTCAGCGCCAGGCCCAACTGATCCTTCTCCACCGCCCGCAGCAGGGTCTGGACGCCGCCCGGATCCAGCTTGGACAGGTCCTCGAACACGAACATCAGGGCGCGGATGCGCTCGGCCGATTCGCGGTTGCGTTCCTCCAGGGCGCCGATGAACCGCGCCTCGGTCTGGCGGTCGAAGGCGTTGAAGATGTCGGCCATCATCTCGTGGCTGTCGCGCTTGGAGGTGCGCGCCAGGTTGGACATGAACTCGGTGCGCAGCGTCTGTTCGATCTTGTCCAGGATTTCGCGCTGCACCGGCTCCATGCGCAGCATCCGCTGGACGCATTCCAGGGCGAAATCCTCGGGCAGGCTGGTCAGCACCCGCGCGGCGTGGTCCGACCGGACCTTGGACAGGATCACGGCGACCGTCTGGGGATATTCGTTCTTCAGATAGTTGGCGAGGACCGCCTCGTTCACATTGCCCAGCTTGTCCCACATGGTCCGGCCGGCCGGACCGCGGATTTCCTCCATCAGGCCGTCGACGCGGTCCTTGGGCAGGAAGGCGCTGAGCAGCTTCTGGGTCTGTTCGTAGCTGCCCATGACCGAGCCCGAGCCCGACAGGCCCGAGACGAACTCGATCATCAGGGCCTCGACCGCCTCGGCGGTGACGTTGCCCAGGGTGGCCATGGCCTGCGAGATCTCCTTGACCTCGTCGTCGTCCAGCCGCTCCCACAGGGCGGTGTGCTCCTCGCCCAGCGCCAGCAGGATGACGGCGGCCTTCTCCGGCCCCGTCAGCTTGTTGGGGTCCTCGATCGCGGCCTTCTTGGAGACGAGCTTGGGCATCAGCCTTCCGCCACCCAGGTCCGCAGGATGCCGGCCGCCTCATCGGGGTGGCTCTGGACGAAGTCCGCCACCTTCTTGACCGAAGAGGCCTTCACCTGGCCCTCGATGCGGGCGATGTCGATCTTCTGCTCCATCTCGCTGGGCGGCGGCAGCTGGACCAGCTGGGGCTGGCCGTCCGGGCCGATCACCGTGGTCGTCTGAAGCTGCGTCACCGGCACGCCGTCCGCCCCCGCCAGCGCCGGCACGCCCGCCCCGCCGGTCGCCGTCTTCAGCAGCGGGCGCAGCACGAAGAAGATCAGCAGCACGCCGGTGATCAGCAGCACCAGCAGTTCGATCCCGCGCATGATGTCGTTCTTGGAGAAGTCCAGCATCCCGCCGGCGCCGTCCAGGTCGCCCGCCAGGCCGGCGTCGCGGTTGAAGCGAACGTTGACCACCTCGATCTTGTCGCCGCGCGCCTCGTCGATGCCGACGGCGGCGGCGACGAGGGCCTTGATCTGGGCGATCTCCTCGGCGGTGCGCGGGGCATAGGTCGGCTCGCCCTTGCCGTCGGCGGCCGGGGTCAGCTTGCCGTCGACCGCGACCGCCACCGCCAGCTTGCGCACCTCGCCCGGCTCGCGCGTGGTGGTCGTGGTGGTGTTGGAGATTTCGTAGTTGGTGGTCTCGGTGTTCTCGGCGCTGGTCGAACCGAGCGGCGTGGTGTTCGGCGCCGCGCCGCCGGGGATGTTGTTCGTCGCGGTCACCGCGCCGTCCGGCTGGCCCGTGGTGTCGGACGACTGGGAGCCGTTGGTGGAGGTGGAGCGCACCACCTGGCCGTCCGGGTCGAACTTCTGCTCCTGGGTGGTCGAGCGGCTGCGGTCGATGTCGGCGGTGACCTGAACGCGCGCAGCGCCCACGCCGACGACGCCCTCAACGATGTCCTTGATGCGCGCCTGCAGCTGCGCCTCGGTGGCGTTCTTGGCCTCCAGAGCCGAGGCGGTGGTGAACTCGCCGCCGTCGTTGCCGGCGGCCAGGGTGCGGTTGTTCTCGTCGGCGACCGTGACGCGGTCGGGCTTCAGGTTCGGCACCGACGAGGCGACCAGGTTGCGGATGGCGTTGACCTGGTCGCCGGTCAGGTCGCGCCCGCCCAGGCCGACCAGCACGGCGGCCGTCGGCTCGCCCGCGGCGGCGGTGAACATTTCGCGGCGCGGCATGGTGATGTGGACGCGGGCGGCGGTGATGCCGCGCATCGACATGATGGTGCGGGCCAGTTCGCCCTGCAGGGCGCGCTGCTCGTTCAGCTGCTGCTGGAACTCGGTCTGGCCCAGGACCGACTGGTTGTCGAACAGCTCGTAGCCGACCGAGCCCGAGGTCACCAGCCCCTGGCCGGCCAGCATCATCCGCGCCGTGCCGACCTCGTCGCGGTTGACCATGATGGTCGAACCGTCGCCCTTGGACGAATATTTAATGCCCGCCTGGTCCAGGGCGGCGGTGATCTCGCCGGCCTCGCGCAGGTCCAGGTTGGAGTAGAGCAAGGCGTCGGGCGCCTGGCCCATGCGCAGCATGACGGCGACCAGCACCGCCGCCACGCCCGCGGCGACGCCGAGAATGGCCGCCAGGCGACCGATCCCGAACTTCTTCAACGCCTCGGTGAAACCGCCCACGCGTCCCCGCCCCATACTCGCGGAAGACCCGGACGACCCCGCTAGGCAGAAAATGCCGCCCGGATGGTAAACGCCGCGTTAAGAGACGGTTACGCGCCGTCCCTCAACGCGGCCGCACGGCCTCAGGCCGCCTTGCGGCGGTCCTCGCGCGCGCCGGCGATGCGGGCCTCGGCGATGGCGTCGGCGATCTCGTGCGTCGGGCGCGTCTCGGCCGCGGACCGCTCCAGGATTTCCTCGAAGGTCTCGATCAGGCGCGCCAGCTTCATCTCCACCCAGTTCGGGTCGAAGGCGCCGCGCGTCTGGCGGGCGTTCATCTCCGCCGCGACATTGATGATGCCGCCGCCGTTGACGACATAGTCGGGCGCGTACAGCACGCCGCGCTCGAACAGGATGCGGCCGATCTCGGGCGTCGCCAGTTGGTTGTTGGCCGCGCCGACCACCGCCCGGGCGCTGATCTGCTCCAGCGTCTGCGGGTTCAGCGTCGCCCCCAGGGCGCACGGCGCATAGATGTCCGCCTTGACGTCATAGATGGCGTCCGGCGCCACGATCTGGGCCCCCGTGCGCGCGGCGACCTCGGCCAGGACGGCGGCGTTGACGTCGGTCATCACCAGCTTGGCGCCGGCGGCCGCCAGCTTGTCGGCCAGGTATCCGCCGACGTGCCCGACGCCCTGGACGGCGATGGTCAGGCCGGTCAGGTCGTCCTGCCTGAACAGCCGGCGCGCCACCGCCAGGGTCGAGCGATAGACGCCCTCGGCCGTCACCGGGCTGGGGTCGCCCGACGCTTCCGGCCCGTCCTTGAGGCCCAGAACCCGCGTCGTCTCCTTGCGCGCCTCGGCGATGTCGGCGACCGACACGCCCACGTCCTCGGCGGCGTAGTAGATTCCGCCCAGCGTATCGACGGCGCGGCCGAAGGCGCGGAACAGCTCAGGCGTCTTCTGGGTGCGGCTGTCGCCGATGATGACCGACTTGCCGCCGCCCATCTCCAGGTCGGCGATCGCGTTCTTGTAGCTCATGCCCCTGGACAGGCGCAGCACGTCCTCCAGCGCCTCGGCCGCCGAGCCATAGTTCCACATCCGCGTGCCGCCGACGGCCGGACCGCGCGCGGTCGAGTGAACGGCGACGATCGCCTTGAGACCGGTTTTCTCGTCGAAAAAGGCGTGCACGCCCTCATGATTCGCGAAAGACGGAGAATCGAACAGCGTCATGCCCATGATAGGCGCTCCCTGGGTAATATTCTTGTTGCCCGGCAGATAGGCCGCTCGCCTGTAATGGGCAAGCATGACCGTTTCGCGTCAGCGTTTCGCCAGGGCTTCGAGATGCGGCAGAACCGGCCCGGCGCCCGACGGCAGCGGCCCCGCCGGATCGCGCAGGAAGCCGACCACGTCGCGATAGACCGCCTCGGCGTCCAGGTCCCGGTTCAGCAGATGCCACCCGTTCGGATACCAGGCGGTCCGCAGGGTCGCGTCGGCGGGCATATGCTCCAGCGCCCGGCGCATCGGCCCCTTCTCCACGACCTCGTCATGGGCGCCGTACATCAGGATGGCGGGCGTGCGGATCAGGCCGATCCGCCGCGACGAGGCCTCCATCAGGTCGACCAGGCCGTAGATGGTGTCGAACCGCGTGGAGAGCAGGCTCTGGGGGTCGCGCCCGTTGCGGTAGAGCTCCAGCACATTGGACGAGGCCTGGATGCGGTCCGCGATGAAGCGGGGCGGCTCGACGGCCTTGGACCCGGCCATCCGCGCGGCGATGTTCAGGGCGGCGCTGTTCAGCCAGCCTTGCGTGGTCCAGCCCCAGACGCCCGGCGCCAGCAGCACCACCCGGTCCGCGTCGGGCGGCCGATCCGAGCCGAAGGCGGCGGCCGCCACCGATCCGCCCATGCTCTCTCCGACCACGGCGATCAGGGCGTCGGGATGCGCCGCGCGGGCCAGGGCGACGGCCTCGCGCAGGTCGTCGGTCATCCGCGCCTGCCCGGCCCATTCGCCGCGGCCGGGGGCGGCGCCGAACCCGCGCTGGTCATAGGCCCAGGTCTCGATCCCCTGCTCGGCCCACCACGGCCCGGCCAGCCGGAAAGAGGCGGCGTGGTCGTTCATGCCGTGCAGGGCCACGATCACCGCCCAGGGCCGCTCTCGCGGGGTCCAGCGCATCAGCGGCAGGCGCGCGCCGTCGCTCATAACCAGGGCGCGATCCTGAACCGACGGCCCGGCGAATCCGGCGGACGGCGTCAGCGGCGGCTGGATATGCGGCGCGGCGCACGCGGCCAGAGCCAGGACGGTCAGAACCAGGGCGGAGCGCAGGGCGGCGGGGAGAAGCCTCATGCCCCTCAAATGCGCCTTCGCGGTCATGGTTTCTAGAGACGGCCGGCCGCCTCGTGCGCCAGCAGCCACCGCTTGCGCTCCAGACCGCCGGCGTATCCGGTCAGCGTGCCGCTCGCCCCGATCACCCGATGACAGGGCACGATGACGCCGACCGGATTGGCGCCGTTGGCCAGGCCCACGGCCCGCATCGCCTTGGGCGCGCCGATCGCGGCCGCCAGCTGGCCGTAGCTGCGGGTCTCGCCGGCCGGAATGTCGCGCAGCGCCGCCCACACCCGGCGTTGGAAATCGGTGCCGCCGGTCCTGACCTCCACCGCGTCGAAGGCGGCCAGGTCGCCGGCGAAATAGGCCGCCACCGCCGCGCGCACGGGCTCGGGCGCCCGTCCCGGCGTCAGGACGACCTCGCCGTAATGGCGGCGCAGCAGCCGCCGCATCCGGTCCTCGAAGTCGTGAAAGTCCAGCGCGCGCACGGCGCCGTCGGCGTCGGTCACGACCAGCACCTCGCCCACGGGCGATGCGACGCGGTCCAGGGTCAGGGTCAAGGTTTCGGGGGCGTCATGCGGCCTGGGCATTCAGGGTCTCCTTGGCCAGGGTCCAGTACAGCGCGCCATAGGCCCGCCAGGGCCGCCAGCGTTCCGCGCGCGCGCGCAGCATCGGGTCGTCGGTCGTCAGACGGTCGCTGGGCGGGTCGTCGCCCGCGTCGCTCCACTCGCCCGGCGGCCTGCGTCCCGGATGGGCGGCCACCGCCTCGGCCAGGACCGGATCGGTCGACAGGTCGCGGGCGATGGCGACAGGGTCCGCCGCCAGGTCCAGCACCCGCCGCGTCCGCGCCAGGACCCCCGGCAGGGCGCAAAGCGCGTCGATCTCGACCTCGGCGGTCAGCCGCTCCGACGCCCCGGCGTCCGGCCGAACCGAGATCCGGCCGCGCGCGCCATCGACCTGCGGCGCCAGCATGCGGGTCCAGGCGTCGCCCGACACGGTTTCGGGCATGGCCGACCGGGCGGCCAGCGACGCCAGCATGGCCGGCCAGTCATAGGGGGCGCGGTAGCTGAGGCCTAGCCGGATCGTTCCCCCTGCCTCCCCCGTGCGGCGTCGCCGCAGCGCCGACGGCGGGCGTCCGTACAGGCCCTGGAAGGTCTCGTTGAACCGCCGCACGCTGCCGAAGCCCGAGGCCAAGGCGATCTCGGCCATCGACAGGCCGGTCTCGTGGATCAGCTGCTTGGCCAGGAGCACGCGCCGCGTCTGGGCCACGCTGACGGGGGCGGCCCCCAGGTGCTGGCGGAACAGACGGCGCAGCTGCCGTTCTCCCACCCCCAGCCGCGCGGCCAGGGCGTCGACGTCGCCCCCGTCCAGCGCCCCGCCCTCGATCAGGGCCAGGGCGCGGCTGACGGTGTTGGACGATCCCCGCCAGGCCCCGCCGCGCGGCGCTTCGACGCCGCGCCATCCGGCGAAGTCGGGCGCCGTCTCCGGGCGGCAGCGCAGGCAGGCGCGAAAGCCCCCGGCCTCGGCCGCCGCCGCGCTGGGGTGGAAGGTCACGTTCTCGCGCCGGGGCGTGCGCGCCGGGCACACCGGCCGGCAATAGATTCCCGTCGACGTCACGCCGGTGAAGAATCGCCCGTCGAAGCGGGCGTCGCGCGCCACGACGGCGCGCCAGCAGGTCTCGAAATCCAGCGAAGAGTTCATGGGCGGAAGGATGCGCCCGCGCCCCCACGATGTCTCGCGGTTTTCGGACATGGATCGTCAGAACGCCTTGGGCGGCAGGGCGAAGAAGGTCGTGAACCGCTCGGCCAGGTTCCGGTCCCCGGCCAGCCTCAGCACGCCCTCCGCCTCCAGCCCGGCCAGCGGCGCCCCGCCATAGACGGCCCCGGCCAGAACCGGCGGCTGGGTGTCGAACACCACCTCTGCGCCGTCGGCCTGCGCCCGCTCGGCGCTCAGGCCGCCGTCGGCGATGCGAAGGCGAAAGCTCTCGTCGCCGAACCGCAGGCCCACGTCCAACCGGGCGTCGCCGGCCTTGGCCGCGTCGAACATGGTCTCCAGCGACATCACCACAGACACCGGGCTCAGCGGCAGGGTGGGATCGTGCATCGGCGACCGCGCGGCCCAGCGGCCCAGCAGGGCGAAAATGGGCTTCAGCTCCCGCCCCCAGTCCGTCAGCTCATAGACCTGGACCGAGGCCGGCGGCGGCAGCTTGCGGCGACGCACGATGCCCGAGGACTCCAGCCCTTCCAGCCGCTGGGTCAGGACGTTGGCCGACAGGCCGCACAGGTCCTTCTTCAGATCGCCGAACCGCCGGGGCCCGAACATCAGCTCGCGCATGACCAACAGGGCCCAGCGCTCCCCGATCAGGTCCAGCCCGTGCGCCGCCCCGCAGGCGTCGTGATACTTCCGCCCAGGCTTTGCGGTTACTTTTTCTAACTTCATGGTTGACTATCATAATCATCACGCTCACGGTGCGCAAACCTTAGGAGAGGAGAAACGCCGTGCCCAAGATGATCTTCATCAACCTGCCCGTCGCCGACCTGGCCCGTTCGATCGCCTTTTACGAGGCCGTGGGCGCGACGAAGAACGACAAGTTCAGCGACGACACCGCCGCCTGCATGGTGTTGTCGGACGTGATTCACGTGATGCTGCTGACCCACGACAAGTGGAAGGGCTTCACCGACCGCGCCATCCCGGACGCCCACGCCTCGGCCCAGGTGCTGTTGTGCCTGTCGGAGGACAGCCGCGAGGCCGTCGATGCGGTCGTCGGCAAGGCCGCGCAGGCGGGCGGTCAGGCCGATCCGAACGCTGTTCAGGACTATGGGTTCATGTACGGGCGCAGCTACGCCGACCCGGACGGCCACATCTGGGAAACCATGTGGATGGACGCCGCCGCCGTCGCGGCCGGACCGGAAGCCTTCGCCGCCGACCAGCACCAACCGGCCTGAGGCCAGGGACATGACCGACAAGATCGTTCCCTGTCTCTGGTTCGACGGCGATGGCGAGGAGGCAGCGCGCCTCTATGTCTCCCTGCTGCCCGACAGCCGCATCGATTCCGTCAACCGCTCGCCCGTCGATACGCCCTCCGGCCCCGCCGACAGCGTGCTGACGGTCCAGTTCACCCTGGCCGGCCGGCGCTACATGGCCCTGAACGGCGGGCCGAACTTCACCTTCGACGAAGCCGTCTCCTTCATGGTCATGACCGAGGATCAGGCCGAGACCGACCGGCTGTGGGACGCCTTGACCGCGAACGGCGGCCAGGAAAACGTCTGCGGCTGGCTGAAGGACCGCTGGGGCCTGTCCTGGCAGATCACCCCGCGCCGGCTGATGGACCTGACCACCGACCCGAACCGCGCGCGCGCCGAGGCCGCCATGCGGGCCATGATGACCATGCGCAAGATCGACATCGCGGCGCTGGACCGCGCCGTCGCCGACCTTTGACCCCCAAGCCAAGGAGAACGTCATGACCTACGTCAGCGGCTTCGTCACCCCCGTCAAGATCAGCGACAGGGAACGCTACATCGCCAGCGCCAGGGCCGCCTCGCCCCTGTTCAAGGAATACGGCGTCCTGTCCCATGTGGAGGCCTGGGGCGACAACCTGCCCGCCGGCAAGCTCACCGACTTCAGGATGGCGGTGAAGGCCGAGGAGGGCGAGACCGTCGTCTTCTCCTGGGTCGTCTGGCCGGACAAGGCCACGGCCGACGCCTTCGAGGCGAAGATGATGGACGACCCGCGCTTCCAAGAGCTGGACATGCCCTTCGACGGCAAGCGCATGATCTACGGCGGCTTCGAAACGGTTTTCGAAGCCTGATCCGCATCAAGCGGCGGCGACCGCCAGGGCTGGCGTCGGTCGGGGAATCGTCAGGAAGCGGCTCGGCGCCGGCGTCCGGGTCTCCGCCGGCTCGGCCAGCGCCTGGGTCAGGGCCTGGGCCTGGACGATCACCGGATGGGGCGCCAGCACCTCGGGCGTGGCCAAAAGGTCGTCGCCGACCGCCCGCGCCGTCACCGCCGACAGCCAGAAGGCCCCCGCCAGCCCCAGGGCCGGCGGCGCGGCCCACAGCAGGGCGGCCGGGTTCAGCGCCAGGCACAGCCCCGCCAGCCCCAGGCCGAAGGCGAACTCGGCCCGGTGGGCGGCGAAGGCCTCGCTCCAGGACAGGCCGTCCAGGTCGCGCCGCTGCGGCGCCCAGCCCGAATCCCGGCCCGAGAGCACCGACACGACCGCCCGCGTCTGGGCGAACTGGGCCGCCGGCGCCAGCAGGGTCGACAGCGCCGTCTCGATCAGGATGTTCCTGACCGCCGCGTCCGCCCCGCCGAACCGGTCCAGCTCTCCGCGCGCCGTCGCCGCGACCAGGGCCATGAACTTGGGCAGGATCAGGAAGGCCGCCGACACCGCCATGACGCCCAGCAGGGCGCCGGCCGCCGACGGCGAGCCCGCGCCGATCCGCGCGCCCGCCAGCTCGTCCGGGAACACCATCAGCCCGACGCTCAGCGCCAGCAGCGCGATCCACATCGGCGCGGCCAGATAGGTCGAGAAGCCCCGCACCAAGTGGAACCGGCTGACGGGGTTCAACCCGCGCGCCGTCACCACGCCCAGGTGCTGCAGATTGCCCTGGCACCAGCGGCGGTCCCGCACGATCTGGTCGATCAGGCTGGGCGGCCCCTCTTCCCACGATCCGCCCAGGTCCGGCTCCAGCCGCACCCGCCACCCCGCGCGTCGCATCAGGGCGGCCTCGACGAAGTCGTGGCTCAGGATATGGCCGCCAAAGGGCTTTCGCCCCTTCAGGTGCGGCAGGCCGGCGCGTTCGGCGAAGGCGCGGACGCGGATGATGGCGTTATGGCCCCAATAGTTGCCTTCCGTGCCGCACCACCAGGCCATGCCGCGCGCGAACATCGGCCCGTACAGGCGGCTGGCGAACTGCTCCAGCCGCGCGAACAGGGTGCTGGCCCCGATCACGGCCGGGACCGTCTGGATCAGGCCCGCGCGCGGATCGGCCTGCATCAGGCCCGACAGACGGCCCAGCACGGCGCCGGTCATCAGGCTGTCGGCGTCCAGGACCACCATGTGCTCATAGGCGCCGCCCCAGGTCCGGACCCAGTCGGCGATATTGCCCGCCTTGCGGTCGATGTTCTCGGCGCGGCGGCGATAGAAGACCCGCACGCCGCCGCCCAGGGCCTCGCGCAGCCGGCGGAACGCCGCCTGCTCGGCCACGGCGATCATGGGCGCGCGCGTGTCGCTGAGGATGAACAGGTCGAAGCGGTCGGCCAGGCCCTCGGCCTCGACGTCGCGCATCATCGCCTCCAGCCGCGCGAAGACCGGGCCGGGCGCCTCGTTATAGACCGGGGCCAGGATCGCCGTGCGCGCCGTCAGCGGCTGGGTCGTCCCCTCGTCCCGGCGCGGCGCCAGGCTGACCGCGAATCCGGCGAAGGCCGAGGCGAAGGCGAAGGCGGTCCAGGCGAACAGGCTGGCGAACAGCACCAGATGCACCACCTCGGCGCCCGTCAGGAAATCGGCGCTGAAGGCGTCATGAAGCACCACCACCGCCAGCACGGTCGTCAGCACGGTGAAGGCGATCAGCGCCGCCCGCCGCGCCCACGGCTGCCCCATCGTCCGGCCGAAATCGCGCACGGGCGGCTGGTCCAGCGCCTGCACCGGCATCGCCAGCGGCGCGGCCGCGGGCAGATCGGAAAGAGGGTTGCGGGCGTCCGGCGCGGACACGTCCGCCTCCCGGAGCGCCGCCGAAACGGACGCCATGGTCGATCCTGATTGTCTGTGGAGCGGGGAGGCTCGACCCACGGAACGACCGAACACCGTTCAGGTTGCGCGTTCCGCGAAAATCTGAGCCGTCCACGTCTCGGTGAGACGCCGCCCGTTCCGCGTTCGAAGCCAGGCTTTCACGTCCGCCGGTTCATCCGATGACGGCGCCACGTCGAAAATGAGGCGCCAGGTGCGCTCAAAGCCGGTCTCGGTCGGATCGGCGGCGACCAGTTCGATGTTGGACACGGCGCCGCGCACCGCGCTCACGGCCGCCCGCGCGTCCTCGGGCCGCAGCCGCGCCAGGTCGGCCCCGCGAAACTCCACCGCCATGCGCCGCCCCTCTCCAGGCGGGGCGCCGGGCCGTCCCGCCCGGCCGGATCGCGTCGCCGTCACCCGGGCCAGGGTCTCCAGGCCCGGCGCATCCCCGTCCCACGTCAACCGATAGCGCAGGGTGCGCGTCTGGCCCGCCGCCGGTCTCGCGGCGGGCGTCCAGAAGGCCACGATGTTGTCCAGCGTCTCGCTACGCGTCGGAACCTCGACCAGCCGCACGCTCCCCCGGCCCCAGCCGCCGACCGGCTCGACCCACAGGCTGGGCCGCCGGTCGTAATACGCCTGGCTGTCCTGATAGCTGTCGTAGTCCCGGTCGCGCTGGATCAGGCCGAAGCCGCGCGGATTCTCGTCGGCGAAGGCGCTGGTGACGACCCGCGGCGGATTGGACAGCGGCCGCCAGATGCGCTCCCCCGCCCCCGTCCAGATCGCCAGCCCGTCCGAGTCGTGGATCTCGGGCCGCCAGTCCTCGCGCGGGCCCGACGTGTTCTCGCCGTACCAGAACATGCTCGTCAGGGGCGCGAACCCCGGCTGGGCGTAGCCGCGCCGGAAGACCAGCATGGCCTCGACCTCCTGCACCAGGCCGTCCCCCGCCCGATCGTTGACGAAACGGTAGGCGCCGACGACGCCCGCCCCCTCCATCAGGGCGTGGATCACCAACCGCCCGCTGGCGTCCGGCCCCAGCCAGAAGCGGGTGAAGTCGGGAAACTCCTCCGGTCCCTCGGCGTAGGTGTCCAGCGCCAGCCCCCGCGCCGACAGGCCGTACTGCCCGAACGGCCCCGGCGAGCGGAAGTAGGAGGCGCCCAGGAACGACAGCCATTCGGCCCGGCCCGGCCCGGCCACGGCCCGGAAGCCCGCGAAGCCGACGTCGTCCGGCAGGGCCCTGAACGGACTGTCCTCGGGCACGATGAAATAGGCGGGATCATAGGTCAGCCGACGGCTGCGGCCGCCCTCGACCAGATTGATCTCCACCGCCCGTCGCGCCAGCACGCCCAGCGACATGAATTGCAGGCCCCAGTCGGCGCCTTGGTCGGCGCCCATCGTCACCGTCCGCTCGGGATCGAAGACGACGCGGAACCCCTCGTCATAGGTGATGGCGTCCAGGTCGCCCGCCGCCTCGGGCCGGGGCGCATGAGGGCGCGCGGCCAGGTCGCGGGCCAGGGCCTTCACGGTTTCGAAGCTGAAGGCCTCGCCCTCCTGGGCCAGGGCCAGGCCCGGCGGCAGGGCGAAGGCGGCGCCCAGGCCGGCAAGGCCCTGAAGCACGGCGCGACGGCGGGGAATCATGCGCGACCTCGTCATGAACGCCCCCGCCCGACAGACTAGAAAGCCGAGCGACCGCTCGGGTTCAACCCTCATCTCGCATTTGCGAAGGACGCGATGTCGCGCCGGCCTCAGCGGCAGAAGCGGGTGTCGGTCGCTTCCAGGTGCAGATGGTCGTGGTGGACGGCGTTGTAGTCGGGGCTCAGCGTCGTGCCGAACACGCGGCAGGCGTCGTCGCGGATGCGGCGCAGGAAGCGCGCCTCGGCCCCGTCGCCGTTCCAGTCGCGCGCCACGCTGATCCGGCGTCCGTCGCGCAGGCGCACACCGGCGAAGTCCAGGGCCGCCGCCTGGGCGTGGGCGCTGATCCGGTTCGAGCCCACGCCGTTATTCACGTTGCGGCAGGCGTAGGCGCCCATGTGGTCGATCTGGACCACGTCCGAGCCCAGGATCTCGCGCGCCGCCGGCTCCAGCGACTGCCGCCGCCAGACGCTCAGCGCCAGCGCCGTCTGGCAGGTCATCTCCACCTCGCCGGGCGCCATGCGCGCCACCGTGCCCATGTCGGCGCCCAGCACGCCGCCCTGGCTCAGGCCGCAGGCGGCGGTGTTCTGGCGATCCGGCACGGGGCTGAAGCGCACCCGCGCCGCCGTCAGCTGGGCCATGCACTGGCCCAGGTCCGCGCCCGCGCGCTTGACCGCCCCTTGCGTGCCCCCGTCGATCGGCCGGTCGATCAGCGCGCCCACCAGCGGCGCGGGCGTCTGCGAATAGGGATAGGCCGGGGGCCGCAGCGGCTCCGGCGGGCGCCGCACGCACCCCGCCATCGTCAGCGCCGCCGCCAGCCCCAGGATCAGGGCGGTCTGCGCCAGGCGAAAGGCGGGCGGGCGGGGTGCGAAGGCGCGCTCGGTCATGGCCCCAGCCTAACCGATTCCGGGCTCGTCCGACGATGGCGCGAAACGGATCGGGCCCGGATAGTCCAGGTCCATGCTGTATGGATCCTTTTGCGCGGAATTCTGGTCCCGCTCCGCGCTGAGGCGAAGATGCTGATCGACCATCATCGCCAGGGGCGTGATCGGCTCCGGCAGGGGCCGCAACCGCCCCTCCCCGTCGAAATAGCGCCGCGCCCAGCCGCAGTCGACCGCATGGGCGAAATAGCAGGCCGTCGCCTCCGGCCCCAGGTGCCGTGCGCGCCAGTGGTACATGAAGGCGGAATACCGCGCCGCCTCGCCCATCGGCTGGTCCATCAGCATCGCCCAGGCCAGCTTCGTCGCCTGGTCGATGATATCGGCGTCGCGCTCGGCCATGTATCGCGCGATCGCCTCTTCCTCCGACGGTTGGTCCGCGGCGGCGGCGGCGGCCTCTCCGGCGCGCTCCGCCAGCTTGGCCAGGGCCTCGGCCGAGCGGATCAGCGTCTGGGCCTCCGCGCCACGTCCTTGCGCCAACAGGCTGCTGGCGCGCTGCATCGCCGTTTCCACGGCCGTCTGCGGATCGACCGGCGGCCCCTGCGGGACCGGCGGCGGCGCCGTCTCGCGCGCCGGCTCCAGTTCGCCATCCAGCTTTTGCGCGATGTCCTTTCGGGTCCAGCCCTCCAGCCGCGCCTTCTTCCTCAGATTGGACAGGCCGACGTCGAACCGGCGCGCGATCGACGGCCCGCTCTCCCCGCCCTCATAGGCCGCGCGCACCCGCGCCCAGACCTCCGGCCCCCGATATTTCTTCAGGCGATAGTGTTCCATGACGACGGCGTAGCCGCCCGCGTCGTCGAAATCGGACGTAGGCGTCGTTGCGTCGTCCAAGTGGTGCCCGCGCCGTCGTCCAATTCTCTCATGCCGAAAGCGAAGGGGCGGCCCCGTCGGAGCCGCCCCTGCCTTGTCTCAGCTGTCCAGGAAGGACCGCAGCTTGCGGCTCCGGCTGGGGTGCTTCAGCTTGCGCAGCGCCTTGGCCTCGATCTGGCGGATGCGTTCGCGGGTCACGCTGAACTGCTGGCCGACCTCTTCCAGCGTGTGATCGGTGTTCATGCCGATGCCGAAGCGCATCCGCAGCACCCGCTCCTCGCGCGGCGTCAGCGACGCCAGCACGCGGGTCGTGGTCTCGCGCAGGTTGGACTGGATGGCGGCGTCGATCGGCAGGACGGCGTTCTTGTCCTCGATGAAGTCGCCCAGGTGCGAATCCTCCTCGTCCCCGATGGGGGTTTCCAGGCTGATCGGCTCCTTGGCGATCTTCAGGACCTTGCGCACCTTCTCCAGCGGCATGGCCAGCTTTTCGGCCAGTTCCTCCGGCGTCGGCTCGCGGCCGATCTCGTGCAGCATCTGGCGGCTGGTGCGGACGATCTTGTTGATCGTCTCGATCATGTGCACCGGAATGCGGATGGTCCGCGCCTGGTCGGCGATCGAGCGGGTGATCGCCTGACGGATCCACCAAGTGGCGTAGGTCGAGAACTTGTAGCCGCGGCGGTACTCGAACTTGTCGACCGCCTTCATCAGGCCGATGTTGCCCTCCTGGATCAGGTCCAGGAACTGCAGGCCGCGGTTGGTGTATTTCTTGGCGATGGAGATCACCAGGCGCAGGTTGGCCTCGACCATCTCCTTCTTGGCCTGGCGCGCCTCGCGTTCGCCCTTCTGCACCGTCTGGACGATGCGGCGATAGTCGTCGATCGGCAGGCCGGCTTCCAGCGCCACGGCGGCGACGTCGGTGCGAATGGTCGCGATCTGGCTGGCCTCGTTCTCGCTGAACTTGGTCCAGCGCACGCCCATGTCCTTGACGTTCTCGGTCCAGTTGGGGTCCAGCTCGGCGCCGAAATAGGCCTTCAGGAACTCGGGCCGCGAGATGCCGTAGCTGTCGGCCAGGCGCAGCAGCCGGCCTTCCAGGCCGATCAGCCGCTTGTTGATCGCATACAGCTGCTCGACCAGCGCCTCGATGCGGTTGTTGTTCAGCTTCATCGTCTTCAGACGGTCGGAAATGGCCGTCGTCAGCGCCTCGTAGGTCTTCTGGTCCTTGGCGCTCAGGGTCTCGCCCTTCAGCCGCGCCTGCACCAGCTTGTCCTGCAGCCCGCGGAACTCGCCGAAGTCGGCGGCGATGGCGTTCAGCACCTCCATCACCCCATCCCTCAGCTCCGCCTCCAGCGCCGAGATCGACATGCCGCCGCCGTCGTCGAAGTCGTCCTCGTCCTCGTCGTCCGACTCCGGCTTGTCTTCCGCCGATTTTTCCTCGGGCTCGTCTTCCTCTTCGCCCTCGGGCTGGGCGGCGCCCGGCAGGGACGAGGGGTTCAGCACGCCGTAGGTGGCGTCCAGGTCGATGACCTCGCGCAGCAGGATGCGGTTGTTCTCGAGCTCGTCGCGCCAGACCATGATGGCCTCGAACGTCAGGGCGCTTTCGCACAGACCCGAGATCATGGCGTCGCGACCGGCTTCGATGCGCTTGGCGATGGCGATCTCGCCCTCGCGGCTCAGCAGTTCGACCGAGCCCATCTCGCGCAGATACATCCGCACCGGGTCGTCGGTGCGATCATAGGCGGCCTTGGCGGGCGTCTCGGCGACGGCGGTTCCGGCGGCGGCGGCGACGTCGGTGGACTGCTGCTCCTGCGCGTCCTCCTCGGCCTCCACCACGTTCACGCCCATTTCGGACAGCATCGCCAGCGTGTCCTCGATGGCGTCGGGCGTCACTTCTTCCGAGGGCAGAACCTTGTTCAGCTCCTCCATCGTCACATAGCCGCGGGCCTTGGCCTGCTTGATGAACTTCTTGACGCCGGCGTCCGTCAGATCGAGCAGGGGCCCGTCGGTCGAGACTTCGGCTTCCTGCGTTTCGGTCTGTGCGCTCATATTCAGTCTGTCTCCGGTCGAGGCGGTGATCAGGCCCCCCGACGAAAATACAATGCCCGGCGGTCCGTAAGGTTACGAGCCCGCGTTGTCTTCCCATATCGTCCCGGCTTTGATCGCACGGCGAAGCGCATCCCGCTCGGCCTTCAGCCGGCGGAACGCCTCATCTTGCCCGGGCACGTCGCGCGCCTGGGCCAAGGCGTCCTCCAACGCGGCGACGCGCGTCGAAGCGTCGAACGCCTGCGACCATCGGACCCTTGCCTCGGCGAGGGGCGCATTTGCGGCCAGGAATGGCGCGCCGGACTTCGCCGCCGCCTTCTCGACCTCGCGCACTAAGGCATCGTGACCCGATTGCGCCAGATGGCGACGCATGGCCGCAGAGTCAAGGGATTGTCCCGACAGACGCAATCGGACCAGCTCCTGCGCCAGCCCGTCCAGGCCCCGGTCGCCGAATCCGTGGGCCGCGATCGCCTCCAGATGGTCGTCCATCCGTTCGGGATCGTCGATGGCCCCGTGGGCGAGGGCCGCCGGCACGGGTTCGATGGCGCGGATCAGCGACTGCATCGCCTGGGCGCCCTCGGCCGTCTGGCCCTGCTTGGGCGGCGGACCGAACCGGCCGCCGCGCCCCTGCCCCGGCGTCCAGGGCGCACGAGGTTGAGATCGCGGGAACAGGGCGTCGAAGCGATCGAACAGGTCGCGACGATACTGCTCGGCCAGGTCGCGATCCTGGATCGCCTGGGCGGCCTGGCGCAGGCGCGCCTTGAACCCGGCCTTGCGCTCGGGCGTGTCCAGAAGCTCGGCGTCCTGCTCGCGACGAAACAGGACCTCGGAAAAGGCGTGGGTCTCGCCCAACGCCTGACGCAGGGCCGGCGCGCCCTTTTCGCGCAGGATGTCGTCGGGATCCTGTCCGCCGCTCAGCAGGGCGAAGCGGAACGACCGCCCGGCCTTCAACAGCGGCAGCGACCGTTCGATGGCGCGATAGGCGGCGCGCAGGCCGGCCGCGTCGCCGTCGAAACACAGGACGGGTTCATGACTGACCCGCCACAGCCGCTCCATCTGCTCTTCGGTCAGGGCCGTGCCCATCGGCGCGACGGCGGGAAGGCCCGCCCGCTGGCAGGCGATGACGTCCATATAGCCCTCGACCACGATGATCGCCTGGTCGCTGCGGCTCTCGGCGCCCAGGATGCGCCGCGCCTCGGGCAGGCCGTAGAGGGTCGCGCCCTTGTGAAACAGCGGGCTTTCCGGCCCGTTCAGATATTTGGCCCGGTCGTCGGGATTCATCGCCCGGCCGCCGAAGCTGACGATCCGCCCGCGCGCGTCCAGGATCGGGAACATCAGCCGGTCGCGGAACCGGTCATAGGGCTGGCCGCCGCCCTCGGGCGCGATCAGCAGACCGGCCTCGACCAGATCGGCGGGGCGCGCCCCGCGCTGGATCAGCGCCTGCTTCAACCCCTCGCGATCGTTGGGCGCATAGCCCAGGCCGAAGCGTTCCCACTGGTCCTCGGGCAGGCCGCGCCTGTCCAGGTACTCGCGCGCCGCCTTGCCCGGCGTGCGGCGCAGATTGGCGGCGAACCACTTCTGGGCCAGGTCCATCCAGTCCGACAGGCCCTGGCGCTTCTGCTCGCGCTCGACCGCCTGGGGATCCTCGGCCGGAAGCTGCAGCCCCGCCTCGCCGGCCAGGCGCTGCACCGCCTCGACGAAGCTCAGCCGCTCGGTCTCCTGCAGGAAGGAGATGATGTCGCCGTGCTTGCCCGAGCTGAAGTCGTGGAAGAAGCCCTTGTCGTCATTGACGAAAAAACTGGGCGACTTCTCCTTCGTGAAGGGCGACAGGCCGACGAACTCGCGCCCCTGGCGCTTGAGCTTCACCGTCCGCCCGATCACGTCGGACGGGCGAAGGCGGGCCTTCAATTCGTCGATGAAGCGTTCGTCGAAGCGCACCGCCGATCCTTAGCCCCCGGCCGGGCCGCGCGCCAGCGGCGGGCGGACTTGTCGAGCGATCCGCGCCGGGCCAAAGGTCTTGCATGGAAACGCGCCGCTTCGCCCTGACCTGCCTCATGCTCGCGGCCCTGGGGGCGGCCGCCTGCCAGACGCTGCCGCGACCGGGGTTCACCCAGGCCGAGCTGGCCGCCGCCAGCCCGCCTTATCGCTACGACTTCTCCAGCGACACGGCCCGGGCGCGGTTCGAGGCGGACACCCGGCGCGCCGCCCAGGCGCCGGCCGACGGTCGGTTCGACCTGCTGGCCCTGTCCGGCGGCGGCGCCAACGGAGCGTGGGGCGCCGGAGTGATGACGGCCTGGCCGGATCCGCCGACCTTCGAGGTGGTGACGGGGGTGTCGACCGGCGCCCTGATCGCGCCGTTCGTCTTCGCCGGACGATCGTTCGACCCCGCCCTGACCCAGGCCTACACCGGGGGCCAGGCCGACGGTCTGTTGAAGTCGCGGGGGCTGCTGGCCCTGTTCCTGCCGGGCGTGTTCGATCCGGCCCCCTTGCGCGACCTGGTGCTGGACAATGTCGACGAGACGCTGTTGCGCGCCGTCGCGGCGGAGCACGCCAAGGGCCGCCGGCTCTATGTCGCCACGACCAGCCTGGACACCCAGACCCAGATCGTGTGGGACATGGGCGCCCTGGCCAGCCGCGACGATGTCGCGTCAAGGGTGCTGTTCGTGAACGTGCTGATCGCCTCGGCCAGCATTCCCGGCGCCTTCCCGCCGGTGCCGCTGACCTATGATCACGACGGACGGCAGGTCAGCGAAATCCATGTCGACGGGGGCACGGTCGCCAACTTCCTGGTGGCGCCGGAACCGCTGCTGCTGGCGGACAATCTGGGTGCGCGGGGCGAAGGGCGGATCTGGGTGCTCGTCAACGGCAAGCCCGAGCCCAAGTTTCAGGTCGCGACGCTCAGCCCGGCGCGGATCGCCGCGCGCAGTTTCGACACCATGATGAAGGCGATCACCCGCTCGGACCTGGCCAATACGGCGCAGTTCGCCCGCGTCAACGGCATGACCATGAACGTCGCCATGATCGGCCCCGAGACCGAGGAGGACAGCCTGGATTTCGGCCGCGAGAACATGAATCGCCTCTTCCAGGCGGGCCGCGCGGCCATGCAGGCCGGGCAGGCCTGGCGCACCGTCATGGATGCGCAGGGCCGGGCCGCGCCCCTGTTGCCGCCGCGCGCGGAATCCTCGAGCAGCGACACGGTGGCGGCCGCCGGCGAGCGAACGCCGGCCCCATCGCAGGATCAGTGAAAGCGAAGGCGATCAGGCGGTTCGTCCGTCATCCCCCGACTCCGAACGAACCGCCGCATCGCGGAGGCGTAGCCGCCGCGTCCCCCAACGCCTTGGCTAACGAAGTCCTAACGCCTCGCGGACCTGCATCTGACGTCGCGATGCGGCGGCTGTCGAGGGGGATGCGCCGGCCCGTCAAGGAATTGGGCGAGACTGTGTCTTTCGCGCCGCGCCGCGCCGCAACGAGAGGCCTGCTCACCGGCGGCCGAAGGGCACGACCTTGTTGGCCGCGTCGTGGCCGATGTCGGCGGCGCCCAGATAGGGAATGCCCGCGCGACCGCACCAGAAGCGCACGATCTTTTCGGGCGTCTGGCCGAAATCGGGATCGTTGAAGGTCACGTCGGAGACGCGCCCCAGACGGATGCCCGCCACCCGTCGGATCGAGGCCTGACCGGTCAGGTGGAACATCATCCGGTCGACGCGATAGAGCGCCTCCGACACCTCCTCCAGCATCAGGACGTGGCCGCTCAGATCCGGCTCCAGCGCGGTTCCGACCAGCTGGTCGATGATCGACAGGTTGAAGGCGACCGCCGGGCGCGGGTCGCTGAGCAGGGACGGCTCCAGCGAGGCGGGATCGTCCCGCAGGAACCAGTTGAGGGCGCGATAGGCCGTCTCGTCGTGACGGATGGCGTCGGACGCCATCGGCCCGTGCGCCAGATGGGGAAAGCCGGCCTTGTACAGGATCGCCAACAGGCTGCCGGCGTCGGAATAACCCATGTATTTCTTCTTGCGCGCCACCGCCGTCAGGCGCGGCAGAACCGCCTCGGCGATGCGGCAGGCGCCGTAGCCGCCCCGTCCGAACCAGATGGCGTCCAGGCGCGGATCGTTGGCGAAGTCCACAAAGGCGTCGGCCCGGGCCGCGTCGTCCCCGGCGAAGTGGCCGTGCTTCAGAAAGCAGGACGGATGGAACACCACCGAGACCGACCGATCGGGGAAGTGGGCGGCCATCCAGGCGTCGACGGCCTTGGCCCGATCCTTGGAAAAGCGCGAACTGGCGACGACGACGCCGATCTTCATGACAAGTTCCGTCTGGCCCCGGGCATCGCCCGTGCTAGTCAGGCGCGGTCCAGTCCTCCCGGTTTCGCCTCCATGAATCAAGACGCCTCCTACTTCTTCTGCGGCATCGGCGGATCGGGGATGCTGCCCCTGGCCCTGATCGTCCAGGCGCGCGGCGGACGGATCGAGGGCTCGGATCGCGCCCTGGACCAGGGCCGGACGCCCGAGAAGTTCGACTGGCTGCGCGCGCACGGCGTGACCCTGCACCCCCAGGACGGGTCCGGGGTGACGCGGCCCGACCAGATCGTGGTGGCCACCGGAGCGGTCGAGGACACGGTGCCCGACATCGGCGCAGCCCGTCGCGTCGGCGCGGCGATCAAGACCCGCCCCCAGCTGCTAAGCGAACTGTTCAACGCCGCCGAGACCTCGGTCGGCGTGGCGGGCACCAGCGGCAAGTCCACGATCACCGGCATGATCGCCTGGATCCTGCACCAGACCGGTCGGGCGCCGACCGTGATGAACGGGGCGGTGATGAAGAACTTCGCCGACGCGGACCATCCGTTCGCCAGCGCCCTGGTCGGCGACCCGGCGCTGTTCGTGGCCGAGGTGGACGAATCCGACGGCTCCATCGCCCGCTACGATCCGACGGTGGCGGTGGTGTCCAACATCTCGCTGGACCACAAGTCGATGGAGGAGCTGCGCGACCTGTTCGGCGGCTTCGTCGGCCGGGCCCGCACGGCCGTTCTGAACCTGGACAACCCCGAAACCGCCGCCCTGGCCCAGACGCTGGCGCCCGGCAAGGCGATCACCTTCGGCCTGGGCGAAGAGGCGGCCGACCTGTCCGCCCACGACCTGGAGCCGCTGCCGGCGGGCATGAAGTTCCGACTGATCGCGGGCTGGACCGAGTTCGACGTCGTGCTGAACGCGCCGGGCGCCCACAACGTCGCCAACGCCCTGGCGGCCATCGGCGCGGTCCAGGCGCTGGGCGTCCCGGTGGCCGAGGCCGTGCGCGCGCTGGAGACCTTCGCCGGCATCCGAAGGCGGATGGAGGTGGTCGGGACGGCCGGCGACGTCACCGTCATCGACGACTTCGCCCACAACCCCGACAAGATCGCCGCCACGCTGAAGACGCTGCACGCCTTCGATGGCCGGTTGCTGATCCTGTTCCAGCCGCACGGGTTCGGCCCGCTGAAGCTGATGAGGGAAGAGTTCATCCAGGGGTTCGCCGGCCTGCTGCGGCCCGACGACGTGCTTGTGATGCCCGAGCCCGTCTATTACGGCGGCACCACCGATCGCAGCGTGGGATCAGAGGATATCGCCTCGGGCGTGCGCGCCGCCGGACGCAACGCCGAGGCCCTGGCGGACCGCGCGGCCTGCGGCGACCGGATCATGAGCATGGTCCGCCCCGGCGACCGGATCGTGGTCATGGGGGCCCGCGACGACACCCTGTCGGACTTCGCGCGCGACCTGCTGAACCGGCTGGATCAGTCGGCCGGTCGATAGACGCGGACGTAGTCGACCTCCATCCGCTGCGGGAAGGCGGCGTCGTCCACCCCCTCCTCGCCGCCCCAGTCGCCGCCGACGGCGATGTTCAGGATCAGGTGGAAGGGCTTGTCGAACGGCCAGGTTTCCGGATCGCCGCGCCCGTCGTTGGCGAAGCGGTGGATCGGCGCGTCGTCGATCAGGAAGACGATCTCGTCCGCCGTCCAGCGCACCTGATAGAGATGAAAGGCGTCGCAGGCGTCCGCGACCTGGGTGGTCGCCGTGCTCTGGGTGCCGCGCACGTGGTTGTAGGCTTGCGTATGGATCGAGGCGTGAACGACGCCCGGCCGGTGGCCGACGTGCTCCATGATGTCGATCTCGCCGCCGATGGGCCAGCCCGAGGGCGACTGGGGCAACATCCAGATGGCGGGCCAGCTTCCACGTCCGCACGGCAGCTTGGCGCGGGTTTCCACGAAGCCGCCCCGCCAGCCCGCCGTCGAGATCAGCCGCGCCGAGGTGTAGTCCTGTCCGCCCCAGTCGGCGGGCGTCGGCTCCATGCGCTCGCGCCGCGCCTCGATGACCAGCACGCCGTCCTCGACCCGCGCGTTCTCCAGGCGATCGGCGGAATAGTACTGGGCCTCGTTGTTGTACCAGCCGCCGCGATTGGCGTGCGTGTCATAGGTCCACTTCGACGCATCGGGCGCGCCGTCGCGATCGAACTCGTCGGCCCAGACCAGATCATGGCCGGGGGGCGCAGGGTCCGGAGACGCCATAGCCAAGGCGGCGGCGAGCATGAACATGATCAGACCTCCCAGCGTCCTTCGCCCTTGATGACAGGGTGTCGGCGGGGTGGAAAACCCTAATAGACGTCGCGGCGGTAACGTCCGGTTTCCAGCAGCTCCAGCAGACGCGCCTCGCCCAGCGCCTGCTGCAACGCCGAATTCACCCCCTGCGACATACCCTCCAGGCTGCCGCAGACATAGACGGCGGCCCCACGATCGACCCAGGCGCGGACGTCGGCGGCGGCGGATGAGATCAGGTCCTGCACGTAACGGCCGCCGCCGGCGTCCCGCGAAAAGGCTCGATCCAGCCGGGTCAGCACGCCCGAGGCGAGCCAGGCCTGAAGCTCGGCGTCGAAGAAGGCGTCGTGCGCGCGCGTCCGTTCCCCGAACAGCAGCCAGGCCCCGGCGCCGGCCGAGGCGCGCGCCTTCAGGTGTGCGCGCAAGCCCGCGATCCCGGTGCCGTTGCCGATCAGAATCAGGGGCGTCTCGGCCGAGGGGCCGTGGAAGCCCCGGTTGACCCGCACCCGCATCCCGACCTCGTCGCCCAGGGCCAGGGTCTGGGTCAGCCACCCCGACGCCAAGCCGAGCTGGCCGTCGGGGCGGCGCATCAGCCGGATCAGCAACTCCAGCCGTCCATCCTCCGGCAGGGAGGCGATGGAGTATTCGCGCGCGCCGGGCGCGGGCTGGCCGTCGCGAGCCGGGACCCCGATCTCGGCTATGTCGCCGGCCGACCAATCGGGCGCGGGCCCCGCCGGCTCGAACGCCAGGTGATAGGCCTCAGCGCCTGGCGAACCCGGATTGACCAAGGTTCGCGACGCTAGCCGCCACGGCTCGTAGGCCGGCGGCGTCCAGTCCGGCGCGGACGCGACGCCCGCGATCTGGTTCAGCTGGTGCTGCCAGTGGCGGATGGCGCCGGCGTCGCCATCGTCCACCTCGACCGGATCGAACAGGGGCTCGGCGCCCGATCGCCGCAGCCACCCGTCCACGGCGTGACCGAAGCCGCAAAACCGGTCGTAGGACCGGTCCCCCAGGGCCAACAGGCCGAAGCGAAGATCGGACAGGTCGGCGTTGCACCCCATCGCCCTGCGCACGAAGCCCGCGGCGGCGTCGGGCGGATCGCCCTCCCCCGTGGTCGAGACGATCAGCAAGGCGCGGCCGGCCGTCTTCAGCGTCTCAATGTCCATGTCGGAGAAGGACAGCACCCGCGCGCCCACGCCGCCCTGTCCCAGGGCCTTGGCCGTCATCCAGGCCAGCTCCTCCGCAAAGCCCGTCTGGCTGGCGAAGGCGACCAGAACGGCCTCGCTGTCTCCCGCCATCGCCTCGGACCGGGCGCGGGCGCGGGCCCTGGCCCGTCTTTCGCGCCAGACGATCAGGGCGATCAGGGCCAGCCAGAGCAGGATCGCGCCGGCCGCCCACAGCCAGCGGGCAGGATCGAGGGTCACGCCGTGTCGTCGTCCATCATGGCGCGCCAGGCCGGGGTCATGCGCTCGACCAGTCCCCGGTCGGTGCGCTGGACGAAATGCGCCGCCAGGCCGAGGCCTTCCGCGAACTCGGGCCCGTCGTAGGGCCCCATGACGGTCAGGGCGGTGGCGTAGGCGTCGGCTCTCAGCGCCTGGGCGTGCAGCACGCTGACCGAGGCCAGGCCATTGTCCACCGGCTGGCCGGTCGAGCCGTCGATGGTGTGCGGATAGAGCCGACCCTGATGCTCGAACGCACGGCGATAGTCGCCGCTGGTGGCCACGGCCAGTTCGTGCAGGGCGACCACGGTGCGCGGCGCGGGGCTGTCCGCTAGCCGCTCGATCTCGGCCCACCAGGGCTGGGCGTCCGGCTTGACGCCTCTTCCCTTCAGCTCGCCGCCGATCTCGACCAGGTGCGAGGTCGCGCCCATCGCCATGAGGCGGTCAGAGACCCGGTCCACCGCATGGCCCTTGGCCAGGGCGGAGAAATCCAGCTTCATGCCGCCCATCTGCATCACCGCGCGGGCGTCGCGGTTCAACCGCAGTTTCTGCCAGCCCGACACCTTCAAGGCGGCGACGATCTCCTCGTCCTCGGGCGTCGGCAACAGGGGCGAACGAGGACCGGGGGGGCCGAAGCCCCACAGATCGACCAGGGCGCCCAGGGTGGGATCGACCGCCCCGTTGGTCTCGTCGCCCAGGTCCATGGCGGCGTCCAGAAAGTCCCAGAACGCCTGCGACACCGCCCAGACCCCCTGGGGGGCCGCGTTGAACCGGCTGATCTCGCTGCCCCGCTCCCACGGGCTGAACAGGCGCACGATTTCGGCCAGTTCCGCCTCGATCGCCGACTGGAACGCGGCCTTGTCGGCGCCGGGCGGGGCGATGAGGCGCGCGTTCCAGGTCGTCCCCATCGTCTGGCCGCCCAGCGACCAGACGATGTCGCTGGGCGGTCGCTCGGGAGCCTGCGCCACGGGCGGAATCAGCACGCGGTCGCCCGACCGGTCGGCCAAGGGCGCGGCGTCGCCGATGCTGACGGGAGACGGCGCGGCCCGACTTGCGGGCTGGAAGGGTTTGTCGGTCATCCGACCCGCTTAGGGCAGGACCTCGACCACCGCCACATATTGCGCATTGGCGCCCGGCTGATCGCCCTGGCCCTCGCTGCGCACCGAGGCGTTCAGCCAGTACATCCCCGCTTCGGGCCAGGTGATCGAGAACGTCCCGTCGGCGCCCGTCTTGACGGTCGATTCCTCGGGATTGTCGCGATAGCGCAGGCCGCCCCGCGCGACGGTGACGTCCAGGTCCGCCGCCGGCCGCCCGTCGTTCAGCAGCTTGAACGTCGCCGCCTCGCCCGCCACCAGGTCGTTGGGATGGGTGACCGGGACCATCTCCAGCCCTTCGTTGGTCGGGGCGAAGACCGTGTCGGTCGGATTGTTCAGGGTGACGAAGGTCTCGATGCGGTTCGCGGTGCGCGTGGCCCGCACGTCGGTCGCGCCCTGCGGCAGGGCGGCCGGAAACTCCGCCGCCGATCCGCGCCAGCGCTTCTGCTCGCCGTTCAGGGTGTAGCTGGCCATGAATCCGTTCATGACGTTGGCGACCTTGTAGGTGCCGTTCTGGGTCAGATGCAGATCGAAGGTCGAGCGGTAGCGGCCCTGCATCTGGTTCTCGGCCTGGGCGGCCGAGCCGTCCGGCGCGGTGATGACCAGGCCGTTCAGCCGCATGGCGTTGTGGTCGGGGATGAAGACCCCGTTGGACATTCCGGCGTCGAAGCTGACCCAGCCGTCGTTGCCCGACAGCACGGTGTAGGCCGGCGCCATCCAGGCGCGGTGGGCCTGGGCGGCCATCGGCGCAGCCAGGACGGCGGTGAGGGCCAGCAGGGCGAGGGATTTCTTCATGGCGACGATCCTTTAGCGGGTGACGGCGACGCGCACGGCGCCCAGTTCATTGGAGCCGGAGGCCTGGCCGGTGTTGGGCGCGCCCCAGCGGAACGGGACGCGCACGGATTCACGGCCGCCCAGTTCGCGCGCCGCCTCGACGACGATGTTGTATTGCCCGGGCTGCAGGCCGGCCAGGCGCGCGCCCGGCACGCGGACGGTCTGGGTTCCCGGCGCGCGCGTGGCGCCCGACACGCCGTCGGCCGGCAGGGTCATGGCGCGACCGCCCTTTCTCCACCAGGTGCGCAGATCCTTCAGCCAGTCCTTGCCGTCGCCCTCGTTGTTGCGGGTCTGCTGGTACCAGACCGCCAGGGTGCGAACGGCGGTCTGATCGGGCTGTTCGATCCAGATCGCCACATAGGGGCGGTGGTAGGAGGCCGTGTTCAGGCGGGGGATGTCGACCGAGACCGACAGGTCGGCGGCCAGGGCCGGCGCGGCCGCGGCCAGGCCGGCGGTGGTGACGACGATGGGAAGAAGGCGCATCCGGTACACTCTCGGCGATTGGCTCAGTGAATGAAGATCAGGGCGATGACGACGGGGATCAGCAGGCCGAGGCCCGCCAGGGGCCAGGTCGACGGCCGCCCCCGCGCGTGAAGCCACATCAGGCCCAGGCCGGTGACCGCGAAGATCACGCAGGCCACGGCGAAGACGTCGATGAACCAGTACCAGACCGGGCCGGCGTTCCGGCCCTTGTGCAGGTCGTTCAGGTAGGCGATCCAGCCGCGGGTGGTGTTTTCGTGCAGGGCGTCGCCTGTCGCCCGGTCGATGGTCAGCCAGCCGTCGCCGCCGGGCGTCGGCAGGGCGACGTAGATTTCATCGGGCGTGGTCTCGGTCGGCTTGCCGGCGATGTCGACCGACAACGTCCGGGAGGCCCAGCGCGCGACCGCCTCGGGCGCCGGGTCGGTCGTTTCGTCCGGGAATGACGACAGGCGGTCAAGCAGCGGCTGCGGCAGGGTCGCGGTCTGCTCGACCGTGACCGGCTCGGCCGGGATCTGGGCCGCGTGGTTCAGGGTGATCCCCGTGACGGCGAACAGGATCATGCCGACCAGGCTGAGCGCCGCCGAAATCCAGTGCCAGGAATGCAGCTGCTTCAGCCAGAACGACCGCGCGCCATTCAGCGCCGCCTTCGGCTTGGCGGGCTGAGGCCTGGCGGGCTTGGCGGATTCAGCCTGACGTTGCGGGGCGAGATCGGTCACGCGACCGCTCTGCCACTGTTGCGAACCGTTTTCAATAGCAGTGGCGGCGGCGACGATCAGTAGGCCAGCCGCACGCCCGCCCTCAGCGTCCGCGGCGGGCCGTAACCCGCCACGCCAGTTCCGGTCTCCGACACCTCCACATCGGCGTCGAACAGGTTGTCGGCGGCCAGCCACAGGGTCGCGCCCGCGCGCATCGCCCATTCCGCCCGGACGTCCGCCGTCACCGCGGCGTCCAGCACGCGGCTATTCAGATCGTCGTCGAAACGCTCGGATTCGTAACGCGCCGCGACCGCCAGGGTCAGGCGGGGCGAGATGCGCCAGTCAAGGCCGGCCGTGGCGCTCCATTCGGGCGCCTGGGCCGGGCGCAAGCCGGTCAGCTGGGGCGCCGCCGTCCCGCCATCGACCTCGGCGTCCGTCCAGGCCAGGGCGGCGTCCAGGGAAATCGTCTCGGACAGGCGCGTCGACCCATTTAGCTCCACGCCCCACGCCTTGATGGTCCCCGCATTCTGCCTCTGTCTCAGGACGCCGCCCGCCGGCACGAAGCCCGCGCGCGGGAAGGTCCCCGGCCCCTCGCCGATCGTGACGTTGACGATGGCGTCCTCGATCTCGTTCCAGAAGACGGTCGCGCCCCAGGCCCGCCCGTCCTGGTCGAAGGCCAGGCCGGCCTCCACGCCGCGCAGCGTCTCCGGCTCCAAGGCGGCGTTGGCCTCGGTGATGTCGTTGCCGACGCGGAACGGCCGGTGCAGTTCGTTCAACGTCGCGGGACGGAACCCGGAATAGGCGGCCGCGCGCGCGGCGTAACCCTGGCCCAGGTCGCGCCGCACGGCCAGGCGGCCGCTGACCACTTCACCGTCGCGATCGGCGTCGGTCTCGTCCAGCAGCGCCGCGCCGGTGGCCAGGTCGTACTCGTAGCGGAAGCCGGCGGTGTTCTCCCAATGGTCCCATCGCAGGCCGCCGGCGACCAGCCAGGCCTCGTCGCTCCAGGACGCATCGACGTAGCCGCCGGCCACGGCGGTCTCGCCGCCCGCCTTGCGGCCCTTGGTGAAGCCGGCGCCGGTCGGATTGCTGAACCGTTCGTTGGTCTGGCCCTCGTTGAAGCGGGCGTCGGCGCCGACCTCCCACTCCAACCGCCCGCCCGCGACCGAGGCCGCGCGGCGGCGCAGGGCGGCGTTCACGCCCCACCCCGCGGCCGGGGTCTTATACTGGTCGTTGGCCGGCGTGGTGGTCGCGCGATCCGCGGCGACCGACGCCGAACTGTTGGCGAAATCGCTTTCGATCCTCCAGCCCTGAAGACGCCAGCCATAGTCGCCAGCCTGGGGCGCCCGAGCCAGGGTGGCGCTCAGCGCGTGGCCGCTGGCGTTGGCGCGGGTGTTCGCCAGGCCGGACCCGCGATCCTCCTCCCAGGTCGAGGCGCGCAGGGACAAGGCGGCCGAGCCGACCGGCGCATCGGCCCGCAACGACGCGCTGCGGCTGTCCAGATCCAGGGGCGTGTCCGCCGCCCCCGCCGCGGCGCCGCGCACCGGAACATAGCCGTCGCTGACCTCATAGAGGCCCGAGGCCGTCAGGCGAACCGCGCCCAGCTGGGTCGAGCCGGACCCCGCGGCTCGCGCCCCGCCCCGTTCCGCGACGGACAGGTCCAGCACGCCGCCCGAATCCCGCTCGCGCAGCTGGATCGTGCCCGTCAACGCGCCGGCGCCATAGGGGCCGGCCCCGGCGCCCCGGATCACGTCCACGCCCTCAAGCGCCTCGGGCGCCGCCTGGGACCAGATGACCCAGCCGCCGAACGGGTCGTTCAGCGGCACGCCGTCCAGCGTGACCAGGGTGCGGCCAGCCCCGGACGGGGCGATGGCGCGCAACGAGATCCCCTGGGTGGTCGGATTGGCGGCCAGGCTCGTGGTCCGCCGGAACAGCGACACGGCCGGCACGCTTCGCAACGCCTCGTCCAGGCGGGTGGAACGACCCAGCACCTGGGGATCCAGTCGCGTCACCGAAAAGGCGGCGTCGGCGGCGGCGGGCGGCAGGCGTGCGGCGGTGACCACCACGTCGGAAACCTGGGCGGGCGGTGCGGGGGGCGGAGCGTCCTGGAACATCAGGGGTTACAATAGCCACGCTTCGATCCGGTTCACCCCCGCGCGGCGAAAAACCTCAGCGTCGCCCGGAAGTCACACCTCGGCCCAACGGCGCAGCAGGTTGTGATAGACGCCGGTCAGCTCGATCACCGCCTGGTCCTTCGGCCCCTTTTCCACGGCCACGCGCTGGGTGGCGACGTCCAGCCGGAACAGCATCTCGCGGTCGCCGTCGTCGCGCACCAGGCTTTGCAGCCACATGAAGGACGACACCCGCGCGCCGCGCGTCACCGGGGTGACGTGGTGCAGGCTCTTGGACGGATAGAGGACCAGGTCCCCGGCCGGCAGCTTGACCGACTGGGAACCGTACATCTCCTCCACCACCAGCTCGCCGCCGTCGTAGTCCTCGGGCTCGGACAGGAACAGGGTGGCCGACAGGTCGCTGCGGATGCGCAAGGCGCCGCCGCCGCGCTGCTGACGGATGGCGTTGTCGACATGGGTCCCGAACTCGCCCCCGCCCTCGTAGCGGTTGAACAGCGGCGGGAAGAGGGTGTGCGGCAGGGCGGCGGCGACGAACATGGGGTTGGCGTGCAGCGCCTGGGCGACCAGGGCCGAGACTTCGCGCGCGACGGCGGAATCCTCGGGCAGCTGCTGGTTCCGCTTGGCGGTCGCCGACTGGTGGCCCGAGGTCATGTTGCCGTCGGCCCAGGGACCGGCGTCCAGCTTGCCGCGCAGGACGGCCACCTCGTCCTTGGTGAAGACCTGGGGGATGTGCAGCAGCATGGCGGGCCTCGCCGAAAAGGAAGACGGCCCCGCCGGGGGACGGGGCCGTCAGGATAGGCCGGGGATCGGGCCTTTAGAAGCGTACGTTCAGCTTCAGGATCGCCTGGCGACCCGGCGCCGGGTCGGCGTGGTGCACGCCGTTGGTCCGCAGGATGTATTCCTCGTCGCCGGCGTTCTGGATGTTCAGCTGCAGGCTGGCCCGGTCGGTCAGCTCGTAGCTGCCGAACAGGTCGATGCGGGTGTATTCCGGGGCGAAGACGCGGTTGGCGCCGCCGCCGGCCCCGCCCTGGTTGCCGCCGAACCGGTCGGACACATAATAGACGCCGCCGCCCAGCGTCAGACGCGGCATGACGCGATAGGTCGAGAACAGGCTGACGCTGTGCTCCGGCGTATTGGCCAGCTGCAGGCCCTCGAAGACGCTGGGAACCGGCTCGCCGTCCACGATGGTCACGGGGCCGCGGACCAGTTCGGAGTCCATGTAGGTGTAGCCGCCGAACACGGTCCAGGCCGGGGTGATGTTGCCCGAGACGCCCAGTTCGAGGCCGCGCACCTCGGTCTCGCCCACCTGTTCGGAAACGCCGTCGTCGACCAGGATCAGAGCGTTCTTGCGGGTGGTCTGGAACAGGGCGCCCGAAAGCGACAGACGCTCGCCGAACAGATTGGCCTTCGCGCCCACCTCGTAGCTCTCGGTGTCTTCCGGATCCAGCACGGCGTTGGCCGCCGTCGGCGCGGCGTTCTGGTCGCCGCCCTGAATGGTCGGCGGGGTCGAGGCGGTCGAGAAGGAGGCGTAGACGCTGGTGTTCGCCGTCGGTTTGTAGACCAGGCCGACCTGATAGTTGACAAAGTCCCATCGCGCTTCAGGGATCGCGACGCCTGCGCCGTCCACGCCGTCGACCGAATAGTCGTCCCAGCGTAGGCCCAGGTTCAACAGCCACTTCTCGCCGAACGCGATGGAATCGAAGGCGTAGACCGCCGTGGTGTCGGTCGTGTTGGCGCTGACCGCGCCGCGCACGATCGAGCCGGTCCACGGATCGTTCGGGTTCGGGTCATAGACCAGGGTGCAGTCGAAGCCGGTGAAGCCCGTCGGGCAGGCCGTGCCGCCGGTCGTGGTGACGGTGTAGGAGGCGTTCTTGTTGTCCTCGGTCGACAGCTCCAGGCCGATGTCGAAGCTGTGCCTGATCGCGCCGGTCTGGAACGAGCCGTACAGGTCGGTGACGTTGGCCAGGGTCTCGGTCGGGTTCCAGCGCGACTTCAGGCCCCGCTTCATCCACCATTCGCCGTCGACCAGCCGCGCCGAGCCGCCGTCGCCGGGGTTGGTCACCACATAGTCGTTCAGGGTTTCCGAGTAGCGGGTGATGTTGCGGATCGCCAGGGTGTCGCTGAAGCGGTGCTCCAGCTTCAGGGTCACGCTGTCCACCTCGTTGCGCAGATAGTCGCGCGCCTTCAGGCCGTAGAAGGTGTCATAGGGCACGTCCAGGATGCCCGAGGCGTCGGGACGCGGCGCCGTGGCGCCGCCCAGCTTGGTGTAGAGCGGGATGCCGTAGTCCGGCATGGAATCGCTGCGCAGGCGATAATGGCTGAGGGTCGCGGTCGTGTCGGTTCCCAGGCCGGTGGCGAAGGCCATCGCCAGGCCGTACTTCTCGAAATCCACCGCGTTCCGGTTCGGAACGTCGCCCTCGGTCGCCAGCAGGTTCAGGCGGAAGGCGGTGGTGTCGTTGAAGCGCCAGTTGCCGTCGATGGTGGCGCGATAATAGTCGTCAGTGCCGACCGCGGCGCCGACGCTGACGAAGTCGGTGAGGCGCGGCGTCTTGGAGCCCAGATTGATGCTGCCGCCGCCCGAACCACGGCCCGAATAGACCGAGTCAGGCCCCTTGATGACCTCGACCTGTTCCAGGTTGAAGACCTCGCGCGACTGGCCGCCCGTATCGCGCACGCCGTCCACGAAGATGTTGTTGGCCGAGGACTGGCCGCGGATGAAGGGACGCTCCGCCAGGGGCTGGCCGCCTTCGCCGGCGCCGAAGGTGATGCCGGGCGAGGTGCGCAGCAGATCCTCCAGCGAGGTGGCGGCGGTCTGGGTGATGATCTGCTCGGGAATGATCGTCACCGCGCGGGGCGTGTCCACCAGCGGCGCCACATATTCCGGGCTTTGCGGTTCGCGTTTCTGGACCTGGCCGTTCACGTCGATGGTGCCCAGGTTGGCCGGCTGTTGCTGGTCGGCGGCGGTGACGACGGCCTCGTCAGCCGACGCATCGGCGGCGACGGCTGGGGCCGCCACCAGCATTCCGGCGGCGCTGGAGGCGAAGAGAAGCGCGCGGAGAGAGGAAGCGCGGGTTTCGGACATATTGGTGCGACCTTTTGGCCTGATTTTGCGATGCGCTCGCAATAACCAGCTTCACATTGCCGCACAAGCCGAATTGAGAATTAATCTCAGTCGCGTCAGCTGGCGATCATCATGGTCTTCGCGGCGGGCGGCGTTTGCAGGTCCAGCCAGGTCGGGTCCGGCATGGCGCGGTGCGCCGCCGCCAGCGCCTCGGACCAGCGGCGGCCCAGGTCGCGGAAATAGGGATCGTCGGCGTCGATCCGCCGCTCCATTCCCACCATCTTGTCGCGGGGAATGACGATCAGGTCGAAAGGCGGCCCCACGGCGATGTTCGACCGGATGGTCGAGTCGAACGAGATCAGGCCCAGCTTCACCGCCTCGGACAGCGACGTGTTCGGGCGCAGGGCCCGGTCCAGGATCGGCTTGCCGTACTTCAGTTCCCCGATCTGAAGATAGGGCGTGTCCGGGCCGCATTCGATGAAGTTGCCCTGCCCGTAGATCAGATACAGGCCCATCTTGCCGCCCGCGATCTGGCCGCCCAGCAGCATGGAGGCGGTGACGTTCAGCCCGTCAGCGGTCGGCGTGGGCGGCGTGTTGATGCTGGCGCGGACGCTGGCCAGGGCGTGCCCCAGTATCTGCGCGGCGCGAAACAGGGTCGGCGCCGTCTCCAGGGTTTCGGGCCCGGCCGAATCCGGCAGGGTCACGCCCTCGCCCACCATCGAAAGCGCCGTTTGGGTGACGGACAGATTGCCGGCCGTGGCGACGGCCAGGACGCGCTCGCCGGGCGTCTTGAAGACGTGAAGCTTGCGATAGGACGAGATGTTGTCCACGCCCGCATTGGTGCGGGTGTCGGCGATCATCGCCAACCCCTCGTCGACCAGCATTCCCACGCAATAGGTCATTGCGCCCTATCCGCTCCCCGCGTTGCGAATCGCCTGACGCTAGCAGATTCGGACGACATGGCGATCAGGACCATCCCCGGCTCTGATGTTGCTGCTGGCTCTGTTGCACCGGGCGCACATGCAGGGCGACCGTCAGACTCTCGACGCCGCCGCCGTAGCTGGTTCCCCGGATCGGCGTGGCCCCCAGCGCGTCCAGGCCGATGGCGACCCGAACGTAGTGATCGGTCGGGCAGATGCCGTTCGCGGGATCGAAGCCGACCCAGCCTAGATCGTCGATCCAGGCCTCGGCCCAGGCGTGGGCGGCGTCCTGGTCGTGCTGGCCGTCGGTCCGGTTCAGGTGACCCGATACATAGCGCGCCGGCACGCCCCCCGCCCGCGCGCAGGCGATGAAGATCTGGGCGTGATCCTGGCAAACCCCGCGCCGCAGGGCGAAGGCCTCGGCCGCCGAATGCGTCGCCGAGGTGGCGCCCACGTCGAAGGCCACCGCCTGGTGGATGGCCCCCATCAGCCGGTGCATCCGATCCAGCGCCCCGCCCTGCCCCGCCGTGTCGGCGAAGGCGGTCAGGGCCGCGTCCGGGCGCGTCAGCCGCGTCTCGCGCAGATAGACGCTGGGCGACAGCTTCTCGTTCTGCCCCCGGATCACGCCGCCCGTGTCGACGGTGGACACCTCGCCCGTGACGCGGATGGTCAGGTCGTCGGTCGGTCGCTCCGTATAGAGGCTGTGGACGATGTTGCCGAAGGCGTCCTCGCTGCGCCGCAGACGCGCGTCCACGTCGGTCTCTATGCGCCAGTCGCGCACCTGCTGGCTCTCGCACGACTTGGGCGTCAGCCGCAGCATCTGCACGATGAAGCGCGCGGGCCGGGCGTAGGCGTAGCGGGTGGCGTGGTCGATCCGTATCCGCATCGTCAGACCAGGTACTGTTCGTGGATGGCTCCGGCCAGGGCGTTGTTCTCGTTCAGGAAGGCCTGGATGTATTCGTGCAGACCCGACTGGAAGATGTCTTCGATCCGGGCCTCGTTGAACTGGGTCATTCGGTTGGAGGCCAGGCGCTGGGCCGGGCCGCGACGGCCGTAATCCGCCGCCAGCTTCTCCAGATAGCTGACGATCATCCCCTGGCACGACGCCAGCGAGCGCGGCATCTGCCGGTTCAGCACCAGCAGATCGGCCACCAGCCACGGCCGGACGGATTCCCGATAGACCCAGCGATAGGCCGTCAACGCCGACACCTCGCGCAGCAGGGTGGTCCACTGGAAATAGTCCAGCTGCCCGCCGACCCGCTCGCCCGGCGGAAGCAGGAGGTGGTATTTGACATCCAGCAGGCGCGCGGTGTTGTCGGCCCGCTCGATCGCCATGCCCAGGCGTAGGAACCAGTAGGCGTCGTTCCGCAGCATCGTCCGCGACGACGCCCCCTCGACCGCCAGGGACGTGGACTTCACGAAGTCCAGGAAGTTGGTGAAGTCGTCGCGCCGGGTCGGCTCGCCCAACTCCTGCAGGCCGTTCCAGGCCCCGTTGATCGCCTCCCAAAGCTCGATCGTCAGGGCCGTGCGAACGGAGCGCGCATTGGTGCGGGCGCGGGTGATGCAGGCCTTGATCGACGTCGAATTGTCCGCGCCGAAGGCCAGATATTCGCGCACCGACTTCTCCGACGGCGTTCGACCCGAGGCGTCGAAGGCGGTCCTGACGCCGGACGACGCGATCGCCCCGGCCCAGGCGGTGACGGCGGCGTGATCCTTGGCCGGCAGGGCGGCCAGGCGAATGGCGGCCTCCAGGATCCGCGCCAGGAAATCGGCCCGCTCCATGTAGCGGCCGGTCCAGTAGAGACTGTCTGCGGTGCGAGAAAGCATCAGTTGTCCAGCACCCAGGTGTCCTTGGTTCCGCCGCCCTGGCTGGAGTTGACGACCAGCGACCCCTCCTTCAGCGCCACGCGCGTCAGGCCGCCAGGCGCGACGCGCACGCCCGCGGGGCTGGACAGGACGAACGGCCGCAGGTCCACGTGACGGGGCGACAAGGCGCCGCCGGCCAGGGTCGGCGCGGTCGACAGGTCCAGCGTCGGCTGGGCGATGAAGTCGTCGGGATCGGCGATCAGCTTGGCGCGGAAAGCCTCGATCTCGGCCTTGGTCGAGGTCGGCCCGACCAGCATCCCATAGCCGCCGGAGCCGCCGACTTCCTTGACCACCAGCTGATCCAGCTTGGACAGCACCTCCTTCAGCGCCTCGGGCTCGCGGCAGCGCCAGGTCGGCACGTTCTTCAGGATCGCCTCCTCGCCGGTGAAGAAGCGGATGATCTCGGGCATGTAGGTATAGACGGCCTTGTCGTCGGCCACGCCCGTTCCGACCGCATTGGCCAGGGTCACGCGACCGGCGAAATAGGCCGACATCAGCCCCGGCACCCCGACCGCCGAGTCGGGCATGAAGGTCAGCGGGTCGATGAAGTCGTCGTCGATGCGGCGATAGATGACGTCGACGCGCTTGGGCCCTTCGGTCGTGCGCATGAAGACGGTGTCGTCGTTGACGAACAGGTCGCCGCCCTCGACCAGTTCCACGCCCAGCTTGTCGGCCAGGAAGCTGTGCTCGTAATAGGCCGAATTGTAGGGTCCGGGCGTCAGCACAACGATGGTCGGATCCTCGCCCGCCCCGGCCGGGGCCGAGGCCTGAAGCGAACGCAGCAGCATGTCGGTGTAGATTTCGACCGGCCGCACGGCGTGTTCGGCGAACAGGTCGGGGAAAAGCCGCATCATCATCTCGCGGTTCTCCAGCATGTAGGAGACGCCGCTGGGCGTGCGGACATTGTCCTCCAGCACGTAGAAGCCGTCCTCGCCCGTGCGGACCAGATCGACGCCGGAGATGTGGCACCAGACGTCGCCGGGGGGCCGGCGGCCCTGCATCTCGGGCCGGTAGTGCGGATTGGTCAGGATCAGCTCGGGCGGGACGATCCCCGCCTTCAGGCAATGCTGCGGCCCGTAGATGTCCCTTAGAAAGGCGTTGATCGCGGTGACGCGCTGCTTCAACCCCTTTTCCAGCGCCGACCATTCGTCGGCGCCGATGATGCGCGGCACCACGTCGAAGGGGATCAGCCGCTCGTTGGACTCTTCGTCCCCATAGACGGCGAAGGTCACCCCCATGCGCCGGAAGAACAGCTCCGCCTGGCGGGAGCGCGCCTGCAGCAGGTCGGGCGGCGCATTCTCCAGCCACGCCGCCAGCGTGCTGTAGCTGTCGCGGATCCTTCCGGACCCACGGCCGGACATTTCGTCGAAAGCCTTCGTCATTCGCCCCCGCCGCGATGAGAAATCACAGAGTGATGGGCAGAGAACGGAAAGCGCAACAGTTTTGTTGCAGTGCGGCGAAGGAAGTCAGCCCGCCGCCACGGCCTTCATCGACACGGTCGGGTCCGCCAGCCTGCCGGCGTCCACCGGGGTCGCCGCGGCGATCAGCTTCTTTCCCGCCATGAACTCGGGCGGGGCGTTGACCGCCTCGACGCAGACCACCGTGTCGCCCGCCAGGTGGAAGACGGCGAAGGCGCCGCCGGCCGGGTCGCCCCTCAGCACTTGGCGGTCCGCCGCGAACGGCAGGCCGGCGATCTGCAGCTTGAATTCGTACTGATCGGACCAGAACCACGGAACCTCCGGGGCGGGACCGGTTCGGCCGACGATGGCGGCCGCCGCCTGCTTGGCCTGCTCCAGCGCGTTCGGAACGCTTTCCAGCCGGTGATGAATCCCGCCATGAACCGGGATGGGCCGTCGCGTCATGTCGCCCACGGCGAAGACGGCGGGGTCGCTGGTTCGCGCCTCCCCGTCCACCACCACGCCGTCGTCGCACAACAGGCCCGCCGAGCGCGCCAGGCCGTCGCTGGCGGCGGCCCCGACGCCGACCAGGACGGCGTCCGCCTGGATCGTCGACCCGTCGGCCAGGGTCACGCCGTCGCGGCCGATGGCCGTCACCTCGGCGCCGGTCAGTATCTGCACGCCGTGCGCGCGATGGCGCTGGGTGAAGAAGTCCGCCAGGGTCTGCGACGCCACCCGCGCGAGGACCCGGGGCGCGCGCTCGATCACGACCGCCTCGGCGCCCAGGGCGCGCGCGGACGCCGCCGCCTCCAGCCCGACATAGCCGCCGCCGACCACCGCCAGACGCCGCCCCGGTCCCAGGACGGCCTTCAGCCGCTCGGCGTCATGCAAGGTGCGGAGCTCCAGGAGGTCCGGGTGATCGCCGCCGGGCACGGGCAGCTTGCGCGCCGTGGAGCCCGTCGCCAGCACCAGGACGTCATAGGTCTCTTCGGTCCCGTCGTGAAATCCGACCCGCCGCGCCGCCGGATCGACCGAGACGGCCTGGACGCCCGGACGGAAGTCGATGTCCTGCTCGGCGTAGAAGCCGAGGGGGCGCAGCAATAGCGCCTCCAGGTCCGCCTCGCCCTTCAGCCAGGCCTTGGACAGCGGCGGCCGCTGATAGGGGGGCGCGTCCTCCTGGCCCGCCAGCACGATCGGCCCCTGGTGTCCGTACTGTCGCAGAAAGGCCGCGACGGAGCCGCCGGCGTGCCCGGCGCCGATGATCAGAACCTTGGTCATGGCGGGACAGATAGAGCGGCGAGCGGCGAGTGGCGAGTGGCGAGTTGGCCTTCTCGCCCCTCTCCATCGTCATCCTAGGGCTGGGGCCGAGGATGACGAGCGAAATGGGAGGGCGACGCCCCGAACGCCCTTGACCGTTCCATCGTTACATCATAGTGGAACGCGCCATGACCGCCCCGCCCGCCCGCGCAGCCCTGCATGACGCGCTCCTTTCGATGGAGACGCGCGAGGAGATGGACGCCTTCCTGGCCGACCTGTGCACCCCAGCCGAACTGCGCGCCTTCGCCGAGCGCTGGCAGGTCGCGCGTCTGCTGGACCAGGGCGGCAAGTCCTATCGCGAGATCGCCGCCGAGGCGCACGCCAGCCCCACCACCGTGGTCCGCGTCGCCCGCTATCTGAAAGACATGCCGCACCAGGGATACCGCATCGCCCTGGACCGGCTGAAAGCCTGAGTATTCGAACATGAGCACCGTGCAGGGACGGCTTCGCATCGCCGTCCAGAAATCCGGCCGCCTGGCCGACCGCAGCCTGGACCTGATCCGCGACGCGGGCCTGAAGTGGGTCAAGGGCCACAACGACCTGCTGTACCGGGTCGAGAATTATCCGATCGACCTGCTGCGCGTGCGCGACGACGACATCCCCACCTTCGTGGCCGACCGCGTCTGCGACCTGGGCATCGTCGGCGAGAACGTGCTGGAGGAGGGCAAGAACGGCGGGGCGAACGCCGCCATCGTCATGCCGCTGGGTTTCGGCCGCTGCACCCTGAAGATCGCGACCCCGCCGACCCTGCCCTATGAGGGTCCGACCTCGCTGGAGGGCCTCAGGATCGCGACCTCCTATCCGAAGATCCTGCGCCGCTTCTTGGACGACAACGGGGTCGCCGCCGACATCGTGACCATGCGCGGCGCGGTCGAGGTCGCGCCCCGGCTGAAGCTGGCGGCCGCCATCTGCGACCTGGTGTCGACGGGCGCGACGCTGGAGGCCAACGGGCTGAAGGCCCAGGACACGGTGCTGGAAAGCCAGGCGGTGCTGATCCGTTCGCCCATCGCCCCCGAGCCGGAACTGGCCGAACTGCTGGACAGCGTGATCGAGCGGATGGCGGGCGTCGTCTCCTCGCAAGGGGCGAAATACGTCATGCTGAACGCACCCCGCGCGGCGCTGGACCAGATCACCGCCATCCTTCCTGGCGCCGGTTCGCCCACCGTCATGCCCCTGTCGGGCCGCGACGACGCGGTGGCCGTCCACGCCGTGTGCCAGGAGGCGGTCTTCTGGGAGACGCTGGAGAAGCTGAAGGCCGCCGGCGCCTCGGCCATCCTGGTCCTGCCGATCGAGAAGATGATGTGATGAAGCGCATCGACTGGTCATCGCTGGACGACGCGGGACGAAAGGCCGCGCTGGCCCGCCCCGCGCGCCGGACATCGGGCGACGTGACGAACGTCGTGCGCGACATCCTGGACGACGTGCGCGAACGCGGCGGCGCGGCCGTGGTCGATTGGTGCGTGAGGCTGGACAAGGCCCCGCCCCGCCGGATCGCCATCACCGAGCAGGCCGTCGCCGAGGCCCGGAACGCCCTGCCGCCCGCCGACACCCGCGCGCTTCGTATGGCGGCCGAGAACGTCCGCATCTTTCACCAGGCGACCCGGCCGGAAGACACGCCCTTCGTCGAGACGACCCCCGGCGTGCGGTCGAAACTGGCGTGGCGTCCGATCGCGTCGGCGGGCCTTTACGTGCCCGGCGGCACGGCGCCGCTGTTCTCGTCCTTGCTGATGCTGGCCATACCCGCCGGCGTGGCGGGGGTGGGCGAGCGTGTCGCCGTGACCCCGCCGGGCAAGGACGGAAGCGTCCATCCCGCCATGATCCTGGCCGCCGCCGAGGCGGGCCTGGACGCCCTGTGGCTGATGGGCGGGGCCCAGGCCATCGCCGCCCTGACGTTCGGCGTCGAACTGGAGGACGGGACCATACCGGCCTGCGGCAAGCTGTTCGGCCCCGGCAACGCCTATGTGGCCGAGGCCAAGAAGCAGGCCGCCGCCCTGCCCGGCGGCCCCGCCGTCGACATGCCCGCCGGCCCGTCGGAACTGATGGTCATCGTCGATCGCGACGCCGCGCCCGAGATCGCCGCCGCCGACCTGTTGAGCCAGGCCGAACACGACACCGACGCCCAGGTGATCCTGGTCTCCACCAGCCGCGCCACGATCGACTACGTCCTGGCCGAGGTGGAGGCCCAGGTTTCGACCCTGCCGCGCGAGGCCGTCGCCCGCGCCTCGCTCCAGGAAGGCCGCGCCATTCTGGTGCGCGATCTGGACGCCGCCTGCGAGGCGGCCAACCTCTATGGTCCCGAACATCTGGCGATCCAGGTGGAGTACGCCGAGGAACTGGTGGAGCGGATTCAGGCGGCCGGCGCCGTCTTTGTCGGGCGCTTCGCCGCCGAGACGCTTGGCGATTACGCCGCCGGCCCCAGCCACGTCCTGCCGACCGACGGCGGCGCGCGCACCTTGGGCGGCGTGACGACTGCCAGCTTCATGACCACCATGTCGGTGCAGCAGGTCGATCGGGACGGCGCGCGCCGACTGGCCCCTGTCGCGGCGCGCCTGGCCCGGATGGAGGGCCTGGAGGCCCACGCCCGCGCCGCCGACCTGAGGAGCGAGGCATGACCCTGCCCGCCCCCTATCCGCCGCTGGCGTCGGGCGGCGACGGCCTGGATCGCTATCCGACCGATCCGCGGGCGCTGGCCGCGCGCATGGCGGCGATCTATGGCGCGCCGGTCGACCAGGTGCTGCCGGTGCGCGGCCTGACGCATGGGCTAGAGCTGGTCTGGCGTCTGGCCGCCCGCGACGGCGGCGCGGTCGAGGCGCCCAAGGCCGAACCCTATGACAGCCTGGCCGCCATCTATCCGACGAAAGGCGAGGCGGCGGCCGTCGTCGTCCGCGCCCTCGGATCGCCGGAGGCCGTGGCCGAAATGGCCGCCCGCGTCTTCCCCGCCCTGCTCGTGGTCGATGAAGGGCTGATCGAATTCTCCGACAGCGTCTCGGCCGTCACCGTCGTCGCCGACCACCCCAATCTGGTCGTCCTTCGCAGCCTGTCGCTGGCGTATGGCCTGGCGGGGGCGCGGGTCGGCGCGGCTGTCGCCCGGCCCGAGGTCCTGGCGCGCCTGGCGTCGGTGCGGGAGCCCTACGCCCTGCCCGAGCCGCTGGTTCGCCTGGCGATGCAGGCCCTGGATCCGTCCAGGATGATCGAGACGGGCGAACGCATCGCCTCGGTCCGACGCGAACGTGAACGGATCGCGCGCGAACTGGGCCGACAGATGACGGTCGAGCCGGGCGTCGGGCCCATCGTCATGGCCCGGCCGGAGAATGCGGCGGCGATGCTGGCGGCGCTGCGGACCTATGGCGTCGACGCCGACCTGTCCGGCGACCGGCTGCGCTTGCCGATCTCGATCAGGCCCGAGGTCAACGACCGGCTGCTGGCCGCCTTCGGCCTGACGCCCGCCAAGCGTCGCCCGGCCCGCGTCGGCCAGGCCGTGCGCGACACCAAGGAAACCCGCATCGTCTGCGCCGTCGACCTGGACGCGGCCGGCCCGATCCGCATCGAAACCGGCGTCGGCTTCTTCGATCACATGCTCGAGCAGATCGCCGCCCACGGGGGCTTCTCCCTGCGGCTGCAGTGCGAGGGCGATCTGCACACCGACCCGCACCACACCATCGAGGACAGCGCCATCGCCCTGGGCCAGGCGCTGAAGCAGGCGCTGGGCGAACGCCGGGGCATCGCCCGCTACGGCTTCGTACTGGCCATGGACGAGGCCGAGGCCCACGTCGCCCTCGACCTGTCGGGGCGGCCGTACCCCGTGTTCGAGGGACGCTTCGAGACGCCCTACATCGGCGAATACCGCACCGACCTGACCGCCCACGTCTTCCGCTCGCTGGCCGAGGCGATGGGCGCCGCCGTCCACATCAAGGTCACGGGCCAGGACGACCATCACAAGACCGAAGCCGCCTACAAGGGTTTCGGGCGCGCCCTGCGCCAGGCCATCCGGATCGAAGGCGACGCCGTGCCGTCGACCAAGGGGGTGCTGTGAGCGAGGTCGCCGTCGTCGCCTATGGCGCGGGAAACGTCGCCTCGGTCCAGTTCGCGCTGGAGCGGCTGGGCGCCTCCGTGCGCCTGACCGACGATCCGGCCGTCGTCGCGGACGCCGAGCGCGTCATCCTGCCCGGCGTGGGCGCCGCAGGTTATGCGATGACGCGTCTGGCCGAACTGGGCCTGGTCGAGCCGCTTCGGGCCTTTTCGCGTCCGTTGCTGGGCGTGTGCCTGGGCCAGCAACTGCTGTTCGAGCGCAGCGAGGAAGGCGACGGCGTTCGGATGCTGGGCGTCATCCCGGGCGCGGTCAGGCGACTGGCGCCCGAAGGCGACCTGCCGGTGCCCCACATGGGCTGGAGCCGCCTGACGCCGGATCGGGACGATCCGCTGCTGGACGACGTCGCGGCCGGCGCCTACGCCTATTTCGTTCACGGCTTCGCCTGCCCGGACGGTCCGGCGACCCTGGCGCGCGCGGACTATGGCGGCGCGGTCCCCGCCGTGGTGCGGTCGGCCAATCGCTGGGGCTGCCAGTTTCACCCCGAACGGTCGGCCGACACGGGCGCGACCATTCTCAAGAACTTCCTGAGTCTCCCATGCTGATCTACCCCGCCATCGACCTGAAGGACGGCGTCTGCGTGCGCCTGATGCACGGCGACTTCGATCAGGTGACGCGCTACGACGACCAACCCGCCGCGCGTCTGACGACCTTCGCCGCAGAGGGCGCGCAGTGGATCCACGTCGTCGATCTGGATGGCGCCGAAGCCGGCCGGGCGATGCAGCACGGGCTCATCGGCGAACTGACGAGCGCCATTGACGTCAAGATCCAGTCCGGCGGCGGCGTGCGCGGCGCCAACGACGTGGCCGCGCTGTTGGACGCCGGCGTCTCGCGGGTCGTCATCGGCTCCCTGGCCGTCACGCAGCCAAACGACGTCGCCGCCTGGCTCAAGGGTTTCGGGGCCGAGCGCATCACCCTGGCGTTGGACGTCAAGATAGACGGCGGCGTTCCCATCGCCGCCTTGAAGGGCTGGACCCAGTCCTCTGGCGTCACCTTGTGGGACGCCTTGGATCGCTATCCGAAGGGCGTGGCCAAACACCTGCTGGTCACCGACGTGGGCCGCGACGGCGCCCTGACCGGACCGAATCTGGAGCTGCTTTCGGAGATCCGCTTGAGACGGCCCGACCTGGTGCTGCAAGCGTCGGGCGGCGTCTCGTCGCTGCAGGACATCGCCGCGATCAAGGCTTTGGGGTGCAACGGCGTCATCGTCGGCCGCGCGCTCTACGAAAACCGCTTCACCTTGCCCGAGGCCATCGCGACGGCCCGGCGATCATGACCGCACGGCGCATCATTCCCTGTCTGGACGTCAAGGACGGCCGGGTGGTCAAGGGCGTCAAATTCGTGGGCCATGCGGACATGGGCGACGCCGCCGACCTGGCCGCGCGCTACCGCGACCAGGGGGCGGACGAACTGGTCTTCTATGACATCGCGGCCAGCCCCGAGGGGCGGACGCTGGACTATGGCTGGATCCGGGACATCGCCCGGCTGCTGGACATCCCCTTCTGCGTCGCCGGCGGCATCCGCAGCGTGGAGCAGGCGGCGCGGTGCCTGGATCACGGCGCGGACAAGGTGTCGATCAACTCCCCGGCGCTGGAGCGGCCCGAACTGATCGCCGAAATGGCCGAGCGGCTGGGCGGCCAGTGCGTGGTGGTCGGCGTCGACAGCCGGTTCGAGGACGGCGAATGGGTCGTGCACAAGTACACCGGCGATCCGGACGCCCGTCGCCGCGCGGGCAAGCGCACGCTCGACTGGCTGGACCAGGCGCAGGGCCTGGGCGCGGGCGAGATCGTGCTGAACTGCATCGACCAGGACGGGGTGCGCAGGGGCTATGACATCGAACAACTGGCCGCGGCCCGCGCCCGACTGACCATTCCGCTGATCGCCTCGGGCGGCGCCGGCGCGCCGGAGCATTTCAGGGACGTCTTCAGACAGGCGAACGTCTCGGGCGCGCTGGCCGCCAGCGTGTTCCATACGGGGGCGATCGCGATCCCGGGCCTGAAGACCTATCTCGCAGACCAGGGGCTGGAGATGCGCCTATGACATTCGACCCGGACACCGTCGACTTCGCCAAGGGGAACGGCCTGGTTCCGGTCGTGGTCCAGGACGCCGACACCCTGCAGGTCCTGACCCTGGCCTATATGGACCGCGCGGCGGTGGACGAGACCATGTCTTCGGGCGAGGCGACCTTCTTCTCCCGCTCGCGCGGCGGTCGGTGGCGAAAGGGCGAAACCTCGGGCGACCGGCTGCATGTCGTCTCGATCACGCCGGACTGCGACGCCGACGCCCTGGTGCTGGGGGTGCGCCCGGTCGGGAACGCCTGCCATCTGCACCGCACCAGCTGTTTCGGCGATGGCGACGCTCCGGGCCTGGGCCGTATCGCCCGGCTGGAACAGACCATCCGTCAGCGCGCCGCCGCAGACCCGTCAGAGAGCTGGACGGCGCGGCTGATCGCGCAGGGCCCCAAGCGGATCGCCCAGAAGGTCGGCGAGGAAGGCGTGGAGACCGCCCTGGCCGGCGTGGCGGGGCCGGACGAAGAACTGGCCAGCGAAGCGGCGGACCTGATCTACCACCTGCTCGTTCTTCTCCATGCCCGTAACATGGTGTTTCAGGACGTCCTCGACGTGTTGGCCTCGCGGGCGGAAGCGGGCAAAGGCGCGGGCTAGGCCGTAAAGGCGATCGGTCCCGGCAAATGGGATTCTGGAAGGGAAGACGGCATGGCGGCACTCATTCTGTTCGGCGGCGGCGGCGACCTCGCCATGCGGATGCTGCTGCCATCGCTCTATTTTCTCGAACACGACGGCCTGCTGCCCGAGGGGCTTAAGATCATCGGCGCGGCGCGCTCGGAAGAGACCCCTGACGAATATGTGGCCAAGGTCCACGCGGCGGTGAAGGCGCGCGCCGAGACCGACCGCCTCTGGGACGAACAAAGCTGGTCGCGCATGAAGGCGCGGCTGGACTACCTGGCCGTGGACGCGACCAGCGCCGACAGCCTGAAGGGACTGAAAGCCAAGGTCGGCGACGACGCCGTCACCTCTTTCCTGGCCGTGTCGCCGTCCCTCTACGCCCGCATCGTCACCGCCATGAAGGCGGCGGGCCTGGCCGAACGGAACGCTCGGATCGTGCTGGAAAAGCCGGTCGGCCGCGACCTGAAGTCCTTCCTGGAGATCGACGACGCCGTCGCCCACGCCTTCCGCGAGGACCAGGTCTTCCGCATCGACCATTACCTGGGCAAGGAGACGGTCCAGAACCTGATCGCCCTGCGGTTCGGCAACACCATCTTCGAGCCGCTGTGGAACAATCTGACGATCGACCACGTGCAGATCACCATCGGCGAGACGGTCGGCGTGGGCGATCGCTGGCCGTACTATGACGAGTACGGCGCGCTGCGCGATATGCTGCAGAACCATATGCTGCAGCTGCTGTGCCTGGTGGCGATGGAGCCGCCCAGCGACCTGGACCCGGACTCGGTCCGCAACGAGAAGGTCAAGGTGCTGCGCTCCTTGCGCCCCATCACGCCGGACGAGGCCGAGCGCGTGACCGTGCGCGGCCAGTATGTGGCGGGCGTTTCCGAGGGCAAGCCGGTCAAGGGCTATGACGAGGAGCGCGGCGAGGACTCCGACACCGAGACCTTCGTCGCCATCCGCGCCGACATCGACAACTGGCGCTGGGCCGGCGTGCCCTTCTTCATGCGCACCGGCAAGCGCCTGCCGGAAAAGCGCACCGAGATCGTGATCCAGTTCAAGCCGGTGCCGCACTCCATCTTCGACCGCGACGATCGGGGCGAGGTGCAGGCCAACCGCATGGTCATCGAGCTGCAGCCCGAGGAAGACATCTCCCTGACCGTGATGAACAAGCGCCCGGGCCTGAGCCAGCGCATGCAGCTGCAGCCGATCAAGATGAGCCTGTCGTGGGGCGTCGACGGCAAGGGCGACGCCCCGCCGCGTCGCCGGATCGCCTATGAGCGGCTGCTGCTGGACGCCATGGCCGGCGATTCCACCCTGTTCGTCCGCCGCGACGAGGCCGAGCAGGCCTGGCGGTGGGTGGACGAGGTCGCCGAGGCCTGGGCCGAATCCGGCCAGAAGCCGCATGAGTACGTCGCCGGAACCTGGGGGCCGGACGCCGCGGATATGCTGGTGGCGCGCACCGGACGCGACTGGAACACCGCCGATGCGTGAGGTTGAAATCGAATCCTTCGCCGGCGTCGACGCCTGGGCCGAGGCCATCGCCGCACGGTTGGCGGAGACCCTGGGCGGCGCCCTGCGCGACGCCGGCCGGGCCGTCTTCGCCGGTCCGGGCGGATCGACCCCCGCCCCCGTCTATCGTCGCCTTGCCGCGACCGACCTGGACTGGGCGAACGTCGCCGTCACCCTGGTGGACGAGCGTTACGTCCCCGAGACCTCGCCGGACTCCAACGCCCGGCTGATCCGCGACGTGCTGTTGCAGGGTCCAGCCGCCGCCGCGCGGTTCGTGCCCCTCTATACGCCCGAGGTGACGGTGGACCGCGCCGCCGCGGTGGCCGCGCACGCCCTGGCCGATGTCGGCGGTCGTTTCGACGCGGTCCTTCTCGGCATGGGGGAGGATGGCCATATCTGTTCCATGTTCCCGGAAAGCCCCACCCTCAAGACCCTGCTGACGCCCACCCTGAAACCGACCGTGCTGGGCGTGCCGCACGGCCGCGACGGCCTGGCGCCGCCGCAGGAGCGGCTGTCGATCAACCTGCCCTATCTGATGTCGGCCGGGCGGGTGATCCTGGGCCTGAAGGGCGCGACCAAACGCGCCGTCTTCGAAGACCAGGCCAAGGGCGATCCCAAGGTTCAGCCCATCGCGGCCCTGCTGGCCAATGACGTTCCCCTAGAAGTTCTGTGGACGGAGGAAGGCTGACATGGCCCTTCATCCCACGGTCGCCGCGGTCACCGCCCGCATCGTCGAGAAAAGCCGCGAGACCCGCGCCGACTATCTGCGCCGCATGGACGCCGCGCGCGACAGCGGCGCCGGCCGGGCCAAGCTGAGCTGCGCCAACTGGGCGCACGCCTTCGCCGGCCAGACCATCGCCGACAAGCTGACGGCCATGGACGGCTCCAGGCCGAACCTGGGGATCATCACCGCCTACAACGACATGCTGTCGGCCCACCAGCCGTTCGAACGCTTTCCCGGCGTGGTGCGCCAGGCGGTGCGCGAGGTCGGCGCGACGGCCCAGGTCGCCGGCGGCACGCCCGCCATGTGCGATGGCGTCACGCAGGGCCGGCCGGGCATGGAGCTGTCGCTGTTCAGCCGCGACGTCATCGCCATGTCGGCCGGCGTCGGCCTGACGCACGACGCCTTCGACGCCGCCATGATGCTGGGCGTGTGCGACAAGATCGTGCCGGGCCTGTTCATGGGCGCCCTGGCCTTCGGCCATCTGCCGGTCGTGTTCGCCCCGGCCGGCCCGATGCCGTCGGGCATCCCGAACGCGGAAAAGGCCCGCGTCCGCGCCGAATACGCGCAGAACAAGGTGGACCGGCAGACCCTGCTGGAAAGCGAGATCGGCAGCTATCACTCGCCCGGCACCTGCACCTTCTACGGCACCGCCAACTCCAACCAGATGATGATGGAGCTGGGCGGGCTGCACATGCCGTCCACCGCCTTCGTCCATCCCGACACCGGCCTGCGCGACGCCCTGACGGCGGCGGCGGCCAAGCGGGCGGTCGAACTGGCGCGGACCGGCGAAAGCCGCATGGCCGACGTCATCGACGAGAAGTCCATCGTCAACATGATCGTGGCCCTGCTGGCCACCGGCGGTTCGACCAATCACGCCATCCACCTGGTGGCAATGGCGCGGGCGGCGGGGATCCTGATCGACTGGACCGACATGGACGAGCTGTCGTCGGTCACGCCGCTGCTGGCGCGGGTCTATCCCAACGGCTCGGCGGACGTGAACGCCTTCCAGGCCGCCGGCGGCGTCGCCTTCGTGGCGCGCGAACTGGCCGCCAACGGAAACATCCACACCGATGTGACCACCATCATGGGCAAGGGCGTCGCCGCCTATTTCCAGGAACCGTCAATGGTGGACGGCGAACTGGTCTGGCGCGACGGCGTGACGGAGAGCCTGGACCGCGACATCCTGCGCCCCGCCTCCGACCCGTTCGACAGGGAGGGCGGCCTGCGTCTGGTCCAGGGCGACCTGGGCCGGGCGGTGATCAAGATCTCGGCGGTCAAGCCCGAGAACCGCATCGTCGAGGCGCCGGCCGCCGTTTTCGAGACCCAGGAGGACGCCCTCCAGGCCTTCAAGGACGGCAAGCTGTTCCGCGATGTGGTTGTGGTGCTGCGCTTCCAGGGGCCCAAGGCCAACGGCATGCCGGAACTGCACAGCCTGTCGCCGGCCCTTTCGGTGATCCAGGACCGCGGCTTCAAGGTCGCCTTCGTCACCGACGGCCGCATGTCGGGCGCCAGCGGCAAGACCCCGGCGGCGATCCACGTCAGCCCCGAGGCCCTGGCCGGCGGGCCCCTGGCCCACATCCGCGACGGCGACATCATCCGCCTGGATCCCGAGGCCGGGGTCCTGACCACCGTGGGCGTCGACGACCTGACGGGCCGCCCGCGCGCCACGCGCAGCCCCGCCCATGCCGAGGGCTCGTCCTGGGGCTATGGACGCGAACTGTTCGGCGCCTTCCGCCATGTCGTCACAACGGCCGAGGAAGGCGCCACCGTCTGCTTCGCCGTCAACGGCTCCAGCAGCGTCGTGCACGCCGACACGCCGCCCAATCCCAATGTCGTCGACCGGACCGTGGACGCCTGATCCGCCGAACCGAGCGCAGGAAACGCATCATGAATGACAAGACCCTTCTCGTCGGCGACGTCGGCGGCACCAATGCTCGTTTCGCCGTGGCCCGCATGGTCGACGGCCGCCCGGTCCTGGACCACCACGAGAGCTTTCCGGCCGAACGTTATCCGACCTTCCTGGAGGGGGTGCAGGCCTTCATCGACGGCTGCGAGGTCAAGCCGTCGGGCGGCGTGATCGCCGTCGCCGGTCCGGTGACGGACGGGGCCATCGACCTGACCAACTCGCCCTGGCAGGTGTCGGAATCCGAACTGCAGACCCTGGGTCTGCAGCCAGTCAAGCTGATCAATGACTTCGAGGCGCTGGCCTGGGGCGCGCCCATCGTGCCGGAGGACCAGTTGGAGAGCCTGGGCGGACCCGTCGACGGCGATCCGCACTCGACCGTGGCGGTGCTGGGTCCCGGCACCGGCTTCGGCGTCTCGGCCCTGGTTCGCGACGCGCACGGCAAGGAAATGGCCATGCCGTCCGAGGGCGGCCACGCCTGCTTCCCGCCCGGAGACCCCGTCGAGGACGAGATCCTGCGAATTTTGCGCCGGCGTTACGACCGGGTGTCGATCGAGCGGCTGATCTGCGGCCCGGGTCTCCTGAACATGCACCGCGCCCTGGCCGAGATCGACGGGCGCGAGACGCATATCGAGGATCCCGCCGAGATCACCGCGACGGCGCTCAAGGACCCCAACAGCCCGTGCGGGGCCACTCTGGCGCGGTTCTGCGCGATCCTGGGCGCGGTCGCCGGCGACATCGCCCTGACCACGGGCGCGCGCGGCGGGGTCTATATCGCCGGCGGCATCGTTCCGCGCATCCTGCCTTTCATCAAGGCCAGCCCGTTCCGCCAACGCTTCGAGCGGAAGGGCCGGTTCAAGGAATACATGGCCGACATCCCGACCAAGGTGATCATGCACAAGCACGCCGCCCTGCTGGGCGCCGCGCGCGTGGCCTTCGCCGAAGCCGGAGAGTAACGGCGGGCTCACACAAAAATCACGCCGGCGTGAACCGATCCGGCGCGGCGACGTTTCCTCTGCTCCACAACGGAGGAAGTTCCATGAAGAAGATCGCCATCGCCGCCGTCTCGCTGTTCGCCCTGGCCGGTGTCGCCGCCTGCGGTGAAAGCGCCACCGACAAGGCCGCCGAAAGCCAAGCCGACGCCATCGAGGCGCAAGGCGAAGCGCGCGCCGATTCGCTGGAAGCCCAGGCGGCTCAAGCGCCGACCGACGCTCAGTCCGATGCTCTGGACGCCCAGGCCGACCGCGTCGAAGAGAACGCCGACCGTCGCGCCGATCAGGTCGAGCAGCACGGCGGCAACGCCGACGGCGGCATGACCACCCAGAACACCCCGACGCAGCACTGATCGCCTGGTCGAAGAACGAAAGGCCCCGCTTCGGCGGGGCCTTTTTTTGTGGGCGTCAGTCGATGCAGAGGCCGACGTCGGCCTTGCCGTCCTTCACCGTGGTGTGACAGCCGAACCGGCTGCTGGTCGGCTGGCAGACGCCAGTCGCAGGCTGGCCGGGCTTGGGTGGCGCCCCGTCTTCCAGCCAGCAGTCGCCCTGGCATTGATCGCCGTCGGTGCACCGCTTGCCCGCGTCGGCGTAGGTCACCACGCACTGCCAGCTCTGCAGGCGTCCCACGCGCTGCATCGTCCCGCCGCGCTGGGCGCAGGCCGAGGCGTCGGCGCTCTGGACGGCAGTGTCGGTCGAAGCCGTCGACGCGGCGGGCTGGGGCGCGCAGGCGGCGGCCAGAAGGGCGGCGCCGGCCAGAAGAGCGGTGCGAATCAAGAGACCTGTCCTTTTTCAAAGCCGGACCAGACGTCGTCGTAGTCCAGCTGCATCTGGGGCGAGCCTTGCGCCCATTTCGTGACGCGGATCGGCATCCGGGTCTCGAACATGAAGGCCAGGGTGTTCTCGATCTTGTGCGGCTTCAGCTCGGCCTTGACCGCGCCGTCATAACTGGCCTGGTCGGGACCGTGTCCGCTCATGCGGTTGTGCAGGCTGGCGCCGCCGGGCGCGAAGCCGCCGGCCTTGGCGTCATAGGCGCCGGTGACCAGCCCCATGAACTCGCTCATGACGTTCCTGTGGAACCACGGCGGTCGGAAGGTGTGCTCGGCCACCATCCAGCGCGGCGGAAAGATCACGAAGTCGATGTTGGCCGTGCCGGGCGTCTCGGACGGACTGGTCAGGACGGTGAAGATCGAAGGATCAGGATGATCGTAGCTGACCGTGTTGATCGTGTTGAACCGCGCCGTGTCGTAGCGGCAGGGCGCCAGGTTGCCGTGCCAGGCGACGACGTCCAGCGGGCTGTGGTCGAAGCGCGTGGCCCACAGCCGCCCGCCGAACTTCTGCACGCATTCGGTGGGGCGGTCGACGTCTTCATAGGCGGCGACCGGGGCTTCGAAGTCGCGCGGATTGGCCAGGCCGTTGGCGCCGATCGGCCCCAGGTCGGGGATGCGGAAGGGACTGCCGTAGTTCTCGCAGACATACCCCCGCACCGGGCCGTCGACCTCGACACGGAAGCGGACGCCGCGCGGGATCAGGACGACATGGCCCGGCCCGGCCTCGATCACGCCCATCTCGGTCACGAAGCGATGCGCGCCCTGCTGCGGCACGATCAGAAGTTCGCCGTCGGCGTCGTAGAAGACCCGGCCGATCATAGACCGGTTGGCGGCGTAAAGATGGATGCCCGCCCCGGCGCCCGCGTCCGGCTCTCCATTGCCGCCGTAGGTGACCAGGCCCTCCACCCAGTCGGTTGGCTGTTCCGGCGACGGCAGCGGGTCCCATCGCATCCGGTTGGGATTGGGCGGCGTCTCGTCGAACGGTCCCGATCGAACCCGGCCCTGATCGAAGGGCGCGTAGGGCCCGTGCTGGGCCGACGGTCGCAGGCGGTAGAGCCAGCTTCTGCGGTTCTCGGCGCGCGGCGCGGTGAAGGCCGTGCCGGACAGCTGTTCGGCGTACAGGCCCATCGGCGTCTTCTGCGGCGAGTTCTGTCCCACCGGCAGGGCGCCGGGCGCCGCCTCGGTGGCGAAGTGGTTGCCGAAGCCGGACATATAGGCGGGCGCGTTGGATCGCGTCGTCATCGTGTGTCTCCCTTGACGCGCAGGTGTAGGACTTAAGCCGACGCCGGGCTAGGTTCGAGGTCCGACTTTGGGCCTGAGCGCCGGGCGATCCGGCCTGACGCGACCGGCCAGGGCGCGCGGCAGGGGCGACGGAAGGCCCAGGGCCAGCGCCGCCAGATGCTCGCCCAACAGCGGCGCCAGGCACAGCCCTCGCGACCCCAGCCCGCCCAGCATCAGCAAGCCGCCGTCCAGCCGGCCGGCGATCGGCAGACGGTCGGCGGTGGTCGCACGGACGGCGACGCGCGCCTGGGCGCTGGGCGCCGCCTCCACCCGGTCCGCCAGGGCGGGCGCCCGCGACCTGAGCGTGTCGCGGTTGCGGGCGCTGTCTTCCGGACGGACCGCCAGATCGGTGCGGCCGCGATCATGCGTGGCGCCGAACAGCACCCCCTGCCCTGTCGGGGCCGCATAGCCGCCCCAGGCCACGGCGCGGACGCTCGGCCCCTCGACCCAGTCCGCCTGTCCCCGCACGGGGGTCAATTCGGGATGGCGCGACCGATCCAGAAGCGACGCCGCCCCCCACCCCCCGGCCAGGATGACGATGTCCGCCTCGGCGATCACCTCGCCGCCCGGCGCGACCAGCCGCCAGCCCTCTTCGGCCCGCTCCAGACGCTCCACCTGCCCGCTGCGACGATCGACGCCGGCCAGCCAGGCGTCGAGCACGGCAAGAGGCCGCACGACCAGCGCCTGGGCCATCAGCAGCCCGCCCTCCTCCATCGGCTCTCCCAGCCAGTCCGACGCTTGGCGGGGGTTCAGGATCGTCATGGCGTCCGGCGGCCAGATCGGCTGGGCGGCGATCCTGTCGAAACGGGCGACGTCGCGCGGCGCCTGGGGCGTCTGCAGCACGCCGCGCGCGACCACCGCGTTCTCGACATCGCCATAGAGCTGGCACGCTCGCTCCAGCGCCTGGGCGTAGAGGGCCGCCACGTCCGCATCCCCGACGTCTAGACGGGGCGTCACCAGGCCGATGGGAAACCCCGACCCGCCCGCCCCCGGTCGCTCGGCCTCGATCACCACCGGCTGGAGGCCTGCCGCCGCCAGCGCCCGCGCGGCCGAGGCCCCCGCCATGCCCGCGCCGACGACCGCGACCCGCGGGCGGGGGATCTGCGGCGTCGCTCGCCCCGGCAGCCGAGCTTCCAGCCGTTCGCGCTTGCGCCCATGTCCGGGCCGCTTGTCGACGACGAAGCCGCGTTCGGCCAGGCCTCGCCGCACCGCCCCGGCCACGGTGAAGGTCGCCACGCGCGCGCCGGGCGCCGACCGCGCCTGGATCAGGTCCAGCACCTGCGGTGACCACATCCCCGGGTTCAGGGCGGGCGAGAAGCCGTCCAGGAACCAGGCGTCCGCCTGGCCCCACCAGGCCTCCAGCGCCCAGGCCGCATCGCCGACCGCCAGGTCCAGGACCGCGTGATGCTCCGGCAGGTCGATGCGGTGAAAGCCGGGCGTGGGCGCCGGCCAGGCCTGGATCAGCGCGCTCGCCGCCTCTCCGACCTCGGGCCAGTTCGCCAGGGCGCGCCCAGCCTCCTGGGCGCTCAGCGGGAACCCCTCGATGGAAAAGACGTGCAGCCGGCCCTCCTGGGGCCGCGTCCGCCGCCACAGGTCCAGCAGGGCGGCGATGTTCAGCCCCGTGCCGAAACCCAGCTCGGCCACGGTGAAGGAGCGACGCCCCGCCCAGGCCTCCGGCAGGCCGCACCCCTGCAGGAACACCGCCCGCGTCTCCGCCAGGCCGTCGTCGCGGGAAAAATAGACGTCTCCGAACCGGCCCGAACGCGGCTCGCCCTCTTCGGTCCAGGTCAGTTGCGGCGAAGCATCCTCGGTCGTCATCGCGCCGCTCTAGCACGGGTCAAGAAAAAGGGCCGCCCCGATGGAGCGGCCCCTATCCCGGTTCACGAACCGATCGGCTCAGTGGGCCGGCGCGGGCGTCGGCGCGGTCTCTTCGGCCGGCGGCTGGGCGGTCATGGCGGCGCCGTCCGGGGCGGCGCCGTCCGGGGCGGCGGTGTCGGCGGCGGCCGAGGCGGCCTCGCCGGCGGCGGCGGCGGCGTCGGTCGCGGCCTGGTCGGCGGTCACGGCGGCGTCGGCGGCGGTGTCGGCGGCGGCGGCCGCATCGGCGGCGGCGTCCTGCGCCTTGTCTTCGCTGGCGTTCTGGCAGGCGGCCAGCGCCAGGGCGGCGGCCGAGGCGACGATCAGGGGGGTGATACGCATGGGGAATTCCTCCGGATGCTGTTGCGAGGTCGATGCCTCTGGCGAACGATAACGCCGCCGTGATCGCATGGGCAAGCCAGGATCAGGGCGGCGTCATGTCGCTTGCTCAACGGTCGGCTGGCTTGGCCGTTCCGCGGATCACTCCGTCAGGCTGTTGAGCGTCTCTTCCATTTCCACGAACGAGGGCTGGGCCACCGAGGGGATGTCGCCCCGGCCGATCTCGACCGAAATCTGCGCCGCATTGCCGTGCAGGTGCGCGACCAGCACGGATTGGATGATCTTGTAGTAGGCGCCGTCCTGCTCGACGATGTCCTTCAGACGGGTCGCGAACGGCCCGATCATGCCATAGGCCAGGAACACGCCCAGGAAGGTGCCGACCAGGGCCCCGCCGATCATCCCGCCCAGGACCTCGGGCGGCTCGGTGATCGAGCCCATGGTCTTGATGACCCCCAGAACCGCGATGACGATGCCCAGGGCCGGCAGGGCGTCCGCCATGTTCTGCAGGGCGTGAGCGCCCGCCTGGGCCTCGTGATGGTGCTTTTCCAGCTGCTTTTCCATCGCGTCCTCGACCTGGTGCGGATCCTCCAGGTTCATGGTCATCATCCGCAGGGTGTCGCAGATGAAATCGACGGCGAAATGGTCCTTCAGCACCTTGGGGTACTTCTGGAAGATCGGCGATTCCTTGGGCTTTTCGATGTGGCTTTCCAGGGCGACCACGCCCTTGGACTTCATCGTCTTGGTCAGCTGGAACAGCAGCGACAGCAGCTCCTTGTAATCCTGCTTCTTCCACTTGGGCCCGCCGAAGATGCGGCCGAAGCCGCCCAGGGTCGCCTTGATCACGTCCATGCTGTTGGCGATCACGAAGGCGGCGACGCCCGAACCCAGGATCCCCATCAGTTCGAACGGCAGGGAGTGCAGGATGACGGCCATCTTGCCGCCGGCCAGCAGATAGCTGCCGAACACCATGCCGAACAGCAAGACGATGCCGATGATCTGGAACATGAGGCGGGAGGGTCCTGACGCGAAACGCCGGAACCATGACCGTTAATGCTTAAGACCCCGTTTCCCGAACGCCGTCCCGCGACGTCAAAGGCGCGTTTCGCCGTCCAGGATCTTTGTGCGGGCCGCCGCCGTCAGCTTGGCGTAACCGGATTTGCCGCCGCGCACGTACAGGGCCGCGCCGGCCTTGGCCGGATCGAAGCCGTCGGCCACCAGGTCGGCCTTGCGGTACTTGAAGGTCCCGGTCGTGTCGGCCGCCTTGATCAGGCGCAGGAACACCGGCTGGGCGTAGGCGGGCAGCTTGCCGTCGACGTGGGCGTCGAAGGCGGCGGCGTCGAACTTTCCGTCGACCACCAGCGCGGCCATGCCGGCCTTGCCGTCGTGGCCCGGCACGGTGACCCCATAGACGATCGCCTCGCTGACGCCGGGCGCATCCATCAGCACCTGTTCGACCTCGGAGGTGGAGACGTTCTCGCCCTTCCAGCGGAAGGTGTCGCCCGTCCGGTCCATGAAGTAGAAATAGCCTTCGTCGTCCTGACGCATCAGGTCGCCGGTGCGGAACCAGCGGTCGCCCTTCTTGAAGACGTCGGTCAGGATCTTCTTCTGCGAGGCGGCCTTGTCGGCGTAGCCCGAGAAATCGTGGCGGATGTCGTTGCCGATCTCGCCGATCGCCTCGCCCACGTCCCCGACGCGGACAGGGCGGCAGAAGCCATCGGGGCCGCGCACGGGCTCCTCCGTCTCCACGTCGAACTGGATCAGGCGGATGTTGATCTGCGACTTCAGATAGCTGGGCACCCGGCCGATCGCGCCCTGCTTGCCGTCGAAGTTGAACAGCGAGACGTTACCTTCGGTCGAGCCGTAGAATTCCAGGATGTTCGGGATACGGAACCGGCTCTGGAACTCGGGCCAGACATCAGCGCGCAGCCCGTTGCCGAAGGCCAGACGCAGCTTGTGCGCCTTTTCGTCCGCGTTCGGCGGACAGTTGACCAGATAGCGGCACAGCTCGCCGATATAGACGAACATCGTGGCCTTCGACGCCTTCACGTCGGGCCAGAAACTGGTCGCCGAGAACTTCTTGCGGATGATCGTCCGCGCGCCGTTCAGGAAGCCCGCGCCGATCCCCACCAGGCCGCCGGTGGAATGATACAGAGGCAGGACGTTGAAGACCCGGTCCTCCGGCGTCGAGGCCGTGGCTCCGGCGAAGGCGCGCATATAGGTGCGGGCGCGCGAATGCGGGATGCGCGCGGCCTTGGGCAGGCCGGTCGTGCCAGAGGTGTAGATGAACAGGCAGGTGTCGCGGTTGGTCAGCCCCTCCCGCGCCGACTTCGCCGGCCGCACCGACGAGCCGCCGCGCACCGGGTTGTCCAGTCCGCGGCGATTGCTGGCCTCCTCGTCCTCGGGCAGGCCCAGGACCCACAGCATCAGGTCGCGGTCGATATGGGGACGCGAGTCTTCGACCTGGCGCCAGCAGTCCTCGTCCGCCACCACGTTGAAGCCGCCGGAAATCGACAGGCAGTGTCCCAGCGCCGGCCCCGCCAGGTTGGTGTTGATCAGGGCCGCCGCCACGCCGACCTTGGAAAAGCCGATCCACGCCGCCAGATATTCCACCCGGTTGGTCATCATCAGGGCGATGGTGTCGCCCTTGCGCAGCCCGCGGCTCTTGGCCCAATGGCCGAAGCGGTTGGCCATGGCGTCGAACTCGCGGAAGGTGACGCTGCGCCGTTCGTCCTCGAAGGCCACGTGGTCGGCGAACTTGTCGACCGCCTCCTCGATGTCGTCGCACAGCAGGACGTCGCTATCCAGTTGGATCGGCTTGATACGCTTGAGCAGGCGGAACAGGCCGCGTGCGAACCGGACGTCGCGTCGGATATTCGCCACCAAACCCATGTCCGCCGATACTCCCGGTCTGTCGTTTCGTCCCTGCCCTTCGGTGATGGCCGAAGGCGCCCGTCCGGGTCAACCGCAAGACTTTAGGGCCGCATGACCCTTCATCCGATTGCCGGCGAGCGTGACCCATTTGTTCGGGTGACGTCGGGGAAATCCAGACCCCGCCCCTCGAATTGCGGCTGAAGCCGGTCGATCCGCGCCAATTTGGCGCGGGTTTCGCCCCAGTCGGGGCCACAACGGTGTTTCTTCAAGGTTTTCGCTCTGTTCGCGGAACGGGCGCCGAGGCCGCGCGGTTGGTTGACCAACGTTATGGAGGACATCTTATGTCTATGACCTATCCGACCCGCGAGCCGGCCTCGGCCATCGATACCCAAGACGCCGTCTTCGTGCCCCGCTACGCCCGCACCGCGCGATCCAGCAAGAAGCCGGTGAAGACTTGGATGATCCTGGCCCCGTTGGGCGCCGTGGTGGTCATCGGCGGCGCGGCGGCGATGATGATGGGCGGCGAGCAGACGAGCATCGCGCCCGCTCCGGCCGAACAGCCCGCCGACACCACGACCCCGGTTTCGTCGCAGGCCGCGTCCAGCGCGATGACGGCCGCCGAGACGCCGGTCGCGACCGCCGCACCGGTCGAAGCGGCCCCGCCCGAACCCGCGACCGCGGCGCCGGCGGCGCGCCGCGCCGAGGCGCCCGCCCGTCGCGCGCCCCCCGTGGCGGCGCGCCCGGCCCCGGCCCAGCGCGGACAGGCGCCCGCCGAAGAGGCGCCGGCGGTCGAACCGACCGGCCCGCGTCCCTACAGCGCCGAGACCCGCGTGCTGAACAGCGCGCCGGCCACGGCCGCCCCGGCGACGCCGACCTCGACGCCCCCGGCTCCGGCCATCTCGGTCCAGCCCCTGGACTGATCCGACGATAGGAAGCGACGGCCCCGCCTCTCTCCGGCGGGGCCGTTTTTTCATGGCTTCAAGGCGTCGAAGAAGGCGGGCACGGTTCGCGTGGCGGGGCCGTACGCGCCTTCGTCGAACAGATGACGTCCCGCCGTCGGCTCCAGATTGATCTCCACCGTGCGCGCGCCGGCCGCCTTGGCGATCTGCACGAAACCCGCCGCCGGATAGACTGCGCCCGACGTTCCGATCGAGACGAACAGGTCGCAGCGCCACAAAGCCCTTTCGATCCGGTCCATCTCCAGCGGCGTCTCGCCGAACCAGACGATATGGGGCCGCATCACCCCGTGCGGATGATGCGGCGAGGCCTGATCGGGGGCCATGTCGCCGAACCAGTCGCTGACGACGCCCGAACGGGTGCAGCGCGCCTTCAGCAGCTCCCCATGCATATGGATCAGGTCGAATCCGGGCGCGGGCGGCGTGTCCCGGTGCGCCCGGTCGTGCAGGTCGTCGACGTTCTGCGTCACCAGCAGGACATCGCCTTCCCATCGCGCGGCCAGTCGCGCCAGGGCGACATGGGCGGCGTTGGGTTCGACCTGGCCCAGTTGACGGCGGCGCTGGTTGTAGAAGTCCTGAACCAGCGCGGGATCGGCGGCGTATCCCTCGGGCGTCGCGACCGCCTCGACCCTGTGGCCGCACCACAGCCCGTCCGACGCCCGGAAGGTCGGCACGCCGGATTCCGCCGAGATGCCGGCGCCGGTCAGGATGACGAGATTGCGAGAGGACATGGGCCGATTGAATAGGCTGTCGCCGCGAATGCAAGAATCGAGCGGCTTGTCGATGGGCGATGTGACGCCTACCTGGCCGACTTCGGCGCTTGCCGATCGGCGCTCACGCCGTGCGGCGACCAAGGATAAGGTTGGCTGGGGTCTGGGCGCGGATCGCGTAGGTCGCCTTCACCGCATCGGAAAAGGGCAGATCGTCCAGGCTGCCGACCGAATAGTCGTAGGACGCCTCGATGATGATCCAGCGCGGCCGGTAGGGACTGTCGGCCAGGAGCGCGTTCAGGACCTTGATGTCCTCCCCCTCGATATCCAGGGACAGCAGGTCGAAGTCTTGCGGGACCTGGCGTTCGGCGAGGATGGCGTCCAGTTTGCGGACCTCGACCTCCACGCCGCCCCGCAGCGCGCCCCAGGCTTCGGTCGCCGTGGGGTTCAGGGAGGAGATGTCGTCGTTGACGCCCAGGGACAGCGTGGCGCGCCCCTCGAAATCCGACACGGCGCAGTTCAGAAGTTCGAAATCCAGCCCCGCGAAACCGCGCCGTATGTCCGGAACGAGGGCGGGGTTGGCCTCGATCAGCAGACCCCGCCAGCCGAAATGCTTCAGCAGGTCGTAGGAGTTGGAGCGCTCCACGCCGCGCGCGCCGACATCGACCACCCATCCCGCGCCCTGGTGCTCGGCCACCCACAGGCGCAGGAGGTCGAAGGTTTCGCCGTATTGAGACACATCGTTGGTGAAGCGGCCGCCCTTCGCCGCGAACTCGTCGGAGTCCGTGAAGCCGCGAACGACATCCTCGACCGTCGCCGATCCCGAGGTCAGGGCCTCGAGCCACTGACGGCGTCCGACCTCGTCCGCCGGGCGCCTCAGAAGAGCGACATAGAGGGCGTCGACCAGGGCGCCCGGTTCCAGCGACTTCATGCGCGGCATCCGCTTGATCAAGAATTCGGGCCTTCACCCAAGCCGATGCCGCGGGTTCAAACAAGCCAAGATCGGATGACGAAGGGGATCGGGCGTTGCTAAGAGTGCGCAAAGCCTGAGGAGCCCGCCATGAAAACCCGCGCCGCCGTCGCCTTCGAAGCCAAACGTCCGCTCGAGATCGTCGAACTCGATCTGGAAGGCCCCAAAGCCGGCGAGGTGCTGATCGAGATCAAGGCAACGGGCGTATGCCACACCGACGCCTACACCCTGGACGGGCTGGATTCGGAAGGCATCTTTCCCTCGATCCTCGGTCATGAAGGCGCGGGCGTGGTGGTCGAGGTGGGACCGGGCGTCACCAGCGTCGAGGTCGGCGACCATGTGATCCCGCTCTACACGCCGGAATGCCGCCAGTGTAAGTCGTGCCTCAGCCGCAAGACCAATCTGTGCACCGCGATCCGCGGCACCCAGGGCAAGGGTCTGATGCCCGACGGCACCAGCCGCTTCAGCTACAAGGGCCAGGCCATCGCCCACTACATGGGCTGCTCGACCTTCTCGAACTACACCGTCCTGCCCGAGATCGCGGTGGCGAAGATCCGCAAGGACGCCCCGTTCGACAAGGCGTGCTACGTCGGCTGCGGCGTGACCACGGGCGTGGGGGCGGTGGTGAACACCGCCAAGGTCGAGCCGGGCGCCAACGCCGTGGTCTTCGGCCTGGGCGGCATCGGCCTGAACGTCATCCAGGGGCTGAAGATGGTCGGCGCCGACATGATCGTCGGCGTGGACATCAACGGCGACAAGGAAGAGTGGGGCCGTCGCTTCGGCATGACCCACTTCGTCAATCCGAAGGAGGTGTCGGACGTGGTGGCCCATCTGGTCGAGCTGACCGGCGGCGGGGCCGACTACACCTTCGACTGCACCGGCAACACCGTGGTCATGCGGCAGGCGCTGGAGGCCTGCCACCGCGGCTGGGGCGAAAGCGTCGTCATCGGCGTCGCCGAGGCCGGCAAGGAGATCGCCACCCGCCCGTTCCAGCTGGTCACCGGCCGCGTCTGGCGCGGCTCGGCCTTCGGCGGCGCGCGCGGCCGCACCGACACGCCCAGGATCGTCGACTGGTACATGGACGGCAAGATCGAGATCGACCCCATGATCACCCACATCCTGCCGCTGGAACGCATCAACGAAGCGTTCGACCTGATGCACGCGGGCGAGAGCATCCGCTCGGTGGTGGTGTTTTGAGGTCAGTTGCCGAAAGAAACTGACCTCGCTATCCCTTCCGTCCAAACCCACGGAGCCAAAGCCATGTTCACCCATGTCACCGTCGGCGCGAACGACATCGAGGCGTCTCGCCGGTTCTATGACGCGGCGCTGGGAGCGCTGGGCGTCGAGCCGGCGCAAGGGCCGGACCCCAAGGGCCGCTATTGGTGGCGGACGCGGCTGGGCGCCTTCGCGGTCGGCCATCCGATCGACGGCGAACCGGCCTGCCACGCCAACGGCGGCACCATCGGCTTCGCGGCGAAGACCCCCGAGATAGTCCAGGCCTTCCACGACGCCGGCGTCGCCGCCGGCGGCCGCGCCATCGAAGACCCGCCGGGCGAACGCAAGGGCCCGTTCGGCCCCATGATCCTGGCCTATCTGCGCGATCCCTCCGGCAACAAGATCTGCGCCATGCACCGGACGAGCGGCTGATGGAAACCACGAAGACCCACGTCGTCCACGGCGGAACCCTCCGCTATCTGAAGCACGATAGCGCGACGACCGGCACGCCGATGACCCTGTCGGTCTTCGTCCCGCCGGGGGAAGGGCCGTTCCCGGTCGTGATCTGGCTGTCGGGCCTGACCTGCACCGAGGACAACTTCACCACCAAGGCCGGAGCGTACCGCGCGGCGGCCGAGCATGGGCTGATCGTGGTCGCCCCCGACACCAGCCCGCGCGGAGACGGCGTGGCGGACGATCCGGCCTACGACCTGGGCCAGGGCGCCGGCTTCTATCTGGACGCGACCCAGGCGCCCTGGGCGTCGCATTTCCGCATGGAGTCCTATGTCACCGGCGAGCTGATCGATCTGATCGACGCCCAGTTTCCGACCACCGGCGCCCGCTCGATCCTGGGCCATTCGATGGGCGGGCACGGGGCGCTGACCCTGGCGCTGAACCACCCCGAACTGTTCCAGTCCGTCTCCGCCTTCGCCCCGATCAGTTCGCCGACCCGATGCCCGTGGGGGGAAAAGGCCTTCACCGCCTATCTGGGATCGGACGACGTCGCGGCCTGGAACCGTCACGACGCGGCCCGGCTGATCGAGGCGGGCGCCGCGCGCGGGGTCTATGACGACATCCTGATCGACCAGGGCGACGCCGACAGCTTCCTGACCGACCAGCTGAAGCCCGACCTGCTGAAGGCCGCCGCCGAAGCCTCGGGCCAGAAGATCACCATCCGGATGCAACCGGGCTATGACCACTCCTACTTCTTCATGACCAGCTTCATCGACGACCACCTGGCGTTCCACGCCGCGCGATTGAAGCATTGATGCGCGACCGTTGGCTCCTGAACCTCGCCATTCTGTTTGGCGTCATCGCGTCAGGCGCAGCCTCAGCCCAGCAGCAGGCCGGAGACCTCGATTGGCGCCCAACCGTCGTTTCTCCGGCGTATCATGGCGAGGCCCCTCTGATCCGGCTGGATGAGGGCCATGGCGGTGTTCCGAGCCTCGCGAACCGGTATGCCGGTTTCGCGGCCTTGATGCGTGCGGACGGCTATCGCCTCGACGCCGCTCACGAACGATTCGATACGCCGGGGGCCTTGGACGGGGTCGCCGTTCTGGTCATCACCAATCCGCAGCCCCTTGATCCGGCGCAGGCGTCCGCCTTCGACGCGGCGGAGATCGAGGCCTTGGCCCGATGGGTGGAAGGCGGCGGCTCTCTGCTTCTTGCGGCCGACCACGCCCCGCATGGTGCGGCGGCTGAAGCGCTGGGCGCCCGGTTCGGCGTGACCATGGGCAAGGGCTATGCGTTTCAACTGGCCGACGCTCGCGTCAACGCCACCCTGACCTATCCTAGGCAGGCGCTGGCTGACCATCCGATCATCGAAGGCCGCAACCCTGGCGAAACGGTCCGCACGGTGCGTACCTTTACCGGCCAATCGCTGAAAGGGCCGCCGGGCGCGACTGTTTTGATCGCGATGAGCAGCGACGCCATGGAGGCGCCCAATCTGGAGGCGCTTGAGGAAATCGCGCGCCGGCTGCGCGCGGGAGAGGCGCCTTCCGCGGTCGTGTCGGAGTTGGCCCGCCCCGCCCTGCCCGCTCAGGCGCTGGCGTTCGACTTCGGGCACGGACGCGTGGCGGTTCTGGGCGAAGCCGGGATGCTGACCGCCCAGATCGTCCGGTTCGACGACGGCCGCCCTCCCGTTCGCTTCGGTCTCAACACCGAGGGCCACGACGACCAGCAGTTTGCGCTGAACCTCATGCACTGGCTGTCACGCCTGGCGCCCTGATGCTAGAGCACCGCAATGACCGATCCCTACGAGCCGATGTTTTCCGCCCTTTGCCGCGAAGTGGGTTTCTGCCTGCACGACAAGGGCCAGAAGCGGGTCGTGGCGGCGCTGCCGAACGGGCTGGACGCGGCGGTCAGGGCGGTGTTCGCGGCCGAGGGCGTGGACGAGCCGAATGCGCCGGGCGACCTGAAGCGGGCCGTGCGCGACTGCCTGAAGGCCCACTTGCCGCAAAGCTGAGCCGTAACGCATAAGGCGGAACGAATTCGGGCCGCACGGCTTGGGTTCAGCGAACGGGCGCCTAGATGAGGCGCATCGGAAATCCTTGTCGAACAGGAGCCCATCATGGCCTTCACCCTGCCGCCCCTCCCCTATGCCTACGACGCCCTGGAACCGGCCATCGACAAGGAGACGATGACCTTCCACCACGACAAGCACCACCAGACCTATGTCGACAACCTGAACAAGGCCGTGGACGCCGACGCCTCGCTGCAGGGCAAGTCGCTGGAAGACATCTTCGCCAGCATCTCCAGCGCCCCGAAGGCCGTGCGCAACAACGGCGGCGGTCACTGGAATCACAGCCTGTTCTGGGAGCTGCTGGCTCCCGAGGGCCAGACGGGCGAGCCGTCGGCCGAGCTGAAGGCCGCCATCGACAGCGACCTGGGCGGCATGGACAAGTTCAAGGAAGACTTCAACGCCGCCGGCGCCGCGCAGTTCGGCTCGGGCTGGGCCTGGCTGATCGTGCAGGACGGCAAGCTGAAGATCACCTCCACCCCGAACCAGGACAATCCGCTGATGGACGTCGCCGACGAGAAGGGCGACGTGGTCCTGGGCGCCGACGTGTGGGAGCACGCCTATTACCTGAAGTACCAGAACCGCCGCGCCGACTATCTGAAGTCGTTCTGGTCGGTGGTGAACTGGAACAAGGTCAACGAGTTGTACGCCGCCGCTAAGTAGGCGACGCCTGTCGAACGTGGCGAAGCCCGCCGGGTCGGACCCGGCGGGCTTTGCCTATCTCGCCTGTCCGCCTAGATGCGCAGATCGAGACCGTGTCGGGCGCGGTCGTTCATCCGTTCCGCATGATGCTGGCGAACGGTGCGTCGCTGACGCAGCATTTCATGGATCCCGTCCGCCAGCTCCAGAAGCTGGGCGTCGTTCAGCGGCTCGACCAGATCCACCAGCCGCCGTTTCAGCGTCTCGAGCGCGACGTCCGACACTCCGCTCTGAAAGCTCTTGGCTTCCGGATCCACCTCAAGTCTCCCTCGATCCAGCAATGAGAGGTTGCAGGCTGGATAAGGCGGTGGCGGACAGTCCGTTCCGTTGAAAACGTGCTTAACGCCCGCCGCGCTTGACTCCCCGGCCCGCTCTGGCCATAAGCGCCGCCTTCCACGCCTCCGGTCTCCGGCAGGCGGGATTGATGACGGAAGATGCGTGGACCGCCGTTGAGATCGCATTCCCAATTCAGGGGACGCCGGGCCGCATCGTTGAAAAGAGAACAGAATGTCCAAGCGCCATAGCGCCAAGTACAAGATCGACCGGGCCATGGGTGAAAACCTGTGGGGCCGCTCGAAGTCCCCGGTCAACAAGCGTTCCTACGGCCCCGGCCAGCACGGCCAGCGCCGCAAGTCGAAGGTCTCGGACTTCGGCCTGCAGCTGAAGGCCAAGCAGAAGCTGAAGGGCTACTACGGCAACATCACCGAAAAGCAGTTCGCCAAGACCTACGCCGAGGCCGCCCGCCGCAAGGGCAACACCTCGGAGAACCTGATCGGCCTGCTGGAAGCCCGTCTGGACGCGGTCGTCTATCGCGCCAAGTTCGTCCCGACCGTCTGGGCCGCCCGTCAGTTCGTCAGCCACGGCCACGTGCTGGTCAACGGCAAGAAGGTCGACATCGCCTCGTACCGCGTGAAGGCCGACGACGTGGTCTCGGTCAAGGAAAAGTCGCGCAACATGGCGCTGGTGCTGGAAGCCCAGCAGTCGTCGGAACGCGACGTGCCGGATTACCTGGAACTGGCCGACCGCAGCTTCTCGGTGCGTTTCGTGCGCGCCCCGGAACTGGCCGACGTGCCGTATCCGGTGAAGATGGAGCCGAACCTGGTCGTCGAATACTACGCCTCCTAAGCGAAGGCGCGACCGCAAGACTTCAGGGCCCCGGATACGTCCGGGGCCTTTTGCTTTCCAGATGTTCCCTTCCCGCGCGAATGGGGGCATTCTGCGCGAATTGAGGATCCTGGGCATGGGAGACCGCCGGCCGGTGAAGCGAGCCGCCATCGCACGCGCATCCTTGGGCCTCGCTGGCGCAGCGAGCCTGGCCGCCTGCGCCGGAACCGTCGCGCCCAGCGTGTCCACGGCCGGAATGCCGGGCGCCCTGGAGCCGGTGCACGCAGCCGCCTTCACGCGCAACGAGGCCATCTTCTGGGTCAGCTCCAACGGCTGCACCCGCAAGGAAGACCTGATACCGATCGTCACCATCCAGGGCGGCGACGCGGTCATCACCCTGCGCCGCCTGGACGAGGACAAGTGCCGCGATCCCGAGGTCGACGGCGTCGAGGTGAAGTGGTCGTTCGAGGAACTGGGCCTGGCGCCGGGCCAGGCCGTCAGCGTCAACAATCCCTATCAGCTGCCCCAGACCTGACGGCTTAGCTTTTCATTAGCCGTGATCGTCAGCGGCTTGGTCAAGCTTCCTGGGTACGAAAGCGATCCCAAGTCTCCCGTCGGGTATCGTAATGCGCTTCTTTTCCTGCCTGACCCAAGACCATAACCTGTGGCTCGTCGGACTGGCCGCCGCCCTGTGCGTCCTGGGGTCGGTCGTGGCCGCCCGCCTGTTCCAGCGTCTGCGTTACGCCGAGCGCGGGGCCCGGTCGGCGTGGACCTTCATGGGCGCGGTCGCCACGGGCGCCACCATCTGGTGCACCCATTTCGTGGCCATGATCGCCTATGAGCCCGGCGTCGACATCACCTACGAACCGATGCTGACCGGCGTGTCCCTGGGCGTCGCCATCCTGGGCAGCGCCGCGGCGCTGTGGGTGGGATCGAGACATTTCCGCCGCGCCTCGACCCTGGGCGGCGTGATCTTCGGCCTGGCCGTCACGGCGATGCACTACACCGGCATGGCGGCCTTCGCGGCCGAAGCCGTGGTGCACTGGTCCGCCGCCTACATCGCCGCGTCCGTCATCGGGGCGGTGGTCTTCGGCGCCCTGGCCTTCCAGCGCGTCGAGGCGTCGGGCCGCAGCGGTTCGCCGTGGACCGGCGTGGCCCTGATGGTCGTCGGCATCGTGGCGCTGCACTTCGTGGGCATGGCCGCCATGACGGTGATCCCCCTGGCGCCGCACGACGGCGCCGTCACCGCCGACCAGGCCAACCTGGCCATGGCCTTCGCCGTCGCCGGCGTCGGGCTGCTGGTGCTGGGCACCGGCATGTCCAGCCACGCGCTGGACCTGCAGTCGCGCGCCCGCGCCAAGGCCCATATCGAACAGCTGATGGAGGGCAGCGTCGACGGCATGGTGGTCGAACAGGACGGCCGCATCCTGGCCGCCAACGCCGCCTTCGCCGCCCTGATCCAGGTCGACGCCCCGGCCCTGTCCGGCGACAGCCTGTCGCGCTGGATCGAGGGTCTGGACGGCCTGTCGGTCAGCGCCCTGACGCAGACGACGCTCGCCCTGCCCGGCGGCGCCTCCGTGCCGGTCGAGGTCGCGGTTCGCCGCGACGACGTGCAGGGCGCCGAGGCGCCGTTCATGATCTACGCCGTGCGCGACCTGCGCGCGCGCCTGGCCCAGGAGCGGCGCATCGCCCATCTGGCGCGCAACGACGCCCTGACCGGCCTGCCCAATCGCGCCAGTTTCCTGGAATGGCTCAGCCGCCAGATCGGCGAAACCAGCGTGCATCCGCGCGTCGCCCTGCTGGCGATCGATCTGGACCGCTTCAAGGAGGTCAACGACATCCACGGCCACGCGGCGGGCGACCAACTGCTGATCCGCATCGCCGAGCGCATGAAGGCCGCCCTGAAGCCGGGCGAGTTCGTGGCGCGCCTGGGCGGCGACGAGTTCGTGGCCGTCACGCCGGTCGTCGAACGCGCCGACTCCCTCGACCTGGCCTATCGGCTGCGTAACGCCATCGCCGCGCCCGTGGACCTGGATTTCGCCGAGGTCTCTTGCGGCGCCAGCGTCGGCGTGGCGCTGTGGCCGGACGACGCGACCGACATCTCGGCCCTGATCAACGACGCCGACCTGGCCATGTATCGCGCCAAGGCCTCGCTGACGACCGACGTGTGCTTCTACGAGGAAGCGATGGACGAGGCCGTCCGCAACCGCCGCCGCATGGTGCAGCAGTTGCGCGAGGCGCTGGACCAGGACCAGTTCAGCCTGAATTGGCAGGTCCAGGCCTCGGTCGAGACCGGAGAGATCACGGGTTACGAGGTGTTGCTGCGCTGGATCCGTCCCGACGGCGCCTTCATCTCGCCCGCCGACTTCATTCCGCTGGCGGAGGAAAGCGGCCTGATCCTGCCGATCGGCGAATGGGTGCTGCGCAAGGCCTGCGCCGAGGCGGCGGGCTGGGCCGCGCCGCACAAGATCGCGGTCAACCTGTCGCCGGTCCAGCTGGGTCACGTCGATCTGCCCAGACTGGTCCATCAGATCCTGCTGGAGACCGGCCTGGCGCCCACCCGGCTGGAGCTGGAGATCACCGAGACGGCGATGATCAGCGACATGGAGCGCACGACCCATATCCTGCGCCAGCTGAAGGCCTTGGGCGTGTCGATCGCCATGGACGACTTCGGCACCGGCTATTCTTCGCTGTCGACGCTGCGCGCCTTCCCCTTCGACAAGATCAAGCTGGACCGGTCGTTCATGTCCGAGCTGGACGGCGGCCCCCAGTCCTCGGCCATCATCCGGGCCGTCCTGGCCCTGGGCGAAAGCCTGGCGATCCCGGTTCTGGCCGAGGGGGTGGAGACGCTGGAGCAGCTGTCCTTCCTGCGCGACCAGGGGTGCACCGAGGCGCAAGGCTATCTGCTGGGCCGTCCCAAGCCGGTGGCGGACGACTTGATCCAGCTCGAGGCCAGGACCCTCTGGGCGGGAGCCGCGGCCGCCTGAGCGGTCAGACGGTCCGGCCGTAGCCCGGCCAGGTCGTCTTTCCGGCGCGTTCGTACTGGACGGGCAGGTTCTCGGCCTGGCCCAGGGCGACGGCGGCGTGATGGGCCCAGTTCGGATCATCCAGCGCCGCGCGCGCGATGGCGATCAGATCGGCCTGGCCGGACGCGACGATCTGTTCCGCCTGGTGCGGATCGAAGATCATGCCCACGGCCATGACGACGGCCTGAGGCACGGCGACCTTGACGGCCTCGGCGAAGCGAAGCTGATACCCGGGCTCGGCGCCCGGGATGTCGGCGCGGGCGACGTTGCCGCCCGACGTCAGGTGCAGATAGTCGTAACCCAGGTCGTGCATCGCCGCGCCGAAGGCCACGACCTCCTCCAGCGCGACGCCGCCCTCGACCCAGTCAGAGCCGTTGAAGCGCACGCCAAGCGCCTTTGTCCGGGGCCAGGCGTCCCGCACGGCCTTGGCCACGCGCAGGGGGAACCGAGCCCGGTTCTCGGCCGAGCCGCCGTACTGGTCCGTTCGCTGATTGGAGAGGGGCGACAGGAACTCGCACAGCAGATAGCCGTGCGCCGCGTGGACCTCCACCAGATCGAAACCCGCCCGGTCGGCTCGGCGGGCGGCGTCGGCGAAGGCCGCCACGACCCGGTCCATGTCCGCCTCGGTCATCTCGACGGGCGTGTGCCAACTCTCCTTGAAGGCGAGGGCCGACGGGCCGAACGTCGTCCAGGCGCCCTCCTCCTCCGTCAGGGCCTGCCCCCCTTTCCACGGCGCCGCGGTCGAGGCCTTGCGTCCCGCATGGGCCAGTTGGACGCCGATCGGCGTGTCGGAATAGGTCCGCAGCCCCTGGATGATGTCGGCGAAGGCCGCCTCCTGGGCGTCGTTCCACAGGCCGGTGTCGTCCGGCGTGATCCGCCCGGCCGCCTCGACGCCCGTCGCTTCGACGATCACCAGGCCAGCGCCTGAGATGGCCAGCCGCCCCAGGTGCTGGACGTGCCAGGGCTGGGGCACGCCATCCACTGCGGAATATTGGCACATCGGCGCGATCGCGATGCGGTTTCTCAAGGCCAGGGGGCCGACGGCGAGGGGCGAGAACAACAGGCTCATGAAAGGCGTCCGGCGTCAGGTAAGGATGACCCTAGCTATGGCCCGCCCCCGTCCGATCAAGCCCGACCTTGCCGATTGTTCATCCAGCTTGCCGTTTTTTCACGTGTGCCCGGCCCTTGGCCGCGCCACAAAAGGGTCAAGCTTCATTAGGGGAACACCAGATGCTTCGTCTCGCCATCGCCATCGCCATCGCCGCGCCGCTGCTCAGCGGCTGCATCATCATCGCCACGGAAAAGCCCACCACCCGCGTCGTGTCCGCCCCGGCCGCAGAGGCGGCCCAATAATGCGCACGGCTCTCAAACTGCTGACCGCGGGGGTGCTGGCGGCGCCGCTGCTGGCCGGCTGCGTCATCTACAGCAACGAGGCGGGCGAGACCGTCCGCGTCAACATGGGAGACGCCAAGGCGCCGGCGGCCGAGGCGATCCGATCGGCGCGGTTCGCGGACGGCGCCCTGGTGGTCCGCGTGGACTCCAACGGGTGCACCCAGGCCTCGGACTTCGAACTGGCGGTGGTGGACGGGTCGCCGGCCGATATCACCCTGAAACGGACGCGCGAGGACCTGTGCAAGGCCTTGGTCGCCGACGGCGTCGAACTGCGCTGGACCTACGCCGACCTGGGCCTGGAGCCCGGCACGCCGACGCGGATCCTCAATCCGCTGAAGTGACCCGGCCGGCCTGGAACGGCCCCAGCAACTCCGCCGGGATCCGGACGGGGCGCAAGGTCCGGCTTTCCACCAGGCACCACTCCGAGACGCCCTGGGCGCAGACGCGGCCCTGGGCGTCCTCGATCCGCACATAGCGATTGAAGCGCGGCCCCTGGGGATCGCCGACCCAGGTGCGGGCCGTCACGTCCTGCGATCCGGGCGGCAGGGGGCGGAAATAGTCGATCTCGTGACGCAGGGCGACCCAGGACCACCGGCCGCGCGTGTCCTCATCGAAGCGCGCGTTCCAGTGCGCCGTTCCGGCATCCTGAAGCCAGCCGACATAGACCACGTTGTTCACGTGGCCGTTGGCGTCGATGTGTTCGTCACGGACCTCAAGGGGAACCGTGAACAGCTCCCGGTCCGCTCTCGGCTCCAGGACCGCGCGCGCCATCAGGCCTCGCCCAGGACCACGCCCTTTTCGGCCATGAGGGCCTGGAGCTCGCCCGACTGGAACATCTCGCGCACGATGTCTGAGCCGCCGACGAATTCGCCCTTCACATAGAGCTGGGGAATGGTGGGCCAGTCGGTGAAGGCCTTGATGCCCTCGCGCAGGGATTCGTCCTGAAGCACATCGACGCCGACGAACGGCGCGCCGACATGATCCAGGATCTGGACCGCCAGGGACGAGAAGCCGCAGCGCGGCTGGTCCGGGGTGCCCTTCATGAACAGCACGACGTCGTGCTGGCCCACGGTGTCGGCGATGAAGGCGTGGACGGGATCAGCGGCTTGGGTCGCGGTGTCGTTCACTGGGAGGCCCTTTTCTACAAGCCCGTCAGCTAGGCGCCGGCCGCCGCCGGGTCAAGGTCAGGCGGCGCGACTGACCCGCGCCATCTCGATCTGGGCCGACAATCCGGGCGGCAGATCGCGTTCCGGCGTGGCCGCCAGGACCTTCAGCCGCTCGACGTCGTCGGCCTGGACGATCACGCTGGAGATGCTGGGGTCGGTCAGCACATAGGCCAGGCAGATCGCCTCGGCCGTCCAGTGCTGCGTGCGGTAGAGGAAGCCGAACGCATCGTCGCCGCCCCTGCGGGCCGGATGCCCCTCGGGCGCGCGACCGAAGCCGAACAAGCCCTTCTTGACCGGTTCGGACGGGCCGCGACGGGCCTTGCGACGGTCGGTGAAGTAGTCGTAGGCGAACACCGCCATGTCCTGTTCGCGCGCCGAGCGAACGCGGTGCCGCACCGGCCAGCCGGAGTTCAGGTCGAACGGCGTCAGCAGGGCGTCGAAGGCGCCGGTCGACACATAGGCGTCCATCACCTCCCCGCCCCCGGCCACGCCCAGCAGCTTGACCCGTCCCGTCGCGCGCATGGCCTTCAGGGCCTCCAGCGACGATCGGGGCAGTTCGTCCTCGGCCGGTTCCTCCAGGGTGGCCAGGTCGATCCAACCCAAGCCGGAATAGTGCAACACCCGGTCGATTGCAGCGGTCATCCCCTGGGCCGAGAAATCCCGTTGCGGCTTCCTGCCGTCGCCGACGCCCAGCGTCAGGGCCACCGACACCAGCTTGCGGTCGACGTGCGACAGCGCTTCTCCCAGCACCTCGGCCACCACGGGATCGGCCGCCTCGAGCCGATAGCTGTTCAGGCCGCATTCCAGCGCCGTATAGAGCAGGTCCAGCGCCGCGCCGCGTCCGCGCGCCAGGGTCTGCTGACCCAGGCTGAGGGTCAGGTTCGAAACGGCGGCGCCGGAGCTTCCAAACGGCCTGTAGCGCATCGCTCACGCCTCTCCGGACGGCGCGCTGGTTTCCAACGCCAGGGCGTGAAGATCGCCGCCCATCTGACCCTTCAGCGCGGCATAGACCATCTGGTGCTGCCGGACGCGCGAAACGCCGGCGAAGGCCGTCGAGACGACGCGGGCGCGATAGTGGTCTCCATCGCCGGCCAGGTCCTCGATCGCGATCTCCGCGTCGGGAAAGGCCTCCTCCAGGTGCTGACGCAAGGTGTCCACGGACATGGGCATGGATGGATACTCTCGAACTCTGTGCGCCGATCCTGTCAGATAAACCTTAACCGCCGCCTACGCCGCCGCCGCGCGGCCGCCGAAACAGGCGCACCGGCGACCCCTTGTAGTCGGCCTCGGCGTAGGGCGCGTAGCCGACGCCCTGGGCCAGCCGGATGGACGGGTCGTTGTCCGGCGAGATCATGCAGACGGTGGCTTCCGCCGCCAGTCGGGCGTCCGCCCACCCCAGCGCGGCCCTGAGCGCCTCGCCGGCGTAGCCCTGCCCCTGGAAGGCGGGCGCGACGCCCCAGCCCAGTTCCGGGTGGACGAACGGCGGATCCAGCGCGCGGCGATAGTCGAACACGCCGACGCTGCCGACATAGGCGCCGCCTTCGGTCAGCCGGATCGACCAGTTGCCATGTCCCTGCGCGGCCCAGTGCCCCAGGTCGCGCAGCAGGCGGAACCACACCTCTTCCTCGCTCAAGCCCCGGCCCATGATGTGCCGGGTGAAGGTCTCGTCGGACCACAGGGCCAGCAGATCCTGAAGGTCGGACGCCGCGACCGGCGTCAACGTCAGTCGCGAGGTGGCCAGGATCGAGCCGTTCACATCAGCCCCAACTGCTTGAAGCTGGCCACGCCGTCGCGGCCGACGACCAGGTGGTCGTGCACCTCCACGTTCAGGGCGCGGCCGGCCTGCACGACCTGTTTCGTCATCTCGACGTCGGCGCGGCTGGGCGTCGGGTCTCCGGACGGGTGATTGTGCACCAGGATCAGGGCGCTGGCCGACAGCTCCAGCGCCCGTCGCACTACCTCGCGCGGATAGACGGGGGCGTGGTCCACCGTGCCGCGGTTCTGCACCTCGTCCAGGATCAGCTGGTTCTTCTTGTCCAGATTGAGTGCCATCTGCAAAAGACCTATATGGCTACCACATGCAAGCCATAGTCTATCGGCGATATTCTTCGGATGAACAGGGGGACGGGTCTGCCCAGACACTGGACGCGCAGCTTGAACGCTGTCAGTCGTTCGCCAAGGCGCAGGGCTGGACCGTTGTTGAGGTTCTGACCGACGAAGCCAAATCGGCGTTCACGGGCGACCACCTGCGGGCTGACGCGGACCTTGGCCGGTTCATTTCGCGCCTTCAAGATGGCGAGTTCGCGAAAGGAACAATTCTGATAGCTGACAACCTCTCGCGTCTCTCGCGTCGCCCGGTCGATGAGGCCATGGCGTGGGTCCACCAAGTGACCGGCAAGGGCGTGGAAATCGGGCTGGCGGACACGCGCGAGGTTTTCAAGCCGAACCCGTCGCTCGGCGACTTCCTTCAGACCGCCATCAAGTTCGGAGTTAGCCACCAAGCGTCAGCCGACAAATCCGACCAGACGCGGCGATCTAAGAACACGCTGTGGGCCTTGGCCGAACAGCGTAAGGGGAAATGGGTCAACCTCGCTGGGCTGTTGCCTCGCTGGCTTAAGCGGAACGCCACCTGTGACGGCTGGATCGTCGATGAGGACATGGCCGACACCATCGTCCAAATCTACAAGTGGTCCGCTGACGGCATCGGCGTGAACACTATCGTCAACATGCTCAACGCCCGGCCTGATCTGCCCCCCTTCGGACGGCAGAAGGATTACCGCAGCGGCGTTCCGGCGTGGTCGCGGACGACAGTCAGGCAATACCTGACCAGCCCGATTGTCGAAGGCGACTTCCGACCCAACACCGGCATGTTCAAGGGCCGGGTCATCCACGACTTTTATCCGAGGATTGTTGACGCAGACACAGTGGCCCGCGCCCGCGCCGATCTGAAAGCCCGGCGGAAGGTTGCTGGTAAGGGTGCCGGGACGGGCTACACCAACCTCTTCGCCGGGATCACAAAGTGCGGCCTCTGTGGTCAACGGGCCTCGCTGTCCACGTCGGTTCAGAAGGGCAAGCCATACCCCTACGTTCGCTGTGAAGGCTCGCAGGAAGGCCGTTGCACCAACAAGGGCGGCTACGCCTACCGAGCGTTCGAAGCGACCGCCCTCGATACATTCTTGGACCTCGCGCTGGACGACAGGTTCTTCGAGGCGACGGGCGAACTCGGGCGCGCTCGGGTCAGGAAGGCGGAAATCGAAAAGATGCTGGCTGATCGTCGGTCCTTCAAGATGAACCTGCTTCGGTCGTTTTCGGGTCAGGACGCAGAGGTCGCCACCGTGATCGCCGAGGCATCCGAAGACATCGCGCGCCTCATCGACGAACTGACCGAGGTGGAAGCAGCCATCAGCGTCGCCTCGGGGAAGGTGGGCAACGTCGAACACCTTCGCCGGGTGAACGACATTCGCGAAGCAGCAAAGTCGCCGGAAGACGCCGTGCGGAAACAGGCCCGGTCGAAACTGCGGAAAGCCCTGTCCGCCATCGTCATGTCCGTCGATGTAGAACGCGACGAAGAGGACGAACGGGTGTTCACGGTGATCCTGCGGGGCGGCATGATGGCCGTCAGGATCGACACCAAGGGTCGGATCAAGAAAGCCGTGTCCGACGCCGTTGGCCAACCGCTTTACAGCCACCTGACCGACGACCAACGCGAAGTGCTGGCGCCGCTCATCCAACGGATCGAGAAACTGGCGGGGTCAGGGGAGAACTTCCCCCCGGCGACAGGCGACGCGGGATAAAGAATCGCTCTCTTCATTTCCCAATGGGTGTCATGGATCGGCGGGGCGTCAATCAGATGCTCATGGTGGATTGGCTACGATGGGGTATGGCCAACGCCGTTTCACCTGAACTCGTTTTCTCAGACCTGATGGCCGCAGTGGGGGAAGTCCTGCTGCGTTGGGGCTATCTCGAACTGGAGATGCTGAAGAAGCTGGAGGTCGGTCGTGAGGGTTCGATGCCTCGTGCCGCTCCCCTTCAGCAATGGCGGGTCGCCGGTGCACGAGCTTTAGCTGACGTTTCCGGCTGGACCGAGGAGATCGAGCGCGCCGCCCAGATCAGGAACCTGCTGGCTCACGGACTGATTGGCGGTCATGCCCAACCCGAGGTCGGTGCCCCTCATGTCGTCTGCCGGGACTTGGACGGCGTGCGCCACCAGATCAAACATGCGGACCTGATTGCGGCGGCCCAGACCCTCGACCTACTCCGGCTACGCCTACATCGAGAACCCGACGATCTGCTGGGATCATCAGGCACTTGATCCCGGTCGGCTGGTCGGCGAGCCGTCAATCAGATCGTGCTATCCCCATCATGCACGCGGTTCGTCGAGGAGCATGACGAACATCTGGCTGTAGCCTTGGTGACCATCGCTGGTCGTGAAGACGACGAACTCCTCGCCCGCCTGTTCTGCCGCCTCGCGCACGATGTCGCTGAACTCGTCGATGTGGTCAGGCTTGCCGACGAGGACAAAGCCGTCCTTGTCCTGCCGGATGTCATAGGCAGGAGAGGTCTTCAGCAGCTTGTCCAGCAGCCGTCCCATGCCATTAGAAAGACACCGGTCTCCACAGCGGTCAAGCTAAGCGGCGCGGCGACCGATCAGGTCGATGGTGATGTCGCGACAGGCATGGCCGCGTTGTCGCGGAGCGCGGCGGCGGCGCCCCAGCGGTAGCCGACGAACAAACCGATGAAGAGGATAAGGACCATGACGACGGCGATGAGGAACGCCGTCCTCGACATTTGGCTATTCGGTTCGGTCATGATCGCTCCTGCGTGTGCTCCGTCCAGAGCCGACATCGACAGAAGTGGTTCGAAATCACCCCCCATCAAAGACAGATGATGTCAGGCACAAAATATCGTCTACGCCAGCGCTGCGTTTGCGGGCCGTGAAACACAGCGATTTCCACCCCTGTTTTCGAGAACGGTCGAAGCGGCGAATATCAACCAATCTTCAAGCCGATGACGTCGCGATCCGGCCGGAGCCTCTTTCAGGATCGCAGCCGACGTCGCTCCCCTTAAGCCGCCATCTTCCAGACCGATCTGGCGGCGGCACCCTTGGGCACAGGGGGGAGGAGTTTCCCCCTTTAACGGCTCTCCTAATAAGACCTCTATTAGCAAGTCCGTTAACGGGGGAAAGTTTGGACGAAGACCAAGTGGTCGCGCCGCTCCTTCCAGAACCCCTCCCTCATCACGTCGAAAGATATGGCCGTGACGTGACCCCCTGAAACTCCTCCAGGAATAGCTAGAGTCCGCCCAACGAAGGACGGACAGAATGAAGCGATCGAGGTTCACGGAAGAGCAGATCATCGGGATCCTGTGGGAGCAGGAGGCCGGTGTAGCGACGGCGGAGGTGTGCCGACGCCACGGGGTCAGCTCGGCGACCTTTTACAAATGGAAGGCCAAGTTTGGCGGGCTCAACGTGTCGGAGGCTCGGCGGCTCAAGGCGCTCGAGGATGAGAACGCCCGGCTGAAGCGGATGCTGGCGGACGCGATGCTGGACAACGTGGCCCTGAAGGACCTGCTGGGAAAAAAGTGGTGACGCCCGCCGGCTATCGCGAGGCGGCTGGCCATCTGCAGGCCGCCTACGAGATGAGCGAAAGGCGGGCGTGCCGTGTGCTGGGCGTCGATCGGACGAGCGTGCGCTATCAGGCGACGCGCCCGGACGACGGCGCTCTGCGCGACCGGCTGAAGGCCCTGGCCCAGGACCGTCGACGGTTCGGCTATCGTCGCCTGCACGTGCTGCTGCGGCGCGAGGGCCATGCGGTCAACAGGAAGCGGGTCCAGCGGATCTATCGCGAGGAGCAACTGACGGTGCGCCGGCGCGGCGGCCGGAAGCGAGCGATGGGCCCGCGGCGACCGCTGGACCTGCCGCTGGCGCCCAACCAGCGCTGGTCGCTGGACTTCGTCGCAGACCAGATGACGGACGGGCGGCGCTTCCGCATCCTGACGGTGATCGATAACTGCACGCGCGAGTGCCTGGCGCTGGTGGCCGACACCTCGCTGTCGGGCGCGCGGGTCGTGCGGGAGTTGGACGCCGTCATCCGGCAGCGAGGGCGGCCCGACACCATCGTCAGCGACAACGGCACGGAGTACACCTCGAACGCGGTCCTGGCCTGGGCCGACGACACCGGCGTCGGCTGGCACTACATCGCGCCGGGCAAGCCCCAGCAGAACGGCTTCAACGAAAGCTTCAACGGGCGGCTGCGTGACGAGCTGCTGAACGAGACGCTGTTCCGCTCGCTGCCGCACGCTCGCGCCGTGCTGGAGGCGTGGCGACGCGATTACAACGAGCAGCGTCCGCACTCGAAGCTCGGGTGGCTGACGCCGCAGGCTTATGCAGAAGCGCTCACCGGACACATCGGCCGGCCTGCTGCGCTGGTTGGAGGCTGCGCTGACCGGCCTCTTGCCAACCCAGCCGATCACAGCTCAGATCAACCTAGGACTCTCGTTATGGCTGGATGAGAAACGGGGGTCACGTCAATCGGCATCGAGCAGTCAGCGGACTACTGCCGGATGGCCGAGGAACGCCTCGGCGTCGTTCTTCAAGGAGATGCGCCGCTGCCGGATGATCTGCGTGGAAGTTCCAATGACAATGCCGATCTCGCAGCGGATCAAGCTCCGACGCTCGGCGACGCGGTTTAGGAGGCGTCGCTGGACGGGAACACATCCGGCCACAGGTTCAGCGGCATCGATATGGGCGGTCGCCCGAGGATGCCGCTGAACACCTCCAGCAGCCGTTCGACATCTGCCAAATGGAAGAACTCGAAGTGCTCCAGAGCGGCCCAAGCGTAGCGGTTAGTGGGAAGATGCTGATCCAGCCAGCCTTGCACGCTCGCTATGTTTGCCTCTCGGACAAGCAGGGAAACGTCTCCGGTAGGCCGCAGGTCGCCGAAGGCGCATCGAACATAAATTGCCTCCGCGACCGACGAGAGGGTGAGAAGCTGGTCGCCCATCGGACTCGTGACTGCGCCGGTTCTCATCTGCCGGAGAACTGCCTCCAGCGTCGCCTCGTTGTCGCTGGGAAACTGGAAGACGTGGTGATAGTTCATCGTCGCGCCTCCGGCTTCAGCCAAAGCACCGCCCAAGCGACCCTCGCTGCGAGTAGCAGACGACCCTCGCGCCAGAGGGTCTGAAACAGTTCGATCAAGGCATCAGCGGAAGGCCCTCGCCCAGATCGGAGGCAGAGATAGTTCTCTGCGCGGCCAAGCCATGCGCTGCTGAAATGCCGCTGGGAGTCGGTCAGCCCGCGCGAGAAAAAGTGGTGGTAGATGTCCATACCGGAGGGTCTCCTTTCCGATATTTATCCAACCCTCGGAGGTGGAATGACCGCAGGCTCGAACATCAGTTCAGCGACCGTCGAAGTGGCGGGGCGGAACTGGCTTACGGCTCAACTCCTGATGCGCGGTTTCGAAGTGGCCACCCCCGTCGTGGACCGAGGCGTCGATCTCATTGTCTTCAAGGAAGTCGGTGAGCAGGGCATCCGGGCGCTCCCTCTTCAGTTGAAGTGCTCCTCGGGTGAAAGCTTCAGTCTGGACCGGAAATACGAAGGGCGAGGCATTCCGTTGGCCTACGTCTGGAATGTCACGAGCGCGCCAGTCGTATTCCTGATGACCTATGAGGAAGCTCTGGTGGTCCTCGGTGCCAAAGCGACCGCTACGAACTCGTGGTCGGCTGGTGGCAAATACGCTGTGACCCGCGTCGGCGCCGACCTGCGACAGCGACTTCAGCCCTTTGAAGGTCGCTGGGATTGGCTCGCCGAACGATTAGCGGCCCAGCCTGAATCGGGCGCCTCATGACGAAAGCAGCACAGATCAGAGCGCTCGCGGCCAAGGGCTTCACGACCGCCCAGATCGCTGATCAGGTCGGCGTGCGCTATCAACAAGCCTACAACGTCCTGAGACGCTGCGGCCTGTTGAATAGCCCTGAGCGGGCCACGAAGCCGAGTTCGCCGCGTGTTCGCAAAGCTCTCCCAAACAAGCCGCCGCTCACGGTAGCTCTCCTTAGGGAGGGAGGCTTCAGCCGCGTGGGTGCATGGACCGTGACCAAGGCGTCGCTCGTTCAGGGCGCAGATTTCCCAAAGGAACGTGGTGTGTATGCCTTTGTGAAGGACGGCGCCGCGCTCTACGTCGGTCTGGCCACAAAGGGGGTCTTTCAGCGCTTCCGATCCTACTGCCGACCGGGCAAGACCTAGAGGACCAGTAGGCGTTTGAACGCTGCTCTCATTGAAGCGGTCGGTGTCGGCGACGTCATCGAAGTCTACACCGCCCATCCGCCCGATCTGACGTGGAACGGCATGCCGGTGAGCGGAGATGCTGGTCTCGAACTCGGCTTGATCCAGAACTTCGATTTGCCGTGGAACATTCGGGGCGCGGGCCGCTAGACGCCGAAGTCTTCCAAGAACTCTGACGCCGGATTTACGCCCGTCACCAGCAGGTGGTCGCGGGCGCGGGTGCAGGCGACGTAAAGGAGGTGCCGCTCGGTGTCGTAGACCTCCTGCAAATCGGACTCGTCGGCGACGCGCTCGATGCGGTCCTGATCGGGAATCACCTCGTCGTCGCAGGCCATGACCACCACGACGCGGAACTCCAGTCCTTTCGCCAGATGCATGGTGCAGACGGCCAGCTTATTCGGCTCGGCTTCCACCTTGTCGCTGAGTTCGACGGCCGCCGCGCCGCTCAGCTTGGCGGCGGCACGTGCACGCTTCATCTCGGCGTCGGATCGGACGAACAGCCCAATCTCGTGCGGCAGACAGCCTTCTGCGATGCGGGCAGCGATCCATGCGCCGACAGCGGTCTGTTCGTCGCCGATATCGTCGAACGTCTGGACGATGGGTTCAGCGCCATCGAACACCGAGACGGTGCCGCGTCGGCTCTCGGTCACGCCATCGACATCGGTGACTGTGATGGGCAGCAGGCGGTCAGCGTGCGACCTGATCTGGTGCGAAGTTCGGTAGTTGATCCGCAGGGTCGATGACCGGCCTCGAACGTCCAGACCGAGAGATTTCCACGAGAATGGCTGCTGGAAGATGCGCTGACCAATGTCTCCAGCGAAGAACAGGGCCTCGGGCCGGTCCTTTGTGAGAGCGCTGAGGAATCGCGCTTCGGACACGCTGATGTCCTGCGCCTCGTCCACAATGACGAAATCGAACGGTTCCGCAGCGCCGCTGCCGTAGTGGTCCGCCAGTCGGCCAAAGATGTCCGCCCACGTCACCAACTTGCGATCACGCAGGCCCGCGCGGACCTGTTCGAACACCGCCCAAAGGGTCTCGCGCTGCTTTCCGCCGATCCGGGTCTTGCGGCCCAGCCGGGAGACGTCGCGGTAGTCCTCCCACGAGGTCAGTCGCCATGCATTGGTCTGCGCCCTTTGAAGTGATCCATCCCTTATGTTGGTCTGCGGACCGGAACGGATGGAGCCAAGGATGGCCAGGAAGCGTCACAAGCCCGAAGAGATCATCGCCAAGCTGCGCCAGGTTGAAGTGTTGACCGGGCAAGGCAAATCGATCGCGGAGGCGGTGAAGACGATAGCGGTGACGGAGACGACCTACTTCCGCTGGCGAGCGGAGTTCGGCGGGATGAAGACCGATCAGGTCAAACGGATGAAGGCGCTGGAGCTGGAGAACGCCCGGCTTCGTCGGGCGGTGTCGGACCTGACGCTGGACAAGCTGATCCTGTCGGAGGCGGCGCGGGGAAACTTCTGAGCCCTGCCCGTCGCCGGGCCTGCATCGACAAGGTGCGGACCGAGTTGAAGGTGTCGGAGCGGCGCGCCTGCGCGGTGCTCCGACAGCATCGCTCAACCCAGCGAAAGACGCCGAGGGGCCGCACCGACGAGGCGGCCCTGACGGCGGCCATCACCGCACTGGCGGCGACCTATGGCCGTTACGGCTACCGCCGGATCACGGCGCTGCTGCATCAGGCGGGCTGGTCGGTGAACGCCAAAAGGGTTCAGCGGATCTGGCGACGGGAAGGGCTGAAGGTCCCGCAGAAACAGCCGAAACGCGGCCGGCTCTGGCTCAATGACGGGTCGTGCGTGCGGCTGCGCGCCGAGCGGCCCAACCATGTCTGGTCTTACGACTTCGTCGAGGATCGCACCCAGGACGGCAGGAAGTTCCGCATGCTCTGCGTGATTGATGAGTTCACGCGCGAGGCTCTGGCGATCCGGGTCAAGCGCAGGCTCAACTCCACCGACGTGCTAGAGACCCTGGCGGACCTGATGATACTGCGCGGGCCGCCGGCCTATGTGCGGTCCGACAACGGACCGGAGTTCATCGCCACCACCCTGCGTGAATGGATCGCCGCCGTCGGCTCTCAGACGGCCTACATCGAACCCGGTAGTCCCTGGGAGAACGGCTACTGCGAGAGCTTCAACTCCAAGCTCCGGGATGAACTGCTGAACGGCGAGACCTTCTTCAGTCTGGCCGAGGCTCAGGTGCTGATCGAGGCGTGGCGGCGTCACTTCAACGCCGTGCGACCGCACAGCGCCCTGAAGTACCGACCGCCAGCACCGGAAGCCCTCATCCCTCGCGCCGGAAACATCGTGCCGTGGGCGAGCGCGCCAGCGCTTGAAGGCGCGCGCTCGCCCAACCCAACCATGGCGTCAGGCCCGCCCATGAACTAACATCGAAACCGGATCACCCCATGGGGGCAGACCACTCCTCCGTGATTGCGCCTCGGAAAAGTTCGTAGCGCAGCCACACCCGGTAGGTGTTCACAACATCGGTCTCCCCGTAGTTGGCGCACTCTTGAATGTGACCGGCTCGGACGTGCTCCCAGACCTTCGAGCCGTCGATTCCCTCCGGTTTCCCCGGAAGGCCCATCATCTTGCACAGGTCGTCCAACGATGCCTTCGCGTTGGATTGGAAGCTGGCAAGTTCGTCGCACAGATCGACATGCGCCTGATCGTAGCGCTTGAAGTAGGGTCGGGAGGTCAGACCCGGCGCGGCGATGCCGTTGACCATCGCCCGGTAGCGCAGAACGGGCATATCGAACCCATTGCCGTTGAACGTCACCAGCGTCGGCCGAAGGCTGTCCACGCGGGCGGCGAACGCGGAGATCAAATCGACTTCTGTTCGGTCCCCGATATGGGGAGCGCCCAGCGACTGGATTTTCCAAACGCCGTCGATGCGCTCCGCTATCAGTGCAGCAAGAACCGCAACCTTATGGAGGGGCAGCTTTGGGAACTTCTCGCCGAGGATTTCGACAGCCTCTACGTCGGTGAGGGCTTCGCGCCGGTGAAGGCGTGCGAGCGTCTCGGTGCAGGGCACGGTTTCGAGATCGAAGACGATGGTGTGCTGGCTCAAAGGACCTCCCGGTTGCAGAGTGTCATTCTCTCGCATCGCTGTCTTTTGTCACCCATAACAGCCCGACACCGGCGACTTCGGAGTTCAGCGATACGCACACCACTGGGTCCAACTTAAGACCGCGAACTACCGCGCCTCCAACGGCTTCCTTGTCAGTCCGCCTTAAGGGCGTATCGGATAGCCCCAGTGCAGTTATCTATCCAATCTTGCACCTCCAAGTCGTCAGAGTCCTTTCTTATCAAATCAAGCAGAACCCCCAGCTTTATCGCAGTCATTTGGGGCAAGTCTATTATGATCTCATTCTGGTCTTTGCGTCGGCGGCGAGCCGCAAAACCATCTCGGATTTTCGAAACATCTATCGCATCAAGGAATTCGTTGAGCTTGGGGTTGCCGTCCATTTCTGCAATGAAGTTCTGTAGATCAAATGCTGCGCGAGGTAAGAATTTTATAGTGACTAATCTATTATAAACGGGGTGGTGCAGCGATATTGGAACAGCGTCGGACATCGTTTTGTTCTCTCCTATGAATGAAGAGACATCAAAATAAATCTCCTTCCGTCCTGTATTTGTGGAGAGGACGAAATGCTCTACGGTTCGATCACCAGCTTTCATTAGCTTGCGATTTAAAATCTTCCAATCCGTTTGAGGTTTACCAAAGAGCTTTGACATTATCGAATATTCGTAGCGTATACCTTCCGCACTATTCGGAGCTTTGATGACCCACGCTCTTTCGGGAGTCGTTCCGTTGTTATGCACCGTGGATGGGTTATCTGCCGTCTTTATAGCATTCGGCGGTCTGTCCTTCTCCGGCCCAGTCATTGCTAAAACTGACAGGAAGACGGTTATCAGAACCCCGCCGATCCACGTCACGCCCTCGAAACCATCGTTCATAACAAGCGACGCTGTTCCCGCTCCTACGACGAGTGCAGCAGCGACAAGAGCGAGCCGTTGGGCTTTGTTGGGCTTAAACATTCGCCGACCATAAGCGGACGAGCTTGGTGGCTACAACATTCCGATGTGTTTCCAGTGCCGCAGACGCTCTGCTTGCCACCGCAAGGCCGACCATTTCATCTATGTTCACCCACAGGTGCGCAGGTTTGTGAAACGCACACTATCGGTCGAGATAGAGCACGCGGAACTGCTCGCGCGGTTCGTGCTGGAGCGCCACACGGACATAGGCCAGCAGCGCCGACCAGGAGGAGATGACCGGGCGCTTGGCCGTCGGCTCGCGCGCGATCCGGCGCGTCACGTCGAAGATCAGTTGCAGGTCCAGCGCCACCGCGCGCGTGGCCTTGCCAAGCGCATAGCCCAGCGAACGCGCCACCTGATCCTCCACCGCCTCGTGGCTGGCCGCGCCGATGCCTTCCAGCCCGCCGAACCGGGCCAGCAGATCCTTGGCCAAGGGCTTGGTGTCCTTGTAGGGCACGCTGCGGAACAGCAGCAGTTCCAGCAACTCATAGTCCGGCAGGGCGTCCAGGCCGCCCTTGGCCGCGCGCTCTCGCAGGCGGTCGCGGTGCCCGCCATGACGCGGCGCGGTCTTCTGCGGTCGCGGTGCGCTCTCTTCCAGCATCCCAGCCCTCCGCTCCGCAACCTAGGCGGAACGGCCAGGCGCCGCCAGAGGCGTCAGAGAGGCTTGAACAGGCCCTTGGGCGAGGCGGTGAAGATTTCCACGCCGTCCTCGGTCACGCCCACCGTGTGTTCGCACTGGGCCGACAGGGACTTGTCGCGGGTCACGGCGGTCCAACCGTCCGACAGCACCTTCACGTGCGGCTTGCCCAGATTCACCATCGGCTCGACCGTGAAGAACATGCCGGCCTTCAGGGTCGCGCCCTCGCCCTTCCGGCCATAGTGCAGGACGTTGGGGCTGTCGTGGAAGACGCGGCCGATGCCGTGGCCGCAGAAGTCGCGCACCACGCTCATGCGCTGGGCCTCGACGAACTTCTGGATGGCGAAGCCGATGTCGCCGAACGTGTTTCCGGGCTTCACCTGGGCCAAGCCCAGTTCCAGCGACTGATAGGTGACGTCGACCAGCTTCTTGGCGCGGGTCGGCACCTCGCCCACGCCGTACATCCGGCTGGAATCGCCGTGCCAGCCGTCGACGATCACCGTGTGGTCGATGTTGACGATGTCGCCGTCCTTCAGCACCCGGTCGCCCGGGATCCCGTGGCAGACCACGTGGTTGATCGAGGTGCAGACGGTCTTTTCGTACCCCTTGTAGCCCAGGCAGGCCGGCAGGCCGCCGTTGTCCAGGGTGAACTCGCGGATCAGGTCGTCGATCTCGCCGGTGGTGACGCCGGGCTTCACGTGATCCGCGATCATGTCCAGCGCCTCGGCGACCAGACGGCCGGCCTTGCGCATCCCTTCGAACGCTTCCGCATCGTGGATGCGGATGGCGCTGGAGCGGACCATGACGTCGGTGTCGAGTTCGGGCGTTTCGTACATGAAGCGTGTCTGCGAAAGTGTGGGGCGGGGCGAAGAGGGACGCCGCAGATGGTCGTTATAGCACAAAACCTCAAGCCCGGCCTTCCCCTGCGCCATTCCGCCCGGTCCGCGCGAAGACGCACGATTTGATCGACGGCGGCCATGTTCGGGCACTGATGTTGCCGTCGCGTAACCTCTCGAAGCCGTGATCGTGTGCGGCGCCGGCGCCACGGTTTCGCCCGTTTCGGAGCAGAGAGCGGCCTTGCATGCAACGTTTTCGTGTCGGAAGCGCTGCGGCACCGTCTCTCCCCGAACCCGCCGCGCGACGGCGGGACTGTATTAGGATTGGTCATGAATCCCAGGAACATCACTCGCCTCGGCGGGATCGCCCTCACGTCCGCTCTGCTGGCCGGCGTCGCCGCCCCGGCCTTCGCCGGCTCCTTCTATGTGCAGGAGCAATCGACCCGCGGTCAGGGTCGCGCCAACGCCGGCGTCGGCGCAGACAAGGGCGTGCAATCGCTGTGGTGGAACCCGGCCGCCATCGCCGGAACCCAGCGCGAACTGTACGTGGGCGCGCACGGCCTGATCCTCGACTCCGACGTCGACGACCGCGGCTCCAGCTTGGCCTACAACGTCCCGGTGACCGGCGTCGGCGTCATCAGCAACACCGAAGCCGTCAACGGCGACCCGCACGTCCACGAAGTCGTCGAAAGCGGCATCGTGCCGAACTTCGCCGTCTCGATGCCGATCGGCGACCGCTTCAACGTCGGTCTGGCCGTCCAGGCCCCCTACAACTTCACCACCAAGTACGAGCCGACCGACTTCGCGCGCTATGACGCCCTGACGTCGGAACTGCGCTCGGCCAACGTCAGCCTGGTCGCCGCCATGTCGGTCACCGACTGGCTGGACATCGGCGCCGGCTTCGACGCCCAGTACGCCAAGGCGACGCTGAGCTCGGCCCTGCCGAACGTGCCGGTGCCCGCCGTGCTGTCGCCGGCCTATGTGATCAACCCGGCCTCGGACGGCCGCAACGACCTGGAAGGCGACGGCTGGGACTACGGCTGGAACGCCGGCGCCCAGATGCACTTCGGCAGGCTGGACCTGGGCCTGTCGTACCGCTCGGAGATCGAGCACGAGCTGGAAGGCTCGGTGAACATCTCGGGCCTGACCGGCCTGCTGGCCGGCGCCAACGTGTCGGCTGACGGCGGCGCCACCTTCACCACGCCCTGGTACGCCACCGTCTCGGCCCGCTACGCCGTCAACGACCGCCTGACCCTGAACGCCCAGGTCAACCAGATCGGCTGGAGCGAGTTCGACGCCATCCGCGTGGCCTACACCGGCGGCGGCTCGACCATCGTCCAGGACTATGACGACGTCACCACCGGCGCGATCGGCTTCGATTACATGATCGATCCGACCATGACGGTTCGCGCGGGCGTGGGCTACGACCCGACGCCGACCCCGGACGACCATCGCACCGCCCGCATCCCGGACGGCGACCGCTGGCTGTACGCCGCCGGCCTGTCCAAGACGGTGGGCAGCATGACGTTCGACGGCGCGGTGACCTACATCGACATCGACACGGCCACGATCAACGACACCCGTGACCTGTACGGCAACGGCCTGGTGGTTTCGAGCCTGCGCGGCGAGGCCAAGGGCTCCGGCGTCGGCTTCTCGCTGGGCGCGACCTGGAACTTCTGAGGACTGTCCCCGGCTGACATGAGAACGGCGGCTCCCTTGCGGGAGCCGCCGTTTTTTCTTTCCTCCACCGCGTAGCGGGTGAGGAACCTGGTCAGCCCTGGGCCGAGCCGTAACCCTTGCCGCCGTTCGACGGACGACGACGGCGCGGCCGGCGCTTCATCTCGCCGACAGGCTTGGGTTCGCGCGGCGTCACATTCTCGCCGGCCATCGGATTGTAGGTCCGTTCGGGCCGGGGCGCCGCCGCGGCCTCTCCGCCGCCGCCGCGGTTGCGACGCTGGCGGTGCGGCTGGCCGCCGCCCTCGGGACGGACGCCGTCGCGATGCGGGTTGCGACGACCGCGACCGCCGCGGCCGCCCTCGTTGCGCTCGCCGCCCTCGCGCTCGGGTAGGGTCGCCTTTTTGCCGACGCCCGAAGCCATGATGGAGGCGTCCAGCTGGGCCAGCTGCTTGTCGTTGCGGCGATCGACGGCCGGGATCTTCTGGCGCGTGACCTTTTCGATGTCCTTCAGCAGCTTCATCTCGTCGCCGGCGACGAAGCTGATGGCGGTGCCGTCGGCGCCCGCGCGGGCCGTCCGGCCGATGCGGTGCACATAGGCTTCCGGCACGAAGGGCAGTTCGAAGTTCACGACGTGCGAGACGCCGTCCACGTCGATGCCGCGCGCGGCGATGTCGGTGGCGACCAGGACGCGCAGCTTGCCCTTCTTGAAGGCTTCCAGCGTGCGTTCGCGCTGGGGCTGAGACTTGTTGCCGTGGATGGCGCCGGCCTCGACGCCGCCCGCTTCCAGATAGGCCGCGACCTTGTCGGCGCCGTGCTTGGTCTTGGTGAAGACCAGGCAGCGGGTGAAGCCCGGATCGCTGAACAGCTCGGTCAGCAGGGCGCGCTTGCGGCCCTGTTCGATGTGCACGACCGACTGCTTGATGCGCTGGACGGTGGTGGACTGGGGCGTGACCTGGACCTTGACCGGGTCCTTCAGCAGTTCGCCCGCCAGCTTGCCGATCTCGGTCGGCATGGTGGCCGAGAAGAACAGGTTCTGGCGGCGCGCCGGCATCCGGCTGACGATCTGGCGGATCGGCTTGATGAAGCCCAGGTCCAGCATTTGATCGGCTTCGTCCAGGACGAAGATTTCGGTCTGCGACAGGTCCAGGGTCTTCTGCTGGATGTGGTCCAGCAGGCGGCCCGGCGCGGCGACCAGGATGTCCAGGCCCTGCTGCAGGGCGCGTTCCTGGGCGCCGTATTTCACGCCGCCGAAGATCACCGCGACCCGGAAGCCCAGATGGGCGCCATAGGCCTTGAAGCTGTCGCCGATCTGGCTGGCCAGCTCGCGCGTGGGCGACAGGATCAGGGCGCGCGTGGTGCGAGGCACGGGCGGGGTGCGGTTCTCAGCCAGGCGATGCAGGATCGGCAGGGCGAAGGCGGCGGTCTTGCCGGTACCCGTCTGGGCGATGCCCAGCAGGTCCTTGCCGGCCATGACGTCGGGAATGGCCTTTTCCTGGATCGGAGTCGGCTTGGTGTAGCCTTCCGACGCCAGCGCCTGGAGAAGGGCCTTGTTCAGGCCCATGGATTCAAAGGTGGTGCTCAAAGCAGTCTGTCTTTCGCGTGCGGCGGCGCGCTCAACAGCCATGGCATGACGCCGAAGGGCCGCGCTCCGCCAGTCCCGACGGGGCTTCGGGATGAAGCCTGCGGGGTGGATCGGGCGCCGCCCCGCGTGTCCGGGCAGCGAATGAACTTGAGGGGCCGGCGGCTGCTACAGACAGGTCTGAAAAGACCCACACGCGCTGGAGACGCCGGAGATCGCGATTGTGCGATGCAGCGCAAATGGGCGCTGGCGCGTGAAAAGTCAAGCCGACCGGGCCGCGCGTCGCCGCGCGGCCCGGCGCAAGGCGGCTCAGCGGTTGACGCGCGCTTCCAGCTCGCCGATGCGGCGGGTCAGATAGGCCGTGTCGTCGCTGGACGCGGCGTAGCGGCCATAGGCGGTGTTCAGCCGCTGCAGATCGCCCAGGGCGACGCGAATGTCGGCGGCTTCGGCGCGGGTGATCCTGGACGCGTTCTCGGCGGTGGTGATCGAGGTCTGCAGCGCCGTCAGGCGCTGGGCCGGGGTCTGGTTAGCGGTCGCGGCCTGACCCGCCGGACCGTCGCCGACCCGCGCGTCCAGGGCGTCCAGCCGTGCGTCCAGATCGGCCCGTTCGCTGGCGCTGATGACGCCGTCGGCCTGATAGCGCGTCTCCAGCTGGATCACCGCCTGATAGTCGGTCTTCAGCTGGGTGGCCTGGGTGCGGGTGATGCGGCGCGCGGTCACGGCGGCGTCGACGCGGCGCTCGAAGTCGGTTCGGCCGGCCGCGACATTGGCGGTCTCGCCATAGCCGGCGGCCCCGGAATCCAGCGTCTGGATCAGGGCGTTGTAGCGGGCGCTCAGATCGGTGCGCTCTTGGGTGGTGATGCCGCCGGCGGAATATTGCCGCTCAAGGTCGACGAGGCTGGCGTAGTCGGCCCTGAGCTTGGTCCCCGCCGCCGAGGACACGGCGCCCGAACGGACGCTGGCGTCCACGCGCGTTGCGAACTGGGATTGCCCGTCGCTCAGGGGACGGCCGCCGCGCAGCCACGCCTGGTCCATGGCCGACAGGCCCAGGCGGTCGCCGAACAGGGCGCCGACCACGGCGCCAAGGCGGTCCTGATTGGTCTGGGTTCCGCTTTGCGCCACGGCGGCGCTGGCGCTGACGCCCAGGATTGCGGCGGCCGAAGTGGCCAGGATCGTGCGGTTGAAAAGGGACATACGATGCGTCTTTCGGGCTGTGTCGGTTGTCCAGAGAACGGGGCTTTCGGGCGATGGTTGCCCCCAATCAACCCCACGCCATCCAGCCCATCCACGCCGCCATCAGCACCATCATCACGTTCTCGGTCAGCGACAGGAAGCCCAGCGGGACGTTGCTGTCGCCCCCGACGCAGGCGCATTTCAGCTCTCGCTTCTGGATGTAGACGGCCTTGAACACCGACCATCCGCCGACCAGGCCGATGAAGGCCGCCGCCGGCGCAGACAGCCAGGTCAGCACGCCCGCGATCATCAGCACGCCCGCGCCCAGTTCCACGAACGGATAGACATAGGCGTAGGGAACCCAGCGCCGCGCCATCAGGTCGTAACCCAGGAACATGGTGGCGAAGCCGTCCAGGTCGCGCAGCTTCAGCATGGCCAGGGCGCACATGGAAAAGGCGATGAACCAGGCGGGCGTCCGCACGGTCAGCAGCGTCCCCGCCGCGAAGGCGGCCGCGATCGCCATCAGGGCGGCGACAGCGAACACCACCAGGACCGGCGTATAGGTCTTGCGATCCTTGTCCGGCGCGGGCTTGCCCAGAAAACGGCGCAGGTCGTCGTAGCCGCCGATCCGCTTGCCGCCGATGAAGATCTGGGGCGTGGTCTTGACGCCGTGTTCGGCCTTGAAGGCGTCGGTCTGCTCGCGCGTGGTCAGCCAGCGGTCGTCGACGGCGTAGCCCTGGCTTTTCAGCAGGTGACGCGCGCGCAGCCCCCAGGGACAGACGTGCCTGTCCATCACCATGCGATAGAGAACGGCGGTCTTTTCTGCGGTCTGTTCTTCGGTCACGGGGGCGGCTCCTTGGACGTTGCGCGAGATGGAACGTCGCCCATGTGGGGTGCGGACCATGGTACGGAGTCAAGGCATGAGCGTAACGATAGCCGGGCTGGCTCGCGCCGGCGGCGTGGGCGTCGAAACGGTGCGCTACTATCAGCGACGCGGCCTGATGCCGACGCCGGACGGGGCCGGCGGCGTGCGCCGGTACGGAGAGGCGGAGGCGCGCCGCCTGCGATTCATCCGCTCGGCCCAGGCGGCCGGCTTCACCCTGGAGCAGATCGGCGAACTGCTGGCGCTGGACGCCGGGCACGACCACGCGCGGGCCCGCGCCCTGGCGCAGGCGCGGATCGCCGAGCTGGACGTCAGGATCGCCGAACTGGAGGCGGCGCGGAACGCGCTGCGGCGGTTGGCGAAACAGTGCGGCGCGGCCAGGGACGGACCGTGCCCGATCCTGGCGGCGTTCGACGGCTGAGATCAGCGGCCGTTCAGGGCCGTGAACACCGCATCCCAGTTTCCACCGCTCTCGGCCTGGCGCAGCGGCTTGACCCGCTCGACCAGGATTTCGCCGCGCGGGGTGTCGCCGCCTTCGATCAGGCCCATGACCTCGGCGATATAGTCGGCCAGGGGCATGGAGTTGGGGTTTTCCGCGTGTCCCGGCATCAGGTCGGTCGCGACGGCGGGCGGGGCCAGTTCCAGCACCTCGACCGAGGTATGGCGGAGCTGGTGGCGCAGGGAGACGCTCCAGCTGTGCATGGCCGCCTTGGTGGCGTTGTAAGTCGGCGTCGCGGCCAGCGGAATGAAGGCCAGGCCCGACGTCACGGTCATGACGAAGGCCGACGGCTGGGCCTTGAGATGCGGCAGCAGGCCGGCGGCCAGACGGATCGGCCCCAGCAGATTGGTGTTGATGGTCGCCTCCGCCGTCGCCAGGTCGAAAGGCTCGGCCGTCAGGTCTTCCGCCTTCATGATCCCGGCGTTCAGGATGACGCCGTTCAGGTCCGGATGGTTCGAGACGATCCGGGCGCAAAAGTCGCGCACGGCGGCCGCGTCCTCGACGTCCAGGACCGCCCAGGCCATGCCGGGATTTTCCTGGGCCGTCTCCTTCAGCACCGCCTCGCGGCGGCCGGTGATGACGATGCGGTTGCCGCGCGCGTGCAGCGCCTCGGCCAGGGCGCGGCCGATGCCGGTGCCGCCCCCGGTGATCAGGATGGTGTTGCCGGTGATGTTCATGGGAAGGCTCCTTTATCTGGTGCGCGCAGAGAGGTAGAGGTGATGCTCTCCAACAGAAAGTAGGCACCGAAAAGCGCCATACTTACTGAAACGAAAGATTTGGACATGACGGCCGTTCCGCCCGCAAGAATCGCTCACCCCGAAACCGGGGCGGTCGCCGATCCGCGCGTGGAGGCGCTGGTCAACGACGTCATCGGCCGGGTGGCGGACAAGTGGACCATGCTGGTGCTGGAGGTGCTGGCCGAACATGGCGAGCTGCGTTTCAGCCGGGTGGGCGATCTGGTCGGCGGGATCAGCCAGAAGATGCTGACCCAGACGCTTCGGCAGATGGAGCGCGACGGACTGGTGATCCGGACGGCGCATCCGGTGATCCCGCCCAAGGTGGAATACAGGCTGACCGACCTGGGCCTGACGCTGGCTGAGGCCTTCTGCGGGGTATGGACCTGGGCCGAGGCGAACATCGAACGGATCGAATCCGCCCGCGCCGCCTTCGACGCCCGCAAGGCCTAGGCGGCCCCGGAACCTCGGCCGTTCGCGCGGGTTGATCCGGTCGAACGGCAGCCAAGGGAGTCTCGCCATGAAGGTTCGCGACGTCATGACCCGCGATGTCCATATCGCCCGCCCCGGAGACACGCTTCGCGAGGTGGCGGAACGGATGGCGCGCGGCGATTTCGGCTTCATCCCCGTGGCCGAGGGCGACCGGCTGATCGGCACGATCACGGATCGCGACATCGTCGTGCGCGCCGTGGCGGCCGGCGCGTCGCCGGATTCGCCGGTGATCGAATACATCAGCCGCGACGCCCAGACCGTGCGCGACGACGCCGATCTGAAAACCGTTCTGGACCTCATGAGCGGCCGCCAGATCCGGCGCGCGCCGGTGGTCGACAAGCACGAGCGCGTCGTGGGCGTCGTCTCGCTGGGCGACCTGTCGACGCGCGTGAAGGAAAAGTACGCGGGCGAGACGCTGGAAAGCATTTCACGCGCTTGAAAGCGGGCGACCAGCCACGGGCGACAGGCGTTCAGCCTTTCTTCACCGCGTCTGCGAACCCCGCGCTAAGTCCGTGTCTTCATCCTGATCGACGGGCGGATCAGGACGAAGGACCAGCCATGGCGCGCGCGCAGTTCCAGAAGGGCCAGAAGGTCTGGGTCGAATGCGTCGGCGCCTGGGCCCATATCGAGAAGGTCCAGCCCGTGTGGGCCAAGGGCTTCGACGAACCGGTGCGCGTCACCTACGACGTCGGCCTGGGGCGGGACTTCGCCGGGGCGGAGCTTCAACTGGCGGTCGACGATCCGGCCGCCAACGACCTGAACCAATGGCGTCTGATGCGGGCCCGCAACAAATGGCAGTCCGAGGACGATTGCCTGCATCACCCCTTCCCCGGCAGCTATCCGGTCGTCGTCACCGACTCGGCGGACTGGGGCGGATGGCGCGTTCCGGGGGCCGAATACGACCGGGATCCGGAACGGATCGAGTTCCAGGCGCGCCTGATCGCCGCCACGCCCCGGCTGTTGCATCTGGCGGAACAGCTGATGGTGCTGGTGGCCGATTCCCCGGAGGACGCGCCGCCCCCCGTGCTGGCCCTCGCGCGACAGGCGCGAGAGATCACCGAGGCCGTCACGCGCGTGCCGGGAGAGGCGCCGGCGGCGGCGGCCTGAACGCAAAACTCCGCAAACCAAGCCTCGACACGAATCTGCGACGCAGCCTAGATTCCCCTGGCAGAGGAATTGGGGTCGGGAGATCGCCTTGCCAGGCAGTGAGCGGCGCGGACAGACGCCGGGGCGACGCGCCTCGGATCGCGCCGCCGGCACGCCCGCCTGGCTGAGGGTCGCCGTCCTGGGCATGGCGCTGGCGGCCGCAGCCTATGTGCTGTTGGCCGCGCGCGAAGTCGGACGACCGGCCCGCGAGGCCGAAGCGCTCCGCGACGAGACCGTAAGCCAGGCCGCCGCTCTCCTGGCCGCCCAAACCCGTTTGCGGCTGGACGCGGCCCAGGCCGGGCTGAACGCGGGGGCGGCGAAGCTGAACGCCGGCGGCGCGCCGCTCGAGGCGGTCGAGGCTGCGCGGCGGGCGGCCCCGACGACGGCCTTCATCGTGCGCGACCCCGCCGGACGGCCCCTGGCCGTGACTGGCGCCGAGGCCCAGGCGTTCGAAGCCCGCGCCGGGACCGGCCCGATCCGCGCCGCATCGGACGGCGCCCTGCTTGTCGTCGGACCGCGGCTGAGCGCCCGCATCGTCCTGTCGCCGCCGAGCCCCGGCGCAGCGACCCTGCGGCTGGCCGGCGCGGACGACCTGATCCTGGCCTCGACCCAGTCGGACGAAACGGGCCAGCCGGCGTCCGCCGTGATCGGCGCCGCCCCAGCCGAACTGGCGGCCGGGGGGCAGCCCCGCTCGCTCGCCGTCGAGGGTCGGTCCGCGGCCACGGCGGCGGCGGCCGTCCCCGGCGCAGGCCTGTTCGCCGTGGCCGCTCGCCCTGCGCCGCCGGCGGGCGTCGCGGCCCTGCTCAGCGACGCCTGGGTTCTGGCCGCCCCGCTGCTTCTGGGATTGGGCGTCCTGGCCCTTCTTCTGTTTCAGCGCTGGCGGCGCGCGAGAGCCAGCCGCGACATCGCCTCGGCCGAAAAACGCTTCCGCATCGCCGTGGAGGCCGCCCGTTGCGGGGTTTGGGAATGGGACCTGGACGGCGACGAAGTCACCCTGTCGGACTATATGGCCGCCATGCTGGGCTTCGCGCAGGGCGGCGTGGTCGATACGGCCGCGGTCATGGAGCGCATCCACCCGCGCTATCGCGACGAAGTGGCCCACGCCCTGCGCCAGGCCGCCGCCTACGGCGCCTTCGAAGTGACCTTTCCCGTGCCTCTGGAGCGGGGCGGGGTGCGCTGGATCGACGCGCGCGGTCAGGCGCGCGGCCAGCGGAACGACGACGGCTTCTCCGCCATCCTGGGCGTGGCGCTGGACATCACCGAGGCGCGCCGCGCCAAGGTCCGCGCCGAAGCGGCGGAGAGCCGGCTGCGCGACGGGGTGGAAAGCATCTCGGACGCCTTCGTCCTGTTCGACCGGCAGGGCCGGCTGATCCTGTGGAACCAGGCCTTCATGGACGCCTTCGGCTTCGAGCCGGGCGTGGTCCGGCGCGGCGCGATGAAGGACGAACTGAACCGCATCGCCGCCCTGGCGATCAAGGCCGACCACCCGCCGGTCGACAACCGCGCGGGACGGCGCGAACTGGAACTGAACGACGGCCGCTGGCTGCAGATGAACGAGCGCTTCACCTCGGAAGGCGGTTCGGTCGTCACCGCCGCCGACATCACCGCCATCAAGCAACAGGAGGCCGAGCGGAACCGCGCCGCCAACCACCTGCGCCAGATGGTGGATCAGCTGGAGATCAGCCGCGAACAACTCAGCCTGCTGGCGCGCAAGTACGAGGTCGCGATGACCCGCGCCGAGGCGGCCAACCAGGCCAAGTCCGAATTCCTGGCCAATATGAGCCACGAACTGCGCACGCCGCTGAACGCCATCAACGGCTTCTCGGAGATCATGGCCGCCGAGATGTTCGGGCCGCTGGGCGACGCCCGCTACAAGGGCTATGCGGGCGACATCCTGAAGTCGGGCCAGCACCTGCTCAGCCTGATCAACGACATTCTGGACATGGCCAAGATCGAGGCCGGCAAGATGACGCTGCACTACGAGCCGGTGTCGCTGAAGGAGGTCTGCGAGGACGCGGTGCGGCTGATGCGGGGCAAGGTGCAGGAGGCGGGCCTGACCATCGCGGTCCGCGCCGCCGATCTGCCCGACATCGAGGCCGACTACCGCGGGGTCAAGCAGGTGCTGCTGAACCTGATCTCCAATGCGGTGAAGTTCACGCCCGAGGGCGGGTCGATCACCCTGACGCTAAGCCCCTCCGTCGGCGAGGACGGGGAGCAACGGGTCCGCGCCGCCTGCACGGACACCGGCATCGGCATCGCGCCAGAGGACCTGGTGCGTCTGGCCCGCCCGTTCGAACAGGTCGAGGGCCAGCATTCCAAGACCACCCAAGGCACCGGCCTGGGCTTGGCCCTGACCAAGTCGCTGATCGAGATGCACGGCGGCGCCATGCGGATGGAAAGCGCGCCCGGCGAAGGCACCACCGTCAGCTTCGACCTGCCCGTCCGCCGTCCGGCGACCCAGGCGGCGCCGATGCAGGAACGCGCGGCGGCCTAGCCGCCCATGGCCACGAACGGACCGTTCAGGAAGCGGGGCTTGCCATAGGCCAGGCGCTGGCCGTCGTCGGCCAGAACGCGGCCGCCGGCGGCTTCCAGCACCGCCTGGCCGGCCGCCGTGTCCCACTCGGACGTCGGGCCGGAGCGCGGATAGGCGTCGAAGCGCCCCTCGGCGATCAGGCAGAACTTCAGCGAGGAATCGGTCCCCTGCCAACGGGTGCAGCCGTGCCGCGCGGCCAGGCGGGCGGCCTCCTCGTCGGTCACGCTGTGGCTGAGCAGGGCCAGCCCTTCCTGGGGCCGGTCGCGCACGCGGATCGGCCGCCATTCGGCGCCGGCGTGGGCCTCGCCCTCCTGGACGTCTCCGAACTGGCGGCGCAACGCCCCGCCGCCGGGCGCGTCGGCGCGCCAGGTCGTGGCGGTGGCGGGCGCGGTCACGACGCCGGCGACCGGGTAGCCGTCATGGATCAGGGCGATGTTGACGGTGAAAGCCTCGCCGCCGCGGATGAAGCCCTTGGTGCCGTCCAGCGGGTCGATCAGCCAGAACCAGCCCTCGGCCGCGTCGGGCGCGCCCTCGGCGGCGACCGCCTCTTCCGCCACGGTCTGCACGCCCGGATAGGCGGCGGCCAGGCGTTCCAGGATCAGCGCCTCGGCGGCGCGGTCGGCCTGGGTGACGGGGCTGTCGTCGGCCTTGGTCTCGACCGTCGCGCCGTTGCGCCAGAAGGGCAGGATCACGCGGGCCGCGTCCTCGGCGATCTCGGCCAGGGCCAGGGACAGGGCGCCGGAGTTCAGATCCTGGGCCAGCTTGTTGTCGGAATGGGTCGTCATCGGGCGGTCGATAGAGCATCGCGGCGGTTCCATGAACCGACAAATCACGTCAGGTTCGCGCCCGACACGAACTGTGACCCGAACGCCCCGGACCGCGCCCATGACCGACGTCGCCCCTTCCGCCCCCGAACCCATGCCCGCCGAGGGGACCGAACTGGCGACGCTGGTCGCGGCCAAGCTGTGCCACGACTTCATCAGCCCCTCGGGCGCCATCGTCTCGGGCCTGGACCTGCTGAACGATCCGACGGCGCAGGACATGCGCGACGACGCCCTGGGCCTGATCGCCCAGAGCGCGCAGAAGATGGTGGCCCTGGTGCATTTCGCGCGCGTCGCCTTCGGCGCGGCGACGACCAGCGAACGCTTCACCGCCCGGGAGCTGAAGGATCTGGTCACGGGCATGACCGACGGCGGACGCGCGACCCTGGACTGGCGCGTGGCGGAAGGCGATTTCAGCAAGCCCCAGGCCCGCGCCCTGGTCAATCTGGCCTATCTGACGGTCGCCGCCCTGCCGCTGGGGGGCGAAGCTGTGGTGCAGAGCCGCGTCGAGGACGGGCGTCTTCACCTGGAAGGATTCGCTGTAGGCGCGCGCGCGCGATTGAAGCCGGAGGCGCTGGCCGGCCTGAAGGGCGAACGCCTGACCGAGGGGCTGGCGGGCCAGTGGATCCAACCCTACTGGCTGTGGCTGACGGTCAGGGAAGCGGGCGGCGAATTGCATCTTGAGGTTGAGGACGGCCGCGTCGTCATGGTCGCCCGGATGCCGGCCTGATAGGATTTCCCAACGACTCGTTAACCGCCGAACGGACATAATCTTGCGGTGCGTTGGTTCGGCGAGTCGACGCGCGCCGTCTTCGGGAGCATCTGGCCTTGGACCTCACCACCTGCCTCATCGTCGATGACAGCCGCATCATCCGCAAGGTGGCGCGCCGGATCGTCGAGGGCCTGGGCTACGAGGTCGACGAGGCCGCCGACGGCGCCGAGGCCCTGGCCTATTGCACCGGCGCCATGCCCGACGTGCTGCTGATCGACTGGAACATGCCGGTCATGGACGGGCTCAGCTTCCTGCGGCTGCTGCGCGGCCTGCCGGGCGGCGACCGGCCCAAGGTGCTGTTCTGCACCATCGAGACCCGGCCCGACCGGATCGCCGAGGCCCTGGCCGCGGGCGCGGACGACTATGTGATGAAGCCGTTCGACGGCGAGATCCTGCAGTCCAAGCTGGCGGAGGTCGGGGCCATCGCCGCATGACGCCCGAAGACTTCGACAAGCTGCAGACGCTGATGTCCACGCGCGCCGGATATCGGCTGAGGCGTGAGCGGATGCAGCTGGCCGAGCACCGGCTGGGGCCCATCGCGCGGCGCGAGGGCTACGCCAATGTCGAGGCCCTGCTGACGAACCTGTGGGCCCATCCCGTCGCTTCCCTGGGCTGGGCGGTGATCGAGGCGCTTCTGAATCCCGAGACCTGGTTCCGACGCGACCGGACGCCCTTTCGGGTGTTCGAGCGTGAACTCCTGCCCGCCCTGGCCTCGGCGCGGCCCTCCGGCCAGGTGCGGGTGTGGTCGGCGGGATGCTCCACCGGCCAGGAGGCCTGGTCCATCGCCATGGCCGGCCTTGAGACCGGCGCGCGCATCGAGGTGGTCGCCACCGATCTGTCGCATCGCGCGGTCGAGAAGGCCCGACTGGGCCGCTACACCGGCTTCGAGATCCAGCGGGGCCTGACCGCCAAGACCATGCTGCGCTGGTTCGAACCCGAAGAGGACCAGTGGCGGGTCAAGCCGGACCTGGCCCGGGTGGTCAGTTTCGCGCGCGCCAACCTGTTGGACGAACCTGTGGACGACGCCCGCCATGACGTCATCTTCTGCCGCAACGTCTTGACCGACATGGAGCCGGCCCGGCGCGCCCGGGTTCTGGACGGGCTGGAGCAACGACTGGTCGACGACGGCTGCCTGTTCCTGGGCGCCGACGAACGGCTGGAGGGCGAGACCGTGGCCTTCCGTCCGGTCAGCGGCCGCCCCGGCCTGTACGTAAAGGCCCCCTCCTCCCTGCGCCGCGCCGCCTGAGGCGCTTGCGTCCGGCGCGGCCCCCGGGCCATTGTCTAGGCCAAGCGTCACGGGGAACATCATGCGCCTGGTCCTTCTGATCGCCGCCCTGGCGGCCGCCCTCGGCCTTGCCGTCGTGACCAGCCAGTCGCCCCGCCCCGCATCCCTGTCCACGCCCGCGGTCGACTTCTCGGCCGAGCGCGCCATGCCCGACGTGCGCCGCATCGCCGCCCGGCCGCATCCGGTGGGCAGCCTGGAGCACGCCCTGGTCCAGGCCTACCTTCTGGGCCGGATGACCGACATGGGCCTGCAGCCGACGCTGCAGGCGGGCGTGCTGTCGCCGGCGGCCGTGGCCAGGATCGAGAAGCGCGGCGACAGCGCCCGGGGGCTGCGCGCGGTCAACATCGTCGGCGTCCTGCCCGGGCGCGACCCCGCCCTGCCCGCCGTGGTGATGATGGCGCACTACGACAGCGTGCCCGGATCGCCCGGCGCCGCGGACGACGCCTCGGGCGTGGCGGCCATCCTGGAAGCGGTGCGGGCGATCAAGGCGCGCGGTCCGGCGGAACGCACCCTGGTCGTGCTTCTGACCGACGCCGAGGAACTGAACCTGGACGGGGCGCGGGCCTTCTTCAGCGAGCATCCGCTGCGGGACCGCGTCGGGGCGGTGGTGAACCTGGAGGCGCGCGGCGGCGGCGGCCGGGCCATGATGTTCGAGACCGGCCCCGGCAATGCGGAGACGATCGCCCAGTTCGCCCGCGCGACCCGCGACGCCAGCGGCGGGCCGTCCAGCGATTCCCTGGCCGTCTTCGTCTATCGGCTGATGCCCAACGGCACCGATTTCACCATCGCGGCGCAGCGCGGGCTGGCCGGGGTCAACCTGGCCTTCATCGGCCGCCCGGCGCAGTACCATTCGCCGACTTCGACCCCCGAGGCGCTGGACCAAGGCAGCCTGCAGCACATCGGCTCGCTGGCGCTGGAGACGGCGGATCACTTCCTGCGCGTGGACGCGCTGCCGCGGGCGACCCAGAACGCGGTGTACGGCGACCTGTTCGGCCTGGCGGTGGTGCGGTACGCGCCCGGCGTCGGCTGGCTGCTGCTGGCGCTCGCGGCGGGGCTGACCGGGTTCGCCGCCTGGCGCGCGCGCCATGCGACGGGGCTACGCTGGGCCGATGTCGGCCGGGGCGTCGCCGGCGGGCTGTGGCTGGTGTCCAGCGGGCTGGTGCTGGCCCAGGCGGTGCGGGTTCTGGGCGGGCCGATCGGACGCCGGATCGATTCGCCCGAGACCTATTACACCCTGCTCAGGCGGCTGCCGTGGATGGAGGCGGGGGTGGGCCTGGCCCTGCTGGCGGCGGTGCTGGTGCTGCTGGCCGGACGCGCCTGGATCGGGCGGCGGCTGATCGCGGGCGTGCTGATCGTCGCGGGCGTGCTGGCCGCGATCCTGGGCGGTTTCGATCCGGTCGGCGCCGGCGCCCTGGTCGTCGCCCTGGCCCTGACCTTCTGGCCGCGTGGAGAGGACGAGGGACATTGGGGCGGATGGCTGGGACTGATCGGCCTGGTCCTGCTGGCGGGCGCGCTCGCCCAGGCCGCCGCGCCCGAGGCGGCCCATCTGCTGATCTGGCCGGGACTGGCCGCCGCCCTCGCCGCCGCCGCCAGCGCCCTGATCGGGGCGCGCCTGACGCGGCGGGCCGCCCTGGCGCCGCCGGTCGTCGCCGCCGTCTTGGTCGGCGGCTGGCTGCTGGGATACGGGCATGGGATCTTCCTGGGCGTGGGCATGGACCTGCCCGGCGCCCTGGGGCTGATCGCCCTGCTGCTGGCCATGCTGGCCCGGCCCTTGGCGCCGGCTGCGCCGTCGGCGCGAGGCACCCTGGCCGCGGCGGCCGGAGCCGTCCTGCTGCTGGGATGCGGCCTGTCGCTGGCGGGCCGGGCCGCCGAGCCGCCGCCGGCGGCGGACGCCGTCGTCGTTCCCTGAATAAGGACTTCGACCCGGCGCCGCTTCCGGGTTATGGCTGAGACAACGTCCGACTGAGCCTTCCGCTTGCACCACCATCCGATCGTCAGCCTGTTCTTCACCCTGTCCCTGGCGGTCGCCGTCCTGGGCGCGTGGACGGCGCTGGACCTGTTCAATCGAATGCGGGCGCACCTGGGCTCGGCGCGGTTGCGCTGGCTGGCGGTGGCGGCGCTGACGCTGGGCGCCAGCATCTGGTCGATGCATTTCATCGCCATGCTGGGGTTCGATCCGGGCGCGCCCGTCTCCTATGACGTCGGCCTGACGCTGGCCTCGTTCCTTCTCGCGACAGCGGGCACGGCGGTCGCCTTCCTGACCGCCGCCCGGCGCAGCGCGGGCTTCGTTCGGTTGGCCGCGGCCGGCCTGGCCATGGGATCGGCGATCGCCGCCATGCACTATGTCGGCATGGCGGCGATGCGCACGGCCGCCGTTCTGGACTACCGTCCCGGCCTTGTCGCCCTGTCGGTGCTGATCGCCGTCGGCGCCTCCATCGCCGCGCTGTTCGCCGCGCGCGAAGACCGGACCCTGCGCTGGCGCGCGCTGGCGGCCGGGGCGCTCGGCACAGCCATCGTGGCGATGCACCACACCGGCATGGCCGCCCTGGTCCTGACCCCGGCCGAGGCGGCGCCCGGGGCCGCCGGCGCCTCTCCGCTGATGCTGGCGGTCGCGGTCACGGCGGGATCGGTCGCGGTGCTGTTCCTGGCCCTGGGCGCCTCGGTCTTCGACCAGCGGACCAATGTGCTGTCGGCCGTCGACGCGGGCGGGGTCGGTTTCTGGGAGGCGCAGCTGCCGCTGAGGCCGCCGGTCGTCTCGGCCCGCGCCCGCCAGATCATGGGCATCGCGCCCGACGCCAGACTGACCGCCAGCGAGATCGGCGACCGCCTGTCCGATCAGGACCGCGCCGCCCACCGCGCCGCCCTGGCCCGCGCCATGGCCGGAGAGGAAGACTATGACCAGGAGTGGTTCATTCCCGGCGTCGGGCGCTGGATCCATCTGCGCGGTCGGCTGATCCGCAGCCGTTCGGGCCGGCCCTTGCGGATGTCGGGGGTCATCACGGACATCACCGACCGGCGCCAGGCCTTCGCCGCCCTGGCCGACAGCGAACGCCAGCAGCGCGTGCTGATCAACGAGCTGAACCATCGCGTGAAGAACAGCCTGGCCACCGTCCAGTCCATCGCCCGCCAGACCGCGCGGCGCGCGCCCGACCTGGCCAGCTTCATTCCGCTGTTCGAGGCGCGGCTCCTGGCCCTGTCGAACACTCAGAACCTGCTGACCGCGGGACGGTGGGAAAGCGTCCGGCTTCGCGATCTGCTGCACCAGGAACTGGCCCCCTTCGCCGAGGAGCAGGTGCGCCTGAGCGGGCCGGACGTGCGACTGGATTCGCGCCAGACGCTCAGTCTGGGCCTGGCCTTTCACGAACTGGCGACGAACGCGGCCAAATACGGGGCCCTGTCGACCCCCAACGGCTGCGTGCGCGTGGACTGGTCGGTGGCGGATCGTCACCTGCGGCTGGACTGGGTCGAGACGGGCGGCCCTCTGGTCGCCGCGCCGGCGCGGCGCGGCTTCGGCTCCCAGCTGATCGAGGCGGCGATCAATCGCGACCTGGACGGCTCGGCGGCCCTCGCCTATCCGCCCGAAGGCTTCACCTTCAGCCTGCGCCTGCCGTTGGCCGACACGTCAGAAGCGGACGCCTGAAAAGGAATGTTCTCGTTTTGATCAAGAGAACATCTTGTGAACACGAACAAACCGTGCACATAGTCGTCTCACCACAACGGGGGCGGGTCCATGGCGGGTCTCTCCCAGGCTTCAGATGGGAATCATGGCAAGGGAGACGGGTAAGATGGCTTCACAGGCGGCATTGAAATTGGTGGGCAAGGAAGACGGCGACAAGCAGCGCGCGCTGGAGGCGGCGATCGCCCAGATCGACCGCGCCTTCGGCAAGGGCTCGGTGATGAAGCTGGGCAAGGCCGGACAGGTGGCCGAGATCGAGAGCGTCTCGACCGGCTCGCTGGGCCTGGACATGGCGCTGGGCATCGGCGGCCTGCCGGTCGGGCGGGTGATTGAAGTGTTCGGTCCGGAATCGTCGGGCAAGACCACCCTGGCCCTGCACACCGTGGCCGAGGTGCAGAAGAAGGGCGGCGTGGCCGCCTTCGTCGACGCTGAACACGCGCTGGATCCGGTTTACGCCCAGAAGCTGGGGGTGAACCTGGACGACCTGCTGGTGTCCCAGCCGGACGCGGGCGAACAGGCGCTGGAGATCGTCGACACCCTGGTCCGTTCGGGCGCGGTCGACATCGTGGTGGTCGACTCCGTCGCGGCGCTTACGCCCCGCGCCGAGATCGAGGGCGAAATGGGGGACAGCCTGCCCGGCCTTCAAGCCAGATTGATGAGCCAGGCGCTGCGCAAGCTGACCGCGTCCATCTCCAAGTCCAAGTGCATCGTCCTGTTCATCAACCAGATCCGCCACAAGATCGGGGTGATGTACGGCAGCCCCGAAACGACCACAGGCGGCAATGCGCTGAAGTTCTACGCCTCGGTGCGCCTGGACATCCGCCGCACCGGCGCGATCAAGAACCGCGACGAGGTGGTCGGCAACACCACCCGCGTCAAGGTGGTCAAGAACAAGGTCGCCCCGCCGTTCCGCGAGGTCATCTTCGACATCATGTATGGCGAGGGCATCTCCAAGCTGGGCGAGGTCATCGACCTGGGCGTCAAGGCGGGGATCATCGAGAAGTCGGGCAGCTGGTTCAGCTATGACTCGACCCGGATCGGCCAGGGCCGCGAGAACGTGCGCGAGTTCCTGAAGCAGAACCCCGACATCGCCGACCAGATCGAGAAGGCCGTGCGCCAGTCCACCAACAAGATCGCCGACGACATGCTGGGCGCGCCCGAGCCTGACGAAGGCCAGGACCTGGAAGGCTAGGTCCTCTTCACCGACACTCCGCCGTCGCCCTCGCGACCCGCCACCGACCCCGCGAGGGTCGGCGGAGCCGGCCCGCTCGACCCCCATGTCGGGCGGGCCATCTTTTGATCCTTCGTCAGCCGCCGTATGTCGCGCGCAGCGAGGCGATCGAACGGTCGATCAGTTCGCGCAGGACCGCCGGATCCGCGTCGGCCAGCCGGTTCAGATAGAGGCAGGAGCTCCCCGCCCTGTGCTTGCCCAGCCGCACCAGCAGGTCCGCGTGCTCGGCGAAACCGGGCATGATGTAGAGGACCAGATTGGCCTTGCGCGGCGAGAAGCCGACCAGGGGCCAGTCGCCGGTCGGGCCGCGATAGCGGCCGAAGCCGACGATCGACGGCCCCCACAGCACCGGCGGTTCGCCCGTCGCTTCGGCCATCAGGGCGCAGATCGCCTCGGCGTCCGCGCGTCGCGTCGGGTTCTCGAGCGCGGCGATGAAGTCGGGGACCGAGGCGTCCGTCGGGCGCGTTTTGGGTTCGGCCGCCATCGCTAGAGCCCCTTCACGATCCCCTCGACCATCTTCTTGGCGTCGGCGAACAGCATCATGGTGTTGTCGCGGAAGAAGAGCTCGTTCTCGACCCCGGCGTAGCCTGAGCCCATGCCGCGCTTGATGAACAGGACGGTTCCGGCCTTCTCCACGTCCAGCACGGGCATGCCGAAGATGGGCGACTGGGGGTCGGTCTTGGCGGCGGGGTTGGTGACGTCGTTGGCGCCGATGACGAAGGCGACGTCGGCGGTGGAGAACTCCGAGTTGATGTCCTCCAGCTCGAACACCTCGTCATAGGGGACGTTGGCCTCGGCCAGCAGGACGTTCATGTGGCCGGGCATGCGGCCGGCGACGGGGTGGATGGCGTATTTCACCTCGACCCCCTCCTCCTTCAGCTTGTCGGCCATTTCGCGAAGCGCGTGCTGGGCCTGGGCCACGGCCATGCCGTAGCCGGGCACGATGATGACCTTGGAGGCGTTCTTCATGATGAAGGCGGCGTCCTCGGCCGAGCCCTGCTTGACCGGCCGCGTCTCCTTGGTCCCTCCCGCGCCGGCGGCGACATCCCCGCCGAAGCCGCCCAGGATGACGCTGACGAAGCTGCGGTTCATGCCCTTGCACATGATGTAGCTGAGGATGGCGCCGGAGGACCCGACCAGGGCGCCGGTGATGATCAGGGCGATGTTCTCCAGCGTGAAGCCCAGCGCCGCCGCAGCCCAGCCCGAGTAGGAGTTCAGCATCGACACCACCACCGGCATGTCGGCGCCGCCGATGGGGATGATCAGGGTCGCGCCCAGGATCAGGCTGAGCACGAAGACGCCCCAGAAGGCCCAGGTCGCCGTGCCGCCCGAACCGATCATCACCCCGATCAGCAGCACCAGCGCCAGGCCGAGCGCGATGTTGATCAGGTGGCGCGCCGGCAGCAGGATCGGCGCGCCGGACATGTTGCCGTTCAGCTTGGCGAAGGCGATGACCGAGCCGGTGAAGGTGATGGCCCCGATGGCGACCCCCAGGCTCAGCTCGACGATCGACAGAGTCTTGATGCCCGTCCCGTCGGCCGAGAGGATGCCGAAGGCGCCCGGCGCATAGACGGCCCCGATGGCGACCAGGCAGGCGGCCAGGCCGACCAGGCTGTGGAAGGCCGCGACCAGCTGCGGCATGTCGGTCATGGCGACCTTGCGCGCGATCAGGGCGCCGGCGCCGCCGCCCACGATCACGCCGCCCGCGATCAGGGCCAGCGTCAGCCCGTCCAGCGTCCCCGTCGTCCCCAGCGTCAGCAGGGTGACCGCGATGGCCAGGGCCATGCCGACCATGCCGAAGGTGTTGCCCCGCCGGCTGGTCTCCGGGCTGGACAGCCCGCGCAGCGACAGGATGAACAACACCCCCGAAACCAGATAGGCCAGCGCCGCCAGCGAAGCGTTCATCGTCCGTCTTCCCCCGAAACTCTCATTGCGTCCGCGCCAGCCGCCACAGGGCGGCGGCGATGAACAGGGGGCCGATGAACATCAGCGCCCATTCGAACACGCCCAGCGGCCGCCCCTGCATCACCACCCGCACCAGTATGGCCGAGAAGACCAAGACGATGCCGCAGTCATGCAGCCGCTGCCGCTGCAGCGGAACCTTGGTCCCGAACCAGCTCCACAGCCACAGGCCGATCCCGATCGCCGTGGCGATCCAGGAGGCGACGACGGCGACGTGGGCGGCGTCGGTCATTTCGCCGGCCGTTCCTTCTTCCTGTACATGGCCAGCATTCGCCGCGTGACCATGAAGCCGCCGAAGATGTTGACGCTGGCCAGGGTCACGGCCGCGACGCCGGCGCCCTTGGCGACCCAGGCGCCGGGGCCGGTCGCCTCTCCCGCCATCGCCGCCGCCGCGATCAGGCCGCCGACGATGATGACGCTGGAGATGGCGTTGGTCACCGCCATCAGCGGCGTGTGCAGGGCCGGCGTCACGCTCCAGACGACGTAGTAGCCGACGAAGATGGCCAGCACGAAGATGGCCAGGCGGAAGACGGTGGGATCGACGTGTTCCATTATGCCCTTTCTCCCTCCCCATCTTGGGGAGGGTGGCTGACGCGCAGCGTCAGACGGGTGGGGACGGCTGGGGACGCGGCCTGCGGCCGCCCCCACCCGGTCGTCGCTGACGCGCCGACCGCCCTCCCCAAAATGGGGAGGGAGAAGTTGGGCAGCATCCTCATCCTTTGACCCCCTCATGCACCACGGCGCCGCCGTGGGTGACGACGGCGGCCTTCAGGATCTCGTCTTCCAAGTCCACCGTCAGCGTGCCGTCCTTGACCAGAAGGCCCAGGAAGGCGGTCAGGTTGCGGGCGTAGAGGGCGCTGGCGTCGGCGGCGATGCGGCCGGGCAGGTTCGACCAGCCGACGATGGAGACGCCGTTCGGCGTGGTCACGACCTCGTTCAGCTTCGAACCTTCGACGTTGCCGCCCGCCTCGACCGCCAGGTCGACGATGACCGAGCCGGGCTTCATCGAGGCGACGTGGGCGGCGGTCAGCAGCTTCGGCGCCGGGCGGCCGGGGATCAGGGCGGTGGTGATGACCACGTCCTGCTTGACGATGTGGCCGGCGGTCAGTTCGGCCTGTTTGGCCTTGTAGTCGTCGGACATCTCCTTGGCGTAGCCGCCGGCGGTCTGGGCGTTTCGGAACTCCTCGTCCTCGACGGCCAGGAATTTGGCGCCGAGCGATTCGACCTGTTCCTTGGTGGCGGGGCGGACATCGGTGGCGGTGACGACGGCGCCCAGGCGGCGAGCGGTGGCGATGGCCTGCAGCCCGGCGACGCCCACGCCCATGACGAAGCATTTGGCGGCCGCGACGGTGCCGGCCGCCGTCATCATCATCGGGAAGCCCTTGCCGTAGGCGTAGGCCGCCTCGATCACCGCGCGATACCCGGCCAGGTTGGCCTGGGACGACAGCACGTCCATCACCTGGGCGCGGGTGATGCGGGGCACGAACTCCATGGCGAAGGCGGTGGCGCCCGCGCCGCGCAGGGCCTCGACCGTCGCCTTGTCGCGATAGGCGTCCAGCATGGAGACCACGACGGCGCCCGGCTTCAGGGCGCTGGTCTCCTGGGCCGTGGGGCCGCGCACCTTGAGCACGATGTCGGCGCCATCCAGCACCGCGCGGGTGTCCGGCTTCACCGTCGCCCCGGCGGCCGCGTAGTCGGCGTCCGGGATGGAGGAGCCCAGGCCGGTCCCAGCCTCGACCGCCACGGTCGCGCCCAGGGCGATCAGCTTCTTGACCGTCTCAGGCGTGACGGCGCAGCGTGTTTCTCCCTCGCGACGTTCGCGGGTGACGGCGACAGCGACAGCCAAGCGAATCCCCCTCGTTCTTCTTTCAGAACGAGGTTAGGCCCGTCGGAGGCGGCAGGTCAAAGCGCGAGCGTCCGGCGCCGGACCCGGCGCCTGGAAAAACACCGTATGAATAGTGTGAATCGTGTGAAATCCCCGTCCCGCGCGCGACCGATCCGAGCCTAGCAGACGCCCCCGGTCAGGCGCGCAGATCGCGCCGGCGAGCGATCAGAGACCGGAATTCAAAGGCGATCTTGCGCGGAATTGGGAAGGATCAGTGGCTCTGGGGCTTGGACTTCAGGGCGACCCAGCCGACCACCGCCAGGACGACGGCGCCGATCAGGCCGGCCATGAAGCTGCCGCCCGGATGGAACCACATGACCAGGAAGACCAGCAGGACGGCCACGCCCAGCGAACCCCACTTGGTCATCGCCATGAACAGATCGAAGGTCGAGGCCTGCTCGTTGATGGCCATTTCGCCGTGGACATAGGCCTTGGCGTCGGCGTCGGCTTCGGCGGTGGCGGGATTGTGCGGCTCGGCCATGAGATTCCCCAGTCGTTCTAGGCGGACTTATAACGGGGCGGGCGCGACGCTCAAGCCCGGGCGCGCAATCAGAGACACGCCCCGCCCCGTCATCCTCGGGCTTGATCCGAGGCTCGGAGGAGAACGCAGCAGGTGCGAGGAAGGCGAGGCCGCCTATCGCCCAAGGCCCGATCCTCGGGTCAAGCCCGAGGATGACGAAGAGAGGGAACACGAAGACGGCGGCGGACGGCGCCTTCCGATCACCCCAGCGCCTCGAACTGATCGACCAGGCGTTCCAGACGCTGGCAGCCCACGCTCCAGAAGGCGGGGTCGCGCGGGTTCAGGTCGAAGGGCTTGAGCGCCTCGACATAGGTGCGGGTTCCGCCGCCGGCCAGCAGGTCGCGGTACAGCGGCGTGAAGCCCGCCGGATCGGCGCGGCGCGCCTCCATCAGGGCCGCGACCAGCAGGTCGCCGAAGGCGTAGGCGTAAACATAGAAGGGCGAATGCACGAAGTGGCTGACATAGCTCCACCAGTGTTCGTAGCCGGGGTTCAGCGTCACGGCCGGCCCCAGGGAGGCGCCCATTTCCTCCAGCCACAGTTCGTTGATCCGCTGCTGCGGCACCTCGCCCTTCTGGCGTTCGTCGTGGAAGCGGGTCTCGAAGCGGTGGAAGGCGATCTGGCGCACCACGGTGTTCAGCCCGTCCTCGATCCGGCCGGCCAGCAGGCCGCGCTGTTCGGCCTTGGGCGCGGTGGCCAAGAGGCGGTCGAAGGTCAGGCCCTCGGCGAAGATGGAGGCGGTCTCGGCCAGGGTCAGGGGGGTGTCGGCAAGCAGGGTGCCCTGCTCGGCGGCCAGGGTCTGGTGCACGCCGTGGCCCAGTTCGTGGGCCAGGGTCAGGACGTCGCGCCGTTCTCCCATCCAGTTCAGGAAGACATAGGGGTGGCGGTCGGCGGTGACCGGGTGGGCGTAGGCGCCGGATTGTTTGCCCGGCCGGGCGCGGCCGTCGATCCAGGGCTGGTCGAAGAAGCGGCCGGCGCGCTGGGCGAAGTCGCCGCCCAGGTCCGAGAAGCTGTCCAGCACGATCTCGCGGCCCTGGGTCCAGGTGAAGGCGCGCGGGGCGGCCGTCTCGATCGGGGCGTTGCGGTCCCAATGGTCCAGCCGCGTCTTGCCCATCGCCCTGGCCTTCAGGGCGTAATAGCGGTGCGACAGGCGGGGATAGGCGTCGGCGACCGCCTGGGCCATCGCGTCGACCGCCTCTCCGTCCACCTCATTGGCCAGGTGGCGGCTGTCGGCCGGGCGCTTGAAGCCGCGCCAGCGGTCCTCCATCGCCTTGTCGGCGGCGACGGTGTTCAGCACAAGGGCGATGGTGGGGGCGCGGGCGGCCAGGGCCTCGGACAGGCCCTCGGCGGCGGCCTTGCGGCGGGCGGGCTTGGCGTCGGACAGGCGGTTCAGCGCCTCGGCCAGGGTCAGGGTCTCGCCACCCGCCACACCTCGTCCGGTATGGGCGCGCAGGGCCGCCATCTGCTCGTCGAACAGGCGGGGCCACTGGGCGGTGATGGGGCCGCGCTCGGCGATGAACGTCTCAAGCTGAGCCGACAGTTCGTGCGGCTTCATGGCGCGGACGCGACGCAGCCAGGGACGCCAGCGGGCGGCGGCGGGATGGGCGGCCAGGGCGGCGTCCAGCTCGGCGTCGTCGATCTGGTTGATCTCCAGCGTCAGCCAGACGGTCGGGGTGGCGATGGCGGTGATCTTCTCGCGCACATCGGCCTCGAACCCCTGCGCGCCCGCGTCGTCGCGCGCGGTCGAGGCGGCCAGGAAGGCGTAGGCGCCCAGCGCCCCCAGCCGGTCCGAGGCCTGTTCGTACAGGGTGATCGCCCGATCCAGCGTCGCGCCCAACGCCGACGGATCGGCGCGCTGGGCCGCCAGACGCCCCTTCAGGCCGTTCAGGTCGTCGACCAGGGCGCGCGCCTGGGTCATGTCGGCGGCGAGGCGGGCGTCGTCGCGCGAGCCATAGAGGTCTGACAGGTCCCACAGCGGGGCTTCGGTCTCGGGCGTCTTGAAGGGGGCGTTCATGGCCTCTGTTGTGGGGACCTTCGGGCGGCGTCGCAACCGCGAGAGGCCTTCGCGCGACGCTTTCGTTGTGCCAGCCTGTCGCAAAGGAGAGACGGATGGACCTGACGCACGACAGCGGACGCATCGGCCTGGGCGGCGAGCGGCGGCTGTTCGCCGCGCGGCTGATCACCGGACTGATCCAGGGCCTGGCGCTCTATGCGCTGTATTTCGCGGGCGAGCATGGCCTGTGGCCGCGCACCCAGCCGGCGGTGTTCGGGGCCCTGGCGCTGGCGGCCGGCTATGCGCCGGTGGTGGTGCTAGCGGGCGTCGGGCGGCTGTCGCCGCGCACCCTGGCGACCTGGACGGCGTCGGCGGCGCTGGTCCTGGCCCTGCTGGGTTGGCACGACGTGGACCGGCGGGTGCTGGACAGCTGGACCCAGCCGCCGTTCCTGAGCTTTCCGACGATGGCGTTCGGGGCGGCGGCCCTGTTCATCGCCCATCACCTGATCGCGCCGGCGGCGCGGGCCGGGCGCTGGATCGCGCCCTACGCCGACTATTTCGACACGGCGTGGAAGGCGGGGGTTCAGCTGGCGATGTCGCTGGCCTTCACCGGGACGTTCTGGCTGCTGCTGCACCTGGGGGCCTCGCTGTTCGGGGTGATCGGGATCGACGCCCTGGGCGACCTGCTGGGCCAGGCGTGGTTCGCCATGCCGGTGCTGTGCCTGGCCTTCGCCACGGCGGTGCAGCTGACCGACGTGCGCGACGGCCTGATCCGGGGCGTGCGGACGGTGGCGCTGATGCTGCTGTCGTGGTTGCTGCCGGTGATGGCGGTGCTGACCGCCGGCTTCCTGGCGGCCCTGCCCTTCACCGGGCTGGAGGGTCTGTGGGGCACGCGCAGCGCGACGGCCCTGGTGCTGTCGGCGGCGGCGGCGCTGATCGTGCTGATCAACACCGCCTATCAGGACGGGCGGCCCGACAATCGGCCGCCGACGGCGCTGCGCTGGACGGCGCGGGTCGGGGGCGTGCTGCTGGTCCCCCTGGTCGGCCTGGCCTTCTGGGGCCTGATGCTGCGGATCGGCCAGCACGGGCTGACGCCGGACCGGATCATCGCCCTGGCCTGCGCCGGGGTCGGGGCGGCCTATGCGGCCGGCTATCTGCTGGCGGCCGTGCGGCGGGGCGACTGGATGAAGCCGCTGGAGCGGACGAACCTGGCCGCCGCCGTGCTGTCGGTCGCGGTCATCCTGGCCCTGTTCAGCCCCCTGCTGGACCCGGCGCGCCTGGCCGTCGCCGACCAGACGGCGCGGCTGGAGCGCGGCGCGGTGGCGGCCGGGGATTTCGATTTCGACTTCCTGCGCTTCGAGAGCGGCAAGGCCGGCCGGGCCGCGCTGGACCGGCTGACGCGATCGGGAGATGCGCAGGTGGCCGGGCTGGCCCAGGCGGCCAAGCAGCGAGACAGGCGCGTGTTCGACAGTCCCGCCGAGCTGCGGCGCCAGGCCCGAGACGTGCGCCTCGTCGCCGTCGACGGCCAGACCGTGCCGGAGAGCTTCGCCGCCCAGACGCAAGCCCTGTCCGACCTGCTGATCTTCTGCGGCCGCGAGCAGGCCTGCGTGCTGCGCCGCCTCGATCTCGACGGCGACGGCGGGGACGAGGTCCTGGTCGCGACGGCCCGCATGGTGATGGCGTTCGGCCAGGGCGAGGACGGACGGTGGCTGGCGCTGGGCCGGTACGCCTCCGCCTGCGATCCTGGGGCGCGCGACGGGATCGAGCCGGATTTCCGGAAGGGCGTCGCCACGGCCCCCGGGGCCCTGCCCGACCTGGTGGTCGGCGGGCGGCGGATGCAGCTGCAACCGGAAACCCGCTGCGAGAAGGCCGATTAACCCGCCGGTCACCACGCCCCACAACGCCATTTTCACCTCGTCGCCGTAGAAATCGTCCCGAAACGAGCCAGGCCGTCCGAGGCCGGCCGCCGGTGATGACGAGGTTTCCATGGCCAAGACCGTTCTGGTCGTCGACGATGATCCGACCCAGCGCCGCCTGATCCAGGCGGTGCTGGAACGCGACGGCTATGCGGTCGTGCACGCCTCCGGCGGGGGCGAGGCCATCGACCGGATGACGCGCGGCGGCGGCGCCGACGTGGTGCTGCTGGACATGGTGATGCCCGAGATGTCGGGCATGGAGTGCCTGGCCGAACTGCGCAGCGCGGGAGTGACCACGCCGGTGATCGTGCTGACCGCCAACGCCGGGGTCGAGGCGGTGGTCAAGGCCATGCAGGCCGGCGCCCAGGACTTCTTCGTCAAGCCGGTCAGCCCCGAGCGGCTGCTGATCGGGGTGTCCAACGCGCTGCAGCTGACGCAGCTGAGCGCCGAGGTCGGCCGCCTGACCAAGAAGGCGCAAGGGCGCGCCAGCTTCGACGACATCGTGGGCGACAGCGCGCCGATGCGCCTGGTCAAGGCGCTGGGCGCGCGGGCGGCCAAGTCGTCCATCCCCGTGCTGATCACCGGCGAGAGCGGCGTCGGCAAGGAGGTCATCGCCCGCGCCCTGCACGGCGCCAGCGACCGGGCGGGCAAGCCGTTCGTGGCGGTCAACTGCGGCGCCCTGCCCGCCAATCTGGCCGAGTCGATCCTGTTCGGTCACGAGAAGGGGGCCTTCACCGGGGCGGTGGAGAAGACCCTGGGCAAGTTCCGCGAGGCGGACGGCGGCACCCTGTTCCTGGACGAGATCGGCGAACTGCCGCTGGACCTTCAGGTCAAGCTGCTGCGCGCGCTGCAGGAGGGCGAGATCGACCCCGTCGGCGGCAAGCGGCCGGTGAAGATCGACGTGCGCATCGTCTCGGCCACCAATCGCGATCCGGACCAGCAGGTCAAGGACGGCGCCTTCCGCGAAGACCTGTTCTACCGGCTGAACGTCTTTCCGATCGAGGCCCCGTCGCTGCGCGACCGACGCGAGGACATCCCCGCCCTGGTCGAGCACTTCATCGCCCGCTTCAACGCCGAGGAGGGCAAGCGCGTCGCCGGCTGCGCGCCCGAGACCCTGGCCATGCTGCAGGGGTTCGACTGGCCCGGAAACGTGCGCCAGCTGGAGAATGCGGTGTTCCGCGCCATCGTCCTGGCCGACGCGCCCTTCCTGCAGCCGCACGACTTCCCCGCCATCTCGGGCGTCGCCGCGCCGATGCCCCAGGTCCAGGTCCAGGTCCAGGCCCAGTCCCAGGCTCAGGCCCCGGCGCCGGCGCCGGCCTATGGGGACCTGCCGCCCCTGCCCGACCAGCCGATCCGCATCCTGGACGACCGGGGCCATCTGCGGACCCTGGACGACATCGAACGCGACCTGATTCAGCACGCCATCGAGGTCTATTCCGGCCACATGAGCGAGATCGCCCGCCGCCTGGGGATCGGGCGCTCGACGCTGTACCGCAAGGTGCGCGAACAGGGGCTGGAGGGGCAGCTGAAGGAGGCGGGGTGATTACTCCCCCGGTCTAGGCCGCTTCTAAAAACGCCTGCACGCTCCCAACTCCGTCATCCTCGCGGTCCGATCCTCGGGTCAAGCCCGAGATGACGGAGAGGGGCGTCACTCGTCCTTCTTACGCCCCCGCCGACGCTTCGGCTCCTCGCCCTTGGCCTTGGCGGTGATTTCCTTGAGCTTCCTGCCCTGCATGGCCGACAGCGCCTGGCCTGGCGCGCCCTTTTCGGGGTCGGCGAAGGCGCGGCCGTGGGTCTTGACGCGGTCGCTGACGGACTCGAGGAACTCGCCCTCCCATTCGGACAGCGAAACGCCCGCCTTCTCGGCCGAGCGGCGGGCGCGTTTCAGGGCGTTGAGGGCGGCGCGTTTGGCGGCTTCGCGTTGCGCCTCGAAGGGGCTGGGCGGCGTCTTGGAGCCGCCCCCCTTGAGGCCGCCCGGGCGCGAGAGGCCTCCGCCTGGCTTGAAGGGCGTGCGCTTCAAGCCCGGGCGCCTCAGACCTCGCCAAGGGCGGAGAGGTAGAGGTCCAGGATCGCCTCCTCCTCCTGGCGCTTGGCCTTGTCCTGCTTCCTGATGCGGATGACCTTGCGCAGGACCTTGACGTCATAGCCCTCGCCCTTGGCCTCGGCGAAGACCTCTTTCATGTCGGTCATGACGGCCTGCTTGTCCTCCTCGAGCCGCTCCAGCCGCTCGATGATGGTGCGCAGGCGGCCCTGGGCCGTGGCGGTCAAGACGTCGGGCGAGGCGTCGAAGGCGGCGTCGTCGGCCATGAGGGAGAACTCCAGAAATCAGGCGCGGACGCTAACCATGCCGGCCCGCGCGGCTCAACCGCGAACACGAAAAAGGCCGCGGACAACATCCGCAGCCTGTGGATCGTCAGCGAGATCCCGTGCGCGCGCGCCGCCGAAGCGGCGCACGGAAACAGGGCTGATCAGCCCTGCTTGGCCTTGAAGCGCGGGTCGGTCTTGTTGATGACATAGACCCGGCCCTTGCGACGCACGACCTTGCAGTCGCGGTGACGGGTCTTCAGGGACTTGAGCGAGCTGCGGACCTTCATGGTCGGACGTCCTGAGAGAAACCAATAGAAAAGCCGCTGACCCGTGGGATCGCGGCGGAGGCGGTGCGTATAGAGAGGCGACTCCCGCGCGTCAAGCCGAAAGGGCGTGAATCCCGCCGTCCTTCTCCCTCCCCGCTTGGGGAAGGCGAAGCCGGGTGGGGAGGGTGGAGGGGCCCGACCTGCCGACGATCCGTCGCGCGGCCTGCCGGCCGGCCCCACCCGGTCGCTGCGCGACCACCCTCCCCGGACGGGGAGGGAGATTCAAGACGTGCTCCAGCAGCCGGAGGGGCGTTAGCACGCCCAACGTGCTCAAGTAGCCCGAAGGGCGATAGCACAAGAAAATATGGAGGCCTGACCTCCGAGTCGAACGGAGGGTTTACGGGGTTGCACGCCCGTCGCGTCGCCACTCCGCCATCAGGCCGTCAGAGGGAACGGTGCGCTATTACGCCGCAGCGACCCAACAGGTCGAGAAAATTCAGGGTTAACAACGGCAAATGGGGAGGCGGGACGCACGATTTCGCGCGTCAGGCGTTTGACGGCCAAAGCGCGGCCTTCGCGCGGTTGTCATTTCCCCTGATGCGCGAGCCGCTTTAAGTTGATTCCCATGCGCTTTTCCTCCCGCCTGCTTCTGATCGGCTGCGTCTCGGCCTGTGCGCCCATGCTGCCGGAGCCGCCGCTTCCGACCCTGCCCGCCCCCGCGCCGTCGCCCGCGTCCCAGACGCCTGCGCCCCAGCCGGCGCCCGCCCCGACGACGCCGCCCCTGGCCGCCTATGACCAGCAGGGGTTCAACGGCTGGAAGCAGAGCTTCCTGGCCCGCGCCAGCAGCGCCCGGCGCGAGGCCTACGCCCGCGAGATGGAGGGGCTGACGCCCGATCCCAGCGTGGTGCGCCTGGACCGCAACCAGCCGGAGTTCTCGCGCCCCGCCGGCGTCTATGTGCAGAACGCGGCCACGCCGGTCCGCATCGCCCAGGCCAAGCAGCGCATCGATCGCGTGCCGTGGTCGGTGGTGCAGCGGTTCGGCGTGCCCAGTGAGATCCTGGTCGGGATCTGGGCGCAGGAGAGCGCCTTCGGCCAGGTGCAGGGCGACTATGACGTGATCCGCTCGCTGGCCACCCTGGCCTATGACGGGCGCCGCCGCGAATGGGCCGAGGGGCAGTTGAAGCACGCCCTGGACATCGTCGTGGACGGCCGGCGCGAGCGCGCGGGGCTGAAGGGCAGTTGGGCCGGGGCCATGGGCCAGACCCAGTTCATGCCCGACAACTATCTGCGGCTGGGCGTCGACCAGGACGGCGACGGCCATGTCGACATCTGGGGCGACGACGCCGACGCCCTGGCCTCGGCCGCCAACCTGCTGGCCCAGGCCGGATGGAAGCGCGGCCAGACCTGGGGCTATGAGGTGACGCTGCCGGCGGGGTTCGACTACGCCGAGGCGGAAGGGCCCAGGCACGACTGGGCCTACTGGGCCGCCAAGGGCGTGCGCCTGGCCCAGGGCGGGACGCCGAACGGCGCCGAGGCGCGCGAGGAGGCGACGATCCTGTTGCCCCAGGGCGCGAACGGTCCGGCCTTCCTGGCCCTGCCCAACCACTATGTGATCCGCCGCTACAACAACTCGGTCTCCTATGCGCTGGCCATCGGGCTGATCGCGGACGGAGTTCAGGGCAAGCCCGCCCTGACCAAGGCGTGGCCCAACGACGCGCCGCTGACCCGCGACCAGCGCATCGGCGCCCAGAACGCCCTGACGCGGATGGGATACGACACCAAGGGCGTCGACGGCGTCATCGGCGCCAACACCCGCGCGGCGCTGCGTCGCTGGCAACTGGCCAACGGACGGACGGCCGACGGCTATCTGACGGCGGATCTGGCGGACGAGCTCATCCGAAAGGCGGAATAGGCGCGCGAAAGCGTCCCCGCCGTTCCGGGCGGAGTTGTTGGAGGGCTGGGCGGAGCGCCGGGCCTTCGCCCGGAGGTCTGTGTGTTGATTACCGTTTCGACGAAGTTCGACGCTCCGCGCGGATGATTTTGGCTACAAGCTCGGGGCGCCGAGTGGTGGCGGTCTTATCGCCTAACCCCATAAGCCTGCGGCGGGCCGGCGGTCTCTGCGAAGACCGTCCGGGTGCGGCCGAGTATCCCCCTCGACCCTCCAGGCGCTCTGGTATCGGTATGCCGATTGTGCGCCGTTTGGCGCGGGTCGTTGCAGACCCGCCCCCGCTCCATCCGCTCCCGCCGCCGCAAGGTCGCAGGCCTTACGAGCCCTCCGGTGCGACGGGACGGGGAGGATCATACGGCCGTTTCCAACCCAGGCGGGATGATTGGGGCGAGAATCGGGGAAGGGGCTGGAATCGTTGGGATCGGACCAGCGTCAGTAGGAGAGTTGGCGGGTTCAACCTCGCATTCCCGCTCATCCCCTACCCCGTCATCCTCGGGCTTGACCCGAGGATCGGAGGTTCAGCCGCTGGCGCCATGAAGGCGACGCACAGACCGATCCGCGCCCGATCCTCGGGTCAAGCCCGAGGATGACGGAGGGAGGGTGCGAGAGGATGACGGGAGGGAGTGGAGTCCGCCCCTCTCCCTCCCCTTCATGGGGAGGGGCGGTCGCGTCAGCGATCGGTGTGGGGCCCGAAAGGGCGTGAGCGGGGTCTGACGCTTCCCCACCCGGGCTTCGCGTCGCTCCGCCGTCCCTCCCCCGGCATTGGGTAGCAAACACACCTAAGGCTGATTTTGGCGTTGAAGCCGAAATCTAGGGCCTTTATCGGCGTCTAATGGACGAAGACGCCAAGTTGGCCCTGCGCCTCACCAAGATATACGCAAAGCTGTTGGGGGAACGCGAGCGGCTCCTGAAGCCGCCGAAGTATATCACCCGCCTAATCCCGGAACGGCGAGCATACGAAGCCGCCCAAGCCGAGCGAGATCAGCGCGCAGGCGAGATCGACGGCGCATTGCCTCACCTCGCCTACGTCATCCAGATGCTTGACCCCCTGGCCGATCTCAACAAGGTCAAGCCGATCCGGCCCAAGGCCTTGAACCGGGTCGAAATGCCCAATGGCATCTCTGGGACGGCGATGGACATCGTCAGGGAAGCTGATGAGCCACTCGCCCCTTCTGAAATCGTAGACATTATGGGCTACCAGTTCGGGCTGGACCTCTCTTCGGTCCGCGAACGGCAACGCTACTACGACGCGATAAACCAGGCCTTCGCCGGAACCTTCCGGGATGACTTGATCGAACACCCTGGCCACCTGCCGGACAATCCCGGCTGGCGACGACGCTGGTCGTGGCGGCACCGGCCTTCCGGCGGAAAGTCCTAGCGGCGTCGACGGGGGAAGACGGGAGCGGCCACTTCGGGCCAGGTGCTGACTACCTCATCACGGAAGCGGCGACGCCGGCGGTGCAGCCCCTTGGTATAATCGTTGGCGTTGGGCCTGACCAAGTTCATCGGGCTCGCAGTCGCGCTCAGAATGATCCGCTCCATGTCGCGCACATACCCGCACGACTTGAAGCCGATGACGACGTTCTCGCGCATCCATCCAGTCAGGTGCCCTTCAAGCAGAGCCCGCTCTTCTTGTGCCGGAGCAGCCGGGAGCCGGCCGAGATCGAACTGGACCGCCAGCAGCGTTTCACGCAGCGGCGACGCGCGAACGGTCCCCGCCAGATGCTCCAGCAGGCGGCCTCGGATACCGTAGGTTTCCCCGGTATAGATGTGGCTGGCCCCGTCATGCACCCAAAGGGGCAGGTCAGGCTGCTCGACGAAGCCGCTGGCTGCCAACAGCCCCGTCTCGTCGCGCGCGAACAGCGCATACACGCCCGGTCCGTTGGGCACGGCGTCCGGCTTGGCCAGGAAGGTGTCGGCGCTCAAGAACGTCCATTCTTCGCGCCACGCCTTTTCACGCGTTTGGCGGGGTTTGAACTCGATCAACTTCCCGCCCTTCTTGATGAAGTCGATCCGCCCCTTCCGGGGAGCCGGCTTCCATTGCGCCACGCTGCCGTCTGGCTGGCACACCGGGAGGAACCGCTTGCGCCCTTGGAAATAGCCCGCAAGCGGCGAACGACGGGGCTTGCTCATCCAGGTCATCAGTTCGGTGAAAGCCCGCCCCGCCGGCTTCTTGCCCTTGCCGAGAGTCCATGCCGCCTCGGCGGCATAGAGGTCGAGGTAGTTCTGCGCGATGTGCCGATGCGTCCGGCCCATCACGCGCATGAGCGCCCACAGGGTTTCGATCGCGTTGGTGCAGGCCTCTGGGGTGTAGAAGGCTTGATTGTGATTGATCTGAAAAACCTGGAAGCGGCCGCGCATCGGTTTGAACCCGGACGCCTTGTCGGCGAACACCTTTGACCCCGGTTCGATCACCTCGCAGATAAACGGCCGGGCGTGCGCCTCCTGCTTGGCGACCCATGTCAGGATGGCGCCGTCACGCTGGCGGGCACCGACCACGGCGAACGCTCGATCATTCGCGCGGTAAGGAATCTTCCGCAGGTCCTTCCGAGTCTTCTTCATGTTCTTCGGACGGACGTATCCTCCGTGGTAGGAGGCATCGATCTCGACCTCACCGCCGAGTTTCTGGAGGCTGGCGTGGTGGGCGATGGCTTCCCGCAGCTTATGCACCCACAGCAACACCGTCTTATAGTTGAGGCGCATCTGGCGAGCGATGGCGCGGGCGGTCAGGGCCTGCATGTTATCCGCGAAGAGCGAGATGATGGTCATCAACTTGCGGAACGTCAGCTTACGGTAAGCCCAAGGGGTGTCCGTCGTGTCGGAGAACTGACGGTGGCACTTCTTACACTTGTAGAGCCGCCGGCACTTGAACGTGTTCACGGCGTCGGTGTTGCACCGCTGGCAAGTCGGTCGCCCGCCGAACTCGGCCCAGCGGAACTTGGCGAACTGGGCGCGCGCCTCCTCTTCCGTCCAATCCCAGACGTCGAAAGGCATCAAGGCTGTTGCCCGGCCCATATGATCGACGTCTGGGATCAATATCCAAAATCGATACGTTCGTAACGATTTTGGCTATATGTGTCGCCAATAACGAGGTCAAGATAAAAGCATCACTTTTAGATGCATTTGCCCCAAATGTGGTGGCGCCCTTCCTCACGCCTCAGCCTCGTTCTAAAACGAGAATCGGTCGACCCGGCCAAGAACCGCCTCCAATTCCGGAACCCAGCCTAATGACGGACGCCCCACCTGAGATCGGCAAGCGCGACTGGTCGGAAGTCGCCAAGTCGATGATCAAGGCCGAACTGAAGGGGCGGAATATGACCTACGCCCACCTTGTGGATGCCTTGGCGGCGGTCGGCGTCAAGGAGACCGAGGCGAACCTGAGGAACAAGATCAGCAGGGGCAACTTTTCGGCCGCATTCTTCCTCCAAACCTTGGATGCGATTGGCTGCACCTTGGTCCCGGCGGTTCCGGCGGGGATGACTGTCATCAGAGGGCGGGCGCGGACGGGGCCGGTGATCTCCAGCCTTTATCGGCAACGTGCCGATGAATTTAATGCCCGCCAACAGCGCGAGACCGAAGAAGACAACTGATCCTGCCGGTCAGTTCCAGAACGTCAAATGGGATCGCTGCCGCCGCGATCGCGGAGGGCTTCGTAAAGCTGGCCCGGCCCGAGCAGCACGTCCTTCATGTCGTCGCGCACGCGCTGGGAATCCAGCGCCTGCTTACTCATGGCCTGGTGCGCCGCCAGGGCGTCCATGATGGCGTTCATCATCTCGTCCCGCAGGGTGGGCGAGTTGGCGAACTGGGCCTTGGTGTTGTTGCGAGCCTGGGTCGCCAGTTCCTCGGACTCCAGCAGCTTCCCCTTGATGACGTCGTTGACGTAGACCAGCTTGTCATCGTCCGTCAGGTCGCCCTCGAAGAGGTCGTTGACGCGCGCGATGATCTCGTCGAGGCGAGCCTTTTCCTTCTCGTGGATGCCCCCGGACCCCGCCTCGGCGACGCCGGTCAGCTTCGGCGCCTCGCCCGTGGGGTAGAGCAGGTTCCGCTGGCCCTGATCCTTTAGCGAGTGGTGGGTCAACCGGACGCCGGTGAGATCGACGCCCTCGCGTTCCCGCCCAAAGGCGAGAAGCGGCAGCAGGCGCCGGTAAAAGATCGCGCGCTTCTCGACGTCGGTGCTGCCGTAGTCGACGATCTGACTCAGGAAGCTGTAGAGGCGCAGGTAGGCCGCCATGTCGCCCTTGAAGAGATCCAGCGCCGACATGTGATCCATGGCCTCGGCCATCGCCGTCTCGTTGCCGGTGGATCGAGCGAGGTTGTAGGCCTGCTTGGCGCCGTTGAAGGCTTTCAGCAGCCGATCGGCCACAGGCTCAATGGCGGCGATCAGTTCCGACTGCTTGGCGTTCGGGGCGAGTTCGACGCGGACGACGCGCTCGACCTCGAAATCGTCGTAGTGCCCGGCGGCGTCCAGCTTCGCCCTGATGTCGAAGATCAGGTTGGGGTCGGTGGCGCTCTCCAGTTCCGCCGTCTCGTGGTAGGTCTGGAAGGCCTTCAGGACCTCGTCCGAGCTGTTCACGAAGTCGAGGATGTAGGTCGTGTCCTTGCCCGGATGGGCGCGGTTCAGGCGCGAGAGGGTCTGCACCGCCTGGATGCCCGCCAGCCGGCGATCGACATACATGCCGCACAGCAGCGGCTGGTCGAAGCCCGTCTGAAATTTGTTGGCGACGAGCAGCAGGTGGTAGTCCGGCCCGGCGAAGGCGTCGCGGATGTCGCGCCCCTTTAGGCCGGGGTTCAAGTCCGGGCTCGTCTCGGTGAACGGCTCGAAGCCGGATTCCTTGTCGTTCACCTCTCCTGAGAAGGCGACGAGGGTACCCAGCTTATAGCCCCGGTCTGCGATGTATTTGTTGATCGCTAGCTGCCAGCGGACCGCCTCCTGGCGGCTGCCCAGCACCACCATCGCCTTGGCCTTGCCACCGAGGAGCGGCTGGACGTTCTCCCGGTAGTGCTCGACGACGATCTGGACCTTTTGGCTGATGTTGTAGGGATGCAGCCGGACCCATCGCATGATCGCCTTGCCGGCGGCGTCGCGCTCGACCTCCTTTTCGTCCCAGTCGCGGCCGTTGTGGGCCAGCCGGAACGCCAGCCGGTAGGGCGTGTAGTTCTTCAGGACGTCGAGGATGAAGCCTTCCTCGATCGCCTGCCGCATCGAGTAGACGTGGAAGGGGACCGGCAGGCCGTCCGGACCTGGCCGCCCGAACAGTTCGATGGTCTTGGCCTTGGGCGTCGCGGTGAAGGCGACGTAGGTGATGCCTGTGTCGCTGGCGCGGCCCGCCATCTTGGCGGCCAGGATGTCCTCGTTTGACACCTCGCCACCGTCAGCGAGCGCCGCCGCTTCCTCGGCCGAGAGCAGTTCCTTCAGCTTGGCCGCCGCCTCGCCGGTCTGGCTGGAGTGGGCCTCGTCGGCGATGACTGCGAAAGCCTTGCCCTCGGTGGCCGCCAGGTCGCGGACGGCCTCGATGGCGAAGGGAAAAGTCTGGATCGTGCAGACGATCACCTTCTTGCCGGCAGCCAGCGCCTTGGCCAGTTGGCCGCTCTTGGAGCCGCTCTCGCTCTTGATCGTCTCGACGACACCCTGGACCCGCTGGAAGTCGAACAGCGCCTCCTGGAGCTGGCTGTCGATGACGTTGCGGTCGGAGACGACGATGACGCTGCTGAACAGCTTATTGTCATCGGCGTCGTGCAGTTCGGACAGGAAGTGGGCCGACCAAGCGATGGAGTTGGTCTTGCCCGAGCCGGCGGAGTGCTGGATCAGGAACCGCCCGCCGGGACCTTCCTCCAGCACCTTGGCGGTCAGCTTCCTCGTCGCGTCGAGCTGGTGATAGCGCGGGAAGATCGCCCCCATGATCCGCTTCTTGGCGTCCCGCTTGGTCACCATGTAGCGGCCGAGAATCTCCAGCCAGCTATCGCGCTGCCAGATCTCCTTCCAGAGGTAGGCCGTGGGGTGTCCAGGTCCATCAGACGGGTTGCCCTTGCCGCCGTGGTCGCCACGGTTGAACGGCAAGAAGCGCGTCGCCGGCCCTTCCAGCCGGGTGGTCATTTCGACCTCGCGGTTGCTCACCGCGAAGTGCACGAGGGCGCCGCCGGGGAAGGCGAGAAGAGGCTCGACCGGGCCGCTCTTGGTCTTGGGCAGCCGGTCGAAGCGATACTGATCGACGGCGTCGCGGACGCTCTGAGTGAAGTCGGTCTTCAGTTCCGCCGTCGCGACCGGAATCCCATTCAGATAGAGCACCAGGTCGATGCAGTTCTCGTTGACCGTTGAGTAGCGCACCTGCCGGACCACCCGCAGCCGGTTCGCCTCGTAGCGCCGCGTGATGTCGGGGTTCATGCCCATGGCGGGCCGGAACTGGGCCATCGCAAGACGCGCTCGCGCGCCCACGATGTCGAGTCCGTTGCGCAGAACATCCAGCACGCCGCGCTCGTCCAGCGACTTGCGCAGCCGGTCGGCGAGGACGCCTGCGGCAGCGGCGCCATGCGTCTTGTAAAGGGCCGCCCAGGCGTCGGGCTGGGTCTGCTCCACCCAAGCCGCCAGGTCCGGGGTGAACAACGCGCGCCGACGGTCGTGGTGGACGTAGTCCCCGGCGTCGTGGTGCCAGCCGTGAGCCGCGAGATACTCGCAGACCTCGGTTTCGAAGCTGATTTCCTTGTGAAGGCTCACAACCCGGCCTTCCCGGTCAGCACCTCTAGATGCTGGGCTTCCCACTCCTTGTAGGTCGCTCCACCGCCTTCCAGCCGCCACTCAAGGGTGCCGTTCGCGGGCCGGCCGTTCACCACGGCGGCGGCGGCGCTGGGACTTTTGAACGCGTAGTCCTTGGTGAACTCGCAGGCGCTGCCGCGGGTCGCCAGCACACCCATTCTCTGGAGTTCGTCGCGCAGGAGAGCGTAGCCGCTCGTTTCCGTATTTCGGCCCTCCCAACTGGCTCGTGCGAGCGACCCCGCCTGAACGATGAAATCGCCACCGTCGAGCACAGCCGTCGCCCGCAGCTTGTGCCTCCGGTTCACCAGTTCGAAGCGAGTTGGGCTGGTGTCCGACGTCTCGACGGGATTCTGGCGGGCGGGCCGCGTCGCCTGAAGGAACATGTCGATCCGCAGGGCCGGCAACACCATGAAGAGGTAGTCGAGAAACGCTTCCATGTTTGCCTGAGCAGCCTCGGACAGGCCGGGTCGAGGAGGCGTGTTCCCGTTGTCCAGCGTCACGCGGCCTACGAGGCGTGCTTGTTCGACAAGGCGCGCTTCCAGATATTTTGCATGCGCCTTGTGCAGGTTGTTGGCTGCCGAAGTCACCAGCACCACGGTGGTCCACCAGTCCTTGCGGGTATCGTGGCTGCGGATGCGGTCGCTGATGTCCTCGCCCTCGCCGACGTAAGCGCGAGGTTCACCGTCATATTCGCCGAGGAGCAGATACACGCCCGTGTAGCCAGCCTCCTTCCGACTCAGCGCGGCTGCTAGCTGGGTTCGAGGTGCCATCAGGACGTGGCCTGTCCAGTTGAAAACCTCGGCCGTCAGCATGCCGTCAGGCCGGCCGTCGATAAAATAGAGTTCCAGCGAGCGGCCGGCCGTCACTCCGCCAGAGCCGGGCGCGAGAACGCTCATTCCGGCGCCTCGTAGCCCAGCTTGAGGGATTTCAGGTGCGGCTGGAGCGCCTTGTGCAGCCGGTTCATGGTGTCGACCTGCTGGGTCTGGATGGCGTCCCACTCGTCCTCGGGGGCGCGATAGCCGCCGGCGGTGACACGCGCCCGGATGCGGCTGGCGCGGCCATCGTCCAACCGCTCCCAACTGAGGGGGCCGCCGAAGGCCTGTTCGATCTCTTCCCGCCGGGCGAACAGTTGGTCGAAGATCGACTTGTTCTCGGCCTCCGATCCTTTGCCCCGGTCGATGTAGAGTTCGGCGCCGCAGTCCTGCTGAGTGATGACGTAATTCAACGGCAGGCCCCGCACGCCGGAGGTCACCCCGATCCAGGTCGACGGACCCGGCGTGATGTGGCTGTGCAGCTTGGCGTCGGGCCGGGCGACCAGGCGTGACCACCAATTCTGGCGCACGTCGTGGCGCTCGGCGAACTCACGTTTGCTGCGCGAGACGGCGGCCGTTTCGGCTGATGGGCCGACGATCAGCGTCAGCAGCGGCGCCGGCGGCGACACCCCGATCCGGACGGCCTCAACCTTCACCAGGTAGAAGTCCGAACTGCTCGACTCATTGAGCCAGGCGACCACCGAGACGTGCTCGGGGCGGGGCTCGGCGACGATCCAGATCGCCGTCTGAGCCTCCATGGCGACCATGTAGGTCAGCACCTTGCCCAGGTGGTCGTGGTTCGACTTCTCAAGCTGGTTCTCGATGATGACTTTGCCGCCGCTCTCGCGCTCGGCGACCAGGTCGATGCTGAAGCTGCCGGCAGCCTGCTCGCGCTCGACGTTGACCAGCGACAGGCCCAGCGCCTCGTTCAGGACGTCGATGTTGTCTTGGAGCCAGCGGGTGAAGTCATAGGCCTCGTGCCGCCACACCTCGCGCAGGGCGACGCGTTCCAGCTTTCCGATCCCAGGCGCGGCGGTTAGTTCGTTCACGGCGATCCCCCTCAACTCCAACAACAACCTACGGAATCGTCGCGCATCATCACAACCCCAAAGAGGTCAGAGCAGCGCGCCGGCTTTGGTGCGAGGTCCACGACCCGTTGGCGTCATGGCGTGGCGACGCATCCAGCCGAGGTAGTTGTGCAGGTCCGCCTTGGTGAACTTGTCCCGCTTCTCGGCGTGCCAGTCGTGCAGGACGCCACCGATGACGGCGTCGTCCGTCGGCGCCTTTCCGTCGATCAGCATATCGTTCCAGACGGCGTAGAGCGTGGCCACCGCTTCGACGCCCCTGGATTCCAGTTCCCCGAGATCGGCCAGCATCTTGTCGAAGGCGGCGCGGCGGTCGCCCAGCAGGGCTTCCAGTTCGGCCCGCAGCGCGTCCCGCTGTCCGGCCAGGCGGTAGCGGACCTGACTATTCGGACCACCGGGCTGGCTTGTCTCGATATGCCCCACGCGCGCCAGTTCGGCCTCGACCTCGCTCATCAGGGCGCCGTCGAAGGGACCGGCGGCCATGCGCTGCGGCTGGCCCCGAAGTTCCCACACTCCGGCGTGGGCCTCGGCCAGATACATCCGCTTGGCAGAGGTCATCCGCCCGGAAGCAGGGGTGTCGGCAACGAGTTCCAGGACGGCTGCGCCGACCAGCCGGCGGGCCGTCGTCGCATCGGCGGCCACCGCCGGGTCAGTCCGCCGGCGGACATCAATCTTCCCGGTGACAGCGGCGGCGATGAGGGCAGCACGTCGTTCCAGCAGTAGGACGATGCCTGCCTCCGCCTGTTTGACGAGGGCCGTTGCCGCCGCGACCTTGGAGTCTAGACGACGAACTATTTCCTGTTGCTCGGGCAACGGCGGAATGACAACGAGCCGTTCCATCATGGACGACAGGGCGATCCGAGAGCGCGTCGAACCAGTCGACATCTTGCCCGACGCGTATTCGGCCCCAGCGTTAAGTTGGAACGCAACGAACTCCGGATTCGCCTCAGGCCCTAACCGGAAACGGAAGCAATCTGCCTTGACCATTGCGGGCTCAACCCCCGCTGGCGCGACGCAAGCCCGGCCCACCAAGTTCCGCTCGTCACCCAAACCCGCAATCAGCACATCGCCTTGGCGGACGTTGTGCCGAAAAAGGGCGGTTTCGAAGTAGTTGACGTCGATATAGGCCGCGTCACTGGGATCGAACCCCTGCTCCTTGATGTTCTGAAGCCGGACGACGCGAACCCCATCATCGACGTAATGCTCCGACTTCAGCCCCGACCCGAACGGGCCGTCACAGCAGCTTTCCGTCACCCGCTTAAGCGCCTTCACCTGCCAATGCGCCGGCACCTCGCCGACCCATTCGAGGCCGGAATCCTTCATCGGGGCGGCGGGATCGAGGCCCTTGGTGACCGCGTGGGAGATTACGGCTTGACGCTTCTCCTTCAGCAGGTCGATCAACCGCTGCTGCGCCTCTACCAGCGCGTCGATCTTCGCGGTCTCCCGGCCGAGGAAGGCGGCAATGGCGGCCTGTTCGTGACTCGGCGGAACGGGCACCGGCAGACGCACAAGTTCCGAGGCGTTGATCGCGGGATAGCTGACGCCCACTGACCGCGCGATCACTTGGTTGATGAACCCGTCCATCTCCAGGGCGTGGGCCAGGAACGTCGGATGCATCGTGCGGGGCCTGATCACGGCGAAGCCCGTCGATACGACCATATTGTCTGGCGGATTCTCGACCGACGCGATGGCTCGGAGGTAGGTTCGCACGGTTGAGACTATGATGTCTCCATCCGCGACGCGGCGTCGGGCTCTTGATGGCGCTGTCTCGAACAACAGGGAGGTCGAGCCGAGGATTCCGCGCCCCGCCGCCACATCCGATATTTCGACGTATTCGATCTCGGAAGCTGGCAGGGTGGCCTCGGATAACACCTCGTCGTTCAAGGTCGCCACAGCCTTGATAGGCTTGACCGTCCAGTGAGCGGGCAGGGCACCCAGCCAATCGACGCCACTGTCGGCATAGTCCACGCCGCGTGGGATGGTCATCGCAGCACGTCCGCCAGCACGCGCTTGGCCTGGTCTAGGTCGGACAGCTTGAACCGGACGATATCCACATCCTGGAAGGCGTCGATGTGGAACAGGTTGCTGTTCGGCCGAGTGCGGTCGAAGTCGGCAGCGGGATAGACCTCGTGCGGAATGTCCACAAGTCGGCCGAGATCGACGGAAGCGGCCTCGACGAACAGGTTCTGGTGTCGCTCACCGCGCGTCTCCAGGCCGATGTTCGAACTTTTAGCCGTGCGGTAGCGCTCGACGTAGCCGGCGTGGCCGGCGGTCGAGGGATGAACGTCGGGGTGGGTGTGAAGGAGCCGGCGGACGGCGTCGCGCAGTGCGGAAGCCGTCACGCCGCCAGCCCCTCGATCATCACCTTGATCCGATCGGTGACCTCTCGCAGATCGGCGTCGATCTCGGCCAGGTCACGCGGTGGCTCGAACACGTAGAAGTGCCGGTTGAACGGGATTTCGTAGCCGACCTTGGTCTTCGTCTCGTCGATCCAGGCGTCCGGCGCGTGGGGCTTTACCTCCCGCGCGAAGTAGGCCTCGACCGCCTCGTTCAGCGGCACGTTCTCAGTGTCGCGCAAGGCGCTGTCGGCGACGGGCTTGCCCTTGCTCTTGCCCTTCTGCCCCAGCACAGGCCGCCCCTGGTCGTCCAGCACCGGGCGCTCGACGGTGATGGTGCGGTAGCCGAACTCGGTGTTGCCGAAGATCAACGACAGCGGGCGCAGCCTGACCTTGCCGCCGCCGGGGGCCGCCGGGGGCGCGTCGCCCTCGACCACGATCTCGCGACCGATCTCCTTGCCGTCCGCGTCGAAGACCGTCGCCAGTTGGGCTGTTTGGAAATGGCCGAACAGGTTGGTGACTGCACTGATGTCGGCTTCCGACATCTCCCGCCGCTTCGACCCCAGCGACTTGCGCATTTTGCGCCAGAAACCCGAGGCGTCGATCAGTTGCAGCTTGCCCCTGCGCGCCGCCGGCTTCCGGTTCGACACGATCCAGACGTAGGTGGCGATGCCGGTGTTGTAGAACATGTCCGTCGGCAGGGCGACGATCGCCTCGACCAGGTCGTTCTCCAGCAGGTAGCGCCTGATCTCGCTCTCGCCCGATCCGGCGCCGCCGGTGAACAGGGGCGAACCGTTCAGGACGATGCCGAACCGGCTGCCGCCCTCCTTGGCGGGCCGCATCTTGGACAGCAGGTGCATCAGGAACAGCAGCGAGCCGTCCGATACGCGCGGCAGTCCGGGGCCGAACCGGCCGCTGTGCCCCTGCTGCTCGTGTTCGGCCCGGACGACCTTCTCGACCTTCTTCCACTCCACCCCGAACGGCGGGTTCGACAGCATGTAGTCGAACTTGCGCCCCGGATGGCCGTCGTCAGAGAGAGTGTTCCCGAAAATGATGGCGCCGACGTCCTGCCCCTTGATCAGCATGTCGGCCTTGCAGATGGCGTAGGACTCCGGGTTAAGTTCCTGCCCGAACAAGCTGACGCGGGCGCCGGGGCTGTGCTCGACGAGGTATTCCTCTGCCACCGACAGCATTCCGCCCGTTCCAACTGTCGGGTCGTATATCGACCGCACCACGCCCGGCTTCGATAGGACGTCGTCGTCCTCGATGAAGATCAGGCTGACCATCAGCCGGATCACCTCGCGCGGAGTGAAGTGCTCCCCGGCGGTCTCGTTCGACAGTTCGGCGAAGCGGCGGATCAACTCCTCGAAGGCGAGGCCCATCTGGTGGTTGTCCACGGCCTTGGGGTGCAGGTCGATCCGCGCGAACCGCTCGGTCACCTGGTAGAGCAGCCCGGCCTTGGCGAGCCGGTCGACCTGGGCGGCGAACTCGAACCGCTCGAAAATGTCCCGCACCTCGGGCGAGAAGCCCTGGATGTAGGCGTAGAGGTTGGCGGCGATGTTGTCGGCGTCGCCAACCAGCCGCCCCATGTCCATCGGCGAAGTGTTGTAGAAGGACAGGCTGGCTGCGCGCTTCAGGAACGCGTCGGGGTTCAGGCCGTCGGCCTTGCGCTTGGCGTCTTCGGCCAGAACGGCGGCCTTCGTCGGCTCCAGCACGCAGTCCAGCCGCCGCAGCACCGTGAACGGCAGGATCACCTTGCCGTAGTCCGACTGCTTGTAGTCGCCTCTCAACAGATCGGCGACCGACCAGATGAAGGCCGACAGAGACTGATGGTTCATGCGCTACTACCCCTCGGCGGCGACGGATAGCACAAGGAGAGGTAGAGGCGGCAAGACCTGGACCACCGTCGTGCGGGGGCGATTCCTTGTCCCTTTCGATCACGCCGCCGTCGGGGCGGCGTATTCCTTGAGGAAACCTGCCACGGCCATGGCTTCCGCCATCGACCCCAGCGTCACGAAGATGGCGACGCTCCACCCCACGCCACCGGCCGGCACAGCCCATTCGACCTGCACCGCCTCAGCCGAAACGTCCTCCTGATTAGCATGGCGAAGGTGAGCGTGCAGATCGCCTTGGACAACGCTGCCGAACCAGGCGGCCTGTTCCTCACTCGTGCAGCCATCGATCCGAAGCAAGGCGACGACCCAGCCATCGTCTACCGCTCTCGTGCCGACGAACACCTCTTGCGCGCCGCTTGGATCGGGACGACCCAGGAGGTGATCAGCCAGCCGTCGCTGCAAAGGGGCGTATTGCATCCCCTTACCGCATCCAGACGACGGACTTGATCATCGCGCGGGCCACAGCGGCCGGATCAGTTGCAGTCGCAATGACGCGGCCGTCGCACAAGCCGATAAAGCCCTGCCCGTCATAGGCATGGGCGACCTCGTAAAACTTGCGACCACGAGTGAACCGGATTGCTCCGGCCTTGAACCGTTGAATTTTCATAGATTAACTTCCCAGCGTTGAGCCATGCCCTCCGTGGCGATGGGCTTAAGCACCCCTCGAACCCGCTGCGACCGCAGACAGGCGCGAACGCGCTTCAGCATGATGTTGAATAGGTCTCGATCATCGATCGGCAGCGCGCGCCTCACCATCAGTTCCTCGGCGAGTTCGCGGGGTGTCAGAGGATCGGGGCTGTCTCTCAAAGTGTCGAGGATGATGCCGGTAACCTCGCCCTGAGCCGAAGGCTCGCGGATCGGCACATGCTTGGCCTTGATCCGTCCGATGTCGATCGTCGGGTCGAAGATGCGGATGGCCCCTTCGATGTGGGCCAGATCGGTTGTCAGCCGATGCACCTCCGCCTTGGCTCGACCGATCAGGCCGGCGACCTCGGCATACTTCCGTGTCAGCGCATGAAGCGCTTGAGCATGATCCGCACCTGGCGGAACGACGCTTTCCTGTTTGGGCATGTCTCCTACCGGCTGAGGAACCGCCGTCCCTTCCACGACATCGGCGATCCATTGCTACTAGGCGGAGTCTACATAACCCTCGGAAAATGCATAGAAACTCTAGGTGTGTTTGCTACCTAATGCCGCCCTCCCCATGAAGGGGAGGGAGAAGGATGTACGAGCTTCATGAGCCCTCCATCACCCATCGCAGGCGATGGGGAGGAGACGGGTGGCCTACCCCTTCGCGCGCCAGGTCGCGCCGGTCGGGCCATCCATGACGACGACGTTCAGTTCGTTCAGGCGGTCGCGGATGCGGTCGGCCTCGGGCCAGTCCTTGGCGGCGCGGGCGGCGGCGCGTTGCTCCAGCAGGGCCTCGACCTCGACGCGCAGGGCGTCGGAGACCTCGCCCTCCAGCCAGGCGCCGGGATCGGATTGCAGCACGCCCAGGATGTCGGCGCAGGCGACCAGCCGTCCCTTGGCCTGGGCCACGGCGTCCAGGTCGCCGGCGGTCATGGCGCGCTCGATCTCGCTGGACAGGGCGAACAGGGCCGCCATGGCGCCGGGGGTGTTCAGGTCGTCCTCGATCGACTTCAGGAAGTCGGCGGGCGGGTCGAGGTCGGCGGCCGGGACCGCGGCCGAACGGTGCAGGGCGCCGTAGAGCCGGTCCAGCGACTTGCGGCTCTGATCCAGCAGGGCCTGGTTCCAGTCCAGCGGCTGGCGGTAGTGGGCGCTCAGCAGCGCCCAGCGGACGACCTCGCCCGGCATGGCCTGGACCAGGTCGTGCAGCAGCAGGACGTTGCCGATCGACTTGGACATCTTCTCGGCGTCCACGGTCAGGAAGCCGTTGTGCATCCAGTAGCGGGCGTATTCGTCGTGGGCCCGGTCGCCGTGGGCGTGGCCGTGGGCGCAGACGCCCTGGGCGATCTCGTTCTCGTGGTGGGGGAAGACCAGGTCGATGCCGCCGCCGTGGATGTCGATCGGCAGGCCCAAGGTCTGTTCGATCATGGCCGAGCATTCGATGTGCCAGCCGGGGCGCCCGTCGCCCCAGGGCGAGGGCCAGGACGGCTCGCCGTCCTTGGAAGGCTTCCACAGCACGAAGTCGTGGGGGTTCTTTTTATACGGCGCGACCTCGACGCGGGCGCCGGCGATCATGTCGTCCAGGTTCCGGCCCGACAGGGCGCCGTAGGACGGATAGGAGGAGACGTCGAACAGCACATGACCCTCGGCCGCATAGGCGCAGCCGGCGTCGACGATGGCCTGGATCTGGTCGACGATGGCGGGGATGTAGTCGGTGACGTGAGGCGCAAGGTCGGGCGGGCTGACGTTCAGCAGGCCCATGTCGGCCAGATAGGCGGCCTCGTAACGGGCCGTGACCTGGCCGATCGGCACGCCTTCCTTCGCGGCCTTCTGATTGATCTTGTCGTCCACGTCGGTGACGTTGCGGGCGTAGATCACCTTGTCCGCGCCATAGGTGCGGCGCAGCAGGCGGACCAGCACGTCGAACACCACCGGCGGACGGGCGTTGCCGATGTGGGCGTAGTCATAGACCGTGGGGCCGCAGACATAGAGGGTCACCCGGTTCGGATCGCGCGGTTCGAACAGGCGCTTTTCACGGCGCAGGGTGTCGTGGATGTGCAGCGGCATCAGGGAAGTCTTCGCAGGTTTTCTTGCGAGACGGAGGGTCCGTCCCATATAGCGGCCTGATATACAGTCCCGACGGATTGTAGAAGGTAAACCGGGCGGCACCGCCCGACCGGCCGGAAATCAGGTTCAATGAGCGTCACGCCCGCCAAGCCCGTCCTCGTCAGCGACGAGAACCCCAAGCGCCCCAGCCGCGAACAGGCGCTGGAGGCGGTGCGGACCCTGATCGCCTGGGCCGGAGACGATCCCGAACGGCCCGGCCTGGTCGACACGCCCAAGCGCGTGGTCGACGCCTATGGCGAATGGTTCGACGGCTATGACGCGGATGCGGCCAGGGAGCTGAGCCGGACGTTCGAGGACGTGCAGGGCTATGACGACATGGTCATCCTGCGCGAGATCGAGGTGGAGAGCCATTGCGAGCACCACCTGGCCCCGTTCCTGGGCAAGGCCTACGTCGCCTATCTGCCCGGCGAGAAGGTGGTCGGCATCTCCAAGCTGGCGCGGGTGGTCGAGATCTTCGCCCGGCGCCTGCAGAACCAGGAGACCCTGACCAACGACATCGTGGCGGCCATCGAATCGCACCTGCAGCCGCGGGGCGTGGCCGTGATGATCGACGCGGCCCACCAGTGCATGACCACGCGCGGCGTGCATCACCGGCACGTTTCGACCGTGACCACCCGCTTCACCGGGGCGTTCCGGGACGATCCGGCCCTGACCGAGCGCTTCCTGAAGCTGGCCAAGGGCTGATCCAGGGCCGGGGCGAACGAAAATCGCCGCGGCGGAACCCGTGAACGTCGAGAACCGCTTTACAAGCGCGCATCGGGACGCCAAGAGACCAGCACGCCTTCGGGCGACAGGACACGCCGGACGAGGTCCGGCCATCATACGGAGACGCACATGGCGGCGAAGCTGAGTGGACCGGGCGGCAACGGCGGCAAGACCATCGAGCAGAACTCGGAGATCAACGTCACGCCGTTCGTGGACGTGATGCTGGTGCTGCTGATCATCTTCATGGTGGCCGCGCCGCTGGCGACCGTGTCGATCCGTCTGGACCTGCCGCCCCCCGTGCCGAACCCCAACGACCCGAACCCGAAGGAGCCGGTGTACGTCACCATCCAGGACTCGGGCTCGCTGTTCATCGCCGACCAGCAGACCACCATCGAGACCATGGCCGCCGATGTCTGCACCGCCCTGGGCGGCGGCGCCTGCCGCGAGGAGCGCGTCTTCATCCGCGCCCAGCCGGAAGTGAAGTATTCGCAGTTCATGGAAGTCATGAACAACCTGCAGGAAAACGGCTTCTTCCAGGTCGGCCTGCTGAACGAAGACATCACCTGAGCCCGAACGGACCAGGACGAGATCAAGAGGCCGCGCCCTTCGGGACGCGGCCTTTTTCTTTGGCCTGAGGCTTGCCGGGACGGCGAAGGGCGGCCTTGATACGGTCCGGCTGTTCGAGGAGTCCGCCCATGCGTCGCCGCACCTTCCTGTCCGCACTACCCGCCGGGGCGCTGGCCGCCGCCGCAGCATCCCAAGGCCAGGCCCAGACCCAGGTCCAGACGTCCGGAGAGACCCAGTCGCCCACGGCGGCGGCGCCCGCCCCGGCCCGCCCGGCCGACCCCTACGCCGGCGTCGGCATCGGCGACCGGGTGACCGGGCCGAAGTTCATGGGCCGCTCCACCGTGTGGGGCGCGAACGGGGCGGCGGCGACGGCGCACCCGGTCGCCAGCCTGGTGGGGATCGACACCCTGCGGCGCGGCGGCTCGGCCATCGACGCGGCGATCGCCGTCAATGCGGCGCTGGGCTTTCTGGAGCCGGTCGCCAACGGCATCGGCGGCGACGCCTTCTGCATGCTGTGGGACCCCAAGCAGAAGAAGGTCGTCGGCTTCAACGGGTCGGGGAACAGCCCGCGCGGCCTGAGCCTGGAGACGGCGCGGTCCCGGGCCATCGACGGCTATCTGCCCCGCTATGGCGCGGTGACGGTCAATGTGCCGGGCACGGTCGACGCCTGGTGGAGCGCCCACCAGCGCTACGGCAAGCTGCCGTGGAAGGAGGTCCTGCTGCCGGTGGCGGAGCTGTGCGAGCAGGGCGTGCCCGTGCCGCAGGTCATCGCCTACTATCTGGAGCGGAACATGGCGTCCTTCGACCGGGGCCGGATCCCGATCGAGGAGAACGACAACCGCAAGCGCATCTGGGCGCCGGGCGGCGAAACCCCGAAGGTGGGCGAGGTCTTCGCCAACCCCTTCCTGGGGCGGACGCTGCGGATGATCGCCGAGGGCGGGCGCGACGCCTTCTACGACGGGCCGATCGCCGACAGCATCGAGGCCTATTTCAAGCGCATCGGCGGCTGGATGACGCGCGCCGACCTGGCCGCGCACCGCACCGACTGGGTCGAGCCGATCCGCACCGAATACCGGGGCGTGGGGGTCTATGCGCTGGGGCCGAACACCCAGGGGCTGTCGACCAACCAGATCCTGAACATCTGCGAGCAGTTCGACCTGAAGGGCATGGGCTTCCAGTCCGCCGCCGCGCTGCACGTCCAGGCCGAGGCCAAGCGCCTGGCGTTCGAGGACCGGGCCCGCTACTTCGCCGACCCGCGCTTTGGCGAGATTCCGATCGAATGGCTGAACTCCAAGGCCTATGCGGCCGAGCGGGCCAGGCTGATCCGGCCGGACCGGATCATGGACCGGGTGATGCCCGGCGACGCGCCGCACCAGGGCGACACCACCTATTTCAGCGTCGCGGACAGCGACGGCATGATGGTCAGCTGGATCCAGTCCAACTATCGCGGCATGGGCTCGGGCCTGGCGCCAGACAACGGCTCCGAACCGCTGGGCTTCATGTTCCAGGACCGGGGCGAGCTGTTCGCCCTGACCGACGGCCATCCGAACGTCTATGCGCCGGGCAAGCGCCCGTTCCAGACCATCATCCCCGGCTTCGCGACCAAGGGAGACGACCCCTGGATGGCGTTCGGCGTCATGGGCGGGGGCATGCAGCCGCAGGGTCAGGCGCAGATCATCATCAACATGGTCGATTACGACCTGGACCCGCAGGCGGCGGGCGATGCGCCGCGCTGGCAGCACTACGGCTCGTCCGAGCCGACCGGCCAGCCGCAGGAAGGGACCGGCGTGCTTCACCTGGAAAGCGGCGTGCCCGAAGCGACCAAGACGGGGCTGCGCGCCCTGGGCTGGACCCTGGGCGAGCCGGACGGCGGCTTCGGCGGCTATCAGAACGTCATGATGCAGCAAAACCCCGGCGGCCGCTGGACCTATGGCGCAGCGACCGAAATGCGCAAGGACGGCATCGCCATCGCCTACTGAGGCGCCGGCCGCCATGACCCACGACGAGGTTCGCGCCCTGCTGCTGTCGTTTCCCGGCGTCGAGGAGGGCGTGTCCTATGGCCAGCCGTCGTACAAGGCGGCGGGGAAGTTCTTCACCTGGATGTGGCCCAAGGCGCCGGAAGGCTGCATCGTCGTTCACCTGGACAATCGCGACGAGCGCGACCTGCTGGTCGAGATGGACCCCGCGACCTTTCACGTCACCGAGCACCACCGGGACCATCCGATCGTGCTGGCGCGCATCGCCTCGGTCGATCGGACGTGGCTGAGGGCGGCGCTGGAGCGGCGATGGCGCCGCGTCGCGCCCCGGCGGATGGTCAAGGCGTTCGACGCCGCTTGACCTGACGCGACGGAAGCCGCCCATGGTCCGTCCGCAATAAAAACGAACAGGGCGGAAACAGCGGTGAAGGTGGAGGATCGCATCGTCAAGGCGGCGGACGGCTGGCCGCTGGAGGCCACCCTGTTCCGGCCGGAAACGCCCAGGATGGCGGTGCTGGTGTCGGCGGGGACGGGCTTTCCGCGCGGCTTCTACGGCCGGTTCGCCCGCTGGATGGCCGGGCGCGGCGCGACCGTCCTGACCTATGACTATCGCGGCATCGGCGGATCCCGGCCCGAGGACCTGGCGGCCATGACGATGGACTATCCCGACTGGGGCCGGCTGGACATGCCCGCGGCGTTGAAGGCGTTGAAGGCGGCCGCGCCGGGCCTGCCCCTGTTCCATGTCGGGCACAGCGTCGGCGGCCATTTCGTGGGCTTCATGCCCAATCACGACCAGATCGCGCGACACGCCTTCGTCTCGGTGGGCACGGGCTGGTGGGGCGGCCACCACCGGACCTACAACCCCGTCGAACTGTTCTTCTGGCTGGGCCTGGGGCCGGCGCACCTGAGGCGGCACGGCTATGTGAAGTCGGGCGGCGGCTGGCGCGGGACGGACCTGCCGCGCGGGGTGTTCGAGACCTGGCGGCGGTGGTGCCTGAAGCCGACCTATTTCCTGGACGAGTTGAAGACCGGGCGGCTGGAGCCGCAGCATTTCGACCAGGTGCGCGCGCCGATCCGGTCGTGGGTCTTTCCCGACGATCCCATCGCGACGCCCCGCACCGCCGCGCGGCTGCTGGAAGCCTATCCCGCCGCTCCGGCCGAGATCGCGACGCGAACGCCCCGCGACTTCGGCGTCCGGCGCATCGGCCACGAGGGCGCCTTCCGCAAGGGGATGGAGCCGTTGTGGGAAGAAATTCTGGATTGGTTCGACGCCGACCTTTCGGGCGGGGGCGAGGGCGCCTAACTGAGCCGCCCCGACGGATTCAAGGAGCCCCGCATGCCCTATGGCGACCAGCCCACCGCGAAGGTGGACGACATCGAGATTCCGCTGCTGGGGTTCGGCACCTGGCAGCTGGAGCCGGACGACGCGCGCCGCATGGTCGCCGAGGCCCTGCGGATCGGCTATCGCCACATCGACACCGCCTGGATCTACAAGAACGAGAAGGCGGTCGGCGAGGGCATCCGGGATTCCGGCGTTCCGCGCCAGGACATCTTCCTGACCACCAAGATCTGGGTCGAGCATTTCGATCGCGACGGCCTGCTGAGACAGGCGAAGGAATCGGCCGACAGCCTGGGGACCACCCCCGACCTGCTGCTGCTGCACTGGCCCAAGCCCACACCGTCGTTCGAGGAGACGTTGGGCGCCCTGAATGAAGCCAAGGACCAGGGACTGACCCGGTCGATCGGCCTGTCCAACTTCCCGTCGGCCCAGTGGCGCCAGGCCCAGGCGCTGTCGAAGGCCCGGCTGGTGACCAATCAGGTCGAACACCACCCCTATCTGGGGATCGGCGCCCTGGTCGCGACAGCCCGGGACCTGGGGTCGTCCATCACCGCCTGGTCGCCCCTGGCGCAGGGCAAGATCGCCGACGACGCCACCATCGGCGAACTGGCCCGCGCGCACGGCAAGACGCCCGGCCAGATCACCCTGCGCTGGCTGATCCAGAACGGGATCATCGCCATTCCCCGCACCACCAAGGAAAGCCGCGCGCGCGAGAATTTCGACATCTTCGACTTCGAACTGACGTCGGAGGAGGTGCAGCGGATGGATGCGCTGGACCGGGCCGAGCGGCTGGGCGACTGGCTGGATCCGGCCTACCGCTGGGACGATCCGGAAGGCTGAGGCGAAGCGCTGGCGTTCGCGGCGGAAGGGGTTAGAAGCAGAGCCCATGACACCTTCCGCCGCCGCACCCTCCGCTCCCGCCGGGCCGAAACCCTACGACCCGGCCAAGCTGCTGATCTCGCTGCACATCCCCAAGACGGCGGGCACGTCGTTCCGAACGATACTCGGCGGCTGGTTCGGCGAGCGGCTGCACAACCATTATCCGGGGTGGCCCACGCCCCTGACGCGCACCGAGGCCCAGGCCGACGCCTGCGTCCACGGCCACTTCACCCGCCGCAACAACTCGGCCATCCGCCAGTATTATCCCGACGCCGAGCAGGTCATCACGGTGATGCGCGATCCCTTCGACCGGATCATCTCGGAGTGGCGGTTCAAGAACATGCTGAAGACCGCCGGCGACCCGGTGGACGAGATGGACGACGATCCGTCCTTCGACACCTGGTTCGGCCGCCGCGCCGATGAGGTCGCCGAACAGCCGATCACCCGCCTGATGATGCAGATGCCGAACGACCTGACGCCGGAGACGGCGCACACGGCGTTCGACCGCGACTTCGTGGCCGTGGGCGTCAGCGAGCGCTTCCCCGAGACCCTGCGCCTGTTCGCGGCCGTGCTGGGCAAGCCCGAGGCGGCGGACGAACGGACGAACGTCACGACCTACGGCCAGGCCAGCGACTACGAGGCCTATCGCAGCCGCCACGAACAGGTGTTCCATTCCGACCACGCGATGTACGCCGCCGCGCGCGCGATGTTCGAGCGGCAGATCGCCGACCTGGGCCTGTAGGATGCGGCGGACCCCGCCCGCCCGGCTCTGGCGCGCCACGTTCGCGGTCGTCGGCTGGGCGGCGCTGGCCCTGCAATATGTGCTGATGGTCGGCCCGGCCGAGCCGGGGGACGTCGCGGGCCTGACCGTCAACTTCTTCAGCTTCTTCACCATCCTGACCAATGTGCTGGTCGCGGCGGCCTTCACGGGGCCGCTGCTGAGCCCCGGCTCGCGGCTGGCGCGATGGTCCGCCAGCGAGGGGGTGCGGGCCGCCGTCGCCATGTACATCGTCGTGGTGGGGGTGGTGTACCACCTGCTCCTGCATCCCTACTGGAGCCCGACCGGCTGGTCGCTGGCGGTCAATGTGGTGCTGCACTACGTCATGCCCGCCGCCTTCGTGCTGGACTGGCTGTGGTTCACGCCCAAGGGCCGGCTGCGCTGGATCGACCCGGTCAAATGGCTGGCGTTCCCGCTGGTCTATGGCGGCTGGACGCTGGTCCACGGGCTGGCGACGCATTGGTGGCCCTATGGGTTCGTCAATGTGGATCAGCTGGGCCTGGGCCGCGTGGTCGCGATCTTCGGCGGGCTGCTGATGTTCTTCCTGCTGGTCGGGTTGAGCCTGACGGGGCTGGACCGCCTGTTCGCACGCGCGGCGCGTGACAGTTCCGCCTCGGCGCTTTAGGCGGGTCGCATGGCCTACAAATCCCTGCGCGACTTCATCGATCAGCTGGAAGCCCAAGGCGAGCTGGTCCGGGTGACCGAGCCCGTGTCCACCGTGCTGGAGATGACCGAGATCCAGACCCGGCTGTTGCGCAACGGCGGGCCGGCGGTCCTGTTCGAACGGCCGGTCATGCCGGACGGGACGATCAGCCCCATCCCCTGCCTGGCCAATCTGTTCGGCACGGTGAAGCGGGTCGCCATGGGGGTGACGCTGGAGGGCAAGTCGCGCACCACGGCGGGCGAGCTGCGCGAGGTCGGGGAGTTGCTGGCCTTCCTGCGCAATCCGACGCCGCCGCGGGGCCTGGGCGATGCGATGGAGATGCTGCCGCTGGCGCAGACCGTCATGTCGATGCGGCCCAAGACGGTGAAGAAGGCGCCGGTGCAGGAGGTGGTGCTGAAGGGCGACCGGATCGACCTGACGGCCCTGCCTGTCCAGTCGTGCTGGCCCGGCGAGCCCGCGCCCCTGATCACCTGGGGCCTGGTGGTGACCAAGGGGCCGTCGGACGACCGCGAGGACGACTTCAACCTGGGCATTTATCGGATGCAGGTGCTGGGCAAGGACAAGGCGATCATGCGCTGGCTGGCGCACCGCGGCGGGGCGCAACACTACGCCCGGCACAAGAAGGCCGGAAAGCGCGAACCCCTGCCCTGCGCCGTCGTGCTGGGCGCCGATCCGGGGACCATCCTGGCGGCGGTGACGCCGGTGCCGGACACCCTGTCGGAATATCAGTTCGCGGGCCTGATGCGCGGCGCCAAGGCCGAACTGGTCGCCTGCAAGACCGTGCCGCTGATGGTCCCGGCCCAGGCCGAGATCGTGCTGGAAGGCCATGTCCTGCTGGACGAGTTCGAGGACGAGGGTCCCTACGGCGACCACACCGGCTATTACAACTCGGTCGAGAAATTCCCGGTGTTTCAGGTCAGCGCCATCACCATGCGGCGCGACCCGATTTATCTGACCACCTTCACGGGACGGCCGCCGGACGAGCCGAGCGTGCTGGGCGAGGCGCTGAACGAGGTCTTCATTCCCCTGCTGCGCCAGCAGTTCCCCGAGATCGTCGACTTCTGGCTGCCGCCCGAGGGGTGCAGCTACCGGATTGCCGTGGTGTCGATGAAGAAGGCCTATCCGGGCCACGCCAAGCGGGTGATGCTGGGCGTGTGGAGCTACCTCCGCCAGTTCATGTACACCAAATGGGTCATCGTGGTGGACGACGACATCGACGCCCGCGACTGGAAGGACGTCATGTGGGCCATCTCGACCAAGATGGACCCCGCGCGCGACATCACGGTGATCGAATCGACGCCGATCGACTATCTGGATTTCGCCAGTCCCGAGAGCGGCCTGGGGTCGAAGATCGGCCTCGACGCCACCGACAAATGGCCGCCCGAGACCAAGCGCGAATGGGGCGAGGAAATCCGCATGGATCAGGACGTGATCGAGCGGGTGTCGGAGATATGGGACCGGCTGGGATTGCCGGGTGACGGCGCGCCGATCTGGAAATAAGCTCGGCCTTTGACCGCCGGGGGGCGATTTGAGCGCGTTCGAATTCTATTTCAGCTTCTACGGTCTGGCGCTGGGCCTTTCGGTGGCGGTGATCGCCACCGGCCTGGCGACGGCCATCCAGCATCGCAAGGCCATCCGCATCGGCTGGCTGACGCCGCTGCTGGCGCTGTTCGTCGGCCTGGACATCGCCACCTTCTGGGATGCGGCCTGGCACGCCTTTCGCGACGCGCCGTTCAGCTATGGGATGCTGGTGATCGGCCTGGCCATCGCCCTGGTCTATTTCATCGCCGCCTCCCTGGTGTTTCCCCACCAGATCGAGGACGGGCTGGCGCTGGACGAGCATTTCTGGGCCAACAAGAAGATCGTGCTGCTTCTGACCACGGCCGCGAACACGATGATGGTCGCCGTCTCCGCGTTTCAGGTGCTGGGCCAGCCGGGCGCGGGGATGATTCTTCTCAACTACGCCATCGCCTATCCGCTGTATCTGATCCTCATCGTCCCGGCGGCGCTGACGCGCAGCAAGCGGTGGTTCGCAGGGCTGGTCGGCCTTCACGTGCTGATCTATCTGGCGATCGCCTGCCTGCCGGCGCCGCAATCGCCGCCCGCGCAAGACAGCCAGGGGCCCGCCGCCGCGACCGCGCCCTGACCGGACCCTGCCTTGCCATGAAGGACCGCTCCATGCGTCATGCCCCGATCTTCGCCGCCTTGTCCGTTCTGATTGCGAGCCCCGCCATGTCCCAGCCGCCGTCCCTGCCCAACGCCGCCCCCTGGGATCAGGCCTTCCTGCCGCCGGCGCCCGCCTGGGACGGCGCGTCGAAAGCGCTGCTGCGTGACGCCTCCGACCCGTGGGTCACCGCGTTCGAGGCGGATGCGGCGCACGATTTTTCGCCGATCTATGTCGACACCCGCGCCTGGTTCGACCGGCTGGACCAGGCCAGCGAGTTGATCCGCATCGAACAGTTCGGCGTCTCGCCGGAGGGGCGGCCGATCTATGCGGTGATCGCGTCCAAGGACGGAGCCGCCTTCGATCCGGCCAAGCCCGTTCTCATGATCCAGGCGGGCATCCACCCCGGCGAGATCGACGGCAAGGACGCGGGCATGATGCTGCTGCGCGACATCGCCTTCTACGGCAAGGACGGGCTGCTGGACCGGGTCAACCTGATCCTGATCCCGATCCTGAGCGTGGACGGGCATGAGCGGGCGTCCGCCTATTCGCGGCCCAACCAGCGCGGCCCGCGCATCCAGGGCTGGCGCAACACGGCGACCAACCAGAACCTGAACCGCGACTATCTGAAGCTGGACCAGCCCGAGATGCGGGCCGTGCGCGGCCTGATCCTGAAGTACCGGCCCGATCTTTACGTGGACGTCCACGTCACCGACGGCATGGATTACCAGTACGACGTCACCTATGGCTTCAACGGCGAGGACGGCGCGTTCAGCCGGTCGCCGAACAGCTCGGCCTGGCTGGATTCGGTGTTCAAGCCGGCGATGAACGCGGCGCTGGAGCGCGAAGGCCATATCCCCGGCGAGCTGGTTTTCGGCATGGACGACGACGACCCCCGGGCGGGGCTGAACGACGGCGGCCTGGGCGAGCGCTTCTCCAACGGCTGGGGCGCGGCGGCGCATGTGCCGACCATCCTGATCGAGAACCACAGCCTGAAGCCCCACGAGCAGCGGGTGCTGGGGACCTATGTCTTCATCGAGGCGGCGCTGAGGCTGCTGGCGGACCAGGGCGCGGCGCTGCGGGCGGCGACCGAGGAGGACAAGGCCCTGCGCCCCGCCGAGATCCTGGCCAATTTCGAGCAGGAGGACGCCCCGTCCTCCACCCGCGCCTTCAAGGGCATCCGCTACGAGATGGTCGACAGCGCCGCGTCGGGCCGCAAGGAAATCCGCTGGCTGGGCGAAGCCGATCCGGAAATCTGGTCCCTGCCCTTCTATGGCTCCAGGCCGACGCTGACGCTGAAGCGCCCCGCCGCCTACTGGGTCCCCGGCTATCGCGCCGACATCATCGAGCGGCTGAAGGCGCACGGGATCGAGATGGAGGCGGTGAGCGAACCCCGCACCATCGCCGTCTCCATGCTGCGCTTGGTCGATCCCAAGCTGGCGACCCGCGCCAACGAGGGCCACGTCCAGGCCTCGGTCGAGGCGGTCGAGGTCGAGGCTCGCGACTGGATCTTCCCCGCCGGTTCGGTGCGGGTGTCCACCGACCAGCCGCTGGGCGACATCGTCGTGCTGCTGCTGGAGCCGCAATCCAGCGAGAGCTTCTTCGCCTGGGGGATGTTCCCCGAGGTGCTGAGCCGGGTCGAATATATCGAGCCCTACGCCATCGCCCCGCTGGCGGACCGGATGCTGGCGGCCGATCCGGCGCTGAAGGCCGAGTTCGAGGCCAAGCTGGCGGCCGAGCCGGGCTTCGCGGCCGATCCGCACGCCCGTCTGGCCTGGTTCTATGAGCGCACGCCGTTTTACGACGACCGCTATCTGCTCTATCCGGTCGGGCGCGAGGACTGATCGATGATGACCGAAGCCCTGATGCACGCCCTGCAGGCCGCGGCCCTGTGGAGCGGCCTGCTGATCCTGATGCTGCTGGTGCTGTCGGGCATGGTGGTCAGCGGGAGACGGCGGCACATGGTGTCGTTCGGCGATGGCGGCCATTCCGACCTGCTGGCCGCCAGCCGCGCCTTCGGCAACTGCGTCGAATACGCCACGCCCGGCATGGCGGCGATGGCGCTGCTGGCCCTGGTCAGCGGCCAGGCGTGGATGGTCCATGCGGTGGGCGCGACCCTGCTGGCGGGCCGCATCCTCCATGCGCTGGGCCTGATGCTGCAGACGGGCCCGTCCATCGGCCGGGTGCTGGGCATGGCGCTGACCTGGATCGCCCTGCTGTCCGCCGGCGTCGGCCTGATCGCCTACGGGGTGCTGTGACGCCGGTTGCGGCGACCGGAGGGGTCCGCCATATCGGGGCATGACCGAAGTCCTGTCCGGCGCCCCGGCGTCCGTTTCTCCCGAAATCCTCAACGACATCGTCCAGGCCGCGCTGACGGCCGGCGCCGACGCGGCCGAGGCGGTGACGGCCGACCGCCAGTCGCTGTCGGTCGGGGTGCGCAACGGCCGGCTGGAGGACGTGGAGCGCGAGGAGTCGCGCGACCTGGGCCTGCGGGTCTTCGTCGGCAGGCGCCAGGCGACGGTGTCGGCCTCCGACCTGTCGCCGGCGACGCGGGCGCGGCTGGTGGAGCGGGCCGTCGCCATGGCGCGGCTGGCGCCGGAAGACCCCTATGCGGGCCTGGCGCCGGAGGAGCGGCTGGCGCGCGGGCCGTTCGCGGACCTGGACCTTTTCGACCCGACCGAGCGCGGCGCGGCCGATCTGGAGGCCGCCGCGGCCGAGGCGGAAGGCGTGGCCCTGGCCGTGCCGGGCGTGGCCAAGTCGGAGGGAGGGCACGCCTCCTGGTCGTCCAGCCGCTGGCGGCTGGTGACCTCTGGCGGCTTCGACGGCGCCTATCAGGGCTCGGCCTATTCGCTGGGCGTCGGCGTGATCGCCGAGAAGGACGGGGCGATGGAGCGCGGCGGCGAGAGCCGCACGACGCGGCACCTGTCCGACCTGCCCGGCGCCCCGGCCATCGGCGACTTCGCCGGGCGGCGCGCGGTCGCACGGGTCGGCGCGCGCAAGATCGCCTCGACCACCGCGCCGGTGATCTTCGAGAACCGCGTGGCCGGGCAGATCGTCTCCCCCGTCGTGGGGGCCATCGCCGGGCCGTCGATCGCGCGCGGCACCTCCTTCCTGAAGGACCGGCTGGGCCAGCGGGTGTTCGCGCCGGGGGTCGATCTGATCGACGATCCGTTTCGGCCGCGCGGCCTGGGCTCCACCCCCTTCGACGACGAGGGCGTGGCGGTTCAGGAACGCAAGCTGTTCGACGACGGCGTCCTGACCACCTGGCTGATGAACACGGCCTCGGCGGCGCAGCTGGGCCTGGCCAGCACCGGCCACGCCTCGCGCGGGCTGGCGGGACCGTCGGGCGTCTCGACCCACAATCTGCACATGGCGCCGGGCGAGCGGACGCTGGCGCAACTGATGGCCGATGCAGGGACGGGGCTTCTGGTCACCTCCATGTTCGGGCCGTCGCTTAACGGCAACACCGGCGACTGGTCGGCCGGGGTGTCCGGCTTCTGGTTCGAGGAGGGAGAGATCGCCTATCCGGTCAGCGAGGTGACGGTGGCCGGCAAGCTGACTGACCTCTATCTGCGCCTCCAGCGCGGCTCGGACCTGGAGTTCCGGGGCGCCTTCAACGTGCCCAGCCTGATGTTCGACGCGGTGGCCATCGCGGGCAAATGACGGACTGGAGCGCCGATCTCGAACTGATCCGGCAGGCCGCCGTCGATGCGGGCGCCCTGGCCCTAGCCGAGCGCGAGGGGGGGCTGAAGATCGAGGCCAAGCCGGGCGGGTCGCCCGTCACCAGCGGCGACCTGAAGGTCGACGCCCTGCTGCGCGAACGGCTGCTGGGCGCGCGGCCCGACTATGGCTGGCTGTCGGAGGAGACGGCGGATTCGCCCGAACGGCTGTCGAGACGACGCATCTTCGTGGTCGATCCCATCGACGGCACGGTGGCCTACATGAAGCGGACGCCGTGGTGGTGCGTGCCCATCGCCGTGGTCGAGGACGGCGAAGTGGTCGCCGCCGTGATCCATGCGCCCGAGGTCGGCGAGACCTATGCCGCGACGCGCGGCGGCGGCGCGACGCGGAACGACCGGCCCATCGCGGCGTCCGACGCCGATGCGCTGGAAGACGCGTCCTTCCTGGGCGACGCGCGCCTGATCGAGGGGCCGCACTGGGCCGAGCCCTGGCCCAGCGTGCGGTTCGAGAAGCGGAACGCCCTTGCCTATCGCATGGCCCTGGTGGCGGCCGGCGCCTTCGACGCGGCCATTGCGCTTACGCCCAAGTGGGACTGGGACGTGGCGGCCGGCAGCCTGATCGCCCAGGAGGCCGGCGCCGCGGTCAGCGACCACCATGGCCGCCCCTGGCGCTTCAACCGCCCCGACCCGCGCCAGGCCAGCCTGGTCTGCGCCGCCCCGGCGCTGCATCCGCAGATCGTCAGGCGGTGCCGCGACGTGCCGATGGGCGGCTGATCTTCGTCCTTCCGGGGCGTCCGCAGGACGAACCCGGAACCCAGGAGGCATGCATCAAGCGCTCAATGTCGCTGGCGGCGTGACTGGAGCCCTGGGTTCCGGGTTCCTCGCTGCGCTTGGCCCCGGAATGACGACCGTCTTTGCGACCTAACCCAGCGCCGCCGCGTAAGCCTCTGGCTTGAAGCCCACCAGGCGGCGGTCGCCCAGGTCCAGGACCGGGCGCTTGATCATCGAGGGCTGGGTCAGCATCAGGGCGACGGCCTTGTCGCGGTCAAGGTCGGTCTTGTCGGCGTCGGGCAGCTTTTTGAACGTGGTGCCGGCGCGGTTCAGCACCGTCTCCCAGCCGTGCTCGTCGACCCATTGCTCCAGCTTGGCGCGGTCGGCGCCGGCCTTCTTGTAGTCGTGAAAGGCGTAATCCACGCCGTGCTGGTCCAGCCAGACGCGGGCCTTCTTGACGGTGTCGCAATTGGGGATGCCGTACATCGTGATCATCCCCGCCTCCTAGCCGCTCAGAACCGCTTCGTCAGCCCCACGCTGACCACCCGGCCGCGCGGGTCGGCGACGACGGGGTCGTAGCCGAGGGCGAACTGGGCCAGCGGCGGGTCCTCGTCGGTCAGGTTGACGACGCCCAGCGACAGGTCGAGGTCGGCGCCGACCGCGAGGGTGTAGAGCAGGTCCATCGTCGTCTGGCTGGCGATGTCCGGGTCGGTGACGCCGCTGCGGTCGTTTTTGTAGCCGGAGGTGTAGTGGACGAGGGCCGTCAGGCTGTTGGCCGCATCGGCCCACGACAGGGCGAACTCCCCGCGATCCTGGGGCAAAGAGCGGCCGAGGGTGTTCAGATTGGTCGAGCCCAGGCCCGAGGTGGCGGCGGCGCCGGGCGTCAGGCGGATGTCGTAGCGGTCGACATGGGTCCAGGTGGCGGATGCGCGGGCGACGCCGCCCAGCAGGTCACGCGAATAGCGGGCCGAGAGGTCGAGGCCTTGCGTCTCGATCGACGAGGCGTTGGTGAAATAGAGCTGGACAAAGGTCAGGGCGCCCGCGCCGGAGCGGGTGACGCGGGCTTGCGCCGGCGTGCCGGTCAGGCCCGCCGCGTCGTCGGCGGCGGCCTGGTCGATGATCGCCTGGGCCGATTCCTTGACCACCAGGTTCGTGTAGTCGAAGCGCCAGGCGTCGAGGCCGAGCTCCAGCCCGGGCAGCGGCCGCCACAGGGCGCCCAGGGTCAGGCTCTCGGACTCCTCCGGCTTCAGGTCCGGATCGCCCGAGGTCAGGGTGTTGACGAAGACGAAGGCGCCCCGGTCGAACACCGACGGCTGCGACGCCTGGGCGCCGGTCAGGGCGTAGACGGAGGGGGCGCGGAAGCCCTGGCTCCATGAGGCGCGCAGGGCCAGGGCGTCGTTCGCGTCCCAGCGCACGGCGACCTTGGGGCTGAGCTTTCCGTCGTCGCCGTCGTAGGATTCATGGCGCGCGGCCAGTTGCGCCTCGATACGATCGCCCAGATGCACGCGGGCCTCGGCGAAAGCGGCCAGGGCTTCCTGATCGCCGTCGAAGTCGGGGGAGTAGCCGGCGGTCAGCAGGTCGCCGGCGTTGACCCGGTCGCTCCAATCGTGGCGGAAGGTGCTGCGGCGGTACTGAGCGCCCAGGGCGACGTCGATCGAGCCGCCGGCCCAGGCCAGGGCCTGGCCGCCGGTCGAGGCGTCCAGGGTGATCAGGCCCGCCGCGCCGCGCAGGCCGACGGAGCCGATCAGGCTGTCGACCAGGTCGGCGTCATTGGCCGTGCCGGTCCCCAGATACGCGCTGCCGAAAGGGTTGAAGTAGCGGCAGGCGCCGGCGCCGGGCGTTCCGGTCGTCGGGTCGCAGCCGGGGCCGCCGAGACCGTTCAGGGCGTTCTGCAGGGCGCTGCCGATGGCGTCGGGCTTATCGTAGGCGACGTGCTGGCGGCTGGCGGTGGCGGACACATCCCAGGTCCAGCCGGTGGAGAAGTCGCCGGACAGACCGCCGGCGACGCGCCAGGTCTCATAGACGAAGTCGGCGACCGAGGCGCCGGCCTCGGCGCCCAGCAGGCGGCCGCGGAACAGCACGGCCTCGCCGAACGGATTGTCGGGGTGCGAGGCCGGCACCGTCAGGCTCTGCGCCAGGATCGGCAGGGACGGCGACTGGCGCGCGACGGTCTCGGTCGAGGACCAGGCGCCCTGGAGCCACAGTTCGGCGCCGGCCAGCGGACGGCGGTAGTCGGCGAACAGCTGCGTGCGCGTCTCCTCCGGGACCAGGTCGAAGAAGTCGGAGTAGTCCAGGCGGCAGAAGCTGTCGGTCGGGCTGTTGCGATAGGCCTCGGCGAAGGCGGGATCGTCGCAATCGGGGTCGGGCGCAAAACCGCCCGTGCCGGGGCGGAAATAGGAACCGGGCTGGCCGTAGCTGGTCACGGCGGTCCACGGCGCGCGGCCGTAGGTCTCGGCCTGGGTGAAGGCGCGCTCGTCCGAGCCGAGGGCCGACCGGTGGAAGTGCGAGGCCGCCAGGGTCAGGTCGCCGCCCAGCAGCGACAGGCCGCCGATGGCCTCGATGACCGATTCCTCGGAACCGTCGGCGACGGCGTATTTGGCGCTGATCTCGGGGCGGGTCACGCCCTTGCGGGTGATGAAGTTGACCACCCCGGCGACGGCGTCGGAGCCATAGACGGCCGAGGCGCCGTCCTTGACCGCCTCAATCCGCTCCAGCGCGATCATCGGCACCAGGGAGTTGATGTCGACGAAGGCCGAGCCGTCGGTGGCGACCACCGCGCTGTTGGTCCAGCGCTGGCCGTCGATCAGGACCAGGGTCGAGCCCAGGCCGAGATTGCGCAGGTTGAACTGGGCCGTGCCCGAACTTTGCGGCTGGTTCAGCTGGTCGACCTGGGCCTCGGAGCCCGAGTTGGCGGTCAGCAGCCGCACCAGTTGCGAAGCGTCGGAGACGCCGGCGGCGGCGAAGGTCTGACGGTCGATCACATCGACCGGGGCCAGGCGGTCGCCGCCGGCGATGCGCGAGCCGGTGACCACCACCTCGTCCAGGGACGCCGGTTGCGAAGTCTGGGCCCGGGCCGGCTGCGCCAGAAGGCAGGCGGCGATCAGGCCGGCGGAGGCCGCGCTTCCCTTAAGAGCCAGGCGTCGATGCATGAGGTCCTCCCGTCGAATCCGGAGGCGGCTTCTAGACAGGCTTCGCCGTTTGCGAAAGTGCAAAGAGTCGATTTTGCAAATCCGCCGCGCTTGACGAGCGACCACGACCGCCTCACGGTTATCTTTTCTAACCACGACGAGCGCCGACGATGAAACTCTATGCCCATCCCTTCTCGTCCTACTGCCAGAAGGCGATCGTCGCCTTCTACGAAACGGACACGCCGTTCGAACTGCGCCACCTGGAAGCGCCCGGCGCGGCTGAAGAACTGGCGGCGCTGTGGCCGTTGAAGCGGTTTCCGGTGCTGACGGACGGCGACGCGACCATCGTCGAGGCCACGGCCATCATCGAATATCTGGCGGCGACACGGCCCGAGGCGGCGTGGCTGATTCCGGCCGATCCGGTCGCGGCGGTCGAGGCGCGGATGATGGACCGGATCTTCGACAACTACGTCAACGGCCCGCAGCAGGCCTTCGTCTATGACGCCCTGCGACCGGAGGATCAGCGCCACCCGGCCAGCGTGAAGGAGGCGGCGGCGATGTTCGACCGGATCTATCCGTGGCTGGACGAGCGGATGAAGGGCCGCGCATGGGCGACCGATCACGGCTTCACCCTGGCGGACTGCGGGGCCGGGCCGGCGCTGTTCTACGCCGACTGGACCTATCCGATCCCGGAGAAGTTCGAGGCGCTGAGGGCCTATCGCGCGCGGCTGCTGGCGCGGCCGGCGACGGCGCGAGCGGTGGACGAGGCGCGCAAGTATCGCAGCTACTTCCCGCTGGGCGCGCCCGACCGCGACTGAGCAGGTGAGGACGGGCGCGCGACCTGCTAAGGTTCAGTCCATGACCCTGCGATTCCTGGCCCTGAGCGCCTCCGCCCTGATCGTCGCCGCCTGCGGGCACACGCCCGTCAGTTATGAGGAGACGTCGCTGGCCGCCGCGCGCGCGGCCGACAATGTGTCGACGCCGGGGACGCAGGAAGGCTGGGACGCCGGCAACCGCGCCTATCTGGAATGGAACGGCGCGCGTCGCGGCTGGACCACCACGGAAAGCGGCCTGCAGTATCGCCGCGTCGGCAGGGCCCATCCGGACGCGCCCCAGCCGAGCGCGACCGATACGGTCAAGGTTCACTATCGCGGGACCTTCATCGACGGACGCGAGTTCGACAGCTCGTATTCGCGGAACGAGCCGGCGTCCTTCCCGCTGAACCGGGTCATCAAGGGCTGGACCGAGGGCGTGGCCCTGATGCACGTCGGCGAGACGTTCGAGTTCGTGATCCCGTCGGACCTGGCCTATGGCTCGCGCTGGGTGGGCGGCGGCGAACTGCCGCCGAACTCGACCCTGCGGTTCACCGTCGAACTTCTGGAGGTGAATCCGGCCGGCTGACAGGACAGTCGGTCGCGGCGCGGAACGGGCGCCGGGCGGCTATCGTTGGCCCGTCATGATCCGCGCCCTCCTCCCCGCCGCCTTCGCCGCCTTGATGTCCCTGCCCGCCGCCGCGCAGGACCGGCCGACCTATGGCCCGCGGCTGGAGGGCTACGACTATCCGCATCCGGTCAGGGTCCACGCCTTCGACAGCCAGCGCCAGCCGCTGGAGATGACCTATATGGACGTGGCGCCGACCGGCCCGGCCAATGGGCGCACGGCGGTGCTGCTGCACGGCAAAAACTTCTGCGCCGCCACCTGGGCGCCGACCATCGCGGTGCTGGCCGAAGCGGGCTTCCGCGTCGTCGCCGTCGATCAGATCGGCTTCTGCAAGGCGTCCAAGCCCACCGGATACCAGTTCAGCCTGCCGCAGCTGGCGGCGAACACCAAGGGGCTGCTGGACGCGCTGGGGGTCGAGAAGGCGGTGGTGATCGGCCATTCGATGGGCGGCATGCTGGGCGCCCGCTTCGCCATCCAACACCCGGAGGCGGTCGAGCGGCTGGTGCTGGTCAATCCGATCGGGCTGGAGGACTGGCAGGCCGAGGGCGTGCCCTATGCGACGCTGGACGCCGCCTTCGCGGGCGAGCGCCGGACCACCTTCGACAGCATCAAGGCCTATCAGCGGCGCTTCTACTACGATGGCGACTGGCGGCCCGAATACGATGCGCCGGTCGAGATGCTGGCGGGCTTGTACGCCGGGCCGGGCGGCGAGATCGTCGCGTGGAACCAGGCCCAGACCTCGGACATGATCTTCACCCAGCCGGTTGTCCACGAGTTCGACCGCATCAACGCGCCGACGACCCTGATCATCGGCGGGACCGACCGCACCGCGCCGGGCGCCAATCGCGCGCCGGAAGCGGTCCAGGCGCGGCTGGGCCTCTATCCCCAGCTGGGCCGACGGACCGCCGAGGCGATCCCGAATGCGCGGCTTGTCCTGTTCGACGACCTGGGCCACGCGCCGCAGACCGAGGATCCGGACCGCTTCCATCAGGCCCTGCTGGAGGCGCTGGCCGAACCTGAGGGTTGACGCCGGCGGGGGTGCGGCGGACTGTCGCGCCTTTCGCGTCAGCCTGAAGAGTATCCCATGTCCCGATCCCGCCTGAGCGCCGCCGGCCTGGCCCTCCTTCTGCTCACCTCGACCGCGCCGGCCGCGCTGGCGCAGGATGGACCGGGCGCCGCGCCGCCGGCCCTGCCCATCAGCCTGCCGCCGATCCCGGCGGTGCGGGACGTCGCCTATCCGGGCGTGATCCGGCTGGACGTCGATGCGACAAACCTGAGCCAGCACATCTTCGACGTGACCGAGACGATCCCGGTCGCGCAGACGGGGCCGATGACGCTGTTCTTCCCCGAATGGCTGCCGGGCAACCACGGGCCGGTGGGACCGATCGCCCAGCTGGCGGGACTGGAGATCACCGCGAACGGCCAGCGGGTGGAGTGGGTGCGCGACACCCTGCACCCCTTCGCCTTCCACATCGACGTGCCGGCCGGCGCGACCGAGATCGTGGCGCGGATGCAGCACCTGTCGCCCACGGCCGGCGCCCAGGGGCGGATCACCATGACGCCCGAGATGCTGAACATCCAGTGGGAGAAGATGCTGCTGTACCCGGCCGGCCACTGGTCGCGGAACATCACGCTGCAGCCCAGCGTCAAGCTGCCGACCGGCTGGGCCTTCGGCACGGCGCTGGAGCCGGAAACCAAAGACGGCGACGTCCAGACCTTCAAGCCGGTGAACCTGGAGGTGCTGATCGACAGCCCGATGTTCGCCGGGCTGCACTATCGCCAGATCGACCTGGATCCGGGCGGCCGCTCGCCGGTGCGGGCCAACTTCGTCGCCGACAGGGCCGCCAGCCTGGAGGCCACCGACGAGCAGATCCAGACGCTGCGGAACCTAGTGACGCAGATGGACCGACTGTACGGCGCGCGGCACTTCGACCACTACGACTTCCTGATCGCCATGACCGACAAGCTGGGCGGCATCGGCCTGGAGCACCACCGCAGTTCCGAGAATTCGGTCGATCCGGAGTTCTTCACCGGCTGGGACACGCATCTGGGCGACCGGGACCTGCTGTCGCACGAGATGAACCACTCGTGGGACGGCAAGTGGCGCCGCCCCGCCGACCAGTATGTGCCCAACTTCAACACGCCGCTGCAGAACAGCCTGCTGTGGGTCTATGAGGGCCAGACGCAGTATTACGGCCAGGTGATCGCGGCCCGATCCGGCCTGCTGACCAAGCAGCAGGCGATGGACAGCCTGGCGATGACGGCGGCCACCTACGACACCCGCGTCGGACGCGAATGGCGGGCGATGCAGGACACCACCAACGATCCGATCATCAGCCAGCGCCAACCCAAGGGCTGGCTGAGCTGGCAGCGGGACGAGGACTATTATTCGGAAGGCCAGCTGATCTGGCTGGATGTGGACACGACGATCCGCGAGCGGACCAATGGGCGCAAGTCGCTGGATGACTTCGCCCGGGCCTTCTACGGCATCGAGGACGGCAGCTATGACCCGAAGCCCTACACCTTCGAGGACGTGGTGGCGGCGCTGAACGGCGTGGTCGAGAACGACTGGGCGACGTTCCTGCGGACGCGGCTGGACGGGCACGGGCCCGGCGCGCCGCTGGACGGCCTGGCGCGCGGCGGCTGGCGGCTGACCTACGCCGAGACGCCCAGCGACTATCAGAAGACGCTCTACAAGGAGCTGAAGCGCAACGACTTCACCTATTCGCTGGGCTTCCAGACGGGGGATTCGAACAACATCCGCAGCGTCCAGTGGGGCAGCCCGGCGTTCAAGGCGGGACTGGCGATCGGCATGGAGATCGTGGCGGTCAACGGCCGCGCCGCCGACGCGGACGGCATCGCCGAGGCGATCACGGCGGCCAAGGACCCGGCGACGCCGGTCGAGCTGATCGTGAAGGACGGCGACCAGTACCGCACGATCCGCTTCGACTACCACGACGGCCTGCGCTATCCGCGGCTGGAGCGGATCGAGGGGACGCCGGACCGGCTGGGCGACATTCTGACGCCCCGTCGGCGCTGACCGCGGGTTGACGAAGGGGAGGCGCGCGGTCGAGGTTGCGCCTCCCCTGTTTCAGTCCGGATGCCTCGATGTCGCGTACACGCCTGACCGCCGCCTGCCTCGCCGCCCTGATCTGCGGCGCCGCCTCGCCGGTTCTGGCGCAAGACTTCCGGTCCACGCCGGTCGTGACCGATCCCAGCCAGGCCGCCCTGGCCCTGCCCCGGCCGCAGCCGGCGATCCCCGCGCCGGCGGACCGGGCCTATCCCGGCGTGATCCAGTACCGCGCCGACGTCAGCGACCTGGACCGCCGCATCGTTCAGGTGGAGCAGACCATTCCGGTCGCCCAGGCCGGGCCGCTGACCCTGCTGTATCCGAAATACCTGCCGGGCAACCATGCCGCGACGGGACCGATCCAACTGCTGTCGGGGCTGACGGTCACGGCGAACGGCCAGCGGTTGGACTGGGTGCGCGACACCCTGGACCCGTACGCCTTCCATCTGGACATCCCGGCGGGGGTCGCCGCCATCGAGGTGCGGTTCCAGTGGCTGACCCAGCCGCCGGGACAGTGGCGGGTGACGCAGGCGCCGTCGATGCTGAACCTGCAGTGGGAGAAGGCGATCCTTTACCCGGCCGGCCATTTCGCCCGCCGCATCGCCGTGGCGCCGTCGGTGCGCCTGCCCGCCGGCTGGACCCAGGCCTCGGCTCTGGCCGCGACGCCGGGCGAGGACGGCTGGGTGCGGTTCGCCGAAACCGACCTCTACACCCTGATCGACAGCCCCGTGTTCGCCGGGGCGCATCACCGGCGGATCGACATCGACCCCAGCGGCGACCACGTCTGGCTGAACCTGTTCGGCGACGAGGCGAAGAACATCCAGCCCAGCGCGGAACAGCTGGGCTACTACGAGGCGATGGTGACCCAGGCCGACCGCCTGTTCGGCGCGCGCCATTTCGACACCTACGAGTTCCTGTTCGGCCTGACCGATCAGATGGGCGGGATCGGGCTGGAGCACCACCGCAGTTCCGAGAACACCTCGGCGCCCGACTTCTTCAGCGCCTGGAACAAGAGCGCCGGCGACCGCGCCCTGCTGCCGCACGAATACACCCACTCGTGGAACGGCAAGTTCATGCGGCCGGCTGACGAGCTGACGGCCAACCACAACGTCCCGACGCAGAACACCCTGTTGTGGGTCTATGAGGGCCAGACGGAATACTGGGGCGACGTGCTGGCGGCGCGCTCTGGCCTGCACTCGCCGGACGAGGCGGTGGCGCTGCTGGCGACCATCGCCGCCTTCTACGACAACCAGCCGGGCCGCGAATGGCGGCCGCTGCAGGACGTCAACAACCACAATCTGCTGGGCTATCGCGTGCCGGGGCAGTGGACGTCGTGGATGCGGGGCACGGGCGACTATTATCGCGAGAGCCTGCTGATCTGGCTGGACGCCGACACCCTGATCCGCGAGGCGACGAACAACCGCCGCTCGCTGGACGACTTCGCCAAGCGCTTTTTCGGGCATGACGACGGGTCGTGGGCGCCGCAGGGCTATACGTTCCAGGATGTGGTCGCGGCGTTGAACGCCGTGCATCCGCACGACTGGGCCGGCTTCCTGCGCGAGCGGCTGGACGCGGCCGGGCCGGAGGCGACGGCGCCGCTGGCCGGGATCGAGCGGGCCGGATACCGCCTGACCTACGTCGACGACCTGACGGCCACGGAGAAGGCGGTTCAGAGCGGCTGGGCCAACGACTTCCAGTATTCGCTGGGCTTCACCCTGTCGGGCGACAAGATCAACGCCGTGCGGTGGGGAAGCCCGGCCTTCGACCAGGGGATCGGCGCGGGCTGGACCCTGACGGCGGTGAACGGCCAGGCGGCCTCGGCCGAGGTCCTACGCGAGGCGGTGACGGCGGCGAAGGGGACGGACGCGCCGATCGAACTGCTGGTCAGGAACGGCGAGCGCTATCGCACCGTCGCCTTCGACTACCACGACGGGCTGCGCTATCCGCGGCTGGAGCGGATCGAGGGGACCCGCGACCGGCTGGCCGACATCTATGCGCCGAGGCGGCGGTAGGGAGGACTTTCGCCCCCACCGCCGTCATCCTCGGGCTCGACCCGAGGATCGGAGGATCCGCCGCTTGTGCGAAGACGGGGAGGTCCGTCGCCTCAACGCCCGATCCTCGGGTCGAGCCCGAGGATGACGGAAGCAGGGGTGCGCGCTCCTGCTTCCGATCAATGACCTCAGCGCTTGTCCAGGCTCCACGCGCCGGGGCCGGCGGTGAAGATGTACAGGAAGACGAAGCAGAACAGGATGGCCGCGTCGCCGCCGTTGGCCGCCGGATAGGGGCTGGAGGGGAAGTGGAACATCCAGTAGGCGACGGCCATCTGGCCCGAGGCGATGAAGGCGGCCGGGCGGGTGAACAGGCCCAGCATCAGCAGCGCGCCGGTGACCAGTTCGATGATCGCGCCGACGCCCATCAGCGAGGCGATCTCGACCTCGCCGGGCTGGGCGCCCTCGGGAAAGCCGAACAGCTTGACGACCCCGTGGGCCAGGAACAGCAGGCCCGCGACGATGCGCAGGGCCGCCAGGGCGCGCGGCGACCAGCCGCTGACCGATCTCGCCATATCGATATCTCCTTACCCGGATCGCGGACGCCCGCACGGGTCGTCCGGCCAAGCCAAGCTTGACCGGACAGGTTGATCCCAAAACTCAGGCTGCGTCCACCAGCACGATCTCGGCGTCCGACAGCGCCTTGACGGTGACGACGTCTTCCTGGGCGATGGCGGCGCCGTCGCGGGCGTTCAGGCGCACGCCGTTGACCTCGACCTCGCCCTTGGCCGGGACCAGATAGGCGCGGCGGGTCGAGCCCAGCGGATAGTCGGCGCTGTCGCCGGCGTTCAGCGTGGCGGCCACGATCCGCGCGTCGGTGCGGATCGGCAGGGCGTCGTCATCGCCTTCGAAGCCCGAGGCCAGGACCACGAACCGGCCCGACCGCTCGCCCTTGGGGAAGGGCTTGGAGCCCCAGCTGGGCGCCTCGCCGCGCCTGGTCGGCTCGATCCAGATCTGGAAGATGCGGGTCAGGTCGGGTTCGGCGTTGTACTCGGCGTGGCGGATGCCGGTCCCCGCGCTCATCACCTGGACGTCGCCGGCCACGGTGCGGCCCTTGTTGCCCAGGCTGTCCTCGTGGGTGATGGCGCCGTCGCGGACATAGGTGATGATCTCCATGTCGGCGTGGGGATGCGGCGGGAAGCCCGTGCCGGCGGCGATCTCGTCATCGTTCCAGACGCGCAGATTGCCCCAGCTCATCCGCTTGGGATCGTAGTAGTTGGCGAAGGAGAAGTGGTGTTTGGCGTTCAGCCAGCCGTGGTCGGCGCCGCCCAGGCCTTCGAAGGGTCTGCGTTCGATCATGGTTCAAGTCCTCCGCGCCGGACCGTTCCGGCGCTGTTGCTTGACGCCAAGATAGCGATCGGCTTCGGTTCAGAAATAGAAACGCTCGAAACTCATCGTTTCCGGAGAAGTCATGTCGCGCCTGCCCGATCTCGAGGCCCTGGCCGTCTTCGCCAAGGTGGCGGAGGCCCAGTCCTTCTCGGGCGCGGCCGAGGCGCTGGGCCTGTCGAAAGCCACGGCGTCCAAGGCGGTGACGCGGCTGGAACAGCAGTTGAAGACGACCCTGCTGCACCGCACCTCGCGCCGTTTCGCCCTGACCGACGCGGGGCGCACCCTGGCGGCGCGGGCGGCCCATATGCTGGCCGAGGCCGAAGGGGCGGTCAGCGAGGCGCTGGACATGTCTGTGACGCCGCGCGGCCTGGTGCGGCTGGCCGCGCCGATGTCCTTCGGCATGGGCTATGTCGCGCCCGCCCTGCCCGACTTCCTGGCGCGCCACCCGGATGTCTCGGTCGATCTGCACCTGTCGGACGAGGTGATCGACCTGGTCGGCGGCGGATTCGATTGCGCGCTGAGGATCGCGGCCCTGGCGGACTCCTCGCTGACGGCGCGTCGCCTGCGGCCGGTGGAGCGGTTCCTGGTGGCCTCGCCCGACTATCTGGCCCAGCGCGGGCGGCCGACGCGCCCGGACGACCTGAGCCGCCACGCCTGCCTGGGCTACGCCTATATGCCGACGCCGGACGTCTGGCGGTTCGTCAACGACGACGGAGAGGAGGCGGCGGTGCGTCCCGCCGGGCCGCTGCGAGCCAACAATTCCGACGCCCTGATCGCCTCGCTGTGCGCGGGCCTGGGCCTGACGCCGCTGCCGGACTTCATCTGCTGGAGCCACGTCGCCGAGGGTCGGCTCGAACCGGTGATGACCGATTGGCGCCTGCCGCCCATCGCCCTGCATCTGGTGGCGCCCAGCAGCGGGCCGCGACCAGCGCGGGTCACGGCCCTGATGGACTTCCTGGCCCGGCGGTTCAGCGGGCCGTTGTGGCCCGGCGACACGGTCGGCCGCTGAGGGTCAGCCGCACTTCACCTCGCGCACGACGCCGGTGGATTCCTCATAGACGAAGTTCACCCGGTTCTCGCGATAGTCCATCGTGGCCGCGCAGGTGGTGCACAGGACGCGGAAGGTCTGGCCCGCGGGCGCCGCCGGAATGGTCGAGCGGTTTCGGCCGACGTAGCTTTGGTAATCCTCAACCTTGCACGGCTTGAAGGCGGTCTGGTCGCCCGGGCCGGGCATGGGATCGGCCCCCTCGACCGGGGCGCAGGCCGACAGGCCCAGCATGCCCGCGCTGAAGAGGGACGTCAGGATCAAGGCGGTCTTCATGGCTGTTCTTCCTTCGTTGTCGCGCCGCGTCAGCCGCAACGCACCTGTTCGATGATCCCGGTCTCCCGGTCGTAGAAGATGTTGAGCCGATAGGCCGAGAATTCCTCGGTGATGGCGCATTCCGTGCAGGTCACGCGGCGGTTGACCACATCCACCGGAACGGGGATCTCGCCGCGCGGTTTCCCGACCAGATACTGCATCTCTCCGGCCTTGCAGAGGTCGGCGGTCGGGGCGGTGGGCATCCGGCTGCCGACAGGCGGGGTCAGTTGCGCCTTTTCCACCGTGCGGGGCGCGGTTTCGTCGGCGGCGGGCGTGGAGGAGCAGGCGGCCAGCAGGGCCGCGCCGGCCAGGACGATCAGGCCGCCTTTTCCCAGCGCCCCTCGTCGGTCTGACGCCAATAGGCCAGCGGCGCGCCCTGGTCCTTCAGCGTCTTCCAGCGGCCGCGCGCGTGCTGCAGCGCCGGTTCGTCCCGACCGTCGAAAATGATGAAGCATCGTTCGAACCCTTCCGTGGCGCCCAGTTCTGCATCGTCGAGAATGAACAGCGCCTGAGCGCCGTTCAGGTTCTCGCCCGTGTCGCTCAGAAGCACGGGCTGGCGCGCGTCATGGGGTCCGCCGGCCTGGCCGTGCGCCAGGAAACCGTCGTCGCGATAGGTCCAGAGCGCCTCGTCGACCGCCTCCAGCCGGGCCGGGCCGGCCTTGACCAGCGCCCGCCAGCCCCGCTCGAGCGTCTTCTCGAGCAGGGTCGGCAGCACCTGATCCAGCGTCGACCGCTCCAGGTGATAGAACCAGACTTCGGGTTTGGTCGTCACGCCCTTCCCCCCTTGCGGGGGAAGGTGGCTCGCGCCAGCGAGACGGATGGGGGGTGACGCCCGGTGTTTCCGCAGGGCCGCGGCGCGCACCGCGTCCAGCACGACGTTCGGATTTCGGCCCGCCGCCTCGTTCGGAAACCTGAGAACTTCAAAGCCCTGCTCTCCCAGCCACGCGTCGCGCGCGGCGTCGCGCTCTTCTCGCAGGCGATGAACGCCGCCGTCCAGTTCGATCACCAGCTTCAGCGCGTGGCAACAGAAGTCGGCGACATAGGGCCCAAGCGGAACCTGTCGTCGGAACCGCAGACCTTCGAGCTGGCGCTCCCGCAACAGACGCCACATGGCGCGCTCGCTCAGCGTCTGCGCCTTGCGGAGGTCGCGGGCCAGAGCATGAGCGCGGTCGTGATGGTGGATGGCCACGGGACGAGGGTATTCCGGCCGAGACCGGGATACACCCCCCATCCGACCCGCTGCGCGGGCCACCTTCCCCCGCAAGGGGGGAAGGAATCAGCCTTCGTACTTGTCGGCCACCATGCGGTCCAGGGTGCGGACGGCGAAGCCGACGCCGCCTTCGGGCACCGTGGGGCTGGGGCTCTTGTTGGCCCAGGCGGTGGGGGCGATGTCCAGGTGGGCCCACGGCACGCCGTTGGTGAACTTCTGCAGGAACAGGGCGGCGGTGATGGAGCCGCCGGCGCGGCCGTTGCCCATGTTTTTCAGGTCCGCGATCTTGGATTCGATGTGCTGGTTGTAGCGATCGGGGATCGGCATCCGCCAGAAGTTCTCGCCCACCTTTTCGGAGGCGGCCAGGATGTTCTCCGAAACCTCGTCCGAGTTGGAGAAAATGCCCGCATAGTCCAGGCCCAGCGCCACGATCATGGCGCCGGTCAGGGTGGCCAGATCGATCATGAACTTCGGCTTGAAGCGGTCCTGGGTGTACCAGAGGGCGTCGGCCAGCACGAGGCGGCCTTCCGCGTCGGTGTTGATGACCTCGACCGTCTGGCCCGACATGGACACGACCACGTCGCCGGGGCGCTGGGCGTTGCCGTCGGGCATGTTCTCGACCAGGCCCAGCACGCCGACGGCGTTCACCTTGGCCTTGCGGCCGGCCAGGGCCATCATGGTGCCGGCCACGGCGGCGGCGCCGCCCATGTCCCACTTCATGTCCTCCATGCCCTCGGCGGGCTTGATGGAGATGCCGCCGGTGTCGAAGCAGACGCCCTTGCCGACGAAGGCGATGGGCTGCTCGCCGGCCGCGCCGCCGTTCCACTGGATCACGGCCAGCTGGCTTTCGCGGCGGCTGCCCTGGCCGACGGCGAGCAGGGTGTTCATGCCCAGCTTTTCCATCTCGGCCTCGCCCAGGATCTCGACGGTCAGGCCCAGGCGCTCCAGATCCTTCACCCGGCGGGCGAACTCGGCCGGATACAGGACGTTGGCGGGCTCGGACACCAGGTCGCGGGCGAACATCACCCCGTCGGCCACCGGCGACAGGGCCTCATAGGCGGCGTCGGCGGCGCGGATGTCGGACGTGACGACGCGCACGGTCTTGATCGAAGGCTTCTTGTCCGCCGTCTCGGTGGTCCGGTACTTGTCGAAGCGGTAGGCGGCCAGGCTGGCGGCGAAGGCGGCGCGGGCGGCCTGTTCGGGCGTCAGGTCGGACGCGTCCAGGGTCAGGACCTCGGCGCCGGACATCTTGGCCGCGGCGTAGGCGTTGGCGCCGAAGGCCTCGACCGCCAGGTCGTCCAGCTTTTCAGCGGCGCCGGCGCCCACCAGCAGGATGCTGTCGGCCTCCACGCCCGCGGGCGCGGCGACGGACAGGGTCTGCCCGGACTTGCCGGTCATGCGGCTCTTGGACAGGGCCTTGGCCAGCGCGCCGCCGGCCGACTGGTCCAGCCCAGGCGCCGCCCCCGCCAGCGCGCGGTCCTCGTGGACCGGAACGGCGAGGATTTCGGCGGAACCGGCGGCGGCGACGAATTCGATCTTCATGCGGCAACTCCAGCCAGGCCCCACCTGGCGTCAGCTTGAAAAAACACAATGGCGCGTCCGCTTGTCGCCGACGCGCCCCGATGTGCTACTAGATGCGCCTCAATATCGCCGCCTGCAACCGGGCGAAGTCCAGCCGCCCATGACTCTGATTCAGCGTTACCTTTTCCGACAGATCTCCCTGCCCGTCGTGGCGGCGTGCGCGGCCCTGGCCGGCATAGGCGTGCTGAGCCAGAGCCTGGACCAACTGGAAGTCATCGTCGAACGCGGCCAGAGCGTGTGGGTGATGATCAAGCTGACGCTGCTGGCCCTGCCGCAGCTGCTGGCGGTGATCCTGCCCATCGGCCTGTTCATCGGCGCCCTGATCGCCCTGACCCGGCTGCAGCGCGAGCAGGAGATGACGGCGGCCTTCGCGGGCGGGATGACGCGCTGGCAGGTCATCGCGCCGACGGCCCGTCTGGCCCTGCTGGTCGCCGTCCTGGCGCTGTTCATCAATCTGTTCATGCTGCCGTGGGCCCAGCACGAGGTGCGCCGCCAAGCCTTCGCCATCCGCACCGACCTGGCCGCCCTGCTGGTCGAGGAGGGCCAGTTCGTCCAAGGCCCCAACGGCCTGACCGTCTATGTGCAGCAGATCGAGCAGAGCGGCCTGCTGGTGAACCTGTTCGTCTATCTGGTCGACGGCGACGAGGTGACGACCTGGAACGCCGGCGAGGCCCGGTTCGGCCGCGACGCGACCGGCCAGCCGATCCTGACCATGATCGACGGCTCGGCCCAGCGCTATTCGTCAAACGGCGTGCTGGAGACCCTGTCGTTCCAGCGCTACGACTTCTCGCTGGCGCCGTTCGCCGACGTGGCCGAAACCATTCGCTACAAGCCGTCGGACCTCTATCTGCGCCAGTTGCTGAATCCCTCGCCGCGGGTGCTGGAGAGCGCCGGATCGCGCGGCGAACTGCTGGCCGAGGCGCATTCGCGGCTGTCGTCGCCCCTGTATGTCCTGGTCGCCATGGCGATGGCCCTTGCGGCCATCCTGGGCGGCGCCTTCAGCCGCAGCGGCTACAGCTGGCGCATCGCCAAGGCGGCGGGCTTCTTCCTGCTGGCCCGGGTGATCGGCTATGGCCTGGTGGCGGCCAGCGCCTGGAACGGATGGATGAACGTGCTGCAGTACGTCGCGCCGCTGGTCGCCCTGGCCATCGCCATGAGGGTGCTGTTCCGCGCGCTGAAGCCGCGCCGCAGCCGGCTTCGGCCCGTCGCCCGTCGCCTGAAGGCGAGGTTCGCATGACGCTGGCCCTGCCTTCCCTGCCCGCGGCGCGCCGTCTGCCCCGCATCGGGCGCATCGAACGCTATGTGCTGATCCAGCAGCTTCGCTCGCTGGCCACGGCCCTGGCCGTGATTTCGGCCCTGGTGATGCTGATCGACTTCGTCGAGGTGTCGCGCGGCGTCGGCTCCAACCAGGACCTGTCGGCCCTGCGCATCCTGGGACTGGTGGCGATCAAGTCGCCGGCGGTGATCGTGCAGCTGTTTCCCTTCGTCTTCCTGTTCGGGACGCTGGGGGCCTACATCGGCCTGAACCGGCGCAGCGAACTGATCGCCATGCGCGCGGCGGGGGTTTCGGCCTGGCGGTTCGTGCTGCCCTCGGCCGGCATGGCCTTTCTGCTGGGCGTGCTGACCGTCACGGTCCTGGGGCCGATGGCCTCGGCGGGGGACGCCATGTGGCAACGCGAACGCGCCCGCATCTCGGGCACGGCGCCCGGCGCGGGACCGCCCGAGGCCATCTGGCTGCGCGAAGGCGACGACCAGCGCCAGATGATCATCCGCGCCGGCCGGCAGGACCGGGCCAACGCCCGCCTGCTGGACGTGACCTTCTTCATCTACACGACCCAGCCCGGCGGCGGGCGCACCTTCTCGGAACGGATCGACGCCCAGTCGGCCGCCCTGAGCGCGGGCCGCTGGCGGCTGCAGGATGCGACCGGCGCCACGGTGGGCCAGCGGGCGGTGACCTATTCCACGCTGGACCTGCCCTCCAGCCTGGCCGACGAGGAGGCGTTCGAGCGGTTCGCCCGACCGCAGTCGACGCCCTTCTGGTCCCTGCCCAACCAGATCCAGCGCATCGAGAACGCGGGGTTCAGTTCGACGGCCTACCGGCTGCGCTTCCAGCAGCTGCTGGCCACGCCGCTGGTGTTCGCGGCCATGTCCATCCTGGCGGCCGCCTTCTCGCTGCGGCTGATGCGGCTGGGCGACATGGCGCGGATGAGCGTGGCGGCGGTGGTGCTGGGGTTCGCCTTCTTCTTCCTGAACCAGTTTTCGGCGGCGATGGGGTCGGCCGAGGTGGCGCCGGCCTTCGTGGCCGCCTGGCTGCCGCCGATCCTGACGGCGCTCGCCGCCTTCACCTTGCTGTTCTATACCGAAGACGGCTAAGCGGACCGCCCGCTCCTCCAACAGGCTCCCAACCACGGATGGCATATGCAGGGTGATCGCCGCGAGCGCCGCTCGAATGTCCTGAGACACAGGCTGCTGGCCGGCGCGGCCCTGATCGCCTGCGCGCCTCTGGCCTCGCCCGCGCTGGCTCAGACGGCGGCGGGGGCCCCGCAATCCGCGCCGGCGGCGGACGGCCTGGCGCCGGACGCCGTCTATGTCGAGGCCGAGAGCGCCCGCCGCGACGGCGATGTGGTGACTGCCCAGGGCGGGCCCGACGACCGCGTCTATCTGCGCACGCGCGGCCATACGCTGCGCGGGGAAAGCGTTTCCTACGACCTGGCGGCCGGGACGGCCGCGGCGCAAGGCCAGGTGGAGGCGACCGCGCCGGACGGCACCGTGGTCCACGCCAGCCGGCTGGAGCTGGACCAGAACCTGAACGCCGGCGTCGCGGTCGACTTCGCCACCCGCACGCCGGACGGCGCCAGCCTGATGGCCGCCACGGCCGTGCGTCGCAGCGAGACCGCCAACGAAATGAACTACGCCATCTTCACCCCCTGCCCGATCTGCGACGCCAACGGCCCCAAGACGCCCAGCGTGTCGATCCAGGCCGAAAAGGTGGTCCAGGACGAGGAGCTGCGGGCGATCCTTTACCGCAACGCCGTGTTCCGCATCGGCGGCGTGCCGGTGTTCTACACGCCCTTCTTCGCCCATCCCGATCCGACGGTGGAGCGGGCTTCGGGCCTGCTGGTGCCGATCGTCAACTATGACGAGGGACGCGGCGTCTCGGTAGAACTGCCCTATCTGATCGTGGTGTCGCCGTCCGAGGACTGGCTGATCAGCCCGCAGATCAACACCGAGGTCGCGCCGCTGCTGAACCTGCAATGGCGGCGGCGGTTCGTGAACGGCCAGGTCGTGGTGCGCGGCGGCTACACCTACGAGCGCAATTTCGGCGACTTCGACCTGAACGGCGACGGCGACTTCGAGAGCAACGTCCGCTTCGGCGACAGGGACCACCGCAGCTATCTGCTGTCGCACGGCGAGTTCGACCCGGAAGGGCCGTGGCGGTTCGGCTTCACCGCCGAGCGCACCTCGGACAAGACCCTGTTCGACCGCTACGACGTCCGCGATCCCTATCAGGACAACGGCCTCTATTACGGCGATCGCCGCCGCCTGATCAGCCAGGTGTACGCCGAGCGCCAGAGCGAGCGGTCCTACCTGTCCGTCGCGGCCTTCTCGATCCAGAGCCTGCGGCTGGACCCGCGCTTCGCCGACACCGACTTCCGCGACGCCGACGGCTTCAAGGTGTTCGAGGACGACGACACCCTGCCGCTTGTGGCGCCCCTGATCGACGCCCGCTGGGAGCCGGAAGGCCCGGTTCTGGGCGGGCGGCTGCGGCTGAAGGGATCGGCGGTGTCGCTCTACCGCGACGCCTACGTCGGCTCGCCCGTGCTTCGCCCCGAACTGCTGCCGACGACGACGGTCGGGGCAGGCGGCGTCGACACCCGCCGCGTCACGGGACAGTTCGAATGGCGTCGCGCCCTGATCTCGCCCCTGGGCGTGCGCTGGGAGCCCTTCGTCGACGGCCGGGCCGATGTCTATTCGGTCGGCGACTTGCCCCCGGTGCTGGGCGTCGATCCGGACGACGCCACCGTCAGCCGCACGCGCCTGAGCGCCGGCGTCGACGTCAGCTATCCGCTGATCCGGCGCACGGCCGAGGCGGACATCATCCTGGAGCCGGTGGCGCAGCTGTCGGTGTCGACGGACCCGGACCTGGATCCGCGCATCCCCAACGAGGACGCCCAGATCGTCGAGCTGGACGAATCCTCGCTGTTCCGCATCGACCGCTTCTCGGGCTACGACCTGCTGGAGGGCGGCGCCCGGTTCACCGCGGGCGGCCGGGCCACCATCCGCTGGGCCGAGGGCCGCAGCGCCAGCCTGTTCGTGGGCCGCAGCCACCGCTTCGACCAGGAAGACGCCTTCCGCACGCCGATCCCCGACGATCCGACGCGGCTTTACGATCCCACGGGCCTGGCTTCGGAGACGTCGGACTGGGTGGTCCAGGGCACGTTCTCGCCGTCCGACCGCATCCGCAGCTGGGGCCACGCCACCATCGACGGCTCGGGCGACATCCGCCGGGCCGAGGCGGCCGTGGACGGACGCTGGGGGCGACGCAACCTGGCCAGCATCAGCTACATCGTCGACCGTTCCGATCCGCTGTACATCGAGGACCGGCCCGACCCCGCCAATCCGGGCGGGCCGCCGCTGGGGTCGCTGAACCGCAACTACGAATTCATCCAGCTGGCCGGCCAGCAGTTCGTCTATCGCAACTGGGGCTTCACCGTCGCGGGCATCGCGGACCTGGAGCGCGACGTGATCACCCGCTCGGAAGTGGGCCTGCTGTTCGACGACGACTGCTTCCGCTTCGAACTGGGCTTCCGCCGCGACAACACGCGCGTGCGGCCCAGCGGCCCCTCCGAAGGGGTCTATGTGCGCCTAAACCTCGCCACTTTCGGAGGTTCAGGTTATGGACAGAGCGAAATGCGTTGAGCATGAGGCTTGACGGGGCGCGGTCATGGCGACGGCCCGGCGCGGCCGGGTGGACCGCTTTGAGGAATCAGGACGACCGATGGGTTTGATGCGTTATTCGACGGGGGCTGCGCTCGCGGCGGTCCTCCTCGCCGGTTCGGCTCATGGTCAGACAGCCCCGTCGCCGGCGCCGGCGCAGCCGCCCGCAGCCGGCGCGCTCAATCCCGCCGCCGAGGAAGCGCCCGCCCGCCAGGCCGCGGAGCCGCAATTCGAGATGGCCGACGGCATCGTCGCCACCGTCAACGACCGCATCATCACCGGCTATGACCTGCGCCAGCGGATGCTGATGCTGATCGCCTCGTCCCAGGTGCAGCCGACGCAGGAGAACCTGCCGGCGATCCAGCAGGCGGCGCTGAACGCCCTGATCGAGGATCAGCTGAAGGCCGGGGAGCTGGCGCAGTTCGCCGACCAGCTGCAGGTCACCGACGCCGACGTCGACGAAGAGATCGCGGCCATGGCCCAGTCCTCGGGAACGACGCCCCAGGCCTATCTCGACTATCTGCGCCAGGGCGGCATCCAGCCCGACGCCTTCCGCCAGAACATGCGCACCGACATCGGTTGGAGCCGTCTGGTGGGCGGCCGCTTCGGCAGCCGCGCCCGTCCGACGCCGGCTCAGGTCGATCAGGAGATGCGTCGTCTGAACCAGGCGGCCTCGCAGCCCCAGTATCTGATCGGCGAGATCTACATCGAGGCGGCGCGCGTCGGCGGCCAGCAGGCGGCCATGAACGGCGCCCAGCAGCTGGTCCAGCAGATCATCCAGGGCGCCCCGTTCCAGGCCGTGGCGCGGCAGTTCTCGGCCGCCCCGTCCGCCGCCGCGCGCGTGCCGGGCGACGCCGGCTGGCTGGTCAAGGGTTCGGTCCAGCCGGCGCTGCAGACGGTGTTCGACCAGCTTCAGCCGGGCCAGCTGTCGAATCCGATCGCGGTCGATGGCGGCGTGTACATCATCTACATGCGCGACAAGCGCGACGGCGCCGCGGCCAGCCTGGTGTCGATGAAGCAGGTGATGGTCCAGTTGCCCGAGACGGCGACCGAGGCGCAGGTCGCCGAGGCGACCCGCACCCTGGAGGGCCTGCGCCAGGGCCTGACGTGCGACAACATCCTGTCGCAGGCGCGCGCGACCCAGGGCGTGCTGGGCGCGGACCTGGGCGAATCGGACGTCGGCGACCTGGCGCCCCAGTTCCAGCAGTTCGCCCGCACCGGCGAGATCGGCACGGTTTCGACGCCGATCCGCACGCCCCTGGGCCTGCACCTGGTCGCCCTGTGCGGCCGCCGGGTCGGCGGGCCTGAAGCGCCGTCGCGCCAGCAGGTCGAAGGCCGCCTGCGTTCGCAGAACCTGCAGGTCCTGGAGCGGCGCTATTTGCGCGACCTGCGCAACGACGCCCTGATCGAGTTCAAGTGACCCGGCCTCTGGTCCTGACGCTGGGCGAGCCCGCCGGCGTCGGGCCGGAGATCATCGCGGCCGCCTGGCGCGCGCGTTCGACCGACGCCCTGCCCTTCGCCGTCATCGGCGACGCGGACCTGCTGCGCCGTCAGGGAGCGCCGATCGCCGAGGTCTTCGCGCCGGTCGATGCGGCCGAGGCCTTCCCGCGCGCCCTGCCCGTGATCCATCGGCCGCTGCCCGCGCCGGTCGTGGTCGGCCGGCCCGATCCGGCCAACGCTGCCGCGGTGGCCGACGGCGTCGAGGAGGCGGTCGGCCTGTGCCTGGCGGGCCAGGCGTCGGGGGTGGTCACCGCCCCCATCGCCAAGGCGCCGATGTACGCCTCGGGCTTCCGCTTTCCCGGCCATACGGAGTTCATCGCCGAACTGACCGCGGACGCGCCCTATCCGGGGACGCGCGGCCCGGTGATGATGCTGACGGCCAAGGATCTGCGCGCCTGCCTGGTGACGATCCATGTGGCCCTGGACCAGGTGGCCGAACTGCTGACGGCCGAGCGGGTGGCCCGCACCGCCCGCGTGGTCCACGAAAGCCTGAGGCGCGACTTCGCCATCGCCCGCCCGCGCCTGGCCATGGCCGCCCTGAACCCCCATGCGGGCGAGGGCGGCGCCCTGGGCCTGCAGGAGATCGAGACCCTGATTCCCGTGGCCGAACAGCTGCGCGGCGAAGGGATCGACATCACCGATCCCAGACCGGCCGACACCCTTTTCCATGAGGACGCGCGCGCGACCTATGACGCGGCGATCTGCATGTATCACGACCAGGCGCTGATCCCGGTCAAGACGCTGGACTTCTGGGGCGGGGTGAACGTCTCGCTGGGCCTGCCGATCATCCGCACCTCGCCCGACCACGGCACCGGCTTCGACATCGCCGGACAAGGGATCGCGCGGCCCGACAGCCTGATCGCCGCGATCCGACTGGCCTCGGAGATGGCGGCGGCGCGCGCCGCGCGCTAACAGGGCGCGGTGACCGACCTGCCCTCCCTCCGCGAAACGCTCGACGCCCACGGCCTGTCGGCCAAGAAGAGCTTCGGCCAGCATTTCCTGCTGGACCTGAACGTGACGCGAAAGATCGTGCGCCTGGCCGGACCGTTCGACGGCCGTGCGGTGATCGAGGTGGGTCCCGGCCCCGGCGGCCTGACCCGCGCCCTGCTGGAATCCGACGCGGGACCGGTGGTGCTGGTCGAGAAGGACCCCCGCTTCATCCCCCTGCTGTCCGAACTGGACGACGGCTCGGGCCGCCTGTCGATCGTCGAGGCCGACGCGCTGAAGGTGCGAGAGGCCGAACTGGTCCAGGGCCCGGCGCACCTGGTGTCGAACCTGCCCTACAACGTCGGCACGGCGTTGCTGATCAAATGGCTGACCGGGCCGTGGACGCCCTGCGCCCTGACCCTGATGTTCCAGAAGGAGGTCGCCGAGCGGGTCGTGGCGGCGCCCGGCGACGACGCCTATGGCCGGCTGGCGGTGATCTCCCAGGCGGTGTGCGCGGCGCGGATCGTCATGCATCTGCCCGCCGCCGCCTTCACCCCGCCGCCCAAGGTGGCCTCGGCCGTCGTGCATTTGGTCCCGCTGGAGCAACGCCCGTCGCCGGAGCGGCTGAAAAGGCTGGAGCGGGTCACCGCCGCCGCCTTCGGCCAGCGCCGCAAGATGCTGCGCTCGAGCCTGAAACAACTGGGCGGGGCGGCCCTGTGCGAGGCGGCCGGGATCGAGCCCGACGCCCGCGCCGAGACCATCGACATCGCGGGCTTCCTGCGGCTGGCGGACGCGCTTTCGCAATGACCGTCGAGCCGTTCCGCGCCATCGCCATCAGCCGCCTGGCCCATCGGCTGAAGACCGAGGGCCGGTCGATCATCCACATGGAGTTCGGCCAGCCTTCGACGGGCGCGCCCGCCGCCGCCATCGCCCGCGCCCACCAGGTGCTGGACGCCGACGCCATGGGCTATTGGGAAAGCCCGGCCCTGCGCGAACGGATCGCCCGGCTCTACGACCAGCGGCACGGCGTGGCGGTGGACCCGGACCGCGTCGTGCTGACCAACGGCGCATCCCCCGCCCTAGTGCTGGCGCTGACGGTCCGGTTCCGACCGGGAGACCGCGTGGCCCTGGCCCGGCCCGGCTATGTCGCCTATCGCAACACCCTGCGCGCCCTGCATCTGGAGCCGGTGGAGATCGCGTGCGGGGCCGAAAGCCGCTTCCAGCTGACCGCGGCCCATCTGGCGGCGCTGGACCCGGCCCCGGCGGGCGTCATCATCGCCAGCCCCGCCAATCCGACCGGGACGATCATCCCTGACGCCGAACTGGCCGCCATCGCCGAGGTCTGCCGCCGGCGTGGGATCGCCATCGTCTCGGACGAAATCTATCACGGCCTCAGCTACGTCGGGCCGACGGCCTCGATGCTGCAGTTCGCGCCGGACGCCTTCGTCATCAACAGCTTCTCCAAATACTGGAGCATGGCGGGATGGCGCTTGGGCTGGCTGGTCACGCCGGCCCCGCACACCGAGACGGCGCGCGCCCACATCGGCAATCTGTTCCTGACCCCGCCCAGCCTGAGCCAGCACGCCGGCCTGGTGGCGATGGACGCGCACGACGAACTGGAAGGCCACGTCCGCACCTATGCGCGCAACCGCGACCTGATGCTGGACGCCCTGCCGTCGCTGGGCCTGAGGAAGATCGCGCCGCCGGACGGCGCCTTCTACATCTGGGCCGACATCGGCCATCTGACCGACGACAGCCTGGCCTTCTGCGAGCGGATGCTGCGCGACACCGGCGTGGCTGCGGCGCCCGGCGTCGACTTCGATCCGGTCGAGGGCCGCCGCTTCATCCGCTTCAGCTTCGCCGTCTCGACGGACGAGGTGCAGGAGGCGCTGGACCGGCTGCGCCCCTGGTTCGCCGCTCTGGGCTAGCCGTCCTTCCTCACCCGTCCCGCCAGCCGGGCCAGGCGCGGCGTGGTCAGGGGGATGGTCAGCATGGTCGAGCCGACCGCCATCAGCAGCAGGGCGGTGAAGGTCTCGTTGGTGATGATCTGGCGGTCCAGCAGGATGTTGGCGAAGATGATCATGATCAGGGCCTTGGTCTGCAGCAGCCACCCCACGACGGAGGCCTCGCCCTTGGGCCATTTCAGGAGGCGGCCGGCCAGGTGGACCCCCGCCAGCTTGCCCGTCACCGAGGCGACCAGCAGGGCCGCCGCCGCGCCGAACACCATCAGCCCCCCGACGCCCCACTGGGTCCGCAGGCCGGTGCTGAGGAAGAAGACCGGCATGATCGCCAACAGGACATGGGTGCGGAACAGGTCCATCCGGGCCTGGTCGAACCACCGGGCGTCCAGAACCGCTCCGGCCAGGAAGGCGCCCACCATGAAATGCAGGCCCGACCAGTCGCCAGCCAGTCCGCAGGCGGCCAGCCAGATCAGGGCGACGTACCACCGATCGCCTTCCGGAATGCGCTTCATGATCCAGCGGACGGCCCAGGCCGCCACGGCGAACCCGATCAGGAAGGCCGCCTGCCGGCCGACCCGCTCCCAGTCGAGCAGGATCAGCGCCAGCACGCCCCAGATGGCGATGTCGTCCAGGCTGGCGTAGCGCAGGATGCGTTGGCCCAGCGGCTGGCGCAGGATGTCCAGCTTCTCCATGAACAGGACCAGGATCGGCAGGGCGGTGACGGCGCAGGCCATGCCCACGCCCAGCACCAGTTGCCAGGTCTGGCCCTGCGGTCCGATCCAGCCGGGGAAACGGATCATGCCCAGCGCCACCACGGCCCCGAACAGCAGCGGCGTGGCCAGGGCCAGGCCGGCCGTCACCCCGGTCTCGGCCTTGCGCTGCCAGGCCTGACTGAGGTCCAGTTCCAGCCCCGCCACGAAGACGAAGATCATCACCGCCCACCAGGCCACGCCGTTCAGGGCGGTGATCACGTCGGGGGTGAAGACGGTCGCGTAATAGGCCGGAAAGGCCGCGCCCAGGACGCCCGGCCCCAGCAGGACGCCGCCGATGATCTGCACCACCACCAGGGGCGCGTAATAGTCGGTCCTCAGCCCGCGCCAAATCAGATAGGGCGCGCTGAAGATGATCAGCATGGCCGCCAGATAGAGCTCGGTCGTGGTCACGCCGTGATGCATCGCTTCCCCCGTTTTCGGCGAGCCTAGAGCGTGACGCGTCGAGAGGAAATCGCCGATCTGCGCCCGGTCAGGCCGCCCGTTCGACCGCCTCGGCGCCGGCCGCGGCGCGTTGCAGGGCGTCGTACAGACGCCGGGGCTCCAGGGGCTTGGCCAGCCAGTCCGTCATTCCGGCGGCGTAGCAGGCCGCGACCTGTTCGGCCTCCGTGCCCGCGCTGAAGCCGATCACGGGCGTGGCGGCGTTGGGTCCGCCCGAGGCGCGCAGGCGGCGCGTGGTCTCGTTGCCGTCGATGCCGGGCATGTTGACGTCCATCAGCACCACGTCGAAGGCGCGCTGGTCCAGCAGCGACAGGGCGATATGGCCGTCGGAGGCGGTCGTCAGGTCCACGTCCAGCGGCTGCAGCACCAGGGCGATGGTGCGGCGGTTGATCTCGTGATCGTCGACGGCCAGGACGCGGATGCGGCGCATCGGTGCGGGCGGCGCGGCGTCGGAGGCGTCCTCCGGCGCGACGGGCGTTCCGGGGGGCAGATCGACGCACAGGGTGAAGGTCGCGCCCTGCCCCTCGACGCTGGTGGCGGTCAGATCACCGCCCATCAGACGGGCCAGTTCGCGGCTGACCGTCAGGCCCAGACCCGTGCCGCCATAGGTGCGGGCCACCTCGGCGGACCCTTGCGCAAACGGCGAGAACAGCCGCGTCATCGCCTCGGCCGAGATGCCAGCGCCCTGGTCGGCGACGGTCAGGGTCAGGCAGCGCCGCCCCTCGCTGACCGGGGCCTGGGCGCGCAGGCGGATCACGCCCGAGGGCGTGAACTTGATGGCGTTGGAGATCAGGTTGTTGACCACCTGGCGCAGCCGGTAGGGGTCGCCGCGCAGCCAAACCGGATCGCTGTCGACGCCCGACGCCTCCAGCCTCAGGCCCTTCTCGGCGGCCGGGGCGGCCCAGAAGCGCACCGCGTCGCGGATGAAGTCGCCCAGCTCGAAGGCGCGCGCCTCCAGCGGCATGGCGCCCGCCTCCATCTTGGAGTGATCGAGCAGGTCGTTCAGCATCCCCGTCATCAGCCGGCCGGCGTCGATGATGAGGTCGGCCGTTTCCTCGCGCTGGTCAGGCAGCGTGCCGTCGCGAAGGACGTGGGCGCCGGCCAGGATGGCGCTGACGGGGGTGCGCAGTTCGTGGCTGACGATGGCGGCCATGGCGGCGCGATCGGCCATCGCCGCCTGCGCTTGCTCCACGCGCCGTTCCGATTCCGCCAGGGCCTGGATCTCGGCGCGACGCGCGGCGTGCACCCGCCAATAGACGTTCAGGATGGCGCCGGCGAACAGCGCCGACGCCAGCGACATCACCACCACGCCCTGCAGGTCGCCCTGGACGATCTTGACCACCGGCATCAGGGCCAGGACCACCAGATAGGGCGTGGCGCCGACGAAGAAGACGGTGCGCGAGCCGATGCCCGAGGCCACATTGGTCAGCAATCCGCCGGCCAGGGTCAGGGCGGCCAGGGTCACCAGGGCGGGATAGTTGGTGGACCAGATCGCCAGGCCGACGCCGCCATAGGCCGTCGCCATCAGGGCGGTCGAGGCCAGGGCCAGCCCCATCAGCCGCGGATCGTCCGAAGGAACGGCTCGCCGAAACGGCGTCATGGCCAGATATTCGAACAGCTGCACCAGGGCGGCCAGGCCCAGCCACGGTCCGATCCACCCGCCCAGGCCGGCCGCGTGAAGGGCCCAGGCGACCACGCAGGCCAGCAGTATCCGCACCGGAACCTGTTTCAGCCTCTCCCGCGCGCTGGCCGCCAGGATCGGACCGAGAGACTTCAGAAAACGCATTAACCCACCCCGTTCGCCCTACCCTTAGGTCAGTTTCGCGAACGGCTTATGAATCGCCGGCCAAGGAACGGCGATCTAGGGGGTCTCCCTTAGTCGGCTGTTTACCCGCTGGAAGCGGCGAGACGCGAAACCGGACCCGTGAGTAGCGTAGCGTAGAGTAGAGTACCGAGGCGGCGCCGCACCCCCCGCGGCGTCGCCTTCAGACCACCTCGCGCAGCAGGGCGTCCTGATACTGGCGGACCCACAGGTTGCGGAAACGCCTCGACCGCTCGGCGTGATAGATGTGCGCCAGCTCGGCGTAGGACCGGTCGAAGTCCTCGTTCACCAGCACATAGTCGAACTCGCCGCAGTGCTCGATCTCGCCCTTGGCGTTGGCCACGCGGCGTTCGATCACGTCCTCTGCGTCCTGTGAGCGGGTGACCAGGCGGCGACGCAGCTCGGCCAGGCTGGGCGGAAGGATGAAGACGCGCACGGCGTCCTCCGGGCATTTCTCGGCCACGTCGCGCGCGCCCTGCCAGTCGATATCGAACAGCACGTCGCGCCCCTCGGCCAGGGCGCGGTCGACCGGCGCGCGCGGGCTGCCGTAGCGGTTGCCGTGCACGTCGGCCCATTCCAGGAAGGCGTCGGCGTCGATCAGCCGCTGGAATTCCTCGTGGCTGACGAAGTTGTAGTCGCGGCCGTGCACCTCTCCGGGCCGGATGTCGCGCGTGGTCATGGACACCGACAGCTCCAGCGCCCTGTGGTCGGCCATCAGCCGGCGGCACAGGCTGGTCTTGCCCGCGCCCGAGGGGCTGGCGACGATCAGCAGGACGCCGCGGCGGGGGGTGTGTTCATTCGACATTCTGGACCTGTTCACGCAACTGCTCGATCACCGCCTTCAGCTCCAGGCCGATTCCGGTCAGGGCGGTGGTAGCGGATTTCGAGCACAGGGTGTTCGCCTCGCGCATGAATTCCTGCATCAGGAAGTCCAGCTTGCGCCCCGCCGGCGGCTGGCCCAGCAGTTGGCGGGCCGAGGCGACATGGGCGGTCAGTCGATCCAGCTCCTCGCGCACGTCGGCCTTGGCCGCCAGGGCGGCGGCTTCCAGGAAGATGCGGTCCTCAAGGCCCGGCGCGTCGGGCGCCAGTTCGGCGATGCGACGGGTGAAGCGCTCGCGGATGGCCTCGACCTGGCCCTGGGCCTCGGCCTCGGCCTGACCGACCAGGGTCTCGATCCGGGCGACGAAATCCTGCAGCAGCGGCGCCAGCTGCGCCCCCTCGCGCTGACGAGAGGCCTTCAGGGCGTCCAGCGCCGCCTCCAAGGTTTTCGCCATTTCGGCCTGGACGGCGGCGCGCGTCTCGGCGTCGTCCTCTTCCTCCGGGGCCTCGATGACGCCCCGCAGCGCCAGCATGCCGTCGGCCGACGGCGGCGTGGCCCCGTCCTCCGCCAGCTGATTGGCGAGCGAGAGATAGCGCGCCAGCAGGGGCTCGTTGACGACCACGGCGACATCGGCGGCCTGGGCGCGGCGCGCCTGCAGGCCCAGCGTCACCTGGCCGCGCGCGAACCGGGCCTGGGCGGACGTCTTGGCCAGCCGCTCCAGTTCGTCGAAGCCGTTGGGGCCGCGATAGCGGACCTCCAGATTGCGGCCGTTGACCGAGCGGGCCTCGACCGACCAGGTCCAGCCGTCCGCTGCGCCATCGGCGCGGCCGAAGCCGGTCATGCCCGAAATCTGTCCGCTCACCGGTTCGGCCCCTGGCTGGCGCCGGCCGGCAGGGTCAGCGTCGCCTGGCCCGGCGGGGCCGCAGCGGCGGGCTGGCCGGCGGGATCGGTCATGGGCGCCGTCGACATCCCCGGCGCGGCCGGAGCCGGCGCCTCGGGCGGCAGGCCGGCCTTCTGGCGTTCGATCTGGCGCCAGCGGGCGACGTTGCGCAGGTGCTCCTCGTAGGTGTTGGCGAAGGCGTGGCCGCCCGTGCCGTCGGCGACGAAGAACAGGGCCGGGTCGGCCGGCGGGTTCAGCACCGCGCGCAGGGCCTCGCGGCCCGGATTGGCGATCGGCGTCGGCGGCAGGCCGTCGATCAGATAGGTGTTCCAGGGCGTGGCCTGGGTCAGTTCCGAACGGCGGATGCCGCGCCCCAGGGGCCGGCCCTTGGTCAGGCCATAGACGATGGTCGGGTCGCTCTCCAGCCGCATCCCCTGGCGCAGCCGGTTGGTGAAGACGGCGGCGACGCGCGGGCGCTCGGCGGCGACGCCGGTTTCCTTCTCGACGATCGAGGCCAGGATCAGCGCCTCCTCCGGATTGCGCGCGATGGTCCCGGGCGCGCGCTGCGCCCACAGGACGCGCAGGTTGTCGCGGGCGGCGACCTGCATCCGCTCGATCACCGACTGACGGCTTTCGCCGCGGGTGACCTCATAGGTCTCGGGCCACAGGGTCCCCTCTTCGGGCGTCTCCTCCACCGATCCGACCAGGACCGGCTGGCGCATCAGGATGTCCACCGCCTGGGCCGAGGACCAGCCTTCGGGCAGGGTCACGAAGTGGCGCACCACCCGCCCCTCGACCATCAGCTTCAAGACCCCGGCCAGCGAGGTTCCAGACGGCACGTCGTACTCGCCCGCGCGAAGCCGCCGATCCGCCCCGGTCAGCGACGCCGCCGCCTTGAAAAGGTCCGGCGACCGGATGACGCCCGCCGCCTTCATCTGGGCCGCGATGGCCGAGACGCTGGACCCGCTGGGCAGGGTCACGACGGTCGAATCGCCCTGCCGCGCGGCGGGGCCGGGCGCGTAATAGACCGCCCAGATCGCCGCCAGGGCCACGATGAGGAACAGGGCGAAGGTCGCCGAGCCCGTCAGCAGGGCGACGGTCAGGCCCGATCGCTTCTCGACCCGTCCGCGCCCGAACATCTCAGTCCACGACCTTCTTGAAGATCACCGAGGCGTTGGTGCCGCCGAAGCCGAAGCTGTTGGACATGGCCACGTCGATCTTCATCGGCTTGCCCTTGTGCGGGACCAGGTCGATCGCCGTCTCGTGCTCCGGGTCGTCCAGGTTGATGGTCGGCGGGGCGATCTGGTCGCGGATGGCCAGGACGCAGAAGGCCGCCTCGATGGCGCCGGCCGCGCCCAGCAGGTGGCCGGTCATCGACTTGGTCGAGGAGACGGCCAGATCCTTGGCGTGGTCGCCGACCAGCCGCTCGATGGCCTTCAGCTCGATCCAGTCGGCCATCGTCGAGGTGCCGTGGGCGTTGACGTAGTCGAGGTCGGAGGGTTGCAGCCCGGCGCGCTTCAGCGCCGCCTTCATGGCCCGCTCGCCGCCCTCGCCGTCCTCGGACGGGGCGGTGATGTGATAGGCGTCGCCGCTCATGCCATAGCCGACGACCTCGGCGTAGATGGTCGCGCCGCGCGCCTTGGCGTGCTCGTATTCCTCCAGCACGAAGATTCCCGCGCCCTCGCCCATGACGAAGCCGGCGTGGCCCCGGTCGTAGGGGCGCGAGGCCGTCTCGGGCGTGTCGTTATAGGCGGTGCACAGGGCCTTGCAGGCCAGAAAGCCCGCGATGCCAATGGGCACGATGGAGCTTTCCGCCCCGCCGCACACCATGACGTCGGCGTCGTCCAGGGCGATCATCCGCGCCGCGTCGCCGATGGCGTGGGCGCCGGTGGCGCAGGCGGTGACGACCGCGTGGTTGGGCCCCTTCAGGCCGTGGCGGATCGAGATCTGGCCGCCGGCCAGGTTGATCAGGGCGCTGGGAATGAAGAAGGGGCTGACGCGGCGCGGACCCTGCTCCTTCAGGATGATGGCGGTGTCGGCGATGGGGCCCAGGCCGCCGATGCCGGCGCCGACCATGACGCCCGTGCGCTCGCGCGCCTCGTTGGTCTCGGGTTTCCAGTTCGCGTCGTGCAGGGCCTCGTCGGCCGCCGCGATGGCGTATAGGATGAAGTCGTCGACGCGCTTCCTGTCCTTGGCCGACATGATCTGGTCGGGGTCGAAGTCGCCCTCGCCGCCGCCGCCGCGGCCGTCCACGCTGGGCACCTCCCCGGCGATGGTGCAGGCGTAGCCCTCGGTGTCGAAGGCGGTGATCGGACCGATGCCCGAACGCCCCTCGACGATGCCCTTCCAGCTCTTTTCGACGCCCCAGCCCAGGGGGGTCAGCAGGCCGATTCCTGTCACCACGACGCGGCGCATGGCGTTCGCTCCTTCGCTCTTATCGCTTCATCGCGAATCCCGAAGCCGGATTCGCGGGTCAGAAACAGTAAAGGCCGCCGGGCGTCTCCGCTAGGAGCGCCGGGCGGCCCTGACTATCGCCGATCGGCGGCTGAAATCAGCCGGCCGACTTTTCGTCGATGTACTTCACGGCGTCGCCGACCGTCTGGATGTGTTCGGCGGCGTCGTCGGGGATTTCGATGTCGAATTCTTCTTCGAAGGCCATCACCAGCTCGACGTTGTCGAGCGAGTCGGCGCCCAGGTCGTCGATGAAGCTGGCCTTTTCCGTGACCTTGTCCGGATCGGCGTCCAGGTGGTCGATGACGATCTTGCGAACGCGCTCGAGGGTGTCGGACATGAGTGTCTCTCTGCCTGTTTAAATGCGCCGTAGAGGCGGGGTCTCATCAAAAATCGCCGTCTCACGGCAGCGCCGGCGACGCAAGCCCAAAGGGATCGAACCGCCAATGCATACCGCCCTTTAGCACAGCCGTCGGGGCGGGAAATAGTCTGTTGCGTGTCGTGATCGCGGTCAGATCATCGCCATGCCGCCGTTGACGTGCAAGGTCTGGCCCGTGACATAGGCGGCCTCGTCCGAACACAGATAGACGGCGGCGGCGGCGATCTCGTCGCCCGAACCCAGGCGACCGGCGGGGATCCGGGCCAGGATGGTCTCGCGCTGCTGCTCGTTCAGCACGTCCGTCATGGGGCTGGCGATGAAGCCCGGCGCGATGCAGTTGACGGTGATCCCGCGCGAGCCGACCTCCTGGGCCAGCGACTTGGAAAAGCCGATCATGCCGGCCTTGGACGCCGAATAGTTGGTCTGGCCGGGGTTGCCGGTCACGCCGACCACCGAGGTCACGCCGATGATGCGGCCGGCGCGGCGCTTCATCATGCCCTTCACCGCCGCGCGGGTCAGGCGGAAATAGCTTTCCAGATTGACCTTGAGCACGTGCTCGAAGTCCTCGTCCTTCATCCGCATCAGCAGGCCGTCCTTGGTGACGCCCGCATTGGCCACCAGGATGTCCAGCGGCGCGCCCGCCGCCGTTTCCGCCGCATTGACCAGATTGTCGACCGACTCGCCGTCCGACAGGTTGGCCGTGGCGAAATGCGCCCGCTCGCCCAGTTCCCTGGCCAGGTCCGCCAGCACCGCCTCACGCGTGCCCGACAGCACCACGGTCGCGCCCTGGGCGTGCAGCGCCCGCGCGATCGCCCCGCCGATGCCGCCCGTCGCGCCCGTCACCAGCGCAGTCTTGCCTGCGAGATTGAACATCCGTGTCTCTCCTGTTCCGTCATCCTCGGGCTTGACCCGAGGATCAGGCGCCGTGCGGCGCCGATGTCGATGATGGCGCTCGCTCTCTAACGCCGAAGTGCGGATGGTCCGATCCTCGGGTCAAGCCCGAGGATGACGGCGATCGGGCGATCAGAGGCCCTTCGCGAACGCTTCCAGGTCTTCCGGCGTGTTCAGCGGCAGGCTTTCGGCCTCCGGCGCGATCCGCTTGGCCATGCCGGTCAGCACCTTGCCCGAGCCGACCTCGACGAAGCGCGTCACGCCGCCCTCACCCGCCATCCATTCCATGCTCTCGCGCCAGCGCACCCGGCCGGTGACCTGTTCAACCAGCAGGCGGCGGAGGGTCTCCGGGTCGGTCTCCGGGCGGGCGGTGACATTGGCCACCACCGGCACGGCCGGCGCCAGGATGGCGGCCGAGGCCAGGGCCTGGGCCATCTCGTCGGCGGCCGGCTGCATCAGCGGACAGTGGAACGGCGCCGAGACGTTCAGCGGGATCGCCCGCGCGCCCAGTTCCTTGGCCTTTTCGATGGCGCGGTCCACCGCCGCCTTGTCGCCCGAGATGACGATGTTGCCGGCGTTGTTGTCATTGGCGACGACGCAGACGCCGACCTCGGCGCCCGCCGCGGCGGCGGCCTCGGCCAGGGCCAGGTCGGTCCTGGGTCCGATCAGCGAGGCCATCGCCCCCCTGCCCACCGGGACGGCGCGCTGCATGGCCTGGCCGCGCAGCTTCAGCAGGCGCGCGGTGTCCGGCACGCTCAGCGCGCCCGCCGCCGCCAGGGCCGAATATTCGCCCAGCGAATGCCCGGCGACGAAGGCCGCCTGGGCCACGTCCACGCCGAACTCGGCCTTCAGCACCCGGATCACGGCCAGGGACACGGCCATCAGGGCCGGCTGGGCGTTCTCGGTCAGGGTCAGCTGGTCCTCCGGCCCCTCGCGCATCAGGACCGACAGCTTCTGGCCCAGGGCCTCGTCGACCTCGGCGAAGACGTCGCGGGCGGACTGGAAGGCGTCGGCCAGCGGCGCGCCCATGCCGACGGCCTGGCTGCCCTGTCCGGGGAAAAGAAGCGCGAGCGTCATGGGCGTTTCGTCCGTCATCGTCCTGGAATCGAGCCGGGAGGGGTAGGCGAAAGCCTCCCCTACGGCAAGCCAGACCGAAAACAGGCCGAAAACACGCCCCCGATCAGTCCTTGATCTCGGCCGTGCAGGGACGGTCGTCTGGTCCGGCCTCGCCGTCGCAACGACGGGCAGCCAGCAGGGTCTCCTCCGTCTCAATCAGCCGGTTCAGACCGTCCTCGCCCTTGACCAGGGTGAAGGCGTCATACAGCCGCCCCGTGGCGGTGAAGGCGCGGAAATTCAGGCGATCCGCCTCGACATCGACCAGCTGGTACAGCTCGGTGTTCTCGGCGGCGCGGACCGGCTGCGCATCCGCGCGGTCGTTCAGACCGTACATCTTCGAGCCCGTGACCGAGACGACATAGACCGGCCCCTGCGGCCGCCCGGCGTCGCTGTTGGCGCGCGAGGCCTCGGCGCCGGCCGGGTCGGAGACCCGACCGTAGCAGTGGTCGTGCCCCTGCAGCACCAGGTCGATGCGGCGCGCGTCGAAGATCGGCTTCCAGGCCGTCTTCAACTCCTCGGTGTCCTCGGGCCGGGCGCAGGTGTAGATCGGCTGGTGGAACAGGGCCACGTTCCAGCGCGCGGGGCTGGAGGCCAGCGTCTGGTCCAGCCAGCGGGTCTGGCTCTCGGAGGCGCCCAGGTCGATGGCGGCGGTGCCGTCCAGCACGATGAACCGCACGCCCTGATAGTCGACGAAATAACTGGTCTGCTCGGCGCCCGGCGCGCCATTGGCCGGCAGGGCGAACTGCAGCGGCCAGTGCGGCCCCAACAGGCGCGACTCCGTGCCGTCCGGCAGGATGTGGTCGACGTATTCGTGATTGCCCGGCGCCGGCAGCTGCGGCGTCATGGCGAAGGCGCGGCCGCCGGCCTCGGTCCATTCGCCCCATTCGTCGTCGTGGACCTTTGTCTCGCGCTGGGCCACCAGGTCGCCGGCGTGGACGACCAGGGCGGCCGGTCCCGCCTCCTTCAGCGCCGAGCGGATCACCCGCGAGCCGATTTCCAGGATGTCGTTCTGGGTGTCGCCCAGATAGATGAAGCGGAACGGCGCGAAGTCCGCCGCGGCCGTGCGAAACGGCAGCCATTCGCTCCAGCCGTCGGCGGCGCGGACGCGATAGACGTAGCGTGTGGCGGGCTGCAGATCCTCGAAGCGGACCTGGTGATACAGCGCCTGGCCGTTCTCGTTCTGGATCGGGGCGGTCGTCCCGGCGACGGTGCGGGCGAAAAAGCCCAGCAGCGGGCCGTCGATCTCCTCGGCGATCTGGGCCTCGGCCGAGGTCTGGCGGACATCGGTGCGCCAGGCCACGGCCGCGCCGCGCGCGGCGTCGGCGGCGGGGCTCAGCACGATGCGGTCGGCCCAGCCCCTGGCCGCCCAGCGTCCGTTCGGCGCATGGGCCGGCGGCGGCGCGGGATCGGGGTCCGGCGGCGCCGTCACCTGGGCCAGGGCCGGACCGGCCGACAGTGCGACGGCGCCCATCAAGGCCGCGACGAAGGTCTTCATGCTGCTTCCCCCGAGGTCGATCGAACGCTGCCTAGCGGGGAACGGTGACGGTTCGTAGAGGCCATTGTGACGCTGCCTCCACGTCCTGACCGTTCAGGGGCGGATCAGGCCGACCAGTTCGTTGCCAGCCAGCGCCGCGAACAGCAGCGCCGCCGCGCCCAGAAGCAGATTCGACAGCCAGCCGTTGCGCCACGCGCGCGGCGTTCTGTCGCTGTTCAGCAGCCAGATCAGCGTCCCCGCCAGGAAGGGCATGAACAGGCTGCCCAGCACCCCATAGGCGACGATCAGGCCGAAGGGCCGGTCCATGAACAGCAGGACGATCGGCGGGAAGGTCAGCCACAGGGCGTAGGCGCGGAACGGCCAGGTCCTTTCCACGGGGCCGTCCCCTTGGATTCCGTGCTCCAGCCCGCGCGAGCGGCCCGCGACATGGCCGTAGAAGTCGGCGAACATCAGGCTGACGCCCTGCCACACGCCTATCAGGCTGGAGAAGGTGGCGGCCCAGAAGCCGACCAGGAACAGGATGGAGATCGGCCGACCGAAGCGGTCGCGCAGGACCTGATCCAGGTCCAGCAGCCCCCGGTCGCCGCTGCTGAGCGCGATGCCGGCGGAATGGAGCAGTTCGGCCCCGACGATCATCATGGCGATGACGAAGACGCCGGTGACGACATAGGCCACGCCGTTGTCCAGCCGCATGACCCGCATCCAGCCCGGACCGCGCCAGCCCTTGGCGTTGGCCCAATAGCCGTAGGCGGCCATGGTGATGGTGCCCCCGACCCCGCCGATCAGGCCCAGGGTGTAGAAGACGGACCCTTCAGGCAGGCGGGGCCACAGGCCGGTCGCCAGCGCCGGCAGGTCGGGCGCCACGATGACGGCCAGGCCGACCACGGTGACGAACATGACGCCGACCAGGGCGGTCATCACCTTTTCGAACAGGCCGTAACCGCCCATCCACACCAGGCCCAGGCCCGCCACCCCGCTGGCCACGCCCCAGGCCTTCAGATCACCGCCGAACAGGGCGGCCAGCGGCAGGGCGGCCGCCGTCATCGCGGCCGCGCCGTAAACGAAGCCCCAGACGACGACATAGAGGCCGAAATAGAGGCCCGCCCAGTTCAGCCGCCCCCCGAACCAGCCGCCGCCCAGCGAGGACCAGCCGTCGAAGATGGTCCGCCCGCTGGCCAGGGTCCAGCGCCCCACCCCCTCGGCCAGGGCGATCTTGATGACCGTGCCGGCGACCGCCGCCCACAGCAGGGCGTAGCCGAAGCGGGAGCCCGCGATCAGGGTGGCGACCAGGTCCCCCGCCCCGACGCCGGTGGCGGCGACGACGATGCCCGGTCCGATCAGGGACCAGCGGGCGGCGGGAGCCTGGGGCTCGTTCTCGGGGCGCGACATGACGCCAGCCTAGCCGTCCGCCCCGAGGACGTCACCTTCGCACGCGACGAAGGCGGCCGCGCTTGCTAAAGCGGCGTCGTTGAACCCTTCGAGGAACCGCCTTGCCCTTTCCCGAATTCGATCCGGTCCTGATCCATCTGGGGCCGTTGCCGATCCGCTGGTACGCCCTGGCCTATGTGGCGGGCATCGTCCTGGGGTGGTGGTACGCCACCCGTCTGGTCAAGACCGACCGGCTGTGGGGCGGCCGTCCGCCGATGACCCCGGCGCAGCTGGACGACCTGGTGCTGTGGATCGTGCTGGGCATCATCCTGGGCGGGCGGCTGGGCTACGCGCTGTTCTACAAGCCGGTCATGTACGCCCAGCTGTTCACCGGCGACACGCTGGGCGAACGGTTCGAGCTGTTCCAGCTGTGGACGGGGGGCATGAGCTTCCACGGCGGCTTCCTGGGCGTGGCCCTGGCCATCGTGCTGTTCTCGCGCGCGCAGAAGATCGACATGCTGCGGATCGGCGACCTAGTGGCCCCAGTGGTGCCCATCGGCCTGGGCTTCGGCCGGCTGGCCAACTTCATCAACGGCGAGCTGTGGGGCCGCGAGACGACGGTTCCCTGGGCCATCCGCTTCTGCAACGACCGCATCCAATCGATGTACGGCTTCTGCCCGGCCGGCGACGCGCCGCGCCATCCCAGCCAGCTCTATGAGGCGGGCCTGGAGGGGATCGTCCTGTTCGGCCTGCTGTCGCTCGCCGTCTGGAAGGGTCGCCTGCTGATGAAGCCGGGCTATGTCACCGGCCTGTTCCTGGTCGGCTATGGCGTCTGCCGCGCCCTGCTGGAGAATGTGCGCGAGCCGGATTACGGCATGCCGGACTTCCCGCTGGGCCTGACCATGGGGATGATGCTGTCGATCCCGATGATCCTGGTCGGCCTGTGGCTGATCTGGCGGGCCCGGAGCCGCCCGCCCGTCGTCGCATGAGCCTGAAGGCCAGGCTGGCGCGCGAGATCGCCCTGACCGGGCCGATGACGGTGGCCGACTATGTGACGCGCTGCCTGCACGACCCGCAGGACGGCTATTACGCGACCCGGCCGGCGCTGGGGGAAGGCGGCGACTTCATCACCGCCCCCCTGGTCAGCCAGATGTTCGGCGAACTGATCGGCCTGTGGGCGGTGGAGACCTGGAATCGCCTGGGCGCGCCCGAGCGGCTGCGACTGGTCGAGGTCGGGCCCGGCGACGGCGCGCTGATGAGCGACGTGCTGCGCGCCGCCCGCCTGGCGCCCGGCTTCCTGGAGGCGGTCGACCTGATCCTGATCGAGCCCAGCGGGCCGTTGCGCGATCTGCAGGCGCGGGCGCTGGCGGGCGCCGACGTCGCCCCGCGCTGGGTGCGCGACCTGACCCAGGTCGAGACCGACGCGCCCGTGATCCTGATCGCCAACGAGGTCCTGGACTGTCTGCCGGCGCGCCAGTTCATGAGAACCGACGACGGCTGGTTCGAGCGGCGCGTCGGCGTCACCGACGACAACGACCTGGTGTTCGGCCTGTCGGCCGTCACGGGCGGCTTCATTCGTCCGGCGTTCGAGGTCGCGCCCGGCGGCGTGGTCGAGATTTCCGAGCAGCAGGCCGCCTTCGGCCGGGACCTGGGGGCCTTGGTGCGCGCGGCGTCCGGCGCCGCCCTGCTGATCGACTATGGCCGCGCCCGGCCCGAGGCGGGCGACACGCTTCAAGCCCTGCGCCGCCACGCCAAGGTCGATCCGCTGGACGCGCCCGGCCAGGCCGATCTGACCCAGTGGGCCGACTTCCCCACCGTGCTGGAAGCGGCCGTCCGCGCCGGGGCCGACGTGACCGGATGCCTGGGCCAGGGCGAATTCCTCAGGCGACTGGGGATCGAACACCGCGCCGAAGCCTTGAAACGGGGACGGCCCGACGCCGCGCCGGTGATCGAGCGCCAGCTGAACCGCCTGACCGCCGAGGACCAGATGGGAACCCTGTTCAAGGCCGCCGCGATCTTCTCGCCCCGTTCGCTGGTCGTGCCGGGGTGGGACGCATGAGCCTGGTGGAACCCGTCACGCACCCGCTGCTGAGCGCCGCCGGGATCGCCCACGGCTTCTTCACCCGCGCGGGCGGAACCTCGACGGGCCTCTACGAAGGGCTGAACACCGGCGTCGGCTCCAAGGACGACCCGGCCGCCGTGACCGAGAATCGCCGCCGCGTGGCCGAGGCGATGGGCGCGGACCTGGATCACCTGAACGGCTGCTATCAGATCCATTCCGCCGTCGCGCGCGTGGCCGAGGGGCCGTGGCGGGGCGACCGGCCCGAGGGGGACGCCGTGGTCACGGCCGAGCCGGGCGTGCTGTGTTCGGTGCTGACCGCAGACTGCGCGCCGGTGCTGCTGGCCGATCCGGAGACGCGCATCGTCGCCGCCGTCCATGCCGGCTGGAAGGGCGCGCTGGGCGGGGTCGTCCATTCGGCCGTCGCGGCGATGGAGGCGCTGGGCGCCGAGCCGCGTCGGATGCTGGCCGTCGTCGGCCCCTGCATCGCCCAGGACAGCTACGAGGTCGGCGAGGACTTCCAGGCGCGCTTCACCCACCATGATCCCGGCAGCGACCGCTTCTTCCGCCCCGGGGCGACGGCCGACAAGCGCCAGTTCGACCTGCCCGGCTTCGTGCTGTGGCGGCTGCAGCAGGCCGGCGTCCGCCAGGCCGTCTGGACCGGGCACGACACCTGCGCGGACGAGGACCGCTTCTATTCCAACCGCCGCGCCTTCCAGCGCGGCGAAGCGGACTTCGGCCGGTTGATCTCTGTGATCCGGGTTTGAGTTTAAACCGCTCATCCCGGCGAACGCCGAGATGAGCGGAACGATTGTCAGCCTGCTTCCGCCATCTCCGGCACGCGGGCGACCTCGCGCCAAGCGTGCGGCGCGGCCAGCAGGGCGCGGACCAGCTTGTTGTTCAGGGCGTGACCGGCCTTATAGCCCTCGTAGCGGCCCAGGATCGGCGCGCCCAGCACATACAGGTCGCCGATGGCGTCCAGCGCCTTGTGCCGCACGAACTCGCGTTCCATGCGCAGGCCGCCGGGGTTCAGGATGTCGTCGCCGTCGATGACCACGGCGTTCTCCAGCGAGCCGCCGCGCGCCAGGCCGGCCTGGCGCAGCGCCTCCACCTCATGGGCGAAGCCGAAGGTGCGCGCGGCCATGATCTCGGTGCGGAAGGTCGTCTCGTCGACGACGAAGTCCACCACCTGGTTGCCGATGGCGGCCGACGGGAAGTCGATCTCCATGCGCATCTCGTAGCGGTCGCAGGGCAGGAGCGCGGCGTGCTTGTCGCCCTCCTCCACATGGATCGGCTCCTGGATTTCGATGTAGCGCACCGGCGTCGGCTGGCGGCGGAAGCCCGCCCGATCCAGCAGGTTGACGAAATCCCGCGCCGACCCGTCCAGGATCGGCAACTCGGGACCGTCCACCTCGACGACGGCGTTGGACACGCCCAGCGCCGAGAAGGCCGCCATCAGATGCTCGATGGTGGACAGACGCACGTCGTCGCCGTTGGCGATCATGGTGTTCAGGCGCGCATCGACCACCGCCTCGCCCGAGACAGGGATGCGGTTGTCGCGGTCCGTCACGTCGGTCCGCACGAAGACGACGCCCGTTCCGGCCGGCGCCGGACGCACGGCCAGGCGCACGCGGCGGCCCGTGTGCACGCCCACGCCGGCGATGATCGCCGGCGCGACGAGGGTGCGTTCGTGATGGTCGTTGATGACCGGCAAGCTCAAACTCTCTGTCTGCGCGCTTCCGCCTCTGCGTGCGGATTGCGCCTCACCGCTGATCTAGCGGCGCGTTCGCAAGGAGAAAATGAAAGTCGGGTTTCGGATTGTTTCCGAGGCCACGGCGCGGCGGCGACGGCTTGCGAAAACGAGAAAGGGCGGCCCTTCGGCCGCCCTTCCCAAATCAGACGTTCACGCCCTAAGGCCTAGTTCGCCAGCCGTCGGAGAAAAGAGGGAATCTCCAGGTCGTCGTCGGCCTGACCGGCCTCGGGCTCGGGCGCCGGCTGGGCGGCCGCGCGGGCGCCGGAGGTCGGACGAGGCGCATAGGTCGGCTGCGGGGCCTGCGCCCGCTTGCGGCCGAACAGGCTCCAGCCGCTGCGGCGATGATCCCGGTCGTCGTAGTCGTCCATCGGCTCGGCGCGATCGTACAGGTCGGCCTGGGCGGCCGGCTGCGACGGCGCGGGCTTGCGCGTCGTCTCGTACTCCTCGACCCACGGATCGACGATCGGATCCAGGTTGCGGGCCTGGGGCTGCTCTTCGGCCACGCGGATCACCGGCTCGGGGCGGACCTCGATGCGCGGCTCGGGCGCCGGGGCGGGCTCGGGCGCACGGGCGACCGGAGGCTCGTAAGCGGGCGCGGCGGGCGCGACGGTCGGCTCCGGCGCACGCGTCGCCTCGGCGCGGGTCGGCTCGCGCCATGTGTCGCGGGCGGGCTCCGGACGTTGGGCGGCCGTTCCGTACAGGCCGCCGGCCGAACGACGGGCGTCATGGGTCGCCAGCGGCGAACCGGTTCCGGTCGCGGGCGCGATCGGTTCGATGCGCTTGACCTCGCCCTCGTCCATGCCGGTGGCGACCACCGAGACGCGGATCTTGCCTTCCAGCGCCGGATCGAAGGCGGCGCCGAAGATGATGTTGGCGTCGCCGTCCACCTCGGCCGAGATGGCGTTGGCGGCCTCGTCGACCTCCAGCAGGGTCATGTCCAGGCCGCCGGTGATGTTGACCAGCACGGCCTTGGCGCCCTTCAGGCTGGTCTCGTCCAGCAGCGGGTTGGCGATGGCGTTCTGGGCGGCCAGCAGGGCGCGGTCGTCGCCCGAGGCCTCGCCCGTGCCCATCATCGCCTTGCCCATCTCGGACATGACGGCGCGGACGTCGGCGAAGTCGAGGTTGATCAGACCCGGCAGGATCATCAGGTCGGTGATCGAGCGCACGCCCGAGTGCAGCACCTGGTCGGCCATGCCGAAGGCGTCGGCGAAGGTGGTGCGTTCGTTGGCGACGCGGAACAGGTTCTGGTTCGGAATGACGATCAGGGTGTCGACGTAGCGCTGCAGCTCGGCGATGCCCGCATCGGCCAGGCGCATCCGGTGACGGCCTTCGAAGGTGAAGGGCTTGGTCACGACGCCGACGGTCAGGATGCCGCGATCGCGCGCGCACTTGGCGATGATCGGCGCGGCGCCGGTGCCGGTGCCGCCGCCCATGCCGGCGGTGATGAAGACCATGTGCGCGCCTTCGAGATGCTGATGGATCTCGTCGGCGGATTCCTCGGCGGCGTTCATGCCGACCTCGGGGTGGGCGCCCGCGCCCAGCCCCTGGGTGATGGTCTCGCCCAGCTGGATGCGACGGTCGGTCTTGGCGAACGACAGATGCTGGGCGTCGGTGTTCGCGACGACGAACTCGACCCCTTCGAGGCCCGCGTCGATCATGTTGTTTACGGCGTTGCCGCCCGCCCCGCCGACGCCGAACACGACGATCCGGGGCTTCAGTTCAGTGGCTTGAGGCTTGACCAGCGAGAGTGACATTCTTTTTCCGACCTTCCGACCCTGCCCTCGGAAACCATGCGAACGCCCCGCCGAATCGCATTGGTTATGAGCGTGTTAAGGAGTGCGCCCATGAGGGTTAAGAGAAGGTTACGGCGATAATGTGAGTCGGTGCTACGGAAAGGTCCTTATTCCAGCTTTGCCGCAGATTTATCGGCCCGACCGGTCGATAATCACAGGTTATCCCTCAGCCACCCCGCCACGCGGCCCACCACATTGCCGCGGTGGATCCTGGGGGCGTCGGCCGCCGTGATCTGGCGGGCCATGAGCTTGCGGGCCGAGACCGCTTCGCGCGGGCCGTAGGCGGCGCGGAGGAGGACGCCGGAGGTGGCGCAGAAGGCGGGGCCGGAGGCGGCGTCGGCCAAATGTGGCGCCCGTTGGGGCTTTCCAAGGCGGACGGGGCGGTCGAAGACGCGCACGGCCAGTTCGCGCACGCCGTTCAACTGGCTGGCGCCCCCGGTCAGGACCAGGCCCGCGCCCGGCTCCAGGCCCACGCCGGCGGTCTTCAGCCGGTCGCGCAGCAGCTCCAGCGTCTCTTCCACGCGCGGGGCGATGACGGTCTTCAGCATGGCGCGCGGCACCACGACGGGGCCGGCCGACGGGTCCTCGCCGCGCGGCGGGGCTTCCAGCATCTCGCGGTCCTCGTTGGCGCTGGCCATGGCCGAGCCGTGCAGGGTCTTGAGCCGCTCGGCGCCCGCCTTGGAGGTCGACAGGCCGCGCGCGATGTCGGAGGTGACGTGATCGCCCCCAACGTTCAGGCTCTCGATGTGCAGCAGGGACCGGCCGCCCCAGACGGCGGCGCTGGTCGAGCCGCCGCCCATGTCGATGCAGACGCAGCCCAGGTCCATCTCGTCGTCTTCCAGCGCGGCCAGCGAGGAGACGACCGGCGCGGCGGCGACGCCCTGCAGATCCAGGTGCGCCAGCTCCAGACAGTGGCTCAGGGTGGTGAAGACGCTCTCGGACATGGACACGACCAGCAGGTCCAGGCCCAGCGACCCGCCGCGCATGGCGCGCGGGTCGTGCACGCCGCGCGCCCCGTCCACCGACCAGGCGATGGGCAGGACATGGATCGGCCGGCGGTTGGGCAGGCGGATCTGGGCCAGGGCCATGCCGATGGCGCGCGCCAGGTCGGCGTCGCCGATCGGGTTGGCGCCCAGGGATACGCGCGCCTGGACGCGGTGGCTGGCCATCTGGCCCATGGCGGTGGTGACGACGACGCCCGAGACCGGGCTCTGGGCGGCGCGCTCGGCGCGTTCGACGGCGTGGCCGATGGCCTGCGCGGCCTCGTCCATGTTGATGATGGCCCCGCCCTTGACGCCCTTGGACTGGACGTGGCTGGCGCCCGCCACGCGGATGGTGCGGTCGGCGTGTCGCACGCCGTCGGGCTTCATGATGAAGCAGGAGACCTTGGAATGGCCGATGTCCAGGGCGGCGACCACGGGCGCGCGTCCGCCGCGGGGATCCATCCCCCGGCCCTGATCGTTCGCCGCCATCCGTTGCTTGCCGCCCATGCCGGTCGTGTCCCTTCGTCAGACGTCGCCGGTCGGCCGCACCGCGACCGCTTCAGGCGTTCTCAGATCGACCCGGGCGAACCCCAGGTCCAGCAGCCGCTCGCGCTGGTCCAGCGCGTCCAGCCGGATAAGCGCCGCCTCCTGTTCGACGGCGGGCAGCTGGATCAGGCCGCCGTCCTTGAGCCGCAGGTCCCAGCGGCGCTCGTCGACCCGCACCAGGGCGTCGATCCGGCCCATCAGGCGCGGACGCTGGCTCAGCAGCGGCAGGATTTCGCCGGCCGCCACGTCGGCGCCGCGCCCCACCACCAGCGGCAGGACGGGATAGCGGCGCGCGTCAGCCCCCTCGATCACCTTGCCGCCCGCGTCGATCACCTTGATCTGGCCGTCGACCTGCCAGACGGCCAGGCGGTCGTGCTCCTTGACCTCGACGATCAGGGTGTCGGGCAACAGCCGCACCACCCGCGCCTCCTTGACCCAGCCGACCGACTGCACCCGCTGGCGCAACACGTCCAGGTCCAGGCCGACGATGGGCTGGCCGGCGTGAAGACCCAGGGCGCGCTGGATGGCCGGCTCGGCCTCGGCCGAGGCGCCGGTCACGTGCACCCGCTTCAGGGTCAAGCCCATGCCGGCCGTCAGACGATCCACGCCGCCCGAGACGGACTGGCCGATCCGCTCGGCGCGCGCGCCGGTGGCCAGCACGCCGGCCACGACCAGGGCCCCGGCCGCCAGGGCGATCACCACCGCGCGGGGGGACAGGTCGACGCGGCCGATAGCGGCCATCTTGCCGGGAACGGTCCCGCCGCCCGGGCGGGCGCCGCCGCGCCCCCGGCCCTGCGCGGAGCCTGCCGCGCGCCGGGGGGACTGCGCCGAACTCTGTCGCCGACCGCCGCGAACTACCGCGGGCATGAGGCGTCCTCCACCATCCACCGAACCAGGTCTTCGTAGCTCATTCCGACATGGGCGGCCTGCTCGGGGGCGAGCGAGGTCGGGGTCATGCCGGGCTGCGTGTTGACCTCCAACAGGACCAGATCGTCCTTAACATCGTCATAACGGAAGTCGCTTCTGGACACGCCTCGGCAACCCATCGCCGTGTGCGCCTGCTCGGCCTGGCGAAGCGCCGCCTCGAACACGTGCGGCGGCAGGACGGCGGGCAGGACGTGGATCGACCCGCCCTTCGCATACTTGGCCTCATAGTCGTAGAAGCCCTTGACCGGGGTGATGTCGGTGACGGTCAGGGCGCGCGGTCCCGCGGCTTCGCCCAGAACGGTGACGGCCAGCTCCTTGCCCGGGATGAAGGGCTCGACCATCACCTTCTCGCCATAGGTCCAGTCCGGGGCGGCGACCTCGCTGGCGAAGTCGTTGGCGCCCTCGCGCACCAGATAGACGCCGACGGAAGAGCCTTCCGCGTTCGGCTTGACGACATAGGGCGGGTCGATGACGTGACGGGTCGCCACCTGGCGTCGGTCGAACAGGCCCCCGCCGGGAACCTTGAGCCCCGCGGCCTTCAGCACGGCCTTGGACTTGTCCTTGTCCATCGCCAGGGCCGAGGCCAGGACGCCGGAGTGGGTGTAGGGGATCCGCAGCGTTTCCAGCACGCCCTGGACGCAGCCGTCCTCGCCCCAGGCGCCGTGCAGGCAGTTCAGCGCCACGTCGGGCTTGATCAGGCCCGACAGCACATTGGCCAGGTCGCGGCCCGCGTCGATGCGGCTAACCCGCGCGCCCTGCCGCTCAAGGGCCTTGGCGCATTCCTCGCCCGAGGACAGCGAGACCTGCCGTTCCGCCGAAATTCCGCCCATCAGGACGGCGACGTGAAGGTCGGAAAGGGGGCGGTTCATCTTCAGCTCCGGACTGTCCGCAGCGATGGCCCCAAGGTCGTTAACAGCGCGTCAACCAAAGCCGGGCGGACGAGCGATCCTAACCCTTTCTCCCCATGCGCGCTGCGCCGTTCAGGCGGGGCGGCCGATGCGCCGGATTTCCCAATCCAGCTGAACGCCGGTCTTTTCCAGAACGTCCGCGCGCACGGCCTCGCCCAACCCCTCGATGTCGGCGGCGGTGGCCTCTCCGGGGTTGATCATGAAGTTGGAATGCAGCTCGCTGAACTTGGCGCCGCCGCCGCCCTGAGGCGAAGGCGCGGCGTGCAGCTTTCCGCGCCAGCCCGCCTCGTCCACCAGCTTCCACGACGAATGGCCGGGCGGGTTCTTGAAGGTGGAGCCGCCGGTCTTTTCGCGGATCGGCTGGGTCTGCTCGCGGCGGCTGGTGATCTCGGCGATGCGGCCGGCGACGGCGTCCGTCGCATCGGCCGTCCCGCGATAGGTCGCCTCCACCCAGATGATGTCGGCCGGCGCCTGGGAATGGCGATAGGTGTAGCCAAAATCGGCCAGCGCATAGTCCACCCGCTCGCCCGCGCGATTCAGCCCCCAGGCCGAGACCAGGACGTCCTTGGTCTCCGCCCCGTAGCAGCCCGCGTTCATGGTCAGGGCGCCGCCGATGGTGCCCGGAATGCCGGCGTAGAATTCCAGCCCGGCGATCCCCGCCTTTGCGCTGGCCTTGGCGACCATGGAGTCCAGCGCGCCGGCGCCGGCGGTGATGGCGTCGCCGTCCGTCGTGACCTGCGCCCAGGGCCGTCCGGCCAGGCGGATCACCACGCCCTCGACCCCGCCGTCGCGGACGATGACGTTGGAGCCGACACCCAGCACGGTCACCGGAACGGCGGGGTCGAGCGCCTTGAGGAATTCGGCCAGGTCGTCGGCGTCCGCCGGAATGAACAAGGCCTCGGCCGCCCCGCCGACACGGAACCAGGTGTAGGGCGCCAGGGGCTCGTTCAGCAGCAGCTTGCCTCGAACTGCAGGGAAGGCGTCAACCACGAAAATTCTCGTCACTTGTGCCAGTTTCAAACCAGATGCAGCAGTCTTCGGCAGAGGAGATCGACGTCTCGACCTTCACTTCGACCGCATAGGTCTCCCGGATCCACCTCGTCCAGACCCAGCCGATCGCGGCCGCATTCGCGCGGGCGATGGCGATATCAAAATGCTGCTGGTCATCCTCCGCCGCCAACGAGACCGCGTTGACATACTGTTCCGCCGTTGCGACGGCATTGTCGCCCGCATCGAACCTCGATGCGTCGAGGATGTCGTTTACGATCTGCTGATCGAAATGGCTCTCGATGAACAAGCCGCCCCGATAGCTGATCAACTCGGGAAACAGGATGCGGTAGTGAGCCAGGGCTTCACGAAGGTTTCCGCCGAGATAGCGGATTTCGTGATCGAGGCCCGCAACGCCGTCAGGCGTCACCGCCGCGAGCAGATGCCGGCTCTCTTCACTCAAGCCAACCCCTCCAGCTGCGCCGGCAGGCCGTAGGCCCAACTGGTGATGTCGCCGGCGCCCAGCAGCACCACGACGTCGCCGGCCTTGGCCTCGTCCTTGATCAGGCGGGGCAGGACGGCGGCGTTCTCCAGCGCCTGGACGCTGCGGTGGCCGAAGCGGCGCACGCCCTCGACCAGGGCGTGCTTGTCCACGCCCTCGATCGGCGGTTCGCCCGCCGGATAGACATCGGCCACGATGACGCTGTCGGCGTCGGAAAAGGCGGTGGAGAAATCATCCATCAGGTCGCGCAGGCGGGTGTAGCGATGCGGCTGGACCACGGCGATGACGCGCCCCTCGGCGACCTGGCGCGCGGCCTTCAGCACGGCGGCGATCTCGACCGGATGGTGGCCGTAGTCGTCGACGATGCGCACCCCGCCCACCACGCCGGTGGTGGTGAAGCGGCGCTTGACGCCGCCGAACCCGGCCAGGCCCGTCCGGATCGCCTCGTCCGACACGTCCAGTTCGCGCGCCACGGCGATGGCGGCCAGGGCGTTGGAGACGTTGTGCCAGCCGGCCATCGGCAGATGCAGCTTCTCGATCCGGTGCTCCTCGCCGTTCCTGATCACCACGTCGAAGCGGGCGCCGTCGGGGCCCATCTGGCACCCCTCGGCCCGCACCATCGCCTGGGGGTTCAGCCCATAGGTGATCAGCCGGCGGTTATCGATGCTGGCGACCAGCCGCTGCACCTCGGGGTGATCCAGGCACACGGCCGCGAAGCCGTAGAAGGGGATGTTCTCCACGAAGTCGCAGAAGGCCCGGCGCACCGCGTCGAAGTCGCCGTAATGGTCCAGGTGCTCGGGATCGATGTTGGTGACGACCGCCACGGTCGACTTCAGGCGCAGGAAGCTGCCGTCGGACTCGTCCGCCTCGACCACGATCCAGTCGCCGTCGCCGACCTTGGCGTTGGTGCCGTAGGCGTTGATGATGCCGCCGTTGACCACGGTGGGATCCAGGCCGGCCGCGTCCAGAAGGGCCGCCACCATCGAGGTCGTGGTGGTCTTGCCGTGGGTGCCCCCCACCGCGATGGAGAACTGCAGCCGCATCAGCTCGGCCAGCATCTCGGCCCGGCGGACCAGGGGGATGCGGCGCGCGCGCGCGGCCTTCATCTCCGGATTGTCGGCCTTCACCGCGGTGGAATAGACCACGGCCGAAACGCCTTCGCCGACATGGGCCGCGTCGTGGCCGATGAAGATCCTGGCGCCCAGCTTTTCCAGCCGTTCGGTGTTGGCGCTGGCCTTGGCGTCGGAGCCCTGAACCGAATAGCCGATCTTCAGCATGATCTCGGCGATGCCGCTCATGCCGATGCCGCCTATGCCGACGAAGTGGACGGGGCCGAGGTCGAACGGAACGGGGCGTAGGCGCGCGATCATCGTCGCCTCATAGCCGCCGCCTCGCCCGCTGCGAAGGGCGCGGCGGACCGGAAACGAACTTTTTGTGACCCGCCGCTGTGCGCGGCTTCGCGCAGAACCATCGTCATCCGGCGACGTTAGCAGGAAGACGCGCGCCACATGGTGTGGACGCCGCTTTCCCAAAAGGTTGCCCGATGGCCAAGACCCCCGACCGCGCCCCCGCGTCCCATGTCGGCGACGGCGGCGAGACTCATCAGACCGCCTCGGCGCCCGACGCCCGCCTGACCACCAATCACGGCGCGCCGATCAGCGACAATCAGAACTCGCTCAAGGCGGGGCCGCGCGGCTCCACCCTCTTGGAGGATTTCATCCTTCGCGAGAAGATTCAGCATTTCGACCATGAGCGCATTCCCGAGCGCATCGTCCATGCGCGCGGCTCGGCCGCCCACGGCGTGTTCGAGCTGACCGACAGCCTGTCGGACTACACCACCGCCCGGATCCTGACGGCCGTGGGCGAGAAGACCGAGGTGTTCACCCGCTTCTCCACCGTCGCGGGCGGCGCGGGGTCGATCGACACCCCGCGCGACGTGCGCGGCTTCGCGGTGAAGTTCTACACCCGCGAGGGCAATTGGGACCTGGTGGGCAACAACATCCCGGTCTTCTTCATCCAGGACGCGATCAAGTTTCCGGACCTGATCCATTCGGTGAAGATGGAGGCGGACCGCGGCTATCCCCAGGCCGCCAGCGCCCACGACACCTTCTGGGACTTCATCGGCCTGACGCCCGAGAGCACCCACATGATCATGTGGGCCATGTCCGACCGGGCCATTCCGCGCAGTCTGCGAATGATCGAAGGGTTCGGCGTCAACACCTTCCGCCTGCTGAACGCCGAGGGCGTCGCCACCCTGGTCAAGTTCCACTGGCGGCCCAAGCTGGGCACGCAGTCCACCTGCTGGGACGAGGCGGTCAAGATCGCCGGCGCCGATCCCGACTATCACCGCCGCGACCTCTTCGAGGCCATCGAGCAGGGCGACTTCCCCGAGTGGGAGCTGGGCGTGCAGCTGTTCAGCCAGGAAGAGGCCGACGCCCTGCCCTTCGACATCCTGGACGCCACCAAGCTGATCCCCGAGGAGGACCATCCGATCCGCGTCATCGGGCGCATGACCCTGAACCGCAACCCGGACAACTTCTTCGCCGAGACGGAGCAGGCCGCCTTCCTGCCCACCAACATCGTGCCGGGCATCGACTTCTCCGAGGATCCGCTGCTGCAGGGGCGGCTGTTTTCCTATCAGGACACCCAGCTGTCGCGCCTGGGCACGGTCAACTTCCACCAGATTCCGATCAACCAGGCCAAGGGCTGCCCGTTCCAGAACTTCCAGCGCGACGGCCACATGCAGACCCAGGTCTTCAAGGGCCGCGCCAACTATGAGCCCAACAGCCTGGCTCAGGCCGGCGAGGACGGCGGCCCGCGCGAGGACCCCAAGGGCGGCTTCCGCACCGCGCCTGTTCCGGTCCAGGGCGAAAAGGTCCGCCTGCGCGCCGAGACCTTCGCCGACCACTACAGCCAGGCGCGGCTGTTCTTCCGTTCTCAGACCGAGATCGAACAGGCCCACCTGGCCAGCGCCATCGTCTTCGAACTGTCCAAGGTGTCGCTGCCCCATGTGCGCGAGCGCATCCTGGCCAATCTGCGCAACGTGGACGAAACCCTGGCCCAGCGGGTGGCGGACGGCCTGAACCTGCCGCTGCCCGAGGCGTCGCAGGCCGCCGTGGCCCCGATCGACCTGGAGCCGTCGCCGGCCCTGCGCATCGTCGGCAAATATCCAGACACGCTGAAGGGCCGCAAGGTCGCCATCCTGGTCGCCGACGGTTCGGACGGCGCGGTCGTCGATGCGGTGCGCGCGGCGGTCGAAGGCGACGGCGGCTCGGTCTTCATCGTCGCGCCCAAGGTCGGCGGCGCCAAGCTGAAGGGCGGCAAGCTTCTGGCCGCCGACGGCCAGCTGGCCGGCAGCCCGTCGGTGCTGTTCGACGCGGTCGCCATCGTCCTGTCCGACGAGGGATGCGCCGATCTGCTCAAGGAAGGCGCGGCGGTCGATTTCGCCAAGGACGCCTTCGGCCACCTCAAGGCCATCGGCCACACGCCCCAGGCCCAGCCCCTGCTGGACAAGGCGGGCGTCGAGCCGGACGCGGGCGTGGTCGACCTGTCCGCCGACGCCGACGCCTTCCTGGCCCCGGCCCGCACGCGACAGTGGGATCGCGAACCCAAGGTCCGCATGCTGGCCTGATGCGATGGAGCGACCGGCGCGATCCGTCGCGCCGGTTACGCCACCTTAACCACAAGGATTCACCATCGCGGCTCTCATTGTACGGGGCCGCGTTTCCATGTCCGACTTGCAGACACCTGTCCTGGCCAGGGACGTCATCCATCGCGGCGACTGCATCGCGGTGCTGAAAGGCCTGCCGGACGCCTCGGTGGACATGGTCTTCGCCGACCCGCCCTACAATCTGCAGCTGGGCGGCGACCTGCTGCGGCCGGACAATTCCAAGGTCGACGCGGTCGACGACGACTGGGACAAGTTCGCAAGCTTCGCCGAATACGACGCCTTCACCCGCGCCTGGATGGCGGAATGCCGTCGTGTCCTGAAGCCCGAGGGTTCGATCTGGGTGATCGGCAGCTATCACAACGTCTTCCGCCTGGGCTCGGCGATCCAGGACCTGGGCTTCTGGGTGCTGAACGACATCATCTGGCGCAAGTCCAATCCGATGCCGAACTTCAAGGGCACGCGCTTCACCAACGCCCACGAGACGCTGATCTGGGCCGCCAAGTCGCGCGACCAGAAGCGCTACACCTTCAACTACGACGCCCTGAAGGCCTTCAACGAAGACACCCAGATGCGCTCGGACTGGACCTTCGCCCTGTGCACCGGCGAGGAGCGGATCAAGGACGCCGATGGCAAGAAGGCCCATCCGACCCAGAAGCCCGAGGCCCTGCTGCACCGCGTGCTGCTGGCCGCCACCCGTCCGGGCGACGTGGTGCTGGACCCCTTCTTCGGCACCGGCACGACGGGCGCGGCGGCCAAGCGGCTGGGCCGTCACTATGTCGGCATCGAGCGTGACGAAACCTACGCCCAGGTGGCCGAGACCCGCATCGCCTCGGTCATCCAGGCCAACCCCGAGGACCTGGCCGTCATGGGCTCCAAGCGCGCCGAGCCCAAGGTGCCGTTCGGCGCCCTGGTCGAGGCCGGCCTGCTGCATCCGGGCGACCGCCTGTATTGCCCCAAGGGCGAGCGCGAGGCGCGGGTTCGGGCCGACGGATCGCTGGTCCACGGCTCGCTGACGGGGTCGATCCACAAGCTGGGCGCCCTGCTGGAGAACGCGCCCGCCTGCAACGGCTGGACCTATTGGCGCTTCAAGACGGATCAGGGGTTCAAGTCCATCGACGCCCTGCGGGCCGAGGTGCGCGCCACGCTCTGACCCCTGCGACAGGCCGTCGCATGAGCAACAACAAGGGGTTAGCGCCGGCGACGGCGGATTATGCGCGGTTACGTACACTCAGCTTCGCCATAACCCACCGAAACTCCTGCGAAATTTCGTCCTGACCCAACGGAACTTCGCAGGTGCGAAATCATTGTGATCCAAGCCCCTGGCGCAGGACGGGGGCCGGAGCACACATCATGAAGATCGCCCAGGTCACTCCCTTGTACGAAGCCGTGCCGCCTCGGCTCTATGGCGGAACTGAACGCGTGGTCGCCCATCTCACCGACGCCCTGGTCGACCTGGGCCACGACGTCACCCTGTTCGCCAGCGCCGACGCCCAGACCAAGGCGCGGCTCGTGCCCGTGCGCGACCAGGCGATCCGCCTGGACCCGGCGCCGCTGAAGTCGGACCTGGCGGCCCACATCACCATGCTGACTGAAGTGCTGGACCGGGCGGACGACTTCGACGTCATCCACTTCCACACCGACATGATCCACTTCCCGCTGTTCCGTCAGTATGCGGACAGGACCATCACCACCCTGCATGGCCGGCTGGACATGAAGGACCTGCCTGGCGTCTATCAGCGCTGGAACCAGTACGGCCTGGTCTCGATCTCGGACGACCAGCGCAAGCCCCTGTCCTTCGCCAACTGGAAGGCCACGGTGCACCACGGAATGCCGGGCGAGCTCTATCGCTTCGCTCCCAAGTCCGAGGGCTATCTGGCGTTCCTGGGACGGATTTCCCCGGAGAAACGCCCCGACCGCGCCATCGAGATCGCCACCAAACTGGGCAAGCCCCTGAAGATCGCGGCCAAGGTCGACGCGGCCGACAAGCGGTACTGGGAAGAGGTGATCCAGCCGCTGGTCGTCGGCAATCCGCTGGTCGAGTTCGTCGGCGAGATCGGCGACCACCAGAAGTCGGCCTTCCTGGGCGGGGCGGACGCCCTGCTGTTCCCGATCGACTGGCCCGAACCTTTCGGTCTGGTGATGATCGAGGCGATGGCCTGCGGCACGCCGGTGATCGCCTTCCGCTGCGGCTCGACGCCCGAGGTGATCGAGGACGGGGCCACCGGCTTCCTGGTGGATACGATGGAACAGGCCGTCGCCGCCGCAGGCCGCGCGCATCTGCTGGACCGAGAAGCCATCCGCGCGCGGTTTGACCTGCGGTTCTCGGCCACCGCCATGGCGCGGCGATATCTGGACGTCTATGGCGATCTGCTGGCCAAGCGCCCCTTCGCCGAGACGCCGTTGCCGGACGTCGTCACCCCGCTTCGCCCGATGGACGAGGAGCGAAGCTTCGCCGCCCTGGCCTGACCGGCCGCCAGAGGTGAAAATTCAGGCGGCGGGGGTGAACCCTCCGCCGCCTTCTTCATTTGCATGGCAAGCGGCCATTCAGCGCCGCATTCGGGTGGAATGCTCGTATCGGCCTTTCAACAAGGGGAAGACCGCATGGACGACGCCTATTCGACCCAATTGACCGCCGGCGAGAGCGTCGAGGCGTCAGGCCTGGAACAGCTGATGGCGCTGAAGGAAGGCGACACCTTCCTGGTCGCCGACGGCTGGGGCGACATGAGGGGCGGCGCCGACGGGCTGTTCGCCGGCGACACCCGCGCCCTGTCGCGATGGGTGATGAGCGTGGGCCAGCTGCGCCCCTCGCGCCTGTCGTCGGGGGTCAGCCAGGACAACGTCTTCTTCTCGTGCCACACCACCAACCGTCCCCTGCCCCCGATGGGCGGCCGCTCGGCCCCCGCCGGCGTGCTCCACATCGAGCGCCGCCGCTTCCTGTGGGGCCGGCGGATGTTCGAGCGGGTGCAGATGACCAACCACGGCGTCGAGGACGTCCTGCTGCCGCTGTCGTTCGAGTTCGGGGCCGACTTCGCCGACATCTTCCAGGTGCGCGGCACGCCCCGCCCACGGCGCGGAACCATCCATCCGCCCGAGATGGACGGACGGCGCGTCACTTTCCGCTACACCGGTCTGGACGCGGTCGAGCGGCGCAGCTGCCTGGCCTTTTCCGAGCCGCCCGCCCGCCTGACCGCCACGCGCGCCGACTTCATGTTCAGCCTGCCCAAGGGCCGCCAGGTCGAGCTGTTCGTCGAATGCGGCGTCGACAGCTGCGAGGCGCCCGATCCGACGCGCTGGCGGCTGAACGCCATCCAGGCGCGCCTGGCCATGCGGGCCAAGCGGCGCAGGGGCGCGACCGTGCGCGGCCCCCGCAGCCCGCGCTTCAACGACTGGCTGGACCAGTCGCGGGCCGACATGGCGCTGTTGACCACCGACCTGCCGACCGGCCCCTACCCCTACGCCGGCACGCCCTGGTTCTCGACCCCGTTCGGACGCGACGGCATCATCGCCGCCTGGCAGATGCTGTGGCTGGATCCCTCGCTGGCCAAGGGCGTGCTGACCTATCTGGCGTCGCGCCAGGCGACCGAGACCAGCGCCTTCCAGGACAGCCAGCCCGGCAAGATCATGCACGAGACGCGCGGCGGCGAGATGAGCGCCCTGGGCGAGGTGCCGTTCGGCCTCTACTACGGCGGGGTCGACACCACCTGCCTGTTCATCGCCCTGGCCGGCGCCTACGCCAGCCGCACGGCCGACCTGGACCTGATCCGCAGGCTGTGGCCCAACCTGATCGCGGCGGCCGACTGGATGCGCGACTATGGCGACAGCAACGGCGACGGCCTGATCGACTATCAGCGCGGGGCCGACACGGGCCTGTCGAACCAGGGCTGGAAGGATTCCGAGGACTCCATCTTCCACGCCGACGGCCGCTTCCCCAAGGGGCCGGTCGCCCTGCTGGAGGTCCAGGGCTACGCCTTCGCCGCCTGGCGCGCCCTGGCCGACCTGGGCGAGCGCCTGCACGACGACCGCGCGCCCGAATGGCGTATGAGGGCCGAACAGGTCCGCGCCCTGGTCGAGGAAAAATACTGGATGGAGGACCAGGGCTTCTACGCCGTGGCCCTGGACGGCGACGGTCAGCCCTGCCGCGCCATCGCCTCCAACGCCGGCCACCTGCTGTTCACCGGCCTGCCCTCGGCCGAGCGCGCCCGCAAGGTCACCAAGCGTCTGCTGTCGGCCGAGTTCCGCACCGGCTGGGGCATCCGCACGCTTGAGCTGGGCCAGGCGCGCTACAATCCGATGAGCTATCACAACGGCTCGGTCTGGCCCCACGACACCGCCATGGCCGCCGCCGGCATGGCCAACTACGGCGAGCGCGCCGCCGTAGCCGAGATCCTGAGCGAGATCTTCGACGCCGCGACCCACTTCCATCTGCGCCTGCCGGAACTGTTCTGCGGCTTCGCGCGGACGCCGGGCGAGCCGCCCATCGCCTACCCTGTCGCCTGCCTGCCCCAGGCGTGGGCGGCCGGGTCGGTGTTCCTGATGCTGCAGGCGGCGCTGGGCCTGTCGATCGACGCCTGGACCGGCGCCATCGACATGGCGGATCCCGTCCTGCCCGACGGCCTGGAACGGCTGCTGATCCGCGACCTGACGGTCGGGGACGCGACCGTCGACCTGGCCATCCAGCGCGTCGACGGCCGCTCGGTGGTCATCCCGCGCAAGGCGCGCGGCCAGATATCGGTGCGGACCCTGCGCTAGGCCGCGCGGCGCGCCAGCCAGTCGCGCAGGGCGTCGTTCATCCGCGTTTGCCAGCCCGGTCCGTCCTTCTTGAACGCGGCCAGCACGTCGGCGTCGAAACGGATGGTGGTGGAGACCTTGTCGGACCCGCGCGGCCGCCCGCGCCGCACCAGGCTTCCGCCGCGATAATGGTCGGCCTTCTCGAACCAGGCGTCGTCCAGTTCGGGCGCGTCGTCCGGGTCAACCCAGGCGGTCTTCGAAGCGTCTCTGTTCCCGCTCATTGGCCTTCCTCATAGAAATCACGTGCCGCGCGTCGCCTCGCGGCGTCCACACCAGCACCACCATCCGCCCGGCCAGGCGCCCGACGCTGATGAAGCGGGGCTCGCCGTAATCCTGGCGCTCATCCGGAAACGTCAGGTGGTCGCCGACGAACACCTCCGTCGCCGATGCGAAGTCCAGTCCCCGCGCTTCCAAGGTTCGGTCGCGTTTGGCCGGATCGAAGGTGATGCGCACATTTATTTGTTACTACAAAAATAAGGCCGGCGCCAGTCCCCGATCCAGGGCCTTGGCGAAGACGGTGGGCAGGGCGGAGCGGGCTTCCGCCGCCGGCCGCCAGTCATAGGCTCCGAGGTGGGCCGCCTGCGCCGTGCGCACGTGCAGCGTCAGGGCGAAGTGGGTGAAGACGTGCTCCACCGCCCCGGCGTCGCGCCAATCGCCGGGGAACGGCGGCGTGCGAGCCTCGGGGACGGTCGACCAGTCGCTGGTCGGCAAGCCCAGCATGCCGCCCAGCAGGCCCTTGTCCGGCCGCCGCTCCAGCGCCACCCGTCCCCGCGCGTCCACGATGACCCAGGCCACGCCGTGGCGGCGGGGCTTGTCGGCCTTCTTCGCCTTGAGCGGGAACCGCTCCGGCGCGCCCGAGGCGAAGCCGGCGCAGTCGGCGGCGAGGGGGCATTGGCCGCACAGGGGCGACCTTGACCGGCATACCGTCGCGCCCAGATCCATCAGCGCCTGGGCCCAGTCGCCGGGCCGATGGTCGGTCACGAAGCGCGCCGCCAGCCGCCTCAGTTCGGGCCGCGCGGCCGGAACAGGCGTCTCCACCGCGAACAGGCGGGCCATGACCCGCTCGACATTGCCGTCGACCACATTGGCCGGGCGGTCGAAGGCGATGGCGGCCACGGCGGCGGCGGTATAGGCGCCCACCCCCGGCAGGGCCAGCAACCGCGCCTCCGTATCGGGAAAGACGCCGCCATGATCGCCCGCCACCGCCCGGGCGCAGGCCAGCAGATTGCGGGCGCGGGCGTAATAGCCCAACCCCGCCCAGGCGGCCATGACCTCGGCGTCCGGGGCGGCCGCCAGGTCGCGCACGGTCGGCCAGCGCGCGGCGAAGTTCAGGAAATAGGGCGTGGCGTGCGCCGTGGTGGTCTGCTGCAGCATCACCTCCGACAGCCAGACCCGATAGGGGTCGATCCCGCCCGCCTCGCCCGGCGGCGCGCGCCAGGCCAGCGCGCGCGCATGGGCGTCGTACCAGGCCAGCAGCCGGGACCGGATCGAAGCGACGTCGGGAGAGACTGGCGGCATGGGTCGGGCTATATAGGCCCATGCGCCGCGTCCTGCCCACAGAAGCCGAAGCCCGCGAGATCCTGTCGCGACGGCGCACCCGGCCCGCGCCCCGCCCGGCGCCGCGCGCAGGCAAGGCGCTGACGCCGCTGATCAAGAAGCTGGACGCGCAGTTCGGACGCGGCGCCGGCGCCCTGGAGCCCCGCTGGCGCGAGATCGTCGGCGACCGTCTGGCCCGCGTCACCCGCCCCCAGAAACTGACCAAGGGCCGGGGCGGCCAGCCCGGCGTCTTGGAATTGCGCGTCGCCGGCGCCGCGGCCCTGCTGGTCCAGCACCAGTCGGAAGACATCCTGGCCCGCGTCAACCTGTTCCTGGGCGAGGGCGCGGTGGGGAAACTCCGGATCGCCCAGGGCCCGGTCAAGCCGCTGGCCGAACCGGCCCAGCGCCCGAAATCCAGCCGCACGCCCGCCCCCCTGCCCGCCGCGGCCGAGGCGGAACTGGCCGCCTCCATCGCCCAGGCCCCCGAGGCGCTGAAGGCCGCCCTGGCGCGGCTGGGCCGCGCGGCGATGTCGCGGACGAAGGGCGACGATTGACAAACCTTCGCCGCACCTGTTCTCGAAAAGTCTTGGATTGCGTGGTTCCGGGGGAATCGCGCGATCATCCGTCATAGCTCCGACCAAGGACGTCCCATGGCCTCGACCGAATCCCGCTTCGCCCGCATGAGCCGCCGCGCCGCCATCACCGGCGCCGCCCTGGCGACGATGGCCCTCGCCGCCTGCAACGGGGGCGCCAAGGGCGCGGCCGAGGGCGACATGGCCATGGGCGCCCCGGAAGGCGCCAAGGTCACGGTGGTCGAATACGCCTCCGTCACCTGCCCGCACTGCGCCCTGTGGCAGAAGAACACCTGGCCGGGCTTCAAGGCCAAGTACGTCGACACCAACAAGGTCCGCTACGTCTTCCGCGAACTGCCGACCCCGCCGATCGACGCCGCGACGGCCGGCTTCCTGGTGGCCCGCTGCGCCGGCGACGACAAATATTTCGACGTGGTCCACCAGTTGATGGCGACGCAGCAGGAGATGATCACCACCTCGCCGCGCGACTGGCTGCTGCGCACCGCCCAGGCGGCGGGCCTGTCGGAGGACCAGTTCAACCAGTGCATCACCGACAAGGACGCGATCGCCGCCATGGATCAGCGCATCCAGGCCGCCCGCGCCCAGGGCGTGACCGGAACCCCGGCCTTCTACGTCAACGGGACCCAGGTCATCACCCCCGGCGGCGAAGGCGCCAGCCTGGCCGACCTGTCGACCGCCATCGACGCCGAACTGAACAAGTGAAGACCGGCATGATCCGTTCGACCCTGATGGGCCTGGCGCTGCTGGCCGCCGCGCCCGCCGCCGCGCTGGCGGCCGAGCCGGCGGCGGTCACGGCCGCCGACCGGACGCTGGGTTCGGCGGACGCCCCCGTCACGGTGATCGAATATTCGTCCCTGACCTGCCCGCACTGCGCCGCCTGGACCAACACCGTCCTGCCCGCGTTCAAGACGCGGTTCGTCGACACGGGCCAGGTCCGCTTCGTCTATCGCGACCTGCCGACCGCGCCGGCGCCCGTGGCGACCCTGGCGGCCAAGGTCACGCGCTGCGTCGCGCCGGACAAGGCCTTCGCCGCCATCGAGCTGATGATGGCCCAGCAGGAGGCGGCGCGCCTGATGCGCTATCCGGCCGGCTGGTTCCTGAACGCCATCGACGTCGGCGGCCGCACCGCCGAGGAGGTCGGCGCCTGCGTCGAGGACCCCGCCACCCAGACGGCGCTGGACGCGCAGATCGCCGACGCCCAGGCGGCCGGCGTCACCGGCACGCCCAGCTTCTTCGTCAACGGCAAGCGGGTCGAGGACACGACGCTGGACGGCCTGGCGGCGGCGATCGAGCCGCTGCTGCCCTGACCCCCTGAGCCGATGCAGTTCCAGCGCCTCCGGCTCGTCGGGTTCAAGTCCTTCGTCGACCCGGCCGAGGTGCAGATCGAGGCGGGGCTGACTGGCGTCGTCGGACCCAACGGCTGCGGCAAGTCCAATGTGCTGGAGAGCCTGCGCTGGGTCATGGGCGCCAACTCGGCCAAGGCCATGCGCGGCCAGGGCATGGACGACGTCATCTTCGCCGGCGCCGCCGGGCGCCCGCCGCGCAGCCACGCCGAAGTCCAGCTGACCATCGACAATGCGCAGCGCCGCGCGCCCCAGCCCTTCACCGACGCGCCGGTGCTGGAGGTGTCGCGCCGCATCGACCGGGGCCAGGGCTCGACCTACCGCATCAACGGCAAGGAGGTGCGGGCGCGCGACGTGCAGCTGCTGTTCGCCGACGCCTCGACCGGCGCCAACTCCCCCGCCCTGGTGCGCCAGGGCCAGATCTCCGAACTGATCGCCGCCAAGCCGCAGAACCGCCGCCGCATCCTGGAAGAGGCGGGCGGCGTCGCCGGCCTTCACACCCGCCGCCACGAGGCCGAACTGCGCCTGAAGGCGGCCGAGGCCAATCTGGACCGGCTGGACGACATCGGCCGCGAACTGGAGACGGCGCTGAACCGGCTGAAGCGCGAGGCGCGGCAGGCCGAGAAGTACAAGAAGATCTCCGCCGAGATCCGCGCCCTGCAGGCCGCGCTGCTGTTCGTCCGCTGGAACGACGCCAGGGTCGCCGCCGAAGCCGCCGCCGCGGAACTGCGCCAAGCCGACCAGGCCGTGGCCGAGACCACGACCGCCGCCGCCGCCGCCCAGACCGCCGCCCTGGCCGCTCAGGAGGCCTTGAAGCCCGCGCGGGAGGAGGACGCCGTGGCCTCGGCCCTGCTGCACCGCGCCAGCCTGGAGCGCGACCGCCTGGACATGGCCGAACAGGCCGCCCGCGCCGAGGTGGACCGGCTGAAGGCCGAGGCCGCCCGCATCGCCGCCGACGCCGAACGCGAGGAGGGCATGGCCGCCGACGCCCGGCGCGAACTGGACCGGCTGGACCACGAGCTGGACCGGCTGAAGGCCGAGATCGCCGCCGCCCCCGAACGCGGCCCCGAACTGGACACGGCGCTTCAGCTTGCGGAAGACGCCCGCAAGGCCGCCGACGCCGAGGTCGAGCGGCTGGCCGGAACCCTGGCCGCCGTCGAGGCGCGCGCCAACGCCGAGACCGCCCGCAAACGCGACGCCGAGGCGCGGCTGGCCCGCGTCGTCGCCCAGCACGCGCAGGCCGGGCGCGAGCGCGAGGCGTTGGGCCCGCTGGAGACGCCCGAGCTTGAGGCCGCGCGTCAGGCGCTGGCGGCGGCGCAGGCCGACCTGGCGTCCGCGCGCGACGCCGTCGAGGCCGCCGAGGCGAAACGCGGCGACCTCGCCCGCGCCGAACAGGACGCCCGCACCGCGGCGCGGAGCGCCGAGGACCGGCTGGGCCGCCTGCAGACCGAGGCGCGGGGTCTGGCCCAGCTGCTGGTCACCGGCAAGCGCGACCACCCGCCCGCCCTGGACAAGGTTCGCGCCGACAAGGGCTATGAGGCCGCCCTGGCCGCCGCTCTGGGCGACGATCTGGACGCCGCGCTGGACCCGAAGGCCGCCGCGCACTGGGCTGGAGCGCGGGCGTCCACGCCCGCCTGGCCCGCCGGCGTGGAGCCGCTCGCCGACCATGTGCAGGCGCCGGATCAATTGGCCGCACGCCTGGCCCTGTGCGGCGTCGCGCCCCGGGCCGACGTCGGGCGTCTGGCCCAGGCCCTGCCCGCCGGCGCGCGCCTGGTCACGGTCGAGGGCGACCTTTATCGCTGGGACGGCTTCGTCAGCCGCGCCGAGGCGCCCCGCCCCGCCGCCGTGCGCCTGGCCCAGCGCACCCGGCTGGCCGAACTGGAGACCGACATCGACCAGGGCAGGCCGGCGCTGGAGGCCGCGCAGGCCGCGCAGAAGGCCGCCACCGAGGCGTTCCGGGCCGCCGAAGACGAAGTGAAGGCCGCCCGCCTTGCGCCCTTCGCCGCCGACAAGGCCGCGACCGCCGCCCGCGACCGGGTCGAGACCCTGGCCCGCGACCAGGCCCGGCGCGAGGCCCGCGCCCAGGCGCTGGACGACACCGTGGCCCGGCTGGCGGTCGAGGTCGCCGAGGCCCAGGCCGCCTTCGACGCGGCCCAGTCTGTCGAGGCGCCGTCCGAGACCCTGGCCGGGCTGCGCGACGAACTGGCGGCCGCGCGCGGCGCCGCCGAGGCCGCGCGGACCGCGGCCCAGACCGCGCGCTCGGACCGCGACGCCGAGGCGCGCGACCGGCAGAGCCGCGAACAGAGGCTGGGCGCCCTGACCCGCGCGCGCGACGGCTGGATCGCGCGCTCGAAGGACAGCGCCGCCCGCGTGGCGTCCCTGGCGCGGGATGCGGACAGGACCGCCGCCTTGCTGAAACAGGCCGAGGTCGCGCCGCAGGGCTTCGCCGAGCAGCGCGGCAGGCTGCTGGACATGCTGAGCGAGGCCGAGCGGCGCAAGCGGGCCTCTTCCGACGCCATGGCCGCAGCCGAGACCGAAGCGACCGAGGCCGACCGCGCCGCCCGCGCCGCCGAGGCCGCCGCCGCCCAGGCGCGCGAGGCCCGCGCCGGCCTGGCCGCCCGCGCCGAAGCCGCCGCCGAAAAGCTGGCCGAGGCCGAGACCACCGTGCGCGAGACGGCGCAGATGTCGCCCGAGGACCTGGGGCGCAAGCTGAGCGACGACGCCGTGGCCCGCCCCCCCGACGCCGCCGGGGCCGAGAGCCTGCTGTTCGGCCTGGAGCGCGAGCGCGAGGCCCTGGGCGCCGTCAACCTGCGCGCCGAGGACGAGGCGGTCGAATACGGAGAACGCCTCAGCGCCATGAAGACCGAGCGCATCGACCTGACCCAGGCGATCGCCAAGCTGCGCGACGGCATCGACGAGCTGAACGCCGAGGGGCGCGAGCGCCTGCTGGCCGCCTTCGAGGTCATCAACGAGAACTTCAAGGCGTTGTTCGAGGCCCTGTTCGGCGGCGGCCAGGCCGAGCTGAAGCTGGTCGAGAGCGACGATCCGCTGGAGGCGGGCCTGGAGATCTACGCCTGCCCGCCCGGCAAGCGGCTGTCGGTCATGAGCCTGATGTCCGGCGGCGAGCAGGCCCTGACGGCGGCGGCCCTGATCTTCGGCGTCTTCTTGGCCAACCCCGCCCCCGTCTGCGTGCTGGACGAGGTGGACGCCCCGCTGGACGACGCCAACGTCGACCGCTTCTGCCGGATGCTGGACGAGATGAGGAAGCGCACCGACACCCGCTTCATCGTCATCACCCACAACCCGGTCACCATGAGCCGCATGGACCGCCTGTACGGCGTCACCATGCCCGAGCGCGGCATGAGCCAGCTGGTCTCGGTGGACCTGCACCAGGCCGAGACGCTGGTCGCGTGACGATCCTCCCCCGAGAAGCGCAGCGGAACGGGGGAGGGGGACCGCGCGCAGCGTGGTGGAGGGGGCGGATGGCGCTCAGATGCTGCCGTTGCGATCCCGATCCCTCTCCCACGCCCGCCGCCCCTGCGGCGTCCGCCCCCTCCCCCGCTTCGCGGTCCCCCTCCCCCGCCGTGCGGGGGAGGATCTGGGGCGTCGCGGGGCTGCTGTTCGCCTCGCCCGCCCTGGCGGAGCCCCAACTGGTCGAGACCGGCGTGGGGCGGTTCGCGCAGTTCGCGGACGTGGCCTCCATCGAACGCGAGGGCGACGTGGCCCGGATGCGGAGCCTGCAGGTGGCCGAGGAAGGCTTTCGGGTCGGCGAGGCGCTGTACGTCGGCGGCTGGTCGCGGTGGGCGTTCGACTGCCGGGCGAGGACGGCGGATCGGCTGGACTTCGCCTCGCTGCGCGCCGACGGGGTCGAGGGGCCCGCGACGCCGGAGCCCGCCCCGGCCTACGACGCCGCGCCGGGCGGGGATGCGGCCGAACTGCTGGCCGTGGCCTGTGGGGAGGCGCGGCCGGAGACCGTCCTCACGCTGGACCAGGCGATCGAGCGGGGGCGATCGGCGCTGGCGGACTGATCGACGCCCCCTCCCCCTGCGGCCATTCCACGCGGTCGCGGGGCAGGGCCTCGCGGCATTCGTCGCGCATGAAGGCCATCAGCTTCTCGCGGATCTCGCAGCGCAGGTCGAAGGCGATGCCGGCGTTGCGGGCGCTGGCCAGGCAGCGGACCTGGAGCACGCGCTCGGTGATGTCGGTCACCTGCATGACCTGGACGTCGCCGTCCCAGTGTCTGGACGCCCTGACGATCCCCTCGAAGGCCGCGCGCAGCCGGTCGATCGGCGCCTCGTAATCGACATAGAAGAAGGCCGAGCCGATCAGGCGGGCGTTCTCGCGCGTCCAGTTCTGGAAGGGGGTGGTGATGAAGTAGCTGAGCGGCAGGACCATGCGCCGCCAGTCCCAGATCTTGACCACGACGTAGGTGGAGGTGATCTCCTCCACATTGCCCCACTCGCCTTCCACGATGACGGCGTCGTCGATGCGGATGGGCTGGGTCAGGGCGATCTGGATGCCGGCGACCATGTTGGTCAGGATCGGCTGCAGCGCCAGGCCGGCGATGATGCCGAGCACGCCGGCCGAGGCCAGCAGGCTGACGCCCCACTGGCGGAAGCCCGAGATGGTCATCAGGGCCAGGCCGACCGTGACGATGAACAGGATCACCTTGGCCACCCGCTGCAGGATGCGGGTCTGGGTCAGGTGCTTGCGGGCCAGCAGGTTGTCCTCGACGGCGACGTTGTACCGCTTGAGGTGCATGACCGACCACATGTCGAGCACCCCCGACGCCAGCCAGCCCAGCGTCAGGATGAACAGGAAGACCAGGACGTCGCGGATGTCGGCCGACGGGCCGGGGTCCATCGGCGAGACGGTCACGCCGATGCCGACGCCGATGATGATGATCAGGATGCGCAGCTTCAGCCGCGCCCGCTCGACCACGCCGCGCCAGAAGACGTCCTTGTCCTTCACCAGGCGGCGCAGGATGGCGAAGGCGATCTTGTGCGTCAGCCAGCCGCCGCCGACGAAGACCAGCAGCACCAGGGCGATCACGGCCCATTCCGGCAGCCAGTCGAAGCGGCGCCACAGCGCGACGATCTCGCGGGTGAGGTTGGTGATCTCGGAAGGCATCGGTTCCTAACGCATCACGGCCGGGGCGGTTGTCATTCCCTCGCTCCCCGTCCGGGGGAGGGAGAGGCGTTGGCCGTCGCCTCGACCAGGTCGGCCAGGCGCTGGGCGGCGTCGGGAATGGCGACAGAGCGGGCGGCGGTCGACATGGCCGACAGGCGCGCCGGGTCGGACAGGACGCCGTCCAGCGCGGCGGCCAGGCGGTCGACGGTCAGGTCGTCCTCCAGGATCACCTGGGCGGCGCCGGCGTCGACCAGGGCCTTGGCGTTCAGGCGCTGGTGGTCGTCGGTGGCGATCTTGAGCGGGATCAGGATCGACGGCACGGCGGCGACGGCCAGTTCGGCGCAGGTCGAGGCGCCGGAGCGGCCCACCACCAGATGGGCCCGCGACAGCCGCTGGGCCATGTCGCGGAAGAAGGGGGCGACCTCGGCCTCTATCCCCGCCTCCAGATAGACCTGGCGGGCGGCCTCCAGCGTTTCGGGCCGCGACTGCTGCTGGACCTTCAGGCGGCGGCGCAGGGGGTCCGGCAGGGCGGCCAGGGCGCGCGGCGTGGTCTCGGACAGCAGGCGGGCGCCCTGGCTGCCGCCGGTGACCAGGACGTGGATCGGGCCGTCCCCGGCCGGGGCGACATAGGCGCGGTCGAACAGGGCGCGGATGTCGGCGCGCACGGGCGAGCCGACCACGTGGGCGCGACCCTGGACCGCCGCCGGAGCGCGCTCCAGCGTCGGGAAGGACGAGGCGACGGCCTTCACATGGGGCGCCAGGGTGCGGTTGGTGCGGCCCAGCACGGCGTTCTGCTCATGGATCACGGTCGGCCGGGCCGAGACGACGGCGGCGACCAGGGCCGGCGCCGACGGATAGCCGCCGAAGCCGACCACCACGTCCGCGCCCAGCCGGTCGAAGGCCGACCGGGCCTGCATCACCCCCCGGAAGATGGCGACGCCCGCCTTGACCAGGCCCAGCGGGCCCGAGCCGGTCGCCGCGTCCAGCGCCAGCCGCTCCTCGGCCGGAAAGGCGTGGGCGTACTGCTCGCCGCGATGGTCGGTGGCCAGGACCACGCGCCAGCCGCGCGCGGCCATCTCTCGCGCCAGGGCCTCGGCCGGGAACATGTGGCCGCCGGTGCCGCCGGCGGCGACGACGCAGAGCTTGGTCATGGAGGGCTCCGAAAAAACACCGTCTGAATAGTGTGAATTGTCTGAAATCGGGACGGGGGGAGCGGAAAAAGAGAGTCTGGATAGTGTGAAAGGTGCGAAATCGGGCGGTCCGGTTCCTCCTGTCGTCATCCTCGGGCTTGACCCGAGGATGACGGGTTTGGGGCGTGGGGTTGGGATAATCGCACGGTTCTGGAGCGTGTCAGGCAAAACGGCGATCGGGCGCACCGAGGCGTTGATTTATCTCGACTTTGCCCGCTGAGTTGTGATGGCCGACCCTTTGCTCGTCATCCTAGGCCTTGTGCCTAGGATGACGGGAAGTAGAAGGCGGAAAGCGGTACAAGACGTCAGAGCAGCCGCCGCCGCGTCGCCAGGGTGGCGCCGGGTTCGTAGGCGCCGGGGCGGCGACGGGTCAGGGCCAGGGCGAAGCCCATCGTCAGGCCCATCGCCAGCATGGAGGAGCCGCCGTAGCTGATGAAGGGCAGGGTCATGCCCTTGGTCGGGATCAGGTTCAGGTTCACCGCCACATTGATGCAGGCCTGAAGCCCGATCAGCATGAACAGGCCCGCCGCCGCCGTCTGCTCGAACGAGTCGGTCAGCTTCATCGCCCGGCGCATCCCCCGGATGACGATGAAGGCGTAGAGGCCGATCATCAGCAGGCTGAGCACCAGGCCGAACTCCTCGGCGCCGACGGAATAGATGAAGTCGGTGTGCAGGTCGGGGACGTGGCGCTTCATCACCCCCTCGCCCACCCCGCGGCCCAGAAGGCCGCCGGCGCGGATGGCCTCGGACGCCGCGTCGATCTGGTGGGTGTCGGTGCTGTCGGGCGAGAAGAAGCGGCTGAGGCGGTCGCGCATATGGCCGAAGACGAAATACAGCGACACCAGCCCCGCCATGCCCAGGCTGGCCAGCACCGCCATCCACTTGAACGGCACCCCGGCCATGAAGAAGACGGCCATGAAGGTGGTGGTGATCAGCAGCGTCTGGCCGATGTCCGGCTGGATCAGCAGCAGGCAGACGGTCAGGGCGTAGAATCCGAAGGCGATGGTGACGCCGGGCACGCCCTGGCCCTTCTGCGCCTCGGCGAACATCCAGGCGGCGAAGACGATCAGGCCGGGCTTGGCGAACTCGCTGGGCTGGAGGCTGAACGGGCCCAGGTTCACCCAGCGCGCGGCGCCCTTCACCGTGTCGCCGATGAACGGCAGGGCCATCATCACGACGATGGCGCCGGCCAGGGCCAGCAGGGCGATGCGCCGAACGCCGCGCGGCGACATCAGCGAGGTCGTCAGCATCGTCACCAGGCCCGCGCCGGCGAAGACCATCATGCGCCAGGAATAGTGGAAGGGGTCGGTGATCGATTCATCCGCCAGGATCGCCGCCGGGCTGGAGGCGAAGCTGAGCGCCACGCCCAGGCCCATCAGCGCCAGGGCCGCGCCGAGCAGGCCCCGGTCGACGGTCCAGAACCAGCGCGCGACCAGGCTCTGGTCGTTGCGGGAGAAGGCGGGGGTGTAGGCGGCGCTCATGACGCGGTCTCCGGCGTGGCGCCGAGGTTGAGGGCGGCGGCGCGGAAGGCTTCTCCGCGCGCCTCGAAGTCGGGATACTGGTCGAAGCTGGCGCAGGCGGGCGACAGCAGCACGATCTGGGGGCCGCCGGCCGAGGCGGCGTCGCGCGCGGCGGCGGCGACGGCGGCGTCGATGGTGTGGACGATCTGGTGCGGCGTGTCGCCCAGCGCGGCGGCGAAGGCGTCGGCCGCCTCGCCGATCAGATAGGCCCTGGCGATGCGGGGGAAGAGGTCGGCCAGGTCGTCGATGCCGCCGTCCTTGGCCCGGCCGCCGGCGATCCAGAAGACGGACGGATAGCTGGACAGGGCCTGGCGCGCGGCGTCGGCGTTGGTGGCCTTGGAGTCGTTGATGAAGCGCACCGGGCCGATATGACCGATCGCCTCCATGCGGTGGGCCAGGCCGGGGAAGGTGAGCAGGCCCTCGACGGCGGCGTCGTGCGACACGCCCAGGGCGCGGGCCGTGGCGTAGGCGAAGGCGGCGTTCTGGGCGTTGTGGCGGCCCGGCAGCGAGCGGGCGGTGGAGAGGTCTATGCCCGGCCCTTCATCGATCTCGATACGGCCGGGGGCGGCCCGCACGATCCCTTCCCCCCTCGCGGGGGAAGGTGGCTTGCGGAGCGAGACGGATGGGGGGGCTGTTTGCGACGGATCGGCTGGCAGGGCGTCCTGTTCCGACAGCCCCCCCATCCGGCCCTTCGGGCCACCTTCCCCCGCGAGGGGGGAAGGGGATGCGGTGCGAACCTCGACCGCGGAACGGCCGTCCGCGCGCAGGCCGGCGAGGATCTCCCGCCCCCACCGCTCGTCCACGCCCACCAGCGCTGTCGCATCCGGCCGCTGCGCCTGGAAGATGCGCCGCTTGGCCGCGACATAGCCCTCCATGCCGCCGTGGCGGTCCAGGTGGTCGGGGCTGATGTTGGTCAGGATGGCGACGTCGGGGGCGAAGGTGGTGGTCAGGTCCAGCTGGTAGCTGGAGACCTCGATGACATAGACCGCCTCGGGCGTCGGCGCCGGCAGGGCCAGGACGCCGATGCCGATGTTGCCGCCGACGTGGACCGTCAGCCCGGCCTGTTTCAGCACCCAGCCGATCAGGGCGGTGGTGGTGGACTTGCCGTTGGTCCCGGTGACGGCGACGACCCTGGGGCGCTGGCCCTCGGGCAGGGCCGCGACGGCGCGGGCGAACAGTTCGACGTCGCCGATGACCGGCACGCCGGCGTCGCGCGCGCGGTCGACCGTCCAGTGCGGCTTGGGATGGGTCAGGGGCGCGCCGGGCGACAGGACCAGGGCCGCGAAACCGGACCAGTCGGCGGCGGTCAGGTCCTCGACGGGAAAGCCCTCGGCCTCGGCCTGCATCCGGCCCGAGACGCCGTCGTCCCACAGGATGGGGACGGCGCCCCCGGCCTGGAGCGCGCGCGCGGCCGTGATCCCCGACCGTCCCAGGCCGAAGACCGCGACCCGCCGGTTCTCGAAGCCGGGGACCGGGATCATGCACGGACTCCGTCATCCTCGGGCTTGTCCCGAGGATCCAGATTCCCGGTGTCAGACGTCAGGGCCGGACGCCCGAAGACCGGGAGTCTGGATCCTCGCCACAAGGGCGAGGATGACGAATGAGGGGTGGTCCTCATCTCAGCTTCAGCGTCGACAGGCCGACCAGGGCCAGGGCGCCGGCGATGATCCAGAAGCGGATGACAACGGTCGATTCCGGCCAGCCCATCTTCTCGAAATGGTGGTGGACCGGGGCCATCAGGAAGATGCGCTTCTTGGTCAGCTTGTAGTAGCCGACCTGGATCATGACCGAGGCGGCCTCGGCCACGAACAGGCCGCCGACGATGCCCAAGACCAGTTCGTGCTTGGTGGTGACGGCGATGGCGCCCAGGGCGCCGCCTAGGGCCAGCGAGCCCGTGTCGCCCATGAAGATCTTGGCCGGCGGGGCGTTGTACCAGAGGAAGCCCGCCCCCGCCCCGATCATGGCGGCGCAGAAGATGGCCAGTTCGCCCGAGCCGGGCACGTGGTGGATCTGAAGATACTCGGAAAAGACGAAGTTGCCCGCCAGATAGGAGATCACCCCGAAGGCGGCCGCCGCCATCATCACCGGCACGGTGGCCAGGCCGTCCAGCCCGTCGGTCAGGTTCACGGCGTTGGAGAAGCCCACGATGGTGAAGGCGGCGAAGGCCACGTAGAACCAGCCGATATTCAGCAGCACCGCCTTGAAGAACGGGAAGGCGATCGAGGTCTCCAGCCCCGGCGAGGTGGGCGAGCGGGTCATCCACAGCACGGTCAGGACGCCGGCGATCACCGCCACCAGGGTCTGGGCGGCCAGCTTCTGCTTCGACGTCAGGCCGGCCGAGGTCTGTTTGGTGACCTTGGCGTAGTCGTCGATGAAGCCCAGCACGCCGAAGGCCGCCGTCACGCCGGACACGATCCAGATGTAGGGATTGGTCAGGTCGCCCCACAGCAGCACCGCCACGCCGATGCCCGCCAGGATCATCAGCCCGCCCATGGTGGGGGTGCCGACCTTGGACAGGTGCGAGACCGGGCCGTCGTCGCGGATCGGCTGGCCCCGGCCCTGCTTGGCGCGGATCCAATTGATGAAGCGGCTGCCCATCGCCACCGCCACGATCATCGCCGTGGCCATGGCCAGGGCCACGCGCACGGTCTGATACTGGATCAGGTTCAGCAGCGGATACTGGTGCGCGACGTCGGCGTAGTAGAGATAGAGCAGGTAGAACATTCTTCTTTTCCCTACCGCGCCGCCCGGGGGGCGTCGCTGCCTGAGGGGGCGCCTTCGGCGTTTTGGAGATCGGCCAGGGCCTGGGCGACCAGCGAGGCCTTCGATCCGTTGGAGCCCTTGACCATGACGACGTCGCCGGGACCGGCCAGCAGGGCGGCCTCGGCGGCCAGTTCGGCGGCGGTCTCGCGCCACAGGCCCCGGCGCGAGGCCGGCAGGGCGTCGTAGAGCCAGCGCATCTGCGGCCCGGCGGCGTGGACCAGGTCCAGGCCCGCCGCCTCGATCGGACCGGCCAGACCCTCGTGCAGGGCGCGGCTGTGCTCGCCCAGCTCCAGCATGTCGGTCAGGACCACGACGCGGCGGCCGGGCGCGGCGCGCGCGCCCAGGGTCCGGAAGCCGGCCGCCATCGACAGGGGATTGGCGTTGTAGCTCTCGTCGATCAGGGTGAAGGCCCCGCCGGGGACAGCGACCGTGCGGGTCTGGCCGCGCCCGGCCAGGGGCTGGAAGCCGGCCAGGGCCTGAAGCCCCGTCTCCAGCGGCACGTCCAGGGCGTCCAGCATCAGGAGGACGCACAGGCTGTTCAGGCCCCAGTGGGCGCCGGACTGGGCCAGGCGGTAGTCCAGCGGCCGGCCGAACAGCTCGGCCCGGACCGTCGCGCCCTCCGCGTCCGGGCGGAAGTCGATCAGGCGGGCGTCGCAGCCGGGGCCGGCGCCGAACACGGCCAGGCGCGCGCCGACCGACCTGGCACGGTCGCACAGCAGGCCGGAGAAGGCGACGTCGCCGTTGGCCACGGCCGTTCCGCCGGGGACCAGGCCGTCGAAGATCGAGGCCTTCTCGCGCGCCACGCCCGCCTCCCCGTCCGCAAAGGCCTCGATATGGACCGGGCCGACGGTGGTGACGCAGGCGGCGTGAGGAGCCACGAAGCGCGACAGGGGGGCGATCTCGCCCGGCGCGTTCATGCCGATCTCAAACACGGCGCGTTCGGTTTCGACCGGCATCCGGGCCAGGGTCAGGGGCACGCCGATATGGTTGTTGTAGCTCTTGATCGAGGCGTGGGCGGGACCGGCCAGGTCCAGGCCGGCCTTGATCGCCTGGGTCACGCTGGTCTTGCCGACGCTGCCGGTGACGGCGCCGCGGCGGACGTGCGGGGCGCGGTCGCGCGCGGCGACGCCCAGCCGCTCCAGCCCCCGCAGCGTGTCCTGGACCATCACCGTGGGTCCGCCGTCGACCGGGCGGTCGACCAGGGCGGCGGCGGCGCCCGCGGCGAAGGCGGCGGCGGCGAACTCATGCCCGTCGCGCGCGCCGTGCAGGGCCAGGAAGAGGTCGCCGGGGGCGATCTCGCGGCTGTTGTAGGTCAGGCCGCCGATGGGGGCGTCGTCTCCGGCCAGCACGCCTCCCGTGGCGGCGGCGACTTCGGCGGCCGTCCAGAGCGGGCGGGCGGCGTTATCAGGCATGGATCGACAGGGCCTCGGACGCGACGGTGACGTCGTCGAACGGGTGGGTCACGCCGCCGACGATCTGACCCTGCTCATGCCCTTTTCCGGCGATCACCACCACATCCCCGTCGCGCATAATTTCGACGGCGGCGGCGATGGCGGCGCGGCGGTCGCCGATCTCCATCGCCTGCGGGCAGCCGGCCTTGACCTGGGCGCGGATGGCGGCGGCGTCTTCCGAGCGGGGATTGTCGTCGGTGACGATGGCGACGTCGGCCAGGCGGCCGGCGATGGCGCCCATCTGGGGCCGCTTGCCCCGGTCGCGGTCGCCGCCGGCGCCGAAGACCACGATCAGCCGGCCGGTCGCGTGCGGGCGCAGGGCCGTCAGCACCGTCTCCAGGCCGTCGGGGGTGTGGGCGTAGTCGACATAGACCTCTCCGCCCCGCGCGCCGCCGCCGACGCGCTCCAGCCGCCCGCGCGCGCCGGTCAGGCTTTCCAGGGCGCCGATCACGGCCTCGGGCCGGTCGCCCGCCGCGATGCACAGGCCCGCCGCCACCAGGGCGTTCGACGCCTGAAAGGCGCCGGCCAGGGGCAGCAGCACCTCATGGACGTCGCCGCGCGCGTCCAGGGTCAGGCGCTGGCCCTCCGGCGTGGCGACGCGGCCGATCAGGGTCAGGTCGCGGCCGCGCTCGCCCACCCCCATCACGCCCAGGCCGGCCATGATGGAGGCGGAGGCGAAGGTCGAATAGGCGTCGGAATCGGCGTTCAGGACCGCCGTGCGCCCGCGCGGCAGCAGGGTGTCGAACAGGCGCAGCTTGGCGGCGCGATAGGCCTCCATGTCGCCGTGATAGTCGAGGTGGTCCTGGGTCAGGTTGGTGAAGGCCGCCGCCTTCAGCGCCACGCCGTCCACGCGGCGCTGGTCGATGCCGTGCGAGGACGCCTCCAGCGCCAGGTGGGTGACGTCCTTGCGCGCCAGTTCGGCCATCAGGCGGGCGGCCTCGGCGGCGTCGGGGCTGGTCAGGCCGGGGCCGGTCAGGGCGTAGGTCTTGTCGCCCTTCTGGCCGACCAGGCCCAGGGTGCCCATGCTGGCCGACTTGTGGCCGATGGCGGCCCAGATCTGGCGGCAGAAGGTCGCGACCGAGGTCTTGCCGTTGGTGCCGGTCACGGCCACGCAGGTCCGCGGCTGGGTCCCGTAGAAGCCGCGCGCGGCGATGGCGTAGGCCCGGCGCACGTCGCCCGAGGTGACCAGCACCGGCGCGGCCTCGGCCGGGGTGTCGGCCGGGGCCAGGACGGCGGCGGCGCCCTGGGCCAGCGCCTGAGGGATGAAGGCCCGCCCGTCCGCCGCCGTGCCCGGCAGGGCGACGAACAGGGCGCCGGGCCGCACCTGGCGGCTGTCGGCGGTGACGGCGGTGATGACGGGATCGGCGGCGACGTCGCGCCGCAGCAGGGCCGACAGCCGCATGGGCGCGGCGACGTCGCTCATCGCCCGTCCCCTTCCACGTCCTGGTAGGCGGCGATCTTCTGGCCGTCGGCGGTGCGCCAGTGGTCGGCGCGGCGCTCCACGCCCAGGAAGCCGGCGATGCGGTCGGCGATGTTGCGCACGGCGGGCGCGGCGACATAGGCGCCGGTGCGCGGATATTTGCCCGGCTCGTCCATCACGATCAGGATGGCGTAGCGCTTGGCCGTCAGCGGTCCGTCGACCGGGAAGACGGCGGCGAAGGAGCCCACGGCGTGGGTCGGGTCGTAGCGGCCGTTGACCAGCTTGTTGGCCGAACCGGTCTTGCCCCCGACCCGCAGGCCCGGCGCATCGGCGAAGCCGCCCGAACCCTTGACCACGTTGCGGCGCATCAGGTCCAGGATGGTGCGCGAGGTGTCCTCGGTGACGATCTGGCGCGGATGGGCGTTCAGGGCGCCGCCGCGACGCAGCGACAGGGGCACCATGCGGCCGCCGTTGGTCAGGGCGCCCATCGCCTGGATGACCTGGGCCGGCGTGACCATGATGCCGTAGCCGAACGACAGCGAGGCCAGGGTGGAATCGCTCCAGTTTCGCGGCACGACCGGGCGGGCCGATTCCCGCAGTTCGACGGACGAGGCGCTGAGCAGGCCCAGCCGCTCGAAATAGTCGCGCATCCGCTCCGGCCCCATCTGCAGCGCCAGCTGCGAGGTGCCGATGTTGGACGAGTGGAGATAGACCTCCTCCAGCGTCATGACGCGGTTCTGGGCGTGGAAATCCTTGATCCGGCGATTGCCGATCTGCAGCGCCTGGGAGGCGTCGAACAGAGTGTTCATGTCCGCCAGGCCCTGGTCCAGGCCCGCCGCGACGGTGAAGGTCTTGAACACCGAGCCCATCTCGTAGTGGCCCGAGACGGCGCGGTTCAGCGTGGCCCCGTCCGGCGCGGCGCCGCGGGTCTGTTGGGTGAAGGTCGGCCAGCTGGCCATGCCCAGGATCTCGCCGGTCTGGACGTCGGTGACGATGCCGACCGCGCCCTTGGCCTGGTTCTCGATCGCCGCGGCCGCCAGTTCGTTCTCCAGCACCCCCTGGACCCGCAGGTCGATCGACAGGGGGAAGCTCTCGCCGCGCTGGCCGGCGGCGCGGATCTCGTCGTTGAAGGCCAGTTCGGCGCCCGAGACGCCCTGTCCGCCCGTGTCGGCGTCGCCGATCAGGTGGACGGCCGAACTGCCCAGCGGATAGGCGCGGCGGTCCTCAGGCTCGAAGGTGACGCCGCCCAGGGCCAGGGCGTGGACGGCCGACTTCTCGCCCGGGGTCAGGCCGTTCAGCACAATCAGGCGGCGCTCGCCGTCCATCACCTTCTTCAGGCGCGCGGCCGAGACGCGCGGCAGGGCGCGGCGGATCTGGCGGGCGGCCAGGTCGCGGTCCCAGACCTCGCGCGGGTCGATGTAGAGGCCGTAGTGGATGATGTTGGCGGCCAGCAGCTGGCCGTTGCGGTCGGTCAGGTCGCCGCGCACCAGGGCGTTCGGATTGGCCCCCGCCCAGCGGCCGCCCGCCTCGGCGAACAGGGCGCGGTAGCTGGCGCCGACGGCCAGGGCGGCGAAGACCACCGAGAAGACCACGGCGATCAGGAAGATGCGGACCCGCGCGTCGTCCTCGGGCCGGGCGTCGGCGCGGGCGCGCTCGAAGCCGTGCTCCAGGCGCAGCACCAGTTCGGACAGAGCGCGCCAGAACGGCGAAAGCCGACCCTGCAGGTCGACGTTCGGCTGGGGGCGATAGGCGCGGTGATCGTGGTCCTGGACGCTCACTGGGCGGCCTCCGCGACAGGGGCGGCGGCGGGCCCCGGAGCCGGAGCCGTCGCGGGGGCGGCGGGCGGAACGGGAGCGGGCGCGGGGGCCGCCTCGACCTTGAGCTCGGGCAGGTCGTCGGCGTCGGCCTGTTTGCGGACATCGACCGGGCCCAGGCCCATCTGGCGCGACAGGGCCTCCAGCCGGGCGGGCTGCTCCAGGCGGGCGGCCTCGGCCTTGAGCAGGCGCACGCGCTGGGCGTTTTCGCGGATGTCGCGTTCCAGCTCGGCGATGCGGCTGCTCTCGCGCGCGGCGGCGGCCTTGGCGACATAGACCGACATGACCATGACGGCGACCAGGGCCACGCCGATGATCTCGATCCAGCGCACGCCGCGCACCTTCCAGTCGAACAGGCGCTGGAGCAGGCTCTTGCGATAGGCGAAGGGGTTGGTCGCGGTCATGCCGCCGCCCTCCCCGCCATCGGAGCCCAGGCCGGGGCCTGGGTGCGGACCGCCGCGCGCAGCTTGGCCGAACGGGCGCGGGGATTGGCGGCGCGCTCCTGCTCGGTCGCCTCGCGCGCACCCTTGAACTGAAGGGCGAAGGTGGGCTTGCGCGTGTCCGTCGCGACCGGCGCGTGGCGCGATCCGCCCGGCGCATTGCCGCTGCGCTGGGCCAGGAAGGCCTTGACGATGCGGTCCTCCAGCGAGTGGAAGGTGACGACCGCCAGCCGGCCGCCGGGCGCCAGGGTCGCCTCGGCCGCCTCAAGCCCGCGCTCCAGCTCGCCCAGTTCGTCGTTCACCGCGATCCGCAGGGCCTGGAAGGTGCGGGTGGCCGGATGGATGGGCGCGCCGCGACGGCCGCCCAGGGCCTTTTCCACCGTTTCGGCCAGGTCCAGGGTGCGGGTGAAGGGCTGTTCGACCCGGCGGCGCAGGATGGCGGTCGCCACGCGGCCGGACTGACGCTCCTCGCCGTACAGTTTCAGGATATGGGCCAGGGGGCCGTGATCCCAGGTGTTGACGATGTCGGCCGCCGTTTCGCCCTCGTCGCTCATCCGCATGTCCAGCGGGCCGTCGCGCATGAAGGAGAAGCCGCGCTCGGCCTGGTCCAGCTGCATGGAGGAGACGCCGATGTCGAAGACGGCGCCGTCCAGCCGGTCCGCGTCGCTGCCGGCGAACGCCTCGGCCAGGCCGGAGAAGGGGGTGCGGACCAACTGGAACCGGCCGGGGAAGTCGGCGGCGACGGCGTCGGCGTGCGGCTGCACCGTCGGGTCGCGGTCCAGGGCGATGACGCGGGCGCCGGTCTTCAGGAGGGCGCGGGTGTAGCCCCCGGCGCCGAAGGTGGCGTCGATCATGACGTCGCCGGGCGCGGGGGCCAGGGCCTCCAGGACCTCTGCCAGCAGGACGGGGGCGTGAGGGGCGCTGGTCACGATCCGCCTCCCGCCAGCTTCATCTGGGCCGCCAGCTTCAGGGCGCCGATCTGGGCCATGCCGGCCTTGGCCAGGGCGCGCTGCTCGGCGCGGCGGGCGGCCCACTTGTCGCGGCTCCAGATCTGGAAGCGGTCGTTCAGGCCGACGATGACGACGGTGTCGTCCAGCCCCGCCTCGGCGCACAGGCCCTCGGGCAGGGTGATGCGGCCGCCGGAATCATAGGCCAGGCGCACCTGCTCGCCCATCACCTGCCATTCCAGGGCCGAACGCTCTTCGGAGCCGAACGGCAGGGCTTCGATCATCTCGGCGTAGACGGCGAACAGGCGGTCGCCGCCCGCCTCCAGGCAGTCGGCCTCGATCGAGGGAAAGATGAAGACGCCGCCGGCGGCGCCGTTCTCGGCCGTGCGGAAATCGTTGGGGATCAGGAGACGGCGCTTGCCGTCCAGCTGCTTCTCGTAGGTCGAGAGAAACACGCCCTGCCCATCGGACCCTTCGGCCCGTCCCTAGATGCCTTGGCGCACGCCCGCCGCGCACGCCTCTCAGCCCCATCTCATGAGGATGGGATATCATGGGATGAAATGGGTCTCAATGGGATTGAAGGCTTTACTTAACCATGTCGTCGGGCTGTGGCGGCGGCAACACTGGCTCAACTGAGAACATACACGGAACAATGCAAGTATTCACAGCCTGTGAGCCACTGTGAATCAGCCCGCCCCTACAGCGGGTTAACGCCCGACCGGCCGCAGATGACGGCCCAACCTTCAAATCATGGGGACAAACGGCCTCAAGCAGGCCGAAAGGGAGAGCCTCAAGCAGCGCGAAGCGCGGTAGGCCAAAGGGGAGAGCCTCAAGCAGCGCGAAGCGCGGCAGGCCAACGGGAAAGAATGCCAGACGGCCTGTAAGCCGGGTTCTGTTCCGTCCGAAAACGGCGACGATCATTCCTCTGGACCGCCCATTGCTGAGCGGTTCTCGCGACCTACCCGGACGTCTGGGGCGGTGAACCCTGCGGCCGAAACCGCGCGACGTCCCTATTTGGTCTTGCTCCAGGCGGGGCTTGCCATGCCGTCCGCATTGCTGAGGACGCGGTGGGCTCTTACCCCACCCTTTCACCCTTGCCGGACCCGAAGGCCCGGCGGTTTGCTTTCTGTGGCGCTGTCCCTCGGGTCGCCCCGGGCGGAGGTTATCCGCCGCCTTTTCACCGTGGAGCCCGGACTTTCCTCGACGGGCGCGAAGCCCGCCGCGACCGCCCGGCCGTCTGGCGAGGCGCTAGATGCGCGCTCGCTCCGCGCGGGTCAACCGATGGATGCGTAGGGCGGGGGAATGGGCTATGATCCGGTCATGGCCGAACCCGCCGCCAGAGCGACGACCGAAAGCGACGAGCAGCGCGCGCGCCGCCTCGCCTGGGAACGCGCCCGCATCGCCGAGGCGGACGAGGACATCGCCGCCGGACGGGTCATCAGCGGCGATGAGGCGCTGGAATGGCTGGATCGCTGGGCGGCCGGCGAAGACTTGGAAGAACCCGACCTTCGCGGATGAACGTCGACTGGTCCGTCACCTTCACCGCGCGCGCCCGTTCCGACCTTCTCGCGGTGAGGCGATGGCTGAACCAGCCCGGCAGCGGCCTTCGCGCCCGACTGCGGCTTGCACGGATCAATCGGGCGCTGGTGGAACTGCGCCTGGCGCCCCGGCGATGGCCCGTCGGCGACGGCGCCGGGGTGCGCGAGCGGCCGGTGGAGGGACACCGCATCTTCTATCGCGTCGACGAAGCGGCCCGCGCGGTGACGATCCTGCGCGTGTTCGGCCCTTTCCAGGACCGGTCCGACGTCTAGTCCAGCACGCCCGTGACGCTTTCGACGCTGGCCAGTTGCAGCAGGCCGACCAGACGGGCGCGGGTCTCGCCGTCGGCCACGCCGTCGATGCGGGCGGGCCGCCAGTGGCGCTGGAAGGCGCGCACGGCGGTTTCCGTCTCGGCGTCGTAGTCGCCGCCGGGCTGGAGGCCGTAGCCCAGGCGGTGCAGGCCGGCGCGCAGCACGACCACGCCGACGCCCTGGTCGCCCTTCTGCAGCAGACCGCCCAGGGCCTTGATCCGCTCGGCCGCCGGTTCGAACCACAGGCCGTGCCCCGCCTCGGCCAGCCGCTTCCAGGGGAAGAGTTCGCCGGGATCCTCCTTGCGGTCGGGGGCCAGGTCGGAATGGGCGATGATGCGGTTGTCGGGGATGGTCCAGCGGGTGCGGATGTCGCCGACCAGGGCGATCAGCGATGCGATCTGGGCGTCGGGAAAGGCGCGATAGCCGAACGCGTGGCCCGGATTGACGATCTCGACGCCGATGGAGGCGGCGTTGCAGTCGGTTTCCCCCCGCCAGACGCCGCGCCCCGCGTGCCAGGCCCGGCGTTCCTCGGGGACCAGGCGGAAGACGCGGCCGTCCTCCTCGACCAGATAGTGGGCCGAGACCTTGACCTCGGGGTCGCAAAGGCGCGCCAGCGCGGCCTCGCCGGTCGCCATGCCGGTGTAGTGCAGCACCAGCATGTCGGGCGGGGCGCGGCGGGCGTCGAAGTTCGGCGACGGCGCCTCGATGACGTCGATCATGGCCAGGGCGGCCTCAGCGGCCGTGACGTTCCCAGCCGTAGGCGACCCAGGTGTCGCCGACCTTCTGCGCGTCGATGACCTCGGGATCGGTCGAACGGCGGCGCAGGATCATGTTGCGGCGCGCCCGCAGCGCCAGGCCGGCCAGGAAGACCAGCACCCCCGCGATGACCGCGATCACGGCCACGGCGGCGGCGGTGAAGACCGCCAGGATCGCGCCCACGGCCATCGCCGCCACGCCCGCGATCAGGCCGCCCAGCCACATCACCGAGGCGACGAGGCCGTTCGGACGGCGGCGCGGCGTGAAGCCGACGGTGACGAGACGTTCGGGCTGGAACATGGATCGATCCTCTTCGGGCGTTTCTTGAAACGCCGAACCCCCAATGTCGGTCCATCGCCCCGCCGGGTCAAGGACGCCGCCCCTCACGCCTGCGTGCGGCATTTTGGCGGCCCTACCGCGCTTCGCGCTGCTTGAGGGCGTCGCGCTGCTTGAGGGCGTGGTTGCTCGCCCTATCGCGCGTCGCGCTGCTTGAGGGCGACCCTGCTCCGCCGGCGCGGGGGAGGATCGTTTACAGCGGCTGGTCGGCCAGGACGACGGCGCCTTCGCTGCGCATCCGCTCGCCCTGGATGCGGCGCATCACCGCCTGGGCCTGGGGATCGGCCATGACGCCGCCGATGGTGACCAGGGCGCGGGCGGCCTCGGTCTGGACGCCGAAGGCCTCCGACAAGGCCTCCCAGGGCGAGCGGACCTTGGGGAAGTGCTTGAAGCGCACCGGCTGGTCGGCCGGCAACCTGGCCAGTTCCTTGGCCTTGACGACGGCCTCGGTCAGGCCGCCCAACTGGTCGATGAGGCCCAGCGGCAGGGCCTGGGCGCCGGTCCAGACGCGGCCGCGCGCGATCTCGCGCACCCGGTCGGCGGGCAGCTTGCGGCCGGTCGACACCCGGGTGATGAAGTCGTCGTAGATGCGGTCCATCGAGGCCGAGAAGTCGGCCCGCTGTTCGGGCGTGAAGGGCTGGGTCGGCGAGAAGGCGTCGGCGTACTGGCCGCCGACCGACAGGCCGCGCATGTCCACGCCGAAGCGACCCAGCGCCTCGGCCACCACGAACTTGCCGCCGAACACGCCGATGGAGCCGGTGATGGTCGAGGGCTGGGCCACGATCCAGTCGGCCTGGGAGCTGATCCAGTAGCCGCCCGAGGCGGCGTAGTCGCCCATCGACACCACGACCGGCTTTCCGGCCGCCCGCGCCGCGCGCACGGCCGCCAGGATCTGCTCGGACGCCTCGGGCGAACCGCCGGGCGAGGAGACGCGGAAGACGATGGCCTTCACGTCCTTGTCCTGAATGGCGTCGTAAATGGCCTCGGCCGTGTCGTCGGAATGGATCATGGCGCCGCCGCCGAAGGGGCTGGCCGAGCCGCCGCGCCCGGTGACGATCGCTCCCTCGCCGCCGACGATGGCGATGGCGTTGCGGCCCGAGCCCGCGCGCGCGCCCTTGTCGGAGGCGTACTTGGCCAGTTCGACGATCTCGGCCCCGCGGCCGGCGCGCGTCTTGATCGCGGCCTCGGCCTCCTCGACCTGGCCGATCTTGTCCACCAGGCCGTTGGCGCGGGCCTGCTCGGCCGAATAGGGGCCGGCCTCGACCAGCGCCTTGACCGCCTCGGGCGTCGATTTGCGATCGCGCGCCACATGGGCCAGGGCGCTGTCGTAGAGGGCGGTCATCCAGGCGGTCTGCGCCTCGCGGTGGGCGGGGGTGTAGTCGCTCTGGGTGTATTCGTTGACGGCGTTCTTGTACTCGTAGCGCTGCTCGAAGTCGGCGCGCACGCCGTATTTCTCGAAGGCCCGGCCCAGGAACAGGTTGTCGGTCGCCAGGCCCGTGGCCTGGAAGCCGGCGGTGTTCTGCATCCACAGTTCGGACGCCGCCGCCCCGATCATGTAGGACGAGATCGCGGTCCCGGCTGGCATGAAGCCCTGGCTGTGGGCGATCACCGGCTTGCCCGACGCCTTGAAGCGCACGATGGCCTGGCGCAGTTCGTCGGCGGCGGCGGGGGTGATGCCGGCCTCGGGCAGGCGGATCAGAAGGCCCTTCACGCTGCGGTCGTCCTGGGCCTGGATCAGGGCGTCGACGACCTGGAGGGTGGACAGGCCGCCCCCGGCGAAGACGGCGAACGGGTCGGTCGAGGGCTGGTCGCTGATGCCCTCGCGCAGGTCCAGCTCCAGCACGGTGGCGGCCGGCGTCGCGGGCTTGGACGAACCGGCTGCGATGGCGAAGGTCAGCAGCACCACCGGCACGACGACGAGGAACAGCACCAGCCCGGTGAAGACGCCCAGGACGGTCAGGAAGAACTGTTTCAAAGGAGGGGATCCCGCAGACGGCCGCCGTTGGCCGCGCGCCAGCATAGAGAGGGGCGCGTCGCCGTCAAATGAACGTCCGGCAATGGTCGGCCGGCCGCGCCGCGCCGCGCCGCAGCACGGCCCCGCTGCGGCGCAGCAGGGACGATTGATAGGCCCGCGCGAAATCCCTATATGAGCCGCCTCAGAGCGAGGGCCTGTCGCCCCGCGCATCCGTTCGGGAGACCCGCCGTGCTGGTCACCATGATGAAGTCCAAGCTGCACCGCGCGACGGTGACGCAGGCCGACCTCGACTACGAGGGCTCGATCGCCATCGACCGCGACCTGCTGGACGCGGCCGGCATCTTTCCCAACGAGCAGGTCGACGTGCTGAACATCACCAACGGCGCGCGCTTCACCACCTACGCCATCGAGGCCCCGCGCGGGTCGAAGGTCATCGGCGTCAACGGCGCCGCCGCGCGCCTGGTGCAGAAGAACGACAAGGTGATCGTGGTCACCTACGGCCAGCTGGAGCAGGAAGAAGCGCGCCAGTGGGAGCCGAACGTCGTGCTGCTGGACGACCACAACGCCATCAAGCGCGCGGCCTGAGCCACCCCTCTCCGTCTCCTCGGGTCAAGCCCGAGGATGACGAGGAAACAACACGCGACGCTCAGGCCGAACGCTGCTTCAGCGGCGCCGTGCCGTCGGCCAGGCTTTCGGCCAGATAGACCTCGGCCTCCTGGGCCGGCAGAGCCTGGGCGTAGCCGAAGCCCTGGCCGTAGTGGCACTGGGCGTCCAGAAGCAGGCGGGCCAGTTCGGCGTTCTCCACCCCTTCGGCCACCACTTCCAGGGCCAGGTCGCGGCCCAGGTTGACCACCGACTTGACGATCTTGGCCGAGCCCTCGTCCTTGTTCATCGTCAGCACGAAGTAGCGGTCGATCTTCAGCGTGTCGAACGGCAGCTTGGCCAGGTAGGACAGCGACGAGAAGCCGGTGCCGAAGTCGTCCAGCGCCAGCGAGGCGCCGACCGCCTTCAGCTGCTGCAGCACCTCGGCGGCGCGCGTTGTGTCGCGCATGATGTCGCCCTCGGTCACTTCCAGCTTCAGGGCGCCGCGCGGCAGGTTGCTGTCCTTGATGATCCGCTCGACGTCCTCGACCAGATGGCGGCGCTCGATCTCGCCGACCGACAGGTTGACGCTGCAGAACAGCTTGCCGGCCAGGGGGTGGCGGTCCAGCCATTCGGCCAGCTGGCGCGCCGACTGGGTCATCATCAACAGGCCCAGGTCGTTCATCATGCCCAGGTCGTTGGTCAGGCCCAGGAACTCGTCCGGCGGCACCAGGCCGCGCCGGGGGTGGCGCCAGCGGGCCAGGGCCTCGAAGCCCGCCACCGCGCCGGTCTTCAGATTCACGATCGGCTGGAAGAAGGGGGTGATCTCGCCGCGCACGAAGGCGTTGCGCAGGTCCGCCTCCAGCGCCAGGCGGCTGAGGCTGTCGCTCTCAAGCGCGCGGCCGTAGGCGGCCGAGCCGCCGCGCCCGGCGCCCTTGGCCGATTCCACCGCCAGTTCGACGCGGCGCAGGATCTCGGCCGGGTCGGGCGCGTCGGGGCCGCCCTCGACCACCACCGCGCCGATGGAGACGGTGGGATAGATGTCGAAACCGGCCACGCGCAGCGGCTGCTCCAGCGCCTCGCGCACACGGTAGCTGACGTGGGCGCCGGTCTTGGGAACGATGATGGCGAACTCGTCCTCGCCGATGCGGGCGGGGCTGGCCTCCTTGGCGAAGGCGGCGGCCAGGCGCGAGCCCAGGGCCGACAGCACCAGGTCGGTGCGCTCGTGGCCCAGCGCCTCGTTCAGGCGCCGAAGCCGGTCCACGTCGCCGACCACCAGTTCGTATTCGCCGGGCTGGATCAGCACCTCGCCGACCCGGGCCAAAAAGCCGCGGCGGTCCAGAAGGCCGGTCAGATTGTCCCGGTCGCCGCCGGCGAACTTGGCCTCCAGCGCCACCACCCCGGCGGCGCGCAGCCCATCCTCCAGCCAGACGCCGCGCCACAGGCAGGTCTCGGCCCCGCGCATCCGCAGGCGCACGGCGACCTCGGTTCCCTCGTCCTGGGGCTTCAGCATCTTCTCGGCCAGGGCCCGGTCCTGGGGCATGGCCGAGGCGACGAAGCCCGCGCCCGAACATTCCGGCGCCAGCGGCCCCAGGCCCAGCGGCCGGGTTGCGCCGGTGAAGCGGATCTGATCCTCCGACGGGGTCCACACCCACAGCGCGGTGTCGGCCGCCGCGAGCGCCTCGATGGCGGTCGTGGCGTCCCAGGCCAGCGATCTGGGTCGCGTGTTCAAGGCGTTCAGGCCCCCTTCAGGACGACGTTCGGCCGCCGCGATCGACCTCGTCCTCGACAAGACCGAACAGCAGATGGTCTGCCCACTCCCCGTTAATTTTCAAATAAGCGCGGGCGTATCCTTCCTGGCGGAAGCCGGATTTCTCCAGCACACGGCGCGAGCCGGCGTTGGTCGGCAGGCAGGCGGCCTCCAGCCGGTGCAGCTCCAGCCGGTCGAAGGCGTAGCGCACCAGGGTCCGCACCGCCGCGGTGGCGACGCCCCTGCCGGCATGGGGACGGCCGATCCAGTAGCCGATGGTCCCGGTCTCGGCCACGCCGCGCCGGACGTTGGACAGGGTGACGGCGCCGAACAGGGTCTCGCCGTCCTCGCTGAAGACGAAGAAGGGCCAGGCGTTGCCCAGCTCCATCTCGCGCGCATAGATCGAAAGGCGGCGCTTGAAGGCGGCCTTGGTCAGGTCGTCCTCGGGCCAGGCCGGCTCCCACGGCTGGAGATAGTCGCGCGATCCCTCGCGCAGCCGCGACCAGGCGGAATAGTCGGACGCGCGCGGCGGCCGCAGGCGCACCCCGTCGCCGCGGACCATCGGTCCGGTCGCGTCGATCATCCAGTCCAAGAGGGCCATGACGCGGACCCTAACGCGCGAACCGGCGATTGGCGACGGGCGGCACGCGAACTTGATTTTCGCGCCGCGACAGAGCATCAGGGCGGCCTCACCTTGGACCCGCCCCTGCACGCAGGCGACGGGTGGCTATCCCGGCCGCCGATCCGCCGGGAAACCGAGCCGCCGAACCCGAGAGGTCGGGCGCGGCTCATCCAGATGAAAACCGAATGTCCATCATCGCCTCCGCGCGCCAGCAATGGCTCGCCAATCCTCGCCGCGACCTGCTGGCGGGGACCGTCGTGGCCCTGGCCCTGATCCCCGAAGCCATCGCCTTCTCCATCATCGCCGGGGTCGATCCGGCGGTCGGGCTCTACGCCAGCGTGGTCATCGCCGTGACCATCGCCTTCGTCGGCGGCCGCCCGGCCATGATCTCGGCCGCCACCGGGGCCATGGCCCTGCTGATGGTCACGCTGGTGCGCGACCACGGGCTGGAATATCTGTTCGCCGCCTCGATCCTGTGCGGGGTGATCCAGATCGGCGTCGGCCTGCTGAGACTGGGCCGCTACGTCAAGTTCGTCAGCCGCAGCGTCATGACCGGCTTCGTCAACTCGCTGGCGATCCTGATCTTCCTGGCCCAGACGCCGGAGCTGATCGGCGCCAACTGGCAGACCTTCGCCCTGGTGGCCGCGGCCCTGGCGGTCATCTACGGCCTGCCGCGCCTGACCAGGGCCGTGCCGTCGCCCCTGGTCGCCATCGTCCTGGTAAGCGCCTTCGTGATGATGACGGGGCTGGACGTGCGCACCGTGGGCGACATGGGCCAAATGCCCGCCGCCCTGCCCGCCTTTCACCTGCCCGCCGTGCCGCTGACGTGGGAGACGTTCGTCATCATCGCCCCGATCTCGGCCACCCTGGCCTTCGTCGGCCTGCTGGAAAGCCTGCTGACCGCCAATCTGATCGACGACATCACCGACACGCCTTCCGACAAGGATCGCGAGACGCGCGGCCAGGGGATCGCCAACATCCTGTCGCCCCTGTTCGGCGGCATGGCCGGCTGCGCCATGATCGGCCAGTCGATGATCAATGTGACCTCGGGCGCCCGGGGCCGGCTGTCCACCCTGTGGGCCGGCCTGCTGCTGCTGTTCCTGATGCTGGCGCTGCAGGACTGGGTGGCGCGGATCCCGATGGCGGCCCTGGTGGCGGTCATGATCATGGTGTCGATCGGCACCTTCGACTGGGGATCGGTGCTGAAGCTGCGCTCGACGCCGCTTCAGTCCTCGATCGTCATGATCGCCACGACCGTGACGGTGGTGGCCACCCACGACCTGTCCAAGGGCGTCGTCCTGGGCGTTCTGCTGTCGGCGGTCTTCTTCATGCGCAAGCTGGGCAAGACGCTGAGCGTGACCGAGATCCAGACGCCCGAGCCCGGCGTGCTGCGCTATCGCGTGACAGGCCAGCTGTTCTTCGCCTCGGCCGACCTGTTCGCCGCCAGCTTCGAGCACCACGGCCATCCGAAGCGGGTCGAGATCGACATGGCCGAGGCCCACCTGTGGGACCTGACCGGGGTGGCGGCGGTGGACAAGGTCGTCTTCCGCTACCGCCGACAGGGCGCCGAGGTCGTGGTCACGGGGATGAACGCGGCGGCGCGCACCCTGGTGGATCGGGTCGGCCGGTTCGAGAAGCAGCACCTGCCCGAGACGGCCGGCGCCCACTGAGCGACGGAACCGGCGAGGTCGCGCGTTACAGGAGGGACGGGGGAACGGAGACGTCCCATGGCTTCATCCTCGATCGACGCGGCCATCGCCCTGACCCGGCTGGGAATGGGCGCGCGACCGGGCGAGATCGACCGGGTCGCCGGCGATCCGCGCGGTTGGCTGCGCGCGCAGATCCGGCCTGAAGGCGCGCCCCTTCCGGCGGGCGAACGCCCCGACACCGCTCAGCGCATGACGCAATACGTCGCCTATCAGTCCGACGGGGGCGCCCGGCGAAACGCCGCGACGGCGGACGCCGAGGCCCGGCGCGAGGCCCGGCAGGCGGGGCGCCGCGCCCTGGCCGACGATACGGGCCGCGCCTTCCTGGCCCGAGCCGACCTGGCGGCCACGACCGACCAAGGCTTCGCCGAGCGCTGGGCCCTGTTCTGGGCGAACGCGCTGAGCGTGTCGTCGACCAAGTTCGCCGCCGGCGTCTTCCTGGGCCAGTACGAGGCCGAGGCCATACGCCCCCGCGTCTTCGGCCGTTTCGAAGACCTGGTCCTGGCCGCCGAACAGCACCCCGCCATGCTGCTCTACCTCGATCAGGCCCGCTCGGCCGGACCGGACAGCGCGGCGGGGGCGCGCCGCGAGGCGGGACTGAACGAGAACCTGGCCCGCGAAATGATGGAGCTGCACACCGTGGGCGCCGACGGCGGCTACGGCCAGGCCGACGTCACCGAACTGGCGCGCGCCCTGACCGGCTGGTCCGTGCCGACCGCCCGTGACGCACGGGCCGGGCGCGGAGGCGAGCGCGCGGCGACGGCCGAAGGCGACGGCTTCGTCTTTCGCGCCAATCTGCACCAGCCGGGCGCGCGGACCGTGATGGGCAAGACCTATCCGGCCAGCGGACGCGGCCAGGACGGGCGCAGCCAGGGCGAGGCGATCCTGCGCGACCTGGCCCGCCACCCGGCGACGGGGCGGCGGCTGTCGCGGCGGCTGGCCGCCCATTTCGTCGCGGACGATCCGCCCGCGGCCCTGGTCACGGCGCTGGAGGCGGCCTGGGCGCGCTCGGGCGGCGACCTGGCCGAGGTGGCGCGCGCCCTGATCGCGGCGCCCGAGACCTGGGACCCCCGGCCGGCCAAGATCAAGACGCCCTACGAGTTCGTCGTCTCCGCGCATCGCGCCCTGGGAACGCGGCCGCGCCGCCTGCCGCCGCTGCGCCAGGCGCTGGCCGGCATGGGCCAGCCGATGTTCGCCCCGCCCTCTCCCGAAGGCTGGCCCGACACGGCCGCCGACTGGGCCGGGCCGGACGCCCTGGTCAAGCGGCTGAACTGGGCCAAGGTCGCCGCCGAGGCGGCGATGCAGGACGATCCGAGCGCCGTCGCCCTTTCCGCACTGGGCGAGCGGCTGGGCCAGCGCACCCGCCTGGCCGTGGCCCGCGCCGAGAGCCGACCCGAGGCCCTGACCCTTCTTCTGATGTCGCCGGAGTTCCAACGCCGATGACCGCCCCGCCCCTGAATCGACGCACGCTTCTGGCCGCCGCCTCCGCCGGGATCGGCCTGGCCTTCGCCGGCCGCGTGGCCGCCCAGGCCGCCGGGCCGCGCAACAAGCTGGTGGTGGTCATCGCCCGCGGCGCGATGGACGGCCTGTCGGTGACGGTCCCCTACGCCGACGCCGACTATGTTCCGCTGCGCGGCGGCCTGGCCGTCCCGCCGCCGGGAGAGGCGAGCGGCGCGCTGGACCTGGCCGAGGGCTTCGGCCTGCATCCGGCGCTGTCGGGGCTGCACGCCCTGTACGGCCAGGGACAGGTGCGGTTCGCGCCGGCGGTGGCCCTGCCGGTGCGGGTGCGCTCTCATTTCGACGCCCAGGACGTGCTGGAGAACGGCGGCGAAGGCCTGCGCCAACAGACCGACGGCTGGCTGAACCGGGCGATGGCGGCGGCGGGCGGGACGACCCTGCGCGGCCTGTCGATCGGGGCGCAGACGCCGCTGATCCTGCGAGGCGCGGCGCCGGTCTCGTCCTGGGCGCCCGGCGGCCAGGTGCGCGGCGAGGACCGCATCGCCTCCCTGTTGCAGGATCTCTATGTCGAGGATCCGATGCTGGGCCAGAACCTGGCGCGCGGCCTGGCGACCGAGGCCTTGGTCGCCCAGGATCAGGACATGGAGGGGGGCGCCCCCGTGCGCCGCAACGACGTTCAGGGCCTGGGTCGCGCGGTCGCCCGGCTGATGAGCGGAGACGAAGGGGCGGACGTGGTGGCCGTTTCCCTGGACGGGTGGGACACCCACGCCGGCCAGAAGGCGCAGCTGCAGACGCGGCTGACCGGGCTGGATCAGCTGGTCGCCGGATTGAAGGACGGACTGGGAAACCAGTGGGACCGCACCGTCGTCGTGGTCGCGACCGAGTTCGGCCGCACCGCCCGCGCCAACGGCACCCAGGGCACCGACCACGGCACCGGCTCCTCGCTGCTGATGGTCGGCGGCGCGCTGAAGCCTGGCGGACCGATCGGCGACTGGCCGACCCTGGCCGCGAGCCGGCTGTTCGAGGATCGCGACCTGGCGCCCACCCTGGACGTCCGCTCGGTGTTCAAGGGGGTGCTGCGCGACCACCTGGGCCTGGACCGGGCCGCGCTGGACCAGAGGGTCTTTCCCGGCAGCGCGGCGGAGGCGCCGACGCTGGACGGCCTGGCCTGACCGACCGATCCCAGGGAACCGCCGCGCGCCCGGATCGCTAAGGACTCAGGAGGTCCCCATGGACGACAAGCAGAGCGAAGGCCGCAAGGACAACGGCGCCATGCCGGGCGGCAAGCCGGAGGCCGCGACCTCCGACAAGGCGGTGCGCGAGACGGGCCGCAAGGAGACCCGGAGCGCCGGTCCCGACGGCCCGGACGCCCGCGCCGTCGGCGACACCTTCAAGCGCTGACGGTTCGCCTATTCGGTCGGCAGCTTGCACAGACGGTTCAGGTCGGCGCGGATCGAGGCGCCCTGGAAGTGCGAGATCTCGGCGCCCGAATAGCCTTCGGCCGACAACGCCTTAACGACGTCCCCGGTGTTCTGGCAGTTGGGCGTGCGCGCCAGCTGATAGGCGCGTTCGACGACGTGAATCTGGTTCATGGTGGGCTTCCTCGCTGACAGGGTAAACGTCCCGGAGGCTTGGCCGTTCCGCCGCAACGCTTGCGTTTCGCGCCAAGACCTGCGCAATGGGCGCGTCGATCTCTCTGCGTAACGCCCCTCTCTTTGCGAACGCACCGAGTTCTGGCCGATCCATTCAGACCCGACAGGCCGCAGGGACGTTCCCTCGGTCAACTTCTAACGGAGGTCTCATCATGGCTACCGGCACTGTTAAGTGGTTCAACGCGACCAAGGGCTACGGCTTCATCCAGCCGGACGACGGCGGCAAGGACGTCTTCGTCCACATCACGGCCGTCGAAGCCGCCGGCCTGCGCGGCCTGGACGAAAACCAGAAGGTTTCCTACGAGCTGGAGCGCGACAAGCGCTCGGGCAAGGAATCGGCTGGCCAGCTCCAGACCGTCGGCTGAGTTCAGCTCACGCCTGATACGGAAACGGCGGCTCACGACGGAGCCGCCGTTTTCAATTGGGCCGGCGCAACGGCCCCGCCGCAGGGCTCAGTAGTATCGATAGTCGCCCCGGCGGGGCACGCGCGTGTAGCCGTAGCGACCGTCGCGGTTGTAGCCGCCAAAGCCGTAGCCGCAAGGATCGTCCCGTTCCGACAGCTGGTTGCCCAGCAGGCCGCCCGCCAAGGCGCCGATGGCCGCGCCCTGTTCCCGGTCGCCGTCGCCGGCGATCGCGGCGCCCGCCAACGCGCCCAGGGCCGCGCCGCTGGCCGTCGCATACTGGCGGTTCTGCGCATAGTCGCGCTCGCATCGCGAGGCGTAGCCGTCCGTCGTGGCGCAGCCGGTGGCGATCAGCCCGCATCCCGCCACCGCCGCCAGGCTCAAGAACATCCGCATGCGATCACCCTCTCCTGAACAGGTCCCGAACCGCAACGCTGCGGCCAGGGGGACGTTCCGGGATCGGGACGACCGATCTGCTGACTTTGCGCGATCAGCCCCTGGTCTTGTCGATCCAGTCCGCGAAGGCGTCGGCGAAGGTCTTGAGGAAGTCGCGAGTGCCTTCGTTCGTCAGCCGGCCCTCGTCGTCCAGCAAGGCCTCGACGTTGCCGACATAGGCCTCCGGCTGCTGCATCACCGGCATGTTCAGGAAAACCAGCGGCTGGCGCAGATGGTGGTTGGCGCCGAACGCCCCGATCACGCCGGGCGAGACGCTGACGATGGCGGCGGGCTTGCCCTGCCAGACGCTGTGGCCATAGGGGCGCGAGCCGACGTCGAGGGCGTTCTTCAGCGCGCCGGGGATGGAGCGGTTGTATTCCGGCGTGACGAACAGCACGGCCTCGGTCGCCGAGACCTCCGCCCGGAACCGTCGCCAGGGCGCGGGCGGCTGGTCCGTCTCCAGATCGGGATTGTAGAGCGGCAGGTCCCCGATCTCGACCGGGACCAGCTCAAGCCCCGGCGCGGCCAGGTCCTTCAGCGCCAGGGCGACGGCGCGGGAATAGGAGCCTTCGCGCAGGCTGCCGACGATAAGGGCGACGCGGACGGACATGAGGGTTCTCCCGGGTTTCGACGCGTCACGACAACCGTCGCCGGGCGGGAGCGGTTCCGGCCGTCAGCCGAACAGGGCCGCCTCGAAGGCCTCGCCCGCGCCGCCGGCCGCCCTGGGCCCCAGCACGGCGCTGGCCGCCTTGCCGCCGGCCAGCAGTCGGGCGCCGACCGCGCGCACGTCCTCGACCGTCTGGGCCTCCAGCTGTTCGGTCATGGCCTCGCCGGACAAAGGGCGTCCGAAGATCAGGGTCTGGGCGGCATTGCGTCCCGCGCGGCTCATCGGGTTTTCGTCCGACATCCACAGGCCGGCCTTCATCACGGCCTTGGCCCGCGACAGCTCGGCCGTCGTCGGCCCGGCCTCGGCCAGCGCGCGCACCTCGGCCGCCGAGACCTGGGCCAGCTCCTTGGCCCGGTCCGCCGCCGCGCCGGCGTAGATTCCCAGCACGCCGGCGTCGGCGTAGGGCTCCTGATAGGCGTCGATGGCGTAGGCCAGGCCCCGCTCCTCGCGCGCGCTCTGGAACAGGCGCGAGGCCATGCCGCCGCCCAGGATTTCGGCGAACAGCCGCAGGGCCGGCAGTTGCGGATCGGTCGCGCCCAGCGCGGGCAGCTGGAAGACCAGATTGGCCTGCTCGATCTTGCGGTTCAGCCGGGCGTGGCCGCCGACGAAGGCCGCGGTCTCGGGCGCATCGGCGGGCATGGCCTTGGCGTCGCCGAACCCGCGCTCGGCCAGGGCCAGCAGCTCGGCCTCGTCCACCGCGCCGGACGCGGCCACCACCATGCGGTCGGGCGAATACAGCCGGGCGCGCCACGCCTCGACCGCCGCCCGGTCGGCGGGCTTCAGGCTGGCGACCGAGCCCAGGATCGGCCGGCCCAACGGCTGGCCCCGGAAAGCGCGGGTCTGGACCATTTCGAACACATGGTCGTCGGGGGTGTCGAAGGCCTCGGCGATCTCCTGGGCCACCACATCCTTCTCGCGCTCGATCTCGGCGGGATCCAGCGTGGGGCGGAACACCAGGTCCGACAGCACCTGCATGGCAAGGGGCAGCGAGCCGTCCAGGCCGCGCACCTCGAAACTGGTCCGTTCATAGCCGGTGGCGGCGTTGATGGTGCCGCCCTCGGCCTCGATCCGCTCGACGATCTCGCGCGCGGCCATGTCGCCAGCGCCCTTGAACACCAGGTGCTCCAGCAGGTGCGACCAGCCCGAGCGGTCCTCCGGCTCCCACCGCGCACCGCCCTTGACCGCCACGACGACGGCCAGGGTCTTCAGCCCCGGCATGGGATCGCAGACGACGCGGACGCCGTTGGACAGGGTATGCAGGGAGGCGGTCAGGAGGGGTCTTTCTCAGTTCGGCGGCGAAGGATCGCCACATAGAATCCGACGAGCGCGATCGCCAGTCCGAACCACGTCAGGGCGTAGCCGAAGTGGTTGTTGGAGAAGGCCGCCGGCGGGGCCGAGGGGACCACGGCCGAAACCTCGGGATTGATCGCGGTCAGGGCGAAGACCGTCTCGGGCCGCACCGGGCCGGTCACGCCCAGCGCCGTCGCCATCGCCGCGTCGTCGCGCGCGTAGAAGCGGTTGTTGGCGGGCGGTGGCGCCAGGGCGGGCGGCGGCGGCGTGACGCGCAGTTCGCCCACCAGCACCAGCGGCAGGGTCGAGGCCAGGACGCGCGGCCGCCCCCCCTGCCCGTCCGCCACGAAGCCGCGATCGACCAGCAGCACGTCCTGGCGTCCGGCCGGACGGCAGGCCGAGATCAGCCGCACCCCCGGCTGGCCGTCATGGATGCTCTGAAGCTCGACATAGGGGGCGGTGGCCAAGCCGGGGCAGACCATCAGGGCCTTGCGGAACTCCACGTCGCCGCCGGCCAGCACGGCGTCCAGCGGTTCGGGCGGGCGGGTGGAGGCCGCCTCGGCCTTCGCGATGAGCCCTTCCTTCCACCGCAGCCGCTGCACCTGCCACACGCCCAGCCCGATCAGCAGGGCGATGGCGGCGGTGGTGAGGACGGTCAGCATCCACGGGAAACGCTTCATAGATCCTCCCCCGAGAAGCGCAGCGTAACGGGGGAGGGGGACCACGAAGTGGTGGAGGGGGCGACCCGCGCACCGCTCTTTGAAGTCCTGGACGGATCAAAAGCGCCGACCGTCCGTGCGACGTCCGCCCCCTCCACCACCCTTCGGGCGGTCCCCCTCCCCCGCGTTGCGGGGGAGGATCGCAAAACGGCGACGGCGCGGGACGATCCCTCGCCCCGCGCCGCCCCAACCGTGTCGTGAGAGCCTTGGATCAACCGAAGACGACGTAGACGAAGGCGAACAGGAACAGCCACACCACGTCCACGAAGTGCCAGTACCAGGCCGCCGCCTCGAAGCCGAAATGCTTCTCGGGCGTGAAGTCGCCGCGCAGCAGGCGGATCAGGCAGACGGTCAGGAAGATGGTGCCGACCAGGACGTGGAAGCCGTGGAAGCCCGTCGCCAGGAAGAAGACCGAACCGTACAGGCCCGAGTTCAGCGCTTCCTCGTTGAAGAACAGGTGCTCGTGGATGATGTGGTGGTACTCGTACGCCTGGACGCAGGTGAACAGCACGCCCAGCACCACGGTGATGATCAGGGCGATCTTGGCGCCCTTGCGGTCGCCGACCTGCAGCGCGTGGTGGGCCCAGGTCACGGTGCAGCCCGACAGAAGCAGGGTCACGGTGTTCAAGAGCGGCAGTTGCCACGGGCTCAGCACCTCGACGCCGGCGGGCGGCCAGGTCGACCAGGCCTTGGCGGTGTCGGCCCAGGTGCCGATCTCGGGCGTCAGGGCGCGCGATTCGGCGAACAGGGCCATGTCGAAGAACATCCAGAAGAAGGCGGCGAAGAACATCACTTCCGAAGCGATGAACAGGATCATGCCGTAGCGCAGGCCGATCGAGACGACCGGCGTATGGTCGCCCGCCTTGGATTCCTTGATCACGTCCGACCACCAGCCGAACATCGACACCAGCACGCCCGCCAGGCCGGCGAAGAACAGGCCCTTCCTGCCCTCGGCCAGGAAGGCGGCGGCCACCGGCCCGGCGTCGGCCGAGACCAGGCCCTTCATCCAGACCACGGCGCCGATGAACATGATGCAGGCGGCCATCGAGGACACCAGCGGCCACGGGCTGGGGTTGACCAGGTGATAGTCGTGGTGCGGAGCGGCGTGGGCGTCGGCCATGAATCGCGTCTCTTTGGTCGGCGAGAGTCGGTTATGACAGCGGCTATAGCGTCCCCTTTTCCACGACGCCAGAGCCCCGCCGCCTTTCGGCCTTTATCGGCGCCGGGGGATCGGGCTGAGACGGGATCAGCTGTTCCGGGTCGGCGGATCGGCCGGCGGCTCGTCCGCGCCGCCGCCGCCCATTCCCATGCCCATTCCGCCCATGCCGCCTCCTCCTCCTCCTCCGCCGGCGCCGCCTCGGCCGGACGCCGCGTCGCGCCCGCCCTTGCCGCCGGCCGACGGACGCGCCGGGCCCTGGGGCGGCAGGGCCAGGTCGGCGGGCATGGGCTCCAGGTCCAGCGCCTTGCGGATGAAGTTCCGCAGCGACGTCACCAGATCGTGGACGTGGACGGGCCGGCCCGCCGCCAGTTCGCGCGCGGCCCGTTCGGCCAGCCGCACCTGCTCCTCAGTGCCCAGCAGAAGAATATCGGACAGGGCGCCCTCGACGGCGTCTCGCACCTGGCGCGTCCGGTCCGACAGCCCCGTCAGATCCAGCGGCTGCGCCCCCGCCTCAAGGGCCTCGGCCTGGCGCCGCCTGAGGTCGCGCATATGGGTGGGGTCGACCGCCAGGTTTCCGGTGAACGAGCCGCCCAGGGTCTTGTAGGCGGCGATCAGGGTGCGCAGCCGTTCGTTGATCTGGCGGTTCATCCGCTCGCGGCGCTGCTGGATGGTGAACATCATCACCAGCCGGATGCCCATGCCGATCAGGGTGACCAGCGCCAGGCCGATCAGCGTGACCAGCAGACTGTGCCATGAACTGAAGTCCAGACCGCGCATCGTCGTCTCCTGCCCCGCCGACGACAGTAGGGGCGCGTCGACGAGAAGGCGACCGGCATTTGCCAGGACCGTCCGCCTGGGGCACTGTCGAGCCGCAACCCAGGGGAGGTCGTCATGCGTCTTTACATGTTTGTCGCCGGAGCCCTCGCGGCGGGCCTGGTCGGCGCCGCCCAGGCGGAGGAGCCCGCCCAGGACTATTCGGCGGCCCTGTCGCGGATGCTGACCGCGACGGCGGCCGGAACCTGTCCCGAGGACGTCATGGGGCCGGGCCTGCTGGCCGCCTGCCGGCAGCAGGTCGAGGCGATGGCGGCGGGCCTGAGCCGCCTGGGGGCGGTCGAGACGCTGACCTTCATCCGGGCGGAGGACGGGACCTACGGCCGGGTCGAGTTCTACACCGTCAGGTTCGCCGGCGGCCATTCGATGGTCTGGGCCATCGGCGGCCTGAGCGACGGCAAGTTCGAGGTCGCCTACAGCAACGGCTGACGTCCAGGCCGGGCCCTACCCTTGCGCGGCCGGATCGTCGGCCGGGTAGAAGGTGTAGCTGAGGGTGATCTCGCGCGCGCCGCGCGCCTCGCGGTCGGTGGCCAGTTCGGGGGCGATGAAATACTGCACCGGGAACTGGCGCGTCTCGCCCGCCGCCAGGGTCTGGGCGGTGAAGCAGAAGCACTGCAGCTTCTGGAAATACGGCCCGGTGTATTCCGGCACGACATTGTAGCCGGCGCGCACGTGGATCGGCTGGTCCGAGGTGTTGGTCACGTCGAAATAGGCCAGGCCCGTCTCGCCGATCCGCACACGCTGGGTCGTCTGCTCCGAGACGAACTTCATCGGCACGCCGCGCACATTGGTGTCGAAACGCACCAGGACGGTGCGGTCCAGCACGGTGTCGGGCGCCTTGTCGGCCTTGCGCACCGTGCCGTCGAAGCCCGTCACCTGGCAGAACATCTGGTACAGCGGCACGGCCGCGAAGGCCGCGCCGGTCATGCCCATCACGCCCAGGACGCAGGCGATGGCGATGGCGTTCTTGCGGTCCTTCCTCATCGGGCCGCGGGCTCCGCCTCGATCACGCCGGGTCCCTCCAGCGCCGCGCGGGCGTCGGCCTGGTTCTGCTGCAGGCGCAGCACCGTGGTCAGGAAGACCAGGATGATGAAGGCGACCAGGCCCAGGGCGATGAACAGGTTGCGGCGCTTGCGCGCGTTCAGTTCGTCGGGCGTCAGACGCATGGCTTTACGCTCCCATACCGGACAGGGCCTCGACCAGCAGCGCCGCGAACAGCGCCATCAGATAGAGGATGGAGAAGGCGAACAGGTCGCGCGCCGGTTTGGCCTGGGCGCGCACGTCGTACAATGCGGCCTCGCGCCCCACCGCCTCGACCTTGTCGGGCTCGTCGCCCGCGCGCGAGCGATAAAGGCGCAGCGCCAGGCCCAGGAAGCCCAGGCCGCCCAGCACCGACACCGCCAGATAGACCGGTCCGCCCAGGCCGACCACGGCCGGGGCGATGGCGACGGGCACGAAGACCAGGCTGTAGATCAGGATCTGCAGGCGGGTGGACCGGGCGCCGCGCACCACCGGCATCATCGGAATGCCGGCCTTGGCGTAGTCGCCGGCCGAATAGAGCGCCAGGGCCCAGCTGTGCGGCGGCGTCCACAGGAAGATGATGGCGAACAGCAGCCACGCCTGCCACGGCGCCTGGCCCGTCGCCGCCGCCCAGCCGATCACGGGGGGGAAGGCGCCCGCCGCGCCGCCGATGACGATGTTCTGGGGCGTGCGGCGCTTCAGCAGCAGGGTGTAGAAGCCGGCGTAATAGACGATGGTCAGGGCCAGCAGCCCGGCCGCCAGCCAGTTGGCGTTCATCCCCAGCAACATGACCGAGAACAGGCTCAGGATCACGCCGAAGGCCATGGCCTCGTTCTTGCGCACCCGGCCGGCCGCGACGGGACGGCCCCGCGTGCGCCGCATCAGGGCGTCGGTCTCGCCCTCCAGCGCCATGTTCAGCGCCCCGGCGGCGCCCGCGCCCACGGCGATGCACAGCACGGCGATGGCCGCCACCAGCGGGTTGACCGCGCCCGGCGCCACCACCAGGCCGGTCGCGGCGGTGAACACCACCAGCGACATGACGCGCGGCTTCAGCAGCTGGAAATAGTCTTCCGGCTGGGCGGTGGACAGGACGGGGCGGGTCTGGGCGTCGGTCATGGTCGCGCGCGGCTTAGCATACCCAAAAGCGGAAGGCCGCCCCTTCGTCGGAAGAGGCGGCCTTCTTTTTCAGCAGGGACCGAGGCTCAGTGCTCTTCGGCCTTGACCACCGGCAGCTCGTTGAACTGGTGCTGCGGCGGCGGCGAGGACAGGGTCCACTCCAGGGTGGTGGCGCCTTCGCCCCAGGGGTTCGGAACGCCCTTGCGGCGACGGATGGCGGCCTCGGCCAGCATGACCAGGAAGACCACCACGCCCACCACGGTGATGGCGTAGCCGATCGAGGAGACGTGGTTCCACAGGGTGTAGGCCTCGGGATAGTCGATGTAGCGGCGCGGCATCCCCTGCAGGCCCAGGAAGTGCTGCGGGAAGAAGATCACGTTCACGCCGACGAACATGATCCAGAAGTGCAGCTGGCCCAGGAACTCGTTGTACTTCACGCCGAACATCTTCTCGAACCAGTAGTAGAAGCCCGCGAAGATCGAGAAGATGGCGCCCAGCGACAGCACATAGTGGAAGTGGGCGACCACGTAGTAGGTGTCGTGCAGGCTGTAGTCGATGCCGGCGTTGGACAGGACCACGCCGGTGACGCCGCCCAGGGTGAACAGGAAGATGAAGCCCATCGCCCACAGCATCGGCGTCTTGAAGGTGATGGAGCCGCCCCACATGGTGGCGATCCAGCTGAAGATCTTCACCCCCGTCGGCACCGCGATGATCATCGTCGCGGCCACGAAATAGGCGCGCAGGTTGATGCTCATGCCCACGGTGTACATGTGGTGCGCCCACACGATGAAGCCGATGAAGCCGATGGCGACCATCGCATAGGCCATCGCCAGATAGCCGAAGATCGGCTTGCGGCTGAAGGTCGAGACGATGTGGCTGACGATGCCGAAGCCCGGCAGGATCATGATGTACACTTCGGGGTGGCCGAAGAACCAGAACAGGTGCTGGTACATCACCGGGTCGCCGCCGCCGGCCGGATTGAAGAAGCTGGTGCCGAAGTTGCGGTCGGTCAGCAGCATGGTGATGGCGCCCGCCAGGACCGGCAGCGACAGCAGCAGCAGGAAGGCGGTGATCAGCACGCCCCAGGCGAACAGCGGCATGCGGTGCAGGGTCATGCCCGGCGCGCGCATGTTGAAGATGGTGGTGATGAAGTTGATCGCGCCCAGGATCGAGCTGGCGCCCGCCACGTGCAGCGAGAAGATGGCCAAGTCGAAGGCCGGGCCGGTGTGGCCGGTCGTCGACAGGGGCGGATAGGCCGTCCAGCCGCCGCCGAAGCCGCGTCCCGGTCCGCCGTCCACGAACAGCGACAGGCACAGCAGCACGAAGGCGAAGAACAGCAGCCAGAACGAGATGTTGTTCATGCGCGGGAACGCCATGTCCGGCGCCCCGATCATGATCGGCACGAAATAGTTGGCGAAGCCGCCCATCGTCGCCGGCATGACCACGAAGAACACCATGATCAGGGCGTGAGCGGTGACGGTGACGTTGTAGCCGTGCTTGGAGGCCTCCACGAGGCCCAGCTGCTGGATGATGGTGCCTTCCTTGAACAGCTGGATGCCGGGCTCGGCCAGCTCCCAGCGGATCAGGCCGGACAGGGCGCCGCCGATCAGGCCCGCGAAGATCGCGAAGCCCAGGTACAGCAGGCCGATGTCCTTGTGGTTGGTGGACAGGAACCAGCGGGTGAAGAAGCCCATCTTGTGACCGTGGTCGTGGTCGTGGGCGGCGGCTGCGGTGGCCATGCTCGTCTCAGCCTCTCGCGATTACTGAGCCGCCGGCGCGGCGGCCGGGGCGGGTTGGGCGGCGGCGGCCGGAGCCGTCGGGGTCGTGGCGGTCTGGGCGGTCGGGATCGAGGTTCCGCCGGCCTCGGGGCCGGTGGTGGCCTGTCCCACGACCGGGGCGCCCGTCGTGCCGGCCTGGGCCTGGGCGGCGGTGCCGCCCGCGGCCGCGACGGCCGGCGGGGTCATGGAGCCGCCCTTGGAGGCGACCCAACGCTCGAACTCGGCCTGGGTCACGACGTTGATCTGGATCGGCATGAAGGCGTGGTCGACGCCGCACAGTTCCGAGCACTGGCCATAGAAGACGCCGGTGCGCTCGGCCTTGAACCAGGTCTCGTTGACCTTGCCGGGGATGGCGTCGGTCTTCAGGCCGAAGGCCGGCAGACCGACCGAGTGGATGACGTCGGCGGCGGTGATCAGCAGGCGCACGGTCTTGCCCACCGGCACGACCATCGGCTCGTCGGCGGCCAGGCGGTAGGGGACGCCGCGGGCCCTGGCCTCGTCTTCCGGCAGCATGTTGGAGATGTATTCCGAGACGCTCTGGTCCGGATATTCATAGGCCCAGTTCCACTGGTTGCCCGTGACCTTCACCGTCACGTCCGGCTCGGGCATGTCGTGATAGGCGAACAGCAGCCGGAACGAGAACAGCGAGATGAACAGCAGGATCACCACCGGCGCCACCGTCCAGATGATCTCGATGGTGGTGTTGTGGCTCCACCGGGCGGGGGTCGGATTGCTGCGCTTGTTGTAGCGGATGACGATCCACACCAGCAGGCCCAGCACCAGCAGGGTGATCAGCGTGATGATCGGCAGCAGGATCACGTCGTGGAAGAAATGCGCGTCGTGCTTCAGCGGCGAGGCGGCCGGCTGCAGGCCGATGCCCCCCGGCGTCGGCTGCCCCATCAGATCCTGCGCCCAGGTCGGCGCGGCGGAAAAGATCGCCAGGCCGGCGCCAAGAACGGCCGTCGCGACGGCGCCCTTGAGCGTTCCTCGGGCTCCCGTGCCCATCCCCATAAGAGAAGTCCCCATAAAACCGTTATGCAGCAGACACTTGCGAATGAATCGCAAGTAATCACGCTGGCGCGATTCCCACGCCCGGCGCTGTGGCGTCCCTATCGGATCGTTTTCGGCTTGCCAAGCAACAACACCCGCGCCGGCCGCAAACCCGCCGTTCGACGGCCACGATTAAATCGCTGTCATGTTTTCACAGCTACCTTGCGTCGCCAGATACCTTGCCGTATCCAATCTCCATCACAGGAGAGATCGAGGTGCCTGAAACCATCGAGATACAGCTGAAGAAGGGGGTGCTGGGACTGTGCGTCCTGGCCCTGCTGAACCGGGCGGACAGCTACGCCTACGAGATCGCCAGCCGCCTGTCGGACGCGATCGACATGGGCGAAGGGACCATCTACCCGCTGATGCGCCGGATGCAGGGAGACGGCCTGGTGGAGACCTATCTGGTCGAATCCTCGTCCGGCCCGTCGCGCAAATACTACCGCCTGACCGAGGCGGGACGCGCCGCCCTGGCCGCGCAGAGCGCCGAATGGACCGCCTTCACCCGCGCCGTCGACGCCGTGGTGGCCGCGCCGGACGCCGCCCCACCCCATCAAGATCAACCGGAGGGAGCCCAATGACGCGCGCGGAATTCATCGCCCGTCTGAAGAACGGCCTGGTCGGCCTGCCGACCACGACCGCCAACGACATCGTCGCCGACTACGAAACCCATTTCGAGGACGGCCTGGCCGCCGGACGCACCGAGGCCGAGGTGGCCGCCGCGCTGGGCGACCCCGCCCGCCTGGCCCGCGAACTGAAGGCCGAGGCCGGCATCCAGCGCTGGGCGCAGGAGAAGAACCCCTCGGCCGCCGCGGCCGCTGTGTTCGCCGTGCTGGGTCTGGGGGCCATCGACATCCTGATCCTGCTGCCCCTCCTGATGGGCGTGGTGGGGACGCTGTTCGGCTTTTTCATCGCCGCCATCGCCCTGTTCTTCGTCGGCGGCGGCATCATGGTCGCGGGGCCGTTCGTCGGCTTCCCCGGCGGGCCGCTGGCGGCGATCCTGATGGGGCTGGGCCTGATGGCCGGGGCGATCTTCGTCGGCGCCCTGCTGACCATCGTGACCGTCTGGCTGGTCAACGGCCTGGTCTGGTTCGCCCGCCTGCACTACCGGCTGCTGAAGCCGGCGCTGGAACCTGAAACCACCCCATCCGTCACGGGAGCCTCGGCATGATCCGCACCCTGTTCATCATCGCCGGCGCCGCCCTGGTGCTGTGCGTCGCGGCCCTGGGCGGCGCGGTCGCCCTGGGCGGCTCGGACCTCCAGCGCCACGGCTGGGCCTGGACGGTCCGCCACGACGACAGCGGAAGCGTCCGCATCGAGCGTGTGCGCGGCGGAACCGCCGACCTGGGTCCCGTCGTGACCCGCACCCTGGCCTGGGACGGCGAACGCACGCTTCGCGTCGATGCCGCCATAGACGTCGACTATGTGCAGGGCGACGCGGCCAGCGTCGTGATCACGGGCCCCAAGGGCGTCGCCGACCGCGTGCGGCTGGAGAACGGGCGGCTGTTCCTGGCCGACGGGGCGGAAAGAGCCATCGTCACCTGGAACCGTCACGGCGTGAACGGACGCTCCGAGAGCGACGCGCTGCGGGTGGTCGTCACCGCGCCGGACGTGGACCGGTTCCAGGTCAACGGCTCCGGCGACCTGTCCATCGCCGGATACGACCGCCCCGCCCTGGCGATCGACATCGCCGGCTCGGCCGAGGTCCGGGCCTCCGGGCGCACCGACGCCCTGGACCTGGACATCTCCGGATCCGGCGACGCCGACCTGGAGGACCTGGCCACGGGAACCGCGAAGGTGGACCTGTCCGGCTCCGGCGACGCCCGCATCGCCCCGACCGGCGAGACCGCGGTCAGCATCTCGGGCTCGGGCGACGTGGCCCTGACCGACCGGCCGTCCAAGCTGACCACCGACATCGCCGGCTCGGGCGACGTCTATCAGGACTGAGGCGCGGCGCCCCCCTCCCTCCCCTTCGCGGGGAGCGAGGGGGCGGCGAACGGCGAGGGGGCGGTCAGGCACGCCTTCACCCCCTCGGCCATTCCGGCTAAGTCATCGGCCATGACCTTCGCCCCCCTTCCCGACGCCGGCGCCAACTGGGTGGACCGGCACGCGCCCGAGGGGATGAAGCCGTGGCTGAAGCTGGGGCGGTTCGACCGGCCGATCGGCGTCTGGCTGCTGCTGCTGCCCGGGTGGCAGGGGATCGCCCTGGCCCTGGCCCAGTACCGCCAGCCGCCGGGCCCTTATCACCTGTGGCTGTTCGTGGGCTTCGGCGTCGGGGCGTGCCTGATGCGGGCGGCGGGGTGCGCCTTCAACGACATCGTCGATCGCGATTTCGACGCCAAGGTCGCCCGCACCGCCCAGCGCCCGATCCCGTCGGGGCGCATCAGCGTGAAACAGGCCTGGGCCTTCGTGATCGGCTGCAGCCTGGTCAGCCTGATGATCCTGCTGACCCTGCCGGCGGCGGCGATCGGGCTGGGCGTCGCCTCCCTGGCCCTGGTCGCGGCCTATCCCTTCATGAAGCGCATCACCTGGTGGCCCCAGGCCTGGCTGGGCCTGACCTTCAACTGGGGCGCCCTGATGGGGTTCGCGGCCGCCCTGCCTCTGGCCGCCGCCGCCCTGCTGCCGCCCGAGATGGCCGGCGAGTTCCGTCCCTTCCTGTGGTCGCCGCCCTCGGACAGCGATCACGCCGTCGCCCTGGCCTGGCAGGCCTATATCCCCGCCGTCCTGCTGTGGGTCGGCGGCGTCTTCTGGACCCTGGGCTACGACACCATATACGCGCTGCAGGACATCGAGGACGACGCCATGGTGGGGGTCAAGTCCTCGGCGCGGCGGCTGGCCTCGGCGGTCCGGCCGGGCGTGGCGGTCTTCTACGGCCTGGCCGTCGTCTTCGCCGCCCTGGCCGGCGCGGCGGCGGGACTGGGGCCGATCTTCGCCCTGGGCGTCCTGGCCTATGCGGTCCATCTGGCGCTGCAGGTTCGGCGCATCGACCGCGACGACCCGGCCCTGGCGCTGCGCCTGTTCAAGTCCAATCGCGAGGCCGGGCTGATCCTGCTCGGCGCCGTCGCGCTCGGTTTCGTCGGCCTGTCATGAAGGAGTTTCGCATGACCCTCCCCGTCCGCACCCTGATCCTGACCGCAGCCGTGGCGGCGAGCCTGGCCGCCTGCCAGCGACGCGAGGACAAGGCCGACGCCCCGCCCGCGCCGGCCGCCGCCACGACCCCGGCGGCCGCCGGCGCGCCGATGGCCTTCGACGACAAGACCCAGTACGCCAGCGTCAAGCTGACCCTGCCGGCGGCGGTCAAGGGACAGCCTGACCTGCACGCCCCCATCTATGCGGCGGCGGTGCGCGACCTGAAGCAGTTCGAGGAAGGCGCCCAGGCCGACCTGACCGAGGCCGGCGGCGGCCCCAACCCGTACGAGAAGTCGATCGCCTATGCGCCGGGGGGCGAGACGGCGCGGCTGTTCAGCCTGTCGCGCACCGATTTCGAATACACCGGCGGCGCCCACCCCAACACCAGCTTCTCGGCCGTGCTGTGGGACAAGACGCAGAAGAAGCGGCTGGGCTTCGCCGACCTGTTCCGTCCCGGCGCCGACCTGTCGGTGCTGGACAAGGCCCTGTGCGACGCCGCCAACGCGGCCAAGCAGGCCCGCTCGCCGGGGTCCGAGCGCGCGACCCAGGACGGCAAGATGTGGACCTGCCCCAAGGCCGTGGCCACGCCCTTCGTCCTGGCGCCGGGCCAAGCGCCCGGGCAGGCAGGCGGCGTGACCTTCCTGATCGGCGCCTATCAGATCGGCCCCTATTCGGACGGCTACTACTGGGTGACGGTGCCGCAGGACGCCTTCCGCGCCCTGCTGAACCCCGCCTACGCCGACCAGTTCGGCGGCGCGCCCGTCAAGGCCGGGGACGTGACGCCCCGGAACGGCTAGTCGGCCAGGAAGGCGTCCAGCGCCTCGGCGAACCGCTGGGGCTGGTCGGCCATGATGAAGTGGCGGCTGCCGTCGATGCGGACCAACTCCACCCCCGGCAGGGCGGCGTATTCCCGGCTCCATGTCGCATCGGCCAGGGCGGCCGGCGCGCCGCCGTCGGCGTCCGCGGCGTAGAGCGCCGTCACCGGCGTGGTCATGGCCGCAAGGCCCGGGCGCGCATCGGTAGTCATCACCTCGCGGATGGCCGTCGCCATCGCCCGGCGGTCGCCCGCCAGGCTCCACGCCACGATCTGCGCCTGCGTCGCCGGGTCGCGGCTGAAGCCGGCGGCGGACGCCGCCTGGGCGGCGCGGAAGTCGTCGTCGGACGTCTCCAGGATGGCGGCCCCCGCCTGATCCGCGAAGGGCGCCGCGCTCTGGGCCGTCACCTGCGGGCCGAACAGGGCGGAGAAGAACGGCAGGCTGTCCACGCTCATCAGCCGTCCGACCGCGTCGGGATGCTGTTGCGCCAGGATCAGCCCGATCAGGGCGCCCATCGAATGGCCGACCACGGCGGGACGCGACAGGCCCCGTTCACGGACATAGCGGTCCAGGTCGTCGACGACGGGCTGGACGAACGGCCCGTCGCCGTGGCGCCAAGGCTCGCCGGCGAAGCCCGCCAGCTGGACCCGATGGACGCGGTGGGTCGCCTTCAGCCGATCGGCGGTCGCCCGCCACACCTCGCGCGAAGAGCCGAAGCCGGGGATCAGGATCACGTCGGGGCCCTGACCCTCGACCTCGACCGACAATCGGTCCGAGACGAAGGCGGCGGCCGGAGCGGCGTCCTGGGCCAGGGCGGCGCCGACGCCGACCGCCAGCGACGGGGCGCAGATCGCCAGGCCGAACAGGACGGCGCGCAGGCGCGGGCGCGCCTTGAAGAAGGCGTTGAACATCGGATGTCTCCTGGGTTGAAAGGGGGACCGCCCGCGCTCAGGCGTGCGGGTTCTCGAATATCTCTTCGACCGGCCGATCGAAGGTGGCGGCGATGCGATAGGCCAGGTCCAGCGAGGGGTCGTGCCGCTCGGTCTCCAGGGCGATCACCGCTTGGCGCGACACCCCCAGCGCCTGACCCAGCTGTTCCTGGGTCCAGCCGCGCTCGACCCGCAGCAGCTTGAGGCGGTTCTTCATCGGCTTGACCGTATGAAGGCGGATGCGATCCCGAAGAAGAACCACATCGTCGCATACGCCAGCCACCCAGGCAGATGATAGGCGCCGCCGAATGTCTCCAAGAAGCCCCATACCGACCATACGGCGAAGGTCAGGCAGGCGGCGACAATGAAGCGTTTGGCCATTACGGCGCGGACGAATTCGTCTGCTCGACGAAAGAAATCCAGGGTGAAGCCAAGTTGGGCGGCGATCGCCAGCCCAGGCACGAGCGCAGCGACATACAGCATCCACCCTTTCAGCCAACCGTAATTCACGCCGACGCTGACGCCGGCAATGGCCAGGCCATAAACTGTCATGGAGGCGAAGGTGCCAAACCCATATCGGGCATCTGCGTCACCTCCCCAAATTTTGTCGATCCGCATCGGGCCGCTCCCTCTTTGTAAGGCCTACCTTACATCCTCGTGATGTCATGTCAACCTGACTTTTTGTCAGGTCATCCGCACATCGATTCTCGCTGCTTCACCGGAGGGGCGCGAGGCCCTAAAGGGGCGCATGGCCATCGCCGATCCCGCCGCCTTCATCCGCGAGAACACCCGCCTTCAGACCGTGCCTCACGCGCCGGAAATCGCGCTGTGGCTGGCGGACGAGATCACGCCCATCTGGAGGCTGACGGAGGAGGAGCTGGGCGAGATCGGTCTGCCGCCGCCGTTCTGGGCCTTCGCCTGGGCCGGCGGCCAGGCGCTGGCGCGCTGGCTGCTGGATCATCCGCAAGAAGTCGCGGGCAAGCGCGTGCTGGACTTCGCCGCCGGCTCGGGTCTGGTCGGGGTGGCGGCGATGAAGGCGGGCGCGGCGTCGTGCCTGTGCGCCGACATCGATCCCTTCTGCGAGGCCGCCGTCGCGGTCAACGCCGGCGCGAACGGGGTCTCGCTGCGGTTCGCGGGTCGCGACCTGCTCTCGGCGCCGCCGCCCGACGTCGACGTCATCTGCGCCGGCGACATCTGCTATGAAAAGCCGATGACCGAGGCGGTCCTGGCCTGGCTGGGCCAGGCGCGCGGCCGAGGCGTGCGGGTTCTGATCGGCGACCCCGGCCGCACCTATTTCCCGCGCCAGGGGCTGGAGTTCCTGGCGGAATACCGGGTGCCCACGACGCGGGAGCTGGAGGACCAGGAAATCAAGCGATCCTCCGTCTGGGCCATGCCCTAGAGCCCGACCCGTTCAGGTCGGGCTCCAGGCGATCATGACGTCAGTGCGTCGCGGGACGGGCCTGGTCGGTCTTTTCGGCCTGGCCGCGATGACGGCCCTCGGCGAATTCCTCGACCATCTTGGCGTTGAAGGCGGGGATGTCGTCGGGATTGCGGCTGGTGACCAGGCCGTCGTCGACGACCACTTCCTCGTCCACCACGGTCGCGCCGGCGTTGCGCAGGTCGGTGCGGATGCTGGGATAGCCCGTCAAGGTGCGCCCCTCGACCACGCCGGCCTCGATCAGCAGCCAGGGCGCATGACAGATGGCGGCGACCGGCTTGCCGGCGTCGAAGAAGGCGCGCACGAACTTCACCGCATCCTCGTTCGCCCGCAGCTGGTCGGGATTGGCCACGCCGCCCGGCAGCATCAGCGCCGAATAGGCCGAGGCGTCGACCCCGGCCACCGCCTTGTCGGCCGTGACCTTGTCGCCCGGGGTCAGGTGGTTGAAGCCCTGGAAGTCGCCGGCCTTCAGCGAGACGATCTCCACCACGGCGCCGGCGTCCTTGAGCGCCTTGACCGGCTGGGTGAGTTCGACAAGTTCGACGCCATCTGTCGCCAGAACGGCGACGGTCTTTCCGGACAGGGACTGGGCCATGGGATCTGCTCCATCGTTTCGGGGGTGAGGGCTGATGAACCCGCGGGCCGGGCGGCGGTTGCGGCCCCGCTTGGCGGAAAAGGGCGTCGCGCCCATATGCGGTTCATGAAGACCGCCCTGATCCTGACCGGCCTGATCGTCTGCGCCGCCGCTCCGGCCGCGGCCCAGACCTGGCGTCAGAGCCAGCCGCCCTACGCCGCCTATCCGGGCGGGGCGCCGGCGGCCATCGCGGACCAGCATCGCTACGAGACCGAGCGGCTGCGCAACCAGGCCCAGGCCAATGCGGCCCTGGCCCGCCAGCAGGCGCTGGAGAGCCGCATCGAACGCCAGCGGATCGAGGCCGCGCGCCAGATCGCCGCCCCGCCGGCCGCCGCCGCGCGCCCGCTGTATTCCGCCGAGCAGGAGCGGACCCTGCGCGAAGGGGCCGCCGAACGGCGCGCCCGCACCGCCCAGGGCGTGGGCCAGATCGACGCCTGGCTGGATCGCCCGAACTGACGCATCCCTTCCCTTCCCTCCGCGTTCCGGCCTAGCTTGGCGTGAAACGGAGGCGCGGACATGCGGTGGCAAGGCGGAAGAACCGGCGGCGGCGGGATCGAGGATCGCCGCGGGCTGGGCGGCGGGGCCATCGCCGGAGGCGGGATCGGCGTCGGCGTCCTGGCCATCATCGGCTATCTGGTTTTCGGCATCGACCCGTCGACCACCACCCAGCTGGCCAGTTCGCTGGGCGGCGTCGGCTCGCAGGAGCAGCAGGGCCAGGTCGGCACGCCAGAGGACCAGGCCGGCCGCTTCGTCGATGTGATCGGAACCAACATCAACGACGTCTGGACCCAGAAACTGCGCGGCTATCAGCAGCCCAAGGTCGTCATCTACGAACAGGGCACCCCGACCGGCTGCGGCTACGGCCAGGCGGCGATGGGCCCGTTCTATTGCCCGACGGACCGGACGGTCTATCTGGACCTGGGCTTCTGGCAGGAGCTGGACCGGCTGGGCGGATCCGACGCCGACTTCGCCAAGGCCTATGTCATCGCCCATGAGTTCGGCCACCACGTCCAGACCCTGACCGGCACGTCCGACCAGGTGCGCCAGGCCCAGCAGCGCGCGCGGGGCGAGGCCGAGGCCAACCAGTATTCGGTGGCGCTGGAGCTGCAGGCCGACTGCTACGCCGGGGTCTGGGCCGCCAACGCCTCGGCCGCGTCGAACGGCGCGGTGGCGCTGGAGCCCGGCGACTTCGAGGCCGGCATGAAGACCGCCCAGGCGATCGGCGACGACGCCCTGCAGAGCGGCGCCGGCCGCCGGGTCTCGCCCGAAAGCTTCACCCACGGCTCCTCGGCCCAGCGGGTCGAATGGCTGCAGCGCGGCTACCAGTCCGGCGACCCCGCCGCCTGCGACACCTTCAGCGGGGCGTGACGGGGGCCATCCGGAACAGCGCCGCCGCGCCCAGCCACATCAGGCTGAAGAAGGCGGCCGGTCCCAGCGCCAGGCCCCAGCCCATCACCGCCGCAATAATCGCCGGCGCCATCTGCGCCGCCGCCGTGACGACGAGCACCAGGCTGAACGGCTTCGGCCTGAACTGAACCAGGACACCGCCGATAAAGGCCACGACCAGCGGCGTCCAGAACATCAGGTTGACCGGATCGTCCTCGCCGCCCACCAAGCCCACCGCCAGATTGGCCCAGGTCATCAAAAAGCCCGTGCCGATGGTCAGGGCGAAGGCCGCCTGACGCGCCAGATCGCCGCCCATCCGCGTGGCCAGATCAAACAGGGACGCGGCGATCGCCAGCATGGCCCCGAAGACGGCGAAGTCGAACACGCTCCATCGCACTTCATTCGTGAACTGCATCGCCACGAGCGGCGCCAGCCACAGCAGGGCCGCGCCGCCCCACGCCGCCATGCGCAGCGCGCCGGGTTTCAGGGTCTTCTCCATTGCCTTCTCTCCATCCATGAGGGAGCTTCGGCATGGCCCGATCGCCGCTGAGCGGCATGAGCAAATCCTGAGGAACCGCTGAAAAGTGTCGCGCGAGGTCTTCCGCTTCGAGAATTTCACGCTCGACCCCGATGGTCGTCGCCTGTCGCGGGACGGAACCCCTGTGGAATTGAACGCCCGCTATCTGGACGCCCTGATCCTGCTGGTGCGCGAGAAGGATCGGCTGGTGTCGAAGGATCGCTTTCTGGAGGACGTCTGGCGCGGCGTGCCCGTCACCGACGAAGCCCTGACCCAGTGCGTCACCACCCTGCGCCGCCGGCTGGGCGACGACGCGGCGCGTCCCCGTTTCATCGAGACCGTACCCAAGCACGGCTACCGTTTCATCGCGCCGGTCGTTCGGGAGACCGAGGCCGGCAGCGTTCCGCCTCCGCTGCGGCGCTGGGCGCTCGAGGATGTCACGCGAACCGGCCGCTCCGGCCTGATCGGAGGGGCGCTCGCGGGGCTTATCGGCGGGTTATTCTACGGTGTCACCGCGGCGCCCGGAGGCGGCGGCGTATCGGCGCTGATCGTCATGGCCGTGCTGACGATGGTGATCGGCGCCCTGGGCGGCAGCGCGGTCTGTTTCGGGGTGGCCTCCGCAGCCCTGCTGCCCGGTCATCGCGGTTTGCTGACGGTGCTGGGCGGCGCGGCGGGCGGCTTGCTGATCGGCGCGGTGGTGGAGCTGGTGGGGCTGGACGCCTTCGACCTGCTATTCGGCCGTGCGCCCCAGGGCGTCACCGGCGCGCCCGAAGGCGCCCTGCTCGGCGCGGCCATCGGCCTTTCGACCCTCCTGATCGTGCGCCGCGGCCGGTCGCGGACGCTGCGGATCGCGGGCTCGGGCGTCCTGACGGCGCTCGCGGGCGTGCTGATCACCGCGCTCGGCGGCCGGCTGATGGGCGGCAGCCTGGCGGAGCTGGCGATGCAGTTTCCCGCCTCCACCCTGCGACTAGACCGGATCGGCGGCTGGCTAGGCGAGAACGGCTTCGGCCTGGCCAGCCGTCTGGCGACGAGCGCGGCCGAGGGTTTTCTGTTCGGCGCCTGCATCGCCACGGCCCTGATCATCTCGCGCGAGGGGGCGCCGCTCAGCGCCCTTCCGGCCCGCCCACGGTGATGTCCAGGGCGCGCGAGGCGAACAGGCGGGGTCCGCCCAGGTCCAGGGCCAGGCGGCGTCCGGCGAAGGCCTCCATGCCGATCAGGGCCTTGGGAAAGCCGGGCACGGCGACGTCGTCGTAGATCGCCACCTCGGCGTCGCGGTGCAGATCGTCGCCGATGGTCAGGGTCCGCGCCACCACCGTGTCGGCGCGGACCACGCCGCCCAGGACGATGCTCTGGCCGGGGCGGCTGTCGCGGCCGTCCAGCAGGCCGACGGCGCGGGCGGTCTCGCGCGTGACGGCCAGGACCGCCGAGGCGCCGGTGTCGACCACCGCCTGCACCTCCGCCCCCTCCACCGTGATCGCGGCCTGCAGGGCGCGGCCGTTGCGGGTGACGGCGATGGGCCGCACCTCGGCCGGCGGGGTCCAGCCGTCGCGCGCCGAGAACCGAAGCCGCCGCTCCGGCGCGTCCAGATCCAGCACCAGGTGGCGCAGCACGTCCTGACCCAGGATCAGCGGCGCGGCCAGGCCCTGCGGCCCCGCCAGCGGCCCCAGGCCCAGGATCGCCGCGCGCAGCCCCTCCAGCCTCAGTCCGCCGACAGCGACGTCCAGCGTCACGCCGCGCCCGACCTGGGCGTCGCCGCCGACGCCATAGGCCACCATCGGCAGGCGGAACACGTCGGTCAGGCCCAGCGTCTGGAACAGCGACCGGTCGATGACCGAATACTGCGCGCCCGAATCGATCAGGGCGCGGACGGGCGTCCCGTTCACCGTCGCGGCCACGGTCGGGGTCGTGGCGCGCGGCTCGGCGTAGGGCAGCCAGCCGGTGTCGCCCGCGCCGGGCAGGACGATCTCCGGCTCGCGCCACAGCACATAGTCGCGGAACCACCAGGCCCCGCCGGCGGCGGCTCCGACCAGGCCCAGGCGGATCAGAAGGTCACGACGTCTCATGTCTCTGACATGGACCGTCCCCGATCGGATCGCCAGAGCCGTCGAGGTCGCAACCCGACGCCGCAACATCCGTGCGCCCGGCGGCGCCCTTGGGCGGGGATCATGAAAAAATCATCCAGAAACGGGATGACGGCCGGCGCCGTCATGGCTACGAACCCCGCATGAGCACCTCCAGCGCCCGCTATGTCTCGACCCGGGGCCAGGCCCCCGAGACCGACTTCTCCGACGCCCTGCTGCGCGGCATCGCGCCCGACGGCGGGCTGTATATGCCGTGCGCCTGGCCCGCCCTGTCGCCGCAGGCGATGCGCACCACCGACTACAAGACCCTGGCGCTGGAGGCCGTGTCCCCGTTCATCGGGGACGCCCTGCCCGCCGGCGCGCTGGATCGCGCGCTGGACCGGCTGACGGCCGGGTTCGACCACCCAGCGGTGACGCCCCTGGTGGAACTGGAGCCCGGCCTTTTCGTGCTGGAGCTGTTTCACGGGCCGACGGCGGCGTTCAAGGACCTGGCCATGCAGCTGGTCGCGGCGCTGACGGACGAGGCCCTGGCCGCCTCCGGCGAGCGGCTGACGATCCTGACGGCGACCTCGGGCGACACGGGGGCGGCGGCGGTGCGGGCCTTCGCCGGGGCCCGGTCGGTGGACCTGGTGGTGCTGCATCCGCTGGGCCGCGTCTCGCCTATCCAACGCCGGCAGATGACCACGGTCCAGGCCGACAATGTGCTGAACCTGGCCGTGCGCGGCGACTTCGACGACTGCCAGCGCCTGGTGAAGGGTCTGCTGGCCCAGGAGGCCCTGCGCGAGCGCGGGCGGTTGTCGTCGGTCAATTCGATCAACTGGGCGCGGCTGGCCGGCCAGATTGCCTATTATGTCTCGGCCACGGCGCAACTGGGCGGGCCGGCGACCTTCGTGGTGCCGACGGGCAATTTCGGCGACGCCTTCGCCGGCATGGCGGCGACCCGGATGGGGCTGGCGGCCCACGGCTTCGTCGCCGCCGTGAACCAGAACGACGCCCTGGCCCGCGCCGTCAACGACGGCCTCTATTCGCGCCGCCCGGCGGTGGAGAGCGCCAGCGTGTCGATGGACGTCCAGGCCCCGTCCAACTTCGAACGGCTGGTGTTCGAGGCGGCCGGCCGCGACGCCGCGCGCACCCGGTCGGTGTTCGAGACCTTCGCCCGGGACGGGGCCGTGGCGTTCGAGCCCGATCTGCTGGCGGCGCTTCGCGCGGCGGTCTCGGCCGTCTCCATCGACGAGACCGAGACCCGGGCCGAGATCGCGCGCGCCCACGCGGAATGGGGGCGGGTGGTCTGCCCGCACACGGCCGTCGCCCTGGCCGCGGCCCGCCGCCAGGACCGGAGCAAGGGGCCGGTCGTGGCGCTGTCGACCGCGCATCCGTCAAAGTTCGGCGACTTCGTGGGCGACGTGCTGGGTTTCCCGCCGGAGCCCGCGCCGGTGATCGCCGCCCTGGGCGACCAGGCCGAGCGGATGACGACGGTGGAGGCGACGATGGAAGCCGCCCTGGCGGCGGTGACCGCCTTCACGGCGCGAACCTAGGCGGTGGCGCCCGCCCCCGCCGGGGCGGGACGACCGTCGCGCGGATCAGCGGCGACGCATTCCGCGCGAGGCCAGGCCGGCCAGCAGCAGGCCCACGCCCGCGACCGACAGGGTCGTCAGCAGGGGCTTCTTGCGGGCGGCGGCGGCCACCTCGCGCGCCTTGGGGCGATAGTCGGCCGGCGCCTTTTCGACCAGGCGGTCGACGGCGTCCATGGCCTTGCCGAACTGCTCCAGCGACTTGCCCTTGGCGTCGTTGTAAGCGCCTTCGACCTGGAGCTTCTGGTCGCCGACCAGCTTGCCCAGACCCTTTTGCGCCTTGCCCTGCGCCTGCGATGCGGCGCCGTCGGCGTATTGATCGGTCATCTCGAAACCTCTTCCTCGGGGAGAAGCGCCGCCACGCGGCGCCGCCTGACAGGGAAGCGCGGTCCGGCGTCGTCGGTTCCCGCGACCGGCGGTCTCAGTCCAGCGGTTGAGGGCGGGTGACGACCGGGGCGTTCGGATCGGTCTGGCTCGGCCGGGCGACGGTCGGCGCGGGCGCCGGCGGCGTCACCACGACAAGCGGCGCCGTCTCGATCTGGGGCGGCGGGGCCTGGGCCGGGGTCGGCGCGGCGTCGACCGGCGCGGACGACCCCGGGTTCGGGGAAGCGACGGGGGTCGAGGCGCGGCGGGGGGCGGCCTCCTCGACCGGTCGAGAGGCCGCCTGGACCGGCGCCGAGGTCCCGGCGGGACCCGGGGCCGCCGCCAGCGGCGCACCCTGGGCCGGCGGGATCGGATCCTGAGCGACCGGGGCGGCGTCGGATGGAGCGGCGTCGGACGGGGCGACGGCGGGGGCGGGCGAGACCGGCGCGGCGGCGTCGGGCCGCAGCGCGAACCACAGGCCGCCGCCGATCATCAGGACCGCCGCGACCCCGGCGCCGACGTAGAGCGGCAGGCGCGAGGCCTTGCGCGTCGCGGCCCGGGCCGGGACCGGACGGGGAGAGGCTGCGACGACCGACGCCGGCGCCGCCTCGGTCGCCGCTTGCGCGGGGCGCGGAAGCGGGCGAGGCGCGGCCGCAGCCTGTGGCGCGGCCTGGGACTGGGCCTGGGCCTGAGCCTGGGGCGCGGGACGTTCGGCCTCGGCGCCCGGCAAGGGGCGGACGGTGAGATCGGCCTGAGGCGCGGCGGCCTGAGAGGCCGCCGGGGGGCCTGCGGGGGCGGGACCCGCGTTCGATCTTTCCGCATCCGCAAGGCGAGGCGTCGGCTGCGGACGCGCCTGGGGGATCAGCGAGCCCGAAAGGATGCTGGGCGCCGAGGGGGCCGGACGCGGAGACGGCCGGGCGTGGGCCTGGCCCTGAGCCTGCCCCTGAGCCTGTCCTTGGCCTTGCGGACGGGGCGGAACCTTGATCCGCGCCAGGGGATCGGGCGCGACCGGCACAGGCCCGACGTGGAAGGTCGTCTGGGGCATGCGCCCCCAGGTGATGGCCTTGCGGGCGAAGGGCGCCTCGCGGTCGGTCGGCGCATTCGCCGGGGCGGCGCCGGGCGCGGGGGTCGGGGTCGTCTTGTCGTCGGACATCAGGGGGAAATGGCTCGCGATCTGGCCGGTTTCGTGACGGTCAGTTTTTCAGGCGATAGCCCGTCTTGAACATCCACATGACGATGGCCAGGCAGACGGCGAAGAAGGCCAGGGTCGCCGCCACGCTGATCCCGATCGCCACGTCGCCCTGGCCATAGAAGGCCCAGCGGAAGCCCGAGATCAGATAGACCACCGGATTGAACAGCGTCACCGTGCGCCACCCCTCGGGCAGCATGTCGATCGAATAGAAGGCGCCGCCCAGGAAGGTCAGGGGCGTGACGATCAGCATCGGGATCATCTGCAGCTGCTCGAAGCCGTCGGCCCACACCCCGATGATGAAGCCGAACAGGCTGAACGTCACCGAGATCAGGATCAGGAAGGTCATCATCCATATTGGATGCAGGATCTGCAGCGGCACGAAGAAGGCCGCCGTGCCCAGGATGATCAGGCCCAGCACCGCCGACTTGGTCGCCGCCGCCCCGACGTAGGCCAGAACGATCTCCAGCGACGACACCGGCGCGGACAGGATCTCGTAGATCGTCCCGGTGAACTTGGGGAAGTAGATGCCGAAGCTGGCGTTGAAGATCGACTGGGTGAACAGGCTGAGCATGATCAGGCCCGGCACGATGAAGGCGCCGTAGGGCACGCCGCCGACCTCCTGCATCCGGCTGCCGATGGCGCCGCCGAAGACCACGAAATAGAGCGCCGTGGTGATGACCGGGGTGACGATGCTCTGCCAGATGGTGCGCAGCGCCCGCGCCATCTCGAAGCGATAGATGGCCCACACGCCGTATCCGTTGAAGGTCATGCGGCGGCTCCGTTGCGGTGAACCAGGCTGACGAAGATGTCTTCCAGCGAGCTCTGGCGGGTGTTCAGGTCCTTGAAGCCGATGTTCAGCGCCTCAAGGCGACGGATCAGGGCGGGCACGCCGGTGTCCTCGGCGTTGGCGTCGAAGCTGTATTCCAGCTCCCCGCCCTCGTTCTTCAGCGTCAGGTCCCAGTCGGACAGGTCGGCCGGCACGGCGTCCAGCGGCTCGACCAGGTTCAGGGTCAGGGTCTTCTTGCCCAGCTTCTTCATCAGGGCGGTCTTCTCCTCGACCAGGATCAGTTCGCCCTTCAGGATCACGCCCACCCGGTCGGCCATCTCCTCGGCCTCCTCGATATAGTGGGTGGTCAGGATGATGGTGACGCCGCGCTCGCGAAGCTTACGCACCATCGCCCACATGTCGCGGCGCAGTTCCACGTCCACGCCCGCCGTCGGTTCGTTCAGGAACAGGATGTCCGGCTCGTGGCTCAGGGCCTTGGCGATCATCACCCGGCGCTTCATCCCGCCCGACAGAGTCATGATCTTGGCGTCGCGCTTGTCCCACAGCGACAGGTCCTTCAGCACCCCCTCTATGAAGGCCGGGTTCGGCGCCTTGCCGAACAGGCCCCGGCTGAAGGTGACGGTGGCCAGCACCGTCTCGAAGGCGTCGGTGGTCAGTTCCTGGGGCACCAGGCCGATCTTGGTGCGCGCGGCCCGGAAATCGCTCTGGATGTCGTGGCCGTCGGCCGTTACCGTGCCGGTGGTGGGCGTGACGATGCCGCAGACGATCGAGATCAGGGTGGTCTTGCCCGCCCCGTTGGGCCCCAAGAGGGCGAAGATCTCGCCCTTGGCGATGCTCAGGTCGACGCGCTTGAGCGCCTGCAGGCCCGACTTGTAGGTCTTGGTCAGGCCTTCGATTTCGATGACCGGCATCACGCCTCCCGAATTGCGGAGGCGGCGCCCCGTATGGCGGCAATATGGCGCACCTTTCCGCCGTCTCAAGGGGGCCTTGGTCCAGTTCGCGCATTGCGACGTATCAGGGCGTCATCCCAGGATCGGAACAGACCGCATGACCGCCAGGATTTTCGTCGCCGCGACGGCCGCCGCAATGCTGTGCGGTTGCGTCACCGCCCCCTCCCCTTCGGAATACCGCGCGCCGCAGCCGGCCAAGCCGGTCGAGATATCGCGCCTGTGGTCTGGCCGCTGGCACGAGGTCGCCCGCCTGCCCGACCGGCTGACCGACGGCTGCGTGGCCGGCGCCTCGATCTACACCCCCGTCAGCGACACCCGCATCGACGTGCGCGACACCTGCCAGGTCGGCACGCCGTCGGGTCGGGAAAAGGCCATCGGCGGCCGCGGCGAAATCCTGGACCCGGGCGTGAACGCCAAGCTGCGCGTCCGGTATCTGGCCGGCTTGGTGACGTGGGACTACTGGATCCTGGACCGGGCCGACGACTACAGCTGGTTCATCTCGGCCGATCCGACTTTCGATCGGCTGTTCATCTACACCCGCGAGGTCCCGACCGACGCGCAGGTCCGCGCCCTGACCGAACGCGCCCGCGCCCTGGGCTACGACGTCACCCGGCTGGAGTTTCCGGCGCAGCCGCCGCGATGACGATGAGGGGAAGGGTGGAGACCGCACGACCCGAAGGGGAATTCGTTGTGGCTGCTGCCTTCCGGCCCTGACCAGGTTGGCGAAGCCTTCGCCCGCACGATCTCCGAGACGGGATATGGCGGGTGCGGGCTTGGGAATCAAGCGCTAGAAGTCGCCCATGGCCATCCGCAACACCTTCGCCGGCAATCCCCTGGACCGCGCCGGGGACCTTCGCAACGATCCCGAATGGCTTGAAGCCCAGGAGGCGAACCCCGAGGCGCAGGCCATGATCCTGTGGGAAGGCCGGCCGCTGGTCGAGGAGACGCCCGAGGGACCGCGCCTGGCCTGGGTGTCGCTGGAGCACGCGCGCGACATGGTGCGAGACCGCGACCTGTTCCTGGGCCTGTGGAAGCAGGCCCCGGTGTTCGCGGTGGAGTTCGAGGGCTCCCTCGACCCGGCCGAGGGTCCGGTGCGGGGCCTGGGCGCCTTTCACGAGATGAGGGCCGCCGCCGCCCTGCTGCCCGCGGCCGACGCGGCGATGGCGGGCGCGGCCAAGAGCCTGTTCGACTGGCGTCGCCGCCACGGCTTCTGCGCCGCCTGCGGCACGATGACGAACACCGCCGCCGGCGGCTGGAAGCGCCGCTGCCCGGCCTGCGCAACCGAGCATTTCCCCCGCGTCGATCCGGTCGTCATCATGCTGCCGGTGTTCGAGGGCGGCGACGAGCCGCGCTGCCTGCTGGGCCGCCAGGCCGCCTGGCCCCAGGGACGGATGTCGGCCCTGGCCGGCTTCCTGGAACCCGGCGAGTCGATCGAGGAGGCCTGCGCCCGCGAGGTGGAGGAAGAGGCCGGCCTGACGGTCGTCGACGTCCGCTACCACTCCAGCCAGCCGTGGCCCTTTCCGTCCCAGCTGATGATCGGCCTGATCGCCCGGGTGTCGGACGACCAGGCCCGCCCCGACCAGACCGAGCTGGAGGCCGTCGCCTGGCTGACCCGCGCCGAGGCCCGCGCGGTCCTGGCGGGCGCCCATCCGACGATCCACGCCCCCCTCCCCTTCGCCATCGCCCACAGCCTGATCCAGGCCTGGGCGGAGGGGTGAACGACTCTCCCTCCCCTTCATGGGGAGGGTGGCTGAGCCGAAGGCGAAGCCGGGTGGGGCTCGAACGGGCGAAGCGCGCTTCACACTTCCCCACCCGGGCTCGGCTTTGCCTCGCCGTCCCTCCCCATGAAGGGGAGGGAGAATTCTTCACGCCATCGCCCGCGCCGCCTCCAGGTCGGCGGGATTGTCCACCGACAGCGGGGCCGCGTCGATCACGCGGGCCCAGATCTGCATCCCCATCTCCAGCGCGCGCAGCTGCTCCAGCTTCTCGCGGCGCTCCAGGGGCGAGGGCGGCGCGGCGCAGAAGCGGTTCAGCGCCGCGCGGCGATAGCCATAGACGCCGATGTGGCGCCAGATCGGCGCGTCGCCGTACAGGGTCGAGCGGGTGAAATAGAGGGCGCGGCCCTGGCGTTCGCCCTCGGCCAGGGCCAGCACCGCCTTGACCACGTCAGGGTTGCCACGGTCCGAGGCGTCCAGTTCGGGCGCGACCAGGGTGGCGATGTCGCAGTCCGGCTCTCCGTGCAGGATGGCCGCGCAGGCCGTCGCCAGACCCGGATCGGCGAAGGGCATGTCGCCCTGGACGTTGATGACGGCGTCGAAGTCGCCTTCCGGATCGATGGCGTCGACGGCCGCGCGGATGCGGTCCGAGCCGCTGGGCAGGCTCGGGTCGGTCAGGATGGCGCGGCCCTCGATCGCCTCGATCGCCTCGACGATCTCGGGGTCGCCGGCCGCCACCGCGACCGGCAGGCCCGAGGCCTCGGCCTGGCGGTAGGCGCGCACGATCATCGGCAGCCCGCCGATGTCGGCCAGCGGCTTGTTCGGCAGGCGGGTCGCCGCCATGCGAGCGGGTATCATTATCAGAGGATTCATCGACTTCCCTGTCGCATAGAGGTGCGGGCCGGTTGCGAAGGCCGCGCTACCGTGCCAGAGACGCCCACGCAAGATTATGTCCGGGGGGTGTACGCCAGGGGCCCGGATTCCGGAGAGGGATGCGACCACGCGCATGAGCGGCGATCTGAAGTGGAATAAGATTTTCGGCGCGGGTCTGGGGACGGCTTTCGTCATCCTGGTCGTCCAGCAGGTGTCGGGGGCGGTCTATCACTCCGAGCCCCCTGAAAAGATGGGCTATTTCGTCGATGCGCCGGAAGAGGCCGCCGGCGAGGCCGCCGAGTTGCCGCCGGATTGGGGCACGGTCCTGCCCGCCGCCGACCTGGCCGCCGGCGAGGCCGCCTTCGCGCGCTGCCAGGCCTGCCATGACGCGCACCAGGGCGGCGCCGACAAGATCGGTCCGAATCTGTGGGGCGTCGTGGGCGGCCCGGTCGAGCACCGCCCGGGCTTCGCCTATTCGGACGCCATGACCAAGCACAAGGCCGAGGCGCCGACCTGGGGCTACGACCAGATCAACGAATTCATCACCGCCCCCGCCCGCTACGTCCCAGGCACCAAGATGTCGTTCGCGGGCATCCGCGACACCCAGACGCGCATCAACCTGATCGCCTGGCTGCGGACGCAAGGCTCCGGCGGCTTCGCCATCCCGGCGCCGGACCCCGCGCGCCAACCGGGCGCCGCCGCCCCCGCCGAGGGCGCCGAGGCCCCGGCCGCCGAAGGCGCGCCCGCCACCGAGGCGACCGGCGAGACGCCGGCCGTCGGCGCGCCGGCCACGACGCAGGAAACCCCGGCGGCCCCGCCCGCCGCGACCAGCGCGGCGCCGCCGAACCACTGATCCGGCCAGGACCAGGCTGGAAGAATTGAGAAGGGCGGCTCCGTCGAGCCGCCCTTTTTCATGTCTGGGAAATCAGACCCGGCGGAAACGGGCGGGGGCGAAGCCTTCGGCGACAAGCCGCGCCTCGACCTCGGCCAGCGGCTCGATCACCACGCCGCCCCGCGCGCCGGTGGAATGGATCACGCGCTCCGCGTCCACCATCAGGGCCGAATGGCCGGTCCAGTCGTGCGCGCCGCCCGGCGGCGCCAGCCAGACCACGATGTCGCCGCGACGGGCGTTCGCGGCCTGCACGGCTTGGCCCAGGTCCGCCTGGTCGTGCGACCGGCGCGGCCCCGGCCGTCCGCAGGCCAGCAGCGCCTGCTGAACCAGGCCCGCGCAATCGGTCTCGATCGACGAGCGGGCGCCCAGGGCGTGCGGCCGGCCCAGCAGGCGCTCGGCCACGGCGGCGGGGTCGGTCTCGAAGGCGCCGATGGGTTCCAGCGCGTCGTCGGCCACGCCGGCGGCGTCCACGGCCACCAGGGCGTTCAGCGGCAGGGCGGCGTCGACCGAGGCGACCCGGCGCGTGGGCAGCGGGGCGCCGGCGGCCAGGCTGTCCAGCACCACCCAGCCGATCACCCCGTCGCGGCGCGCGCGGCCCCAGGCGCGCCCGTCGCGGCGGTCCAGCACGTCGAAGGCCTCACCGAACAGCAGCTGGTCGATCCGGGCGTCGTCGTCGGACCACAGGTCGGCGACGGCGACGCGGCAATGCATGGGTTCGACCGCGCGATAGGCCTGGGCGCGCACCAGCCCTTCCAGCGCCTGTTCGGCGAGGTCGGGACGCGCCAGAAGCGCGCCGGGCGGGATCAGGTCGAGGACGTCGGTCAAACGTGGGCTCGCGTCGATTGAGACCCTAGTCCTAGGGACCCAAGGCGAATGGGCCGTTAACAGGCGTCGCTTTTCCGTGGAAAATCAACCGAACCGCGTTCTTGACGACTCTTCGGCGCTTGCTTCCCGGCCCTGGCCGCCCATGTCGAAGGTCGCCTGTCATCGCGCCGAGGAGCCCGACCGTGCTGCTGTCCATCCTGCTGATCGTGGTCGGCCTGACCGTCGTCGATCAGGGCGCTGCGGGACGGGCGCTGAGGCGCTGGCTGGTGGACGCGCCGGCGCGAATGCTGGCCGGATTGTCGCGCCGTCACATCGGGGCTGTCGCCCTGGTCGGCCTGCTGGGCCTGGCGGCGGTGCTGGCGTTCGAGGCGGAGGGGCTGCGCCTGTTCTCGATGGCGGCGCCCGAACTGACCGCCTGGGCGATGATGTTCGACGTCGCCGTCGTGCTCGACCTGATGGTCCTGATCGTCGGGCTGAGGGCGGCCTCGGCCTGGCGCGCCGTCGCCCGGCAGGCCGCCGCCGTGATCCGCCCCGTTCTGAACGCCGCCCGCCGGATCGGGACCGCCGCGACGGCCCGCGCCCGACGCCCGCGAAAGGCGCGCCCGCCCCGGCCCGGCCGCGACGATGTCGAGCCGACGCCGGCCTTCGCCTGGCCTCAACCGGCGTAGCGCGCCTTCAGCAGGGCGTAGCAGGCCCGAAGCGCCTGGGCCTCGCCGCCTTCCGGATAGCCCGGGCGGGCGCGCGGATTCCAGGCGAAGATGTCCATGTGCGCCCAGGCGCCGGTCTCGGGCGCGAACTTCTGCAGGAACAGGGCGGCGGTGACGGATCCGGCCTGGGCCCAGCCGGCCGGGTCGTTGCGCAGGTCGGCGATCTCGGCCTCAAGCGCCGGCCGGTAGCCGGGCCACAGCGGCATCCGCCACAGCGGATCGCCCACCGCCTTCCCGGCCTGCGACAGGCCCTCGGCCAGGGCGTCGTCATCGGTGTAGAGCGGCGGCAGCTCCGGCCCCAGGGCGATCCGCGCGGCCCCCGTCAGGGTCGCGAAATCCAGCGTCAGGTCCGGCGCGTGCTCGCCCGCGCGCGTCAGGGCGTCGGCCAGGATCAGGCGTCCCTCGGCGTCGGTGTTGCCGACCTCGACGGTCAGGCCCTTGCGCGTGCCCAGAATGTCGCCCGGCCGGAAGGCGTCGCCCGAAACGGCGTTCTCGACCGCCGCCACGATCACCACCAGGCGCACCGGCAGATCGGCCTGCATGACCAGCCGCCCCAGCGCCAGGGCGTGGGCCGAACCGCCCATGTCCTTCTTCATGTTGCGCATTCCGGCCGCCGGCTTCAGGTCCAGGCCGCCGGTGTCGAACACCACGCCCTTGCCGACCAGGGCGACCAGAGGGCGGTCGGTCCGGTCCAGGTTCCAGCCGATCTCGATCAGTCGCGGCGCCCGGTGCGGGGCGGCCGCGCGGCCCACGGCGTGAACGGCCGGATAGTTCGCCTCCAGCAGGGCGTCGCCCGTCGTCACCGCGATCGTCGCGCCCGACTCCTCGGCGATCTCGCGGGCGATGGTCTCGATCTGCAGCGGCCCCATGTCGGCGGCGGGGGTGTCGACCATCTCGCGCGCCAGGGCGCAGGCGGCGGCGATGCGCGACGTCTCGGCCAGGTCCAGCCCTTCGGGCGCGACCAGCCGCACCGGCGTCCTGTCGGTCCGGGCCTTGTAGCGGTCGAACACGTAGGTCCCCAGAAGGAAGGCCAGGGCCGCGCGGCGCGCCGCCTCGGGCTCGGCCTCCAGCCGGTAGAGGCCGCCGGGCAGCCGGGCCGACAGACCGCGCGCGACCATCGGATCGAACGCCCCCCCGGTCCCGACCACGACCTGGGCCACCCCGCCCTGCGCGTCCGGCACGACCAGAAGCTGGCCCGGCTTGCCGGCGAAACCGTTCGTCTCTCCCCAGCGGCGCGCGGCCGGGTCCAGAGCCTCGGCGGAAGCGGCGAAGCGGATCGGGACGGCGCCCTGGCCCGCGTCGGCGGCGACCAGTTGGGGATGAAGGGCGGACATGGCGGACCTCGCGACGGTTAACCGGGTGTTGACGCGAACCGGCGACCTTGAGCGCCTACCGAGGACCGTCTGGACCTGACCATGTCGCGCATGACCGCCGCCGTCGCAACCGCCGCCCTGATGTTCCTGGCCGCCGGGGCCGCCCAGGCCCAAGCCCCGGCCCCGGCCCAGGCCCGACAGCCGGCGCCGGTGCGCGCCTCGGCCGAGGTGCGCGCCACCTACGACCGGATGGACGCCCTGTCGCGCTCGGTCTTCTGGGCCAGAGAGCAGGAGAACGATCCGACCGACCCGGTGGCGGGGGTCAAGCTGGCCCAGGCGCTGCGCGAACTGGGCCGTTACGACCAGGCGGCGACCGCCGCCGAGGCGACCCTGACCGTCCAGCCCGACAATCTCGACGCCCTGTTGGAGCTGGGCCGGGCCCATGTGGCGCGCGGCCAGGCCTTCTACGGCATCGCGCCGCTGGAGAAGGCGCGCGACCAGGCGCCGCGCGACTGGCGCGCCTGGTCGGTGCTGGGCGTGGCCTATGAGCAGGTGCGCCGCTTCGACGACGCCCGCGCCGCGTGGAACCAGGCCCTGACCCTGTCGCCCGACAATCCCGATGTCCTGACCAACGCCGCCATGGCCGCCATGACGCAGGGCGACGCGGCCGGCGCCGAGACCCTGCTGCGCCGGGCCGCCGCCCAGGCCGGCGCCTCGCCCAAGGTGCGTCAGAACCTGGCCATGGTCCTGGGCCTGCAGGGCAAGATGGGCGAGGCCGAACAGATCCTGCGCCGCGAACTGCCGCCCGAACTGGCCGAGAAGAATCTTCAGTGGCTGAGCGAGCGCGCCGCATCGCCCGCCCGCACCGCCGAGACCGCCCGCACCTGGAGCTCGCTGCAGGGCGGCTGACGTCCCGCGCGGGCGTCGGCTGCGGTTGCCCCCTTGCCGGCCCCGTGCTGGATAGGGCCATGCCCTCCCCCTCCTACGCCGCCTTCCTGTTCGACATGGACGGCACCCTGATCACCTCCACCGTCGCGGCCGAGCGCGTCTGGACCCGCTGGGCGGCGCGCCACGGCCTGGACGCGGCCGCCTTCGTGCCCACCATCCACGGCGTGCGCGCCGCCGACACCATCCGTCGCCAGAACCTGCCGGGAATAGACGTGGAGGCCGAGGCCGCCTGGGTCGAGCGCGGCGAGATCGAGGATCTGGAGGGGGTCGCGCCCATCGCCGGCGCCATCGACTTCGTGCGCCGCCTGCCGCCCGATCGCTGGGCCGTCGTCACCTCCGCCACCGTGCCGCTGGCCACGGCGCGGATGCGGGCCGCCGGGGTCGAGCCGCCCGCCGTCCTGATCACCGCCGAGGATGTGGCGCGGGGCAAGCCGGACCCGGCCGGCTATCGCCTGGCCGCCGAACGCCTGGGCGTCGCGGCCGCCGACTGCCTGGTGTTCGAGGACGCCGAGGCCGGAATCGCGGCGGGCGAGGCGGCCGGCTGCGACGTCCGGATCGTCACCGCCGCCTGGACCCACCCGCTGGAGACGACGCATCCGACGCTGGCGGACTATGGCGATCTACGGCTGGAGGTGCGGCCGGACGGGTCGTTGGAGCTGGGTTCCTGAGACCCTCTCCTGCTTGCGGGAGAGGTGGCCCGTCGTTCGGCGCAGCCGAACCAGGGTCGGAGAGGGAAGTGTTGTTGAAGATGAGTAAACTTCCCCCATCGTCAGCCGTCTCGCTTCGCTCGACGAGCTGACACTTCCCCCGCAAGCGGGGGAAGGTCTGTGCGGCACGGCTTTCCCTCAGGCGCCCGCCCCCCTATCTTCCGCCCATGATCGACGATCTCTACAGCGCGCGCATCCTGATGCTGGCGGCGAACCTGCCGCACACGGGGCGGTTGGCGGCGCCGCAGGGCACCGGAGAGCGGACCGCCAAGCTGTGCGGATCGCGTGCGACGGCGGACGTGGTGCTGGACGACGACGGGCGCATCGCCGACTTCGCCCAGGACGTGAAAGCCTGCGCCCTTGGCCAGGCGGCGGCGGGCGTGCTGGGCCAGCACGTCCTGGGCGCCACGGCCGACGAGCTTCGTCAGGCGCGCGACGCGATGATCGTCATGCTGAAATCGGGCGGAGAGGGTCCGACCGGCCGGTTCGAGGATCTGCGTGTGTTGAAACAGGTCGCCGACTACCCGGCCCGCCACGCCTCGACCCTGGTCGCCCTGGAGGCCGCCCTGGAGGCCGTCGAGGCGGCGCAGACCGCGCGAACTCGCCTCGCCGGCGCGGCCTGAGGCCCGTTCCGGTTGATCCCCGCGTTCGGATTGGGGATAAGCGCGACGAACCTCAACGGCCCCCGGCGAAGGGACGAATGTCTCTCTACGAACGCGGCGTGCGCGCGGCCCATCGGGGCTACAAGCTGACGCTGTCCCCCCTGATCGGCCAGCAGTGCCGTTTCCTGCCGACCTGCTCGGACTATGGGCGCGACGCCCTGATCCGGCACGGGCCGGTCAGGGGGGGATGGCTCACCGTGCGCCGCCTCTGTAAATGCCACCCCTTCGGCGGGTCGGGATACGATCCCGTCCCGGCCCCGCCCGCAAAGACGAAATCATGATCGAACTGAAATTCCCCGACGGCGCCGTGCGTCAGTATCCGGAAGGCTCCACGGGCCGCGACGTGGCGGCCGCCATCTCTCCCTCCCTGGCCAAGAAGGCGGCCCTGGTGGTCTGGAACGGTCAGCAGCGCGACCTGGACCGCGTCATCGACGGCGACGGCGACTTCCGCCTGCTGATGCGCGACGACCCCGAGGCGCTGGAGACGATCCGCCACGACGCCGCCCACGTGCTGGCCGAGGCGGTGCAGGAGCTGTTTCCCGGCACCCAGGTCACGATCGGCCCGGCCATCGAGGACGGCTTCTATTACGACTTCGCCCGCGACGAGCCCTTCTCGACCGACGACTTCCCCAAGATCGAGAAAAAGATGGCCGAGATCGTCGATCGCGGCGCCCGGCTGGAACGCCAGGTCTGGGACCGCGACGAGGCCATCGCCCATTTCGAGGCTGCGGGCGAGAGCTACAAGGCCGAGCTGATCCGCGACCTGCCCGAAAGCGAGACGATCACCGTCTACAAGCAGGGCGACTGGGCCGACCTGTGCCGGGGGCCGCACTTCCCGACCACCAGGTTCGTCGGCAAGGCCTTCAAGCTAACCAAGCTGGCCGGCGCCTATTGGCGCGGCGATTCCAGCCGCGCCCAGCTGCAGCGCATCTATGGCACCGCCTGGGCGACCAAGGAGGACCTGGACGCCTATCTGACGCGCATCGAGGAGGCCGAGAAGCGCGACCACCGCAAGCTGGGCCGCCAGATGGAACTCTTCCACATGCAGGAAGAGGGCCGCGGCATGGTCTTCTGGCACCCCAAGGGCTGGGTGCTGTGGCGCGTGCTGGAGGACTATATGCGCCGCCGCCTGGCCAGGGCCGGCTATGTCGAGGTCAAGACGCCCCAGGTGCTGGACCGCAAGTTCTGGGAGGCCTCGGGCCACTGGGAGAAGTACCGCCCCAACATGTTCGTCTGCGAGACGGTCGAGGGCGAGACCCTTTCCCTCAAGCCGATGAACTGCCCCGGCCACGTCCAGATCTTCGACCAGGGCCAGCGGTCCTATCGCGAACTGCCGCTGCGCATGGCCGAGTTCGGCGCCTGCCACCGCTATGAGCCGTCGGGGTCGCTGCACGGCCTGATGCGCGTGCGCGGCTTCACCCAGGACGACGCCCACATCTTCTGCCGCGAGGACCAGATCGTCGAAGAGACGGCCGAGTTCATCAAGCTGTGCCGCAGCGTCCACGCCGACCTGGGCATGGAGACGGCCTACATCAGCCTGGGCACCCGGCCCGAGACGCGCGCCGGCACGGACGAGTTCTGGGATAAGGCCGAGGCCCAGATGCTGGAGGCCGCCCGCGCCGCCGGCTCCGAGCCCGTCGTCACGCCCGGCGACGGCGCCTTCTATGCGCCCAAGCTGGACTTCATCGTCAAGGACGCCATCGGCCGCGAATGGACCTGCGGCACGATCCAGTTGGACTATGTGCTGCCGGAACGCCTCGACGCGACCTACATCGCCGAGGACGGGCAGAAGCATCGCCCCGTGATGCTGCACCGGGCGATCCTGGGATCGTTCGAGCGGTTCATCGGCATCATGATCGAAAACTACGCCGGGGCCTTCCCGCTGTGGCTGGCGCCGACGCAGGCGGTGGTGGCGACCATCACCTCGGACGCCGACGGCTACGCCGAGGAGGTGGCGGCCAGGTTCCGCGCGGCCGGCCTGCGCGTCGAGACCGACCTGCGCAACGAGAAGATCAACTACAAGATCCGCGAGCACTCGGTCGCCAAGGTCCCGGCCATCGCCGTCGTCGGCCGCAAGGAGGCCGAGGAAGGCAAGGTCGCCATCCGCCGCCTGGGCAGCCAGGCCCAGACCATTGTCACGGTGGAAGAGGCCATCCGCATCCTGACCGAGGAAGCGACGCCGCCGGACCTGAGGCGCGAGGCGCGAGCCTAGTTCGCCCCGGCCTGGGCCCAGCAGCGCCATCGGACCCGCCGACCGATCGGCTCAGGCCGGGCGGTCCCCAGACTCGGATCGTCGACCCGACGGAAGGGCGCGAGCCTAGAGCTCGGACAGGGCCCTGGCCTGTTTGCGTATCAGGGTCCGCGTCGACAGATCCGTGTCGAAGACGCCGTACCAGCCTTGGGGCTCGTGCGGCGGATCGCCCAGCCAGGCGCTGTCGCCGTCGTGGAAGCGGAAGTCCGGGTTGCGCGTGCGGCCTTCGCCGTTCCAGGCCCAGAAGTTGGAGCCGACAAGAGGGCCTCCGGCGCGGGCGTCGGCCAGAACCGCTGCATGGATGTCGGCGTAGAAGCCGTCCCGCAGGGTCGTCGGCACGGACGGATCGTACAGGTCGCCGTCGCGCGGATAGCCAAACTCCTCGATCACCAGCGGCTTGCCCAGCTGTCGGGCGAAACCGATGTGCCGGCTCACATAGTCGATCGCCAGGGCCCGCGCGCGCGCGTCGGTTCCGGCCATGTCCTCGCGGTCCAGCCAGCCCCAGTTGCCCGGCCAGATATGGGCCGTCAGATAGTCGATGTCCGGCGAGCGGCAGCTTTCGATCACCACCTCGGCCCGCTCGGACGAGCCTTTCAGCCCCTCGCCGCCGGTCGAGACCAGTTGCCGGGGCGCGATCGACTTGATCAGTCGCGCCGTGCCGTTGATCCAGGCGTAGAAGGCCGGGAGATTGCCCAGGGCGACCTCGGGGCCGCCGCCCGCGCGCGGCTCGTTGGCCAGTTGCCAGGCCATGATCGTCGGATCGTCGGCGTAGCGGACGCCGCTGATCGTATTGGTGCGGCCGACCACGGCCCGGACATAGTCGTGATAGAGCGCCACCGCTTCTTCGCTGCGATAGAAGTCGGCGTTGAAGTCGGCGAACTCCGGCCAGGGATGCGCCGGGTCGTTCATGTTGATGTAGCGGCCGCCGTTGACCCACGAGAGATAGGTCATCATCCCGCCCGACCACTCCCAGAAGTTGGTCAGGTAAAGGACCGCCTTCATCCGGCGGCTCGCCATCTCGACCAGAGTCCGGTCCAGGCCGACCAGCAGGGTTTCGTTGTAGGTCGCCGTCTGATCGCGGAAGGCGGGGCGGACCGAGTTCTTCAGCGGCGACAGCTCCGCCGAGGCGCCGACCCGCAGATTGGTCACGCCGTCCGCGGCCAGGGCGTCCAGCTCGCGGCTCAGCCGACCTTGGTCCCCATAGTCGGCGTCGGCGCCCAGCCAGGCCAGATACCAGGCGTTCGCCCCGACGAACCGGTAGGGCTTGCCGTCCAGTTTCAATGCGATTCCGTCCCGCGTGACGAACCCGGCGGCGGGGGCGGCGTGGGCGACCGCCGACGGCGCCAGCGCCAGCGCCGCCGAGGACGCCAGGACGCTGCGGCGCGTCAGATTGAAACCGGTGCTCGGGGTCGTCTTCATCGGAGGCTCCTGTGGCGTCGACGATCAGGCGGCGGGGCAGACGGCGTCGCCCTCGTCCGAACCGAGGCGGATATCCTCGACCGTGACGCCGAAGGCGCCGGCCGAACGCAGGCCCCAGGGCTGATCCACGGCGGCCAGATCGGCTCCTGCGTCCTTCAGGCAGGACAGCGGCGTCTTCAGGGTGCGCCATTCGCCCAGCGGCGCCGCCTGGAAGATGGCGCTGACATCGACCTGGCCCGAACCCAGCGTCAACATCACCGCCGCGTCGGGCCTGGCGTCGACGCGGTAGCGGAAGGTCAGGGCCATTTCGCCGTTGGCCTGCCGGGTCAGATCGACGGGCCTGGCGACGATCAGCGCATGGCCGCCGGCGGCGCCGAATGTCAGGGCGCGGGCCGATTCCTGGCCGGCGCCGTCGGTGGACCGCACCGTCACCCCGGCGCGCGGGCTGGCGCCGCTGCTTTCCGCGCCCAGGCGGAACTCCCCGCCCGCGTCGCGCAGCATCAGCGACCAGGGCGCGACGAAACGACCATCGACGAAATAGCGGTCGATGCTGCCGACCTCGCCGGTGACCCCGCTCTCCTCCGACAACGTCCCGACCCGTCCCGGCCGGGCGTAGCTCAGCCCATAGCCATAGGCGAACTGGGGGTCGTAGCCCGGCTGGCCTACGTTCAGCGGTTCGCCCCTGGCGTCCTTGGGCCAGCTGAACGACAGCTTGCCGTGGAAGTCGTGGCGCGCCTTGCCCGCCGCATCGCCGATCAGGACATCGGCGACGCCGCCGCCCTCGGTGCCCGGCAGCCAGGCGGCGACGAAGGCGTCCGAGGCGTTGATCTCCGGATTGGTCCACATCGGTCGGCCCGACAGGAAGACCGAGACGGTGGGGATCCCCGCCGCCTTCAGCCGCCTCAGCGTCTCCAGCGGTTCGCTCGGCAGGAAGTCCAGCGTGTCCACGTCGCCCTGGAACTCGGCATAGGGCGTCTCGCCGAACACGACGATGGCGACGTCGGGCTTCTGGCTGTAGGCGCCGTCGGCGCTCAGCGTCGCCGCGCCGCCGCCGGCCCTCACCGCCTCCTCGACGCCGCTCCAGATCGACTGGCCGTTGGGGAAGTCGGCGTTGCTGTTGCCCGTCCCCTGCCACGTCAGCGTCCAGCCGCCCGAGGCCTGGCCGATGTCGTCGGCGGCCGTTCCGGCCACCAGCACCCGCGCGTTCGACCGGATCGGCAGCACCCCCTCGTTCTTCAGCAGCACCAGCGACTTGCGCACCGCCTCGCGCGCCAGGGCCCGGTGCGCCGGCGAGCCCAGCTCCTCCAGACGCCCCTCGACCGGCCGGGCGTCCTGGAACAGGCCGGTCTTGACCTTGACCCGCAGGATGCGGCGCACCGCCTCGTCCAGACGCGCCATCGGGATCTCGCCCGAACGCGCCTGGGCCAGGGTGTTCTCGTAGAGCGGCTTCCAGCTGTCGGGCGCCATGAACATGTCGATGCCGGCGTTGAAGGCCAGGGCGCAGCTCTCGTTGGAACAGCCCGGCAGCTGGCCGTGGGCGTTCCAGTCCGACACCACGAAGCCGTCGAAGCCCAGCGGCCCGCGCAGCACGTCCGTCAGGATGGTCTCGTTGCCCGAATGCTTGACCCCGTTCCAGCTGGAGAAGCTGGCCATGATCGACAGCACGCCCGCGTCGATCGCCTGCGGATAGCCCGACAGGTGCACGTCGATCAGTTCGCGCTCGGTCCCGGCGAAGTCGCCCTGGTCCTTGCCGCCCGTGGTGCCGCCGTCGGCCAGGAAGTGCTTGGCCGACCCGGCGATGTGGCCGGACGCCAGCGGATGATCGGCGGACAACTCGCCCTGCAGCCCCAGGGTCATCGGCCCGGCGTAGCTGCGGGCCACTTCGGGGTTCTCGGCATAGCCTTCGTAGGCGCGGCCCCAGCGGTCGTCCTGCGGCACGGCCAGCGTCGGGCCGAAGGTCCAGTCGGCGCCGGTGACGGCCACTTCCAGCGCGGTCGCCTCGCCGATGCGGCGGATCAGGTCCGGGTCGCGCGCCGCCCCCAGGCCGATGTTGTGCGGAAACAGCGTCGCGCCGACGATGTTGTTGTGACCGTGGACCGCGTCGATGCCGTAGATCAGCGGGATCTTCGCCCCCGCACGCTGGGCCGCCGCGGCCCGGAAGGCCTGGGCCAGTTCGACCCAAGCCTGCGCCGAGGCGCGCTCGTCCCCGCCCGGCGAGGAGTTGCCGCCTGCCAGGATCGAGCCCAGCGGATAGGTCAGCAGGTCCTCCGGCGTGATCGAGGCGATGTCGGCCTGGATCGTCTGGCCGACCTTCTCCTCCAGCGTCATCCTGCTCATCAGTTCGGTGACGAAGGCCTCGGTCGCCGCATCGCTCATGGCCGTCGGGGATGCGGCATGTGGCCACAGGTCCGGATGGGCGCGGCTGACGTCCGTGACGAGGCTGTCGGCGGGCTTCACATAGGTGATCGGGGTCGGACGCAAGGTCCCCGGGGTCGCGCAGGCGCCGACGCTCAGGGCGAAACCCAGCGCCAGGACCGAGGCGGCGCTGCGGCGGAGGTTCAGGAAACGCGGGGTCATGTCGGGTCCGTCCAGTCGTCAGGCGAGTGATTTGCCGCGGAAAAACCCGGTGCGGCCCACCGACCGCACCGGAAGTTGCTCAGGGTTGCAAAAGATCAGCGCCAAGGCGCGCCGGAAACGGCGGAATCCGCAAACAAGGACGCTTCGCTCCCGGCGCGCCGTTGACCGACGTCGATTTTTACCAGCGCAACTTGATGCACCTATGACAATGATGTCAACCTGTCATGGGTAGCGCTAACAGAATAAGGGGCCGGCAGACGCCCCGACGACCAAGGGGAGACGGCGGCATGACCACAGGATTGACCCGACGCGCAGCCGGCATCGCAGCCCTGGGCGTCGGCGGCCTGGCGATGACCCGCCCGGCGGCGGCGGCCGAACCGGCCTATCATTGGCGCAATGTGAAGGTGGGGGCGGGCGGCTTCATCCCCGGCATCGTCTTCAGTCCCGTGGAACAGGGCCTGGCCTATGCCCGCTCGGACATGGGCGGCGCCTATCGGTTCGACGCCGCCCTGGCGCGCTGGCTGCCGTTGCAGGATTCCAGCCCCCTCTCCAGCGACTTCGGCGTCGAGAGCATCGCCGCCGACCCGGTCGACGCCGACGTCGTCCATATGGCGGTCGGGGTTCATCGGGGCGATCCGGGCGCCATGCTGCGCTCGACCGACCGCGGCGCGACCTGGATGCGCACCGAGGTGCCGTTCCGCATGGGAGGCAACGAGGACGGACGCGGTCTGGGCGAGCGCCTGGCCGTCGATCCGAACGACAACCGCATCCTCTACTTCGGCTCGCGCCACGACGGCCTGCAGCGCTCGACCGACGGCGGCGCGAGCTGGGCCAGGGTCGAGTCGTTCCCGCTGAAGGGACTGGGTCCGCCGACCGGACGCGAGACGCACGGCGGTCTGAGCTTCGTCGTCTTCGACCCCCGCAGCGGCGCGGAGGGGCAGGCGTCCAAGACCCTGTTCGTCGGCGTCGCCGATCCGCACGCCCACGCCCTCTACCGTTCCGACGACGCGGGCCGGACCTGGCGGCCGGTCGAAGGCGGACCGCGCGCGGACCTGTCGGCGGCGAAGGCCGAGATCGACGGCCGGGGTGTGCTGTATGTCACCTGCACCTTGGGCATTGGCCCGAACGGGGTGACCGACGGCGCGGTCTGGCGATTGGATACGAACACCGGCGGCTGGCGCGACATCACGCCGCCGCGTCCGCTGGGCGGCTTCATGGGGGTGGCGCTGGACCGGAAACGCCCCGGCGTCGTCATGGTCTCGACCCTGAACCGGTGGCGGCCCGGCGACACCATCTGGCGCAGCACCGACGACGGGCGAAGCTGGAAAAGCCTGCGCGAGGACGCGCGCCACGACGTCAGCGCCACCCCCTATCTGAACTGGGGCAATGACAGGCCGGACTTCGGCTGGTGGATCGCGGCCCTGGCGCTGGATCCTTTCGACAGCGACCGACTGGTCTATGCGACCGGCGCCACCGTCTATGAGACCCGCAACCTGTCGGCCGTCGACGACCGCAAGCCGACCGACTGGACCCCCTGGGTCGAGGGGATCGAACAGACGGCGGTCATCACCCTGGTCAGTCCGCCCGAGGGGCCGCAGCTTCTGACCGGCTTCGGCGACATCTCCGGCTTCGCGCACGAGGATCTGGACCGGTCGCCGCGCCTGCAGTTCACGACCCCGGTCTTCGGCAACACCAATCAGATCGACTACGCCGGAGCGGCCCCCGCCGTGGTGGTGCGCAGCGGCACGCCGCACGAGGGCGTCGGCTCGGGCGGTCATGACGGTTCGACCCTCGCCTGGTCCGAGGATGCGGGCAGAAGCTGGAAACCGCTGGGCCGGCCGCGCCCGGCGTCGGGCGCGACGCCCGTCCCGGCCGACAATCCCCGCATGGACCTGTATCGCGACGCGCCGATCACCGTATCGGCGGACGGATCGACCTTCGTGCTGTCGACGCCCCAGACGGTCTGGTCCTCGGATCGCGGCGCGACCTGGCGCCCCTGCGCCGACCTGCCCCTGCTCTTGCGGCCGGTGGCGGACCGGAAGGACGCCGGCCTCTTCTACGCCCTCGATTTCCAGGGCGGCGGCTGGTTCGTCAGCGTGGACGGCGCGCGCCGTTTCGCGCCGGTGCGATCGGTCGGCCTGCCCGACGTTTCGGGCGACCGGCCGACCTGGCGGGAACAGGCCTTCCCGCTGAAGGCGACGCCGGGACACGACGGGGACCTGTGGTTCGTGTCGCAGTCCGGCCTCTACCACAGCCGCGACGGCGGCCAGAGGTTCGAGCGGATCGACGGCGGGCTGACCGTTCAGATGCTGGACTTCGGCAAGCCGCCCGCAGGCTCGACCTACCCCGCCCTGTTCGCCATAGGGGTGAAGGGGCAGGTTCGCGGGGTCTTCCGGTCCGACGACCGGGGCCGGTCGTGGATCCGCGTCAACGACGACCATCATGAGTACGGGCGCCGCTATCGCGCCATCGCGGGCGATCCCCGCGTCTTCGGCCGCGTCTATGTGGCTACCGACGGGCGCGGCGTCGTCTATGGAGAACCGGCATGACCCTGTCCCGACGCAGCCTTCTGGGCGCCGGCGCCTCGGCTTCGATGCTGGGGGCGTGCGCCACGACGCCCAACGGAGTCGCGGACGGACCGTTCAAGCCGACCTGGGACAGTCTGATCGACGGCTACAGGACGCCGGACTGGTTCCGCGACGCCAAGTTCGGCATCTGGTCTCATTGGGGCCCCCAGTGCGTGCCGGAATTCGGCGACTGGTACGGCCGCCAGATGTATATCCAGGGCAATCCCTTCTACGACCATCACGTCGCCGCCTACGGCCATCCCAGCCGGTTCGGCTTCATGGAGTTGATCGACCGGTGGAAGGGCGACAAGTGGGATCCCGAGGGCCTGCTGGACCTCTATCAGGCGGCGGGCGCCCGCTACATCATGTCGATGGCCAACCACCACGACAATCTGGACCTGTTCGACAGCGCCCATCACAGCTGGAACAGCATGCGGGTCGGGCCCAGGCGCGACATCGTCGGAACCTGGGAAAAGGCGGTGCGGGCGCGGGGCCTGCGCTTCGCCGTCTCCAACCACGCCGCCCACGCCTGGCACTGGTGGCAGACGGCCTATGGCTATGACGCCGAGGGACCGATGAAGGGCGTCCGCTACGACGCCGCGCGCCTGACCCGGGCCGACGGCGCCGGCAAATGGTGGGACGGGCTGGATCCGCAGGAACTCTATACCGGCCCCAGTTTCGCCCCGCCCGAGGGCATCGACTCCATCGCCGAGATGAACGCCTGGCACGACGCGCGCGACGGCCAGTGGATCGAGACCCCGCCCCCGAACAATCCGGCCTTCGTGCGGTCGTGGGTGGCGCGTCAGCGCGACCTGATCACCAAATACCGGCCAGACATGGTCTATTTCGACAACTACGGCCTGCCGCTGGGACGCCATGGGCTGGAGGCCGTGGCGGAGTATTACAACGCCTCCCTGCAATGGCGCGGCGAACTGCCGGTGGTGAACGGCAAACGACTGGACGAGCGCCAGCGCAAGGGGATCGTCGAGACCGTCGAACGCGGCTTTTCGGACGGCCTGAAGCCCGAGCCGTGGCAGACCGACACCTGCATCGGCGACTGGCACTACAACCGCGCCCGCTTCACCCGCCACTACTACGTCCCGGCCCACAGCGTGATCCAGCGTCTGGTCGACGTGGTGTCCAAGAACGGCAATCTGATGCTGAACATCCCCCAGCGGGGCGACGGCTCGATCGACAGCGACGAGCGCCAGATCCTGACCGATATCGCCGCCTGGATGAAGGTCAACGGCGAGGCGATCTTCGACACCCGGCCCTGGCGCACCTATGGCGAAGGCCCGACCACGGTGGTCGGCGGCATGCACGGCGAAGGCGACGCCCGCCCCTGGACCGGCCGGGACATCCGCTTCACGACCAAGGGCCGGACCCTCTACGCCTTCGCCCTGGACTGGCCTGAGGACGGCCGCATGGTCATCGATGCGCTGAAGCCCCAGGCGGGTCGCGTCGAGGCCGTGGAACTTCTGGGCGGCGGGACGCTTGGTTTCCGACAGACCGAGGCCGGCTTGGTCGTGTCCCTTCCTTCGGAACGCCCCGTGACGACCGCGCCGGCGATCAGACTGCAGGGCGCCGGCCTGGTTTGAAGCGAGGCCCCGCACGGGGCAGCCTGGAGGGGAGGACGCCATGTTCGATCAATACGACCGCCGCGCCGCGATGATGCTGGGGGCCGCCGCCGCTCTGTTTCCCGCCCTGACCGCGCGCGCCGACACCGAGCGAAAGCTGGGCTACGCCATTGTGGGACTGGGCGGCTACGCCGACGTCATCCTGCCTCGGTTCGCCGAATGTCGCGCTTCCCGCCTGACCGCCCTGGTCAGCGGATCGCCGGAAAAGGCCCGGCGGTACGCGGCCCGATACGGCGTCCCGGAGAAGAACCTCTACGACTATCGGTCGTTCGACGCGATCAAGGACAATCCGGACATAGACATCGTCTATGTCATCCTGCCCAACGGCCTGCATCACGAGTTCACGCTTCGCGCGGCCGCCGCGGGAAAGCATGTGATGTGCGAAAAGCCGATGGCCAATACGGCGGCCGAGGCCCAGGAGATGGTCGCCGCGTGCCGGGCCGCCGGCCGCAAGCTGATGATCGGCTATCGCAGCCGGTTCGAAGCCACGAACCGCGAGGCCATCCGCATCGTCCGCGCAGGCGAGATCGGCGCCGCCCGGGTGGTCGCCGCCGAGCACGGCTTCGACATCCGCCCGAACCAGTGGCGGCTGGACCGCGCCCTGGCGGGGGGCGGCTCGATGATGGACATCGGCATCTACAGCCTGCAGGCGGCGCGGTATCTGACCGGCGAGGAGCCCGTGCTGGTCAGCGCGGTCGACACGACCGACCGCACCGATCCGCGCTTCGCCCAGGTCGAGGACACGGTGCTGTTCCAGCTGCGTTTCCCCTCGGGCGCCACGGCCAACTGCGTGTCGGCCTACAGCTCCCACCACAATCGATATCGCGTCACCGGATCGAAGGGCTGGATCGAGGCCGAGCCGGCCACGGCCTATGAGGGCAATCGCCTGCGCCTCAATCAGGATTGGCGCACCCGCGACCACCCGGCCCCGCCCACCGCGCTGAACCAGTTCTCGGCCCAGCTGGATCATCTGTCGGAATGCGTGATGTCGGGCGATGAACCGATCGTGTCCGGCGAAGAGGGTTTGCGGGACATGCGCATCATCGAAGCCATCTATACGTCCGCACGCGAAGGCCGCGCCGTCGCTCTTTCCGTCGCCTAGATCGAGACCGCCCGCATGTTCCTGTCCCGACGCAACGCCCTTCTAGGCGGCATCGCCCTGCCCCTGTCCGCATCCGCCTTGCCCGGTCGGCCCGCCGCCGCGCCTTCGGGCGGCGTGCGACGCCTGTCCCCGGCCCTGGATTCCATCATCGCCTCCGACGCGCGGCTGGAGGTGCTGGCCGAGGGTTTCGCCTGGTCGGAAGGGCCGGTCTGGATCGCGGACGGCGGCTTCCTGCTGTTCAGCGACGTGCCACAAAACCGGATCCATCGCTGGTCGGCGACGGACGGGGCTTCGGTCTTCCTGACGCCTTCGGGCTATGCGGGAAGCGACCCGTCCGGGTTTGGAGAGCCCGGTTCCAACGGCCTGATCCCCGGCCCGCCCGGGTCGATCCTGATGGCGGATCACGGCAATCGCGCCATCGCCCGGCTGGACCTGAAGACCCGCGCCAAGACGATCCTGGCCCAGCGGTTCGAGGGCCGCCGCTTCAACTCGCCCAACGATCTGGTCAAGGCCTCGTCGGGCGCCCTGTTCTTCACCGATCCGCCCTATGGGCTGGAGGGCCTGGATCAGTCGCCGCTCAAGGAGATTCCCTTCAGCGGCGTCTATCGGCTGGATCCCGACAGCGCCGTCAGCCTTCTGACCGACGCCCTGTCCTTTCCCAACGGGATCGCCCTGTCGCCGGATGAGCGGACCCTGTATGTCGCGGTGTCCGACCCCGGCCATGCGGTCTTGATGGCCTATGACCTGACCGACGAGGGCCCGCTCGCACGCGGGCGCGTCCTGAGGGATTTTACGCCCCTTGTGGGACCGGAAGCGCCCGGCCTGCCGGACGGGATGGCCGTCGATTCCGCCGGCCGCCTGTTCTGCACCGGACCGGGCGGCGTCCACATATTGACGCCCGCCGGCGAAAGCCTGGGGGTGATCGACACGGGCGGCGCGGCCGCCAACTGCGCGTTCGGCGAGGACGGCCGGTCGCTGTTCATCACCGCGGGAAGCCGTCTGCTGCGCGTCAGAACCCTGACCCAAGGCTGACGCGAAACCGGCCTTTAGACGATGGGCGCCTCGAACGGCGTCGCCGGCAGGTTCTGGGGACCATAGAGGTTGCAGATCGGGCTGTCGGCCCAGCACAGCCGCACCTTGACGTCGCTGGGCCGGGCGGCGGGCAGGATCACCTGATCCCCGGCCAGGGTCGCATCCACGAACCGGCACGCCCCGTCCGCGTCGCACAGTTCGAACCCCACCGGACGGTGAAATCCGTACAGGGTCAGGGCGGTCCCGGCGGCATAGCGGACATGGACGCCGTCCGCGCCGCGCTCGACCGCGACCGGCTGGGGCGACGCGACCGTCGACTGGCCGGCCAGGCGCAGGGCCTCCAGCGCCAGCCGACGCCCGACCTCCTGCTTGTTGGTGGGGTGGATGTCGTAGCGGTCGCCGATGTCGATGGCCAAGGCCAGCCCCGCGTGGGGGTCCGCCGCGACGGCCAGACGCTGGCTCTCGCGCAGGGCCGCCCACAGGCTGTCGGCGGGCTGGGTCGCGGCCGGACCATAGTTGGCCAACTGGACCACCAGCATTTGCAGGTCGGGGTTCTCGAACCGGGCGCGCCAGTCCGCGAACAGGGCCGGCAGCAGCCTGGAATAGCCGGCCGCATCCCCGGCGTTGGACTCGCCCTGGTACCAGGCGGCGCCCTTCAGGCCATAGGCGCCCAGGGGCGCGATCATGCCGTTATAGAGGGTGGTCAGACCGCTGCCGCCGATCCAGGGCGTGCGCGGCAGCGATCGCAACGCCGCGACCTGGGCGGAAACCTTGTAGCGCCAGCCGTCGCCCAGCGAGACGGTCGAGCCGTCAGCGAAGACGATCCGCTTGCCCGACGCCGGTCCCCACGCGCCCCCGCCGCCGTTGGTGTCCAGCACCCCCAGGGCCACGACATTGCGTCCCGCCTTCAGCGCGCCCGCCGGGATCGTGTAGGTGCGGGGCGTGTCCCAGCCCTGCTGGCCGCCGATGTTGCGGCCGTTGATCCAGGTGGTGTCCACGTCGTCCACCGGCCCCAGTTCAAGGGTCGCCGCCTGGCGCGCTTGGGCGGCGGTCAGCTGCACCGTGTTGCGCATCCAGACCACGCCGTCGAAGGCCAGCAAGGCCGGCACGGTGGTCTCCCATGCGCCCTCGGCCGGGATCGGCGCCCAGTCGCGGTCATCGAACCGCTCGCGGTTCCACCCCTGTCTCGACCCCGGGTCATTGTCGTTCCACCAGGCCAGGGTGAAGTCGCGCCACATCGCCTCGCCCTCTTCCGGCGAGCGGGCATAGGCGGACAGGGCCTCAAGCGCGTCCTCGGCGCCGCCGAGGTCGGTCAGGGTCTTGCGGCTCAGCCAGTCCTCGATGATCGAACCGCCCCAGGAGGCGGCGATCAGGCCGACCGGAACGCCCTGGGCCTGGCGCAGATCGCGCCCCATGAAATAGCAGGCGGCCGAGAAGTCGCGCGCCGTCGCGGGCGTCGTCAGCCGCCACTGGCCGACAGGACCGGTCGCGGGCGACGGCTGCGGCAGGCTGGACCGGCCGACCAGGAAAAGGCGCAAGCCCTCGTCATGGGCGTTGGCGACCTCGGTCTCGGCGTTGGTGACCTGGCGAAGCGGGTACTCCATGTTCGACTGGCCCGAACACAGCCAGACATCGCCGACCATGATGTCCGACAGGGTCTGGGTCGATCCGCCCGAACGGGCCGTCAGGACATAGGGCCCGCCGGCGGGCGTGGGCGGAAGATGGGCGCGCCAGACGCCGGTCGCATCGGCGACCGCCTGAACCTGCGCCTGGCCCAGGGAAACCGTCACCTCGGCGCCGCCCGGCGCCCTGCCCCACACCGCCACAGGCCGGTCGCGCTGAAGCACGGCGTGATCCTGGAACATGGCGTCCAGCAGGGGCCCCGCGACGGCCGCAGCCGCGTTGCGGGGCGGGGTCTGGGCCTGGACCGGAACGGCCGCAGTGGTCGCCACGACGGCGGCGGCGACGGCGGTGAGCAGCAACGAGCGCATCCGCGCCTCCTGAACCTGACCGCCCATCCCCGGCGACGGGAAGGGGCGGCGATGTCTGACTAGCGGCGGATCTCGACGGCCTGTCCGGCGTACTGGACGGTCCGGGCCGGTGCGGCGTCGAAGTCGCCGACATCGGCGCCCGGTCCGCTGACGAAGCGCACATTGATGGTGCGGCTCATCGGCATTCCCGGATAGGAGCCGGTGCGGGCGCCGATGCTCAGAACGCCGCGCGCGTCGTCCCAGGTCATCGGAATGTTCGAGAACTCGCCCCGCTCGTAGCCGTAATCCTTGCCCTCGTCCTCGTAGAAGGAGAAGGCGCCGTTCGCCCCGGTATAGACGACCAGGGTCAGCGGACCGTCCAGCTTCTCGGCCGTATAGGTGATCGCCGGGCCGGTCGGCAGGATCGAACCCGCGCGGACATAGACCGGTATCTTGTTCAGCGCCGCCGCGACGGTCGCGGACTGGCCCCCCGCATATTTCTGACCGGTCTGCAGGTCGTACCATTCGGCGCCGGCGGGGAAATAGACCGACCGGCTGCGCGCCTTGTATTCCGTCACCGGGGCGACCAGCAGGGCGTGGCCGAACATGTACTGGTCGGCGATGTCGCGAGCCTTCAGGTCGGACGGGAAGTCCATGACCAGCCCGCGCATGATGGTGCCGTCGCGCAGATAGGTGTCGCCGGCCAGGCTGTAGATATAGGGCATCAGCCGGTAACGGGTCTGAAGCGAGGCGGCGTAGGCGGCGTAATAGTCCGTGCCCGGCTCGGCCAGGTTATAGACCTCGCGCAGCGGGAACTCGCCGTGCGAGCGAAAGATCGGCGACCAGGCGCCGAACTGGAACCAGCGCAGCTGCAGCTCGTCCCACTCGGCCTTGTCCTCGGGCTTCATGCCCGCCGGATTGGAGTAGCGGCTCTCGACCGAAAAGCCGCCGATGTCGTGGGTCCAGTTGGCCAGGCCCGACAGGCCGGCGTTGACGCCCGCCGAGATCTGATCGCGCAGATTGTCCCAGCGCGCCACGACGTCGCCCGACCACAGGATCGAGCCCGTGCGTTGCAGACCGCCCCAGGCGGAACGGGTCAGGATGGTGGTGCGCTGATCGTCGTGCTCGGCCCGGAAGTGGCGATAGACGTTCTCGGCGTTCACCAGCGGATAGGAGTTGAACACATAGGCGCCCGGCCCGTTGGCGGTCGGACCCATGCGCAGGGTGCGCTCGGCGAAGTCGAGGTTGGAGTGCATGTCCGGCTCGACCGAATCCAGCCACCAGCCGTCGAAGCCCATGCCCTTGAAACTGTCGGACATCTGCTTCCAGTACAGGTCGCGCGCCGCCGGCAGATAGGGGTCATAGAAGCTGTTGGCGTAGCCGGGGCCGACCCAGTCGCGCGCGCCGACGTCGACGTTGCGGGTGTACATGCCGCCGATGGCGTCCAGCTGCTTGTAGTGGTCGGTGGTCGGATAGAATTTCGGCCAGACCGAAATGATGATGTTGGCGTTCATGTCGTGAACGTCCTTCACCATCTGGGTCGGGTTCGGATAGCGGGCGGCGTCGAACTGGTGCGAACCCCAGGCGTTCTCGGGCCAGTAGAACCAGTCCTGCACCACCATGTCGATCGGCAGGCCGCGCTCGCGATAGCCGCGCACCGCGCCCACGACCTCGTCCTGGGTGTTGTAGCGCTGGCGGCTCTGCCAGAAGCCGTAGGCGGCCCGGGGCAGCATCACCGACTTGCCGGTCAGGCCGCGATAGTTGGCGATGACGTCGTCGATGTCGTCGCCGCCGACATAGTAGTAGTCGATGGCGTCGCCGACTTCGGACGCCAGGCTCAGCGCGCCCTGGTCGGAGGCGGGCAGCGGGTCCATGTGGCGCAGCGAGATATAGCCGTCTTCCGGCGTCCACTCGATCTTGATCGGCACGCGGGCGTTCGCCGCCATCTCGACCTGGAAATCATGGTCGAAGGGGTTCCAGTTCTGGCGCCAGTTCTGCTCGACGACCTTGCCGTCGATCGTGACCTTCACATAGCCGGACGAATACAGGCGGAACTTGTGCAGGCCCGGATTGGCCGTCTCGATCGTGCCTTCCCAGACGACATTGACGCCGGCCTGGCCGGGCTTGCCCATGTCGCCGGTCTGAACGGGCGCGCCGGGCTGGGCCTTGAAGCCTTCGGGCCAGCGCTGCTGGTCGCGAATGAACTCGTAGTTCACCTGGCTTTCGGGGCGGCTGACCTTCAGCGCGCCGTCCTGGTAGTAGCGCGCGGTCAACCCGCCGAAGGCGCCCCCGGCGTCGCGGACGATCAGACGGTCCGACAGCATTCCATAGGGGCGGGGATCGCCGAAACGGGTGATGGCGTTGGTTTCCCAGAGCAGGCCGTAGTTGCGGCTGGAGACCACGAAGGGAATGCCGACGTCCATGTTGTGCTGGGCCAGCAGGACGTCCTGACCCTTGTAGTTCATCATCCCCTGCTGGTGCTGGCCCAGGCCGTAGAAGGCCTCGTCGGCCGGGCTGTCCCAGACCTGACGCGTCGCCAGATAGCGATGGGCGCCGCGCTGGTCCTCGATGGTGACGGGGTTCAGTTCCCGGCTGCCGGGCCGTTCCTTCAGCACCTCGTTTCCGGCCTCGTCCAGGAAGCGGACGGCCCCGGTCAGGCGCGAGACCTCGGCGGTCGCCTCGGCGGTCTTCAGCACCACGACATCGCCGTGCGCCTCGACCTCGAACGGGGTCGTGGTCGAGGGCTGGGCCGTGACCATCAGGCTGGCCGGCAGGTTCAGATCGGCGTCCTCGGTGGCGGTGACGCGAATGGTCTCGGGGCCATAGACCTCCAGCCGGACGCGACGGGCGGCGCCTTCGGCCGGGGTGACGACGACGCCGGCGGGGATCCGCTGGAACGCAGCCTGCTGGATGGCCCCGGCGGAGGCGCTGTCCATCAGGCCCGATCCGGCGCAGACGCCCAGGGGCGCAATCATCAGGGCGGCCAGCATCAGGCGGCGGGCGAGGGTCAGGGTCATGGGGGCGCTCGCTTTCACAGACAGGTTCAGTAGGTGGCGGTGACGACGCGCAGCAGTTTGGCGCTGTCGGAGAAGTTCAGGCCGTAGTCGACCTGGTCGCCGTTCCAGATGCGTTCGAACACCCATTCGCCGGCGGGATCGAAATGGCCTTCCTCGACCCGCAACACCATGCGGCGCTTGCCGTCGGTCGCGGGCTTGGCGGCGAAGTCGATGCGGATGTTGTAGCCGGCCAGAATGAATTGACCCGGCTCGATCTCGGCGATGGCGACGGCGCCGTTCGGCTGGGCCGTGCCGGCCGGCACGTCGTTGGGATCGAAGGGCGCCGAGGTCGCGCCGAACTGCCAGCGCTGATAGGCCGTGGTCGCGGTCCAGTCGCCCAGGTCGATGACCTCGGACCTGCGGTCGTCCGGTTCCGCGGCGCCCCAGACCTTGCCCTCGAAGGACAGGCGGGCCCAGGTGCGCTGCCACGGCGCGATCAGGCGGTAGAGGTCGCGGAACGGGACCAGCGTCTCCTCGGTGATCTCCTTGGCGCCCAGCGGATAGTTGGAATAGCCGGTGTAATCGATGCCGAACGGCGAGAAGCCGATGCCGCCTCGGCCCAGCGTCTCGAACAGATAGCGGGCGTACTGGGCGTCGCTGCCGGTCTCGGCGACGAACAGGGCGTTGTCCGGCCGAGCGTAGCGGTTCAGGTGGGCTTCGTATTCGACCGACTTGCGCGTGTAGATGTCGGGGGCCAGGAAATCGATCGACGGCGCCGCGGCCTGCCAGACCTCGATCACGTTCCAGGTCGGGCCGCCGGACGCATAGGTGGCCGGGTCCTGGTCGTTGATGGCGTCGCGCAGGGCGGCGTTGACGTAGGCGGGCAGCGGATATTCCGCCTTGCCGGCGGCGGCGACCGTGCCGACGTAACGGCCGATCGACCAGGCGTGGAAGAATTCGTCCGCATCCTCGCCGAACACCTCGGCCCAGGTTCCCGGCGCCTTGCCGGTGCGGTCTAGCAGGGTCTGGGGGACCGGCGCGGCGAAGGCGGCGCGGGCGGCGGGCGAATAGTCGCGCACCGGGCCATAGGTGCCGACCTCGTTCTCGGGCTGCATCATGATGACGGTGCGCTGGCGCTCGTCGACCTGGCGGATGTGGCGCATCAGGGCGGCGTAGGCGCGGGCGTCGGCGGCCAGGGTCTCGGCGCCATAGGGCGACAGGGCGTAGCTTTCCTTGCCGTCCTTGTCGATCAGGTGGGGGAAGCGTTCGGGGTTCAGCTTGACCCAAGCGGGGGCGTAGGCCGGGGCCGTGTTCTTCCAGGTGGCGAACCACAGGAAGACGACGCGCATATCGTTGGCGCGGGCCTGTTCGATGGCGTGATCGACGAAGGAGAAGTCGAACCGGCCTTCTTCCGGCTCGATCTGCTCCCAGCCCAGGGGGATCTGCACCGTATTGGCGCCGATGTAGCGCAGGGCGGGCCAGGCCTGGGCCAGTGGGGCCGGATAGTTGGACGAGTTGTTGACCTGTCCCCCCAGGATGGTGAAAGGCGCGCCGTCGACCATCAGGGCATGACGGCCGTCGCGGGTGACGAACTGGGGGATGGGTTCGGCGGAAGCCTGGGCGGCGAGCAACGCGGCTGCGATCAGGCCCAGGGCGGCGCCCCGGCGAAGGGTGCGAAGGGTCATGGCTTCCTCGTTCTGCTCGATCCGAATACGGAACCGGGCGCCGCCGAGGACGACGGCGCCCGGATGGTCAGTCAGGTGTCGCCGCGTCAGTAGCGGACGCGCAAGCGGACACTGAAGCGACGATCGTCGATCTGATAATCACGCGGCCGCGACTCAACGCCTTGATAGCTGCGGTAGGCTTCGTTCGTCAGGTTCTGGGCGTCGATGGTCAGGGCGACGCTGGGGTTGAAGTCGTAGCTGATCGAAGCGTCCAGCGTGCCGTACTCCTTGGCGAAGATCGGCAGGTTGCCCGTGCCGTTCGACTGGGTGGTGACCAGCCAGTCGTCGCGCCAGTTGTAGGCGAGGCGGGCGTTGACGCCGTATTTCTCGTACAACAGGATCAGGTTGTAGCTGTTCTCCGAGAGACCGACCAAGGGCACGTCGATCGAGGAACCGCCGGTGATGTCCGAAGCCGCGATGGTCGAGGCGTTGGAATCGACGAAGGTGTAGTTGGCCTGGAATCCCAAACCTGAGAAGGCGCCCGGCAGGAAGTCGAAGAAGTACTGGCCGCCGACCTCGAAGCCTTCAACGCTGCCCTCGTCCAGATTCACCAGGCGGGAAATCAGGAAGGGTTGATCCGCCAGGACCGTGCCGTTCGATCCGGTCAGGTCGTAGGTTTCGGTGTTCGACACCGAGAAGATCAGGTCCGTGATGTCCTTCTTGAAGACCGTCCCGTACAGGTACCCAATCGGCGAGAAATACCATTCCAGCGCCATGTCGTACTGGGTCACCTTCTCGGGCTTCAGCAGGGCGTTGCCGTTCGAGGTTCCGGTCCCCACGCCTGTCGGGACGACATCCCCGGCGTTCTGGTAGGCCGGGCTGATGCTGAAGGTCGAGTTCAACTGGCTGAACGACGGCGGCGACATATTCTTCGACGCCGCGAACCGCAGGATCAGCTGATCCGTCAGATTGGCCTTCAGGTTCAGGCTGGGCAGCAGTTCATCATATTCCTGACTGCCGCTCATGGCCGTGCGCAGGGTGATGGTGCTGGGCGTGCTGACGCCGTCGCTGACGAAATCGGGGTCGCGATAGTTCAGGGTCTGGAAGCCGTTGGAGGTCGATTCCACCTTCACCCAACGCAGCCCCAGGTTGCCGCTCCAATCGATGCCGCGTGTCGTCGCGCCGAAGCGCACGACCCCGTAACCGGCGTAGGTGTTCTCGGCGATATCGCCGATGACCGCGTTGGGATCGTCGAAGTCGCGGAAGCCGATGTTCAGCCCCAAAGGCAGGCCGTTGACGAAGTCGAACGCGGCTTGCGAATCCTTCGCCGTCTCGACGGTCCAAAAGGCGACGGGTCCGAACAGATCGCTGCCGCGGATGTTGCCGGCAACGCCGTCGTTGAGCTGCACCTGATCGGGATAGTCGCCCAATACGATGCAGTTCGCCGCCGACGACCAGTTGGCGCACGAACCGACGCCGGTCCAGGTTCCGTAGGTTGTGGTGCGGTTGACGGCCGAACGGTCGGTCGCGCGAACGCCGACGCTGACGTTCTTGAAGAAGCCGCCCTCGTCGAAGTCCCAGGTCATGTCCAACCGACCGGCCCAGCTCTCGGCGTCGTTCTGCTCTCGATAGGGCAGGATGGCGGTCAGGCCGTAGTTGTTCGGATCAGCGAGATAGCCGTCGGTCGCCGTGAAGCGTGGGATCTCGTCCGACAGGTCGAAGCCGAAGGTCCAGTCCCCGCCGAAGCCCGGCACCGACCCCGTCGAGCTAAGCACGCTGGCCGTCAGATTGATGGTGTCGAGCGCGACATCGGACTTGATGTATTGCAGATCGCCGCTGATCTCGAGACGATCGATCGGACGCCACTTGCCGCCCAGCGAGATATCGGTGGTCGAGGTCTCTCGCGACGAAGCGAAGGTCACCGCATCGACGTTCGGGTTCTGATAAGCGCCGGTGATGGCGACGCCGTCGTCGCCGATGGTGAAGGTTCCCGGAACCGCCGTCATGGCCCCGCCCGAGCTGTTCGGACCGTAGGCGAAATAGGACAGGCCCGTTTCGTCGAAGTTGTATTCCGTCCGCAGGGCCTGCAGATAGAATTCGGTGCTGTCGTTGGGCCGCCACTGCAGGGCGAAGGCCGCCGACTTCCGCTCGCGCGCGCCCTCGGTGTAATAGACCCCGCCGCCCGCCGGCACGAAGATATTATCCAGGCCCTCGTATCCGGGAATATCGGTCCGCTCCCAGAACGGCTCGACCACGGCCTTCTCCTGGCCGAAGCTGGTGTCGCCGTACGACAGGTTCAGCAGCACGCCGATCTCGCCCGCAGACGTATCGAAACGGTCGCTGATCAGACCCGACAGCGTCTTCCCGTAATCGTCCGCCAGATCATAATAGGTATAGGCCCCGCTGGCGGAGATGATCCGACCCGACGCGTCGAACGGCATGCGGGTGCGCAGATTCACCGTGCCGGACAGACCGCCCTCTATCAGGTCTGCGGACGGGTTCTTGTAAACGTCCACGCCGGCCAGCAGGTCGGAGCCGACCTCTTCCCAGCTCAGACCACGACCGCCGTTGGCGCTGAAGATGTCGCGCCCGTTCAGTTCGGTGCGAACCTGGGTCAGCCCCCGAATGGCGATGCCGTTGCCCTCCCCGCGGTCCCGGCTGATCTGGACGCCCGAAATCCGCTGAAGAGCCTCGGCGACGTTGATGTCAGGCAACCGGCCGATATCGACGGCCGTGATCGAATCCACGAACTGATCCGAATTGCGCTTGATCGACTGGGCCGACGCCAGGCTGGCGCGGATGCCCGTGACGACGATTTCGTCGACTTCGGTCGATTCGTCATCCTGGCTGGTCGCGGCCGGAACGGCGTCCTGCGCCAAGGCGAACGACGGCGCGGCCAGGACCGACAGTGTCAGAGCCGATGCGCCGCACAGAAGTGCGAAGCGGTTGGCGCGAGTGATGCGAGACATGCGTCTCCTCCCCTTCCCTCCGATGCCGCCGCGCGCTCTGAAGGCGCGCTGGACTGGCATCTCTCCCAAGACAAACGGGCCCGCGTTTCGCTTGACCCACTTTCAAGGATGCAACAAGTTTCATAGAAAGAAAACTGTTTTCGGTAGCGGTAACATTTTTTAGGACGACAAGGGCGCGGCACGCATCGCGTCAGACGTTCGCGGCCGGGGAGGACCACAATGTCGCAAGACCAGCGGATCAGACGGATCGTCATCGTCGGCGGCGGCACGGCGGGCTGGATGGCCGCGGCCGTGATCTCCAGAAACCTGGCGGCCGATTACGCCCAGATCGATCTGGTCGAGTCGCCCGAGATCGGCACGGTCGGGGTCGGAGAGGCGACCATTCCGCCGCTTCTGACGCTGAACCGCCTGCTGGGCGTCGACGAGAACGAATTCGTCCGCCGCACCCAGGCCACCTACAAGCTGGGCATCCAGTTCAGGAACTGGGGCCGTCTGGGTCACGAATACGTCCACCCCTTCGGCGCCTATGGGGCCGATCTGGACGGGATCGCCTTTCACCAGCATTGGCTGAGACTGCGCGGTCTGGCGGACGTGGACGCGATCGACGCCTATTCCCTGCCGATCATGGCGATGAAGGCGGGCCGCTTCACCCGGACGTCCGACGATCCCCGCCATGTCCATTCCCGCATGGCCTACGCCTATCATTTCGACGCCGGCCTGTACGGCGGCTTCCTGCGCGAGATGGCGATGGCGCGCGGCGTGAACCGGATCGAGGCCAGGATCGTCGATGTGGCGCTGAACCCGGACAGCGGCTTCGTCGAGGCCGTGGTTCTGGACGACGGACGGCGGATCGAGGGCGACCTGTTCATCGACTGCTCCGGCTTTCGGGGCCTGCTGATCGAACAGGCGCTGAAGACCGGATACGAGGACTGGTCCCGCTGGCTGCCGATGGACCGGGCCCTGGCCGTGCCGTGCGAGGCGGTCGGCGCCCCGACCCTCTACACCCGCTCCACCGCCCATGACGCGGGCTGGCAGTGGCGGATCCAGCTGCAGCACAGGACCGGCAACGGCCATGTCTACGCCAGCGCCTTCACCACGGAGGAGGCGGCGCGCGACACCCTGCTGACCCACCTGGACGGCAAGCCCCTGGCCGATCCCCGCCCGCTGCGCTTCGTGACCGGACGACGCAAGAAGGCGTGGAACAAGAACGTCGTCTCGCTGGGCCTGGCGTCCGGCTTCCTGGAACCGCTGGAATCGACCAGCATCCACCTGATCCAGAGCGGGGTGACGACCCTGATGTCCCTGTTCCCGGACCGGCGCTTCGACCAGGCCGACATCGACAAATACAACAGCCTGATGCGCGAGGAGTACGAGCACGCCCGCGACTTCATCATCCTGCACTACCACGTCGGAGAACGGGACGATTCCGAGTTCTGGCGTCATGTGCGCGCCACCGAAATCCCCGACAGCCTGAAGGAGAGGATCGACCTGTTCCGCTCGCGCGGGCGGGTGATGGGCCGGCACGAGGACCTGTTCGCCCACACCAGCTGGGTCGCCGTGATGCTGGGCCAGGGGATCACGCCCGAAGGCCACGACCCGATGGCCGACCAGAGCCCGGCGGCCGAGATGGCCGCCCGCCTGGCCCAGATCCGCGCCGTCATCCGCAACGGCGTGTCGGCCATGCCGCCCCACCAGCAGTTCATCGACAGACACTGCCGCGCGGACGCCCCCGCGGCCAAGGAGCCCGCATGACCCGTTCGCTCGCCCGACTGACGTGCGGCGTCGCCCTGGCCATGCTGGCGGCGTCCGCGGCGCAGGCCGATCCGGCCGCCCTCTCCTCGCCCGACGGTCGACTTTCTATCCGCGTCGAGACGGTGGACGGCGCGCCGGCCCTGTCGGTGTCGCGCGACGGCCGGATGCTGATCGCTCCCTCAACGGTGGGCCTGGCCCTGTCGGACGGATCCAGGCCCGGCGCCGCCGGGACCCGGTTCACCGCCGCGCCGGCGACCACCGGCGTCGAAGACTACCCCCTGCTGGGTCGCGCTTCGCATGTGCGGGTCCGGTATCGCGAAATGGTGCTGCATGCGCCGGCCGTGGACCTGGTGCTGCGCGCCTATGACGACGGCGTGGCCTTCCGCTATCGTCTGCCGGCCTCGGACAGCGGGCCCCTGGGCGTGGTGGCGGAGAATACGACGTTCGCCTTCCCCGCCGACTTTGGCTGCTGGGGGCTGAATCTGGGCCGCTTCAACTCCAGCCACGAAGGCGAGTTCGATCCGATCGCCGCCTCGCGCATCCGCGAATACAACGCCTATGACGCGCCTCTGGTGTGCGAGACCGCGGCGGGCGGCCCGGCCTTCGCCATCGCCGAGGCGGACCTGAAGGACTATCCCGGTCTCTATCTGGCGGGGCGGGGGGACGGCGGCCTGGGCGTCCAGGCCAAGCTGGCGCCGCGTCCCGACGCGCCGGACGGCGTCCCCGCCGTCGTGGCGACCGCCCGGGTCGGCCGGGACCTCACGACGCCCTGGCGCGTGGTCATGGTCGGCGACCGCGCCGGAGACCTGATCGAATCGACCCTGATCACCGACCTCAGCGCCCCCGCCGCCTTCGACGCCGCCTGGGTCAGGCCGGGCAAGTCGGCCTGGGACTGGTGGAACGGCGGCAAGATTTCGGCCGTGCTCGACAGCGGCATGAACACCGCCACCTTCAAGGCCTTCATCGACTTCGCGGCGGCCAATGGCCTGCAATACGTCACCATCGACGAGGGCTGGTATCGCGGCGCCGGCGGCGGCGGCGTGGTCCGGCCCGGGGTCGACGTGACCCGCACCGTGTCCGAGATCGACATTCCCGAACTGGTCGCCTATGGCCGCGACCGGGGCGTGGGCCTGTTCCTGTGGCTGAACTGGAAGGCGCTGGACGCCCAGTTCGACGCCGCCCTGGACCAATACCAGGCCTGGGGGATCGCCGGGATCAAGGTCGACTTCATGGACCGCGACGATCAGGTGATGGTCGACTGGTACCATCGCCTGCTGGGCCGGGCGGCGGAGCATCGCCTGATGGTCAATCTGCACGGCGCCTTCCATCCGACCGGCCTGGCGCGGACCTATCCCAACTTCATCACCCAGGAAGGCGTTCTGGGCGCCGAGAACAACAAATGGTCCCGCCGGATCACGGCCGGGCACAATGTGACCCTGGCCTATACCCGGATGCTGCTGGGGCCGATGGACTACACGCCGGGCGGATTTGGCAACCAGACGCCCGAGACCTTCCGCGACCGCTTCCTCTTGCCGACGGTCATGACCACGCGCGCCCACGGCCTGGCGATGTTCGTGGTCTATGAAAGCCCTCTGCAGACGGTCGCCGACACCCCGGACGCCTATGCCGGCCAGCCGGAAACCGCCTTCATCGGCCAGGTTCCGACAACCTGGGACGAGACCCGCTTCATCGCGGGCGAGATCGGGCGGTCGATCGTCCTGGCCCGCCGCAAGGGGCGCGACTGGTATGTGGGGGCCATGACCGACGACGCCGGCCGCACCATCAGCCTGCCCCTGGACTTTCTGGGGCGCGGACGCTTCGAGGCGACCCTCTACGCCGACGCGGACGCGCCGGACCGGACGACCCGATCGACCCAGGCGGTGGACGCCTCGACGGTCCTGACCCTGGCGCTGAAGCCCAGCGGCGGGGCGGCGATCCGCATCGTCCCGCGCTGACCAAGAAGGGGGCGGCCGACGCCGCCCCCTTCCCTGCTTTTCATCCGATCAGTGATTGTCGCGCGGCAGGCCGAACCGGTCGACGATGCGGTGATATTTGATCGCCGGCTCCAGCACGGCGCCCGTCTCCAACTGACCGACCACGGCCCGTTGCATCTCCTGCCACGGCGTCTGGGAGGCCGGATATCTGTACCCGCCAGCCGCCTCGAAGGCGGTGCGGCGTTCGGCCAGTTCCTCGTCGGAGATCAGGATGTCGGCCCGGCCGGTGTTCAGATCGATCCGCACCCGGTCGCCGGTCTTCAGCAGGGCGATGTTTCCCCCCGCCGCCGCCTCGGGCGAGGCGTTCAGGATCGAGGGCGATCCCGAGGTGCCCGACTGCCGCCCATCGCCGATACAGGCCAGGGCGCTGACGCCCTTCTTGATCAGATAGGCCGGCGGCCGCATGTTCACGACCTCGGCCGCGCCGGGATAGCCGATGGGTCCCGCGCCGCGCATGAACAGCAGGGTCTGTTCGGTGATCCCCAGGCTCTCGTCGTCGATCCGGTGGTGATAATCCTCGGGTCCGTCGAACACGACCGCCGGACCTTCGAAGGCGTTCGGGTCGTCGGGGTTGGACAGATAGCGTTCGCGGAACTCGTCGCTAATCACGCTCAGCTTCATGACGGCCGAGCTGAACAGATTGCCGGAGAAGACGACGAAGCCGGCGTCGGTCTTCATCGGGGCGTCGAAGGTCTTGATCACATCGGGCAGGACGATCTCGGCGTCCCGGCAGTTGTCGCCGATGGACCGGCCCGAGACGGTCATGGCGTTCTCGCGGATCAGCCCCTGTTTCATCAACTCGGCGACCACCGCGGGCACGCCGCCGGCATGGAAGTAATCCTCGCCCAGATAGTCGCCGGCGGGCTGGAGATTGACCAGCAGCGGCACATGCAGGCCTTCCGTCTGCCAGTCCTGCAACGGCACGTCGACGTGCGCGTGGCGCGCCAGGGCGGTCAGGTGGATCGGGGCGTTGGTCGAACCGCCGATGGCCGAGTTGACCACGATGGCGTTGTGGAAGGCTTCCTTCGTCAGGATGTCCGAAGGCTTCAGGTCCTCGCGCACCATCTCGACGATGCGCAGGCCGGTCTCGTAGGCGATCTGGGCGCGTTCGCGATAGGGCGCGGGGATGGCGGCCGATCCCGGCAGGGACATGCCCAGCGCCTCGGCCAGCGAGTTCATCGTCGTCGCGGTGCCCATGGTGTTGCAATAGCCGACCGACGGCGCGGACGAGGCGACCAGTTCGATGAAGCCGTCATAGTCGATCTCGCCGGCGGCCATCATCTGGCGCGCCTTCCAGATGATGGTGCCCGAGCCGGTGCGCTCGCCCCTGTGCCAGCCGTTCAGCATCGGTCCGACCGACAGGGCGATGGCGGGGATGTCCACCGTGGCGGCGGCCATCAGACAGGCGGGCGTGGTCTTGTCGCAGCCGATGGTCAGCACAACCCCGTCCAGCGGATAGCCGTAAAGGCTTTCCACAAGGCCCAGATAGGCCAGGTTGCGGTCCAGCCCGGCGGTGGGGCGCTTGCCCGTCTCCTGGATCGGATGGACCGGGAATTCCATGGCGATGCCGCCGGCCTCGCGAATGCCTTCGCGAACGCGTTCGGCCAGAACCAGGTGATGGCGATTGCAGGGGGAGAGGTCGGACCCGGTCTGGGCGATGCCGATGATCGGCTTGTTCGACTGCAGTTCCTTGCGGGTCAGGCCGTAGTTCAGATAGCGCTCCAGATAGAGGGCCGTCATGTCCGGGTTTTCCGGATTGTCGAACCAGGCGCGGCTGCGCAGCGTCTTGGGGGGAGTGTCGGTCATTTCAGGTCCAGCCGCCGTCGACGACATAGTGTTGGTTGGTGATCGCCCCGGCCTCGTCCGAGCACATGAAGACCACGACCCTGGCGATGTCGTCGGGCACGAGCCGGCGCTTGAGGCACTGGTTGGCGTAGATTTCTTTTTCGGTTTCGGACGTGACCCAAAGCTGCAGCTGGCGCTCGGTCATGATCCAGCCGGGCGCCACGGCGTTCACCCGGATGCCGAACGGGCCGAAGTCGCGCGCCAGGGACCGCGTCAGGCCGATCACCGCCGACTTGGACGCCGTATAGGCCGGCATCCCGCCCTGGCCGATGACCCACGAGGTCGACCCCAGGTTGACGATGGCCCCCTTGCCGGACGCCTTCATGTCGGGAAGCACGGCCTGGGCGGCGAAGAACTGGTGCTTCAGGTTCACCGCCATGCGACCGTCCCAATAGTCCTCGGTCACCTCCAGCGTCTCGTGACGCTCGTCGTGCGCCGCGTTGTTGACCAGGATGTCGATGGGACCGAAGGCCTCGCGCACAGCCGTGATCGCCGCCTTCAGGGCCGGGATGTCGGTCAGGTCGCAGGCGACGAAAAGCGCGCCCTGCCCCAGTTCGGCCTGCAGCCTGGCGCCGCGCGCCGTGTCGATGTCCAGAATCCCGACCCGCGCGCCCTGGGCGTGAAAGGCGCGGACGATGCTTTCGCCGATGCCCCCGGCGCCGCCCGAGACGACGACGGTCCGATCCTTCAGATCCGAATAGATGGCGGCCATGTCGCGCGCCTCCCCGACGCCCCGCCGTTGATCGGCGGCTATCAGTCTTTCACAAATGAAAGCCGTTACCGTCAACGAAAATGGCGACAGCCATTGTTCCTGTCAACGGCGGACTGCGCCCAGAGCGGATCAGAGGCGCTCAGGCCTGGGAAACCGCGCCCATCTGGTCGGAAATGACCCCGGTGATGCGCACCAGTATCGCCGCGGCCTCCTGGCGGGTGCAGGCGAGAGGCACCTGTTCGATGAAGGGCGTGATCAGGGTGGCGATGACCCCGTCCGACCCCATGATCGGCGCCACCAGGTCCGTCACGCCCTTGACGAAATCGCTGGCCCGCTCGACGTGCGCGCCTTGGGTCATGGCGATGGCGCGCTCGGCGAATGCGGCGACGGTCGCTTGCCCATGTTCGGCCGCCAGGAGATCGTGCAGGTGCTTACGCGCCCGCGCGTTGGCCCGCGAATAGAACATCAGCCCCGAGGTGGCGTGCAGGATGCTGCGGCGATAGCCGATCCGCACCGAGTAGCCGAGATCGCCGGGGCTCTCGATACGGGCGATGACCACGATCTGGTCGCCGGACGGCACGACCAGGTGGCAGGATTGCATCGTCGCTGAGGCCAGGTCCCGCATGGCGGGCATGGCCACATCGACCAGCGACTTGATCGGCGCCTGGGTCATGCCGAGCGTGAACAGCCGGTTGGTCAGGCGATAGCCGTCCGAGGACTGTTCGATATAGCCCCGGAACTCCAGCACCTGGATCATGCGGAACAATTCGCTGACCGACCGCCCCAGGGTCGCCGACATCTGCGAGGGCGTCATCGCTTCCCCCTGCGAGGAGAGCAGCTCCAGCACGTCCAGCCCCTTTTCCAGCGCGGGGGCTCGGTATTTGCGGTCGTCGGTCTGATCTTGGTCGGGCATGGGAATCCTGTCTCGCGGGATCAGGCTAGCGATCCGCCGTCGCACGGTGAAGGCCGCCTCCACCATACGGTCCACATTATCGCGGGTAAAACCATTAGGCATATATAAAAAATGATTGCGACAGTCTGACGCCTCCCCTACGACTGCCGCAGGAACCCGAAAACGGGTCCAGGGACGGGAACTGCATCATGACGCTCGTGGGCATCGATCTGGCGATCCTGGCGATCTACGCCATCTTCATTTTCGGTCTGGCCCAGTGGGTCTCGCGCAGCAGGAGCGGCGAACAGAAGACCTCCACCGACTACTTCATGGCTTCGAGAAGCCTGCCCTGGTGGGCCATCGGGGCCTCCCTGATCGCGGCCAACATCTCGGCCGAGCAGATCATCGGCATGAGCGGTTCGGGCTATGTGATCGGCCTGGGGATCGCCTCCTACGAATGGATGGCGGCCCTGACCCTGCTGATCGTGGGCAAGTTCTTCCTGCCGATCTTCCTGCGCAACGAGATCGTCACCATGCCGCAGTTCCTGCAGCAGCGGTACGGGCCGACGATCCGCAATGTCATGGCCGTCTTCTGGCTGCTGCTCTACGTCTTCGTCAACGTAACCTCGATCCTGTGGCTGGGCGCCATCGCGGTCCATACCGTCACCGGCTTCGATCAGGACTACGCCATCGTCGCCATCGGCGTCTTCGCCCTGGCCTATCAGCTGTGGGGCGGGCTGAAGGCCGTGGCCCTGACCGACATCGTCCAGGTGGCCCTGCTGGTCTGCGGCGGCCTGATCATCGGCTTCATCGCCCTGTCGACCATCGGCGGCGCGGGCGGCGCCGTGGCGGGCTTCCACACCCTGCTGACCGAATTTCCGGACAAGTTCGACATGATCCTGTCCAAGGACAATCCGCACTATCAGGAACTGCCGGGCATCGCCGTGCTGCTGGGCGGACTGTGGGTCATGAACATCAGCTACTGGGGCTTCAACCAGTACATCATCCAGCGCGCCCTGGCCGCCAAGTCCCTGCCGGAAGCGCAGAAGGGCATCGCCTTCGCCGCCTATCTGAAGCTGCTGATGCCGGTGATCGTGGTGCTGCCGGGCATGGCCGCCCTGATCCTGGCCCCGAACCTGTCGGCGCCGGACCAGGCCTATCCCAGCATGATGAACCTGCTTCCGGTCGGGCTTAAGGGTCTGGTCTTCGCCGCCCTGATCGCCGCCATCATCGCCTCGCTGGCGTCCAAGGTGAACTCGATCTCGACCATCTTCACCCTGGACCTCTACGCCAAGATCCGAAAGGACGTGCCGGAGCACCGACTGGTCACTGTGGGCCGCATCGCCGCCGTCGTCGCCGTCATCATCGGCATTCTGACGGCCCGTCCGCTGCTGGGCGGCTTCGACCAGGCCTTCCAGTTCATTCAGGAGTTCACCGGCTTCTTCACTCCCGGGATCGTGGTCATCTTCATGCTGGGCCTGTTCTGGAAACGGGCGTCGGAAGCCGGCGCCCTGACCGCCGCCATCGGCTCGGTGGTGCTGTCGGCGGTCTTCTGGTGGCTGCAGGAAAGCGGTCAGTTCATCTTCCCCTTCATGAACCGGGTCGGCGTGGTGTTCGTCGCCTCGCTGATCGCGGCCGTGGTCGTCTCCCTGCTGGTCCCGGCCAAGCCGGACGCGATGAAGATCAAGCTGGACCAGATCAGCTACAAGACGTCGCTGGGCTTCAACCTGGCCGCCGTCGGCGTCGTCGCCTTCCTGATCCTGGTCTATTCGATCTGGTGGTGACGTGAGCGAACCCGCCCGTCTGATCGGCGTCGACTGGGGCACCAGCAATCTGCGCGTCATGCGGATCGCCGAAGGCGGCCGGGTCCTGGACAGCCGCTCCGATCCGCGCGGGGCGGGCGGCCTGTCCCAGGACGCCTTCCTGCCGGTGCTCCAGGACGTCGCGGCCGACTGGCTGACCCAGGATCTGCCCGTTCTGTGCAGCGGCATGGCCGGGGCGCGCGGCCGGTGGCGCGAGATGCCCTACCTGCCCTGCCCAGCCGGGATCGAGGATCTGGCCGCCGCCGTGGCCAGCCCCCAGGACGCCCCCGGCGTCCGCCTCGTGCCCGGCGTCGCCGTGTTCGAGAACGGCGCGCTTGCGGACGTGGCGCGTGGCGAGGAGACCCAGGTCTTCGGCCTCGACGCGCTTGAGGACGCCCTCGTCGTCGCCCCCGGCACCCACAGCAAATGGATCCGAACCCGTCGGGGCGGGATCGACGGCTTGCGCACCTTCCTGACCGGCGAGTTGTTCGCGGCCGTCCGCAAGGGCACGATCCTGGGCGCCGGCATGGGCGATCCCGGCGGGGACGACGACGCCTTCGCCAGGGGTGTAGGACGCGCCCTGAACGACCCAGCCCCCACCGCCGCCCTGTTTTCCGTTCGCGTGGAAGGCCTCGCGGGACGACTTTCGACAGAGTCTGCGGCCGACTATCTGTCGGGATTGCTGATCGGGGCCGAAGTCGCCGCCCAGGCCGACATGAACGACCGCCCCGTCATCCTCATCGGCGCCGCCCCCCTGTGCCGCCGCTACGCCGCCGCCCTCGCCCAGGGCGGCTTCCAGAACGTCCGCGTCGCGGACGCCGCCTCCGCCACGGCCCAGGGCCTGTGGCGCATCCGCGAGGTCCTGTCCCGATGATCCCCGTCGCCGTCGAAAGCCTGGACGCCCCGCCCCTGATCGCCATCCTGCGCGGCCTGAAACCGGACGAGGCGGTCGAGATCGGCGAGGCGATCGTCGACGCCGGCTTCCGCTGTCTCGAAGTGCCGCTGAACTCGCCCGAGCCGCTGGAAAGCATCCGCCGCCTGCGCCAGGCGCTGGACGGCCGCGCGCTGGTCGGCGCCGGCACGGTGCTCGACGTCGCCGCCGTACGCCAGGTGGCCGACGCAGGCGGGCAGCTTGTCATCTCGCCCAATACCGATGTCGACGTGATCCGGGAGACGAAACGCCTGGGCCTGTTGTCCCTGCCGGGCTTCTTCACGCCGTCGGAAGCCTTCGCGGCTCTGCACGCGGGGGCGGACGCGTTGAAACTGTTTCCGGCCGAGGTCGCCACGCCGAAAGGCTTGAAAGCGCTCCGCGCCGTCCTGCCGGGATCCGCCCGCGTCTTCGTCGTCGGCGGCGTTCAACCCGACACGATCGAGCTTTGGAGACTGTGCGGCGCCTCCGGGTTCGGCATCGGCTCCGCGATCTTCAAGCCCGGCGATTCCCCGACCCTGGTCTCTCGCCGCGCGAGCGAATTCATCGCCGCGACGCGCTGAACGCTGGCTTGCCTGGGCCGATGCGCTTGTTATGGCCAGCAGTTCGCCCGGCCATGCGAAGCAGCATCGACCAGAAGCCAGGCCGCTCGCGATCGACATTACGGGTCCGACGACTGCGCGAGACCGGATGGCTGATTTTTTGATCGGCGCCGACTGTCCGGGCACGACACCGGGCGTTTATCGAAATACGATAATGAGACTCATCTCGCGAGCGGCGGGAGATATCGTCTGTTTGCCCTCGACGTGGCGCGAAGTCGCGCCTCACTTCAAGGCAGCCAAACGAGACTTATCCAGACTCAACGCCAAGCCCGCGTTTCGCCCGGCAAGCGTCGCCACGCGATACTCGGCGGCCGTGCCGAGGATCAGCGAGGCCTCTGAGACGCTCAGGCCATAGTCCTGCTCCAGCCACTGGATCATGGCCGCGGTCGCCGTTCGCGCCGCCTCGTCCAGCGACGGCGCCTGACCGAGGACGGTGATCCGGTCGGCGGTTTCGATGCGGGGCGCCGCCATCGGCTTGCTCGGAAGAACGTCGACGCTGAACTCGACATCCAGCGAGGTCTCCAGGGCCCATTGGGTGGTTTCGCCGTCGCCCTGCAGCGCGTGGCCGTCGCCGAGGAAAAGCATGGCGCCGGGCTGGAACACAGGCAGGTAGATCGTCGCCCCTTCGCCGATCTGGTTGAAATCCATGTTGCCGCCCCATCTTCCGGTGTCGCCGGCCGATTGCGCCGCGAGCCCGAAGTCGGGAGCGACGCCCAAGCCGCCGAGCATCGGCCGGACAGGGACGACATAATTCCTCAGGCCTTCGGGCGGATCGTCGAGCCGCGCCGTCCCGGCCTCGCGGTCCAGCCGCCAGCGGACGCGCCGGCCCAGATCAGCGGACCGTGACGCCAGACCCAAGGACATGGCCCGGCCCGTCACGCCGTCGAGGCTGTCGGCGTAGTCTCGGTTCAGCTCCAGCCGACGAATGTGGACCGCCAGGATGTCGCCCCGTTTCGCGCCGGCGACGAAGAAGGGTCCGGTCTGCGGATTTCCGTACAGGGCGACGACCTGGCCCTTCTCGTCGACGCCGCCGGAATCGATCGTGCGCGTCGCCACGACGTCCCCCGGCTGGATGATCATCGCCGGCGGCAGGTCGGCCGTGAAGGTGTTGGAGAAGCTCGTCGGGTCATAGGTTCGACGCCTCGGCTCGCCCGTCGGCATCTGCAATCGAACGCCGCGGGCGGCATGTCGAACGCGAGGTCCCGTGTTGCTGGTGTCGGGATAGTCGGCCCAGCCGGTCAGAGCGTCCCCCGTCATCGCACCTTCGAATCGATAGGCGACGCCGTGCGTGTCGAGGGCGGTGAAACTTACCTGATCGCCATCCTGACGGCCGCTGAGCGGCCATGAACCGAACGTTCCCGACAGCGTCTTCCCCTCGCCCTCCAGCGTCAGGATGTCGTGTTCCGCATTTCCCCACCGATCGACCGACAACAGCCACGTCTGCATATCCTGTCCAGCGACGGGCGCCGCCAGCAGGGTCGCACATCCGGCGATCAGGGCGATACGCATGAGACATCCTCCGGGAAACCTTTCGCCGAATTAAGCCAGCCGCCGGCCTGGGCCATGTAGAAATCGGAACCGCCCCGACGAAAGGCCGCCATGCCATGAGCTTTGTCTTCGCGCCGTCGCCGCCCGACCTCGCGCCGTGGGTGATCGGCTTCGGAGAGCGGCGCGACCTTCGCGCCTTCAGCGCGATGCGCGAGTTGCCGATGCCCAGCCCGGCGCTTCAGTTCATGATGGGAGGAGACTATCATCTGGCAGGGGTCGGGCCAGCGCCGCGCGCGGCCCTTTGGGGCCCCGTCGTGACCTCCTCCCTGGCCTGGACTGACGCCCCAGCCCTGGTGTTCCTGATCTTCTTGACCGGATACGGAGCCGTGACGCTGTCAGGCCGTCAACTGGCCCAGCTTTCCGGCCGGCGCATCACCCTAGCGACGATCGACGCCCATGCCGACCGAACGTTGACGGGCCCGCTGCTCAAGGCCGAAGACTTCCCGGCCCGGCAACGGGTGGCCAGCGCGTGGATCAGGCGTCGTTTCGAAAGTCCCGCCGGCGCGGTTCCTCCGATCGTCGCCTTGACGGATCGCATCGTGTTGGGAACCCTGCGGGCGCCCGTTACGGATATCGCGCGGTCCATCGGCGTCACGCCTCGCGGCTTGAGCAAGGCCTTCAATCGCGAGGTGGGCTGCTCGCCCAAGCGCCTTCTTCGGCTTGCCCGGTTGCAACGCGTGTTGCAGTCGATCCACCCCCGACCGTGGACCGGCGCGTCGCCGGAAGACCCGTTCCTCGAATACCACGACCAGGCCCACCTCGACCGCGACTTCTCCGACCTCACCGGCATGAGCCGGCTCAGCTACGTCAAGGCGAAGGCGAAGGCAGGCGACCAGTTGATCTACACCGTCGTATGATCCCCGCTGCGGAATCCTTGGCGCGCGAGGTCAGGCTCAGCGGATATCGGTGAAACGGGATCGCGCCGCCCAGGCCTTCATGCGACCCTGCCGGCTTTGAGGCTCTCCTTGAGCAGTTCGAACGCCCTCGTCCCACGCCGATCCGGATAATAGAGGTGATAGCCGGCGAACGGCTCGCACCACGGCTCCAGCAGGCGGATGAGGCGACCGTCGGCGATCGGCGCGGCCACCAGGTCCTCCAGGATATAGAGGACGCCGAAACCCTCCAGGGCCGCGGCCGCCAGCAGGTCGCCGTCGTTGAACACCGGCCCGCGACCCGGCGTGACCGTCACCGCGTGGCCATTCCGCTCGAACGACCAGGGCGACAGATAGCCCTGCGAGTCGCCATAGGCGATGCATCGATGGGTCGTGAGGTCGGCGGGCTTCATCGGCGCCGGATGGTCGGCCAGATAGGCCGGGGACGCCACAACCGCGATGCGAAGCGAAGGCCCGATCGGCAGCGCGATCATGTCCTTCTCCAATCGCTCGCCGAGCCGGACGCCGGCGTCGTAGCGGCCCGCCACGATATCGGTCATTGCATCCTCGACGCACACCTCCACCTCGATGCCGGGGTGGCGGCGCATGAAGGCCGGGAGCATCGGCCACAACACGGTGTCCGCGGCGTGCTTGCCCGTGGTGATCCGCACGGTCCCGATCGCCGTTCCGCGGGTCTGGGACAGGATTTCGATCTCGTCGTCCAACCCGGCCAACGCCGGCGCCAGGGTGGCGAGCAGGCGCTCGCCCGCGGCGGTCGGGGCGACGCTGCGCGTCGTGCGCGAGAGGAGGCTGAACCCGAGCTGGCCCTCCAGCCGCTTCATGGTCTGGCTCAACGCCGACTGCGTGACCCCCAGCCGCCTCGCGGCGCGCGTGAAGCTGCGGTCGGCGGCGATCGCCGCAAAGACCGCAAGATCCCCGAACCGGTCCGGACGCATTGATGACCTCCGCTACTGGGCCCTGTTACTGATTAGCTGGTTATTCCGATAGATTAATACGCCTACTTAAATGACTCCGATGTCGCGGATCAAGGAGCAGGCGATGGGCAAGGTTTGGCTGGTGACGGGCGCGAGCCGAGGGCTGGGGCGCGAGATCACGCGCGCCGCGCTCGACGCCGGCCAGACGGTGGTCGCGACGGCGCGGTCCGCCGAAGCGGTGCGCGACGCCTTCGTGGACGATCCTGATCGCCTGCACGTCCTGGCGCTGGATGTCACAGACGCCGAGGCCGCGCGCGCCGTCGTCGCCGAGGCCCTCGAACGGTTCGGCGCGATCGATGTGCTGGTCAACAACGCCGGCTATGCGGAACTGGGCTTCTTCGAGACCTTCACCGACGCCGCCGTGCGGCGTCAGTTCGAGGTCAATCTGTTCGGCGCCATGTCGGTCGCCCGCGCGGTCGTTCCTCATATGCGGGGACGGCGGTCGGGCCTGATCGTCACCATCTCGTCGGTCAGCGGCGTGGTCTCCAACGGCGGGGGATCGGTCTATTCGGCGTCGAAGTTCGCGCTCGAAGGGTGGATGGAGGGCTTTGCGCAGGAGCTGGCGCCCCTGGGCGTCCGCTCGCTTCTGGTCGAGCCGGGAATGCTGCGCACGGAGTTCATGGACGGCAAGTCGGCGAGCTTCGGCGGCATCCAGATTTCCGACTACGCCGAGGCGGTCGCGCAGCATCGCGCGTTCGTGGACCAGGCCAACGGCGCCCAGCCCGGCGATCCCAAGGCGCTCGCCGCGCGGATCGTGGCGTTGGCTTCGCAGGACGAGACGCCGTCGCGGCTGGTGTTCGGGGACGACGCCCGGCGGTGGGCCGGCGCGAAGGTCGACCAGTTGCGGCAGGACATCGCCCGCTCCGCCGATCAGAGCTGAGGCGGCGAGCGACGGCGGCGCCGGGGGCGATGGTCCCCTGCCCCCCCGCCCATCAGCAGGTTCACAGGAAAGGATCGAACGATGAGACGCTTTGAAGGCAGGACCGTGCTGATCACGGGCGCGGCCGGGGGCCAGGGCGCCTCTCACGCGCGCGGGTTCGCGAGCGAGGGCGCCAAGGTGGTCCTGGCCGACGTTCGAGAGGAGAGCGGGCGCGCGCTGGCCGATGACCTGGGCGAACAAGCCCTCTTCATCACGCTCGACGTGTCGGTCGCCTCGGACTGGGACGCCGCAGTCAAGCAGGCGGAAAGCCGCTTCGGACCGATCTCGATCCTCGTCAACAACGCGGGCGTCCTGGCCCCGTCGGCGTCGATCGCGGACAGCGACCCCGCGGATTGGGACCACGTCATCGCGGTCAATCTGAAGGGTCCCTACCTGGGCGTTCGGGCGGCGGCGCCGTCGCTGAAGCGGGCGGGCGGCGGCGCGATCATCAATATCGCCTCCACCTCGGGTCATGTCGGGACGCCGATGATCGCCCCCTATGTGTCGAGCAAGTGGGGGGTGCGAGGATTGACCCAGACCGCCGCCCTGGAACTGGCTCGTGACGGGATCAGGGTCAATTCCATCAGCCCGGGCGTCATCGACACGCCGCTGATCACCCAACCCCTGCGGGCGGGCGAAGTCCCCGTCAGCGACCACTTCTCCGCCGCGCCCTTCGCGACGCCGCGCATGGGGGAGCCGGCCGAGGTCACGCGCCTTGTCCTGTTCCTGGCCTCGGAAGCCTCGGCGTTCATCACGGGCTCCGACTATGTCATCGACGGCGGAATGATGCTCGGACCGGTCCCCCCGTCCGGCGAATGACGATGACCGCTGCTGGCCTCTTGGCGCGGCTCCGGCGCACAGGGTTTCGCGGGTCGATCGTCGAACGGCCTACCGCGCGAAGATGTCGTTGGCCTTCAGCAGGGCGGCTCTGACCCTGTCGTCCAAGCCTGGATCCGCCGCGATCGCCCGGCCGGCGCCTGCGGTCCAGTGCGAGATGAGCAGAGCGTCCAGTCGCGTGAGATGCGGCGCCTGTTCGCGAAGAAAGCCCCATGTGCCCAGGCCCCGGCTGTAACGCACGCGGGCGGCGAAGTTCGACAGGGCGGGATCGCGCGTGGCCGCCAGGAAGAAGACCTCCAGCGCCCGTGACCGCGGCGCCGCGCGACCGATGTCGAGGAAGGACAGGATGTGCGCCCCGATGTCGCCGTGGTCGGCCTGGCCGACGCCCGCGCGCCGGGCGGACTGGACGATGCTGTCGTAGAGCCAGGCGTAGCCGGCCTCGGCCAGCGCGGTCCGCGTGGGGAAATGATGGGTCACGGCGCCCAGGCTGACCCCGGCGGCGGCGGCGACGGCGCGGTGGGTCAGGGCCGCCTCGCCCCCTTCGTCGACCGCCGCGACCACCGACTCCGCGATGCGGGCGGCGGCGGGCGCCAGGACCGGAAAGTCCACGGCCTGCCGCGACAGGGCCTCTGCGCCCTCGCGCCACGGCGTCTGGCGCGCCAGCAGAGCCGTATCGCCGGTCACCCGCCCGACCAGGCGGGCGCAGACTTCCTCAAGGCCGGCGCGGTCATGGGGTCGCCGCCAGCGCACCAGGTGGCCCAGCCTTTCGGAATGCAGCACGGCGGCGACGATCGAGCCGTGATCCGCGTCCAGCGAGAAGCGCGGCAGGGCGCGCGCCCAGAAGGCGTCCCACAGCCGCAGCCATGCGGCGGCGGCCTCGGACGGTTCCCAGGCCGCCTGGAGAAAGGCCGAGGCCTCGGCCTGGGCCAGAACCGGCGCGTCGCTCCAGGAATCGATCAGGTCGGCCGCGAAGGCGGGAAAGGCTTCGAACGGCCAGGGCTCGCCCGCAGCGACATCGTTCAATCGCTGGTCCAGCCACAGGGAGGCGCGCCGGACAGCCTCAGCCTGAGCCGAACCGTACAGTCGTTCTATCGAACCAAAATGATAGTTGATCGCGGACCCTGAGACGCCGGCACGCGCCCCGACGCTGCGGGCGGTGGCGCCGGCGGGGCCCGATTCGGCCATCTCCAGCAGAAAGGCGTCGACGAGATCGGTCGCCCGTCGGTTGGACGAGGCAGGCGAAGTAATGACGGGTTCTGACGACAACGGCACATCGTCTGTGTGCCCTGTTCCCGCGCCCGCGGCAACGGGCGGAGTGTCGCGTCGCCCAACCGTCGCAATACGGTCGCAGATCGACAGAACAACTGTTCTAATTCTGCGAAACAAACCTTCTAGACGGCCTCATCCAATCGTCGACAGGGGGTGTCGCCATGTCTCTCATCCGTTCTTCCTACGTGTCCAAATCCGCGCTTGGCGTCGGGGTCGCCGCCCTGGCGCTGGTGGCGTCCGGCGCCGTTCAGGCCCAGACCGCGGCCGAAACCCAGGCGCAGATCGACACCCAGACCGTCGACGACATCGTCGTGACCGCCTCGCCGATCGTCGGCAGCCAGCGCGCCGCCCTGAACCAGCAGCGCAACGCCGACAACCTGATCAACGTCATCGCCGCCGACACCGTCGGCCAGTTCCCCGACCAGAACTCGGCGGCCGCCCTGGCCCGCCTGCCAGCCGTCGCCGTCCAGCGCGACCAGGGACAGGAACGTTATCTGCAGGTGCGCGGCGGCCCGAACCGCTGGACCAGCGTGTCGGTGGACGGCGTCAACATCATCGGCGTGGACGAGGGCGGCGTGTCGCGCGCCTTCCGCTTCGACGCCGTCCCGGCCGTGATCCTGAGCGCGCTGGAGGTCAACAAGTCGCTGACCCCGGACCTGCCGGGCGAGGCCATCCTGGCGCGCGTCAACCTGCGCACCTTCTCGCCGTTCGAGCGGCGCGGCTTCCACGCGCAAGGCGACCTGGGATACGGGGAGATGGACCTGGGCGGCGGACCGCAGGAGCAGGCCGCCCTGCGCGGGTCGTGGTCCAACGACCGCTTCGGCGTCATGGCGGCGGCCTCGCACTATGAGCGCGAGCAGATCACCGACAACCGCGAATTCTCCTATGACGCCGACACCGGCCTGCCCGAGGCGTTCGACATCCGCAGCTATCGCGTCACCCGCTCCAGCGAGGCGGCCATGCTGGGCCTGGCCTTCCGCCCGGCGGACGGCCACGAGCTGTTCTTCAAGACCCTGTATTCGAACTTCAACGACGACGAGGAGCGCAACCAGTATGTGCTGGAGTTGGCTGACGCGGTCAGTGGAACGATTGGCGCGGATGCAGGCGACCTGGTCGGCGTGCCGGTCACGGGCGCCTTCAACTACGGCGAATATCGCAACGACAACTGGATCAGCACCCTGGGCGGCGACCACCGCATGGCCGACTGGGATCTGAGCTGGCGGATCAATTATACCGAGACCGAAAACACGACCTGGTTGCCGATGATGCGGCAGATGTGGGTCAATCCGCTGACGTCGCCGTCGCTCAGCTATGACCGGTCCGATCCGAACCTGCCCATCGTCACCCTGTACGATACGGTCGCGGGGGCCGGCGGCCTGGCTCGCGGCCCGGCCCGCGACAGCCTGCGCCAGGGCGATCCGACCCTGAACCTGATGATCCCGATCACCAGCGCGGTGAACACCGAGAGCTGGGTCTACAAGATCGACGCGACGCGGACCTTCGACTGGGGCGGCCGGTCGGTCGAGATGTCGGCCGGCGTCGAGTACGACAGCCGCGAGGTCAGGGGTTCGGCGATCAGCCAGACCTCGGTCCTGATGCTGCCGGCGCTGCTGCCCCGGGTCGGCCTGACGTTCAATGCGGCCGACTACGTCACCGACCGGCCCTGGGACACCGGCTTTCCGCTGGGCTTCCGGATCAACTGGGTCGACAACGTCGCCATGCGCCGCGACATCGACGGCATCCTGACGGCGCTCGAGGGCGCGGGCCTGTACGATCCCGCCAACCTGACGGCGCCCAACGGCCTCTACACGATCGGCGAGGACCTGTTCGCCGGCTACGCCATGGCCAAGTTCCAGGCCGGCCCGGCCCAGATCGTGGCGGGTCTGCGGGTCGAACACCTGTCGCAGGACATCGGCGGCTTCGTGCCCGACAGCCCCACGACCTTCCTGCCGGTCAACGCCAGCCAGGACGACACCAGCCTGTTCCCCAGCATCAATGTGAAGTTCGACCTGACGGACGACATCCTGCTGCGCCTGTCGGCCCAGACGGGGATCGCCCGCCCGTCCTTCTCGGTGGTGCGCACCAGCGCCTCGATCGACGACACCGGCGAGACGGTCAGCGCCGGCAACCCCTATCTGGAGCCGGAGCGCACCTGGGGCGGCGACGCCTCTCTGGAATGGTATCTGCCGGGCGCGGGCCTGGCCTCGGTCAGCGGCTTCTACCGCAACGTCGACAACGTTCTGTTCGACAGCCAGACCGTGGTCGAGGACGACCTGTTCGACGCCCCGGGCCTGGACCGGACCGGCTATGACTACGTCACCACCCTGAACGGGGGCGAGGGCAAGCTGTACGGCGTGGAGATCGCCTATCTGCAGCAGTTCGTCTTCCTGCCGGGCGTCTGGAGCGGCTTCGGCTTCCAGGGCAACCTGTCGCTGTTGAGCGGCGACTTCGAAGCGCCGGACGGCCGCACGGTCGACTTCCCCGGCGTGTCCGACACCATCGCCAACGCCTCGATCTTCTACGAGAACCACGGCCTGTCGGCGCGCGTCAGCTATCAGTGGCGTTCGGAGTGGATCGACACCCTCAGCTTCGCCGGCTTCGGCGACCAGATGCGCGACGGCTACGAGAACCTGGACCTGTCGGTTCGCTACGCCGTCACCGACAACGTCTCGGTCTATTTCGACGCCAACAACCTCAGCGACGAGACCTATGTCGCCTACCAGGGCGACGCCCTGCATCCGACCGAGGTCGAACAGGTGGGCCGTCGCTACCTGGCGGGCCTGCGCTTCCGCTTCTGATCCCCACCGACGAAGGATATTCGAGATGAAGAGACTGCTTGTCTGCGCCGCCGCCCTGACGCTGGCGGCCCTGCCCGCCCAGGCGGCGATCGCCCGCCAGGCCGCCCCCGCCGCGGCGCCCGCCGAACCCTCGGCGCACCAGCGGCTGCTGCCGCTGGAAGGGGTTCAGAACGCCCGCGACATCGGCGGCTATCGCACCGCCGACGGCCGTACGGTGAAGTGGGACGTGATCTACCGGACCGCCGAACTGTCGCACCTCACCGCCCATGACAAGGCCCTGCTGGAAGCGCGCGGCCTGCGTTCCATCCACGACCTGCGCTCGGTCGACGAACGTCGCGACCAGCCGACGGACTGGACCGGCGAGGGCGCCCCGGCCATCACCGCCTTCGACTATTCGATGGACATGTCGGGCTTCGCCGCCCTGTTCCAGGGCGAGGTTACGGCCGATCGGGCGCGGGAGGTTTTCGCCGCCTCCTACCCCGAACTGCTGAAGATGCAGCGTCCGCAGCAGCGCGCCCTGTTCGCCGACCTGCTGAAGGGCGAGGGCGCGGTCCTGTATCATTGCTCGGCCGGCAAGGACCGGACGGGCATGGCCACGGCCCTGATCCTGTCGGCCCTGGGCGTGCCGCGCGAGACCATCCTGGCGGACTATGAACTGTCCAACCAGTATTACCGTCCTGACCTGACGACGGCCGAGGCCAGCGACAATCCGCAGGCGGCGGCGTTCATGCGATTGCCCGAGGACGTGCGCGCCATCTTCATGGGGGTCGACGCGCGCTATCTTCAGGCCGTGTTCGACATCATCGACCGCGACTATGGATCGGTCGAGGCCTATCTGGATCAGGAACTGGACGTCGACGCCGCCGACATCCAGCGCCTGCGGTCGCTCTACACGGTCTGACCGATAAGGCCGCCCCACCTTGGGGCGGCCGTCTTCCGGGGCGCGGGCACAAGCCTGCCCCCGGCAGAGGCTGCAATGTCCGCTGCCGGCCCGGCGCGAGGACCGCCCTCGGCGCGAGGGCGCGATCTTTGATCATGAGCGAGCGTCTCGACATCAAGTGTCGAGGGCGGTTTCGATGCACCTGTACGCCGTGAACGCCATCGAACCTTCACGCTGGCGCGCTAGAGGGCGGGTCGGGTGGGGATCGTCCGTGGCATATGATGGCGACGACAGTCGGGCGGCGCAGGACTGGTCTCCGGTCCTCGACTTCGTGCGACGCCTGGCGCGACGCCGGCTCAGCCGAGCCGATCTTGCCGAAGACATCGCCCAGGAGACGGTCCTGCGGCTGGTCGAATACGGTCGCGGGGGCGCGCCGATCGACAATCGCTACGGCCTCGCCTTGCGCATCGCGGAGAACCTCGTGAACGAGCAGTTTCGGCGAGAGCGCCGATGGGGCCAGGTGGAACTCAGCGACACCCTGGCCAGCGCGGAGCCCGCCGCGGACCGCGTGATCGAAGGCAAGCAGGCCGTCGCCACGCTGAGGCAGGCGCTCGAGCGGATGCCCGCCTTGCGAAGAGACATCATCATCCGGCGGCGGGTTCGCCATCAGAGTTGCGCCGCCATCGCCGCCGACCTAGGGCTGAGCGTCAAGGCGGTCGAGAAGCATGTGACGCGTGGATTGCTGGACCTCAATCGAGCGTTCGATCAGAACGGGCGCGATCGGGGGAAGCCGAATTGAAGACGGACCAGAAGCGCGTCATGGCCGAAGCGGCCGCCTGGGTGGATTGGTCCGCCCGATCCGACGTGAGCCCGGCTGAAGTTGCGGCCTTCGAGCGCTGGATGGGCGAGAACGAGGCCCACCGCAGGGCCTTCGCCGACCTGGCGGCTCTGTGGCGTTCGGGCGCCTTGGGAGAGGCGGCGGCTGGCCTGGCTGTCGCCAAACCGCGGCGGCGCGAGCGCAACCTGCCGTGGCGCCTTATTGTTCCGACGGCCATGGCCGCCGCAGCGGCGACCCTGGTCATCCTCTATGCGCCTTGGATGGATTACAGGACGCTGGAGACCGCCCGAGCGCAATCGGACGAAATGCGATTGGCCGACGGCTCGACCGTGCGTCTGAGCGGCGGAGCGCGATTGCTCGTGCGGCAGAGCCCGATGGGACGGAGCGCGACCCTGGAACAGGGCGAGGTGTTCTTCGATGTCCGCCACGACGGGCGCCCCTTCGCGGTCATCGCTGGCGAGGGACGGGTGCAGGTCATGGGCACGGCGTTCAACATCGATCGCCTATCTTCGGGCCGCACCGAAGTGGCCCTGTATCGCGGCGCCGTGCGCGTACGCGGGCGCTCGCGCGAGACCATCGATCTGAAGCCAGGCGAGCGAGCCGTCGTCGACGGCGGTCGTCTAAGCCGGAGCGCGCCGCTGCGAGCGGCCGGTCCCGACTGGTTCGACGGCTGGTTCGACACCGAGGACGCCAGTCTGGGGCAGTTGGCCGAAGAGATCGACCGCTTCTCCCTCAAGCCGATTCAGGCGGATCCGGAGGTTCGCCGGATGCGCATCAGCGGGCGGTTTCACGTTGGGGAACCCCATGTCGTCCTGGCCCTGATCGAGACCGCATATGGGGTTCGCGTGGTTGAGGAAAGCGACCGGATACGGATCGAACGGTGAGAAGCGTAGCGAAACCGTCGCCAATATTTCACCTCTGAAAAGGTAGGGTTCCGACCCCGCCGGACATCTCTCCCGCAGGCGACTGACGCCGACATCTTCCCCGGGGGACCAAGACATGAAAACCGATCTGACGCTGCGTGCGTCCGCCTTCGCCCTGGCGGCCGCCTTGGCTGCCGCTGCGCCCGCTGTCGCGGTCGCACAGTCGCCCCGGCAGACCTTCGCCATACCTGCCCAGGATCTGTCCTTGGCGCTGAACGACTTCTCGCGCGCCACCGGCCTGCAGGTCGCGGCCCAGCCCGAGGTCTTGCGCGGTCGTCGCAGCCGCGCCGTCGAGGGGCGGTTCACCCCCGCCGAGGCCCTGTCGCGCCTGACCGCCGCCAGCGGCGTTCACGCACGGATCGTCGGGCGCTCGGTTCTGGTGGAGGCGGTCGCGCCGACCGCCTCCGCCGCGCCCCGTGTCGAACGCACCATCATGCCTCGTGGCGCAACGACGCCCGCAGCCGAGACGGCCTTGGCCCAGACCGCCGAGGTGGACGACGTCGTCGTCACCGGCTTTCGCGCCAGTCTGAACGCGGCGCGCGACCTGAAGCGTGAGGCCGTCGGCGCCCAGGACGTCATCGTCGCCGACGACATCGCCGCGTTTCCAGACCTGAACCTGGCGGAATCGCTTCAACGCGTGCCGGGCGTGGCCATCACCCGCGACGCCGGCGAGGGGCGTCAAATCTCTCTGCGCGGCCTTGGCCCGGACTTCACCCGCACCCAGCTGAACGGCATGGAGGTGCTGGGCAATACGGCGTCGGGCTTCGACAACCGCGGCTCGGTCAGCCGGACCCGCAGCTTCGACTACAGCCTGTTCGCTTCCGAACTGTTCAATCGGGTGACCGTGGAGAAGTCCTATGCGGCCGAACAGGACGAGGGCGGCATCGGCGGCACCATCGCTCTGACCACGGCCCGTCCCTTCGACTACGCCGGTTCGCGGCTGGTGCTGGGCGCCAAGGCCCAGACCAACTCCAACACCGACAGCGTGACCCCGCGGGTCATCGCCCTGGCCTCGAACCGCTGGGACACGGGCGCGGGCGAGTTCGGCGCACTGGTCTCGGCCGCCTACACCCGCAACGACGTCAATGAATACGGCATGCGGAGCTGGAACTGGACCAAGATCAATGTCGGCACCGCCAACATCGGCCCGAACGTCTCGGCGGCTGACCGCGACCGTCTGGTCAACGCCACGGGTCTGAACCGGATCTCCGCGCCACAGGCGGTCAGCCCCTCGACCTGGTATGCGGAGCGCGAGCGCGTCGGCGTTACCGGATCGCTGCAATGGCGGCCGAACGCCCGCACCGACATGAGCCTGGACTTGATGTACGGCACGCTGGCCAACACCCGCGACGAATACGCCCAGGCGCCGGCGGGGGTGAACGCCCTGACCGGAAACGTGACCGGAACCCAGCGGCTGAACGCCGTCGAGATCCGTGGCGACAGCATCGTCTACGCCGACTGGTCAGGCGTCGACATGCGCAACGAACACAAGCACTCCGAGGACGAAACCACCTTCACACAGGCGGTGTGGAATGGGGCTTACCAAGCGACCGACGCCCTGCGGTTCAACGCCCTGGTCGGCTACGCCAAGTCCGAGTTCGAGGGACCGGTCTTCGACAAGGTCTTCATCCAGGCCACGAACCAGAGCCTGACCTACGACTACCGCGACGGCAGCCCGGTGGCGGTGACCTACGGCTTCGACACGACCGATCCCAGCCTGTGGGGCCTGATGCGCGCCGACGCCCGCGAGGACTTCATCACCAGCGAATACAAGACCGCCGAACTGAACGGCGCCTGGGACTTCGCACCATCCTCCAATCTGAAGTTCGGCGTTTCGCACAAGGACTTCCAGAACGACGGCTGGCAGCGTTTCAACCGCGTCGACTGGTACAACAATCCCAGCCGTCCGGCGCCGGTTGTGGAGGTGATCGGCTACGACAGCCTGCTGCCCTATATCGTGCCGAATGCGGTGGCGACCTTCGACCGAACGGGCCAACTGCGCGACCTGACCCAGGCCAATGATCGCGCGGGCACCAACTACGCCTTGACCGAAAAGACCACGGCCGCCTTCGTCCAGTATGAACTGGACACCCAAGTGGGCTCCATGCCGCTGAAAGCCAATGCGGGGGTGCGCTACTATTCGACCGACCTGACCTCGGCCGGCACGGTGGCGACCAACGCCGGCCTGGTGCCGACCACCATCGAGAGCAGCTATGACGGCTATCTTCCGGCGGCGAACCTGTCGCTGGAGGTCATGCCCGACATGATCCTGCGCCTGGGCGCCAGCCGCAACATCAGCCGCCCCAGCCTGGACGACCTGCGCGCCGCCGGCTCGGTCAGCTTCACCCCGTTCGGCGGCAGCGTCAGCGCGGGCAATCCGAACCTCGAGCCGTTCCTGGCCGACTCCGTCGAGGCGTCCTGGGAATACTACATGGGCCGCAGCGGCTATGTGGCGCTGGGCGTCTTCTACAAGAAGATGGACTCCTTCATCACCGCCGAGACCGCCTCGGTGCGATATGGCGACATCGGCTATCCCTTGTCTCTGCTGGGGCCGGATCAGACGGCGGACACCATCTATTCCTTCAGCCGGCCGGTGAACGGCGACGGCGCCTCGATCAAGGGGGCGGAGTTCGCCGTTCAGCGTGACTTCGATTTCCTGCCGGGCCTGTTCAGCAATCTGGGCGTCAGCTTCAACGCCACCTATGCCGAAGGGGAGACGGACGCGATGGTCGACGGCGTGCGCCGCACGCTTGCATTGGCCAACCTGTCGAAGTGGTCGTCGAATGCGACCCTGTATTATGAGACGGACGTGTGGGGCGCGCGCGTGTCTAGCGCCTATCGCGACGGTTACCTGGACGGGATCGGCGGCAACGGCAACGTCGGGTCGGGCTACCACGCCACCACCAATATCGACGCCACGGCCTTCTGGAACGTCACTCCGTCGCTGAAGCTGGTGGTCGAGGGCATCAACCTGAGCGACGAGGCGACCGACCAATACACCGACATCGTCGAGGAACGATCGACCTCCTACACCAAGAGCGGTCGCACCTTCACGGTCGGCCTGACTTATGTGTTCTGACGCGACAATGTTGGGCCGCCGCAACGCGGCGGTCCAACCCCGCTTCATATTGTAGGGCAAGATGTGGAGGCTAATCTCGGTCTTCACGTTGGGCAGGCGCCTCATAATGAAGTGGGTGCGGGCCAATCCGAGGTCATGGCGGCGGCTCCGCGCCAACACCGCACATCGCGCATGACGGGGCTTCAAGACATTCAGGCCTTGGCGAGCTCATGACAGTCTCGCGCCCCGCCCCGCATCAAAGACCGAACGTCTTGGTGAACCGCAGCCCGAATTTGCGTGGCGGCAGAACGTTCGCGAAGAAGTTGCGGGCGTAGACCGGACCGCCGTCCGCGTCCTCCAGCACCTGGTTGGCCATCGGGGTCGAGCGCGCGCCCGTCTCCGCATACTCGTCCCAGATGTTGTCGACATAGGCGGTCACCGCCCAATCCGCGGCCGGAGCGCTGAGCCGCACCGAGGCGTTGTGGATCTGGAAGGCCGGCAAGGCGATGCCGCCGCCTCGCGCGCCTGTCCGCGTCAGGACATCGCCCGAGGCGGTGAAGCCGTAGGCGAAGTCGAGGTCCAGCCCGCTTGAGAGCGGCAGGTTGTATTCGGCGTAGAGACTGGCCTGGTATTCCGGCGACCCCGGCAGACGGTCGCCCGCCTCGCCATCCACATAGACGGTGCCGAACCCGGGCGGATCAAGCGCCGTGATCAGGTTGGGCGCATCGTCGGTCAGTTCCGCCTGCGCATACGAATAGCTGCCTCTCAGGCTGAACCGTTCCGTCACCGCCGCATCGAAGCTGACCTCGAATCCCTTGGTCTCGGCGCCTTCGCCGTTCTTGGTGACGTGACCCCCGTTTCTCATCCAGCCATAACGAGAGTCCTAGGTTGATCTGAGCTGTGATCGGCTGGGTTGGCAAGAGGCCGGTCAGCGCAGCCTCCAACCAGCGCAGCAGGCCGGCCGATGTGTCCGGTGAGCGCTTCTGCATAAGCCTGCGGCGTCAGCCACCCGAGCTTCGAGTGCGGACGCTGCTCGTTGTAATCGCGTCGCCACGCCTCCAGCACGGCGCGAGCGTGCGGCAGCGAGCGGAACAGCGTCTCGTTCAGCAGCTCGTCACGCAGCCGCCCGTTGAAGCTTTCGTTGAAGCCGTTCTGCTGGGGCTTGCCCGGCGCGATGTAGTGCCAGCCGACGCCGGTGTCGTCGGCCCAGGCCAGGACCGCGTTCGAGGTGTACTCCGTGCCGTTGTCGCTGACGATGGTGTCGGGCCGCCCTCGCTGCCGGATGACGGCGTCCAACTCCCGCACGACCCGCGCGCCCGACAGCGAGGTGTCGGCCACCAGCGCCAGGCACTCGCGCGTGCAGTTATCGATCACCGTCAGGATGCGGAAGCGCCGCCCGTCCGTCATCTGGTCTGCGACGAAGTCCAGCGACCAGCGCTGGTTGGGCGCCAGCGGCAGGTCCAGCGGTCGCCGCGGGCCCATCGCTCGCTTCCGGCCGCCGCGCCGGCGCACCGTCAGTTGCTCCTCGCGATAGATCCGCTGGACCCGCTTCCTGTTGACCGCATGGCCCTCGCGCCGCAGCAGCACGTGCAGGCGACGATAGCCGAACCGTCGACGGTCCTGGGCCAGGGCCTTCAGCCGGTCGCGCAGAGCGCCGTCGTCCGGGCGCGTCGCCTGATAGCGCACGCTCGTCCGATCGACGCCCAGCACACGGCACGCCCGCCTTTCGCTCATCTCGTAGGCGGCCTGCAGATGGCCAGCCGCCTCGCGATAGCCGGCGGGCGTCACCACTTTTTTCCCAGCAGGTCCTTCAGGGCCACGTTGTCCAGCATCGCGTCCGCCAGCATCCGCTTCAGCCGGGCGTTCTCATCCTCGAGCGCCTTGAGCCGCCGAGCCTCCGACACGTTGAGCCCGCCAAACTTGGCCTTCCATTTGTAAAAGGTCGCCGAGCTGACCCCGTGGCGTCGGCACACCTCCGCCGTCGCTACACCGGCCTCCTGCTCCCACAGGATCCCGATGATCTGCTCTTCCGTGAACCTCGATCGCTTCATTCTGTCCGTCCTTCGTTGGGCGGACTCTAGCTATTCCTGGAGGAGTTTCAGGGGGTCACGTCACCACCGACCAGATTTCCGCCTTCGGATGGAAGCCATGTTTCGGGTGCAAAAAGGGTGCAGTGAGAATTCGCAGAGGGGCGAAAACCGTCGAAAATGGTCGTAGAACCGTCGTTCGCTCCTGCGAGCCAACCGCCTGAACATGCACGAAATGTCTGTAAATCAAGCACGTAGGCTGTCCGTGGCCCCGATGATGGACTGGACCGACCGGCATTGCCGGGCGTTTCACCGTGCGCTGACGGCGCGCGCGCTGCTTTACACCGAGATGGTGACGGCGCCGGCGGTGCTGCATGGCGATCGCGAGCGGCTGCTGGGATTCGATGCGGCGGAACATCCCGTCGCGCTGCAGTTGGGCGGGTCCGATCCGGCGCAGCTGGCCGAGGCTGCGCGGATCGGCGCGGCGTTCGGCTATGACGAGATCAATCTGAACGTCGGCTGCCCGTCGGATCGGGTCCAGTCGGGTCGGTTCGGCGCCTGCCTGATGCGCGAGCCCGAGCTGGTCGCCGACTGCATGGCGGCGATCCGCGAAGCGGTCGACGTGCCCGCGACGGTCAAGTGCCGCATCGGCGTGGACGATCAGGACCCGGCGGTCAGCCTGTTCGCCACGGTCGACGCCTGCGCCGCGGTCGGGATCGAGGTCTTCATCGTCCATGCGCGCAAGGCCTGGCTGAAGGGTCTGTCGCCCAAGGAGAACCGCGACGTGCCGCCCCTGGACTACGCCCTGGTGCGCCGGCTGAAGCGCGAGCGGCCGCATCTGTCGGTCTCGATCAACGGCGGGATCGCCTCGCTGGACGAGGCCGAGGCGCATCTGGACGCCGTCGACGGCGTGGCCCTGGACGGCGTCATGCTGGGCCGCGCCGCCTATCACGAGCCCGCCCTGCTGGGCCAGGCCGACCGGCGGCTGTACGGCGCGCCCGGGCCGGACGTCGACGCCTTCGCCGCGCTGGAACGCTATCGCTCCTACATGGCCGCGCGGCTGGAAGAGGGCGTCGCCCTGCCCGCCATGACCCGGCACATGCTGGGCCTGATGCACGGCCGTCCCGGCGCGCGCGCCTTCCGCCGCATCCTGACCGTCGAGGCGATCCGGCCCGGCGCGGGGCTGGAGGTGATCGACCGCGCCGCCGACGCGGTGCGCGAGGCCGAGGCCCGGCGCGAGGCGGCGTGACCCGACGGCCGTCCGCCGGCTAAGGGAGCGTCATGTTCGCCCTGCCCCTGTCCGAAATCCTGGCCCTGGCGGCGGCCCTGATCGCCGCCGGCCTGATCGGCGGCGTCATCGCCGGCCTGTTCGGCGTGGGCGGCGGCACGGTGCTGGTGCCGGCCCTGTTCTACGCCTTCGAGACCCTGGGCGTGGGCGGCGAAGGCAATCTGCACACCGCCATCGGCACCTCGCTGGCCACCATCGTCGTCACCGCGCTTCGCTCCCTGGCGGCGCACCGTCGGCACGGGGCGGTCGACGAGGAGGTTCTGAGGACCTGGACGCCGTGGGTGGCGCTGGGCGGCGCGGTCGGGGCGGCGGTCGCGGGGCTGACGTCGATGGAGGGGCTGGCCATCGTCTATGGCGCCTGCCTGATGCTGGTGGCGGCGCAGATGGGCCTGCTGCCGGATCGCTATGTCCTGCGCCGCGACATGCCGGTCGGGTGGGCGCGCCGGATCATCGGGACGGGCATCGGCCTGCTGTCGGCCATGATGGGCGTGGGCGGCGGCAGCCTGGGCGGCATGACCATGACCCTGTGCGGACGGCCGATCCACCAGGCGGTGGCCACGGCGTCGGGCTTCGGCGTCGCCATCGGCGCGACGGCGGCGCTTGGGTTCATGGCGTTCGGCTGGGGCGCGGAGGGGCGGCCGCCGCTTTCGCTGGGATACGTCAATCTGCCCGCCGCCGTCGTCATGGGCGTGATGACGGCGCTGTCGGCGCCGCTGGGCGCGCGCCTGGCGCATCGGCTGGATCAGCGGCTGCTGAAAAAAGCCTTCGCCGTCTATCTGTTAGGGACGGCGGCGTCCGTCGTCCTCAAGGCCATTTAGCGGCGGCCACTTTTCGGACACAAGTTAACGGGACAAATCCGGCGCCGGCGGCGTTGGGAGCCGGTGTCTCCATGAGTTGAACGGATGATCGGCGCCTCCGCTGCCTTCGCCTTGTTCTGGGCCGCCCTGTCGTCCGTCGCCAACGGACCGGTGCCCTACAATGTCGCTGTCGCGGCGGATGCTTTCAGGGTGGAAACCCCTGAAGCCGACACCGGTTCCGGGTCCGTCGAAGAGGCGGCCCTGGCGTTGAGCGCCGACCAGACCGAGATGATGGCGGGCGATCCCGACTGGCGCGCTTCGGCGCGGCTCTATCATGCGGGCGGGGGCGGCGCGACGGGCAACGATTCGCTGGGCTGCCGGCCGATCGCCATGCGCACCGTCGCGGTCGATCCGCGCGTCATTCCGCGCCGCACCAAGCTGTTCATCCGCGAAACCGTGGGCCTGCGTCTGGCCGACGGCTCGATCCACGACGGCTACTGGTACGCCTCGGACACGGGCGGGGCGATCAAGGGCGCCAAGATCGATCTGTTCACCGGCCACGGCCGCGGCTCGATGCGCCCGGCCCAGCGCCTGAACATGCGCACCCTGACCATCGTGGACGCGGGCGATTTCGACGGCTGCCCGCCGGCCTGGACCACCGCCTCGAACTGAGACGGCGGGGCGTCTGCCTGAATTCGTGAAAAGGCCGGCGATCCGAGAGGACCGCCGGCCTTTTCCTTGTCGTCCCCGCGGCCGCGCTGGGGCTCAGTCCACTTCCGTGACCTGGAGCGTCGACTGAACCATGTCGTCGCCGTAGGTTCCGACCCAGACGTCGTAGCGCCCGCTCTGCGGATTGGTGATCACGACCTTGGGGTCCAGCGCCCCGCCGCTGTCGTCGTCGCAGTACCAGCGTCCGTTCGGCGTGTTGATCAGCAGGGTGGTGTCCTCCCCGGCCGAGACCTTGAACGTCAGATCGGCGCCGCCGGCGTCGTAGAAGACCTGAACGTCGGGCGCGGCGCTGACCGCGCCCTCGCAGCCGGACCGCGCCGCCGAGGCCGGAACCGAACCGCCGGCCAGGATCGACTTGGTCCAGGGGTCCGGCGTGAAGCCCGCGCGCAGATTGACCGTGCCGTAGTTGGGCGAGGCGTTCACGTCCGGGCCGCCGCTGGCTCCCGGGCCGCCGCTTCCGCTGGTTCCGCCCAGTTCGCTGATCTCCAGCGTCGACTGGACCATGGAGTCGCCATAGGTGCCGACCCAGATGTCATAGCGGCCGCTTTGCGGACCGGACACGACGACCCGCGGGTCCAGGCCGCCGCCGCCGTCGTCGTCGCAGTACCACTGACCGTCGGGGCTGTTGATCAACAGGGTCGTGTCCTCGGACGCATGGACGCGAACGGTCAGATCCAACGACCCGGCTTCGTAGAACAGCTGCAGGTCCGGCGCCGCGCTGACCCGGCCCTCGCAGCCGGATCGCGCGCCCGAGGCGGGAACCGAACCCCCGGCCAGGATCGACTTGGTCCAGGGATCGGGCGTGAACCCGGCTTCCAGGTTCACCGAGCCGTAGTTCGGCTCCAGCGTGAAGTCCGGCGCGCCGCCGGCCTTCTGCGCTAGGACCGCCGTCGGCGACAGCAACGCCGCCAGAATCGCCGCCGTGGCGATCGTCTTCATGGATGCCTCCCCCTGTGAGCGGCCCCCGCCGCGCACCGGAAGATACGCCTTTACCCGCGCCTGTGAAGATTCAATCGAACAGCGGTCGCCCGATCAGAACCGCCGCTTGCCCGAGACCGTTTCCCAGAACAGGCGGAAGTCGCCCATCAGGCTCCACACCGGATATCTGAACGTTGCGGGCCGGTTCTTCTCGAAGAAGAAATGCCCTGCCCAAGCGAAGCCGTAGCCCACCAGCGGCATGGCCAGAAGCCACCACGGATTCAGCGTCACTAGGAAGGCGACGAACGCCGCGATCACCAGGCCGGTGCCGACCACATGGATGCGGCGGCACGTCCGGTTGGAATGCTCGTGGATATAATAGGGATAGAAGGCCTGGAACGAGGCGTACCGTCCCTGAGGCGGCGTCGGACTGGTCATGACGCCAGCCTGCGCCCGGAACGCGGGTCTGGCAAGCGCCGCCGGCCCCCTCCCGCTTCACGGGCAGGGGCGTCTTGCGATCATCCCTTCTTGAAGCCGCCCTTCTTGAAGCCCGGCTTGGGCTTGAACGGCTTCTTGGCGAAGGACTTGCCGCCTTCGCCGCCCTCGCCCCGGGCCTTGTCGGCGTGGGGCGCCCAGGGCTTTTTCTTGAACGGCGGGCGGGCGTCGCCCTCCCCGCCCTCGGCGCGCTTGGCGTAGGGCTTCTTGAACGGGCGCTCGCCGTCGTCGCGGCGCGGGCCGCCCGACTTGTGGCCGGCGAACTTCGCCGCCTTCATCGAACCGGGCGTCGGCGCTTCGGACGGCGTGATCCGGACGTCTTCGCTGGAGGCGGCGACGGCCTCGCGGAAGGCCTTTTCGTGGGTCTTGGCGATCTCGAAGCGCGTCTCTTCGGGGAAGGTGCGGATCGAGCCGATCTGCGGCTTGGAGACGCCGCCTACGCGGCAGATCAGCGGGATCAGCCACTTGGGATCAGCATTCTTGTTGCGGCCGATGTCCATGCGGAACCAGACCACCTCGTCGGGCTGCAGCCGTTCGCCCGGCCACGGCTGGGCGGCGGTCCCGTCGTCGGCGCGCACCCGCTCGCGCTTGCCCGGACGGTCGGCGGCCGGGTCGGACAGCTCCTCCGGCGCGGGCTGCTCCTTGCGCAGCAGGCGGACCAGGGCGGCGGCGATCTCGTCGGGCGTGCGCTCGGCGATCATGCGCTTGGCGACGGCCATGTCCTCATCCGAGACCTCGGCCTCGAAATGGACGGGGTCCAGCAGGCGCGCGTCGTCGGCCTTCCTGATCTCGTCGAAGGTGGGGGCGCCGGTCCACTGGGCCTCCACCCCGGCCTCGGCCAGCAGGCGCTCGGCCTTGCGGCGGCGCGAATGCGGGACCAGCATCACCGAGACGCCCTTCTTGCCCGCCCGGCCGGTGCGGCCCGACCGGTGCAGCAGGGCCGCGCGGTTCACCGGCAGCTCGGCGTGGATCACCAGGCCCAGGTCGGGCAGGTCCAGGCCGCGCGCCGCCACGTCGGTGGCCACGCACACCCGCGCACGGCCGTCGCGCAGGGCCTGCAGCGCCTCGGTGCGCTCCCTCTGGCCCATCTCGCCCGACAGGCTGACCGAGGCGAAGCCCCGCTCCAGCAGCGAGGATTGCAGATGGCGCACGCTGTCGCGCGTCGAGCAGAACACCATCGCCCGCCCCGCCTCGAACCAGCGCAGGGTGTTGACCGTGGCGTGCTCGATCTCGTTGGGCTGGATGCGATAGGCGCGGTATTCGATGTCGGCGTGCTGGCGGCTCTTGTCGGTGGCGTCGATCCGCACGGCGTCGTTCTGATAGCGCTTGGCCAGGGTCGCGATGTCGCGCGCGATGGTGGCCGAGAACAGCAGGGTGCGGCGCTCGGCCGGCGCCTGGTCCAGAATGAACTCCAGGTCCTCGCGGAAGCCCATGTCCAGCATCTCGTCGGCCTCGTCCAGGACGGCGACCTTCAGCTGCGACAGGTCCAGGTTGCCCCGGTCGATGTGATCCTTCAGGCGGCCCGGCGTGCCGACGACGATGTGGACGCCGAAGCCCAGGGCCCGCGCCTCGCGCCGGGCGTCCATCCCGCCGACGCAGGTGGCGATCTTGGCGTCGGCGTCGGCGTAGAGCCAGCGCAGCTCCTCGGCCACCTGAAGCGCCAGTTCGCGGGTGGGGGCGATGGCCAGGGCCAGGGGCGCGCCGCCGGGGCCGAAGGTCGGCCGGTCGCCCAGCAGGGTCGGCGCCGCCGCCAGGCCGAACGCCACCGTCTTGCCCGATCCGGTCTGGGCCGAGACCAGCAGGTCGCGCGTGGCGTGACCCTCTTCCAGCACGGCGGCCTGCACCGGCGTCGGCTCGGCGTAGCCCTTGTTGGCGAGCGCGCGGTCGAGCGCGGGGTGGACGGCGGGAAAGGGCATCGGAAACCTGAACAGCGAACGGCGGCCGAAACGGCCGCGCCCGGCCGAGGACGTCCTCAGGCCGGGCGGATGGCGCGCTCTATACACGGATAAAGGCGGGCGTGGGGCGGATTTCGCCGTTCACCCTGTTGCTTCAGTCCCCGTTGACGGGGCCCGTCCATTCTGGCCGGCGAAGGAGAGCCGCCATGCAGGCCACGTCCATCGCCGCCGCCGGCCTGATGTCGGCCCAGAGCCGTTTCGAGGCCAGCGCGCGCCGCACCGCCGCCCAACCGCTCGACAACCTCGAACGGGAAGTGGTCGAGCGCGTCGAGAGCGAAACGGCCTTCAAGGCCAATGTCGCCGTGCTGAAGACCGCCGACGAGATGACGGGAACCCTGCTCGACATCCTGGCCTGACGACCGCGCCGGGCGCCTACATCGGCCAGAACAGCAGGATGGTCGGCGGCCCGATCAGCAGCACCAGCAGGCTCAGCGGCAGGCCCAGCTTGGGATAGTCCGAGAACTTGTAGCCGCCCGGCCCCATGACCATGGTGTTGCACTGGTGTCCGATGGGGGTCAGGAAGTCGCACGCCGCCCCCACCGCCACCGCCATCAGGAACGGATCGGGCCGGTATCCCAGCTGCTGGGCCAGGGTCGCCGCGATGGGCGCGACCACCAGAACCGTCGCCGCATTGTTCAGGAACGGCGTCACCGCCATCGACGCCAGCATCATTCCCGCCACCGCCACCACCGGCGGGATGCCCTCGAACAGGCCGCGCAGGGCGCTGGCGATCAGGTCGGCCCCGCCGGTCTGCTGGATGGCGTCCGACACGGGGATCAGCGCGGCGATCAGCACCAGCAGGGGCCCGTCCAGCGCCGCATAGGCCTCGCGCATCTTCAGTCCGCCCAGGGCCACGATCACCACGGCCGCGCCGAAGAAGGCGATGGACACCGGGATCACGCCGAAGCCGACCATCACCATGGCGACGGCCAGGACCACGGCCGGCAGGAATTTGCGGCGCGCGCCGCCCAGCCGCACCTCGCGCTCGGCCAGGGGCAGCAGCCTCAGTTCGGCCAACCGGGCCGGCAGGTTGGATTCGGAGCCCTGCAGCAGCAGGACGTCGCCCGACTGCAGCTTGGCGGTCCGCAGGTGCTGGGTCAGCTCATATCCGCTGCGCGACACGCCCAGAAGGTTCAGCCCATGCTGGCCGTAGAGGTCCAGCTGCCGCACCGACTGGCCGGTCAACGGAGAGTCCGCCCCGATCACCGCCTCGACCAGATGGACCTCGTCCTTGGCCTCTTCCAGCAGCACCGGCCGGTCGCCGCGCACCAGCTTCATCCGCGCCGCGTCGATGAAGTCCTCCAGCGCCTCCTGCCCGCCCTTCAGCAACAGGGTGTCGCCGGGGCGGACCACGGTGTTGCCCCGCGGCCGGGCCTTTCGCTTGCCTTCGCGGATCAGGGCCATGACCTTGACCTCGCCGCCGGCCGCCTCGCTCAGGGCGGTGATCGTGGTCGGCTCCAGCGGCCAATCCTCGGGCGCATGGGCCTCGGTCAGATAGGCGTTGGCCGACAGGGCCGCCGACAGGCCCAGCGCCCCCGTCCGATCCTTGGGCAGCAGCCGGTATCCGAAGGCCAGGAAGGCCAGCGCCGCCGCCGTCAGGGCCAGGCCCACGGGGGCGTAGTCGAACATCTGGAACGGCTGCCCGACGATGTCCTGGCGCACCTCGGCGACCAGGATGTTGGGCGACGTGCCCACCAGCGTCACCATGCCCCCCGCCATCGCGCCGAAAGCCATCGGCATCAGCAGGCGCGACTGCGGCGTGCCCGTGCGGCGGGCGACCTGCAGGGCCACGGGCATCATGATGGCCAGGGCGCCGACGTTCTTCGTCACCATCGACAGCAGCGTCACCGCCGTGGTCAGCACCGGAACCTGGCTGCGCTCGGTCTTGAGGTAGGGCATGACCCGCTTCAGGGCCATCTCGACGATGCCGGACTTGGCGAAGGCCGCCGACACCACAAGGGCGCAGGCGATGATGACCGTCACATCGTTGGCGAACCCCTCGAAGGCGTCTTCGGCCGGGATCACGCCGATCGCCAGGCCCGCGACCAGGGCCCCCACCGCGACCAGGTCATAGCGGAACCGTCCCCAGATGAAGGCCGCGACCGTCAGCCCCACCAGCCCGAAGGCCAAACCCTGTTGCAATGTCACGCGACGATCCAGCCCCGATGCGGGCCGGAATGGCGCCGCTTGGCCGGAACGGCGAAAGCGTCCGAAGGTTCAGCCGCTTCCGCTGCGGAAACTCACCGGCCGACCGCCAGCCGGCCCGCCGCCCGGAGCATGCGCGCGACCTCCGCCAGGAAGGCCCAGACCACGACCACCATCAGGATGGTCGCCAGGCCGCCGACGTCGCCGTCGACCCGGTCGACAGTCCGCTCACGCGCTGGATGAATTCCGTGACCGTGCCCACCCAGATCACCGGGCTCAGCGCCGACCAGAACCAGATCCACAGCACGCCCCAGGCCGCCGCCGCGCCGAACGCAAGGTCGCCCAGCGCCGTCAGCCGCGCGTTTCCGCCCGAGGCCGCCCGCATCAGGTCGAAGCCGATGCGGCAGACCGCGAACAGGGTCACGGGCCAATAGGCCGCCTGGACCATCTGGCGCAGGATCAGGCCATAGTTGACGCCGTCGACCACGCCGGCCAGTTCCTCGGGCCGGATCGCCATCACCGGCAGCAGGCCCGTCCACCACAGCAGCACCACCGTCCAGCCGATGGCGCTGGCCACCGCGCGGGCCACCGGCGACATCTCGGCGCTTTCCTTCACCGCCGGGCCCGGCTTGGCCTTCGGCTCCGACCAGTCGCCTGCCAGCTTGCGGCTCCAGTCGTCGGCGTCGATGTTTCCGCCTAGCTCGAACAGGCCCAGGTCCTTGACGCGCCATTTGGCGATGAAGTCCGGCTTCTTCGCCTGCCGCTCCAGGATGAAGCCCGCCACGGTCAGTATGCCGATGATCGACACCGCCCCGCTGAACAGGCTGGCCACGCCCTGGCCGATCGCCTGGCCCGGATAGACGTCGCCGGCCAGCACCCGCGCCGCCAGGCCGATCAGGGTGACGCAGGCCATCACCGTCAGGCCGACCTTCACGCCGAACAGCCACCAGGGATAGAGCTCCGGCCCGATCAGCGCCTGCGGTCCCGGGCGATAGCGCGCGGCCACCGTCAGCGGATGTCCCGCCTCGCGCAGCAGCGCCTCGACCTCGTCGTCGGTCGGCGCCCGGCCCAGCCGCGCCTCCAGGTCCTCGATCCGGCCCATGATGTCGTCGCGCAGTTCGGCGACGATGTCCTCGCGCGTTTCCTTCGGCAGCTGCGCCGCGACGGCCTTCAGATAGCGTTCGACCAGGTCCATCCCGGCCCCTCCTTCTTTCCCGGTGTTCACAGCATCTTCTCCAGCGAGGCCGAAAGGCTCCGCCATTCGGCCGCCAGCCGCGCCAGCATGGCCTCGCCCCGCGACGACAGGCGGTAGAACCGCTTCTTCCGTCGATCTTCCTCGCGCCATTCGCTGTCGAGCAGCCCCTGGCTCTCCAGCCGGCGCAGCAGGGGATAGAGGGTGCTCTCCTCCATCTCGACGCCGACCTCGTTCAGCGCGACGCGCAGCGAATAGCCGTATTGCTCGCGCCTGAGGCTGGCCAGCACGGCCAGGATCAGCGACCCCCGCCTCAGCTCCAGCCTCAGGCTCTCGAACAGCAGTTCCTCGTCCGCGCCCACTCGCACTCTCCATGCGTCACATAGTGTGTGACACACAGTGTATGCGGCATACTGTGTGAGAGAGTCAAGGACGGGCGCCGCGCCGCCTGACGCAACCTCCCTCGGCGCCCGCGCGCTATGGCGAAACCGTCCTTGGCGCACTAGCTTTCGTTCATGAACCGTTCCTCCTCGCCGAAATCGACGCCCACGAAGACGAACAAGCCCGTCCACGTGCCCGATCCCGGCGTGCGCGAGGCCGCCGCCGCCTTCATCCGCGACACGGGCAAGATGCCGATGTTCGCCCCCGTGGCCGGCCCGCGCCTGACGCCGGAGGAGGCGCCCGCCGCCCCCGCCGACTGGACCCCGCACCGCCCCTCGCGCGAGGGCGCCCGGAAGGGCGGCAAGTTCCGGCTGGAGACCAAATACGTCCCCGCCGGCGACCAGCCCGCCGCCATCGCCGAACTGGTGGCCCAGGCGGAGGCCGGCGACCGCGACCAGGTGCTGCTGGGCGTCACCGGCTCGGGCAAGACCTTCACCATGGCCAAGGTCATCGAACAGACCCAGCGCCCGGCCCTGATCCTGGCCCACAACAAGACCCTGGCCGCCCAACTGTATTCTGAGTTCAAGTCGTTCTTTCCGGACAACGCCGTCGAATACTTTGTATCGTATTACGACTATTATCAGCCGGAAGCCTACGTTCCGCGCACCGACACCTATATCGAGAAAGACTCAAGCATAAACGAGCAGATCGACCGGATGCGGCATTCGGCGACGCGGGCGATCCTGGAGCGGGACGACGTGATCGTGGTGGCGTCGGTCAGCTGCATCTACGGCATCGGCTCGGTGGAGACCTATACGGCGATGACGTTCGACCTGAAGGTCGGGGCGACGATCGACGAGGCGAAGCTGCGGGCCGACCTGATCGCGCTGCAGTACAAGAGGAACGACGCGACCTTCGAACGCGGCATGTTCAGGAAGCGCGGCGACACCGTCGAGATCTTCCCCGTCCACCTGGAGGACCGGGCCTGGCGCGTCAGCCTGTTCGGCGACGAGATCGAGGCGATCGAGGAGTTCGATCCCCTGACCGGCAAGAAGACCGCCGCCCTGGACGAGGTCACGGTCTACGCCGCCAGCCACTACGTCACCCCGCGCCCGACGCTGAACCAGGCCACCCTGGGCATCAAGGCCGAGCTGAAGGAGACGCTGGACTGGATGGTCGAGAACGGCAAGCTGCTGGAGGCCCAGCGCCTGGAGCAACGCACCCGCTTCGACCTGGAGATGATGGAGGCCACCGGCAGCTGCGCCGGCATCGAGAACTATTCCCGCTGGCTGACCGGCCGCGCGCCGGGCGAGCCGCCGCCCACCTTCTTCGAATACATCCCCGACAACGCCCTGCTGTTCGTGGACGAAAGCCACGTCACCATCGGCCAGATCAACGGCATGTTCCGCGGCGACTATCGCCGCAAGTCGACCCTGGCCGAATACGGCTTCCGCCTGCCGTCCTGCATCGACAACCGCCCGCTGAAGTTCGAGGAATGGGACGCCATGCGGCCCCAGACGGTGCACGTCAGCGCCACCCCCGGCCCGTGGGAGATGGAGCGGTCCGGCGGCGTCTTCGTCGAACAGGTCATCCGCCCCACCGGCCTGATCGATCCGCCGGTCGAGATCCGCCCGGTCTCGGGGACCACCCGCAACCAGGTCGACGACGTCATCGACGAGGTCAAGGCCACGACCGCCCGCGGCTACCGCAGCTTGGTCACCACCCTGACCAAGAAGATGGCCGAGGACCTGACCGAATACATGCACGAACAGGGGGTGCGCGTCCGCTACATGCACTCCGACGTCGACACGCTGGAGCGGATCGAGATCCTGCGCGACCTGCGGCTGGGCGCCTTCGACTGCCTGATCGGCATCAACCTGCTGCGCGAGGGGCTGGACATCCCCGAATGCGGCCTGGTCGCCATCCTGGACGCGGACAAGGAGGGCTTCCTGCGCTCCGAGACCTCGCTGATCCAGACCATCGGCCGCGCCGCCCGCAACGTCGACGGCCGCGTCATCCTGTACGCCGACCGCATGACCGGCAGCATGGAACGCGCCATCTCCGAGACCGACCGCCGCCGCGAGAAGCAGCAGGCCTACAACGCCGAACACGGCATCACGCCCGAAAGCGTCAAGCGCGACATCAAGGAGATCCTGGAAAGCCCCTATGAGTCCCGCGAGCTGGACCGCCTGACCAAACCGGGCGTGGCCGAGGCCTCCAAGCCCTTCGTCGGCTCCAACTTCCAGGCCGCGCTGAAGGACCTGGAAGGCCGCATGCGCGAGGCCGCCTCCAACCTGGAGTTCGAGGAAGCCGCCCGCCTGCGCGACGAGATCAAACGCATGAAGCTGATGGACCTGGAGTTCGCCAACGAAGCCCTGACCGCCGCCGGCGAAGAGGTCGACAAGTCCGCCCCGAAGAAGTGGCGCGCCCAGGCGGCGGCGGAGAAGGCGGAGGCGTTCAGGAAGGGACGGTAGGGGCGGAACATTCCGCTCGGCTATGAGGCCGCCGTCTTCAAGGGTGCGGCATAGAACGCCCGGGTGCGAGTGAGGGCTGGCAGGGTTGCAACATCCTGATCGGATAGGTTCCGGCGGCGGCGGGCGGTCCAGGCCGGGCGTCCGTGGGCCGAGGCGTTCTGGCGGACGGACGGCTCGCTGAGGCCGCTGGACGTGCCGGGCCAGGCGATGGCGCGGCTGCATGCGCACGACTTGCGCGAGGAACGGGGCCTGCCCGAGGGGGCGGCGGCGCCCTGAGGCCGGGGCCGCCCTGCCCCGATTTGGCCGCAAAGGGTTGTCGGCGGGGGATTTCGCTTGCTACCCCAGGGCATGGAAATCGGAACCTACATCACCCTCGGACTGTATTTTGCGCTGATGCTGGGCATCGGCGTCTATTCGTTCCGGACCAGCACCGACGACGTGTCCGGCTATGTCCTGGGCGGGCGCAGGCTGGGGCCGACGGTGTCGGCGCTGTCGGCCGGCGCGTCGGACATGAGCGGCTGGATGCTGATGGGCCTGCCCGGCGCCATGTATGTGTCGGGCCTGTCGTCGGCGTGGATCGCCATCGGCCTGTTCGTCGGCGCCCTGGCCAACTATCTGATCGTGGCGCCGCGGCTGCGGGTCTATACCGAGGCGGCGCAGGACGCCCTGACCATTCCCGACTATTTCGGCAAGCGGTTCAACGACCGGTCGCGCCTGCTGCGGATCGTGTCGGCGGTGGTGATCGTGGTCTTCTTCACCCTGTACACCTCGTCGGGCATGGTGGCGGGGGGCAAGCTGTTCCAGAGCGCCTTCGGCCTGGACTACGGCTGGGGCCTGTGGCTGACCGCCGGGGTGGTGCTGGCCTATACGATGATCGGCGGCTTCATGGCCGTCAGCCTGACCGACTTCGTCCAGGGCTGCATCATGTTCGTGGCCCTGGTGCTGGTGCCGATCGTGGCGCTGGGCCAGATCGGCGGCGTGGGGGGCATGACCGAGACGGTGCGCGGCATCGATCCCGGCCTGCTGGACCTGTTCCAGGGCGTCACCGTGATCGGCGCGATCTCGGCCCTGGCGTGGGGGCTGGGCTATTTCGGACAGCCGCACATCATCGTGCGCTTCATGGCCGTGCGCTCGGTGCGCGACGTGCCGACGATGCGCAACATCGGCATGGGCTGGATGGCGGTGACGGTGATCGGCGCCCTGGGCACCGGCCTGGCGGGTCTGGCCTACGCCACCCGCACGGGGCTTCAGATCGCGGACCCGGAGACCATCTTCATCGTGCTGAGCGACATCCTGTTCCACCCGCTGATCACCGGCTTCCTGCTGGCGGCCATCCTGGCGGCGATCATGAGCACCATCTCGTCGCAGCTCCTGGTGTCGTCCAGTTCGCTGGTCGAGGATTTCTACGCCGTCTTCCTGCGCCGGAACGCGCCGCAGAAGGAGCTGGTGATGGTCGGGCGGCTGGCGGTGCTGGCCGTCGCCCTGGCGGCGATCGGCCTGGCCTACAATCCCAACAGCAACGTGCTGAGCCTGGTGTCCCAGGCCTGGGCCGGGTTCGGGGCCGCCTTCGGGCCGCTGGTGATCCTGTCGCTGACGTGGAAGCGGATGACCCGCAACGGCGCCCTGGCGGGGATGATCGTCGGCGCGGCCACCGTGCTGTTCTGGATCTACGCCCCCGTGCTGCCGAACGGCGCGGCGCTGAGCAGCGTGCTGTACGAAATGGTCCCCGGCTTCCTGCTGAGCCTGCTGGCCATCGTGGTCGTCAGCAAGCTGGACACGGCGCCGCCCCAGGACGTGGTCGAAACCTTCGAGCACGTGGAGCAGCTGCTGGCCGACGCGCGCAGGCGCGGGGACTGAGGCGGGGCCTCAGTCCTCGTCCATCTTCAGGGCGGCGATGAAGGCTTCCTGCGGGATCTCGACCTTGCCGAACTGGCGCATCCGCTTCTTGCCGGCCTTCTGCTTCTCCAGCAGCTTCTTCTTGCGGGTGGCGTCGCCGCCGTAGCATTTGGACGTCACGTCCTTGCGCAGCGCGCGCACCGTCTCGCGGGCGATGATCTTGCCGCCGATGGCCGCCTGGATCGGGATCTGGAACAGGTGCGGCGGGATCAGCTCCTTCATCTTCTCGACCATGCCGCGGCCGCGCGTCTCGGCCCGGGCGCGGTGGACCAGCATCGACAGGGCGTCCACCGGCTCGGCGTTGACCAGGATCGACATCTTGACCAGGTCGCCCTCGCGATAGTCGGTCAGTTCGTAGTCGAACGAGGCGTAGCCCTTCGAGATCGACTTCAGCCGGTCGTAGAAGTCGAACACCACCTCGTTCAGCGGCAGCTCATAGACCACCATCGCCCGGCTGCCGACGTAGGACAGTTCGGACTGGATGCCGCGGCGGTCCTGGCACAGCTTGATGACCCCGCCCAGATATTCGTCCGGCGTCAGGATGGTCGCCTTGATCCACGGCTCGGCGATCGACTCGATCTGCATCACGTCGGGCAGGTCGGCCGGGTTGTGCAGGTCGATCTCGGTCCCGTCGCGCTGCTTGATCTTGTAGACGACGCTGGGGGCCGTCGCGATCAGGTCCAGATTGAACTCGCGGCTCAGCCGCTCCTGGATGATCTCCAGGTGCAGCAAACCGAGGAAGCCGCAGCGGAAACCGAAGCCCAGGGCGGCGCTGGATTCCATCTCATAGGTGAAGGACGCATCGTTCAGGCGCAGCTTGCCGATGGCGGCGCGCAGGTCCTCGAAGTCGGCGGCGTCCACCGGGAACAGGCCGCAGAAGACCACCGACTGGACTTCCTTGAAGCCCTTCAGCGGTTCGGCGGTCGGCTTCTTCTCGTCGGTGATCGTGTCGCCGACGGCGGCGTGGGCGACCTCCTTGATCTGGGCGGTGATGAAGCCGACCTCGCCGGGGCCGAGTTGGTCCACCGGCGTGTTCTTGGGCAGGAAGACGCCGACCCGGTCGATCAGGTGGGTCGAGCCGTTGCGCATCATCTTGACCCGCATCCCGGTCTTCAGCACGCCGTCGAACACGCGCACCAGCACGACGACGCCCAGATAGGGGTCGTACCAGGCGTCGACCAGCATGGCCTTCAGGGGGGCGTTGGCGTCGCCCTTGGGCGCCGGCAGGCGGGCCACCACGGCCTCCAGCACGTCCTCGATGCCCAGGCCCGACTTGGCGCTGGCCAGGACGGCGTCGGAGGCGTCGATGCCGATGACGTCCTCGATCTGGGCCTTGACCCGGTCCGGCTCGGCGGCGGGCAGGTCGATCTTGTTCAGGACCGGCACGATCTCGTGATTGTTGTCGATGGCCTGATAGACGTTGGCCAGGGTCTGGGCCTCGACCCCCTGGGAGGCGTCCACCACCAGGATCGAGCCCTCGCAGGCGGCCAGCGAGCGGCTGACCTCATAGGCGAAGTCGACGTGGCCCGGCGTGTCCATCAGGTTCAGGACATAGTCCAGCCCGTCGCGGGCCGTGTAGTTCAGGCGCACGGTCTGCGCCTTGATGGTGATCCCGCGCTCCTGCTCGATCTCCATGTTGTCCAGCACCTGCTCGGACATCTCGCGCTGGGACAGGCCGCCGGTCGCCTGGATCAGGCGGTCGGACAGGGTGGATTTCCCATGGTCGATGTGGGCGACGATGGAAAAGTTCCGGATGCGGTCGATGGGCGGCGTGGTCATGCGCGCGCCCCTATCACGCGCGCGGGCCGGGACCAAGCGGCGGGGGCCGCGACGACCTTCACCGCGCCACATTAAGCCTTTGCAATGAAAGCTGTGGGCGTTTGAGCGGACTTCCCGGACGCGGTATGGGACGAAACCGCACAGTCGCCTTCCCGCCCGGTCTCAGGGACCACAGACGCAAGGACCGTTTCCGTGTTCACCCTCTCTCGTTCGACCCTCGGCCGTTCGACCTTGGCCGCGACCGCGACCCTTGGCGTGATGCTTCTCGCGGCCTGCGGCGGCCACGGCGACGAAAAGGCCTCGGAAAAGGCCGGCGCGTCGCGCCAGACCGTCACCGTCGCCACGGTCAGCCAGACCGACCTGGACCGCAAGGTCAGCGCCTCGGGCACCGTCTCGGCCTGGGAAGAGGTGCCCGTCGCCGCCGAGACCGGCGGCCTGACGGCGACCGCCCTCTATGTCGACGAGGGCTCCTACGTCCGCCAGGGCCAGCCCCTGGTGCAGATGAACGACGTCCTGCTGCGCGCCCAGCAGCAGCAGCAGCAGGCCCAGGTCCAGCTGGCCGAGGCGAACGTGGCCCGCGACGACGCCGCCCTGGCCCGCGCCCAGGAGCTGAAGGCGCGCGGCTTCCTGTCGCAGGCGTCGCTGGACACGGCCCTGGCCAACCAGCGGTCCTCGGCCGCCAACCTGGCCGCCGCCCGCGCCACCCTGTCCCAGACCCGCACCCAGCTGAGCCAGGCCACCATCCGCGCGCCCGTCAGCGGCCAGATCATCAGCCGCAGCGTCACCAAGGGCCAGATCATCCAGGCCGGGACCGAACTGTTCCGCATGGTGCGCGACGGCCGGCTGGAGCTGGACGCCCAGGTGCCCGAGACCGAACTGCCGCTGATCCGCGCCGGCCAGTCGGCCGCCGTCACCTCCAGCGAGGCGGGATCGACCACCGGCACGGTGCGCATCGTGACGCCCGAGGTGAACCCGGAGACGCGCCTGGGCGTGGCCCGCATCTCCCTGGCGCCCGGCAGCCAGCTGAAGCCGGGGATGTTCGCCCGCGCCAGCATCGCCGTGGGCGACCAGCCGGCGACGACGGTGCCGACCGCCTCGGTGCTCTATCGCAACAATCGCGCGGGCGTCTTCGTGCTGAGCGCGGACGGCGCCACCGTCCGCTTCCAGCCGATCGAGGTGCTGTCGCGCACCGACGCGCAGACCGCCGTCAGCGGCGTCCAGACCGGCGCCCGGGTGGTGGTGCAGGGCGCGGGCTTCCTGAACGACGGCGACCGCGTCGCCGTGGCCACGACCGGCGCCGGCCGTCCCGCCGCGCCCGCCCAGGCTCCCGCCCAAGCCCCCGCCCAGCCGGCCGCGAAGTAGGGCCCGGCCATGAACCAGATCTCGTCCTGGGCGATCAAGAACCCCATCCCGATCATCCTGCTGTTCATCCTGCTGACGCTGGCGGGGATCACCGGCTTCGCGGGGATGCGGATCAACAACAACCCCGACATCGACTTCCCCATCGTGGCCGTCACCGCCGCCCGCCCGGGCGCGGCCCCGGCCGAGATGGAGGTCCAGGTCACGCGCCTGATCGAGGACTCGATCGCCGGCCTGTCGGGCGTGCGCCACATCTATTCCAACGTCTCGGACGGCGTGTCCTCCACGACCATCGAGTTCGAACTGGGCACCGACACCGAGCGCGCCACCAACGACGTGCGCAACGCCATGAGCGGCGTGCGCGCCAGCCTGCCCCAGGACATGCAGGAGCCGACGGTCCAGCGCATCGACATCACCGGCGACGCCCTGATCACCTATGTCGTGCGCTCCGCGACCATGTCGCCGGAACAGATCAGCTGGTTCATCGACAACGAGGTCAGCCGCTCGCTGCTGGCGCTGGGCGGGGTCGGAGAGGTCAACCGCTCCGGCGGGGTCGATCGCGAGATGCGGGTCGAGCTGGATCCCCAGCGTCTGGCCGCCTATGGCGTGACCGCCGCCCAGGTCAGCCAGGCCCTGGTCAACGTCAACAACAACCTGCCGGGCGGCCGCGTCACCGTGGCCGGGTCCGAGCGGGCCGTGCGGACGGTCGGCGCCGCGACCTCGCTGGAGCAGTTGCGCCAGACCCTGGTGCCGCTGGGCGACGGGCGCACCGTGCGCCTGGACGACCTGGGCAAGGTCGAGGACAAGTGGGGCGAGCCGCGCCGCATCGCCCGCTACGACGGCCAGGAGGCGGTGACCTTCAACTTCCTGCGCTCGCGCACCGCCAGCGAGGTCGACCTGGCCAAGCGCGTCCGCGCCGAGGTCGCCCGCCTGGACGACGCCAATCCCAACCTGACCATCCAGCAGGTGACGTCCAGCGTCCAGTATATCGAGGAAAGCTATCTGGCCTCGCTGGAGGCCCTGATCCTGGGCGCGGTCCTGGCCGTGATCGTGGTGTGGATCTTCCTGCGCGACTGGCGCGCGACCCTGATCGCCGCCACCGCCATGCCGATGTCGCTGATCCCGACCTTCGCCATCCTGGCGCCGATGGACCAGTCGCTGAACGTGGTGACGCTGCTGGCGCTGTCCTTGACCATCGGCATCCTGGTCGACGACGCCATCGTCGAGATCGAGAACATCGTGCGCCACATGCGCGACGGCAAGCCGCCCTATGACGCCGCCGTCGAGGCCGCCGACGAGATCGGCCTGGCGGTCGTGGCCACCACCGGCACCATCATCGCCGTGTTCGCGCCGGTCGGCTTCATGCCCGGCATCATCGGCCAGTTCTTCAAGGCCTTCGCCCTGGCGGCCTGCATCAGCGTGTTCTTCTCGCTGGTCGTGGCGCGCACGCTGACGCCGCTGATGGCGGCCTATATGCTGAAGCACACCAAGCACGAGGACCGCGATCCGTTCTGGATGAGCGGCTATCTGAAGGCGCTGCGCTGGTCGCTGGGCAACCGCTGGAAGGTGTTCGTGCTGGGGGCGCTGTTCCTGATCGGCTCCATCGGCCTGTCGATCGCGGCCAGGATGTCGTTCGAGTTCATGTCGCCGGCCGACGAGGGCCGCGCGGCCTTCCAGATCGAGACGCCGCCGGGCACCACCCTGCGCGAGACCGACGCCATCGTGCAGCGGGTCACGGACCTGCTGGAGGCCCGGCCCGAGGTCACCTCGGTCTATGCGGCCATCGGCGGCCAGGACGTGAACCAGGCCAACGTCTATGCCGACATGGTGCCCAAGGGCGACCGCGACCTGAGCCAGCAGGCCTTCGCCCGCGTCATGGTCGACCAGATGAAGCAAATCCCCGGCGCCCGCATCCGCGCCGGCATCGCCCAGCAGGGCGGCGGGCCCGGCGACGGCACCAGCTACACCTTCTCCATCCTGGGCGACGATCCCGACACCCTGGAAGCCACCGCCCGCGCGGTCGAGGAACAGATGCGCGGCGTCCCCGGCCTGGCCAATGTGGTCAACACCGCCGCCATCGCCCGCCCCGAGATCGTGGTGACCCCGCGACCGGACGAGGCCGCCCTGGCCGGCGTCTCGGCGGGGACCATCTCCCAGGCGGTGCGGGTCGCCACCATCGGCGACGTCGACCAGAACCTGCCCAAGTACAATCTGGGCGACCGCCAGATCCCGATCCGCCTGCAGCTGACCGAAGAGGCGCGCGAGGACCTGAACGTGCTGGAGAACCTGCGCGTGCCGACGGCGTCGGGAACCTCGGTGCCGCTCAGCGCCGTGGCCGACATCGCCTTCGGCGCCGGCCCCGCGACCGTCAGCCGCCAGGACCGCTCGCGTATCGCCTCGATCACGGCCGAGCTGGACGGCATCACCACCGGCGCGGCCGGCCAGGCGGTGCAGCGCCTGCCCGCCGTGCAGAACCTGCCCGCCGGCGTGCGCCAGGTGCCGGCCGGGGACGCCGAGTTCATTCAGGAGATGATCACCGGCTTCGCCATCGCCTTCGTCTCGGGCATCCTGCTGATGTATGCGGTGCTGACGCTGCTGTTCAAAAGCTTCGCCTATCCGATCACCATCATGGCCGCCCTGCCCCTGGCCATCGGCGGGGCCTTCATCGCCCTGGTGCTGGCCGACCGCAGCTTCTCCATGTCGGCCCTGATCGGGGTGCTGATGCTGATGGGGATCGCGGCCAAGAACTCCATCCTGCTGGTCGACTATGTCATCATCGCCGAGCAGGAGGGCATGAAGCGGTTCGACGCCATCATGGACGCCGCCCACAAGCGGGCGCGCCCGATCCTGATGACCACCTTCGCCATGGGCGCGGGCATGGTGCCCATCGCCATCGGCTGGGGCGCCGACGTGGAGTTCCGCTCGCCCATGGCCATCGCCGTGCTGGGCGGGCTGATCTCCTCGACCTTCCTGTCGCTGCTCTACATCCCCGCGATCTTCACCATCGTCGACGACGTGGCCCAGTTCGCGCGCCGCCGCCTGCGCGGCCTGACCGCCGGCCAACGGCGGATGGACGGAGAGCGGGAGCAGCCGACGCTGGCGGAATGAGGCCGACGCCCGTCGCGGACCTTCGGAAGGTCCGCGATGGGTGGAAAGCGGACCTTGGCAGTGCAACGGTGTCGCTTGAATGGAGGCGGCACTATGGCGACAGAAGTTCTTGGGCCTGAACACGATCGACGCCTGCTCCGCGTCGCGACATGGGCGTTGAAGAAGGTCGGGGCTCGGCGACTCGATCATAAATGGTCGCTGTTCGGCTCGCAGGAAGTCGTTGAGCAGCGTTGGGCGTCTCCAACCGGGCCTCTCACTCTCACTGCCGAAACATACATGGGCCTCGTCATCGACGGACCGGATGAGGTGGTGAGTCAGGTCAGGTCGCTGATTGCGCGACGACTCGGCTAACAGCCGCAATGGGTCGGATGCGGAAGCGGATTCCATGCCTGTAATACGACCATGAAAAAGGGCCGGCCGGTTTCCCGGTCGGCCCTTCGTCGTTCGGCCCGGGCGCGAAGCGATCAGTATTTGACGCGCAGGGTGACGCCGTAGGTGCGCGGGGCGCCCAGGAAGGCGCTGATGCCCTGGGTGTCCAGCGCCTGGTTGTAATAGGTGCCGTTCGGCTGGACCGAGGTCTGGAAGGCCGTGCCCTGAAGCGGCGAGTTGTAGGCGACCTGGACGTATTCCTCGTCGGTCAGGTTCTGGGCCCAGACGTCGACGGTCCAGCGCTCGTCGTCCGACCCCAGCGAGATGCGGCCGTTCACGACGGTGAAGGCGTCCTGCATCTTGAACGGGATCAGGTCCGAGCCGGTGTTGTATTCGGTCATGTACTTGGCCGACAGGGCGAAGCCGCCGCGCAGGCCGCCCCCCAGCGAACGCTCGAAGTTGACCGAGGCCGAGCCGGACCATTCCGGCGCGAAGGACGGACGCGCGCCCGGCAGCAGCGACAGCTGCGGGAAGCGGCCGGGGCTGGTCAGGTCGGCGGCGGTGAAGTCGCCGTATTCCGCGTCGGTGTAGGTCAGGCCGCCCGAGAGGGTCAGGCCCTCCAGGGGCGTGAACCACATCATGTCGGCGTCGACGCCCTGGGTCTTCAGCTCGGGAATGGATTCCACCACGAAGGCGGTGCCCAGGAAGGTGTTGAGCTGGAAGTCCTCGAACTTCTGGTTGAAGTAGGTGGCGTTGAACAGCACCGACTTGTCGAACAGCGAGCTCTTGAAGCCCGCTTCGTAGCTGTCCACCGTCTCGGCCGGGAAGAACAGCGAGGCGTCCGGGGTGACGCCCGTCTGCACCCGGTCCATGTTGTAGCCGAAGCCCTTGTAGCCGCGGGCGTAGGAGCCATAGACCATGACGTCGTCGTTGATCCGGTAGGCCGCCTTGAAGGTGCCCGACACCTCGCCGTCGTCGAAGTTCTCGCTGATGGCGCGATTGTCGTAGAGCACGTTGTTCCACGGCAGGCACTGCGGGCCGATCAGGGCGTTGGCGGCCGCCGCGCCGGCCGCCGGGCTGCCCAGCAGGCCGCCGAAGGCGCCGGCGATCAGGGCCGAGTTGCCCAGCACCGCCGCGCACGAGGCGCCGTTGCCGTTGACGTTGTCCTGCAGACCCAGCAGGCGCTTGTCGTCCATGGTGTAGCGCAGGCCCAGCGTCAGTTCGAACTGGTCGGTCACGCGCCAGGTGTTGTTGGTGAAGATGGCGAACGACTTGGAGGTCTGGGCGTAGTTGTCGACCACGCCCTGGCCGACGATGTTCACCGGCGCGCCCGGCAGCGGCGGGGTCGCCGCGTTTCCGGTCAGACAGCCGAGGAAGTACTGGGCCCGGGCCGCGGCCGGCACCAGGCCGTAGTTGCCCGAGAAGCAGCCCAGCCGCGCCGGGCTGGGGGCCACCGCGCCGCCCGTCTGCGCCGCCAGGCTGGAGGTCAGCAGCAGCGAGAGGAACGGGTTGTAGTCGGCGCCGAAGAAATAGCTATCCTGACGACCGATGTCCTCCTTGGTGGCGAAGGCGCCGATCAGCCAGTCGAACTTGTCGCTGGTGCCGGCCAGGCGGATTTCCTGGGTCAGGTTGGTCAGGTCGTAGCCGTAGCTGCCGTCGTCGTCGCGATACTGGATGTCGGCGCCGGTGTAGTCGATGTCCATGCCGTTGACGGTCGACCAATCGCGGTACGAGGTGACCGAGGTCAGGCGCGCGTTCCACGACGGGATGTCGATGTTGGCTTCCGCCGACAGGCCCATGTCCTCCATCACTTGGTTGGTGTCGCGGTTGGCGTAGGCTTGGCGTGAGAACGGCACGCGGCCGTCGCCGCCGCCTTGCGCCGCCGTGCCGGGGCCGTTCGGCGCCGTCAGGGCGTTGATGATGGCGGCCGTCGGGCTGGAGCGGGTGACCACGCCGACGCAGCAGTATTCGTCGCGCTTGGAATAGTCGGCGATCAGGCGGACCGAGGCGTTCTCGGACGGCTGGATCAGCAGCTGGCCGCGCACGGTCCAGAAGTCCTGGTTCTGGTCGTCGGTCGTGGTGCGCGGACCGTCGCCGGTGTCCACGTCATAGAAGCCGTCGCGCTGGCGGGCGGCGGCGTACAGGCGGCCGGCCACGCCGTCGGCGATCGGCCCGGTCACCGAGCCCGCCACGCCCCAGGCGCCGTAGTTGCCGGCGGTCGCCTCGGCCTGGAAGCCGGGATTGAAGGACGGAAGGGCGGTGACGATGTTGATGACGCCGGCCGAGGTGTTCTTGCCGAACAGGGTGCCTTGCGGCCCCTTCAGCACCTCGATGCGGCTGAGTTCGCCCAGATCGCCGAAGCCCACGCCGTTGCGCGAGCGATAGACGCCGTCGATGACCACGCCGACCGAGCTTTCCAGACCGGGGTTGTCGCCCACGGTGCCGACGCCGCGGATGCGGGCGGTGGTGGAGGCCTCGGACTGGGTCGAGGTCACGGTCATGCCGGGCGTCAGGATCTGCAGATCCTTGATGTCGCGCACGCCGGCCTTCTGCAGCGCTTCCTCAGACAGGGAGGTGACCACGACGGGCACGTCCTGCAGGCTCTGCTCGCGCAGCTGGGCGGTGACGATGATGTCGTCGACCGTGGCGGGCGCTTCCTGGGCGGCGGCCGCGCCGGCCAGGCCGAAGGCGGCGGCGCCGACGACGGCGGCGGATACGGTGGTTTTGAGGTGATTGATGCGGCGCATGAGGCGTCCTCCCGGCTCTAGAGGCCCGGTCGCGCGGGGCGACCGCGGCGTTTCCTTGTTCCCTTGGCGACCCGGCCCTTGCGTGGGGACGAGTTCAGTATTGCGAGGCTAAGCCCGCTTCGCGTCGCGGGACAAGCGAGCGTTGTTCGCCGCGACGATTTTTCGCCTCAGTTCGCCGATCTGTGACACGGAAGAGACAGAAAATCCTGACCTTAGGTCACTTTTTGCGCGCCATACCCCTGCAAAGGCTCGACATCCGGCTCCTCGGCGGCGGGGTCCGCCTCGCGGCCGCGACCGGCCAGGGCCAGCACGACGGCCGCCGCGACCGCGGACAGGATGGAGCCGCCGATGACGCCCAGCTTGACCTCGATCTGCTCGGGGGAATCGACCGCGCCGGGGAAGGCCAGCACGCCGATGAACAGGCTCATGGTGAAGCCGACGCCGCACAGCAGGGACACGCCATAGACCTGCATCCAGCTGGCGCCGCTGGGCCGCGCGCCGATCTTCAGGGCCGAGGCCAGCCAGGCGGCGGCCAGGACCCCGGCCTGCTTGCCCAGGAACAGGCCCAGGGCGATGGCGATGACCAGCGGGGCGAACGCCTGTTCCATCGACAGGCCGGCGAAGGACACCCCCGCCTTGGCGAAGGCGAACAGCGGCAGGACCAGATAGGCGTTCCACGGGTGCAGGTCGTGCATCGCCTCCTTCAGCGGGCTCTGGTGCGTCTCGCGACGGGCCTTGATCGGCACGATGGCGGCGAAGGCCACGGCGGTCAGCGACGTCGACAGGCCCGAAATCACCGTCAGGTACCAGACCGCCGCGAAGCCCAGCACCCAGAAGGGCGCCGCGACCTGGAAGCGGCGGGCCGCCACGGCGCCCACCAAAAGCATGGCCGCGGCCCACAGCAGCGGCGTCCAGTTCACGCCCTCGCTGAACAGCACCGCGATCAGCGCGATGGCGCCCAGGTCGTCGACGATGGCCAGGGTCAGCAGGAAGATGCGCAGCGACGACGGCAGGCCCTTGCCCACGAAGCCGAAGATGGCCAGGGCGAAGGCGATGTCGGTCGCCAGCGGGATGGGCCAGCCCTGGTGCGGCGCCCCGATCAGGCCGGTCAGCGCCAGATAGACGGCCGCCGGGCCCGCCATGCCGCCGATCGCGGCCAGGACCGGCGTCGCCAGCTTCTTGGGATCGCTGAGCTCGCCGCGCAGGATCTCGTATTTGATCTCCAGGCCGACGACCAGGAAGAAGATGGCCATCAGGCCTTCCTTGATCCAGTCGGAGATCGTCTCCTCCAGCCGCAGCGGGCCGATCTGCAGCACGTGATAGCTTTTCAGCCAGGTGAAATAGTCCGCCGACCAGGGCGAGTTGGCCACCAGCACCGCGGCGATCGCCGCCAGCGCCAGGGCCGAGCCGGATGCGGCCTCGGTCTTGAGGAAATCGAGCGTGAGTTTGCGCGCCACGGCGGCCTCCGGTCTTGATCTGCTGAAGCTGTCGCGGCGCCAGGTTATCGACGGACGCCGGACCGGGTTCGCCGCCCTCACGACGGAAGACGACGCCGGCCTGGCCGTTGCGGCGGACGCCGCAGGGCCTGATCTCTGCGGGGAATAATACGGCTCCACGCTCAAGGTTCAACCGCCGGGGCGTCTTTCGCGCCCGGCGGGGCGGCCGGGAAAGCGGCGGCGGCCCCGCTTGCGCCGGACCTCCGGGCGACGCACCTAGCAGCCATGCCCGTTTCCCCCGCCTATCGCCCCGAACCCCGCTTCTTCGACCTGGGGCCGGACTACGCCGACGCGGTGACGGCGGCGGACTTTCCCCAGACGATCCTGCGCCTGCGCAACGACCGGGCCGCCGCCGAGGTGGGGCTGGAGACGCTGACCGACGCCGAATGGATCGCCGCCTTCGGCCGGTTCGCGCCCCTGCCCGGCCAGCCCGGCCCGATCGCCATGCGCTATCACGGCCATCAGTTCCGCACCTACAATCCCGACCTGGGCGACGGCCGCGGCTTCCTGGCCGCCCAGCTGCGCGAAACGCCGCAGGCGGCGAGCGACCGCGTCGCGAGCGATAGGCCAAGATTAATGGACCTGGGGACCAAGGGGTCCGGGCGGACGCCCTGGTCGCGCGGCGGCGACGGCCGGCTGACGCTGAAGGGCGGGGTGCGCGAGGCGCTGGCGGCCGCGATGCTGGAGGCGCTGGGCGTCCCGACCAGCCGCGCCCTGTCGCTGATCGAGACCGGCGAGGCGCTGGAGCGGGGCGACGAACCCTCGCCCACGCGCTCGGCCGTGCTGGTGCGGCTGTCGCACAGCCATGTGCGCTTCGGGACCTTCCAGCGCGCCGCCTATCTGGGCCGTCGGGACCAGATCGAGGCGCTGGTCGAGCACGTGCGCGCCCTGTATCACCCGCAGGTCGCGCCGGGGGACGCGCCCGGCCTGCTGGCCGCGATCGTCGCCGCCTCGGCCCGGCTGACCGCGCGCTGGATCGCCGCCGGCTTCGTCCACGGCGTGCTGAACACCGATAATCTGAACGTGACGGGCGAGAGCTTCGACTACGGCCCCTGGCGCTTCCTGCCCTTCTACGACCCCGGCTTCACCGCCGCCTATTTCGACCAGACGGGCCTCTACGCCTTCGCCCGCCAGCCCGAGGCGGTGTTCTGGAACCTGACGCAGCTGGCCGGCTGCCTGAAGCTGGTCGCCGAGGTCGAGCCGCTGACGGACGCCCTGAACGGCTTCGGCCCCGCCTACATCCGCGAACTGCGCGCGGCCTTCCTGATGCGGCTGGGCGTGCTCAGCCTGGGCGAGGCGGCGGACCAGCGGCTGCTGGACGCGACCCTGGCCCTGCTGCGGGAAGGCGGCGCGTCGCTGCGGTGGGAGCCGCTGTTCTTCGACTGGTTCGGCGGCTTCGCCTCCTCCGCCCGCGCCCTGTCGGGTCCGCGCGCCAGGATCTATCAGGGCGAGACCTTCGACGCCTTCCGCTTCGCCCTGATGGAGCACGAACCCGACCGCATCGCGCGGCTGGAGCATCCGATGTTCGCCGCCCGCGAGCCGGAGGAGATGCTGATCGAGGAGGTCGAAGCGATCTGGAGCGCGATCGACGCCGACGACGACTGGGCGCCGTTCGAGGCCAAGCTGGCGCGGCTGGAGGCGGCGCGCGCGGCCTGGGCCTTCGGCTGATCCTAACCTTACAAAAGCTTCATCTCGTTTATCGATAATGTTCTTGTCTGTTTTTCGATAAATGCATATCGATAGTCGCCAAGCAGGCCGCGAGGGGCGGCCCGGGAGACGGGCTTATGAAGCTGATCGGGAAATATTCGGCGGCGAGCGCGCTGCGCTGGTGCCTGGGGTTCGTCAATGTGTTCGTGATGATCGCCGCCTGTTTCATGGCCTTCGTCACATTCCTCAGCCTGTTCGTGCCGGACCTGGCGTCCGGCTTTCTCGACGGCCTCAACGATGCCCGCGAAGATCCGAGCCGGCGCCTGGCGGTCGTGGAGCGGCTGACCCTGCTCGGCGCCTTCCTGGCCTGCGGCTTCACCTGGTGGGTGATCAACCGGCTGCGCGCCATCCTGCTGTCGGTCAACCGCGGCGACGCCTTCGAACGCGCCAATGTGAAGCGCCTGCAGGCCGTCGGCTTCGGTCTGCTGGGGATCCAGTTGACGGCCATTCTGCTGGCCGTCGTCGCGCCGCTCAGCATCGACCAGGCGCCCACGGACTACGATATCGGCCTGGGCTCCTGGCTGGGCATCCTGGTCGTCTTCATCCTGGCCGAGGTGTTCCGGCAGGGATCGGCGATGCGCGACGAACAGCTGAGCACGGTCTGAGGCGCGCCATGATCCTGATCCAGTTGGACCGCCTGCTGCTCGAGCGGCGCATGTCCCTGACCGAACTGTCCGACCGGGTCGGCGTCACCATGGCCAATCTGTCGATCCTCAAGACCGGCAAGGCGCGCGCCGTGCGCTTCTCGACCCTGGACGCCCTGTGCCGCGAACTGGATTGCCAGCCCGGCGACCTGATCGTCCAGACGCCGGGCCCCCATCCGGAGACAGAGCTTTCACCGGACTGAAACAATAAGTCATCAGCTGATGTCATCAGTTGATGTCATCGCGTGATGACAAATCGGCGGAGCGTCGCTATACACCCTCTTGCGCAGGGCGAGGAGCAATCCGATATCGTCACTGTTGCGAATTCAGGCGCTCTTCCGATGACCACGACCACCCTCCCCGTTTCCTCCCCCCCGGGCGCGTTCGCGCGCCGCCTACAAGAACATCGCCCTGTGGACGCTGCAGGGCTGGCTGGCGATGTTCTTCATCGCCGCCGGCTACGCCAAGCTGACCGAGTCGATGACCAACCTGATCACCCTGATGGGCTGGCCCGCCGTCGCGCCCGAGAACATGGTGCGCGGCCTGGGCGTGGTCGAGATCGTGCTGGCCCTGGGCGTGCTGACGCCGCTGATCTCCTGGCGCGCCTTCCGGCCGGTGCTGCTGACCTCGACCGTCGGCCTGATCATCCTCGAGGCCGTGATGCTGGCCGTTCACGCGCTCAGCCAGGACATCGGCCTGGCCGTCGTCAACGCCGTCCTTCTGGCCATCACCGTTCCGGTGCTGCTGGGTCGCCGCAAGGCCTGATCTCCCCCAGCCGGCGGCGCCGCATGGGCCCGGAACCCCTCCCCCAGGTTCCGGGCCCTCTTTCTGGCGCGGCGCGGCGCGCGTGAAGCTTACCCTTACGTGCGCGTAAAGACGCTTCCCTTTACGCGCACGTAAAGTTATGAAGGCGGCATGGCGACCGCCGACGATCATCGCACCTATTCCATCCGCCAGCTGTGCCGCGAGTTCGGCGCGACGGCGCGCGCGCTTCGTTTCTACGAGGACAAGGGCCTGCTGACGCCCGCGCGCAAGGGCCAGACCCGCGTCTATGACGCGCGCGACCGGGCCCGGCTGAAGCTGATCCTGAGGGGGCGCCGCATCGGCTTCACCTTGCAGGAGATCCAGGAGATGATGGATCTCTACGACCGCAAGGATCACAACGTCCATCAGATGGCCGTCGCCCTGGTGCGCCACCGCGCCCAGATCGAGGCGCTGAAACAACAGCTGGAAGACATCGAGGGCGCCATCGAGACGGCCGAGGAGGCCTGCGCCTGGATGGAATCCAAACTGTCCGAACACCGCCCGGACCTGCTGCCGGGCGCCGAGGACTATGAGCGGCTGCTCAAGTCCCGCCTCAACCACGACCACCACCCGTTCAAAGCGAGAGCGTAATCATGGCCTACAAGGCGCCCGTCCGCGACTTCACCTTCATCCTGAACGAGGTGCTGGAGATCGACCGCTACACCAACCAGCCCGGCTTCCAGGACGTCTCGTCCGACCTGGTCGGCCAGATCCTGGAGGAAGGCGCCAAGTTCGCCGACGAGGTCATCGCCCCCATCAACAATCCCGGCGACAAGGAAGGCTGCCACTGGGCGCCGGGCGGCGTCGTGACCGGCCCCAAGGGCTGGAAGGAAGCCTACAAGGCCATGTCCGAGGCCGGCTGGATGGCGCTGGCCGCCGATCCGGAATACGGCGGCCAGGGCATGCCCAGCGTCGTCGCCTCGGCCTTCGGCCAGATGACGGCCGGCGCCTCGGCGGCCTTTTCGATGTATCCCGGCCTGACGTCCTCGGCCTACGCCGGCATCCACGCCAGCGCCTCGGACGAGATCAAGGCCAAGTACCTGCCCAAGATGGTCTCGGGCGAATGGTCGGGCACCATGAACCTGACCGAGCCCCAGTGCGGCACCGACCTGGGCATGGTGCGCACCAAGGCCGTGCGCAACGACGACGGCAGCTTCTCGATCACCGGCCAGAAGATCTGGATCTCGGCGGGCGAGCACGACTTCTCGGACAACATCATCCACACCGTCCTGGCCCGCATCGAGGGCGCCGTCCCCGGCATCAAGGGGCTGAGCCTGTTCGTGGTGCCGAAATACCTGGTCAACGAGGACGGCTCGCTGGGCGAGCGCAACAGCCTGGAATGCGCCGGCCTGGAAGAGAAGATGGGCATCCACGGCAACGCCACCTGCGTCATGCAGTACGACGGCGCCAAGGGCTGGCTGCTGGGCGAAGAAGGCCGCGGCATGAACAACATGTTCGTGGTCATGAACGAGGCGCGCCTGGGCACCGGCCTGCAGGGCCTGGCCATCGGCACGGCCGCCTACCAGGCCGCGGTCGAGTTCGCCAAGGACCGCCTGCAGGGCCGTTCGCTGACCGGGCCGAAGAACCCGGACGGCCCGGCCGACCCGATCATCGTCCACCCGGACGTGCGCCGGATGCTGCTGGAGGCCCGCGCCTTCGTCGAGGGCGGCCAGGCCTTCATCCTGTGGACCGCGCTGCACGCCGACCTGGAGAAGTCCGAGGACGAGGCCGTGGCGACCCGGGCCAAGGACTACATGGGCCTGCTGACGCCGGTACTGAAGGCCTATCTGACCGACAAGGGCTTCCACGTCGCGTCCCTGGCCATGCAGGTGCACGGCGGTTCGGGCTACACCGAGCACTTCCCCGCCAGCCAGTATCTGCGCGACGCCCGCATCACCATGATCTACGAGGGCGCCAACGGCATTCAAGCGCTGGACCTGGTGGGCCGCAAGCTGCCCTCCAACGGCGGCCGCGCCATCATGACCTGGTTCGGCGAGATCGACGCCTTCGTGGCCGAGAACGGCGCGAACGAGGCCATCAAGCCCTTCGTCGACGGCCTGGCCGACGCCAAGGCCAAGCTGCAGGACGGCACCATGTGGCTGATGCAGAACGGCATGGCCAATCCGGACAACGCCGGCGCCGCCTCGACCGACTATCTGAACGTCTTCGGCCTGACGGCCCTGGCCTATATGTGGGCCCAGATGGCCAAGGCGGCTCAAGGACAGATCGAGGCCGGTTCGACCGATCCCTACTATGCCGCCAAGCTTCAGACCGGCCGCTACTTCGTCGAGCGCATCCTGCCCGACGCGGGCGCCCACCTGAAGAAGATGAAGACCGGCGCCGAGGTGCTGATGGCCATGCCGGCCGAGGCGTTCTGATCAATAAACGGGTGCGAGGTCAGGCAGATGCAGACGCTTGACCTCGCGTTCGTAAGCCGCTTCGTCGAAAGGGCCCTTCAAGGCCTCCGGTGGAACACCCGGCCCGTCGAGAGCGCGTACAACATAATAATATTCGACCAGACCGGACCGACCCTTCGGCTCGCGGCGCACGGTGATGTACCGGTCGTCGTGGCCGACCCCCGTGACCGTGGAATCGACGCGGCCGATCGCATTTCCGTCCCCCAGGTCGTACGACAGGTGGCGGTTGAGCGGATCGTCGGCCGCCACGATCAGATAGGGGCCATCGACCTTCTGCCAGCGCACAGGCTGTCCGCAGGCGGCAAGCCCCAAGGCGATGATCGCCACCCAGACAGATCGCATCCCCACCTCCAATCAGAGCTCCGACACTGATCGGAACCACCGTCCAAGGGAAGACGCCATGAACATCCTCAACAGCCCCGACCCCGCCTTCATGCAGGAAGAAGAGATCACCCTCTTCTCCGATTCCGTCGGCAAATGGATCGACGAGCACGCGCCGCCGGAGAAGGTCCAGCAGTGGATCGCCGCGTCCAGCGTGCCCCGCGCCCTGTGGAGCCAGGCCGGCGCCGACGGCCTGCTGGGCCTGTCGATGCCCGAGAAAGACGGCGGCATGGGCGGCGACTATCGCCACGAGGTCGTGCTGATGCGCCAGCTGGGCTGGAAGGGGGCCGACCACTTCGGCATTTCGCTGCACAATGCGATCGTCATGCCCTACATCTGGCATTACGGCACCGAGGAGCAGAAGCAACGCTGGCTGCCCCGCCTGCAATCCGGCGAACTGGTCGGCGCCATCGCCATGACCGAGCCGGGCGCCGGGTCGGACCTGCAGGGCGTCAAGACGACGGCGGTGAAGTCCGGCAACGGCTATGTCGTCAACGGCTCCAAGACCTTCATCACCAACGGCCAGCTGGCCAACTTCATCATCGTGGTGGCCAAGACCGATCCGTCGGAAGGCGCCAAGGGCACGTCGCTGATCGTGGTCGAGACCGACGGCGCCGAAGGCTTCGAGCGCGGCCGCAACCTGCACAAGATCGGCATGGAGGCCAACGACACCTCCGAGCTGTTCTTCAACGAGGTGAAGGTCCCCGGCGACAACATCATCGGCGGGACCGAGGGCCAGGGCTTCGTCCAGCTGATGCAACAGCTGCCGCAGGAGCGGCTGAACATCGCCGTCCAGGGCGTCGCCGCCGCCGAACGCGGCCTTGAAGCGACCCTGGCCTACGTCAAGGAGCGCAAGGCCTTCGGCAAGCGCATCCTCGACTTCCAGAACACCCAGTTCAAGCTGGCCGAGGTCAAGACCAAGCTGACCGTCGCCAAGGTCTTCGTCGACCACTGCATCGGCCTGCACCTGAAGGGCCAGCTGGACGCCGCCACCGCCTCGATGGCCAAATACTGGGTCACCGACATCCAGGGCGAGACCATCGACGAGATGCTGCAGCTGCACGGCGGCTATGGCTACATGAACGAATACGCCATCGCCCAGCTGTACAAGGACGCCCGCGTCCAGCGCATCTACGGCGGCACCAACGAGATCATGAAGCTGCTGATCGCCCGGACGCTGTAGGCGCACCCTTCCTTGTCATCCCCGACGAAGCGCAGCGAAGATCGGGGACGGGACCAGCCAAACCATCCCCTTGACCGCTCCCGGACAACCCCCAAGGGTTGCGCCGGGAGACGGTGTCATGACCCAATGCTTCTACGTCTATCTGCTCGCCAGCGGCCCGTGCGGCTATCTCTATGTCGGCGTGACAAACGACATCGTGCGCCGGGTGGCCGAGCATAAATCGGGATTGATCCCGGGCTACACGGCGGAACGCGGCATCGACCAACTGGTCTGGTACGAAACCCATCGATACATCGACCAGGCGATCCTGCGGGAAAAGCGCATCAAGCGCTGGTTGCGGGAATGGAAGTTCGCGCTGGTCGAAAAGGACAACCCCCGCTGGCTGGATCTTTACGGCGAGGTGCGGACGCGCCTTCAGCCCGGTTCGGCGACGCCGACCGGGCTTGCCTAGATTGTCAGCTGCATCCCGTCCCGGCTCTCCGCTTCGCTGCGGCCGGGATGACAAGCGCCCGCCCTCAGGTCATGTAGGCTGATGATCCGTCTCCATGTCGCCCAACCGCTTTCCCCCGCCGCCCCCGTCGCCCCCACCCTCGACCAGTCGCGCTACCTGACCCAGGTGATGCGGCTGAAGGCGGGCGACGACCTGCTGGTGTTCAACGGCCGCGACGGCGAGTGGCGCTGCACCGTCGCCGAGGTGCTGAAGAAGGGCGTGATCCTGCGCGCCGAGGAACAGGTGCGCCCCCAGGCCTACGGCCCCGACTTGGAGCTGATCGTCGCCGTGGTGAAGAAGGCGCGCGTCGAGACCATCGTCGAAAAGGCGGCCGAACTGGGCGCCAAGCGCGTGCGGCTGGTCCTGACGCACCGCACCAACGCCGACCGCATCCGCCTGGACCGGCTGGACGCCATCGCCGAGGAGGCCGCCGAACAGACCGGACGGCTGGACGTGCCCGCCGTCGACGATCCGATCCGGCTGGACGCGCTGCTGGACGGCTGGGGGGACGGCCGCCGGCTGATGTTCTGCGACGAGACCGGCGGCGCGCCGGCGGTCGCCGCCCTGCGCGACGCCGGCGAAGGGCCCTGGTCCATCCTGATCGGTCCGGAAGGCGGCTTCTCGCCCGAGGAGGGCGAGCGCCTGCGGGCCCTGCCCTTCACCACCGCCGTGTCGCTGGGCCCGCGCATCCTGCGCGCCGACACCGCCGCCATCGCGGCCATGACGCTGTGGCAGGCGGCCGTGGGCGACTGGGCGCGTTAGGCGATTGCCAAAGGGCGAGCGGGCTGGGACCATGCGGCATGATCCTGGAACTGCTGATCGCCACGGTGATGGTTCTGGCGACGGTGGCGCTGCACGGCGTCGGCCTGCTGGTGATCGCGCGGGTCCTGCACGAGCGGGATCTTCGCCGCGCCGGATACCGGATCAGCCCGTTCTCCCTGGAAGGCGCGGTCATCGCCAGCGGCGTGGCCCTGGCGCTGCTGACGCTGCACGGCGTGGAGATCTGGCTCTACGCCTTTCTCTTCGTGACGCTGGACGCCATCGCGACCCTGCCCGAGGCGGTCTATTTCTCGACGATCAGCTACGCCACCATCGGATACAGCGACGCGCCGATCCTGGAGCGGTGGCGGCTTCTGGGGGCCATAGAGGGCGTCAACGGCACCCTGCTGATGGGTTGGTCGGTGGCCTTCTTCGTCACGGTCATGGCGCGCGTCCTGCCGCATCGGCGCGCTTCGCGACGCCCGGCGCGCCGCGATCGTGCCGACGCCCCTTGAGCCCGGCCCCGTCCTCGCCCATCTAGCCGCGACAGACGGCCGCGACGCGCCGGAGGGATCTGACGCATGACCGAAGCCGCGCCGCTGACACGCCAAGCCCTGATCGAGGCCATGTCCCGGGGGGCCAAGCCCAGGGACCAGTGGCGCATCGGCGCCGAGCACGAGAAGTTCGGCTTCGACAAGACCACCCTGGCGCGCCCCGCCTACGAAGGCCCGAACGGCATCAGGGCCATGCTGGAGGGGCTGGAGCGGTTCGGCTGGTCGCGGGTCGAGGAGAACGGCGTCCTGATCGGGCTGGAGCGCAGGAACGCCGAGGGCTTCATCGCCTCGGTCAGCCTGGAGCCCGGCGGCCAGTTCGAACTGTCGGGCGCGCCGCTCCTGACCATCCACGACATCTGCAACGAGACCGGCCAGCACCTGATGGAGGTCAAGCAGGTCGCCGACCAGATCGGCGTCGGCTTCCTGGGCGCCGGCTTCGATCCGCTGTGGCGCCGCGCCGACATCCCGGTCATGCCCAAGGGCCGCTACGACATCATGCGCGCCTATATGCCCAAGGTCGGGACGCTGGGCCTGGACATGATGCTGCGCACCTGCACCATCCAGGCGAACCTCGACTTCGACAGCGAGGCGGACATGGTCGCCAAGTTCCGCACCTCGCTGGCGCTTCAGCCCATCGCCACCGCCCTGTTCGCCAACAGCCCCTTCACCGAGGGCCGCCCCAACGGCTTCCTGTCGGCGCGCGCCAATGTCTGGACCGACACCGACGCCGACCGCACGGGGATGCTGGACTTCGTCTTCCAGGACGGCTTCGGCTTCGAGCGCTATGCCGACTACGCCCTGGACACGCCGATGTATTTCGCCAAGCGCGACGGGAAGTACGTCGACGCCTCGGGCCAGTCGTTCCGCGATTTCCAGGCCGGGAAGCTGCCCGCCCTGCCCGGCCAGTATCCGACGATCAAGGACTGGAACGACCATCTGACGACGCTTTTCCCCGAGGTGCGGCTGAAGGCCTATCTGGAGATGCGCGGCGCCGACGGCGGGCCGTGGAGCCGCATCTGCGCCCTGCCCGCCCTGTGGGCCGGCGTCCTCTATGACGCGCCGTCGCTGGCCGCCGCCTGGGACCTGGTCAAGGACTGGGCTGTCGCCGATCACGAGCGCCTGCGCCGCGACGTCACCCGCCTGGGCCTGAAGGCCGAGGTGGCGGGCCGCTCCGTTCGCGACATCGCCGTGGACCTGGTCGCCATCGCCCGGCAGGGCCTGAAGAACCGCGCCAAATTCTCGGGCGGCATGGTGGACGAGCGCGGATACCTGGCCGAACTGGAAGATATCGCCGACAGCGGGATCACGCCCGCCGAACGCCTGCTGGACCTCTACCACGGCCCCTGGCAGGGCGACGTGAAGCGGATCTACGCCGACTTCGCCTACTGAGCCCGCGTCCGTTTTCGACGCGGACGCCGGCTATGACCGGCGATGGCGACGGCGACGGCGACGGCGACGGCGACGGCGACGGTGACGGTGACGGCGATTTCACACGATTCATACCTTTCACACTGTGTTTTCCGTCGCGACCGTGTGAAAGATGGCAAGGATTGACAACCCTTGCCAAGAAACCCTCTTCTTCCTGAAAAGGAGACCGATCATGGCGACGATGAACATCTCCCTGCCCGACCCGATGAAGGCCTGGGTCGAGGAGCAGGCCAGATCCGGCCGCTACGCCAACGCCTCGGACGTGATCCGCGACCTGATCCGCCAGGAGCAGGTCAAGGCCGACAAGATCGCCAACATGCAGCGGCTGATCGACGAAGGCCGGGCCAGCGGCATCAGCGACAGGACTATGGCCGATATTCGCGCCGAGGCTCTCTCCCGCATCGCTGAGCGGCGCAAGACGGGATGAGCCGCTATCGGCTGTCCGTGGAGGCGAGCGAGGATCTCATCGCCATCTACATCCAGAGCCACGACCAGTTCGGTCCGCCACAGGCCGATCGTTATCAGGACGAACTGGAAGCCCTGTTCAACCGACTGGCGGCATCGCCCGGCGTCGCTCGGCTGCGCACCGACTACGATCCGCCCATTCGGGTTTTCACCTTCAAGGCTCATGTGGTCATCTATGACGAAGAGCCGGAAGGCGTCCTGATCCAGCGCGTCCGGCACGGGCACGAAGACTGGCGGACCGCTCCGCAAGGCGACAGCGACGCAGGGGAACAACCATGACCCACCCCATCCACATCGGCATCGGCGGCTGGACCTATGAGCCGTGGCGCGGCGTCTTCTATCCCGACGACCTGGTCCAGAAGCGCGAGCTGGAATACGCCAGCCGCCAGCTGACCTCGATCGAGATCAACGGCACCTATTATTCGACCTTCAAGCCCGACAGCTGGCGCAAATGGCGCGACGAGACGCCGGACGGCTTCGTCTTCTCGGTCAAGGCCAGCCGCTACTGCACCAATCGCAAGGTGCTGTCCGAAGGCGGCGAGAGCTTCGAGAAGTTCCTGTCCCAGGGCCTGACCGAGCTGGGCGACAAGCTGGGGCCGATCAACTGGCAGTTCATGGGGACCAAGAAATTCGATCCCGAGGACTTCGAGGGCTTCCTGAAGCTGTTGCCGAAGGAGAAGGACGGCCTGCGCCTGCGCCACGCGCTGGAGGTCCGCAATCCGACCTTCGCCACCGAGCAGTTCTACGACCTGGCCCGGAAATACGGCGCGGCCATCGTCTATGCCGTCGACGACGAGGAGCCGACCTGGCCCCAGATCGACGAGGACACCGCCGACTTCACCTACGCCCGCCTGATGTCCAGCCGCGAGGACGAGCCGACCGGCATGACCGCCGCCGAACTCGACGACATCGCGAAACAGGCCAAGGCCTGGGCCAGGCGCGGCGAGGTCTTCGCCTATTTCATATCCGGCGCGAAGGTCCGGAACCCGGCGGCGGCGCAGGCGCTGATCGCCAAGCTGAAATTGCGGTCCACGCCTTGCGGGCGGTGATTGCGCGTCACATCTGAGGCGCCTGCCGCAAAGCCTGAAGGACTTCCCATGCCGATCGCCACCCGCGCCTTCGCCGCGACCGCTTCCGACAAGCCGCTGACGCCCTACAGCTTCGAGCGACGCGATCCGGGCCCCGACGATGTGGCGATCCAGATCAAATACGCCGGCGTCTGCCACTCCGACCTGCACATCGTGAAGAACGACCTGGGCAACACCACCTATCCGATCGTGCCGGGCCACGAGATCGCCGGCGTCGTCACGGCGGTGGGCCAGAACGTCACCCGGTTCAAGGTCGGCGACCGCGTCGGCGTCGGCTGCATGGTCGACAGCTGCCGCCAGTGCAAACCCTGCCAGGAGGGCGAGGAGCAGTATTGCGTCCCCGGCATGACCCAGACCTACGGCTCGCCCGATCCGAAGGGCGCGGGCGTGGACCAGAAGATCACCCAGGGCGGCTATTCCAGCGCCATCGTGGTGGATCAGGACTTTGTCCTGCGCATCCCCGACAGCCTGCCGCTGGACGCCGCGGCGCCCCTGCTGTGCGCCGGCATCACCACCTATTCGCCACTGAAGACCTGGGGCGTGGGCCCCGGCTCGAAGGTCGCCGTGGTCGGCCTGGGCGGGCTGGGTCACATGGCGGTCAAGCTGGCGGCGGCCATGGGGGCCGAGGTCACCGTCCTGTCGACCTCGAATCGCAAGCGCGCGGACGCCGAGCGGATGGGCGCCAGACACTTCCTGATCAACTCCGACAAGGAGGCGATGAAGGCGGCGGCCGAGACGTTCGACCTGATCATCAACACCGTCTCGGCCACCCACGAAATCTCGGGCCATCTGCAGCTGCTGGCCAAGGACGGGACGATGGTCATGCTGGGCCTGACCACCGAAGGCCTGCCGGTCTTCGCCATGCCCCTGCTTTGGCGTCGGCGTCGCGTCGCCGGCTCCCTGATCGGCGGCATCCGCGAGACCCAGGAGATGCTGGACTTCTGCGCCGAGCACGGCATCGCCTGCGACATCGAGATGATCGCTCCGGAACAGATCAACGAGGCCTATGCGCGGATGGAGAAGTCCGACGTCCGCTACCGTTTCGTGATCGACATCGACAAGCTGGCGGCCTGAAGAACAGGCTTCCGTCACGGAAACGCCGCTTGCGCGCGCCGCCACGGTCGTTAATCCTGAACCTCGACAAGGCCTTGCAAGGGCCGGCGACAGGGACAGGAGACGATCATGGCGCGCGTCGCATTCGTGACCGGCGGCACCCGGGGCATCGGCAAGGCCATCGTCCAGCGGTTAAACGAGGACGGCGTCCGCGTCGCCGCGGGCTATTCCGGCAATGACGAGGCGGCCAACGCCACGGCCAAGGCGCTGGGCGTCATGGTGGTCAAGGGCAACGTCGGCAGCTTCGAGGACTGCGCCCGCGCGGTGGCCGAGGTGGAGGCCGAGCTGGGCCCCATCGACATCCTGGTCAACAACGCCGGCATCACCCGCGACGGCTTCTTCCACAAGATGAGCCACGACCAGTGGTCCGACGTGATCCGGGTCAACATGGACAGCGTTTTCAACATGACCCGCCAGGTCATCAACGGGATGCGCGACCGGGGCCACGGGCGGATCGTCAACATCTCCTCGATCAATGGCCAGAAGGGCCAGATCGGCCAGACCAACTATTCCGCCGCCAAGGCCGGCATGATCGGCTTCACCAAGGCCCTGGCGCTGGAGAACGCCAGGAAGGGCGTGACCGTGAACTGCATCGCGCCCGGCTACATCGACACCGAAATGGTCGGGGCGATGGATCCCAAGGTGCTGGAGGGGATCGTCGGCCAAATCCCCGTCGGCCGCCTGGGCAAGGGCGAGGAGATCGCGGACATGGTGTCCTGGCTGGTGGGCGAGCGTGCCGGATATGTCACAGGCTGCACCCTGTCGTTGAACGGCGGTCAGTATCTGGTCGGTTGACGGGCCTTCGCCAAAAATCCGCCGTGCGTCGGTTTCATCCCTAGTCTCATGAAGTTGACGGACGAGGTCAGGGCGAAAAACTCGCCACGCATGACCACGATGGCGCTCGTCGCCTTCGTGGCCGCGGCCCTGTCGCTGCTGATCGCGCTCGCCCCCTCGATGGCCGAGGCCCAGTCCCGGCGGGCCATGCCGTCGACCGGCCGCTACGTCTCGGACGGCGGCCAGGCGTTCGTGCTGGACAGTTCGGGCGTGCGTCCCCTGCTGCGCTTCGACCAGTCGGCCGAGATCTGGGTGCTGCGCCCCACCCCCGCCCCGCGCGGCGACATCATCTATCGCAACGACAACGGCGATCAGATCCTGCGGGTGACCGCCGACGGGGGCATCACCCTGTACACCACGCGCACGCCGCAAGGCTCGCCGGTGTCGCGCTCAGGCGCGGCCCAGCCGCTGCGCACGCCCAACCTGGGGCCGGTGCAGCTGTTCAACCTGATGGCGCGGCGAAGCAATCTGGTGTCCGAGGCGGTGGGCCGGCTGATCACCATCGACCTGGACGGCAGCCAGTCGGAGGCGCTGTGCGTCGAGGCCCTGATCGTCACCACCGACGCGGTGATCCGCATGGCCCGCAATCCGTCCACCCGCGGCGCCGTCAACCGCCTGCGCAAGATCAGCATCGTCGAGGGCGGACGCGCCTCCGTGACCTTCTCGCGCGGGGAGCTGCGCGTCATGGTCGACCCGTCGCGCGGCATCGTCGGCCGGCCGTCGTCGGCCGTGGTGATCCGCACCATGGCGGGGGACTGAGCCTCAGCCGGCGAAGTCGTCCTTGGCCCGACGGCGGGCGGCGAAGGCCTCGGCGCTCCCGGCCCGCAGGAAGGGATTGAACCGCCGCTCCGTCCCGACCGTCGTGGGAACCGTCGGCTGCCCCCGCTCGCGCGCCTGGAAGATCGCCTCGGCGTGCGCCTTCATCTCGGGACGGTCGTCCAGGCTCAGGGCGAAGCGGGCGTTGGCGGCCGTGTATTCGTGGGCGCACCAGATCACCGTCTCGTCCGGCCAGGCCGTCAGGCGCGAAAGGCTGTCCCACATCTGCTCCGGCGAGCCCTCGAACAGTCGCCCGCAGCCCAGGGCGAACAAGGTGTCGCCAACGAAGGCCAGGCCGTCCGCCGCGTCGTGATAGACCACATGGCCCAGGGTATGGCCCGGCGTGGCCACGACCGTCAGCACGGCGTCGCCGATCCTGACGACGTCGCCGTCCGCCACGATCCGGTCCAGCGGAGCGACGCGCGCGACCTCTTCGGGGCCGACGATCTCGCAGCCGGTCTCGGCCTTCAGCCGCGCATTGCCCTCGGTGTGGTCGGGGTGCCAGTGGGTGTTCAGGATCAGGTCCAGCCGCCCCCAGCCCAGGGCCTGGAGCTCCTCCAGGATGCGCGCGGCGTCCGGCGTGTCGATGGCCGCCACCACGCCCGTGGCGCGGTCGCGCGCCAGCAAGCCGTAGTTGTCGCTGCGACAGGGAAACAGATGCACGTCCAGGGTCATGCGCCCATCCTAGCAGCGGGACCCCTCGGCGGCCTATAGTGAGGCCCATGCGGCGCAGCATCGATGAGCTGAGAACCTTCTACGGCGAGCCGACCGGCGTGCTCGCGCGAAGACTGCTGGCGCGAAGGCTGGACGACGCCTGGGGCGAGGCGGCGGATTGCGACGTGCTGGGCCTGGGCTACGCCACGCCCTGGTTGGACGCCTTCGTCGGGGCGCGGCGCGTGGTCGCGGCCATGCCGGGCGGACAGGGGGTCGAGCACTGGCCTGCGGTGGGGCGAAACCGCACCCTGCTGGCGGACGAGCGGCGGCTGCCGTTCCAGGCGGGGACCTTCGACCGCATCCTGCTGGTCCATGTGCTGGAAGAGGCCGACGATCCGGGCGCGGTCCTGACCGAGGCGGTGCGGGCCCTGGCTCCGGCGGGGCGGATCATCCTGGTCGCGGCGGCGCGCGGCGGCCTGTGGGCGCGCACCGAGAACACGCCGTTCGGATACGGCCGTCCCTTCTCGCGCCGGCAGTTGGAGCGGCTGGTGCGCGAGGCGGGCCTGGAGCCCTCGGCCTGGTCCCAGACCCTGTATGTGCCGCCCTGGGGGCCGCTGCTGCCGCTGGCGGACGGGTTCGAACAGGTCGGTCGACGGATCGCGCCCGGCGCGGCGGGCCTGATCCTGCTGGAGGCGACCCGCCACGCCTACGCCCGCATCCGGCCCAGCGGCCAGACCCAGCGGGTGGCCCGTCCCGCCCTGGCGCCCCAGCCGGCCGCCTCGGTTCCGTCCCGCCTGTCGCCCCCGCCCGAGACGCCGACGCGGCTGACGCGGAGTTGACCGACGCGGCGTCTGGCCCCGCGCCCCGAAGCGCCCTAATGGCGATCCCATGCATCGACTGATCCTCATGCGCCACGCCCAGGCCGAGATGTCCGCCCCCTCCGGCGGCGGCGACAAGGCGCGCCCCCTGGCGCCGCAGGGCCGCACGGAGGCCGGCGCCATGGGCCGGGCCCTGGCCGAACGCGGGATCAAGCCGGACCTGGCCCTGGTCTCGACCGCGGCGCGCACGCGTCAGACCTGGGACCTGATGCACGACGCCTTCGGCGACGTGGAGGTGCGCGACCTGGCCATGCTGTACAACGCCGGCGCCGACGTCATCCGCGGCCTGGTCGAAGGATCCGAGGAAGAGGCCGGCTGCCTGATGATCGTGGCCCACAATCCCGGCGTCCACCTTCTGGCGGTCGAATACCTGACCGAGAGCGCAGCCTCCCCGGCGGTGCTGGACCGGCTGGCGGGCGGTTTCGCGCCCGGCTCGGCGGCGATCTTCAGCGTCGATGTCGCGGGCCGCTGCGCCTACGAAGGCTTCCTGACGCCCCGGACCGGCGGCGCATGACCCCGGTCGCCTACAAGATCATCGACGCGGGCGAATGGCGCCAAGCGGTCGCCGAAGGCCGCTACGAGGGTTCGGCGGTGGACCGCGCCGACGGCTACATCCACCTGTCGACCCAGGCGCAGCTGGCCGAGACGGCGCGTCGGCACTACGCCGGGCGGGACGGGCTGATGCTGCTGAGCGTGCATCTGGACCGGCTGGAGGACGCCCCGGCGTGGGAGCCTTCGCGCGGGGGCGACCTGTTCCCGCACCTCTATTCGCCCCTGCCGGTCGCGGCCGTGGGCGAGGCCCGCCCCATGACCGTCGACGCCGACGGGACGATGCGGGTCGGAGACCCGGCATGAGCGTGATGGACGCCGGCGCCGCCCTGTTGCGCCGCCTGGACCCGGAGCAGGCCCACGTCCTGGCCCTGCGGGGCCTGGCGCTGGCGCCCCTGCCGGCCGCGTCCGCCGACGCGCCGATCCTGCGCACGCGGCTGGCCGGCCTGGACCTGCCCAATCCGGTCGGCCTGGCGGCGGGCCTGGACAAGAACGGCGAGGCGTTGCGGGGCCTGTCGCGACTGGGCTTCGGCTTCGTGGAGTGCGGCTCGGTCACGCCCCGGCCGCAACCGGGCAATCCGAAGCCGCGCCTGTTCCGCCTGGCCGAGGACCGGGCGATCATCAACCGCATGGGCTTCAACAACGCCGGGCTGGAGGCCTTCGCCCGCCGGCTGGCGGCGCGGCCGGCGGCGGCGGTGGTCGGCGCCAACCTGGGCGCCAACAAGGAGACCGAGGACAAGGCGGCGGACTATGTCGCGGGTCTGGAGCGGCTGGACGGCCTGGCGGACTATTTCACCATCAACATCTCCTCGCCCAACACGCCGGGCCTGCGCGCCCTGCAGGGCCGGGCGCAGCTGGACGACCTGCTGGGCCGGATCGACGCCGCCCGGCCCCGGGCGACCGCGCGCCAGCCCGTCTTGCTGAAGATCGCGCCTGATCTGGCCGGCGCCGAGATCGCCATGATCGTGGAGGCCGCCCTGGCCCACCGCATCGACGCCCTGATCGTGTCGAACACCACGCTGGAGCGGCCCGCGACCCTGCGCTCCGTCCACGCGGCGGAGGCCGGGGGCCTGTCGGGCGCGCCGATCCGGCCGTTCGCCGAAAAGGCCCTGGTCGCGGCGGCGGAGGCGGCGCAGGGCCGCCTGCCCCTGGTTGCGGTCGGCGGGATCGACAGCGGGGCGGAAGCCTATCGCCGCATCCGCCTGGGCGCGACGGCGGTGCAGGTCTATTCCGCCCTGATCTACGAGGGCCCCGGCCTGGTCCAGCGGATCAAGCGCGACCTGGCGGACCGGCTGCGCGCGGACGGCTTTTCCACCGTTTCGGAGGCCGTCGGCGCGGGCCGTTGACGGAGCGTTAGCCTCAAGCCGCCAAGATGGCTGGAAACGCGCGCCTTGCGCCAACGGGGAAACGAATGTCGGACACCACGGGCGGCGACACGGTCAGCGGCTGGGCTTTCGCCGTCCGGCAACGCCGTGGCGCGATGATGCAGCGCGTCGCCGTGGGCCTGGCCAGCAGTCTGGCGGCGACGCCCCTGGTGGGCTGGCCGATCGCCCTGACCTGGGGCGCCGCCTATATGGCCATCCAGGTCTGGGAGGCCTTCGTCTTCGGCCCCGTCAACGCCTCCCCCTCGTGTCCGATGTCGCGCGCGCGCCATGTCCTGGGCGGGGCGACCATGTTCGCCAACACCGGCCTGTACGGCGCGCTGTCGCTGCTGCTGTGGGTGTTCGGCGGACCGGCGGGCGGCGTGTCGGCGGCGATCATGCTGCCGGCGGCCATGGTCTATTCGATGGTCAACGCCCCCCGCTCGCTGACGGTGCTGGCCTGCACCGTCACGCCGCAGATCCTCTACATGACCGCCTTCCCCCTGCTGCTGATGCAGATGGGGGCTCCGCCGGCGACCGCGGTCACGGCGGCGGCGGCGGTGACCATCTTCGTCATCTACTGCCTGAGCGTCTGGCGCGGGCTGGCCGAGCGCGCGCGGCGCGAGCAGAAGGATCGGCTGCTGGCCGAAGACCACGCGGCGCGGCTGCGCAAGGCGCTGGACGAACAGGGCGCCTTCCTGGCCGCGATCGGCCATGACCTTCGCACCCCCATCGGCGCCATCCTGAGCGGGGCGGCCGAACTGCGCGGCGGCGACCTTCAGGTGCGCCAGAAGGCCGAGTTGATCACCGACGCCGGCCAGATGATGAAGTCGCTGCTGGACGACCTTCTGGACCATTCGCGCATCGAGGCGGGCCGGATGAAGGTCGAGGTCGCCGACTTCGACCTGCGCGCCCTGCTGGCCCAGACCCTGCGCCTGTGGCGCGGCGCGGTGGAGGCCAAGGGGCTGAGGCTGCGCATCGAAGGCGCGCATCGCATTCCCGCCGGCGTCCGGGGCGACGCCATGCGTCTGCGCCAGGTGCTGAACAACCTGATGTCGAACGCGGTGAAGTTCACCGCCCAGGGCGACGTGACCCTGCGGCTGAACGCCTGGAGCGAGGAGCCGTCCGGCTACGCCCTGCTGATCGAGGTGGCCGACACCGGTCCGGGCATGACGTCCGACCAGCTGGGCCGCCTGTTCAAGCCGTTCGACCAGACCGCCGACGGCGTGGGCGCCGCCCACGGCGGGTCGGGCCTGGGACTGTCGATCAGCCGCAACCTGATCGAGCTGATGGGCGGCCGGCTGACCGCGCGAAGCGCGCCCGGCCAGGGCGCCCGCTTCACCGTCTCCCTGTTCCTGCCGCGCGCCGACGCCGTGGCGACGGCGACGGCGCCGACCCTGGACGACAGCCGGCTGGCGGTGGCGCGCGTCCTGGCCGAACGCCGCGCGCCCGAGGCCGGGTCGGCCCGCCCTGCCCCCGTGCGGACCGCACCCATCGCCCCCGCCCCTGCCCCTGCCCCGGCGCCCGCGCGGGTCGAGCCCGAACCGCCGCTCGCGGCCCAGGCCGACGACGAGGATCGGCCGCTGCGCCTGCTGGTGGTCGACGACCACGACATCAACCGCCGCGCGGTGCAGCTGATCCTCCAGCCGCTGGGCTGCGACATCGTCGCCGCCGCGGACGGCCTGGCCGCCCTGGACCGGTGCCGCGAGACGGTGTTCGACGTCATCTTCATGGACGTGCGGATGCCCGAACTGGACGGACGCGAGACCACCCGCCGCCTGCGCGCCGAGGGCGGACCCAACGCCGCGACGCCCGTGGTCGCCGTCACCGCCGACACCGCCCCCGAGGACATCGCCGCCTGCCAGGCCGCGGGCATGGCCTATTTCGTGCCCAAGCCGCTGACGCCGCCCGCCCTGCTGGGCGCGCTGCAGCACGTGCTGGAGGAAACGCAGGGCGGCGAGGCTCAGGCCGACGGGGATCAGGCCGCGGCCTGATCCCGAACCCGCGCCACCAGCCGTTCGGCGAAGTCGGGCGCGCGCATCTCGCATTCCCAGACGATCAGGACGCGCCAGCCCGCCGCCTCGAGTTCGGCGACGGCGCGATCGTCGCGGGCGCGGTTGCGCGCGATCTTGGCCAGCCAGTAGTCGGCGTTGGCTTTCGGCTTTCGCGCGCCGCGCGGGCAGTCGTGGCCGTGCCAGAAGCAGCCGTGGACGAACACGGCCGTGCGCCGCCCCTTCATCACCACGTCGGGCCGGCCGGGCAGCCCCTGGCCGCCCAGCCGATAACCGATCCCGGCCGCGCGCAGCATCCGGCGCACCGCCCGCTCCGGCCCGGTGTCGCGGCCTTTCACGCGCCGCATGACGGCGCTGCGCTTCTCCGGGCTGAAGACGTCGGTGGTCATGGTTCCCCGGTCCAGGCTACCGCTGCGCTGCTTGAGCCTGGACCGACGAAGAGATCAGAGCTGGGCGATCAGGTGCTCGGCCGAGGACACCTTGAACTCGCCGCCCTGCTCGATGTTCAGCTGGGTCACGGTCCCGTCCTTGACCAGCATGGAATAGCGCTGCGAGCGCTCGCCCAGGCCGAAGCCCGAGCCGTCCAGCACCAGGCCCAGGGCGCGCGTCAGCTCGCCGTTGCCGTCGGCCAGCATGACGATGGAATCGTCGTCGATCCCCTGGCTGTCGGCCCAGGCCTTCATCACGAAGGCGTCGTTGACCGAGATGCAGGCGACCGTGTCCACGCCCTTGTCGCGGATGTCCTGCAGATGGTCCTTGAAGCCCGGCAGGTGGCGCGCCGAACAGGTCGGGGTGAAGGCGCCGGGCACGGCGAACAGGGCCACGGTCTTGCCGTTGAAGATCTCGGCGGTGGAGACGGGCTTGGGGCCGTCGGCGGTCGCCTGGGCCAGGGTCGCGGCGGGAATGCGATCGCCGATCTGGATGGTCATGGAAGGTCTCCGCAGGGGATGGGGGGAAAGGGAACAGCGTGCGCGACACATAGACACGCCGGCCGCGACCGCAAGCGCCGATGCGCCTTGCGCCGGCCCGTTTCGCACCCGATGATAAGACCATGACCGACGCCTCCTCCCTGACGGGCCGTCTCCTGGTCGCCATGCCCGGCATCGGCGACGCCCGGTTCGAACACGCGGTGATCCTGATCTGCGCCCACGGCGCGGACCATGCGATGGGTCTGCGCCTGGATCGTCCCGCGCCGGGCGTCGACCTGAAGACGGTCCTGGACAAGCTGGACCAGCCGGCGCCCGACCAGGCGGCCGGGCGCGTCGTGCTGATGGGCGGGCCGGTCGAGCGCGAGCGCGGCTTCGTCCTGCACACCGACGACTGGATGGTCGGCGACGACAGCCTGCCGTTCGGCGACGGCCTGGCCATGACCGGCACGCGCGAGGCGCTGGCGGCCATGACCGACGCCGTGTCCGGCCCGCGCCGCTCGACCCTGCTGCTGGGCTACGCCGGCTGGGGCGAGGGCCAGTTGGAGGAAGAGCTGGCCGAAAACGTCTGGCTGACGGTCGACGCCGACATGGACCTGATCTTCGACGGCGAGCACGACACGAAATGGAACCGCGCCCTGGCCCGGATGGGCGTGGACGCGGCCATGCTGTCCAGCCAGGGCGGCCGGGCCTGACGGCCCGACCGAACAAGGCTCAGAACCGATAGCTCATGCCGATGCGCACATGATGCGCGCCGAACTTGTCGTTCGAGCGGATCATGTCCGTGCCGGTCGTGTTCGGCGGCAGGATGAAGGGATTGCTGGCCGGCGCCGAGCCGGGACCGACCCGCACCACCGGGCTGTCCACGTCCAGCGAGGTGTAGAGGTATTCGCCGGTCACCGTCAGGCCGCGCCCCAGGGCGTATTCCACCCCGCCGCCGGCCTGCCAGCCGTCGCCGTCGTCCGAATCCTGGGTCGTGTTGAAGCTGTTGGCGCGATTGCTGGTGGTGAAGGCGTTGTCGAACGTGCCGTAGGCGTAGCCGCCCGTGCCGTAGATCAGGGCCGGCCCCATGGCGTAGCCGATCCGCGCCCGCACCGCCGCCAGGCTGTCCAGTTCGCGCTCGAAGGTGTAGTAGGCCGGGGTGGTCGAGAAGCCGGTCACCCGGTCCTCCATGTCCGTCACGCTGTATTCGGCTAGGCCGCCGACGACGAAGGCGCCGAACTGCCAGTCGTAGCCGACCCGCACCCCCGCTTCCGGGGCCCCCTTGTCGCTGTCGCATCCGTCCGCCGCCACCGAACTGTTGGCGGCGCCGTCGCAGAAACCGGGGCTGAAGGCGTCGGCGCCGGCGGCCGTGGCGACGGTCTCGCCATAGACGCCGTCAAGGTTGCGGTCGAACCCCAGACGTTCGTCCTCGTCGTCGTTGGCCTGGCCGTAGCCGCCGAAGATTCCGATGTAGGGGCCGGTCCAGTCCGGGGTCGACTGGGCCAGGGCGGGAGAGGCGACGAGCGCCAGCGCCAGGGCGCATGAGGCTGTCTTGATCATGGCGAGGTCCTTCTTGCCGCGCGGACAGGCGGCCCGCATCCGCCACAAGGCGCGTCCGAACCGGCGCGTTCCCCCATGCCCCCGCCGCTAAACGCCGCAGCATCCAATCGTCCGTTCGCTGCGTAGGGTCGCCTATCGCGTGGCCAGCGAGACCAGCAGCGCAAGGACCAGCAGCAGGCACACGCCCTGCCAGAAGCGCACCGGGTCGCGTTCGATCAGCGACAACGGCCGGGGCGGCGGGGCGGCGACGGCGCTGCCGGTTTCCAGGACATGGACCAGCTCCTCCACATCCTCGAAGCGGTCGCCGGGGTCCAGGGAGACGGCCCGCATGATGGCCGCCTCCAGCCAGGCGGGCATGTCCGGGCGATGGCGGCCGGCGGGCGTCGGCGTGCGGTCGAAGCGCGGCGCGTCCTCGGGATCGACCGCGCCCCACGGATAGGTCCGGGTGAACAGGCGGTACAGGGTGACGCCCAGGGCGAACTGGTCGGTGGCGGGCGATCCGGCCTCGCCGCGATACATCTCGGGCGCCTTGTAGCCGTTGGTGCCCGGCGCCTCGGCCTCGGCGAACTCCTCGGCCTGGCGCAGGCGCGCGACCCCCAGGTCCACCAGCTTGAGCCCGCCGTTCGCCTCCAGGATCACATTGTCCGGCTTGATGTCGCGGTGGATCACCCCCGCGCGGTGCAGGGCCGCCACGGCGCGGGCCAGGCGCAGCGCCGTCTCCACCCCCTCGGCGATCTCGGGCGGGCCGTCGTCGGCCAGGCGCGCGTGCAGGGTGCGGCCGGCGTAGAAGGGCTGGGCGATGTAGAGGCGGCTCTGGCGGCCGGCTTCCAGCGTCAGCACCTTGCCCACGAACGGGCTGTCGATGCGGCGGCCGATGAAGGCCTCGCGCAGGAACGCCAGTCGCGCGCCGCGCGCCGAGACCACGGCGGTCTTGGGGAACTTCAGCACCACCTGCCCCAGGTCGCCGGCGGCGTCGCGCGCCAGGAACAGGCGGGTGTAGCGGCCGTCCGCGATCAGCCGCTGCAGCGCGAAACCGTCCACGGTCGCCCCGGCGTCGGGGGGCGGCTGGACCTGCAGGCCCTCGGCCTCGGCGGTGATCGCCTCCCAGTCCGGCGCCCCGGTCCGGATCACGTCGATGACGATGACCGTGGCGTTGTCGCGCGCCCCGACCGCCTCGACCTCGGCCAGCACCGCCTTGGCGTCCGCGTCGGGCGAGGCGCGGCGGCCCAGCAGCCGCGCCAGGGCCGCCTCGTCCAGCACGCCGTGCACCCCGTCGGTGGTCAGCATCAGCCGGTCGTGGGGCGCCAGGCCGACGTGGCGCACGTCCAGCTTGACGTCCGCCTCGATGCCCACGGCGCGATAGAGCACGTGGTTCAGCCCCTCGACCGCGCGGGTGTGATCCTCGGTCAGCCGCGTCAGCACGCCGTCGCGGAAATGCCAGGCGCGGCTGTCGCCGACGTGCAGGGCCGTCGCCTCGCGCCCCCTCAGCACCAGGGCGGTGAAGGTGGTGGCCGCCGCCGTCATGGCCGGATCGGACCGCCCCTTGGCGTGGAGCCAGCGGTTGAAGCCGCGCAGGGCCTTGATTCCGTTGGCGGCGATGCCGTTCAGCGGATTCTGGTCCAGATAGCCGTCGATGAAGCTGCGGGTCGCCAGCTCTGCCGCCGTGCGGCCGGCCTTGGAACCGGACACGCCGTCGGCGACGACGGCCACGACGCCGTGCTCGCGCCGTTCGACGGGCGAGCCCAGATGCACCCCGCCGAAATCCTGATTGTCCGCCTTCGGCCCCTGCAGGGTGGCGAAGCCGGCGGCGATCTCCAGTCTGGCGTCGGTCAACCGCCCAATCCCCCCGTCGCGCCCCGCAGCCAGCGGAGCAACGACGGGGGCCGGCGTCAAGCGCTCAAACCTCAGCGCGCGATGTCATAGACGCCCGTGATGTCGATCCGCACCGACAGTTCGCCGCCCGAGACCGGGCTGGAATCCGCCGCCTGCAGCGACGCGGCGCGGGCGTACATCGGCATCGGCGGCGGGGGCGCATAGCCGCCGCCCTCGCTCAGGCTGCGCACGCCGCCCAGCTGGACGCCCAGGGCCTGGGCGTAGAGGGCGGCCTTTTCCTGCAGGGCGCGCACGGCCAGGCGCCGCGCCTCGTTCTCGGCCGTGGTCGGGTCCTTCAGGCCGAAGCCGATGCCGTCGATCTGGTTGACGCCGGCGGCGACCACCGCGTCGGCCGTCGCACCGACCTTGGACAGGTCCTCGATCCGCACCGTCACCCGGTTGACGGCCTGATAGCCGCGCAGCTTGGGCGGCTGGTTCTCTTGATAATCGTACTGGGCCGACAGGTTCAGGCCCGACGTCTGGACGTGGCGCTCGGCGATCCCGGCGCGGCGCAGGGCGGCCATGACCTGGTTCATCCGCTCGGCGTTGGCGCGCATGGCGGCCTCGGCGGCGGGCGCCTCGGTCTGGACGCCGAAGGTGATGGTGGCCATGTCGGGCGCGGTCTTGACCTCGCCGAAGGCCGACAGGTTCAGGGAGGGCGCGGGCTGCATGGGGGTCATCGCTTGGGGGGTCTGGGCCATGGCGGGCGGCGCGCCGGCGGCCAGGGCCACGGCGACCACGGCCGCGCCCGCCAGGGCGGCCGGCTTGATCAGGGCGTTCAGGGTGCGGGTCATGAAGGTCTCCGTGAGGTCGATCCGGCCGGCCTGGCGCCGTCCACGGGCGCACCTTGGCCGTTTGCGCCTGAATGAACGCCCGACGCGCCCTGTCAGGTTCCGTTCATCGACCGATTCCCCCGAAACCGCCCCGCCCCTTGGCGTGACCGCCCGCCCCTGCTAGGCCGAACCTCCTCGTCTCGGGGGCCTGTAGCTCAATGGTTAGAGCCGACCGCTCATAACGGTCTGGTTGGGGGTTCGAGTCCCTCCGGGCCTACCAGAGACGACAAGGCCCGAAGCCCCGATCGAGCCGAGGTGCAGCCGGGCGATCCGCCGGCTTATGTTTTCCTTATGCGCGCGGGCCGAACTCGAATGGCGCCCTTACGTCGGTCGGTGAGCATCTGACGTCTCCAACAAGTCGGAGGCGATCGGCATGGCCGATGTGATGTTTCTGGCGATCGGCGGCGGCGCGTTTCTCGCGTTCGCCGCGCTCGCCGTTCTGCTGAAGCGGGTGTGACGATGATCGTCAGCATCCTGTGGGGCGCCGGCGCGGTCGTCGTCGCCATCTATATGGTCGCGGCGCTGCTGCGGCCCGAGCGGTTCTGAGGGAGCCGCGTCCATGACCATTCAAGGCTGGGGCGAGATCGCCCTGACGCTGGGCCTGTCCGTGCTGATCGGATGGCCGCTGGGAATCTATCTGTCGCGCGTCTGGAACGGCGAGCGCACCTGGCTCGACCCGGTGCTGCGTCCGGTCGAGGGCGTCTTCTACAAGGCGTCCGGCGTCGACCCGACGCGCAGCCAGGGTTGGCTGGGCTACGCCGGCGCCCTGCTGGCGTTCAACCTCGTCGGCTTCCTGGCCCTCTATGCGCTGCTGCGCCTGCAAGGCGGCCTGCCGTTGAACCCGCAGGGGTTCGGGGGCCTGTCTCCGCATCTGGCGTTCAACACCGCCGTCAGCTTCGTCACCAACACCAACTGGCAGAGCTATGGCGGGGAGACGACGATGTCGACCCTGACCCAGATGGCCGGCTTGACGGTGCAGAACTTCCTGTCCGCCGCCACGGGCGCGGCCATCGCGGCCGCCCTGGCGCGGGCGTTTGTCGCCAATCGCGGCGAGGGCGTCGGCAACTTCTGGGCCGACATGACCCGGACGACGCTGTACCTCCTGTTGCCGGCCTCGCTGATCCTGGCGCTGGTGCTGGCGGGGCTGGGCGTGGTGCAGAGCCTGTCCGCCTCGGTCGCCGCCATGGGCATGGAGGGCGGACAGCAGACCCTGTCGCTGTTCCCGACCGCCTCGCAACTGGCGATCAAGCAGTTGGGCGTCAACGGCGGCGGGATCTTCAACGTCAACTCCGCCCACCCGTTCGAGAACCCCTCGGCCCTGACCAATCTGATCACCGCCATTTCCATCAATGTGCTCGGCTGGGCGGCCTTCTTCGCCTTCGGCCGCAGCGTGCTTGCGAAGAAGGACGTGCGCGCGCTCGTCGTCGCCGCCTTCGTGCTGTTGGCCGCATGCGCCGCCGGCCTCTACGCCGCCGAGAGCCAGCCCGCGCCGGCCCTGGTCGCCGCCGGGATCCAGCAGCCGGTCAATATGGAGGGCAAGGAGGTCCGCTTCGGCGTGCCGTCGTCCGTCGCATGGGCGGTTCAGACGACCGGCGCGTCCAACGGCTCGGTCAACTCCATGCACGCCAGCTATATGCCGCTGTCGGGCGGCCTGCAGATGTTCCTGATGCAGCTGGGCGAGATCCTGCCTGGCGGCATAGGCTCTGGCCTCGCGATCATGGTCGTCATGGCCATGCTGGCGGTGTTCGTGGCCGGGCTGATGGTCGGGCGGACGCCGGAATACCTGGGCAAGAAGATCGAGGCGCGCGAAATCCAGTTCGCCATGGTGGCCGTTCTGGTCCTGCCGCTGGCCATCCTGGGCTTCGGCGCGGTGGCGGCGGTGTTCCCGACGGCGCTGGCCGGACTGTTGAACCCCGGTCCGCACGGCCTGTCCGAGATTCTCTACGCCTACACCTCGGCGGCGGCGAACAACGGCTCGGCCTTCGCGGGCCTGACCGCCAATGCGCCCTGGTGGAACACGACGCTCGGCCTCGGCATGCTGCTCGGCCGGTTCGCGCCCGCCGTCGCGGTGCTGGCCATCGCCGGCTCGCTCGTCGCCAAGCCGAAGCTGGCGCCGTCCGCCGGCACCCTGCCGACCCACGGGCCGCTGTTCGTCGGCCTGCTGATCGGCGTCATCCTCATCCTGGGCGGGCTGCAGTTCTTCCCCGCCCTGGCCCTGGGTCCGATCGTCGAGCATTTCCAGATGCTCGCCGGTCCGGCCGGGGTCTGAACCGGACATCGCGTCATGACATTCGCAAACCCCGACATGCCGGGCGAAAAGCCCCGCCAGACGTCGCTCGCCGGCGGCCTGACGGGCGCCATGATCGGCCGCGCCCTGGGCGAGGCCTTCGTCAAGCTGAACCCCGCGCACCTGCTGCGTAATCCGGTGATCTTCGTCACCTGGGTCACGGCCCTGCTGGCCTCGATCTCGGCGGTCGCCGCCGTGGCGGGCGGCCAGCCGGCCGGTTTCGCCATTCAATTGGCGCTGTGGCTGTGGGCCACCGTCCTGTTCGCCAACGTCGCCGAAAGCGTCGCCGAAGGGCGGGGCAAGGCGGCGGCGGACAGCCTGCGCGCCACCCGCGTGACGACCAAGGCCAAGCTGATCGTCGATCCCCAAACCGGCACGGTCGTCCCGACGCCCGCGCACGAACTGCAGGTCGGTTCGATCATCCTCGTCGAAGCCGGCGACGTCATCGCCTCGGACGGCGAGATCGTCGAGGGCGTGGCCTCGGTCAACGAAGCGGCCATCACCGGCGAGAGCGCGCCCGTGATCCGCGAGGCCGGCGGCGACCGCTCGGCCGTGACCGGCGGCACCACGGTGGTGTCCGACTGGATCAAGGTCCGCATCACCTCCGCGCCCGGCGCGACCTTCCTCGACCGGATGATCGCCATGGTCGAGGGCGCGAACCGCCGCAAGACGCCGAACGAACTGGCCCTGTCGGTCCTGCTGGCCGGCCTGACGCTGGTCTTCCTGATCGCGGTCGTGACGCTGCTGGGCCTGGGCGCCTATTCCGGGGTCGAACTGGACCCCATCGTGCTGGGCGCCCTGTTCATCACCCTGATCCCGACGACCATCGGCGGCCTGCTCAGCGCGGTCGGCATCGCGGGCATGGACCGGCTGCTGAAGGTCAACGTCCTGGCCACCTCGGGCCGGGCGGTCGAGGCCTCGGGCGACGTGGACACCCTGCTGCTGGACAAGACCGGCACCATCACCTTCGGCAACCGCATGGCGACCGAGGTCATCCCGGTTCCCGGCGTCCGGCCCGAAACGGCCCTGCGCGCCGCCGTCATGGGCTCGCTGGCCGACGAGACGCCGGAAGGCCGCTCGATCATCGAACTGGGCCGCAACGCCGGGCTGTCGCCGGTCCTGCCCGACGGCGCCAAGGCCATTCCGTTCTCCGCCGTCACGCGCCAGTCGGGCGTGGATGCGGACGGCCAGAGCTGGCGCAAGGGCGCCGTCGATGCGGTGCTGAAGGCGCTGGATCTGTCCGAAGGGCAGGCTCCGGCGGAGTTCCGTCAGGCCGTCGACCGCATCGCCCGTTCAGGGGGCACGCCGCTGGCGGTCACCGAGAACGGCGCCCTGGTCGGGGTCATCCACCTGAAGGATGTCGTCAAGCCGGGCGTGAAGGAGCGGTTCGCCGACCTGCGCCGGATGGGGCTGCGCACCGTCATGATCACCGGCGACAACCCGGTCACGGCCGCCGCCATCGCCTCGGAGGCCGGGGTGGACGACTACCTGGCCGAAGCGACGCCCGAGGACAAGCTGCGGCTGATCCGCGAGGAACAGGCCAAGGGTCGGCTGGTCGCCATGTGCGGCGACGGCGCCAACGATGCGCCCGCCCTGGCCCAGGCCGACGTCGGCGTGGCCATGCAGACCGGCGCCCAGGCCGCGCGCGAGGCCGGCAACATGGTCGACCTCGACTCAGACCCCACCAAGGTCATCGAGATCGTCGAGGTCGGCAAACAGCTGCTGATCACGCGCGGCGCCCTGACCACCTTCTCCATCGCCAACGACGTGGCCAAGTATTTCGCCATCATTCCGGCGATGTTCGTGGTCGGCCTGCCGGCGCTTGGCGCGCTGAACGTCATGGGGCTGCACAGCCCCGAAAGCGCCATCCTGTCGGCGGTGATCTTCAACGCCCTGGTCATCGTGGCCCTGATTCCGCTGGCCCTGCGCGGGGTCAAGTACCGCGCCGTGGGGGCGGGAAAGCTGCTGGGCCGCAACCTGCTGATCTACGGCCTGGGGGGCCTGATCGCCCCCTTCGTCGGCATCAAGCTGATCGATCTGGTCGTCTCCGGGCTGGGCCTGGCGTGACCGACATCCCTCTCATGAAAGCACACTCCATGACCCGCAAACCGCCTTACAGGGGCTCTGGCCGGAACGACGTCTGGTTCGCCGGCTCCGGCCTGATCGCCCTGGTGATCTGGGGCGTCGCCAACCATGCCGACGCCCAGGAGGCCGAGGGCCCCCGGTGGTCCGCCAACGTCGCCGTCGCCTCGGACTACGTCTTCCGGGGCGTCAGTCAGACCGAGGAGGACGCGGCGATCTCGGCCGGTGTCGATCTGACCAACGGCGCCGTCTACGCCGGCGCCTGGGCGTCGAACGTCTCCTTCGCCGGGGATGACGACACCGGGATCGAAGCCGACCTCTATGCGGGCGTCCGCCCGCAGTTCGCCGGCTTCGACTGGGATTTCGGCGGGGTCGGCTATCTGTACGACGAGCCCGGCGCGCTGGACTACGACTACATCGAGCTGAAGGCCGCCGCCTCGCGCGCCATCGGCCCGGCCACGGTCGGCGCCGCCCTGTACTGGTCGCCTGACTTCTTCGGCGCGGCCGAGGACGAGGCGACCTATGTCGAGGCCAACGCCGCCTTCAGCCCCGCGGACCGCTGGACCGTCTCGGGCGCGGTGGGCCGGCAGTTCGTGTCCTCCGACCTGGACTACACGACCTGGAACCTGGGCGCGGCCTTCGCCCTGACCGACGCCCTGGCGATCGACGTGCGCTATCACGACACCGACGAACACGACCTTGGCGACGCCTATGGCGGCCGCGCCGTGGCCAGCCTGAAGGCGACCTTCTGATGCTGCGCTCGATCCGCCCCGCGATCGTGATGGTCGCCCTCTTCACCCTGCTGCTCGGTCTCGCCTATCCGCTGGCGGTGACCGGCGTCGCCCAGGCCGTCTTCCCGGATCAGGCCAACGGCAGCCTGATCCGAAACGCCGACGGCCAGGTGATCGGCTCGGCCCTGATCGGCCAGCCGTTCGCCGGCGCCGCCTATCTGCATCCGCGCCCCTCGGCGGCCGGCGACGGCTATGACGCCGCCGGATCGTCCGGCTCGAACCTGGGGCCGTTGAACGCGGATCTCGCCGCCCGCGTGGCGGAGGAGGCCCGGAACATCCGCGCCGAGGACGGACCCGGCGCCATCGCCGCCGATGCGGTGACGGCCTCGGCCTCGGGCCTCGACCCGGACATCTCGCCGGCCTACGCTCGGCTTCAGGCCGCGCGCATCGCGGCGGCGCGCGGCGTGCCCGTCCAGGAGGTCCAGAACGTGATCGACCAGCATACGGACGGGGCTCTGCTCGGCTTCATCGGTCAACCGCACGTGAATGTGCTGCTGACCAACCGGGCGCTGGACGCGCGCGTCCCGGCGAGCTGAGCTTGCCGGAGCCTTCCCGCACCGATCCCCTGAAGCCGGCCTCCCGCAAGCGAGGCCGGCTGAAGGTGTTTCTGGGCATGTCCCCGGGGGTCGGCAAGACCTACGAGATGCTGCGCGCCGCCCGCCGCCGGAAGGCCGAGGGCGACGATGTCGTCGTCGGCGTCGTCGAGACCCACGGCCGACGCGAGACCGAGAGCCTGCTGCGCGGGCTGGAGGTGATGGCGCGCCAGCCGACCGACTACAAGTCGCGGACCCTGATGGAGTTCGACATCGACGGCGCCCTGGCGCGGCGGCCTGGATTGCTGCTGGTCGACGAATACGCCCACTCCAACGTCCCGGGCTCGCGCCATCCAAAGCGATGGCAGGACGTGGAGGAAATCCTGGCCGCAGGCGTCGATGTCTGGACCACGCTGAACGTCCAGCACCTGGAAAGCCTCTCCGACGTGGTCCTGAGGATCACGGGCGTGCGCCAGCGCGAGACTGTGCCGGACGGCGTCCTTTCGAAGGCCGACGACATCGAGGTGATCGACATCACCCCCGAGGAGCTGCGCAAGCGTCTCGCCGAGGGCAAGGTCTATGTCCCCGAAACCGCTCGCCTGGCGTCCGAGAACTTCTTCAAGGTCGAGAACCTGACGGCCCTGCGGGAGATGGCCCTGCGCCGCGCGGCCCAGACGGTGGACGATCACCTGGTCGCCACCCTGCGCGAAAAGGGGGTGCAGGGCCCCTGGGCGGCGGGCGAGCGCATTGTCGTCCTGATCGGCGGGGACGGCATGGCGGCGGAACTGGTGCGGACCGGCCGCCGGCTGTCCGACATGATGATGGACGCGCCCTGGACCGTGGCTCACGTCGACCGGCCCAGCGCCTCGTCATCCGGCGCCGCGCGGGCGGCGCGGCTCGCCGAGGCCCTCAAGCTGGCCGAGCAGCTGGGCGCGCGAACGGTGGTGCTGAGCGGCGACGACGTGGTGCGGGCGGTGATGGATTACGCCCACCAGAACAATGTGACCCAGATCGTCCTGGGCAAGCGTCGGGACAACCGGCTGCGCGAGCTGCTGGGGCGGTCTCTGGCCGCCGAACTGCTGAGGATGTCACGCGGCGTCGCCATTCACATCGTGACCGACCGCGCGGTCGAGGCTGCGGAACCGCCCGCCCGGCGTCCGCTGAAGGCGACCGATCTGGCCGGCTACGCCATCGGGGTGGGGTTCGTCGGGATTGCGACGGCGCTCGCCCTGGCGCTGGACCAGTCGTTCGAGCGGGTGGATCTGGGCGTCGTCTATCTGTCGGCGGTTCTGGCGGCCGGCGTGCTCTACGGCCTGCGTCCGGCCCTGGCCGCCGCGACGGCGGCCTTCCTGGTGTACAACTTCCTGTTTCTTCAGCCGCGCTACAGCTTCGCCATCGGTTCGCCGACGGACATCCTGACGCTTCTGGTCTTCTGGGCCGTCGCGCTCGTCACCGGCTATCTGGCCGGGCGGGTGAAGGAGCAGGCGCGGCGCGCGCAGAGGCGGGCCTCCGCCGTCTCGGCCCTGCTGGCCGCCAGCCAGACCCTGACGGACGCGGACGGCGTGACGGAGACCGCGCGCGTCCTGGCCGAGCAGACCGCCGCCGCCGCAGGAGCAAAGGCCGTCGTCCTCCTTCCCCAGGGCGACGACCTCACGCTGGCCGCCAGCGCGCCTCATGCCGAGACCCTGGGCTCGGCCGCCATGGCCGCCGCCCGTTGGGCCTGGGAACACGGCGAGCCCGCCGGCCACGGGACCGGCACCCTGCCCAACACGCCCTGGACCTTCAGGCCGCTGCAGGGGGTTCGCGGCCGCGCGGGCGTGGCCGGAGTGGAGGCCGAGGCCTTGGCGCCCGGCTCGGACGAGGAACGGCTGGCGATCGCCCTGCTCGACCAGGGCGCCGTCGCCCTCGAACGCGCCCGCCTGGCGGGCGAGGCGGTCGAGACCGAGAGCCTGCGCCGCGCCGACCGTTTCCGGGGCGCCCTGATGAACTCGGTCAGCCACGACCTGCGCACGCCCCTGTCCACCGTGCTGGGCGCCTCGACCACCCTGATCGACTATGGCGACACCCTGAAGCCCGAAGTGCGCGACGACCTGATGCTCAGCATCCGCGAGGAGGCCGAGCGGCTGAACCGCTACGTCGGCGACCTGCTGGACATGACGCGGCTGGAGGGCGGGGGGCTGAACGTCCGCTCCGATTGGGTCGATGTGCGCGATGTCCTGAACGCCGCCGCCCAGCGGGTGTCGCGTCGGCTGGAAAACCGCCGAACGACGCGCGACTTCCCGGCCCAGCTCAGCCTCGTCATGCTGGACCAGGGGCTTCTGGAACAGGCGGTGGTCAACATCCTGGAGAACGCGATCGCCTACAGTCCCGACGGCTCGACCATCGAACTGGCCGCCTATGAGGATCGCGGCTCGGTCGTCATCTCGATCGAGGACGAGGGCAAGGGCATCCCCACCGCCGAACTGGAGCGGGTCTTCGACAAGTTCCGCCGCATGGAGGAGCCGACCGACCGCTCCAAGGGCGCGGGCCTCGGCCTTGCGATCTCCAAGGGCTTCGTCGAGGCCATGGGCGGTCGCATCGCCGCCGCCAGCCCCATCGTCGACGGCCACGGCACGCGCATCCTGATCAGCCTGCCCAAGGCCATCGCGACCCACCGCGACCTGCTATAGACAGACCATGTCCGCCGTCCGTCCCGTCATCCTCGTCATCGACGACGAACCCCAGATCCACCGCTTCCTGTCGCCGGCCCTGGACGCGGCGGGATACGAGCCCAGGCGCGCCGACAGCGGCCAGGAAGGCCTTCGCGGCGTCGCCCTGTGGTCGCCCGACGCCGTGGTGCTGGACCTCGGCCTGCCGGACATGGACGGCAAGGCCGTCCTCGCGCGCGCTCGCGAGTTCTACGCCGGCCCGATCATCGTCCTGTCCGCCCGCGACCGGGAGGCCGAGAAGATCGCCGCCCTCGACCTGGGCGCCAACGACTATGTCGAAAAGCCGTTCGGCGTCGGCGAACTGCTGGCCCGCCTGCGGGTCAGCCTGCGCGCCTCGACCCCGGACGCTCTTGGTCCGATCGACGCCGGCCAGGTCTCCATCGACCTCGACCATCGCCGCGTCCGCCGCGCCGGCGAGGTCGTCAGGCTGACCCCCAAGGAGTTCGACGTCCTCGCCCATCTGGCCCGCCACCGCGGCAAGGTCGTCGGCCACGGGGACCTGCTGACCGCCGTCTGGGGCGGGGCGCACGCGAACGACACCCAGTACCTGCGGGTGGTCGTCGGTCAGTTGAGGCAGAAGCTGGAGACGGATCCGGCGCATCCGGCGCTGCTGCTGACGGAGCCTGGCGTGGGTTACCGGCTCGACGCGTAAGGTCAGCTTTTCGGACGCCGGATCGCCTCTTCTGCGAATCGCAGCCGTTCTCGATTCGTCCCCACAGGGACGAGCCCCCTCTTTTCGCGCGTCGGTTGGACGGGTAGAGGCTGTCGGCTTGAGCCTCGGTCGGAGACGATAGCCGCCGCGGAGGGAGTTTGAACTTGACGGGCCTTGCCGACGCCTTCCGTCGTCTCGACGGATTTTTCAGACAACTGAACCGGCTGCCCGGCCGCATCACGCGGATGGAACGCGCGCTCGCCCGCCTGGAGGTCGATTTCGCCGAGCACAAGCGCGAGACCCGCCTGATCCTGGACGCGCTGGCGCTGCCGCCGGTCGAACAGTGGAAGGGGCAGCCGCCCCTGATTCCGAACGCGGCGCCGGGCGAACGGGCGTTTCCGGGCGGCGCGCTGTGCCGCCAGGAGTCCTTTCGCGCGCCCTATTTCTCCTACTGGACCGGCCGACTGGGGGATTCGCTCCGCTATCACCGCAAGCTTTGGGAATTCGTCTTCATCGCCCAGGCCTTGTGGGAGCGGGGGGCGGTTCGGACAGGAGCCCGCGCGCTGGGGTTCGGGGTCGGTCTGGAGCCGCTGCCGGCCTTCTTCGCCTCGCAGGACGTGGCGGTCGTGGCGACGGACCTGGCGTTGGACGGCGCCGTCGAGATGGGGTGGGTCGACACCCTTCAGCACGCCCACGGCAAGGAATCCCTGCGCCGGCCGGCGGTGTGTCCCGACGCGCTGTTCGACCGCAATGTCTCATTCCGAGAGTGCGACATGAACGCGGTGCCCGCCGACCTGGTCGATTTCGACTTCTGCTGGTCGGCCTGCGCGCTGGAACATCTGGGGTCGATCGAAAAGGGTCTGGCCTTCATCGAGCGGTCGGTCGAATGCCTGAAGCCGGGCGGCTGGGCCATCCACACGACCGAGTTCAACCTGTCGTCCGACGTTGCGACCGTGGACCACATGGAGACCGTCCTGTTCCGCCGGCGCGACCTCGAAGCGCTGGCCCAGCGGCTGGCGGCCAAGGGCCACAGGATGGCGGTCATCGACTGGAACCCGGGCGACGAGCCGCTGGACGTCTATTACGACGTCCCGCCCTACAAGCCCCAACCCCACGTCAAGGTCGCCCTCGCCGGCTTCGCCGCGACATCGATCGGCCTGATCGTGCAGCGCGGCGATCAGTAGGCGGGACGCATCGGCCGTATCTTCACCGGCCGCCGGCTCATGACCACGTCGCAGCCGTTCAAGTCGATCATCTGGTGCGCCTCCATCGGCGTCAGCGCGGCCGTTTCCTCGATCTTCCAGAAGCGGAAGCCCTGCCCCGCCAGCCAGCCGACGAACTCGGGCATGGAGGCGCGGCACTGCATCTGGATCGCGCTCCATTCCAGACACACGACGATGTCCGGGTTTTGCAGCAGCCGCGCGGCGCCGCGCAGGATCAGGGGCTCGGAGCCCTCCGCATCCAGTCGGATGAAGTCCGCGCGCGCGAGGCCCAGGTCGTCCAGCCGCACGGATTCGACGTCGATCACCTCGGTCTCGGCGCCGATCGCGCTCTCGACGACGCGGGTATGGCCGCCCCCGGAATGACGGCGGCTGGTCACGAAGCTGAGGCGGCCCGGCGCATCGGCCGCCGCCTGGTCGAGGACGCGGACGCGCCCGTTATAGGCGTTCAGGTCGACCGAGCGGCGCAGCAGGCCGACCAGGCGCGGATTGGCTTCCAGCGCGGTCACCGGGCCATCCGACCCGACGCGGCGCGCCATGGCCACGGTGTAGTAGCCCAGGTTCGCGCCGACCTCGACGCCCGCCCGAGCGGCGTGATCTAGCCGCGCTGACCGCCCAGCCACGCCCAGGTGCGATCCAGAAGGGCGGACGCCCGCGCACGGACGCCGCCGGCGGATGCGCGATAGTCCCGCAAACGCCGACGATAGCCCATGTTCGCGGGATCGAGCTCCACCGCGCGCGTCAGGGCCGCGATCGCTTCGTCGCGTTCGCCGGCCGACCAGGCGATCAGCCCCAGCCAGCCGTTCAGGTGGGGCATGCGCTGCATCTCGACCTCGGCCATGACCTCGCGCGCGACCGCCAGCGCCCCCTCCGGATCCTTGGCGGCGGCCAGGGCGTCGGCGTAGGCGACCAGGTAGATGAAGTACCGGGACGTCAGTTCGATGTTCCGGCGATGCAGGTCCAGCGCCTCTTCATGCCGTCCCGCCGCCGTCAGAAGCCGCGCCAGCGTCACGCCGGCGATGGCGCTGTCGGGGTTCTGCTCGACCGCGCGGCGCGCCAGGGCGATGGCCGTCGCCTGGCGCGACGCCGGCTGCCGTTCGGCCAGGTGGCACAGATAGGCCGTGCTGCCCCGGCGTCTCTGACGCCCCTCTCGCTGGAAGGTGCGGACATCCGCCGTGCCTTCCAGCACGCCGAACACCAGCGAAACCAGCAGCCCGACCTCCAACATATAGGTCGCCGCCGGGTGGCCGCTGTACGGCAGGGCGATCTCGTCGATGTCGATGTCGCGCACGATCAGGTCGCGGTGCAGGCGGTCGTCGCTGGCGGGATCATAGACCACGACCGGTCGAATGGCGGAGGTTATCGGCCCGTCCAACTCGGCCCGCCACTGGATGCGCCGCCCATCCGCCGGCCAGCGCTTTTCGAACGGGGCCTTGGCGGGATCGATGGAATACTGCGGCGAAAGGGCCAGGGCGGCATGGGCGCCGGCCCGGTCGGCGAAGCGGATGGCCGCATAGGCCCCCATGCTCGACCCATAGGTCATCACCCGCGTCGCGCCCGCGGTCGCCGCGCGCACGGCGGCCAGGGCCGCCTCCATGTCGGGATACTGGTACCAGTCCTCGCGCTGGCCCATCACGTGGATGGCCGAAACGCCGTATTGCTTGAGGAACGCCTCTCCGAAGCCCTCGCGGTCGAAGCCGTGGCCGATGCTGTAGTTGTCGAACGTCACGACCCAGCGGCTCTGATCCTGGGCCGGGACGCGGCGCACGACCAGGTTCTCGCTGCGGAACAACTCATCCATCGTCCGCTCTTTAGCGCCGCTTTTTTCGCGCGGCGAGCGATATCGTCAGTCGGTCGGACGGCCCTTCGCATCGTCCGGTTCCGGCCCTATATGCGGCCGCGAAGGAGACCCGTGATGTCCTATGTCGCCCGCGACGACCGCCCCGCCGACAAGGCCGCCCGCTACGCCGAGGCCGAGGCCGAGATCCTGGCGGTGCTGGAGGGCGAGCCGAACGTGACGGCGCGCATGGCCACGGTGTCGTCCATGCTGGCGGACGCGTTCGACGATTTCTTCTGGACCGGCTTCTATGTCGTGGCGCCGGACAAGGCGGACGAGCTGGTGGTGGGGCCGTACCAGGGCACGCTGGGCTGCCTGCGGATCGCCTTCGGGCGGGGGGTGTGCGGCGCAGCGGCGGCCACGAAGACGACGCAGGTCGTCGAGGACGTGCACGCCTTTCCCGGCCACATCGCCTGCGACAGCCGCTCGGCCAGCGAGATCGTCGTGCCGGTTCTGGACGCCTCAGGCGCGCTGATCGCCGTCTTCGACGTGGACGCGACGACCAAGGCCGCCTTCGACGCGACGGACGCCCAGGCGCTGGAGCGGTTGATGGGCAAGGTGTTCGCCGCCGGTTGATCCCACGGCCGCCCGCTCTAGGATCGCGGCCGAAGGAGAACGCACATAACGGATCGGGTCGTCGCCATTACGGGCGGACACGGGGCGCTGGGCCGCGCGGTGCTGCAGGCGGCGCTGGCCGGCGGGCTGAAGGTCGCCGTGATCGACCACGCCCGGGGCCGTTCCGCGCCCGACGGCGTGCTGGAGGTCGGCGGCGTCGACCTGACCGATCCGGCGCAGGCGGGCCATGCGATCGCCGCCGTCATCGGCCGCTTCGGGCGGCTGGACGCCCTGCTGAACATCGCCGGCGGCTTCGTCTGGCAGACCACCGACGACGCCGAGCCCGCCTGGGACCGGATGCACGCCCTGAACGTGACCACCGCCCTGAACGCCAGCCGCGCCGCCCTGCCCTATCTGAAGGCGTCGGACGAAGGCCGGATCGTCAACGTCGGCTCGGCCGCCGCGCTGAAGCCGGGCGCGGGCATGGGGGCCTATGGCGCGGCCAAGACGGGGGTGCACGCCCTGACCCAGGCCCTGGCGGAGGAGCTGAAGGCGACTTCGGTGACGGTCAACGCCGTCCTGCCGTCGATCATCGACACGCCGGCCAACCGCAAGGACATGCCCGACGCCGATCCTGCCCAGTGGGTGGCGCCGGCCGACCTGGCCGCCGTCATCCTGTTCCTGGCCTCGCCGGAAAGCCGGGCGATGACGGGGGCGCTGGTTCCGGTGACGGGGCGGGTGTGAAATCCTCGTCATTCCGGGCAGCCGCAGGGCGCACCCGGAATGACGAAAGCGACTAGCCCGCGATCTGGCCGAAGTCGGCGACCTGGCCCATCACGTCGCGGACCTGACCCAGCAGCTTCAGCCGGTTCTCGCGCTCCTCGGCCACGTCCGAGTTGACCAGCACCGCCTCGAAGAAGGCGTCCACGGGCGCGCGCAGACCCGCAAGGGCCGACATGGCGGCGGCGAAGTCCTCCGTGTCCAGCGCCGTCTCCACCGCCGTCCGAGCGGCGCCGACGGCGAAGGCCAGGGCGACCTCTTCCTCCGGTTGGTTCGGCAGGCCGGTCCGGACCATGCCGGTCGGCAGCGGCCCCTTCTTCTCCTCGGCGCGCAGGATGTTGGAGGCGCGCTTGTAGCCCGCCAACAGGTTCGCCCCGTCGTCGGTGGCGAGGAAGGCGGCCAAGGCCTCGACGCGGCGGACGATACGCACGAGATCGTCGTCGCCCAGGGCGAAGACGGCGGCGACGAGATCGTGGCGCTGGCCCTGGTCGCGCAGGAGGACGGTCAGGCGGTCGGCGAAAAATTCAAGCACCTGCTTGGGAGAGGTGTAGGCGGTGACAGCATATACGACCCCATCGGCGCCGTACTTCGCGCTCACCCACGGCATTCCCGCCACTTCGGGACGCTTACTCAGTTTTGCCAAGTCGTGCGCTTCCGAGGCTGGATAGCCCGGCAGCGCTCGCTCCTCAGCGTAGTAAGTCGCCAGCCAATCCTGCAGTCGAGTTTCGAAGTCGCCGAAGCGGACATCATTCTCAAGAATGAGCCGGATCACGCCCAGCGCCGCGCGGCGAAGCGCATAGGGGTCCTTCGACCCCGTGGGCTTCTCGTCGATGGCGAAGAAGCCGACCAGCGTGTCCAGCTTGTCGGCCAGGGCGACGGCGACCGTGACCGGCGCGGTCGGGACGGTGTCGGCCGGTCCCTGCGGCTTGTAGTGGTCGCGGACGGCGTCGGCGACGGCGTCGGGCCGGCCGGCCAGGCGGGCGTAATAGCCGCCCATGATCCCCTGAAGCTCCGGGAACTCGCCGACCATGCCGCTGGCCAGGTCGGCCTTGGCCAGGCGCGCGGCCTGTTCGGCCTGGTTCGGGTCGGCGCCGACCAGGGGAGCGATCTCGCGGGCCAGGGCGGCGATGCGCGCGACGCGCTCGGCCATGGTCCCCAGCTTGGCGTGGAAGGTGACGCCTTCCAGCTTCTTCAGCCAGGCGTCGAAGCCCACCTTCTGGTCCTCGTCCCAGAAGAAGCGGGCGTCGTTCAGGCGCGCGCTCAGCACGCGGCTGTTGCCGGCCGCCAGGGCCTTGCCGCCGTCGGTCGCCTCGACATTGGCCACCACGACGAAGTTCGGCGCCAGCCCGTCCCGGGCCGGATCGCGCACGGCGAAATACTTCTGGTGCACCTTCATCGACAGGCGCACGACTTCGGGCGGCAACGACAGGAACTGCGGGTCCATGTCGCCCAGGATCGGCGTCGGCCATTCGGCCAGGCCCGCCACCTCGTCCAGCAGGCCGTCGTCGTCGACCAGGGTGAGCCCCCGCGCGGCGCAGGCGGCCTTGGCCTGTTCCAGGATGCGCAGCTTGCGGTCGGCCATGTCCAGCAGGACGAAGTTCCGCTCCAACTGCTGGCGATAGTCGACGAAGTCGCTGACCTTCAGCGGCTGGCCCGAGCCCAGGAAGCGGTGGCCCTCGGTGATCGCATCGGACGCAATGCCGTCGATCTCGAACGGAACCACCTTGCCGTCGAAGACGCACAGGATGCGCTTGATCGGCCGCACCCAGCGCAGGCTTCCCGTGCCCCAGCGCATCGACTTGGGCCAGGGGAAGGCCCGCACGATCTGGTCGACCATCTCGGGGATCAGGTCCGGCGTGGCGCGGCCCTGGCTGCTGATGACCGCGAACAGCACGCCGTCGCGCTCGACCAGCTGCTCGCGCGTCAGGCCGGTCTTTCTCAGGAAGCCTTCCAGCGCCTGGGGCGGGGCCGAGACCTTGGGCCCCTTCACCTCTTCGGAACGGTCGGGCGTGGCGGCGGGCAGGCCGTCGACCACCAGGGTCAGGCGGCGCGGGCCGGCGTAGGTCGTCAGCGCGTCCCAGGTCAGGCCGGCGGCCTTCAGGCGATCGGACGCCATCCGCTCCAGGTCGCGCGCGGCGCCCGGCTGCATGCGGGCGGGGATTTCTTCGGAGAAGATTTCGAGGAGGAGTTGGGGCATCGGGGTCTCAAGTCTGTCCGCTCATCCCGGCGAAAGCCGGGACCCAGCGCTTTGGGCGCGCCAACGGCGCCGTGTGGTCTTCAACCGCCATCCCGGACATCGCGCCGTGCGACACGACCGGATCCCGGCCTTCGCCGAGATGGGCGGAACGGGAAATCATGCCTCGGCCCGTTCCTGCTCGACCTGCGCCAGGGCGCACGCCTTGCACAGGTCGCGGATGCGGCCGATGTAGCTCTGGCGTTCGGCCACGGCGATGGCGCCGCGGGCGTCCATCAGGTTGAACAGGTGCGACGCCTTCAGCACCTGGTCATAGGCGGGCAGGACCAGCGGCTGGCCCTGCGGCCCCTTCATGGTCAGCAGGTGCGCGGCCTCGCGCTCCATGTCCTCGAACCGGCGCTTCAGCCCATCGACGTCATAGCCGTGGAAGTTGGCTTCCGACTGCTGGCGCTCGTTCTCCAGGAAGACCTCGCCATAGGTCAGGCCGTCCTTGTTGAACTTCAGGTCATAGACGTTGTCGACGCCCTGGACGTACATGGCCAGGCGTTCCAGGCCATAGGTCAGCTCGCCCGACACCACGTCCACCTCGATGCCGCCGACGCCCTGGAAATAGGTGAACTGCGTCACCTCCATCCCGTCGCACCAGACTTCCCAGCCCAGGCCCCAGGCCCCGACCGTCGGGTTCTCCCAGTCGTCCTCGACGAAGCGGATGTCGTGCAGTTTCGGATCGATGCCGATGGCTTCCAGCGACCCCAGATACAGCGCCTGGAGGTCGTCCGGGTTCGGCTTCAGGATGACTTGATACTGGTAATAGTGCTGCAGCCGGTTGGGGTTCTCGCCATAGCGGCCGTCGCCGGGGCGGCGGCTGGGCTGGACGTAGGCGGCCTTCCAGGGCTTGCGTCCCAGGGCGCGCAGCACGGTCGCCGGGTGCAGGGTGCCGGCCCCGACCTCGATGTCGTAGGGCTGCAGGATGGCGCACCCCTGGTCGCCCCAGTAGCGGTGCAGCGTCAGGATCAGGTCCTGAAACGCGAGCGGTTCAGTCGAAGCGGTCAAGTCGGGCTCGGGGAAGGCTCAGAAAAAAGACGGCGGACCATAGGGCCCGCCGCCTTCCGCTTCAACTCGCCCCGACAAGGGGCGAAGGCCGTCCGACGCCTTACTGCGGGGTCGGGTCGCCTTCCTGATCGCCGTCGACCGCATCGGGGGTCTGGACCGGCGGGGTGGCCGAGGGGTTCACGGCCGGGTCGGCGGCGCTGTCCATCTGGCCGTCGGTCGGGTTGGCGACCGGGGGCGAGGCGACCGTCGTGGCGGTCGCGGCCGGCTGGCCGTTCGGCGCCGTCATGCCCGGCTCGGCCGGGGTGGTGGTCTCGGTCGCGGCCGCGTCGTCGCCAGAGGTTTCGCCCGCCTCGGTGGCGGTCGCGCTTTCCTCGTCGCCCATGGCCGCCATCGACTGGGCCGGGTTCAGCACCTTGTCGATCGGGAAGACCGCGCCGTTGGAGGCGTCCAGCTCGGCGCTGACCACCGTGGCGCCGTCGGCCCTGATGGCCTCGCCGGTGCCGTCCAGCAGGATCTGCGCCTCGGAGGCGGTGGGCACGCCGCCCTTGCGGCCCTCGATCTGGTCGGGCGTCACGTCGGCGACGATCACGTGGTACAGCAGCACCTGACGCAGCTCATTGGCGTTGGCCGGGTCCATGAGGCGGGTGCGCTCGGCTTCCGGCAGGGCGGCGAAGGCCGCGTCGGTCGGCGCGAAGATCGAGATGGCCGGACGCGTCGACAGGGTCTCGGTCAGCTGCGCCTGGTCCAGCGCGCTCAGCAGGGTCGAGAACTGGCCGCTGGCGCGCAGCACGTCCACGACGGTCTCGCCGGCGGCGGGCGTTTCGGTTTCGGCTTGCGGCGCCGCCTGGGGCGCGGCCTGGGCCGGGGCGGGCATGGTCTGCGGCGTGCTGGAGGTCGTGGCTTCCGGGACCGTGGTCTGGGCCGGAGGCGTGGCCTCCTGGGCCAGGGCGGGCGCGGCCATCAGGGTGGCGACGGCGGTGGCGGCAAGCAGTTTGGTGCGAAGCATGGCGGTTTCCTCTTTGCGTTGTGGGATCGCGCTCGGGGGAAAGGCGATCCGTTCCCGTATTCGGAACTGGCTGGCAAAGTCGCAAACCGACGCTACGGTTCCGCGAAAGTGAAACAATCGGAAACTTTCGTGATGATCTTGGCGAAAGCTCGACCATACAGCGGCGAAGACGCCGGTTACGCCGGATTGTCGCCCGAAAGCTGAGCGTTTGCTTCAGCGCCCTTCAGACGACCGGCGCGCACCCACCAACCCGGTCGCCGGGCCGCCAGGGCCTGCGCCGCCGCGCGCGCGGCCGCGTCGTCGGCGTAGAGACCGAACACGGTCGCGCCCGAGCCCGACATCCGCGTCAACAGCACGCCCTCGCCGGCCGCGACCTCGGCCAGGGCCTCGCCGATGGCGGGCGCCAGCGACAGCGCCGGCGCCTCCAGGTCGTTTCGCTGGCGCGACACCCAGTCCGCCACTCCGCGCGGGCTCCAGTCGCCGGGAGGGGCGGGGCGATCCGCCGACCGAACGGGTCCGGCGTCATAGGCGCGATAGACCGCCCCCGTCGGCGAGGGGACGCCGGGATTGACCAGAAGGATCGGCAGGTCCGGCAGGCGCGTCTCGACCGTCAGCCGGTCGCCGCGCCCCTCGGCCCAGGCCGGGCGGACGTGAAGGCACATCGGCCCGTCGGCTCCCACGACCGCCGCCGCGGTCTCCAGCGCCGGATGGTCGGCCTCCAGGCCCAGGGCCGGGGCGGCCAGGCGCAACGCCGCGCCGGCGTCGGACGACCCGCCCCCCAGGCCGGCGGCGATCGGCAGCTGCTTGTCCAGAACGACCCTCAGCGCGGGCGGCCCTTTCCCCGTGGCTTCGCCCAGGCGACGCAGCGCCCTGAGGATCAGGTTGTCGTCCGCGTCCGCCAGGGCCGCCGCGAACGGCCCCTGCACTTCCAGCGACAGGCGCTCGGCCGGCTCGACCGAGACGCGGTCGCCCACGTCGGCGAAGGCGACCAGGCTGGCCAGCGGATGATAGCCGTCGGCGCCCGTCGCGCCGACGTGCAGGAACAGGTTGATCTTGGCCGGGGCCGTCGCCGTCCGCCGCATGGCTATTGCGACACGCCGCCGGTCGCCGCCCCGTCGTCCAGGCCCTGCTCGATCTTGCGCTCGACCTCGGCGCGGCGCGCGTCGTCGGGTTCCAGCACCAGGACGCGCTTCCACATCCATTCCGCCTCGCGACGGCGCCCGACCCGCCAGTAGGCGTCGCCCAGGTGGTCGTTGATCTCGGCGTTGGCCGGCTCCTTGTCGATGGCCTGCTCCAGCGAGTCCACCGCGGCCGAATAGTCGCCCTGACGGTATTGGGCCCAGCCCAGGGAATCCTGGATGTTGCCGTTCTCCGGCTCCAGGGCCAGGGCGCGCTGGATCATCTCGGCCCCCTGCTGCACGCGCAGGTCCCGGTCCACCCACAGATAGCCGAGGTAGTTCAGCATGTCGGCGTCCTCGGGCGCGGCCTGGACGGCGGCCCACAGCTCGGCCTCGGCCTCGGGCACGCGCTCCAGCGCCTCGTAGGCCGCGCCGCGCAGGAAGTGGACCTGGGCGGTCTGCCCCTCGCGGTTCAGCAGCGGGCCGTTCAGAATTTCCAGCGCCTCGGCGTTCTTCTCGGCCGGCATCAGCTGGCCGGCCAGCATCAGGGCGACGCGCGCATCGTCCGGCGCCGCTTCGGCCGCGCGGCGCAGCTCGGCCAGGGCGTCTTCGGGCCGCCCCTCTTCCTGCAGGCCCGCCGCCAGCTGGGCCCGCGCGGTGGCGTAGAGCACCGGGTCCTGGGTCCCCACCAGGGAATAGGCGGTGCGCGAGGCGGCCGACAGTCCGGCCCGGTCCAGCGTCTGCCCCAGGGCCAGCTGCGAGGCGGGCGTGTCGTCAAGGTTCAGCGACAGGCGCAGATAGACGGCGGCGAACTCGTGCCCCCGTTCGGCCGAGGCCTGGGCGGCGGCGTTGGCCAGGGCCTCGGCGGCGCCCTGGCGGAAGGTCGGCATGGCCGGGGCGCGGCCGCCGTCGCGGGCGCGCGTCAGGGCCCGCACCAGGGCCAGGTCGACCGTGCCCCCTTCGATGGCCTTGCGATAGACGGCCAGGGCTTCGTCGCGTCGCCCGCGCCGCTCCAGGAACTCGCCGTAGGGGCGATGGAACAGGGCGCCGATCACGGCCGTGTCGGACAGCCCCTTCAGCGCGGCCTCGGCCTCGTCATAGCGACGGCGATGCTCCAGCAGCTGGGCCTGGTTCAGCCGGGCGAAGGCCAGGGTCAGGGGGTCGGCCGCCGTCGGCGGGGCCTGCAGGGCGCGGTCCCAGTCCCCGGCCGCCGCCGCGATCCACGGCGACACCATCAGCCCGGCCCGCGCATGAGGCGCGGCGATCGGTTCGCGCGCCAGGGCGGCGTCGGCGGCGCGGGCGTCGCCATGCGCGAAGGTCTGGACGATGCGGACCAGGCGTCCGCCCTCCACCATCACGGCCGGCGCCTCGCCCGGCGCGGGGGCGATGCGAGCGGCTTGGTCCAGGTCTCCGGACAGCAGCGCCGAGGTGAACGCCTGGGCCTTCACGCGCGGCTGCTCGGGCGTCAGGGCCTGGGCGCGCGCCAGGAAGTCGGCGCCCGCCCCGCCCTGGCCCTGCATCAGGGCCAGCTTGCCCGCCAGATAGAGGCCATAGGCGCTGCGGCCCTCGGCGTCGGTCGGCACGGGGGCCCACACCTCGGGGATGGCCGGCTCGGCCGGTTCCTCGGCCAGGGTGACGGTCGGCGGCGTCTCCTCGTCGTCCGGCGACGCCTCGTCGGGCGCATCCTCTCCGGGCGCAGTCTGTCCAGGCTCCGTCTGGCCGGGCGCGGCCTCGTCGGGGGACTGCTCGGGCGCCAGTATGACGGCGGGCGGCAGCTGGTCCTGCGGCGCGATCCGACGAACGGGCTCGCCGGACGGCAGGGTCTGCGCCCGGGCGGCCCCGCCGGCCATCCCGGCGGCGAGGGCGAGCACGCTCAGGGAGGCGGCGAACAGGCGCGAACGATCAGCAGCGGTCATGCGCCGGACCCTTCACGCTTTTCCGGCGCCGGGCAAGGGGCGCGCACGCCCCCGCGCCCGCTGTCGATCACATGTTCGGATAGTTCGGGCCGCCCCCGCCCTCTGGCGTGGTCCAGACGATGTTCTGCGACGGGTCCTTGATGTCGCAGGTTTTGCAGTGGACGCAGTTCTGGGCGTTGATGACGAAGCGCGGGTCCTTGCGGGCCGCCTCGTCGCCATAGACGACCTCGTACACCCCCGCCGGGCAATACAGCCGCGCCGGCTCGCCGTATTTGGGCAGGTTGACGCGGATCGGCACGGACGGATCCAGCAGCTTCAGGTGGGCCGGCTGGTCCTCGGCGTGGTTGGTGTTGGAGATGAAGACCGAAGACAGCTTGTCGAACGACAGCTTCCCGTCCGGCCTGGGATAGGCGATCGGCTTGTGGCCGGCGGCCGGCTCGGTGGAGGCGGCGTCGCTCTTGTGGTGTTGCAGCGTCGGAATCGGCGACCAGCCGCCCAGCAGGGTGCGGCACCACATGTCGAACATGCCCAGCGCCCCGCCCAGCGTCGTGCCGAACTTGGACAGCAGGGGCTTGGCGTTGCGAACGACCGACAGCTCCTTATAGACCCAGCTCTTCTCGAACGCGGTCTGGTACTCGACCAGTTCGTCGCCGGACCGCCCGGCCTGCACCGCGTCATAGGCGGCGTCGGCGGCCAGCATGCCGGTCTTCATGGCGTTGTGGCTGCCCTTGATGCGCGGCACGTTCACGAAACCGGCGGAACAGCCGATCAGCGCGCCGCCGGGGAAGGACAGTTTCGGAATGGACTGCAGGCCGCCCTCGGTGATGGCGCGCGCGCCATAGGAGATGCGCGTTCCGCCCTCCAGATGCTTGGCGATATCCGGGTGGTGCTTGAAGCGCTGGAACTCGTCGAACGGCGACAGATGCGGATTCTTGTAGTTCAGGTGCACCACATAGCCGACGGCCACATAGCGGTCGCCGAAGTGATACAGGAAGCTGCCGCCGCCGGTGTGCTCGTCCAGCGGCCAGCCGGTGGTGTGCTGGGCCAGGCCCGGCTGGTGCTGTTCGGCCGGGACCTGCCACAGCTCCTTCAGGCCGATGCCGTACTTCTGCGGCGACTTGCCGTCCTGCAGCCTGTGTCTGGCGATGATGGTCTTGGCCAGGGAGCCGCGCACGCCCTCGGCGATGAAGACGTACTTGCCGTGCAGTTCGATGCCCGGCTGGAAGTCGCCGGTCGGCTTGCCTTCGCGGTCGATGCCGAAAACGCCGGCGACGACGCCCTTCACCCGCCCCGTCGGCTCGTCCCAGACCACGTGGCTTGCGGCCATGCCGGGATAGACCTCGACGCCCAGCGCCTCGGCCTGTTCGCCTAACCAACGTGTGAGATTGCCCAGCGAGGCGATGTAGCAGCCGTGATTGTGCATGAAGGGCGGCATCAGCGGCATGGGCAGGGGCGCCGACCCCTGCGGGCCCAGCAGCAGGAACCGGTCCTTGGCGACCGGCGTCTCCAGCGGCGCGCCGCGCGCCTTCCAGTCCGGGAACAGTTCGTTCAGCGCCTTGGGATCGATCACGGCGCCCGACAGGATATGACCGCCGACCTCGGCCGCCTTTTCCAGCACGGCGACGCTGACCTCCTTGCCGTCCTTCTCGGCGCGCTGCTTCAGGCGGATGGCGGCCGACAGGCCGGCGGGGCCGCCGCCGACGATGACGACGTCGTACTCCATCACCTCGCGCTCGACGCCCTCCAGCGCCTCGATCGGCGGCAGATTGTCGATGATCGCTTCCTGGCGGGCGTTCTCGGCGCCGCCTTCGATGGCTTGTTCCGCCATGTCTTCCCCTGAAATCCCGGTTATTCGTATGGTTATGCCGCTTATCGGAAGGTGACGCGAGGGCGGTCAAGGCTTATCGGTGGGTCGAGACATGAACGCGCAACCCCACGACATCGCTGCGATGGAAAGCCTGCTCGCCTTCTGGCGGGATGCGGGGGTGGACGCCTGCTATGGCGAGGCGCCGGTCGACCACACCCATGTCGCGCCGCCCGCGGCGGTCAAGGCGGTGCAGCGCGCGACCGCCTCGGTGGTGGCGCGTCCCACCGCGCTGGACGGCGGCGCGGCCGTGGCTGAGGCGCGACGGCTGGCGGCCGGGGCCGGCACGCTTCAGGACCTGGCTGCGGCGGTGGCGGCCTTCGAGGGCTGCGCCCTGCGCGGCATGGGCGCGACCCAGTCGGTGTTCGGCCGGGGCGATCCGAACGCCGCCGTGCTGGTGATCGGCGAAGGCCCCGGCGCGGACGAGGATCGGCTGGGCCAGCCCTTCGTGGGCAAGGCGGGCAAGCTGCTGGACCGGATGCTGGACGCCGCGGGGCTGACCGGAAAGGTCTTCATCACCAACACCGTCTTCTGGCGCCCGCCCGGCAACCGCACCCCCAGTCCGCAGGAGCAGGCGGTCTGCGCCCCCTTCGTCGAGCGCGCCTTCGCCCTGCTGAAGCCGCGCGCGGTGCTGTTGCTGGGCGCGGCCGCCGCCAAGTCGGTGCTGCAGACCGAAGAGGGCGTCATGAAGATGCGCGGCCAGTGGCGGGAATGGCGCCTGGCCGAGGGCGCCGTTCAGGCCCCCGCCCTGCCGACGCTTCATCCGGCCTTCCTGCTTCGCCAGCCCCAGGCCAAGCGACAGGCGTGGGCGGACATGCTGACCCTGGCGTCCCGCCTTGAAACGGACTCGGTTTGAGGTCACGACTGTTTGCAGCATGTTTCCATGCTGACGACCGACGCCAAACGATCCATCGCCTGAGTCGAGACGGGCCAAGGACGCCAACGGGGGCCGCCTTATGATTTCGATCCGCCGCGCGATCCTCGCGTCGACGCTCGCCCTCGCATTCGCCGGGGGCGCGAACGCCGCACTTGCGGAAACGCCCTACGAGGGAGGAGCGTCCGCCGGCGCGTCCGGTTCCATGCGCCCGACCGCGCTGACCCCGGCGGACCGCCTCAGCTACACCACCGCCTTCGACGCCCTGCGACGCGGCGACCTGGAAGCGGCGCGCCTGTCCGCCCGCCAGGCCAAGGACCGCGTCCTGCTGGGCCAGGTCGAATTCGAGCGCCTGTTCCACCCGGACCATGTGGCGACCTATGAGGAATTGTCGGCCTGGCTGGACGACTACGCCGACCTGCCGTGCGCCGATCGGGTGTACGACCTGGCGCTTCGCCGGCGTCCGGACGGCGCGGCCGAGCCGAAGAAGCCCAGCTTCCTGGGCCGCACCTGGAGCAGCGTCGTGGCCGCCGTGGCCGGAACGCCGGGCCAGGACCCCGCCAAGGCCGCGCGCATCGCCTACAACGCCGACGACCTGACCGGCGCGGTCGCCATCGGCCAGCAGATCGGCGACTGGTGGACGGTCGGCCTGGCGCAATGGCGGCTGGGCCAGTTCGGCGAGTCCTTCACCGCCTTCGCCCGCGTCGCCAACGATCCGACGGAAGACCCCTGGGTCCGCGCCGGCGCCGCCTACTGGACCGCCCGCGCCGCCGGCCAGTCGGGCCGCCAGGACCGGATCGTCGAACATCTGCGCCTGGCCGCCCAGTGGCCCGCCACCTTCTACGGCCAGATCGCCCTGGCCCAGTTGGGCGAGGAACCGGTGATCGAGAACCTGGGTCCGCGGCCCTATGCGCAGGAGGCCCGATTCCAGCGCGCCGCCTATGTGGCCGACGCCGGCGTCGACGCCGAGGCCCTGGCCGCCTTCGTCCAGACCGACGACCGCGCGCGCCGCACCGTGGCCCTGTACGAGATCGGCCGACGGGGCGAGGCGGACAGCGAGCTTCGCGCCGGCGTTCGCACCGCCCCCGCCGACGCGGCGCGGATGTGGAACGCCCTGGCCCGGATCATGAGCCCCGGCGCCGCCGCCAACGCCGAGGCCGCCCGCATCGACGCCCTGCGCTATCCCGCGCCCGTGCTGGAGCCCGAGGGCGGCTTCACCATCGAGAAGGCGCTGGTGTACGCCCTGGCGCGCAAGGAAACGGATTTCAATCCCGACGCCCGCTCCGGCGCGGGGGCCTATGGGCTGATGCAGGTGATGCCGGCCACCGCCGCCGAGATGACCGGCGACCGCACCTTCGTCAGCGATCCGACCAAGCTGCTGCAGCCGGCCGTCAACATGCGGCTGGGCCAGGCCTATGTGAACCGGATGCTGCAGCTGCCGGCCTTCCACGGCGACCTGCTGCGCGCGGTGGCCTCCTACAACGCCGGCCCCGGCCCCATGCTGGGCGCGATCCGCAAGCTGGGCGGCGACGCCGACCCGCTGCTGCTGATCGAGACCATCGACGTGCCCCAGGCGCGCGAATACGTCGAAAAGGTCGTGGCCGCCTACTGGATCTATCAACGGATGTTCGGCGGCCCGTTGAAGACGCTGGAGGCGGTGGCTTCGGGCGCGCCGCTGATCCCGGTCGCTCTGGACTACGTGCCGCCCGCCGCGGAGCCGGTGCAGATCGCGCAGGCCGCCCTCATTCCGGGCGCCCAATAGACCCCGCTCAGATCAGGGCGGCCAACAGCATCGCCCAGGCCATCGCCCCCACCGTCGCCACAAGGCCGTGCGCGATGACGGGATGCATCGGCCGGGCCGACGCTTTGAGGGCGGGACGAGAGGCAGGCGCCGTCATGGCGGGTTTCTCCGGCCGGAAGCGGCCGACGCCCTGGATAACGCCGTCCGATTAACCCGACGTCAGCCGCCATGGTTCGCCCGCGGTTAACTCAGGGCCTCGACTTCCCAGCGCCGGAAGTCCGGGTGGGCCAGCAGCGCCGCCATATAGGTCTGCGCCGTCCCGTCGTCCCCGTGCGCGTCCAGGTCGATCTGGAAATGGCGCACCCGGGCGGCGACCGGCGTATAGAAGATGTCGGCGATGGTGCGCGCGCCGAACAGCCACGGACCGCCCTGGCCGAACCGGCCCCGCATCTGGCGAACCAGCCCGACGATGCGCGCCAGGTCCCGGTCCAGCGCCGGATCGGACGGCGTCTCGGCCCGCGCGTCGCCGACCATCGGATGATCGGGTCCCGTGCCGCACAGGGTCCGAAGCGCCTGAAAGCCCGAATGCATCTCCGCCGTGACGGACCGGGCCAGGGCCCGCGCCGTCGCATCGGCTGGCCAGAGGCCCGCTTCGGGATAGCGCTCGGCCGCCCATTCGGCGATGGCCAGGGTGTCCCAGATCACCTCTCCGTCCACCCGCAGGGCCGGCACGAAGCCGGACGGCGACAGGGCGGTCAGCGCCGCCTTCCGCTCGGGCGTGTCGTAGCGGGCGTCCACGACGGCGAACGCCGCGCCGGTCGCCTTCATCACCAGCCAGCCGCGCAGCGACCAGGTCGAATAGGTTCTGGGACCGATGATCAGGTCCATGACGTCGTCTCCTGTCCTTGCGCTTCCTTGACACGGCGGCCCGCGAAGCCTTTACGGGCGCCCATGATCACGCGCTACTCCCGCCCCGACGCCGTCGCCATCTGGTCGCAAGAGACCAAATACAAGATCTGGTTCGAGATCGAGGCCCACGCCGCGACCAAGATGGCCGAACTGGGGGTCATCCCCAAGGAGTCGGCCGACGCCATCTGGGCCAAGGGCAAGGACGCGACCTTCGACGCCGACCGCATCGACGAGATCGAGCGCACCACCAAGCACGACGTCATCGCCTTCTTGACCCACGTGTCCGAGATCGTCGGCGACGAGGCCCGCTTCCTGCACCAGGGGATGACGTCCTCGGACGTGCTGGACACCTGTTTCGCGGTCCAGCTGGCGCGCTCCACCGACCTGCTGCTGGACGGGGTCGACCGGGTGCTGAAGGCGCTGGAGACCCGCGCCAAGGAGCACAAGTACACCGTCACCGTCGGCCGCAGCCACGGCATCCACGCCGAGCCGGTGACCTTCGGCCTGAAGCTGGCCGGCTATCACGCCGAGTTCCAGCGCGCCAAGCGCCGCCTGGTCGCGGCCCGGGAGGAGATCGCCACCTGCGCCATCTCGGGCGCCGTCGGCACCTTCGCCAACGTCGATCCGGCGGTCGAACAATATGTCGCCGACCAGATGGGCCTGCAGGTCGAGCCGGTCTCGACCCAGGTGATCCCGCGCGACCGCCACGCCGCCTATTTCGCCGCGCTTGGCGTCGTCGCCTCCTCGGTCGAGCGACTGGCCGTGGAAATCCGCCACCTGCAGCGCACCGAGGTGCTGGAAGCCGAGGAGTTCTTCGACAAGGGCCAGAAGGGCTCGTCGGCCATGCCGCACAAGCGCAACCCCATCCTGACCGAGAACCTGACCGGCCTGGCGCGCCTGGTCCGCTCGGCCGTGACGCCGGCGATGGAGAACGTCGCCCTGTGGCACGAGCGGGACATCAGCCATTCGTCGGTCGAGCGCGGCATCGGCCCGGACGCCACCATCCACCTGGACTTCGCCCTGCACCGCCTGGCGGGGGTGATCGAGCGGCTGAACGTGTACCCCGAGAACATGCAGAAGAATCTGGATCGCCTGGGCGGGCTGGTCTTCTCCCAGCGCGTCATGCTGGCCCTGACCCAGGCCGGGATCAGCCGCGAGGACGCCTATGCGGCGGTGCAGGAGAACGCCATGAAGGTCTGGCGCGGCGAGGGCCGCTTCATCGACTTCCTCAAGGCCGACGCCCGCGTCACCCTGCCCGACGCCGACCTGGAAGCCCTGTTCGACCTGGGCTACCACACCAAGAACGTCGACGTGGTGTTCGACCGGGTGTTCGGTCAGGCGTGACCGATACGCGTCGCATCGGCTTCGATCCCGTCGTCGATGCGGACACCCGCCTGCTGGTCCTGGGCAGCCTGCCCGGCGACGCCTCGCTGAAGGCGGCGCAGTATTACGCCCATCCGCGCAACGCCTTCTGGCCCCTGATCGGCGGGGTGTTGGGCGAGGACCTGGCCGCCCTGCCCTACGAGGGCCGGCTGATGCGGCTGCGGGCGCGGGGCGTGGGCCTGTGGGACGTGATCGCCTCGGCCGAACGATCGGGCAGCCTGGACGCGGCCATCCGCTCGCCGGAGGCGGCCGACCTCAGGGGCCTGGTCGCCGGCCTGCCACGCCTCCAGGCCGTGGCCTTCAATGGCGGCCTGGCCGCGCGCCTGGGGCGACGCATCCTGGCCGGGGCGGACGGGCCGATGCTGGTCGACCTGCCGTCGTCCAGCCCCGCCCACGCAAGATCCTTGTCGGAAAAGGCGCGAAGCTGGGCCATACTGGAACGGTTCATTCCCTCCAGCGCGCCGGCCCGATGATCCTGACCCTGTCCTGCCCCGACCGCCACGGCATCGTCGCCGCGGTCTCGGGCTTTCTGATGCAGCGCGACGCCAACATCTCCGACGCCCAGCAGTTCGGCGACGCCGTCAGCGGGACCTTCTTCATGCGCGTGGTGTTCGAGCCGGCCGACGGCGACGCGATCGAGGCGGTGCGCCAGGCCTTCGCGCCGCTGGCCGAGCGGTTCGAGATGGACTGGACCCTGCGCGGGCCCGAACCGCGGCGGGTCATGATCCTGACGTCCAAGTTCGATCACTGCCTGGCCGACCTTCTGTATCGGTGGCGCATCGACGAACTGCCGATGACAGTGACGGCGATCGTCTCCAACCACCCGCGCGATCTGATCGGCCATGTCGATCTGGGCGACCTGCCCTTCCATCACCTGCCGCTGAGGGATTCCGGCGACGCCGCCGCCAAGGCCGCGCAGGAGGCGGAACTGCTGCGCCTGATCGAGGCGACCGGAACCGAACTGGTGGTGCTGGCCCGCTACATGCAGGTGCTGTCCGACGACCTGGCGGGGCGGCTGGCCGGACGCTGCATCAACATCCATCATTCCTTCCTGCCCGGCTTCAAGGGCGCGCGCCCCTATCACCAGGCCCATGCGCGCGGGGTGAAGGTCATCGGCGCGACCGCCCACTACGTCACCGCCGACCTGGACGAAGGCCCCATCATCGAACAGGACGTGGAGCGGATCAGCCACCGCGACACGCCCCAGGACCTGATCCGCCGGGGCCGCGACATCGAGCGGCGCGTCCTGGCCCGCGCGGTCCGCCGGCACCTGGAGGACCGGGTGCTTCTGCATGGCGCCAAGACGGTGGTGTTCGAGGATTGAGCCGCCCCGAAAATTTTTCCCCTGGTCGGTGAACCAATCGCGCGAAGCGGTGTTCTTCAGGGGCGCGAGACGCACAGTACCCCGGGCGAGACATCCCCCAACGTCCCCGGAAAAAAGAAAGGGCCGCACTTTCCCCCGGGTGCGGCCCTTTCGACATTCAGCGTCGGCCCTGGGGCCGAACGGTCATTCGCCGGCGCGGATCTGGTCGCGGGCGATCGAGGCGAACTCGTCCATCTTGGAACGCAGCTCGCCTTCGGAAACGGTCAGGCCCGAGGCCTTGAAGTCGCCGGCGACCTTGCGGAAGACGTCTTCGTCGCCCGGCTGCTCCATGTCGGCGCGGACCACGGCGGCGGCGTATTGGTCGGCGCTGTCGGTCGACAGGCCCATCTTCTCGGCGGCCCACAGGCCCAGCATCTTGTTGCGCCGGGCGGTGGCGCGGAATTCCTGCTCCTGATCGAGGGCGAACTTGGCTTCGAAGGCCTGTTCCCGATCGTCGAAGGTCGTCATTTCGCTCAGCAAGCTCCGTACGCCCCGATCCCGCCGGAGCAAGCGCCCGTCTATAGCCCCCTTCCGCCTGAACGCAACCTGACTTGCGCAGGGTGAGGCGCGATGTCCGGTCGTCGCTCTCGCCTTGATTTGTATCGCGTGCCCGCTTCGGCTAAGGAGACGCCGAACCGAGATTACCAGCCCGACCGATTCCGAAACGCGCCGCCGAGACCGGGTTTTCCCATCCGCTCTGGGTCGCGCGATTTTTGTTTCTGGCGAGCGCAGGCGGACCTGAGATGAACACCAAGCGCAAGAAGCTCTACGAGGGCAAGGCCAAGATCCTGTACGAGGGACCCGAGCCCGGCACCCTGATCCAGTACTTCAAGGACGACGCCACCGCGTTCAACGCGCAGAAGAAGGCGACCCTGGAAGGCAAGGGCGTCATCAACAACCAGATCAGCGAATTCATCATGTCGCGCCTGAACGGCATCGGCGTGACCAACCACTTCATCAAGCGGCTGAATCTGCGCGAGCAGCTGATCCGCGAGGTCGAGATCATCCCGCTGGAGGTGGTGTGCCGCAACATCGTCGCCGGCTCGATGAGCCAGCGGCTGGGGATCGAGGAGGGCACCGCCCTGCCCCGCTCGATCATCGAATTCTACCTCAAGAAGGACGAGCTCAACGACCCGATGGTCACCGAAGAGCACATCACGGCCTTCAACTGGGCCTCGACCCAGGAGCTGGACGACATCCTGGCCATGACGGTGCGGGTGAACGACTATCTGTCGGGCATGTTCGGCGCCGTCGGCATCACCCTGGTCGACTTCAAGATCGAGTTCGGCCGCATCTGGGAAAACGACTTCAGCCGCGTGATCCTGGCCGATGAGATCAGCCCCGACAGCTGCCGCCTGTGGGACGCCGCCACCGGCGAGAAGCTGGACAAGGACCGCTTCCGCCGCGACCTGGGCAACGTCATCGAAAGCTATACCGAGGTCGCGCGCCGCCTGGGCATCATGAAGGGCATGCCGACGGTCATCCAGGGGGGGCTGCACTGATGGCCCCAACCGCTTCAAGCAAGGTGAAGGTTCACGTCTTCCTCAAGCCCGGCGTGCTGGACGTCCAGGGCAAGGCCGTCGAGGGCGCGCTGCAGGGCCTGGGCTGGACCGGCGTCTCCAACGCCCGCGTCGGCAAGCTGATCGAATTCGACCTGGCCGGCGTCGAGGACCCGCAGGCCGAGGCCAGGAAGATGTGCGAACAGCTGCTCGCCAACACGGTGATCGAGGGCTACCGCATCGAGACGGCCTGACGCGCCTCGATTGCGCGTAATGCAGTTTTGCATTACATTGTCGCCATGACGACGCTGACCGTGACCAGTCGGGGCCAGGTGACCTTCCGCAAGGAGGTGCTGCAGCATCTCGGCGTTCAGCCGGGCCAGAAGGTGCGGCTCGACCTGTTGCCGGATGGACGGGCCGAACTCAGCGCCGATCAGCCTCAGGGCTCCTGGCGGGAACTCGCCGATTTCATGAAGGGGCGGACGAACGGCGCCCGCCTGACGATCGAGCAGATCGCCGCGCTGACCGCCGAGGCCGGGGCGGACGCCGGGCGCACGTGAGGATCGCCCTCGACACCAATGTCCTGCTGCGGGCGGTGACGGGCGACGACGAAGCTCAGCAACAGCTGGCGCTCGAAGTTCTGGAATCGGCCGATGTCGTCGCCGTCAGCGTCCTGTCCCTGTGCGAGTTCGCCTGGGTGATGGCGCGCGGGTATCGGGCGTCGCGCGACGACATCGCAGGCGCGATCCGCCGGATCGTCGATTTGCGCAACGTGGCGACCGACCGTCCCGCTGTGGAGGCCGGCCTGGCGGTGCTTGAGGCCGGGGGCGATTTCGCCGATGGCGTCATAGCCCATGAGGGTCGATGGCTGGGCGGCGAGACCTTCGTGTCCTTCGATGTCCAGGCGGTTCGCCTGCTGGCCGAAGCCGGACAGGCCGCGCGCCTGCTTCACAAGCCGGGATGATCCCGTCCCGGCGCGACCGCGTTCGAAATAAAGCGCGCCCGTGCAGGCGCGCGGGCCCTTGCCGCGCCCTCCGGGCTCGGCTTGACCGTATCCGATGCGCAGCGGGTGACGGATGGCCGCGCAACGTCGCGGCGACCCCGCTCGTTAGGCTTCAGAATCACGAAAAGGAGAGACGCCGATGACCTTCACCCTGACCTCAAGGGACATCACCGACGGCGGCGTCCTGCCCGATGCGCAGGTCCACGCCAAGGGAAACACCTCGCCGCACCTGGCCTGGTCCGGCGCGCCGGAGGGGACCAAGAGCTACGCCGTCACCTGCTATGATCCAGACGCCCCGACCGGGTCCGGCTTCTGGCACTGGACGGTCGCCAACATCCCCGCCGACGTGACCGAACTGGCGACCGGCGCCGGCTCTCCCGGCGGCGACCTGCCGACGGCGGCGGTTCAGGGCCGGACCGACTACGGCCAGCCCGGCTTCGGCGGGGCCGCCCCGCCGCCCGGCCACGGCCCGCACCGCTATATCTTCACCGTCTTCGCCGTGGACGTGGAGGCGCTGGACGTCACCGCCGACGATTCCGGCGCCGTGTTCGGCTTCAACCTGCACTTCCACACCCTGGCCAAGGCCTCGCTGACGGCGACCTACGAAAACCGCAGCTGAAGCGGTTGATCGAGCGGGGCGAGGGCCTATGTTGCAGCGCAACATCCCTCCCCTCCTCCCCACGGATTTCCCATGGCCGCAAGCGGCGCCGTCGTCGATTCCGACGCCCTGACGTCCCAGCCGCTGTCGGTCGGACAGGTGGCCCTGGTCCTGATCGCCCTGGGCATGGGAGGGTTCGCCATCGGCGTGACCGAGTTCGCGGCCATGAGCGTGCTGCCCGACTTCGCCGCCGGCCTGGGCGTCGACGCCCCCACCGCCGGCCACGTCATCAGCGCCTACGCCGCCGGAGTGGTGGTGGGCGCGCCCATCCTGGCCGTGCTGGGCGCGCGGCTGCCGCGGTGGGTGCTGCTGATCGTCTTCATGGCGCTGTTCGCCATCGGCAACGGCCTCAGCGCCCTGGCCCCGACCTACGGCTGGATGCTGGTGTTCCGCTTCCTCAGCGGCCTGCCGCATGGGGCCTATTTCGGGGTCGCCGCCCTGGTCGCGGCCTCGGTCGTGCCGCTGCATTTCCGCACCCGCGCGGTCTCCACCATCCTGATGGGCCTGACGGTCGGCACGGTGCTGGGCGTCCCCGTGGTGAACGTCATCAGCCACGCCCACGGCTGGCGCTGGACCTTCGCCATCGTCGCGGCCCTGGCGATCGTGACCATGGCGCTGGTGGCCCTGTTCGCGCCGCGGGATCCGGCCCACCCGGACGCCAGTCCCCTGCGCGAGCTGGGGGCGCTGAAGCGCGGGCAGGTGTGGCTGACGCTGGGCGTCGGCGCCGTGGGTTTCGGCGGGATGTTCGCCGTCTACGCCTATCTGGCCTCGACCCTGCAAGCCGTGACCGGCGTGGGGCCGGAGGTGATGCCGTGGGTGTTCGCCGTGTTCGGCGTCGGCATGTTCGCGGGAAACCTTCTGGGCGCCTGGGCGGCGGACCACGTCGGCTTCAAGGCCGCCGGCGGCCTGCTGCTCTGGAGCGCGGCGGCCCTCGCCCTTTATCCCTTCGCCGCGTCCAACCTGTGGGCCGTGCTGGCGGTGGTGTTGCTGATCGGCGGCGGCGGCGGGCTGGGCTCGGTGCTGCAGACCCGGCTGATGGACGTGGCCGGCGACGCCCAGACCCTGGCGGCGGCGTTGAACCACTCGGCCTTCAACACCGCCAACGCCATCGGCCCGTTGCTGGGCGGCATGGCCATCGCGGCGGGATACGGCTGGACCTCCACGGCCTGGGTGGGCGTCGGCCTGTCCCTGGGCGGCTTTGCGATCTTCGTCGTCGCCTGGCTGACCGGACGCCGCGCGGCGACGGCCTGACATTCGCCGAAAACGGTGCTAGAGGCCCGCGCCATGAGCGCCGCCGTCATCGTCTTCCCCGGATCCAACTGCGATCGCGACTGCAAGGTCGCCGTCGAACGCTCCACCGGCGAACCGGTCAAGATGGTCTGGCACGCCGAGACGGAACTGCCCGCGGGTCTCGACCTGATCGTCATTCCCGGCGGCTTTTCCTACGGCGACTATCTGCGCTGCGGCGCCATGGCGGCCCAGTCGCCGGTGATGCAGGCGGTGAAGAAGGCCGCCGACGACGGCGTGGCGGTCGTGGGCATCTGCAACGGCTTCCAGATCCTGTGCGAGGCGGGGATGCTGCCGGGCGCCCTGCTGCGCAACGCCGGCCTGAAATATGTCTGCAAGCCCGTCAGCCTGACGGTCGCCAACGGCCAGACCCGCTTCACCGCCGGCTATCAGGGCCAGCGCGAGGTGATCATGACGCAAGGCAACGGCGACGGGAACTTCTTCGCCGACGCCGAGACGCTGGCGCGGATCGAGGGCGAGGGACAGGTCGTGTTCCGCTACGTCGACAATCCCAACGGCTCGGTCAACGACATCGCGGGCCTCCAGAACGCGCGCGGCAACGTGCTGGGCATGATGCCCCACCCCGACCGCGCCTTCGAGGCCGAACTGGGCTCCGCCGACGGCGCGACCCTGTTCCGGAGCATCTACGCGGCGGCTTGACGACAATCTGACGTTGGGGTGAATGAGGTGATGTCACGCCCGATCCTCCCTCTGCTTCTCGCTCTCGCCATGGCGACCCCGACGGCCGCCTGGAGCCAGGATGACGCCAGCGACTGGGTGCTGACGCGCCTGCCGGAGGCGAAGACCGTCGTCGCCACGATCAGCTTCACCAATGGCCTTCACCTGGTCTCGCGGTGCCAGGACGGGGTGTACGACCTCATTGTCCAAGGTTTGCCCGAGGTTCGCGGCGTCAAACGGGAGTTGGCGTTTCAGGTCGGCGAGGGCGGCGAGTCCAAGACCAGCGTCTGGAGCGTCGGAACGAGTCAATCCGTCGCCTTCAGCCGGATTCCGGCCCAGGTCGCCCGGGATCTGGCGGCCGGCGGCGAACTCCAGATCATTGTCCCCCCGGAACAAGAAGGGGGCAGGCGCACCCGCTACGTCATGGACATCGAGCCGTCGAGCACCGCCATCGAGCAGACGTTGAACGCCTGCGGCCGCCCCCTGGTCGATCCCCGCATGGCGGGGGTGGATGAGGTGGACGGCAACGGCCAGGACGGCCTGCCCGCCTTCATCCAGTGGCGCGCCGCGCCGCGCCCCAGCTTCCCCGCGCCGGTGGGGGGCCGAATGCCCAACCAGGGCTATGTGGTGCTGACCTGTCTGACGAAAGACGACGGGTCGCTGAGCGACTGCCAGACCGAGAGCGAGGTGCCCCGCGGCTACAATCTCGGCCGCGCCGTGGAGCGGGCGTTGCCAAGGGCGAGGGTGGCGCTGACCGACGAGGCCGCCGCCAGCGGCGCCGACCTCGCGGGGCGGATGATCAGCTTCTCGGTGAATTTCGAGCTGCGCTAGCCCGCGTTGTCCAGCCCCTGGACGCTGACGTTCTCGTCCAACTGGTCCTTGTCGCCGGCCTGGACCGCGACGCCGTTTTCCAGTTCCTCGTCCTCGTCGGCGGTGTTGACGCCGCCGGGATCGCGCTGGGCGGCCAGTTCGCGCGCGCCCACGCCTTGGCCGGCCTCGATGGCCAGGTTGGCCTTGACCTCGTCGGTCTGGAAGGTCGGGGTTTCCTTGGGGGCGTCGGCCATGGCGTGTCTCCTGTGATGATGCAGGGACAACCGGTCGGGCCCGCGCCGGTTCCGTCAGCGCGTCACCAGCGGCTCCAGGCTGGCGCGCGACAGGGGCTGAAACTCGTAGAAGCGGCCGTCTAGCACCACGGTCGCCTGATAGGCCTGCGGCCGTTGCAGGATCGACGGATCGTCCAGCGGGACGGCGCGGCCCGAGGCCCGATCGCGCATGTCCACCTCCAGCGTGCGGCCCGGCCCGCGCGCGCGCACGACCTCCAGGAAACGGCGTACCTCCAGGGCCTGCTGCGCCGGCGTCAGGGCGGCGCGCACGCGCGCCCAGGCCAGTTGCAGCGCCGCGGCGTCGGGGCTTGGCGCAACCGGCGCGGGGCCGTCCTGGGCCTGGCTGACGCCGGCGGGCGGACCCGCTACGGCCGCCAGGGCCGCCATCGCAAGGCGGGCGTAGAAGGGTTTCACGGCGGCTCCGAACCGAGGATCGACCCGATCCTAGCACCGGCCGCGCCTCGCCGGAATCCGTCGGAGCGCCAGGACGTGAACCAAGCGCGCCGTCCGCGCGTATTGCCAAGCCAGGCGTGACGACGCGCCGGACCGGAGCCGCTCATGTCCTCGATCATCCGCCCCACGCCCGCCCAGCGCACCCGCCGCCTGGTGGTGTTGGCCGCCGCCGTTTTCGCCGTCGTGGTCCCGCTGGTGCAGAACCTCGCGGGCCTGGGCCTGAGCCAGGCCGAATTCGCCGCCGACGGAAACTCCACCCTGCGCGTCGCCGGCTACGCCTTTTCGATCTGGGGCCTGATCTACCTGGGCGTCCTGGCCTACGCCGTGCGCCAGGCCCTGCCGCAGACCGGCGAGAGCGACATGATCCGCCGCCTGGGCTGGCCGTCGGCGGTGGCCTTCTTCGGCATCGGACTGTGGATCGTGGTCGCGGCCCTGAACCTGAAGGCGGCCAGCGTCGCGGTGATCTTTGCCAGCCTGATCGCCCTGGTGGTTCCGCTGCTGGCCGTGGCGCCCCTGGCGCGAGGTCTGGGCCGGTTCGAACGCGACCGCCTGCTGGTTCTGTGGCCGCTGGCGGCGCTGGCCGGCTGGCTGACGGTGGCCGCGCCGCTGAACCTGATCACGACCCTGACCGCCTTCCAGGCGCTGCCGGACGTGCTGGCGCCCAGCGGCTGGGCCATACTGGCGATCGTCGCGACGACGGCGGGGGCGCTGGCGGTCGCCGCGGCGCTGCGGACCCTGGCCTATCCCCTGCCGACGGCGTGGGGCCTGCTGGGCGCCTTCGTCGCCGAACAGGGGGAAAAGCCGGCGGTCGCCTTCACCGCCCTGGCCGGCGCCGTGCTGTTGCTGGTCGGCGGCGTCCTGTTGGCCTTCCGGCTGAAGCCGGGCGTCGAACGGGCGGTTTAGGGTTCGTCCGACCCGTCCGGCGTCTCTCCGTCGCCGACATCGAAGGCGCCCGTCTCCTCGAAGCCCACGCTGCCGACGCCCGTCGCCGAGCCGGTCAGATGCTGACGACGGCTGTCCATCGCCATGTCAGGCGCGATCTCGTCCAGGGCGGCGCTGATCTCCGGATCGTCGGAACGATCCATCTGCTGGCCGTCGGCCGGCGTGGGCGCGACGCCGTTGGGGCTGCGGGTCATCGGCCGGCCTCCTTCTGAGCCGTCTCGGCCAGCGCCGAGGCGCCCGCGTCGTCGGCCGCGATCTCGGCTCCGCCGCCGGGCGGGTTGGTTTCGGGGAACTCGGCGGGGCTTCCCGGAGGTATTTCCGTCGGGGTGTCGGCCGGAACGCCCGGCGCGCTGGGCTCGGGCTGCGGCGTCTCAGGAGAAGGCGTCAGGGGGTTCGGTTCGATCTCGGGCTGGGTCATGGCGGGTTCCTTTCGCCGGAATCAATCGCTCGGCCCGCCGGATGTTCCGCCCCTGCACGCGCGAGGCTGACATTCGGCCGATCTGCGGCTAGAAGCCCCGCCCATGAGCGCTCCGCAGAAGTCCCCCGAAAAATCGATGGCCGAACTGGCCGCCGAATACGGCCTGGCCCCGAACGAATACCAGGTCGTCCTGGACCGGCTGGGGCGCGAGCCCAACCAGGTCGAACTGGGCGTCTTCTCGGTCATGTGGTCCGAGCACTGCTCCTACAAGTCGTCCAAGATCCACCTGGGCAAGTTCCCGACCACCGGCGAGCGCGTCATCTGCGGGCCGGGCGAGAACGCGGGCGTCATCGACATCGACGACGGCGACGCCTGCATCTTCAAGATGGAGAGCCACAACCACCCCAGCTTCATCGAGCCCTATCAGGGCGCGGCGACCGGCGTGGGCGGCATCATGCGCGACGTCTTCACCATGGGCGCGCGGCCGGTGGCCCTGCTGAACGCGCTGCGCTTCGGCGACGTCGGCCACGAGAAGACCAAACGTCTGGTCAAGGGCGTCGTCTCGGGCATCGGCGGCTACGGCAACTGCGTCGGCGTGCCGACCGTGGCGGGCGAGACCAACTTCCACGCCGGCTACAACGGCAACATCCTGGTCAACGCCATGTGCGTGGGCCTGGCCCGGGCCGACAGCATCTTCTACTCGGCCGCGCCCTCGGCGGGCCTGTCGGTGGTCTATTTCGGATCGAAGACCGGCCGCGACGGCATCCACGGCGCGACCATGTCCTCGGCCGAGTTCGACGACGAGTCGGAATCGAAGCGCCCGACCGTGCAGGTCGGCGACCCTTTCGCCGAGAAGTTGCTGATCGAGGCGACGCTGGAGCTGATGGCCTCGGGCGCCGTCGCCGCGATCCAGGACATGGGCGCGGCGGGCCTGACCTCCTCCTCGGTGGAGATGGCCGGCAAGGGCGGCGTCGGCATCGAACTGAACATGGACGCCGTGCCCCAGCGCGAGGAGGGCATGACCGCCTATGAGATGATGCTGTCCGAGTCGCAGGAGCGGATGCTGGCCGTCCTGAAGCCCGGCCGCGAGGAAGACGGCCACCGCATCTTCCAGAAATGGGGTCTGGACGCCGCCGTCATCGGCATGACCACCGACACCGGCCGTCTGGTGCTGAAGCATCACGGCGAGACCGTCTGCGACGTGCCGCTGGCGCCGCTGTTCGACGACGCGCCGCTCTATGACCGTCCCTGGGTCCAGCCCGAGCTGCAACCGAAGCTGAACCATTCCGACATCCCCGCGCCCGAGAACTGGGCCGATGCGGTGATGAAGGTCGTCGCCTGCCCCGACATGGCCTCCAAGCGCTGGATCTGGGAGCAGTACGACCGCCACGTCATGGCCGACACCCTGCAGGATTCGGCCACCGGCGCCGACGCCGGCGTGGTGCGCGTCCACGGCACGGACAAGGGCCTGGCCGTCACCTCGGACTGCACCCCGCGCTACGTCCAGAACGACCCCTACGAGGGCGGCAAGCAGGCGGTGGCCGAGGCCTGGCGCAACCTGACCGCCGTGGGCAGCCGCCCCATCGCCATCACCGACAATCTGAACTTCGGCAATCCGCAGCGGCCCGAGATCATGGGCCAGATCGTGCGCGCCATCGACGGCATGGCCGAGGCCTGCCGCGAACTGTCCTTCCCCGTCGTGTCGGGCAATGTGTCGCTCTACAACGAGACCAACGGCGTCGCCATTCCGCCGACCCCGACCGTCGGCGCGGTGGGCCTCTTGCCCAACTACGACGTGGTCACCGGCTTTTCGACCATGGCCGAAGGCGATGCGCTGGTCCTGATCGGCCAGACGCACGGCGAACTGGGCGCCTCCATCTATCTGCGCGAGGTCCTGGGCCGCGAGGACGGCGCCCCGCCGCCCGTCGACCTGAAGCTGGAAAAGAAGACCGGCGACTTCGTGCGCGGCCTGATCGAGGCCGGCGACCTGACCGTTGTGCACGACCTGTCCGACGGCGGCCTGATCGGCGCCGCGGCCGACCTGGTCCTGGCGTCGGACGTCGGCGTGACGCTTGACGCCTCCAGCGCGACCCACGCCCACATCTTCCTGTTCGGCGAGGACCAGGCCCGCTACCTGGTCGCCGTGTCCGATCCCGACGCCCTGATCGCCCAGGCTCAGGCGGCGGGCCTCCACGCCTCGGTCGTCGGCCGCGCGGGCGGGGACGCCTTCGCCTCCAGGGGCGACAAGGGCGAACTGTTCAGCATCCCCGTCACGCACCTGCGCGAATGGCATGAAGGCTGGATGCCCGGCTGGATCGAAGCGCAGGGCTGAACTTGCCGCGTCCTCGATAATCCTCATATTGAGGACAGGAGGCGCCTCATGTCCAAGTCTCAAACTCTGAACGTCCGCATCAGCGGCCCGTTGAGCGAGTTCGTCTCGGCGAACGTGGGCCAGGACGGCGCTTACGAGAACGTCAGCGAATATGTGCGCGACCTGATCCGTCGTGACCACGAACGGGTGGAACGTGAGCGGTTCGAACGCCTCAGGGCCGAACTGACCCGCGCGTTCGACGCGCCCGACGCCGACTATCGTACCCTGGACGCGCAAGCCGTCATCGCCGGCAGTGGGCGCGCCTAGCGGATGGCCGGCTTTCGCGTTTCGGCGACGGCCGAGCGCCGCCTCAGAGAAATTCACGCCTACACCCGTGACGCCTGGGGCGAGGCCCAGGCGGACCGCTATATCCACGACCTCTTCGCCGCGTTCGAGGACATCGCGGCTGGACATCGGATCGGACGCGCGGTTCCGGCGGAGTTCGGCGTCGACGGCTTCTACACCCGCCATGAGCGGCACTACATCTACTGGCGCCGACTTTCGGACGGGGCTGTGGGCATCGTGACCATCCTGCATGAACGGATGCATCAGATCGACCGTTTCAGGAACGACGCGTCGGCCTGAACCGGCGCCTTCGAACAGGATCGCCAGAATGGACGCGACCGCCGACACCGTCTTCCGACCCGCCATCCCGCCCCGGCGGGCGGGCAAGCCCCTGGCGCTGCTGCCCTTCCTGTGGATCAGCTGGCGCGATCCGATCCGCATGTGGTCCGAACGGCATTTCGACGAGCCGCAACTGCATGGGAACAGCGCCTTCGGCGAGATCTTGGTGGTCAGCCACCCCGCCGGCGTGCGCCACGTCCTGACCGAGAACGCGGCCAACTACGTCAAGGGCGACCTGCAGCGCCGGGTGCTGGGGCCGATGCTGGCCGAGGGCCTGCTGCTGACCGAGGGCGAGACCTGGCGCCGCGCCCGCCGCATCCTGGCGCCCCTGTTCACCCCCGCCAGGATGGCGACCCTGAACGCGCGCATGGCCGAGGTCTGCGCCGCGCGCGTGGCCGGCTGGTCCCTGTCGGCGCGCGGGCGGGTGCTGGACGTCGATTCCGAAATGTCGGGCCTGACCTTCGACATCCTGTCGGCGACCATGTTCTCTGACGAGCTGGGCGGCGAGGCCAAGGGGTTCGAGCGGGCGCTGAACCAGTTCCTGGCCAATGGCGCGCGGATCGATCCGCTGGACGTGCTGGGCGCGCCGGACTGGGCGCCCCGCCTGGGTCGCCTGGCCAGCGTCCGCTCGGCCCGCTTCTTCGAGCAGCGCGTCACCCGCCTGGTCGAGGCGCGTCGCGCCCGGATCGAGACCGGCGCCCCCGCCCCCGACGACCTGCTCAGCGCCCTGCTGCTGGCGCGCGACGAGACCGGCGGCCCCGGTTCGCAAGGGGCGGGCCTGTCGGACGAGGAGGTCGCCGCCAACATCCTGACCTTCATCCTGGCGGGCCACGAGACGACGGCGCGCGCCCTGGGCTGGACGTTGCACCTGCTGTCGCGCCAGCCTGAACATCTGGCGCGCCTCCAGGCCGAGGCGGACGCCTTCGACGTGTCCGATCCGAAATGGGCCGAGGGCCTGCCGTGGACCCGCGCGGTGCTGGAGGAGACGATGCGCCTGTTCCCGCCCGCGCCGACCATGGCCCGCAAGGCCCTGGCCGAGGACGAGATCGGCGGCCAGCGGATCGGCGCCGGCGCCACCGTCATCATCTCGCCGTGGATCCTGCAGAGGCACCGGCTGCTGTGGGACGACCCCGACGCCTTCCGGCCCGAACGCTTCCTGCCCGAGAACCGCAAGGCCATCGACCGCTACGCCTACATTCCCTTCAGCGCCGGGCCGCGCGTCTGCATCGGCGCCGCCTTCGCGATGCAGGAGGCGATGATCGCCCTGGCCGCCATCCTGCGCGTGGCGCAGGTCGAGCCGGTCGTCCGCGACGAGCCCCGGCCGGTCCACCAGATCACCCTGCGAAGCCGCGAGCCGATGCGGCTGCGGCTCCGGGCGCGGCGGACCGCAACACCCGTGTCATGATCCGGCGCTAGGGCGGCGTCACCCTAGTCGGAGCCCGCCATGCGCCTGAACCTTTCCCGCCGTTCGATCCTGGGCGCCTTCGGCGGCGGCCTGGCGCTGTCGCCGACCGGCCCCGCCCTGGCCCAGGCGGTGTTCGAGACCAATCCGTTCCGGTTGGGCGTCACCGCCGGCGATCCCCTGCCCGACGGCTTCGTCATCTGGACGCGGCTGGCGCCGGACCCGCTGGCCTATGGTTCGGGCATGCCGGCCGCGCCGGTGGCGGTGAAGTGGGAGGTCGCGGCCGACCGCGGCTTCGGGACCGTGGTCCGCTCGGGCGAGGCGATCGCCCGGCCCGAACTGGGCCATTCCGTCCATGTCGAGGTCGAGGGGCTGGAGCCCGCCCGCCCCTACTTCTACCGCTTCCTGTGCGGGACCGAACGGAGCGGCGTCGGCGTGGCCAAGACCGCGCCGGCCGCCGGCGCCGACCTGGCCTCGGCGCGTTTCGGCGTCGCCGGCTGCCAGAACTACGAGGCGGGCTACTACACCGCCCACCGCCACCTGGCCGCAGAGGACCTGGACTTCATCTTCTGCTACGGCGACTTCATCTACGAAGGCCGGGGCAATCCCCTCGCCCAAAGCTGGCAGGGACCCCGCGACGCGACGCGCGTGCACGCCGGCGGCGAGATCTACAGCCTGGACGACTACCGCCGCCGCTACGCCCAATATCTGATGGACACGGACCTGCAGGCCTCGCGCGGCTCGGCCGCCTGGTTCTGCACCTATGACGACCACGAGGTGGACAACAACTGGGTCGGCGACATCGACCAGGACGGCGTCCCGCCCGAGGTCTTCCTGCTGCGCCGCGCCGCCGCCATGCAGGCCTTCTACGAATTCATGCCGATGCGGAAGTCCGCCTTCCCGCGCGGCTCGGCCATGCAGCTGTACCGCCGCGCCCAGTACGGGACCCTGCTGGACGTGACCTTCCTGGACACGCGCCAGTTCCGCTCGGACCAGCCGTGCGACGACCGCTACAACGCCCATTGCGAAGGCCTGGACGCCCCGGCCGCCCAGATCCTGGGAGAGGCGCAGGAGGCCTGGCTGCTGACGAACCTGGACCGGTCGCGGGCGCGCTGGAAGGCGCTGGCCCAGCAGGTCATGGTGATGGACCTGAACCGCGACACCTCGGGCGGCTTCGGCGTCAACCCGGACAGCTGGGCCGGCTATCGCGTGCCCCGCGCGCGCCTGCTGCGTCACCTGAAGGAGCGGCGGATCGACAATGTCGTGGTCCTGACCGGCGACGAGCATCAGAACTACGCCGGCGGCCTGTGGGTCGACGGCCGCGATCCCCAGGGGCCGGCGACGGCGGTGGAGTTCGTCTCCACCTCCATCAGCTCGGGCGGCGACGGCGCCGACCGACGGGCGGACTACGACCGCTTCACCGCCGCCAACCCGCAGCTGACGTTCACCAACAACCAGCGCGGCTATGTCGTGTGCGAGGTGGCGCCCGACCGCTGGACGACGCGCTTCAAGGTGCTGGACCGGGTTTCGGAGCGCGGCGGCGCCCTGAGCACGCGCCAGACCCTGGTCGTCGAGGCCGGCTCGACCGTCCTGCACCAGGGCTGACGCCGCCCGCCGATGCATTGACCCGGGGGCGTCGGGTCTATAACGACCCGGCCGTTTGCCGTTCGCCTGATTTTGGGCCCGGATTCGGTGTAGGAGCGCGCCCATGACGACGAAGATCCTTCCGGGCGCGACAGGCGTCCTCGTGCTCGCCGATGGAACCGTGTTTCAGGGTCTCGGCGTCGGCGCGACCGGCTCGGCGCTGGGCGAGGTGGTCTTCAACACCGCCATGACCGGCTATCAGGAAATCCTGACCGATCCCTCCTACATGAGCCAGATCCTGGCCTTCACCTTCCCGCACGTCGGCAATGTCGGCGCGAACGTCGAGGACGTCGAACAGATGGGCGGGGGTTCGGACACCTCGGCGCGCGGCGCGATCTTCCGCGACGTCCCGACCGATCCGGCCAACTGGCGCGCAGACGCTGGTTTCGACGCCTGGATGAAGCGGCGCGGCGTGGTCGGCCTGGCCGGCGTCGACACCCGCGCCCTGACGAAACTGATCCGCGACAAGGGCGCGCCCCACGCCGTCATCGCCCATGATCCGAACGGGCAGTTCGACCTGGACGCCCTGGTCGCCCAGGCGCGCGACTGGACCGGCCTGGTCGGCCTGGACCTGGCCAAGCCCGCCTCCACCCTCCAGGCCTTCGAATGGAACGAGGGCGTGTGGGACTGGCCGGAAGGCTATCCGACCGTCGCCGGCGGCAAGAGCGTGGTGGTCATCGACTACGGCGTGAAGCGCAACATCCTGCGCGCCCTGGCCTCCACCGGCGCCAAGGTCACCGTAGTGCCCGCCACGACCACGGCCGAAGAGGTGCTGGCCCGCAATCCCGACGGCGTGGTCCTGTCGAACGGCCCCGGCGATCCGGCCGCGACCGGCGAATACGCCGTGCCCGAGATCAGGAAGCTGGTCGCCAGCGGCAAGCCCCTGATGGGCATCTGCCTGGGCCACCAGATGCTGGCCCTGGCCCTGGGCGCCCGGACGGTGAAGATGGATCAGGGCCACCACGGCGCCAACCATCCGGTCAAGGACCTGACCACCGGCAAGGTCGAGATCGTGTCGATGAACCACGGCTTCACCGTGGACCGCGACAGCCTGCCCGACGCCGTGACCGAAACCCACGTCAGCCTGTTCGACGGCACCAACTGCGGCATCGCCGTCAAGGACAAGCCGATCTTCAGCGTCCAGCACCACCCGGAGGCCTCTCCGGGGCCGACGGACAGCCTGTATCTGTTCGACCGCTTCGCCGAACTGATGGCGCCCGCCGTCCGGTGAGCGGCGTCGGCGCCAGATCGGCCTATCTGGGCTGGCTGGCCCAGGCGCTGAGACGTCCCACGGGCGCGCCGGACCTGTCGGTCCAGGGCGACCTCGTCCTGGGCTATGCGACCGGCTATGACGCGGCCGACATCGCGCCGTTCGTCCGCTCCCTGCGCAGCGTCTTCTCGGGCCCGGCGGCCCTGGTCGTCGATCCGCGCGACGATGTCCGGGCCCTGCTGGAAGAGGCCGGCGTCGAGGCCGTCGCGCCGCCGTGCGTGGACGGCTGGTCCCCCCATCCGGTCATGCAGCGGTTCGCCGCCTTCGATCATTTCCTGTCCCAGCGGCCCGGCGTGCGCGGGGTGCTGATCACCGATGTGCGCGACGTCGTCTTCCAGGCCCCGCCGTTCGAGCCGTCGCCGACGCGCCTTCAGGTCTTCGTCGAGGCGGATCAGCCCCTGGGCCGGCATGCCTTCAACATGAAGTACCTGACCGCCCTGGCCGGGGCGGACGTCGCGCGTCAGCTGGCCGCGGCGCCCTGCCTGTGCGTCGGCACCGTCATGGGGCCGCGCGAGGCGATGATGCGGTTCTGCCGGCTGGTCCTGACCTTGGCCGCGACCCCCCGCTCGGAGATCGGCGGCGCGTTCGGGGCCGACCAGGCCGCCTGCAACCTGGCCGCCCATCTGGGGCTGATGGAGATGGACGTCGTGCCGAACTACGGCCGGGTCGCCACCCTGGGCCTGACCCCCGCGGACGGCCTGGGCCTCGTCGACGGCCGCATCGTCAATCCCGACGGCACGCGCAGCCCGATCGTGCATCAGTACGACCGCCATCCCGCCCTGCTGCAGGCGGTCCATGCGCGCTGGGGCCAGGGCTATCCGGCGCGGCGGCGCGAGCGCCCGCGCACCTCGGGCGACCGTCTGAACCGGTTGCGGGAGTCGCTGCGGCGCCGGTTGCCGGAACTGCGCTGACGCCTACGGCAGCGGGGCGAAGCTGCGCGCCTCGCGCAGGGCGCAGGCCTTCCTGACGGCCGCCGGCGCCGCGTGCAGCCAGTAGTCGGCGTCGTCGAAGCGCCGCTCGCGCCGGCGCTCGACGCCTCGCATTCGGCGCAGGGCGGCGTTTTCCAGAAGGCGCGCATGCAAAGCGCGCGGCGACAGTTCGGCGATGGCGGGAGAGCCGGGGACGGCGACGGCGTCGGGGCCTTGGGGCTCCACCGCCGGACGGGCGATGGCGATGAACATCAGGATCTCTGCTGGAAGGGAGCGCCGCTTCTGCGGCCGTCATTACGACTCGGTTAACCACACCCCCTGTGGATAGTTCCCGACTGCGTTCAAAAAACGTCGCGAATCCATGACGTTACCGCCGCGATCCGGACAAAATGGTTAGCAAGACCTTAACGCCCGCCCGCGCGCGTCAGAAACGTCGCCATGTGGGAGTGGTGGTGCCGCTTGCGTGACTCGAACACGCGACCCCCTCATTACGAATGAGGTGCTCTACCGGCTGAGCTAAAGCGGCCCGGTGCGGCGGGCGAGCCCGCGCGAGAGGGGCTCTTTATACGCGTGGATCGCGCTTGCCAAGCGCCGCCTGCAAGACATCGAGCAGGGCGTCTTCGCGCGGGGCGGGGGCCACGGCAGGCGAGAGCCCCAAGGCTTGCAGGGGCGCGGCGGCGGCCGGGGAGATGGCGGCGATCACGGCGGTGGCGAACACCGCCCCGCCCGCGTTCGCCAGCGCCCGTCCGGCGCGGGGGGAATGGACCAGGACCGCGTCGAAGAGGTCGGGCGGCGCCGCCCCCGTCGACCGGGCGCGATAGACCGCCACGGCCTGGACCCCGACCCCGACTGTGGCCCCGCCCCCGGCCCGGCGCACGGCGGCGGCCAGGTCGCCGACCGGCGTTTCCGCCACCGCGGCCAGGACGGGACCGGCCGCACCCGCGGCGATGCGCCGGGCTAGGGCCGCCAGGTCGCCGTCGGCCGAGTCCACCCGCGCGAAGCCGGCGTCGCGGGCGGCCTGGGCGGTGGCGTCGCCCACGGCGAAGACCGGCCGGTCGCGGCGCGCGCTGAGGCCGGCGAAGGCGGCCACGCCGTTGACGCTGGTGAAGGCCAGGGCCGCGAAGGCGTCCAGGTCCGGCAGCTCGGGCGACAGGGTCTGGATCGCCAACAGGGGACGGACCACCGGCTCCATCCCCAGGGCCAGGAGGCGCGCGGCGGTGCGGGCGGCGCCGGGCTCGGCGCGGGTGATCCAGACGCGCGGCGCCCGCGACGTCATCCGGGCAGGGTCGCCGGATCGACTTCCTGGTCGCCGGCGGCCGCGTGTATCTCGGCGCCCAGCCGCAGGCCCAGTTCGCGGGCGGCGGCCAGGGCCTCGGCCGACGCCAGGTCTTCGCCCGCCGCGATCTGGCCGACGCGCCGCCAGCGGGCGGAACCGTCCGGGCTCAGCATCTCGGCGGTCAGATGCAGCACGCCGTCGGCCAGGCGCGCATGGGCGCCCACGGCGGTGCGGCAGCTGCCCTCCAGCGCGGTCATGGCGCCCCGCTCGGCGGCGACGGCGAGGGCGGAGGGGGCGTGGTTCAGGGCGGCCGCCCACGCGGCGTCGACGTCGGCGACGCGGGTCTGGATGGCCAGCGCCCCCTGCCCCGGCGCCGGCAGGAAGGCGTCGGGCGACAGGGTCTGGCGAATGGCCGCATCCACGCCCAGCCGCCGCATGCCCGAAACCGCGAGAAGGATGGCGTCGAAGTCGCCCTCCGCCGCGCGGCGCAGGCGCGTGTCGATATTGCCGCGCAGCATCTCGATTTTCAGGTCGGGGCGCAGCGCCAGGGCCTGGGCCTGACGGCGCAGGCTGGCGGTGCCCAGGCGCGCGCCCATCGGCAGGTCCTGGAAGGCGGCGACGTCGCGGCTGACGAAGGCGTCGCGGGCGTCCTCGCGCTCGGGGATGGCGGCGATGCACAGGCCGTCGGGCTGTTCGGCGGGAACGTCCTTCATCGAGTGGACGGCGATGTCGACGCGCCCGTCCAGCAGCGCCTCCTCGATCTCCTTGGTGAACAGCGCCTTGCCGCCCAGCTCCAGCAGTCGGCGGTCCTGGATGCGGTCGCCGGTGGTGACGATCTCGACCAGGGGCACGGCGGTCTCGACCTCGTCGTCGGGCACGCCCAGGGCGGCGGCGATGGCGCGCTGCATCATGCCGGACTGGGCCAGCGCCAGCTTGGAGCGGCGGGTGCCGATGCGGAGGGGAAGGGTCATGATCGTTGCGCGCCGGTCGCCGGGTCGCTACCTCGACCCGATGGAGATGTCCGCCGACTATAGCAGCGACGCCGCAGCGGCAACCGGACGGGATGTCCGCCCCCTGACGGTGCTGGGCCTGGAGACCAGCTGCGACGAGACCGCCGCCTCGGTGGTGCGGCTGCATCCGTCGGCGCGGGGCGGCCGGGCCGAGGTGCTGTCCTCGATCGTGCACAGCCAGATCGACGACCATGCGGCCTATGGCGGCGTGGTGCCCGAGATCGCCGCGCGCAGCCATGTGGAGATGATCGACGGCGTCGCCCGCCGCGCGATGGCGCAGGCGGGACTGGACCATGCAGACCTGGACGGGGTGGCGGCGACGGCGGGGCCGGGCCTGGTCGGCGGGGTCATGGTCGGCCTGGGCTACGGCAAGGCGGTCAGCCTGGCCCGCGGCCTGCCGCTGGTCGCGGTGAACCATCTGGAAGGCCATGCGGTTTCCGCCCGGCTGGGAGCCGAGGTCGCCTATCCCTTCCTGCTGCTGCTGGTCTCGGGCGGGCACTGCCAGATCCTGGAGGTGCGCGGCGTGGGCGACATGAGGCGCATCGGCGCCACCATCGACGACGCCGCCGGAGAGGCCTTCGACAAGATCGCCAAGGCCCTGGGCCTGGGCTATCCGGGCGGGCCGGCGCTGGAGCGGCTGGCGCAAACGGGCGACGGCTCGACGATCGACCTGCCCCGCGCCCTGCTGGGCCGCAAGGACTGCGACTTCTCCTTCTCAGGCCTGAAGACCGCCGCCTTCCGCGTCGCCCAGACCTGCGAGACGGAGCAGGACAAGGCCGACCTGGCCGACGCCGTCCAGGCCGCCATCGCCCGGCAGCTGTCGGAACGGTCCGAACGGGCGATGCAGGCCTATGCCGAAACCCACGACCATCGGCTGTTCGTGGTCGCGGGCGGGGTGGCCGCCAACAAGACGATCCGGCGCACGCTGGAGGCGACGGCGACGCGACACGGCTTCGACTTCCTGGCGCCGCCGATGGCCTATTGCACGGACAACGCCGCCATGATCGCCCTGGCCGGGGCCGAGCGGCTGGCGCTGGGGCTGACCAGCGACATCGACGTCGTCGCCCGGCCGCGATGGCCGCTGGACGAAGCGCGCGCCTTGTCCGATCCTTCGCACCGAACCGGGCGCAAGGGCGCAAAGGCTTGACCGTCAACAAAGGCTTGGGAGGGCCCATGGAATTCCGCACGGCGGGTGTGATCGGCGCGGGCGCCTGGGGCACGGCCCTGGCCCAGGTCTGCGCGCGGGCGGGGCTGGCGGTGACGCTTCAGGCGCGCGAGGCCGAGGTGATCGACAGCATCGCCGCGCGGCGCGTCAACGAGGCCTTCCTGCCCGGGGTGGAACTGGATCCCGCCATCCGCGCCACGTCCGACATGGCCGAGCTGGCGGGTTGCGACCTGATCCTGGCCGTGCCGCCGGCCCAGCACATGCGCGCCACCCTGGCGGCCTTCGCGCCCCATGCGCGACCCGAGGTTCCGATCGTCCTCTGCTCCAAGGGAATCGAGCGCGGCTCCCTGAAGCTGATGACCGACGTGCTGTCCGAGACCCTGCCCGAGGCGACCGCCGCCGTCCTGTCCGGGCCCAGCTTCGCCGCCGAGGTGGCGCGCGGCCTGCCCTCCGCCGTCACCCTGGCCTGCGCCGACGGCGCCCTGGGCGAGGCGCTGTTGAACACCCTGTCGGCGCCGGCCTTCCGGCCCTATCTGGCGACCGACCTGATCGGCGCCGAGGCGGGCGGCGCGTTGAAGAACGTCCTGGCCATCGCCTGCGGGATCGTGGAGGGCCGCCAACTGGGCCGCAGCGCCCATGCGGCGGTCATCACGCGCGGCTTCGCCGAGATGACGCGCCTGGCGGTGGCCCTGGGCGGCGAGGCCGAGACGGTGGCGGGCCTGTGCGGCCTGGGCGATCTGGTCCTGACCTGCTCCAGCCCGCAATCGCGCAACATGAGCCTGGGCCTGGCCCTGGGCCAGGGGCAGAGCGTCGAACAGGCCCTGGCCGGCAAGCGGTCGGTGGCCGAGGGCTATGAGAGCGCGCCGGCCGTCCGCGACCTGGCCGCGCGCCTGGGCGTGGAGATGCCCATCGCCGAGATCACCGCCGCCCTGCTGGCCGGAGAGACGACGGTCGACGGCGCCATCGAGGCCCTGCTGTCGCGTCCGCTGAAGGCCGAACGGATTTGACGGATGCGCCCGCCGCGCCCGCCGAGCGCCCGCGCGTCTGGAAGACCCCGCCGGGCGTGGCCCTGTGCGCCGAGGACGACATCGCCGATCCGGGCTCGCGCGGCTTCGTGCTGCAGATCGGCGAGGCCTTCTTCCACGGCTTCGTGGTGCGAAAGGACGGCCAGGTCGCCGGCTGGATCGACCGCTGCCCCCACGCGGGCTTTCCCCTGGCGATAGAGCTGGACCGCTATCTGACGCCCGACGCCGCCCTGATCCTGTGCGGATGGCACGGGGCGGTGTTCGAACCCCTGACCGGCGAATGCCGGGGCGGACCGTGCGCGGGGGGACGGCTGACGCCGTGGCCGGTCGCGGCCTCGGGCGGGGTGATCCGCACGGCCTGACTTCACGCGCCGCTTCTAGGCCGCCTCCCGGGCGCGCCAGTGGTCGAGCCGGTTCAGGAAGACGGCCGGATCCTTGGGCGTCACCAGGTTGGACGGGTCGTGGAAGATGCGGTCGTGCAGCCGCGTCAGGGTGAAGCGCAGCGCCGCCGCCTCGCCCAGCCGCGGCAGGGCCTGGCGTTCGGCCTCGCTCAGCGGCCGCACGGCCTCGTAGCCGCGCTGGAAGGCGGCCAGGGCGTCCGGCGTCGCCCGCCCGTCCGCATCGAACCCCCAGGCCGACAGGGCGATGGCCAGGTCATAGGCCAGGGCGCCGGTGCAGCCGAAATAGAAGTCGATAACGCCCGACACGGCGCCGTCCTCGAACAGGACGTTGTCGGGAAAATAGTCGGCATGGATCGCGCCGGTCGGCAGGTCGTCGGCGAACGGATCGCCCAGCCGCGCCAGGGCGCCTTCCACCCGGTCCAGCAGCAGCCGGTCCTCGCCCGAGGCGCCGACGGCGCAGCGGTCGGCCAGGCGGCGCCAGGCCGGCGGCCCCACCGGATTGCTCCTGCGGCCCGCATAGCCCTCGGCCGCCTGGTGCAGGCGGGCCAGGACGGCGCCGGCGGCGGCTTGGTCGGCCGGCGACGGCTGGCGCAGCCAGGCGCCGGTCTTCCATTCGATCACCGCGGCCGCGCGCCCGTTCAGCCGCCCCAGCCAGCCCCCGGACCGATCCGCCACCGGCCGCGGTGCGGGAAAGCCCCGATCGGCCAGATGCGCCGTCAGCCCCAGGCAGAAGGGCAGCGACGCCTCGTCCGTGCGCCCCTCAAACAGGGTCAGGACGAAGCGGCCGCGATCGGTCTCCAGCCGGTAGTTGGTGTTCTCCACCCCCTCGGCGATGGGCGCCAGTTCGACCGCCCGGCCCAGTTCGTAGCCGGCCAGCCAGGTTTGCGCCTGATCGAGGGTGACGGGGGTGAAGACGGCCATACGCTAGTTTAGCCCGGCGTCGGCGCGGCGCGCGCGCACGATCTCGGCCAGGTCCGCCATGATGCTCTCGGTGGTGGCCCAGCGTCCGGCGCCCCGGCCGCGGCAGCGCCATACCCGTCCGTCGGCGTTCCAGACCTTCAGCGCATTGCCCTCGCCGCTCAGGCTGGAGAACAGCGGATCGCCGTGGTCGGCCGTCAGCCGCACCGACGGCTCCAGCGCCGCGCCGTCGCGGCGGCAGGCGCCGATCTGGCGCACGCCCGGCGCGGCCTCCGTCTGGTCCGACAGATGGTCGCGCGGAACGGCATCGGCGTCGGGCGAGACGCCGAACGCCTCATAGGCCAGCAGGCGCACCTTGGCGGCGGCGTCCAGCCCCTCCAGGTCGGCGGACGGGTCCTCCTCGGCGAAGCCGGCGGCGCGGGCGTCGGCCAGGGCCTCGGCGAAGGCGGCGCCGTCGACCAGCCGCTCCAGCATGAAGTTGACCGTGCCGTTCAGCACCGCCTCGAAGCCGGCCACCTCGCCGGCGGCGCGGGCCGCGCGCACCGTCTCGATCATCGGCGAGCCGCCGCCGACCGAGGCCGACCAGAACACCCGCCGCCCCTTCTGATAGGCCAGGGCCTGCAGCCCGGCCGGATCGCGGCTGACCGCCTGCTTGTTGGCGCTGGCCACGTCGCAGCCGGCCTCCAGGGCCTTGCGGATCAGGGCGTGGCCGGCCTCGCCCTCCGACAGGGCCTCCAGCACGATGTCAGGTTTTCTTGACAACAGGACGTCGGCGTCGGCGGTGAACAGATCGGGCGGACAGGGCACGTCGCGGGGCTTGTCCGGGTTGCGCACCAGCACGCCGACCACGTCGTACCGGGGGTCGTTCAGCAGCCGGCCCAGGACGCCGCCGCCGACCACGCCGCAGCCCGCGACCGCCACCTTCAGCGGCGGCAGGGCCGGGGCCGGTCCGGGCGGGGCCGACTTCTGACCGATCACCGTGCCGTCGGCGCGGTCCAAGGCCGCCACCTCGATCTCCACGCCGCGTTGTTCGCCCAGGTCGATGGCGTCGTGCTGAACCAGGGCGCCGCCCAGCTTGCGCGCGACATCCCACGACGCCCGGCGATAGCGCAGGGCCGGGGCGGTGTTGTCGTTGGGATCGTGGTCGTAGAGGCCGTCCACGTCCTTGACCAGCCGCACCCGGTTCAGCCCCAGCTCCGCCGCCAGGAACACCGCCGTCAGGTCCGATCCGCCCCGCCCCAGCAGGGCGACCCGGCCATCGGGGCGCACCGCGCCGAAGCCGGGGACCACCACCACCTCGTGCCGGTCCAGCGCCTGTTTCAGGTGATCGGCCCGAAGCCCGCACGGCCGCGCGTGCTCGGGCTCGCCCTCCGCCACGATGCCCAGTTCGCGCACCGACAGGGCGCAGGCGTCCAGGCCCACCCGGTCGCAGGCCACCGCCGTCAGCGCGGCCGACTTCTCCTCGCCCAGGGCGACATAGCCCGGCAGCAGGGCGTTGGAATGGGGCAGGCCCAGCGCCCGGGCCTCGGCCAGCAGGCGGTCGGTCGCCCCGGCGAAGGCGGACACCACCGCCACCACCTTGCGGCCCGCCCGGACGTGGCCGTAGCAGGCCGAGGCCACCAGCGGCGCGTCGTCCGGGCTGCGAAGGATGGAACTGCCGAACTTCAGCACCACGACTTCGGGCGCGGCCTGCACGGCGGGTTTGGGCTTGGGCGCGTCGGGATTTTCGACCAGGGCGAGGGAGGCGGACATCGGGGTTTCTCGGATTTTTCGGTGAAGGGCGTGGGGTGAAAAGAAAAACCCCGCCAGGCGGACCGGGCGGGGTTCGGGTTCTGCGGGGCCGGATTTCGGCGCGCTAAACTCGTCCCGCCCGCGAGGGCATGGTGGTGGTGGTCATACCGGTGCCGATAATCATGCCGAAGCGCGTCGCGGCGAGGCCGGCGACGGCGAGGGTTTCGGCGATGATCGAGCGCTGGAGCACAGGGCGGGATCCGGTTGAAATCTTGCCTCAGGGTGATGCAGGTCGATGCAGGGCGTCAAGCCCCTCTGCACGATTTTTTCATCTGGAGCGGTTTATGGTCCGTTTCGGACAGTCTGGCGCGAAGGCGCGGGGCTGATTGGGTTGAATTTTTCTCTTGACGAAAGCGGCCGCCTGCACCATCCCTAAAAGCACTCATCAAGACCGGCTGAGGGATTAGGCCCTTTGACGCCGGGGCAACCATCGGGTTCCGCCCGAAACGGTGCCAACTCCTGCGGGGTCCCCTGGGCCGCGAGAGATGAGTGGAGCATCGACGAGGCGATGCCCCACGATCTGTCACCGTATCGAGCCTTGCTGAGCGAGACGATGCGGAAGACGATTGATGACCCTGGCTGAAACATCCCTGCTCGAAGAGCCCTTCTGTCGGTCCCAGCCGACCGAAACGCCCGTGCGCGCGCCCGCTCCGCCGGTTCGCGAACGGGGCGGCGCCCGCGACGTCGTCGTTCCCCTCCCCGCCGATTTCCGCCTGGCCTCGGGCGAAAAGCTGAACCAGTCCAGCATCGTCGGCCGCGTCCACGGCCGCGCCGGCGCCCCGGTCGTGGTGGTCGCGGGCGGCATTTCGGCCGGACGCTTCGTGCATCGCACCGAGACCAACGGCCTGGGCTGGTGGTCGGGCGCCGTGTCGGTGCGCGGCCCGATCGACCTGTCGCGCTTCCAGGTCCTGTCGTTCGACTTCGCCCCCGGCTCCGAGCCCGAGCCCGGCGTCCCGGCCGCGCCCGTCACCATCACCACCCAGGACCAGGCGCGCCTGCTGGCCCTGCTGCTGGATCATCAGAAGGTCCAGCGCGTGGCCGCCTTCGTGGGCTGCTCCTACGGCGGCATGGTCGCCCTGGCCTTCGCGGAGCTGTTCCCCGACCGGGCCGACCAGTTGATCGTCGTCTCGGCCGCCCACCGGGCCCATCCGCAGGCGACGGCCTGGCGCGGCATCCAGCGCCGCATCCTGCAGTTCGCGGTCGCCGCCGGCCGCCCGGAAGAGGGGGTCGCCCTGGCCCGCGAGCTGGCCATGACCACCTATCGCACCGCGGAAGAGTTCGACGACCGTTTCGACAGCGCCGCCCCCGCCGCGGCCGGCGACAACTATCCGATCTGCGATTATCTGACGGCGCGGGGTCAGGCCTACCGCACCCACACCACCCCGGCCCGCTGGCTGTCGATGTCGGATTCGATCGACCGCCACAGCGTGACGCCCGAAGCCATCTCGACCCCCGTCACCCTGATCGGCTTCACCTCCGACCGGCTGGTGCCGATCGACGACATGCGCGAGCTGGCCGCCCGCCTGCCGACCCTGTGGCGCTTCGTCGAGGCGCCCTCTCTCTACGGCCACGACGCCTTTCTGAAGGAGGACGCCTTCGTCGGCGACATCCTCCGCACCGCCTTCAAGGACATCAAAGCATGACCCGCTTCGCCTCCCCGCACACGATCGCCGCCCGCACGGGCGTGGATTCGGACACGGCGCACGGCGCGGTCATGCCGCCGCTGTATCTGTCGTCGAACTATTCCTTCGCCGGCTTCGAGCAGAAGCGGAAGTACGACTACAGCCGCTCGGGCAATCCGACCCGCGACGTCCTGGCCGAAACCCTGGCCGAACTGGAGGGCGGCGCCGGCTGCGTCATCACCGCCACCGGCATGGCCGCGGTCGATCTGCCGCTGGCCCTGCTGGAGCCCGGCGACCTGCTGATCGCGCCGCACGATTGCTACGGCGGCACCTGTCGCCTGCTGAACGCCCGCGCCAGAAAGGGCCATTTCGAACTGCTGCTGGTCGATCAGGGCGACCCCGTCGCGCTGGAAGCGGCCCTGGCGCTGAAGCCCAAGCTGGTCCTGGTCGAGACGCCGTCCAACCCCCTGCTGCGCCTGGTCGACGTGGCCGACATCTGCACCCGCGCCCATGCGGCCGGGGCCAAGGTGGTGTGCGACAACACCTTCCTGTCGCCGGCGCTGCAGAACCCGATCAAGCTGGGCGCCGACTTCGTGGTCCATTCGACGACCAAGTTCATCAACGGCCACTCCGACGTGGTGGGCGGGGCCGTCGTCTCGGCCGATGCGGCGGATCATGAACAGCTGGCCTGGTGGGCCAACTGCACCGGCGTGACCGGCTCGCCCTTCGACGCCTATCTGACCCTGCGGGGGGTCCGCACCCTGTTCGCCCGCATCGAGCGCCAGCAGGCGACCGCCGGCCGCATCGCCGAGCTGCTGGACGCCCACCCGGCGGTCAAGGCGGTCTGCTATCCCGGCCTGAAGTCGCACCCGAACCACGCCCTGGTCGCCGCCCAGCAGGCCGGGCCGGGCGCCATGCTCAGCTTCGAACTGGCCGGCGGGACCGGGGCCGTGCGCGATCTGGTCGAAAGCCTGGAGATCTTCACCCTGGCGGAATCGCTGGGCGGGGTCGAAAGCCTGATCGCCCACCCGGCCACCATGACCCACGCCGCCATGACGCCGGAGCAGCGGGCCACCGCCGGCATCGGCGACGGCCTGGTGCGGCTGTCGGTCGGGCTGGAGCATGTCGAGGACCTGATCGCCGACCTGATCCCGGCGCTGGACGCCCTGGTCGACCAGCCCGAGGCCGCCGCGGCGTAATTTCCTCTTGCGGAGAAACGCGAACCGGGGCAAATGCGCCGCCCCGGCCGCGGTCCCTTCGTCTATCGGTTAGGACGTCAGGTTTTCAACCTGAAAAGAGGGGTTCGATTCCCCTAGGGACTGCCACCGGCGCCTCCGCCCCTCGTCAGCGCTGATCGCCCACCGGGGTCTGGCCTTCGGGGGCCGTGACGCGGAAGGTGGCGACGGGTCCGCCCTGGGCCGAGGGCGCGACCCAGACGTCGAACAGCCCCGGCTCCACCACCGATTCCAGATCGGCGTTGATGAAGGTCAGCTGCGACGGCCGCAGGTCGAAAGCGACGCGCGCCGACTGGCCGGGCTGCAACAGCACCGCCTTGAAATCCTTCAGCAACCGCCCCGGCTGGGTCAGGCTGGCCACCCGGTCGTGGACATACAGCTGCACCGTCTCCTCGGCCGCCCGCGCGCCGCGGTTGGTGACCGTGACGGCCACCTCCAGCGTGCCGTTCAGCGGCAGCTCCGACGCGCTCAGCTCGACCGCGCCATATTCGATCCGGCCGTAGGTCAGGCCGTGGCCGAACGGATAGAGGGCGGTGTTGGGCGTCTCGCGATAGCGGGCCTTGTACTCCTCCTCCTCCAGGTTCGGATCGGCGGGACGGCCGGTGTTCTTGCGGTCGTAATAGAAGGGCTGCTGGCCCGAACGCCGGGGAAAGCTGACCGGCAGGCGCCCTGACGGCCCGAAGTCGCCGAACAGGATGTCGGCGATCCCGCGCCCGGTCTCGCTGCCCAGGAACCAGGTGACCAGGATCGCCTGGGCGTTGCGCACCGCCCCGCTCAGCGCCAAAGCCCGGCCGTTCTTCAGCACCACCACCACCGGCTTGCCGACGGCCGCGACCGCCTCGGCCAGCTGCTGCTGCGCCTCGGGCACGACGATGTCGGTGCGCGACTGGGCCTCGCCCGACATCCGCTGGCTCTCGCCGATGGCCAGGACCACGACGTCCGCCGCGCGCGCGGCCGCGACGGCGGCGTCGATCCCGCCGTCCAGCGCCCCCTCCACGCCCGAACCGCGCGTCACCGTCAGCAGCGACGGATCGGCCATCGCCTCGCGCAGCCCGACGTCCAGCGCCACCCGCCGGCTCTCGTCGCCCCAGATGGTCCACGGCCCGAACACATTGTCCACGTCGTCGGCGAACGGCCCGATCAGGGCGATCCTCTGGCCGGCCTTGCTCAGCGGCAGAAGGTCGCCGTCGTTCTTCAGCATGACGATGGATTCGCGCGCCGCCTCTCGCGCCAGGGCGTAGTGGGCCTGCGATCCCACCATGGCCTGCTCGCGCACCGGGTCCGTGCCGCGGTAGGGATCGTCGAACAGGCCCAGCGCGGCCTTGGTCCTCAGCACCCGGCGCACCGCCTGGTCCACCCGCGCCATCGGCACGGCGCCGGAGCGCACCAGTTCCGGTATGTGCTGCAGGAACAGGCCCGAGACCATGCTGACGTCCACCCCGGCCATGATCGCCAGGCGCGTGGCGTCGCGACCGTCTTCGGCGAAGCCGTGGGCCACCAGCTCCTGCTCGGAGGTGTAGTCCGACAGCACGAAGCCCTGGAAGTTCCAGTCGTCCCGAAGGATCTCGGTCAGCAGCTCGTGATTGGCCGAGGCCGGCACGCCGTTGACGTCGTTGAAGGCGCTCATGATCGCCAGGCAGCCGGCGTCCACCGCCGCCTTGAACGGCGGCAGGAAGACCCCGCGCAGCGTCTGCTCGCTCATGTCGGTGGTGTTGTATTCCACCCCGCCGATGGCGGCGGAATAGCCGGCCATGTGCTTGGCGGTGGCCAGGATGGCGTCGGGATGGTCCAGCCCCTCGTCCCCCTGGAAGCCGCGCACGCGCGCGGCGGCCAGAAGGTTGTTCAGGGTCACGTCCTCGCCGGCGCCCTCGACCACCCGGCCCCAGCGCTGGTCGCGGGCGACGTCGACCATCGGCGCATAGGTCTGGTGCACGCCCGACGCCGCCAGCTCCAGCGCGGCGGCCTGGGCCGTGCGCCGCGCCAGTTCGGGATTGAAGGCCGCCGCCTCGGCCAGCGGCACGGGAAACACCGTCTTCAGCCCGTGGATCACGTCGGCGGCGAACAGCAGCGGTATGCCCAGCCGGCTCTCCTCCACCGCCACGCGCTGGATGGTCCGGCCCATGGCCGCGCCGACGCCGTTGAACAGCGACCCGACCTGGCCGGCCCGGATCATCGCCGTGACCCGGCCCGGATCGCCCTGGCCGTCCAGTGGATTGACGTTCTGCGGCCGCCAGCGGAACGGATCGGCCAGCAGGTTCAGCTGGCCGGCCTTCTCGTCGATCGTCATGCGCGCGATCAGATCCTCGATCCGGGCGGCGTGACGCTCGACGGCCGAGGGCTGGGCCGAATGAGGGGAGCGGGCGGTCTGGGCGAACGCGGACATGGCCGGGCCTCCAACGCCCATGATCGTCATCAGGCTGAGGCCGGACAGGACGCCGCGTCTGGAGGGCGCGGCCCTGAGGGGTCGGGTCGAACTCATGGGGCTCCGTGGCGATCGGCGATCTTCCCCCTCGCCTTGTCCCAAGGCCTAGCCTTGGCGCCCCCGCCCCGTCCAGCCCCGATTGCGTCGCGCGGCGACGCGCGGGCGGCTATCCCAGGGCGATATCCAGGAACATCATCCCGACCAGTCCGATCATCAGGCCGATCATCGAGCCTTCGCCCTTGGCGCGCCCGCGCGTCTCGGGAATGATCTCGGCGGTGACGACATAGATCATCGCCCCGGCGGCCAGGCCCAGGCCCCACGGCAGCGCGCCCGGCAGCAACCCCACGACGCTGGCCCCGATCAGGCCCCCGATCGGCTCCACCAGGCCCGACGCCGTGGCCGCCGCGAAGGCTGGCCAGCGGCCGTAGCCCAGGCTGGCCATGGCCGCCGACACGGCCAGGCCTTCGGGCATGTTCTGGATGCCGATGCCCAGCGCGGTCGCCAGGCCCTGGTTCATGTCGCCGCCGCCGAAGCTGACGCCCACGGCCGCCCCCTCGGGGAAGTTGTGCAGGGTGATGGCGATGATGAACAGCCAGATGCGCCGCGCCAGATCGCGCGACCCGGCAGGACCGATCGCCAGCATGTCGACCGGCGCGAACCGGTTCAAAAGGCCGATCACCGTCGCGCCGATCAGCACCGCCGCGGCCATGGCGGCGGCGGCCGTTCCCTTGCCGGCGCCCCCGTCCTGAAGCACCGCCACGCCGGGGATGATCAACGAGAAGAACGAGGCCGCCAGCATCACCCCCGCGGCGAAGCCCAGCAGGACGCGCTGGGTCTGTTCGCCGGGCCGCCGGAAGAACAGCATGGGCACGGCGCCCAGCGCCGTCATCATGCCCGCCGCCAGGCTGCCCAGGGCGCCCAGGGCGATCGGAGAGAGGGTTTCCATCATGTCCCCTGCTGTGACCGGACCGCGCCGATGAGACAAGTCGGCAATATCGCGTTACAAGGGCGCAGATGTCCGCCGCAACGCCCTCCGCCGCCCGAACACCCGATCACACCGCCGCCTCCGCCCTCGCCGCCGCGCGGCGCATCGTCGTCAAGATCGGCTCGTCGCTGCTGATCGACCCGGCCTCGCGCGGGGTCGCGCGCGAATGGCTGACGGCGCTGGCGACCGAGCTGGCGGCCTTCCGCCGCGACGGGCGCGAGGTGATCGTGGTCTTTTCCGGTTCGGTCGCCCTGGGCCGGGGCCGCCTGGGCGACATCGGCCGGCGCGTCCACGACAAGCAGGCCGCCGCCGCCGTGGGCCAGTCCCTGCTGATGGCCGCCTGGCAGGAGGTGTTCCAGCCGCACGGCCTGACGGTCGGCCAGGTGCTGCTGACGCGAGACGACACCGAACGCCGCCGCCGCTGGCTGAACGGGCGCGCCACCATCGAGGTGCTGCTGGCCCATAACGTCATTCCCATGGTCAACGAGAACGACACCGTCTCGACCGAGGAAATCCGCTACGGCGACAACGACCGGCTGGCCGCCCGCGCGGCCCAGCTGACCCATGCGGACCTGCTGATCCTGCTGTCGGACGTCGACGGCCTCTACACCGCCGACCCGCGCCGCGACCCGTCGGCCCGGCACCTGCCCCTGATCGAGGAGTTGACGCCGGAAATCCTGGCGATGGCGGGCGGGGCCAACGCCTCGGCCGGGGTCGGCACCGGCGGCATGGCCACCAAGCTGAAGGCGGCCCAGATCGCGCGTTCGGCCGGTTGCGCCACGGTGATCGCGTCGGGCCAGACCATCGCGCCGCTGAGCGCCATTCGCCAGGGCGCGCGCGCCACCCTGATCGATGCGCCCGACAGCCCGATGGCGGCCTACAAGCAGTGGATCGCGGGCAGCCTGGCGCCCGCCGGCGAGCTGAAGCTGGACGCCGGCGCCGTGGCCGCCCTGCGCAAGGGCAAGAGCCTGCTGCCGGCGGGCGTGACCGCCGTGATCGGCGACTTCGCCAAGGGCGACTGCGTTCAGATCACCGACCCGGACGGCGCCGTGATCGGGGTGGGCCTGGCCGCCTATCCCGCCGACGAAGCCTTCCGCATTCGCGGACGGCGCAGCGACGAGATCCAGTTGCTGCTCGGCCACCGCGGCCCCGCCGCATTGATACACAGAGACGACCTGGTGCTGGACAAGCGATGACCGACCTGACGACCGCCATGACGGGCCTGGGCCGCCGGGCCCGCGCCGCCGCCTCGGCCCTGCGCCAGGCCCCGGCCGATGCGCGCACCCGCGCCCTGACCCTGCTGTCCGAAAAGCTGGGCGACGCCCAGGACGACCTGCTGGCCGCCAACGCCCGCGACGTCGAGGCCGCCCGCGCCAACGGCATGAGCGAGGCCCTGCTGGACCGTCTGACCCTGACGCCGGCCCGCGTCGCCGGCATGGTCGAGGCCGTCGCCGTCATCGCCGCCGTGCCCGACCCCCTGGGCGTCGAGACCGAGCGCTGGACCCCCGCCAACGGCCTGGACATCGCCCGCGTCCGCACCCCCATCGGCGTGCTGGGCGTCATCTACGAAAGCCGGCCCAACGTCACCGCCGACGCCGCCGCCCTGTGCATCCGTTCGGGCAACGCCGCCATCCTGCGCTGCGGTTCGGACTGCCTGCAATCGTCCCTGGCCATCGCCGGGGTCGTCGCCGAGGCCCTGTCCGAAGCGGGCCTGCCCGCCGACGCCGTCCAGCTGGTCGACACCCCCGACCGGGCGGCCGTGGGCCTGATGCTGGGCGGTCTGGACGGCGCCATCGACGTCATCGTCCCGCGCGGCGGCAAGAGCCTGGTCGCCCGCGTCCAGGCCGAGGCGCGCACCGCCGTGCTCAGCCACCTGGAGGGGCTGAACCACACCTATCTGCACCGGGCCGCCGATCCCGACGCGGCGCGCGCCATCGCGGTCAACGCCAAGATGCGGCGCACCTCGGTCTGCGGCGCCACCGAGACCCTGCTGGTGGATCGCGCCGCGGCCGAAAGCCTGCTGCCGGCCGTGGCCGCCGACCTGATCGCCGCCGGCTGCGAACTGCGCGGCGACGAGGCCGCTCGCGCCCTGGTGCCCGAGATGACGCCCGCGACCGAGGCGGACTGGACCACCGAATATCTGGCCCCGATCCTGGCCGTGCGGGTGGTCGACGACCTGGACGCCGCAACCGACCACATCGCCCGCTACGGCTCGGGCCACACCGAGGCCATCGTCACCGCCGACGTGGAGGCGGCCGAGCGGTTCGCCGCCCAGGTCGACAGCGCCATCGTCCTGGTCAACGCCTCGACCCAGTTCGCCGACGGCGGCGAGTTCGGATTCGGCGGAGAGATCGGCATCTCGACCAACCGCCTGCACGCCCGCGGCCCCGTCGGCGCCGAGCAGCTGACGACCTATAAATACGTCGTCCGCGGCCAGGGCCAGATCAGGCCGTGACAGCAGGAAGCCGGAGACGTCTCCGCCTCCGGCTCCTCGCCGTCTACCTCATCCGGGCCTCAAGCCGCGCCAAGCGCGATAGGCCCATAGGAGAGCCTAGGCTCTACCTTCGGGCAGAGCATAGGCGATCACGTAGTCGCCTTCCGGCGTCTCCATGAAGTGGTGGCCGCCCGCCATGATGACCAGGTATTCGCGGCCGTTCTGCTCATAGATCATCGGATTGGCCTGGCCGCCCGCGGGCAGGACGTCGGACCAGACGGTCTTGCCGGTCTCGATGTCGATGGCGCGGATCAGGTCGTCGGTGGCCGCGGCGATGAAGATCAGGCCGCTGGCCGTCACCACGGCGCCGCCGTTGTTGGGGGTGCCGATCTCCAGCGGCAGCATCGAGGGGATGCCCCACGGGCCGTTCTTGCGCGCCGTGCCGAACGGACGGTCCCACAGGGTCTGGCCGGTCCGCATGTCGATGGCGGTGATGCCGCCATAGGGGGGCTCCTTGCACAGCAGGCCCGTCCACTTCACGCGCCAGCCGGCGTTGACGTCGATGGCGTAGGGCACGCCGATCTGCGGGTCGCCGGCGCCTTCGCCCTTGGACAGGCTGCCGCCGCGCTCGGCCGCCTGCTTCTGCTGGGCGATGTAGCGCGGGTCGTCGCGCGGGAACCAGCCCTTCTCGTTGGCCTCGGCGCGCGGCACCAGCCGGTTGTAGTTGGGCATGTCGTTGTAGTTGGCCACGATCACGCCGCGCACCGGATCGACCGCCACGCCGCCCCAGTCCGAGCCGCCGTTATAGCCCGGATAGTTGATGTAGTGGTTGGTCGAGGGCGGGGTGTAATAGCCTTGATAGTTCGCCTTCTTGAAGTTGATGCGGCAGAACATCTGGTCGATCGGGGACATGCCCCACATGTCGGCCTCGACCAGGTTCGGCTTCCTCAGGGTGGCGAACAGCGAGAAGGGCTGGGTCGGCGAGCGCTGGCCCTGTTCGGTCCCGCCGGTCGTCGGCACGGGCCGTTCCTCCACGCGGTGCAGCAACTGGCCGTTGGCGCGGTTGAAGACGTACATGTCGCCCTGCTTGGTCGGCACCAGCAGCGCCGGGACCACGCCCGCCGCCGTCGGGAAGTCGATCAGCGTCGCCTGCGAGCCGTGGTCGAAGTCCCACACGTCGTTATGGACGGTCTGATAGTGCCAGCGCGGCTTTCCGGTGGTCACGTCCAGCGCGACGATGGAGGTCGAATACTGCTTCTCCAGCGGGCGGCGCGAACTGGACCAGTAGTCGGCCGCGGAGTTGCCCATCGGCAGATAGACCAGGCCCAGGTTTTCATCGACCGAGGCGGTCGTCCACATGTTGGGCGTGCCCGGCGTATAGGTCTCGCCCTCCGGCGGCAGGCCGTTGCGGTCGGGCCGCATCATGTCCCAGGCGAAGCGCAGCTCGCCCGTCTCCACGTCGAAGCCCTGGATCACGCCTGAGGCGTTCCACCGCTTCTGGCCGTCCAGCACCTGGTGGCCCGTGACGATGACGCCGCGCACGATGACGGGCGCCGAGGTGATCGACACCATGCCCGGATAGGGATCGCCCATGCCGACCTTGATGCTGACGGCGCCGTTCTGGCCGAAGGCCGGGCACGGACGGCCCGTGCGGGCGTCCACGGCGATGATCCGCCCGTCCAGCGTGCCTTCGATGATCTTGATGGCGCAGGGTTCGGCCGGATTGGCGTTCGCCCGGGCGTGATAGGCCACGCCGCGGCAGGCGGCGGTGTAGGGGATCTGGTCGTCGGCGACCTGGGGATCATAGGTCCACTTCTGCTGGCCCGTATTGGCGTCCAGGGCGAACAGCTTGTTGCGGGCCGAGCACAGATAGACGGTGTCGCCGACCTTCAGCGGCGTGGTCTCCGCCCCCCATCGCTCGCCCGGCAGGTCGCCGGTGCGGAAGGTCCAGGCGCGTTCAAGCCGGCCGACGTTGTCCTTGTTGATCTGGGTCAGCGGGGTGTAGCGCTGGGCGCTGTCGGTGCCGCCCCAGGCGGGCCAGTCCGCGCCCGTCTTCAGCAGGGCGGGGTCGTTGTAGGCGCCGCGCGCGCCCGGCACCGGATGGTCGACCTGGGCCTTGTTGGCCTGGGCGATCACGACGCCGAAGATCAGGGTCAGCACCGCCAGGCCCGCCGCCGATCCGGCCGCCAGCCGGCCCGCGCCGCGACGCAGCGCCGGCAGGGTCGCGATGACCAGGAACATCAGCACCAGCGGTCCCACCAGGCGCGGCACCAGGGCCCAGCCGTTCAGACCCTTTTCCCAGAAGGCCCAGATCAGCGTCGCCAGGAAGGTCGCGCCGTAGATCCACGCCCCGCGCACGTCGCGCAGGATCAGCAGCACGCCCGACGCGATCAGCGCCAGCCCCGCGATCAGATAGTACCAGGAGCCGCCCAGGGTCGCGAGCTGCACCCCGCCGACGGTCAGGATCAGGCCGATCACGGCGAGCAAGACGCCGAGAAGCAGCGTCAGCCAGCCCCCCAGACCGGTTGGTGTTGTCCATCGTGGCATGAGAGCCCCCTGAAACTGCTGATCAAGGAACGGCAACGCTCGCTGCCAGAGGGAGTTCCAGATTGTCGCAGGCGGGAACCAAAAACTCTGTTGCGCTGCACACCGCCCTGTCAGCATCTTTTGATGCCTCAAACGCAGGTTTTGAAATATTATTTCTTTTTACGGACGATAACGCCGGTTACGCCAATATTATTTGCCTTGAATGTCTCGTTTGCGGCATATGCGACGCCGTGACACACAAGACCATAACGCCAGGCGGGACTTTCGTCGTAGAGCCGCGCCGCCTCTCGAAGGCCTCCGCCGAACTGCGCGCCCGCGGTTTCGGCGAGATCACCCTGCCCCCGTCCACCGAGACGGCCGAGAAACAGGCGTCGCGCTGCACCGACTGCGGCGTGCCGTTCTGTCAGAACGCCTGCCCGCTTCAGAACAACATCCCCGACTGGCTGCGCCTGTCGGCCGAGAACGAGGTGCGCGAGGCCTGGCGCGTGTCGTCCCAGACCTCGACCATGCCTGAAATCTGCGGCCGCATCTGCCCGCAGGACCGGCTGTGCGAAGGCGGCTGCACCCTGAACCAGTCCGGCTGGGAAGCCGTCACCATCGGCTCGGTCGAAGCCTGGATCGCCGAACAGGCGTGGCGGAACGGCTGGGTCGAACCGATCCGCCCCCTGGCCGAACGCGGCGAGAGCGTCGGCGTGATCGGCGCCGGCCCGGCGGGCCTGGCGGCGGCCGACCGGCTGCGCTGCGAAGGCTATCAGGTCACCGTCTATGACCGGCACGACCGGGCGGGCGGCCTGCTGATCTACGGCATCCCCGGCTTCAAGCTGAAGAAGCACGTCGTCCAGCGTCGCGTCGACCGCCTGGCCGAGGGCGGGGTCGAATTCGTCCTGGGCTGCGAGGTCGGCAAGGACGTGACCCTGAGCGAACTGCGCGACCGCCACGACGCCGTGCTGCTGGCCATGGGCGTCTATCAGCCGCGCATCCTGTCGGCCCCGGGCCGGGGCCCGGACTCGACCGTGGAGGCGCTGCAGTACCTGACGCACCAGAACCGTCGCGACCTGGGCGACGCCGAACAGGACGGCTGGCACGAGGCGCGCGACAAGCGCGTCGTGGTGATCGGCGGCGGCGACACGGCGATGGACTGCGTCCGCACCGCCGTCCGCCAGGGCGCCCGCAGCGTCACCTGCGTCTATCGCCGCGACCGGGACAACATGCCCGGTTCGGCCCGCGAGGTGCAGAACGCCGAGGAGGAAGGCGTCGTCTTCGAATGGCTGGCCGCGCCCAAGGCGCTGCTGTCCCAGGGCGACGCCGTGACCGGCGTGCGCGCCCAGCGCATGGCCCTGACCGAGGCCGCGCCGGGCGAGCGTCGCAACATCGCGCCCGTCCCCGGCTCGGATTTCGACATTCCCGCCGACATCGTCATCGAGGCCCTGGGCTTCCAGCCCGAGCCCTTCGCGGCGCACGAGCCCGACCTCAAGCTGCGCGACGACGGCACGATCAAGGTCGGCGCCGTCAGCTTCGCCACCAGCCTGCCCGGCGTGTTCGCCGCCGGCGACGCGGTGCGCGGGGCCTCGCTGGTCGTGTGGGCGGTGCGCGAAGGACAGGACGCCGCCGCCGAGATCGATCGTTACCTGAAGACCCGCACCCAGGAGGTCGCGGCGTGACCTGGCTGAACCAGTACGAAGAAACCCGCGCGCGGCTGGAAGCCGGCCACGCCTATGACCGCGCGTCCGAACGCGACGCCTGCGGCGTCGGCCTGGTCTGCTCCATCGACGGCAGCCCGCGCCGCGACGTGGTCGACTATGCGATCCGCAGCCTGAAGGCCGTGGCCCACCGGGGCGCGGTCGATCCAGACGGCCTGTCCGGCGACGGCGCCGGCGTCATGGTCGAGCTGCCGCAGGGCTTCTTCGCCGACCAGGTCGCCTCCATCGGCCAGTCGGTGCGCCCTGGCCCGATCTGCGTCGGCCAGATCTTCCTGCCGCGCACCGACCTGGGCGACCAGGACCGCGCCCGCGCCATCGTCGAGACCGAGGCGCTGCGCGCCGGCTTCTGGATCTATGGCTGGCGCCAGACGCCGGTGGACCTGTCCGTGGTCGGGACCAAGGCCGGGGCGACCCGTCCGGAGATCGAACAGATCATGCTGGCGCCCCCGCTGGACGACGCCGGCCGGCCCCTGGACGGCGAGGCGCTGGAGCGCGAACTGTTCCTGACCCGGCGCCGCATCGAGAAGACCGTCAAGACCGAGAACCTGCAGGGCGTCTATATCTGCACCCTGTCGTCGCGCTCGATCGCCTACAAGGGCATGGTCCGCGCCGAACTGCTGGGCGACCTCTATCCGGACCTGGAAGACCCGCGCTTCGTCTCGGCCTACGCCGTCTTCCACCAGCGCTATTCGACCAACACCTTTCCGGAATGGCGGCTGGCCCAGCCCTTCCGCATGCTGGCCCACAACGGCGAGATCAACACGCTGAAGGGCAACCTCAACTGGATGAAGTCGCACGAGATCCGCATGGCCGCCCAGGCCTTCGGCGACCGCGACGGCGAGGTGAAGCCGGTGGTCCAGCCGGGCGGGTCGGACTCGGCCTCTCTGGACAACGTCTTCGAGGTGCTGGTGCGCGCCGGCCGCCCGGCCCCGATGGCCAAGGCCCTGCTGATCCCCGAGGCCTGGGCCAAGGACGACGTGGTGATGCCCGAGGCGCACCGCGCCTTCTACGCCTACTGCAATGCGGTGATGGAGCCGTGGGACGGCCCGGCCGCCATCTGCGCCGTCGACGGCCGCTGGGTCGTGGCCGGCAAGGACCGCAACGGCCTGCGGCCCCTGCGCGCGGTCGAGACGGTGGACGGCCTCTTGATGGCCGGCTCCGAGGCCGGTCTGGTGCCGATCCCCGAGAGCCGGGTGAAGCGCCGTCTGCACATCGGCCCCGGCAAGCTGATCGCCGTCGATATGGCGAACGGCCGGCTCTATGACGAGCACGAGGCCGTCGAGGCCCTGGCCGCCGCCCATCCCTATACGGACTGGCTGGACAACATGGTGGACCTGGAGCCGATCATCGGCCCCGGACCCGAGCCTCGCTCGGCCCAGGGCGAGGCCCTGACGCGCCGCCAGATCGCCGCCGGCTTCAGCCGCGAGGACCTGGACCTGACGCTGGATCCGCTGATCCGCGACGGCAAGGAGGCGGTCGGCTCGATGGGCGACGATGCGCCGCCCGCCGTCCTGTCGGCCCTGCCGCGCCCGCTGTCGCACTATTTCCGCCAGAACTTCAGCCAGGTCACCAATCCGCCCATCGACCCGCTGCGTGAAGCGGGGGCGATGAGCCTGAAGACCCGGTTCAAGAACCTGGGCAACATCCTGGCCGAGGAAGAGGCCCAGACCGACGTCTTCGTGCTGGACAGCCCCGTCCTGACCAACGGCATGTACGACCGGATGCTGGACACCGTCGGCGCCGGCGCCACGGCCGTCATCGACTGCAGCTACGACGTGCCGGCCGACGACGCGCGGCCCGGCGCCGGGCTGCGGGCGGCGCTGGACCGCATCATGGACGAGGCCGAGGCCGCCGCCCGCGACGGCGCGGCCCTGATCGTCCTGACCGATCAGCACGGCGCGGCCGAGCGCCTGGCCGCACCGATGATCCTGGCGACCGCCGGGGTTCACGGTCGCCTGACCAAGGTCGGGCTGCGCACCTATTGCTCGATCGTCGTGCGCACCGCCGAGACGCTGGATCCGCACGGCTTCGCCGTCCTGGTCGGGGTCGGCGCCACCACCGTCAACGCCTGGCTGGCCCAGGACCTGTTCCAGGAGCGTCTGGACCGAGGCCTGTATCCCGGCCTGACGCTGCGCGACGCCTGCCTGAACTACAAGAAGGGGATCGAGGCCGGACTGCTGAAGACCCTGGCGCGCAAGGGCATCAGCGTCATCTCCGCCTATCGCGGCGGCTGCGAGTTCGAGGTGCTGGGCCTGTCGCGCGCCCTGACGGCCGAGTTCTTCCCCGGCGCCCCGTCGCGCATCTCCGGCATCGGCCTGGCCGGGCTGGAGCAGGCGGCCATGAAGCGCCACCGCCTGGCCTGGGGCGAGGCCCAGCCCGTCCCGTCGATCGGCGGCTTCTTCAAGATCCGCTCGGGCGGCGAGGCCCACGCCCACGAGGCGCGGACCATCCACCTGCTGCAGGACGCCTGCAACCGCGGCGACTACCGTCGCTTCAAGCAGTATTCCGAGGTGGTGCGGAACCAGCCGGACCTCAGCCTGCGCGACCTGCTGGACTTCCGCGAAGGCGCGGCCATTCCCATCGACCAGGTCGAGAGCGTCTCGGACATCCGCAAGCGGTTCCTGACCCAGGCCATGTCGCTGGGCGCCCTGGGGCCGGAGGCGCACGAGACGCTGAACATCGCCATGAACCGCATCGGCGCCCGTTCGGTCTCCGGCGAGGGCGGCGAGGATCCGGAGCGCTATCACCCCCGCCCGAACGGCGACGACGCCAATTCGGCGGTCAAGCAGGTGGCGTCCGGCCGCTTCGGCGTCACGGCCGAATATCTGAACCAGTGCCGCGAGATCGAGATCAAGGTCGCCCAGGGCGCCAAGCCCGGCGAGGGCGGCCAGCTGCCCGGCTTCAAGGTCACCGAATTCATCGGCCGCATGCGCCACGCCGTGCCCGGCACCACCCTGATCAGCCCCCCGCCGCACCACGACATCTATTCGATCGAGGACCTGGCCCAACTGATCTACGACCTGAAGGCGATCAATCCCGACGCCCGGGTCACGGTGAAGCTGGTGTCCGCCTCCGGCATCGGCGCCATTGCGTCCGGCGTGGCCAAGGCCAAGGCCGACGCCATCCTGGTCGCCGGCCACAACGGCGGCACCGGGGCCTCGCCCCAGACCTCGATCAAGCACGCCGGCCTGCCGTGGGAAATCGGTCTGGCCGAGGCGCATCAGGTTCTGACGCTGAACAATCTGCGCGGCTCGGTCACGCTGCGGACCGACGGCGGCCTGCGCACGGGCCGCGACGTGGTCGTCGCCGCCCTGCTGGGCGCCGAGGAGTTCGGCATCGGCACCACGGCCCTGATCGCCATGGGCTGTCTGATGGTGCGCCAGTGCCATTCCAACACCTGCCCCGTCGGCGTCTGCTCGCAGGACGAGCGGCTGCGCGAGAAGTTCACCGGCACGGCCGACAAGGTCGTCAACCTGGTCACCTTCATCGCCGAGGAAACGCGCGAGATCCTGGCCTCCATCGGCGCCCGCACCCTGGACGAGATCATCGGCCGCACCGACCTGCTGCGCCAGGTCCATCGCGGCGGATCGCATCTGGACGACCTCGACCTGAACCCCCTGCTGGTCCAGGTCGACGAGGGCGCGGCCGGCAAGTGGGCCGACAAGGCGGCGAGAAAGCCCATAGAGGACAGCCTGGACGCCCGCGTGCTGAAGGACGCGGTGCGCTTCCTGGATCGCGGCCAGACGCTGGAGCTGTCCTATCCGCTGAACAACACCCAGCGCACGGTCGGCGCCGCCGTCTCCTCGGCCATCGTCCGCCGCTTCGGTCCGCAGGGACCGACCGGGCGGCTGCGGCTGAAGCTGGAAGGCATCGCCGGCCAGAGCTTCGGCGCCTTCGCGGCCAGGGGCCTGGAACTGCACCTGACCGGCGAGGCCAACGACTATGTCGGCAAGGGGCTGTCGGGCGCCGAAATCTCCATCCGCACGCCGGAATGGCGCCCGAACCAGTTGATCTGCGGCAACACCACCCTGTACGGCGCGACCTCGGGCCGGCTGTTCATCGCCGGGGCGGCGGGCGAGCGGTTCGCCGTGCGCAACTCCGGCGCCGAGGCCGTGGTCGAGGGCCTGGGCGCCCACGGCTGCGAATACATGACCGGCGGCCGCGTCGTCGTGCTGGGCTCGGTCGGCTGGAACCTGGCCGCGGGCATGAGCGGCGGCGAACTGTTCGTCTGGGACGCCGACGGCGCGGCGGCCAAGGCCCTGAACGGCGACCTGGCCGGCTTCGCCGACATGGACGAGGCGGCGGCCCAGCGGCTGCAGAGCCTGATCCGCGCGCATCTGGACGTCACCGCCTCGCCCCTGGCGCGCCGCCTGCTGGCCGACTGGCCGACGGCCCTGGGACAGTTCACGCGGATTCTTCCGCTGACGGAGATTGTCAGACAGCCGGAACGGCTCAAGACTTCGGCCTGACCGCCTTCGCTCTCTCCCCAGGGTTCACGCCGATGAAACGACACGTCGCCCTCGCCGCCGCAACCGCCGCCGGGGCGGCGTCCCTGGCCTGTCCGGCCCTGGCCCAGACGCTGACCCAGGGGGCCCTTCTGGCCCACCAGGCGCCGCTCCAGATCGACGGGGCGGCCACGGCCTGGATCCTGACCGCCACCGCCCTGGTCCTGATGATGACCCTGCCGGGCCTGGCCCTGTTCTACGGCGGCATGGTCAGGAAGAAGAACATCATCAGCGTCATCGCCCAGTCCGCCGCCGCCTTCGCCGTGGTCAGCGTGCTGTGGTTCATCGCGGGCTACAGCCTGTCGTTCGGCGCCGGACCGGCCGCCGTGGACGGCTTCGTCGGCGGCCTGCAGGCGGCCTTCCTGAACGGCGTGACGATGCGGACGGCGCATGGCCTGCTGCCCGGCCTGCCCGAACTGCTGTTCGTCAGTTTCCAGATGACCTTCGCCATCATCACCCCGGCCCTGATCGCCGGCGCCTTCGCCGAACGGATGAAGTTCTCGGCCAGCGTCCTGTTCTTCGCCCTGTGGCACCTGATCGTCTATGCGCCGATCTGCCACCAGGTCTGGGGCGGCGGCTGGATCGGGTCGCTGGGCGTGCTGGACTTCGCCGGCGGGGCGGTTGTCCACGTCAACGCCGGGGTCACGGGCCTGGTCTGCGCCCTGGCGCTGGGGCCGCGGCACGGCTTCGGGCGCGACAACATGGCGCCGGCCAACCTGGCCTACAGCGCCATCGGCACGGGCCTGCTGCTGGTCGGCTGGATCGGTTTCAACGCGGGGTCCGCCGGGGCCGCCGACGCCCTGGCCGCCGCCGCCGCCTTCAACACCCTCTTGGCCGCCGCCAGCGCCGCGATCGGCTGGATGGTGGTGGAATGGATCGAGCGCAAGCGCCCGACCTTGCTGGGCCTGCTGTCGGGCATCGTCGGCGGTCTGGTCGCCATCACCCCCGCCGCCGGCTTCGTCGACCCCAAGGGCGCCTTCTTCATCGGGCTGATCGCCGGCCCGGCCTGCTACGCCGGGGCGGTGTGGCTGAAGCGCGCCTTGAAATACGACGACAGCCTGGACGCCTTCGGCGTGCACGGGATCGGCGGGATCGTCGGCGCCCTGCTGACCGGCCTGTTCGCCACCACCGCCGTCAATCCGCTGGCCGAGGGCGCCACGGTGTGGAAGCAGGCCGTGGGCCTGCTCGGCGTCATCGCCTGGAGCGCCGCCGGCGCCTATCTGGTGCTGACCATCTGCCGCCTGACCACCGGCCTGCGCGTGACCAAAGAGCAGGAGATCGAGGGCCTGGACTACACCCAGCACGGCGAAGCCATCCACTGACCTGAACGCCCTCTCCCGTCCCCGTCCTGCCTCCCTCTCCCATCATCCTCGGGCTTGACCCGAGGATCGGGCGTGGATCGGGCCGTACGTCGCTGTCTTCGCACCTGCGGCTGAACCTCCGATCCCCGGGTCAAGCCCGAGGATGACGGGTGTGGAGGACGGCGGGAATGCGAGGTCGGAACCCGCCAACTCTCCAAGTGACGCTGCCTCGACCGCAACGATTCCAACGGCTTGCCTGATTCTCGCGCCCCCCAGCCCGCCTGAGCTGGAAACCGTGCCATGCTTTCCTCGTCCCGTCGCACCGGAGGGCTCGTAAGGCCTGCGACCTTGCGGCGGCGGGAGCGGAGGAAGCGGGGGCGGGTCTGGAACGGCCCGCGCCGCCTCGCCGGCCGGCGCACCGGACGCGCGAGGCGGAGGGTCGAGGGGGATACTCGGCCGCACCCGGACGGTTCTCGCAGGAGCCGCCGGCCCGCCGCAGGCTTATGGGGTTAGGCGATAAGACCGCCACCACTCGGCGCCCCGAGCTTGCAGGTCAATCCTCCGCGCGGAGCGTCGAACTTCGTCGAAACGGTACTCACATCACAGACCTCCGGGCGAAGGCCCGGCGCTCCGCCCGGCCCTCCAAACTCCGCCCGGAACGGCGGAGGCGCCCCGCCATGCCCGACCCGTCAGATTTCCTGGTTGAAGGCGCCGATCTCGGGATAGGCGGCCAGGCGCGGCTTGACCTCCTTCCTGAACAGGTCGCGCATGTCGTCCTCGGACCGCATGCTCTCGACCACCACGACCAGTTCGGGCTTGTTGGACGAGGCGCGGACCAGCACCCACGATCCGTCCTCCAGGTGCACCCGAACGCCGTTGACGGTGATGGCCTCGACGATCTTGCGGCCCAGGATTTCCCCCCCGGCCTCGGCCAGGTCGGAATATTCCTTCACGATCCGCTCCAGCACTTCGTACTTCAGCTCGTCGTCGCAGTGCGGGCTCATGGTCAGGCTGGTCCAGGCGTCCGGCAGGGCCGCCTTCAGCTCCGACAGCGTCTTGCCCGGATTGCGGTCCAGCATGGCCAGGACGGCGCCGGCCGCGACCAGGCCGTCGTCGTAGCCGTGGCCCAGTTCGCCGGCCATGAAGAAGTGGCCCGACTTCTCGAACCCGGCCAGGGCGCCGATCTCGGCGGTCTTGCGCTTGATGTAGCTGTGCCCCGTCTTCCAATAGACGGTCTCCGCCCCATTGGCCTTCAGGACCTCGTCGGTCTTGTACAGGCCCGTCGACTTCACATCGACGACGAAGGTGCTGTTCGGATGGATGGCCGACAGGTCGCGGGCCAGCATCAGGCCGATCTTGTCGGCGAAGATTTCCTCGCCCGTGTCGTCCACCACGCCGCAGCGGTCGCCGTCGCCGTCGAAGCCCAGGGCCAGGTCGGCGCCCGTCTCCTTCACCCGCTGGGCCATCTGCACCAGCATGGCGTGGTCCTCGGGGTTGGGATTGTACTTGGGGAAGGTGAAGTCCAGGTCGGTGTCCATCTCGATCACCTCCACGCCCATGCGCCGCAGGGCGTCGGGGGCGAAGGCGCCGGCGGTGCCGTTGCCGCAGGCGCAGACCACCTTCAGCGGCCGCTTGACCTGAACCTTGGAGGCGACATCGGCGATGTATTTTTCGCGGAAGTCCTCGACCCGCACCAGCTTGCCGCCGTCGCGGGCCACGCCCTGGCCGTTCAGCACGATCTCCTTCAGGCGGCCGATCTCGTCGGGGCCGAAGGTCAGGGGCGGATTGGCGCCCATCTTCACGCCGGTCCAGCCGTTCTCGTTGTGGCTGGCGGTGACCATGGCCACGCACGGGGCGTCCAGTTCGAACTGGCCGAAATAGGCCATCGGCGACAGGGCCAGGCCCACGTCCAGCACCTCCATGCCGCCTTCCAGCAGGCCCAGGATCAGCGCCTGCTTGACGCTGAGGCTATAGCCCCGGAAGTCGTGGCCGGTGACGATCTTGGGCCTGACGCCGATCTCGTGGACATAGGTCGCCAGGCCCAGACCCAGCGCCTGGACGCCCAGCAGGTTGATCTCCTTCTCCAGGATCCAGCGGGCGTCGTATTCCCGAAAGCCGGTCGGCTTGACCAGCGCCTGCGTCTCATAGGCGGCCGTGTTCGGCTTCAGGTCCTGGCGGGGCTTCAGCATGGGAATCCTTGGGAAAGAACGGCGGGGCGACCGGGCCTTAGGGCCAGACCAGCGCCAGGGCGACCATCAGGACGACGCCGGTCAGGGCCAGCGCGAAGAACAGGCGGTCGGACATGGCGAAGGTATAGCGGCGGCCCCGGTGAAGCTGCAACAACGCACGGAGGACGATATGGCTCCGGTCGCCGCGTCGCCCGGCGAAAACTTGACCGGTTCGTGACGGCGTCCTACGCCCGACGGACCGCCTCCCGGAGACGCCCATGCCCCGCCTGATCCTGTTGCGCCACGGCCAGAGCCAGTGGAACCTCGAAAACCGCTTCACCGGCTGGGTCGACGTGGACCTGACCGCCGAGGGCGAGGCCCAGGCCCGGCGGGGCGGCGAACTGATCGCCGAGGCGGGTTTCAAGCCGGCGGTGATGTTCACATCGGTCCTGACCCGCGCCAAGCGGACCGGCGCCCTGGCGCTTCAGTCCGCCGGCCTGAAGGACGTTCCCGTGATCGAGGACTGGCGCCTGAACGAGCGCCACTACGGCGGGCTGACCGGGCTGAACAAGGCCGAGACGGCCGAAAAGCACGGCGAGGACCAGGTCAAGGTCTGGCGGCGCAGCTATGACACGCCGCCGCCCCCGTTGGCGCCGGGCGGCGAGTTCGACTTCACCACCGACCCCCGCTACGCCGGCAAGGCCATCCCGGACACCGAAAGCCTGAAGACCACCCTGGACCGGGTGAAGCCCTATTGGGACGAAGAGATCGCGCCGCGCCTGAAGGCGGGCGAGGACGTGCTGATCGCCGCGCACGGCAATTCGCTGCGCGCCATCGTCAAGCTGCTGTTCGCCGTGCCGGACGACAAGATCGTCGGTGTCGAGATCCCGACCGGCAATCCGCTGGAGATCGACCTGGACGATCAGCTGAAGCCGACCGCCGCGCGCTATCTCGATGCGTCGCGCGCCGAAGACCTTCCGGCCGTCGCATGACCTGGAGCGACGCCGACCGCGCCTTCATGGCCCAGGCCATCGATCTGGCGACCGGACGCATGGGCGAGACCTGGCCCAATCCGGCGGTCGGCTGCGTCCTGGTCAAGGACGGCCGCGTGGTCGCCCAGGCCGCCACGGCGCCGGGCGGGCGCCCCCACGCCGAGGAACAGGCCGTGCCCGCCGCCGGCGACCAGGCGAAGGGCGCGACCGCCTATGTCACGCTGGAGCCGTGCGGCGCCCGCTCGTCAGGCCGCAAGTCCTGCGCCCATTTCCTGGCCGACGCCGGGGTGTCGCGCGTCGTCATCGCCTGCCTGGACCCCTCACCCTTCGCCGCCGGACGCGGCACCGAGCGGCTGCGCGCCGCCGGCCTGACCGTCGAGACCGGCCTGATGTGCGAAGAGGGCGCGGCCCTGTGCGAAGGCTTCCTGCACCGGCTGGAGACCGGCCGGCCGATGGTGCGGGTGTCGAAGGACGGGGCCGGCTTCGACGGCCGTTTCGCCGCCTCTTCCAAGGCCGATCTGGTCACCGAACTGAAGCGGCTGGGCGAGGCCGGCTACACCCGCCTGTGGACCGCGCCCGGCGAACTGGCCGACGCCCTGCGCGACCAGGGCCTGCTGACCGAATAGCGCGGATCGATAATCTTTCTTAAGTCGGACGCCGTAAGGTGATCGGATGGTCGCCGTCGCCGAACCGATCGTCAGGAAGCGCCTTTCCCAGGCTGAGCTGGACGTGATCTGCGCCCGGCACGACCGTCTGTTCCAGGCGCGCCCCGGCGGCGCGCGCGCCGTCTTCGCCTGGCTGGACCTGACGGGCCTCAGCCTGAAGGGGCGCAATCTTTCCGACGCGGACTTCGCCGGCGCCTGTCTCGAGACCTGCGACCTGACCGGCGCCAAGCTGGACAACGCCAACTTCTTCGGCGCCGACATGCAGGACGCGATCCTGGCCGACGCCTCCCTGCGCCGCGCCGATCTGCGCGGGGCCTGCCTGCGCGGCGCGGACCTGTCCGGCGCCGACCTGTTCGAGGCCGACCTGCGCGAGGGCACCATCGCCGCCGCCGACGCCAAGCTGGGCTTCAAGGTCATCGAGCCGCGTCCCCGCGACCAGACCCAGGTCGGCGGCGCCTGCCTGGCCGGCGCCAATCTGCAGCGTTCCAAGATGTCCGGCGTCATCGCCATCAAGGCCGACTTTTCCGGCGCGGTGATGAAGGACTGCAAGCTGGTCCGGGCCAATCTGAAACAGGCCGACTTCCGCGGCGCCGATCTGGCCGGGGCCGACCTGTCGGGCGCCGACCTGTCGGGCGCCGACTTGCGCGACGCCATCCTGGTCGGCGCCAAGACCACGATGTGGCGCGCCGACGGGGCCGATCTGGACGGCGCCCTGACCGACACCCGCTGCGCCGGCGCGCCGGTCTCCGAGATGCCGGCCGCCGAAATGCTGCGCGAACACGCCCGCTGGTGCGAAAGCGGCGGCGCCCAGGGCCAGCCCTCAGTCTTCGACGGGGTCGACCTCCGGCCGCTGAAGTCGATCGTCGGCCTGAACCTGACCGCCCTGTCCGCCAAGGGCGCAGTCTTCTACGGCCTGGACATGGAGGGCGTGCAACTGCAGGGCGCGCACCTGGAGAACGCCGACCTGCGATCGGTCAACCTGCGCCGCGCGGACCTGCGGGGCGCGCGGCTGAGGGGGGCCAAGTTGACGGGCTCCGACCTGCGCGAGGCCCAACTGGGACCGCTGATGATCACGGCGGACCGGCTGCTGCCCGCCGATCTGACGGGCGCCAATCTGCGCGGCGCGGACCTGGCCGGCGCGGACCTGCGCCGCGCGGTCCTTGCGGGGGCGGACCTGGGTCGGGCGACCCTGCACGGCGCCCAGACCCGTCAGACGGACTTCACCGACGCCAATCTGACGGGCGTGCGCGGCCTGACCATCGACCAGGCCGCCTGATCGCGCTTACGCCAGGGCCTGCAGCTTTTCGACCAGATCGGTCTTTTCCCAGCTGAAGCCGCCGTCGGCGTCCGGCTCGCGGCCGAAGTGGCCATAGGAAGTCGTGCGGGCGTAGATCGGCTTGTTCAGCTTCAGATGCTCGCGGATGGCGCGCGGCGTCGCCCCGCCGATCAGTTGGGGCAGTTCGCGCTCCAGCACCGCCTCGTCGATCTTGCCGGTGCCATGCAGGTCGACGTGCACGGATTGCGGCTGGGCCACGCCGATGGCGTAGCTGAGCTGGATGGTGCAGCGGTCGGCCAGGCCGGCGGCCACGACGTTCTTGGCCAGGTAGCGCGCGGCGTAGGCGGCCGAGCGGTCCACCTTGGTCGGATCCTTGCCCGAGAAGGCGCCGCCGCCATGCGGGGCCGCGCCGCCATAGGTGTCGACGATGATCTTGCGGCCCGTCAGGCCCGCGTCGCCGTCCGGCCCGCCGATCTCGAAGATGCCGGTCGGATTGATGTGCCACACGGTCTCGTTGGTGATGAAGCCGTCGGGCAGCACCTCGGCCACCACCGGCTTGACCACCTCGGCCACCTGGGCCTGGGTCAGGCCCTTGGCGTGCTGGGTCGAGACGACGATGGAGGCGGCGCGAACCGGCTTGCCGTCCTCGTAGTACAGCGTGACCTGGCTCTTGGCGTCCGGCTCCAGCCGCGTGTCGCCGCCGTGCCGCAGCTCGGCCAGCTTACGCAGGATACGGTGGCTGTAGGCCAGGGTGGCCGGCATCAGTTCCGGCGTCTCGTTCGAGGCGTAGCCGAACATGATGCCCTGGTCGCCGGCGCCCTCGTCCTTGGTGTCCGTGGAATCGACGCCCACGGCGATGTCGACCGACTGGCCGTGCAGGTGGTTGGAGAACTCGAACGTCCGCCAGTGGAAGCCGTCCTGCTCATAGCCGATGTCCTTGACGGCGGCGCGCACGGCGGCCTCGATCTCGGCCTCGACGCCCGGCGCCCAGCCGCCGTCTTCCCAGATCCCCTTGCCGCGAATTTCGCCGGCCAGGACCACCCGGTTGGTGGTTGTCAGGGTCTCGCAGGCGACGCGCGCCTCGGGATCCTTGGCCAGGAACAGGTCGACGACCGTGTCGGAGATGCGATCCGCGACCTTGTCAGGATGGCCCTCGGAAACGCTTTCGGAGGTGAAGAGAAAGGACGAACGCGCCAAGCCGAAGGCTCCTGTCTGGGATGTGGCGAACACACATATAAAGACATGCTTATATCTTCAAGCGTTCGACATCCATCCCCGGCGCCGCAGACATGACAAAGCCCTCCCCGCCCGACGGCGAAGAGGGCTCAACGGCCGGAGCCGCGATGGATCAGTTGCGCAGGCCGCGCGCGACCAGCAGCAGGGCGTCGCGCTTGTCCGCGTCGTCGATGCCGCGGAAGGCCGACAGCAACTCCGACACGCCCGGCGCCGCCAGGACCAGCTCGTCCCCGTGCTCGCCGTCCAACTCGCCCAGCAGGGCTGCGCCGGTCGTCTTCAGCACCGCCGCGATCTGCAGCAGACGGGCGGCCGAGACACGGTTCACGCCGCGCTCGTACTTCTGAATCTGCTGGAAGGTCACTCCGGCGCCGGCGGCCAGTTGGGCCTGGGTGATACGGAGTTCTTCGCGGCGGCTGCGGATGCGGGTTCCGATCGCCACGTCAACGGGATCTACTGCGTCGGTCATTGGGGCCTGTAAAGCTCGACGAAAGCCGCGTGAGGCCTGAAAACACGGCGTCCGTCAAGGCCGCGCTCCTCATATTTCACGCAATTATACGCCCTATGCGGGTTGTCGGCGACGACTGCTCGCGCCAAGGCCCTGAAAGCGTTGAACAACGCGGAGTCTTCCCTACACAGGCGAAGACCGGGCCCATCACACGCCCAGACTGTGAACGCACACGCCCTGTTAATCCTGGCCGATATACAACCTATCCGTGCTGTCGAAGGAGCGCGGTCGTGGCCTCATCGTCTTCAGTCCGGAATTCGCCGCTGCGGATGCGGCAAGGCTCCGCCGCCGTCGAGTTCGCCCTGATCGGTCCTGTCCTGATCGCGCTTCTGCTGGCGGCGGTGGTGTATGGCGGCTGGTTTCTGCTGGCCCAGTCGGTGCAGTCCCTGGCGTCGGAGGCCGCCCGGGCCGCGCTGGGTGGGCTCGACGCCCAGGAGCGCGCCGCGCTGGCCCAGGCCGAGGCCGACGCCACAGTGGGCGATATCGGCGCCCTGGAGGCCCGGCGGCTGGCGCTGCGGGTCGAGGACGACGGCGTCACGGTGCGCGTGGTCGCCGCCTACGACATCCATGACCACCCGATCATGCTGCTGGGCGGGATGCTGCCCCGTCCCCCGGAGGTCATAGAACGTTCCGCCGTCGTCCGGTTCGGGGAGCGGTGAGGTGATCCGCGCGCGGAAGCTGCTGACGGATCGACGCGGCGCGGTCGGGGTGACGGCGGCGGCGGGCCTGGCCTTGCTCGCCCTGGTCGCGGCCATGGCGATCGACCTCGGCGGCCTGGCGCTGCACGCGCGGCGGCTTCAGGGGGCCGCCGACCTGGCCGCCCTGGCCGCGGCCGGAAATCTGGACGGAGCGGCCGCCGCCGCGCAGGCCACGGCCCAGGCCAATGTCGCGCGCGGTCCTCTGTCGGTGGAGACCGCGATCGGCCGCTACACGCCCGACAAGGCCGTGGCGCCCGAGAACCGCTTCAACGCGGGCGGCGGCGAACCCAACGCGGCCCGCGTGACGCTGACGGCGCCCGCGCCGCTGTTCTTCAGCCGGTGGCTGATGGGCCGCGACCGGGTCGTCGTCGCCCGTGACGCGACGGCGGCGATTTCCGACAGCCCCAAGGCCATGTTCAGCCTGGGCTCGCGCCTGGCGCGGCTGGATGGCGGCGTGGCCAACCAACTGCTGACCGGCCTGACCGGCAGCCAGGTGTCGCTCAGCCTCATGGACTACCGCGCCGTGGCGGACCTGGACGTCAATCTGCTGGCCTTCACCGACGCCCTGGCCACGCGCCTGGGCGTGACTGCTGGAGATTACGACGCCCTGCTGGGGACCACGGTGGACGCAGGAACCGCGCTGGGCGTCCTGGACGCGCTGGCGGGCGGCCGGGACGGCGGCGCGCTGGGCAAGCTCACCGGCGCGGCGGCGGGGGTCAAGGTGCCCCTTGGGCGCCTGATTGGGGTCGACGCCCAGGCCCCGGACGGACTGCGCGCCGGTCTGGACGCGGAGGTCTCGGCGCTGGACCTGATCACCGCCATGCTGGAGGTCGGCGCCGGCGACCGGCAGATGGCGCTGAAGCTGGACGCGCCGCTCGGCGTGGCCGATCTGAAGACCCGCCTGGCGATCGGGGAGCGCCCCAATCGCTCGCCCTGGCTGACCGTCACCGGGACGGGGGCTCCGATCATCCGCACGGCGCAGACGCGCCTCTACATCCGCCTTAGGACGTCGGCCAAGCTGGCCGGCCTGGCGCAGGTGGACCTGCCGATCCTGGTGGAGCTCGCCGCGTCGGAGGCGCGACTGAACGCCCTGTCGTGCCGGCCGAACGAGGCGGTCGAGGTGGGGGTGCGCCCCGGCCTGGCGCGCGCCATGGTCGGCGTGGTGGACGAAAGCCGCCTGGATGATTTCAAGCGCCCGCTGAACCCGCAGCCCGCCACGATCCTGTCCCTGCTTGGCCTGGTCGTGCTCGACGCCAAGGCCGACATCGAGGCGGCGGACACGCGCTTCAAGGCTCTACGGTTCGACCGCGCCGAGATCGACGCCGGCGCGGTCAAGACCGTCGCCTCCCGCCATCTGGCCGACAGTCTGATCGCCTCGCTGCTGCAACGGCTGGAGCTGACGCCCCGCGTGCTGAACCTGCCGCTCGATCTGGGAGGGCTGACGCGGGCGCTGGGCGGCCTGCTGGCGCCGATCGGGCCGGCGCTGGACGCCCTGCTGAACCCGGTCTTCGACCTGCTGGGTCTCAGGTTCGGAGAGGCGGACGTGCAGGTCCACGGCCTGTCCTGCCCCGACCAGGGCCGGGGCCTCCCCAGGCTGGTGGGATGACGATCAGGCGCTGGCGGCGCGCAGGCCGGCGGCCGACGCCTGCTGGATCGCAGGCCGGCGCTGGCCGCCCGAGGCGATGATGCGGTCGATGCGGCTCTTTTCGGCGCGGAAGGCGGCCAGGTCAGCGCCGGTCAGTTCCGTGCCCTCCTGGGTGCGGATGCCCGCCGGATTGATCCGCTGGCCGTTGCGCCAGATTTCATAGTGAAGGTGCGGGCCTGTCGAGGCGCCGGTCGAGCCGACGTAAGCGACAACCTGGCCCTGGCTGACGCGCTGGCCGGCGCGGATGCCCGAGCCATAACGCGAGAGGTGGCCGTAGCCGCTTTCCAGGCCGTTGGCGTGGCGAATGCGCAGCCAGTTGCCGTAGCCGCCCCAACGACGGGCCTCGACGACCACGCCGTCCGCCGGCGCGACCACCGGCGTGCCGGAGCCGGCCGCGAAGTCGATGCCCTGGTGCATCTTGCGGAAGCCCGAGATCGGGTGCGTGCGAACGCCGAAGCTGGAGCTGATGCGGCGGAAGCTCTGCAGCGGCGTGCGCATCATGGCCGAGCGCAGGTTCTTGCCGTTCTCGTCGAAGAACTGGTCTTCCTTCGCGCCGGCGGGACGGAAGCGGTAGAAGGTCCGGCCCTTGAGTTCGGCGTACATCAGGTCGCCGACGCCGACCGTGCGGCCGGCCTCGGTGACGTCGCGGTCGAACACCAGGGTGAACTCGTCCGAGGCGCGGATGTCGCGCTGGAGATCGAACTTGGTGGCGAACAGGCGGCTGGCGGCGCGCACGATGGAGGCGGTCGCGCCAAGTTCGCGGGCGCTGGCCGACAGCGAGCGCTCCACGTCGCCCTTCAGCACGACGGTCTCGTGGGTGACCTTTTCCTCCAGCGAGCGCAGGCGAAGCGCGCCGTCGAAGCTGCGCGACACCGTCAACTGGCTGGCCGGGCCGGTCCGCATGGTCAGGCCGATCAGGCGGGCGTCGCCCCAACCGTCCCTGGGCTTGGCGATGGCCGTCTCGAACCGAAGGCCGGCGCGAAGCTCGGTCAGGTCGAAGGCGTTGGCGATGGTGGCGGCGACGGCGCTGGCTTCCTCGGCGGCGACGCCGGTGCGGCGCACGGCCTGCTCGAAGGTCTCGCCGCGACGAATCTGAACGGGAACGGCCTCGGGGGCGGTCAGGCCGGCGGGCGATCCAGCGGCGGCGAAGGCTTCGGCCTCCAGCGCGGCGATCTGGGTGGCGGACAGAGGCGAAACCTCTTCCGCCTGGGCGGGTTGATAAGCGCGTCCGGCGAACAGAGCCACCGATATGGCGGCGACCGCGGTCAGCATGTGCGGCGCAAGGCGCATGTGCTGCCGGCGTGGGTCGAACTGAGCCATCGTTCCCCGTCTGTTGGCGACGCCCCTAGGGCGCCAAAGCGTACTGCAGCGAAGGCTCGCGCCCAAGGCCCCGGACGCGAAGGCAAGCCCTATAGCCCGCCTGTACCAGTTTGGGAAGACAGTCCGTTACAAATGGTTAACGGGCCGACATCTTCTGTAAACGTTTCACTTTTCGCGCCGACGGTTCAGAGAACACGTTAGAGAACATGAGGGGCGTGCGCGCCGCGCTTGTTGACATTCCCGCCCTCTTGTCGCCCAGCTTGGCTGCAACGCATGCCCGCCGGATGGTGTTCGCACGCCTGGATATCGATCTTGTGCTGACCTCGGGCGACATCGATTCTGTCTCAGTTCTCACCTCTCGCTTGACGCCAATCGCTTGACCGACGCCCCGGCCGATCCGAAGCCCGCCCCCGGGCGTCCGCCCTCGCCCCGCTCGGCGCGCCTGGCGCGGCGGGCCGGCGCGACCTTGCTGGTCGTGCTGATCATCGCGGCGGTGGCGCTGGCCGCCCTTTACCTGAACCGCCGCGCGGCGGCGCGGCAGGCGCTGGTGGGCTGGCTGGACCAGCGCGGCGTTCCGGCCGAGGTCGAGGTGGAGCGGATAGAGCTGGACGGCTTCGTCGGCCGTATCCGCATCGGCGATCCGGCCAACCCCGACGTGACCGTGGAACGGGTCGAGGTCGACTATGCGGTCGGCCTGCCGTGGTCCCGCGCCGGCCTGGGCGTCACGCCCAGCCGCATCCGGCTGGTGCGCCCCGTGGTGCGCGCCGCCTGGCGTGACGGAAAGCTGTCGCTGGGCGCGCTGGATCCGGTCCTGAAGGAGTTCACGGGACAGCCGCCGCGCCCGGATTCCCGCGCGCCCGTGGTCATCGTCGAGGACGGCCGCGCCCGCGTCCAGACCGAATACGGACAGATCACCGTGCGCGGCGATGCGCGCCTGGACGACGGCAAGCTGATGCGCCTGGCCGCGGACGTGGCCGCGCCCGCGCTGAAGAGCGGCGACATCCAGGCGCAGGGCCTGGGCGGGCGCATCGACCTGGCCACGCGCGGCGACCGCGTGGCCGTGACCCTTGCGGCGACGGCGGCGGCCTTCGACGCTCCGGCGGCGGCCGGCCGGACAGCGCGGCTGACGCTGCAGGGCGACCTGCCCTATCCGGACCTGAAGACGCGCCGCGGCGACGGCCGGGCGATCCTGGACGCCCGGCTGACCGCCGACAGCCTGGGCCCAACGGGTCTTCAGGCCCGCCGGGCCGATGTCGCCTGGCGCTTCGACGGGCGGACCGCCGGGTGGCTGGAGACCTTCCGCATCGAGGGCCGCCAGGACCTCGACCTCAAGGCCGAGACCGTCGAGGGGCTGGACCTCCGTGTCGCCCGCCTGGCCGCCCAGGCCGATGGCGGCCGCCTGGTGGTGGCCCGCGACGACGACCTGCGTTGGAGCGTGGACACGCCGCTCCGGCTGACCGCGGCCTCCGCCCGGAGCGGAGAGGCCCAGGCGCGCGGCGCCGACATCCGCATCGGCGACCTGAGCCTGGGCGGACGCGGCGCGGCCGTGGAGGCGACCGGCCAGGCCGACGTCGCCTTCGACGCGCTGGGCTTCGCCGACCTGACCCTGCGCCAGGCCCGGGGCCGGATGGCGCTGGACCTCGTCCAGGACGGAGCGATGCGGATCGGGCTGACCGGCGGCCTGCGGTCCGCGGAGGCGTCGTGGCCGCTGTTCGGGCCGGTCGCGGGCGACGACCTGCCGGACCTGGCGGAGATCAAGCGGGCGCTGGGGGCCTTCGCTCTCGACGCCCCGGCCTTCGCCATCGAGACCGGCAGCGAGGGCACGCGCGTCAACCTGGCCCGGCCCGCCGTTCTTCGGCCGATGAACGGCGGCGCCTTGACGGTGAGCCCGTCGGGACAGGCCGTCTATCAGGCCGAACCGGGCCGCCTGGGCGGCGGCGCCCTGGCGCTGAAGGCGACGCGCGGGCGCGGCCTGCCCGAACTGGACGTCGCCGTGCCGGAATGGCGCCTGACGCCCGGCGGCTTCGAGGCGCGACTGGACGGCCGCGCCGCGCTCGATTTCGACCTGGCGCGCGGCGTCAAGGCGCGGACGGCGGGCCGGCTGGCCCTGACGGACGGAACCCTGACCTATGCGCCGCAGGGTTGCATCGGGCTGACCGTCGACCGGCTGGAGCTGGACGAGAACGACGTCCACCAGATCGCCGGCCGGCTATGCCCGCAGGACGGCCCCCTGTTCGCCTCGCGCGAAGGCGTCTGGCGCGTGCGCGGCGCCTTCCAGGAGGCGCAGGCCCAGGCGCCGTTCCTGGGAATGCGGTTCGAACAGGTGGCCGGCCAGGTCGCGGTGGACGGCGGCCCCGCGGGGATCGGCCTGACGGCGACCGTGGGCGACGCCCGCGTCGTCGACGCGACCGACCCGCGGCGCTTCCATCCGCTCACGGCGCGGGGCCAGGCGCGCCTGGCGGGCGAACGCTGGACCGGCGCCTTCGACCTGAGCCGCGCGGGCGCGGCGTTGGGCGACCTGGCCCTGGCGCACGACGGCCGCACCGGCGCGGGGGGATTGAGCATCCACACCCCCCAGATCGTCTTCGCCGAACACGGGCTTCAACCGTCGGACCTGTCGCCCCTGCTGGACGACTTCGTCCAGTCGCCGGTGACGGGATCGGTCGGCTTCGAGGGGCGCTTCGACTGGACCAAGGACGCCGAACCGACCTCGAGCGGCCGCCTGACCGTGCCCGGTCTGGACTTCGTCAGCCCGGCGGGACCGATCGAAGGCTTGAAGGGCGACATCGTCCTGACCAGCCTGACGCCGCTGGTCACGGCGCCGGATCAGCACTTGACGATCGACCGGCTGGACACGGCGACCGACGCGACGGCCCTGGACCTGACCTTCTCGCTGACGCCGACGGCCCTGGAGGTCGCCGGGGCGCGCGTGGCGGCGGCGGGCGGCTTCGTCTCCGTCGAGCCGCTTTCGATCCCGCTGGACTCGACGCAGCCATACAGCGGCGTAGTGGTGCTGGACCGCGTGCCACTGGGCCAGGTGGTTTCCGATTCCGGCTTCGGAGACAAGGTCAAGCTGGACGCCCTGGTCTCCGGCCGCCTGCCCTTCACCTCCGACCCCAGGACCGGCTTCAAGGTCGTCGGCGGATCGCTGGTCGCGGTCCAGCCGGGTCGGCTGTCGATCAGCCGGGAGGTGCTGACCGATGTGGACGCGGGCGGCGGAGGCGACGCCGTGCCGCCCGGCATGGTCGAGGACCTGGCCTACCAGGCGATGGAGAACCTGGCGTTCGAGGTGCTGACCGCCGACGTCAACAGCCGCGACGACGACCGCATGGCCGTGCTGTTCCACATCCGGGGCCGCCACGATCCGCCCCAGCGGCAGGAGCTGCGCCTGACGATCAGCGACCTGATCAGCCGGCGCTTCCTGAACCGCACCCTGCCCTTGCCGTCCGACACCGGCATCGACCTGACGCTGGACACGACGCTGAACCTGAACCAACTGATCGGCGACCTGATGGCGGTCAACCGCGCCCGCCAGGGCCAGGCCGAGGAAGACGCCAGCCGCCCATGACGGACGTCGCCATCATTCAGCCGCCGTTCACCGCCGGACGTGCTAGAACATCCTTCAACCTTGGCCGAACGGAGCCTTCGCCATGATCACCAAGCGGCAGTTGGCCGGCCTCGGCCTTGGAGCGGCGGTCGTCGCCGTCTCGGCCTGCGCCCCCACCATCCGTCTGGAAGTCGCGCCGATCCAGATCTATGCGAAACTGGACGCCGACGTTCGCGTTCGCCTGGATCAGGAGTTGCAGCAACTGCTCCAGGAAAATCCGAACCTCTTCTGATCGCCTCGCTCTTTTGAAAGGACAGGCTGACATGACCTTCCGCAAGCTCTTCGTGATCGGGGCCGCCGTCGCCGCGCTGGGCGTGGCCGGCGCCGCCGTGGCCCAGACCGCCGCCCAGAAGTCGATGATCGACCAGGCCAAGGCCCAGGGCGTGGTCGGCGAACAGGCCGACGGCTACCTCGGCTTCCGCTCCTCGTCTTCGGACGCCGCCCTGCGCGCGGCCGTGGACGCCACCAACAGCGGCCGTCGCGCCGCCTACGCCCGCAGCGCCGCCGACGCCGGCACCAGCGCCGACGTCGCCGGGGCCCGGATGTTCGAAAGCCAACTGTTGCCGCGCATCCAGTCCGGCCAGTGGTATCGCAACCCCCAGGGCCAGTGGGTCCAGCGCTAGGCCGATCCGATGCGCGGTCCCGGGCGTGACCGGATCGTCCGCCTTCTGCTGGCGCTGTTGCTGGCGGGGTTCGTCGCCGCCGTCGCGACCGCCTTGCTGAACGTCGCCTGGTCGCTGATGGGCGGCGGCGACCTGACGCTGCACGGCTGGATCGCCTTGACCCTGGGCGTCGTCGGCACGGTGCTGCTGACCTGGGTCCTGATGGCCCTGGCCTTCAAGTCGAACCGCGAGGGGTGGGACGACCGCGTGGACAACCGCCTGGATCCCGGCCGCGAGGACGACTGACGGCCGATCAAGCCGCGGCGCGGCTCGCCTGAAGGGCGGGCAGCAGCAGCCCCTGGGCCAGGGCCCGGACCACCGGCACGGCGACGGCGTCGCCCATCAGCTTCAGTGTGGCGCTTTCGCTGGACGGCAGGCGATAGTCGTCCGACACCCCCATCAGCCGCGCCGCTTCACGCCCCGTCAGGCGGCGCACCCGCGCCCGCCCCTGGTCGCAGACCACGACATACTGTCGCGACGAGCCGCCGGCCGGCGTGCGCAAGCAGCCGGCCAGGCCGTCGAACCGCACTTCCAGCCGCTGGACCTTGAGGCCGTTCTCCACCCGCACGCGACGATAGGCGGCCCCGACCCGGCGCTGTCCCGACGCGACGGCGGCGGCGATCCGCGCCCGGTGCAGCGGCGCGGCCAGGGACAGCACAGCCTCCGGGTCGTCCAGCCAGCCCGCCGTTTCGTCCGGCTCCAGAACGGCGGCGAGATCCAGATTGCGCCGGGGCGGCGTGGGCAAGGACCACCAGGCCCACGCCGCGCGCACCGCCTCGGGCAGCCGGTCGTGCGCGGCGACCACGCGGGGACTGTGAAAGGGCGCGATCGGTCCGGCGGCCTGCGGCGCCTCGCCTTGCACGGCGACCACGAACAATCGAGGCCGCGATTGCGGCAGCCACAGCGCCGCGTCCATCTCCAAGGCGCCGACGCGATAGCCGGCCTGGACCATGGCGGCGCACACGGCGGCGAAGTCGCGGCCCTGGCCCGAGGTCAGCAGGCCGATGACGTTCTCCAGCACGATGACGCGCGGACCCCGCCCCTGGGCCTGCAACTCCTGGATCAGTTTCCAGAAACCCCAGAAGGCGCCCGACCGACCCGCTTCCAGCCCGCCGCGCGCGCCGGCCAGGCTGACGTCCTGACAGGGCGAGGACGCCCAGCACAGATCCGGCCGCCCGGGCAGGTCCGCCGCCGTCAGCGCCCAGATGTCGCCCTGGCGGAAGGCCGTGCCGGGATGGTTGGCCCGAAAGGCCGCGGACTTCATGGAATCCATGTCGTTGGCGAAGGCGACATCCATCCCGCCCATGCCGGCGCCGTCCAGCCCCAGACCCGCCAGGCCGCCGCCGGCGAAGAACTCGAATACGGTCGGACGAATCGACATGGGGCGACCATAGCGCAGCCGGCGCCCTTGACCGAGGCCGGCGGGCTGCACACCTGCGGGTCTGAGAGAGGACCTCGCCATGCCCCCGATCACGCTTCGCAAGCGCGCCCGCGCCCTGCCGCCGACCCTGACCCTGGTGGGCCTGGTCCTGGCCGGCTTGACCCTGGCCGGATGCTACGACCGGCAGGAGAACGCGCCCAAGCCCGCGCCGGCGCCGGAGACGTCGGCCGAACTGGGCGGCGTGGACCTGTCGAGACCGGTGCGCGTCCTGGGAACCGAGCCCTTCTGGAGCGTCGAGATCACGCCGGACGCCCTGATCTACACCCGCATGGACCAGCCCGAGCAGCGCGCGCCCAACCGCGGGGTGACGGTGCAGGGCACGGTGGCGACCTTCACCACCACGACCAGCCTGAACCAGCCGCTGAACGTCAGCCTGATCGCCACCGAATGTTCGGACGGGATGAGCGACCGCACCTATCCGCTGACGGCGCGGGTCGAGATCGGCGACCAGACGCTGAACGGCTGCGCGGCGTCCACCGCCGCCATCATGGCCGGCGGCGAGTCCGGTCCGGTCGTCGAACCGGCGGCGGGCTGAGCCTCAGTACCAGCCGGCGGCGCGCAGGGCCCGGGCGTAGCGGCGGCTGACCGGCGCCGTCAGGCCGCCCTCCAGCGTCAGAACAGCACGACCGTCGCTGCGCGCCACGTCGCGCACCGCCTCGCGCGCGACCCACCAGCTGCGGTGCGTCTGCGCGCCCTCAAGACCCTGCAGCTCCTCCAGGGCGTCGGACAGCCGCATCAGGATCAGGTCCGACCCTCGGTCGGTGTGGATGCGCAGATAGTGATCCTCGGCCTGGACCGCCCGGATCGCGGCCCCCCTCAACCGGGCGGGAAGACGCTCCGGAAAGCGCGATGCGGTCCGGTCGACCGGACCCGGCGCATGGGTCTGGACCGGACGCGCGCGCGTGACGAAGACGTTGACGGCGCTGATGGCGGCGGTGATCGTCACCACATAGAAGGCGATCATCGGCAGGTGCGACAGGGGCATCATGCCCCCGTTCAGCGCCGGCCCCGTCACCGCCCAGACGACCACCGACAGCGGACCCGAGATCACCGCCGTCAACAGGACCACCGACAGCCAGGGCCGCTCGTCCAGCGCGACGATCCGGTCCAGCATCAACGAGCAGGCGTGGCCCCACAGCCCGCCCCCCACCATGACGGGAATCCAGTAGGACAGCCGCAGCCCCAGCGGCACGCGCCCGGTCTCGAAGGCCCCGGTCAGCGCCAGCAGCAGGCCGCCCGCCGCGGCCGTGGCCAGCCCCCGCGCCATGTCCTTCAGCCGCAGCCGCTCCGCCAGGCTCAAGGGCGATCGCTCCCGGGCGCGCAGACGGCGCGGAAGCCCGCGGCGGCGAAGCGGACCATGTAGTCGCCGGCGCTTTCCAGATCGCCCGAACGGCACAGGCCGTTCGACAACCGGTCCAGACGCCCCGTCTCGCCCAGCGTCAGGGTCAGGGCGCCCGAAAGGTTGTGATAGGCCCAGTACAGATCGACTTCCCGCGCGCCCGGCAGGACCTGGCGGATCAGCTCGATCAGGCGCCGCACCGCCGGGTCGAAATAGCGCGCCATCGTCTCGCCGCCGAAGGTGGGATTGGCGTTGGCCTGGGCCACCAGGGCCGCGTAGTGCTTCCATCCCGGCCCGCCCTTCAGCGACCATTCGAACGGGGGGCGCAGGAAGGCGTCCAGCAATCCCTCCAGCGTCATGTCCGAACCGGCCTGTTCGGCGTAACGGTTCACGGCGTCGACGCGCTCGCTGTTCCACACCTCGGCCCGGCGCAGGAAGACCGCATCGAACAGGTCGCGCTTGGCGCCGAAATAGTAGTGGACCAGGGCGGTGTCGACGCCCGCCTCGCGCGCCACCTCGCGGATGGTGACGCCATAGAAGCCATGCTTGGAGAACAGGTCCTCGGCCGCGTCCAGGATCAGGTCGCGGGTCTCCCCGGCGGCCTTGGCCTGGGCCTTGGGCGGACGTCCCCGGCGGGCGGGCGCCGCGCCCGCGGCGGCCTTGCGGCGGGCGGCGGCGACGGGGCGGGCGGCGATGGCGGCGTCCGGCTTGCTCATGCCACAGGCTTAGGCGGGGGCCGCGTCCGGTGCAACGGCGCCACGCCGCCCGCAGGACCTGACGCCGCTTCACCGCAAAGGTTTGACAGGGACGCGAAAGCGGGTCACGTTCGGGAAAATCATTGAACGCTGAATAAAAGCGTCAACGGGCTGGAAACGACAAAGGGGTTTAGGACCATGAATCGTCATGTGAAGTGCGCGCTGCTGGCCGGCGCGGCATGGGGCGTGCTCGCGGGGGCTTCGGCCGCCCAGGACGCCGAAGCGGCCGCCCAGGCGGCCAATGCGGATCAGTCCACGGCCACGGTCGAGGACATCGTCGTCACCGCCCGTCGCCGCGACGAGCAGTTGAAGGACGTGCCGGTCGCCGTCTCGGCCCTGAGCGCCGAGCGCCTGGAGCAGACCGGGGCGGTCGACATCACGGCGCTGCAACAGCAGACGCCCAACGCCACGGTGCAGGTGGCGCGCGGCTCCAACTCCACCCTGATCAGCTTCATCCGCGGCGTGGGCCAGCAGGATCCGCTGTGGGGCTTCGAACCCGGCGTCGGCCTCTATATCGACGACGTCTATGTCGCGCGCCCGCAGGGCGCGGTGCTGGACGTGTTCGACATCTCGCGCATCGAGGTGCTGCGCGGGCCGCAGGGCACCCTGTACGGCCGCAACACCATCGGCGGCGCGATCAAATACGTCACCAAGCGCCTGGACCGAGACCCCAACCTGACGGCGCGGGCCGAGTTCGGCAGCTATGACGAGCACAACTTCCTGCTGTCGGGTTCCCTTCCCGTGGGCGACACCTTCGCCATCGGCGCCGCCGTCGCCAGCTACAATCACGACGGCTACGGCGAGAACCTGTTCACCGGCGAGGACCAGTACGACAAGGACGTGATGGCCTATCGCGCCAGCGCGGAGTGGACGCCCAGCGACGACCTGTTCTTCCGCCTGGCCTGGGATCGCGTGGAAGACGATTCCGCCCCCCGTCACGGCCACCGCGAGGTCATCTCCACCGACGGCCTGTGGACGCCGCCGGCCAGCGAATACGACACCTACGCCGGCATCACGGGCGAGCAGAAGGTCGTCACCGAAGGCGTGTCGCTGACCGGCGAATACCGCGTCAACGACTGGCTGACCCTGAAGTCGATCACCGCCTATCGTTCGGGCGACACCCAGACGATCATCGACTTCGACGAGACGCCGAACCCGACCCTGGACATCCCGGCCATCTATTCCGACGACCAGTTCACCCAGGAATTCCAGGCCCTGTTCACCGGCGACCGCTGGTCGGGCGTGGCCGGTCTGTTCTATCTGGACGGCACCTCGTCGGGCGCCTTCGACACCATCGCCGGCAACCTGGGCCTGTCGATCGCCGCCGCCGGTTCGGTCGACACCCAATCCTTCTCGGCGTTCGCCGACTTCAGCTACGATCTGACCGACCGACTGCATCTGTCGCTGGGCGGCCGCTACACCAAGGATGACAAGGACGCTTCGGTCCTGCGCCTGTTCTACCTGGGCGCCACGCGCACGCCGTTCACCGGCGGCGTTGACCGCCCGGTGTTCGCGGTTCGCACGGACTACACGGCATCGGACACCTTCGAGAAGTTCACGCCGCGCGCCAGCCTCTCGTACGACTTCTCGGACCAGATCACGGGTTACGCCTCGGTCAGCCAGGGCTTCAAGTCGGGCGGCTGGGATATGCGCGGCGACGCCGCCCTGGTGCCCCAGACGGTCAATGGCTATCAGCCCGAGACGGTCACCGCCTATGAACTGGGCCTGAAGGGTTCGGCCTTCGACCGGCGCCTGTCGTTCGCGTCCGCGGTCTTCTATTCCGACTATCAGGACCAGCAGATCACGACCCAGCAGGTGGCGACCCCGCCCGCCGTCGGCATCGCCTCGGTGGTCGACAACGTCGGCGCCTCGACCATCTACGGCTTCGAGCTGGAGGGATCGGCCTTCCTGACCGACGACATCACCGCCAACTTCTCGGTCGGCTATCTGAAGAACGAGTTCGACGAGTTCATCACCCTGGTCACCGGTACGCCGGTCGACATCTCCGACACGCGCGAGCCCCAGAACTCTCCGGAATGGTCGGCCTATTACGGCATGACCTGGCGTGGCGACATCATGGGCGGCGAACTGCGGGTCACGCCGTCGCTGTCCTATCGGTCGGACTACCATCTGTTCGATATTCCCGATCCGATCCTGGACCAGGACGGCTATGTCCTGGCCGACGCCAGCGTGATCTGGACCGCGCCCAGCGAGCGCTGGGAGATCGGGCTGTTCGGCCGCAACCTGACCGACGTCCGCTACCGGGTCGGCGCCTACAGCTTCCCCGGCGCGACCTACAACAACTCGATCAGCGCCTTCTACGGTCCGCCGACGACCTATTCGGCCCGCCTGACGGTCAAGTTCTGACCCGACGCGCAACGACATGGGGGCGGCGGTCGCAAGGCCGCCGCCCTTTGCTTTCCGGCGAGGCTTATGGCTAGCCTCGCCCCCGACAAGACAAGAACGATCGCACGAATGATCGAAGGGAAACGCCGATGACGACCGCACCGTCGCGCGAGGCCGCGCCCGCCTCGGGCTACCGCTACTATGTCCTGGCGGTCCTGATCTTCGTCTATATGCTGAACTTCCTGGACCGGCAGATCGTCGGCATCCTGGCCACGCCGCTGAAGGCCGAGTTCGGCCTGACCGACGCCCAGTTCGGCCTGATGGGCGGCCTGGCGTTCGCCCTGCTCTACTCCACCCTGGCCATCCCCATCGCCTGGCTGGCCGACCGGTTCAGCCGCGTCTGGATCATGACCGCGGCCCTGACGGTCTGGAGCGGTTTCACCGCCCTGTGCGGCGCGGCGGGATCGTTCGGCCAGCTGTTCCTGTGCCGCATGGGCGTCGGCGTGGGCGAGGCGGGCGGCGTGGCCCCGGCGTATTCGCTGATCGCCGACTATTTCCCCAAGTCGCAGCGCGCGCGGGCGCTGGCGGCCTACGCCTTCGGCATTCCCATCGGCACGGCGGCGGGCACCCTGGTCGGCGGCCTGCTGGCGGCGACCTACGGCTGGCGGACCGCCTTCATCGTGGTCGGCCTGCTGGGCGTCCTGGCCGCGCCGCTGCTGCGCCTGACCGTGCGCGATCCCAAGCGCGGCGGCATGGACGAGCCCGTCCCGGTCGAGACCGCGGCGCCCGCCCCCGTCGCCAACATGGTCGCCGCGCCGCCCAAGGCCCCGCCGTTCGGCCAGGTGCTGAAGACCCTGCTGCCCAAGCCCAGCTTCTGGCTGCTGTCGTTCGGCGCGGCGGCTTCGTCGGTCTGCGGCTACGGCGTCGCCGCCTGGCTGCCCAGCTTCTTCCAGCGCAGCTTCGGCCTGACCCTGGCCGAGACGGCCTGGTATTATTCCGGCATCGCCCTGGTCGGCGGTCTGACCGGCATCTGGCTGGGCGGCGCCGTCGCCGACCGGCTGGGCCGGGCCTCGCGCGGGGCCTATCCGCTGGTGCCGGCCATCGCCTTCCTGATTTCCGTGCCCTGCTTCCTGCTGGCGATGAACTCGGGCGCGATCATCGGCGCCGTCCTGCCGGGCGGGGACGCCAATGGCGCCGCCGCCCTGACTCTGGCCTTCGTCATCTTCCTGATCCCCACGGGGCTGAACCTGGCGTGGCTGGGGCCGATCACCGCCTCGGTCCAGCATCTGGTCCCGGCCAATATGCGCACCACCGCCTCGGCCCTGTTCCTGCTGATCAACAACCTGCTCGGCATCGCCGTGGGCATTTTCTACTTCGGCTGGATGTCGGACCTGCTTCGTCCCACCTTCGGGGACGAGAGCCTGCGCTGGGCCATCTACACCGGTATGGGCTTCTATCTGCTGGCCTCGGCCCTGCTGATCGGAGCCTCGCGCACGCTAAAGAAGGACTGGGTCGACTAGAGTCGCGACCGCCCCCTGTTGCACCTGCGAATGCGGGGGGCCTATAAGCCCCGCAACTTTCCCAGCAGCGGTTGCGGTGGTCCCCCATGAACATTCACGAATATCAGGCCAAGCAGGTCTTGAAGGGCTTTGGCGCCCCGGTCGCCCAGGGCGTGGCCATCACCTCGGCCGATCAGGCCGAGGCCGCCGCCAAGCAGCTGCCGGGTCCGCTCTATGTCGTGAAGTCCCAGATCCACGCCGGCGGGCGCGGCAAGGGCAAGTTCAAGGAACTGGGCGCCGACGCCAAGGGCGGCGTTCGCCTGGCCAAGTCGATCGAAGAGGTCGTCGCCCACGCCAAGGAAATGCTGGGCAACACCCTGGTCACCGCCCAGACGGGCGACGCCGGCAAGCAGGTCAACCGCCTCTACATCGAGGACGGCGCCGACATCGACCGTGAGCTGTACTGCTCGCTGCTGGTCGATCGCTCGGTCGGCCGCGTGGCCTTCGTCGTCTCGACCGAGGGCGGCATGGACATCGAGGCCGTCGCCCACGACACGCCCGAAAAGATCATCACCGTCGCCATCGACCCGGAAACGGGCGTGACCGACGCCGACGTGGCCAAGATCGTCTCGACCTACGGCCTGACAGGCCCGGCGGCCGAGGACGCCAAGACCCTGTTCCCGGCGCTCTACAAGGCGTTCGTCGACAAGGACATGGCCCTGCTGGAAGTGAACCCGCTGATCGTCATGACCGACGGCCACCTGCGCGTCCTGGACGCCAAGGTCAGCTTCGACGGCAACGCCCTGTTCCGCCACGACGACATGAAGGAACTGCGCGACGAGACCGAAGAGGACGCCAAGGAGATCGAGGCCTCCAAGTGGGACCTGGCCTATGTCGCCCTGGACGGCAACATCGGCTGCATGGTCAATGGGGCTGGCTTGGCCATGGCGACGATGGACATCATCAAGCTGTACGGCAAGGAGCCGGCCAACTTCTGCGATGTCGGCGGCGGCGCCGGCAAGGACAAGGTCGCGGCGGCCTTCAAGATCATCACCGCCGACCCCAAGGTCGAGGGCATCCTGGTCAACATCTTCGGCGGCATCATGCGCTGCGACGTCATCGCCGAGGGCGTGGTGGCCGCGGTCAAGGAAGTCGGTCTGAAGGTGCCGCTGGTCGTGCGCCTGGAAGGCACCAACGCCGAACTGGGCAAGAAAATCCTGAACGAGTCCGGCCTGACCATCCAGGCCGCCGACGACCTGGACGACGCCGCCCAGAAGATCGTGAAGGCGGTCGGCTGATGATCAGTCAGGCGGCGATGCTGGTCATCGCCGCCGGCGCACCGACCGGCGAAGTCCAGGCTGCGCCCCCGGTCGTGGCCGTGTTCGCGGACTCCTGCGCCTTGATCGCCGGAGATCGCGCGGCGTTGCGGCGTATCGCTGACACACGCGATTGGCCGCAGGTCCCGGTCGCCGAGGGTCAGGTTTCGGACAGGGTCGACTGGGCCGACGCCTACGCCGTCGGCTCTAGCACGATCTATCTCTTCTCCTATTCGGCTGGCAGCGCTTCAAGCAGCGGCACGGGATCGGTGGTCTCCGTGAGCTATCCCGGGGCCGTGATCTGTCGCGTGTCAGGTGTCTTGCAGGAAGGGTGGCGGGACCCTCTGCGCGAGGTCGCCGAGGACCGGCTGGGCATGACCCTGAATAGGCCGATTGTCCGACGTGATCCCGATGCCGACTTTCAGACGGCCTGGTGGAGCAGGGATGGCGATCAGATCGAGGGTCAGTACCGACGGCGCCAGAACACGATGGAGGTTACCTGGACGAGAACCGTCGCTCCGACGCCTTGACGGGCGCCTCGTGCTCCGACCGCCGATGCGTCCACGGATTGCGTGCTCCACATAACCCGTGTAAATCGGACGTGTGACCCGCAACCTGACTCTCGCCATCGACGACGACCTCCTCGACAAGGTGCGGGTGCTGGCGGCTATGAAACGGACCAGCGTCAACGAGATGGTGCGCGGCTTCCTGACCCGGCTGGTCGCCGAGGAACAGTCGAAGGACGAGGCGCGCGAGGCCCTGCTGAAGCTGATCGACGAGTCGGAAGGCCGTGGCGGCGAGGGCTGGCGTCCGCCCACGCGAGAAGAAACCTACAGCGGCGAGCCCCGGTTTGATCGCGAATTCTGACGTCTTCCTGGACACCAACGTGCTGCTGTACGCCGCCCTGGGCCGCGACCACGCCGGTCACCGGTGGGAGCGCGCGCGCGAGATCGTGCTGACCGAGGACTATTGCACCTCCGGCCAGGTGCTGGCCGAATTCTACAACAACGCCATTCGCAAGAGCGCCACGCCCCTGTCGCCTGACAAGGCCCGCGAGTGGGTGCGCGTCGTCGCCATGAAACCCTGCCAGCCGATCACGCCCGAGGTGGTCGTGGCCGGGATCGACAACGCCCGTCGCTACCAGCTCTCCTATTGGGACGGCGCGATCGTCGCCGCCGCCGAGCGCCTGGGCGCCAAGGTGCTGTATTCCGAAGACCTGAGCCACGGTCAGACCTACGGGTCGGTCCGCGTCGAAAACCCCTTCCTTCCCGCCTAACCAACAAGCGAGACGCCATGTCCATCCTCGTCAACAAAGACACCAAGGTCCTGGTCCAGGGCCTGACCGGCAAGACCGGCACCTTCCACACCGAACAGGCGCTGGCCTATTACGGCACGCAGATGGTCGGCGGCATCCACCCCAAGAAGGGCGGCGAGACCTGGACCGGCTCCAAGGGCGAGACCCTGCCGATCTTCGCCTCGGTCGCCGAGGGCAAGGAGCGCACCGGCGCCGACGCCTCGGTCATCTATGTCCCGCCGGCCGGCGCGGCGGACGCCATCATCGAGGCCATCGAGGCCGAGATCCCCTTCATCGTCTGCATCACCGAAGGCATCCCGGTGCTGGACATGGTCCGCGTCAAGGCGCGCCTGGACAAGTCGAACTCGCGTCTGCTGGGCCCGAACTGCCCGGGCATCCTGACGCCGGAAGAGTGCAAGATCGGCATCATGCCAGGCTCGATCTTCAAGAAGGGCAACGTCGGCATCGTCTCGCGTTCGGGCACTCTGACCTATGAGGCCGTGTTCCAGACCACCAACGAGGGCCTGGGCCAGACCACGGCCGTCGGCATCGGCGGCGACCCGGTCAAGGGCACCGAGTTCATCGACGTGCTGGAGATGTTCCTGGCCGACGACGCGACCGAGTCCATCATCATGATCGGCGAGATCGGCGGCTCGGCCGAGGAAGACGCCGCCCAGTTCCTGATCGACGAGGCCAAGAAGGGCCGCAAGAAGCCGATGGCCGGCTTCATCGCGGGCCGCACGGCGCCCAAGGGCCGCACCATGGGCCACGCCGGCGCCGTCGTCTCGGGCGGCAAGGGCGATGCGGAATCCAAGATCGCGGCCATGGAATCGGCCGGCATCAAGGTCTCGCCCTCGCCCGCGCGCCTGGGCAAGACCCTGGTTGAAGTGCTGAAGGGCTAAGAGGCCCGATCGGGCGCCCTCCGCGCGTCGCGCATCAAAAATGCCGGGTCCGACCGGCAGGAACGCCCCCGGTTCGCGCCGGGGGCGTTTTTCTTTGCGCCTGCGACCAATTTCTCACCCAATTGCCCCGTTTCGGTCATGACCCATGAAGAAACGACGCCTATATGACGGGCGCGCCCTCACGGAGATGTGTCCGGAAGGGCTCCAAGGGACTGACGAGAACGATGGCGGACGATGCGGGTCGGCTGAACCAGGTCTTTGCCGAGACCTCTTTCCTCTACGGGTCGAACGCGGCCTATATCGAGGAGCTCCACGAGAAGTGGGCCAATGATCCCGGCTCGGTCTCGTCGGAGTGGCGCACCTTCTTCGACCAGCTTCGCGACAACGCCGCCAGCGTGAAGGCCTCGGCCGCCGCCGGCGGATGGGGCCGTCCCGCCGTCACCGAGCCCAGCGAACAGACGGCGGTGTTCGACGGCCGCTGGCCCGCCCCCAAGCCCGATCCGAAGAAGCCCGGCGCCGCGCCCGCGCCCCAGGCCGCCTCGGCCGGCGCCGCCGTGTCGGTCGACGACGTTCGCGCCGCCGCCCACGATTCCATCCGCGCCCTGATGCTGATCCGCGCCTATCGCGTGCGCGGCCACCTGCAGGCGAACCTCGACCCGCTGGGCATCGAACAGCCGATCGAGAACCCGGAGCTGACGCCGGAATTCTACGGCTTCTCGGGCGCAGACCTGGATCGGCCGATCTTCCTGGACGGCGTGCTTGGCCTTCAGACCGGCACGATCCGCGAGGTGCTGGACATCCTCAAGCGCACCTACTGCGGCAACATCGGCATCCAGTTCATGCACATCGCCGAGCCGGAGGAGAAATCCTGGCTGCAGGAGCGCTTCGAAGGGCCGGACAAGTTCGAGCGGAACGGCTTCACCAAGGAAGGCAAGCTGGCCATCCTGAACAAGCTGATCGAGGCCGAAGGGTTCGAGAGGTTCCTGCACAAGCGCTTCCCCGGCACCAAGCGGTTCGGCCTGGACGGCGGGGAGGCCATGGTCCCGGCGCTGGAGCAGGTCATCAAGCGCGGCGGCGCCCTGGGCGTCGACGAGGTGGTGCTGGGCATGGCCCACCGCGGACGCCTGAACGTGCTGGCCGCCGTGATGGGCAAGCCCTACAAGGTCATCTTCCACGAGTTCCAGGGCGGTTCGGCCGTGCCCAGCGACATCGAGGGGTCGGGCGACGTCAAATACCACATGGGCGCCAGCTCGAACCGCGAGTTCGACGGCAACCACGTCCACCTGTCGCTGACCGCCAACCCGTCGCACCTGGAGATCGTCAACCCGGTCGTCCTGGGCAAGGCCCGCGCCAAGCAGGCCTTCGACATCCGCGAGGCCAACGAAGGCGTGCCGGAAGGCCAGTGGGCGCTGGACCGCTCCAAGGTCGTGCCGCTGCTGATCCACGGCGACGCCGCCTTCGCCGGCCAGGGCGTGGTGGCCGAATGTTTCGCCCTGATGGGGCTGAAGGGCTATCGCACCGGCGGCACCCTGCACTTCGTCATCAACAACCAGATCGGCTTCACCACCAGCCCGCGCAACTCGCGCTCGTCGCCCTATCCGTCGGACGTGGCGCTGATGGTCCAGGCGCCGATCTTCCACGTGAACGGCGACGACCCGGAGGCTGTGGTGTTCGCCGCCAAGGTGGCCACCGAATACCGCCAGAAGTTCAACAAGGACGTGGTGGTGGACATGTTCTGCTACCGCCGCTTCGGCCACAACGAGGGCGACGATCCGACCTTCACCCAGCCGATCATGTACGCCAAGATCAAGGCGCAACCGTCGACGCGCGAGATCTATTCCAAGCGTCTGGTCGAGCAGGGCGTCCTGACCCAGGCCGAGGTCGACGCCGAGATCGAGCGGTTCGAGACCTTCCTGGACGAGCAGTTCGACGCCGGAAAGACCTGGTCGGCGGACAAGGCCGACTGGCTGGACGGCCAGTGGAAGGGGCTGGCGGCGCAGAAGGAAGAGCAGCGCGGCGAGACCGCCGTGCCGCTGGAGACGCTGAAGGACCTCGGCCACCGGCTGACGACCATTCCCAACAGCGTCGACATGCACAAGACGCTGAAGCGGGTCATCGACGGCCGGCGCGAGGCGATCGCCTCCGGCCAGGGCCTGGACTGGGCCACCGCCGAGAGCCTGGCCTTCGCCAGCCTGCTGGACGAAGGTTTCCCGGTGCGCCTGTCGGGCCAGGATTCCGTGCGCGGCACCTTCTCCCAGCGCCATTCGGGCGTCATCGACCAGACGACCGAGGAGCGTTACGTCCCGCTGAACAACCTGCGTGAGGGCCAGGCCAACTTCGAGGTCATCGACTCGGCCCTGTCGGAAGAGGCGGTGCTGGGCTTCGAATACGGATACTCGCTGGCCGACCCCAACACGCTGGTGATGTGGGAAGCCCAGTTCGGCGACTTCGTGAACGGCGCCCAGGTGGTGATCGACCAGTTCATCAGTTCGGGCGAACGCAAGTGGCTGCGGATGAGCGGCCTGACCATGCTGCTGCCCCACGGCTACGAGGGCCAGGGCCCGGAACACTCCTCGGCTCGCCTGGAGCGCTTCCTGCAGGCCTGCGCCGAAGACAACATGCAGGTCGCCAACTGCACGACCCCGGCCAACTACTTCCACATCCTGCGTCGCCAGATGCACCGGTCGTTCAGGAAGCCGCTGATCCTGATGACGCCCAAGTCGCTGCTGCGTCACAAGAAGGCGACCTCGGCCCTGGCCGACCTGGCGGAGGGCTCGTCCTTCCACCGCGTGCTGCACGACGACGCCCAGACGCGGCCCGAGATCGCCGGGATCAAGATCAAGGCGGACAAGGACATCCGCCGCGTCATCCTGTGCTCGGGCAAGGTCTATTACGACCTGCTGGACGCGCGCGAGAAGAAGGCCAAGGACGGCCAGGCCGTGGACGACGTCTATATCCTGCGCCTGGAACAGTTCTATCCGTGGCCGATCCAGTCGCTGCGCAAGGAACTGGCCCGCTTCCCCAAGGCGGAAGTGGTCTGGTGCCAGGAAGAGCCCAAGAACATGGGCGGCTGGACCTTCGTCGATCCGTGGATCGAACTGACGCTGGACAAGCTGGACGTGGCGGCCAAGCGCGCCCGCTACGTCGGCCGTCCCGGCTCCGCCTCGACCGCCGCCGGCCTGATGAGCCGGCACCTGAAGGAACTCGAGACCTTCACCAACGAAGCCTTCGCCTGATAAGCCTGCAAGACCGACCGAAAGACAGCTGGACCCGACATGGCCGACATCCTGACCCCCGCCCTCGGTGAATCCGTCACCGAAGCCACCATCGCCAAATGGACCAAGAAGGTCGGCGATCCGGTCAAGAAGGACGAACTGCTGGTCGAACTGGAGACCGACAAGGTCTCGCTGGAAGTCGTGTCTCCGGCCGATGGCGTGCTGGGCGACATCAAGGCCGCCGAGGGCGACACGGTGACGCCGGGCGCCGTCCTGGGCTCCGTCTCCGAAGGCGGCGCCGCCGCGCCGGCCAAGTCGGCCCCGGCCAAGGACGCCCCTGCCAAGCAGGCCAAGCCGGCCGCTGCGGCGTCCGAGACCGTCGACATCAATGTGCCGACCATGGGCGAGAGCGTGGCCGAGGGCTCGATGGGCAAGTGGCTCAAGAAGAGCGGCGAAGCGGTCAAGAAGGACGAACTGCTGGTCGAGATCGAGACCGACAAGGTCGCCGTAGAGGTCTCCGCCCCGGCCGATGGCGTGCTGACCATCGCCGCCGACGAGGGCGCGACGGTGACCCCGGGCCAGAAGATCGGCTCTGTCGCCGCATCGGGCGACGCCTCGGCCGCCGCGCCGTCCGCCGCAGCCCCCGCCCCCGCCCAGGCCCACGCCGCCGCCCCCGCCAACACGGGATCGGCCCAGGTTTCGGGCGCCAGGAACGACACCCTGTCCCCGGCGGTCCAGCGCGTGGTCGCCGAGAACAACCTGGACCCGAAGTCGATCGCCGCGACCGGCCCCAAGGGCAACATCACCAAGGCCGACGCCATCGCCGCTATCGGCCAGTCGCCGACGCCCGCCCCGGCCGCCGCCCCGGCCGCGCCCCGCGCCGACCAGCCGCGCGAGGAGCGGGTCAAGATGACGCGCCTGCGTCAGACCATCGCCCGTCGCCTGAAGGAATCGCAGAACACCGCCGCCCAGCTGACCACCTTCAACGAGGTGGACATGACCAACGTCATGGCCCTGCGCAGCCAGTACAAGGACGCCTTCGAGAAGCGCCACGGCGTCAAGCTGGGCTTCATGTCCTTCTTCACCAAGGCGGTCATCGCGGCCCTGCACGAGATTCCGGCGGTCAACGCCGAGATCGACGGCACGGACATCATCTACAAGAACCACTACGACATCGGCATCGCCGTCGGCACCGAGAAGGGCCTGGTCGTGCCCGTCCTTCGCGACGCCGACACGCTGAATCTGGCGGGCATCGAGAAGGGCATCGCCGCCCTGGGCAAGGCCGCGCGCGACGGCTCGCTCAGCCTGGACCAGCTGCAGGGCGGCACCTTCACCATCACCAACGGCGGCACCTATGGGTCGCTGATGTCGACGCCGATCCTGAACGCGCCGCAGTCGGGCATCCTGGGGATGCACAACATCGTCCAGCGCCCGATGGCCATCAACGGCGAGGTCAAGATTCGCCCGATGATGTACCTGGCGCTCAGCTACGACCACCGCATCGTCGACGGCAAGGAAGCCGTGACCTTCCTGGTCCGCGTCAAGGAACTGCTGGAAGACCCGCAGCGCGCCCTGCTGGACCTGTAAGGTCGCATATCAGCGATTGTGTCTTGGAGGCGGCGGTCCGATGGGATCGCCGCCTTTTCTCATTTCGGGACGTTACAGCCGATAATTTCCGTGGCCATATTCTCGCCATGGAGTGGGCGGCGCGCGCGATCGGGGTGTTCTACGGCCTGGGGGGCCTGATGCTGCTGCATCAGGCGTGGGCGAACTGGCGCGTCCAGGCCGCCCTGCCGGGCTTCCTGGCGCCCAGCCCGCGCGAGCGGGCGGCCGATCTGGTGATCGCCCTGGGCGGCCTGGTCGTGTTGCTGTCCGGCCTGGCGCTGGCGCTGCTCAGCGCGCTGGCGGTCGTGGCCTTCCTGGCGGGCTGGTCGATCCAGGCCGCCTATCTGCTGTGGCCGACCGCCGAAATCCGCGCGCGCAAGCCCGTGGCGCGACGCGGGCGTCGACTGTCGGTCGACGCCTTCGCGGCCTACACCATGGTGACGGCGGGCGTGCTGTGCCTGCCGTTGCTGGGTGTTCTCAGCTAGGGCGACCGGCGGCCGTCAGGCCTGCATCATCCAGCCTTCGACATCCATGGCCGCCTGACGGACGGCTTCCGAACGCGTCGGGTGGGCGTGGCAGGTGCGCGCGATGTCTTCCGAGGCGCCGCCGAAGCTCATGGTGATGGCGGCCTCGTGGATCATCTCGCCGGCCTGCGGGCCGATGATGTGCACGCCCAGCACCTTGTCGGTCGCGGCGTCGGCCAGCACCTTCACGAAACCGTCGGTCTCGTGGTTGATCTTGGCGCGGCTGTTGGCGGTGAAGGGGAACTTGCCCTTCTTGTACTGGACGCCGGCGGCCTTCAGCTGATCCTCAGTCTGGCCGACCCAGGCGACTTCAGGCGCCGTATAGACCACGCTGGGAACCAGGGCGTAGTCGACGTGTCCGTACTTGCCGGCGATGGTGTCGATCACCGCCACGGCGTCCTCTTCCGCCTTGTGCGCCAGCATCGGCCCGTGGGTCACGTCGCCGATCACCCAGACGCCGTCGGCGACCTTGAAGTGGTCGTGATCGATGAAACCGCGCTTGTCCGGCGTCACGCCGATGCTCTCAAGCCCCAGGCCGTCCGTGTATGGACGCCGGCCGATGGCGACCAGAACGACGTCGCCCTTGATCGTCTCGGCGGCGCCGCCGGCGGCCGGCTCGACCGTCAGCTCCACCCCGTCCCTGCCCGACGTGGCGGCCGTGACCTTGGCGCCCAGTTTGAAGGTCATGCCCTGCTTGGTCAGGGTGCGCTGGAAGGTCGTGGCGACCTCGGTGTCCATGCCCGGCGTGATGCGGTCCAGGAACTCCACCACAGTCACCTCGGCGCCCAGGCGGCGCCAGACCGAGCCCAGCTCCAGGCCGATGATGCCGGCGCCGACCACGATCAGCTTCTTGGGCACGGCCGGCAGGAACAGGGCGCCGGTGGAATCGATCACCTTGCCGTCCTCGAAGGCGACGCCCGGCAGCGGGGTCGGCTCCGAGCCGGTGGCGATGACGATGTTCCTGGCCTCGACGGTCTGGACCGATCCGTCGGCGGCGGTCACCTCGACCTTGCCCTTTGAGACGATCTTGCCCCTGCCCTTCAGCCACTCGACCTTGTTCTTCTTGAACAGGAATTCGATGCCCTTGGTCAGCTGGCCGACGCTGTCGTCCTTGGCCTTGTGCATCTGGGGCAGGTTCAGCTTGGGCTTCACCTCGATGCCGATCTTGGCGAACTCGCCGTTGGCGGCGTCCCACAGCTCCGAGGCGTGCAGCAAGGCCTTGGACGGCATGCAGCCGACGTTCAGGCAGGTGCCGCCCAGGGTCTCGCGCATTTCGACGCAGGCGACCTTCAGGCCCAGCTGACCGGCGCGGATCGCGGCGTTGTAGCCGCCCGGGCCGCCCCCGATGATGACGACGTCGTAGGAAGCTTCGGCCATGGTGTCCTCTGATCGTTCGGCGCGGGGGAGACGACGCGCAAATACAGACTATGCGGGGCTGTAGGCAGACGCCCCGCCGGGGTCAACCGCCCCGCCCCCATATGGGGCCCGATCTCGACCTTTGGAGGGTCGCAGACGACGAAAAGGGGCCGGACGTCGCCGCCCGGCCCCCTCACCGCTTCTGATCGCGGATCAGAGCTTGAAGCGCACGCCGAAGAAGACGTTGTAGCCGAACTTCTCGTACTCGTAGGTCCGCTCGCGCGAACCGTAGTAGCGGGTCCCGGCCGAGTTGGTCAGGTTCTTGGCCTCGGTGAAGACCTCCACCCCGTTGCCGAAGTCGTAGCTAGCCGTGAAGTCCAGCTGCTCGCGGCCTTCGACGTACAGGTCGAAATCGGGATCGTCGGCGTTGATCTCTTCCAGGTAGTCGCTGCGCTTGGTGTAGGACAGACGGGCGCTGACCCCCGCCTTCTCGTAGAAGACGGCGACGTTGTAGTTGTTGTCCGACTGGCCCGGCAAGGCGAAGTCGGTGCGGCCGCCATAGGGCTGCGCGGTCGTGATCTCGGCGTCGGTCCAGGTGTAGTTGGCGAACACGCCCAATCCGGACAGCAGCCCCGGCAGGAAGCCGAACTTCTGCTGCCAGTTCAGTTCCAGGCCGGCGATGTGGCCGTCCGGGGCGTTGATCGGGGTCTCGAACTCGGCGTCGAAGATCGTCCCGCCGATGTTCAGTTCGTCCTCATAGGTCAGGACGTAGCGATAGTCGGTCAGGTCCTTGTAGAAGGCGTTGGCCGACACCACGCCCAGCGAGGCGAAATAGTATTCCAGCCCAAGGTCGACGTTGTTCGACAGCGTCGGTTCCAGGTCCGGGTTGCCGATCTCGTAGGAGATATCCGTCCCGTCGGTCTCCTCGATGCGGCGCGGCACGATCTGGCTGAACTCGGGGCGGGAAATGGAACGCGTCAGCGCGAACCGCCCGATCAGGTTGTCCGAGAAGCTGTGGCGGACCGTCAGGCTGGGGAAGAAGTCGGTCTGGTCGCGATCGACGCTGGCGGTCGAATAGATCTCGTCGCCGTCCTCGGTCACCGTATAGGTCGGCGCGGAGCCTTCGAACTTGGTCTGCTCGACCCGCAGGCCCAGGACGACGTTCGTGGCGCCGATGTCCAGGCGGGCCTGTCCGTACCCGGCCAGGATGTCCTCCTGCGCCTCGTAGTCGGCGACCACCGAGTCGGGCATGCGACGGCCCGAGGTGGCGCGGTGGCTGGCGAAATAGTCGTCGACCAGGCCGCTGTCGAATTTGTCGCCCAGGAAGTAGCCGTAGTTGCGCGACGGCGAGTCCGTCAGCAGATCGGCGAAGGTCTGCGACGGCGCGTCGGCCGAAGCCCGGCTGCGGAAGCGCTCCTCGTCGGCGGTCACGTCGCGGGTGCGGTACTTGGCGCCGAACTTCCAGGTCACGTCCCGGCCGCCGAAGTTGGACGGGAGTTCGACGTTGGTCTGGAAGGCGACGTCTTCCTGCTGGGTCGTGTTCGAGCGGTAGACGTTCTCGCGGAACGCATATTCCGAGGCGTCCAGATGCTCGCCCGTCTCGAAGATCGAATAGGTCGGCTCGTAGTGGTCGCCCGAGAAGTCGTAGGAGACGGTCGGCTCCAGCTCGGAGCGGAACAGCAGCTCGTTGCGGTTCGGATAGGTCTGCTCGCTGTCGGCCCACGACAGGTTGGCGTCCCACACCGCGCCGTTGCCGAAGGTGCGCTCGCCGCCCAGCGACAGGATGGTGATCTCGTTCTTTTGGGTGCGGTGGCGCAGCTGGCGCTCGACCGTCACCTCAGAGAATTCCGCCGCGCTGTCGGTCGCGCCGGGCTGGAGGTTGTCCTCGTCATAGGTCAGCAGCAGCTGGTTGCGGTACTCGTCGTCCTCGAACTGGGCGAACGAGCCGCGCAGCCAGGCGCGGAAGTTGTCCGACGGGCGGTATTCCAGCGCGCCAGTGACGGCCTGGCGGGTCCGCTCGGTGTCGTAGTCCTTGAACAGGCTCTCTTCCAGGGCGAAGACCTCGCCGCCTTCCGGCGTCTCCATCTTGGTCCAGCCGGATTCGACGTTCTCGGGGCGGCGATTGGTCTGCGAATAGCTGAGCGAGACCAGGGCGCCGAAGATTTCGTTCGGCCCGAAGACGTTGGACACGGTGGCGCCGGCGCGCACGTCCGAGCCGCCGTAGTCGTTGTAGCTGCCGCCGCCGTAGCCGTTCAGCACCAGCCGGCGGCGATCGAAGGGCGAGCGCGTCTTTATGTTCACGGCGCCGGCGATGGAGTCGGCGTCCTGGCTGGGCAGCAGGGTCTTGGACACTTCGACGTTCGACACGATGTCGCTGGGCAGGGTGTCCAGATCGACCGCGCGCGTGCCCGGATCGACCGCGGGCACCTGGACGCCGTCCACCGACACGGCGGTGAAGGCCGAGGGCGCGCCGCGCACGTTGATGTAGCGGCCTTCGCCCTGGTCGCGCTGGATGGCGATGCCGGGCACGCGTTGCAGCGACTCTGCCACGTTCGGGTCGGGATAGCGGCCGATGGCGTCGGCCGACAGCACGTTCAGCGTCCCATCGGCGTTTTTCTGCTGGTTCAGCGAACGCGCCACCCCGTCCGAGATCAGGCCGGTGACGACAACGTCGGCCAGGTCCGTGGCGGTCCCGCCCAGCACGATGGACAGATCCACGCCGCCGGCGGCGACCGTCAGCGGCTGGCTGGTCGAGGGCAGGCCGATGTAGTTGACGTCCAGCACCGCCTGGCCGGTCGGCAGCACCAGGTTGAACTCGCCCTGCGTGTCGGTGACCGCGCGCTGGCCCGAGCCGCGTACGCGCACCTCGGCGCCCGGCAGCGGCTCGCCCGCGCCGTTGACCACGCGGCCGTGGACGACCTCTCCGGCGATGGCGGCCGAGACGGCGGCGGCGGTCGCTTCGGCGCGAGCCGCGCCGGAAGCGAACACGACGGCGACGGACGCGAGCGAGACGCCCGCGAGCAGATGCAGTTTCATGCGAAATCCCCTGGGCCGGCGCGGTCGCCGACGAATGGCGCTGCGCATATTGCCGAGGCGCGAAGCGATAACGACGGTTCCGCGACGACTGCATCGCCGTTTTGGGAACGACGCATGACGAAACTTCCGTATCGGGATCGGTCGTCACCAAAGCGAAGGGAAATCGTCATTCTCGCGCCGTTGACCTGGCCGCGCGCGACGATGATCAGGGCGCCGACGTTTCATATGCGGGGGTTCGCCATGCCGACGTTTCGTTTCGCCGCTCGCCTGACGGCCGCCGCCTCCATCCTTTCCCTGCTGGCGGCCTGCGCCACGCACGAGGTGGACTTCCAAGGCGAGGGCGAAGGTTTCGTCGGCCAGGGCGCGCCGGTCATGGCGGTGCTGGAGACGCCGTCGGTCGGCACGGTGGGCGACGACGCCGCCGACGACCCCGCGGTCTGGGCCTCCGCCACGCCCGTCACGGTCATGGGCCGGCAGACCTCCGGCTTCGTGGCCGGCACCGACAAGAAGTCCGGTCTCTATATCTACGGCTTCGACGGCCAGATGCTGCAGTTCATGCCCCAGGGCCTGCTGAACAACGTCGACGTGGCCGAGGGCCTCAGCGTCGCCGGTCGGCCCCAGCTGGTTCTGGGCGCCAGCGACCGCACGCCCGGCAAGACCGGCGTCGCCCTCTATCTGTTCGACCCGGCGGGGACCGGCGACAACGGGGTGCGCTACTGGGGCTCCATCGCGACCGACGTGGTCGAGCCCTACGGATTCTGCTTCGGCAGGCGCGGCGACGAGATCCACGCCGTCCTGGTCGGCCATGAGGGCGAGCTGCGCCAATTCGTCCTGACCGCCGACCCGGCCGGCGCGCCCGCAGCGCGCGAGGTCCGCCGCGCCGAGATCGGTTCGATCTCCGAGGGCTGCGCCGCCGACGAGGGCGCCGACGCCCTCTATGTCAACGAGGAGAATGTCGGCCTGTGGCGCTATGGGCTGGACCCCGCGTCGGGGGCGGCCCGCACCCTGGTCCAGCCGGTCGCGCCCGGCGTCCTGGTCGCCGACGCCGAGGGGCTGACCACGCTCGCGGACGGCCAGGCCCGCTATCTGATCGGCTCCAGCCAGGGCGATTCCACCTTCCCCGTCTGGCGCATCGACGGCGCGGCGCCGGAATACAAGGGCCGGTTCGTGGTGGTCGACGGCGCCGTCGACGGAGTGACCGGCACCGACGGCCTGGCCGCCCTGGGCGGTCCGGTCGGCCCCTTCCCCGAGGGCCTGGTGGTCATCCAGGACGACGTCAACGACGTCGGCACCCAGAACTTCAAGTACGTCGACTGGCGCGCCATCCGCACGGCGCTGGGTCTCTGATCACGCGGTGCAACCGAACGCCTGTCGCCGCATTGCTGTTTGCGACACAGTTCGACTGATCGAAGTCATCTCAAAAGTGACAAGTCGAACCGTGAAATCTTGATAGAAAAATGACCTTGGCCTTAAGATTTCATCGACTCAGGTCACGATTTCACCTCTGAAAAAGCGCGAAAGTCTCGCATTAACGCATCGACTGCGGCGCCCGAGCCACATTCGGCGAACGCCGGGAAGACCAATTTCCCCTTCCCACATCGCGGAATTCAATCGGTTTTTCGAATACTCAACCGCGCCACGATTTTGGCCACAACCGGCTTGACGCCCCGGATTGGCGCGGGATACAAGGCGGGTGCCGTGGACGCAGCCTCCGACTCAATTCGAGTTCAGGACTGTGGCCGGAAGGCGTCTAAAGTTGGCTTCGTCCACACATCAAGGCTTCTCTGAGGGGACCATATCCTTATGACCAAGAACATCCTTCTGGCTGCGGCGGCTCTGTCCGCTATGGCCTTCGCGGGCGCCGCCAGCGCTCACACCCTGCAATATCGCACCGCGCCTTCTCCCAACATCAACGGCAGCGCGCCGGGGGGTGCCAACGGCGGTACGGGCGGCGCAACGTCGCCGTACAAGCTGGCGGTCGAATCCACGGCTACCACGCCGACCTCCGCGACCTTCGAACTCGCGGCTGCGCTGTCTACGGGCAGCAGCTTCCCCTCGGGCAACAACTTCATCCAGATCGACCTGACCAACGGCTCGTTTGCTTCGGGCCTGACGTCGTCGACTGTCGTCGCTCCGGGCTGTACCGTGGTTCTGTCCTCGGGCGGCGCTTCGGGTTCGACCACGGCACGTTTCCTCGTGTCGTCGGCGGGCGCCAGCTGTAACGTCGCCAATCTTGACCTGCCGGTCACCCCGGGTGCCACAGGCTCCACTGTTGTGACGACCACGCTGACCACCGAAGCAGGCAGCCCGATCGACCCGGATTCCACCAACACCGCCACCGCTGCGAACCAAGAGCAACTGACTATCGTCACCCGTCCGAGCGCTTTCAATGCGTTCATCAACGGCGTGATCGGCCAAGGCGCTCTGGACGACACCTACGCCACCCTGACCGTGACCCCGGTCTACACGACCTTTAAGGTCGGCGCTCCGGGCCACAACAATGCCACCGAAACCGCCACCGTCGGCCAGTTGGGCACCATCGGCATCGCCGTCGACACCACCGCTTACCGCAACCTCGCCAAGGCCTTGGTCGACGTCGCCGACGTCCAAAGCGCCAGCATCGTGACGGTCGGCAACTTCTCGGCCTTCAATGGCACGGGCGGCGGCGCCACGCTGGGTGGTGTGGCTGGCACGTTCAATGCAGCTGCGTCGCAAGTCACCCACACGGCTGCTTCTGGTTCGCCGCTGCTGGGCTCGCTGGTCGAAGCCGGCACTACCGCCACGACTCCGGACGCCTTCATCGTGACCCGTGAGACCCCGGCTGTGGCCATCCCGACCTCGGATTACCGCTCGACGGTTACGTACCAGCTGAACCCGACGTTCTACGTCGAGAGCGAAACGGCTCAGGGCGACCTGGAGCGTATCGGTCGTGACGGCACCAACGTCGTGTTCCCCTGGCTGAACGACGAGACCGTTTCGGGTCAAAGCGGCACCACCAACCGTATCCGTCTGGGCAACACCGGCACGGCTGCGACCGGTCCGGTCTACGCCGAAGTGCTGAACCAAACGGGTTCGGTCTCGCGCGCTCCGGTGCAGATCGCCCCGAGCATCCCGGCCAACGGCGAAGTGCGCATCAGCACCGCGTCGCTGACGGCCGCCCTGGGCGCCTTCGGCCGCGGCGACGTGCGCATCAGCGTCGAAGCCCCGCCGGCCAACATCACGGCTCGTCGTTACCTGCAAACCGCCAACGGCGGCATCACCGAGCTGTCGAACGGCACCGTTGCTTCCGAGCAAACGCCGGCCGACTCGGCTGACGTCGAGTAACCGACAAAAATCCTTCTGGATTTTGGGAAGGGAGGGCTTCGGCCCTCCCTTTTCTTTTGCGCGCCGCCCCTCCCGCCACGCGGCGCGTGATCGCGGCGGGAAAACCGGCTATCAACGCCGGGTCATTCCTTGCCCGCGCAGTCCGCCTTGACCGACACCGTCGAAACCGTCGCCATCCGCTTTCCCGCCCTGCCCGCGCCCGACCGTCGGCGGCTGGGCGAACTGTTGGTCGAGCGCGGCCTGATCCGCCCCGCCGACCTGACCAACGGCCTGACCCTGCAGCAGCAGAACGGCGGCCTTCTGGGCCTGAACCTGGTGCGTCTGGGCGCCATTTCCGAAGCCCAGTTGCTGGAGGTCGTGTCCGAACAGCTGGACCTGCCCATCCTGCTGGCCGAGGACGGCCCCCGCCCCGACCAGGTCGCCGGCTTCCTGGCCGAAATCCGCTCGCCCCTGTCCTGGTGGGCCGAGGCCGAGGCCGTCGCCTGGCGCGACGACGAGACCGGCCGCGTCCGCCTGGCCGGCGTCCAGCCGCTGGATCCCCAGCTGGCTGAGCGCATCGCCCAGGTTTCGGACGACCCGATCGACTTCCTGCTGGCCCAGCGCTCCCTGATCGAGGCCCTGACCCAGGACCTGCACGCCGACGCCGCGCCCGGTCTGGACCTGATGAGCGGGACCGGCGCCGACGCCGCGCGCCTGCGCGAACTGGCGCAGGAAGCCCCCACCATCGACTTCGTCAACAGCGTCTTCGCCGAGGCCCTGGCCCGCCGCGCCTCCGACGTCCACGTCGAACCCTATGAGGACCGCTTCCTGGTGCGGATGCGGATCGACGGCGTCCTGTCCACCGCCCGCGCGGCGCCGCGCGCCAATTTCGAGGCCGTGGCCTCGCGCATCAAGCTGCTGTCCCAGATGGACATCGGCGAGCGCCGCCTGCCGCAGGACGGCCGCCAGACCATCCGCGTCTCGGGCCAGGAGATCGACCTGCGCGTCTCCACCCTGCCCTGCTCCTGGGGCGAATCGATCGTTCTGCGCCTGCTGGGCAAGACCAGCCGTCTGCCCGAACTGTCGGAACTGGGCGTCAGCCCGGCCCAGGAACGCACCTTCCTGACCCTGTCGGAACACCCGAACGGCGTCTTCCTGATCACCGGCCCCACCGGCTCGGGCAAGACCACCACCATCTATCGCCTGCTCAGCCACCTGAACGACGGCGAGCGCAAGATCATCACCGTCGAGGATCCGGTCGAGCTGGACCTTCCGGGCGTGATCCAGGTTCGCGTCCGTTCCGAGATCGGCCTGACCTTCGCCGCCGGCCTTCGGTCCATCCTGCGCCAGGACCCCGACGTCATCATGGTGGGCGAAATCCGCGACCCCGAGACGGCGCGCATCGCCGTGCAGGCCGCCCTGACCGGCCACCTGGTCATCTCCACCGTCCACACCAACACCGCGCTGGCCGCCATTCCCCGCCTGCTGGACCTGGGCATCGAGGACTATCTGCTGGCCGATGTGCTGCGCGGCGTGGCGGGCCAGCGGCTGGTGCGCCGCCTGTGCGACTGCGCCCGGCCCTCGACGCCCGAAGAGGCCGCCGCCCACGAACGCTCGCTGCCCGCCCACCTGCGCCCCCTCGCCGAGCGCGAACCCGCCGCCTGGCGCGAGCCCGTCGGCTGTCCCAAATGCGGCCAGAGCGGCTTTCGCGGCCGGGTCGGCGTCTATGAGATCGCGCCCATGTCCCCCGCCCTGATCGCCGGCCTGCGCGACAGCGCCGACGAGGACCGGCTGACCGCCACGGCGCGCGGCGACGGCTTTCTCAGCTTCGTCGACGACGGTTATCTGAAGGCCCGGCGCGGCGAGACCGCCCTCAGCGAAATCCACCGCATCGCCGGCGGCGACGCGGGCGTCGAGACGGTCTGACCCGCCCGCCGATGACCGACCTCGCCTTCCAGTACCAGGCCGCCCAGCGGGACGGACAGATCGTCAAGGGCGTGATCAGCGCCGGCACCGAGGCGGCCGCCGTGCGCCGCCTGTCGTCGGACGGCCTGACGGTGCTGAAGATCGCCCCGGCGGTCGCCGCCCGCGCCGACGGGGCCAACCGCAATCTGAAGCCAGCCGAGCGGGTGCTGATCCTGCGCCAGCTGGGCCTGATGCTGGAGGCCGGCGTCTCCCTGCTGGAGGCGCTGGACACGGTCGCGCAGGGGATGCAGGCGCGAAAGGGCCGCCAGCAGTTCCAGGCCGCCATCGCCGCCCTGCGCCGGGGCGATTCCCTGGGCCAGGCGCTGGAGGACAACGTCCCCGGCTTTCCCGACTACCTCTACGCCATGGCCCGCGTGGGCGAGGCCTCGGGCCGCATCGCCGAGGTGCTGAAACAGGCGGCAGAGCAGATGGCCTACGAGGATCGGCTCCGAAAGGAGTTCGGCAACGCCATGACCTATCCGGCCTTTCTGCTCAGCGCCGGGGTGGCCGCCATCGCCTTCATCTTCACCCAGGTCGTGCCGCGCTTCGGGGCCATGATCGGCGACGACCGCTCCAACGTCCCGGCCATGTCGCGCTGGGTCCTGGCGGCGGGGGAGTTCGCCAACGCCAACTCGGCCCTGGTCCTGATCGTCCTGGGCGTGTTGGCCGCCGCCGTAGCCTTCATCGTCACCAACCCCGAGATTCGCGCGCGCGCCTACACCGTGGCGCACGGCCTGCCGGTCGTGGGCAATGTGCTCCAGGCGCGCGAGGTGTCGTCCTGGGCCCGGCTGACGGCCTTTGCGCTGAACAACGGGGTGCCCATCCTTTCGGCCGTGGGCCTGGCCCGCGCCGCCGTGCCCATCGGTCCCTTCCGCCAGGGCCTGAACCGGCTGGAGAGCGACCTCAAGGCCGGCATGACGCTGGACGCGTCGCTGGCGGCGCACACCAAGCTGGAGGCGATGGACCTGTCGCTGCTGCGCGCGGGCCAGCGCTCGGGCGCGGTCGGCGCCATGTTCGGCTTCATGGCCGACAACTACGAGAACCGGCTCAAGGACAGCATGAAGCGCATGACCTCGCTGCTGGAGCCGATCGCCATCGCCGTGATCTCGCTGATCGTCGGCTTCGTGGCCCTGTCGCTGGTCCTGGCCTTGTCCAGCGTCTACGAGGGTGTGGTGTGACGAAGCGGCGCCGCGCGGGCTTCAGCCTGATCGAGGCCCTGGTCGCCCTGGCCATCGCGGCCATGACCCTGACGGCCATCTTCCAGCTTCAGATCCAGATGGCGCGCGGCCAGCAGCGCGCGGTCGAGGCCATGGCCCAGGTCACGGCCCAGGAGAACGCCATCGCCCTGCTGCGCGAACTGAATCCGATGAGCGATCCGGAGGGAGAGATCGCCATACCCGAGGGCGACGTGATCCAGTGGAGCTCCACGCCGATCGGCCGCCCCATCGTCAACGCCGGCTTTCCCAGCGGCAACGGCGCCTTCGAGGTCCAGCGCTTCACCGTGGCGGTGACCATCGACCGCCGCGAGGGCCGCCCGCCCCCGCCCTTGACCTTCGAGCGGATGGGCTGGCGTCGCCTGGGCGGGGCCGATCCCCTGGCCGACCCCTTCGGCTAGGCGCCGGGCGTCGGCTCGATCGTGACGGTCGGTTCGGTCGGCGCATCCGCGGCCGGCGCCGCCTCCAGCGCGCCGTCGATGTCTTGCGGGATCCCGGGGCGGCCCCGGCGCGGGATCAGCGGCGGCGTCTCAGACGCCGGCAGCGGACTGGGCAGGTCGAAGCCGATGCCCCGGAAACGGGACGTCCCGACCGACCACGGCGTCAGCGTATAGGACCAGCCGCGTCCGGTGCGGAAGGCGGCGTTCATGTTGTTGGCGTACTGGTCGGCGAAGTCGGCCATGTCCTCGTCCCCGCGCACGATATAGGGGGTGATCAGCAGCAACAGCTCGGTCCGCCCGCCTTCCACCGTGTTCGACTGGAAGGCCGACCCGACGATGGGAATGTCCTTCAGGAAAGGAATCCCGGTGTTCACCTTCGAATACTGATTGTCGATCAGGCCGCCCAGAACGCCGGTCCAGCCGTCCTTGATGGCGATCTGCGTGGTCAGGCTGCGGTTCAGAATGGTCGGGCTGGCGATTCCGGGCGGCGAAGCGCCGGCGGACGACAGCTCCTGGCTGATGGTGATGTCGACGCGGTCGCCATAGACGACGGGCTCGATCTCCAGGATCGTGCCGGTCTGGCGATACTGGACGCTCTGCAGGATGTCGGTGTCGCCGTTGCTGGTGTTGTCCGACGCCCGCTGGGACGTGATGATCGGAACGTCCGTGCCGACCTGGAACCGCGCGACGCCGCCGCTGCGCGTCACCAACTGCGGCCGCTGCAGGATGTTGACCCGGTCGTTGGTCGCATTGGCCACAAGCCGCACGCGATAGTCCGGGCCCGTGAACGAGAAGACGCCCGCGCCGCTGCCCAGCGACAATCCCTCGGTCGACCCCGTCAGCAAGCCATCGCCACGCTGTTCCCGTCCGAACAGGCTGACGCCGATATCGGTCGAATCCGTCAGCGTCACCTCGGCGATCATCACCTCGATCACCACCTGCGGCGCGGGAATGTCCAGCGTGGTCAGCAGGTTTCGCAGCTGGGCGTATTCGGTCGCGGTTCCGGTGAACAGGATGCGGTTGCCGATCGGGTCGGTCAGCAGCCGGCCGTTCATGAACTGGCCCGAGCCGCCGCCGCTCCGGCCGCGCTGTGACCGGCTGGAGTTCTGGCCCCCGTCGTCGCTCAGGCTGACGGTCGGCGTCTGCGCGGGCACCGCGCCGGGGACGCCCACCGGGGTCTGGACCTGGTTGGTCGTCGGCGTCTGGCCCATGGCCAGTTCGCCCAACGACGTCGCATCGGTGTTGCGCACCTGATAGACGAAGGTCGTGGCCTTGTCGCCCAGCGCCGCCGGCCGGTCCAGTTGCCCGACCCAGTAGTTGACGCGGTCCAGCGCCTCGGGCTCGCGGGTGAAGATCAGGATCTGATTGGCCTGCGGGAAGGGCAGGATGGTGATGGCGCGCGCCGCCTGGGCCTGCAGGCTGACGACATAGCCTTCGGTCTTCAGCACCTGTTCCAGCGACTGGGCCAACTGGTCGGCGGGCCAATAGACCGGCTCGACGCGCAGCACCTGGCCGCCGGCGAAGCGCGGCTGGTCCAGTTCGCGCAGCACCCGCACCACCTGCGCCACGTCGCGCCCGGAGCCCGAGATCAGCAGGCTGTTGGTCAGCGGGTCCGGGGTGATGCGCGCTCCGCCCAGATTGGGGAACAGGCCCGACAGCAGCGACTGCAGGGCGTTCACCTCGATGGTCTGCACGGCGAAGAACTGCACCACGCGGCCGCTGGCGTTGGGGACGTCGCGGTTGCGGTTCACCGTCGCGCCGATGGACGAGGCCTCGGCGTTGCCGATCGTCACCCCCGCGCCGTCGACATAGACATCCACGCCGTACTGCTTCAGCGCCTGCTGGGTCAGCCGGAACAGGGCGCGCTTGGAGATTGAGCCGCCCGTGCCGCCCGCCACGATCTCGCCGCGCGAAGCCACGTCTCCCGCCAGCGAATAAGGCAGGTTCAGCAGGCCGCCGAAGACCGTGGCGGCGAACTGGGGAATGGGCTGGGGCGCCAGGGTGGCGTCCACCATCTCGTCCGGCACCAGGGCGGCGATCTGGGCCTCGGTGGCCGGTTCGCGCGTGCGGGTCGGGCGCGCCGCGCCGGGGACGTTCAGCCGTTCGGGGGTGCGGTCGGTCGCCGTGGAGCCGGCCGGGCCGTCGACCGTAGGCAGCGTGGTCTCGCCTTCCAGCCGCGATCCGTCCCCGCCCCGCTCGATCGACGTGGTCATCGTCGGAAAGGCGGCGCAGGCGGCGGTCATCACCAGCGGCGCCAGGCAAACCGCCGCCTTCAATCGCAGCGCGGGCCGAGCCCGCATCCCCGCCTTCTTCATGCCTCTATCCACTTCATTCCCCCTCAGCCGAACAGGCGCACGACGCGCGTCTCGCGTCCCTTGCTCAGCGTCACGGCGTATTCCGTAATCTGACTGACCCGCCAGCCTTCCCCGAACGTGTCTCCGACCCGCATAGAGCGTATTTGCGGCCCCGGCGCGGCAGGATCGCGGACAAGCGCGGCATAGGTCAGGGACTGCGGATCGCGCTCGATCCCGGCCAGCGCCTGCTTGAACACCACGGCCACATCGGGCGGCGGGGGCGGCGGCGGCGGAGGGGGCGGCGGCGGCGGGGGCGGAGGTCCTGGCGGCGGCGGCGGGTCGGAGCGCAGGGTGCGCAGGAAACGCACGGCCGCGGCGGCGCTTTCGCCCGGCCGCAACGTCGCCAGCTCCCCGCCGCCGGCGCCGCGCGTCACGCCCGGCGGCTCTTCCGGACGACCGGGCGCCAGCCAGCCCCACAGGAAGGCGGCGGCCATCAGCACCGGCAGGACGAACGGCAGCCAGCGCGTCACGACCCGGCTCCCCCGGCGGCCGGGGCCGCGGCCGTCGGCGGCAGGATCACCGGAAAGGCCACGCCGATCCGCACCGATCCGGTCGGCGCGGTCATGCCCGCCTCCTGTTGCAGCGGCGTCAGCGGCTGCATCTCGTACTGGAAGCCGGTGACGCGGAATCCCTCGGGCCAGGCGGCCAGGGCGTCCAGGAAGGCGAAGGTCGGCGTCCACAGCAGATTGGCCTGGACCTCGGCGCCCAGCCATTGGGTCGGCCCGATCGTCTCGACCTCGCTGTCGGTGGTGACGCGCAGATTGGTCAGGCCCGCGCGCGTGGCGGCCTCGACCAGCTGCTGTTCGATCCGCACCTGGGCGACGGCCACGTTCGAGGCCTCGAAGCCCCAGGTCTCCATGTCCTCCAGCGCCGCCTGGTCGGCGGTGGCGGCCTCGATTCGTCGGGCGGCCGCGGCGGCGAGCCGCGCCGAGGAGCGCTCGCTCATCGCGTCGACATACCGCGTCTCCTGAGCGGCGCGCCAGTCCGAGGCGGCGATCGGCGCATAGACCAGCGCCCCCAGCACCAGCACCGCCAGCAGCACCCGTTCGCGGGGCGTGGTGCGCTTCAGGCGGGCGACGAGGTCGCGGGTCCGCACGCCCGCAGAGGCCCTCAATCCGGCTGTGATGTCCTGCAAATGCCGTCCCGCTGCGTCTGGTCGCCCGGGTCGTTTCGCATCGACGGGCGCATGGGCGTGAGCTATAGCAGCCCCTGAGCCATCGTAATAGGTCCAGCCTTTTCAGGGTCGTCCGCGTGTTTCTCCGCCTTTCCCGCCTTCAACGCCGCCTCCGCGCGCGACGCGCCGCCCGCGGCGCCCGCGCCGGCTACAGCCTGCTCGAGATCCTGGTCGTCCTGGCCATCATCGCCCTGATCGCCTCGGTCGTCGGGCCCCGTCTGTTCGCGCAGCTGGACCGGTCCAAGACCACCACCGCCCGGCTGCAGATCCGCTCCATCGAGGCGGCGCTGGAAACGATGCGGATCGACATCGGCCGCCTGCCGACCGAACAGGAGGGCCTGGCCCTTCTGATGCAGGCCGATCCGCAACAGGTGCCCGGCTGGTCCGGCCCGTATCTGGACAAGGCCCTGCCCTCCGATCCGTGGGCGCGCCCCTACATCTACGTGCCCCCCGCGGCGGCCGCCACCGGCGCGCCAGGCGCCCCAGAGGCGCGGGCCCGCGTCGTCAGCTACGGCGCCGACGGGCAGGAAGGCGGCAGCGGCGTCAATGCCGACGTCAACTCCGACCAGCGGTAAGGCCGCCGGCCGGGCCGGCTTCTCCCTGATGGAGATCCTGGTCGTGCTGGTGATCCTGGCCCTCAGCACGGCGGTGATCATGCCGTCGACGTCGCGCATGCTGGACCAGGCCACGGCGCACGCGGTCTTCTTCGAATTCCAGCGTCAGGTCTCGGACCTGCGTCGCGAGGCGAACCGCACCAGCCTGCCGATCCGCCTGGTCGATCCGGTCGCCGCATCGGGCCGTCAGGACCCGGCCGAGGCGGACGACGCCCGCACCCTGACCCTGCGCTCGCCCTGGCGCTACACCCTGGCGCCGGCGCTGGACATCGCCGCCGGGGGCGTGTGCTCGCCCACGACCGCCAACCTGATCAACGGCGACCGGGTGGTGATGACGTTGCGCTCGGTCGGCGACGACTGCCGCTTCATCCGCCTGCAGTCGGACCTGCGGAGAGATCGGCCGACAGGGGCGGCGCCGCCTCTCGCACCTTCATCTCCATGACCAGCCGCTGGTTCTGCGCGTCGGTGCGGGGCTGGACGTCATAGAAGTAGCCCGACTGCTCGAAGTCGGCGATCAGGCTGTCAGCCCGGCCGACCGCCGAATACGGCAGGGTGATGGACAGGCTGTCCTCCTGCACGTCCAGCGCCAGCGGCGTCAGGTCCTGAATGGCGACGATGCCGATGGCCGCGCCGGCGGCGCTCAGCGGGCTGGTGCGCTCCTCCACCTGGCGATAGGCGGCCAGACGGCGCCGGTTGGTCTCCAGCCCTTGCAGGGCGCCGGCGCGCGGGGTCTGGGCCTGGATATCGGCGGTTTCCGCCTCGATCTCCTTGGCGTCCGAAGACAGGCGCGCGCCCTGCCCCGCCAGCAACAGCGCCGCACAGATCGCCGTCGTCGCCAAGGCCGCGCCCGCCCCGCCGATGGCTTGTTCACGCGTGATCTCGGTCGTCGAAAGCGAGAAGGCCGGCCCGTCGTAGTCGATGGGCAGAGCCTGAGGCGCCGGCGGCGTCTCCGGCGCGTCTTCCGCGCCCCGCTGAACGCGGGTGAAGGCCGCCCAGGCGGGCGCGTCGAAGCGCTCGCGGCGCCAGGCCGAAGCGTGCAGCTGGCCGTCGCGCCAGTATTGCGCCTCGTGACCTTCCGTCAGGCGCACGATGCGCCAGCCCCTGCCCGCAGGCTGGGCCAGGGTTTCCGGGCGCAGGGCCGGGATCTGTCCGCCCCAACGCTGCCGCACCATGGCGTCGACCCGCTCGGCGTCCCACCACCACAGGCCGAAGTCCGCGCCGCTTTTGATCACCAGCGAGGCCGCGTTCAGATAGGGCGCGCCGGTCCGGGCGTGCAGGCGGGCGGCCTGGCGGCGGCGGTTCTTGGGCAGGGCCGCCGTCTCGAAGCGGGAAAAGACCGTCAGCTCGCGCGCCAGCAGCACCACCGGCGTGCGCAGGCGTCCGATCGCGCCGCCCTGATGCAGCGTCGTCCAGGCCCCGTCGGCCGACAGCCGCTCAACGCGGGGCGTAAGGAAATCGAGTTGCATTGGATGTATCGGCGGCGACCCGGCGCGGGGCTTCTGTGGTGTCAGTTTGGTCGATCCAGACCGGTCGCTCAAGCCCGGACGGCGTCAACGAGATGCGGCCCCGGTAAATCCAGGCCGAGCGCCCGTCCCGAAGCGTGAAGAAGACCTTTCCCGCCGGGAAGGTGTAGAGGATCTCGTCATTGCTGACGTCGGGCACGCCGCTGGCCGCCACGAAGTCCTGGAAGGACAGGAAGGGCGCCTGCTGACGCGCGCGTATGGCCGCCTCGGCCTGCTGCGGCGAGGCGCCGAACAGGATTTCCAGGGCGTCGGCGCTGGCGGTGTTCACATTGGCGCGCGGCACGCCGGCGTCGACCGCCAGGGCGTCGCGCAGCGCCCGCCACCTGCGGCTGTCGACCGCCTGCCGCACCCCCAGGATCGACAGATATTCGTCGGCCCGCAGCAGATTGCGATTGGCTGGCCCATCGCCGCCGTATTCCGAGGACTCGGCGCCGTCGATCTGGCGCAGATCGTCCGGGTCCGCATAGTCGCGATATCGCGCCAGCAGCGTCCGCCCGAAACCGCGCGGCGCCCCCGCCTGTTCGGCCAGCCGCTCGGCCTGGTCCGGCGTCAGATAGGCCAGGTTCACCATCCCCGCCTGGTCGCGCAGGCTGACCATCATCGGGCCGCCCACGTCCAGCAGATAGGGACTGCCGTCCAGCCGCAAATCCTGGGTCGGGACACCGCTGGCGAGCGCCTCCACGTCCTCGGGTTCGAGAAAGGGATCCAGGGCGCGCGGCGCGCCGATCCGCATCCCCAGGGGACCGAACGGCTCGGTCGACATCATATGGGCCAGGGTCGCCTCCGCCGTCAGGGCGCGCTGGGTGAAGCGCACGCGGTCGCGCGCCGAAGCCGCCTCGGCGTTCAGGCTGCTCAGGGCCGTCATGGCCACCAGGAAGACGATGGTCACCACCCCGATCACCGCCAGCACGGCCGGAAGGGCGAAACCGCGCCTGGCGCCGTCGATAGGCTCAGAAATCATCGACCGGCCGCGCCCAGTTGTCCGGCAGCCCCGAAGAGGCCGCCTCGATCACGTCCATGCCGGCGCCGCCCGAAAAACGCACGAAGACGCGCGCGGACCGCAGCAGGCCTTCGCCGAACCCATCCGGCGGGGCGTTGGTGTAGCTGTCGCTCCAGTCCCGGCCGTTCACCGAATAGGACAGGGCCGCGTCGCGCTTTCGCGTGGCGAACAGCGTCGCGGTGCGCTCTCCGGCGGTGCAGGTCAGGATCTGTTCGTCGCCTCGCGGCTCGACAGCCAGCACCAGGGTTCCGGCCCAGCCGGCCGGCGCGCACTGGGTGGCGCGCTCCATCACCACCTCGCCCTCGAAACGCCGCGCCGCGCCTACGACCGGCTTGTCCACGCCCGCCAGGAAGGCGCGCTCGGGGCGCAGGGCGATGCTGCGCACCACGGCGCGAAAGTCGCTGACCGCCACGTCCAGGTCGGCCGCCGACATGGCCTTGCGCCCCAGGCCGAAGCCCGCGTCCCCCGCCTTCAGGCCGATGGAGAAGACGATGGCCAACGCCATGCCGCTGATGGCCAGGACCACCAGCGCCTCGATCAGCGAAAATCCGGGACGGCGCGCGCGCATGGCCTTCTCCCTAGACCCTGACGCCCCGCGCGCCAATGATCCAGGCGCGCCGCGCACGGCCGCGCTTGGCGCTTTCGCCGCTTTGGGATATTTGCGGACAATATTTCGGGGACGGGGATGCGCCACACCGCGTCGATCATCATCACAACGGCCGTCGGCGGGACCCTGTGGTTCGGCGACGCGGCCGTGCGCGACGCCAGCGCCGAGGCCGGTCGTCCGCCCCAGGCCCTGCACGCTCCCGCCAAGGTCGCGGTCGTCAGCGACGCCGACCGCCGCGCCGAATTGAACGCGCGACTCCAGGCGATGTTGCAGGACGGCAAGGGGGCGCGCCTGGCCGATCCCAAGCCGCAGACCACGCCCGCGCCCCGCCGCCAGACCGCCGCCCGCCGATCGCCCGAGACGCCTCGGCCGGCCCGGGCCGTCGCCGCGCGCGCGACGGCGCCCGCGCTGGAGCCGACCGCCACCATCGCCCCGCCGGCCTATGACCCGAGCCGGGCGCGGCCGACAGGCGGACGCGGCTATACGGCGCCGAAGCTGGACCTGACTTCCATGCCGGCTGTCCCGACCGATCCGGTCGAATGCCTGACCCAGGCCATCTATTACGAGGCCCGCAACGAGAGCGAGGACGGCCAGGCCGCCGTCGCCGAGGTGGTGCTGAACCGCGCCGACAGCGGGCGCTATCCGGGCGACGTCTGCGCGGTGGTCTATCAGCGCAACAGCCGCACCTGCCAGTTCACCTTCACCTGCGACGGCTCCATCGGCCGCTATCCGGTCAACATGACCGCCTGGGCCCGCGCCGAACGCATCGCGCGCGAGGTTTACGCCGGAAAGCCGACGACCCTGCTCCCGCGCACTTCGGTCAACTATCACGCCAACTATGTCCGCCCCAGCTGGTCGTCGCGGCTGGAACGCGTGCGCCGCATCGGAGCGCACATCTTCTACGGCGCGGCGCTGAACGGCTCGACGCCCGGCGCCAACGAGGCACCGGCCCCGCGCCAGCGCGGCCTGATGTTCGTCAAGAACGACGCCTTCGAGCGGGCCTACGCCATGCTGACGGGCAAGCCGGCCGAAGACGCCGGCTCCTGATCGTCCGTCAGGTGCGCCGGCCCAGCACCTGTTCGGTCAGGTAGCGGCCATAGGCGTTGGCGCCCATCGCCGCCGCCGCCCGCTCCACCGCCTCGGCGTCGATGAAGCCCTGGCGGTAGGCGACCTCTTCCAGGCAGGCGATCTTCAGCGCCTGGCGATGTTCCAGCACCCGCACGAACTGGGCCGCCTCCATCAGGCTGTCGGGCGTGCCGGTGTCCAGCCAGGCGTAGCCCCGCCCCATCACCTCCACCGACAGACGCCCCCGCTCCAGATAGGCGCGGTTCACGTCCGTGATCTCCAGCTCGCCCCGCGCCGACGGCTTCAGCCCGCGCGCGATGTCGACCACCTCGGCGTCGTAGAAATAGAGCCCTGTCACCGCCCAGCTGGAGCGCGGCCGCGCGGGCTTCTCCTCGATCGAGCGCGCGCGCATCGCCGCGTCGAACTCGACCACGCCGTACCGTTCCGGATCATTGACGTGGTAGGCGAAGATGGTGGCCCCCTCCGGTCGCGCCAGCGCCGGCGCGAACAGGTCGGCGATCCCATGACCATAGAAGATGTTGTCGCCCAGGATCAGCGCCGACGGTTGGTCGCCGACGAAGTCCGCGCCGATCAGATAGGCCTGCGCGAGGCCGCCGGGTTCAGGCTGGACGGCGTAGCGGATCTCGATCCCCCATTGCGACCCGTCGCCCAGCAGCGTCTCGAACAGCGGCGTGTCGCGCGGCGTGGAGATGACCAGGACCTCGCGCACGCCGGCCAGCATCAGGGTCGACAGCGGATAATAGATCATCGGCTTGTCGTAGACCGGCATCAGCTGCTTGGAGACGGCCAGCGTCATCGGGTGCAGCCGCGTGCCCGAGCCCCCGGCCAGGATGATCCCCTTCATGCCCCCGCTCCCTTCAGACGTTCGGCCACGATCTCCGCGACCGTCTCGTCCCACGGTCGCGGCCGGACGCCATAGTCGCGCGTGATTCGCCCGGTCGCCAGCCGCGTGTCGGCGGGCCGCCGCGCCGGCGTGGGATAGGCGCGGGTCGCAATGGGCCGCACCTCGGCGTGGGGGCCGCCGCGGGCGCGGCTGGCGTCCAGAACCGACCGCGCCAGGTCCGCCCAGGTCGCCTGGCCCGCCCCGGCGAAATGCAGCAGCCCGCCCGGAGCGGTCGGATCGTCCAGCCGCCGCAGCAGCACGGTCTGCGCCGCCCGCGCCACCTCCGACGCCGCCGTCGGGCGTCCTGTCTGGTCGTCGACGACGTCGATCGCTGCGCGCTCGCCCGCCAGGCGCAGCATGGTGGTCAGGAAGTTGTTTCCATCCGGCCCGACGATCCACGAGGTCCGCATCACCGTCGCCTGGGGTTGGGCTTCCAGCACCACCCGCTCGCCCGCCAGCTTGGACGCGCCATAGACGTTCAGCGGCGCCGGGGCGTCATCCTCATCATACGGTCGGCCCGCCCGGCCGTCGAAGACATAGTCGGTCGACAGGTGGATCAGGACGGCGTCCGCGGTCGCCGCGGCGTCGGCCAGTACGCCCGGAGCGACGCCGTTGACGGCGAAGGCGGCGTCCCGTTCGCGCTCGGCCCGGTCCACGGCGGTATAGGCGGCGGCGTTGATCACGGCGGCGTATCCGCCCTGGCCGATCCGGCGACGCGCGGCCTCGGCGTCAGTCAGGTCCAGATCCGCACGGGCCGGGACGTCCAATGCGACATCGGCGGGCCAGGACAGCCGCTTCAGGGCGCGCCCGACCTGCCCGGTCCCGCCCAGGATCAGCACCTTGCGGGTCATGTCTTCCCCAGCCGCCCGCCGTCGTAGGGTCCGGCCAGGATGGCGCGCCACCACGCCTCGTTCTCCAGATACCAGCGGACTGTCCCCTCCAGACCCTGGTCGAAGTCGATCTCGGGCGCCCAGCCCAGCTCGTCGCGAATGCGCGAGGCGTCGATCGCATAGCGGCGGTCGTGGCCCGGCCGGTCCGGCGCGAAGACGATCTGCTCGGCGTAGGACAGGCCGTCCTGCCTCGGCCGCAATCGGTCCAGCAACCGGCAGATCGCCTGGACCACCTCGATGTTGCGCCGCTCGGCGTCGCCGCCGACGTTGTAGGTCCGTCCCGGCGCGCCGCGCAGGAACACCGTCTCCAGCGCCCGGGCGTGGTCGTCCACGTGCAGCCAGTCGCGCACCTGCCCCCCGTCGCCATAGACCGGCAGGGACCGCCCCTGCAGCGCCCGCGCGATCATCAGCGGGATCAGCTTCTCCGGAAAATGGAACGGGCCGTAGTTGTTGGAGCAGTTGGTCACCAGCACGGGCAGGCCGTAGGTCGCCCCCCACGCCCGGACCAGGTGATCGGCCCCGGCCTTCGACGCCGCATAGGGCGAGCGCGGGTCATAGGGCGAGGCCTCGGTGAACCGCCCCTCCTCCCCCAGCGATCCGAACACCTCGTCGGTCGAGATGTGATGGAAACGAAACCGCTCTCGCCCCGGCGCGTCCAACCCGCGCCAATAGGCCAGGGCCTGCTCCAGCATCACCGCCGTGCCCGTCACATTGGTCCGCACGAAGGCGTGCGGCCCGTCGATCGACCGGTCCACATGGGTCTCAGCCGCCAGGTGGGCGATCACCTCGGGCCGAAACGCCGCCAGGGCGGACGCCACGGCGGCGGCGTCGCACACGTCGCCCTGGACGAAGCCGTAGCTGGGCCGGCCGTCCAGCGCCTTCAACGCCTCGGGAGAGGCCGCATAGGTCAGGGCGTCATAGACCAGCACCGCATGGCCGCCCCCGGCCATCAACCGTCGCGCCAGGGCCGAACCGATGAAGCCGGCGCCGCCTGTGATCAGCACCCGCATCAGTTCATCCGCTCGTCGGGCGCGGCCAGCGGCTCGCCGTCATAGGCGAAGGGGCTGTCGAAGGCGGCCAGCGTCGGCCAGGCGCGGTCGCGCGCGGACAGCACCGGTCCGGTCGCAGGCAGCGGCCAGTCCAGCCCCAGCGCCGGATCGTCCCACGCCAAGCCCGCCTCGCACGGCGGCGCATGGATGTCGGAAACCTTGTAGGCCACCTCCGTCGCCGCGCTCAGGGTGACGAAGCCGTGGGCGAACCCGACCGGCACGAACAGTTGTTCGGCGCCTTCGGCCGTCAGCCGCGCGGCGGTCCAGCGCCCATAGGTCGGCGAGTCGCGGCGAAGGTCGACCGCATAGTCCATGATCGCGCCGCGCAGGCAGCGCACCAGCTTGGCCTGGGCGTGGGGCGGGCGTTGCAGGTGAAGCCCCCGCACCGTCCCCTCGGCCTGGGAAAAGGAGTGGTTGTCCTGGACGAAGCGCGCCGCGATCCCGCCCGTCGCAGCCCAGGCCTCGGACCAGGTTTCCATGAACCAGCCGCGCGCATCGCCGTGGCGTTGCGGACGCAGCAGGATCACCGGTCCGTTCGTCGCCCGTCGTCCCGTGGCCGCCTCGCCCATGCGGATCGTCTCCCTGTCGCGCCTAGATAGGACGGGCGCGGCCGTCGTCGCCAGTGCGACCGTCAGACGTCGCTCATCCGCGACACCTTCACCCCGCCGAAGGTCAGCCGGCCGTCGAACACGCCTTCCATCACCAGGATGCGGAACTCGGCCGGCGCGGGCTCGCGCCAGACATAGTCCATCTCGATCTCGAACTGGCCCGGCTTGCCGGGAATGAACTCCTCGGAGTCGTATTCCGTCTGGCCGCCCCAATCGAGGCGGAAGCGCACCCGGCTGCCCGGCCGGTCGAAACTCAGGCGGAAGACCGCCTTCCATCGCCCTGGCGGCATGACGATGTAGGGACCGTGGATCAGGAAGCGCGGACGACCCGTCAGGTCCATCTCGCCCGTCCTGGGCCCCTGGTCCGCATTGCGCGGATCAAAGGTGAAGAACGACGGTCCCCAGGTCACCGCCGCGTCGGGCCGCCCGTAAAGCGTCAGGTTCCGCGCCAGGTCCGACGGCGCGGCCGTCGGCGGCGGCGCGACGTTCAGCCCCGGCGCCAGTTCGACCGGGGCGCCGTTCAGATCCCGAACGCCCACCACCCGCGCGCCGGCGAAGGCTTCCGCCCGCGCCAGGTGCTGGGTGAGATGCAGCAGCAAGGCGTTGCGATCGGCCCCTTCGGGAACCGCCTCGACATCCGGCGCCCCCGCGCCCAGGACGACCGTGGTGCGCTCCGGGTCGGCTCCGGCCGCCGCCGCCGCATCGGCGTCCATCGTGAGAAGGATCGCCGCGGGATCGTCGCGCGCATCCGCCAGGGGCGCGGCGTCCCAGTCGATCAGATGCAGTCCGGCGGCCTGTGTCGCGGCCGCTATCGCGGATCGCCACGCCTCGTGGTCTCGGATCGCGGGCAGGATGATCCAGCGGGCCCTGGAGGTCGCCGTCCCGCTCACGCCGCCCTCAGCCACGTATAGACCTCGATCGCCTCCCCGACGTCGTCGAACATCTTGGCCTTGCCGCTTTCGACGATCAGGGCGCGATCGCAATAGTCCGAGACCATGTCCATGACGTGCGTGGCCATAAGGAAGGCCCGGTGCGCGCGGTGTTCGAACAGCTGTTCGCGGCACTTGCGCTGGAAACGGGCGTCGCCGACGGCCACCACCTCGTCCACCAGATAGCAGTCGAACTCGATCGCCAGGGAGAGCCCGAACGCCAGGCGCGCGCGCATGCCTGACGAATACTGCTTGACCGGCTGACGCAGCGCGACCCGGCCGAGTTCGGCGAAGTCGTCCACCCGCGCCAGGGCTTCCTTGAAATCCCGGCCGTAGAGGCGCGACAGAAAGCGAATATTGTCCAGGCCCGACAGGCTGCCCTGAAAGCCGCCGCCGAAGCCGATCGGCCACGACGGGCTCATGAGCCAGTCGATGCGTCCCGCCGAGGGCCGATCCACCCCGCCCAGCATTCGGATCAGGGTCGACTTGCCCTGGCCGTTTCGCCCCAGGACAGCCATCCGCCCATCCCGCTTCAGCGAGAAGTTCAGCCCCGAGAACAGCGGCCGATGCGCCCCGTGGTAGGTCCGGGCCAGGTCGGTGACGACCAGCCCGACATCGGCCTCGACAGGCAGGGCGGACATCAGGTTTGTCTGTGCTCGCGCACGCCGGTCCAGATCAGCCAGCCGATGGCGTAAACCAGCAGCAGGCTGACGAACACCGTCAGGATCGCGCGCCAGCGGTTGGGGGCCGTGGCCTTTTCCGGCAGGCTCGGATTGACGATGCGCTCCAGGTAGAGCTTCTGCCGGCGCGCCTCCTGTTCGGCGCTGATCTGGGCGGCGGTGGCCTGGGCCAGTTCCTCGCTGGCCAGTTCGCGCTGCGCGACCAGTTCCTCATAGGTCCCCAGCTTGGACGCCAGCGAATCCGACGCGCCGGCCAGCTTGGCCCGTTCGGCCTCGATCTGGCGCTCGAAGGCGTTGATGCGGCTGTCGATGGCGGCCAGTTGCGGGCTGGCCGGCGCCTCGGCGGCGATCTGGGCTCGTTCGGCCCGCAGGTTCGCCACCGTGGTCAGCAGCGAACTGATCAGGCCCGCGCCCTGGCTGGCGCTGCTCTCGGGATCGACGAACTGCTCGCGGTTGCGGAAGGCGGTGAGCTGCTGCTGGGTCGACGCCAGCCGCGTGCGGGCCTCGGAGGTCGCCAGCCGGGCCTGAGAGACGGCGTCCTGCGCCTGGCGGTCGTTCAGCCGGTTCACCAGCCCCTCGCCGTTGCGCAGCATGGCCTCGTTGATCTGCTGGGCCGCGCGCGGATCGAAGGCCTCGACCCGCAGCACGCTGATCCCCGTCGAGGCGTCATGACCGACGGTCACGAGCCGGTTCAGGCCCTTTTCCAGGCTCTCCGCCGACCGCCCTTCCCAGAAACGCGGCCAGCCGTTGAAGACGTCCAGACCGCGCGGGTGCAGAAGTTCGGCGAAGTTGAACCGGGCTTCAAGCGCATCGACGCCGTCGCGCGAGGTGATGTAGTCGTGCACGGCGTAGGCGTCGTTGGACGCCGTCAGGCCGACGCCCTGCAGCGCCAGGCCCAGACCGGTCGCCTGGGGTCTGCTGTCCGCCGCCGCCCGGACGACGAAACGCGATTCCGAAACGTAGCGGGGCGCGGCGATGAGCAGGTAGTAGATCGCGACCAGCAGGGTCGGCAGCACCACCACGCCCATGAAGACCAGAGGAATGCGTCGACGCAGCGAAGACCGGCGCGGGCCGCTGAGCAGTTCCGGGATCGGCCCGAGATAATTCAGTTTGGTGTCGCTCATGTCAGGTCCGCAAGGCGAAGGGCGGTCGGGCAGGTCGTCGTCATTGCGTCTCTATCCGGTCCCGGGCGCTGGCGATCAGAAGCAGGCCGCCGATGTTCATGATCGCTCCGACCAGGATGGGATAGCCGAAATCATAGTGGGTTTCGACGAACTCGCCGAACACCCCGGCGCGGATCATCTCGATGGGGTGGGTGAAGGGCACCTTCAGATAAAGGTCCTGATATTGCGGCGGCAGCCAGGCGACCATCACGAACGCCCCCGAGATCGGTATAAGAAGGTAACTGATCAGGGTTACGAATCTCTCAAAGAACTCATAGCGCATCGCGATGCCGGCCAGGATCAAGGCGAACCCGGCGCCGGTCCAGCCCAGGATCACATAGCCCGTGTAAAGCAGCAGATAGTCGTGCGGCAGCCCGACCTCGCCGATGGCGAACAGGATGGCGTAAACGATGAAAAAGGCCGTCCCGCCCCCTAGAATCTCCAGCAAGATGCGAGAGGTGAAGATGTGGATCGGCGTGATCTGTCGATGGTACAAAAGGCCGATGTTGGCCTGCACCGCCCCGCTCATGTACGAGATCAGGTGCCGCAGCAGGATCAGCGACATATAGGCCGTCATCACGAACGGGGCCAATCGCACGCCATGCTCATAGGCCGGCTTGGTGAAGCTCCACAGGATCATCACGCCGAAGCAGAACACCAGCGGCTCGGCGATCAGCCAGGCGAAGCCCAGCCCTTCACGCCCGAAGCGGGTCACCATCTCCCGCTTCATCAAGGCCGACACGATGGTGGCGTTTCGAGTGAAAAAGGCGACCATTCTCTCGCGTGCGGAAGGATGCGGGCGCCGTTCTCGGCCGGGATGTCTTGTCCGGTCATGCGCTCGAAGACCGGTCCGGGTCAAGGGCAAGCTCAGCCGACGGCGACCCCGACCTTGGCGTACAGATCGCGCAGCCGCGCCTGATAGGCCTGCGGCGTGAAGCGGGCGGCCTGGGCCAGGCCGCGCCCTTCAAAATCGGCCCGCATCGCCTCGTCCGCGTCCAGCGCCTGGATGCCGCGTGTGATGGCCTGGACGTCATAGGGATCGACCACCACGGCCGCGTCGCCCGCCACCTCGGGCAGGGATCCGCCCGTCGAGGTCAGCACCGCCGTCGACAGGGCCATGGACTCCAGCACCGGCAGGCCGAAACCCTCGTACAGCGACGGAAACAGCGTGGCCTTGGCGCCGCGGATCAGGCTGATCAGCATGGAGAAGGGCATGTACTCGTACTGCCGGATGCGGTCGGCGCTGGGCCCGCCGTCGCGCTTGACCTGATTCAGCAGGGCCGTCTCGCCCTCGTCCAGCCAGGCCCGGCCGCCGATGACCACCAGGGGGGTGGTCGAGCCGGAGGCCAGATAGGCCTCGACGATGCGGCCCAGGTTCTTCTTCGGCTCGATGGCGCCGAAATGCAGGAAATAGTCCTTCCAGCCCAGGTTGAAGACGCCGGACAGCTCCAGCTCCACCTCCAACTGGCTGCGGGCCGTCAGCTTCTCGGGAATGCTGACCGCCTGATAGGTGTTGGTGACGCGATCTTCCGGCACGCCCAGCAGGCGGATGACGTCCTGGCGCGTCGTTTCGGACACCACGGCGATGTGGTCCGCGCGCCGGGCGATGGCGTCGCACATCGCCTTGTACGTCGCCTTGTCGTCCAGGGTGGTGTGCGGCAGCCGCAGCGGGATCAGGTCGTGGATGGTGTAGATATTGGGGACCTTGCGGGCGTAGAGCGGCAAGGTCGCGGTCCATTGCATCACGTCCGGCGCCGGCGCGTCGGCCGAGGCGTCGAAATCCACCGGCGTCTCCTTGCCGTAGGCGGCGAAGGCGCGGTTGCCGTAGCTGAACAGATCCTGCGAGGCCCAGAACCGGTCCGCCGCCGGACGGCCGCCGTCCCGCTCGGGCCAGATCACCTCGCCCGACGGCGTGATCGGATAGGCCTCGCGCCCGAAGCGCGACTTGTAGGTTTCCTGGAAGCGCTGGATCTTGCGCTTTCGGCTCAGCTTCTGGGGGGGACGCTCGGCGTCCGCCAAGGCGGCCTCGTTCAGCACATTGTCGGACCGGCGCGGCGTCGGCGGCCCGTACAGCACCTCGGTCCCCAACCCGATGGCGCGCACGTTCTGCAGCAGGTTGCGGCCATAGGTGGCGATGCCCGAGCCCTTGGCCAGGGCCAGGTTGAAGCCGTCGATGCAGATGGTGGTCATGGGAATCCGTCAGCGCCTTTGAACCGGCATGGACGACGGATGCCCCCTCCCCGTCAAGGCGTGTCGCCTCCGCCCCGCAACCCGGCGCGCCTACGGCCGTTGTCCCGACATGAACGAGACCGAGATCGACGATCGCGGCCTGGGCCCGCAGGACCCGGTCGACCCCGCGGCGGCCCAGCATCACGACGCGTCCCTGTGCCCCGAATGCGAGGGCGCCGGCGCGCTGCCGTCCGGCGAGACCTGCCCCGTATGCGAAGGCACGGGCCGGGCGGTGGGCCGCACCGGCGGGGGATGACCCGCCAGTCCAGCGCGTGTCCTACAGGTTCAGCAGCGCCGGGTCGCCGCCCTGGGCCGCGATGTTGACGCTGATCGCCTTTTCGGAGGCATAGCGGATCAGGCTGTTGGGTCCGCCGGCCTTGGGCCCGGTGCCCGACAGGCCCTCGCCACCGAAGGGCTGGACGCCCACCACCGCGCCGGTGATCGAGCGGTTCACATAGACATTGCCGGCCGGGACCAGGGCGATCACCTCCTCGGCGAAGGCGTCGATCCGGCTGTGCACGCCCAGCGTCAGGCCATAGCCGCGCGCCGCCAGCCGCCCGGCCACCGACTTCAGCTCCGACGGATCGTAGCGATAGACGTGCAGGATCGGACCGAACACCTCCTTTTCCAGGAAGTCGGGCGTGGGGATTTCGGCGATGGTCGGGGCGAACAGATCACCCTTGTCGGCGCCCGCCGGCAGGTCGGCGCGGGCCAGCACCTTGGCCTCCCTGGTCAGGCGCTCGACATGGGCCTCCAGCGCCTGACGGGATTCGGCGTCGATCACCGGGCCGATGTCGGTGGCGGGGTCGGACGGATCGCCCACCGTCTGCACCGCCAAAGCGCCCTTCAGCCCCTCGATCAGGGCGTCCGCCGAATCCTTGGGCACATAAAGAACGCGCAGGGCCGAACAGCGCTGGCCGGCCGAGCCGAAGGCCGAGGCGATCACGTCGTCGATGACCTGTTCCTTCAGCGCCGTGGTGTCGATGAACATGCCGTTCAGCCCGCCGGTCTCGGCGATGAAGGGGATGATGGCCCCCGGCCGCGCGGCGATGGCGCGGTTGATGGCGCCGGCCGTGTCGGTGCCGCCGGTGAAGGCGACGCCGTCGATCCCGGCGTGGCTGACCAGCTGGGCCCCGACCGTCTCGCCGCGGCCAGGAACCAGGGCCAGCAGGTCCGCGTCCAGCCCGGCCTTGTGATAAAGCCGCACGGCCTCGGCGGCGATCAGCGGCGTCTGCTCGGCCGGCTTGGCCAGCACCGCATTGCCGGCGGCCAGCGCGGCGGCGATCTGGCCGGTGAAGATGGCCAGGGGGAAGTTCCACGGGCTGATGCAGGCGAAGACGCCGCGGCCGTGCAGGACCAGTTGGTTGGTCTCGCCGGTCGGCCCCTTCAGCGTCTCGGGCGCGGCGAAGTCCCGCTCGGCCAGCAGGGCGTAGTAGCGGCAGAAATCGGCGGCCTCGCGCACCTCGGCCACGCCGTCGTTCAGCGTCTTGCCGGCCTCGCGGCTCAGCAGGGCGACCAGCCGGTCCATCTCGGCTTCCAGGGCGTCCGCCATGGCCCGCAGGACGACGGCGCGCTTGGCGCCGCCCTGGCGATCCCAGTGGATCTGGGCCTTGGCCGCGGCCTCGACGGCGGCGTCGACATCGGCCTCGGTCGCCTCCGACACATGGCCCAGCACCTGGGACCGGTCGAACGGATTGGTCACCGTCTGCGCGTCGACCCCGGCGCGCAGCTTGCCGCCCACGATCGGCCCGGCGGTCAGTTTCTCGCGATCGACGCCCTCCAGGGCGCGCGCGTGCGCCTCGCGGACGGCGGCCTGGGAATAGTCGCGGCCGAGGGAGTTCTGACGATCGCCGTACATGTCTTTCGGAACCGGAATCTTGGGGTGACGGTCGGGCTGCGCCTCGACCAGGGAGATAGGATCGGCCGCCACGGCCGAGGCGGGCACGCGCTCGTCCAGCAGGGCGTGGACGAAGGAGGAGTTGGCGCCGTTTTCCAGCAGGCGGCGCACCAGATAGGGCAGCAGTTCCTCATGGCCGCCGACCGGGGCATAGGCGCGCACGATCACCGTCTCGTCGGACCATTCCTCGATGGCGGCGTCGTACAGGGCCTCGCCCATGCCGTGCAGCCGCTGGTGCTCGATGGTCACGCCGCGATCGCGGGCCATGTGGCGCACCGCCGCCAGGGTATGGGCGTTATGGCTGGCGAACTGGGAATAGATCGCAGGCGACGCCTCGATCATGGCCCGGGCGCAGACCAGATAGTTCAGGTCGGTCGCCGCCTTGGTCGTGAAGACCGGATAGTCGGTGCGGCCCGCCACCTGGGCGCGCTTGATCTCGGTGTCCCAATAGGCGCCCTTGACCAGCCGCACCATCAGGCGACGACCGGACCGCCGCGCCAGGTCGGCGACCCGCTGGATCGTCTCCAGGCCGCGCTTCTGATAGGCCTGCACCGCCAGGCCCAGGCCCGTCCAGCCGCCCAGGTCGGGCTCGTGCGCCAACCGGTCGAGCATCTTCAGCGACAGGGCCAGCCGGTCGGCCTCCTCGGCGTCCAGGGTGAAGTTGATGTCGTGGCGCGCCGCGATCAGGGCCAGCCGCTTCACGCGCGGATACAGGGTGGCCCACACCGCCGCCTCAAGCGCCGGCTCGTAGCGCGGCGACAGGGCCGACAGCTTGACCGACACGCCGTGGCCATGTTCGGGCCCGCGCCCCGTCGCCGTCCGCCCCACCGCCTCGATGGCGTGGGCGTAGATGGCTTCGTAGCGGTCGGCGTCGGCCGTCGTCCGCGCGCCCTCGCCCAGCATGTCGAAGCTGCACAGCCAGCCTTCGCGGTTCGAGCGCTTCAGCGCCGCCTCGATGGTCCGGCCGACCACGAACTGCTCGCCCATGATCTTGACGGCGGTGGCCACGGCCTGGCGGATCACCGGCTCGCCCAGCCGGCCGGCGACGCGCTTCAGGAACCCCGGCAGGTCGCTGCGGGCCTGGTCGTCGACATCCACCAGCTTGCCCGTCAGCATGAGGCCCCAGGTCGAGGCGTTGACGAACAGGCTGTCGGATCGGCCCAGGTGGGCGGCCCAGTCGGCCGATCCGATCTTTTCGGCGATCAGGCGGTCGCGCGTCTCCTCGTCAGGCACGCGCAGCAGCGCTTCGGCCAGGCACATCAGGGCCAGACCCTCGCGCGTGCCCAGGCCGAACTGCTGCAGGAAGCTCTCGACCACCCCCTGCTTCTTCTGGCTGCGGCGCGCGCCCTCGACCAGGGCGACGGCCTCGGCCGTCACCGCCTCGCGCTCGGCCGGGTCCAGGGGCGCCAGCAGCAGGTTTTCGGCCACCGCCTCGCGTTCGTCGCGGAATTTGTCGCGATCCAGCGCGTCCCATGCGGCCAGGCTCGAAGGCGAAAAGGCGGGCGGCGTCATCGGGGCGTCATGTCCTGTGGATTTCCGCCGTATATTCCTGAGTTCGTGGAATGTGCTTCGTATGATAGGGTCGCTGACCGAAGAACCTTCGGCGAAGTGGCCTGTTTTCCGATGTCCGATATTGACGCCGTCGACCGTCGCCTGTTGCGCGTGCTGCAGACCGACGCGCGCATTTCCAACGCCGAGCTGGCCCGCCGCTGCAACCTGTCGCCCGCCGCCTGTTTCGAGCGGGTCCGGCGTCTGCGCGAGAAGAAGATCATCACCGGCTATGCGGCCATGATCGACCCGTCGCGCGTCGGCCGCGACCTGCTGATCTTCGTCGAGGTGCTTCTGGACCGCACCACCGGCGATGTGTTCGAAGCCTTCGCCGAGGCCGTGCGAAAACAGCCCGAGGTGCTGGAGTGCCACATGGTCGCCGGCGGCTTCGACTATCTGATCAAGGCCCGCGTCGGCGACATGGACGCCTATCGCGCCTTCCTGGGCGACGTTCTGGTGAAGATGCCGGGGGTGCGCGAAACCCGGACCTACGCCGTTCTCGAAGAGGTGAAGTCGACGACGGTGCTGCCGCTCTAGCATCCGTCTCGCCTTCGTCATCCGAACGGTCTAGAAGTTCCGCCCTTCGTTCACGGCTCAGGGTCGCCCTGCCTCCATGCGCATCGTTCTGGCCACCGACGCCTGGGAACCTCAGGTCAACGGCGTCGTCCGCACCCTGACGCGCACGGTCGCGGAATGCCGCGGCATGGGCCACGAGGTCGAGGTCATCGAGCCCAGCCTGTTCAAGACCATTCCCTGCCCCACCTATCCGGAGATTCGGCTGGCCCTGGGCGCCGAGGAAGAGATTCGCGAAATGCTGCGCGCCTTCGAGCCCGAGGCCGTGCATATCGCCACCGAAGGCCCCATCGGCATCGCCACGCGGCGCATCTGCGTGGAATGGAAGCTGCCCTTCACCACCAGCTACCACACGAAATTTCCGGAATACGTCTCGGCCCGGTTCCCGATCCCCGTCCAGGTCGGCTACGCCTATATGAAGTGGTTCCACAAGCCGTCGGGCCGTCTGATGGTGGCCACCCCGACGCTGCGCGACGAACTGGTGGAGCACGGCTTCAAGAACGTCTCGCCCTGGTCGCGCGGCGTGGACACCGAACTGTTCAACCCCGACCTGCCGCGCATCTTCGAAGAGATGGGCGGCAAGGACTGGCCCCGGCCCTTCTTCCTCAACGTCGGCCGCGTCGCCGTGGAGAAGAACATCGAGGCCTTCCTGGAGCTGGACCTGCCCGGCACCAAGATCATCGTCGGCGACGGCCCCGCCCGCGCCGAGCTTCAGGAAAAATACCCCGAGGCCAAGTTCCTGGGCGCGAAGTTCGGCGAGGATCTGGCCCGCTGCTTCCGCGACGCCGACGTCTTCGTCTTCCCCAGCTGGACCGACACCTTCGGCCTGGTGATCCTGGAGGCGATGGCCGCCGGCACGCCGGTCGCCGCCTATCCGGCCCACGGCCCGATCGACATCATCCCCGGATCGAACGCCGGGGCCATCGACAAGGACCTGAAGACCGCCTGCCTGGCGTGCCTGGAGCTGGATCGAAAGGACGTGCGCGCCTACGCCGAGAAGTTCAGCTGGCGCGCCTCGGCCGAGCAGTTCGTCGAGAACCTCCAGCCCTATCCCGAACCGGAACGCGGCCGCTTCTGGCGCCGCCTGCGCCGCATCGCGCGCATCAGGAAGCGCGCCGCCGCGGCCTGATCTGAACCAAAATCGGCGTCGCTCGCTTCCTTCCTCGCCCGCTGCTGGAGGACGGCTTGCCCCGCTACTATTTCCACACCGAAAACGGCGATCGCATTCGCGACGATCAGGGTGAAGAACTGGCCGGCGTCGAGGCCGCGCGCGAGGAGGCGGTCACGGTCCTGGGTGAAATCCTGCGCTATCGCGGCGCCAGCTTCTGGGACACCGGCTCGTTCAGCGTGATCGTCACCGACGACGGCGGCCGCACGGTGGTCCGCGTCACCGCCGCGGCCTCCGAGGAGCCGCAGCAAGGCGCGCCCGCGTCGGAGGCGGGTCGATGAACGCGCCCGTGGCGGAAGCCAAGGTGGCCAATCTGGTCGAGAAACTGTCCCTGCGCGACGCCTTGTCCCCCGAGGAGGTCGTCGCCCTGGAGACCGTGCTCGGCCCCAGCCGCACCATCCCCGCCGGCGCCGACATCGTGCGCGAACACAGCCACCCCTTGCAGAGCACCCTGCTGATCTCCGGCTTCTCGGCGCGCTATTCGACGCTCAAGGACGGGGGTCGCCAGATCACCGAGATCAACATCTCGGGCGACTTCATCGACCTTCACAGCCTGCTGATGAAGCAGATGGACCACGGCGTGCTGGCCCTGACCGACTGCGTGATCGCCAGCGCCCCCCACGCCCGGCTGATCGAACTGACCGAGCGCCATCCGCACCTGGCGCGACTGCTGTGGCTGGACACCATCATCGACGCCGCCATCCATCGCCAGTGGCTGGTCGCGATGGGTAGGCGCAGCGGCCTGAGCCACCTGGCGCACCTGGTGTGCGAGCTCTATCTGCGCCTGCGCGCGGCGGGGCAGGCGGGCGACATGACGTTCGACCTGCCGCTGACCCAGACCGTTCTGGGCGACGCCCTGGGCCTGTCGACCGTCCACGTCAGCCGCCTGATCACCGAATTGCGCGGCGAGGGCGTGGTCAACTGGTCGGGCCGGCGCGTGGAGATCCTGGACTGGCACCGGCTGGCCGAAATCGCCGAATTCGACGCCACCTACCTGCGCCTCAGCAACGAACCCGTCTGACGGCTTAACCCATGTTATCGCGCCCGCGCCCGGATCGGCGTCGAGCGGGATCATGAATATTCCCGACATCGCCTCCACGCTGTTGTCGCACCTCGCCGTGCGGGGCGTGGCCGCCCAGGACCTGAACGGCTCTCCGGGTCGACCGGCCGCGGCTCCGGACGGGCCGCCCGCCGTCCTTCTGGTGCTCGAGGGCGTCCTGGCGCGACAACGGGCGGGGTCGGCGGTGTCCATGGGTCTGGCGGGACCGGGGCAGGCGGTCGGGCTGGAAGGCCCGGCCGACGGAGCCGTTTGGCTGACGCCGGGTCGCGCGGCCCGCGTGTCGATGCGCGACGTCCTGTCGATCGAACCCGGCCTGCTGGCCCAGCTTCGGATGGCGGATCTGGAGGCCAAGGCCGTCGCCCTGCGCCAGGAGGTGCTGCGTCACGCCCGGCTGACCCTGGTCCAGCGGCTGGCCGCCCTGCTGCACGACGTCCATCAAAGCGGCGGCCAGAAAAAGGTGGCGCTGCGTCAGAGCGACCTGGCCGACCTGCTGCACGTGCGGCGCGCCGGGGTGTCGACCGCCGCCGCCGCGCTTCGGGCGGCCGGCGCCGTGCGTCTGCATCGCGGCGGGATCGAGGTCGCCGATGTCGCGACCCTGGCGAGCGCCTCCGGCCTCACTCGACCGTGACGGACTTGGCCAGGTTGCGGGGCTGGTCGACGTCGGTCCCCTTCTGCACGGCGGTGTAATAGGCCAAAAGCTGCACCGGGACCGCATAGACCAGCGGCGCGATCAGCGGATGGCAGTCCGGCGCATGGACCCGGCGGATGCCGGCGCCGTGGGGATCGGGCGCCTTTTCCGGAGCGATCATGATGACCGGCCCGCCGCGTGCGGCCACCTCCTGCAGGTTCGACGCGGTCTTTTCGAACACCTCGTCCAGCGGGGCCAGGGCGATGGTCGGGGTCGCCTCGTCGATCAGGGCGATCGGGCCGTGCTTCAGCTCGCCCGCGGCGTAGCCCTCGGCGTGGATATAGCTGATCTCCTTCAGCTTCAGCGCGCCCTCCATGGCCAGGGGGAACATGGCGCCTCGGCCCAGGAACAGCACGTCGTCGGCCTTGGCCAGGTCCTGCGTCACGGCCCGGATGGAGCCGTCCATCCGCAGGGCTTCGGCGATCAGGCGCGGGCTTTCGAACAGGGCCTTGACCAGTTCGGCCTCGGTCGCGGCGTCGATCCGCCCGCGCGCCACGCCCGCCGCCACCGCCAGGGCCAGCAAGGCGGCCACCTGGGCGGTGAAGGCCTTGGTCGAGGCCACGCCGATCTCGGGCCCGGCGTGGGTCGGCCACAGCACCTCGGCCTCGCGCGCCATCGAGGAGGAATGGACGTTGACCACGGCCGCCGTCTTCAACCCTTGCGCCTTGCACCAGGTCAGGCTGGCCAGGGTGTCGGCGGTCTCGCCCGACTGGCTGACGGCGACCGCCAGGGTCGATTTCGACACCGCCGGCGAGCGGTAGCGGAACTCCGACGCGATCTCGACGTCGCAGGGCAGGCCGGCCAGCTTCTCGAAGGCGTAGCGGCCGATCTGGCCGGCGTAGAAGGCGGTGCCGCAGGCCACGATCTGGATGCGCTCGACGGCGGCGAAATCGACGGCGTTGGTCTTGGCCGCGCCGGTCACCAGGTCGAGGTATTCCGACAGGGTGTGCTGGACGCTGTCGGGCTGTTCATGGATCTCCTTTTCCATGAAGTGGCGGTACTCGCCCTTCTCGACCATGGCCGAGGACGCCGACACCTGCACGACGGGGCGCTCGACGGCGGCGCCCGAGGCGTCGAACATCCGCGCGCCCGCCTTGGTCACGGCGACATAGTCGCCCTCTTCCAGATAGCTGATCTTCTGGGTGAACGGCCCGACCGCCAGCGCGTCGGAGCCCAGATACATCTCGTCCTCGCCCCATCCGACGACCAGCGGGCTGCCGCGCCGCGCGCCCAGGATCAGGTCGTCCTCGCCGTCGATCAGCACCGCCAGCGCATAGGCCCCGGTCAGCCGGTCCAGCACCGCCTTGAACGCCTCCAGCGGCGCGCGGCCGGTCTTCAGCTCGGCGTCCAGCAGATGGGCGATGACCTCGGTGTCGGTCTGGCTCTCGAACACATGGCCCTCGGCCGCCAGTTCGGCCTTCAGCTCGGCGAAGTTCTCGATGATGCCGTTGTGGACCAGGGTGACGCGCCCGGCCTTGTGCGGGTGGGCGTTGGCCGTCGTCGGGGCGCCATGGGTGGCCCAGCGGGTGTGGCCGATGCCGACCGTGGCGTTCAGCGGATCGGCGGCCAGCACGGCTTCCAGATTGCGGATCTTGCCCTGGGCGCGACGGCGCTCGACGTGGCCGTTCACCACCGCCGCGACGCCGGCGGAATCATAGCCCCGGTATTCCAGCCGCTTCAGGCTGTCGATCAGCCGGGGAACGACCGGCCCGTTGCCGGTGACGCCGATGATGCCGCACATGCCGCGAACTCCGCCTTGGGGAAACAGGAAGCGCCGCTTTGCACTGGCGGCGAACAGGGACTAAGCCACGCTAGCGATGCCCCAACGGCCGTCTATGCAATCTTAAGGCGGGCCGCATCAAAATTGGGGTTTCGGAACGTTACCCGAGACTGAGGACCACCGCGTGGGCGAGAGAAAATACTTCGGCACCGACGGCATTCGCGGCCGCGCCAACGTCCATCCGATGACCGCCGAGGTGGCGCTGCGCGTCGGCCTGGCCGCGGGCAAGCTGTTCAACACCGGCGACGACCGCCGCCACCTGGTGGTGATCGGCAAGGACACCCGCCTGTCGGGCTATACGATCGAGCCGGCCCTGGTCGCCGGCTTCGCCTCGGTGGGCATGGACGTGCGCACCTTCGGCCCCGTGCCGACGCCGGGCGTGGCCATGCTGACCCGCTCGATGCGCGCGGACCTGGGCGTCATGATCTCGGCCTCGCACAACGACTACGCCGACAACGGGATCAAGCTGTTCGGCCCGGACGGCTACAAGCTGTCCGACGAGATCGAGCTGAAGATCGAGGCCATGATGGACGACGGCCTGGACAAGGGGCTGGCGCCGTCGGACCGGCTGGGCCGGGTCAAGCGCATCGACGACGCCCAGGCGCGCTATATCGAGATCGCCAAACAGGCCTTTCCCCGCCGCCTCAGCCTGAAGGGCCTGCGCATCGCGGTCGATTGCGCCAACGGCGCCGGCTACAAGGTCGCCCCCACCACCCTGTTCGAGCTGGGCGCCGAGGTCTGCGCCGTCGGCGTGTCGCCCGACGGGCTGAACATCAACGCCGAATGCGGCTCGACCCATCCGGCGACCCTGGCCGAGGCGGTGAAGCGCTACCGGGCCGACATCGGCATCGCCCTGGACGGCGACGCCGACCGATTGATCATCTGCGACGAGAAGGGCCAGGTCGTGGACGGCGACCAGATCATGGCCCTGGTCGGCCTGGACTGGGCCCGGCGCGGCATCCTGACCGGCGGGGGCGTGGTCGCCACCGTCATGTCCAACCTGGGTCTTGAGCGCCGCCTGACGGCCGAGGGCCTGACGCTTGAGCGCACCAAGGTCGGCGACCGCTACGTCATGGAACGGATGCGCGAAGGCGGCTTCAACATCGGCGGCGAGCAATCCGGCCACATTATCCTGCACGACCACGCCACCACCGGCGACGGCCTGATGGCGGCGCTTCAGGTCCTGGCCGTTCTGGTCGACTCCGGCAAGCCGATGAGCGAACTGGCCCGCCAGTTCGACCCGGTGCCGCAGCGGCTGGAGAACGTCCGCTACGGCGCCGAAAAGCCGCTGGAGAGCGAGGCCGTCAAGGCCGCCATCCGCCAGGCCGAGGCCGCCCTGGACGGCCAGGGCCGCCTTCTGGTCCGCCCCTCCGGCACCGAAAAGCTGATCCGCGTCATGGCCGAGGGCGACGACGAGGCCCTGGTGCGGCAGGTCGTCTCCGACGTCTCGGCCGCGGTGCGGGCCGCCGGCTAGCGGGTCGTCCGGTTGCCCGACACCCGGTTGCCGCGCGCGCCGTCGCCGTCGTCGGCGCTGGACCCGAACGGCCAGCCGGCGTCGTCGCCGCAATAGCGCCGCCGCCCCTCGCGCGCGCCCATCACGACCGTGCGCGGCCTCAGCCACGCCGCGCCGGAAAAGACATTGTCCGTAATCTGATTGTGGGACGGCGTCTGGTGTCGGATCACCCCGTCCTCGCCGCAGTTGCGATAGAGGAATATCCCGCCCTGGCCGTGCAGGGCGAAGCGGTTGTCGACGATGCGGTTGGCCCCGGACCCGTCCACCGCGATCTGCTCGCGTCCGGTGCGGATGTCGAAGACGTTGCCCCGTATCTCCGCCCTCGCGCTCTCGGCGTCCAGATAGATGGCCGTCGAGGTCGACCGGCCCGCGAAGGTCGAGCCCGTCACCGTCGTGCGCGTCACGCCCGGCCCGACATAGAGGGGAATGGTCCCCGTCGCCTCGAACCGCACCCGCTCGATCCGCACCTGGGTCGGCGCGGCGGCCTGGGCGGCGCGCGTGTGACCGGGCGTGCGCGACGAGGCCAGAAGGTCGCGCATCGACCCGCCCGCGCCCATGCCCCAGATGCGGATGTTGCCCGCCACCCGGCAGTCGCGCACCGTCACGCCGGACGGGCGGCTCCAGCCCGCGCCGTCGCGCCGCGACCAGACGGCGATCGTGGGAACCCGCGTCGTCGCCTCGTCCGGACCCTCGATCCGGCCGCCGCCGCAGTCCAGCGCCGCGCCCGAGGCCTCCGCGCCCTCGATCAGCACCGGCCGGCGCACGTCGCGCCCCGCCAGCGCGGCCCGGCACAGCAGGCGATACGGCTCTGCCGACCGCTGCGTCAGCGCGTCCATCTCGGCCGTCGAGCAGGGCCGCGCCGCCGGGGGCCCGGCCTGGATCGCCAGCGCGGCCAGCAGCGCCAGCATGGTCAGGGCAGCGGCGTCGCCAGCGCCGCACGCTCGGCCGCGCAGCCGGGGCTGGTTCGGCCCGAGGCGCGCGCGGCGGCCAGTTCGGCGCGAGCCGCCGGCGCGTCCTCGGCGAAGGCCGGCGCGGCCGTGATCTCGGCCGCGACCGCGCGCCCGAGAGCCTCTCCAGCCGCCACGTCGCTGGGATAGTGCATGGCGCAGATCAGCCGGCTGATCCCGATCTCGCGGCCGATGCGCCGCGCCGCCTCGGCCCGCCCGGGCTCCAGCGCCGCGAAGGTCTCGGCATAGGCCGTGCCGACCGCAGCGCTTCCGGACGGATAGGAGGCGCTGTCGCGGGCCGCCGCGTCCAGCCTCTGGCAGGCCCGGCGCTCGGGATCGTCGCCGACCGGCCGCGGCCGCGTCGCTCGCGCCTTCGCCAACTCCGCCACGGCGTTGGCGTCATGAAAGGCGCGCGCCATGACCCGGTCCAGGGCGGGGGTTTCGGCCGACCCCAGCCGCACCCCCAGGGCGCAATCGAAATGCTGCAGCGCCAGCGGCGGACGCAGTTCGGCGTGGGCCGTCGCCAGCAGCCAGCGGTCGCTGTCCTCCAGCGCCGCATAGCGCGCCGAGGCCGCCTTGTCGGCCCGGTCGGTCGCCGACCCGGGCGCGGGCGGCGGCGGGACCGCCTGGGCCAGCCGCGCCAGGTCGGCCGGCGCCAGATAGCCCGTGTCGCTGTCCAGAAAGACGGGCGGATGCGAAGCGCCGGGCGCGCAGGCCGCCAGCAGCAGCGCCGCCAGGGCGCTGGCCCCGGCCGCCCCCCTCACCGGCCCTCGCTCCAGCTCAGCTGCACCGAGGTGCTGCCCTCGGCCGGGGCGGCGACGACCGACAGCTTGGCGCCGTCGGGTTCCCCGTCGGCGGCGCCATAGGCCCGCGCGTCCCCCTGGTTCATGCCCATGACCGGCCTCAGACCGGCTTGGGCGGCGCGGTCGCGATAGTAGGCGATGACCTCGTCCGGCGTGGCGGTGGTCTCGAACGTCACCAGTCCGCCCTGCCCAGCGTCCCCGGCGGCGATCACGGCCGGCGTGTCGGCCGTGGCGCCCGGATACAGGGCGGCGAAGGGGGGCGCGCCCGGCGCCGCCGGCTCGGCCTCGCCCAGGGCCGCCATCGAAGTCGGGGCGTCGGCCGGGGTCTGGGCCGGCGCAGGTTGCGACGCCTCGACCTCCAGCGCGGACGTCTCCGAGACGGTCTCGGCCGGCTGCTCGGTTCGGTCGCACCCGGCCAGGCCGAGAACCAGGAAAGCGGCCGAGGCCGCCAGTCGTCGCATCATCGAGGGCACATCTCAGGCGCAGGATCGAAGCGCCACCGTGGCGCCTCCGTATGGCGGCGGCAAGGCGAAGGGATCACGTCTCTTCGCGCCCGCCCCCGTCGGCGTCAATGTCCGCATCGCTGTCCGCCTCGCCCAGGGCCTCCCCTTCCTCGGCTAGCGCGTGATTGATGCGAGCGGAATCCGGATCGTCGTCCGACCCGCTGGCCGACCCGCCCCGCAGCGACCCGGCGCGGGTGTCGGAGCCTGAGTCCGTGCCGTCCAGCGCCTCGATCAAGGCATCGGCGCGATGGCCAAGGTCCGGCTTCTCGCCCATGTCGGCCGCCTCTCGGGCGTCGCCGCCGTCAGCGGTCCTTGGCGGGAAGGGCTTGGGGGGCTGGTCGGTCATGGCGCGCTCCTTCGCTACGGCAGAGTCAAAGCCGCAGCTTCGGTTGCGGTTCCCCTTGATCCGTCGCCCCGCGTCCCGATCTAGACGTCATGATCCCGTTCTCAGTCCTCGACCTGTCCCCCATCGTCGAAGGCGGCGACGCCCGGCGCGCCCTCGACGAGACCCTGTCCCTGGCCCAGGCGGCCGACCGCCTGGGCTATGAGCGGTTCTGGCTGGCCGAACACCACAACATGCCCGGCATCGCCAGCGCGGCCACCGCGATCGTGATCGGTCATGTGGCGGCCGGGACCGCACGCATCCGCGTCGGCTCGGGCGGCGTCATGCTGCCCAACCACGCGCCCCTGGTCGTGGCCGAACAGTTCGGAACGCTGGAGACGCTGTTTCCCGGCCGCATCGACCTGGGCCTGGGCCGCGCGCCCGGCACGGACGGGGCGACCGCCCGCGCCCTGCGCCGCTATTTCGACGCCGCGGACCAGTTTCCCCGCGACGTGGCCGAACTGATCCACTGGTTCGAGCCGGAAACGCCCGGGCAAGCCGTCCGCGCCGTCCCCGGCGCCGGCCTGCGCGTGCCGATCTGGCTGCTGGGCTCCAGCCTGTTCAGCGCCCAACTGGCCGGACAGCTGGGTCTGCCCTACGCCTTCGCCAGCCATTTCGCCCCCGAACTGCTGCTGGAGGCCCTGGCCCTCTACCGGCGATCGTTCGAACCTTCGGACCGGCTGGACAAGCCCTACGCCATGGCCGCCATCAACGTCTTCGCCGCCGACACCGATGAAGAGGGCGTGCGCCTGTCCACCTCCATGCAGCAGAGCTTTGCGCGCCTGACCACCGGCAAGCCGGGCAAGCTGCCGCCGCCCGTCGACGACATCGCCTCCGTCCTGACGCCCCAGCAGATCGCGGGCGCGCAAAGCCGGCTGCTCTATTCCGCCGTCGGCGGTCCCGACACGGTGCGTCGCAAGCTGGCCGACTTCATCGCTCTGACCGGCGTGGACGAGCTGATGGTCACGGGCATGATGCACGACAACGCCGCCCGCATCCGCAGCCTCGAGATCGTCGCCGACGCCCGCGCGGCCCTGGACGCGGCCGACGCCGCCTAGAGCCCCGACAGGAAATCCAGCAGCAGGGCGTTCACCTCGGCCGCCCGTTCCTGCTGGATCCAGTGACCGGCGCCGGGCAGCACCTCCATCCGGGTCAGGTTCGGAACCCAGTCCTTCAGCGTCGCCTCCTGCCGCCCGGCGTAGCGACGCACGGGATCGTTCTCGCCGACCATGAACAGGGCGGGCGCAGCGATCCTCTGGTCCTGCAGGAAGGCGGTCAGGGTCCAGTTCAGGTCCAGCGCCCGATACCAGTTCAGCGGCCCGTCGAAACCGCCGGCCGAGAAGGCGTCGACGTAGTCCCGGAAATGATCCGCACCCATCCACGGCGGCAGGCTGGCCCCGTCGTCGATGCTGTCCAGCAGGCTGACGCCTTGCGGCATGAAGCCGGTCGAGCGCCGCTCCGCCGGGGTCGCCCCGTCGTAGGCGAAGAACAGCTTCCTCAGCGTCGTCGCCGGATCGGCCTCCAGGGCCTTGTGCGCATCCGGCGCCTGGAAGCGGTTGATGTAGAGTTCGCCCTGCCCCGCCTTCCTGGTCATGGCGGCCATGACGGGGGTGGGCGGCCCGCCAGGGCGGCGCGGCTGGAACGGCACCGACAGGCCCGCCACGGCGGTGAAGACGTCCGGCCTCAGCAGCGCGCAATGCCAGGCCACCGGCGCGCCCCAGTCATGCCCCGCCACGACGCAGGCGTCGGCGCCCAGCGCCCGCACCAGATCGACCATGTCCCCGACGAGGCTCAGTATCGAATAGGCCGCGACGCCCTCCGGCTTTTCGGTCCCGCCATAGCCGCGCATGTCGGGCGCCACGGCCCGATAGCCCGCCGCCGCCAGCGCCTCGACCTGGGCGCGCCAGCTGACGCCCAGTTCGGGAAAGCCGTGGATCAGCAACACCAGCGGCCCGTCGCCCGCCTCCAGCACCTGTTGGATCAGCCCGTCGGTCTTGATATGGCGCGACTGCATCTTTCCCCCTGCGGCAGGCATTAGAACGCGCATGACCCGCCTCGTCACCTTCGCGGACGGTACGACCGTCCCCGCCCTCGGCCAAGGGACCTGGGAGATCGGCGACGATCCCGCCCGCCGCGACGCCGAGCAACAGGCCCTGGCCCGCGGCCTGGACCTGGGCCTGACCCTGATCGACACCGCCGAACTGTACGGCGACGGCCGCTCCGAGCGGCTGGTGGGCGAGGTGATCGCCGGACGCCGCGACGAGGTCTTCCTGGTCTCCAAGGTCCGACCCGAAAACGCCTCCGAAATGAAGATGATGCTGTCCTGCGAGCGATCGCTGGAGCGTCTGGGAACGGACCGCCTCGACCTCTATTTGCTGCACTGGGAAGGGCGCGTGCCCCTGGAAGAGACGGTCGCCGCCTTCCAGGAACTGGTCGACGAGGGGATGATCGCCCGCTGGGGCGTGTCGAACCTGGACCTCGCGACCATGCGCCGGCTGGAGGCGCTGGACGACGGCGACCTCTGCGCCGCCAACCAGTTGCTCTACAACCTGGGTTCGCGCGGGGTGGAGTTCGACCTGCTGCCCTGGATGCAGGCGCGCGACATGCCGATGATGGCCTATTCGCCCCTGGGACGCGGCGGCCTGCTGGAGCACCCGCTGATCGTCGACATCGCCAACCGCCACGACGCCTCGCCGGCCCAGGTGGCCCTGGCCGCCGTCCTGCGTCACGACGGCGTCATCGCCATTCCCAAGGCGTCGTCGGTCGAACACGTCGAGGCGAACGCGGACGCGCTGGACGTCCAGTTCGACGCCGAGGATCTGGAACGTCTGGACCACGCCTTCCCGCCGCCCACGCACGAGACGCCGCTGGATATCATCTGACGTTCGCGTGAACTGCCGCCTCATCCCGTCACCCTCGGGCTTGACCCGAGGATGATGGAAAGCAAGAGGGGCCGGGATCACTCCCGGCCCCTTCGTTTTTCTGGCTCAGCCGCCGATCACGCCGCCTTCTTCTCCGGCGCGAACTTGCCGTAGAAGGTCTCGTTCTTGGCCGCCATGTCGCGCAGCAGCTGCGGGACCTTGAACCGGTCGCCGTAGGTCTGGGCCAGCCGGTCCGCCGTCTCGACGAACTTGGCCAGGCCGATGCCGTCGATGAAGCTGATCGGACCGCCGGTCCAGGGCGCGAAGCCCCAGCCCAGGATGGCGCCCAGGTCCGCCTCGCGCGGGTCGTCGATGACGCCTTCTTCCCAGCAGCGGGCGACCTCGACGGCCTGGCGATACAGAAGCCGCGTCTTCAGTTCGTCGATCTGGGCGAAGGCGCCGGGCTCTTCCGGCCCTTCGATGGCCTTGGTCACGGGCGCCAGCTCGGCCAGGCCCTTCCAGATCGTCTTGGGCTTGCTGTCGTAGTCGTAGAAGCCCTTGCCGTTCTTGCGGCCGAAGCGTCCGCCCTCGACCATCCTGGCGACGATGTCCTCGCCCTCGGTCGGCACGTATTTGTCGCCCAAGTCCTCGCGGGTCTGTTTGGCGATCTTGTAGGACAGGTCCAGGGCGACGTCGTCGTGCATCTCCAGCGGGCCGCGCGGCATGCCGGTCATGCGGCCGACGTTGTCGATCAGGGCCGGCGCCCAGCCTTCCTCCAGCATCGCCATGCCTTCCATCAGGAAGGTGGAGAAGCAGCGCGAGGTGTAGAAGCCGCGGCTGTCGTTGACGACGATCGGCGTCTTCTTGATCTTCAGGACGTAGTCCAGCGCCTTGGCGATCGCCGCCTCGCCGGTCTTCTCGCCCAGGATGATCTCGACCAGCATCATCTTGTCGACGGGCGAGAAGAAGTGGATGCCGATGAAGTCCTCGGGCCGCACGCTGGCCTCGGCCAGGCCGGTGATCGGCAGGGTCGAGGTGTTGGAGCCGAACACCGCGCCTTCAGCCAGTTGGGCCTCGGCGCGCTTGGTCACGTCAGCCTTGATCTCGCGGTTCTCGAACACCGCCTCGATCACCAGGTCCGAGCCCTTGATCAGGTCGTAGTCGGTCGTCGCCGTGACCAGGGCCAGGGTCGCATCATACTTCTCCTGGGTCATCTGGCCGCGCGACAGCCGCTTCTTCAGAAGTTCCTCGACGTGGGCCTTGCCCTTGTCGGCGGCGTCCTGGTCGCGGTCGATCAGCACCGTCTCGATGCCGGCCATGACCTGAACATAGGCCACGCCCGCGCCCATCATGCCGGCGCCCAGGACGGTGACCTTCTTCGGATCGGACTTGGGCACGCCCGCGGGACGCACCGCGCCCTTGTCCAGCTCCTGCTTGGACAAGAACAGGCTGCGGATCATGGCCTGGGCCTGCGGCGTCATCAGGGTCTTGATGAAGTACCGGGTCTCGATGCGCAGGGCCGCGTCCATCGGAACCTGGGTTCCCTCATAGACGGCCTTCATCAGGTTCACCACGGCCGGATAGTTGCCGTAGGACTGCTTGCGCAGCATGGCGTTGCCGACCATGAAGTTCTGGATGCCGGCCGGGTGATAGGGGCCGCCGCCGGGAAGCTTGAACGACTTGTCGTCCCACGGCTGGACGGCCTTGCCGCCGCCCTTGATCCAGGCCTTGGCCGCCTCGACCGATTGGCCCTTCTCGACCACCTCATGAACAATGCCGGCGCCCTTGGCGTCGTTGGGGCGGAAGGACTTGCCCTCGCTCATGGCCATCATGGCGGCCTGGACGCCGATCAGGCGCGTCAGGCGCTGGGTGCCGCCGCCGCCGGGGAACAGGCCGACCTTGATCTCGGGCAGGCCCAGCTGGATCTTGTTGTCGTTCTCGACCACCCGGTAGTGGGTCGCCAGGGTGAACTCCAGCCCGCCGCCCAGGGCCAGGCCGTTGATCGCGGCCGCGATCGGCTTGCCCGAGGTTTCCAGCGCGCGGAAGGCGCCGTTCAGCGCCCAGCCGGCGTCGAACGCCTTCTGCAGGTCGCCGCCGCCCGACAGCACGCCGCCGGCCATGTCGCCCAGGTCGGCGCCGGCGCAGAAGCCCGACGCCTTGCCCGAGGTGATGACCGCGCCCTTGATGGCCTCGTCGGTCTTGATGCGTTCGACCAGCTCGGGGATTTCCTTCATCACCGAGGAGGTCAGGGTGTTCATCGACCGGCCCGGCACGTCGAAGACGACCAGGGCGATCCCGTCGGCGTCGACGTCGATCTTGAAGTTTTCCATGTTCATTCGCTCCCGGATCAGACGCGTTCGATGACGGTGGCGGTGCCCATGCCGCCGCCGATGCACAGGGTGATCAGGGCGGTCGACTTGTCCGAGCGCTCCAGCTCGTCCAGCACCGTGCCCAGGATCATGGCGCCCGTGGCGCCCAGCGGGTGGCCCATGGCGATGGCGCCGCCGTTCACGTTCATCTTGTCATGCGGGATGTCCATGGCCTGCATGTAGCGCAGCACCACGGCGGCGAAGGCCTCGTTCAGCTCCCACAGGTCGATGTCGGCCGTGGTCATGCCCAGCTTGTTCAGCAGCTTGCGCGAGACGTACTCCGGCCCCGTCAGCATGATCGACGGCTCGGACCCGATCGAGGCGCCGCCGCGAATCTTGGCGCGCGGCTTCAGGCCCAGGGCCTGGCCGGCCTCCAGCGTGCCGATCAGAACGCCGGCCGAACCGTCGACGATGCCGGACGAATTGCCGGGCGTGTGGACGTGGTTGACGCGCTCGACCTCGGGGTAGCGTTGGTTGATCACGCTGTCGAAGGCCAATTCGCCCATCATGGCGAACGAGGGGTTCAGACCGCCCAGGGTCTGCATGTCCGTGTTCGGACGAATGGTCTCGTCATGGTCCAGGATGGTCAAGCCCAGCTGGTCCTTGACCGCCAGGACCGAGTTCTTGAACCGGCCCTCGGCCCAGGCCTTGGCCGCGCGCTTGTGGCTCTCGACCGAATAGGCGTCCACGTCGTCGCGGCTGAAGCCGTATTTGGTGGCGATCATGTCCGCCGACACGCCCTGCGGCACGAAATAGGTCGGGAAGGCCGAGGACGGGTCGGTCGGCCAGGCGCCCATGTCCGAACCCATCGGCACGCGGCTCATGACCTCGACGCCGCCGCCGACGGCGAAGTCGGCCTCGCCGGACTTCACCTTGGCCGTGGCCATGTTCACCGCTTCCAGGCCCGAGGCGCAGAAGCGGTTGATCTGGACGCCCGCCGTGTCCTGCGACCAGCCGGCCGACAGCACCGCCGTGCGGGCGATGTCGGCGCCCAGTTCGCCCACCGGCGTCACGCAGCCCAGGATGACGTCGTCGACCTTGGACGTGTCCAGGTCATTGCGGTCGCGCAGGGCCTGCAACACCTGGGTCGCCAGGCTGAGACCGGTGATCTCGTGCAGCGAGCCGTCCTTCTTGCCCTTGCCGCGCGGGGTGCGAACGGCGTCGTAGATATAGGCGTCAGCCATCAGGCCTCTCCTCTTTCGGACCCTGGAAAGGTGGGTCAAGGCGTTGAGGCCAAGAACCCTACGTTTACGTCAACGTCAAGTAATAAGCCGCGTGAGCGGACGCCAGGGGGCAACGGCTCCTTGGGCTGAACGCGAGGGCCCGCCTCCGGTGGCGCCGATACGGCGCCGCATCGAGAAGACCGGCTTTATCTTGCTTGGCGTTTGAAACGCTGGCCGACGCGCGGGCTTGAGGCGCGACCTTCGGGAAGACGTCACGCGCCCAGCGAATAAGGCAGGGGCGCGCGAGGCCAGGCCCGCGCGCCCGGCCGGCCGTCAGTTCAGGCGGCTGGCCCCGCCGGTGATGCGGCAGGCGTAATCGCGCGCCGGCTCGCCGCTCTGCGATCCCGTGGGCTGAAGAATGCCGCCGCGTTCCGTGCACTGGGCGTCAAGCCGATCCAGGTCGGCCTGATAGCGGTTGGGACCGTCGGTGGTGGCGCAGCCGGCGACCAGAGGCAGGGCCAGAACGGCAAGCGAAATCATCACGCGCATTGGCGTACTCCTTCAAACAGCCCCTTGCAGCGGAGACTAGCGCGCGACGGCCAACCTGACCAGCTTGCCGTCGTCCTCGTCGGTGATCGCCCATACCGCCCCGTCCGGCCCGATCGCCAAGTCGCGCACCCGCTCGCCCAGGTCGGTCAGCAGCCGTTCCTCGCCGACGACACGGTCGTTCTCGATGACCAGCCGGGCGATATGCTTTTCCTTCAGCGCGGCGACCAGCAGGTTCCCGTCCCATCCCGGGAACATCGCCCCCTGGTAGAAGACCGCGCCGCCCGGCGCGATGACGGGATCCCAGTAATAGACCGGCTGTTCGGAGCCGTCCTTTCGGGTGGCGCCGCCGTTGATCGCCCCGCCGGCGTATTCGACCCCATAGGCGGCGTCGGGCCAGCCGTAGTTCATGCCCGCGCGATCCAGGTTGACCTCGTCGCCGCCGCGCGTGCCGTGCTCGATGGTCCAGACCGCCCCTGTGCCCGGCTGGACGGCGATGCCCTGGACGTTGCGGTGGCCCAGGCTCCAGATTTCGGGCCGCGCGCCGCCCCGACCGACGAAGGGATTGTCCTGGGGGACCGAGCCGTCGGCGTTGATGCGGATGGTCTTGCCCATGTGCGAGCCCAGGTCCTGGGCCTGGGGCCGCATCGGCCTGTCGGACCGTTCGCCCAGGGTCACGAACAGCTTGCCGTCGGGCGCAAAGGCCAGGGAAGACCCGAAATGCTTGTCGCCGTCATAGGTCGGCAGGGCGCGGAAGATGACCTGGACGTCCTCCACGCGGCCGCCGTCCTGCGACAGGCGGCCCCGCGCGACCGAGGTGGCGTTGCCGCCCTCGCGAGGCTCGGCGTAGCTCCAGTAGATCATCCGGTCCTGACCGAAGCTTGGCCCCACGATCACGTCCAGAAGGCCGCCCTGGCCCCGCGCATCGACCGGCGGCAGCCCCTGGATCGGCTGCCCGACCCGCCCCTGGGCCGTGACGATCCGCATCCGGCCCGGCTTTTCGGTCACCAGCCAGTTTCCGTCGGGCAGCAGGGCCAACCCCCAGGGGTGCTCCAGCCCGGACGCGACGACCGTGTGCGCCAGCGCCTGTTCGGTGCGGACCCCCGGCGCGCGCGTCTGGCCGGCGAAGGCGGGCTCCTGCCCGACGCCGTTGGCGGGCCGGGTCTCGAGCGGCGCCCCGGCCGGCGCGTCCTGCCTCGCCTCGCCGTTGGCTCCGCAAGCGGCGGCCAGGACCAACAGGGAAGCGGAAGCGGCGGAAACGATCAGGCGCATGGACGGAGATCTCCGGAAGGGCGACGCGAACGGTCGCGAAACGACGCCTCGAGCGTTAGCGTTCCGACGACCCGCTGGCCGTGCGCCCGATCGCCGCAGCCTTTCGCATCGGATGACTTGAACCGGGGGCCCGGCGGCGATATAGGCACGCCTCCCTTCGCACCGCCCGTCCGTGCGAAGGGCGACGGCTGGGTAGCTCAGGTGGTTAGAGCGGTGGATTCATAACCCACAGGTCGGCGGTTCGATCCCGCCCCCAGCCACCACCGCCCCCCTATCGGGGCCGGCGCAACTCCCCCTCCACTTCCGCGTTCAACGGCCAAGCCTAACCTTGACCGGAGATCAGCCATGGGCCTGCGCATCAACACCCTTTTCGCCGCCGCCGTCCTGACCCTGGGCGCAGCCGCCTGCACCGAGGCCGAGCAGGATCGCGCCGAGGTCCACGCCGAGGCCGCGGGCGACAAGGCCCAGGACGCCGCGGCCCAGGCCGGCGAAGTGATCGAGGCGGGCGCCATGAAGGCTGCCCAGGCCGTGGAGACCGGCGCGGGCAAGGTCGCGGGCGAACTCGAGGAGAACCAGTCCGAGGCCGCCGCCGAGGGCCGCCCCGGCGCCATCGACCCGGCCACGGACCAGCGCGTCCCCTCGCACTGACGTCAGGTCGCCGACGGCGCCGTCCCTTCGGCCAGCAGCGCGTCGATCAGGGCGCGCGCCTCCGGCCCGTCCCAATTCGCCTCGCCCGACAGGGCGGCGCGGATGCGTCCCTGGCGGTCCAGCAGGATCGTCTGCGGCATCTTGCCCTTGCCGGGAAACTCGAACGGCAGCTGAAACCGCGCGTCCGCGTAGAAGGGCAGCGGCCTGTGGTCGTCCAGGAAGGCCCTGGCCTGGGCGACGCCCTCCGGCGTGGCGTCGACGTTGACCGGAACCACGATCATGTCCTCACGGTCCGAATAGCGCCGCGCCAGGGCCGCCAGCGTCGGCATCTCCTGGCGGCAGGGCGCGCACCACATGGCCCATAGATTGACCACCGTCACCTTGCCGCGGAAGGCGGCGAAACGCACGGCCGTGCCGTGCGCGTCGCGAAACGCATAGTCGGGAGCCGGGGGCGCATCCGCCGGCGTCTCCAGCGCCGCCAGGGGGCCGACGGCGAAGCGCGCCAGGTCGCTTTTCGCCTCGGATGCGCTCGGAACGGCCGGTTGCTCTTGCGCGGCCCTGCGGTGATTGGCGTATAGCGACATCGCCACGCCCCCCGCGCCGGCCAGGGTTCCGATCAGGACCAGGCCGCCGACCACCGCCCAGATCGCCTTTCTTGAGCCGCTCATGACCGACCAGACCTCTTCCGACGCCACCGTTGACGGCGGTTCGACTGCGCCCCTGAAGCCGGCGGGTCAAGACATGTGGGGCGGACGCTTTTCGTCGCGCCCGGCCGAGATCATGCAGGCGATCAACGTCTCCATCGGGGTGGACCGGCGCCTGTGGGCCCAGGACCTGGCCGGATCGCGCGCCCATTGCCGCATGCTGGCCAAACAGGGCGTGATCCAGCAGGCCGACGCCGACGCCATCCTGGGCGGCCTGGACGCCGTCGAGGCCGAGATCACGGGCGGGACCTTCCCCTTCCGCGATCAGTTCGAGGACATCCACATGAATGTGGAGGCGCGCCTGAACGAGCTGATCGGCGAGCCCTCGGGCCGTCTGCATACGGCCCGCAGCAGGAACGACCAGGTCGCCGTCGACTTCCGCCTGTGGGTGCGCGACGCCTGCGATCGCACGCTCGCCCAGTTGAAGGCGCTGCAATCGGCCCTGCTGGACCGCGCCGAACAGCACGCCGGCGACCTGATGCCGGGCTTCACCCATCTGCAGACCGCCCAGCCGGTGACGCTGGGCCACCACCTGATGGCCTATGTCGAGATGTTCGGCCGCGACGCCGGCCGGTTCGCCGACGCCCGCGCCCGCATGAACGAAAGCCCGCTGGGCGCCGCGGCCCTGGCCGGCTCGCCCTTCCCGATCGATCGCCACATGACGGCGGCCGAACTGGGCTTCGACCGGCCGATGGCCAACAGCCTGGACGCCGTGTCGGACCGGGACTTCGCGCTGGAAAGCCTGGCCGCCGCCTCGATCTGCGCCGGCCACCTGTCGCGCCTGGCGGAAGAGATCGTGGTCTGGATGACGCCGATGTTCGGCTTTGCAACCCTGCCCGACGACCTGACCACCGGCTCGTCCATCATGCCGCAGAAGCGCAATCCCGACGCCGCCGAACTGGTGCGGGCCAAGACGGGCCGGATCATGGGGTCGCTTATCGCCCTGTCCACGGTGATGAAGGGCCTGCCGCTGGCCTATTCGAAGGACATGCAGGAGGACAAGCCGCCGGTGTTCGAGGCCTTCGACGCCCTGGACCTGGCGCTGAACGCCATGACGGCCATGATCGCGGCCCTGCGACCCAACACCGAACGGATGGCCGAGGCCGCCGGCGCGGGCTTCTCCACCGCCACCGACCTGGCCGACTGGCTGGTGCGAGAACTGAACCTGCCGTTCCGCAAGGCGCACCACGTCACCGGAGCCGCGGTGAAGCGGGCCGAAGCCCTGGGCGTGGACCTGGCGCAACTGCCCCTGGAAGAACTGCAGAAACTCGACGCCGGCGTCACGCAGGCGGTTTACAAGGTGCTCTCGCCCGAGGCTTCCTGCGCCAGCCGTCAGAGCTTTGGGGGAACCGCGCCGGAACAGGTCCGCGCGCGCGTCGCCGACTGGAGGAAGCGCCTGTGATCATCAAGAAATCCCTGCTTGTCGTCGGCGTCCTAGCGCTGGCGACCTCCGCCTGCGGCCGCATGGCCGACCTGGAGGCCCCGCGCCGCGAGACCGAGCGCGCCGTGCGCGACCGCAACGCCCCGTCCCTGCCCGAGCCCGCGACGGTGAACCGTCCGTCCAGCAGCGTGCCGATCGACGGCGGCCCCACCAATCCCATCGGCGCCGGCGCCGCCCAGAACGAACCCCGCTAGGCCTTGCACCATTTCGAACCGAAGGACGGCGTGCTGCACGCCGAGGGGGTCTCGCTGGAGACCCTCGCCGACGAGGTCGGCACGCCGGTCTATGTCTATTCGACCGCCACGCTGAAGCGGCACTACGGGCTGCTTCGGGCCGCCGCCGACGCGCATCGCGACGCCCTGGGAGAGGCCCTGATCGCCTTCGCGGTCAAGGCCAACTCCAACCTGTCGGTGCTGGCGACCCTGGCCAGGATGGGGTCGGGGGCGGACACGGTGTCGGAAGGCGAGATCCGCCGCGCCCTGGCCGCGGGAATACCGGCCGAGCGGATCATCTTCTCCGGCGTGGGCAAGACCGATGTCGAACTGGCTTTCGCCATCGCCGTCGGCGTGCGCCAGATCAACATCGAATCCGGCGCCGAACTGGACCGGTTGATCCAGGTCGCGGCCCTGCTGGACGCCAGCCCGGCCGTCGCCGTGCGCGTCAATCCCAACATCGGCGCCGGCGGCCACGCCAAGATCACCACCGGCGGCAAGGGCGACAAGTTCGGCGTGCCGGTGGACGAAGCGCTGGAGCTGTACGCCCGCGCCTCGGCCTCGCCCCATGTCACGCCCGTCGGCCTGGCCTGCCACATCGGCAGCCAGATCACCGACCTGGCCCCGCTGGAGGCCGCCTTCCGCGTCCTGGCCGAAATGACCCTGACGCTGCGCGGCCAGGGCTGCGCCGTCACCCGGCTGGACCTGGGCGGCGGGCTGGGCGTCCCCTACGCCGGCGGCGCGGCGCCGCCCTCTCCCGCCGACTATGTCGCCATGGCCGCACGCGTGCTGGCCGGGCTGGAGGTCGAGGCGGCGTTCGAGCCGGGCCGTCTTCTGGCCGCCAACGCCGGCGTCCTGCTCAGCCAGGTGATCCAGGTCACCGAGCGCTCGGACGGCCGCCGTTTCCTGGTGCTGGATGCGGCCATGAACGACCTGATGCGCCCGGCCCTTTACGACGCCTTTCACGACATCGTCCCGGTGCGGCCCCGCTCGGGCGCGAGGCGGCCCCACGACGTGGTCGGCCCGGTGTGCGAGACAGGCGACACCTTCGCGCGCGACCGCGACTTGCCTGTGCTGGAAGCCGAGGACCTGGTCGTCTTCACCGGGGCCGGCGCCTATGGCGCGGTGATGGCCAGCGAATACAACAGCCGCCCGCTGGTCCCCGAGGTGCTGGTCGATGGCGACCGATGGGCGGTCATCCGTCCGCGCCCGACCTATGAGGAGATGCTGGACCGCGAGCCCTTCGCCGACTGGCTCTAATCCAGGGCGCAGATGTCCGGCAGGCCGCGCAGCCCTCCGGCGTGGTCCAGGCCGTAGCCGACCAGGAACCGGTTCGGCGCCTCCCAGCCGACGAAGTCGGGTTCGGGCGCGCGCGGCTTGGGCCAGGGCTTGCGGGCGAAGACGCAGGTCAGAACCTCGGACGCCCCGCCCTCGCGCGCGATCCGCACGGCCTCGGCCAGCGACAGGCCGGTGTCGAACACATCGTCCAGGATCAGCACGCGCCGGCCCTCGATCGGCCGCTGGAACGGGGCATGGACGTCGATCGCGCCCCGGCTGGCCTTGTCGTCGCCGTAGGAGGCCAGCCACAGGGCGTCGAAGCGCACCCGCCGGCCCTCGCGCGCCAGGGCGCGGGTCAGGTCGGCGGCGAACCACAGGCCGCCGGTCAGCAGCACGGCCGCGACGGTGTCGTCGTCGATGGCGGGCGCGATGCGCCGGGCCAGGTCGGCGACGATGCGGGCGATCTCGGCCTCGGGCAGCAGGACGGTCGGCGTCGGGGAGGTGTCAGCCATGATGGGAGGCCGATACCGCCTCCCCGTGTCCGCTGTCCACCGCGCTCAGCGGCTTGGCGTCGACCGGCGCGGCGGCCGAACCGTCGAAACCGGGCGCGGCGGCGGGGCGCAGACCCCGTGTCTGGGCGCTGGCGGGCGTCTTGCCCGGCGACGCCGGCGGCGCGTGGTCAGCCGAAGCGTCGGCCGTCTTCAGCGCGCCCGTCGCCTGGGCCGGTTCGCCATGGGCGGCGCCATGATCGGACGTTTCGGGCGCGGCCGCCCCGTGCGCCTTTGCGCTCTTTTCGGCCCTTGCACGCTGGGCCGGCGCGGGGGCGAAATCGACGCTGATGTCGGCCGCATGGCCGCCAGGATCGGGGATCAGCGCGGCGAAGCCCTGCACCTTGCCGGGCAGGACCGGGGCCGCGTCGATCGGTATGACCTTGAAGCCGACCTCCGCGCCGTGCTCGTCCAGCAGCGCCACGCGCACGGGCGGGGCGACGATCTCCTCGTCGCGGACGTTGCGCAGGGCGCCGGCCACCAGGACCACGCCCGGCCGGTCCGGCGCCTCGCGCGCGCTCATGGCCTCGAAGTCCAGCCCGACCGGATTCACCGGCGCGCCGACCATGGCGTAGGCGGCCGCCGCGCGGGGGAAGGCGCGCACCACCTCGACCCGGAACAGCCAGGCCGAAACCAGCAGGCCGACGAAGATCGCCGCCATCGCGGCCCAGACCGCGCCCTGCGCGGCGGCGCGGCGCAGGCGGCGCTGCTGCTCGGCGCGGGCGCGGAAGGCCTTGGGCAGTTCGGGGGCGGGCGTCTCGGCCAGGCTGGCCGGTTCGGGCGCGCCGGCCGACGTCGGCGAAGGCTGGGCGGGGGCCGCCGCCTCGGGCTCGGCCGTCAGTTCGAGGGGCTCCTCGGCGCCCGCGCGCCAGACCTCGCCGCAGGATTGGCAGCGGACCTTGCGCCCGTTAGGCCCGACCAGGTCGTCGCGGATGAAATAGCTGGTGGCGCAGGCGGGGCAGGTCAGTATCATGTCGTCTGACTGCGAGGCTTGCGCCCCCTCCCGAGAGGCGCGACCCGCGCGCCCGTCCCTGAAACCGAAACCATGCCGTCCCCGCCCGCCAGCGCCGCCGAAACCGCCTCCGCGCCCGAAACCGTCCGCCTGTCCGGCGTGGGTTTCGGCTATGCGGACGCGCCCGGGATCCTGCGGGACGTTAACCTCATTCTGCCGCGCGGCTCTTTCCACTTCCTTACCGGCCCCTCGGGGGCGGGGAAGTCCTCATTGCTGCGCCTGTTGACGCTGGGGGCGCGCCCTCAGACGGGCCGGATCAGCCTGTTCGGCTCGGACGTGACCGACATCGCGCGCCGCGACATTCCCGCCTTCCGCCGACGGATGGGCGTGGTGTTCCAGGACTTCCGCCTGCTGGACCACCTGTCCGCCTTCGACAACGCCGCCCTGCCTCTGCGGCTGGCTGGCGGGCGCGAGGTCGGCCAGGACGCCGACGTGGAAGAAATGCTGAAGTGGGTCGGCCTGGGCCGTCGGATGGACGCCCGCCCGCCCGCCCTGTCCGGCGGCGAGAAGCAGCGGCTGGCCATCGCCCGCGCCGTTATCAACCGCCCCGGCCTGATCGTCGCCGACGAACCGACCGGCAGCGTCGACGCCGCCATGGCCGACAGGCTGCTGCGCCTTTTCCAGTCGCTGAACCGGCTGGGCGCGACGGTGCTGATCGCCAGCCACGACCAGGCCCTGGCCGAACGCTCCGGCGCGCGCGTGCTTCATCTGCACAAGGGCGGACTGTACGAGGCGGCCGCGTGATCCGCCTGGTCCCCGCACGCCGCCCCGGCCTGCTGCCGCCCGCCGCCGCCGGCGAGCCGTGGCTGATGACGGTCATCGCCGTCCTGTGCTTCCTGGCCTGCCTGGCCGCGGTCGCGGGGGCCGCCGCCGACCGCGCCGCCCAGGGCTGGGCGCGCCAGCTGGGCGCCGAGGCCACCGTCCAGGTCCGCCCGCGCGTGGGCGAATCGGGCGCCACCGCCGCGGCCCGCGCCGCCGAGACCCTGGCCGGCGTCGACGGGGTCGAGGAGGCCGCCGCCCTAGACCGCAAGGCGGCCGAGGACCTGCTGCGTCCCTGGCTGGGAGACGCGGTGCTTCCCGACCTTCCCCTGCCGTTCTTGGTCGCCGTCCGCCTGAACCCCGAGGCGCCCGCCAGCGCCCTGACGCTGAGCCGCGCCCTGGCCGAAGCCGGCCTGGACGCCAGCGTCGACGACCACAGCCTGTGGCGCGGCGAGGTCGAGCGGTCGGCGCGGCTGATCGCCCTTCTGGCCGCCGCCGCCTTCCTGGCGATCGCGCTGGCCGCCGGGGCCGCCATCGCCTACGCCACCCGCGCGGGCCTCGCGGCGGGGCGCAGCACGATCGAGACCCTGAGCCTGAACGGGGCGACCGATGCGCGGATCGCCGGCCTGTTCATGCGCCGCTTCGGCCTGATGGCGCTGGCGGCGGGCGCCATCGGCGCGGCGGGGGCGGGGCTGCTGGTGATCTTCCTGCGTTTCCTGGGCGGATCGGAGGGCCTGACCCAGGCCCTGCCCCTGGCGTGGAGCGATCTGCTGCTGCTCTCGCCTTGCCCGCTGCTGGCCGCTACTGTGGCGGTTCTCGCGGCCAGATTCGCCGCCTTGAAGGTGCTGGGCTCGGACAGGCAGGACGGATGAGGCTGCTGGTCATCATCGCCATCGTCGCCCTGATCTGGCTGGTCGGGCTGTTCGCCTTCGCCGATCGGGTGCGAGGCCTGACGCCGGCCGAGGAGCCGGCCCGCGCCGACGCCATCGTGGCCCTGACCGGCCCGTCGTCCGAACGCGTCAACGCCGCCATCCGCCTGCTGGAGCAGGGCAAGGGCCAGCGCGTTCTGATCTCGGGCGTCAACCGCGAGGTGCGCCGGCGCGAGCTGCGCGAGCTGACGCCCGGCTCCAGCCGCCTGTTCAACTGCTGCGTCGACCTGGGTTTCGAGGCCGAGGACACGGTCGGCAACGCTCAGGAGATCGCCGCCTGGGCCCGCGCCAAGGGCTATGACGACCTGATCGTCGTCACCTCCGACTACCACATGCCCCGGTCCCTGGTGGAGATCCGCGGCGCCCTGCCCGGGGTGCGGCTGACGCCCTATGCGGTGTCGACGCCGTCGCTGGACAACGCCCGCTGGTGGCGCGCGGCCGTCACCGCCCGGCGCATGACCCTGGAATACATGAAGTATCTGGTCGCCCTGGGCCGCGAGGGGGTCGAGCGTGTGACCCGCGACCGGCCCGCGGCCGCGCCCGTTGACGAGAAGGCTCCGGCTTAAGTGACCCTGCTGCGCTCCCTGGTCTTCACCCTGTGGCTCTATCTGTCGATGCCGCTGTTCGCCGTCGGCCTGTCGCCGGCGCTGCTGATGCCGCACCGCTATGCGATGGGGGTCATCAAGGCCTGGGCGCGCACGGTGCTGTTCGGCCTGCGCTGGATCGCCGGGGTGAAGGTCGAGGTGAAGGGGCTGGAACACCGCCCCTCGGGCGCCGCCCTGGTGGCGTCCAAGCACCAGGGGATGCTGGACGTGGTGGCCCTGCTGGCCATCCTGCCCGACGCCTGTTTCGTGCTGAAGAAGGAGCTGATGCCCCTGCCCTTCTTCGGCTGGTTCGCCTGGAAGACCAAGATGATCGCCGTCGACCGGGCCGGCCACGCCAAGGCGCTGAAGGACATGGCCCGCCAGGCGCGCGAACGCCTGGCCGAAGGGCGCCAGATCGTGATTTTCCCCGAGGGCACCCGCACCGCGCCGGGCGCGCCCGGCGACTACAAGCCCGGCGTGGCGGCCATCTATCGCGACCTGGAGGGGCCGTGCTGGCCGGTGGCGACCAACTCGGGCGTCGGCTGGCCCGCGCACGGCGTCATGCGCCATCCCGGCGTGGTGACCTTCGAGTTTCTGGAGCCCATCCCCGCCGGCCTGAAGCGAGGCCCGATGATGGCGTTGCTGGAAAGCCGCATCGAGACGGCTTCGAGCGCGCTGCTGGAGCCAAAGGCCGCGCTTGCGCATTCTGATCCGGCCTGACCCTCCCCGGCCGGGCGTCCCGCAGATCGCCCAAGGCCGCATCCATGTCGTTTCGCACCCTCGTCCTGTCCGCCGCCTTCGCCGCCGTCGCCGGCTCGGCCCTGGCGCAGTCCCAGCCCTATGAGCAGGTGGAGGCGCCCAAGACCTGGCGCGTCGACGTCGGCGGCGGGATCACCCACGGCTTCAGCGCCACGGGGAACACCGGCGACGACGTGAACTACACCGCCTGGGGCTCGGCCAGCTATCGCGACATCATTTACGCCAACGGCCTGGACGGCCTGGGCTGGAACGCGGTCAAGACCGACGACTTCCGCGCCGGCGTCCAGCTTCGTCCCCGCTTCGCCGCCGGCGACATCGAGGCCTCCAACCTGGAGCGGCCCGACTTCGGCGCCGATGCGGCGCTTTACGCCTACAAGCGCCTGGGCGGCGTGGTCGTGGGCGGCCGCGTGGCCCAGGACGTGTCGGGCGACGACGCCGGCCTGCAGTATTTCGCCTCCATCGGCCACCAGCGCGTGACGCCGGTGGGCCTGCTGCGGGTGTCGGGCTATGTCGTGGGCGGAAACGACGAGCGCATCCAGCGCTACTTCGGCGTCTCCCCCGAGCAGGCGCCGGGCAGCGGCTATCAGCCGTACGAGGCGTCGGGCGGCCTGTCCGGCGCCGGGGCCGTGCCCTTCCTGGCCATTCCGATCGGCGAGCGGTTCGGCGTCGGCGGCTTCGTCAACTACGAGCAGCGGCTGGGCGACACCAAGGACAGCCCCCTGGTCGAGGACGAGGGCGTGTGGCGCGCCGGCCTGATCGGGGTCGTTCGCTTCTCCAGCGGAAGCTGACGCATGGAAAAAGGGCCGCGGATCGCTCCACGGCCCTTTCCGAACTCCAGGCGGCGCTGATCCGCGCCCCTTCAAATCAAGCCAGCGAGGACTCGATGTCCTTGCAGGCCTGGATCAGGCCCTTCACCGAATCGACCGACTTGGCCAGCATGGCCTTCTCGTCGTCGTTGGTCGTGAACTCGACCACCTTCTCCACGCCGGCTGCGCCGATCAGGGCGGGGACGCCGACATAGAGGTCCGACAGGCCGTATTCGCCGTTCAGATAGACGGCCGAAGGCAGGACGCGCTTCTGGTCCAGCAGGTAGGACTTGGCCATGGCGATGGCCGATTCCGCCGGGGCGTAGAAGGCCGAGCCGGTCTTCAGCAGGGCCACGATCTCGCCGCCGCCCTTGCGGGTGCGATCGACGATGCCGTCCAGGTCGGCCTGCGACAGGAAGCCGGCGGCGACGGCGTCCGGCAGCGGCAGGCCGCCGACGGTCGAGTGACGCACCATCGGCACCATGTCGTCGCCGTGACCGCCCAGGGTCCAGGCGTGGACGTCCTGCACCGACACGCCGGTCTTCTCGGCCAGGAAGTAGGCGAAGCGGGCGCTGTCCAGCACGCCGGCCATGCCGACGACCTTCTCCTTGGGCAGGCCCGAGAACTTCTGCAGGGCCCAGACCATGGCGTCCAGCGGGTTGGTGATGCAGATGACGAAGGCGTTCGGGGCGTGCGCCTTGATGCCTTCGCCGACGGCCTTCATGACCTTCAGATTAATGCCGATCAGGTCGTCGCGGCTCATGCCCGGCTTGCGCGGCACGCCGGCGGTGACGATGCAGACGTCGGCGCCGGCGATGTCGGCGTAGTCGTTGGCGCCCTTCAGGGCCACGTCCTGGCCGAAGACGGCCGAGGCTTCGGCGATGTCCAGCGCCTTGCCCTGGGGGGTGCCCTCGGCGATGTCGAACAGGATGACGTCGCCCAGCGCTTCGCGCGCGGCCACATGGGCCAGGGTGCCGCCGATCATGCCGGCGCCGATAAGGGCGATCTTCGCGCGAGCCATGGAAGTCTCCGGTTGTTGCGTGTGCGAAAGGGATTTGGCGACGGCGGTCTAGACCCCTGGCGCGGTCCTCGCAAGAACCTCGCTTTACGGCCTTGGTCGGGCCTGCGAAGGTCTGGATGGAATGGAGGAACCCCTCATGCGCCGCACGCTGCTTCTGGCCCTTGTCCCCCTGCTGGCCTCGCCCCCCGTCCTGACGGCCGCGCCCGCCCTGGCCCAGACGCCGCCGGCGACCATCGGCGACCGCTATGTGCCGGCGCCCTGGTGGATGCGCGATCCGGTCATCGCCTCGGTCGGCGAGGTGCGGGTGGAAATCCAGGCCAATCGCGCCTCGGTCGGCGCCAGCTTCCAGTCGGTGGATCGCAGCGTCGCCGACGCCTCGCGCGCCGCCGCCGACAAGGTCCGCGCGCTCAGCCAGGCCCTGGCGGCCTACGGCGCCGACAAGGTGCGGGTCGAGACGTCGGTCACGACCCGGCCGCTCTACGACCAGTATCGCGACGAGAACGGCGTGATGCGCGACAACACCCGCGCCGACCGCATCGCCCGCTATCAGGCCGATGCGACCGTCAGCGTGACCATCCGGGACGTGTCCCTGGTCGAGCGGGTGTACGCCACCATCGTCGCGTCGCGCCCGACCTCCATCAGCCGGGTGGGCTTCAACCTGGAGCCGGAGAACAGCTGGAAGAGCAATCTGGCGGCCGAGGCCATGAAGGACGCCCGCCGCCGCGCCGAGGCGGCCGCGACCAACGCCGGCGCACGCCTGGGCCGCGTGCGCGTGATCGACCCCACCGGCCGGGTCTGCCAGACCGACGTGCTGGCCGGCTGGCCGTCCTACGCGGCGGGCGGCGGCCAGGCCACGACGCTGGACGAGATCACGGTCACCGGCGCGCGTGTCGAGCGAGCGGCCTTCGCGCCCGCTCCCCCGCCGCCCCCGCCCCCGCCGCCGCCGCCGCCGGGCGGCGCGGCGCCCAGCGAGGCCCAGATCGAGGCCGCGCGGCTGGCGTTGCAGCCCCCGCTCCAGACGCTGACCGACAGCGCCTGCGTCATCTACGGCCTGGAATGAGCTTCGCCGTCGACCCCGCCTTCGAAGCCGGATCGGTCTTCGCCCTGGACTGGCCGCTGTGCCAGGTGCGGTTGCAGGACGACGCGCGCTTTCCGTGGCTGATCCTGATCCCGCGCGTCGACGGCGCGGTGGAGGTGTCGGACCTGTCGCCCGCCGATCGCGTCCGGCTGATCGAGGAGACGGTGCGGGCCGGCGAGGCGGTGCGCCGCCTGGGCGACGCCGCCGGTCGGCCGGTCGACAAGCTGAACATCGCCGCCCTGGGCAATGTGACCGCGCAGCTTCATGTGCATGTGGTCGGCCGTCGCCGCGACGATGCCCTGTGGCCCGATCCCGTCTGGGGACGCCCCGGCGCGATGCGGCGCCCGGTCGACGCCTTGCAGGGCGCGCTTTCGACGATCGCGGACGATCGCGGCTCGACCGTTATAAGGTAACAAGCTATAGGCCCGGTGATGGGCTTCCCCGCCGAACATTCCGTTCTCCTCTCGCTGCTGGGCGGCGGCTTCGTGGCCGCCTTCCTGCACGCGGCCCTGCCGACCCACTGGCTGCCCTTCGTCCTGGTCGGGCGGGCCCAGCGCTGGAGCATGACGCGCACCCTTCTGGCCGTCGTCGTGGCTGGCCTGGCCCACATCCTGACCACCGCCGTCCTGGGCGGGCTGATCGTGGCCGCCGGCCTGGCGCTGGATCAATGGATCAAGGGCGTCCTGCCCCATCTGTCGGCGGTGCTTCTGTTCCTGTTCGGAGGCTTCTATCTGACCCGCGCCACGCTGAGGCGGCCGGTGGCGGCCAGCGGCCCGGCCCTGACCGAGGCGGAACCGGCCGTATCGGATCGGGCGGCCTTCGTCGGCCTTGTGGCCATGCTGGCGATCTCTCCGGGCGAGGTGCTGCTGCCCATCTATCTGTCAGCCTCGTCCGAGGGGGTGGCGGCCCTTGGGCTGCTCAGCCTGGTCTTCGCGGCCGGGACCGTGCTGGGCATGGCGGTGTTCACGGGCCTGGCCCGGGCGGGCGCCTCCATCCTGCGGCTGGAGCGGTGGGCCCGCTATGAAGGCGCGGTGCTGGGCCTGGCCCTGATCGCCCTGGGGGCGATGGTGGCCCTGCATCAGCATTGAGCATGATTACATGATAACATTCAGCCTGTTATCATATAGCCGCTTGGCGCGAAGGGCGGCCGGGCGTAGGCAGGGATCATGAACGCGCACGACGGCTCCGGTCACGCCCACGATCACGCCGATCACGCGCACCATCATTCCCATTCCCATCATGGGCACGGCCACGCGCATGGGCCGGTCGACACCGGCGACTGGCGCTATGGCGTCGGCCTGATCGTCAACCTAGCCTTTGTCGCGTGCGAGTTCGCCGCGGGCCTGATGGCGGATTCCACGGCCTTGCTGGCCGACGCGGGACACAATCTGTCCGACGTTCTCGGCCTGGCCATGGCCGGCGGGGCGGCCTGGCTGGCGCGACGCGGCGCGCACGGCGCCGCCGGGGGCCGGCGCACCTACGGCTATGGCAAGGCGACGGTGCTGGCGGCGCTGGGCAACGCCCTGCTGCTGATCTTCGCCTGCGGGGCCATCGCGTTCGAGGCGGTGCGCCGGTTCGCCGAGCCCGCGCCGGTCGGGTCGACCACCATCATGATCGTGGCGGGGATCGGCTTCGTCATCAACCTGGGCACGGCGCTCCTGTTCATGAAGTCGCAGCACGATCTGAACGCGCGCGGCGCCTATCTGCACATGATGGCCGACGCCGGCGTGTCGCTGGGCGTGGTGGTGGCCGGCGGCGTCATCCTGGCGACGGGCTGGTCGCTGATCGATCCGCTGGTCAGCCTGGTCATCGTGGCGGTGATCCTGATCTCGACCTGGGGGCTGTTGAAGGATTCGGTCAACCTGGCCATGGACGGCGCGCCGTCGGCGGTGGACGTCACCGCGCTGGAAAGGGCCCTGGCCGCGCTGCCGGGCGTCAGCGCCGTGCACGACCTGCATGTCTGGGGCCTGTCGACCACCGAGGCGGCCCTGACCGCGCACCTGGTGCACCAGCGTGAGGACGGCGACGCCCTGCTGATCGAGGCGCAGGCCGTGGCGCGGCGTTTCTCGGTGGGCCACACGACCCTGCAGCTGGAGACGCGCGCCCTGCCGGACTGCCCCGGCTGCTGACGGCTCAGGCCGGCTGGAACGTGACGGGCGCGCCCCAGAACTGGGCCACCAGGCCCGACTGGGCGCCCGGCGCGCCGGTCGTCAGGAAGTCTCGGCGCCCGCCGTCGCCCAGCGAATATTCCGGGTGGCGCGTGAAATAGCGCTCCAGCGCGTCGGCCACCGCCGTCGGCTGGTGGATCAGCGTCGTGTCCGGCGGCAGGGCGGCGGCGAACAGGGGGGCGACGATCTCGTAGTGGGTGCAGCCCAGTATGGCCTTGTCCGGGTGACGGCCGATGCGGCGACGCAAGGCGTCGACGTGGTCCTGGACCACCAGCGTCAACTCCTCGGCCGGGGCGCCCAGTTCGATCAGGCCGGCCAGGCCGGGGCACGGCTCGGAAAAGACCGCCAGATCCTCGCGGCGCTTGTCGATCTCGATCTCATAGACCCGGCTCATGGCCGTGGCGGCGGTGCTGAACACGCCGGTGATGTCGATGGCGGCGACCTTCTCGCCCTCCTGCGGACGCTCGGCCTCGAACGACCAGGGCAGTCCGGTGGCCGCCTCGATGGTGGGGACGATGATCCCCAGGACATTGGCCGGACGGCCCAGCCGCTCCCGCACCGACGGCAGCCAGGTCTGCTGCAGCCGGCGCAGCGCGATGGCGCTGGCGGTGTTGCAGGCCAGGACCACCACCGACGCCCCGGCCTGGAACAGGCGCTCGCAGCCCGCGCGGGTCAGGTCGACGATCTCCTCGCCGCCGCGGCCGCCGTAGGGGGCGTTGGCCTGGTCGGCCAGATAGATGAAGTCGCGCGTCGGAAAGCGCCGCGTCAGTTCGCGATGGACGGTCAGCCCGCCCACGCCGGAGTCGAATACGCCGATGGCCATGGGGCGGCTTTAGACCGCCCGGCCGACCGCCTCAATGCCCGTGAGGGCGCAAACCGCGACGATTAATTACAGCCCTGTCATGTGACGCGCCCGGCCGAGCGGTCTAGGGTCCGCGCAACATGATCCCAGCAAGGAACATTCGATGCATAGACGACACCTCCTCCTCGGCGGCGCGGGCCTGATGATGGTCGCGGGCTGCGCCAGCGCAGGCATGGGCGGGGTCTCGGGCCCCAGCGCCTCGGGCCTGGCCGAGGAAGCCGCCGCCGCGCGCGCCGTCCTTCCCAGGCAGAGCCCGCGCGCCGAACTGCTGCAGGAATGGACCGGCCCCTATGGCGGCGTTCCGCCCTGGGACAAGGTGACGCCGGCGAAGCTGCGCGAGGCCATCCTGGAAGGCATCGAGCTGCAGCGCGCCGAGATCGCCGCCATCGCCGACAACCCCGATGCGCCGACCTTCGCCAACACCTCGGTGGCGATGATGATGGCGGGCGAGCCGCTGGACCGCGCCCTGACCCTGTTCGGCGTGATGACGTCCAACATCGGCGGCGAGGAATGGGACGCGCTGGAGACCGAAGTGTCGCCGGTCCTGTCGGCCGCGGGCGACGAGATCACCTTCAACGACAAGCTGTTCCAGCGCATCCGAGCCGTCGCCGACGGCGCCGGGACCGCCGGCCTGAACGCCCAGCAGACCCGCGTGGCCACCCGCGCCCGCGACGCCTATGTGCGTAACGGCGCGGCGCTGGACGCCGCCGGAAAGGCCGAACTGGGCCGGATCAACACCGCCCTGACCAACGCCTTCACCCGCTTCGGCCAGAAGGTCGTGGCCGACGAGAATAGCTGGACCCTGATCCCGAACGAGGCCGGCGTCGCGGGCCTGCCCGCGTCGAACAAGACCGCCGCCGCGGCCGCCGCGCGCAGCCGCAACCTTCAGGGCTGGGCGATCCTGAACACCCGCTCCAGCGTCGATCCGTTCCTGACCTTCGGCGACGACCGGGGCCTGCGCGAGACGGTCTGGCGCAAGTTCGTCAATCGCGGCGACAACGGCGACGCCAACGACACCAACGCCACCATCGCCGAGATCGTGAAGCTGCGCGACCAGCGCGCCAAGCTGCTGGGCTTCCGCAATCACGCCGAATGGCGGATGCAGGACACCATGGCCAAGACCCCGGCCGCGGCGAACGACCTGATGATGCGCGTCTGGGCGCCGGCCAAGGCCCGCGTGGCCGAGGAGGTCGCCGACATGAAGGCCATCGCCGGCCACGACATCGAGCCGTGGGACTATCTGTACTACGCCGAGAAGGTCCGGAAGCAGAAGTACGACCTGGATCAGAACCAGCTGAAGCCGTACTTCGAACTGCACAACGTCCGCGCCGGCTCCTTCTACATGGCCGAGCGGCTGTACGGCTTCACCTTCGAGCGCCTGGCGCCCGGAACCGTGCCGGTCTTCCACGAGGACGTGGTGGTCTATGCGGTCAAGGACCACGGCGAGCCGGTCGGCCTGTTCTACGCCGACGACTACGCCCGTCCGGGCAAGCGCTCGGGCGCGTGGATGAACACCTATCGCGCCCACTCGACCTATGACGGCGAAGAGAACGTGCTGGGGTCGAACAACAACAACTTCGTCAAGGCGCCCGACGGCGATCCGGTGCTGATCTCGCTGGACGACGCCGAGACCCTGTTCCACGAGTTCGGCCACGCCCTGCACTATTTCTCGTCGCAGGTCGTCTATCCGGCGCTGGGCAACACGCCGCGCGACTTCGTCGAATATCCGTCGCAGGTGCACGAGCACTGGGTGCTGAGCCGCCCCGTGCTGGACGGCTATCTGAAGCACGTCGAGACCGGCCAGCCGATGCCGCAGGAGCTGGTCGCCAAGATCGAGGCGTCCAACACCTTCAACCAGGGCTATGCGACCGTCAGCTACCTGTCGTCGGCCATCGTCGACATGGACCTGCACACGCAAGCCACGCCGCCGACCGACATCGACGCCTTCGAAAAGGCCAGCCTGGCCCGCATCGGCATGCCCAGGGAGATCGTGATGCGGCACCGCCTGCCGCAGTTCAATCACCTGTTCACGTCCGACGCCTATTCCGCCGGCTATTACAGCTATCTGTGGTCGGAAGTGATGGACGCCGACACCTGGGCCTATTTCGAGGACTCGGGCGACGTGTTCAATCCGGACATCGCCGGGCGCTTCAAGTCGATCATGCTGGCGCCGGGCAACACCACCGACCGCGGCGAGGCCTATCGCCAGTTCCGCGGCCGCGACCCGGACGTGGCGGCCCTGCTTCGCGTGCGGGGCTTCCCGACTTCCTAGGTTGGCCTACCGGCCTTCGGCCTGCTTGAGGCCGTTGTTTGAAACCTGCCGGCCTTGCCTGCTTTGAGGCGGGGTTGAATTGATCAGCATTGCGGCCGGCGGAGCGATCCGTCGGCCGTTTTGTTTTCGACGTCGGGGCCTTAAGGCTGGATCGTCGCAGCCGGAGACCCGAATGCCCGTCGTCGCCTCCTACGTTTACAAGGACGGCCAGCGCCTGAGAGAGGCGCCGCTGACGCCCCAGGGGCTGGCGCTGGGTCCGGACGAATTCGTCTGGACCGGCCTGGTCGATCCGACGCGCGAGGAGCTGGACGTGCTGGTCCGGCGCTTCCGCCTGCACCCGCTGGCCGTCGAGGACGCCCTGGCGGCGCACCAGATTCCCAAGGTCGAGGTCTATGGCCACGAACTGTTCGTGGTCGCCCGCACGGCCCAGAAGGTCGACGATCGCATCGACTACGGCGAGACCCACATCTTCGTCGGCGAAGACCACGTCATCACCATCCGCCACGGCTCCGCCCGCACCCATACGGCGTTGCGCCAGTTGCTGGAGGCCTCGCCGGCCCAGCTGCGCGCCGGACCGGACTATGTCCTGCACGGGGTGCTGGACTATGTGGTCGACGCCTACGTCCCGATCGTCGACGCCTCCGAGGACAGCGTGCTGGAGATGGAGCAGAAGACGCTGGACGCCTTCCTCAGCCGCGCCGAGATCCGGCGGCTGTTCACCCTGCGCCGCGAACTGCTGAAGTTCCGCCGCATCATGGGGCCGATGGAGGAGGTCGCCGGCAAGCTGCAGTCGCTGGACCTGCCGTGCATCGACCCGGACGTGCGGCCCTATTTTCGCGACATCTCCGACCATGTGAAAAGGGTCAACAGCCGGCTGAACGGCCTGACCGACATCCTGTCGTCGGTGTTCGAGGTCGCCAATCTGCTGGAGCAGCAGCGCCAGGGCGTCATCACCCGCAAGCTGGCGTCCTGGGCCGCCATCCTGGCCGCGCCGACGGCCATCGCCGGCGTGTACGGCATGAACTTCCAGTTCATGCCCGAGCTGCACTGGCGCTACGGATACGCCTATGTATTGGCGCTGATCGCGGCGGTCTGCCTGACCCTGTACGTCACCTTCAAGCGGTCGAAATGGCTGTGATCAGCCGCTGTTCCTGAGGCCCGCCGCCACGCCGTTGATGGCCAGCAGTATGCCCTCGCGAACGCGGGGGTCCTCGTCGCCCGAGCGGCGGCGGCGGATCAGCTCGATCTGGACGTGGTTCAGCGGTTCGACATAGGGCATCCGCAGGCGGATCAGCCGGTGCAGTTCGGGCTGGCCGCCCAGCAGGTGATCGTGGCCGGTGATTGCCAGGACCGCCGCATGGGTGCGTTCCCACTCGGCCTTGATCTCTCCGTAGATGCGCGCCGCAAGGGAGGCGTCCTCCACCAGGGTCGAATAGCGGCGGGCGATGGTCATGTCGGCCTTGGCCATGACCATCTCCATGTTCTGGACCAGGGTCTTGAAGAAGGGCCAGGCCTCGGCCATCGCCTTCAGCTCGGCCATATCGCGGCCTTGCACGGCCGAACCGAAGCCGAACCAGCCGGGCAGCATGACCCGGCTCTGCGACCAGCTGAAGACCCAGGGAATGGCGCGCAGGTCCTCGATGCGGGTCGAGGCTGTGCGCGACGACGGGCGCGAGCCGATCTTCAGATCGGCGATCTCGGCGATCGGGGTGGCCGCGCGGTAGTAGTCGACGAAGCCTTCGGTCTCATAGACCAGCTTGCGATAGGCGGCCATCGACGCCGAGGACAGGTCCGACAGCAGGGCGCCGTGCTCGGCGGTGTATTCCTGGTCGCGGCCGTGGCCCAGCGAGGCCAGGACGGCGCCGCAGGTCAGGGCGTCCAGGTTGCGCAGCGCGATCTCGGGCTCGCCGTATTTGTTGGCGATGACCTCGCCCTGTTCGGTGGTGCGGATGCGGCCCTGGACGGTGCCTTCCGGCTGGGCCAGCACGCCGGCGAAGGCCGATCCGCCGCCCCGCCCGACCGTGCCGCCGCGGCCGTGGAACAGCTGCAGCTTCAGCCCGTGGGACTGGGTGACGCCCACCAGGGCGCGCGAGGCCTCGTGCAGCTCCCAGCCCGAGGTCAGATAGGAGCCGTCCTTGTTGGAATCCGAATAGCCGATCATCACCTCCTGGACGCCCCGCGCCTGGGCGACGGCCAGGGCGGCGGGCTCCTGCAGCAGGCGTTCCAGCGTCGGGCGGGCGGCGCGCAGGTCCTCGATGGTCTCGAACAGCGGCGCGGCCTGGACCGGGCAGGCGGCCGGGTCCTCGGGCCGGTAGAGGCCGACCTCCTTGAGCAGCAGATAGACCTCCAGCAGGTCCGAGGCCGCGTCGGTCTTGGAGACGATGTGGGTGCGGATCGCCTGGGGCCCGAAGGCGGCAAGGGCGGCGGCGGCCGCCTGCAGGATGGCGCGCTCCTTCAGCGTCTCGGGCGCATAGTCGGCGTAGGGCGAGAACAGCGGGCGGGCGGACCGCAGTTCGCCGGCCAGGACCGCCAGCCGGCCCTCCTCGTCCAGGCCCGAATAGTCGGGACAGACCCCGGCGACCTTCAGCAGGTCGCCGACGACCCGCTCATGCACGTCCGAGTTCTGGCGCAGGTCCAGGGTGGCCATGTGGAAGCCGAAGATCTCGACGGCCGTGATCAGGTCGGTCAGCCGGTCCTGGGCGAAGACGCCGCCGTGGTGCGACACCAGGCTGTCGTGCAGCACCTTCAGGTCCGCCTCGAAGGCGTCGGGGCCGGCGTAGGCTTCGCCGCTGACCGACGGACGACGCGGCGGCGGCGCCTCGGCCAGCGCCTCGTGGGTCGCCGCCAGCCGGGCGTAGATGCCGGTCAGGGCGCGACGATAGGGCTCGTCGGCGCGGTGCGGCGACGGATCGTGGGCGGCGTCGGCCAGGGCCGCCAGTTCCGGCGACACCGCGGCCAGCTCGGCGGCCAGGCTGAGCTCGGCGCCCAGGGCGTGGACCTCGTCCAGATAGAAGGCCAGGACGGCGCGCGCCTGGCTGCGGAAGGCGGCGGCCAGCACCGTCGCGTCGACGTTGGGATTGCCGTCGCGGTCGCCGCCGACCCAGGTGCCGACCCGCAGGAAGGGTTGCAGCCCGGGCGCCTCCAGCAACCGACGCCAGGCCGCCAGCTGGCGCGGGGCGACGTGCAGGAAGATGCGTTCCAGGAAGGAGACGACGGTGTCGATCTCGTCCTGCACCACCAGGCCCTGCGACCGCACCAGGCGCGTGGCCCACAGGATGACGATCTGGCGGCGCAGCGGCTCGGACACGGCGGCGGGGGTGCAGGCGTCGCCGGCCCGGTCGCAGGCGTCCAGCAGGTCGCTGATGGCGGCGATGCGGTCGATGACGCTCTTGCGGCGCACCTCGGACGGGTGGGCGGTCAGGACCGGCGAGACCAGGGCTTCGTCCAGCAGGGCCCGCACCGCCTCGCGGTCCACGCCCTGGTCGGCCAGCCGCTTCAGCGCGCCTTCGGGCGTGTCGGCGCGGGCGCCGGCCTCGGCCTGGTCCTGGGCGCGACGGCGCGTGGCCCGGTCCTCGGCGATGTTGGCCAGAAGCGAGAACAGGGCGAAGCCGTGGGCCAGACCCGCCGCCTGTTCCACCGAAAGCTCGCCCAGCAGCCGCTCCAGCCGCTTGGCCGGATGCGAGGCCGGATCGCGGTGATAGGCGATGGAGGCCTGGCGCACGGCCTCGACATGGTCGAACAGCGCCTGGCCGCCCTCTTCGCGGATGACGTCGCCGAGGATGCCGCCCAGCAGTCGGACTTCGTCGCGCAGGGCGTCGTCGGCGGCGGGGCTCATCATGGGCGTTTCCTCTGGGCAGGCTCTGACCGGACGGGGAGACGGCCATGTGAAGAGATCGAACGCCGCCAGGTCAACGCACGATCCGTGACAGCCGCCGATAGCGCCGATCATGGTGAACCCGCCGTTAGGGTTTCTTAACCGGCCCCGCGCGATGATGAGGGCGAAGGAATCCGTCGCCGGTCCGTCTCTTGCCCATGTTCGCCAAACGTCAGTCCGTCCTCGCCGCCGCCGCCGGCGCGCCGCCGCGCCCGCGGCGCAAGTTCGCCGCGCGCTCGGTGGGCCATGTGTTGAGAAAGCCGCCCGTGATCGCGGGCCTGGCCGGCGTCTTCCTGCTGGCGACCAGCGCCCTGTTCCTGACGGTTCTGGGCGACCCCCGCGCAGGCGCGCCCTCGGCGCGCATCGCCCTGAAGCGCGAGGCGGCCCCCGAGGCGGCGCCCCCCAGCGGCTACGACGCCTTCTCGGCCGGACAAATGGGCCTGTATCAGGACCTGGCCGGGGCCGACCCGCTGAGCCCGGCGGCCGGCGGCGAGGCGTTGATCACCCTGCCCGACGGGGCCAGCGTGGCGGGCGGGACGAACTATTCCGTGCCGGTCCACGCCGCCTCGCCCCTGCCCAAGGCCCCCATCGCCGGCCTGTTCCAGAACGGCCCCAGCGGGCCGCTGCCGGTGATCGCGCCCGACGGCCGCGTGCCGGCCCAGGCCTACGCCCGTCCGTTCCGCCCCAACGGCAAGCCGCGCGTGGCCCTGATCGTCGGCGGGCTGGGCCTGAACGCCGTCACGACCCGCGCGGCCATCGAACGCCTGCCGCCGGAGGTGACCCTCAGCTTCGTGCCCTATGCCGAAAACCTGCAGGGGTGGATCGACCAGGCCCGCGCCCAGGGCCACGAGGTCATGCTGGAAATGCCGATGGAGCCCAGCGGCTATCCCGACAACGATCCCGGCCCCTACACCCTTTTGGCCAGCGGCGGCCCGGACGACGTCAAGGCCAAGATGGACTGGCTGCTGGGCCGCGCCACCGGCTATTTCGGCGTGACGAACTATCTGGGCGACCGCTTCGCCGCCTCGGACGCCGGCATGGGCGCCTTCCTGAGCGTGCTGCGCCAACATGGGATCGCCTTCCTGGACGACGGGTCGTTCCAGCGGCGGCCGGGCGCCTGGGCCCGCGCCAGCGCCGACAAGATCATCGACCAGACGCAGTCGCCCGCCGCCGTCATCGCCGCCCTGAACAGCCTGGAGGCCCAGGCCAAGATCCGGGGCTCGGCGCTGGGGACCGGCTTCAGCTATCCGGTGACGGTCGAGACCGCCGCGCGCTGGACCGCGGGCCTGGAGCAGCGCGGCCTGCAGCTGGCGCCCGCCTCGGCCATGACGATGCGGCCCGGGCGCTGATGGCCGATCTGGAGCTTTACCGCCCCAATGTCGGGGTGGTGCTGTTCAACCGCGACGGCCTGGTCTGGTACGGCCAGCGCCACGCCACGCCCGGCCCGCACAATTGGCAGTTTCCGCAGGGCGGCGTCGACAAGGGCGAGGACCTGGAGGCCGCCGCCCGGCGCGAGCTGCGCGAGGAGACGGGCGTGACCTCGGTGGAGCCGCTGGGCCGGACCGAGGACTGGATCCTGTACGACTTCCCGCCCGAGGCGATGGACAACGCCAAGGCCTGGCGCGGCTTCAAGGGCCAGAAGCAGCAGTGGTTCGCCTATCGCTTCGTCGGCGACGAGAGCGAGATCGACCTGGGCGCCGACGCCGACATCGAGTTCGACGCCTGGCGCTGGGGCCCGCTGTCGGACGCCTGCGACCTGATCGTGCCGTTCAAGCGCCCGGCCTACGAGCAGGTGGTGAAGGCCTTCGCCCGGTTCGCGGGCTGAGGCTTCAGCCCGCCGCGAACTCGCTCAGCGCGTCGATGACGGCGCGGTTCTGGTCTTCGGTGCCGATGGTGATGCGCAGCGCCTGGGGCAGGCCGTAGCCGCCGACGGGACGCACGATGATCCCCTTGGCGTTCAGGTAGTCGTTGGCCGCCGTCGCCCGTTCGGCGTTGTCGAAGATCACCAGGACGAAGTTTCCGGCGCTGGGCAGGACCTCCAGGCCGAAGCCGCGGATGGCCTGGGTCAGGCGCGGCTTCCAGGCGGAAATCAGCTCGCGCGAGGCCGTCTGGTGCGCCTCGTCCGACAGGGCGGCTGTGGCGGCTTCCAGCCCCGGGACCGAGACGTTGAACGGCAGGCGGATGCGGTCGACCGCCTCGGCGACGGCCAGGGGCGCATAGCCGAAGCCGATGCGCAGGCCGCCCAGGCCGTGGATCTTGGAGAAGGTGCGGGTGACGACGATGTTGGCCGCGTCGCGGGCCAGGCCGAAGCTGGTCTCCCAATCCGGCTCGGTGACGTATTCCGCATAGGCCTCGTCCACCACCAGCAGGACGTGGTCCGGCAGGGCGGCGTGCAGGCGGCGGATCTCCTCGCCCGAGTTCCAGCTGCCGGTGGGGTTGGACGGATTTGAGACATAGACGATCTTCGTCCGATCATCGACCTGGGCCAGCAGGGCGTCGACCTCGGCCTTGTAGTTCGGCTCGGGCGCCAGCCTGACCTCGGCCTCGCAGGCCTTGGCGCTGATGCGGTAGGCCAGGAAGCCGTACTGGCCGGTGACGATGTTGTCGCCGGGCTGGAGATAGGTCTGGTTCAGCAGGGCGAAGACCTCGTCCGAGCCGTTGCCGAAGATCAGCCGCTCGGGCTCCAGCCCGTGGGTCTCGGCCACGGCGGCGCGCAGCTTGGTCGCGCGGCCGTCGGGATAGACGTGGATGTTGCGAACCGCCGCCTCATAGGCCGCGCGCGCCTTCTCGCCCGCGCCCAGCATGTTCTCGTTGGACGACAGCTTCATCGGCTCGGCCACGCCGGCGATGGCCGACTTGCCGCCGACATAGGGGGCGATGTCCAGGATGCCGGGCTTGGGCGTGGGGCCGCCAGCGGTCGCGTCGGTCATGATAGCCTCGAAGAAATCAGAACAGGGGCGCGGCGCCGATCACGCCGCTCAACGAACCGGGCGCGCCGTCCAGCCGCCCGTCCTCGGCCTGCACATAGCCCGCCAGCGTGAACAGCTTCAAGCCGCCGGACGCCGCCAGCGGTTCGGCCGCCAGGCCGACATCGGACAGGGCCTGGACGATCCGGCCGTCGCTCCAGCCGCTGTCGGTGACCCAGAAGCTGCGGTCGTCGCCGGTCGGGCCGGGCGTCTGGCCCGACACCATCAGCGCCCGGGGGCGACCCTGGCGGTCGTCCGGCAGGGCGGCGACGATCCTCAGATCCGGGCGGGCCAGCAGCCGGCCCCACCAGGGTCGGTCGTGGGTCAGGTCGATCAGGGCGCGGCCCCCGTCCTCCACCGCCTTCAGCGCCGCCTCCGTCACCGCCAGGGGCCGGGCCGTCAGGCCGTAGCGGTCGGCCGCCAGGGCCTGGGCCAGGCCGCCGCAGACCACCAGGGGCCGCCCGGTCGCCGCGTCGATCCGGCCCGCCATCGCCTTCAGCACCGCGTCCGTGGTCCCCGAGCCCGTCAGCAGCGGACGCAGCGCCAGGGCCGCCGCATCGGGCGAAGGCCAGGGGCCGGCCGCCAGGCGCGCCCGCGCCGCCTCGACCAGGGCGCGCTCCAGCGCGGCGCGCTGGGCGTCGATCCGGGGTTCCGGCAGCATCAGAACAGCTTGGGCGCCGGGGCGATCGGGAACGGCCCCAGCCAGGCGCGCCCGTCGCGGAACACCAGCGTCAGGGGCAGGTCGTCCGGCGACCCGGCCGAGGCCGCGCCCGTGGTCGCCGCCGCCCCGGCGGCGCCGGCCTGGTCGACCGGGCCGGCCTGCGATCCCGCCAGGCCGGCGATGGCCGGCCCCGGACGCCGCGCCTGGAAGTCCACCGATCCGACCAGGCGGCCGTCCGCGTCGGCGCGCAGCAGGTCGCTGCTCAGCGTCGCCTCGCTGTCGCCGGCCTTCAGTTCCCCGCGCACGTTGCGGAAGGTCCCCCCCGAGCGGGTCCAGGCGGCGAACACCCCCGCCGGGTCGCCGCCCGACAGGGTCGAGGCCCTGCCGATCACCGCCTCGATCTCGACCGTCAGCTGACCTTGCTGGGCGAAGCCCTCGACCGCGCCGTCGGGCCGGCCCCGCGCGTCCAGCAGCCGGGCCATCACGTCCAGGTCGTCGGTCGTCGCCTGGTCGCCGACGACGTGGGGCCGGGCGTAGAATTCGAACCGCGCCGCGCGCGCGACCGGGAAGGGCTCGCTGTCCGGATGGGCGGTGAAGACGGGGTTGACCAGTTCCAACGCCAGGTCGGGCCAGCGGTGATCCAGGCCGCTGACGCTCATCCGAACGGCGTCGCCCCTGACCGCGACCTTGCCCTTTCCAGCCCGGTCCAGGGTCAGCCCGTCCGGCGCGACCAGGACCCATTTGGTCGGCTGATAGGCGTTGGCCTCCGCGACCAGCTCCGGCAGGGCGACGGCGTGGCCGGACGGCGCGGCGAGGCTGACATGGCGGGCGGCGACGCGCGCCCGGAAGGGCCAGCCGGTGACCGAGGCGTCGGCGTATCGGACGTCCCACCCCTGCCGGCGCAGGCGTTCGGCCTGCTGCTCCAGCCGTCCTTCGACCTGATGGGCCAGGATGAACCACCAGACGGTCCAGGCGGCCAGCAGGCCCAGCACGATCACGAAGGGCGCATACAGGCCCCAGCGGCTGTGGCGCGGAGCGGAGGAACGGTCGGTCATGCGAGGTCCATAGCAGATCGGAAGACGAGCGGCAGCGCGCCTTCAACGCCGGACAGGCAGGATCGTCCCCGCGCTTCGCGCGAGGGTGGAGGGCCGGGCGGAGCGCCGGGCCTTCGCCCGGAGTTCTGTGATGTGTGTACCGTTTCGACGAAGGCTGGACGCTCCGCGCGAAGGATTGGCCTGCAAGCTCGGGGCGCCGAGTGGTGGCGGTCTTATCGCCTAACCCCATAAGCCTGCGGCGGGCCGGCGGCTCCTGCGAGAACCGTCCGGGTGCGGCCGAGTATCCCCCTCGACCCTCCGCCTCGCGCGTCCGGTGCGCCGGCCGGCGAGGCGGCGCGGGCCGTTCCAGACCCGCCCCCGCTTCCTCCGCTCCCGCCGCCGCAAGGTCGCAGGCCTTACGAGCCCTCCGGTGCGACGGGACGAGGAAAGCATGGCACGGTTTTCAGGTCAGGCGGGCTAAAGGGCGCGAGAATCCGACAAGCCGCAGGAATCGTTGGGATCGTACCAGCGGCGATAGGATACTTAGCGGATTCAATCTCGCATTCCCGCCGTCCTCCTACACCCGTCATCCCAGGGCTTGTCCCTGGGATCCAGACTCCCGGTTTCGCCGCAGCGCGCCCAATCGTTGGACACCGGGAGTCTGGATCCTCGCCACGAGGGCGAGGATGACGAAAAGGGGCGGTTCGCCGTTCTGGTTCCGCCTTCTCTCCCATGATGGGGAGAGGAGAACGCTCCCTCAACCGCCCAGGAAATCCCGGACCTGTTCGACCGCCTCGGCCAGGCCCAGGCGCTGGACCTCGGTTCCGGGGGGCAGGCTGGCGAACAGGCGGGTGGGGGCGGCGGCGTCCAGCATCAGGAAGACGCCCTTGTCGTCGGCGCGGCGGATCAGGCGGCCGAAGGCCTGGGCCATGCGGGCGCGGGCGATGGCGTCGTCATAGCCTTTCCCGCCCAGCCGTTCGCGCCGCGCCTTGTGCAGCAGGTCGGGGCGCGGCCAGGGCACCCGGTCGAAGGCCAGGACGCGCAGCGATCGGCCGGGCACGTCCACACCGTCCCGAACCGCATCGGTGCCCAGGAGGCAGGCGTTCTCCTCCACCCGGAACATGTCGACCAGGGCGCCGACCTCCAGCGGATCGACGTGTTGGGCGTAGAGGGGCAGGCCGGCCCGCGCCAGGTCCGGCCCCAGCCGTTCATAGACCGCCTTCAGCCGGCGGATGGCGGTGAACAGGCCCAGGCCCCCGCCGCCGGCGGCCAGGAACAGTTCGCGCATCGCCGCCGCGGTCTGGCGCGGGTCGTCCTTGGCCAGGTCGTTGACGACGATGACCCGGCTGTTGGCGGCGTAGTCGAAGGGGCTGTCGACCTTGAGGGTGCGCGGCGGCTCGATCAGCCGGGCCGAGCCGGTGCGCAGACGGGCCAGGTCGAACGGATCGTCCTGCAACGGATCGGACAGGGTGGCGGAGGTCACCAGAACCCCGTGGGCCGGCACGATGACGGCGGCCTCCAACGGCACGGTCGGGTCGATCCAGTGGCGACGCAGGGCCACGTCGTGGATGCGGCCGAAGGCGGTCTCGGCCGACAGCCAGTCGACGAAGTCGGGATCGGGTTCGGCGCCCGCCTCCTCCAGCGCCGCCAGCATGGAGCGCCAGCCCGGCAGGGTCATGCGCGCGCGCCGGTCCAGGCCGCGGAGGGCGCCCTCGATGCGCGAGCGCTGAGAGCCGTCCAGCTCGGCCGCCTCGTCGTCCAGGATGTCCTCCAGCGTGCGCGCCAGGGTCAGCAGCGGCGCCTCGATGGCGGCAAGCGCCCGGGCGGCGGCACGAGCGGCCTCGGCGACCGGCTCGGTCACGGGCTTGAGCGCGCATTCCATGCCGAACTCGGCGCCGCCATAGGGCGTGTCGGCGGTGCGGGCGCGCAGCTGGTCCAGGGCGGAGGCCAGGAAGGCCTCGATCGGGCCGATGGGATTGACCTCGCCCGAGGCGGGGGCGATGCGGCCCGACACCCCTTCGCCCGGCAGGGCGGCGGCGGCGCGCATGGCGTCCTGAAGCGCCCTGGCCGCGGCCTCGTTGCCGCCGGTCAGGTCGCCGAGACGCTGCTCCAGACCGCGCCCGCGGCGGCCGCGCCCTTCCGGCCCGCGGATCCAGCGGCGCAGCTCGGCCGCCTCCTGGCCCGACAGGCAGGCGGAAAAGGCGCTGTCGGCGGCGTCGAACAGGTGGTGGCCCTCGTCGAAGACGATTCGCTTCAGCGCCGCCGTCTCGCCATCCTGCTGCTGGCCGCGCGCCGAGCGGGCGCCGTCGAAGGCGGCCTGGGTCAGGACCAGGGCGTGGTTGGCGATGACCAGGTCGGCCTTGCGGCTGGCGCGGATGGTCTTTTCCACGAAACAGGCGCGGTAGTGGGGGCAGGCGGCGTGGACGCACTCGCCCCGTCGATCGACCAGATTGGCCGGCCCCGCCTGCTGGGACGGCGCGACCGCGAACAGGCTGGGCAGCCAGCCGGGAAAGTCGCCGCCGGTCATGTCGCCGTCGCGGCTGTGGATCGCCCAGCGGCCCGCCAGCGCCAGGCCGATCAGGTCGCCGTTGCCCAGCTGGGCCGCCTGGACCATGTCCTGCAGATTGAGGACGCACAGATAGTTCTCGCGCCCCTTGCGGATCACGGCCTTCTTCCTGCGCTCGGCGGGGTCGGGCCAGACGGCGCCGCTCTCGCGGTCGATCTGGCGCTGCAGGGCGCGGGTGTAGGTCGAAACCCAGGCCGCGCCCTGGTTCCGCTCGGCCCACAGCGAGGCCGGCGCCAGATAGCCCAGGGTCTTGCCCGTGCCGGTGCCGGCCTCGGCCAGCAGGACGCGGGGCCGGCCCTCCTCGTTCCGCGGCGAAAAGGCGAAGGCGGCCTCGGCGGCGTAGTCGGACTGGGTCGGGCGGGTCTCGTCCAGGCCCGAGGCCTGGAGCAGCTTGTCCAGACGGATGCGGGCGGATTCGGAATCGACGGGCGCGGACCCCGCCTCGCCGCGCGGGGCCTCGTCCTCCCATTCGGTCAGGCGGGACCAGACGTCCAGGCCGGCGCCGCGATGCTGCCTCTGGCGCAAGCCGCCCCGCTCCAGCGCCCGCACCGCCGCCGCGCCCCAGGCCCAGCCGGCGCGCTCCAGCGTCAGGGCCAGGGCGTAGGCCTCTTCCCGCCCCGGATAGGCGGGGGCGGCCAACTCCTTCAGCAGCAGGGTCGCCGCCTCGTGCAGCCGTTCGGCCTGCGCCTCGACCGACTTCGGCTCGGCCAGGCCCAGCCCCAGCGCCAGGCCGGTCGGCGACGGCGCGCAGAAGCGGGCCGGGCGGACGAAGGCGAACAGCTCCAGCACGTCCATGACGTCAGGCGAGCGCGCCGGCGGCTGCAGGCCCAGGCGGCGCGCGGTCAGGCTGGCGTGGGCGACCAGGACGCGGCCGCCGGTGAACAGTCCTTCGGCGGCGCCCCGCCCGATCCGCCGCGCGCCCGCCTCGTCGCACACGGCCCCGGCGCCCGGCGGCACGGCCAGGGCGGGCGGCAGGTCGGTCCACGGGCCGACAGCGGCGTCGGCGGCGCTGTGGACGGACGGGGCGATGACGGATTCGTCGGACACAGCCGATAGATAGCGCCGGGCGGGATGAAACGGAACGGGAACATCTGGTTCGGGCGAACGAAATGCAGTAGGCTGGGCGCCATGAACAAGATCGTCTCCAACGACGAATGGTTGACCGCCCTGGCCGCCAAGGTCGACGAGGAGGGGCCGCAAGCCGTCCCTGTCGAAGGGCGGGGACGCTACATGCTTCTGTCAGAAGCCGAGTTTCGTCGGCTGTCCGAGCGCAAGCCCACATTCAAAGAGTGGCTGCTGACGGGTCCGCGTCTCGACGATGTCGAGATCGAACGCGACCGGCGGCCGGCTCGAGATTTCTCTTTTTGAGGTTTCTGCTCGATACGAACGCGATCAGTGAAACGCTGAGGTCGCGGCCGAACGCGGGGTTCATGGAGTGGTTCGCATCGGTGGGCTCGCCGGACGACGACTTCGACGATCGGCTGAATGTCAGCGTCCTCACCGTCGGCGAGATGCGGCGGGGCGCATTGCGCCTGGGATCGGACCCGCGCGGCGCGCTGCTCCAGGCGAGGATCGACGGGATCGTGGCCGAGTATGGCGACCGGTTGGTGGCCGTCGACCTCGCTGTCGTCGAGCGATGGGCTCCGCTCGCGGAGGCCTATCGTTCAGCGGGCGTGAACGTCGGCCTCACCGATGAGCTCTTGGCCGCTACGGCCCTTGTCCATGATCTGACCATCGTCACGCGCAACGTCCGCCATTTCGAACACAGCGGTTGCCGGCTGCTGGCGCCGTGGAGCGGATGACGGACCTTCCGCCGCTGTTCGCCGACTGGTTCGCGTCGCGCGGCTGGGCGCCCCGGCGGCATCAGCTGGAGATGGTGCAGGCGGCGCGGGACGGGGCGCACGCCCTGCTGGTGGCGCCGACCGGCGGGGGCAAGACGCTGGCGGGGTTTCTGCCCAGCCTGATCGACCTGGCCGAACGCGGGCCTAAGCCCGAGAGCGGGCCGGGGTCGGGGGTGCACACCCTGTATCTGTCGCCGCTGAAGGCGCTGACGGTGGATGTGGAGCGCAACCTGACGGCGCCGATCCGCGAGATCGGGCTGAACATCCATGTCGAGAGCCGCACCGGCGACACCAAACAGTCCAAGCGCCAGCGACAGCGCGACTTCCCGCCCGACATCCTGCTGACCACGCCGGAACAGCTGGCGCTGTTCTGCGCCTGGGAGGGGGGGCGGTCCTATTTCGCGGACCTGAAGTGCGTGATCCTGGACGAGGTCCACGCCATCTGGAGCGGCAAGCGCGGCGACCTGCTGTCGCTGGGCCTGGGGCGGTTGCAGGCCTATGCGCCGCAGATGCGGCGGGTGGGGTTGAGCGCGACGATCGAGGATCCGGATCTGATCCGGGCGTGGCTGAGCCCGGGACGCCCTTCCCCCCTCGCAGGGGAAGGTGGGCCGCGAAGCGGCTCGGATGGGGGGGCTGTCGGGGGAATTCCGTCGTCAATGGGTTCGTTGTCCCTGTCCGACAGCGGCGTCGACACCCCCCATCCGTCTCGCTTCGCGAGCCACCTTCCCCCGCAAGGGGGGAAGGAAGGAGGGTTCGTCCGTCTGGTCCGCGGCGATCCCGGCGCGGCGGCCGAGATCGACGTGCTGATCTCGGAGGGCAAGGTGCCGTGGGCGGGGCATACCGGCCAGCACGCCGTGCCCGAGGTCTATGCGGCGCTGCAGCGGGCCAAGCTGTCGCTGATCTTCGTCAACACGCGCTGGCAGGCCGAGTTCGTGTTCCAGCAGCTGTGGGCGATCAACGACGACGACCTGCCCATCGCCCTGCATCACGGCTCGCTGGCCGCCGAGCAGCGGCGCAAGGTCGAGGCGGCGATGGCGCGCGGCGACCTGCGCGCGGTGGTCTGCACCTCGACCCTGGACCTGGGCATCGACTGGGGCGACGTGGACCTGGTCATCCAGATGGCGGCGCCGAAGGGGTCGAGCCGGCTGGTCCAGCGGATCGGCCGGGCCAACCACCGGCTGGACGAGCCCAGCCGCGCCCTGCTGGTGCCCGCAAGCCGGTTCGAGATGCTGGAATGCCAGGCCGCGCGCGAGGCGGTGGCCGCCAACGCCTTCGACTGGGAGCCGGTGCATATCGGCACCCTGGACACCCTGGCCCAGCACGTCATGGGCGTGGCCTGCGCCGAGCCGTTCGACATGGTCGAGCTGTACGAACAGATCGTCGGCTGCGGCCCCTATCGCGACCTGACCTGGGAGCAGTTCGAGGAGGTGGTCGATTTCGTCGCCACCGGGGGCTACGCCCTTCGCACCTACGACCGTTTCGCACGGATCGTCCGTACACAGAATGGGCGCTGGAAGGTGCGCAACCAGCACATCGCCCAGCGGCACCGGATGAACGTGGGCGCCATCGTCTCGGCCGGGACGCTGAACGTGCGGGTGGCCTCGCGCCGGGGCGGCGGCGGGACGCGGGCCTGGATCGCCGGCCGCAAGGTGGGCGAGGCCGAGGAATGGTATTTCGAACAGTTGACGCCCGGCGACACCTTCCTGTTCGCCGGCCAGGTCTGGGCCTTCCAGGGCATCACCGGAACCGACGCCCTGGTCACCCACGCCAGCGACAAGGAGCCCAAGATCCCGTCGTGGGGCGGATCGAAGTTCCCGCTGTCGACCTCGCTGGCGGACCGGGTGCGCGACATGGTGCAGGACCGCGATCACTGGCGCGTCCTGCCGCCCGACGTGCAGGAATGGCTGGAGCTTCAGGAGGCGCGCTCGGTCATCCCCGATGCGGAATCGATGCTGGTGGAGACCTTTCCGCGCGGCAGCCGGCACTTCCTGGTCGCCTATCCGTTCGAGGGGCGGCTGGCGCACACGACCCTGTGCATGCTGCTGACCCGGCGGCTGGACCGCCTGGGCGTCGGGCCGCTGGGGTTCGTGGTCACCGACTATGCGCTGGCGATCTGGTCGATCAAGCCGATGGGGGACATCGACCTGGACGCCCTGTTCCAGCCCGACATGCTGGGCGACGACCTGGAGGCGTGGCTGGACGAAAGCTTCATGATGAAGCGGTCCTTCCGCAATTGCGCCCTGATCTCGGGCTTGATCGAGCGACGCCAGCCGGGCGCCGAGAAGACGGGGCGGCAGGTGACCTTTTCCACCGACTTGATCTACGACGTGCTGCGCCGCCATCAGCCCGACCATCTGCTGCTCAAGACCGCCCGCGCCGACGCCGCCTCGGGCCTGCTGGACGTGGCGCGCCTGGGCCAGATGCTGGCGCGGATCGAGGGGCGCATCCGCCATCAGCCGCTGAGCCGACCGTCTCCTTTCTGCGTGCCGGTGCTGGTGCAGATCGGGCGCGAGCGGGTGGGCGGCGACGCCGCCGAGATGATCCTGGACGAGAGCGCCGAAGCCCTGATCGCCGAGGTGATGGAGCCGTCCGCATGAACGCCGCCCTGCGCCAGAGCCTGGCCCGCAAGGTCTGCGGATCGCTGAGCGTGCTGGTCGCGGGCGAGGCCTGCGTGCTGCGCTGTTCCGGCGCGCTGTGGCTGCCGGCGCACGGGGCGCTGGTGGCGGCCGACCTGCACCTGGAGAAGGGCTCGGCCTTCGCCATGCGCGGCCAGATGCTGCCGCCCTACGACAGCCGCGCGACCCTGGACCGGCTGGAGGCCGAGATCGCGGCGCTGGACCCGGCGACCGTGATCCTGCTGGGGGACAGTTTTCACGACACGCGGGCCATTCCCCGCATGGCGGCCGACGACCGCGCGCGGCTGGACCGATTGGCCGAGGGCCGCGACTGGCTGTGGCTGGAAGGCAATCACGACCGCGAGGCGCTGGCGCGAGACGCCGATGCGGCGGGCCGCCTGCCGGGCCGGATCGTCGGGGACCTTTCGCTGGGCGGGCTGCGCCTGGTCCACGAACCCGAGGCCCTCAGCGCCGACGACGACCGCCGTGGCGAGGTGGCGGGTCACCTGCACCCCTGCGCGCGGGTGGCCGCCTATGGCCGGGGGGTGCGACGCGCCTGTTTCGTCACCGACGGGTCGCGGCTGATCCTGCCGGCCTTCGGCGCCTTCACGGGCGGGCTGAACGTGCGCGATCCCGCCATCGCCGGCCTGTTCGCCGCCCCGCCGATGGCCGCCGCCCTGGGCCGGGATCGGGTCCACGCGCTGGAGTGGAGCCGGCTGAATTAGCGCGCCGCGGGGGATGCGCGGACGATGTGGCTGGTCTATCAGGCCCGCCTACCCAGGAGATCGCCCGTGGCCGACACCAAGCTGAACGTGAAGATGAGCGCCGACCGCGCCAAGGTCGAAATGGAGTTCCAGATTCAGGGCAAGGCCGTCAGCCGCATGGCGCTGAGCCCGGCCGCGCTGGACGACCTGATCGCCAACCTGGGCGCCCTGCGCGCGCAGATGACCCAGCCGATCCCCGCCTCGATCGAACCGGGCGCCAAGGTCGAGACCGTGGTCAATCCGTCCTGGCGCACGGACATCCAGGCCCAGGGCCCGCTGCTGGCCATCCGTCATCCCGGCTTCGGGTGGCAGGGCTTCCTGATCCACCCCGAGCAGGGCCGGACGCTGGGCCAGGGCCTGATCGACATCGCCGCGCGGGTCGAAGCGTCGAAGACGGCTCAGTAGGACCGCCGACGGAGCAGGCGACGGCGGGCGTCGTGCCGCTGGATCGCCTTTCCGATCGTCGCCGAGACCAGCAGGATCATCATCAGCCAGCCGATGCTGTTCAGCAGCAGACCGTTGCTCCGCATCATGATGGTGGAATCCAGCCACGTCGAAAGGTGCAGCAGCAGCGCGCAGCCCTGCAGCGCCGTCATGACGATCAGCCACCGGTCCGGCCAGCGCCACACCGCCGCGGCGTAGGCCGACAGCACGAGGCCGGCCTTGATCTGAACCGCCCACCAGCGGATCGACGGATCGAACTGGCTCATCACCACGATGTCGACGAAGGTTTCGGCCGCGACGATCAGGCCGCAGGCCCTCTCGGGCCCGCGGCCGATCAGCAGCGCCAGACCGATGGTCAGCGCCGTCGCCATGTAGCTCAGGATCTGGTGAAGGTCGTCGAAGGCGCTGATCATCGCCGCCCGCGATACACCATGTCCTCCAGGCCCGCCGCCTCAAAAACCTCAGGCGCGGAGACGCACGACCGTGTCCGCCGACTCGGCGGTGGGGCGGGTCGGGACGTCCTGCTTTTCGTTGGCCCCGCCCTCGGCGACCGTGACGCCCAACTTGCGCTGCACGGCCGACAGGCTCTTGTGGGCCGAGATGAGCGAGGCGCGGGCGCCCGTCATGTCGTTCAGCGCGGCGCAGACCGAGGCCACCGCCGGCTGGGCCCAGGCCCCGTTCAGCCCGGCCTGGCCCTGGAGCGCCGGCAGTTCGGTCAGAAGCTGCGAGGCCCGCGCCATCGCCGCGTCCATCGCCCGCTCGGCCTCGTTGATGATGTCGGCCACGCGCGCGGCCGCGATGTCTCTGTCGGACATGGTGGTTCTCCCCCGCCCCCCGGCGGTTTCAAGTCTGGTTCCAGGATCGTCGGTTCAGGGACGCGCCTGAAGCGTCTCGACCAGTTTCTGCAGGGCCACGGCGCCGCCGAGCGCGGCGGGGACGGCGACGGCCAGGGCCAGCGCGATCCCCAGGGCGATCAGCAGGCGAAGGCCCGGCCGGTTCGCAAGCCCTAGCTGTTCAACGGCTTCCGGGGCAGGTCCGCCAGGCAGGCGGCCGAGCACAGGATCTCGAACATCAGCATCGGCCCGTTCAGGAAAGGCGCCTGCTGCTGCAGGGCCGAAACCAGAAAAGGCACCATGCGTCGATGCTCGCGGCCCGACGCCACCAGTTCCAGCGCTTCCTGGAAATCCCGGAAGCTCATCGACGGCAGCGTCTCGTCCAGCGTGGTCTCGCGTCTGATCTGTATCGAGTTGTTCATTCGCATCCCTTGAGTGACGGGACAGGAATGACGCCGGGTCGTCCTCGGCGGCCATTGGAGACGGCGCCCTATGGGGATTTTCCCCCAAGGGGTCCAGACCCTCTTCCAGCAGCAGGCGCACCGCATCGACGCGCGAACTGACGCCCAGCTTGCGGCAGGCGCTGGCCACCTGGGCGTCGACGGTCTTGGGCGTCTTGCCCGTCAGGCGCGCGATGGTCTTGCTGCGGTGATGGGCCGCCACATAGGCCATGACCTCGCGCTCGCGCTCGGTCAGAAGGCGCGACAGCGGACGATCCGGCGGAAGCGGTGACGGCATGGGCCAAGGTTAGCGGTCAGGTTGCATCGCGTCCATGCCGCGTGACGGCTCCTAGTCGATGTCCCGGTACAACCAGTGCATGAGATCACTTCACCCTCGCTCGCGCGCCGATCAAAAAGCCCCCGGCGGAGCGGGGGCGAGTGGAAGGAAACTCAAACCCTGCGGGAGTGAACCAGGGTCTGAGTTGTCCGCTAGGAGAACAACTCGCCAAAGGGTCAGGCGCGCTGGGTTCGCCTTCGGTGGCAAGGTGCCTTGCCGCACGGCGCCAGGTTCGGACGCTCGCGCTGGCGCGTCCTTCGCCGATGCCGCCAATCACCGCCGGAGTTCGCCGTGACCCTTTCCCCAACCGTAGTCGGCGCCGAAGGCGTGCCTCTGGTCGCCGATGCCTTCGGCCAGGACGGACCGTGGATCGTGCTCCTCCACGGCGGCGGCCAGACCCGGCGCTCCTGGAAACGCTCTGCCGAAGCCATCGCCGCCGGAGGCTTTCGCGCCCTTGCCTACGACGCACGTGGACACGGGGACAGCGGTTGGTCTCCGACGGGCGACTACGCCCTTCCGAGACTGGAGGAAGATCTGGCGGCGATCGCGGACACGCTGGACGGCCCAATAGGTCTTGTAGGCGCCTCCATGGGCGGTCTGACGGCGCTGCGGGCGGCGGGGACCTTCCTCTCCAGGCGGGTCGCGGCGCTGGTGCTGGTCGATATCGCCGTCAGCCCCACCCAGGCCGGGTCCGCCCGAATTCTGGAGTTCATGGAGGCCAATCCCAACGGCTTCTCAGACATCGACGAAGTGGTCGCCGCCCTGACCCGCTACAATCCGCTGCGTCCGGCCTCGACCGACACGCGGGGCCTGGAGCGCAACCTTCGCAAGGGAGCGGACGGGCGGTTGCGCTGGCACTGGGACCCCGCCTTGATGGAGACGGGCCCGCGTCTCGGCCGGGGCGATTTCACCCACCGTCTCAACGCGGCCGCGCCAGGGATCACAGCGCCGACGCTGCTGGTTCACGGAGCGGCGAGCGATGTCATCGACGCCGACGGCCTGGCGGAGATGCGACGACTGATCCCCCATATCCGCTTCAGCGAGGTGCCCGCCGCGAGCCATGTGGTGGCAGGCGATCGCAATGACCGCTTCTCTAATCGGGCATGGGAGTCAAGCTGGTTTTGGTCATCGGCCTGATCGATCACACGGGTCACGCTTCTCTTCGCAGTCTGGATGGCTCCTTGCGAGCGGAGCCGCTGCACGCATGCATGGGATCAGGGTCTGGAGAGCCTCGCTTATGGTCGCGCTCGAAGCGCAGCAGTCATTTTCGGCTTCATCCATCCCGTCGTCCGCGTGGGACGATCCGGCCAGGATCGGATTGGGGGGGGGAGCTGTCAGGTCATGCCGCCGCCTCCGATCCGTGCCGGAACTCGGTGCCGTCAGCCCACATGCGGTGCAGGACGACAGCAAGCTTGCGGGCCACGGCGACGATGGCGCGTCGGCGGCCCTTGGTCTTCATCAGCCGCATGCCCCAGGCCTTCAGGCTCGACCATTTGATCGAGCGCATGAGCATGGCGTTGGCGGCGGCGTAGAGGGTGGCGCGCACGTCGGAGTCCCCGGCGTGGGAGATGCGCCCGGGATTGTCCTTCTCGCCGGACTGGAAGCGTCGGGGCGTCAGGCCGAAGTGGGCGCCGACGGTGCGCGAACTCTTGAAGCGAGCTGGATCATCAACGGCGGCCTTGAAGCTCAGGGCGGTGATCTCGCCGACGCCGGGGATGCCCATGAACCGGGTGCAGACCTCGTCTTCGTGAGCGGCCTTCCGCACGCGCCGGTCCAGTTCCATGAAGGTCTCGAACAGCATCTGCCGCGCATGCAGCATCGGCAGGAGGGCGTGGCTCAGCGCCGGATCGCTCTCGATGGCGTCACGGACGGCGATGTCGAAGGCGCCGCGCGATAGGCGCATCGGCAGCTTCACGCCGAACACCTTCAGCAGGCCACGGATCTCGTTCTCCAGGTCGATGCACTTGCGCTGCATCACCTTGCGGCTGGTCAGCAGCGCCCGCAGATGGTGGCTCTCGACGCTCTTCACATGAACCCGGCTGTACCACCCGGATCGGAGGATCTGGGCGATGCCGCGGGCGTCGTGCTTGTCCGTCTTGTTGCGCATGGCCGACAGCGCCGCCGCTACCTGCCGCGCCTCCATGCACACCACGTCGAAGCCGGCTTCACGAAGACCATAGGTCAGGTGCTGGGTCAGCGTGCCCGCCTCCAGACCGACCTGATGGATCGGCTCTCCGAACTCGCTCAGGCAGCGGACCAGGTCCGGCACGTCTGACGGCACGGACCGCTCGAGGCGGACCTTACCGTCATTATCGATGATGCAGACCGCCACTGAGCGCAGCGACACATCCAACGCAGCGTAGAACATCGTCGTCTCCCTTCATCTCGGACTGAGCCGAGCACTCTATGGGAGCTTGCCCCTTCGCAGGACCGCCCGATTACGCATGCTCATGGCGGACGTACTGCCCTTCCTGAAGACGGCGATGGGCTGAGCTATTTCACCGTCTGGCCACCGTCGACGACAATCTGGGCGCCGGTCATGAAGGCTGACTCGTCGCTGGCCAAAAAGACGATCGCATTGGCGATGTCTGCGGGCGCCCCGACGCGGCCTGCCGGGATATTGCGCACGATCGCCGCCGACATTTCGGGATCCTCGTGGAAGCCTGCGGTCAAGGGCGTGGCGATATGTCCGGGATGGACGGAGTTGGCGCGCACGCCGTTGCGCTGGGCGGCGCATTCGACCGCGGTGACCTGGGTCAGAGATCGCACCCCGGCCTTGGCGGCGCTGTAGGAGGCCATGTTGACCCCGCCCCTAAGCGCCCGGATCGAAGACATGTTGATGATGGAGCCCGATCCCGAAATCGCCAGCAAGGGCATCATGTGCTTGGTGGCCAGAAAGACGCTGTCGAGGTTCACCGCCAGGATGCTTCGCCAGCTTTCGAGCGTCGTTTCCACGATCGGCGCAAAGTCGCCGAAGCCGGCATTGTTCACCAGCACGTCAAGCCGACCGTGGTCATGCGTGATGCGAGCGGCCAGAGCCGCCCACGCGGCCTCATCCGTCACGTCCATGACAACGGCTTGACGCCCCTCGCCCGGCAGCGCCTGCACCGCCGCCTCAAGGCGATCCCGGGCCCGATCCAGCAGATAGACGCGCGCGCCCTCGTTCGCGAAGGCCTGCGCCGTGGCGAAGCCGATGCCGGAAGCGGCGCCGGAAACGACTGCGATCTTCCGTTCCAGGCGAGCCATCAGCGACCGCCCGCCGGCGGGAACACAGGTTTGCGCTTTTCAAGGAAGGCCGCGACGCCTTCGCGCCCTTCCGCCCCGCCGCTCGCCCGGGCGATGCCCGACGCCTCCGCGTCCAACTGAGCCGCCAGCCCTTGAACCGCCCCTTCGTGCAGCAGGCGACGGCAGGCCGCAAGGGCGCCGACCGCACCGAACGCGAGGCTCCGAGCCGTCTCGTGGGCGGCTTCCATCAGGACCTCCGGATCCACCGCACGGGTGACCAGGCCCATGGCCGCCGCTTCGTCGGCGCCGACCCGGCGGTTGGTCAGGATCATCTCCTGCGCCCGCCTGAGCCCGACCAGGCGCGGCAGCATCCAACTGGCCCCGCCGTCCGGCGTCAGGCCGATGGCCGTATAGGCCACGGCGAACTGGGCCGTTCGGGCGGCGATGGCTATGTCGCCTAGGATGGCCAGGCTGAGGCCCGCGCCGGCCGCCGGCCCGTTGACCGCCGTCACCAGCGGCTTGGGCATTGTCGCCAGTTCCAGCACGCCGGCGTGGAAAGTCTTGGCCAGCCCGCCCACGGTCGCCTCCGCATCGTCGCCCGCGCCGGAAAACAGGTCGATGTCTCCGCCGACCGAGAAGAACCCGCCCGCTCCCGTCAAGATCACGCAGCGGATGTCCGGCGAAGTCGCGCAGGTCCGGGCGGCCTCGCGAAGCGCCTGGGACAGCTCCGGCCCGACGGCGTTTCGCTTCTCGGGTCGGTTCAGCGTCAGGGTCGCGACCCCCTGGTCGATATCGAGCGCGACGGCAGGCGAGATCATGCCCCGGCCCTCCTGGCTTGGGCCCAGGCGAGGGCCGCGAGTTCCGGGAAGACTTCCGCCCGTTCTGCCGCCTGGGCCGAGGCCGCGGCGCCGCGCAGCACCCGACCCTTGATGCCATGGAAGATGGCGGCCAGCCGGAACAGGTTGAAGGCGAGATAGAATTCATAGCCGGGCATGTCCGGACGCCCGACGCGACGGCAGTAGGCTGCGACATAGTCGTCCTCTGACGGCAGGCCCAAGGCCTCCAGATCCGCGCCCGCCAGACCCGCCACGATGTGCGGAGGTGTCCGGTACATCATGGCGTTGTAGGCGAAATCGGCCAGGGGATGCCCCAGCGTCGACAGTTCCCAGTCCAGCACCGCCAGGATACGTGGCTCGGTGGGGTGGAAGATCATGTTGTCGATGCGAAAGTCGCCGTGGACGATCGAGGTGGCGTCGCCGTCATCGGGAATGTTGTCGGGCAGCCAGGCGATCAGACGGTCCATGGCGGGATTTCGCCCGGCCTGATCGTCCTCCAGATATTGTCGAGACCAACGTGCGATCTGGCGAGAGAAATAATTGCCAGGCCGCCCGTAGTCCTCAAGCCCGACGGCGCGGTAGTCGATCTGGTGAAGCGCAGCCATGGCGGCGTTCATGGCGTCGAAATAGGCGGCGCGTTCCGGCCGGGGAACGTCCGCCAAGGTCGCGTCCCAGAAGATACGGCCCTCCACCATGTCCATGACATAGAACCAAGTACCGATGACGGCGTCGTCGGTGCAGACGCCGTGGACCGCCGCGACCGGAAACCCGGCCCTGGCCAGACCGGTCAGAACCCGGGCCTCGCGTTCCACGGCATGAGCCCCCTTCAGCAGGACGCCCGGAGGCTTGCGCCGAAGGACATAGGCGTGATCCGGCGTCGTCAGCTTGTACGTCGGGTTGGACTGTCCGCCCCGGAACTGTTCGACCGTCAGATCGCCGGCGAAGCCCGCCACATTCGCCGTCATCCAACGCGCCAGCGCTCCAACATCGAACCCGAATCCTTCCCTGACCGGGGTGACCCCGAGGTTTCCGGCGACATGGCTCATGGCTGGGCTTGGCGTACGGCCGCGTCCCGATGGTCGCGCTTGATCTTCTTGGCCAAGCTCCATTTGTGAACCTCCGTGGGCCCGTCGTAGATGCGGAAGGCCCTGATTTCGCGGAAGACCTGCTCGACGATGGTGTCGCCGGTGACGCCGGTCCCGCCCATGACCTGGACGCACTTGTCGGCGATCCGCATTAGCGCTTCGGAGACGAAGACCTTCGTCATGGAGCTTTCGGCCGTGCCAAGATCGCCTGCGTCCAGCACTCCGGCGCACCAGTCGATCATGGTCTCCGCCGCGCGCAGATCGATAAGGTTTTCCGCCAGCATGAAGCCGACGCCCTCATGGTCGATCAGGAGCTTGCCGAAGGCCTGGCGTCGACAGGCGTAATCCGTAGCGATCTCCTGCGCCCGCGTCGCCGCGCCCAGCCAGCGCATGCAGTGCGACAGGCGCGCCGGCGACAGGCGGACCTGGGCGTAGTTGAACCCCTCCCCGCTCTGGCCCAGCATCTGGTCGGCCGGAACGCGCAGGTTGTCGATCGCCACGATGGAGTGGCCGCCGGGCATCGAGCCGTCGATGGTGTCGAGCACCCGTTCGATGCGGATCGCTGGATCGGGCAGATCGACCAGGAACATGCAGGCCCCGTCATCCGACTTGGCCATGACGATGCCGACCTTGGCGCCCTCCGCCCCGGTGATGAAGGCCTTGCGCCCGTTGATAACCCAGTGATCGCCGTCCAGCCGGCAGATGGTCTGCATCATCGAAGGATCGGAACCCGCCCCGCCCTCGGCGGCCGGCTCGGTCATGAAGAAGGCGGACCGGGCTCGCCCCTCGACCAGCGGCGCCAGGAAGCGCGCCTTCATCTCCGGCGAGCCGACCTTGCCGATCAGGTACATGTTGCCTTCGTCGGGCGCGGCCGTGTTGCAGGCGACCGGCCCAAGCGGCGACAGGCCGGACTTGCGCAGGACCCAGGCCGTCTCACGCTGGCTCAGGTGATCGCCGTCCGGAAGGATGTGCGGCGTGAGGACGCCCGCCGCGCGCGCTTTCGCCTTCAGTTCGTCGGCCAGTTCATCGGTGGGGCCGTGGCTGTTACGTCGCGGGTCGTGCTCATGGGGCGCGACGACCTCGCGGACGAACCGCTCGACGCGTTCGCCGATCTGGAGCGCGCGCGGGGTAGGGGCCAGGGTGTCCGGCGACTTCGTGTGGTGGCTCATGTCGCGGTCGATCCGCCGTCGACGACCAACTCCGCGCCGGTCATGTATCGAGAATCTTCCGACGCCAGGAACAGGATGGCGTCGGCGATCTCATCGGCCTGCCCCTGTCGCTTCATCGGGATATCGGCCTTGAGCCGCGCCGCGATCGCCGGATCGGCATAGGCCCCGGCGGTCAGGGGCGTTTCGACATGGCCCGGATGGATGGAGTTGGCCCGCACGCCGTTTCCGAGCTCGGCGCATTCCATGGCCGTCGCCTTGGTGAATAGCCGCACCCCGCCTTTGGAGGCGCAGTAAGAGCCTGTGTTGGGCGCGGCCATGATGCCGCGAATGGAGGAGACGTTAACGATCGACCCGCGGCCGGACGCGGCCAGAGCGGGCAGCAGGTATTTGGTCGCAAGGAAGACGCTGTCGAGGTTGACCGACAGGATCGATCGCCAGGTCTCGAAGCTGGTGTCGGCGATCGACTTGAAGGCTCCGAACCCCGCGTTGTTGACCAGAACGTCAAGCCTTTTGTGATCGCGTTCGACCTCTTCGGCGAGAGCGATCCACGCCTCTTCGCGCGTCACGTCCATCAGGACCTGCTGGTGGCCCGAGCCGTCGAGGTTGTTTCTCGCCGCGGCCAGCCTGGTTTCGTCGCGATCGATCAGAATGACCGTCGCCCCCTCTCTGGCGAAGACCTGCGCCGTCGCCAGGCCGATGCCTGACGCCGCGCCGGAGACCGCCGCGACCTTGCCTTCCAGGCGTGCCATCTCAACCCTCTCGACTGGTCCGCTGAGGCGCCGACCTTGCAATTTAGCTATTCGACCGCCCGGTCGGTTGTCAAACCTGACGACCAGTCATAAGGGACAGTGGAAAGCCGGAAACAGGGACCTTGATCGTGACCACGAACCCCTTGCTGACCAACCGTTCGCTACAGGAACGGGCTCCCAAGACCATCGGCGGATACGGCCGGTTCCGGAGCGTCATCGACAGCGACAGCGCCCTGCCCGCCGCCATCAAGGCTCTGTTCGTCGCCTGCGCCGCCTGCGTCAAGAACTATGCCGAGATGGCGCAGAGGGAGCTGGAACGGGCCCGCGATCTGGGCCTTCCCGAGACGGATGCGCGTTCGGCCATGACCATCCTCTGCAGCGTCCGAGGCGAAGGCGCCGCCCTGAGATTTCGGGGTCTGATCGGCGCCGTCTACGGCGCGGCGCCGGACGCGGTCGGCGCGCCCGACCTCCTGCCCGTGGCTCCGGGCGAGGCGGAGGCGAACTTCCTCGGCTATTTCGAGACCATGCCGCCGAGTCTGGGCAAGCTGCTGGAGCTCGTGCCCACAGCCGGCGACGCCTATTACCTTATGCGCGAAGGCACCCTGTCTGGCACCTCGATCGAACCGCGCCATGCCGAGTTGCTGCTGGTGACCGTGCTGACCTCCGACTACAGCCCCTGGGCCTCGGTCCATATGCAGGGCGCCCGAAAGGCCGGGGCAAGCGAGACCGAGGTGGCCGAGGCGGTGCTCTGCGCGGTGCCGGTCAGCGGCCTGTCCGCGTGGGTCGTCGGCGCGACGGCCATGGACGCATGACGGACATGACAGATCTGGAAGGCCGCGTCGTCCTGGTCACCGGGGCCAGTTCGGGCCTGGGCCGTCACTTCGCCGCCCTGCTGGCGGGTCGAGGCGCCGTCGTGGTCGCCGCCGCGCGCCGACGCGAGGCTCTCGACGCCCTGACGACCGAGATCGCTGCATCAGGCGGGACCTGCCATCCCCTGGTGATGGATGTGTCCGACGCCGCATCGGTGAACCAGGGTTTTACGAGCGCTGTCGAACTGGCGGGACGACTGGATGTCCTGATCAACAACGCCGGCATCGCCCATACCCGAGCCGCGCTCGATCAGTCCGCGGACGAGTGGCGCGCCACCCTCGAACCCAACCTGACCGGCGCCTTCCTGGCCGCCCAGGCGGCGGCGCGCGCGATGCGCGGCACCGGCGGCGGAAGCATCGTCAACGTCGCCTCGATCCTGGGTGAAAGGGTCTCCAAGGGTCTGGCGGCCTACGCCGCTTCCAAGGCCGGCCTGATCCAGTTGACCAAGGCCCTCGCTCTGGAATGGGCCCCGCTGGGCGTGCGGGTGAACGCCCTGGCGCCGGGCTATATCGAGACCGACCTGAACCGCGAGTTCTTCGCCAGCGAAGGCGGACGGCGCCTGATCGGCCGGATTCCGCAGCAAAGGCTCGGGCAGATGTCCGACCTCGACGGCCCCCTGCTGCTGCTGTGCTGCGACGCCTCGCGCTACATGACAGGCTCGGTGGTCGCGGTCGATGGCGGCCATCTGGTCAACAGCCTCTGATCCCGCCCAACCCGACCGCCGGGCCGGTCGGTAGGTGATGGACCCGGCACGCGGCGTGCAATAGACTTCCGCTCAAAGCAGCGCCCATCCTGACCGGATCGGCCACCGAGGAGTGCGGACACAGGTGACGGCGGCGACAGCGACCAAGAGGCGACAGTCCACAGAGGCGGCTGACAGCAAGCGCGCCGAGATCATGGAGCATTGCGCCGCCTTGTTCGACAAGGTCGGCTATCACAAGACCTCGATGCAGATGCTGGCGGACGAGGTCGGTCTGGGCAAGCCGACGCTGTACCACTACTTCCCCAGCAAGACCGCGATCCTCTACGCGATCCACGACACGCACATGCGCGCTCTCCTGGACGGTCTGGTGAGCAGCGACGACGAGACGACCAACCCTGTCGATCTGCTGCGCTCGGCCTGCATTCATATCCTGCGCCAGATCGCCAACCATCCCGGCTATGTGCGCGCCTTCATGGACCACTACGGTGAGCTGGAAGGCGGCATGCGCGCCGAAATTCGCGCTCACCGGACTGACTATTTCAATCGTGTCGTCGCCATCATCAAGGGCGGCATCGAGACCGGCAGGCTGCGCCCCTGCGATCCCATCGTGACGGCCTACGGCTTCCTCGGCATGTGTAACTGGGCCTACAAGTGGTATCCGCCTCTGGCCTCCGAGCGGACGCCGGAGGACATGGCTGACGCCCTGTGCAAGCCCTTCTTCGAGGGCCTGGCGCTCCCGGCTTGAGAGACTATCGCGTGAACGTCTCCGACGCCCTCCTCGCCAGCGTCCGGGCGAGCAGCCTGGAACAGATCAGACCCGCCGCCGCCGCCCTGCGAGACGCCGTCGCAGACCTGACCGGCCTGCGCTGTGCGGTCACCGACAACATCGCCGTCCAGGAACCGATGAAGGATGCGGCCGGCGAAATCCTCGCCAGCACCGTCTTCGGCTTCGATCGGGGCGAGGACGCCCGGTGGTGGCGTTTCCCCCAACTGGCGCTGACTTCTCCCTTGCCCATGGCTTGCCGCTTCGAGAGTGAACCCTTCTGGTGCAACGCCCAAGGCATCCATACGCCTACGCCGAACCTTCTGCTGTCGGCGCTCGACCTGTCCAACTTCCGACAGAGAGCCCTGACCAGCGCGGCTGTCGTTGCGCCGATCCACCTGCCCTTTGGTCAGATCGCGGCCGCAAGCTTCCTGTCGCCCGACCCTGAGTTGGACGATCTGTCCGCGCCGTTCGAGGCTCATGGACAGGCGCTGGCTCTCCTCGCCCGCACCTTCGTGTCCAGCTACGTCAAGGTCACCGAGCGTCGACGCCCGGCCGTCGCCTCCGCCCTCCTGACCAAGCGCGAGGTCGAGTGCCTGCGGTGGGCGGCCTCGGGCAAGACCAATGACGAGATCGGGGCGATCCTGAACCTGAAGCGCACGACCGTCCGCTTCCACATCCGCAGCGCCTCGGTGAAGCTGGACGCGGTCAACCGGGATCAGACGCTGTTCAAGGCCGCCCAACTCGGCTTCCTGGCCATGATCCGCTGACGCAATGCCGGGCTGACACATTGGTCAGAAGCCGGTCGGTCGGGAGCGAGGCTAACTAGCGGGCAGGAGTGATCATGCCCGCCCATCCCGACCTCATCGCCGACAATCTGTTCGACCTGCGCGCCGACGGCGCCCCCGTCCTCTATGCGGGGCGAGAGCGGACGAGCGGCAGGCTCGTGTTCCCCCTGCCCGCCGACGCCGAGCGCTTCGAGCGCGTCGAGCTGCCGGAACGGGGCCGGCTGTGGTCCTTTACCATCCAGCGCTTTCGCCCGAAGTCGCCGCCCTACGCCGGAGACGAGGCCTTCGTCCCCTATGCGGTCGGCTATGTGACGCTCGGCGAAGCGATCATCGTGGAAGCCCGTCTGGTCGATGTCGCCTTCGAGGATCTGCGCATCGACATGCCCCTTCGACTGACGACGGAGCCCTTCCGCCTGGCCACGGGCGAGACACGGCTGACCTATGCCTTCGCACCAGAGGGATCCGCATGACCGAGGTCCGCATCGTCGCCGCCGGCATCCATCCCTTCGGTCGCACGCCGGGCCTGACCGGCCTGCAGCAGGGCGTCTTCGCGGTGCGCCAGGCCCTCGCCACGGCGGGCCTGGACTGGCGCGACATCCAGTTCGCCTACGGCGGCTCGGACGCGGCCGGCAATGCCGACACGATGGTGTCGGAACTTGGCCTGACGGGCCTGCAGTTCATCAATGTCGCCAACGGCTGTGCGACCGGCGGTTCCGCCCTGTTCGGCGCCTACAGCACCATCGAGTCCGGCGAGTTCGATCTCGGCATCGCCGTCGGGTTCGACAAGCATCCGCGCGGCGCCTTTGACCCCAAGCCCGCCGAGTGGGGTTTGCCCGACTGGTACGGCGAGACCGGCCTGATGCTGACCACCCAATTCTTCGCCATGAAGACGCGGCGCTACATGGCCGAGCACGGCATCACGGTCGAGACCCTGGGTCGGGTCGCCGAGAAGGCCTTCGCCAACGGCGTCCTGACCCCGCACGCCTGGCGTCGCGAGGCCGTCAATCTGGACGCGATCCTGAACGCCCCTCTGGTCAGCGACCCCTTCACCAAATTCATGTTCTGCTCGCCCGGCGAAGGGGCCGTGGCCCTGATCCTGGCCAGCGAAAAGCGCGCACGAAGCCTGGGCCTGGACGGGGCGAAGCTGCGCGCCGCCGCCGTGCGCAGCCGCCCGCCCGGCTCGTTCGAGGTCTTCTCCCCGGCCCTGGATATCGCGCGCGGCGTCTCGCCGAGCACCCTGGCCTCCCGCGCCGCCTTCGAGATGGCGGGGGTGGGTCCCGAAGACATCGACGTCGCCCAGTTGCAGGACACCGAGTCGGGCGCCGAGATCATGCACATGGCCGAGAACGGCTTCTGCGCCGATGGCGATCAGGAGGCGTGGATCGCCGATGGCCGCACGCGGATCGACGGCGCCCTGCCGGTCAACACCGACGGCGGCTGCCTGGCGTGCGGCGAGCCCATCGGGGCCTCGGGCCTGCGTCAGGTGTACGAGAACGTCGTCCAACTGAGGGGTCAGGCGGGCGCCCGACAAGTCCCAGGCGATCCCCGCCTCGGATACAGCCACGTCTATGGCGCGCCCGGCGTGTCCGGCGTCGCCATCGTGGAGCGATAGGGATGACGCTTCCGCTCGACGCCGACCATGAGGCCTTCCGCGAAGAGGTCCGCGCCTTCCTGCGGAATGCTCTCAACCCGGACCTACGCCGCGGCGCGGCTCTATCGCCCGGCGTCTTCGCCGAGCCGGACATCGCCGGCCCCTGGCAGGCGATCCTCGAGAAGAAGGGGTGGCTGCTCTATCACTGGCCCGCCTCCGCCGGCGGCCCCGGCTGGAGCCGGGTCCAGCGCTGGATCTTCGAGAAGGAATGCGCCGACGCCGGCGCCCCGGATCTGCCCGGCATGGGCCTGAAGCTGCTTGGACCGGTGCTCTACAGCTTCGGCGACGAGCAGCAGAAGGCGGACCGCCTGCCACGGCTCCGGTCCGGCGAAGACTTCTGGGCCCAGGGCTTTTCCGAACCCGGCTCCGGCTCCGACCTAGCCTCCCTGAAGACACGCGCGGTTCGCGACGGCGACCACTACATCGTCACCGGACAGAAGATCTGGACCACCCAGGCGCAGTTCGCCAACCGACTGTTCGCCCTCGTCCGCACCGATCCCGACGTGAAGCCCCAGGCCGGCATCAGCTTCCTGCTCATCGACATGCAGGCGCCGGGGGTGACCGTGCGTCCGATCCTGAGCGCCTCGGGCGATCACGAGTTGAACGAGGTGTTCCTCGACGGCGTCCGCGTGCCGGTCGCGGATCGGATCGGCGAGGAAGGGCAAGGCTGGACGATCGCCAAATTCCTGTTGGAGAACGAGCGCGGCGGCTCCTCCTTCGGCCCTTCGCTCGTGGCGAAACTCCGACGCCTCCTCGCCTCGACCGGACCGCTCAGGGGCGAGTTGGCCAGTCGCGCTGTAAAGTTGGGCCTCGAAGCGGATGCGCTGGAAATGACCGAGCTGCGCACCGCGATCGAACTCGACGCGGGTGCCCCGCCGACGCCGCGCAGCCTGATCACCAAACTGGTCGCCTCGGAAATCCATCAGGGCATAGACGAGCTCGCCGTCGACGCCTTCGGACCGGCCGGCCTGCAGTTGGCGCGGGAGCGGCCGTTCTACGCCGATGACGCGCCGGCGGGGATCGGGCCGGAACCGGCCATCGCAGCAGCCGCCCGATACCTTAACGGCCGCGCCTGGACCATCTTCGGCGGGACCAGCGAGATTCAGCTCACCCTCATCGCCAAGGCCGCCGTCGGCCTCTGACCTCCAAGGACCTCCCGCATGCCTGACGCCTATATCGTCGCCGCTCGCCGCACCGCCGCAGGCCGTCGCAACGGCCGTCTCGCCACCTGGCACCCCGCCGATCTCGGCGCCGCCGTCCTCAACGCCCTCGTCGACGAAACCGGCGTGGACCCGGCCGCCATCGACGACGTCATTATCGGCTGCGTCAGCCAGGTCGGCGAACAGACCTTCCAGCTCGGACGCAATGCAGTGCTGGCGTCGAAACTGCCCGACAGCGTTCCCGCCGTGACCATCGACCGCCAGTGCGGCTCGTCGCAGCAGGCGTTGCATTTCGCGGCTCAGGCCGTGATGTCCGGCACCCAAGACCTGGTGATCGCCGGCGGGATCGAGAGCATGACGCGCGTGCCGATGGGCTCGCCCCTGACCCTGGCAAAGGCGGCCGGGATCGGTGAAGGGCCTTTCGCTAAGAGCATCCAGGCCCGGTACGGCGTGCCCGAGTTCAGCCAGTTCACCGGCGCCCAGATGATCGCTGACAAATACGGCTTCACGCGCGCGGCGATGGACCAGTTCGCCCTGGAGAGCCATCTGAAGGCCGCCGCCGCGACCGAGGACGGCGCCTTCGCCGGGGAGATGGTGCCCCTCGATGTCGTCACCGCCGAGGGTCCGATGGTGCACGACCGCGACGAGGGCATTCGCGGCTCGTCCACGCTGGAATCCATCGGGTCGGTGAAGCTGCTGACTGAAACCGGCACGCTCAGCGCCGCAACGGCCAGCCAGATCGCCGACGGCGCGTCCGGTGTCCTGGTGGCGTCCGAAAAGGCGATCCGCGAGCACGGGCTGACGCCCCTGGCCCGCATCGTCAACCTGACCGTCACCGCTGGCGATCCGGTCATCATGCTGGAGGAGCCGATCCCTGCGACCCGTCGCGCCCTGGATCGTTCGGGCCTGAAACTCGATGACATCGATCTGTTCGAGGTGAATGAGGCCTTCGCCTCCATCCCCATGGCCTGGCTGTCGGCCCTGGACGCCGATCCGACCAGATTGAACGTCAACGGCGGCGCCATCGCCTTGGGTCACCCGCTCGGCGCGACCGGGACCAAGCTGATGGCCACCTTGGTCCACGCTCTGCACGCGCGCGGCGCCCGCTATGGTCTGCAGACCATGTGTGAGGGCGGCGGCGTGGCCAATGCGACGATCGTGGAACGGGTCTGATCCATGACGCTGGAGCCGAACGAGGAACAGGCGCTGTTGCGTGACATGGTCGTTCGGTTCCTGGCCGATCATGTGTCAGCCGAGCAGGCCGCCCGCAAAACCCTGCCGATGGATCAGTGGCGGGCGCTGGGCGAGCTCGGCGTCCTCGCCCTGACGACGCCGGAGGCCGCGGGAGGACTGGGAGGCGGCCCCGTCGAGGCGGCTCTGGTCGGCGAGGCCCTGGGCGCGGCCGCCGCCCTGACCCCCGTGGCCGATGTCGCCATCCTGTCGGCCCGCCTTCTGGCCGGCGCGACGAACAACCCGGCGGCCGAGACCTGCCTGGCGGCGGTCCTGGCCGGCGAGGCCCTGGTCGCCTACGCCGAAGCCGGCGAGGGACTGGGCGACATCACGATTGAACCGTCCGACGAGGGCTGGATCCTCTCGGGCGAGCGGATCCAGGTTCGCCATGCGGATCAAGCGACGGCCTTCATCATCGACACAGGTGAGACCGGACCCGGTCTGCTGCTGATCGACGCCGGGGCGCCTGGCCTGACCCTCCTGCCCTATCGTCTCGCAGACGGCGAGCACGCGGCAAGACTGGTGTTTGACCGCATCGAACTTGACCGATCGGCGCTTCTGGCGACATCCCGCGCCGAGCACAACCAGGCCCTGGCCCTGGCGCAACTGAGCATCGTCGCCGAGATGGTCGGTCTGATGCAGACCCTCTACGACGCCACGGTGCAGTTCGTTCGCGACCGGCGCCAGTTCGGCGTTCCCATCGCCTCATTCCAGGTCGTCCAGCACCGGACGGCGAGGCTGTTCATCTTGCTCGAACAGTCCCGCTCCATGCTGGCCCGGGCGGTCCACACCTCGCCAGAGACCTTCGAGCGCCGGACCCTGGAAGCCCGCGCCTATGTTTCCGACGCCGCGCTCCGGCTGGCGCAGGACGCGACCCAGTTGCATGGCGGCATGGGGGTGACGGACGAGCTGCTGGTCGGCCGTGGTCATCGTCGTCTTCTGGTTCTGTCGCACCTTGTCGGCGGCGCCGTCGGCGCGCGCGAAGCCCTGGCCGCATGAGCGCCGTGAACCGGGTCTGGACCCTGGCCTCGCGCCCTGAGGGGCGGGTGTCCGTGGACGATTTCGCCATGGTCGAGGCGCCGCTCGACACAGGCGAACTGGCCCAAGGCCAGGTGCGCGTCCGCAACCGTCTGTTCGCCGTCGCCCCGACCATTCGCAACTGGCTCAATCCACCCGAGCGGGCCTATCGCGGCTCGATCCCCATCGGCGGGGCCATCATGGGCATGGCCGGCGCCGAGGTCCTTGAATCCCGCCACCCCCACTATCGTCCCGGCGATCGGATGGTCGCCTTATCGCGATGGGAGGAGTTCAGCATCCTAAGCCCCGATCAGGCGGCGGTCCCCCCCTTTCCCGTTCCACCCTCCACGACCTTCGAGGAGGCGATGGGCGCGCTGTCGCCCAATAGCTTGACCGCCTATTTCGGGCTGATCCAGATCGGCCGACCAAAGCCCGGCGACACGGTCGTGGTCTCGGCGGCGGCGGGTTCTGTGGGCTCCGTCGTCTGCCAGATCGCGCGCATCCTGGGCTGTCGCGTCGTCGCCATTGCGGGCGGGGCGGACAAGTGCGACTGGCTGAAGGCCGTCTGCGGCGTGGACGCGACCATCGACTACAAGTCCGAGGACGTGGCTGTTCGGCTGAGAGCCCTCTGCCCCGACCGGATCCAGATCTACTTCGACAATGTCGGCGGCGAGATCATGCAGGCGGCGGTGGACCACATCGCCCCTCGCGGCACGATCGTCCTGTGCGGCCAGATCTCGGCCTACGACACAGGCGAGCCCGCCCCTGGTCCTCGGGACATGATGAAGCTCGTCTATGGCCGCGTCCGCATGGAAGGCTTTGTCGTCGGTGATTTCATCGACCAGATCGAGGACGCCCGCGACCGGATCCGCACTTGGGTCGCCTCGGGTGAACTGGTGGTGCGCACAGATGTCCGTGCAGGTTTCGAGACCCTGCCCTCGGCCTTCGCCGATCTGTTCTCTGGACGGAACCAAGGCGCGCTCCTGGTTGAGGCCTGAGCCTCGAGCAGAAGTCTCAGGCCGTGTCGGCGTCCAGCCCGGCGTCCTTGCGGCTCATCGCCACGATGCTTTCGAATTCCGGATTGCGGCGCGCCAGAATGTCTTCGGCGCGTGATGCGACGGCGGGGTCGAAGGCTGTCGTCGTGAAGACGTAGAACTGGTTGTCGATGATGCCCTGGAAGGCGATGTCAGCCGCCTCTTCCGGGGTCGTCGCATTGCGATAGAGTTCCTCGCGCATCTGCTCCAGTTCGGCCGACTCGGTCGGCGCGCCCTCGGGACTGGCGAAGCGGTCCGGGCGGCGCTTCTCGGCGTCGTAGATGCCGGTGGCCACCAGGCCGGGCGACAGCATGGTCACCCCGATCGGCGCGCCCATCTCCTTCAGTCCGGCGTACAGCCCCTCGGTCGCCCGCACCACGGCATGTTTGGCGGCGCCGTAGCAGACCGAGCCCGAGCCGCTGACGACCCCGGCGACCGAGGCCGTGTTCAGGATATGCGCGGGTCTACCCGCCTCGATCATGCGCGGCACAAAGGCGCGCATGCCATGAACGACGCCATAGAGGTTGACGCCGAGCGACCAGTCCCAGTCGGCCACGCTGTATTCCCAGGCCTTGCGATGGCGTCCGCCGGGCACGATGCCGGCGTTGTTGCAGAGAAGGTCGACGGATCCGAAGCGGTCATAGGCGGCGTCCGCCAAGGCGTTGACATTGGCTTCCTCGGTGACGTCACACCGCACGACGAGGGCCTCCACGCCCGCGAGGCTGTCGCCCACCGCTCGCGCCTGATCCTCGGCGATATCGGCCAGGACGACGTTCATGCCCTCGGCCGCGGCGCGACGCGCCAAGGCCGCGCCGATCCCGCTGCCCGCGCCGGTGATGACGGCGCACTTGCCCTTGAACTCACGCATGATCGACGCCTTTCGGAGCGGCGGCCACCGGTTTCCGATCGAAGAAGCGGGCCGCATAGAGGAAGGTCAGGGCGCCAAGGCCCGACGGGAGCAGGACGATGGACAAGGCATATCGCAGCGCTTGATCGCCGAAAGCGGGGGTCAGGGCGTCGCTGATCAGACCCGTCACCCATGGCCCCATTCCCAGACCAAACAGGTTGAACGTCAGCAGCAGGACGGCGTTGCTGAACGCCCGTGTCGACGGATCGACCACGGACTGGGTGCTGGCCAGGATCGGCCCATAGTAGGCGATCATCAGCGCGGCGCAGAAGGTCGCCGCGACGATCGACACAATCATGGACGGCACGAGATACTGGACCGCGGCGAACGGCACGACGGCGGCGACCGACCCGGCCTTCAGCCACAGGCGCCCCCGACCGTCGCGGGCCGCCAGGCGATCCGAAAGCCAGCCCCCGCCATAGATGCCGACTGCGCCGGCCGCCCCGCTGAGCAGGGCCATCAGCAGCGAAACCTCGCCCAGCGTCAGCCCATGACTGCGCGTGAAGAAGGGCGCGTTCCAGGTCATCATCGAATACTGGGTGAAACCGTGCAGCATGCCGCCCGCGACGGTGTAGCGAAACGCCTTGTTGGCCCACAACGCCCCAACGGCCTGGGCCAGAGGGAGTTGCGGAGGGGCGGAAGCGTCCGGTGCGGTCTGCCGGCGGAGGCGCTGAGGCTCCCTGATCATCCAGAAGATGATGGGGCCAAGGATGACACCCACCAGGCCGACAGCCGCAAAAGCCAGTCGCCAGCCCAAGGTCTCGGACAACCAGCCGATCGACATATAGCCGATCATGAGGCCGATCGGCAGGGCTAGGCCCCAGGTCGACATCGCGGTGGCGCGCTTTTCGGCCGGATAGCGATCGGCGATCAGAGAGACCGAGGCCGGCACGCTGCCCGCCTCGCCTATGGCTACCCCGATGCGGAAGAAGAGCAGGCTCATGAAGCCCGTCGCCAGGCCGCACAGGGCGGTCATCGCGCTCCAGACCACCAGGGAGATCACGATGATCCAGCGGCGGCTGTAGCGATCGGCCAGCCGCGCGATCGGCAGCGACAGGGTCGCGTAGAACAGGGCGAAGGCCAGACCGGTCAGGGCGCCGAGTTGTCCATCGGACAGCCCCAGTTCCACCTTGATGGGAATCTGCAGGATCGAGAGTATCGTCCGGTCAACGTAGTTGAAGGCCGACACGATGATCAGCGCGGTCAGCATGATGTTGCGGGACCGCGCCTCGGAAGCGGATGACGGGGTTACGGTGGCGTCTCTCATGCCCAGCCCGCCGAGCGCGCCGCGGTGATGCCGAACGTCATGGCCAGGGCCAACCCACCGGCATAGCCATGGCCGTAGGCGCCTCCGGCGTCAGCGCCGGCGGCGAACAGGCCGGGCACGCGGGCGCCCTGGGGGGTCAGGACATGGCCGCCGGCATCGATGGTCAGGCCGCCGAAAGTGAAGGTGATCGCCGGGTGCACGACCAAGGCGTAGAAGGGCGCCTTGTCGATTGGCCGCCAATCTTCGGTGCGGGGGGGCGACAGGGTCTCCCAGCCTTCGCGCAGCGTCCTGTTGAAGGTCTCGATCGCAGCCTGGACAGCGGGACCGTCGAAGCCCTGACGCTGGGCGAACTCTCCGATCGCCTCTACGGTCTCGGCCACAACGCCCTTGCCGCCGTTCTCGATGGCGGTCTGCATCTTGTCGAGAGGCACTCCGATCGAGACCACCGGCACGGTGGCATAGGCCTCGTGAACGCGTGCGTCCCAGACGCACAAGGCCCGGGATCCTGACTGGACCAAGGTCTCGTAGGTATTGGTGTGGTCGCCCAGCGTCTCGTCGCAGAAGCGTTCGCCCGCCTCGTTCAACAGCAGGGCGTGCTCGCTATGATACTGCGACAGGGCCACGAACAGTCGCTCGTCGTCCCACCGGTTCGGCTCGCTGACGAGGTGGCCGTAGAAGCCGCGATTGGTTCCCGCGACCTCGCCGCCGGCCTCGGCGCCCAGCCTCAGGCCTGCGCCGTCGCTGACCGGATTGGAACGAAGAAGCATGTCGCGCGCATTGGGGTGAATGTAGCGGGCGCGCAGTTCGGACGAGGCCTGGAATCCGCCGGTCGCCAGCACCGTGGCCTTGGCGTGGACCGTGACATCGCCGTCCTCATGTCGCGTCCGGGCGCCGGTCACCGCGCCCGTCCCATCCCGGATCAGTTCCAGGGTCTCGGTTTCCAGGATGACCGAGCCGCCGTGCTGCTCCACCAAGGACTGGCAATGCTGAATCCAGCCGTGGATGTCGATCTGGTAGCCCTGGCCATGCAAGACATCCATGCGGAGCGACATGCCGACGCCGCAACGCCGCAGCCAGGCCACGGCGTCCGGATAGGTATCGAACACCACCTGCCCGAGCGCGGGATCACCCGCACCATACCGCCTCATCTTTTCGGCCGAAGAGGCCGTCCAGAGGACGCCGCCCGACAGGACGGCCGAGCCGCCGGTCGCCGCCGCCTTTTCGACGACGATGACGACGGCCCCGCGCTCGGCGGCCCAGGCGGCGGCGGACATGCCCGCCATGCCGCCGCCGACCACCAGTAGATCGCACTCGATACTCAGATCATCCATGATCGTGCTCAGAACGTCTTTTCGAGTTGGAAGACAATCGCGCGGGGTTCGCCGGCTACGGCGAAGACTTCACCGGCGCCGCCGGGCTTGTCGATGCCGAGGGTGGCGTAGCGCTCGTTGGTGAGGTTCCGGCCGATGATCGAGGCCGCCCATCCGCTAGTGGACTCGACCCTGAGGCCGGCGTTCAGCGTCACGAAGGCGTCCTGATGCGATAGCGGGTTGAGGTTCAGCCCCGAGAAATAGTCCGAGGAATAGCGCATGTCGGCGTTGGCGGTCGCCGACAGATTGTCCGTCAGATCGAAGTGGCGCAGCACGCCGGCCGTCAGTATCCATTCGGGCGCCCGATAGACCTCGCGTCCCGTCAACACCTGATAGCGGCCCCCGCTGACCGGATCGGCCAGGCAGCCCTGCGCGACGGTCTGCCCAGTGTAGCACTGGGCGTTGTCGAACTTGGCGAAGTGGGCGTCGTTGTAGGAGGCCGAACCGCGGAAGGTCCAGAACTCGTCCGGCCGGAACACGGTCTCCAGCTCGACGCCCTGCGCGACGGTGTTGGCCGCGTTCTGAGTGATGTAGGTCAGGGTCGTGGCGTTCAGGAAGATGGCCGAAGTGAGCGGCAACCCTTCGTATTCATAGCGGAATCCTGTCAGATTGGCGGTCAGGCGACCATCGAACCACTGGCTCTTCAGACCGACTTCCTGCCCCTCGACAGTCTCTTCCTCGAAGCTCAGGGTGGCGAGGCTGGCGGTGCGCGCCAGGGCGCCGGGGTTGGAGTAGCCCCCCGCCAGGAAACCCGTCTTGTAAGCGCCATAGAGGGTAATGTTGCGGTTCGGCCGCCATGTCAGAGTGGCCTCGGGCGACACGTTGTCACCGCTCTTCTCGCCGGTGATGCGCGTCCCGACGGGAAGCTGGCTCGCCGCGATCAGCGGGTGCACATAGACGTTGAACGAGTCGATTTCGTTGGTCTGGTCAGTGTAACGCAAACCCGCCGCGAACTCGAGTTCAGGGGTGATGTCGTAGGTCACCTGTCCGAACGCCGACCAGGCGCTCGACCGGTTGTGCTGCTCGTTGTCGTTGGAGTGATAGCGACCGGTCGCCACGTCCATCGCCAGCGCCCCGCCTGCAGCGCCGACGAAGAGCACGCGACGGTTCTTTTCATAGTGACCGCCGAACGCGAAGTTCAGCGGCCCATCGAACGACGTGGTGGCCCGGACCTCCTGGTAGAAGCTCTCGTTTTTTTCGTTACTGTAAGAGTAAAATAGGGAATATGACGTCGCATCAGCATTGGATTGGCTGACATAGTCGTAGTCGTAATATCCGGTAACAGAAGTGATACTGAACTTGTCGGTATCGTAGTTCAAAGTCAAGACCGGCATGGTCGAGTAGTTGTGAGAATAGGGCCGACCGTTCTCATGCTGATTGACCTGAGGCCAGTTGGCCAGAATCTCCGGCGAGATCCAGCCTTGGGACACCCGGTCGTTCAGTTGGCAGTCGCCGTTTGGGTCCAGAAGCGTCGGCGTGACCTGGGGCTGGGTGCGGCCGCCCGGGCAGCCCATGACCTCGCTGAAGCTGTTCAGGCCCTGACCTTCGTAGCGGCTGTGCAGCAGTTTGAAGTTGGCGGAGAAACCTTCGCCGTTGTCATAAGCCAAGGTGGCGCGGATCGCCAGCTTGTCCTCGGCGCCGAGACGTTCGGGAGCCGGCGGCACATAAGTGCTGCCCGAAGCGGCCGAGCGCAGCAGGTCGGGGACGCCAGCGTTCTGGTTGCGAATGTAGCCTTCGCTCGAACTGCTGAGCAGGGCCAGGCGCAGACCCCACTGGTCGTTGATCGGACCGCCTGCGGCCGTCTCGATCTGCAGGTTGTCCGCCGTGGTCTCGTAGCCGACCCGAACATAGCCTTCGAACACGTCGCCCGGGTTGGTCGAGCGGACCGACACCACGCCGCCGGGCGAGTTCTTGCCGAAGAACACCGCCTGCGGCCCCTTGAGCACGCTCAGGCTTTCCACGTCGAACAAGGCGTCATTCAGGATACGGCCGCGACTGATGGCCATGCCGTCGAAGTCCAGCAGCACCGACTGCTCCACGCCGGCGTCGATGGAGGAGGAGCTCACGCCGCGCAGCGAGATGGACGACGCCGAGCCGGTGAAGCCCCGGTCCAGAGTGATTTCGGGAGCGACGATGCGGATGTTGGCGACCGACGTCAGATCGTACTGGCGGATCTGGGCCTCGCCGACCACGGTCGCCGCCACCGGAACGTCCTGCAGCCGCTCTTCCCTCCTTCGGGCCGTGACCACGACATCATCGACGGAACTGGCCTCCTGCGTCGGCGCTGGCGTCGAAGCGGTCTGCGCCGAGGCGGGCGCAGCGAGGACGGTGAGCGAAACTCCGGCAAGCAGGCCAAGCATATGTTGGCTACGAGTCTTCCTGATCATGGCATTCTCCCTTTCGGGCGGTCGAGCTTGTAGTCGCCGATCTCGCCCCCGCATTGATGATGATACGCTTCTCGACTGTCTGTTCGTCAGCTGGCTCCCGCTGACCGGGCTTCACGCCATGCCGCGTCTGCAAGCGGCCGGATGCGCGTGATGATTTCCGAGGCCCGGGCGTCTGTCTGGACGCCGTCGCGGGCGCGTCCGGCGATGCCCTGAAGGATCGCGGCGACACGGAAGAGGTTGAAGGCGCGGTAGAAGGGATCGCCGGCGTCTATGTCGAAGCCGGTCCGTTCGCCGTACCGCGCCGCATAGTCCTGGGCCGTCGGAATGCCGAGGGCCTGAAGATCGGCCCCCTTCAGGGTGCCGCGAACATCGACGCCTTCGGGCCGGAACCACTCCATCATGTGATAGGTCAGGTCGCCGGCGGGATTGCCCAGCGTCGACAGTTCCCAGTCCAGCACGGCCACCACGCGCGGCTCGGTCGGATGAACCAGAAGGTTGTGGAACGAGAAGTCGCCGTGAATGAGCGTGCTTCGATCACCGTCCTCGGGGATGGCGGTCGGCAGCCACTCCATCAAGCGGTCCATCGCGGGCAGGTCGACGGTTCGGGAGGCTTCGTACTGTCGCGACCAGCGCGACACCTGGCGGGCGAAGTAATTGCCCGGGCGACCGAAGTCCTCGAGGCCCGCGGCGCGGTAGTCGATGGCGTGGAGGGCCGCGAGGGTCGCGTTGGCCGAGTCATAGATCGCCGCGCGATCGTCGCGGCTGATCTCCGGCATCTTGGGATCCCAGAACACCCGGCCAGGCACATGGGCCATGACGTAGAACATCGAACCGATGACGCTGTCGTCTTCACACAGGATCAGGGGCTCCGGGGCCGGGAAGCCGGCCTCGAACAGGGCCAGGGTGACGCGATACTCGCGGTCGACGGCGTGGGCCGATTTGAGCAGCACGCCCGCCGGCTTGCGGCGCAGGACGTAGCGACGGTCCGGCGTGATCAGCAGGAAGGTCGGATTGGACTGGCCGCCTTCGAACTGCTCGACGGTAAGCGGGCCCTTGAAGCCCGGAATGCGCGCCTGAAGATATTTCGCGAGCTTCTCTTCGTCGAACGCCGCGCCGCTCGAAAGCGCCCGGGTGCTTCCCAGATAGGCCGCGGGCTTCGGCAGGCTCACGACGCCGCTCCCTTGCGGTATTTGTCGAGTTCCATGCGGGCGAGCTGACGCTCGTGGACTTCGTCGGGACCGTCCGTCAGACGCACGATCCGGGTGTTGGCCCACATCTCCGCCAGGCCGAAGTCGTCGCTGACCCCGCCGCCGCCATGCGCCTGAATTGCGTCGTCTACGATCTGTTGCGCGATGCGGGGCGCGGCGATCTTGATCATGGCGATCTCGGCCCGGGCCTCCTTGTTGCCGACGGTATCCATGCGATGCGCGGCCTTGAGGCACAGCAGACGCGACATCTCGATCTCGCACCGGGCGCGGGCGATCCGCTCCTCCCACACCGAATGCTCGCCGACGGCCTTTCCGAAGGCGCGCCGCTCGACCAGGCGGCGGCACATCTTCTCCAGCGCGATCTCCATGGTGGCGATGTTGCGCATGGTGTGATGGATGCGGCCCGGCCCGAGCCGGCCCTGGGCGATCTCGAACCCCCTGCCCTCGCCCAGCAGCATGTTCTCGGCGGGGACGCGCACGTCCTCCAGCCGGACTTCGAAATGGCCGTGCGGCGCGTGGTCGTAGCCGAAGACCGGCAGGTGACGGACCAGCGTCACGCCGGGCGTGTGCCGCGGCACCAGGATCATGGACTGCTGGTTATAGGCCGGCGCGTCCGGATCGGTCTTGCCCATGAGAATGAAGAAGTCGCAGCGCGGATGCCCCGCGCCGGACGACCACCATTTGCGGCCATTGATGACGTAGTCGTCACCGTCTCGGCGGATCGAGGTCTGAATGTTGCGCGCGTCCGAAGAGGCGACATCCGGCTCGGTCATGAGAAAGGCGGATCGCGTCAGGCCGTCCCGCAGAGGAATCATGAAACGCTGCTTCTGCTCGCGCGTGCCGTAGCGGTGCAGGACCTCGAAATTGCCCGTGTCGGGGGCCATGCAATTGAAGATCTCGGCCGCGATGTAGATGCGGCCCATCAGTTCGGCGATCGGCGCATATTCCAGGTTGGTCAGGCCGACGCTGGTGAAGAATTCGTCGTCGTGGTCCGAAGGCGGCATGAAGATGTTCCAGAGCCCTGCGGCTCTGGCCTTGGCCTTCAGCTCGTCGAAGATGGGCGGGATATCGTTCCAGCGGTCTCCGGACGCCGCCTGGGAATGGTAGGTCGGCATCGCCGGCGCGATTTCCTCGTCCATGAATGCACGGACCCGATCCATCCATTCGCGAGACTTGGCTGACTGCTCGAAACCCATGACCGCTCCATCTCGGCGGCGACGTCGCGCCGCGGACTACCCCGTGCCAACAAGACTCGACCGCCCGGTTGGTCGAACAAATGGTTACTCGACCGACCGGTCGGCTGTCAAACGAGATGGCGAAGTTTGCGCGCGCCTGTCAAATGGGTCAGGTGGCAGGCTTTCACCTTGACGCCCGACCAGTCGGTCGAACATGACAGTGGGAGGAGAGAAACGATGACCACAAGTCCGTTAATGGACGTGTCGCTGCTGCAAGGCCTGGCCCCCTACACCTTGGCTGGCTATGCCGAGTTCCGGCGCGTGATTGAGACTGACGGCGCCGTCGAGGCGAAGTTCAAAGCCCTGTTCGTGGCTGTCGCGGCGATAGATCGACGCTACGAAACCCTAGCGCGCCGTGAGCTGACGCGCGGCAAGACGCTCGGCTTGACGACCAAGGACGCCGTGGCGGGGTTGATCGTTCTGAGCAGCCTCCGCGGCGAGGGCGCCGCCCTAGAATTCGCCGGCTTGATCGAAGCGATCTTCGACGCTGACCAGACGCCCGAGGGCAAGCCCCTGCCATCCGCGGCGGAAGGGGAGGCCGTGGCCAACTTCACCGCCTATTTCGGGACAATCCCGGCCCCGCTGGAGCAATTGATCCGGCTCTGCCCCTCGGCCGCAGACGCCTACTACCTGATGCGTCGCGGCAGCATCGACGCCAACCCGCTCAGCCCCAAGCTGGGCGAACTCCTCCTGCTGGCCATACTGGCCGCTGGATACAGCCCCATGGCCCAAACCCACGTCCGAGGCGCCCGTAACGCCGGCGCCACGGACGAGGAGATCGCCGAAGCCGTCCTTTGCGCCATCCCGTCCGCCGGCATCGCCGCCTGGATGGGTGTCGGCGCGATGCTGGCCCCCGCCTCCCCGATCGCCCCCTGAACCCCCGGGCTGATTTCGCCCCGGAACACCCAAGGAGACCCAAGTGGAACTCGAAAAAGACGTCATCCAGTACGAACTGGCCGAGAACGGCCTAGCCACCATTTGGCTGAACCGCCCGCACAAGCGGAACTGCGTCAGCCCCCAGCTGCTGCGCGACCTGGAAGCCGCAGTCGACAAGGTCGCCGCCGAGCCCAAGGCCCTGGCCGTCGTCTTCCGCGGGCGGGGCAACACTTTCTGTTCCGGCGCTGACCTGGACCAGCTGGTCGGCCCCGTCCTGCACGAAACCAGCACCTCGCTTCAGCTGGCGATCGACTCGGCGCGCACCTACGACAAGATCTTCAACATGCGCAAGCCGACCATCGCGGCCGTGGAAGGCTATGCCGTCGCCGGCGGCTTCGAGCTGATGATCTCGTGCGACTTCGCCCTGGCCTCCTCGGAAGCCAAGATCGGCGACTTTCACATCCGTCGCGCCCTGTTCGGCGGGGCCGGCCCGATCTACCGCCTTCCGCGCTATATCGGCATGCGCAAGGCCAAGGAGTTGATGCTGACCGGCAAGCTGTTGAGCGGCGACGAATGCGCCGAATGGGGCCTGTGCAACGCCTCGGCGACGCCCGACAAGTTCGACGATCTGATCGCCGAGTTCTGCCAGCCCTTCCTGGACCTGAGCCCGTTCTGCATGTGGATGACCAAGATGGCGGTGAACCGCGGCATGGACGCCGACACCAACACCCTGATCACCCTGGAGACCATGACCTGCAACGTGGTCCACCACTCGCAGGACGCCAAGGAAGGCGTCGCCGCGTTCCTGGGCAAGCGCAAGCCGGTCTGGACGGGCAATTAAGCGATGTCGATCAGCATGGTCGTCCTGGCCAAGAGGCCTTCGGAGATGACGCACGAGCAGTTCACGACGTGGTGGCGCGGTCCCCATGCCGCGGCCGCGAAGGTGTTGCCGGGTCTGATCGCCTACAGACACGGCGCGGTGTTCAAGGACTATGACAGTCCAGACGCGCCGGCCTGGGACGGCCATGCTGTTCTCACCTTCGCTAACCGGGCCGCGTTCGACGCGGCCCTGGCGTCTCCCGAATGGGCCGCCGCCACGCGCCAGACCAAGGGGATGGGCGGCAAGCGGATCATCGTGGTGACTGAAGAGATCGACCTGCTGGCGGATGGGGCCGATGGCTGAGGCGACACCCGGCTTCGTCAGCGACCTGTTCCGGCTCGACGAAAAGCGGGCGTTGATCACCGGCGGCCGAGGCGCGCTCGCCGAGGCCATGGCCTCCACCCTCGCCGACCTCGGCTGCTCGGTCGCGCTGGCCTCACGCAAGGCCGCGGACTGCGAGGACACCGCGCGCCGGATCGCCGACCGGTTCGGCGTTCAAGCCTTTGGCATGGCCTGCGATATCTCTGACGAGGGATCGGTGGAGGCGGTGGTCGCCGAGACCGTCTCGCGTCTTGGCGGGCTCGACATCCTGGTCAACAACGCGGGCGCCTCCTGGTGGGGACTGCCGCAAGACATTCCGCTCAAGGGCTGGAACAAGGTGATGGACGTCAACGTCACCGGCACCTTCCTGGCCTGCCGCCATGCCGCGCGGCACATGATCCCCAACGGCGGCGGGGTGATCATCAACATCGCTTCGGTCGGCGCCTTCCTTTCCTATCGGCCCGACGCCGGACAGGTGGTGCCCTACACCACCTCCAAGGCCGCCGTCGTCCACCTGACCAGCGATCTGGCGGCCCAGTGGGCGGAGCACGGCGTTCGGGTGAACGCCATCGCGCCGGGTTCGATCGAAACCGGAATGACCGAAACGCTCGACGCCGACATTCAGGCCAAGACAAAGGCCGGCATCCTGTTGGGACGGTTCGGCGCGCCGACCGAGGTTTCAGGAGCCTTGGCCCTGCTCGCCTCAGACGCCGGCAGCTTCATCACAGGCCAGACCTTCCTCGTCGACGGAGGACAATCCCATGCCTGATGTCGCATTCGAAGACCGCGAGGACGTTCTGTCCTGGACCGAGACACGGCTCTGGCCTCAGTTCCAGTCGCATCGTCAGGCTGAACCCGACGGGGTCGCCCTGGTGGACTGCGACGACCGGCTCTGGACGCGCAGCGAGCTCGGGCAGATGGCCGACCTCATCGCCGAAGATCTGCGCCGCTCGGGCGTTGGCGCGGGTGACCGCGTGCTGGTCGCGGGTCACAAGACCGCCGCCACCCTCGCCGCCGCCCTCGCGATTTCGGCCCTGGAGGCCGTCTTCTGTCCCTATTCGACCAAGCTCGGCGCCAGCGAACTGGCCGCCATCGAGGCGGCGCTCGGGCACACGGCCAAGGTCGTGTGCGAGCATGGCGCCCGCTGGACGATCCGACCCGCTCCAACGTCCGAGCGATCCCGCGACCCGCGCGACGCGCAGACGGTGCTCATCGGCTTCACCTCGGGCTCAACCGGCGTACCCAAGGGAGTGATGCACGGGGCAGGCGCCCTCAACTACGCCACCACCGCCTGCGCCCGCATCGCCGGGCTGGAGGCTGACGACGCCATTCTGGGCATCGTCCCGCTGGACAGCGCTCCCGGCTTCACCTTCACGGCCCATTTCGCCCTGTCGCAGGGCCGCCGCCTCGTCTTCGTCGATCCCTGGGATCCGGCCGAGGCCATGAGACGCGCTGAACGCTTCAATGTCGGCTGGTCGATCGCGGTGCCGACACACCTGTTCACCATGGTCGAAGCTGCACGCCAGGAGCTCTGGAAGGGCCGGCTGCCGCTCAAGGCTGTGGCCGTTGGTGGAAGCGCAATGACAGCGGAACTGATCGCCGACGCCGAAAACATTCTCGGCCTGAAGGCGCTGAGGATGTTCGGCATGTCCGAATGCATGGGCCACTGCTCGACCCGACGCCACCACTCCCTGGAACGTCGGCAGGGCTTCGATGGTTGGCCCTTCCCGGGAACCGAGGAAGAAGCGTTCGACGCGGACCTGAGCCCCTTGCCTCGCGGCAAGCGGGGTCAGGCCGGCGTACGCGGCCCCTCCCTGTTCCTCGGCTATGCGCTCGGCATGGGCGCGGGCCAGGAAAAAATGACCCCCGACGGACATTACCTGACCGGAGACGAGATCGTCCGGGACGACGAAGGCTTCGTTCGCGTCGTCGGCCGTATCAAGGATCAGATCATCAGGGGCGGCTTCAACATCGACCCCGCCGAGATCGAGGCGGTCCTGTTGCGCCATCCGGCGATCATGGAAGTCGCCGTTGTCTCGGTGCCTGAGACCAAGCTGGGTGAACAGGCTTGCGCGGTTTGCCGGCTGCGTCCCGGTTTCGAGGCGTTCGACCTGCCCGCCATGCTGGATCACATGCAGGCCGCCGGCGTCTCCCGCAAGAAGTGGCCTGAACATCTGGTGCTGGTCGATCAGATGGCCATCGGCGCCACCGGCAAACTCGACAAGAAGGCCATGGCCGCCCTCGCCGTCGCGGAACTCGAAAGCCGTCGCTCGACAGCCGCCTGACCGCGGCGCCTCCTCCCTCCCCGGAATCTCACCATGGCGGACTGCGTAACCCAGACGACGACCGATGGCATATCGACCATCCTGATCGACTACCCGCCGGTGAACGCTTTGTCTGCGGCGGTCCGGCGCGGCGTCCTTAGTGCGGTCGAGGCGGCATCGGCCGATCCCGAGGTCCAGGCCATCGTCGTCGCCTGCGCGGGCCGGACCTTTATCGCGGGCGCGGACATCACCGAGTTCGGCCTGCCGCCTCAGCCGCCGAGCTTCGACCATGTGTTCGACGCTATCGAGAATGCGCCGAAGCCCGTCATCGCCGCGATCCACGGCACGGCCTTGGGCGGCGGCTTTGAACTGACGCTCGTTTGCCACTACCGCATCGCAGCCGCCGACGCGCGCGTCGGCCTGCCGGAAGTCAACCTAGGCCTCCTGCCAGGCGCGGGCGGCACCCAACGCCTGCCGCGCCTGGTTGGTGTCGAGGCCGCGCTCGACATCATGACCTCCGGTCGCATGATCAAGGCCAAGGAGGCGCTGGCCCTCGGTCTGGTCGACGTCCTAGCCCCGGCCGACGATCTCATCGCCCAGGCCCGCGCCTACGCTGCCCAGATCGTGGCCGACGGCGGCAAACGCCCCCGCATCCGCGACCGGGCTGCGCCCCAGGCCGAGGCGTCCGTCTTCAGCGATTTCCGCGCCGCCAACGCCCGTCGCTTCAAGGGCTTTCGCGCCCCAGAAGCGATCATCCAGACGGTCGAAGCCGCGGTCGCCGGATCCTTCGACGACGGCCTCGCGGTAGAGCGTAAGCTGTTCCGGGAACTCGAGGCCAGCACGGAGTCCGCCGCCCAGCGCCACTATTTCTTCGCAGAACGCGAAACCAGCCGGATCCCCGACATCGACCCTAAGACCCCGACGCACGAGATCACGCGCGTGGGGGTGATCGGCGCTGGCACCATGGGTGGCGGCATCACCATGAACTTTCTCAACGCCGGCCTGCCGGTCATTCTGGTGGAAACCTCCCAAGAGGCGCTCGACCGAGGCATCGGCGTCATCCGACGCAACTACGAAGCGACGGCGAAGAAAGGGCGAATGACCCCGGAGGCTGTCGAGCAGCGGATGGCCCTGATCACGCCCTCGCTCGACATGACGGATCTGGGAGACGTCGATCTGGTGATCGAGGCGATCTTCGAGGATCTCTCGGTCAAGAAGGACGTCTTCTCCCGTCTGGACGCGATCGCGCGCCCTGGCGCCATCCTGGCTTCCAACACCTCCTTCCTGGATCTTGACCAGATCGCCGCCGCCACCATGCGGCCGGAGTGGGTGGTTGGTCTGCATTTCTTCTCTCCCGCCAACATCATGCGCCTGCTGGAGATCGTGCGAGGCGCTCAGACCAGCGCGTTGGTGATCGCCACGGCCATGAAGCTGGCGCGCACCATCGCCAAGGTCCCGGTCCTCAGCCGCGTCTGCCCGGGCTTCATCGCCAATCGACTCCTCGCCCCCCGTGGCGGCCAAGCCGAAGCCCTTATCCTGCGCGGCACGAAGCTCGCCGATATCGACCGCGTCCTCACCGACTACGGCTTCGCCATGGGCCATTTCCAGATGATGGATCTGGTCGGGCTGGACGTGATCGGGCGCGGCACGAACGAACGCACAGTCATGGGCGACCTCGTCGCCGCCGGCCGTCTGGGCCAGAAGAAGAACGGCGGTTACTACGACTATGGCCCCGACCGGCGGGGCGCGCCGTCTCCTGTGGCCGAGGCGATCATCGCCGATGTGGCGAGAGCCCGCGGCCTGTCGGCGGGGCCGGCGCTGGACGACGCGACGCTGCTGGGTCGTCTGCTCTTTCCCGTCGTCAACGAGGGCGCACGCATCCTTGAGGAGGATGTCGCCATCAGGGCGTCGGACATCGATGTCGCCGCCGTGCTCGGCTACAACTGGCCAGTGTTCACGGGTGGTCCGATGTTCTGGGCCAACACCGTCGGTCTCGACACGGTGGTCGCCGGCCTTAAGGCCATGGAAGCGGAACAGGGCGCCGCCTTCGCACCAGCCCCGCTTCTGGAACGGCTCGCTCGAGAGAAAGGCCGCTTCTGACCCGCCCCTCGACGCCGAACGCGCAATAAGACGGTCCCGTCGCCAGGCGTCCCGAGAACGGGCGGCGACGTCAGCAAGGAGTTCAGAGCATGGCCGGGAGAGGCCCCAGAACACGAAGCGCCAGCCACGACGCCTTCACCATAACCGAGGCGGCGTCGCGCTGCGGCCTGACGACCCGCGCGCTGCGCTACTATGAGGATGTGGGCCTTCTACACCCTCTTCGGAACGCGTCGCGAGCCAGGGTCTATTCTGGTTCGATCATCGATCGGCTCGATCTGATTTCGAAGCTGCGGTCAGCAGGTGTCGAACTCGGCGAGATCGCGGAAATCCTCTGCGGTCGAGAGCCAGGGTCTGAAGAACGGCGGCTAATCGACGTGATCGAGAGACGGCTTGCCGCGGTCGAGGCGCAGCGTGTCACCCTGTCGACCTTGCTCGAGAGCTGCCAGCCCCACCTGACTCAGTAGGCGCCGAAGCGACACCATCCACCGCTGTCTTCCCTTTCCAGAACTCGATTCAGAGAGCCCCTCCATGCGCGACATCCGCCATTTCATCGACGGTCAGGCTTTCGAGGGCGCCTCAGGCCGGTTCGGCGACGTGTTCGATCCCAACACGGGCGAGGTGCAGGCGCGCGTGCAGCTGGCCACGACGGCCGAGGTCGGCCGCGCGGTGCAGGCCGCCCAGAACGCCTTCGACGGCTGGGCCAGCACCAATCCGCAGCGCCGCGCGCGGGTCATGTTCGAGTTCAAGCGCCTGGTCGAGGCGCGGATGGACGAACTGGCCGAACTGCTCAGCAGCGAGCACGGCAAGGTGATCGCGGACTCCAAGGGCGACATCCAGCGCGGGCTGGAGGTGATCGAGTTCGCCTGCGGCATCCCCCACGCGCTGAAGGGCGAATACACCCAGGGCGCCGGCCCCGGCATCGACGTCTATTCGATGCGCCAGCCGCTGGGCGTGGTGGCGGGCGTCACCCCGTTCAACTTTCCCGCCATGATCCCGATGTGGATGTTCGGCGTGGCCATCGCGGTGGGCAACACCTTCGTGCTGAAGCCGTCGGAACGCGATCCGTCGGTGCCGGTGCGCCTGGCCGAATTGATGCTGGAGGCCGGGGCGCCGAACGGGGTGCTGAACGTGGTGCACGGCGACAAGACGGCGGTGGACGCCATCCTGACCCATCCGCTGGTGCACGCGGTCAGCTTCGTCGGCTCGTCCGACATCGCCCACTATGTCTATCAGACCGGCGCGGCCCACCATAAGCGGGTCCAGGCCATGGGCGGCGCCAAGAACCACGGGATCGTCCTGCCCGACGCCGACATGGACCAGGTGGTCAAGGACCTGTCGGGCGCGGCCTTCGGCTCGGCCGGCGAGCGCTGCATGGCCCTGCCGGTGGTCGTGCCGGTCGGCAAGAAGACCGCCGACGAACTGCGCGAACGGATGGTGGCGGAAATCCCGACGATGCGGGTCGGCGTCTCGACCGACGCGGGCGCCCACTACGGCCCCGTCGTCACCGCCCAGCACCGCGACCGCATCGCCGGCTGGATCGAGAAGGGCGTCCAGGAAGGCGCCGAACTGGTGGTCGACGGCCGCGACTTCAGCCTGCAGGGCCACGAGAAAGGGTACTTCATCGGCCCGTCGCTGTTCGACCATGTGAAGCCGGAGATGTCGTCCTATCAGGAAGAGATCTTCGGCCCGGTGCTGCAGATCGTGCGCGCCGAGACGTTCGAGGAAGCGTTGGCCCTGCCGTCCAACCACCAATACGGCAACGGCGTCGCCATCTTCACGCAGAACGGCCGCGCGGCCCGCGACTTCGCCGCCCGCGTCAATGTCGGCATGGTCGGCATCAACGTGCCGATCCCGGTGCCGGTGGCCTATCACACCTTCGGCGGCTGGAAGCGCTCGGCCTTCGGCGACATCAACCAGCACGGCATGGAGGGCGTCCGCTTCTGGACCAAGACCAAGACCGTGACGGCCCGGTGGCCGGACAGCGAACTGGAGCACGCCGACAGTTCCTTCGTCATTCCGACGATGCGCTGAGGCAAAGATGATCCCTCACCCTCGCCCATGTGGCGAGGGTCCAGACGCCCGGTATTCGGAGTGGAACGGCAGAGCCTGAAGTCACCACACGCATCGAGGAAGGCGTGGGCCGCATACGCGGTAAGGGCGGTTCCAAGCGCCAGAGGCGGTTTCCACCTGGCCATCCTCAGCGGAACGGATGGTTCACTTCGTGGCTGTACTGGGCCGCGCCGGAGGGCGGCACGACCTCGCTGGCGCGGTCCCGGATGTCGGCCCACCGCGCCTCGATGCGGTCGGCGGCGTCCGGGGCGTCGCCGACATAGATGCCTTGGGTCATGGTGACGTGCGCCTGTTCGAAGGCGCCGGCGCCGGCCAGCAGGATGGTGCGGGTGGGGGCGTTCTCGCTGGCCAGGGCCACGACGCCGGGGCTGACCAGATCGGTCGACAGGCCGCGCAGGTCCTCTTCCGAATAGAGCCCCTCGGTCATCTGGGTCGCGGCGCTGGGCGCCAGGCAGTTGACGTGGATGCCGGACTTTTCACCCTCCAGCGCCAGGGTCTGCATCAGCCCCACCAGGGCCATCTTGGCCGCGCCGTAGTTCGACTGGCCGAAGTTGCCGTACAGCCCCGATGACGAGGTGGTGAAGATCACCCGGCCGTAGCCCTTGTCGCGCATGTGCGGCCAGGCCGCCTTGGTCAGATTGACCGACCCCATCAGGTGCACGTCCAGCACCAGGGCGAAGTCGTCGAGGTCCATCTTGGCGAAGGTCCTGTCGCGCAGGATGCCGGCGTTGTTGACCAGGATGTCGACGCCGCCCCAGCGCTGGACCACGCCCTCCACCATGGCGAAGACGCCTTCGCGATCGGTGACGCTGCAGGTCCAGGGGATGGCCTCGCCGCCCGCGGCGCGTATCTCGTGGGCGACGGCCTCGCAGGCGGCGGACGCCAGGTCGTTGACCACGACCCTGGCCCCGTATCGCGCCAGCGCCAGCGCGTGGCTTCGGCCCAGGCCGCCGCCGGCGCCCGTGACGATGGCCACCCGGCCCGCGAGAGTGATGCTCATGCTCGTTTCCCCGTTTCGGTCATTGCCGACGCGCCCGTCTGCGGGCGGGGCGCACTTTGATGATCCTGGTCGAAAGGTCAACATTCACTCGCCGGCTAGTGAATGTTGACGACGCGCGAAATCGGTGCGACGGTCGGATGAGGCGCCGACAGAGCGCCCGAGGAAACATCGTGGGAGGAAGACCATGGGGCGCAAGCTCTGGCTGACGACATCCGCCGCCGTCCTGCTGTGGGCGGGCGCCGCGCAGGCGCAGGACGCCGCGCCGCAACAGACCGAAGATCAGGAGGCGACCGTCGTGGGCGAGGTGCTGGTCACCGCCGAACGCCGCACGACCAACCTGCAGGAAACCGCCGTCGCCGCCACCGTGCTGTCGGGCGAGAGCCTGCAGGACCGCGGGGTCTTCTCGCTGGAGCAGCTGCAGTTCGCAGCCCCGTCCACGACCGTCCAGAACTACGGCCAGGGCAACTTCTTCAACGTGCGCGGCATCGGCAAGTCCGAGGCCACCACCGCCATCGGCGTGGGCGTGACCACCTATCGCGACGGCGTTCCGGTCTTCCCGGGCTATTTCCAGACCGAGCCCTATTACGACATCGGCAGCGTGGAACTGCTGCGCGGTCCGCAGGGGACGTTCGCCGGCACCAACGCCACGGGCGGCGCGGTCTTCATCACCTCGCGCAATCCCGACTTCACCGGGGTGAACGGCTATGTGATGGGCCAGGTCGGCAACTACGACAATCTGAAGCTCCAGGGCGCGGTCAACGTGCCGATCACCGACACCCTCGCCGCGCGCTTCGCCGTCAACAGCGAACAGCGCAGCAGCTTTCACGACATCACCGGCCCCTACAGCGGCAGCCCCGGCGACGTGGACATGAACAGCGTCCGCGCCAGCGTCCTGTGGACCCCGACGACGGCCCTGCGGGTGCTGCTGAAGGCGGACTACAACAAGCTGGATTTCGGCGGCTATCCGGCCGACCCGGCCCTGTCGACCAACGATCCGTTCAAGATCACCGCCAACGGCCCGCACTCGGGCGTCGACGAGACGGCGCGGGTGTCGCTGAACGTCAGCTATGTGTTCGACAACGGGATCACGCTGCGCTCGATCACCGGATACCAGGACGGGATCAGCGAGTTCTCGACCGATCTGGACGGGACCAGCGCGCTGAACAACACCTTCTATGACCGCGTCGAGGAAGACGTCTGGTCGCAGGAGATCAACCTGGTCTCGCCCGACAACCAGCGCCTGACCTGGCTGCTGGGCGCCTTCTGGCAGCAGGACGACGTCACCTTCCCGGTCACCACCTTCCCGGAGGGGGCCTATCACGTCGGCTTCCCCGAAGGGGTGCTGGACTACTACATCTTCGGCGAAACGCCGAAGGAGACCAAGGCCGTCTTCGGCCAGGTCAGCTACGACATCTCGGACCGGCTGCAGGTTCAGCTGGGCGCCCGGTGGTCGGAAAGCACCTCGCGCAACGAGAACGTCTATACGACCTATCCCGCGCTGGGCCTTCAGCTGCTCCAGAACGACGAGGTCACCGCCGAGAAGACCACCGGCAAGCTGAGCATCAACTACAAGATCGACGACGACAACTTCGTCTATGGCTTCGTGGCGAACGGCTTCAAGATGGGCGGGCTGAACGCGCCGAACTTCTATGTTCCGGCGAGCGCGTTCGGGCCCGAAGACGTGGTCGACTACGAACTGGGCTGGAAGTCGACGATGTTCGACGGTCAGGTCCGCACCCAGCTGGGCGCCTATTACATGACCTATGAGGGCTTCCAGGTCGTCGTCGGCGATCCGGCCGTCCCGCTGTTCAGCTCGATCGTCAATGTCGCGGACGAGACCGTCCTGATGGGGCTGGAGGCGTCGGCCCAGGTGCGCATGGACGCCTGGACCATGGATGTCGGCGCCGCCGTCTCCAACTCCGAGCTTGGGGAATTCTACGCCGCCGATCCCCGCGTCGCGCGCAGCGGAACGTGCGACGCCGAGACCGGGCCCGAGACCGCCAACTGCCTGAACCTGGACGGAAACACCCAGGGCTACGCGCCCGAGCTGACCTTCAACATCGGGGTTCAGTACGACTTCGCCCTGCCCAACGGCGCGACCCTGTCGCCGCGCATCGACTACGCCCACATCGGCGAGTCCTGGACCAGCATCTTCAACAACGAGGCCCTGGGCGACCGCCTGGAGGCGCGCAACCTGGTCAACCTGCTGCTCAGCTACAAGACCGGCGACTGGACGCTGGCGGCCTATGCGCTGAACGCGACGGACCAGACCTATATCGCCGCGATCAACTCGGGCCTGCGCTATGCGGGCGCCCCGCGCCAGTTCGGCGTCAATCTGACGAAGACCTTCTGACCCTGGCGGGGCGGCGGTCGACCGGCCGCCGCCCCCTTCGCTCGCCGGGCTCCCGGCTTTTGTAACCGTCTGGACGTTCGCTCAAGGATGATCGGTTCCTCCCCCGGCTTCATGCAGGACTACGCCCTGACCGTGGACCGCTTCCTGGATCACGGCGCCAAATGGCACGGGACCGCGCAGGTGGTGACCGCCGGCGCCGAGACCGATCAGGCCATCGGCTATGCGGACCTGCGCCCGCGGGCCAATCGCCTGTCCGGCGCCCTGCTGGACTTCGGCCTGAAGCCGGGCGACCGCATCGCCACCCTGGCCTGGAACACCCAGCATCATGTCGAGGTCTGGTACGCCGCCATGAGCGTGGGCCTGGTCTGCCACACCCTGAACCCCCGGCTGACCGTCGCCCATCTGGCCGCCATGGTCGCCAAGGCGGACGACCGGGTGCTGGCCGTGGGCGCGGGCCTGCGCGACATGGCCGAGGCCCTGCTGGACGCCTGCCCCTCGCTGGAGCGGCTGATCCTCCTGGACGGAGAGACGCCCGAGGCCGGACGCCCCGAGGTCTCGGACCTGGAGGGCTTGCTGGCGACGCAGGGGCGCGCCGTCCCCTGGGGCCGGTTCGACGAGGGCGCCCTGGCCGGCCTGTGCTTCACCTCGGGCACCACCGGCGCGCCGAAGGGCGTGGCCTACACGCACCGATCCAACTACCTGCACACCCTGCGCGCGCTGCAGGCGGACTCCATCGCCCTGACGTCGCGCGACACCGTCCTGGTCGCCGTGCCGATGTTTCACGCCAACGCCTGGGGGCTGCCGTTCGCGGCGCCCGCCGTGGGGGCGCAACTGGTCCTGCCGGGCCGCGCGACGGACGGCGCCAGCCTGGCCCGGCTGATCGACCGCCATCAGGTCACCGTGGCCGTCGGCGTGCCCACCGTCTGGCTGGGCCTGCTGGATCACCTCGACGCGACGGGCGGCGAAACCCCCAGTCTCGAACGCGTCATCATCGGCGGCTCCAGTTGCCCGGAGAGCCTTCTCAGGCGGATGGAGACCCGCTTCGGCGCCACGGTCCAGACCAGCTGGGGGATGACGGAACTGTCGCCGCTGGGCGCCATCTCGCCCCGCAGCGACACGCCGGGCGCCGCAAGGGGCTCTGGCCGGCCGCCCATGGGCCTGGACCTGCTGCTCACCGACGCGGACGGCGCCCCCCTGCCCGACCAGCGCAACACCGTCGGCCACCTGAAGGTGAAGGGGCAGAGCGTCGTGAAGACCTATTTCGGCGCCAGCAAGCCCGTCGTCGACGCCGACGGCTGGTTCGACACCGGCGACCTGGCCCTGCTGGACGACGCCGGCAACCTGACGCTGGCGGGCCGGTCCAAGGACCTGATCAAGTCGGGCGGCGAATGGATCAATCCGGTCGAGATCGAGGAGATCGTCGGCGCCCTGCCCGCCGTCGGACTGGTGGCCGTGATCGGCCGCGCCGACCCCAAATGGGGGGAACGGCCGCTGATGGTGATCGAACCGGCCCGCGACCAGGCGGTCAGCGACGAAAGCCTTAAGGCGACGCTGAAGGGCCAGGTGGCCGACTGGTGGATCCCCGAGCGGATCGTGCGGGTCGAGGCCATGCCCCTGGCCGCCACCGGCAAGATCAACAAGGCGCTGCTTCGCGCCACTTACGGAGGCGCTTAGGATGGCCGCCGTCTCCATCATCGAGTCGGCGCCCCGTCTGCAGCAGGGGCCAGAACGCCCCGAGGCCCAGACCATGACCACGCCCGTCCGAAAGCCCCGCCGCAAGGCCGAGCAGCGCGCCGAAACCCTGGAACAGCTGCTCGACGCGGCCGAGGAGCTGTTCTCGCGCCACGGCTTCTACGGGGTGACGATCAAGGACATCGCCGATCAGGTGGGCGTCCACAAGTCGTTGATCCACTACTATTTCACCGACAAGCAGGAGGTGTTCGACAAGGTCATGGCGCGCCGCGCGCCGGTGACCAGCGGGCGCCGGATGGATGCGCTGGACGCCTATGAGGCGGCCGCCGGCGGCAGGCCGACCGTCGAAGGGGCGTTGCGCGCCTTCCTCGACACCGATCTCGACACCTATTCGACGGGCGGCGACGGCTGGCGGCACTTCGGCGCCCTCAGCGCCCAGATCAACAACACCCCCGCGTGGGGCGCCGAGGTGATGGATCGCCTCTACGATCCCGTCGTGCTGCGCCTGATCGGACTGCTGAAACAGGCCCTGCCGGATGCGCTGGAGGAGGACATCTTCTGGGGCTACCACTTCGTCACCGGCGCCCTGACCCTCAGCCTGGCGCGCACCGGCCGGATCGACCGCCTGTCGGGCGGCAAGTGCCGGTCCGACGACTTCGAGGCCATCAAGGCGCGGATGGCGTCGTTCATGGCGCACGGCTTCATCGGCGTCTGCCGCGACCGGGCCGAGGAACGGCGAAAGCAGGCGCGCGAATGACCGCCGGCGGCCTTCCGTTCGCATCGAGCCCCGAAGCCCTCGGCTTCGACTCCCGCCGGCTCGCCGACCTGGACGGCTATATGTCGGGCATGGTCGAGGCGGGCCTGGTGGCGGGGACCTCCACCCTGCTGATGCGCCACGGACAGGTCGCCGCCTTCACCACCTTCGGCCACGCGCGTCTGGGCGACGACGCGCCCCTGGCCCGCGACGCCCTGTTCCGCATCTATTCCATGACCAAGCCGGTGACCGGCGTGGCCATGATGATCCTGTTCGAACAGGGGCTCTGGCGCCTGGACGACCCGATCACCGACCACCTGCCCGAGTTCGCGGGCCAGAGGGTCTATGCCGGGCTCGGCGACGACGGCGCGATGCGGACGGTCGAGGCCGACCGTCCGCCGACCATGCGCGAGCTGATGAGCCACACCGCCGGCTTCGGCTACGGCCTGTTCGACATCCATCCGATTGAGCGCGCCTATCGCCAGGCCGGCGTGATGATGGCGCAGGGCCATCAGCAGCTTGTCGATCGGGCCGCGCGCATCCCCCTGATGTTCCAGCCCGGAACCGAGTGGTTCTATTCCATCGCCGCCGACCTGCAGGCGGTGGTGGTCGAACGCCTGACCGGCATGACCTTCGGCGACTTTCTGCGCGCCCGCATCTTCGCGCCGCTGGGCATGGTCGACACCGGCTTCCAGGTTCCGGCGGATCAGGTCCATCGCCTGGCCGAGATGTATTCCGATGACGGCGCGGGCGGGCTGAAGGTCACGACCACGGCCTTCGACATGCCGATCAACGACTACACCCGCCCGCCCCGGTTCGAGGGCGGCGGCGGCGGCCTGGTCTCCACGGCCGTCGACTACGCCCGCTTCTGCCAGATGGTGCTGAACAGGGGCGCGCTGGACGGGGTCCGCATCCTCAGGCCCGAGACGGTCGACCTGATGGCGACCAACGCCGTCCCGGAGGCCGTGCTCGACCGCTTCAACCCGCTGCGCCTTCTGCCCTTCAATCCGGCCCTGACCTTCGGTCTGGACTTCGCCATCACCGAGGACCCGAAGCGGCTGGGCCTGTCCGAAGGCAAGGGCACGCTCAGTTGGGGCGGCGGCGGGGGCACATGGTTCTGGATCGATCCCGAGAACGACGTGGTCTTCGTCGGCCTGATCCAGCGCATGGCGGATCCCGTCAGCAACGAATTCCGCGCCAAGGCCCGAACCTACACCTACGCCGCGCTGACCCATCCCGAAAAATAGACGGGCCGCCGGGCCCGCAGCCGAGGAAACGACATGAGTGCAACCCCGATCGAATCCGGAGGACCGCCCGCCGCCAAGCCCTCGGCGGGCGGACGCGCCTGGGTGGCCCTGGGCGTGCTGTGGTTCATCTATGTGCTGAACTTCCTGGACCGACAGCTGCTGTCGATCCTGGCCAAGCCGATCCAGGACGCGCTGCACATCACCGACGGCCAGCTGGGCCTGCTGGGCGGCCTGTATTTCGCGTTCTTCTACTGCTTCATCGCCATTCCCGTGGGATGGCTGGCCGACCGCACCAATCGCGTGGCCGTCGTGTCCATCGCCTGCGGCGTCTGGAGCGCGGCCACCATCGCCTGCGGCCTGTCGCGCAACTTCGGACAGCTGGCCGTGTCGCGCATGACCGTGGGCTTCGGCGAGGCGGGGGGCGTTCCGCCGTCCTACGCCATCATCACCGACTATTTCCCGCCCGGCCGCCGGGGCATGGCGCTGGGGATCTACAACCTGGGACCGCCGGTGGGCGCGGCGTTGGGCATCGCCTTCGGCGCCTCGGTGGCCGCCGCCTTCAGCTGGCGCGACGCCTTCATCGCCATCGGCGCCGTGGGCCTGGTCGTCGCCCTGGCCACGCCCTTCCTGGTCAAGGAGCCCCGCCGCGGGGGCCTGGACGCGTCCCCCGCCCGCGCCGCCTCCGCGGCGCCCGCCCGGGCCGGCTTCTGGGCCACGGTGAAGATGTTCTTCTCCACCCCTGCGCTGGTGCTGGCCGCGCTGGGCAGCGGCGTGACCCAGATCGTCACCTACGGCCTGGGCAATTTCGCCGTGCTGTTCCTGATGCGCGAGAAGGGCATGACCCTGAACGACGTGGCCCTGTGGTACGCGCTGGTCGTGGCCATCGGCATGGGCGGCGGCATCTTCGCCTCGGGCTGGCTGATCGACCGCTATACGCGCCGGTCCAAGACGGCCTACGCCCTGCTGCCGGCGATGTCGCTGGCCCTGGCCCTGCCGTTCTACATCGCCTTCGTCTGGGCCCCGTCGTGGCCGCTGGCGCTGGCGCTGATGCTGGCGCCGAACTTCCTGAACTACTTCTACCTGTCGTCCTCGGTGGCGCTGGTGCAGGAAGAGGTCAGGCCGAACCAGCGGGTCATGGCCGGCGCCCTGCTGCTGCTGGTGATGAACTTCATCGGCATGGGCGTGGGGCCGACCTATGTCGGGGCCGCCAGCGACTTCTTCCGCGCGACGCACCCGGACAACTCGCTGCAGATCGCGCTCTACACCCTGATCCCCGTCTATCTGGCCGCGATCGGCCTGTTCCTGTGGCTGGCCCGCGTGCTGGGCCGCAACACCCCCAAAGCGGAGACCGTTCGATGATCGCCAAACTCCTCGGCGTGGGCACAGCGCTGGCCTTGCTCGCCAGCGCGGCCGCGGCCGCCGCGGCCTCGCCGCCCGTCGTGACCGCCCCGGCCGGCGCCGTGCGGGGCGCGGCCGAGGGCGAGATCGCCAGCTTCAAGGGCATCCCCTACGCCGCGCCGCCCGTCGGAGAAAGGCGCTGGCGACCGCCCGCGCCCGCCGCCCATTGGGATGGCGTGCGCGATGCGACACGGTTCGGCGCCGCCTGCATCCAGCCCACGCCCCTCGTCCAGTCGATCTATTCCGCCGACCTGGGCCGGACCAGCGAGGACTGCCTGACCCTGAACGTCTGGACGCCGGACGTCGCCGGCAAGGCGCCGGTCATGGTCTGGATCCACGGCGGCGCGCTGGTGACCGGCTCCAGCAAGGAGACGCTCTACGACGGCGCCCGGCTGGCGCGCGAAGGCGTGGTGGTGGTGTCGATCAACTACCGCCTCGGCGTGCTGGGCTGGCTGTCCCATCCAGACCTCAGCGCCGAAAGTCCGGCGAACATTTCCGGCAACTACGGCCTGATGGACCAGGTCGCCGCGCTCGAATGGATCAAGCGCAACATCGCGAGCTTCGGCGGCGATCCGGACAATGTCGCCATCGCGGGCGAGTCCGCGGGCGGGCTCAGCGTCCTCTATCTGATGAGTTCGCCGCTGGCCCGGGGCCTGTTCGACCGGGCCATCGCCCAGAGCGCCTACATGATCTCCACGCCCGAGCTGAAGCAGGCGCGGCACGGCGCGCCGGCGGCCGAAGCGGCGGGCGCCGCCCTGGCCCGCGCGCTTCAGGCGCCCAGCCTGCGCGTGCTTCGCGGCATGGAGGCGCAGGACCTGACCGACCGCGCCGCCCTCGGCGGTTTCGCCACCTTCGGGGTCATCGACGGCGTGGTCCTGCCGCGCCAGATCGTCGAGGTGTTCGATCGCGGCGAACAGGCGCCGGTTCCCGTACTGGCCGGCTTCAACAGCGGCGAGATCCGGTCGCTTCGCATGCTGGCCCCGCCCGCGCCGGGCGACGCCGCCGGATACGAACGCTCGATCCGCGAGCGATACGGCGACCTGGCGGACGAATTCCTGCGTCTCTATCCGTCCTCGGACATGGACGAGAGCATCCTCGCCGCCAGCCGCGACGCCCTGTACGGCTGGACTTCCGAACGGCTCGTCCGATCCCAGACGGCCGCGGGGCGACCCTCGTACCTGTACCTCTTCGACCACGGCTATCCCGCCGCCGACACCGCCGGGCTGCACGCGTTTCACGCCAGCGAACTGCCCTATATGTTCGGCAATCTGCAGAGGACGCCGCCGCGCTGGCCGGCGATCCCGGACACCGCCGCAGAGGCCGGTCTGAGCGACGCCATGGTCGCCTACTGGGCCAGCTTCGTGCGCGACGGCCGGCCCCAGGCGGTCGGTTCGCCCGCATGGTCGCCCTATGGCGACGACCGCGCCTTCATGGCCTTCCGCGCCAGCCCCGTCCCCGGCGTGAACCTGTTCCCTGGCATGTTCCCGCTCCACGAGGCCGCGGTGCAGCGCCGCCGCGCGGCGGGAGACCAGCCGTGGAACTGGAACACCGGCCTGGCGTCCCCTCGTCTGTGACCAGACGCAAGGCTGTCTGAGCCGTCTCCGGCAACGGAAAAGAACCCTAGGGTTCGAGCTCGATGTCCCAATAAAGGTAGTCGAGCCAGCTCTGGTGCAGGTAGTGGGGCGGGAAGCGGCGGCCGGCGTCCTGAAGCTGCCAGGCGTTGGGGCGATAGGGTTCGCGGCGGACCGGCATCATGGCCTGGCGCGGGGTGCGGCCGCCCTTGGTCAGGTTGCACGGCCCGCAGGCGGCGACGATGTTCTCCCAGGTCGTGCGCCCGCCCTGCGAGCGGGGAATGACGTGGTCGAAGGTCAGCTCGGTGGATTCGCCGCAGTACTGGCAGGCGAAGCCGTCGCGCAGGAAGACGTTGAAGCGGGTGAAGGCGGGACTGCGGTCCTGGTCGACGTAGCTTTTCAGCGCGATGACGCTGGGCAGCTGCATCTCCATCGACGGGGAGCGCACGACCTTGTCGTAGAGCGACACGACCTCGACGCGGTCCTGATAGACCGCCTTGACCGCCTCCTCCCACGGCCACAGCGACAGCGGATAATAGGACAGCGGCCGGAAATCGGCGTTGAGCACCAGGGCGGGCCAGCCCGAAGGCGGTCGATGGAGAACCTGCATCAGGCCCTCCCGTCCACGGCGGGGGGGATCGAGGCGACAGGACTGAAGACGCGTCTCCTTCCCTAGTCTGGCGGGAAAAGCGTACGCCTGATTCGAAGACGCCGCCATGACGAAGACGCGAAGATTGCGCCTCAGGCGCGCGGCCCGGAGGGAAAGCCCGGCAGGGTCCAGCCCCACCGCAGCGCCGCCGCGCGAAGCGCGAAACCCACGGCCAGGGCGACCGCCGCGGCCGGCCAGCGATCGGTCTCCAGGCCGCGCAGGGCGACATAGACGGTGGCCGACAGGATGGCGGCCGAGACGGCGATCTCTCGCCGCAGCAGGATGGACGGCTGGCCGGCCAGCAGATCGCGGATCACGCCGCCGAAACAGGCCGTCAGCGTGCCCATGACGATGCAGATCAGGGGCGAGGCGCCGGCCGCCATCGCCTTAGCCGCGCCCATCACGCCATAGGCCGCCAGACCCACGGCGTCGAGCCACAGCAGGGCCCGGAAGCGCCAGTCGCGCCAGCCCAGCAGCCAGATGCCGACCGCCGCGGCCAGGCAGACCGCGATGTAGCGCCAGTCCTGGACCCAGAACACCGGCAGGCCCAGCAACAGGTCGCGCAGGGTGCCGCCGCCGACCCCGGTGATGGCGGCGAAGAAGGCGAAGGTCACCAGGTCGTGCTTCTCGCGCGCGGCGGCCAGGGCGCCGGTGGCGGCGAACACGGCCACCCCGGCGAAATCCAGGGCGGTCAGCACCGTCTGCGGATTGCGAATGGTCTCGCCGATGACGGGGTCGATGGGGGTCACGGGGTCAGGTCCTCCAGCACGATCTCGCCGCGCCTGACCCCGCCATACCATCCCCACAGCAGATGCGCCGCCACGCCCCGCCATGGCCGCCAGATTTCCGCGCGGGCGTAGGCCTGCTTCTCGCGCGGGCGCATGTCGGCCCGGTCGGCCCAGCGCATCGCCTCCTGCAGGGCCACGTCGCCGCCCGGAAAGACGTCCAGCCGCCCCTCGCAGAACATCAGATAGGTCTCGGCCGTCCATTTGCCGACGCCCTTGATGGCGGTCAGGGCGGCGATCGCCGCCTCGTCCGACAGGGTCTGCATATGCTCCAGGTCGATGCGGCCCTCGACCTGGGCCAGGGCGATCTCACGCCCATAGCGCGCCTTCTGGCCCGACAGGCCGAAGGTCCGCAGGGTTTCGACGTCACGGGCCAGGACCGCCTGGGCCGTCACCTCCCCGCCCAGGCCTTCCACCGTCCGCGCCCAGATGGAGGCCGCCGCCGCGACCGACACCTGCTGCTCCACGATCATGCGGAACAGACCTTCGTAGCCGCCCGGACGCAGCCGCCATTCGAACACCGGCGTCTGGGCGTGCGCCCGCGCCAGGGCCGGATCGGCCGCGGCCAGGCTGTCGCGCGCGGCGGCGATCTGGGCGGGTGTGGGAGCGACGGCCATGTCCCAGCTTAGGCGCCGGCGCGGCGCGGGCAAGCCGGGGCTGCTGCACGAGGCCGGAAACCGCTAGAACGCCCTTGATGCTCGTCACCCGCTTCGCCCCCTCCCCCACCGGCCGCCTGCACAAGGGCCACGCCTTTTCGGCCCTGACGGCCTGGACGGCCGCGCGCGCCGCGGGCGGACGGTTCCTGCTGCGGATCGAGGACATCGACCCCACGCGCTGCCGCCCGGAGCACGAGGCGGCGATCCTGGAGGATCTGGCGTGGCTGGGCCTGGACTGGGACGGACCGGTGCGGCGGCAGTCCGATCACCGGGCCGACTACGCCGCCGTCATCGCCGCCTTGAAAGCGCGCGGACTGCTCTATCGCTGCTTTCGCACGCGAAGGGACATCCTGGCCGCCATCGGCGACGCGCCGCACGGGCCGCAGGAAGCCGTCAGGCCCGGCCCGCATCCGCCCGAGGAAGAGGCGCGCCTGCTGGACCGGGGCGCGGCCTTCGCCTGGCGGCTGTGGCTCGAACGGGCGCGCGCGGCGCTGGGCGAGGCGGCGTGGGCGGGGATGACCTTCGACGAGGAGGGGCGCGGTCCCGAGGGCGAGCACGGCGTCGTGTCGGTGCGGCCCGAGGCCGCCGGCGACGTGGTTCTGGCGCGCAAGGACGCCGGCGTCGCCTATCATCTGGCCGTAACGCATGACGACGCCCTGCAGGGCGTGACCCATGTCGTGCGGGGCCGGGACCTGTTCGAGGCGACCCATGTGCAGCGGTTGATCCAGACGCTGATGGGCTGGCCCGCGCCGACCTATCGCCATCACCGGCTGCTGACCGGGCCGGACGGGCGCCGGTACGCCAAGCGCGACCGCTCCGTGACCCTGGCCGAACTGCGCGCCCAGGGCGTGTCGGCCCAGGCCCTGCGCGCCGAACTGGGGTTCAGCTCCGTCGGCTGAAGATGCGCGAGGCGCCGTAGCCCGTCAGGGCCGCCAGGACCACGCACAGAAGGCCGTAGAGCCAGGGCCGGCGATGGGCGAACTCATAGATGTCGCGTTCCAGCCCGACCTTCTCGACCGTCAGGGTCAGGTTGGAGACCGAGCGCGGCTCTCCGCCCTGGAACAGCCAGACCTCGGCGTAATATTTGCCGGTGGGCGCCACCGTCGGCAGGTCGACCTCGGCGCGGAACAGGCCCCGGTCGACGAACTGAACGCCCTCGGGCGCGGTGGCGTAGAGCTGGGCCGCCTCCTTCAGGCGGATGACCGCGCGGCGCCAGTCCAGATAGTCCTCGCCCAGCCGGCTGACCACGACGTCGCGCACGCCGTAGCGGGTGACGGTTCGGCTCTCCTCGGGCGCGTCGATGCGCAGGTGGTCGACCCCGACGCCCAGCCGGCGCAACTGGCCGAAGTCGGCGATGTCGCTGAGCGGCCGGGTCGAGGCGGTCATGTAGAAGCCGGGCGCCCCCTCGAACAGCACCGGCCGGCTGTTCAGCCAGACGCCCATGTTGCGCGTCTTCTTGACCAGGCGCACGGGCGCCTCGGGACCGCGCACGACCACGACCACGTCGGCGGGATCGTCGGTCGGATTGAAGACGGCCCCGTAAAGAACGATGGACGCGCCCTGGAACCCGGAATCGACATGGACCTGGGCGTCGGTCAGGGCGGCGGCGACGCGCAGGTCGCCGGTCGTGGCTTCGGACCGATCCGGCGCGGGGGCCTCGATCGCGGGCGGCGGCGGGGGCAGGGTCTGGATCATGCCCGGCCCTCCATCAGTCCGCGATCCCGGGAGCGATCATGAAGATGTCGGCCGGCCGCACGAACAGCTCCAGCCCCATCTGCATCCCCACCAGCAGGACGATCAGCCCCAGCGCCGCACGCAACTCCTCGGCGCGGAAACGGCCGGCGAAGCGCGCGCCGATCTGGGCGCCCACCACCCCGCCCAGCAGCAGGATGGTCGACAGGACGATATCCACGGTCTGGTTGCGGCCGGCCTGGAGAATGGTGGTGATGGCGGTGGTGATGATGATCTGGAACAGGCTGGTCCCGACCACCGCCCCGGCCTTCATCCGCAGCACATAGAGCATGGCCGGGACCAGGATGAAGCCGCCGCCCACCCCCATGATGGCCGACAGCACGCCGGCGAAGACGCCCAGGCCGAAGGGGGGGATGGCGCTGATGTAGAGGCCCGACTTGGGAAAGCGCATCCGCAGCGGCAGTCCGTAGAGCCACATCGGGCGGCGGCGATCCTTGCGCGGCGCCGGCAGGCCGCGACGGCGACGCAGGATTTCGCTGAGGCTCTCGTACAGCATCAGCGAGCCGATGGCGCCCAGGAACACCAGGTAGGACAGGGCCACCACCAGATCGGCCTGGCCCAGCAGGCGCAGGTAGCGGAACAGTTCGACCCCCAGAAGGGCGCCCAGCGCCCCGCCGCCGGCCATCACCGCCCCCATGCGGAAATCGACCGCGCCCTGGCCCGAATAGCGGATGACACCCGAGGTGGACGACGCGACCACGTGGCTGGCCTGGCTGGCCACCGCGACCGTCGGCGGAATGCCCAGGAAGACCAGGATCGGCGCCATCAGGAAACCGCCGCCGATGCCGAACAGGCCGGACACGAATCCGACCACCGCCCCCAGGATCACCAGGGTCGGCCAGTTCACCGAAACCTCGGCGATCGGCAGATAGATATCCAAAGGACGCGCCTTCGGCTGGAACGGACGGATACGCGCCGGGCGGCGACGGGTGGGTCTTAGCGGCCCGGACGGCGGATCGCCACCCGAGGGCGAAGAAAGATCAGCCGGCCGCGTTCGGCGCTTCGACGTCGGCCCGCGCGACGAAGGCGTCGGCGGCGGCGCGGGCGGCGCGCTGGGCCGTGGCGCTGGCCGTCGGCCGCATCCGGGTCACGGCCTCCTGCGCCTGCTGATCGCCGCCGCGCGCGGCGATCATGTACCACTTCAGCGCCTCGGTGGCGTTGGGGGCGATGCCCTCGTCGCCGGTCTCGTAGAGGCGCGCGACATTGTACTGGCTGTCGATCAGGCCGCGTTCGGCGGCGCGCTGCAGCCAGGTCAGGGCCTCGACGCGGTTCCGCTCGCCGCCGACGCCGTCGAACAGCTCCATCGCATAGACGTGCATGCCGCGCGCGTCGCCGCCCTCGGCCGCGCGGCGCGCCCAGCGGCGGCTCTCGGCCAGGTCGACCGGGGCCCCGGCGTCGCCGTTCTGGTACACCGAGGCCAGATGCGCCTGGGCCGGGGCGTGACCCAGGTTGGCGGCCCGCTTCAGCGTCTCCAGCCCGGCGGGTTCGCCCGCCTCGATCTGGGCCAGCGCCTCGTCGTAAGCCGCCGCGCCCTGATCGGCCTGGATCTTCGGCGCGGTCGGGGTCAGGGCCATGGCGATCGGGGCCGGCTCCTGGCGCGCGCCGCCCAGGCCGGGCAGATCCAGGTCCAGGCCGCCGTCGTTCATCAGGGCCACATAGCCATAGCCGCCGCCGACCAGGGCCATGGCCGTGGCCGAGGCCAGGAAGGTCTTCTTGACGGTCGAGCCGTCCTTGGCCGCCTGCTTGTCCAGTCGTTCCTGCAGCTTGGACTTTCCGCCGCGCCGCGGCTTCAGGCCGAAGCCCTTGCGGGGCGCGGGATCGGGCTCGGCCGGTTCGGTCATGGCCGCGCGCGCCGCGTCGATGGCGCTGCGCGTGGAGGAGGCCCGGCCGGCGGCCGCCGCGGCGCCCATGCTGGCGCGAATGCGGCGCGGGTCGATGAAGTCGGTTTCCGCGGCGTAGGCGTCGTCCTCGGCGCCGAAGACCTCGTCGGCGGTCGTCACCACGCCGTCGTCGGCGCGCGCCGCCTGGGTCGGGGCCGTGGCCGCCAGGGCGTCGTCGACGTCGGCGCCGCCGAAGCCGCCGAACGGACCGAAGGCCTGCACGGCCGGCGCCGGCTCCGCTTCGGGCCGGGGTTCGGGCTCGGCCTCCGCCGCGGGGTCGGCGGCCAGGACGGCTTCGATCCGGTCCGCCTCGTCGTCGACAGGCGCCTCAGGGGTCGCGGGGAAGGGCGTCGCGGGCAAGGGCGTCGCCGGGAAGGGCGTCGCCGCCGCCGCTTCGGGCGCGACCGGATCGTCGGACCAGACGGCGTTATCGAAGGACTCGTCGGGGAAGGCGGCGGCGCGCCAGTCGGCCTGGACCCGCTCCTCAGGAAACCGCTCCGTCGCCGCCCGGTCGCGCGAGGGCGCGCGCGTCGCCATGCTGTCGCGCGCCTCGGCCAGCAGGCGCGCGGTGCGCTCCTCGCTGAGCCGCATCCGTTCGGCCAGTTCTCCCGAGGCGCGGTCGTAGCGCTGCTCGATCCGTTCCGAGCTTTCGGCCAGGCGGCGGCCGATGTCTTCCAGCGCCTGGGCCGAGCGGCGTTCGGACTGGGCGATGCGTTCGCTGAGCCGGTCGGAGATGCGCGCGATCTCGCCGCCCAGCTTCTCCAGCGCCAGGGCGTGCCGGTCGTCGGCGGCGGTCAGCCGCTGTTCGATACGCTCGGACTGGCGCGCGAAATCCTGATCCAGGCGCGCGGCCTGGTCCTCGAAGCGCTTGGACAGATTGGCGGAGACGGCGCGCGCGACGGTTTCGGTGCGCTCGGCGTCGCCCGACTCCATGGCGCGCATCCGGCCGTTCAGGTTCTCGGCGATCCGCAGGACCTCGCGGCCCATCGCCTCCATCGCCTGGACGCCCTTCTGTTCGGAGGTCTTCAGCTGCTCGCCGATCGACTGGACCGCCCGCTCGATGCGCTCGATGCGGCTTTCGGTCTCGGCCGTGTCCAGGCGGCGCATCATTTCGGCGCGGTTGGCGTCGACCTGGCGCGACAGGGTTTCGGCCAGCTTCTCGAACCGGGCGGCCTCGCGCGCGCCTTCAGGTTCGATGCGGCCTTCGGCGGCGCGCATCCGCTGGTCCAGTTCGGCGAAGGAGCGTTCCAGCGCCTTCAGGGCCTCGCTGGTGCGGCCCTGCGCCTGATCCAGCCGGGCGCCGACCTGGGCCAGCAGGTCCGAGCCGACGCCGGGTCCGGCGGACTTCTCCACCGCATCCATGCGCTGGCGCAGTTCGTTGACGCCCGCCCGCTGGCGCTCCTCGATGTCGTAGAGACGGCCCGCCAGGGCGCCCAGCGACGTCTCGACCTTGCCGAAGGCCTCCTGCGACTGGGGTCCGACCTCCTGCTCGAAGCGACGGAGACGGCGATGGCCCTCCTTCAGCTCCTCGGAGATGTCGTCGACGCGGCGCGCATAGCTCTTGGTCGTCGCGTCCTGGCCGTCCAGCCGGCGCACCAGGCCGGCGACGGCCTGATCGACGCCCTGGATGGCGACCGTCGAGCGGCGCTCGGCCGCCTCAAGCCGCGCGGCGATGGCGTCGACCGAGGCCGACAGGCGGTGGAAGACGTCTTCCGACGCGCCATAGGCGTCGTCCAGGCGGCGCGAGCGGCTGCGGCGCTCATAGGGCTCGGGGACATAGGGCCGGCGCGCCAGCGGCACCACGCCGTCGTCGTCCTCCTCCTCCATGATCATGGAATTCAGCCATTCGCCGAGGGTCAGGCCCGAGCGCCGCGCGAGGTCCTTGGCGACCTCGCGCGCCTTGGGGTCGATGCCCTTCACGCTCCACGGCGCCGCTGCGCTCACTGATTCGCCTCCCGACCTTCGCGAAGCAGGCTATAACGACCACATCAAGGGTGTAAACGGCCTGTTAACCGCAATATCTAGCGTGAGTCCGCCACAGCTGTGGACATCCCGCCAGAGGCCCGGAAACTGGGGCCGGCGTGGTTAAGGAGTGGTGAAGATTAACGGTTCGGCAACGGTTCGCCTTGCCAAGCCGGCGCGGCTCGGCCACCTGCGCGGACATGGACCTGAGCACCACCCTGATCCTGCTGGCGGCCGCCCTGGCGATGACCGTCTTCGCCGGCTGGCGCGGCGCGCGGCCGCCCGACCCGTGGAAGGGCCCGCGCCTGATCCCGTGGCGCTTCCTGATGATCGGAGCGGCCGCCCTGGCCCTGTTGCTGCTGGTGCATCTGGCCACGCTTTTCGGGGCGGCGCGGGCGCCGTGGATCCCCGGCGCCTGACCGGAACCCGCCCGCCCGTGATCGGTTGATCCCGCACACCCGATCACAGGAGACGATCATGTCGGACAAGCTGACGCCGCAAGAGGCGGAAAAGGAATTCTGGAAAAGCCTGAAGGAGTCGAACACCGGCATGCTGGGGATCGACCAGCCCGGCTATCATCACCAGCCCATGACCGGCTTCGGCGAGCCTGAGAACGGGACCATCTGGTTCTTCACCCGCGACGACACCGACTTCGCGCGGGACGTGGCCGTCGGCGGCCAGAACGGCATGTTCTGCTACCAGGCCAAGGATCAGAAGGTGCAGGCCTGCATCCACGGCGTCCTGGCCATCGACCACGACCGCGAGCGGATCGACCGCTACTGGAACCCGGTCGTCGCGGCCTGGTATCCCGACGGCAAGGACGACCCGCACCTGACCCTGATCCGCTTCGAGGCCGACGACGGCCGGGTCTGGGTGTCCGACAAGGGCGCGCTGGGCTTCGGCTATGAGGTCCTGAAGGCGAACCTGACCAAGTCGACGCCCGACGCCGGCGGCGTGTCGGACGTGAACCTGCAATAGGACGCCCCAGGGCGACGCCGCGGCGTCGCCCTTTTCGCCTCAGCCCGCGAAACACCAGGCCAGGACGGCCTTCTGGGCATGGATGCGGTTTTCGGCCTCGTCCCAGATCAGGGAGCGAGGGCCGTCGATGACCGCGTCGGCGACCTCCTCCCCCCGGTGGGCGGGCAGGCAGTGCAGGAAGACGGCGTCGGCGTTGGCCTGGTCCATCAAGGCCTGGTCGACGGTGTAGGATTCGAACGCCGCCAGCCGCGCCTCGTAATCCTGGTCGCCCATGGAGACCCAGGTGTCGGTCACGACCACGTCGGCGCCCTTGACCGCGTCGCGGGGGTCGCTGGTCAGGGTGACGGCGTTCCCGCCCTTGGCCAGGTCGCGCAGGTCCGGATGATATTCCGCCGGGCAGGCGACGTTCAGGTGGAAGCCGAACTTGGGCGCCGCGTGCATGAAGCTGTGGCAGACGTTGTTGCCGTCGCCGATCCAGGCGATCGTCTTTCCGGCCACCGGCCCCCGATGCTCCTCGATCGTCAGCAGGTCGGCCAGGATCTGGCAGGGGTGGCTGCGATCAGTCAGGCCGTTGATGACCGGCACGGTCGAGACGCGGGCGAAGCGCTCCACGTCCTCGTGATCGTTGGCGCGGATCATGACGGCGTCGACCATGCGCGACAGGACCTTGGCGGTGTCCTCGACCGGCTCGCCCCGGCCCAGCTGCATGTCCGAGGCGGTGGCGATGATGGAGGCCCCGCCCAGCTGACGGATCGCCGCGTCGAAGCTGAAGCGGGTGCGGGTCGAGTTCTTCTCGAAGATCATCGCCAGCACGCGGTCCCTGGCCGGCGCGTCGGCGTCCGCGCGCCCCTGGGGCCATCCCTTTCGCGCGCGCTTGCGGGCGTGGGCGTCATCGAGGATGGCGCGCAGATCGGCCGCGTCCAGCCGATGGATGTCGAGGAAGTGGCGGGTCATGGGCTACCAGGAAAAGGGGCGGAGGTGGCGAGGCGGTTCATCACAACGATCACGACGGGTCACAACGAGCACAACGAGATCATGGCCGCTGACATATCAGACGCCGCACCTCATCATAGAACAAGACGGCGAAAGCCGTCCTTAAGCCTGACGCTGTTGAAGTTGATCAGATAGCCGAGACGCACCTGCGAGAACCGCAGATATGTCAGGAGCTGGGCCGTGTGGATCGACGCCAAGGCGTCGATCGATTTCACTTCGACGACCACCTGACGCTCCACGAGCAGATCCAGGCGAAACCCGGCGTCTATGCGCTCCTCCCGGAACGTGACCGGCACCGCGATCTGCCTCTCGACGCGAACGCGGAGACGACGGAGTTCCAAAGCCAGACACTGCTCGTAAACGGACTCCAGCAAGCCGGGGCCAAGCTCGCGATGCACCGCGAAAGCGGCGTCCATGACGGCGCGACCGATCCGATTCACCTCTGGTGAAACGGCCTCGGCCCCGTCGTGTTCGTCGTGCATCGTGGTGGTCGTTGTGATGAACCCACACTCGGCGGCTAAGCGCTGACCGCGTCGCGCGCGGCCTTACAGGCGCCCTCGAACTTGTCGATCGCCTCGCGGGCCTCTTCCAGGGTCAGGTTCAGGGGCGGCAGCAGGCGCACGCAGTTGTCGCCGCCGCCCGCGACCAGCAGCTTCTGCGTGTCGCGGGCCAGGGCCATGAACTCGCGATTGTTCGGAACCAGCTTGACGCCGATCAGCAGCCCCTTGCCGCGGACGTCCACGATCACGTCGGGATAGCGCTCCTGCAGGCCCGCCAGCTGCTGCTTCAGATAGCCGGCGATCTCGTTGACATTGCCCAGCGTCTCCGGGCTGTCGATCAGCGACAGGGCCTTCAGCCCCACCGCCATCGCCAGCGGATTGCCGCCGAAGGTCGAGCCGTGGACGCCCACGGTCATGCCCTTGGCCGCCTCGGCGGTGGCCAGGCAGGCGCCGACGGGGAAGCCGCCGCCCAGGGCCTTGGCCACGGCCATGATGTCGGGCGCCATGCCGGCCCATTCATGGGCCCACAGCTTGCCGGTCCGGCCCATGCCGCACTGGACCTCGTCGAAGATCAGCAGCACGCCGTTGTCGTCGGCCATCTGGCGCATCCAGCGCAGGTCCTCGACCGGCGTCTCGCGGCAGCCGCCCTCGCCCTGCACGGGCTCCAGGATGATCGCGGCGGTGGTCGGGTTCTCGAAGGCGGCCTTCAGCGCGTCCTTGTCGCCCCACTTCAGCTGGTGGAAGCCCTGCATCGGCGGGCCGAAGCCCTCGGTGTAGCTGGGGTTGGCCGCCGCGTTGATGGCGCCGTAGGTCCGGCCGTGGAACGACCCGTCGAAGCCGTAGATGTCGATCCGCTCGGGCTGGCCATTGGCGACGTGGTATTTGCGCGCGGTCTTCAGCGCGCACTCCACCGCCTCGGTGCCCGAGTTGGTGAAGAAGACCACGTCGGCGAAGCTGGAGGCCGTCAGGGCGTCGGCCAGGGCTTCCTGGCCGGGGATGCGGAAGATGTTGGACACGTGCCACAGCTTCTCGGCCTGGTCCTTGACCGCCTGGACCAGGTCGGGATGGGCGTGGCCCAGGCCGTTGGTCGAGATGCCGGCGACGCAGTCCAGATATTCGGTCCCGTCGGTCGACCACAGACGCGCGCCTCGCCCGCGCTCCACTTCCAGCGGCGCACGGTTGTAGACACCCATCAGATGTTCGGTGGACACGGGACTTCACCTCCAAAAGCGAGACGGCCCCGGCGCGGGCGCGACGGAGCCGGATTGACAAGGACAGGCGTTGTCGGATGCGCGACGCCCTTAGTCAACACCGGCCCGGCGGCGACAGGCCGCGCGGCCGATCACCCGGGTTGGGCGACCTCGTCCTCGACATCGGCCGCGTCGTCGGCCGGATCGTCGGCGGCGGCGGCCGGCTCCGCCCCCGGCGGCGGCGCCGTTTCGGCCAGGCGTTCATCCAGTTTCAGGGCCAAGTCGGCGATGAACAGACCGAAACGGGCGACGTCCTGTCCGTTCAGGCGCTCGATCCTGTCCTCGGCGGAGTGGATGCGCTGGAAGACGGGCGGCACGAAGCCTTCGCGCAGGCCGTTGTCCTCGCCGCCGTTGAAGGCCAGCCACATCTGATGGGCGCCGATCGCGTCCTGGACCCCCAGCGACACGACGGGCAGGCCGGCGGCGGAAAAGGCGCGGTCGTCGCTGGGCGGATAGACCGGATAGCCCATGCAGTCGAAGCCGCGTTCGGCGCACAGGGCGCGCAGGGTCTCCAGCACGAAGCGCGACGGCTCGCCGTTGTTCTCGCCATACATGACGGTGCGGCCATAGGCGGCCACGTCGGCGTTGACGACGGCGGCGATGCGGTCCTTGCCGTGGCTTTCGAGGAAGGCCTTGGCGCCGAGAAGTCCCAGCTCCTCCTGATCGGTGAAGACGAAGACGAAGCGATGGCTGACCGGCTGCCCCTCCAGCCCCATCTCCAGCGTCTTGGCCGCCTCCATCATCGCCATGACTGAGCCGACGTTGTCGACGATGCCCTGCGACAGGGTTCCGTCGCGCAGCTTCACCGCGTCGTAGTGGGCCGTCAGCACGATGTCGCGCTCGCCCTCGCCGACCGTGACGACGACGTTGGCCCCCTCCATCGGTCCGGTGCGGTCGTTGCCGCCCTCGAAGGTCTGGATATCGGGAGTGAAGCCCAGGCGGGTCAGGAAGCCGACCAGAACCTCGGTCCGCTCGGCGTTGGTCGGCTTGACGAACTGGGCCGCGCCGGCGGCGATGTCCGGGCGCTCGCGCAGCTCGGGCGGGGTTTCCTGCGCCAGGGCGGGGCCGGCGGCCATCAGGGCCGCGACGGCGACGAGCGAACGGAGCGACATGGCGGCAAAACCCCTGCGAGACGAGGCCGCCTTGGTAGCCGCCTAGCTCTTCAGGCGCCAGCCCGAGCGGAACACCAGCCAGCAGATCGCGCCCATGGCCGCCATCAGGGCCGCCGAACCGATCACGCCCACGGTCAGATTGCTCTCGGCATGGCCGATGAAGCCGTAGCGGAAGCCGTCGATCAGGTAGAAGAACGGGTTGAAGTGGCTGATGGACCGGAACGGCTCGGGCAGGTTGTCGACCAGGTAGAAGGTGCCCGACAGGAAGGTCATCGGCATGACGATGAAGTTCTGGACCGCCGCCAGGTGGTCGAACTTCTCGCTCCACAGGCCGGCCAGGACGCCGACCATGCCCATGATGAAGCTGGCGGCCAGGGCGAACCAGACGACGGCGGCCAGGTTGGCGATCGTCAGGGGGGCGAAGGGCAGGACGCAGATCGCCGTCACCAGGCCCACCGCCAGGCCGCGCGTCGCCGCGCCCAGGGTGAAGCCCAGCGTCAGCTCCAGCGGGCTGAGCGGCGGGGTCAGGAAGTCGGTCGCCGTGCCCATGATCTTGGCCTGGATCAGGCTGGACGAGGCGTTGGCGAAGGCGTTGTTCAGCATGGCCATCATGATCAGGCCGGGCGCGACGAACAGGGCGAAGGGCGTGCCGTGCAGCGGCGGCCGGGCGTTCTGCAGGGCCACCACGAAGACCAGCATGTAGAGCAGCGTCGTCACCACCGGCGCGGCCACCGTCTGCGCCCCCACCTTCCAGAACCGGCGCACCTCGCGCAGGTACAGGGTCCGCACCCCGATCCAGTTGATCCCCGGATAGCGCCGGGGCTGCGGCAGGCCGGAAGGACGGATGGAGATCAGATCGGTCATGCGCCGCCAGATGCGCCCGACCGTCGCGGTTCGCAAGGCCTGGGTCCTCCCCCGCGCAGCGGGGGAGGGGGACCGCCCGAAGGGTGGTGGAGGGGGCGGACGCCGCACCGGCGTCGGCGGTCGCTCTCTTCGATCACATCCAAAGACCAGTGATGCGGCCGCCCCCTCCACCGCTTCGCGGTCCCCCTCCCCCGTTCCGCTGCGCTGCACGGGGGAGTATCGATTCAACATCTGGTTTCTGTGGACAGGACGATTCGCACATATTGCGTCTCTTAACGGCTGGTTTACGATTAGTTGTAGGTCAAGGCCCAGAGGGGGACCGCGACCGCTACATCTTGAATCCATTTCGCCGGAGGGTGGCATGACCGCAGGCTGGACCGAGGATCGCGTAGGCGCGCTGAAGAAGCTCTGGCTCGAGGGCCAGTCGGCCAGCCAGATCGCCAAGCAGCTGGGCGGCGGCGTCACCCGCAACGCCGTGATCGGCAAGGTGCACCGCCTGGGCCTGTCGGGCCGGGCCGCGCCGTCGCAGCCGGCGCGCACCGCCGCCACGACCTTCCGCACCGCCCGGCCGCGCCCGGCCGCGCCCGCCCAAGGCCAGGGCATGGCCCAGCCTTCGGCGCCGCGCCGCCTGGAGGCGGTTCAGCCCAAGCCGGTCCAGCCGGCCGCCCCGGCGCCCGCCCCCGTGCCGGACCTTCCGGGCACGGCCACGGTCATGACCCTGGGCGCCCACATGTGCAAATGGCCGATCGGCGACCCGTCGTCGCGCGAGTTCAGCTTCTGCGGCCGCCGCGCCTCGGAAGGCGTCTATTGCGTCGAACACGCCCGCGTCGCCTACCAGCCGCAGACCAAGCGCGGCGGCAAGGACGGCGCCAGCGACCTGGCCCGCAGCCTGCGCAGGTACATTTAAGGGCTGCGCCCTTGGGCGCTACGTTCGCGACGCGGTCGCTCACGACTTGAGCGCGGCGCTTCGCTTGGGCCATCACGGTCCTGTCACAGATGCTCCCTATGGAGCCGCCTTCCTCCTCGCCGGTCGCGCAAGCGGCCGGCGAGACTCCAGGGGGCGGGGCTGCGGTTCATCCGGGTTGACGCAGCCCCATCCGCCTCTTGATCCTCCACCGCGCAGCGGGGGAGGGGGACCGCGCGAAGCGTGGTGGAGGGGGCGGAACCGGGCTCGGTGTTGACCATCAGGCGACGGAACCTGCGTCCGCCCCCTCCACCGCTACGCGGTCCCCCTCCCCCGTTTCGCTTCGCTGCACGGGGTAGGACCTTCAGTTCAGCACGCGCCGCGCGTCGGGGGTGTCCAGCGAGAAGGCCGGGATGGCCGCCTCGAAGCTGCGGCCGTCGGCGTCCGTCATGTAATAGGCCCCGACCATCGAGCCGCTGTTCGTCCCCAGCGGGCAGCCCGAGGCGTAGGCGTAGCTGTCGCCCGGCGCGATGACGGGCTGTTCGCCCACGACCCCGGGGCCGCGCACCTCCTCCACATGGCCGTGGGCGTCGGTGATGACCCAGCGCCGCGCCATCAGCTGAACCGGCCCGCCCGTCAGGTTGACGATCTCGACCTGATAGGCCCAGACCCATCGCCCGCCCTCGGGATCGGACTGGCCGGCCAGATAACTGGGCCGCACCCGAACAAGGACGCCGTTGGTCTCGGCGGTATAGGCAGGTCCGTCGTGCATGGGCTATATGCTCGCCCCGCCGCGCGCGGGCCGCAAGCGCGACTTGAAGACAAGTCGCGAAAACCGTGTGAGACAGACGGCATGACCTTCCAGACGCCCCGCCCCGGCATCCTGCCCGCCCAGTCGATCGAGACCCTGATCGCCACGGGGGCGATCACGTCGGACACGCCGTTCGACCCTGACCAGGTCCAGCCCGCCAGCCTGGACCTGCGCCTGTCCGACCGCGCCTGGCGGGTGCGCGCCTCCTTCCTGCCCGGCCAGCGCAAGGTCGAGGAGCGGATCGCCGACGTGGCCATGCACGCCATCGACATCACAGGGGCCGGCGTGGTGCTGGAGAAGGGCTGCGTCTATATCGCCCGCCTGCAGGAGCGGCTCAGCCTGCCCCAGGGGCTGATCGCGCGCGCCAACCCCAAGAGCTCGACCGGGCGCGTCGACGTCTTCGTGCGGCTGTTGACGGATCGCGGCGCCAGTTTCGACGACGTGGACGAGGGCTATGACGGGCCGCTGTATCTGGAGATCGCGCCCCAGACCTTCTCCATCCTGGTCCGTCCCGGCACCCGCCTGAACCAGCTGCGTCTGAAGGCGGGCGAGCCGCCGAAGCTGGAGACCCGCAGCGTCGGCGTCGACCTGCAGGGCGGCGAGATCGTCGGCTTCCGCGGCCGGCGCCACGCCGGGGTGGTCGATCTGGACCACATCGACGGCCACGACCCGCGCGACTTCTGGGAGCCGCTGTCCCTGCGGCGCGGCGAACTGCTGCTGGATCCGGGCGAGTTCTACATCCTGGCGTCGTCGGACGACGTGGAGATCCCGGTCGATCAGGCCGCCGAGATGACGCCGATCGATCCGTCGGTCGGCGAATTCCGCGTCCACTACGCCGGCTTCTTCGATCCCGGCTTCGGCACGGACGAGGCGCACGGCGCGGGGTCGAAGGGCGTGCTGGAAGTCCGCACCCACGACACGCCCTTCCTGCTGGAGCACGGCCAGATCGTCGCGAGGCTGGTCTATGAGCCGCTGACGGAACGCCCCAGCCGCCTGTATGGCGAGAGCGGCAGCCACTACCAGAGCCAGGGCCTGAAGCTGTCGAAGCACTTCAGGCCGTGGTGAGCTTCTCCCTCCCCTTCATGGGGAGGGACGATCGCGCAGCGATCAGGGTGGGGCCCGTAAGGGCGTGAGCGAGGTCTCACACTTCCCCACCCGGGCTGCGCTTCGCTTCGCCGTCCCTCCCCATGAAGGGGAGGGAGATTTCTAACTCAGCCGATCCGCCTTCCTCAGCCCCGGGAACATCGCCGCCCAGGCGCCCGTGGCGGCCAGGGCGCCGAAGCCGCCGAACACCGCCGCGCCGATCGCGCCCAGCAGCCGCACCATGACGCCGGAATAGGCCTCGCCCAGCTCGTTCGAGGCGCCGATGAACAGCATGGAGACCGACGACACCCGCCCGCGCATGTGGTCGGGCGTGGCCAGCTGGATCAGGGTCTGGCGGATGTTGACGCTGATCATGTCCGCCCCGCCGCCGATGAACAGCGCCAGGGCGCTGAGCCAGACGATCTTGGACAGGCCGAAGGTCAGGGTGCACAGGCCGAACACCGCCACCGCCGCGAACATCCAGCGCCCGCCGTGCCGCACGATGGGAAAGCGGCTCAGATAGATGGCCACGGCCATCGCCCCGACCCCGAACGCCGCGCGCAGCAGGCCGAACCCTTCCGGCCCCACATGCAGGATGTCGCGCGCGAAGATCGGCGTCAGCAGGGCCACGCCGGCCATCAGGACCACGATCAGGTCCAGCGAGATGGCGCCCAGCACGATCTTGGTCTTCCAGACGTAGGCCAGGCCCTCCTTCACCGAATCCACCGGCGACAGCCTGTGCTCCTGCGGGGCGGGCTTGCCGCTGGTGCGGATCAGGACGAAGGCGGCGACGGCCAGCAGGAACATCCCCAGCGCCACGGCATAGGCGAACGGCACGCTGCGCCCCACGATCACCCCGCCCAGGGCGGGACCCGCGATGGCGCCGGTCTGGAAGGCGATGGACTGGGCCGCGATGGCCGGCGGCAGGGCGCGACGCCCCACCACCATCGGCAGGAAGGCCTGGCTGGCCGGGGCCAGGAAGGCGCGCGCCGCGCCGAACAGGGCGGCGACCGCCAGCAGACCCCACAGCGGCGGCGAACCGTGCAGCGCCATCAGCAGGAAGGCCGTCGCGCAGGCCGCCTCGACCAGGATGGAGATCCACACCGTGCGCTTGCGGTCGCGCCGATCCGCCATCGCCCCGGCCGGCAGGGTGAAGGCCAGCAGCGGCAGGAACTGGCACAGGCCGACCAGCCCCAGATACAGGCTGGCCTGTTCGATCGGATGATCCCGCCGCGCGATCTCATAGACCTGCCACAACAGGGCCGACGACTGGATCTGGATGGCCAGCACGGCCACGACCCGGCCGAACCACAGCAGGCGGAAGTCGCGGATGCCCCACGGACTGGCGGGACCTTCTGGAGGGGCGGGCGGAGCGGGCGGCGTCGGCGAGCCGGTGTCGATGGATTCTGCGGTCACGGTCTTCGGGGATACTTCGGATAGGGCGTCCCATCCCGGTGGAAATAGCGGTCCGCGCCCTGGGGCAGGACCATGTCGATGTCGGGATAGTCGCAAGGGGTGACGGTCGGGCTGCGCGTGCCGACCTCCAGCAGAACCGCCTCGGCGCCGGATCGGTTCTCGATCTTGTGGCCGTTGGGGACGCCGGCCTTGAAGCCGGCGCAGTCGCCGGCGCGCAGCACCGTCTCGCCATCCGCCTCGACCAGCACCACCTCGCCCTCGATCACCCAGACGAACTCGTCCTCGGCCGCGTGCCAATGGCGCTGGCTGGACCAGGCGCCGGCGGGCAGGCGCAGCAGGTTGACCCCGAACTGGTCCAGGCCCGCCGCGTCGCCCAGCTTCCACCGGCGGCGCGGCTTGCAGGGCCCGGCGAATTCCTCGGGATAGGTCGTGCCGTCGCCGCGCGGCGCGGTGTCGATGTCGATCCTGGGCATGGGCTTCTCGCGGGTGCGGTATGCTCCTAAAGCATAGCGGCATGAGCCGCGCATCAATTCCCGTGATCGATCCTGTCGAACTGACCCGCGACCTGATCCGCATCCCGTCGGTCACCCCCGCCGACGAGGGGGCCATGGACGTGCTGGAGCGGCGTCTGACGGCGCTGGGCTTCACCTGCCGCCGCCTGACCTTCGAAGGACCGGGCGGAACCGGCGATCATGCGCGGATCGAGAACCTGTACGCCCGGCGCGGGACGGCCGGCCCCAACCTGTGCTTCGCCGGTCATACGGACGTGGTGCCGACGGGGCCGGCCGAGCAGTGGTCCTCCCAGCCGTTCGAGGCCGAGGTCCGCGACGGCGTCCTCTATGGCCGGGGCGCAGTGGACATGAAGGGCGGGATCGCCGCCTGGGTCGCGGCCGTGTCGCGCGTGCTGGCCGAGGGCGAGGCCGATGACGCTGCGCTGGGGGGCAGCCTGTCCTTCCTGATCACCGGCGACGAGGAGGGCCCGGCCCTGCACGGCACCAAGCGGGTGGTCGAGACCCTGGCCGCCGAGGGCGAGGTCATCGACGCCTGCGTGGTGGGCGAACCCTCGTCGTCCCAGCACCTGGGCGACATGATCAAGGTCGGTCGGCGCGGCTCGCTGAACAGCTGGATCACGGTCCACGGCAAGCAGGGCCACGTCGCCTATCCCGAGCGCGCGGCCAATCCGGCCCCGGTGATCGCCCGCCTGATGACGCGGCTGAACGACCATGTGCTGGACGACGGCTATGAGGGCTTTCCCCCCTCGAACCTGGAGATCACCACCATCGACGTCGGCAATCCGGCGACCAACATCATCCCGGCCCAGGCGCGCGCGCGGCTGAACATCCGCTTCAACCCCAGCCATACCGGCGACGACCTGATCGACTGGCTGAACCGCGAGGCCGGCGCCGTCCAGGCCGAGACCGGCCTGCGCATCGAGCTGGAGCACCTGTGCTCGGGCAACGCCTTCCTGACCGAACCCGGCCCCTTCGTCGAGGCGGTCCAGGACGCCGTGGAGGCCGAGACCGGCCGCCGCCCCGAGGCCTCCACCACCGGCGGCACCTCCGACGCCCGCTTCATCCGCGCCCTGTGCCCGGTGCTGGAACTGGGCCTGGTCGGCCAGACCATGCACCAGATCGACGAACGGGTGCCCGTCGCCGAACTGGAGGCCCTGACCGGCGTCTATCGCCGGGTCATCGAGACGGTGTTCGAGCGGCTGTAGCGCGCCTTACATGTTGAAGGGCCGCTAGCGACGCAGCCATAGGCGATCTTCCAGTAGGCGAACTTTGCCCGTCTGCGCGAAATGCCGGCCGAGGTTGGGATTGGAGGCCATCAAGGGTTTGAATATCAGAGCGAAATATCTTCCCCACATGGCCCCGCAATTGCAGGTTCAGCCTTCTGAAGGCCTGCAGCCGGGAGTTGGATCATGACCATGACGGCGTCGCTCGGTATGCATATGAACATTCCGCCTGAGATGCGAAGAGTCCCCGGCCCTGTCTCCGTTGATCAGGCGAAGGCGGGCGGGGGCGAGCTTGCCCCTGCGAAGCCTGTCGGAACCAACATGTCCAAGGCCTGGCTCGATGAGATGAGCCGGCATCGCACGGCGACGCTCGACGCGGCCGCCAAACTGGTGGTTTTCGGCGGGGCGACTGGATTGCAGCCGGATGTCTTCGGGTCGTTCAGCCAGCAGCAGCTGGGGATGGCCGGCTACCACGCGGCGTCACGTCTGTCCGCCTAGCCTCTTTGGAACGACGGCCAGGCTCGCCTGATCCTGTCGTCTTGGTCGAGTTTTACAGCGAACGGCTCTCCGAAGCGGTGCGTACGGGCCGTCGCAGGCCGCCGACGCACGCGTGTCCAGACCAGATTCGCCGGAGCCATTTCGGCCGGGGCGCAACTCCATGCAACCAGCCCGGTAAAAGAGGCGCTGAAACGCTCAGAAGGCGGGCTGTCCTTCAAGGGCTCGGCCCGCGCAGCCGTTGACGGACCGATCTGGCCGCGACTTCGGGGAGCGGCTTCTTCTTCAGCCTGATGGCCGATGACGCCGCAGGGAAAAAGGCCTGACGCCATAAGGGCGCCGATCTCTCGATCGAGCTCGACGATCCCTTCCCGGCTCCGACCTGCGCCTTTTGGTCCAAGTGGAGTGACGGGTCGCCCGCCTGTCAATGGCGAGGTTATGAAGCGTGGCTTCTTTAGCGAGGCCTGCGCGGCCTCTTGAAGCGTTGGTGCCGGATCGAGCGGGCGTGGAGCTGTGGCGAGCTGCGGGATGACCTTTGCGCAGGCGGGCCGTCTGGTCGTTACGAAGGGACTGAGGGCAGGAGCGCTGGGCTCCAGCGCCTCAGCAGCTTCGGCGGTCAGCGTCTGCGCGCAGGCGTTCCGGTAACCATCTCGGGTTGGTAACTTTTCGCGTCATAAGAGATTTTTAGCTTGCTGAGAGGGCTGTTTCGTCTGATCGTGCCTTGAGGGGGCTCATGCACATTCGACCCTGCGCGCTGTTGCTGTCGTGCCTCTGGGCGACGGCCTGCGACCACTCCCCCTCATCGCAGCCGATCTGCGGCGATGTGATCGCCATTAAGGTTGGTCAGGTCGTTTATCGGGTTCCGGACGCGATCCAACCAATCGTCAACGGTCATCCGATTTCAGCGGAGGCGTATTGCAAGGAGCCGGAGCCGGAAGCGGTGTTGCAGTTCGCCGTTGATCCAGACAGGCTGCCTGAGGGGGAAGAGCTTCGCATTCCGGGTCAGGAGCGGAACCTGCCGATTCTGAAAATCAGCAGCGCCCGATTGTATGACGTCGGGGTGGAACTGGATGGCGGCGTGCGGGGCGGATGGCGGTGGTCCATGCGACGAGGCGACCGGCAGGTATTCAAAAAGTCGGCCACGGGAGGGTCCCCTCAAGCCTTTGTCACCTGCTCGACCGCAGAGGGCAGTCGAGATCTCTGCTCATTTTCGTTTCGCCTGCGGGACGGCAACTGGGCGGCGTCCATCGCTTCCATCGAGCCGGGGGAGGCGCCTGAGGTCGTGGACCAACTTTCAATCATGGCGGACCGCATCATAGCCGCATGGAGCGTTGAACAATGAGCGAACTGATCACCGCGCAGAGGGATCATCTTCGAGATCCCATCGATCAGGGCCGCTGGCCCGAGGCCTACCTTTACGTGGGCTGAGATCGCGAAGAATTGGGTGTTCGTCGGTCTGTCAGTGATTATGTGTGACCTCGAAACCGGCAAGGATCATCTGTTCAACTTGGAAGTGATTTTTGTTGATCCGATGGAGACGATCACTTTCGAATAGAGCGACGGCTCCAAAACCAATCCTTCGGAGGCCGATGCCGTCTTTGGGTCCAACTGAGACATCGGCTTGCGCCTACAGTCGCATTCTCTCACTCCGCTCCAGGAACCGCAGGGCGGTCAGCACATGGGTCTTCACGCCCAGCAGCAGGACCTTTTCGTTGGGCGAGAACTCCGGCGAGTGGTTCGGCGCGGACTGGGCCGGATCGACGCCGTCGGGGCTGGCGCCCAGGTGGTAGAAGACGCCGGGGATGGCCTGCTGGAAGTAGCTGAAGTCCTCGGCAACCGTGGTCGGCGGCGTGGCCGGATCGACGTTGCCCTGGCCCGCCGCCTCGGTCAGCACCGGCGCCAGCCAGGCCGACAGGGCGGGGTCGTTATAGACCAGGGCGGCGTTCTGCCTGACGCCGAACTCGGCCGTCGCGCCATAGGTCTCGGCGACATGGCCGACGGCGGCCTCGGCGCGGGCGACCATGTCGTCGCGCTGGGCCACGTCGAAGGTGCGCAGGGTGCCCGACATCGTCGCGCTGTCGGGAATGATGTTATAGCGCACGCCCGCGTTCACCGTGGCGATGGTGAAGACCGTCGGCGTCGTGGTCGGATCGACCGTCCGCACCGTCAGGGTGTTGATCGTCTGAACGATCTGGGCGGCGGTGGCGATCACGTCCACGCCGCGCCACGGCCAGGCGCCATGCGTCTGCTTGCCCTTCAGGGTGATGTCGACCCGATCCGAGGCGGCCATGAAGCCTTCCGGCCGGTAGAAGACCGTGCCCGCGCGACCCGGCACGACATGCAGGCCGAAGATCGCCTCCGGCTTCGGATCGGCCAGGGCGCCTTCCTCGATCATCAGCGCCGCCCCGCCCTTGGGCTCGCCCGGAGGCGCGCCTTCCTCGGCCGGCTGGAAGACGAAGACCACGGTCCCGCTCAGCTGATCCTTCATCCCGGCCAGCACCTCGGCGGCCCCCATCAGCATGGCCATGTGGGTGTCGTGGCCGCAGGCGTGGGCGACCGGCACCGTATTGCCCATGTAGCTGCCGGTGGCGGTCGAAGCGAAGGGAAGGCCCGTCGCCTCCTGCACCGGCAGGGCGTCCATGTCGGCGCGTAGGGCCACGACCCGGCCCGGCCGCGCTCCGCGCAGCACGCCGACCACGCCGGTCTTGCCGACTTCGGTGCGGACCTCCAGCCCCAGGCCGCGCAGGTGCTCGGCGATCACCCCGGCCGTGCGGGTTTCGGCGAAGCCCAGTTCGGGATGCTGGTGGAAGTCGCGACGCCAGGCGGTCACCTCGGGCATCACCGCCTGCACGGCCGCGTCGACGGCGGCGGCGTCCACGCTCTGGGCCTCGGCGGCGCCCGCCGCGAAGACCAAAGCCAGGGCGGAGGCGGCGATCAGGCGGCGCATGTGAAGCTCCCGTGAAATTTCATCCCGCGTCATGGTGAGGGCGCCCGCGCCGCTTGTGCAACCGTCGAGGAACGGCGATCCTCGATTCATGGCCGTGAAGGACCTCAAGAGCACCGGGACCGAATGGCGCGACGTCGTGCTGGTGTGCCGCAAATGCTCCAAGAAGCTGGACGGCGGCTTCGGCCCCGGCGGCGACCTGACGCTGAAGAAGGCGCTGCGGAAGTATTTCCACCTGAAGAAGGGCAAGAAGGGCCGCAAGGGCGACCTGGTCGTCACCGGCGTCGACTGTTTCGACGTCTGTCCCAAGGGGGCCGTGATCGCGGTGAACGCCGCCCGGCCCAAGCAGCTGTTGATCGTGCCGGCGGGCGCCGACCTGCTGGAGGTCAAGGCGCGGCTGGGCCTGCAGGACCACCGCCGGGTGCGCGCGCCGCTGGACGCGGTCGAGGGCTGAACGAGGGCCGGCCGACGTCGCGACGCCTTCCTTCCGGCCGAAACCCGTGTCAGACGAGCGGCATGGACGATACTCGCATCGAAAAGCGCATCGGGGTGCAGGCGGATTCCGAGCGCATCTGGGACCTGATCGCGGACCTGGACGCCTGGGACCGCTGGAACCCGCACGACCGGGACGTGGAGGGCGCCATCGCCTTCGGCGGCCGGCTGCACATGACCGAGGCCTGGCCGGGCCACGACGAGCGGCGCGCCACGGCGCAGGTGGCCGAGTGGCAGCCGCTGGCCCGACTGGTCTGGGCCGAAAAGCGCGGCTTTCTGTTCCGCACCCTGCGCTACATCGAGATCGAGGAATTGGAGCGGGGCAGCTGCATCCTGGCCTCCGGCGTGCTGTTTTCGGGCCTCCGGGCGGAACTCCACATGGACAAGCACCGCAGCGCGCTGCGGCGGGGCCACGCGGCGATCGTCGAGGGCCTGAAGGCGGCGGCCGAAGCCTAGCCCGCGCCGTTCGCCGCGGCCGACGCCTTCATCGTATCCATGATGTTGATGATCGCCGGCCCCAGGATGACCACGAACAGCACCGGCAGGAAGAAGACGATCATCGGCACGGTCAGCTGGGCCGGCAGGGCCGCAGCCTTCTTCTCGGCGGCCGACAGGCGCAGCTCGCGGTTCTCCTTGGCCATCACCCGCAGCGCCGAAGCCAGGGGCGTGCCGTAGGTCTCCGCCTGCGTCATGGCCGTGGCCACCGCCTTGACGCCGGGATGGTTGTTGCGCCGGCCCAGATTGTCATAGGCCATGCGGCGGTCCGGCAGGTAGCTGAGCTCGGCCGCCAGCAGCGAAAGCTCCTCGGCCAGCTCGATGGAGGTTCCGCCGATCTCGGCGCTGACCTTCTGGATCGCCGCCTCGATCGACATGCCGGATTCCACGCAGATCAGCAGCAGGTCCAGCGCGTCCGGGAAGGCCTGCATGATCGAGGTGCGGCGCTTGGAGATCAGGTTCGACAGATAGATGTTGGGCGCATAGAAGCCCGCCACCGCCGCCGCCATGCTGGCCGTCACCCGCATCATCACCGGCAGGCCGAAGTCGTTGACGACGAACAGATAGAAGGCCGTCAGCGCCATGAAGACGAAGGGCGTGGCGAAGCGGAAGAAGTAGAAGGCCGTCACCGGGCGGGGGCCGCGGAAACCGGCCTGGGCCATCTGGTCCACGACCTTGGGGTCTTCCAGCAGCTTGGTCAGGTTCAGCCGTTCGACGACGCGCTTCTTGAAGCCTTCGTCGGTCTGGCGCAGGCCGCCCGTCCCCTGGGGCCCGCCCTGGATGGCCGCGCGCGAGCGGCGGCGCAGTTCGTCGCGCCGTTCCGAGACCGCCTTCATCCGCTTGTTCAGGTCGGCCTGGCCCATCACGGTCGACAGCAGGGTCAGGACCGTGGCGAAGACGGCGACGCCGACGCCCATGCTGAGCAGGTTGCGCGGGTCGGTCAGGAAGATGAGGATGCCGTTCATCGCCCCGCCCTAGAACTTGAAGTTGATCATCTTCTTCATGGCGAGCACGCCGAACGTCATCCAGACGCCCGCCACCAGAAGCATGACCTGACCGCGCATGTCGGTGAACAGCAGGCCCATGTAGGCCGGCGCCGTCAGGCTGACCAGGGCCATGACCACGGGCGGCAGCGAGCCGATGATGCCCGCCGAGGCGATGGCCTCGGACGACAGGGCCTTGATCTTCTCGGCCATCAGCCGGCGCGAACGCAGCACGGTCGACAGATTGCCCAGCGCCTCGGCCAGGTTGCCGCCGGTCTTCTGCTGGATGGCGATGACGATGGTGAAGAAGCGCAGCTCCGAGGTCGGCATCCGGCCGTACATCTTGTCCAGCGCCTGCTCCAGTGTCATGCCGACGCCCAGGCCCTCGACCAGCTTCTGGAACTCCGGCCCCAGGGGCGCCGGGCTCTCGCGGGCGATGATCTTGAAGCATTCGTGGACCGGCAGGCCCGACTTGATGCCGCGCACGATGACGTCGACGGCGTTGGGGAACTCCAGCGAGAACTTCTTCATCCGCTTCTTGCCCAGGAAGCCGACGACCCAGCGCGGCAGGCCCAGGGCGAAGACGATCGCCGCGCCCAGGGCCACGACGGGATGAAGCCCCGCGACCAGGGCGACCAGCAGGGCCGCCACGCCCAGGACCGCGGAAACGATGTAGAAGGTGCGCTGGCCGATCGACAGGCCGGCGGCGGCCAGGCGCGAGGACAGGGTCTTGCGCGCCTTGCGCCCCTGTTTCTCGGCTTCCTGCAGCTGCAGCATGATCTGCTTGCGGCGGGCCTCGGGCGTGTTGGCGGCGGCGGCCTTGCGGGCCGTGGCCTGGGCCGCCTTCTTTCCCGCGCCCATGGCCTGGGCGCGCTTGACCGCCTGGGCGCCGGAATCGTCGCCGCCCACCAGCACCCAGCCGACGCTGGCGATGGTGATGAAGGCCAGGACGGCGGCGAGGATCGGCAGCATGGGCCCTACTCCGCCGCGTCCAGGGCGTCGGCCAGTTCGCGCTCCAGCCCGTAGTAGCGGGCGCGGTCCCAGAAGCGGGGACGGGCGATGCCGGTCGAGCGATGGCGGCCGACCACGCGGCCGTGCTCGTCCTCGCCCGTGATGTCATAGACGAACAGATCCTGGGTCACGATCACGTCGCCTTCCAGCCCCACCACCTCGGTGATGTGGGTAATGCGGCGCGAACCGTCGCGCAGGCGCGCGGCCTGGACGATGACGTCGACCGACCCGACGATCATCTCGCGGATGGTCTTGGACGGCAGGCCGTAGCCGCCCATGGTGATCATCGACTCGATCCGGCTGATGGCCTCGCGCGGGGAGTTGGCGTGCAGCGTGCCCATCGAGCCGTCGTGGCCCGTGTTCATGGCCTGCAGCAGGTCGAAGGCCTCGGGTCCGCGCACCTCGCCGACGATGATCCGTTCCGGGCGCATCCGCAGGCAGTTCTTGACCAGGTCGCGCATGGTGATCTGGCCCTGGCCCTCCAGGTTCGGCGGCCGGGTTTCCAGGCGCACGACGTGCGGCTGCTGCAGCTGAAGCTCGGCGGCGTCCTCGCAGGTGATGACGCGCTCGGTCGGGTCGATGAAGGCCGTCAGGGTGTTCAGCAGGGTCGTCTTGCCCGAGCCCGTGCCGCCCGAGATGACGACGTTGCATCGCGCCGCGCCGATGACGCCCAGGACGCGCGCGCCCTCGGGACTGATGGAGGCGTACTCCACCAGGTTCTTCATCGTCAGCTTGTCCTTCTTGAACTTGCGGATCGTCAGCGTCGGGCCGTCGATCGCCAGCGGCGGGGCGATGACGTTGACGCGCGACCCGTCCGGCAGGCGGGCGTCGCAGATGGGGCTGCTCTCGTCCACGCGGCGGCCGACCTGCGACACGATCCGCTGGCAGATGTTCATCAGCTGGCCGTTGTCGCGGAAGCGGACGTTGGTCAGCTGGACCTTGCCGCCGACCTCGATGAAGACCCGGCCCGCGCCGTTGACCATGATGTCGGCGATGTCGTCGCGGCCCAGCAGGGGTTCCAGCGGGCCGTAGCCGAGGACGTCATTGACGATGTCCTGGACCAGATGCTCCTGCTCGGCCACCGACATGGAGACGTTCTTGATCGCCACCAGTTCGGCGACGATGTCGCGGATCTCTTCCGACGCCGCCTTCTGGTCCAGCTGGGCCAGCTGGGCCAGGTCGATGGTGTTCATCAGCGCGTTGAAGATGGTCGTCTTCGTGGCGTGGTAGTAGTCGCTCTGTTCCCGGACGATCTCGGCGACCGCCTGGGCCTTCTTCAGCTGCTCCAGGCCCGCCGTGGGCTTGGGGCCGGCCGCGCTCTTGGGACGGGCCAGGACCTCGGGCTCCGGGGCCGGGCGCGGGCGCGCGGCCAGGGCGTCCAGCCGGTCGGCCTTGGCCTCGGGCCCAGCGGCCGGGCGGGCGTCGGCCAGCGGGGCGTCGGCCAGGGCGAAGGCGGCGGCGGCGTCCATCGGCTCGCCTGAGGCGAACGGGGCCGCGGGGGCGGGCTGGCGTGCGCCCGCAGGCTCTGGCGCCGGGGCGGGAGCCGGTCGGGGCGGCGCCGCGACGCCGGGCTGACCTGTGCGTTTGCCGAACACCCGTCAGCGCTTCTTCTTGAAGATGGAGGCCAGCAGGGACTTGGACTCGCGCGCCGGCTTGCCCGGCTTGGCGGCGGCGCCCTTGGGACCGGCGACGGCCGGAAGTTCGCGCCGGGAGACGATCTGGGCCAGGGTCTGGAACGCCTCGGCCGCCTTGGTCTTGGCGGCGGCGTCCAGGATCATCTGGCCGTTGTTGGCCGCCGAGCCGAAGGTCTTGGCGTCGAAGGGGATGACCAGGCTGGGATGGACGCCCAGGGCCGCGCCGAAGTCCTTGGCCGGGATCTCGGGACGGCCCGGCAGGCCGACCTGGTTCAGCACCAGGCGGGGCGGCGCGTCGTTGGGCCGGCCCTGGCGGATCAGGTCCATCATGTTCTTGGCGTTGCGCAGGGACGCCAGATCGGGCGTGGCCACCACCACCACCTCGTCGGCGGCGATCAGGGTGCGGCGCATCCACGGCGACCACAGGTGCGGCAGGTCCAGGATGACGAAGGGGGCGGTCGAGCGGATGCGCGTCGTCACCTCCTCGAAGGCGTCGGTCGAGATGTCCCAGTCGCTGTCCAGCGTCGCGGGGGCGGCGAACAGGCTGAGCTTGTCGGTGCAGCGGACCATCATCCGGTCCAGCAGCGTCGGGTCCAGCCGGTCCGGCTGGCCCAGGGCGTCGGCGACGCCGTTCAGCGGATCCTGGTTGAAGTCCAGCCCCGCCGTGCCGAAGGGCAGGTCGTAGTCGACGATGACGGTGTTGGCCCCGATCCGCTCGGAGATCGCATAGGCGGTGTTGTGCGCCACGGCCGAGGCGCCGGCCCCGCCCCGCGCGCCGACGAAGGCGATGGAACGGCCGACGAAGGGCTGGGCCGGGTCGTTGAACAGGCCGCCGATGGCCGCGATCAGCTGCAGCGGCTGCAGCGGGGCGACCAGATATTCGCTGACGCCGCGCCGCATCAGCTCGCGGAACAGCAGGATGTCGTTGGTCGGGCCGACGACGATGACCTTGGTGCCGGCGTCGCAGACCTCGGCCAGCTGGTCGACCTCGAACAGCAGGCTCTGGGGGTCCTTCAGGCATTCGACGATGATCAGCGGCGGGGTCGGCTCGTGCTGATAGGCCTCGACCGCGGCGGCGACGCCGCCGATGCGGATCTGGGTGGTGGCGCGCGACAGGCGCCGGTCCTGGGCCGCGCGCTCGGCCGCCGCCAGGGTGTCCTGGCGTTCGGCGAAGACGTGGATGACGATGCGCGGCACCGACACCTCGCCGATCGAGGCGGCCGGCGCCAGGGCCGACTGGGCGCCCGCGACCAGTTCGCCGACGGGGTTGAAGGCGGGAACGGGCGGCTCGACGACCGGCGCGGCCGCCGGGGCCGGCGTGGCCAGGGGCGCGGGTCCGGCGGTGAACTGCAGCGGTTCGCGCGCCGGTTCGGCCGCGTCGAACGCATCGTCGATCTCGAAGCCGTCGACGTCCAGATCGGTGTAGGCGCGCGCGTTGTTCATCGGTCAGTCCACGGCCCGCGAGACTTGCCCGTCCACGAGCTCTTCCTGGGGAGCGGCCGTGCGCTGTCCGGCGCGATAGGTGTCGAACACCTTGGAGCGGCGGCCCATGTCGGGCGCGTCCATGCCGCGAGGCGCGACGATGTCGCGCGGATTGGCGATCTGGGCGGCCAGATTGGCGGTGACGGCGCAGCCGAAGTCGCTGGTCGGCTGGTTGGAATAGCCTATCTGGCCCGAGCCGCCGACGGCGGCGCAGTTGGGCACATGGGCGCGAAGCGTCTCGAACCCGGCCAGGACCGGCGCGCGCGGATCGGGCGCGTCATAGGCCATGACCAGGACCCGCTCGGCCGGCACGCCCATTCCGGCCAGGGCGTCGCGCACGCCCCAGGCGGCGCGGGCGGCGGCGGGGTCGTTCCCGGAGGGCGCCTCGACGCGGATCACCTCGGCGCCTTCGCGCGCGAAGCGGCCGACCAGGGCCCCCAGCGCCGCGTGCTGGTTGCCCGACAGCCCCTCCTCGTGGACGGCCAGGGCGATGCGGTCCACGCCCGGCTCGACCTGCAGCACGTAGCGCGACAGGGCGTTCAGCGGCGGCGGGGCGGCGGCGTCGTCGGCGGTCGCGCAGGCCGAAAGCCCGGCGCCGGCGGCCAGCAGCATCAGCAGGACGGTACGGTTCACGGCGCGCCTCATTCGATCACATAGCCGACGGGACCCTGCCAGCCGGCGCCGGGCGCGGCGGCGGGCGCCGGGCTGCCGTAGCGCTGGCTGAGCTGGCCGAACAGCAGGGTCTGGGCGTCGTTGGCGATCTGCAGGCCGTCGGCCGGCGTCTGCATCCGGCCCGGCGAGGTCGGCGACACCACATAGGCCTCGATGATGATGACCAGCTCGGTCTGGCCCGAGGTGTAGTCGCGCGACCGGAACAGGGCGCCCAGCACCGGCACGTCGCCCAGGGCCGGCAGCTTGTCGATGTTCTGGCGGGTCTCCTCGCGCAGCAGGCCGGCGATCATCAGCGATCCGCCGCTGGGCAGTTCGACCGTGGACGAGGCGCGGCGCACGCTGAGCGCCGGAATGACCAGGGCCGTGTTCGCGGTCGGGTTCAGGGTGAAGGCGCCGTCGTTGGACAGCTCCGACACCTCGGTCGACAGCTGCAGCGAGATGCGCCCCTCGGACAGGACGATCGGACGGAAGGCCAGCCGCACGCCGTAGGGCTTGAACTCGATGCCGACGGTCGTGCCGCTGTCGTCGTTGCTCTGGGACACCGGCACGGGGAATTCGCCGCCGGCCAGGAATTCGCCGCTCTCGCCGTTGACGGCGGTGACGTTGGGCTCGGCCAGGGTGCGCAGCAGGCCCGCGCGCTCGAAGGCCCGAAGGTTGGTGGTCAGGCGGTTGCCGTCGCCGCTGACGTCGGTGTAGCCCAGCACCCCGCCGCCCAGTTGCGAGCCGCTGACGCCGAAGGTCGCGCTCTGGGCGAAGCTGAGGCCGTCGCCGACGCTGTTCAGCACGGCGTTGACGTCCAGGCCCAGCTGCTTGACCGCCGAGCGCTGCACCTCGATCACGCGCGCCTTGATCGTGACCTGGTCCGAGCCGGCGACGCTGATCATGTTCAGCACCTTCTCGGGCGCCGAGACGAAGGCGCGGGCGATGCGCTGGGCCTGTTCGGACTGGGCCGGGCTGTCGACCGAGCCGGTCAGGATGACGCTGTCGTTGATCGCCTCGGCCTGGACGCGGCCGCCCGGCACCAGCCGGGTCAGGGTGTCCTGAAGCGCGCTGACGCCGGCGTCGACGCGGACGCGCAGGGCCAGGATGGTGCGCCCCGCCCCGTCCAGGAAGACCGCGTCCGTCTCGCCCGGCGCGATGCCGATGACGGTGATGCGGCGCGGCGAATGCAGCATGGCCTCGGCCACCTGCGGATTGGAGACGATGACGTCGCGGGCGTCGGCCGGCAGGTCCACCGCGAAGGAGGTGCCGCGCGGCAGGTTGATCAGCTGCGGCGCCGCGCCGGTCGAGACGGCGGCGCGGGTCTGGGCCGCGGCGGCGATCGGGGCGGCGGCGGGCGCCAGGCCGATCAGGGCGGCGCAGACGGCCGTGAGCAGGGTCCGGGGCATGGCGGTTTTCATGGGACGGCCACCGTTTCGGGCGCGCCGCCGCGATAGATGCGGACGGCCGAGGGGGCGTCGGCGCGGGCCGCGGCGCGCACCGCGCCCGACGGGCCGGCGGTGTCGGCGTAGGAGCGCAGCATCAGGGACAGCTCGCCCTCGGACTTGGCCTGGGCCAGGGCCTCGGCGTCGCCGGGCGTGACCTCCAGGGTGGCGGTGGCGCCCACCACGGCCTGTTCGTCGTCGGCCGCGCGGGTGGTCTGGTCGATGGCCAGCACCTTGATGTTCCGCATGACGGTGGAGGTCGAATACTGCGTCCCGCCGCCGCCCGACTGGGCCGGGAACTCGCGGGTCATGACCACGTCCACGCGGTCGCCGGGCAGGATGAAGCCGCCGGCGGCGGTCTCGACCGTGACGCTGATGGCCATGGCCCGCATGCCGGGCTCCAGATAGGCGGCCAGATAGCCGCTGTCGCCCGCGCGCACGATCTTGCGCGCGACGATGGGTTCGCCCTTCAGGATGGTCTCGCGGACCACGGAGCCGACGTAGTCGCCCTTGGTTCCGCCCGTCGTGGCCTCGGTCGCGGCGCGGGCGACCTTGGCGGCGGCCTCGGCCGCGCGGCCGTCGGCCGGGGGCTTGGCCGGGCCGTCGACGATGAAGGCGGGATTGACCTCGTCGGAGGGCCAGTCCTTCCAGGCCATGTCGGCGTCGCCCAGGCGCTTGCCGGGCTGCAGATCGTTCGCGGCGACCAGGACGCGGGTCATCGGCCGGGTCTCGACGGCGGCGACGGCCGGGCGGCTGGGCTGATGCGAGGAAGAGCCCATGGCCCGCACCACCAGCGCCAGCCCGATGGCCGAAACGGCGGCGATGCAGATCACGGCTATACGGGCAGGCTTCATCCTGACGGTCTCCGGCAGGCGCGGCTCTCCGCCCTGCGTTAACGATCATGGATGCGACGGGTTAATGCGGTCCTAAGCGCCGGATGACGCCGTCAGCCGCCCACGAAGGCCGCAACCAGCGGCGAAGCGGGAAAGGCCAGCAGCGCCCCGCCGGCCAGGGCCACGCCATAGGGCACGTCCCCCTTGGGCTCCAGCAGGCGCGCGGCCCAGGCGGGCAGGCCGGGGAAGGCGGGAATGGTGCGGCGCGCGGTGATCAGCGCCAGGCAGAACAGGCCGCCGACGATGGCGCTGGACAACAGGAACGGCAGGCTGCCCGCCGGCCCCATCCACAGACAGGCGGCCGCCAGCAGCTTGGCGTCGCCCCCGCCGACCCAGTTCAGGGCGAACAGGGCCATGCCGGCCAGCAGGGCGGCGACGCCCACGCCGAGGTGGGCGGCCATGTCCAGCGGCGCCAGCCCCAGCAGCAGGGCGGCCGGAAGGAAGGCGGCCAGCAGGGCCAGCGAAATCCAGTTGGGAATCCGCATGGTCGTCAGGTCGTGCAGGCCGCCGACGACCATCAGGACCGGAAAGGGCGCCAGGGCGATGAAGGGCAGGATGTCCATGCGGCCGATCCTGCGCCAAAGGCCTTAAGTCCGGGTTTCCACCGCCAGGCGGGTCGCGCGCCCCGTCAGCTGGACAGGGCGGGACCGAAGATCGCCGCCGCGACCGCCAGGCCGACCACCAGCATGGCTGCGGCGCCGGCGATGAAGATCAGGGCGGTGCGCGCGCGGCGGCGGCGCATTCCGCCGGGCCGGTATTGGCGGATGTGGACGGAGGGCCCGCGATTGAAGGCCTCGGAACCGCTGATATTGTGCTGGGACATGAACGCCTCCCCACGGATCGGACGAACGCGCGATCAGGCCGGGCGCTTGCGACGAGAAGATGGCGATCCGCGTTACCGCGGGCTTTCGTGGGTTCGGCGGCGTCAGAGCGTGACGTCGACGACCCGCCCGCCGCGCGTGACCACGTGGCGCATCAGGACAAGCGGACCTTCGTCGCCCTGGGCCCGCACCGGCACGATCAAGAACCAGCCGCCGTCGGGCAGGCCGGCGAACGAGAAACGCCCGTTCTCGCACCGCTCGGAGCGGACGTAAGCGCGATAGTCGGCCGCCGCCTCGCCCACGTCGCGCGCGCGGACCACCGCCGCCGGCACCGCCGCCTGCTCGGTCGAGCCGTACAGGGTGCGGAAGCGGTTACGGGTGTAGGGCGTGTCGGGGGTCAGGCCCGCCGAGGCGACGCAATCGTAGGCCTTGCCGTCCTGTCGGTAGGCGATCCGCCCCTGGATTCCGCCCTGCCCGCCGCGCTGCGACCAGGCGAAGTCGTCGGCGCGGAAGACGGCCGGCTGGACCGCGCCGCCCGGTACCGGAACCGGGGCGCAGGCCGCGAGCGCGGCGGCGACGGCGCCCGCAAGGACGAGGGGACGGATCGACATGGGCTTCCTCCGGGGCGGGCTTGTTCTTGGCGACAGTATCGCACGACCGCCCCCCGCGGTTCCACGGTCAAGACGCCGCTCTGGACCCGGGGGCCGCAACGCGCGAAACAGACGCGACAAAATCCGCCCGCCCGCATGGCGAGGCGAACATGGAAACGCTGCGATGACCGTCACCCTGGACGATATTCAGGCCGCCCGCGCGCGAATCGCGGGTCAGGTCGACCACACACCCACGCGGTATTCGCGCAAGCTGTCGCAGCTGACCGGCGCCGAGGTCTGGGTCAAGTTCGACAATCTGCACTTCACCGGCAGCTTCAAGGAACGCGGCGCGCTGAACCGGCTGCTGCTGCTGACCGAGGACGAACGCCGGCGAGGCGTGGTGGCGGCCAGCGCGGGCAATCACGCCCAGGCCCTGGCCTATCACGGCGGACGGCTGGGCGTGCCGGTGACCATCGTCATGCCCGAGGGCACGCCCTTCGCCAAGATCAACGGCACCCGCCAGCACGGGGCGACCGTGGTCATCCACGGCCTGGACTTCACCGGGGCGACCGAGGAGGCCAAGCGGCTGGAGGCCGAAAATGGCTATGTCTTCGTCTCGGCCTTCGACGACGAGGGGATCGTGGCCGGCCAGGGCGTGTGCGCGCTGGAGTTCCTGGAGGACGCGCCGGAGCTGGAGGCGCTGATCGTGCCCATCGGCGGGGGCGGTCTGATCGCCGGCTGCGCCATCGCCGCCAAGGCGATCCGGCCGGACATCAAGGTGTTCGGCGTCGAAGCCGCGCGCTATCCGTCCTTCACCGCCAAGCGGGCCGGCCAGCCGCCGGTCTGCACCGGCCAGACCATCGCCGAGGGCATCGCCATCAAGGCGGTCGGCGACATCCCCTTCGGCCTGGCGGATCGCCTGATCGACGAGGTCTTCGTGGTCGACGAGGCCGATTTCGAGCGCGGGGTCTCGTTCATGGCGACGATGGAGAAGACGGTGTGCGAGGGCGCCGGCGCGGGCGGCCTGGCGGCCCTGCTGCGAAATCCCGATCGGTTCAGGGGCATGAAGGTGGGCATCGAACTGACCGGCGGCAACATCGACGCGCGGATGCTGGCCGTGGTGCTGAACCGCGAGATGGTCCGTGAACGGAGATTGATCGTCTATCGCATCCTGGGCGACGACCGGCCGGGGATGCTGTCGGCCATGGCGGCGGTGATCGGGGGCCTGGGCGGCAACATCATCGACGTGGTCCACAACCGCCTGGCGCTGGACGTGCCGGCCAAGGGCGCCGAGTTCGACATCATGGTCGAAACGCGCGATAGCGCCCACGCCGACGAGATCGGCGACGCCTTGAAGGACCGGGGATATGAACTTCGCATGGGCTAGGGCCGCCATCGTCGCGGGCCTGCTGCTGTCGGGCTGCGGCCAGCCGGCCGTGATCGACCCCGAGGCGGGCAAGGCCGAGGCCGCCGCCTTCATGCAGAAGAACGCGCGCCAGGACGGCGTCCAGACCCTGCCCAGCGGCCTGCAGTATCAGGTGGTCCAGTCCGGCCCCGCCGGCGGCGAAAGCCCCGACCGCAACGATCTGGTCAAGGTCGAATACGAGGGCAAGCTGGTCGACGGCGCGGTGTTCGACAGCTCCTTCGCGCGGGGCGCGCCGGCCATCTTCACGCCCGAGACGGTCGTGCCCGGCTGGACCGAGGCGCTGCAGAAGATGCGCGTCGGCGACGAGTGGATCCTCTATGTGCCGCCCGAGCTGGGCTATGGCGAACGCGGCGGGCCGCCCGCCATCCCGCCCAACGCCGTGCTGATCTTCCGGCTGAAGCTGCTGGACGTGGCCAAGGCGCCCGGCGGCGGGCCCATCGGCGGCGGCGCGACGGCGATGGGCTGAGGCTTCAGGCCCCCTGTTGAGGAAGGAACTCAGGCGGCGCGGTCCCACTCGGCCCGGACATCGGGATCGAGCTCCGACCTTGTCGCCCGCAAGGCGGCGAAGGCGTCGGGGGCCATCAGCCGCGACAGGGCCCAGACGGCGGCCCCCCGCACCAGGGGCGCCGGATCGTCCAGCAGGGCGCGCGCCGGGGCGATCAGCGCCGGATCATCCGAATTGCCGATGGCGTAGAGGACATTGCGCATGAAGCGGTCGCGGCCGATGCGCTTGACCGGGCTCTTGGCGAACAGGGCGCGAAAGGCCGCATCGTCCAGCGCCGCCAGGTCGGCCAGAAGCGGCGCCTGGAGCGTCGGGCGCGGCTGGAGCCGCATTTCGCGCGCTTCCTGGGCGAACTTGTTCCACGGACAGGCGGCCAGGCAGTCGTCGCAGCCATAGAGGCGCGAGCCCGTGGCCAGACGGAACTCCACCGGCCAGGGCCCGCCATATTCGATGGTGAGGTAGGACAGGCAGCGCCGGGCGTCCAACTGGAACGGCGCGGGAAAGGCGTTGGTCGGGCACGCGTCCAGACAGGCGGTGCAGCGGCCGCAATGCTCGGTCTCGGCCGCGTCCGGCGCGATCTCGGCGGCGGTCAGGATCGTCCCCAGGAACAGCCAGTTGCCGTGGGTGCGGCTGAGCAGATTGGTGTGCTTGCCCTGCCAGCCCAGGCCGGCGCGCTGGGCCAGCGGCTTTTCCATCAGGGGCGCGGTGTCGACGAAGACCTTGATGTCCTGGCCGTTGCGCGCGGCGATCTGGCCCGCCAGCGTCTTGAGCCGCCCCTTGATGACCTCGTGATAGTCGTCGCCGCGCGCATAGACCGAGATGTAGCCCGCCGAACGGTCGGCCAGCTGGTCCAGCGGGTTCTGGTCCGGACCGTAGTTCATGCCCAGGACGATGGCGGTTCGGGCCTCGTCCCACATGGCGGTGGGGTGGGCGCGGCGGTCCACCGTCGTCTCCATCCAGCCCATGTCGCCATGGCGGCCCTCGTCCACGAAATGACGCAGCCGGTCGCCCGCCGGCCAGGCGTCGGTCGCCGAGGCGAAGCGGCACACGTCGAAGCCCAGCTCGGCGGCCCGCTGGCGGATGAAGGTCTTGAGGCGTTCGCTCACCGGCGCGCCTTTAGCACGACAGCCGCCGCGCCGCCGCATTTGCGCAATTGAGATAATATCTCTCGCTTCATCGCGATAAATTGGTGATAATCTGAGCGTGAAAACCATCGTCCTGACCAACAGTGCGGCCAGACAGTTCGACGCCTTGCCCGCGTCGGCCCGGGCGACGATCTCTGCCGCCCTGGACGCCTATGCGATGCACGGGCGCGGCGACGTCAAGGCGCTCAACGGACGGCTCGGCTTTCGGCTCAGGGTCGGGCGCTATCGGGTGATCTTCACCGAGGACATGACCACCATCCTGGCCATCCATATCGGACCACGCCAGACCGGAACCTACAGATGAATCGTCCCCTTCACGCGCAACACATCACCACGCCCGCCGGCGAGGAGCTGGTCATCCTGCCCCGCGCCGAATACGAGGCGCTGACGGCCGGTCTCGACCAGGACGAGGACGAGGCCGATATCGCCGCCTTCGACGCGGCCATGGCCGATCTCGAAGCCGGCGTGGACGAACGCCTGCCGGTCGAGGTCTCGACGCTGATCCTGAAGGGCGCTTCGCGGCTGACGGCCTGGCGCAAACATCGCGGCTGGACCCAGCAGGCGCTGGCCGAGGCCGCGACCATCGGCCAGGGCTACCTGTCGGAGATCGAGCGGGGGCACAAGACCGGCGGCCCCGAAACGCTGCGACGCCTGGCCGAGGTGCTGGACGTGCCGGCGGACCACATCGGATGAGGCGGCGGCTCGGCGTGGGACGCGACAGGTCCTGACCGCCCCCCTATGATCCGCGCATGACCGCCGCGCCGCCGCCGCTGGACGACCGCCTGCTTGAGGCCGCGCGCGCCGCCGATCCGCGCGCCGCCGTGGCCGCGGTGCTGAAGGAAGGCTACGACGCCGCGCGGGCGCGGGCCGAGCGCAAGCTGGAGGCGGGGATGAACGGGCGGGACGTGGCGCGCCTGTACGCCGCCGCCGCCGACGAGATGCTGATCGCCCTGTGGGCCGTGGCGACCGAGACGCTGTGGCCGGTGTCGCCGGTCGAGAGCGAGCGGCTGGCCCTGGTGGCGGTGGGCGGCTACGGGCGGCGGGTCCTGGCGCCCTACTCCGATCTGGACCTTCTGTTCCTGCGGCCAGGCAAGGCCACGCCGCGCGGCGAGAAGGTGGTCGAGTTCGTCCTCTACGTCCTGTGGGACCTGGGGGCCAAGGTCGGGCCCTCGGCGCGGTCGGTCGATGAATGCCTGACCCTGGCCAAGACCGACATGACGGTGCGGACCACCCTGCTGGAGGCGCGCTTCCTGGCCGGGGACGAAGGACTGGCCGAGCTGATGATCCGGCGGTTCCGCGACATGGTCGAGAAGTCCGATCCGCGCCCCTTCATCGCCGCCAAGCTGGAGGAACGCGACCTGCGCCACGAGAAGGCCGGGGCCATCCGCTACAAGGTCGAGCCCAACGTCAAGGACGGCAAGGGGGGCCTGCGCGACCTGAACAGCCTGTTCTGGATCGCCCGCTCCCTGGCGCCCGACAGTCGGCTGGGCGCGACGGTGATGGACGAACTGTTCACCGCGCGCGAGCGGCGCACCTCGGACGAGGCGTTCGACTTCCTGTGGCGGGTGCGCATCCACATGCATCTGATCGCCGGGCGGGCGGAAGAGAAGCTGACCTTCGACCTGCAGCCCGAGGTGGCGCGGCGCATGGGCTGGCGCGGGCGCGGCGACGAGCCGGCGGTGGAGCGGTTCATGCGCCGCTACTTCCTGGTGGCGCGCGACGTCGGCGCCCTGACTCGCGCCATGTCGGCCAAGCTGGAGGCCCGCCACCAGAAGACGGCGTCGGGCCTGTCGCGTCTGATGAGCCCGTTCCGGCCCAACCGGCGACGCCTGGACGTGCCGGGTCTGTCCATCGACCAAGGGCGGCTGTCGGTCGACGGGCCAGAGGTGTTCCAGGCCGATCCGGTCAAGCTGCTGACCCTGTTCGTCCAGGCCGACAAGCACGACCTGGACCTGCATCCGGACGCCTATTCGGCGGTGACGCGCTCGCTGTCGCTGGTGACGCCGAAGCTGCGGCGCGACCCGGCGGCGACGCGGGCCTTCCTGGACATACTGGCGCATGGGCAGCGGCCCTATCGCACCCTGACGCTGATGAACGAGACGGGCCTGCTGGGCCGGTTCCTGCCCGAATGGGGGCGGATCGTCGGCCAGACCCAGTTCAACATGTATCACGCCTATACGGTGGACGAGCACACGCTGCAGGCCATCGGCGTCATCAACGACATCGCGCGCGGCAAGCTGAAGGCCGACCATCCGATGGCGTCCGAGATCGTCCACCTGATCGACGACATGGAAGCCCTGATGCTGGGGATGCTGCTGCACGACGTCGGCAAGGGCGGCGAGCGCGGCCAGCTGGAGGACGGCGCCATCGCCGCGCGCCGGGCGTGCGAACGGCTGGGCGTCGACCCGCGTCGGATCGAACTGGTGGTGTGGCTGGTTCGCAGCCACCTGGCGCTGTCCGACTACGCCCAGAAGCGTGACGTGTCGGACCCGGCGACGGTGCGCGCCTTCGCCGAGCTGGTCGGCGATCCCGAGCGGCTGCGGATGCTGCTGGTGCTGACGGTGGCCGACATCCGCGCCGTGGGTCCGGGCGTGTGGAACGGCTGGAAGGGCCAGCTGATGCGGACCCTCTACAACCAGGTCGCCGCCCTGTTCCGGGGCGAGGACGTGGCGCGCGAGGACCCGCTGGGCGACCATCCGGCCCTGGTGGCCCGGGCGCGCGAGGCGGGCGCGGCGGCCGAGGCCCAGCCGACCCCCGCGGTCGAGGGCCTGCCGGTGCAGACGACCCAGATCTCCATCGCCGCCGCCGACCGGCCGGGCCTGTTCGCCGACCTGGCCCAGACCATGGCCGCCCTGGGCGCCGACATCGTCGATGCGCGGGTGGCGACCTCCGAAGGGATCGTGCTGGACGTGTTCCGGGTGCAGGACGGGGCGGGCTTGCCCTACGGCCAGGCCGAGCCCCGGCGGCTGAAGACCCTGCTGGAGGCGCTGGAGCGGGCGGCGCGCGGCGAAGGGCGCATCGGCAAGGCGCCCGAGCCCGCCGCCAACGCCCGCAAGGCCGCATTCGAGGTGCGGCCCGTGGTGATGATCGACCACCACGCCAGCGAGGCGGCGACCGTGGTCGAGGTCTCCGGCGCCGATCGGCCGGGCCTGTTGGCCGCCCTGTCGCGCGTCTTCAGCGACCAGGGGCTGAACATCCGATCGGCCCACGTGGCCAGCTTCGGCGAACGGGCGGTCGACAGCTTCTATGTGGTGGACCGGAAGGGCCGCAAGATCGGCTCCGAGGCGGTGGCGCAAGACCTGCGCGACGCCCTGGAGGCGGTGCTGGACAGCCGCGCGCCCGCGCCGGCCGGCCGCAAGGTGGTCGCCGCCCGCGCCAGCGCCCGCGACGTCTCCGAACTGGGCCGTCGGGCGCGCAAGCCCGTATCGTCGAAGACCGAGGCGCGCTAAGCGGGCCTGTCAGTCGCTGGAATCCGCATGAGTCTCGCCCGCAACACCCTGGTCCAGGCCACGCTCACCCTGGGCAGCCGCGTGCTGGGCTTCGCCCGCGACCTGTTCCTGTCGGCGCGCTTCGGCCAGGGGCCGATGATGGACGCCTTCACCACCGCCCTGATGCTGCCCAACATGTTCCGGCGGTTGTTCGCGGAGGGCGCCTTCGCCCAGGCCTTCGTGCCCATCTACGGCGGGGTCCGCGCGCGCGAGGGCGAGGCGGCGGCGGCCGTCACCGCGTCCGAGGCGCTGAGCTTCATCTTCGCCGTGGTCGCCGGCTTCTGCATCCTGCTGCAGGTCGCCATGCCGTGGATCATGCCGTGGCTGCTGTCGGCCTGGCGCGACGACGCCGGCGTGATGCGGGCGGCGGTCACGGCGGCGCAGCTGACCATGCCCTATCTGGCCTGCATGACCATCGCCTCGCTGCTGTCGGGGGTGCTGAACACCGGCGGGCGGTTCGCCCTGTCCGCGGGCGTGCCGGTGTTCCTGAACCTGTGCACCCTGGTCCCGCTGATGGCGCCCAGTTTCGTTCCCATGAGCCAGCCGGAGACCCTGATGGCGGTCAGCGCGGCGGTGACGGTCTCGGGCGTCGTCCAGGCGGGCCTGCTGTGGTGGGGCGTGCGGCGGCTGGGGGTGACGATCCGCCTGTCGTGGCCGCGCCTGACGGCGGGGGTCAGGCGGACCCTGGCCCTGGCCGTGCCGGGCGTGCTGGCGGGCGGCGCCTTCCAGATCAACTCCCTGGTCAGCCAGTTCCTGGCCGGATCGAACGAGGGGGCGCGCTCGGTGCTGTACAACGCCGACCGCCTGTACCAGCTGCCGCTGGGGCTAGTGGGGGTGGCGCTGGGCCTGGCCTTGGTGCCGCGCCTGACGCGGGCCTTCGTTTCCGGCGACCACGCGGGCGGCCGCCGGACGATGGACGACGGGCTTGGGCTGGCGCTGGCCTTCGCCCTGCCGGCCGGGGTGGCGCTGTTCGTCATTCCCTTCTTCATCATCGACGCCACGGTGACGCGCGCGGCCTTCACCTCGGCCGATGCGGCGCGCACCGCCGACGTGCTGCGCCAGTTCGCCTGGGGCGTGCCGGCCTTCGTGCTGGTCAAGGTGCTGACCCCGCCCTTCTTCGCGCGCGAGGACACGCGCCGGCCGATGATCTTCGCGGTGATCTCGGTGATCCTGACGGTGACGCTGGGCTCGGCCCTGTTCTTCTGGTTCGGATCGCGCGGCTGGGACGGGGTGCTGGGCCTGGCCATCGCCACCAGCGTCTCCGCCTGGGTCAATGTCGCCCTCTTGGCCGGGACGCTGATCCGCGAGGACAGCTGGCGCCCCTCCCCGGCCTTCGTGTCGCGCCTGTCGCGCATCGTCGCCGCCAGCGCGGTGATGGCCGGACTGCTGTTCGCCGCCAGCCTCGCCTATCCGACGCTGAGCCGGCTGTTCCTGGCCAAGGAGATCGCGGTCCTGGTCGTCTGCGCCGTCGGGGCGGGCGCCTATGGGCTGTGCCTGCTGCTGTTCCGGGCCGTGACCCTGTCGGAACTGAAGGCGACCTTGAGGCGCGAGCCGGGCGCGGGCCCCGTCTCCGGTCTGGACTGACCGGCGGGGAGACGATAAGCGCGGGGCCATGACGATTTCGGGCTTCCCTTCCGGATGGCGATGGCGCGGCTGACCGCCGCCCGCTTCGTCACGCCTGACCCCGACCTTTCGAGACCCGAACCATGACCGATCAAACCCCGGCCCCCTATACCGGCCCGCGCCGCATCCTGTCCGGCATCCAGGCCTCCGGCGCCCTGCACCTGGGCAACTACCTCGGCGCGCTGAAGCGCTTCGTCGAACTGCAGGACCAGGGCGCGCCCGTCCTGGTCTTCGTCGCCGACATGCACGCCATCACCGTGTGGCAGGACCCGGCCAAGCTGGCCGCCCAGACGCGCGAGATCGCCGCCGCCTACCTGGCCTCGGGCCTGGACCCCAAGACCGCGACCATCTTTCCGCAGTCGGCCGTGCCCGCCCACGCCGAACTGGCCTGGATCTTCAACTGCGTGGCGCGCCTGGGCTGGCTGGACCGGATGACCCAGTTCAAGGAGAAGTCGGGCAAGCACAAGGAGCGCGCCTCGGTCGGCCTGTACACCTATCCGGTGCTGCAGGCGGCCGACATCCTGCTGTACAAGGCCACCGAGGTGCCGGTCGGCGAGGACCAGAAGCAGCATCTGGAACTGACCCGCGACATCGCCCAGAAGTTCAACGCCGACTTCGACGCGCCGGGCTTCTTCCCCCTGCCCGAGCCGCTGATCCAGGGGCCGGCGACGCGGGTGATGAGCCTGCGCGACGGGGCGGCCAAGATGTCCAAGTCCGATCCGTCGGACAACAGCCGCATCAACCTGACCGACGACGCCGATGCGATCGCGGCCAAGATCAGGAAGGCCAAGACCGACCCGGAGCCGCTGCCGGAGACGCTGGACGGCCTGGCCGACCGGGCCGAGGCCAAGAACCTGGTCGCCATCTACGCCGCCCTGTCGGGCCAGACCCGCGAGCAGGTGATCGCCCAGTTCGGCGGCCAGGGCTTCGGCGCCTTCAAGCCGGCGCTGGCGGACCTGGCGGTCGAATCCCTGGCGCCCGTGACGGCCGAGATGCGCCGGCTGATGGACGACCCGGCCGAAATCGACCGCGTGCTGAAGGACGGGGCCGAGCGCGCCGCCGCCATCGCCGAGCCCGTGGTGGCCGAGACCAAGAAGATCGTCGGCTTCTGGCGGGCGTAAGTCCTTACACCGCCGTCACCCTTCGGGCTTGACCCGAGGGCCGGACTGTAAGCGCGCCCATGCGATGAAGGTCGACCCCGCTGGATGAGCGACGGCGCGTCTGATCCTCGGGTCAAGCCCGAGGATGACGGAGGCAGGGGCGGCGGATTCCGGACGCGACGTAGCGACGGGCCATTCCGCTTTCGCTCGCCGACGCCTAGATCGGCGGCCATGAGCCATCCTCTCGACCGCGCCGTGTTCAACGCCCTGACGACGCGGCTGGCGGCGTTTGCGACGCCGGAGTCCGATGCGTCCGCGGTGCGGATCGATCCGGAGGTCGGGGTGTTCCTGGCCGCCGCCGACGCCTCGGCCAAGGCGCGGGCGGCGCTGACCGCGCTGGCGCGGCGCCATCCCGGCGCGGGCCTGGTCGAGCGCGAGGACGGGCCGATGGTCGACGTCCTGCCCGAGGTGGCCGTCGACCGCCGGATCGCCCTGGTGCAGATGACGGCGACGGCCCTGACCGCCGGCGGGCCCGAGGTCGCCTTCGCGCCCCTGACCGAGGCCGACGCGCCGGCTATGCTGGCCCTGGCGACGCTGACGCGGCCCGGGCCGTTCCGGTCGGCGACGCACCGGCTGGGGCCGTTCATCGGCGTGAAGCGCGACGGCGAACTGATCGCCATGGCCGGGCGGCGCCTCAGGGTCGACGGCTTCACCGAGCTGAGCGGCGTCTGCACCCATCCCGACCATCGCGGCCGGGGCTATGCGGCGGCGCTGTCGCGGGCGGTGGTCGGGGAGATCCTGGCCGCGGGCGAGGCGGCCTTCCTGCACGCCTTCGCCGACCACGACGCCACCATCGCCTTCTATCGCGGCCTGGGCTTCGAGGTTCGTGCGCGGATGACCTATACCGTCCTGGCCGAAGCTGAAGGAGACGAGGCATGAGCGCGCACGGGGCGATCATCGAGTGGACGCGGGGCGACCAGCCCTTCGTCGACAAGCGCTACAGCCGCGCCCACATCTGGACCTTCGACGGCGGGGCGGTCGTGCGCGGGTCTTCCGCCCCGGCCAGCGTGCCCCTGCCGATGTCCGACGCCACGGCGGTCGATCCGGAGGAGGCGATGATCGCCTCCCTGTCCAGCTGCCACATGCTGTGGTTCCTGGCCTCGCCGCCAACGCCCGGCTGACGCTGGATTCCTATCGCGACGAGGCGTCCGGCGAGCTGGACAAGGACGAGGCGGGCAGGCGCTATCTGGCCCGCGTGACCCTGCGCCCCGTCACCACCTTCACCGGCCGCCAGCCCGACCAGGCCGAGCTGGACGCCCTGCATCACGCGGCGCACGAGCATTGCGAAATGGCCCATTCGGTCCGGGCGACGATCACGGTCCAGGCGACGCTGGGTTAGGCGGCGGGCGCCGTCTCCTCCTCCACCAGCGAGCGGAACAGGGCGTGGGCGGCCGTCATGCCGTCCGAGGTCGCCAGGGTGATGTTGGAGGCGGCGCGGGCCAGGTCGCCGGCGGCGAAGACGCCCGGCTGGGTCGTCTGCTGCATGGCGTCCACCTTGACGACGCGGCCCATCGGCGTGTCGACCATCTCGCAGCCCAGGCTGTCGGCGAAGGGGCTGGCGACGCGCACGCTGGCGCCGACGAAGATGGCCTTCAGCGGGATGAAGCGCCCGTCCGCCAGACGCGCGCCGGTCAGGGTCGGGGCCTCGCCCTCCAGCCGTTCGATCGGCGTCGGTTCGATCGTCACGCCCCGGCGATACAGCAGGTGGGCGTCCTCGGGCGACAGGCCCTGGTCCAGGCCCATGAACAGGGTGACGTCCCCCCATTCGGCCACCGTCGCCGCATACTGGACCGCGTGTTCGCCCCGTCCCAGCACGCCGATGGGGCCGCCGCCGATCTCATAGCCGTGGCACCAGGGGCAGTGGAGGGCGGTGCGGCCCCAGCGTTCCCGGACGCCGGGGATGTCGGCCAGGACGTCCTCAACGCCATGCGACAGCAGCAGGCGCCGGCCCTGGGTCCGCGTTCCGTCGGCGAAGGCGACCGAGAAGCCGCCCTCGATCCGATCGACCGCCACCGCCTCGGCCATGCGGAAGGCGGCGGTGGGATAGGCGGCGACCTGGGCGCGGGCGGCCGCCGCGATCTCGGCTCCCGGCCGGCCGTCGTTGGCCAGGACGCCGTGGGCGCGGGCGGCGAAGCGGTTGCGCGGCCGGCCGTCGTCGATGAGCAGCACCCGGCGGCGCGCGCGGACCAGCTGCATGGCGGCGGACAGGCCCGCATAGGAGCCGCCGATGATCACGGCGTCATGAGGCATGGGATTTTCGAAGGTGGGCATGAAGGGGGTCCTTGGCAGGATGCGCCGCCATCCGGCGCGAGAAGTCCGCCGCCAGATCGGCCAGGGTGATGGAGTCCAGCCGCGCGACCAGCAGGGCGCGGGCGGCGGCGTAGGTGTCGGACAGGGCCTCGTTGACCGCGGCTTCGACCAGGCAGCCCTGGGCCTCGACCGGCGGGGCGTCGGGGATCAGGCCGGTTCCCCCCAGGGCCGCGTGCACCTGGCCCAGGGTGACCTGGTCCAGCGGCCGGGCCAGACGCCAGCCGCCGCCGTGTCCCTTTTCCGAGGCGACCAGCCCCTGGTCCCGCAGGCCCGCCATGGTCCGGCGCACCACCACCGGATTGGTGGACAGGCAGACCGCCAGCTGGTCCGAGGTCATGGGCGAGCCCGTCCGCGCCTGATGCTCGGCCATGTGCAGCAGGGCGTGCAGGATGTTGGACAGGCGGGAGTCGCGCTTCATGTAACTGCAATTGTTACGTGATGGGCCGCGCGTCAAGACGGAAGGTCGGAAATCTTTTCAGCCGTGGGGCGCGGCGTCCTCCAGGAAGGCGCGGAAGCGGCGCAGGGCCTCCTCGGCCAGGGCCGGGTCGTGGCGCATCGGGCCGTTGTTGGTGGGTTCGTCGAAGGCGTGGGTGCCCTCGGCGATCCAGCTTTCGACCTCGGCGCCGCAGTTGCGGATCATGGCGTTGACCTGTTCGGCGTTGCGGACGGTGGTCAGGTGATCGCGGCGGCAGGTGACGGCCAGGACCTTGGGACAACGCCGCCACGGCTTCAGCTTGTTGAAGGCGAAGGGCCCGACATAGGGATAGGCCAGCCAGACCGCCTTCACCCCCGACAGATCGGCCGCGCCGGGGTCGCTGACGCCCAGGGCGTTCGGCGCGGGATCGGCGCTCATCATCTCCATGATCGACCAGCCGCCGTGGCTCCAGCCCGCCAGGGCCAGGCGATCCGCGTCCACGTCCGGCCGGGCGGAAACGCCCCGGATCGCGGCCAGGACATCGCCCGCCCGCTCGTACCCCCGCAGGGCCAGGCCGGTGCAGACGGCGGTCAGGGTGAAGGCCCGGCCCCAGCCGCGCGGGGCGTAGGAATCGACGACGAAGGCCCGCCAACCCGCCTCGGCCGCCGCCTGGGCGTAGCGGGGCAGATGGTCGCGAAGCCCGCCGCAGCCGTGGAACAACAGCACCGCCGGGCGCGGGCGGTCGTCGTCCGGCCCCGTCACGACCATGTGCGGCTCAAGCCGGGCCCAGCGCTGGTTCAGATCATCCATGCCGCCACTGTCGCCCGCCTTGGCGCCTGAACGCCAGCGCTCTTGACACTTCCTCAATTCGATATATCTAAGCGCTCGTGAATAGATATATCGAAAAGGAAATCGGAATGCGATCCAAGGGGATCTTCCATCACCATCATCGTCGCGAGGGATGCGGCGACAAACACGGCGTCTTCGGTCGCGGGCGCGGAATGCGCGGCGGCCCCGGACGGGGCCTGGACCGCGGCGAGGGCATGGGCCGCGGCCACGGCCGGCGCGGCGGCGGACGGCTGTTCGATCACGGCAGCCTGCGCTGGCTGCTGCTGTCGCTGATCGCGGAAAAGCCCGACCACGAACCCAGCCACGGCTATGAACTGATCAAGGCCGTGGAGACCCGGCTGGGCGGCGCCTATTCTCCCAGCCCCGGCGTCATCTATCCGACCCTGACCCTGCTGGAGGAGATGGGCGCGCTGGAGGCGTCGGCCCAAGGCGGAAAGAAGCTGTATGCGATCACCGAGACCGGCCGCGCCCTTCTGGCCGAGAACGCCGAGGCCGTGGCCGCCGTCCAGGCGCGGATGGACAAGTTCGCCGCCCACGTCCGGCGGCCGGAAGCGATCCAGGACGCCATCGGCCGGTTGCGCGCGACCGTCCACGCCCGGCTGACCGGCGAAACGGCTCTGACCGAGGCGCAGGTGAAGGCGGTCGCCGACATCCTGAACGCGGCGGCCGACGGGGTGGAAAAGGCATGAGCGAGAGCCTTCGCATTCCCCGCCGGGTGCGGCACGAACTGAAGTTCCGCACCCTGAGCGTCGTGTCGGTCGAGGACCTGACCCCGACCTACCGCCGCATCGTCCTGACCGGCGACGACCTGGAGGGCTTCGTCTCGCCCGGCTTCGACGACCATGTGAAGGTCTTTCCGCCCCGGCCGGGCGAGGCGCCGGTCATGCCGACCTTGGGGCCGGACGGTCCGGTCTTTCCCGAGCCGAGGCCGGCGGCGCGGGACTACACCCCGCGCGCCTACGACCCGGCGACGCGGCGTCTGACGCTCGACTTCGTGACCGGCCACGGCGGCCCGGCCACCGAGTGGGCCATGACGGCCGCGCCCGGCGTCCAGCTGGGCGTCGGCGGACCGCGCGGCTCCACCCTGGTTCCGACGGCCTTCGCCGACCATGTGCTGATCGGCGACGAAACCGCCCTGCCCGCCATCGCGCGGCGGCTGGAGGAACTGCCCGCCGAGGCCCGCGCCACGGTGGTCGTCGCCGTGAAGGACCCGTCCGAGCGCCTGGCCTTGACCAGTCCCGCCGCCCTGTCGGTGGCCTGGGTCGACCGCGGCGAGGCCGCGCGCAGCGACGCGACGCCCCTGGCCCAGGCGGTGGAGCAGGCCCTGACGGACGTCGATCGCCGCGACGCCTACGTCTGGATCGCGGCCGAGGCCCAGGTGGCGCGGACGCTGCGCGCCCGGGTCGTGGCCCTGGGGTTCGACCCCAGGGCGATGAAGGCCGCCGGCTATTGGCGCGAAGGCGGCACGGCGGAAAAGGTCGTCATCGAGGACTGAAGCCGGCGCGTGGCGGTCCCTAGTGCCGGAAGACCCGCACGCCGGTGAAGGCCATGGCGATGTTCCGCTCGTCGGCGGCGGCGATGACCTCTTCGTCGCGGATCGAGCCGCCGGGCTGGATCACCGCCGTGGCGCCGGCCGCGACCGCTTCCAGCAGGCCGTCGGCGAAGGGGAAGAAGGCTTCGGACGCGCAGGCCGAACCTTCCGCCAGCGAATGGGCCAGGCCCTTGGCCTCGCCCGCCTCCTTGGCGCGGATTGCGGCGATGCGGGCGCTGTCGCGGCGGTTCATCTGGCCGGCGCCGATGCCCGCCGTCTGGCCGTCCTTGGCGTAGACGATGGCGTTGGACTTCACGTGCTTGGCCACGGTGAAGGCGAACAGCATGTCCTGGATCTCGGTCGGCGTCGGCTGGCGCCGGGTGACGATCTTCAGGTCTTCGGGCTTGATCAGCGAACGGTCGCGCGACTGAACCAGGAAGCCGCCGGCGACCGAACGGAACACTTCGCCCGCGCCGTGCGGGTCGGGCAGGCCATCGGTGATCAGCAGGCGCAGGTTCTTCTTGGCGGCGAAGACGGCCTTGGCCTCGTCGTCGGCGCCGGGGGCGATGACGACCTCGGTGAAGATGCCGGTGATGGCGCGCGCGTCGTCGCCGTTCAGCGGCCGGTTGACCGCGATCACGCCGCCGAAGGCCGACACGGCGTCGCATTCCAGCGCGCGGGCATAGGCTTCCGACAGGGTGTTCCCGACCGCGACGCCGCAGGGGTTGGCGTGTTTGACGATGACGCAGGCGGGGGCCTCGAACTCGGCCACCAGCTCATAGGCGGCGTCGGCGTCGGCGATGTTGTTGTAGCCCAGCTCCTTGCCCTGGACCTGTTCGGCGTAGGCCACGCCGGGACGGCGCTCGCCGGTGCGGTAGAAGGCGCCGGTCTGGTGCGGGTTCTCGCCGTAGCGCAGGGTCTGGGCCAGGGTTCCGGCGATGGACTTGCGGGCCGGGGCGGCGTCTTCCAGCTGGCCGGCGAACCAGGTCGAGACGGCGGCGTCATAGGCGGCGGTGCGGGCGAAGGCGCGGGCGGCCAGGCGTTTGCGCAAGGCCAGGGTCGTCGCGCCGTCGGTCTTCAGCGCCTGAAGGATCAGGCCGATGCTCTCGCCGTCCACCGCCACGGCGACGTGGCCGTGGTTCTTGGAGCCGGAACGGATCATGGCCGGGCCGCCGATGTCGATGTTCTCGATGGCCGCCTCGAAGCCGCCGCCGTCCTCGACGGTCTTCTCGAACGGGTAGAGGTCGATCCAGACGATGTCGATGGGGCCGATGCCGTGCTGGGTCATCGCCTCGGCGTGGGTCGGGGCGTTGCGCACGCCCAGCAGGCCGCCGTGCACGACCGGGTGCAGCGTCTTGACCCGCCCGTCCATCATCTCGGGGAAACCCGTCAGGTCGGCCACGTCCTTGACCGGCAGGCCCAGTTTCTCGATGGCCGCCTTGGTGCCGCCGGTCGAGACCAGTTCGACGCCCAGGCCGGCCAGGGTTCGGGCCGCATCCTCCAGTCCCGCCTTGTCCGAAAGCGAGATCAGGGCGCGGACGGGCTTGATCGCGTCCGGGGCGGGCGGGAAGTCGGGAGCGGCGGGCATGGCGGCGTCCGTAAAGGCTGGGGGGAGGATGGCGGGGCGTCTAACGCCAAACGGTCCTCACGTCACCCTCCCCCGCCAAATGTCAGGCTCCGCGGGGCGGGCTGCTCCATATTGACGCCACGGCCTGTCTGGCTCCTAATTCCCCAACGCAACCCTTGGGTGACGGAGGAAAAGATGCGGATCGGGATGATCGCGACCCTGGCAACCTGCTTCGTCCTTGTCGGTTGTGCGACGACGGGAGAGCGCGGCTACGCACGGATCAACTGTCTGGCCGAGGCCGACGGATCGGTCTCGGATTGCCGGGTGGTGTCCGAACAACCCGAAGGATACGGCTTCGGAGAGGCCGCCATTGAAGCGATGTCGCAAGGGAAGCTGAAAGCCAGGACTGCGCCCGCTCGTTTCGAGACGACGATCCAGTTTCGATTGGCTCCAGGCGGCGCGCCCGCACCCCAATAGCCACTACCTGGGCGTTACGACGGCTCGCTGGCGCCCGCCGGGCTCAGTTTCCAGCGGATCTTGCTCTCGCTGTCGGTGCGGGCCGAGCCGCGCACGACAATCTGGAGCGAGCGGCGCGTCAGCCCGGCGTCGATGTGCACGCTGGGCTCGATGGCCACGTCGGGGCCGTCCGTCCGGAACCACCAGCCCCGGCCCGAGGCGCCGCGCACCAGGATCGAGCGCCGGTCGCGCGCCAGCGAGGCCTGCACCCCCGGCTCCAGATGGAAGCGGATGGCGTAGGGAGCCGCGATCTGGCGCACCTCGTCCTTGCGGCCCGGCGTGGGGAACAGCCGTTCCTCGGCCCGAAGCTCGTCCAGGCGCTGGTCCAGATACAGCCGGCGCTGATGGTTCAGGCCGAACAGCTCGGCCCAGCCGTCGTGTTCCAGGTCCAGCCAGACCGCGCCGTCCCCCTGGCGGTGGTCGGCGTTGACGTGGATCGGCGGGCCGACCAGGCGCGGCCCCAGCAGCTCGCCCTTCCAGCCGCCCAGCGGATCGTTCAGCGAGCGTTCGCCCAGGGTCAGGGTCGAATGGCCCGGCGTCAGCCGCAGCGCCTGCCGGTCGACCGCCGCCGGGGTCCAGCCCGAGCCGGTGAACAACCGGTCGCGGCCGCAACAGACCTCCAGCGCCAGCGGCTGGGCGCAGGCGCCGGCGCCCCAGGCGCCGCGCGCCGGGCTGGCGGCGTCGGCCATGATGGTCAGCAGGGGGCTGGCGATGCGGATCATGCCGCCCACGGCGCCGCCGCTTTCGGCCTCGCGTCGCGGATCGGCGGTGTCGTCGTGGGCGCGGGCCGCCGCGACGCGCGCCGTCGTCGAAGGGCCGCCGCCCTGGAAGGCGGCCAGACGCCCGTCGGGCAGAACCAGGACATGAAGCCCCTCGGTCAACCGGGCGACCGCGCCGGACACGGCCGCCGGCGTCGGCTCCGACAGCTGGGCCAGGGCGTCGTCCAGGGTCAGCAGGTCCAGCAGCAGCTCAAGGCCGGCCTCGGGACTGCGGGTCGCGTGCCCCCCGTCCTCCAGCACCGTGGCCTTCAGCGCGCTTTCCAGTCCGCCCAGGGCGCGGCGGCGCAGGCCCGCGCCGACCGGCCCGGCCAGGGCGCAGCCGGCGATGGCGGCGGCGGTCAGCTTGTTCGCCCGCTCGGCCAGGCCGCCGGGCGGACGCAGCAGTTGCCGTCCCTGACGCGCCAGACTGTCCGCCAGACGCAGGCGCTCGGCCTCGGTCGCCGCCGCGCCCAGCTTGCGCGCCGCGCAGGACAGGCGGATGACGCGCCGGGCCAGGATGTCCGGCCCCCAGGCGAACGGCGACCAGCGGGCGAAGGCGTCCTGCCATCCCAGCGCCAGCCGCAGCGCCTCCCGGGCGCCGCGCTCGCCCTGGGACATCAGGGGCGGCAGCCATTCGAAGGCGTGAAGCTCCACGGCGAAGGCGCGCGACGGGCTGGGCCGGTTCCAGGGATCGGCGGGCGCGTCGACCTCCATCGCCGCCCCGCCCAGGACGAAACGGCCGCCCAGGATCGCCTTGGCCTGGGTCGCCGCCATCTCCGGGTCCAGCGGCCGGAAGTCGCGCGGCGTGGCCGCGAAGCCGGTCGCCCTGCGCCCGCCCAGCGTCAGGCTGTAGCCGGGAAGGCCATACAGTTCGATCCACAGCTGGCGGGTCGCCAGCCGGCCGGCCAGGGCGGGCCACAGGCCGGGACCGGCCCGGACGTCGCCGGCGCGCACCGGCGTCCGGACAGGGGCGCCGGCCAGGCCGGGAATATGGCCGGGGGCGACCTCGGGGCCGCCGTCCGAGCCGCGCGGGGCGAAGGGGCCGAGGGGGCTCACGCCGCTTCCGGCACGGCCTTCAGGGCGGCGATGTTTGTCGCATAGTCGCCCTTGAACACGAACGAGCCGGCCACGAGGGCGTCGGCCCCGGCGTCGACGCAGGCCGCGGCGTTCGCGGCGGTGACGCCGCCGTCGACCTGGAGATGCGCGGCCGATCCGGCGCGGTCCAGGATGGCGCGGGCGCGCTGGATCTTGGCCAGGGAGGCGTCGATGAACTTCTGCCCGCCGAAACCGGGATTGACCGACATGATCAGCACCAGGTCCACTAGGTCGACGACCTCTTCCAGGATCGACAGGGGGGTGGCCGGGTTGAAGACGATCCCGGCCTTGGCGCCCAGCTGCCGGATGCGGCCCAGGGTGCGGTGCAGGTGCGGGCCGCTCTCGGGATGGACGCTCAGGATGTCGGCCCCCGCGTCGCGATAGGCCTCGAGCCAGTTGTCGACCGGCGCCACCATCAGGTGAACGTCGAAGGGACGGGTCGTGCAGGGCCGGATCGCCTTCACGATGTCCGGGCCCATCGTCAGGTTCGGCACGAAATGGCCGTCCATGACGTCGATGTGGATCCAGTCGGCGCCGGCGGCGTCCAGGGCGCGGACCTCGTCGCCCAGGCGCGAGAAGTCGCTGGCGAGAATGGACGGACAGATCAGGGGGGATGCGGCCATGCCCCCGGATAGGACGGGACGAAGGCGGGGGCAAGGCGGCCCCGCCAGGACTCTAGCCGATCCGTTCCAGCTTGGCGGCGAAGAAGCCGTCCAGGCCGCCGCGTTCGGCCTGCATCGAGGGCAGGATGCGAAGCCAGCCTTCGGGGGTCAGGGCCTCGGGCGGGGCGCCCACGGCGGCGGGGTCGGCCGGAGCGGTGCGGAAGGCCGGGTTGCGGCGCAGGAAGGCGATCACCTGGGTCTCGCCCTCCTCGCGCTCCAGCGAGCAGGTGCAATAGACCAGGCGGCCGCCCGGCTTGACCCGCTGGGCCGCGGCGTCCAGCAGCCGGTGCTGGACGTCGGCCAGCTTGGCCACGTCGGCGGGGCGGGTGGCGCGCAGGACCTCGGGATTCCGGCGGAAGGTGCCGGTGGCGGTGCACGGCGCGTCCAGCAGGACGGCGTCGAAGGCGCGGGGATCGTCCCAATCCTCGGCCGGGACGGCGATCACCTCGGCTGTCAGGCCGGTGCGCTCCAGGTTCTGGGCCAGGCGTTTCAGCCGCGGCGCCGACCGGTCCAGCGCGACGACGTCGGCGCCGGCGGCGGCCAGTTGCAGCGTCTTGCCGCCGGGCGCGGCGCACATGTCCAGCGCCGTCTCGCCGGCCTTGACGTCCAAGAGGCGGGCGGGCGCGGCGGCGGCGGCGTCCTGCACCCACCAGTCGCCGTCCTCGAAACCGGGCCAGGTCGCCACGTCGCCGCGACGTCCGGTGCGGACCGTGCCGCCCGTCCCGCCCGAATAGAGGGTCTCGCCCTCAACGGCCTCGGCCACGGCGGCCGGATCGACGCCGGGCTTCAGGCTGAGGTCGGTGGGCGGCTCGTCGCGTCCCGCCAGGGCCAGGGCGGCCAGGGTCGCCTCGCCGTAGGCGGCCTTCCAGCGGGCGGCGATCCAGTCGGGCAGGTTGCTTTCGGCCGTGGTCAGGCCGGGGCCGTCGCGGCCGACGCCGCGCAGCACGGCGTTGACCAGGTTCTTGTAGGGCCGGGTCTTGGGGTCGCGCTCGGCCAGTTTCACGGCCGTCGAGACGGCGGCGAAGGCGGGCGTCTCCAGCACCAGCGTCTGGGCCAGGGCGATGCGCAGCAATGTGCGGACCGCCTCGGGCGGGGCCTTGTCCAGGCGGCGGTCCAGGATCTGGTCGATCTCGCCCAGGCGGCGCAGGGCCGCCATGGCCACGGCGCGGGCGAAGGCCCGGTCGACGGGCGCCAGCGCGCGCGCCGGCGGTTGCGACAGGGCCTCGTCCAGGCCGTTGCGCCTTTCCAGCGCGGCGTTCAGCAGCAGGCCGGCGACGACGCGGGCCTCGACCCCGATGTCGTCCTGCGACGGGGCGGCGGCCTGGGTCGAGGCCGGACGCGGCCTGCCCTTGGTCGCGATGCGCCGCCCGCGCGCGTCGGAGTTTCTTCCGCCGCCGTTCAAACCGCCACCTGCGCGCCCAGCTCGACCACGCGGCCGGGCGGGATGTGGAAGAAGTCGGTCGGATTGGCGGCGTTGCGCATCAGGAAGATGAACAGCTTGTCCTGCCACAACGGCATGCCCTGGCGCGCCGACGGGATCAGCGAACGCCGCCCCAGGAAGAAGCTGGTCGACATGATGTCGAACTTCAGACCCTGCTTGCGGCACAGACCCAGCGCGCGCGGGACGTTGGGCGTCTCCATGAAGCCGTAGGAGATGGTCAGCTTCTTGAAGTCGTCGTTGATCGGCTCCATCCGCACGCGCTCCCTTTCCGGCACGCGCGGCCGCTCGGCGGTGCGTACGGTCAGGATGACGTTCTTCTCGTGCAGCACCTTGTTGTGCTTGAGATTGTGCATCAGGGCGACCGGGGCGACCTCGGGGTCGGAGGTCAGGAAGATGGCCGTGCCGGGCGCGCGGTGCGGCGGCCGGGCCTGGAGCATCTCGATCAGATCGGTCAGCGGCAGGCTGTCCTTGCGGGTCTTGGCCGTCAGGATCTGGGTGCCGCGCACCCAGGTCCACATGATCACCACCAGGGCCGCGCCCAGCACCAGCGGCATCCAGGCGCCGTCCGGGATCTTCAGCAGGTTGGACGTCAGGAAGACGCTGTCGATGAAGGCGAACGGGATCAGCGTGCCCGCCACCGCCCACATCGGCCACTTCCAGCCCTTGGTGATGACGAAATAGGCCATCAGGGTGTTGACCAGCATGGTGCCGGTCACCGCCACGCCATAGGCGGCGGTGAGGTTGTGCGAGCTCTGGAACACCACCAGCAGCACCAGCACCCCGATCATCAGGAAGCTGTTGACCGCCGGCACGAAGATCTGGCCGGCCTGGGTCTCGGACGTGTTGCGGATGTCGATGCGCGGCAGAAGGCCCAGCTGCACCGCCTGTTGCGTCACCGAGAAGGCGCCGGTGATGACGGCCTGGGAGGCGATCACGGTCGCGGCCGTGGCCAGGATCAGCATCGGCCAGTAGGCGACCTGCGGCACCATGTTCCAGAACGGGTTTTCCGAGGCGCCCGGATTGTCCAGGATCAGGGCGCCCTGGCCCAGGTAGTTCAGCGTCAGGCACGGCAGGACGAAGGCCAGCCAGCCCATGCGGATCGGCGCCTTTCCGAAATGGCCCATGTCGGCGTACAGCGCCTCGGCCCCGGTGACGGCCAGGAAGACGCTGCCCAGGATGACGAAGCCCAGGAAGCCGTCGTTGAGCAGCAGCTGGACGCCGTAGTGGGGCGACAGGGCGCGCAGGATCGAGATGTCGTCGAAGATGTGCACCAGGCCCAGCGCGCCCAGGGACAGGAACCAGACGGCGGTGATCGGTCCGAAGAATTTGGCCAGGCCCGCCGTGCCCCGCGACTGCACCAGGAACAGGGCGATCAGGATGCCGGCCGAGATCGGCACGATGAACGGGTCCAGCCCGCCGCCTATGCCCGGCGCGTCCTGCAGGCCCTCGACCGCCGACAGCACCGAAATGGCGGGCGTGATGATGCCGTCGCCGTAGAACAGGGCCGCGCCGCAGACGCCCAGGATGAAGATCCAGGCGCTGCGCCGGCCGACCGCGAACTGGGCCAGGGCCATCAGCGACAGGGTGCCGCCTTCGCCCTTGTTGTCGGCGCGCATCAGGAAAAAGACGTACTTGAACGTCACCACGACCATCAGCGCCCAGAAGGCCAGCGACACCACGCCGACCACGGCCAGATCGCCGCCCACGCCGTCGCGGGCGTGGTCGATCGCCTCGCGCAGCGCATAGAGGGGGCTGGTGCCGATGTCGCCGAACACCACGCCGATCGCGCCCAGGGTCAGGGCCCAGAAGCCGCCGTGCGACGTCGCCTGGCCGCCGGGCGCATGGGACTCCGGTCCCGTGGCGTTGGTGGATGTCTTCGGCGTGTTCGACGCTGGCGGGGAAGCGCCCGCGTCGTGGGGAGTATCCCCGGCCATGCGTATCCTCCGGGTCTCCGACAGGGCGTCGGTCCCTTCAAAGCGGCGAGCCTTTAGGCCCATTCCGCGCCGTCTTCAATCGCGGGCGGCGGGATTCGGTTTCCCGACGCCGGGGACGGATTTGTGATTCGGCGGATGAAGGCCTATTTTCCCTGACGGAACACGATCATGTCAGACAGCCAGCGCTTTCCCGTCGCCGCCCACGCCCTGGCCTATATGGCCCACAAGGGCGCCTTCGGCCCTGCCCAGGCGGCGCCCAGCGCCCTGCTGGCGTCCTCCATTCCGACCAATCCCGTGGTCGTGCGCCGCGTCACGGCCCTGCTGGCCAAGGCGGGACTGATCGCCACCCGGCCAGGCGCGACCGGCGGGTCGTGGCTGCTGCGCCAGCCCGAGTCGATCACGCTGGACGAGGTTCTGAAGGCGGTGAACGGCTGCGCCCACCTGGGCTCGCCCCCCGCCGGGGCCAAGGGCTGCCCGGTCGGCGAGCATATTCCGCGTCAGGTGGCCAAGGCCCTGACCGCCGCCGACGAGGCCGCCACCGCCGCCCTGGGTAAGATCACCATCGCCGATCTGCTGGACAAGGACCCCGCCTCCCTGGCCGGGTTCGCGCCCCACGGCGCCTGCCCTGTCGCGGCCTGAGGTGAGCCGGCGCACCATCCTGGTCACCGGGGCCTCGGCCGGAATCGGCGCGGCCCTGGCCCGCGTCTATGCGTCCGAGGGCTGGAACGTCGTCCTGACCGCGCGGCGCGAGCCGCCCCTGCGCGCCCTGGCCGACCAGATCGAGGCCGCGCACGGCGTGACGGCCGCGGTCGTGACCGAGGACCTGGCCGATCCCGCCGCGCCGGAGCGGCTGGTCGCGACCCTGGCCTCCCGGGGGCTGACGATCGACGGCCTGGTCAACAACGCCGGCTTCAGCCGGGTGACGGGTTTTCTGCAGACGTCCTTGGCCGACCATCGGGCCATGCTGCAGGTCATGCTGATCGCGCCGGCCGAACTGTCGCGCCTGCTTCTGCCGGGCATGGTCGAGCGGGGCTTTGGTCGGGTGCTGAACGTGGCCTCGGTCGCCGGCCACCTGCCCGCCACGGGCGGCGACACCCTGTACGGGCCGATCAAGAGCTTCCTGATCAAGGCCAGCCAGGGCCTGCACCTGGAGACGCAGGGGACGGGCGTCCACGTCACCGTGATCAATCCCGGCTACACCCTGACCGAATTCCACGACGTCAACGGCTCGCGCGCCGAGGTGTCCAAGGCCTATCCGGCCTGGATGTGGATGACGGCCGACCGCGTGGCGCGGATCGGTTTCGCGGCCTGCGAGGCGAACCGGCCCCAGGTCACGCCCGGCCCCATGAACACGGTGCTGGTCGCCCTGGCGCGCCATCTGCCCGAGGGCCTGGCCCTGAAGATGGCCGCCGGTCACGCCCGGCGGCTGGCGCGCATCTGATCTGCGGCCTCAGCGGCCGACGGCGGGATAGGGCGTCGTCACCGCGCCCGAGATCATGCCCGGCACCGCCTCGCCCAGGCCCAGCAGGATGAACTGGATGGCCAGGGCGCACAGGATCAGGCCCAGAACCTTGACGATGATCGCCATGCCGACCTCGCCCAGCAGCCGGCTCAGCGAGCCCGTCAGGGCGAAACAGACGAAGGAGACGGCGCAGGCGGCGGCGATGGCGACGACCGAGCCGATGGTCCCGGCATAGCCCAGCTTGGCCGCCTCGCCCGCCTGGATGATGACCGCCGAGATGGCGCCCGGCCCGATCATCAGGGGAATGGCGAAGGGCACGACCAGCCGCTGGAACCGCCGCCGCGCATAACCGCGCACGTCCTGGCTGTCGGCCAGGGCGTCCTTGTCGGCGAACATGGCCAGGAAGTCGCCGCGCGCCATGTCCAGGCCCAGGAACAGCAGTAGAATGCCCCCGGCGATGCGGAACGCCGCCAGGGAGATGCCGAAGAACTGCAGCAGGGCCAGGCCGGTGAACAGGAAGAAGGCCAGAAAGACCGCCGCGAAGACGCAGATCAGGGCCGAGACCGAAATGCGCTGGCGCAGGGTCGCGCCGGCGGTGGCGGCGGCGAAGATCGGCAGATTCCCGATCGGGTCCAGCAGGGCGAACAGGGTCACGAACAGGTTGACACCCAGATCGACGGCGTTCATCGCCTTGCCTCGCCCAAATTCACGAATCGCCGGCCGCCGACGTCCCTCGCGTCAGCCATAGCCGGTCAGCGCGAGCCCGTCGATGACCCAGCCCGACCGCCTGCCCGACGACCGCATCGTCTGCGCCCTGGACGTGCCGACCACCGCCGAGGCCGCCCGTCTGGTGGAGACGATCGGGGACGCCGTCGGCTTCTACAAGATCGGCCTGCAGCTGTTCGCGGCGGGAGGCATGGACCTGGCGCGCGCGCTGAAGGCGGACGGGCGCAAGGTCTTCCTAGACTGGAAGCTGCACGACATCGGCGCGACGGTGGAGAAGGCGGCGGCGAACCTGGCCGGGTCGGGCTGCGATCTACTGACGGTCCATGCGCGGCCCCAAGTGATGGCGGCGGCGGCCCGGGGGGTCGCCGGATCGGGGCTGAAGGTGCTGGGCGTCACCGTCCTGACCAGCCTGACCGCCGAGGACCTGATCGCCGACGACCACGCCCTGTCGCCCGCCGAACTGGTGGAGCGCCGGGTGCGCCAGGCGCTGGACGCGGGGATCGATGGCGTCGTCTCCAGCCCGCACGAGGCGGCCCGCGCGCGCGAGATCGCGACCCAGGCGGGCCGCGACGACTTCCTGATCGTGACGCCGGGGGTGCGGCCGGCGGGCGCCGCCCTGGACGACCAGGCGCGGGCGGCGACGCCCGAGGCGGCGCTGAGGGCCGGGGCCAGCCACCTGGTGATCGGCCGGCCGATCACGGCGGCGGCCGATCCGCGCCAGGCGGCGCGGGCGATCGCCGAGACGATCGCCGCGATCTGAAGCCTAGCCGCGCTCGCCGGGCTCCTGGCGATAGTTGTGGCGCGGCGGCGCCTGCGGGGCGACGTTCTCCGGCGGCGGCAGGTCGCCATAGTAGGTCGGCGGCGCGACCTGGACCTGCGAAGGTTCGACGTAGACCTGGGCCGGGGCGACATGCACCGGCGGCGCCTGCACCCGCATCGGCGCCTGTTCGACATAGGCCGGAGGCGCATACTGCACGTCGGCCGGGGCCACCCGGACCTCGGGCGCGTCGACCATCACGCGAGCCGGACCGACCTCGACCGGCGCCGGGCGCACCTGGACGGGGGCCTGCTCGATATAGGCGGGCGGCGCGACCTGGACCTCGGCCGGGGCGACGCGGACGTCGGGCGCATCGACCATGACGCGGGCGGGACCGACGTTGACCGGGGGCGACTGCACGCGGATCGGGGCCTGTTCGACATAGACCGGCGGGGCCGAGACGACTTCCGGAGGCGCGATGTTGACCGCGGGCGCATCGACATAGACCCGCTGCGGGCCGACGTTGACCGGCGGCGACTGCACATAGATCGGCGGCTGCTCGATATAGACCGGCGGGGCCGAGATGATTTCAGGCGGGGCGTAGTTCACCTGGGGCGGAGCCACATAGACCCGCTGCGGCGCGATCTGGACGGGCGGGGCCTGAACATAGGCCGGCGGGGGCGCATAGGCCGGCGCCGGGGCCGGGGCGTAGCAGTTGCAGCCGCCGTAGCCGGACGCCGGATAGGGCGCCGGACGCCGCCAGCCGATGTAGTCGCGGCCGAACCCCGAGACCGGATAGCCCATCGGCGCCGAGATCGGCGCCGGCCCGGTGAACTGGATCGAGGAAGCGCCCCCGCCGTAGTAGCCGCCGCCGTAGTGGCCGGCGTCGCCGTAGCCGCTGCCATAGACGGCCACGCCGCCGTGACCGCCGCCGCGCGACCAGCCCGAGCTGTAGGAGGACGAATAGGAGCGGGCGTTGACATAGCCGCCGGCGTAGGACCGCGCGCTGGCGTTGGCATTGGCGTAGGCGCCGCCGTTGACGTTCACGTTGATGTTGCGATTGCCGCCGGGGTGGCCGCCGCCGCCGCAACCCCCGCCGCAGCCCCCGCCGCCGCCGTGACCGGGTCCGCCGGCCAGCGCGGGCGCCGCCGACAGGAGGAGGACCGCCGCAGCGGCCGAAAGGGTGGATTGTATCGACATGGGACAGGCTCCGCTGATTCACGAATCCTTAGGCAAGTCCCAGGCCTGACCGCCCTCTGGCCGGGTCAGAAGTCGATCGCCAGCCCCTTCTTCTCCCAGTCGCCGTAGCGGGTGGGTTCGGGCCCCCGCGGTCCGCCATGCTCGACCTCGGCCGGCGTCGGCGCCTGCGCGGCGCGGCGTTCCGCAGCCTCCAGCAGCGCCTGGCGCGCCGTCTCGCTCAGCGGGCGCTCGGTCGTGGCGTGCGGCACGTCGGCGTTAAAGGCCGGGGCGGGGGTGGGATGTTCGGTCACAGGGCGGCTCACTTGAGAGGCATGGCGTCCGGCCTCAAATAGGCGGTGCGATGAACCATCTGAAGACCTTCATTCTCCTGGCCGTCCTGACCGCCCTGTTCATGGGGATCGGCTACATGATCGGTCGCGTGCCCGGCATGCTGATCGCCCTGCTGGTCGCGGGCGGCATGAACGTCTTCAGCTACTGGAACGCCGACAAGATCGTGCTGCGCATGTACCGCGCCCAGCCGGTGGACGAGAACCATCCGAACGCCGTGGTCCGGAACTATGTCGCCGACGTGCGCCAGATGGCCGCCGACGCCGGCATGCCCCAGCCGCAGGTCGCCATCATCCCCAACGACCAGCCCAACGCCTTCGCCACCGGCCGCAATCCCGAGAACGCCGCCGTCTGCGCCACCACCGGCCTGCTGGACATGCTGACGCGCGAAGAGGTGCGCGGCGTGATGGCCCACGAACTGGCCCATGTGAAGAACCGCGACACCCTGACCATGACGGTGACGGCCACCATCGCCGGCGCCATCGCCGCCCTGGCCAACTTCGCCCTGTTCTTCGGCGGCGGCGACGACCGCGAGCGGCCCGGCGGCCTGGTCGGGACCCTGGCGCTGATGATCCTGGCGCCGATGGCCGCCGGCCTGGTGCAGATGGCCATCAGCCGCGCCCGCGAATACGAAGCCGACCGCGTCGGCGCCGAGATCGCCGGCGATCCCCACGCCCTGGCCAGCGCGCTGCAGAAGATCGAGACCTACGCCAGGCGCATCCACAATCCGACGGCCGAGCGCAATCCGGCCTCGGGCCAGCTGTTCATCATCAATCCGCTGGCCGGCAAGGGCGCCGACAACCTGTTCTCGACCCACCCCGCCACCGGCAACCGCGTGCGCGCGCTGATGGAGCTGGGGACGAAGATGGGAATGCGGCCCCGCGCCGTCGCCGAACCGATCCCGTCCCGGCCGTCCGCGGCGCCGACCACCACCGGCGTGCCGACCACGCCGGACAGGCCGCGCGGCCCCTGGGGCTGATCGCCGCGCCAGACATCCGCGCCCGGATTTGCGCTGAACGGCCGGATCGCTTCAGATGCGCCCCTGTCCGATTCAGGGGGTTGCCTTCCATGTCGCGTCTTCTCGCCTTCGTTTCCGCCGCCGCCCTGCTGGCCACGCCGGTCGCCGCCCAGTCGGTGGACCGCGTCGCCGTCAACGGCATCATCGACCAGGGGCTGAACCACAGCCAGGTGATGCAGACCGCGGCCTGGCTGACCGACCGGATCGGCGGGCGGATGACCAATTCGCCCCAGATGCGCCAGGCCGAGCGCTGGGCCCAGCAGCAGTTCCGCGACTGGGGCCTGTCCAACGTCCGCGCCGAGGGCTTCGAGTTCGGGCGCGGCTGGGAGGTCGTCCGCTCCAGCGCGCGGATGACCGCGCCGCGACCGCTGGACCTGCGCGCCATTCCGGTGGCCTGGACGCCGGGCACCAACGGACCGATCAGCGCCGGCGTCGTCGTGGCCCCGATCTCCAAGGTCGAGGACTTCGACAAGTGGCGCGGCAAGCTGGCGGGCAAGATCGTCATGATCTCCCAGCCCGGCGCGGGGTCCGAGCCGACCGAGCCCGCCTTCCGCCGCTGGACCAGCGCCGAGCTGGCCGAGCGCAACACCTACAACCAGCCGCAATATTCGCCGGCCGCCATCGAGCGCCAGCTGAAGACGGCCGATTTCGCCGCCCGCATGGACGCCTTCCTGGTCGAGGAAGGGGCCCTGGCCTGGGTCCGGATTTCTCAGCGCGACGGCGGCCTGCTGCACGGCACGGGCTACACCTATCAGGTCGGCGCGACGCCGAAGCTGGCGGGCATGGAGCTGGCGGCCGAGGACTACCGCCGCCTGGCGCGCCTGGCCCTGACCGACGCCCCGCCGACGCTGGAGCTGAACAGCGAGGTCCGGTTCCACGACGAGGACGTCAACGCCTACAACATCCTGGCCGACATTCCCGGCACGGCGCGCGGGTCCGAATACGTCATGGCCGGCGCCCACCTGGACAGCTGGGTCGCCTCGGACGGGGCGCAGGACAATGCGGCCGGCAGCGCCGTGGTCATGGAGGCCGCGCGCATCCTGAAGGCGCTGAACGTGCGGCCCAAGCGCACCATCCGCTTCGCCCTGTGGAACGGCGAGGAACAGGGGCTGCTGGGCTCCCTGGCCTATGTCGACCGTTACCTGGCGACCCGGGCCCCGGCGACGGACCCCGCCTGGGCGGACCTGCCGAACAACCGCACCTGGCGCAACCGCTGGCCGATCGAGCCGCGGCCCGGCTATCGCGACCTGGTCGCCTATTTCAACATCGACAACGGCTCGGGCAGGATCCGGGGCATCAACGCCGAGGGCAATGTCGCCGCCGCCCCGATCTTCCAGGAGTGGCTGGCGCCCTTCGCCAGCATGGGGGCGACCACCGTGTCCTTGCGCAACTCCGGCGGCACCGACCACGTCTATATGCAGGCGGTGGGCATTCCCGGCTATCAGTTCATCCAGGACCCGCTCGACTACTCCGCGCGCATCCACCACACCAGCATCGACAGCTACGACCACCTGAAGCCGGAAGACATGCGCCAGGCGGCCATCATCCTGGCCAGCTTCCTGCTGAACGCCGCCAATCGCGACGAACCGCTGCCGCGCATGCCGCTGCCCACCCAGCCGACGCCCAGCGATCCGTTCGAATATCCGCAGGACTGAGCCGGAAGGCCGGGCCAGCACGAGGGGCGACGGAAACGTCGCCCCTTTTTCATTGCGTCACACGCGCTCGACGCACATGGCCACGCCCATGCCGCCGCCGATGCACAGGGTGGCCAGGCCCTTCTTCGCGCCCGAGCGCTTCATCTCGAACAGCAGGGTGGTCAGGATGCGCGCGCCCGAGGCGCCGATCGGGTGGCCGATGGCGATGGCGCCGCCGTTGACGTTGACCTTGGCCGGATCGAGGCCCAGTTCCTTGACCACGCACAGGCTCTGGGCGGCGAAGGCCTCGTTGGATTCCACCAGGTCCAGGTCGGCGACGGTCCAGCCGGCCTTGTCCAGCGCCTTCTTCGAGGCCGGGATCGGCCCCGTGCCCATCACCGCTGGATCGACGCCGGCGGTGGCGGCGGAGGCGATGCGGGCCAGCGGCTCCAGCCCCCGGGCCTCGGCCTCCTCGGCGCTCATCAGCACCAGGGCCGCGGCGCCGTCGTTCAGGCCCGAGGCGTTGGCCGCCGTCACCGTACCGTCCTTCATGAAGGCGGGACGCAGCTTCTGCATCAGGTCCAGCGTCGCGCCGTGGCGGATGTATTCGTCCTTGTCGACGACGACGTCGGCCTTCTTGCCGGGGATGACGACCGGGACGATCTCCTCGTCGAAGCGGCCGGCGGTCTGCGCCGCCTCGGCCTTGTGTTGGCTGGCCAAAGCGAATTCGTCTTGGGCCTCGCGGCTGATCGCCCACCTCTCGGCGATGTTCTCGGCCGTCTGGCCCATGTGATAGCCGTTGAAGGCGTCCCACAGGCCGTCCTTGATCATGGTGTCGACCAGGGCGACGTCGCCCATCTTGTGGCCGGTGCGAAGCTGCTGGGCGTGAGGCGCCTGGCTCATGCTTTCCTGGCCGCCCGCGACGACGATCCTGGCGTCGCCCAGGGCGATCTGCTGGGCCGCGACGGCGACGGCGCGCAGGCCCGAGCCGCAGATCTGGTTCAGGCTCCAGGCCGGCGCCTCCTTCCTGACGCCGGCGCCGACCGCGGCCTGGCGGGCCGGACCCTGGCCGGCGGCGGCCTGCAGCACATGGCCCAGGATCACCTCGTCCACCTCATCGCCGGACACGCCGGCCCGTTCCAGCGCCGCCTTGATGGCGATCTCGCCCAGCTTGGCGGCCGGGAGCGGCGACAGGCCGCCCAGGAAGGCGCCGACGGGCGTGCGGGCGGCGGAGACGATGACGACGTCGGTCATGGGATTTCACTCGCTGCTGAAATTGCTGCGTTGCGCTTTTGCCGCATCCGGCCGGCTTCGTCACCCATCCAGGCGCCTGTTCAGCCAATCGTCATCCTGTCGGCCCATTGTGGCGGAACGATCGTCGCGGTCCAGGATTGGAAAGGCCATGCTTGGCACGCTGAAACGTCTCGTCACCCACGTCTGCACCCCGGACGAGCTGGACATGATCGAGCACTACCAGTCGCGCGCCGAGAAGCTGGCGGACCTGTGGGTTCATGTCGTGGGCCTGATGTTGGCGGCCGTTGGCGGCATCATCCTGGCCGGGTTGGCGGGCGTCTATGCGGGGATCGGCGGGGTCATGGCGACGGCGATCTACGCCCTTTGCCTGGTCGGCATGCTGACGGCCTCCACCCTCTACAACCAGGCCAACCCCTGCGCCGCGCGGCCGGTGCTGCGCCGGCTGGACGAGGCCGCCATCTTCCTGATGATCGCGGGCAGCTACACCCCCTTCACCACCCAGCGCTTCGAGGGGGCGTGGTCGATCGGCTTCACCGCCCTGATCTGGACGCTGGCGTTCGCCGGGGCGGGGGTGAAGCTGTTCGCCCCGCGCATCTCGGACCGGTTCTGGAGCGCGGTCTATGTCCTTTTCGGCTGGCTGGCCGTGGCCGCCCTGAAGCCGATGGTCGAGACGGTGCACCCGGTGGCCCTGGGCCTGCTGGTGCTGGGCGGGCTGATCTACACGGCCGGCGTGTTCGTCTTCATCAGCCCCAAGGTGCGGTTCCGTCGCGCCATCTGGCATGGCTTCGTCGTCACCGGCGCGACGGTCCACTGGACGGCGGTCCTGGTCGGCGTGGTCCTGGCCCCGGCCATGAGCCACTGAGGCGGCTTTGGCGCCCTGCGGGGGCGCCCTCTGGCGCTTCGCGTCGCAACGGACGATAGTGCGGCGTTGCAACATCGCGAGAACAAGCGTGGCTGAAGACAAGATCAAGGGCGGAAAAGGCGACGACACGGCGGTGATCGTCATCAAGAAGTATGCGAACCGCAGGCTCTACAACACGCGCACCAGCGCCTACGTCACGCTGGAGGACCTGGCGACCATGGTGCGCGAGGGCGTGGAGTTCGTGGTCTATGACGCCAAGTCCAACGAGGACCTGACGCGCCAGATCCTGACCCAGATCATCTTCGAGGAGGAAAGCCGGGGCGAAGCCCTGCTGCCGGTCCAGTTCCTGCGCCAGCTGATCGGCTTCTACGGCGGCCAGATGCAGGGCGTCCTGCCCTCCTATCTGGAAATGTCGCTGGCCAACTTCAGCCGTCAGCAGGAGCAGTTCGCCAGCCAGATGAGCCGCGCCTTCGGCTCCGGCTCGGGCGCGACCCTGATCGAGGAGGCCGCGCGCGCCAACATGGCCATGTTCGAGCGCGCCCTGCAGATGTTCCCCGGCTTCGCCTATCCGCGCGCGGAACCGGCGCCGACCGCGGCCGAGAGCGAGGCGCCGCCCGCGACCTCGTCGGACGCGGCGCTTGACGAGATGCGCCGCCAGATGGACGAGATGCGCGCGCAGCTGGATCGCCTGGCGCGGGGCGGCAAGGCGGCGCAATGACCGACGAGATCCGCCCCATCGTCGGACCGGGCGCGATCGATCCGGCGGGCGAACGCCGGACGGGCGAGCGCCGCCAGCGTCAGCGGCGGGACGTTCGCGCCCTGGTTCCCACCGACGAACCGGCCCCCTTCGAGCCCGCCCCGTCCCCGGCAAGAGCTGCCGCGCGGCCGCCGGTCGAACCCGGCGCGGCCGCCTTCCTGGCCCAGCAGATGGGCCAGACCGGTCAGAAGCGGGGCCTCCGCGGCGGCCCGCCCGTGCTGGGCGCGGCCCGCGCCGCCTATCTGGAGACCGAATATTCGGGCCCGGAAGAGCGTCGTCCGCCCGTCGGAAAGACCACCGACACCGACATCTGAGGAACGGCACGGGGCTTGCTGTGACGGGACGAACCGACCCGTTTCCCGGAGCCCCCCGTGCCCCTTCTCGGCGCCCTGTCCAAGCTGTTCGACGTCTGCATCGTGGCCCTGATCTTCACGGCCTTTTCTTAGGGCCTGCCGCGCTTCGCGCTGCTTGAGGCTTTTTTGGGTTCGGCCTGCCGCGCGTCGGCGGGTCAGGCCAGGTCGAAGTCCTTGCGGCTGGCGATGATGGTGACGATGAAGCCGGCCAGCACGTCCAGCAGCACCATCGTCACGATCAGGAAGAAGGTCGAGGTGGCGAAGCCCGGCAGCAGCAGGAATTCGATCAGCACGGCGATGAACAGGACCATCGACAGGGCGTGATTGATGATGGCCGCGCGCTGGCTGGACGTCGACTTCACCAGTTCGAAGAACAGCAGGATCAGCCCGACGAACAGGATCATGTCCCCCGCGCCGATGGTCCATTGCGCGCCGGACGTCATGGTGACCGAAAAGACCGGATCGCGCAGCAGGGCGTCGGCGTCGACCCGTCCCCCGCCGCCCGCGCCGAACAGCACCACGACGTTATAGAGAACGACGGGAATCAGCAGCAGCGGGATGGCGATCAGCATGGGTCGGTCCGGGACGGGCGCGCCGCCCCCTGCGGTTGACCCGGATCGACGATAGCGCCGATGCGGCCCCCTCGCAAAGCCGCGCCTCTCAGGCTTTTGGAAAGCCCCCGGCGCGGCTGAGGGCCGACGGCGCGGGCCGGCCGATCGCCTGGCCGATCCATTTCGCCGCAACGATCAGCGCGTCCAGGTCGTAGCCGGTGTCGAACCCCGCGCGTTCCAGCATATAGACCAGGTCCTCGGTGGCGATGTTGCCGGTGGCGCCCGGCGCGAAGGGACAGCCGCCGACGCCGCCGACCGAGGCGTCCAGCACGTCGATCCCCGCCTCCACGCCTGCATAGGCGTTGGCCAGGCCGGTGTTGCGCGTGTCGTGGAAATGCAGCCTCAGCGTCGCCTCGGGCGCCGCGCGGCGCGCCGCCTCGACCTTTCGGGTCACCGCCCAGGGATCGCCTGCGCCGATGGTGTCGGCCAGGCCGATTTCGCCCACGCCCATCGCCGCGACGGCGCCGACGACATCGGCGACCCGCTGCGTCGAGACCTCGCCGTCGAACGGGCAACCCCAGACGCAGGAGATCATCGCCGACAGGGACGGCGCGCCGTCCGAGGCCGCGGCGTTGTGACGGCGCGCGACGATCTCGCCCAGCATCGCCAGCTGGCCCTGAACCGTCAGCCCCTGGTTCTTCAGGCCGAAGCCGTCGGTGGCGGACAGGGCGACGTTGACCTCGTCCACCGGGGTCGCCAGGGCCCGGTCGTACCCCCGACCGTTCAGCACAAGGCCGATGCGGCTTCGCCCCGGCTCGCGCGGCAGGCCGTCCATCACCTCTTCCGCCCCCGCCATCTGCGGCACGTACTTGGGATGGACGAAGGAGACGGCCTCGATGCGACGCGCGCCGGCGGCCTCCAGCCGACGCACCAGTTCGGCCCGCACGGGCGGCGCCAGCACCGCCTTTTCGTTCTGGAGCCCGTCGCGCGGGCCCACCTCCACGATCTGGATGGGCCGGCTCATGAACCGCTCCTCCGCGTCGCGACGGGCGTGGCCGGAGCGCGAGGGGGCGGCGCGTAGAGGGTCAGGCTGACGTCGTCGCCCTGGGAATAGTTGTGGCCCGTGACCACGCCGGCCGCGCGCCCCGACACGCCCAATCGGGACGAGGCCGCGCGGAAGGCGTCGGCGTCGCGCGCCTCGACGATGGCCGGCCGCCCCTCGGCCAGGGCGCGCGCCGCGCCTTCGGCGTCGGTCAGTTGGGTGTCGCGACCGGTCAGGAAGACGAAGCTGGGTTCATGGAAGCCGGTGATCGCGACGGGGCCGGGCGTGCGCCCCTGGCGCGGATGCAGGTCCGCCGCCTCCAGCGCGCGCTCAAGCTGGGGCGCGATGGCCAGGGGGCGCAGCTGCCGGATCGTTCCCGAAAGGGCCGCGTGGGCGACCACGCCGAAGGCCAGCGACGCGATCAGCGCCGCCCCGGCCGCCCTGTTCAGCAGCAGGAACGCCCCCACGGCCGCGGCCGCCAAGGCCGAGACGACGGTGATCGCCGCCCAGGTCTGGGCCGTCGAGGTGCCATAGACGGTCAGGCCATAGACGGTGATGGCCACGACCAGCAGGGCTGCGACGACGACCAGGACCGCGCCGACGATGCGCGACGCCTTGCCGACGGGCCGGGCCAGGGCGGCGGCGGCCAGAAGGGCCAGGGCGCCGAAGGTCGGCAGGGTGTAGTGCCACAGCTTGGTCGGGGCCAGTTCGAACACCAGCCAGGCCGGGACCAGCCAGCACACCAGAAAGCGGATCGCCGGCTCGGCCCGCCGGGTCCAGCCGGTCGCGACCGCCGCCGGCAACAGCAGGGTGGCGGGGAAGAACAGCAGCGGCGCAAGCACCAGATACATGCCGGGGAAGCCCGAATGGCTTTCGTGGGCGCCGGCGATCTTGGGCGCCAGGTCGCCGCCGATGGCCTCGCGCCAGAAGCCGCCGTCGGTGGCGATGGTGATGGCGATGGCCCAGGGACCGACCATCAGCGCCACCAGGGGCAGCCCCCACCCCCACCCGAGGCGATACAGCCACCTGAAGTCCCGATCCCAGATCGACACGGCCAGGATCGCCAGGGCCACGACCATCAGGCCGATCGGCCCCTTGATCAGGATCGACAGGCCCAGGCCCAGCCAGAACAGCAGCTTGTGCGGCCGGGCGGGCCGTTCCCCCGCGCGCGAGGCCATGTAGATGCGCGCCAGGGCCGCCATGGCCAGGGTGGTGGCCCCGCACAGCATGGCGTCGGTTTTGGCGATCCCCGCCTCGGTCGACAACAGGAAGGTGGCCCCCAGGATCGCCCCGCCGAAGAAGCCGACGCGCGATCCGAACAGGGCCGCGCCCGCCCACGCCGTCGCCCAGGCCGCCAGCATCGCGCCCAGAAGCGACGGGATCCGGTAAGGCGCGATCTGGCGATCCTCGACGTCCGACGTCAGGGACACCGCCGCCGCCTGAAGCCAGTAGATGCCGACCGGCTTCTTCCACCGCGGATCGTCCTGGAAGCGAATGTCGACATAGTCGCCGCTTTCCAGCATCTGGGCCGTGGCCTGGGCGAAGCGGCTCTCGTCGCGGTCCAGCGGCGGCAGCAGCAGCAGGCCGGGCAGGCCGGCGACCAGCGCCAGCAGCGCCGCCAGAAGCGGGCCCCGCCAGCCGGCGACGAGGCGATCAAGGTCGATACGGTTCATGCGTCCGTCTTACACGGCGCGTGCGGGGACGTCAGCCATCTCCCCCTGCGGCCCGACGTGCGCTAAGAGGCGCCATGAACGCGCAACCGCTTCCCGACATCTCGGTCGTCGTCCCGGTCCACGACGAAGCCGGCGCCGCCGTCGCCCTGGCGCGCGAGATCGCCGAGGCCTTCGCCGGGCGGTCCTACGAGATGATCTTCGTCGATGACGCCAGTCGCGACGACACCCTGGGCGAACTCAGGACGGCGATGACCGACTTGCCCACGCTGCGGGTGCTGGCGCACTCGACCAACGCCGGCCAGAGCCGCGCCGTGCGAACGGGCGTGCTGGCGGCCCGCGCGCCGATCGTGGTGACGATGGACGGCGACGGCCAGAACCCGCCCGCGGACGCGCCGCGCCTGGTCGACGCCCTGGCCGCCGCTTCGCCGGACGTGGCCCTGGTCGGCGGCCGCCGCGCGCGCCGGCAGGACAGCGCCTCCAAGCGCCAGGCGTCGCTGTGGGCCAATCGCATCCGCCGGCGCCTGCTGGGCGACGACGCCGACGACACCGGCTGCGGCCTGAAGGCGTTTCGCCGCGAGGCCTTTCTGCGGCTGCCCTATTTCGATCACGTCCACCGCTATCTGCCGGCGCTGATGATCCGCGAGGGCTATCGCAACCAGTATCTGGACGTCGGCCATCGGCATCGTGAGACGGGGCGGTCGAAATACACCAACTGGGGACGGCTTCGCGCGTCAGTGTCCGATCTGGCGGGCGTGATGTGGCTGAAGTCGCGCGCGCGGCGCCCGGGGGCCGTCAGCGAATTCTGACATCGTCGTGGAACCGGCGCCGCCCAGCCACATTTAGATGGCGTCGCGGGGGTCTCTGGGCAGAATTTTCCGTGTAGCATCAACGCCACGCTCGACGAATGAGGCCCTCGCCGGCCTGTTTTCGCCTCGACCTGTGGCAGCGGTGCTGTTATGAGCGCAATCAGGCGGTCGTTTCCGCCGCACAATCCTGAAAAGCGGAGGGCTTCCCCTTATGCGTATGAAGACTTTGGTTTTGGCCTCCAGCGCAGCGGCCGCCCTGGCGCTGTCCGCCGGCGCTGCTTCGGCTGAGCCGAACGGTTGGTACGGCGCTATCGACGCCGGCTGGACCACTCTGGACGACGTCAACATCGAATCGGCCACCACCGCCGACAACATCAAGTTGGAAACGGACGATGGCTGGGCGGCTTTTGCTCGCCTGGGCTACCGGTTCAACCCGAACTGGCGCGTCGAACTGGAAGGCGGTTACCGCAAGACGGAGCTGACCGACAGCAGCCCGGCCACGGGCGGCCTGGCGTCCTACGACGCGTCCGGCGACATCGCCGCGACGACCGCCATGTTCAATGTCATCTACGACATCGGCTCGTCCGACTGGGGCATCCGTCCGTTTGTGGGCCTGGGCGCTGGCGTGAACTACGTCGACACCCAAGCTCGCGGCATCCTGGCCGGGACCGGAGAGCAGTTGTCGATCGACGACAGCAACATGAACTTCGCCGCGCAAGCCATCGCCGGTCTGGCGTGGGCTATCAGCGACCGCGCCAACGTCGACCTGACCTACCGCTATCTGACGGGCGACGCGGAGTTCAAGTCGTTCTCGTCCGGCACGGATTACGGAGTGTTCGACGGCGACTACGACCAGTCGCACACCGTGACCCTGGGCCTGCGCTACAGCTTCGGCGCCGAAGAGGCTCCGCCTCCCCCGCCGCCGCCGCCTCCGCCCCCGCCGCCGCCTCCCCCGCCGCCGCCGCCCCCGCCGCCGCCTCCGGCGACCCCGCAGGCGCGTCAGTTCGTGGTCTATTTCGACTGGGATCGCTCCGACCTCACCGCCGAAGCCCGCTCCGTCGTCACCCAGGCCGCCAACTACGCCAAGTCGGGCCGTCCGACCCGCGTCCTGGTCGTCGGCCACGCCGACACCTCCGGCTCGGCCGCCTATAACATCGGCCTGTCCAACCGACGCGCCCGCACCGTCGCCGACGCCCTCGTGGCTCAAGGCGTCAACGGCGGCGTGATCGCCCTGGACGGCAAGGGCGAGACCCAGCTGGCCAAGGCCACGGCCGACGGCGTGCGTGAGCCGCTCAACCGTCGCGCCACCATCGACATCAACTTCTAAAACCGCATCACGGGTCGCGGTCCCGAAAGGAACCGCGACCCGGCGGAAAACGAAGTGGTCGATGTGACGATTGAACCGCCGCCTCCTTTCGGGGGCGGCGGTTTTTCTTTTGGCGGAGTGCGGTCTGAGGAGGGGCGCCGCCTAGCGGCTGGCGCGCACCAGCATTGACGACGGCGCCGCGCCGTCGTGCGAGGCGGAAGGCTGGCGCGACAGGATCGTCTGGCCCGCGCCGATGACCGCCGCGGCGGTCAAGAGGGCGCAGGCCACGGCGACCGCCGCCAGCTTCAACCCCTCGAACAGGCCTTCGTCCTCAGCGTCCACGCGGATGGCTCCCCTACCCGGCCAGAGGACCACGTTCGCCGAATCCCGGCAAGCGCCGCCGCAGGAGCGCGCACGAAAAAGGGCGGCGCCGCGCGGCGCCGCCCTCCGATCCGGCGTTCCAGATGGATCAGCCCGTGAACGGGCGGATCAGGATTTCGACGCGACGGTTCTGCGCCTTGCCTTCCGGCGTCGCATTGGAGGCGACCGGGTTGCGCGAGCTGTTGCCGGCGACATAGAGGCGTTCGGCCAGGACGCCGCGACGGACCAGTTCGGACGCGACGCTGCTGGCGCGGCGTTCGGACAGCGGCTGGTTGATGGCGTCGCCGCCCGACGAATCGGTGTGGCCGATGATGTCGATGGTCGAACGGTCGTACTCCTGCAGCACGCGGGCCACGTCATCCAGCACGGGCAGGAAGCGGGGATCGATCGACGACTGGTTGGTGGCGAAGGTGACGTCCGACGGCATGCGCAGCACCAGATTGTCGCCCTGGCGCGCGACGCCGACGCCGCTGCCCGACAGCTCGGCCTCCATGGCGCGTTGCTGACGATCCATGTACTGGCCGACGGCCGCGCCGCCCAGGGCGCCGATGCCGGCGCCGATCAGGGCGTTCTTGCGGCCTTGTTCGCCGTTCGAGGTGTTCGTCAGATAGCCCAGGACGGCGCCGCCCAGCGCCCCGGCGATGGCGCCGGTGCCGGTGTTGTTGCGCACCGGCCCCGAGCGATAGGGGTCGGTCGTGGTGCAGGCGGCGGCGCCCAGCAGGGCGGCGATGGAAACGCCGGCGACGATGATCTTGGCGCGCATGGATGATGTCCTTCCTTGTATGCGGTCTGGCGCGAAAACGTGCGCTTATGGTGCAGGTTCCAAGCTGTACCGTTCCTGAACGCGCCGCCGAACTGACATGGTCGCGGAATAGGGCTATGAACGCCCCCGCTTCTGACACCGAGGACGCCGCCGTGAGCCCGACCCCGACCGCCCATTCCGACACCGCCCCCCGGGGCGTCCAACCCGTGTCGATGGGTCTGTATGACACCGACTTCCAGGCCTTCAGCGACCAGCTGGGCGCCTCGTTCGCCCGCTACGGCTTCGCGGTCGTCGCCGACCATGGGCTGGACGAGGCGCGGATCACCGCCGCCCTCGACGACGCCAAGGCCTTTTTCGCCCTGCCGGAAGACGTCAAGCGCCGCTACCACCAGCCGGGCACGGGCGGCGCGCGCGGCCTGACGCCCTTTGGCGTGGAGGCGGCCAAGGGCGCCGCGACGGTCGACCTCAAGGAATTCTGGCACGTCGGCCGCGAACTGCCCGAAGGCCACCCCTATCGCCAGTATATGCGCGACAACGTCTGGCCGACCGAGATCGAGGGCTTTCGCCAGCACCTGTATGGCATGTTCGAAGACCTGGACGCCCTGGGCCGCAAGATCCTGCGGGCCATCGCGCGGTATCTGAAGCTGGACGACGGCTATTTCGACGACAAGGTCGAACTGGGCAACAGCGTGCTGCGGATGCTGCATTATCCGCCGGTTCCGGCCGACGCGCCGGGCGTGCGCGCCGGCGCGCACGAGGACATCAACGTCATCACCCTGCTGCTGGGGGCCGAGGAGGCCGGCCTGCAGCTGAAGGAGAAGGACGGCAGCTGGCTGGACATCGCCCCGCCTCCCGGGGCCCTGGTGGTGAACATCGGCGACATGCTGCAGCGGCTGACCAACCACGTCCTGCCGTCGACGACGCACCGGGTGGTCAATCCGGCGCCCGAACGGCGCGGCTTCGCGCGCTATTCGACGCCCTTCTTCCTGCACTTCAACCCCGACTTCCCGATCGAGACCCTGCCCAGCGCGATCACGCCGGACAATCCCGACCGCTATGCGGGCAAGACCATCCTGGCCGAGGACTATCTGACCGAACGCCTGCGCGAGATCCGCCTGCTCTGACCGAGCGGGCGGAGGCGCGACCTCAGCGGGTGATGCGCAGCTGGCTGATGCTGCGGCCGATGGCGCCGAACGCCGATTTCAGCGAGGCGCCGTTCTCGGGCAGATAGACGTGGTCGCTGTTGGTGGCGCACTGCTGCATCACCTCCTTGGCGGTGTCCACGCCGGCGCCGCCGGTGCCGGTGTTGATGTCGAAGCCGACGGTATAGACGATCACGCCCGCCGCCTTCATCTGCTTGCACATCTCCACCGAGCGGGCGAACGGATTGCTGTACTGGCCGACGGGCTGGTTCTGCAGGTTGGCCCCCGTGTACTGCGAACAGCCGATGTGTTGGTTGACGTCGCCGCTGCCCGACACGGCGCCGGCCACCACGCCGTTGCAGTAGGGGGTGTTGAACTCCCCGTCCGTCATCAGGATCACGACCTTCAGCCGCTTCTGCGCATCATAGGGATCGGGCCGGTTGTCGCTGGGGAAGATGGCGCCGAACACGGGCGAGATCATGTACCAGCCCCATTCGACCCCGATCTGGCCGGCGGTCGATCCCACGGCCGAGTAGCCGTTGATCTGGGACTTCAGCTCGTCCTTCTTGTAGGTGAGCGGCAGGATGGTGGAGCCCAGGCAGCGGTTGTCCGACGACGGATAGGCCAGGCCGACGGGCGCCGAGCCGGGGGCGGCTTCGGTGTACATGCCCGTCCCGATGCGCTCGCTGACGCAGTCGGAGACCTCTTGGATGCGCGTCGAGCCGTAGTAGTTGGAGAATTTGTAGAACTGGCAGCCCAGCTCCAGGCACTGGACGTAGTCGGTGCTGGCGCTGCTGTAGGTCTGGGAGCCCACGGTGTTGGGCAGCAGGCCGTTGACGACGAAGGTGTCCTTGTCCAGCCGTGTGGCCGAACGGTCGTCGCTGTTCAGGACCGTCAGACCGCGCACGTCGTCGATGCGGATATCCTCGCCCGTCTGCAGGCCGTGGTTTGGAGAGGTCGCCACCACTTCGCAGGTCGAGACCAGGCATTTCCGCAGCGTGCCGCCCGACGAATAGTTGGTGTATCCCGAGGTGCTGTATTCGACCCACGAAGACCCGTTCCACGTCTGCAGCCGCACGTTGTTGGCGTCGACGCGCTGGACCCGGTAGGCCTTGTTGTTGAGGCGCGAAGCCAAGCTGGAGCCGCTGCCGGAACTGGAGACGCCCGTCAGCCAGACGTAGTCGTTGTTCTGAAAGCCGTGGCCGTTGGCCTTGACCGTGGTCTGGGAGCCCTTGGTCACGCCGCTGACCGATTTCGTCGATCCCGTGCCCCAGTCCGCCGCGTCGATGTTGGTCCGGCCGCGGATCTCGCCGCGCACGGCGGCGGCGTAGTCGCCGGCGTTCACGCCCATCGAATACGGCACCAGGGCGATCCGGGTGCGCGTCACGGCCTGGCGGGCCTCGTCCTGGACCACGATGTCGACCAGGTCGTTGGCGGCCGTCTTGAGGTCGCGGATGCGCGATCCGGACATCGAGCCGGTGATGTCGAGCACCAGGGCCACCTCCACGTCCTTGGTCGAGCGGTTGACCTCGGAGTGGGCGCCGACCGGCAGGGTGTCGTCCAGGATCTTGCCATAGGGCGGCAGGACGATGTTGGCGACCAGGGTCTTCACATCGACCGTGGCGTTGGCCACCACGATCTCGCCGTTCTCCAGCTTGAACTGAATGGCCGAGTCGTCGATCGTGACGCCCGGAAAGCCCTGCATATTGGCCTTGAGCACGTTCAGCCCGACCTCGGTCAGGTCTTCGTCCTCGACATAGGGCGAGCGCGCCGCCGCCAGGGTGGCGGCGTCCAGGGCGTCCTGAAGGTTGGCGCGCACCGTCGTCACCCGCTGGATGTCGATGCCGCCCAGCACCACCATGACCAGCGTCGGCAGGGCCAGGGCGAACAGGATGGCGACATTGCCCCGCCGGTCGCCGCGCAGCCGGGCGGCCACGGACGACAGGCGGGCCAGAGCCCCGGAAAGCGCGTTCAGAACCGTCAAGATCGTCGATCCCCGTCGGGCGCGATCCGCCCGGCATGACGACAGTCTGGCGCCGCGCGGTTAAGGGAAGGCCCAACCGTGACGGTTAATCGCCGTTAGGTATCGGACCAGCCGCACTGATGGCCGCGGTTCTGCTGGGTCAGCCAAGCGTTCAGAGGCGCGAAATAGTCGGCGACCGCCGAGGCGTCGTTGGTCGTCTCGCCGGTGAAGGCCTGCATCGCCTCGGGCCAGGGCCGCGACTGGCCCATCTCCAGCATGGCGTTGAAGCGCTGGCCGACCTCGGTGTTTCCATAGATCGAACAGCGGTGCAGCGGCCCGGTCCAACCCGCCTGCTTGCAGGCCGCGCGGTGGAACTGGAACTGATAGATGTGGGCCAGGAAGTAGCGGGTGTAGGGGGTGTTTCCGGGCACGTGGTACTTGGCGCCGGGGTCGAAGGCGTCGGCCGGGCGCGGCCCCGGCGGGACCAGCCCCTGATACTTCAGCATGTCCGCGCTCCAGGCGGCGTTGTACTGGTCCGGCGTGGTCGCGCCCGAAAAGACGTCCCAGCGCCAGCGATCCACCATCAGGCCGAACGGCAGGAAGGCGATCTTGTCCAGCGCCATCTTCAGGAGGAAGGGAATGTCTTCCTCGGCGCCCGGCGTGGTCTGCAGCAGGCCGATCTGGTTCAGATAGGTCGGCGTCAGGGCCGACAGGCCGACGAAGTCGCCGATGGCCTCGTGGAAGCCGTCGTTGGCGCCGTTGCGGAACAGCATCGGCTGGTTCTTGTAGGCGCGCTGATAGTAGTTGTGCCCCAGCTCGTGGTGCACGGTGTAGAAGTCGTCGCCGTTGACGTTGGTGCACATCTTGATGCGGATGTCGTCGGCGTTGTCCAGGTCCCAGGCCGAGGCGTGGCAGACGACCTCGCGGTCGCGCGGCCGGGTGATCATCGACCGCTCCCAGAAGGTCTGCGGCAGGGCTTCCAGGCCCAGCGAGGTGTAGAAGCCCTCGCCCGTCTTGACCATCTTCACGGGGTCGTAGTCGGCCGCCTTCAGCAGTTCGGTCAGGTCGTAGCTGGACGCCCCGCCGGTCGTCGGCGCCACCACGTCGTAGATGTTGCCCCACTGCTGGGACCACATGTTGCCCAGCAGGTCGGCGCGGATCGGCCCGTGGTCCGGCTGGACCGCGTCGCCGTATTTGGCGTTCAGCCGCGCCCGGACGTAGCAGTGCAGGTTCTCGTAGAACGGCTTGACCTGGTCCCACAGCCGGTCGGTCTCGGCGGCGAAGTCGTCGGCGGGCATGTCGTAGCCCGAACGCCACAGGGCGCCCGTGTCGGCGAAGCCCAGCTCGCGCGCGCCCTCGTTGGCGATCTCGACCATGCGGGCGTAGTCGGCCTTCATCACCGGCGAGACGGTGCGCCAGCCCTCGTACAGCGCCTTGGTCTCGGCCGGATCGCGGCTGTCGGCCAGGATCAGGGAGGCCTCGTCCAGGGTGATCTGACGACCCTTGAAGTCGAACTTGCCGGTCGAATAGGTGGAATCCAGCCGCGTGGTCAGCTGCGCCAGCTCCTCGGCCGCGCCGGGCCGGTTCGGCGCCGGCAGGACCAGCCCCAGGCGCAGCAGGTTCAGCTTGCGCCGCACCACCGGATCGACCTCGACGTCGTTGAACCTGGCCGCCTGGTTGGCGAACTGGACCTGCAGCTCGGTCGCCTCGGCGTTGGCCTTGGCCTCCAGCCACATGGTGTCGAAGGTGATGTTGGTGGCGCGCGCCCACTGGATGCGGGCGACGTATTCGCTGACCTCGGCGTATTTGGCCTCGGCGTCGGCGATGAAGCGCGTCGCCCCGTCGGCCGTGATCGGATAGTCCGGCAGGGCGGAGGCGGCGGCGGTCTCGACGGGAGCCTCGACGGGGGCCTCGGCGGCGGTCTCGGTGGTCGCGCACCCGGCGCCGAAGGCGAGGGCGCAGACCGCGGCGGCGGCCATCAACTGACGCTTCATGGGATTCTCCTGAACAGCGCGCGCAGGAGAAGCGACCGTGATCGCCGCGTCAAGCGCGACGGTGCGACCCGACCGCCGATGGTCCGATCAGGCCGCGCAGGCCTCGAAGCCGCGGCGCAGCTCGGCCTCGTCCAGATCGCGGCCGATGAAGACGGCTCGGCTCCAGCGGCGCTCGGCGGCGCCCCATTCACGCTGAAGGTCGCCTTCCAGGATCATGTGCACGGCCTGGAACACCAGGCGACGGTCCTCGCCCTTCACGTCGATGATGCCCTTGGCGCGCAGGATGTTCTGGCCCTGCTCGCCCAGCAGCCGGTCCAGCCAGGCGGTGAACTTCTGGCCGTCGATCGGCCGGTCCAGCGACAGGGCGACGCCCTTGACGTCGTCCTGATGAGCGTGACCGCGCGGGCCGTGAGCGTGGTCATGACCGTGATTGTGGTGGGCGTGATCGTGGTCGTGGTGATCGTGGTCGTGGCCGCAGTGTTCGTCGTGGACGTGGCCGTCGGCGCCGTGGGGCGGATTCACCCAGTCCGGCTTGACCTCCAGGATGCGGTCCAGGTCGAAGGCGTGCACGCCCAGCACCTGGTCCAGCGGCACGTTGGACCGTTCGGCCCGCACGATGGGGGCCAGCGGGTTCAGGGCGCGCAGGCGGGCCTCGACGGCGTCCAGGTCCTCGGCCGAAGCCAGGTCGACCTTGTTCAGGATGATGCGGTCGGCGAAGGCGACCTGCTCGCGCGCCTCCTTGGAATCATCCAGCCGGGCCATGACGTGCTTGGCGTCGACCAGGGCGGTGACGCTGTCCAGCTGGGTCTTGGCCTTGACGTCCTCGTCGACGAAGAAGGTCTGGGCCACCGGGCCGGGATCGGCGAGACCCGTGGTCTCGACGATGATGGCGTCGAAGGCCGGCTTGCCAGGGCGCTGGCGCTTCATCAGCCCTGAGACCACGCGGATCAGGTCGCCGCGCACGGTGCAGCAGACGCAGCCGTTGTTCATCTCGAACACGTCCTCGTCGGCGCCGACCACCAGGTCGTTGTCGATGCCGATCTCGCCGAACTCGTTGACGATGACGGCGTAGCGCTTGCCGTGGTCCTCGGTGAGGATGCGGTTCAGCAGCGTCGTCTTGCCGGCGCCGAGATAGCCGGTCAGGACGGTGACGGGGGTCTTTTGCATGAGGGGGCCTTTCAAGCCGGCTCATCTAGGCGCCCGAAGGCGCGGAGGAAAGGGCTCAACGCTTGCCCAGGCGCCGGGCGTTGGCGGTGGCGGCGGCGTGGATGGGGGCGACGGCGGCGGACTGCGCGCGTTCCAGGTCCGCCCCCAGGGCCAGCCACTGGGCCCCGGCGCGGCCCCACCAGCCCAGGGCGTAGCGCATCTGGGCCCGGGCGGCCTCGGCGGGCGTGGCCGCGGCCAGGACGTCGGCGGCGGCGCGGGCGGCGTGACGGCCCTCGGCCAGGGCCGCCTCGGCCAATCGACCGCCCGCCGCGCCGGCGTGCCCGGCCAGCGCCCCGGCCGAGGCGGCCAGGGCTTCGGCCTTTTCGGCCCCCATCAGCGAGATTTCCGCCAGGTCCGCGGACAGCGGATCGGCCAGGCCGTCGGCCAGGATGGTCGTGCGCGCGGCGATGACCTGGGCCGAAGCGGCCAGGAGTTCGGCCTGGACCCGGGCGGGCGAGCGACGCCGGCTCAGGGCCGGACCTCCCCGGCGAAGTCGGCGACGTCCTTCAGCAGGGCCGGGACCGCCGCATCGATGATGCGCTGGCCCTTCTCCGGGCTGGCCTGGGCGGGGTCGGAGCCGATGCGCCCGTCCGGAAAGCGGGCGCGATAGTCCAGGGCGTCGCGGATCGGCCCGTTCGGCGCGATTCTCGGCGAATAATCGGCCGTCTTGATCCGGTCGGGATAGGCCGCCTGGGTCACGGCGATCTCGGACGGGGTGGCGTGCGATCCGTGCCCGGTCGGGAAGATCGAACTGCACAGGCCGTGGACGCCCGGAAGGTCCCACCAGTTCCTCAGCTTCAGAACGAACGGCGGCTGTTCCTCGACGAAGCTCCATTCGGCGTAGATCTCGGAGAAGGTCGCCTCGATGGTGGCGACGTTGCCGCCGTGGCCGTTCAGGAAATAGATCCGCTCGAAGCCGTGGCGGCTCAGCGACGACACCCAGTCGGTGATCGCCGCCATGAAGGTGGACGGCCGCAGGGAAATGGTGCCGGCGAAGGCCAGGTGATGCTGGGCCATGCCGATGTTGAAAGTCGGGGCGACGGTCAGCGTCTCGTCCGCCTGCTCGGCGGCGTGGGCGATGATCTCCGGGCACAGCCAGTCGGTGCCCAGCAGGCCGGTCGGGCCGTGCTGCTCGTTGGAGCCGATCGGGACCACCACCGTCCTGGACAGCGGCTGGCCGGCGTTCAGGCGGGCGTCGATCTCGGGCCAGGACGACAGATGGATCAGCATGGGCGGACCTTCAGGCTACGGAGCAGGGTCCTCAGTAGCGCGGCGGCGACGGCGGCGAAACCGTCAGGCGCGACGGGGCGCATAGGCGGCGGCGAAGACGCGGGCGGCCTCCCGGGCGCGGGCGGCGCGGCGCTCGGGCGCCAGCTGCGGCACGTCCAGCATGGCGCGCAGGTGGCCGTGGCCCAGGACCAGGCCCGAGAACATCTCGGCCGCCTCGTCCGGATCGGGGACGTTCAGCCGGCCCTGACGCGTCTGTTCCGCCAGCCAGGCCGAGAGCGCCTCCAGGCTGCGGCGCGGGCCGGCGGCGTAGATGGCGCGCGCGATCTCGGGCGCCTCGACCGAGACCAGGGCGACGCCGCGCATCGAGCCGACCTTGTCGGCGGCGCACACCCTGTTCAGCAGGGTGAAGGCCAGCGCCTCCAGCACCGCCTCGGGCGGCCCGTCGACCTTCAACGGCGCGGTGACGTCCTCGACCCGCTTCTTGGCCAGCGCCTCGGCGATCTCGAGCTTGGAGGCGAAGCGGTTATAGACGGTCTGCTTGGACACCCCCGCCAGCTGGGCGATCTCCTCCATCCGGGCCTGCAGCCCCTTGTCGGCGAACAGGGCGGCCGCGGCGTCCAGGATGGCCTCGCTCTTCTTCTCGTCGACGGGGCGGGCCATCAGTGGGCGTCCGAGGGCGGGGCGCCGGCGGGCGCGCGGACCGGACGCGACAACAGGGTGATGAAGGCCGCGCCGGCGCACATGATCCCCAGCAGGGCGAAGGCGTCGCCGAAGGCCAGGGTGGTCGCCTGGCGGGTCAGGATGCCGTACAGCGCCTTCATCGCCGCCCCGGCCGGGTCGATGGACTCGGCGAAGCGCTGGGTCATGCCCGCCATCATCTGGCGCATGCCCTGGCTGGACTGGTCGATGGAACTGGTCAGTTCGGCCATGTGCAGGGCCGTATTGGTCGTCAGGCTGGTGTTCAATATGGCCAGGCCGAAGGCGCCGCCGACGTTGCGCGCCAGGTTCACCAGGCCCGAGGCGTTCTTGACCATGTGCGGCGGCAGGGTGGACATGGTCACCTGCTGGGAGGCGATCATGGCCAGCATGACGCCGACGCCGCGGAAGGCCTGGACCGAGGCGAACTGCCAGAAGCCCCAGTCCTCGGTGACCGTGTGGGCCTCCCACATGCCCCAGGCGCACATCATGAAGCCGCAGAACATCAACACCCGCGCGTCCAGCAGCCGCACCAGCCGTCCGGCGAACGGACCCGTGGCGAACATGGCCAGGCCCGAGACGACCATGGTCGTGCCCACCTCGGCCGAGGAATATTCCCGCACCCGCCCCAGGAACAGCGGCAAGAGGAAGGTGCCGCCGAACAGGGCGAAGCCGACGATGAAGGTCATGACGAAGCCGACCAGGAAGTTGCGGTTGGCGAAGGCGCGCAGCTCGACGATCGGCTGTCGATAGCTCAGCGACCGCCAGATGAAGAACGGCCCGGCGATCGCCGCCACCACCGTCAGCAGCAGGATATGGGTGTCGTCGAACCAGTCGTTCTTGGCCCCCTCCTCCAGCACGAACTGCATCGACATCAGGAAGGCGGCCATCAGCCCCAGCCCCCACCAGTCGAAGCCCTTGGCCAGCGATGCGTCGCCCCGGTCGAAGGCGCCGTAGCGGCCGACCAGGAACATCACCAGAAGGCCGGGTCCGACGTTGATGAAGAACAGCCAGCGCCAGCTCAGCCACTCGGTCAGGTGGCCGCCCAGGGTCGGGCCCACGGTCGGCGCAAGGGTCACGATCAGGCCCATGACCACGCTGGCCGTCACGCGCCGCTCGGGCGGAAAGGCGGTGAAGGCCACGGCGAAGACGGTGGGGATCATGGCCCCGCCGACGAAGCCCTGGATGGCGCGGAACAGGATCATGGTGTCGATCGAATTCGACAGGCCGGTCGCCACGCTCATCAGCACGAAGCCGGCGCACGAAGCCAGGAACAGACGCTGCGTTCCCCACAGCCGCGACAGGAAGCCCGACAGCGGGATCATCACCACCTCGGGGATCAGATAGGCGGTCTGGATCCAGCTGATCTCGTCGGCCGAGGCGCCGACCCCGGCCTGGATCTGCGGCAGGGAGGCGGCGACGATCTGGATGTCCAGAATGGCCATGAACTGGCCCACCACCATGCCGGCGAAGCCGAGCAGCAGCATGGTCCAGCTGATCTCGGGATGGCCCGCGACCGGGCCCGCGCCGGTCGGGCGGGCCGCCGGGGGCGACCCGGAGCCGGGCGCGGCGGGTTCGGCGGCCGTCACCGGGACACGGCCTCCGTCGAGGCGGTCTGCGCGCCGGAGGCTTCGGCGAAGCTCTGGCCGCCCTGGCTCTTGAGGTCCACGCGCACTTCCAGCGACAGGCCGGGGCGCAGGACCAGCCCGCCGTCGTTGCGCGCCACGGCGATGCGGACGGGCACGCGCTGGGTGATCTTGGTGAAGTTGCCGGTGGCGTTCTCCACCGGGATCAGGGCGAATTCGGAGCCGGTGGCGGGGGCGAAGCTGGCGATGCGGCCGTGGATCTTGCGGCCGGGGAAGGCGTCGGCGGTGATCTCCACGTCCTGGCCGATCCGCATCTTGTCCAGCTGCGTCTCCTTGAAGTTGGCCACGACATAGGCGTCGCGCATGGGCACCACCGACAGCAGCTGGGCGCCGGCGTTGACGTACTGGCCCACGCGCACGCTGCGGGCGCCGACCACGCCGGCGACCGGCGCGCGGATGACGGTGCGGTCCAGGGCGACCTTGGCCTGGTCCAGGCGGGCGCGGGCCTGTTCGACGGCGGCGACGCTCTGTTCGCGGGTCGAGCCCAGGACGCCGACCGCGCGCTGCTCGGCCACCCAGGCGGCGTGGGCCTGGGCGACGCTGGCGCGGGCGGTCTCGGCCTGGGCCTGCTGGGTCTGGATGCGTTGCTGGGACACCCAGCCCTGGGCGGCCAGCTTGCCGTAGCGTTCGACCTCGGCGTCGGCCAGGTCGGCCTGGGCGCGGGCCTGGGTCACCGCGGCGGCGCGCGCGTCGATGGCGGCCCGTTCCTGCTCGGACTGGGCGTCGACGTTGCCGACGGCGGCGAGCGCGGCCTGAAGGTTCGCCTGGGCCTCGGCCAGTTCGGCGCGCTGATCGGCGTCGTCCAGCCGGACCAGGGGCTGGCCGGCCTGGACGGTCTGGTTGTCGCTGACCAGCACCTCGACCACGCGGCCCGACAGCTGGGGCGCGACATTAGTGGTGTCGGCCTGGACGAAGGCGTTGTCGGTCTTCTCGTAGCGCTGGCCGTCGATCCACCAGACCACGCCGCCGACGATCAGCAGCAGGCCGACCACGGCGGCGACGAACAGCGGCAGGCGCTTGCGGAGTTCAGGAGACATGCGGGCGATCCGGGGGAGGAAGAAGGGTGCGACCTTTTGAAGCGGCGGCTAAAATGGACGCGGCCGTCCAAAAATCAAGAGATCATTGTGCGGCGCCGTGAACACGAGACGTTTCGGCGTGTTATCTGCCACGCATGACCGTCTCGAACGCCCCTTCCCTGCCCTCGCATGTCGACGTCGCGGTGGTGGGCGCGGGCGCCGCCGGAATCGCGGCGGCCGGGCGGCTGGACGGGGCCGGACGGTCCGTTCTGGTGCTGGAGGCCCGCGAGCGGATCGGCGGACGGGCGTGGACCCAGCCCTTCCACGGCGAGGGCCTGGACATGGGATGCGGCTGGCTGCACTCGGCCGACGACAACGTCCTGGCCGCGCAGGTCGAGGCCGAGGGGCTGACGCTGGACAAGACCCCGCCGCCGTGGGAGCGCCAGGCCTTCAACCACGAGATGACGCCGGCCGAGCAGGCGGATTTCCGCGCCGACTTCGCCGCCTTCGAGGATCGCGTCCATCAGGCGGCGACCCGCGGCGAGGACCGGCCCGCCGCCGACCTGTTCGACCCCGACAGCCGCTGGAACGCGCGCATGGACGCCATCTCCGGCGCCCTGAACGGCGCACGCTTCGCCCAGGTCTCGACGCTGGACTACGACGCCTATGGCGACACGGGGGTCAACTGGCGGGTGCGCCAGGGGTACGGCCGGCTGATCGCCGAACTGGCGCGGCCCGTCGCCGGACGGATCGCCACGGCCTGCCCGGTGCGGCGCATCGATCGTTCCGGCCCGACCTTGCGGCTGGAGACCGGGCGGGGCGTCGTGACGGCGGACGCCGCCATCCTGACCGTGCCCAACAGCCTGATCGCCGCCGAGGCCGTGCGCATCGACCCGCCGGTCGCCGCCTGGCTGGACGCGGCTGCGGGCGTGCCGCTGGGCCTGGCCTCCAAGGTCCACATGACGGTCGCGGGCGCCGAGGACTTTCCCGCCGACGGCCAGCTGTGGACCCGCAGCGACACCGCCCAGACCGGGGGCTATCATCTGCGCCCCTTCGGCCGGCCGATGATCGAGGCCTATTTCGGCGCCGACCTGGCCTGGGGGCTGGAAGCGGAAGGTCCCGACGCGGCCTTCGACTTCGCCTTATCGGAACTGGTCGCGGCCCTGGGTTCGGACATGCGAAAGCGGCTGGAGGCGGTCGCGGTGAGCCGCTGGGGCGCCGATCCGTTTTCGCGCGGGGCCTATTCGCACGCCCTGCCGGGCCGGGCCGGCGACCGCGCCCGGCTGCGCCAGGCGGTCGAGGATCGTCTGTTCCTGGCCGGCGAGGCGACGGCCCCGGCCTATTACGGAACCGCCCACGGGGCCTGGATGGAGGGCCAGCGCGCGGCCGAAGCGGCCCTGAAGGCGCTGGCGTCGCCGGACCGCTAGGCGTCCAGCCGTTCGCGCACCGCCCGGGCGAAGCCCGCGCCGGCGGCCGGGTCGTGGCCCAGGTAGAAGTCCGGCTCGATCAGCTCGGCCTCCATCAGCTTCCACGCGTCGCCGTCGCGCGCCATGTCGACGCGCGCGTACAGCAGCGGCTCGTCGATGGCGGCCAGGACGCGGTCGGCCAGCGCCAGGGCGTCGGCGTCCGGCTGGACGGGCGCATACTGGCCGCCGAACTGAACCTGGATGCGGAAGTCGCCGCCGACGGGCCGCTTGTTGACGGCGTGGCTGAACCGGCCGCCGAAGAACAGCAGCGAGGTCTCGCCCTCGGTCTGGATGGACGGCAGATAGGGCTGGATCATCGCCGCCCCGGTCGGCGGGTCGGTCATCGCCTGGCCGGGCGACAAACGCAGCGTCTTCCACGCCCCGCCCGAGACGGTCGGCTTGACCACGAGCTGTTCGGCGCCCGTCCGGGCGAAGGCGTCGGCCACGACCTCGGGGGTGGCGCGCTCGACCCAGCGGGTCGCGGGCAGGGGAACCCCGCGCTCGGCCAGCCGCGCCAGGTATCGCTTGTCCGAGTTCCAGCCCAGCACCGAGGCGGGATTGGCCAGCGGCAGATCGGCCGCGCGCCAGGTCTCGCAGGCCCTCAGCCAAAGGGGGTGCGCCCGGTGGTAGCCCCAGACCAGAACCGGCAGGATCAGCGGATAGGCCTCAAGGCCCGAGGCGTCCTCCACGTGCTGGGTCCACGGGGTCGGCTCGGCCTGGACGTCGGCCTGGGTCAGCGCTCGGGTCAGCCGCTCCAGCACGCCCGGCCATTGGCCGCTGTAGGACGGGTCGGCGGGATCGGGGGTCAGGACGGCGATGCGGGTCATGGCCTCTCATAGCCAAGCCGGCGCCGCTTTCCGAGCGTCGTCGTCGCGCTTAAGGAGAGGCGGCCGCCTCCGGAGACCCTTCATGACCGCCGACCCGTCCCTTCGCACCGTCCTGGTGGTCGCCGTGGCCCTGATCGACGTGGACGGGCGGGTGCTGATCGCCAAGCGGCCCGAGGGCAAGCAACTGGCCGGCCTGTGGGAGTTTCCCGGCGGCAAGGTCGAGCCCGGCGAACGGCCGGAAGCCGCGCTGATCCGGGAACTGCGCGAGGAGCTGGGGATCGAGGTGTCCGCCTCGTGCCTGTCGCCCTTCGTCTTCGCCAGCCACGCCTATGACGACTTTCACCTGCTGATGCCCCTCTATCTGTGTCGTCGGTGGGAGGGGACGGTCGTGGCGCGCGAACATTCGGCCCTGGCCTGGGTGCGGCCCGAGAAGCTGGCCGACTATCCGATGCCGCCCGCCGACGATCCGCTGGTCGCCTGGCTGCGCGACCTGCTGTAAGGCGCGCCCTTTCGTGACTGGACGGGGCGGCGCGGCCGGACCACTGTCGCCCCTTCCCCCAAGACCGGAGCCGACCATGACCGTCCTGATCCGACCCGAAGGCCAGACCCCCGACGACATGAAACTGAGCCGTCGCGCCGTGGGCGCCCTGGGCGGGCTGATGTTCTCGGGCTACGCCGTGGCCGCCCTGGCCAAGGAGGCCGAGCCGGTCACGACCGACGACGCGGGCCTGACGACCGAGACCGTGAGCTATCCGGCGCCCGACGGCTTCGACCTGCCGGCCTATGTCGCCCGGCCCGAGGGCGACGGGCCCTTTCCGGTCGTGGTCGTGGTCTCCGAGATCTTCGGCGTGCACGACTACATCCGCGACGTCTGCCGCCGCCTGGCCAAGCAGGGCTACGCCGCCATCGCCCCCGCCTTCTTCGTGCGGGTCGAGGATCCGGCGCCCCTGTCGGACATGCAGCGGATCATGCAGATCGTCTCGGCGGCCGGCTACGACCAGGTGATGGGCGACATCTCGGCGACGCTGGACTGGGCCAGCCAGCAGCTGTGGGCCAATGCGGACAAGGTCGGGATCACCGGCTTCTGCTGGGGCGGCAAGGTCGTCTGGCAGGCCTGTGCGCGGTTCGCCGTCATCGACGCGGGCGTGGCCTGGTACGGCCGCCTGGCGCCCGCCGCCGACGCGACGCCGGAGCAGGTCTCGTCGGGCCAGCCGTGGCCGGTCGACCTGGCCGCCGACCTGAAGGCGCCGGTGCTGGGCCTCTACGGCGGCCGCGACCAGGGCATACCGCTGGCCAGCGTCGAACGGATGCGCCAGGCCCTGGCCCGCGCCGGCCAGACGGGCAGCGAGATCGTGGTGTACGACGACGCCCCGCACGGCTTTCACGCCGACTATCGCGCCAGCTACGCCGAGGCGGACGCCAAGGACGGGTGGTCGCGCCTGACCGCGCTGTTCGCCGCCAAGCTCAAGGCCTGAGGCCGGGCGAAACAAAAGGGGCGGAATCGTCGGTCCCGCCCCTTCGCCGTTTCGATGGCCGGCGTCAGTTCCGATAGGCCGGCGGCATCGGCGTCTGCTGGCGGTAGCGGTCGCGCAGCAGAAGCGGACGGCTTTCCAGCGGCTGCTCCACCCCGCCGACGAAGACCGCCGACGGCTGGCTGAGCGGCTCCAGCGGATCGCCGGACCAGACCACCACGTCGCCGGCGGCCCCCGGGGCGATCTGGCCGAACTGGCCCGCCATGCCGAAAATGCGGGCCGGATTGACCGTCAGGGCGGCGATGGCCGCGTCATAGGGCAGGCCGTGCGAGACGGCGTTGCCGGCGTTGTAGCGGGCCTCGCGGGCGCGGTGGGTCGAACCCTCGTTGCCCTTGATGGCGATGACCACGCCCGCCGCGTTCAGCGCCGCCGCATTCTCCATCCGCGCCGCCCGCATCTCGAAGTCGTTGGGCAGGTTGTCGGTCGGGTTCAGCAGCACCGGCACGCCGGCCGCCGCGATCTGGTCGGCGACCAGCCAGCCTTCCTCGGCGCCGTCCAGGATGACCTTGACGCCCTCCTCGCGCGCCAGGCGCAGCACCTGCAGGATGTCCGAGGCGCGGCTGACGGTGACGATCAGCGGCATGGAGCCTTCGGCGACCGGGATCAGCGCCTCCAGGTCGGCGCGCGACAGCATCAGGTCACGCAAGCCCGCCCGCTCATAGGCCGACCTGTTGCGGGCGTAGAGGCGCACCTCGGCCAACGTCTCCTTGAACAGGACGAACTCGGCCCCGCGCGCGCCGCCCGCGACGCCGGCCCCGGCCTCGCCGAAGGGGGCGACCATGGCCACGCGCGGCTTGACCAGGATGTCCTGGCCCCCCGCCTGAAGGTTGGGGCCGAGGTGGATGATCGCCGCCTGGCCCGCGAACAGGCCAGGCTCGTGCAGGCCGCCGTCGCCGACGCCGGCGGTCTCGTCCTCATGGTAGTGGCCGCCCGACGAGCCGGGGTGCTGCGGCACGACCACCGCGCGGGTCACGCCGCCTAGCCGGGCAACCGGCAAGGTGAAGGACCAGGGATCGAGCCCGTAGGACACGTCGAAGGCCGCCGACAGGCTGTTGGAGGCGTTGCGCAGCTCGTTCGTGCCGCGCACCGAGCTGACTTCCGAGCCGCCCAGGCCGGAATCCACGGCGACGAAGCCGGGGGCCACGACCTTGCCCGCCGCGTCGATGACGCGGGCGCCGGCGGGCGCGCCGCCGGTTCCGACCGAGGCGATCCTGCCGTCGCGGATGACGACGGTGCCGTTCTCGATCACCGAGGTTCCGGTCAGGACGCGGCCGCCGACGATGGCCACCGTCTCCTGCGCCAAGGCGGGAGCGGAAACAGCCAGCGCCGCCACGGCGCCGGCGATCAGGTGCGAGAGGCGCATCAGCGGGCTCCTTCGGCGACGTTGGCGGCGGTCAGGGCGTAGCCCGGCTGGCCCAGCTCGAAATCGCTGGTCGGCTGGTAGGCGGGGTCCATGCGGTCGAAGCTGAGCGCGCCGTCGACGAACACCTGGTCGGCGCGGGCGTAAATGGAGAACGGATCGGCGCTCCAGATCACCACGTCGGCGCGCTTGCCGGTCTCCAGCGAGCCGGTCTGGTCGGCGATGCCGATGGCCCTGGCGGCGTTGGAGGTGATCCAGCCGATGGCGTGTTCCTCCGAGATGTTCAGCCCCGCGCGGCGACCGGCCGACAGGGCGGCGGCGGCCTCCTGGTTCAGGCGCTGGGTCAGGATCGGATCGTCGGAGTGGATGACGGCGCACGAGCCCTGTTGCGCGTCGACCAGGGCGGCGTTTTCCTCGATGGCGTCCAGCGCCTCCATCTTGAAGCCCCACCAGCCGGTCCACATGGCCGCGCAGACGCCCGCCTGGGCCAGTTGCGGCGCCAGCTTGTAGGCCTCGGTGGCGTGGTGGAAGGTGGTGATGCGGTAGCCGAACTCCTTGGCGATATCCATCATCACGGCCATCTCGTCGGCGCGGTAGCAGTGGTTCTGGACCAGGATGGAGCCGTCCAGAACGCCGGCCAGGGTCTCGTTTTGAAGGTTGCGGGTGGGGGGCGAGCCCTCGCCGTCCTCGCGCCACTTGTCCCACTTAGCCTTGTATTCGCGCGCGGCGATGAAGGCGGCGCGGTAGCCGGCGACGTTGCCCATGCCCGTCGCCGGGCTCTGGTTGCGCGACCCATAGACGCGCGAGGGATTCTCGCCGCAGGCCATCTTCACCGAATAGGGAGCGCCCGGCATCTTCATGCCCTGCATGGTGATGGAGGGCACGTTCCTGACCGTCACGCCGCGCCCGCCGAACAGGTTGGCCGAGCCGGGCAGGATGTGCAGCGTCGTCACGCCGCCCGCGCGGGCGGTGTTGAAGCCGGGATCCTGGGGCCAGATCGAATGTTCGGCCCAGACCTGGGCGGTGTTCGGGCTGGTCGCCTCGTTGCCGTCGCTCATGCCCATGACGCCGGGGGACGGATAGACGCCCAGGTGGCTGTGCACGTCGATGACGCCGGGGGTGACGTAGCGGCCGCGCGCGTCGATCACCCTGTAGCCGCCCGGAACGGGGGTGGAGGCGTCGCCCACGGCGGCGATCTTGCCGTCGGTCACGACGACGACGCCGTTGTCGATCCTGCGATCCGTGCCGGTCAGGACCGTGGCGCCGACGATGGCGAAATTCTCGCGCGGCAGGCCCTGGTAGGTCGAGGGGAAGGGATCGGGATTGGCCGCGAAATCCAGTCCCGGGGCCAGGGCCCGGTCACGCTGCGGCTTGGCGTTCGCCGCATCGGCGCCGTCCGCGCCCTCCGTCGTCGCACACGCCGCAAGCACGGCGCAGGCGAGAACCGCGAGGCTGGCGCCCCGCAGACGATGTCCGATCATCGATACCCCTTTTCCCGTTGACGCGCCGGAACAGGCGGCGCGCTGAACGCGGTCATAGAAGCCGCTGGGGCCGAGGCCGTCAAAAGGTTTCGGCGCGCCGTCAGCCGCCGCCCAGCCGGGCGCGGACCTGGGCCTCGTCCAGCCCGTCGATCTCCAGCATCTTCAGGCGCGACTGGCCGCCCCGCGACAGGTCGACGGCGCGACGCGGCACGCCCAGGACCCGGGCGATCAGGGCGACCAGGGCGGCGTTGGCCTCGCCCTCCACCGGGCGGGCGCGCACCCGCACCTTCAGCACCGGCCGGCCGTCGGCGTCGACATCCCAGCCGTCGATCCCCTCGCGCGCGGCGCCGGGCTGGAGACGGACGGGCAGGCGGGCCATGCGGGCGCTCCGGAAACGAGAAGGGCCCCGGCGTCGCCGCCGGGGCCCCTCAAGTCTAGATCAACCGATCGGATCAGTCGCGACGGCGACGGCCGCGATCGCCGCCCCGGTCGCCGCCTTCACGCTTCGGACGACCGCCGGTGTCTTCCGACAGCGGGGCCTCGCCGCGCTCGGCGCGCTCGGCGTTGATCTTGTCGGTGATGTCCTCGCCGGTTTCCTGATCGACGACCTTCATCGACAGCTTGGTCTTGCCGCGATCGTCGAAGCCCAGGAACTTGACCTTCACTTCCTGGCCTTCGGACAGGACGTCGGCCGGATTGGCGACGCGTTCCAGGGCGATCTGGGACACGTGGACCAGGCCGTCCTTGGCGCCGAAGAAGTTCACGAAGGCGCCGAAGTCCACGACCTTCACCACCTTGCCGGTGTAGATGGTCCCGACTTCCGGTTCCGAGGCGATGGACTGGATCCAGGCCTTGGCGGCCTCGATCTTCTCCTGCTCGTTGGCGGCGATCTTGATGGTGCCGTCGTCGCCGATGTCGATCTTGGCGCCGGTCTTCTCCACGATCTCGCGGATGACCTTGCCGCCCGAACCGATCACTTCGCGGATCTTGTCGACCGCGATCTTGATGGATTCGATCTTGGGCGCGAACTCGCCCAGTTCGGCGCGCGGCGCCTCCATGGCCTTGTCCATCTCGTCCAGGATGTGCAGGCGGCCGGCCGAGGCCTGGGCGATGGCCTGCTTCATGATCTCCTCGGTGATGCCGGGGACCTTGATGTCCATCTGCAGCGAGGTGATGCCTTCGCGGGTGCCCGCGACCTTGAAGTCCATGTCGCCCAGGTGATCCTCGTCGCCCAGGATGTCCGACAGGATGGCGAACTCGCCCGACGGCTCCAGGATCAGGCCCATGGCGATGCCCGAGACCGGACGGGCCAGCGGCACGCCGGCGTCCATCAGGGCCAGCGACGATCCGCACACCGTGGCCATCGAGGACGAGCCGTTCGACTCGGTGATCTCCGACACCAGGCGGATGGTGTAGGGGAAGTCTTCCTTGGACGGCAGCATCGGGCGGATCGCGCGCCAGGCCAGCTTGCCGTGGCCGATCTCGCGACGGCCGGGCGAACCCATGCGGCCCGCTTCACCCACCGAATAGGGGGGGAAGTTGTAGTGCAGCAGGAAGGATTCCTTGTAGGTGCCGGTCAGGCTGTCGATGTACTGCTCGTCCTCGCCTGTGCCCAGGGTGGCGACCACCAGGGCCTGGGTCTCGCCGCGGGTGAACAGGGCCGAACCGTGGGTGCGCGGCAGGACGCCGACTTCCGAGACGATGGCGCGGACCTTGTCCAGGGCGCGGCCGTCGACGCGGTGGCTGTTCTCGATGATGTCGCGACGCAGGACCTCGGCCTCGCATTCCTTGAAGGCGGCCGAGAACTTGGAGGCGTCGACGCCGTCGGGGTTCTCGTCGGTCTTCACCAGGGCGGCGGCGGCGGTCTTCTTGGCCGCGTCGACGCCCGAGCGACGATCGTACTTGCCGGGGTGGGTGTAGGCCGTCTTGATCTCTTCGCCGACCAGCGACTTGATCGAGGCGACCACGTCCGAGTGATCCTCGGCCTGGAAGTCGAACGGCTCCTTGGCGGCGTGTTCGGCCAGGTCGACGATGGCGTCGATCACCGGCTGCATGCCGGCGTGGGCGAACATCAGCGCCTTCAGCATCAGGTCTTCCGACAGCTCCTTGGCTTCGGATTCGACCATCATCAGGGCGTCCTGTGTGCCGGCGACCACCAGGTCCAGGTCCGAGGTCGGCATCTGGTCGATGGTCGGGTTCAGCACCAGCTCGCCGTCGATCACGCCGACGCGCGCGGCGCCGATCGGGCCCATGAAGGGCACGCCCGAGATGGTCAGGGCGGCCGAGGCGGCGACCATGCCGACGACGTCCGGATCGTTCTCCAGGTCGTGCTGCAGCACGGTGACGACGACCTGGGTCTCGTTCTTGAAGCCCTTGACGAACAGCGGGCGGATCGGGCGGTCGATCAGGCGGGAGACCAGGGTCTCCTTCTCGGTCGGACGGCCTTCACGCTTGAAGTAGCCGCCCGGGATCTTGCCGGCGGCGAAGGTCTTTTCCTGGTAGTTGACCGTCAGGGGGAAGAAATCCAGGCCCGGCTTGGGCGCGCGGCCATAGACGACGGTGGCCAGGACCACGGTCTCGCCGTAGGTCGCCAGCACGGCGCCGTCGGCCTGGCGGGCGATGCGGCCCGTCTCCAGGGTCAGCGGGCGTCCGGCCCACTCGATCGTCTTGCGTTTGATGTCGAACATGTCTCGTCTTTCGTCTCCCGGGCGGCGTATTCCGCGCGGGGTCCCATCATTGGGGCGGATGCGTCGGGCGTTCAGTCCTTCGATCCATGGGCCGCCGCGCCATCGCGGAAGACCCGATGAGGACCGGCATGGCCCTCGCGTCTGCGCCGTGTCAGTCCCGCGGCGCGCGGGCAGGCTTTAGTTACGGAACGAGGCGCGGACGTGACCGCCCGCGCCTCGAAAGCGTTCTTTCGCTCGTCCCGCGCCCCGTCTTAGCGGCGCAGGCCCAGCTTGGCGATGATCGCCTGATAGCGGTCGCTGTCGACCTTGTTCAGGTGATCCAGAAGGCGACGACGCTGCGAGACCATCTTGAGCAGGCCGCGGCGCGAGTGGTTGTCCTTCTTGTGGGTCTTGAAGTGCTCGGTCAGGTTGGCGATGCGTTCCGACAGGATCGCGACCTGCACTTCGGCCGAACCGGTGTCGCCCGTGCCGCGGGCGTTGTCGGCGATCAGTTCCTGCTTGCGTTCAGCAGTAATCGACATCGTAAGGCTCCATCATTGGAGGTTGAAAACGCGGTCGGGTTCTAGGCGACCGGCCCGCAACTGACAGAGGGCGACCAGCGTCTGGCCCTGAAAGGCGGAAACCGTTCGCGACCCGCCCGAAAGGCGGCTCTTGAGGGTTTCGACCTGACGGGGGAGCAGAACGATCGGCCGTCCCTGCCGAAGCGAGAAGGCGTCTTCTGGCGTCACGGCCTGCTCCGGGATGTCGTCCAGGGCGGTCGCGACGGGAAGCAAGCCTTCCGAGGCGGCGCCCCTATGCACCATTTCCTCCAGAGAATCCAGAGTGACCGCATTTTCCGTGCTGAAAGGCCCCACCCGCTCGCGACGAAGGTCCGACACATGGCCTTCCGCGCCCAGGGCCTGGGCCAGGTCGCGCGCCAGGGACCGGACATAGACGCCCTTGCCGGTCAGGATGGTCAGTTCGACATGGTCGGCGTCGGGCGCGGCGCTGACCTCGGCCGAATGGATGGTCACCCGGCGGGCCGCCAGTTCGAAGGCTTCCCCGTCGCGGGCCAGGTCGTAGGCCCGCTGGCCGTCCACCTTGATGGCCGAGAAGCGCGGCGGAACCTGGTCGATCTCGCCGACGAAGGCCGGCAGCGCCGCCCTCACCTGCTCCGGCGTCGGGCGCACGTCGGAGCGGGCGACGATCTCGCCCTCGCGATCCACGCTGTCGGTCGAGACGCCCCAGTTGATCGTGAAGCGATAGACCTTCCGCGCCTCCATCATGAAGGGCACGGTCTTGGTCGCCTCGCCCAGCGCGATGGGCAGGACGCCGCTGGCCAGGGGGTCGAGGGTGCCCGCGTGCCCCGCCTTTTGGGCGTTGAACAGGCGGCGGATGCGGCTGACCGCCTCGGTCGATCCCATCTCGAACGGCTTGTCCAGGCAGACCCAGCCGTCGACGACGTCGCCCTTCTTTTTCCGAGCCATCTAGATCCTCCCCCGTGCTTCACGGGGGAGGGGGACCGCGCGCAGCGTGGTGGAGGGGGCGGACGCCGCACGGGCGTTCGACGATTGGATTCGTGCGAGTTGGACCGACTGCGGAGCGGCGGTCGCCCCCTCCACCACTTCGTGGTCCCCCTCCCCCGCTGCGCGGTGGAGGATCATTGATCGTCGTCCCCGTCGCGCTCCAGGTCGGCGCGGACGCGGGGGTCGGCGAACAGGCGGTCCATGTGGCTGGCCGTGTCGAAGCTCTCGTCGTGGCGGAACTTCAGGTCCGGCGTGAACTTCATGTCCAGCTTGGGTCCCAGGCGCCCGCGCAGGAATTTGGCGTGAGCGTTCAGGGCCTTGATGATCTCGCTCTCGTGGCCGGTCGTCTCGGCCGCGTCCACGCCGGCGCCCAGGGGCTCGACGAAACAGGTGGCGTGGCGCAGGTCCGGGCTCATCCGCACCTCGGTCACGGTGATCGACACGCCGGCCAGCGCCTCGTCGTGGATTTCCTCCTCGCGCAGGATGTCCACCAGGGCGTGGCGGATCAGTTCGCCGGCGCGAAGCTGGCGCTGGCTGGGGCCCATCGGACCCGAGGCGTTGCGGGTGTGCTGCTTGCGGGCCATCGGCCTCACTCCTGTTCATCGCCCGCCGGGGCTCGGACCCGGCTGGAAAAGCGAAAGGCGGGCGGTCTAGTCCCCGCGGCCGCCGGTGTCCAGCGCGGCGGCGCGCGCGGCGTCCATCACCTCGGCCGAAAGAGCCGACCGCACAGGCCGGACGCCCACGCCCCCGGCGGCCAGCACCTGGGCCGTCCAGTGGTTGCACAGATGGACCAGCGAGAAGGTCTCGCGGCTGGCGAAGAAGCGCGCGTCGTCGCCCGGCCGCGCCGCCGCCAGGCGCGGCGCCCCGTCCGAAAGAGCCAGCGACGCCTCGATCCGTCCGGCCATGCGCGAGAAGGCGGCCGGCGAGACCGTCAGGGCGGCGACCCGCGCGGGTTCCGCGCTGCGTCCGGGATCGCCGGTCTCGGGATCCAGCATCACCACCGACGGATTGCCCGGCCTGAGGAAGGCGCGCGCGCCGTCCGGCAGCCGGCCCCGGATCGGGCTCTGGTCGACATAGAATTTCGCGTCGCCCCAGCCCACGCGGACCCAGTCGCCCGGCCCCAGGGACCGCACGGCCTGGGCCAGGGGCCCGCCCCGCGCCTCCAGCGCCCGGCGCGGCAGGGCCACGTCGGTGTGAAAGCCGTTGTCCAGGAGGCGGACCGCGATCCCCGCCTCCGCGCCGCGGGGCGCGAGATCGGCCGCCACGGGCGTCCGCCAGGTCAGCAGGGCCGCCGCCGCGCCGGCCAGGGCGCCGAGCAGGCCGGCCTTGCCCCCCATGGTCAGCGGCGGCCCAGCGCGCGCACGGGGCACAGGGCGGTCGGCGAGCGGTTCGCGCCCGGCGGGTCGCCCGCCCGCAGCGGCAGGATGTCGACGCCGTCGGCCCGCACCGCCAGGGCCAGCCAGCCGGGCGCGCCCTCGGCGCACAGCGGCGCCGCCCCCGACGCCACCCGCCGCACCTCGATCTGGACGTTGGACGGCGTGTTCAGGGCGGTGGCGTAGGACACCCCCTGGGCGACCGGCTCGGAGGCGGCCGCCAGCCGGTGCGGCGCGGTGACGATCCGCGCCTGCCCGAACGCCAAGGTCGCGCCCTCGACGCGAAGCGCCAGTCCGTCCGCGCCGACATAGTCGCCGGACAGGATCAGGTCGTTGACGGGCGGCGGGGCCGGCCGTCGCGACGCCGCGGGCGTGGGGCGCGGCGCGGACGTCAGGGTCATCAGGCGATGCAGCGCCGGCTCCACCACAAGCGCTCCCAGGGCCGCGAACAGCAGGGCGCAGACGACCGCCGCCGCCAGAGCGGTCGGGCCGGGTCGGGCCGCGCGGGACGAGAGGACAGCCGTGCTCATCGCCCCAGCATAACGCGGCGGCGAGAGAAGCGAGAGCGCCTATTCGACCGGCGACGGGGCCGGCGCCGTGGCCCATTCGCCCCGCCAGGCGTAGCTCAGCGTCACGCAGTGACGGAAGGTCCCGTCGGCCCAGCGGCCCACGGCGTGCATCGTCAGCGGCCGCGCCGCGCGCACCCGCCCCGCGACCAGCCAGGCCGCATCGGCGCCGGGACACAGGGCGCGCGACAGGCCCCGCCCGTCGCCCTCCTGAGCGATCGCATAGACGTCGCTTTCGGACGCGCCCGGCTCCAGGGCGCGCCGCACCCCGTCCGGCCCGCCGCGCTCCAGCCGCGCCGAGCCGCGGCTCGTGGTGGAATACAGGCCGTTCAGCCGCACCGCCCCGAACAGACCGCGCTCGACCTCCAGCGTCAGGCCGCGCGTCATCGCCTGGGTGACGCGGTCCGCCGCGTCGTAGGCCAGAAACCGCGTATCCGCCCGTGCGGGCGCGGCTGCGGCGACAACCAGCGTGGCGGACAAGACGACGGTCGGGATGCGCATGGTGTGTCTTTTCCGGACCTTTGCGTCAGGATCGCGGCGTCGCAGCGCCTGGGTCAGGCCTCGCCCAGGCAGCGCAGGGCGACCTGCAGGTTCCGCAGGCCGTCCTCTCCGGTGACGGCCGGGGGCTCGCCGGTGTTGATCGCGCTGGCGAAGGCTTCCAGCTCCTTCCTCAGCGGCTCGGCCGGCCAGCTGTTCAGCATCCGCGTCGAATAGGAGCCGTCGGGCTGCTGGCCGAAATATTCGGTGACCTGGCGGGTGATCAGGTCGGCGACCACGAACTTGGACTTGGTCGCCACCTGCAGGGTGCGGGTCTTGTAGGGCGTGACCCAGTTGGTGGTGATGTGGGCGATCACGCCGTTGTCCAGCCGGAACTGCAGCAGGGCGGTGTCCTCGCGCTCGGCGCGGGTGCGGGCCAGCTGCGGCTGGACCTCGACGATCTCGGAGGCCGTCAGGTGGCGGATGATGTCGATGTCGTGCACGGCCAGGTCGATGACCACCCCGACCTCGCCCATGCGCGGCGGGAAGGGGCCGACGCGGGTGATCTGGATGGAGATGATGTCGTCGTCCTGAACGGCGCGCTTGACCGTCTCGACCGCCGGATTGAACCGTTCGACCTGGCCGACCATCAGGACGCGGCCATTGGCCCTGGCCGCGTCGATCATGCGCTGGGCGTCTGCCACGGTCGCGGCGATGGGCTTTTCGACCAGGACGTGGACGCCCTTTTCCAGCAGGGCGACGCCGATGTCGGCGTGGAAGCGGTTGGGTGTGGCGACCACGGCCGCGTCCAGTCCGGCGTCGACGAAGGCCTGGGCCGTCGTGACCGGCGCGGCCCCATAGGCGGCGGCCACGCCCTCGGCCGTCACGGCGTCGGGATCGAACAGGGTCGTCAGGTCGAACTCGCGCATGTCGGCGGCGACCCGCGCATGGTTGCGGCCCATGACGCCGACGCCGGCGACGCCGAGCTTGAGGGGGCCAGTCTTCAAGGGGAGGGAGCTCGGCATGGGATCAACCCTTGTAGGAAGCGACGGCGGCGATGACCTTGTCCTGGGTCGTCTCGTCCAGGTCCGCGTGCATGGGCAGGCTGACGACCACGTCCTTCAGCCGTTCGGTGACGGGCAGGCCGCCTTCGCCGCGCGGATAGTGTTCATAGGCCGGCTGCAGATGCAGCGGGATCGGATAATAGACGGCGGTGGGCACGCCCTCGGCCTTCAGATGCGCGGCCAGGCCGTCGCGGTCGGCATGCTCGATCGTGTACTGCGCCCAGTTGGAAATGTTTCCGGCCGGCACGTCCGGGACCTTGGCGACGTGGGGCCGCAGGGCCTCGTTGTAGCGGCCGGCGATGCGGTTGCGCCATTCGATCTCCTGGCCGAAGACCTTCAGCTTCTCGATCAGGACGGCGGCCTGGATGGTGTCCAGACGGCTGTTCAGGCCGATCCGCATGTTCAGGTATTTGGGGTCGTGGTCGAAGGTGCGGTCCTTCAGGTCCACCGCCACCGCCTTGCCGTGCACCCGCACGGAATCCATCAGTTGCGCCAGTTCGTCGTCGTCGGTCAGCACCGCCCCGCCGTCGCCGTAGCAGCCCAGCGGCTTGGCCGGGAAGAAGCTGGTGGTGGTGACGTCGGCCCATTTCAGCGGATGGTCGCCGCCGACCGTGCAGCCGAAGCCTTGGGCCGAATCCGAGATCAGCTTCAGCCCGTGCCTGTCGCAGATGGCCTTGATGGCCGGATAGTCGGCCGGCTGGCCGAACAGGTCCACGGCGATGACCACGCGCGGGGTCAGGCGCCCCTCGGCCTTGATCCCCGCGATGGCCCGCTCCAGCGCGGCCGGGTCCATGTTGTAGGTGTTCTCGTCCACGTCGACGAAGACCGGCTCGGCGTCGAACCAGGGCACGACCTCGGCGGTGGCGGCGAAGGTGAAGCTGGGGACGAAGACCGCGTCGCCGCGCCCGATCCCCCACGCCATCAGCGGCAGGGCCAGGGCGTCGGTGCCGTTGGCGCAGCCCAGGGCGTGCCTGGCCCGGCCGAAGACGGCCAGGTCGGCCTCGAACTGGCGGACCTGCGGGCCCATGACCCAGGCGCCGCCGACCACGGCCTCCTGGACGGCGGCCTCGATCTTGCCGCCGAGGCGAAGGCGCTGGGCCTGAAGGTCGATGAAGGGGATCATGGTTCGCTCTCCACGCAGAGTCGGGCGGCGGCGCGCATCGGGCCGCAGGGATCGTCGTCCCTAGCAAACCCGCGCGGAGGGACCAAACCGCGGGGCGTCACTTCGCGTTGCCCTTTGCAACGAGCGGCTGGGCGACGCCGCCCCTTGGCGGGCGCCGCCGGACCGCCTAAGCCGAGGGCATGACCGATCTATCCGCCGCCCGGACCCGCGTCGCCGACTGGCTGTTCGACCAGGCCCTGCCGCTGTGGGCCGCGCGGGGGGCGGACGACCAGGGCCGGTTCTGGGAGCTGCTGGACTTCGACGGCCGGCCGGCGCCCGGCGCCCGGCGCCGCACCCGGGTCCAGGCGCGCCAGGTCTATGTCTTCTGCGAAGCCGCCGCCCTGGGCTTCGAGGCGGGCCGGGCGGTCGCCCGCGCGGGTCTGGACGGGCTGATTGCGACCTGCCGCCGCGACGACGGCCTGTGGGTCTCGGCCACCGACGACGCGGGCGCCGTGACGGATCCGACGCCCGACCTCTACGACATGGCCTTCGTCCTGTTCGCCCTGGCGGCGGCGCACCGGGTGCTGGGCGATCCGCGCGCCCGGCCGCTGGCGCTGGAGACCCTGGCGGCGATCGACGCGTCGATGGCCGCGCCTCACGGCGGCTGGAACGAGGCCCTGCCCGCCCGGCTGCCGCGCCGCCAGAACCCGCACATGCACCTGCTGGAGGCGATGCTGGCGTGGCAGGCGACGGCGCCCGATCCGGCGTTCGAAGCCGCCGCGCGCGAGAGCCTGCGCCTGAGCCGCGCCCATTTCCAGGTCGACGGCGCCCTGCGCGAATTCTTCACCGAGACCTGGGCCCCGGACCCGCGGACCGGCCACATCGTCGAGCCCGGCCATCTGGAGGAATGGGCCTGGCTGCTGACCCAGGCCGAGCCCCTGGGGCTGGACACGGCCGAGGCCGCCCCCGCCCTGCACCGCCGCGCCTGGGATCAGGGCCGGCGCGACGGCTTCCTGATCCGCGAGATGGACGACCAGGGCCGGCCGGTCGACGCCGGCTGGCGGCTGTGGGCCCAGACCGAGGGCCTTCGCACCTGCCTGCTGTTCGACCCGGACGCGGCGGCCGCCCTGACCGAACGGATCTTCGACGTCCATCTGGCGACCGAGACGCCGGGCCTGTGGATGGACAGCTACGACGCCGACGGACGCCCGGCCGACACGGCCGTGCCCGCCTCGACCCTGTATCACCTGATGACCGCCTTCACCGCCCTGCTGGAGACCGGGCGTTGAGCCATCCCGGCGCTTTTCTGGATCGCGACGGCGTGCTGATCGAGGACAGCGGCTATCCGCACCGGGACGAGGACCTGAAGCTGATCCCAGGCGCGGCGGTGGCGGTGCGGCGGCTGAACGCGGCCGGCTATCGCACGGTCATCGTCACCAACCAGTCCGGCGTCGCGCGCGGCCTGTTCGACGAGGACCGGATGCACGCCTTCAACGCCCTGCTGACGGCGCGGCTGGCGAGCGAGGGCGCGCGGATCGACGCCGTCTACGCCTGTCCGTTCCACGCCGACGCCGTGGTCGAGCGCTACCGCCATCCCGACCATCCCGACCGCAAGCCCAATCCCGGCATGATCCTGCGCGCCGTGGTCGAGCATGACATCGACCCGGCGCGGTCCATCCTGATCGGCGACCGGGGCAGCGACATGGAGGCGGCGCGGCGCGCGGGTGTTGAGGGCCTGCTGTTCGAGGGCGGCGACCTGGACGCCTTTGTGCAGGGGCGCCTGCGCCTCTGACGCGGCCGGCGCCGCATCGCATTTCCCTCCGCGATGAATTACGCTGGCGGAAAACGAGGGAGATGACGCCATGACCGCCTCCGGGACCTTCGCCGAACGTCGCTGGACCTCGCCGGACGGCCTCAGCCTGTTCGCGCGGGACTATGCGCCCGGCTCGGGCGCCGCGAAGCCGCCGGTGATCGCCATCCACGGTTTGACCCGCAACAGCGCCGACTTCGGGGCCGTCGCGCCCCTCTTGGCCCAGAGCGGCCGGCGCGTGCTGGCGGTGGACGTGCGCGGCCGCGGCCTGTCGGACCGCGCCCCGGACCCGATGACCTATACGCCCGACGTTTACGCCAGGGACGTGCTGGCCCTGATGGACCAGGCCGGGATCGAGCGGGCGGTCCTGCTGGGCACGTCGATGGGCGGGCTGATCACCATGGCGCTGGCGGCGATCAGGCCGCGCGCCATCGCCGCCGCCATCCTGAACGACGTCGGGCCGGAGGTGGCGGCCGAGGGCCTGGCGCGGATCGCCGCCTATGCCGGCCAGCCGGTCGAGATCGGCGACTGGAGCGACGCCGCCGCCTATGTCCAGCGCACCAACGGCGCGGCCTTTCCGCACTATGGCCCGGCGGACTGGGACGCCTTCGCCCGTCGCGTCTTCCGCCAGCAGCCGGACGGCGAGATCGTGCTGGACTACGATCCCGACATCTCCGCGCCCATCCGCGCGGCGGGGGCCAAGGCCCTGGTCCCCAACCTGTGGCCGTGGTTCCGGCGGCTGGCGAAGAAGCGCCCGACGCTGCTGATCCGGGGCGCGACCTCGGACCTGCTCAGCCCCGCCATCGCGGAAAAGATGCGCAAGGCGGCCCCCGACATGGCCTTTGCGGAAATCCCCGGCGTCGGCCACGCCCCCATGCTGGACGAGCCGGAGGCCAAGGCCGCCATCTTCGAATTCCTGGCCGGCCTGGACTGAGGCGCCGCCCTTGCGCCCGCTCCGCCGCCGGGCGATAGGCGCACGATGACCCGTTCCAGCGACATGACCTACGCCGGCTATCTGGCGTTGGACGACCTGCTCTCGACCCAGCATCCGCTGTCCGACCAGCACGACGAGATGCTGTTCGTCGTCATCCACCAGACCAAGGAGCTGTGGCTCAAGCAGATCCTGCACGAGGTCGCCCTGGCCCAGTCGCTGATCCGCGTCGGCGACCTGGTCCCCGCCTACAAGAGCCTGGCGCGGGTCAGCCGCATCCAGTCGGTGATGACCCAGAGCTGGGACATCCTGTCGACCATGACCCCGGCCGACTATCTGAAGTTCCGGGGCGTCCTGGGCTCGTCCTCCGGCTTCCAGAGCGACCAGTTCCGGCGTTTCGAAACCCTGCTGGGGCTGAAGGACCCGACCTTCCTGAGGTTCCACGAGGACCGGCCCCAGGCCCATGCGGCGCTGAAGGCGGCCCTGGCCGAACCCAGCCTCTATGACGACGCCCTGGCCCAACTGGCCATCGCCGGCCTGCCGGTCCCGGCCGAGGTGCTGAACCGCGACGTGACCCAGCCCTATGAACCCTCCGAGGGCGTCGAGGCGGCCTGGCTGGAGGTCTATCGCGACACCGAACGCTGGTGGCCGCTGTATCAGCTGGCCGAGAAGCTGGTCGACCTGGACGACGCCCTGCTGACCTGGCGGCACAAGCACGTGGTCACGGTCGAGCGGATCATCGGCCGGCGGCGCGGCACGGGCGGCACCGAGGGGGTGGCCTATCTGGCCTCGACCCTGACGCGGCGCTGCTTTCCCGAACTGTGGTCGCTGCGCACGAAACTTTGACGCAACCGGGCCCCGTCGCTCCGGGTTTCATCCTCGACCGCAAAAGGAGCGATCGAGATGAGCACGCCCAACGATCATGACATCAAGGTCCTGAACGGCCTGATCGAGACCACGCTGGACAGCGCCGACGGCTATCGCGAGGCGGCGACCGAGACGCAGGACCCGCACTACCGCACCCTGTTCGAACGGCGGGCCGAAGAGCGTCGCCGGGTCGTCGACGACCTGTCCGCGGCCGTGCGCGGCATGGGCGGCGATCCGGAGGCCGAGGGCTCGATCCTGGCCAAGGCCCACCGCGCCTTCCTGGACGTCAAGCACGCCCTGCTGCGCAACGACGATTCCGTCGTCGGCTCCATCGAGAACGGCGAGGGCTATATCGCCCAGAAGTTCGAACGCGCCCTGCGCGACGGCGAGATCTCGGCCACCACGCGCGAGACGGTGCGCCGGAACTACGAGGCGGTGAAGGCCGGCCACGACCAGATGCACGCGTTGAAGCAAAGCCTGCAGAGCCAGCGCGACGCCTCCAGTCCGCTCTATCCGACCTAGAAGGACAAAAGGCCCGGCGTCGCCGCCGGGCCTTTCTCATTTCAGGGTCGAAGCCGAAATCAGGCTTCGTCGCCGGCCTTGTCGGCCGTGCCGGATTCCGGCACCACGGCGCCCTTGGCCGGGCGGACGGTCTGGCGTTCGGCGATCCGGGCCGACTTGCCGCGACGGTCGCGCAGATAATAGAGCTTGGCGCGCCGAACGACGCCGCGACGCTTCACCTCGATGGATTCGACGTTCGGCGACAGGATCGGGAAGCGGCGCTCCACGCCCTCGCCGAAGGAGATCTTGCGGACGGTGAAGGTCTCGTTCACGCCCGTGCCGTCGCGGGCGATGCAGACACCTTCGAAGGCCTGGACGCGTTCGCGCTCGCCTTCCTTGATGCGCACGTTGACGCGCAGGGTGTCGCCCGGCTGGAATTCGGGAATCTGGCGTTCGCCGAGAACGCGGGTCTTTTCTTCGGCAGCGAGCTGCTGGACGATGTTCATGTCATTCTCCTCGGGCTTTTCCGCCCTTTAGCTGTCAGTTGGCGGGGCGAACCCCGCAGGTCCGCAAGGTCAAGCCTTGCGGTGGTGAGCGAGATGGGCCGCCCAGAGGTCCGGACGCCGCTCCCGCGTGGTCGTCTCCCGTTGCGCCTGGCGCCATTGGTCGACCTTCTTGTGGTCGCCCGACAGCAGCACCTCGGGAATATCCAGCCCCTCGAACGTCCGCGGTCGCGTGTACTGCGGATGCTCCAGAAGCCCGTCCTCGAAGCTTTCGGACGACAGGCTTTCGCCTGAGCCGAGCACGCCGGGGATCAGTCTTACGCACGCCTCGATCGCCACCATCGCCGCCGCCTCGCCGCCGGCGAGAACCGCGTCTCCGACGGAGACCTCCTCGAACCCGCGCGCGTCGAGCACCCGCTGGTCCACCCCCTCGAACCGGCCGCACAGCACGACGATCCCGTCGGCCTTGGCCCATTCCCTGACGCGCGCCTGGGTCAGGGGCCTGCCCCTGGCGCTCATGTACAAAAGCGGCCGCCCCGGCCCCGGCAGGCTGTCCACCGCCCGAGCCACAACGTCCGCCTTCAACACTGCTCCCGGGCCGCCCCCCGCGGGGGTGTCGTCCAGGAAGCCGCGCGTATCTGTGGAAAAGGCGCGGATGTCAACCGTTTCCAGGCTCCACAGCCCCTTCTCGCGCCAGGCCGTGCCGATCAGCGACACGCCGAGCGGGCCGGGAAAGGCCTCGGGGAACATGGTCAGGACGGTCGCCTGAAAGGGGGGGGCGGTGAACGGCATCGCCGCGCCCTTAGCGCCAATAGGCCCGCAAGGCGAGTTCCCGCGAGGCGACGCTTGCCTCACGATATGCGAAAGATATATGCATCATATGCAAATCATAGAGGTGCGGCGCCGGATGGGCATCGTCAACATCGAGGACGAACTTCACGAGCAGCTGCGGCGCGCCAGCAAGGCGTCGTGCCGGTCGATCAACGGCCAGGCGGCCTATTGGATCAGGCTGGGAATGCTGGCCGAACTGAACCCCGGGCTCAGCGTTCAGGAGCTGACGGCCCGCGAGCTGAAGGCCGCGGGGGTCGAAACGCCCGGCCTGGCCGCGTGACCAAGACGCCCGAGGAAATCGCCCTGATGGCCGAGGCCGGCCGGCTGCTGGCCTCGGTCTTCACCCATCTGGACGGGCTGGCGCTGCAAGGCATGAGCACGCTGGAGATCAACGACCGCGTCGAGGCCTTCATCGTCGACGAACTCAAGGCGCGGCCGGCCAGCAAGGGTCAGTACGGCTACGGCTTCGTGCTGAACAGCTCGCGCAACCAGGTGGTCTGTCATGGCGTGCCGTCGTCGGACGATGTGCTGGCCGACGGCGACATCGTCAACCTGGACATCACCCTGGAGAAGAACGGCTTCATCGCCGATTCCAGCAAGACCTACCTGGTCGGCGCCGTTCCGGCGGCGGCGCGGCGACTGGCGCGCACCACCTATCAGGCGATGTGGAAGGGCATCGACGCCGTGCGCCCCGGCGCGCGCCTGGGCGATATCGGCCATGCGATAGAGAGCCACGCCCGGCGGGCCGGCTATTCGGTGGTGCGCGACTACTGCGGCCACGGCATCGGCCGCGAGATGCACGAGGATCCCCAGGTGCTGCATTTCGGCCGGCCGGGCACGGGCCTGACCCTGCGCGAAGGGATGGTCTTCACCATAGAGCCGATGCTGAACCAGGGCGGCCGGGCGGTCAGAACCCTGGACGACGGCTGGACCGTCGTGACGGCGGACGGCCGGCTGTCGGCCCAGTTCGAGCACACGGTGGCGGTGACCAAGGGCGGGGCGCGCGTCCTGACCCTGCGCCCGGAAGAGGCGTCGCGCGCGCGGCAGGACGGCCCCGGTCAATTCGCCGCTTGATGGGAAGGCATCCGGACGCCATCTGGACCGTTACGATCCTTCGAGCCGATGACGGACCCGACCATGACCTTCGCCGATCCCACATTGTCCGACGACCTGATCAAGGAGGGCACCGACGCCTCCTTCATGACCGACGTGGTCGAGGCGTCCAGGACCCAGCCGGTGATCGTGGACTTCTGGGCCACCTGGTGCGGCCCGTGCCGCACCCTGGGCCCGGCGCTCGAAAAGGCCGTGCGCGCCGCCAAGGGCGCGGTGAAGATGGTCAAGATCGACGTCGACGCCAATCCGGCCTATGCGGGCCAGTTGCGGGTCCAGTCGATCCCCACGGTCTACGCCTTCGTCAACGGCCAGCCGGTCGACGGCTTCCAGGGCGCTATTCCCGACAGCCAGATCAAGGCCTTCATCGACAAGCTGACCGGCGGCCAGGGGGGTTCGACCGAGACCGCGCAACTGCTGGAGCTGGGCGAGGAATCGCTGTCGCTGAACGACATGGGCGGCGCGGCTCAGGCCTTCGCCCACGTCCTGTCGATCGAGCCCGAGAACGAAAAGGCCATCGCCGGCATGGCGCGGGTCTATCTGGCCGGCGGCGACCGCGAGCAGGCGCTTCAGACCATCGCCATGGCGCCGCAGGACTCCAAGGAGCCGGCGGTCCAGAGCGTGCGCGCCCAGCTGGCGCTGTCGGCCAACGCCCCGGCGGGCGGTTCGGCCGAGCTGGAAGCCAAGGTGGCGGCCGATCCGAACGACTGCCAGGCCCGCTTCGACTTGGCCGAGGCCCAGAGCGCCGCGGGCGACTTCAAGGGCGCGGTCGACAATCTGCTGCACATCGTCAAGGCGGATCGCGAATGGAACGACCAGGCGGCCAGAAAGCAGCTTCTGACCATCTTCGAGGCGGCCGGCCTGACTTCCGACGTCTCTCGCGACGGGCGGCGCCGGTTGTCGTCCATACTGTTTTCCTGATCGGGTTTCGCACGGCCGCGCACGATAGGGCCATACGGGAGTGAAGATGCCGCAAGGCTATGTCAGGGCGCTGGACCTTCCCCAGGTCATCCCGGTGTTTCCGCTGTCGGGGGCCGTGGTGCTGCCGCGCGGCCAGCTGCCGCTCAACATCTTCGAGCCGCGCTATCTGAACATGGTCGACGACGCCATGGCCGGCGACCGGATCATCGGCATGGTCCAGCCCCAGGGCGGATCGGCGACCCTGCCGGGCCTTTCGCCGGTGGGATGCGCCGGCCGGATCACCAGCTTCGCCGAGACCTCGGACGGGCGCTATCTGATCACCTTGACCGGGGTGTCGCGCTTCCGCATTGCGGCGGAACTGCCGGTCAAGACGCCCTATCGCCAGGTGCGCGCGGCGTTCGAGGCGTACGACGCCGACCTGATCGCGCCGCTGGAGACCGCCGAGTTCGACCGCGAGGCCTTCCTGGACGCCCTGCGCGGCTATCTGACCAACCGGTCGCTGGACATCGACTGGGACACCGCCGAGGGCGCGCCCATGGAGGCGCTGGTCAACAGCCTGGCCATGGCCCTGCCGTTCGAACCGCCCGAGAAACAAGCCCTGCTGGAATGCCTGACCCTGTCCGACCGCGCCGACGCCCTGACCGCCCTGATGCGGATCGACGCCGCCGACGGCGGCGAGGACGGCCCGCCGCATTCGATGCAGTGACGCCTCCCATTCCTCAGACTTGGCTCGCCGCCTGACGCTGGCCTACAACCCGGCCTCAAGTAGTGCGAAGCACGATAGGCCCACCAACAATGAGCGACGCCTTCAACACCCCCGTCTCGGTCGACCCTCGCCTTCTGGAGGTGCTGGTCTGCCCCGTCACGCGCGGCCGCCTGACCTATGATCGCGAAGCGGGCGAACTGGTCTCGGCCGGCGCCAAGCTGGCCTATCCGATCCGCGAGGGCGTGCCGATCATGCTGCCCGAGGAAGCGCGACAGCTGGACTGACTATTCCGCTCATGGATGAGCGGCAGGAGGGGTTGCGCCAGCTTTGCCGCGCCCCCATTCCGTAATGCCCGGCCTCAAGTAGCGCGAAGCGCGATAGGCCTGAAAAGGAAAGACCCGCGATGCTGAAGGTCGCCATCCAGATGGACCCGATCGAGGCCGTCAACATCGCCTCGGACACCACCTTCCTGATGGCCATGACGGGCCAGGAGCGGGGCCACCGCCTGTGGGTCTATGACTTCCGCACCCTGGCGCTGGAAGAGGGCCGGCTGTATTGCCGCGCCCGCGCGGTGACCCTGCGCCGGACCGTCGGCGACCACGTGACCTTCGGCGACTGGGAACGGCTGGACCTGGGCCGGGACGTGGACGTGATCCTGATGCGCCAGGACCCGCCCTTCGACATGGCCTATGTCACCGCCACCTATCTGCTGGAGACGGTTCACCCCCACACCCTGGTTGTGAACGATCCGGCCGAGGTCCGTTCTGCGCCGGAGAAGCTGCTGGTCACGCGCTTTCCCGACCTGACCCCGCCCACCCTGGTCAGCAGCGACCCCGTCGCCCTGGTCGCCTTCCACGAGAAGCACGGCGACGTGGTGCTGAAACCCCTGCACGGCGCGGCCGGATCGGGCGTGGTGCGGCTGAAGGCGGGCGATCCGAACCTGGAGGCCCTGATCGAGATCCACGCCACGGGCAGCCGCGATCCGCTGGTGATCCAGAAATTCCTTCCCGCCGTCTCGGCCGGGGACAAGCGCATCCTGCTGGTCGACGGCGAGCCCGTCGGGGCCATCAACCGCATCCCGGCCAAGGATCAGGTCCGCTCCAACCTGCGCGTCGGGGGCACGGCGGCCCCGGTCGAGCTGACCGCCCGCGACAAGGAAATCTGCGCCGCTATCGGCCCGACGCTGAAGGCGCGCGGCCTGATCTTCGTCGGCATCGACGTGATCGGCGACTGGCTGACCGAGATCAACGTCACCTCCCCCACCGGGGCCCAGCAGCTGAAGAATTTCACCGGCGTCGACGCCACGGCGGCGATGTGGGACGTGATCGAGAGGAAGCGCGCCGCCTGAGTTGTTGCGGCACCACTTGCGCTAGATCGAAGTTCATGGTTCGTTCCTGCTGAACGCAGGAGAACGCCATGGTCGCGCGGGTCGTCACGGTCGCCTTCGACGGGGTCGAGGCCCGGCGCGTGGATGTCGAGGTCCAGTTGGTCGGCAATGACGGGCCGACGGTGTTCAACATCGTCGGCCTGCCGGACAAGGCGGTGGCCGAGAGCCGCGAACGGGTGCGCGGGGCCTTCGCCGGGATCGGCCTGGCCCTGCCGGCCAGGCGCATCATCGCCAATCTGGCGCCGGCGGACCTTCCGAAGGAGGGCAGCCATTTCGACCTTCCCATCGCCCTGGCCCTGATGGCGGCCATGGGGGTGATCGCGCCCGACGCCCTGGACGGCTGGGCCGCCATCGGCGAACTGGGGCTGGACGGCCAGATCGCGCGGGTCGGCGGCGCCCTGCCCGCCGCCGTGGCGGCCGACGCCCTGGGCCTGGGCCTGATCTGCCCGGAGGCGACGGGGCCGGAAGCGGCCTGGGCGGGCGGCGCTCGCATCCTGGCGCCGCGCTCGCTGATCGGCCTGGTCAACCATTTCAAGGGCGTCCAGGTGCTGCGCGCGCCCGAGCCCGGCCCCCTGGCGGGCGGCGGCGCCGCGCCCGACCTGCGCGAGGTCAAGGGCCAGGAAGCCGACCCTGCAGTGGGAAGGACGAAACGGCGTCTCGCTCATTGGCGTGGACTGCCACACCACCTTTCATGTCCCTGGCGCCCAAGACGCAATCTGCGCGGCGTGGTTCGAGCGGCAGCGCGACAGGCTGGACGCTCACTTCGCCAAACGGTTGGCCGCAGCGTGCGACACCGGGAGCATCAGCGCATGACCGAGGACGAGTGGTGGGATGAGTTCGAGGCCGAACGCCTCGACGATCCCGATGAAGTGGACGAGCATCCTGACGAAATGATCTGGACCCAGATCGAGAGCGACGGGCTGATCCAATATGTGCCCGGCTGTCGCTCTGTTGGCGACGGATACTATCTGGCTTCAAAACCGTGGGGACCGGAACATGCCGACTTGGTGATCACCGTGGATGACGATCACCTCCGCGCGATGGGCTACCGGTAGCTTTAAGGCCGGCCGAAGTCTCGACGCTGCCCGACAATCTTCTAATCCCGCACACCGAGCTTGGCCGTAAATCTGGCCAGTGGCGCGCGGCTATTCCAAAGGCAAAAACGCCATGACGACGTCATCCCGCGTAAACCTAAACGAAGGGATCACTGACCCGACGAAGGAGCGGTGGCTGACCTTTCAAGACGTCCAAAACCGGTTCCCCTCCGACCAGCCGTGGAGACCACCGACCAATCACGGTCCATCTGGGTTTGTCAGTGGAGCGGACGAGGCATCCAACCTCATCAACGGGCTTACCTTGTTGGCGGCACCCCAGCCGCTGTCTTTCGATAGCCGTCTTACAGTTCGTTATGTCGGACGCGCCGTGAGCGATGACGGGTGCTTCTTCTTGGTCTTTCTGTTTGAGGGGGGCAGTTTCGACGTCCTCGTTTGGGTCGAGGATGATGAACATAGGGCGAAACTGCTCTGGCGGGGCGATCAGGACGACTTCCTTCGCTCAGAGCTTATGATGCGGATGTTCGAGGGCAGGACGCTCGAACATCTGCGATGATGGGCGGGCCGGCTAAAGGTGCCGACCGTGCCGTCAGTCCCAATCCAACGTCTTCGAGAAGTGTCTGTAGCTCCTCCAAGGGGAGCCTCCGGCACCGTCGTTCTGGCGGGGGATGCCGAGGCGATCACACTTCGCCTCGGCTTCTTCGTAGACCGAGATCGGCGCGGGATCGTTCCGGGGGCCGTGGATCAGCCATAGCATCCAACCCGCTCCGGCCGTAAGTTGACGGAATTCCAGCAACGCCTGGTCCTTGAACTCGGCTATGGCGAATCGGCCGGCTGCGACCTGATCCAGCTTGCTGGCGAGGCAGTTCCTATATCGTCTTGCCGCATCGAGATATTCCCGCATGCTCGTGAATGGGCGTAGCTCGACATCGCCGGCCGGGACCGGATTCGCAGGGAGGCGATCAGCCCGCCTGATGAACCGGTGTAGCAGTCGCGGAAGGGAGCCGGTCCCCGACATGTTGGCGATAGCCAGAGCTATCGCCTCATCGTCGGCTTTCGAACAAACGCCCTGAACGAACTCTATGGCCGCGTTGAAGCGCACGGCCTCAGCCGGTGTGTCGAGGCGTGAAAGGGTGTTCGCGTGCCTCCACCGAGGGTCGAGGCTGGAGAGTATGTCCAGCTTTCGCAGGGTGATCCGCCCAGAGTCCCGCAGCGCGCCAATGCTCCGAGGCTCTCCACTGGCCACCAAGTCGCGCAGCGCGATGTAGCTCTGCGGCCTCGGCAGTGGCCATTCTCCAACTCTTTCCAGCAACCCTCGAAAGCCTTGAGGCACCTCCGCTACAACGCGGAGAGCAAGCTGTTCTTCGTTCTGGCGGCCTTCAACACGTCTGGACAGCCGATCAACATCGGGACCGAGGACGTGCGCATCTACGTCGATGGCGGCGCCCCGGTGCGCGTGCAGGACTTCAACTACCTCCGGCAGGAATCCAGACGCGAGGCCGAGCGCGCGATGACCGCCGCGTGGATCAGCGCGGGCATCGAAGGATACCTCGCCTATCAGAACGCCAAGGACCATCCTCGTCGGACAGAGATCGCCTTCCGTCGCGCTTCCGGGGAGTTCTACCTGTCCAGCACCTTGATCGAACGAGGCCTGCGCCAAGCCATCTCGGATTGGGGCCGGCGTGTCTTGCAGACGACGACCGTCGATCCGGGGACGGCGACGGCCGGCTTCATCTACGCCGATCAGCTTCTGGTCCCCTCAGGGGTGGTTCGCACAATTCTGGTGGACGTGAACTTCGGCGGTAGCCCGTATCAGTTCACCATCGACCTCGCCTCGTCGGATTCGTCTGCCGAGGTGCCGACGAACATCCCTGCGGTCCCCGCCCAACGGATGCAGGCCATGCAGCGGACGGCCGAGACCTATCACTGGACCGACGGTCCGCCGCCTTCCAAGGCCGACGGCATTACCGTCATCGAGTAGGGACAGGCGCCAGATTTAGGCGAACCTGACGGAAGGGGATAAGCCCTTTTCTTTGACGCCACTCAATCCCACTGCGATCACATGCCCCGCCCCGCTGATCTCCCAGGGATCAAGGGTCCAGCCGGTCGCCATCAACGCAGCAGCCGCCAAGTTGATCGCCGGCTCGTCCGGCACATCGCTAGGCGCCAGCAGATCGCGCGCCTGAAACGCCGCCAGGGCCAGCGAGGCGTCGTCCATGTGGGTGACGGCCTTGGCGTGGCCGGAGACGAAAGCCTCCCACACAAATAGGCCCTTGCCCCGCTCTTGGAATGCGATCGGACTGGTGGTCGCCAATCGATGATTGGTGTTCCGAGCGATCTGAGAAAAACACCACGGCATGAGGCCCAGCGCGGCGCCGAGAGCCCCGCAGCCGGCGCCGGCGGACCACGCTCGATTGAACGTGATCTCAGCGCCCAGCCGGCGGCTCGTGATCCGCTTCAGGTCTTCACGGCGGGGCGTCCAAATCGGAGCCTCAAACCCGAGCGCGACGGGTACGCCCTGATTGAGCGCGTCCGCCACATCATGCAGAGCGGCGTCTAAGTCCTGACCTGTGCCGGACCGGCCGTTTGAAGAGGCCCAGCCGATTTTCTCGGGGCCGCCGACGTCGATTGCCACAATAAGCATAACTTAGCCCTCGTCCGTTTCGGCCAGCGCCAAACCAGCGGTAGAGCCCTACGCGCTGAGCACATCCGAGACTGAGTCGTAGGCGTGGGAGAAGTCCAAAGACTTCACCTCCATCATCATCATAACCGAAAAGAACCAAGCCGCAGAGAAGGAACCGCGTGACAGCTTGTTGCGCAGGTTTCGCTCGTTTTCCTCGATGCCGAAGTCCCACATCAGGGCAGCCAGGGACTCATAGGTAAGTCGGCGCTTCGCCATCTCAGCCCGGAGCAGGGCTTTGGCGACCGCCGCGCCCTGCGCCTCCAAATCGGCTGCATTTTTCTTGGAATCGAAATCGTCAGCGAGCGTCTCGTCTTCAGGAATCGATCCAGGCATCACCAATCTCCGCAGCAAACGTCATCATAATTGGTGACGTTTGGGTTGACAACGTCGCGAATTTCCGTGCAAACGACACCACATATGATGTCATTCGCACGGAAAGGACGATTTGAGTCAGCATTTTCTCCTCTCAGCAAAGGCGCGGTCGATCTCCGTCCGCGACATCGCCCGCCTGGGCGAGGAGGAGGCGTATGCGATGTTCAAGTCGATCCGGTTTGCCGAGAGCGATGGGGAGCCGAAATGCCCACGCTGCGGAGTCGTCGCCGCCTACGAGTATCGCGCCCGCCGGCTGTTCAAATGCCAGGGCTGCGACAAGCAGTTCACTGTTACGTCGGGAACGGTCTTCCGCAGCCGGAAGATGTCCTTCGCCGACATCATGCTGGCCGTGGTGCTGTTCGTGAACGGCGTGAACGGCTACGCCGCCCTGCGGCTCAGCCGTGACCTCGGCTGCTCCTACAAGACCGCCTTCGTCCTGCACAAGAAACTGTCGCGCGTGATGGCCTCCATGCAGGCTGAAACCGTCTTGACCGGAGAGGTGGACATCGACGGCCTCTACGACGGTGGTTCCGTGCGCCAGGAAAACCTCGTTAAGGATCGAAAGAGGGATGGCCGTAAGCAGTTCAATACGAAGCGACATACGATCGTGACCGCGCGTGAACGTCGGATCGGAGGGCGTTCCCGCGCCTGGGTAGTGCCGACAGAGAAGGATGCCGACCCCCACATAAAACGGACGGTGAACCCGGCGGCTCATGTCGTGACCGACGAGTCCCCGGCGTACTCGCGCTACTTCATGCACTTCGCCGAACACTCGACGGTCAATCACAGCGTCGGCCTGATGGTGGATGGTGTTCACACCAATCTGGTTGAGGCGCAGCACAGTCGCATTCGGCGCGCTACGCGGGGGGTCTACCTGCGTACCAGCGGCAATCATGCTCAGCGGTTCGCCGATGAACTGTCCTGGCGCGACGACTTTCGCCGGCTGGATAATGGTCAGCAGTTCCGCATGATCATGAAGCGCGCCCTCGACCTGCGTCCTGACGCTGAACTCGTAGGATATTGGCAGAAACGGCCCGAATGGCTGCGTTCGATAAACCGTCGACGCGGACTAAGGGCGCTGACGCTGAAGCGTAAGGGACGGCCGACGGCGCCCATTTCGGCCTACTCACAAGCCGCCACCGCATAGGGCGCCCTTCGATCTCCAGAACGGCGCCATCCTTGACCCGCTCCTTCATGGACGTTCTGACGGCGTTGTCCAGTTTGCCCATCGCGCCGTTATCGTCGACATCAACTTCCATCGCGCCTGCGATTGCCTTGGTGATTTCGCGGGTCGTCATCGGCTCCTCGGATCGACGAAGGGCCTGAAAGCTGGCCTTGGCGATGGAGCCCTTCCGGCGCGTCCTGCGCGGATATAGGGGCGTCAGGTGGTGGGGCGTCCACTCCGGATCGACCTGGAGACGAAGCAGGTAGTCCAAGCGCTCCATCTTCTCGCGCAGGACCTGCTTGCGGGCCTGGATACGCCGATCAGCTTCAGCATGGGCTTTCAGGCCGACAGTTCGCTCGGCAGGCTCCTCGGCTCGCTCGTACTCACCCAAGGCGAGGCTGTAGTCGCGTTCGAGTGCGACGCGGATTTCGTGGCGGCTGGACATGGCCGCAAGCTGCCGGAGCAAGCGTAGCCATATCCTCTATATTCTTGCTGAACGGGAAATTCCCGCTCGCTGGGCGGGCGGACTCCCACTCAAGCTGCGAATCAGCCAAACTGATTGAGGCTGGACGACACATCGGTGGTTAACAATTCTTCCACCACAACATGTTGTGGGTAAGTCCGTCTAATTCGCTAGACTCGCTACAAAAGGCGCCGTAGCTGAGTCTTATTGAACACAGATTCGCCAAGGGAGGCGCTGGGAACGAACTAAGAACGATTGTTTTGGTGGGGACCTGCAAGGGCAGGGGGATGCCGAAACGGCTGAGAGGAGCGGCGGGCCAAAGTTTCTGAGGCCGAGGACCGACCGCCCCCCTCTCGACAGCACCGAGATACGACGCTGTGCGAATCAGATTGCCCGCGCGTCTTTAGCACGCAAGCCGATCTATCCACAGCGTCTCCTTTTCGATGTGAATCCCGTGGAGGGATTCATCAGGAGACCCTACCCATGGCCAATCACAAGCCTGGATCGAGCACTGGCCGCAACGGCGGCATCTTCCAAGAAATCGGCCCGCGTGGCGGCGCCCGGCCCAATTACACGACCGTGCCGGACAACCACCGCCTGCCCCCGACGACGTCGCCGGGCGCGACGTGGAAGCCGACTCATCGCACCCCCAATAGCGACCGCTGACGGGGGCGACGATGGTGGAAGTTCCGCAACGTCCGATCATTCCGTCGGTCCCCACACGCCCGGTGGGACCTTCCTTTCCGACCCGGCCTAGCGTGCCGCCCAGCTTTCCAGGGCGCCCCGTACTTCCCACGCGCCGGTAATGCCTTTCGGTGACTCGCTTAGGCGGGTCGCCGACTACTCCATTCGCGCGGGATGCCCGCCAAGGAAAAACAATGCGATACTACGTCAACACCAATGCTCAATCGAAGGGGGACAACGAGGTCCACACTTCGTCGTGCAACTATCTCCCCGGTGAAATCAATAGACGCTATCTGGGTGACTTCACCAACTGCGTCCCTGCTGTGGCCGAAGCCCGCCGCTACTATCGCCGGGCCAACGGTTGCTACTGGTGCTCGCGCGTCTGCCATACCTCGTGATGCTGTGGCGTAAAGCCGCCTCCCAGCGCCTCGCTCGCTATTGCTCATCCTACTTGACGGCGCGAACCCGGTTCGCGCCGCCACTTTCTAAGTGAGATTCGTATGTTCCTCGCGAATCCGTGGCTGTTCGAATAGGCACCTTCTGCGTCTCCAACGCCGGTGGTATCCAAAGGCATGTCCTATCTCGACCCTGAAACATCTAAGAAACTGGTCCCCATCGGTCGCTTCATGGGGGAGCATTTCACCGGCGGCAATTGGACTGAACTGGGTTTCCTGACCGGATGTGACAGTATCGTGCAAAACCACCCTCGACTTCTCCGCAGCCTGAGTTTCGGTGATGACGATTACCCGGAAGCTTGTCTGGCGGTGGTGGGCAGTATGGTTCGAAACGATCCTGACAACCTTAAGCTGATCGAAGACTACATCATCGAGCATTTCAGCGAGAGCGGCCCAAATATCTCTACGATCCCTGGCCTCGGTCCTACAATCCGTTTCTCACCGACCGTGTTTAAGGTTCCGACCCACCCGCAGGACGCTAAGTTGGTCGCGGTCATGATGCCGTTCGGGCCATCTTTCGCCGGAGTCTATGAAGCAATCAAAAGCGCGTGCAGTCAGACCCAATGGTTCTACGCGCAACGCGCCGATGACATCTGGAAAGACACGACCATTATCCAAGACGTGTTCGACCTGATTTTTCGAAGCCAGATCGTGGTGTGCGACTACACTGGTCGAAATCCGAATGTCTTCTACGAAGCCGGAATTGCGCACACACTCGGCAAGACGGTGATCCCAATCACGCAGAATAGTGCCGACGTGCCTTCCGACGTAATGCACCATCGCTATCTGACCTACCTCAACAATGGTGAGGGCCTGAACCATCTGACGCTGACCCTAGCGCAACGGTTGAGAACTCTAGACCCGACCTTGGCTCAGTTCGCTTAAAGGACGACGCCGAGCCTAGGGCTCGGTCGGTCTCCATGCGTTCGCTAAGCGGTTAAGTTCGGATCGGCTACCGACCCGCGCATTCTACGCCCCACGGCGGCACTCGCGCGGCTAGGTGTGTTTGCGCCATAACAGCGGAATATTCGGCCCAGGCGCTGGATTCCCTGCGTCAGCCGCTTGAGACGGGCGAGATCGTGGTGGCGCGGGCCAACGCCCACGTCCGCTACCCGGCGCGGTTCCAGCTGGTGGCGGCGATGAATCCCTGCCGGTGCGGCCTGGGCGGCGCCGGGCGCGGGGCGTGCGGCAAGGCCCCGCGCTGCCAGCGCGACTATCAGAACCGCATCTCCGGCCCGATGTTCGACCGCATCGACCTGACGGTGGAGACCCCGCCTGTCACCGCCGCCGACATGGCCCTGCCGCCCCCGGCCGAAGGCACGGCGGAGGCCAGGGCCCGCGTCGCCGCCGCCCGCGCGGCGCAGGAGGATCGGGCGCGCCAGGCCGGCCTCGATCCGGACCAGGGCCTGAACGCGCGCGCCGGCGGCGAGACCCTGGATCGGTTCGCCGCACCGGACGAGGCGGGGCGCGCCCTGCTGATGCGGGCGGGCGAGGCGGGCGGCCTGACGGCGCGCGGCTGGACCCGGACCCTGCGCCTGGCGCGCACCATCGCCGACCTGGACGGCGCCACGGGCGTCCTGCGCCGCCACATCGCCGAGGCGCTGATCTATCGCCGCGCCACGGCGGGCGCCCAGGCCGACTTCGACCGAAGCACGATGCATCGCGGCGACGCGCCGCCCTTCGGCCTGCGCGAGGACGGCGCGGCCCAGGCGCCGTTCCTGCCCTCCTGAAGAGGGGACGGGATTTTAACGCCTTGCGGCCAGGATCACCGCAAGGAGGCGATCATGGCGCGACGCGCGGCGAGCAAGGACACCGAGCGACACGGCGCGCCCGTTGTCGATCCGGCCCACCAATTCCTGCGGCTGATGAGCCATGAGATGCGCACGCCCCTGAACGGGGTGATCGGCATGATCAACCTGTTGCAGCGCACCCGCCTGGACGGCGCCCAGCGCGCCTACGCCGAGACCGCGCGCCAGTCGGCCGAACACCTGCTGGGCCTGGTCAACGACCTGCTCGACTACGCCCGGCTGGAGGCCGGCAAGCTGGAGTTCGACCTGGCGCCGGTGGATGTGGAGGGCCTGGTGCGCGGCGTCGCCGAACTGCTCAGCGCCCGCGCGCACGACAAGGGGCTGGAGATCGCCTGGTCCGTCGCCGCCGACGTTCCCGACATCGTCGCCGACGAGGGGCGGCTGCGCCAGGTGCTGTTCAACCTGGCCGGAAACGCGGTCAAGTTCACCGCCGACGGCGGCGTGCGCATCGGCGTGGAACGCGCCGGGGGAACCGAGGATCGGCCGCTGTTGGCCTTCGTCGTCGACGACACCGGCCCGGGCGTGCCGGCCGAAGCCCGCATTCGCATCTTCGAAGAGTTCGGCCACGTCGATTCCTCGGACGCGGCCCGCTTCGACGGCGCCGGCCTGGGCCTGGCCGTGGTGCGCCGCCTGGCCGAGGCCATGGGCGGATCGGTCGCGGTCGAGGACCGGCCCGACGGCCCTGGCGCGCGCTTTCGCCTGACCGCGGCGTTCCAGGCGGTGGCCGTCGATCGCGGTCGCCCGCTGGAGGGCCAGGCGGTGGCCGTGCGGTCTCCCGATCCGTTCGTCGCCGCCGCCGCCGCCGCCCAGGTCCAGGCCGCCGGCGGACGCATCGACCCGGACGCCGCCGTGGTCCTGGTCGACCACGCCCTGGCCTCGGCCGGCGGGATCGCGCCCGCCCCCGCCGGCCGCCGCGCCGTGGTCCTGCTGCGCCCGGCCGATCGCGACCTGATCGCCCGCTATCGCGGCGCGGGGTACCAGGGGTATCTGATCAAGCCGTTGCGGCGCGCCTCCCTGGCCGAACGGGTCCTGGCCGCCGCCGGCGCCGCTCCGGCCGAGACGGCCGCCCCCGCGCCCGAGGACGACCGCGTCGCCCCCGCCCGTTTCGCCGGGATCCGCGTCCTGCTGGTCGAGGACAACCCCGTCGGCGCCCTTCTGGCCCGCACCCTGCTGCGGCGCGAGGGCTGCACCGTCGAGACCGCCGCCACCGGCGAGGAGGCCGTCGCCGCCCTGAAGCGCGCCCGCTACGACCTGGTGTTCATGGACATGCGGATGCCCGGCATGGACGGCCCGACGGCCGCGCGCGCCATCCGCGCCGCCGGCGACGCCACGCCCGTCCTGGCGCTGACCGCCAACGCCTTCTCCGAGGACCGCCGCCTGTGCCTTGAGGCGGGGATGAACGACCATCTGGTCAAGCCCCTGGACCCCGAGGCCCTGCGCGCCGCCCTGACCCGCTGGACGAACCGCGCCAACCACGCCAAGGTCGCCTGACGGCCGCTTCGGCCGCGATCAGTGGACGGCCCGATGAGTAACCCCGGAGACGCGCCTAGCCAGACCGGGCGCGAGAGGCGCGGCGCGGAAGGCGAATCGACCATTCCCGCCCCCGATCTCCCGCCGTCGACCCGCCATGTCGGGGCCATGGACGTCCTGAAGGCGCTCGGACGCCCCCGGGTCATCATCACCCTGCTGATCGGTTTCGGTTCGGGCCTGCCCTTCATGCTGGTCGGCAATACTCTCGGCCTGTGGCTGAGGGAGTATGATGTGGAGCTGGCCGCAATCGGCTTCATCTCCTGGGTGGGGCTGGCCTATTCGCTGAAGTTTCTCTGGGCGCCGCTGATCGACCGGTTGGACGTCCCCCTGCTGGGCCGGCTGGGCCGCCGTCGAGGCTGGATGGTTCTGGCGCAAGGCCTCGTCGGATTGAGCCTCGTCGCCATGGCCCTGATCGGCCCCCAGGGCGGGCTGGTCCTGCTGGGCGTCGCCGCCCTGGTCACCGCGTTCGCCTCTGCGACGCAGGACATCGTCGCGGACGCCTGGCGCATCGAGAGCGCGGAAAACGACGAGGATCAAGGTCTGCTGACCTCGGCCTTCCAACTGGGATATCGCTTCGCCATCCTGGCGGGCAATTCGCTTATCCTGTTCTTCGCCGCAGGCATGGGCTGGAACGGCGCCTACGCCCTGTTCGGCGGTTTCATGGCCGTCGTGATCGCGGCGACCCTGTTCGCTCGCGAGCCAGTCGATCGACGCGTGGCCGAGGAAGCGGTCGGCGGCGTCTCCTTCCTGAGCCCGAGGGGGCTGTTCGACGCCATCGTCGGACCCTTCCTCGCCTTCCTGAAGACCCACGGCTCGCTGGCCCTGCTGATGCTGGCTGCGATCAGCCTCTATCGGTTGCCGGATTTCGTCATGGGACCGATGGTCGGGCCGTTTTACGTAGACCTGGGACTCGCCAAGCCGGTCATCGCCTCGATGCGGCTCAGCGCAGGGCTGATCGGCACCCTGATCGGAATCTCGGCGGCGGGCCTTTGCGCGGTCGGCCTGGGCTTCAACCGAACTCTGTTGATCGGAGCGCTGGTGGGGCCGGCCTCGAACCTCGGCTATATGGTGCTGGCGATGGCCGGGCTGTCGACGCCGCTGTTCGGCGGCGTGCTGTTCGTCGAGAACTTCAGCGAAGGCTTCGCTGGCGCCGCGCTGGTCGCCTACATGTCCAGCCTGACCAGCATCGGTTACACGGCGACCCAGTACGCCCTGCTCAGTTCCTTCTACGCCCTGCTCGGCAAGTTCCTGAAGGGGCTTTCAGGCGCAGCCGTCGAAGCCCTTGAGCCTGGTCGAGCCCTAATGGACGCCTATGCGATCTTCTTCGCTGGAACGGCCGCGGTCGGCATTCCGGCGCTTGTCCTGTGCTGGATCCTCCAGCACAGGCACAACAGGCTCAAGACCGCGACACCCTCCTGACGCCTCAGCGCTTGAGGAAGCCGCCGATCATGTCGCCGACGCCGCCCGGCAGCTTGCTCAGCAGGTCGTCGGCCCCGTCGACCTGACCGCCCGGCGTCAGGCGGTCGATGGCTTCCGGCAGCAGGCCGGCCAGGGTTTCGCTGGCCTGTTGGGGCGAGACGCCCAGCTTCTGGGCGAAATCGGCCAGCGGGCCGGACCCCAGGACGGCGGCGATCTGCTCGGCCGAAATCCCGGCGTTGGCGCCCTGGCCGATCCACGAACCGACCACATCGCCCAGGCCCGCCTGGCCGAACTTTTCCGCCAGTCCGCCGACCCCGCCCTGCATCTTGAGCAGATCGCCCAGTCCCCCGGCCGCGTCGTCGCCCAGACCGTTCAGCACCGTGTCGAGAAAGCCCATCGTCCGTCTCCCCTGTCCAGGCCGGCAGACTAGCATCCGGTGACGACAGAAACGAGAACCGGCTTTCGCCGGCCGCCGCGCCCTAGCGCTTGGCCTGTTCGGCGCTCTGGCTCACGGCTGAACCGGCCGCCGAGACATCGCGGCCGATGCCCGAGATGGTGTTGCAGGCCGAAACCGCCAGGGCGGCGGCGGCGAGGGACAGGACGACGATCTTGCGCATGGCGGTTTCCCCATGAAGCCAACGAACGACGCGCCGCCGCCGCCCGGTCCTCCGGCGTCGGCAAGGCGCAGCTTGACGATCGCCTTACCAGCCGTCGAGGCCACGCGCCATCCGGCGCTTCATACCGTCATCGCCGCGAAATCCACCACGATCGGCTCCCGCTCCAGCAGGGCCATCACCTGGCGGAACGCCGCCTGCGTCAGCGCCGTGGTCGCCGTGTTGGTCAGGGGGTGGAAGTTGACGACCTCGGCCTCCCACAGGCGGCGATCCAGCACGAAGGCGACCTGGCGCTCCACGTCGTTGATCAGGCCCAGCGCGGTGACCGAGCCGGGACGCACGCCCAGCGTCGCCCACATCAGGGCTTCGTTGCCGAACGACAGCCGGTCCGAGCCGATGGCGGCGGGCGCGCGCTTCAGGTCGATGACCGTGTCCTGCCGCGCCGAGATCAGCCACAGCCGGTTCTTCTTGTCCTTCAGGAACAGGTTCTTGGTGTGGGCGCCGGGCAGGGCGGCCTTAAGCTCCAGCCCCTCCTCCACGCGGAAGACGGCGGGGTGGTCGTGGGTCGTGTGGTCGATCGCGTGCTCGGCCATCCAGGCCAGCAGGCGGTCGCGGTCGAAGGGCGGGTGAGCGGTCATGGTTGAGCGGCCGGGAACGTCGCGATAGGGAAGTCTTCATGGTCGATACCGTGCAGACGCGCCCGCTGGAACTGGAATGCTATCCGATGACGGCCCGGCCGCCGGATCTGGTGCCCGGCCGCCAGTCGCGCGACTGGATGGACGCCTTCGCCAGCCGCCACCCCTATCGCTGCCTGCCGCTGAACATGGCCAATACGACGGGGTGGGAGATCCTGTGCCCGTTCGGTTTCGCGGCCGAGTGGAACGGCGGGCCGTCCCAGGCCGACATCGTCATCACCCCGGACCGGCCCCAGCACGACATGAAGCATTTCGTCACCTCGCACTTCTCGCGTGGGGTGCTGACCATGCATCCGCAGTATCTGTTCCGCACCCCGCCGGGCTGGGGGATGATGTGCTCGGGATCGCCCAACCATGTGAAGGACGGCATCCAGCCGCTGGTCGGCCTGATCGAGACGGACTGGCTGCCGTTTCCCTTCACCATGAACTGGATCTTCACGCGGCCGGGCCGGGTGAAGTTCGAGAAGGGCGAGCCCTTCTGCTTCATCAATCTGATCGAGCACAAGAAGGTCGAACAGTTCCAGCCGGTGATCCGGACGCTGGAATCCAACCCGACCATGCACGGCCAGTTCGAGGCCTGGAACCGCGCGCGCACCGACTTCAACCAGCGGCTGGCCGGCGGCGATCCCGACGCGGCCAAGGAGGCCTGGCAGCGCTTCTACTTCAAGGGCGAACTGCCCGAGGACCTGGGCGCCGCCCCGGCCAGCCACATCAACAAGCGCCGCCTGAAGACCCCCCGCGTGGGCTGAACGCCCACGCGGGTTGTGTCGCCCATCGCGCTTCGCGCTGCTCGAGGCCGTGATGGTCGGCCTATCGCGCTTCGCGCTGCTTGAGGCCGTGATGGTCGGCCTATCGCGCTTCGCGCTGCTCGAGGCCGTTCAGGGCATCGGGCGGGTGACGCGCGGTCCCAGGTTCTGGATGACTTCGCGGGCGTCGAAGGCGTTGGGATCGCCGGCGGGCTTGGGTCCGCGACCCATCACGATCTCGGCGCTGGCCTCGTAGCGGTCGACCTGGCGCACGTCGAAGTCATTGGGGCCCCACGGGTCGAACGGACGCCAGAATCCGCCACGGTAATAGCGCCACGACGGACCCCAGTACGGACCGTAGAAGCTGTTGTAGCGCGAATAGAACGGGTCAGGCGATCCGACGAAGCGGGTGTCGCGATCCGTGGCGCGGTTCACGGTGGCGAACCAGTCGTAGCCGCTCTCGGCGGTCAGTTCGGCCGAACGCAGCAGCAGCGACATCTCGACCTGCTCGCGCGAGGTCAGCGAATTGCCCGAGAAGGACACGCGATAGCGGTCGTTCTCCAGCCGTTGTTCGGCGTAGCCGCCGCGCTCGCCGTTGAAGCCGGCGGGCTGATACGGCGTGGCGGTGGCGCATGCGGCCAGAGTCAGCCCTGCGACCGCCGTGATCGCAAGGGTCTTGAAGAAGGGGGCTTTCATTGAATCAACTCCTTGATCGCCGGATTGGGCGCGCTGGCTGCTGAACGACGCATGAACGGCCACGTTCCGTGGGAATGCAAGGCCAAGCTTGCGGCGACTACAGCCTGATGACGATCAATACGGCCGCGGCCAGCAACAGGATGCCTACGAACAGGCCGAAGCCGCGCCGAAACCGGGGCTGGCCCATGCGACGAGACAGCGCGGCGCCCGACAGGGCGTAGGCGCTCATCGACATCATGTCCATGCCGATGACGGCGGCGGCGAACAGGACCAGTTGCGGGACGACCGGGCGGCTGACGTCCAGAAAGGGCGGCAGGACGGCGGTGAAGAAGAGCACCGCCTTGGGATTGGCGATCTGCACCGCGAAGCCGTCGACGAAGGCGCTGCGGCCGCGCCGCACGACGATGCTCTGGGGATCCGCGGCGGTCCGGAAGGCGCCGCGCAGGGCCTTTAGCCCCAGCCAGGCGACATAGAGGGCGCCGGCCACGGCGATCAGCCGGAACGCCTGGGGGAAGGCCTTGACCAGGGCGCCCAACCCCAGGGCGGCGGCGGCGAACCAGACCAGGGTGGCGGCGTTCATCCCGACCACGCCGACCAGGGCCGAGGCGCGGCCCTTCTCCATGCCCGTCGCCACCGCGAACAGATTGGCCGGGCCGGGCGTGATCGCCATCACGGCCATGACGCCGAGGAAGGTCGAATAGAGGTGCGGATCGACGGGCAGGGCGGACATCGCGGCGATGTCGGCCGCCGCGACGCGCCCGTCAAGCCGGTCGGGCCTCTAGTTTCGGGCCTCGGGCGCCGGGGGCGCGGGCGGTTCGGGCGGGGCCGGCGGCTCGATCGCCTCGACCGCGTCGCCGGCCTGGTCCAGGGCGTACTGGGCGATCAGTTCGTAGGTCTCGATTTGTTCAGGGTCCGGATTGGCCCAGGCGCTGTTGGCGGCGACGCCCTGGGCCGCGGAAGCGCCGCGCTGGATGGCGTCCTGCACCTCCGGGTCGTTCAGCGCCTGGGAGACCAGGGCGTCGATGTCGATGTCCTTCAGCGCCTCGGCGGCGATGGCCGAGGCCATGCGGGTCGCCTCGGCGGTGAAGGCGGACACCTCGGGCGCATGTTCGGCCCACAGCGCCGAGATGCGGACGCCCTTCTGCTCGTCGGTCAGGCTTTCGTCCTCGGAGATGGCCTCGGCGCGTTCGCTGAAGCGTTCCATCCGCGCCTCGAAGTCGGCGGACGCGGCCTCCAGCCGAGCCTCGGCCGAGCCGGGCGCGGGGGCGTCGCGACCCGCGTCCTGGGCCAGGGCGGACGACAGCGGCGCAAGGGCCAGGGCGGCGGTCAGGCTGAGGGCGCGGATCATGGGAAGGCTCCCGTGGATGACCCGCGCAAGGTCGCCTCAAGGCCGCCCGGCCTCAAGTGAAATCGCGGTAAGGCGGCCCTACTGCGGAGTCGCCGGCGCTGCGGCGGGGGCGTTGGCGGCCGCTTCCACCTGGCCGCGGGCCAGGGCGGGAATGCTCCGGATCTGTTCGGCGGCGGCGGCGATCTGGGCCGAGGCGTCCTGACCCGAAGCGGCCGTCTGGGCGGTCGCGAACGTCTGGAATTCGGTCACGAAGACGTCGGCGTCAGGCTGATAGCGGGCCTGGATCGCGTCCAGGTCGGTCTTGGCCTTGGCCTTGTCGGCCTGCGCCGCGGCGGTCTGCATCTCGGTCGCCATCGCTTCCATGCGCTGGCCGAACGCTTCGGCCTTGGCCTCGAAGGCGGCCTCCTCCGGGCTCTTCGACGGGGCGGCCGGCGCCGCGGGCGCGGTCGGCGCCGCATCCTGGGCGAAGGCGGGGGCGGCGAGCGCCAGGACGGCGACGGCGGCCAGCGGGGTCAGGAGACGCATGGAGAATGCTCCGATAATGAGGCCGCCACCCTACGAGGAATCCGGGCGGCGGCAAGCGAAGCCTTATTCCCCGCGCGCATCCCGTTTGGCCAGCACGCGCAGGCGCAGCGCGTTCAGCTTGATGAAGCCGGCCGCATCCTTGTGGTCGTAGGCCTGGACGCCTTCCTCGAAGGTGACCAGGTCCTGGTCGTACAGGCTGTAGGGGCTTTCGCGGCCGACGACCGAGACATTGCCCTTGTACAGCTTGACCCTGACCGTGCCCGTGACCTTTTCCTGGGACTTGTCGATGGCGGCCTGCAGCATCTCGCGCTCGGGCGAGAACCAGAAGCCGTTGTAGATCAGCTCGGCGTATTTCGGCATCAGCTGATCCTTCAGGTGCATGGAGCCGCCGTCCAGGGTGATGCTCTCGATGCCGCGGTGGGCAGCGATCAGGATGGTGCCGCCGGGGGTCTCATAGACGCCGCGCGACTTCATGCCGACGAAACGGTTCTCGACCAGGTCCAGGCGGCCGATCCCGTTGTCGTGGCCGTACTGGTTCAGCGCGGTCAGCAGGGTGGCGGGGCTCATGGCCTCGCCGTTGATCGACACCGCGTCGCCCTTCTCGAAGCCGATCTCGATGACGGTGGCGACGTCGGGCGCGTCTTCAGGCGAAATGGTGCGCTGATGCACGAACTCGGGGGCCTCGACCGCCGGGTCTTCCAGCACCTTGCCCTCGGACGAGGAGTGCAGAAGGTTGGCGTCGACGCTGAAGGGCGCCTCGCCGCGCTTGTCCTTGGAAATCGGAATCTGGTTCTTTTCGGCGAAGTCCAGCAGCGCCTCGCGGCTGCGGAACTCCCACTCGCGCCAGGGGGCGATGACGCGGATGTCGGGCTCCAGCGCATAGTAGCCGATCTCGAACCGGACCTGGTCGTTGCCCTTGCCGGTCGCGCCGTGACAGACGGCGTCGGCGCCGACCTGGCGGGCGATCTCGATCTGGCGCTTGGAGATCAGCGGGCGGGCGATCGACGTGCCCAGCAGATAGTCGCCCTCATATTGCGCGTTGGCGCGGAACATCGGGAAGACGAAGTCGCGCACGAATTCCTCGCGAAGGTCGTCGATGAAGATGTTCTCGGGCTTGATGCCCAGCTTCAGCGCCTTCTCGCGCGCCGGGCCCAGTTCCTCGCCCTGGCCCAGGTCGGCGGTGAAGGTCACGACCTCGGCGCCATACTCGGTCTGCAGCCACTTCAGGATGATCGAGGTGTCGAGCCCGCCGGAATAGGCGAGGACGACTTTCTTCACGGGCTTGTCGGCGGGGGCGGACATGGCGGCTCTTTCGCGGGCGTTCGGGGAGATTGAGCGCGCGCATAAGACCCATGGGGGATGGGTGCAACCCCTTATGAAGACGCCCGCCCCGGCGAACCGGGACGGGCGCACAGCCTGTCGTTCGGCCGAGGGTCAGCCCAGGGCGGCCATCAGTTCGGGGACGGCGGTCTTGTAGTCGGCGACCAGGCCGTAGTCGGCGACCTGGAAGATGGGGGCGTCCGGGTCCTTGTTGATGGCGACGATGGTCTTGGAATCCTTCATCCCCGCCAGGTGCTGGATCGCGCCCGAGATGCCGATGGCGATGTAGAGCTGGGGCGCGACGACCTTGCCGGTCTGGCCGACCTGATAGTCGTTCGGCGCATAGCCGGCGTCCACGGCGGCGCGCGAAGCGCCGACGGCGGCGCCCAGCTTGTCGGCCAGCGGGTCCATCACGGCGTGGAACTCCTCGGCCGAGCCCAGGGCGCGGCCGCCCGAGACGACGATCTTGGCGGCGCCCAGTTCGGGCCGGTCCGACTTGACCATTTCCTCGCTGACGAAGGCGGTCTTGGGCGCATCGGCGCCGGCGACCGTCTCGACCGAGGCCGAGCCGTCGTTGGCCGCCGCGTCGAAGGCGGTCGGGCGCACGGTGATCACCTTCTTGGCGTCCGACGACTGGATCGTCTCCAGGGCGTTGCCGGCGTAGATCGGGCGCACGAAGGTGTCGGGCGACACGACCTCGACGATGTCCGAGATCGGGGCGACGTCCAGCTTGGCGGCGATGCGCGGGGCGTAGTTCTTTCCGTCGGTCGTGGCCGGGGCCAGGATGGCGTCGTAGCCGGCGGCCAGCGGAAGCACGGTCGCCTCCACCGCCTCGGCCAGCGCCTTGCCCAGGCCCGCGCTCTCGGCCAGCAGCACCTTGCGCACGCCGGCGATCTTGGCCGCGGCGTCGGCGGCGGCCTGGGCGTTCTCGCCCACCACCAGCACGTCCACGTCGGACGACAGGGCCAGGGCGGCGGTCACGGTCTTGTTGGTGGTGTCGCGGACGGCCGAGCCGTCGTGATCGGCGATGACGAGGACGGCCATTTACAGCACTCCCGCGGACTTGAGGGTTTCGACCAGTTGGGCGGCGCTCTCGACCTTGACGCCGGCCGAGCGCTTGGGCGGCTCGGTGACCTTCAGGACCTTCAACCGGTCGGCCGTGTCGACGCCGTAGTCGGCGACCGCCTTCACGGCGATCTCCTTCTTCTTGGCCTTCATGATGTTGGGCAGGGACGCATAGCGCGGCGTGTTCAGGCGCAGGTCCACGGTCACCACCGCCGGCAGCTGGGCCGCCACGGTCTGCAGGCCGCCGTCGACTTCGCGCGTGACGGTCGCCTTGCCGTCGGCGATCTCCAGCTTGCCGGCGAAGGTGGCCTGGGGCCAGTCCAGCAGGGCCGCCAGCATCTGGCCGACCGCATTGTTGTCGCCGTCGATGGACTGCTTGCCCATCAGCACCAGGTCGGGCTTCTCCTCGTCGACCACGGCCTTCAGCAGCTTGGCGACGGCCAGGGGCTCCAGGTCCGTGTCCGACTGGATCAGCACGCCGCGATCGGCGCCCATGGCCAGGGCGGTGCGGATCGTCTCCTGCGCCTGGGTCACGCCGATGGAGACCACCACGATCTCGTCGGCCGTGCCGGCGGCGTGGTGTTCCTTGCCTTCCTTCAGGCGCACGGCCTCTTCGACGGCGATCTCGTCGAAGGGGTTCATGCTCATCTTGACGTTGGCCAGGTCGACGCCCGACTGGTCCGCCTTCACGCGGGCCTTGACGTTATAGTCGATCACCCGTTTGACGGGGACGAGAACCTTCATGGGTCTATCCGTGAAATCGCCTGATTGATGGCGCAAGGACATGGAGCGGTCGAGAAGGCCTGTCAACGTAACGCGGCGTCAGGTTTCCTGGCCCGAACGACCCTAACGGACCGAGAGATGAAGCGTTTCCTGACCTTTCCGCGCCTGAGCATGATCTTCCTGGGCGTGTTCGGGGTGATGCTGGCGGGCATCTTCGTGCTGCAGGCCGTCTGGGTCAGCCCTGGCGAGCGGTGCGAGGCGCGCGGCGACTGGTACGACATCGAGACGCGCACCTGCGCCACGCCGATCTATGTGCCCGACATCACCGGCCGGCCGGCCGGCGTCAGCCGCGCCGAAGCCTCCAACGCCAAGAACCGCGAACTGATCGAACTGGAGGCCCAGGTCGCCCGGCAGCGCCGCGCGGTCGACGCCGCCGTGGCCCGCGAACGCCAGGACCTGAAGGCCCGCGAGGGGCTTTAGGCCGCCCTCACCGCCGCCCCAGCACACAGGCGTTCAGGCCGTCGCCGCGCACCGTGCCCATGGCGGCCTGGATGCGGCTGGCGCGGCGGCGGACATAGGGGCCGGGACTGGCCGCCTTGTAACGGCGCGGCGCGGGCAGGATGGCGGCCAGGCGCGCCGCCTCGCGCGGGGTCAGTTCGTCCGCATCCTTGCCGAACCAGTGGCGCGAGGCCGCCTGCGCGCCATAGACGCCGGGCGCCCATTCCACCACGTTCAGATACACTTCCATGATCCGGCGCTTGGACCAGACCGTCTCGATCAGGACGGTGTAGCCGGCCTCCAGCCCCTTCCTGACCCAGTCGCGCGACGGCCACAGGAAGACGTTCTTGGCGGTCTGCTGGCTGATGGTCGATCCGCCCCGGATGCGCCCGCCCTCGGCGTTGTGGTCCAGCGCCTTCTGGATCGCCTCCATGTCGAAGCCGTGGTGGCTGCAAAAGCGGGCGTCCTCGGCGGCGATGGCGGCGTCGACCAGGTTCGGCGAAATGTCGTTCAGGCCTCGCCAGCGATAGTCCAGCCCGCGCCCCCCGGCCGCCTGTTGCAGCATCAGGATGGTCGGCGTCGGCGGGACCACGGCGAACAGGGCGACCCCGACCACCGGCACGGCGATCAGGGCCAGAAGGATCAGCCCCAGCAGCCGGCCCAGGCGGAACCGCTTGCCGGCCATGTCAGAGAATCGCCACGCCGGCGCGGCCGTCCTCGTCGGCCCAGGCGACCTTGTCCGCCTCAGGGCTCAGCGACAGGGCCACGATGGCGGCGCCCTTCTCGGCCTTGACGAAGTTCAGCCCCTGCGCCGCCGGATGGGCGACCCACACCCGGCCGTCGGTCAGGCCCGCGGCGACCAGGCCGTGCGCCGGCCGGGCCGAGACCAGATTGACCAGGCTGTTCTCGTCATAGCCGATCTCGGTCGCCTCGCGCCCCATCGGGCCGTTGGAGCCGATGAAGGGCCACAGCACCACGCCCTGCGCGCCCGAGGTCGCCATCAGCTGGCCGCCGGCCAGGAAGGCGACCGAGCGGACCTTTCCGGGATAGCCGCCCATCCGCAGGTTCTTGGCGTCCTTCAGCCGCCAGCCGTGCAGCTGATTGTCCTGCATGGTCGTGACGACGAAGGCGCCGTCGGGCGAGACCGCCACCCCGGTGTGCGAGCCCGCCCATTTCAGCAGGGTCGGCTGCTGCTTCTCGATCCGGGCGTACCACAGGGCCGCGCCGCCGTAGGTGGAGGTCGCGATGCGCCGGCCCTTGGGCTCGAAGGCCACGCCCGAGACGGTGCGCTCATGCTGGAAGTCGCGGCGGAATCCGGTGTCGGCCGGATCGATGACCGACAGGGTCCGCCCATAGGAAAACGCCACCAGGCCCGACGCGGCCGAGGCGTCGATGGCGTCGATCCACTGGTTCCTGGCCGTGGCCAGGATCTGGGGGTCCTCGCCGCGCCGGCTCCAGACCACGCGGCCGTCGTCGCCGCCGGTGACGACGCCGTCGCCCGACGGATGCACGGCCGCGCACAGCACCGCCCCGTCGTGCGCCTCGACCCGCTGGCGATCGTCGAACCGCACCGAGCCGTCGCCCAGGGCGAAGACGGCGCCCGAGGCGTCGAACAGGGCGGCGGTCACCTGGGCGTCGAAGTCGAAGTTCATGCCGCTGGCGTTAGCCGGTTGCGACGGGGCCTGCAAATCTTCTCCCTCCCCTTCATGGGGAGGGAGAGTCCTTATACCGGATCGGTCGGCTTGGGCTCGACCGGCGCGGGGGCCGGTTGGGCCAGGGACGGCTCCTCCGGCAGGGGGATGAACTCCAGGTCGTCCTCGCGAGGCAGCGCCATCCGGCCGGCCTTCCAGTCGGCCTTGGCCTGGTCCAGGCGGGCCTGGCTGGAGGCGACGAAATTCCACCAGATCAGCCGCTCGCCCACCGGCTCGCCGCCCATCACCATCACCGTGGCGAGGGTCAGGGCCTTGACGGTCGGCTCGGCCGTCGGCTCCAGCACGATCATCTGGCCTTCGTGGAAGGTGCGGTCGCCGACCTCGATCGACCCCTTGGCGACGTACAGCGCCCGCTCGCTCATGCCTTCTGCGCCGCGGCCCGACGGCGGGGCGGTCTTCACGCCCGGCTGCAGCTCCCAGTGGACATAAAAGAGCGGCGACGACACGGGCGCGCCGGCCTTGGCGCCGTACGCCTCTCCGGCCACCAGACGCGCGAACAGGCCGCCGTTCTCATAGGTGGGCTGGTCGTCCTCGCCCAGGTGGTGGAAGGACGGATCGATCTCCTCGGCCTCGCGCGGCAGGGCGACCCAGGCCTGCATGCCGTGCATCGGCCCGCCGCGGCTCTTCTTCAGCGGATCGGTGCGCTCGGAGTGGACGATGCCCTTGCCGGCGGTCATCCAGTTGACCTCGCCGGGACGGATCGGCTGGGTGTAGCCCAGATTGTCCCGGTGCATGATCTCGCCCTCGAACAGATAGGTCAGGGTCGACAGGCCGATGTGCGGGTGCGGGCGCACATTGATGGCGTCGGCGCCCGGCGCGAACTCGGCCGGCCCCATCTGGTCCAGGAAGATGAACGGCCCCACCATCCGCCGCGAATGGAAGGGCAGCACCCGCCCGACCTCGAACCCGCCCAGGTCCTTGCGGCGCGCGTCGATCACCAGTTCGATCATGGTCGGTCTCCCGGCGGACCCCGCCGCCGAGGAGCGTTATCCGACGTGGGGCGTGATGATGCCAAGAGGCAGGGCGGTCACATTCTTCACGCCGCGCGTGACGATGTGGCTCTCGCAGTCCGAGACGATGCCCAGCGCCAGCAGCTTCTCGCGCAGGAACTTGTCGAAGGCGTGCATGTCGGAGGTGATGATCCGCAGCACATAGTCCTCGCGCCCGGTGATGGTGGCGCACTGGACCACCTCGGGCCACTTAGCCACCGCCGTCTCGAAGATGTCGAGGTTCTCGGAGGACGGCAGGCTGAGCTTGACGATGGCGTACACCTCGAAGTCCAGCCCCAGCAGCTGGGCGTTCAGCAGGGTGACGCGCTTGGTGATCAGGCCGGAATCCTCCAGCCGCTTGATCCGCCGCCAGCAGGGCGAGGCGGACAGACCGACGCGATCGGCCACCTCGGCGACCGAGAGGCCGGCGTCCTGTTGCAGGATGTCGAGGATCCGGGCGTCGATGGGATCGAGTTCGTCCGCCAAGGCGTTTCTCCGATTATGATTATGGCGAAATAAAAAACCCGAAATCGGGATTTAGCAAGGTCAGATTGAGCGAGCGCCTTCCTAGGGGCCGTGTTATCAGTCGTCCAGAGGAAACACGGACGGACAACGGACGCCCGCATGAACGACAAAATCATGAAGAAGAACAGCCAGCCCCTGTCGCTGCGGGTGCCGGAACCGTCGGGTCGGCCGGGCGACGCGCCCGACTTCAGTCATCTGCAGCTGGACCCCGCCGGCGCCGTCGAACGGCCCGCGACGGACGCCACCCCCTATGAGATGCGCGACCACGCGTTCCGCCTGATTCGGGTGCTGGACGACGAAGGCAACGCGGTCGGTCCGTGGAATCCGCGCCTGGACGCCGAGACGCTGCGGCGCGGCCTGAAGGCCATGATCCTGACCCGCGCCTTCGACGACCGGATGCACCGCGCCCACCGCCAGGGCAAGACCAGCTTCTATATGAAGTGCACCGGCGAGGAGGCCATCGCGGTCGCGCAAGGGATGCTGTTGTCGCGCGAGGACATGGGCTTTCCCACCTATCGCCAGCAGGGCCTTCTGATCGCGCGCGGCTATCCGCTGGTCGAGATGATGAACCAGATCTATTCGAACGCGGCGGACCCCATCAAGGGCCGTCAGCTGCCGATCATGTATTCGTCCAAGGACTACGGCTTCTTCACCATCAGCGGCAATCTGGGCACCCAGGTCCCGCAGGCGGTGGGCTGGGCCATGGCCAGCGCCTACAAGGGCGACGACAAGATTGCGATCAGCTGGATCGGCGACGGCGCCACGGCGGAAGGCGATTTCCACAACGCCCTGACCTTCGCCTCCGTCTATCGCGCCCCGGTCATCCTGAACATCGTCAACAACCAGTGGGCCATCAGCTCCTTCCAGGGCATCGCCGGCGGGCTGGAGACCACCTTCGCCTCCAAGGCCATCGGTTACGGCCTGCCGGCCCTGCGGGTGGACGGCAACGACTTCCTGGCCGTCTGGGCCGCGACCCAATGGGCCGAGGAACGCGCCCGGTCGAACCAGGGCGCGACGGTGATCGAACTGTTCACCTATCGCGGCGCCCCGCACTCGACCTCCGACGATCCCAGCCGCTACCGCCCCGGCGACGAGCACGAGAAATGGCCGCTGGGCGATCCGCTGGAGCGGCTGCGCCAGCACCTGACCGTCATCGGCGAGTGGGACGACGAGCGCCACGCCACGACCCTGCGCGAGGCGGTCGAACAGGTCCGCGCCGCCGGCAAGGAGTCCGAGGCCATCGGCACCCTGGGCCAGTCGCGCCCCAGCGTGAAGACCATGTTCGAGGAGGTCTATGCGACCGAGGATTGGCGCCTGATCGAGCAGCGCCGCGAGGTGGGGGTGTGACCATGACCGAGCAAACCACCTTCACCGACGCCGATCGCACCGACGGCGTCGAACCCGACATGGTCGACCAGAACGCCGCGCCGCCCTCGCAGACGACCGGCTCGGGCGTCCAGCCGATGAACATGATCCAGGCCCTGAACTCGGCCCTCGACGTCAAGATGAGCGAGGACGCCAACGTCCTGTCGTTCGGCGAGGACGCGGGCTATTTCGGCGGCGTCTTCCGCGTCACCGACAAGCTGCAGCAGAAGCACGGCCTGACCCGCAGCTTCGACGCCCCGATCTCGGAATGCGGCATCGTCGCCGCCGCCATCGGCATGGGGAGCTACGGCCTGCGGCCGGTCGTCGAGATCCAGTTCGCCGACTACATCTATCCGGCCTACGACCAGATCGTGTCCGAGGCGGCCAAGCTGCGCTATCGCTCGGGCGGCCAGTTCACCGCCCCCATCGTGGTGCGTTCGCCCTATGGCGGCGGCATCTTCGGCGGCCAGACGCACAGCCAGTCGCCCGAGAGCCTGTTCACCCACATCGCCGGGCTGAAGGTCGTCATCCCGTCCAATCCCTATGACGCCAAGGGCCTGCTGACGGCGGCGATCGAGGACGACGATCCCGTCATCTTCTTCGAGCCGAAACGCCTCTACAACGGCCCCTTCGACGGCTGGCACGAGAAGCCGGTCAGCCCGTGGAAGACCCAGGATCTGGCCCAGGTGCCGACGGGCAAATATGTCGAGCCCATCGGCAAGGCGCGCGTGATGCGCGAGGGGAACGACGTCACCATCCTGGCCTACGGCTCGATGGTCTGGGTGGCCCTGGCCGGGGCCGAGCACGCCGGCGTGGACGCCGAGGTCATCGACCTGCGCACCCTGGTCCCGCTGGACATCGAGACCATCGAGGCCAGCGTCAAGAAGACCGGCCGCTGCGTCATCGTGCACGAGGCGCCCAAGACCTCGGGCTTCGGCGGCGAGTTGTCGGCCCTGGTGCAGGAGCGCTGCTTCTATCACCTGGAGGCGCCGATCGCGCGGGTGACGGGCTGGGACACGCCCTATCCGCACGCCTTCGAATGGGAATATTTCCCCGGGCCGCAACGGGTCGCGGACGCCTTGAAGAGCGTCATGACCGGAGGACGTTGATATGGGTCGTTTCGTCTTCAAGCTGCCCGACGTGGGCGAAGGCACCGCCGAGGCCGAACTGGTCGGCTGGCACGTCAAGATCGGCGATGTCGTCGCCGAGGACCAGATCGTCGCCGACGTCATGACCGACAAGGCCACCGTCGAGATCACCGCCCCGGTGTCCGGCAAGGTCACGGCCCTGCACGGCGAGCCCGGCGCCATGGTTCCCGTGCGCGGCCCCCTGGTGGAGTTCGAGGTCGAGGGCGCGGGCAATGCGGAGGACGCCCCGGCGCCCGCCGCCGTCGCCAGCCCGGAGCCTGCGCCTGTGGTCGCCGAGGCGCCGAAGGTCGAAGCCTCGCCTGCCGCCGCTGTCGAAGCGCCGACATCCGGCAACTACGTCTTCAAACTGCCCGACGTGGGCGAAGGCACGGCCGAGGCCGAACTGGTCGGCTGGCACGTCAAGGTCGGCGACGCGGTCGAGGAAGACCAGATCCTGGCCGACGTCATGACCGACAAGGCGACGGTGGAGATCACCTCGCCGGTCGCGGGGACCGTCGTGGCCCTGCACGGCGAGCCGGGCAAGGCTTCTCCCGTCGGCGGGCCGCTGGTCAGCTTCACTGTGGCCGGCAAGGGCAATGTCCCGGCCCCTGCCCCGGCCGCGATATCCGCCGCCGCGCCGAAGCCCGATCCGGCGCCCAAGGCCGCGCCCGCCGCCTTGCCGCCCAGGACGCAGACGACCGGTGCGTCCAAGCCGGCCCCCGCCCTGACCGGCCGCGCCGCCGGCGAGCGTCCGCTGGCCTCCCCCGCCGTGCGCAACCGCGCCCGCGACCTGGGCGTGGACCTGACCTTCGTGCCCGGCTCGGGCCCGGCCGGGCGGATCACGCATGAGGATCTGGACGGCTTCATCGCGCGCGGCGGATCGGTCCCGGCGACGGCGCCCGCCGCGGGCGGCTCGACCTACGCCAGGGCGGAAGGGACCACCGAGGTCCGCATCATCGGCCTGCGCCGCAAGATCGCGGAGAAGATGGCCGAGAGCGTGCGCCGCATTCCGCACATCACCTATGTCGAGGAAATCGACATGACGGCGCTGGAGGAGCTGCGCGCCCACCTGAACGCGACCAAGGCGAAGGACCAGCCCAAGCTGAACGTCCTGCCCTTCATCGCCCGCGCCATCGTGGTGGCCCTGCGCGACCAGCCGCAAATCAATGCGACCTATGACGACGAAAACGGCGTCCTGACCCAGCACGCCGCGGTCCATCTGGGCATCGCCGCCCAGACGCCGAACGGCCTGATGGTGCCGGTGGTCCGCCACGCCGAGGCGCGTGACCCCTATGACACGGCGGCCGAGATCGCCCGCGTCTCGGGCGCGGCCAAGGACGGCTCGGCCAAGCGCGAGGAACTGTCGGGCTCGACCATCACCATCACCTCGCTGGGCACGCTGGGCGGGGTGGTCCACACCCCGATCATCAACCACCCCGAAGTCGCCATCGTCGGCCCCAACAAGATCGCCGAGCGGGTGGTGGTCAAGGACGGCCAGATGGTCGTGCGCAAGATGATGAACCTGTCCTCCAGCTTCGACCACCGCATCGTCGACGGCCACGACGCGGCGGTCTTCGTGCAGCGGATCAAGAGCCTGCTGGAGAACCCCGCGACGCTGTGGATGGGATGAGGGATGCCGACCATACTCGTCGACACCAGCGTGCTGCGAACCGAAGGGTGGCAATCGGCTGCGTTGAGCAGTCTGTTTGAGTTGTCGAAAGACGGACAGGTCGAAATTATTATCCCCGACGTCGTTTTCGAGGAACGCAGAACCCAGTGGCGACAGGACTACAAAAAGAAAATTGCAGATAGCGCGAGATTTCTTGCGGCTGCAGCCAAAGATGCACTGCTTGGGGATGTGGAGAAGGCACCAATCGAGTCTGCGGCGGCCGCGTTAGACCCCGCCAATGACCCAGAGACTCTCTCTAACACGGTCGTCAGCCGTTACTTTGATCAGGCGAAAGCAATCATCCGCCCCACCGAAGCTGCGGAGCATCAGGAAGTTATGTCTCGATATTTTTCGGGAGATGATCCGTTCCCTGAGCCAAAAGCCCGGAAAGACATCCCAGACGCCTACGTCTATCTAGCCGCTCGAAATGAGCAGCTAAAATCTGGCGATCTGCTTGTCCTCTGCGAGGACGGAAACCTCCGGAAGGCCATCCAGAAGATCGACGGGATCGAGGTTTTCAAGACTGTTCAGGACTTGTTGGAGAGCGCACCACTAGTTGAGGCGCTCAACAAGGTGGAGCTGAACAAGCAGTGGCTAGCCATGAAACCCGCCGTCTCGGACGAGGCCATCAAGGTTGAGCTGATGGATTTTGTGTCGCAAAATTTGGGCTCTCTGCTTGAGGGCGCTGAGGTCCACAGCACAGCGATACCTGAAGACAACAATTCGGCTCACGTACAGATGTACGGCGAACCGGAGGGCCTTGAAGTCATCGCGTCAAAGGATTTTGGCAGCGGTTGGCTTGAATATAAGGTCAGCTTCGAGATTGATCTGCATTTGTGGTTTTACGTGTATCGTTCGGATGCGTGGGATGTACCTGATTGGGTCAGTGTCAGCTTTGGTGATCCAGAAAGTGAGCACTACTTCGAAGCAGAGGGCGAACGTCGAGCTTTCGTAGAGGTCACAATAAGCGCCCAAGCTGACGTGAAAGACCAATTCGAAGAGGGTGACCAAGTCTTCGAGCACCTCGAGTTCTCTAGCGATCTCGAAATTACAATTTTGGACGATGAATAAATGGCTGCTCAGACCCTCACCCCCAAAGTCCTCATCATCGGCGCCGGCACCGGCGGCTATGTCGCGGGCATCCGCTGCGGCCAGCTGGGCCTCGACACCGTGCTGGTCGACGGCGGCGACGGGCTGGGCGGGACCTGCCTGAACGTCGGCTGCATTCCGTCCAAGGCCATCATCCACGCGGCGGGCAAGTTCGAGACGGTGGCCAAGGCGGCGGACGGCGGGACGCTGGGGATCACGGCGGCCAAGCCGACCATCGACCTGAAACAGACGGTCGAGTGGAAGGACGGCATCGTCCGTAAGCTGAACGCCGGCGTCGCGGCCCTGCTGAAGAAGGCCAAGGTCAAGGTCGTCAAGGGCTGGGCCGAGTTCGCGGACGCCAAGACCTGCGTGGTCAGGACCGAGGACGGCGACATCCGCATCACCGCCGAACACGTCATCCTGGCCACGGGGTCCGAGCCGGTCGAACTGCCCTTCCTGCCGTTCGGCGGGGACGTGATCTCCTCGACCGAGGCGCTGAGCCTGTCGGAGGTCCCCAAGAAGCTGGTGGTCGTCGGCGGCGGCTATATCGGGCTGGAGCTGGGCATCGCCTTCCGCAAGTTGGGCGCGCAGGTGGCCATCGTCGAAATGGCCGAGCGCATCCTGCCGCTCTACGACAAGGCCCTGACCGATCCGGTCGCGAAATGGCTAACGAGCCACGGCGTCGAACTGCACCTGGGCGCGCGCGCCGGCGGGTTCGGCGACGGGAAGCTGTCGATCACGACGAAGGACGGCGAACCGCTGCAGCTGGAGGCCGACAAGGTGCTGGTCACCGTGGGCCGCAAGCCGCGCACCCAGGGCTGGGGGCTGGAAAACATGGGCGTGGCGATGGCCGGGCCGTTCGTGAAGATCGACGACCGCTGCGCCACCTCGATGAAGAACGTCTGGGCCGTCGGCGACCTGACCGGCGAACCCATGCTGGCGCACAAGGGCTCGGCCCAGGGCGAGGTCGTGGCTGAAATCATTGCGGGGCGTGAACGCCCTCAAGCAGCGAGCGACCGCGTCGCGAGCGCTAGGGCGCAAGAACCTGTGTTTGATCCGGTCACCATCGCGGCCGTCTGTTTCACCGAGCCGGAGATCGTCTCGGCGGGCCTGGGCCCCGACGACGTCGAGGGCCGCGACGACGTGATCCAGGCCGTCTTTCCCTTCGCCGCCATCGGCCGCGCCCTGGCCATCGAGGCGGGCGAGGACGGCGGCTTCGTGCGGGTGATTGCGTCCAAGGCCGATCACCGCCTGCTGGGCGTCCAGGCCGTCGGCCAGCATGTGTCGGAGCTGTCGAACAGCTTCGCCCAGATGCTGGAGATGGGGGCGGTGCTGGAGGATGTGGCGGGCGTCATCCACGTCCACCCCACCCTGGGCGAAGCCTTCCACGAGGCGTCCCTGCGCGCGCTGGGCCACGCGATTCATATTTGAGGGCGCTAGCGCTCGCCGCGCGGCGGCTCGCTGCTTGAGCGCGGCGGGTCGCCGCGTCGCCGTGCGCTCAAGCCCCTCTCTGGGAAAACGTCACCGCCCCGTGGAGCCGAAGCCGCCGGCGCCGCGCGCGGTGTCGTCCAGCGCCTCGACCTCGACCCAGTCGGCGCGCTCGTGCCGGGCGATGACCAGCTGGGCGATGCGCTCGCCGCGACGGATGACGAAGGGTTCGGCGCCGATGTTGGCCAGGATCACGCCGCACTCGCCGCGATAGTCGCTGTCGATGGTGCCCGGCGCATTGGGGCAGACGATGCCGTGCTTCAGCGCCAGGCCCGAGCGCGCCCGCACCTGCGCCTCATACCCCAGCGGCAGGGCGATCTTCAGCCCCGTGGGCACCAGCGCCCGCTGCCCCGGCGCCAGGGTCATCGGCTGGTCCTCGGGCACCGCCGCGCGCAGGTCCATGCCGGCCGATCCCGCCGTCTCATAGGCCGGAAGCGGCAGGCCTTCCGAATGGGGCAGACGCTGGATCTGGACGCGGGTGACGGTCATGCGGGGTCCTTGAATTGTTCGGCGATGCGGGCCGCCAGGCGACGGGCGATGGCGGTCTTGGATTGGCGCGGCCAGGTCTCGACGCCCGAGGCCGTGACCAGCAGCACGGTGTTGCCGTCCGAGCCGAACACTTCGTCCGAGACGTCGTTGCCGACGATCCAGTCGCAGCCCTTCCTCGACAGCTTGGCGCGGGCGTTGGCCTCCAGGTCCTGGGTCTCGGCGGCGAAGCCGATCACCAGTTTCGGCCGGTTCCGACCGGGACGCGACAGCCCCGCCAGGATGTCGGGGTTCTCGACCAGGGACAGGGTCGGCGGCCCGCCCGGCGCCTTCTTGATCTTGGCGCCGGCGACGGTGTCGATGCGCCAGTCGGCGACGGCGGCCGACAGCACGGCGATGTCGGCGGGAAGGGCGTCCTGCGTCGCCTTCTGCATCTCCAGCGCGCTTTCGACGTCGATCCGGTTCACGCCGACGGGCGCGCCCAGGGCGGTCGGTCCCGACACCAGGGTCACGGCGCAGCCCAGCTCAGCCAGGGCGGCGGCGACGGCGTAGCCCTGCTTGCCGCTGGAGCGATTGGTCAGGCCCCGCACGGGGTCGATGGGCTCGAAGGTGGGGCCGGCCGTCACCACCGCGCGGCGCCCCGTCAGGGGCCGCCCCGCCGCCCCCGCCATCAGCCCCTGGATCGCCTCCAGGATCGCCGCCGGCTCGGCCATCCGGCCCGGGCCGAACTCGCCGCACGCCATCTCGCCCTCGTCCGGTCCGACCACGGTGACGCCGTGGAAGCCGTCGAAGCCCTTCAGCCGCTCGACATTGGCCTGGACCGCCGGGTGCAGCCACATCCGCACGTTCATCGCCGGCGCCAGCAGCACCCGCTTGTCGGTCGCGATCAGGGTGGTGGAAGCCAGGTCGTCGGCCATCCCATTGGCCGCCTTGGCGATCAGCCCGGCCGTCGCCGGCGCCACCACCACCAGGTCCGCCCACCGCGACAGCTCGATATGGCCCATGGTCGTCTCTTCGTCCGGATGGAACAGGCCCGACCGCACCGGATGGCCGCTGAGCGCCGCCAGCGACAGGGGCGTGACAAACTGGGCCCCGGACTCGGTCAGGATCACCCGCGTCTCGCCGCCCGCCTTGGCGATCAGCCGCACCAGTTCCAGCGCCTTGTAGGCGGCGATGCCGCCTCCGACGATCAGCAGCACCTTGCGGTTCGAAAGCGGGCGCATGTCCATGCCTCTGCTCTAGCGGCCCGTCATGACGGCGTCGAGACGCCGAAAGAGAACATTGCAGGAACAACAAAGTTGTGCTTTCGTCGCGTCCAGCGGGTGATGGAGGGACCAGAATGAACACGCTGAAGACGGGATCGGCCGCCCTGGCGGTCATGGCCTTGTTGACGACGGCCGGCTGCGACAACGCCTCGGCGGTCCAGACGCGAGAGCGGGCGGAGGTCGAGGCGGTCCAGCCGATCGGCTTGGCCGCAACGTCGACGGAGGCGGCGGCCGCCCCGGACCAGGCGGCCACGCCCGTCCTGACCGCCAGCCGGCGCGAGACCGTCGACGCCAAGATCGCCCGCCTTTACGAGCGCAACGGCGCGGATTTCGCGGCCCGCTCGCCCCAGGATTATCTGGCCAAGGTCGAGGCCTTCACCGCCAAACCGCCGGCGGGCACCGAGACGGCCAAGCGGCCCAACGGCGACACCCTGCTCTACCAGGCCTCGACCAACACCTTCGCGGTCGTCGCGCGCGACGGCACGCCGCGCACCATGTTCAAGCCGACGACGGGGGCCGACTACTGGGCCGAGCAGAAGGCCGCGGCCCCGACCTTCGGCCAGCGTCGGCAATCGACGACGGACGCCGGCTGATATAGAGGCGGGGTCTGACAGAGGATCCCGCCGCATGGACGCCCCCGCCTTCGACACCCCGCCGCTGAAGACCGCCCTGATCTATGATTTCGACGGGACCCTGGCGCGCGGCAACATGCAGGAGGTCAGCTTCATCCCCTCCGTCGGCATGGGCATCGGCGACTTCTGGGAGGAGGCCGAGCGCCTGACCCGCCAGGCCGACGGCGACGGCATCCTGATGTACATGCAGCTGATGCTGCATCACGCCCGCCAGAACGGCCGGCCGGTGACGCGCGAGACCCTGCGCGACCACGGCCGCGAGGTGGCGCTGTTCGAGGGGCTGAAGGACCTGAGCTGGTTCGAGCGGATGAACGCCTTCGGGGCGCGCTACAATCTGGATATCGAGCACTACATCGTCTCCGCCGGTCTGGAGGAGATGATCGAGGGCACGCCGATCCGGTCGGCCCTGACCCATGTCTTCGCGTCGCACTACGTCTATGACGACAAGGGCGAGGCCGCCTGGCCGGCGGTGGGCGTCAACTACACCACCAAGACCCAGTACCTGTTCCGCATCAACAAGGGCGTGAAGAACCACTGGGAGCACGAGCGCATCAACCACTTCATCCCCGACGACGAACGCCCCGTGCCGTTCGAGCGGATGATCTTCATCGGCGACGGCGACACCGACGTGCCGACCATGAAGATGATGCACACCAAGGGCGGCTTCTCGATCGCGGTGTACGACCCGCGCTCGAACGAGCGGGACCAGAAGAAGGTCTACAGCCTGATTTCCGAGGACCGGGTCAACTTCGTCGCCGCCGCCGACTATCGCGAGGGCTCGGCGCTGGACCTGATCGTCAAGGGCCTGGTCGGCCGCATCGCCATCACCGCCGGCACCATGCCGGCCGGCGTCTGAGCCTCAGTCGTCCTCGCGGACGTGGGCCAGCCAGTCCTGGCTCTGCATCTCGTTGAAGCGCGAGACGGTGCGCTCGAACTCGAAGGCGCCGACGCCCTGGGTGTAGAGCGCCTCGGGCCGGGCGGCGGCCAGGACGATCAGCCTGGTCCTGGCCTCGTAGAGGGCGTCCACCAGCGTCACCAGCCGGCGCGCCTCGTGATGGTTGGCCGGCCCCAGGATCGGCACGTCCTCCAGGAACAGGGTGTGGAACCGCTTGGCGATCGCCAGATAGTCCTGCGGCCCCAGCGCCCGGCCGCACAGTTCGGCGAAGGTCGCGCGCGCCATCGCGCCCACGGTCCTGGGCAGGGTCACGTCGCGCCCCAGCACCGTCAGATGCGCCGGCTCCTCGGGCTCGCCGCCCTTCAGCTCGCGCCACAGGGCCTCGAATGCGGCACGGTCGTCGGGGGTGTGCCAGACCTGGGACGAGGACAGCCGGTCCAGCCGCCAGTCGCGCGCGCCGGCCGTCTCCACCACCACGCAGCGCTGGCGGATGATGTCGATGAAGGGGGTGAAGAGCTGGCGGTTGATTCCGTTCTTGTAGAGGTCCTCCGGCGCGCGGTTGGAGGTGATGGCCAGGACCACGCGATCCTCGAACAGGGCCTCGAACAGCCGGCCCAGGATCATGGCGTCGGCGATGTCGGTGACCTGCAGTTCGTCGAAGCACAGCAGCCGCGCCTCGGACGCGATCAGCTTCGCGACCGGCGGGATCGGGTCGTCGCCCTTGTGGGTCCCGAACACGGCCTTCCGGGCCCTGGCGTCGCCCTCGCGCCACTGACGCACCAGGTCGTGGACCCGCGCCATGAAGGCGTGGAAGTGGGCGCGCGTCTTCCGCGGCTCGGGCGTGGCCGAATAGAACAGGTCCATCAGCATGGACTTGCCCCGGCCGGGCGGCCCCCACAGATAGACGCCCTGCACCTCCGGCGGGCGGCCGAACAGGCCGCGTTTGGCCAGGTCCGTCTCCAGCCGCTCCAGGGCGGCGATCACCCCCTGCTGGGCGGGATCGGGCGTCAGCACGCCCTCGTCCACGCGGATGTCGTAGGCGCTGCGGATGCGGGAGGTCATGCAGCCCTGCTTAAAGGCCGGGGCAGCGAAAAGCGATTGCTTCGCGGCCGCGAAAGCCTAATTGCAGAGCGCTTCTCCAAACACACAATCGTCGCGCTGAAGCAGCGAGGCTCCGCGAGCCGAGCGTCAGCGCGTCCGAAGGACTGACACAGATGGGTTATCGCGTCGCGATCGTCGGGGCCACGGGCAATGTGGGCCGCGAAATGCTGAACATCCTGGAGGAAGTGAACTTCCCCGTGGACGAACTGCACGCCATCGCCTCGCGAAAATCCAAGGGCGTCGAGGTCTCCTTCGGCGACAGGACCGTCAAGTGCCAGGACATCGAGCAGTTCGACTTCTCCAAGGTCGACATCGTGCTGATGTCGGCGGGCGGCGGCGTGTCGCGCGAATGGTCCGAGAAGATCGGCAAGGCCGGCCCCATCGTGATCGACAACTCCTCGGCCTTCCGCAAGGACCCGGACGTGCCGCTGATCGTGCCCGAGGTGAACCCTGACGCGGTCAAGGACGCGAAGAAGAAGAACATCATCGCCAACCCCAACTGCTCGACCGCCCAGCTGGTCGTGGCGCTGAAGCCGCTGCACGACGCGGCGAAGATCAAGCGGGCGGTGGTGTCGACCTATCAGTCGGTGTCCGGCGCGGGCAAGGAAGGCATGGACGAGCTGTGGAACCAGACCAAGGCCATCTACGGCCTGGGCGACGCCACGCCCAAGAAGTTCCCCAAGCAGATCGCCTTCAACGTCATCCCCTTCATCGGCGCCTTCCAGGACGACGGCTACACCGACGAGGAACAGAAGATGTGGAACGAGACGCACAAGATGCTCGATCCGAACATCAAGCTGACGGTGACCTGCGTGCGGGTGCCGGTCTTCGTCGGCCATTCCGAGGCCGTGACGGTCGAGTTCGACCGGCCGATCGAGCCGGACGAGGCCCGCGCCATCCTGCGCGAGGCGCCGGGCGTGCTGGTCGTCGATAAGCAGGAGCACGACGGCTACATCACCCCGGTGGACGCCGCCGGCGAGTTCGCCGTTTACGTGTCGCGGATCCGCAAGGACCCGACGGTCGAGAACGGCCTGAGCTTCTGGGTGGTGTCGGACAATCTGCGCAAGGGGGCGGCCCTGAACGCGGTCCAGATCGCCCAGCTGCTGGACGAGACGGGGACGATCAAGTCCTCGACCGGCTATCGCACCCTGACGGTCTGACCCCATATGCCGCCGGGCGGGCCTCCCCTGCCCGGCGGACCAAGGACGCTTTCGATGTCGCCCAGCCCGACCGACCCGCGCGCGGTCGCGACCGCGGTCGCCTGCTACACCCTGTGGGGCCTGCTGCCGCTGCTGTTCATGGCCATGGCGGGGGCGGGGTTCGCCGCGCCCGAGATCCTGGCGCACCGGGCGGTGTGGTCGGTGTTCGTCGCCGGCCTGGTCCTGCTGCTGGCAGGCCAGTGGGGCGAGGCGCGGGCGGTGCTGGCCCGGCCGCGCACCTTCGGCTGGCTGGTGCTGTCGGCGGTGATGATCGCGACGAACTGGAGCCTCTACGTCTTCGCCACGACGCACCACGCGACGCTGGAGGCCAGCCTGGGCTATTACATCAACCCGCTGCTCAACATGGCGGCGGGGGCGGTGCTGTTCCGCGAGCGGATCGACCGGCTGAGCGGCGTCGCCATCGGTCTGGCCGCCGTGGGGGTGGCGATCCAGACCGTGGCGCTGGGCCATGTGCCGATCATCGGCCTGACGCTGGCGATCACTTTCTGCGCCTATGCGGTGATCCGGAAACGGGTCGCGGCCTCGGCGCAGACGGGGCTGTTCGTCGAGTGCCTGGTGCTGCTGCCCGTCGGCGGACTGTTCCTGGCGTGGCTGGCGACGCATGGGCAGGCGGTGGGCTTCTCCTCCCCGGCCGGGCTGGCCTGGGCGCTGGTCAACGGGCCGGCGACGGTGATCCCGCTGGTCCTGTTCGCCTGGTCGGCGCGGCGGCTGCCGCTGTCGACGGTGGGCTTCATCCAGTTCCTGGCCCCGACGCTGCAGTTCGCCTGCGGGGTCTGGGCGGGAGAGGCGCTGACGCCGCTGCGGGTCGTCTCCTTCGTCTTCATCTGGGCCGGAGCCGGCGTCTTCGCCCTGGCCGCCTTCCTGCGCAGCCGGGCGGCCCGGCAGGCGATCCGGGAGACGGCCGAACCGGCCTAGAGCGCTTCGTAGAGGGCCTCCAGCAGCCTCACCGCGCGCGGATCGCCGATCAGGTGGGGCGACTGGCGGGTCATGACATAGGCGGCGGACAGGCGGCGCGACGGGTCCGCCATGGCCATGGAGCCGCCCCAGCCGTAGTGGCCCAGCGAGGCGCCCGGGCCGAAGACGTTCAGCCCGTCGTTGCGCATCAGGCCGGCGGCCCAGCTGATGACGAAGGGCAGGACCTTGTCCGGGCCGTGGATGCGCTCGCGGGTCAGCTGGCTCAGCGTGTCGGCCGACAGCACCGGGCGGTCGCCCAGATGTCCGTCGTTGGCGACCACGCCCAGCATCCGCGCCAGGCCCAGCGCCGTGCCGTGCAGATTGGCCGAGGGAATCTCCATCTTGCGCCATTCGGCCGAGCCGCGCCCGCCGGGGGCCGAGCCCCGGTCGAGGAAGGCGGCCTGCTTGATCGCGTCGATGGGGCCCAGGTCCGGGGCCGCGGTCGGCTTGCGCATCTGGGCCACGCGGCCGTGCTCGGCCTCCGGCAGGCCGATCCACAGGTCCAGGTCGGGAAAGTCCTGGCGCAGGGCCTGGCCCAGGGTGCGGCCGGTGGCGCGGCGGAACACCTCATTGGCCAGGTAGCCGACGGTGATGGGATGATAGCCCGAGGCCGCGCCCGGCGCCCACATCGGCGCCTGGGCCGCCAGCGTCTCCGCCACCGCCGCCGCGTCGAACCAGATCGCCGGATCGACCGCCTGGGAAAAGCCCGGCAGGCCGGACTGGTGGCTGAGCATCTGGGCGACGGTCACGTCCTGCTTGCCCTGGGCGGCGAAGGCCGGCCACAGGGAGGCGACGGTCTGGTCGTAGTCCAGGTCGCCGGCCTGGACCGCCGTGGCCATCAGCACCGCCATCACCGCCTTGCCGGTCGAGAACACCGGCGTCAGGGTCGTGTCGGTGAAGGGGATGGTCCGGGCGGTGTCGGCGTGGCCGGCCCAGAGGTCGACGACCGTCTCCCCCTCGATCAGCACGCTGAACCGCGCCGCCTGTTCGTTCAGCCCCTCGGGCGCGTCGGCGAAGTTGGCGGCGAAGGCGTCGCGGACGGCAGCGAAGCGCGGCGCGCAGGTTCCATGGATGTCGATGGCGTCGGTCATGGGACGGTCTTTAGCGCCTCGGCGGATCGATTTCAGACTCTCGAGCCGAAAAAGGGAGTCTGAATAGTGCGAATTGTCTGAAATCGGCCGTGTCGGGCGCGGTCGGCGATGCCAGACTCGGGAGCGGAAAGAGGGTCTGAATAGTGTGAATCGTCTGAAATCGGGCGGCGGCGGCGGCGTGTGAAGTGGCTGCAATGTCGTCCCCGGACTCGGTCCGCGATCCGACGACGATGGCATGGGTCGGGACCAGGGCGTGTCGATTAGCCCACGACGGACCCAGGTCGTTGGAATCGCGGGAGTCGGCGAATGGAAAAGGGATACGAAGCGGCGCGGCGCCCGCGCATCCGGCGCCTTTCCCATCTTCCCACGCTCGTCATCCTAGGGCCTGTCCCTAGGATCCATACGCCCGGTGTTCTCGCGGAGTGCGCCGACGTTCGACACCGGGCGTATGGATCCTCGCCACAAGGGCGAGGATGACGGGGAGTGGGTGGGAGCGAAGTGATCAGGTCGCCCCTCAGACGAAAAAGGCCTCCCGCCGGAGCGGAAGGCCTCTGATCGTTTCGATCCCGCGAGAGGATCAGGCCGCGACGACCTCTGTCGCTTCCTCGGCCAGGATGGTCAGGCCTTCGCCATTGACGTCGGCGAAGCCGCCCTTGACGTCGTAGCGGGTCGCGGAGCCGCCGTTGTAGACGGTCACAAGACCCTCGCGCAGGGCGGTCATGAAGGGGGCGTGGTCCGGCAGGACGCCGAAGTCGCCCTCGACGCCCGGCGCGTCCACCTGGTCCACGAGGCCCGAAAAGACCTCGCGTTCCGGCGAGACGAGGGAGAAGTTCAGCTTGGCGGCCATGATCAGGCGTCCGCCGCCATCTTCTCGGCCTTGGCCACGGCTTCCTCGATGGCGCCGACCATGTAGAAGGCGGCTTCCGGCAGGTGGTCGTATTCGCCGGCGACGATGCCCTTGAACGAGCGGATCGTGTCGGCCAGTTCGACGAACTTGCCGGGCGAGTTGGTGAACTGCTCGGCCACGAAGAAGGGCTGCGACAGGAAGCGCTGGATCTTGCGGGCGCGCGAGACGATCAGCTTGTCCTCTTCCGACAGCTCGTCCATGCCCAGGATGGCGATGATGTCCTTCAGGCCCTTGTACTGCTGCAGCACTTCCTGGACCGAACGGGCGACCTGATAGTGCTCTTCGCCGATGACCAGCGGATCCATGATCCGCGAGGTCGAGTCCAGCGGGTCGACGGCCGGGAAGATGGCCTGGGCGGCGATGTCGCGCGACAGCATGGTGGTCGCGTCCAGGTGGGCGAAGGAGGCGGCGGGCGCCGGGTCGGTGGGGTCGTCGGCGGGGACGTAGATGGCCTGGACCGAGGTGATCGAGCCCTTCTTGGTCGAGGTGATGCGCTCCTGCAGGTTGCCCATCTCGGTGGCCAGGGTGGGCTGATAGCCCACGGCCGACGGGATACGGCCCAGCAGGGCCGACACTTCGGAACCGGCTTGCGTGAAGCGGAAGATGTTGTCGACGAACAGCAGCACGTCCTTGCCTTCCTCGTCGCGGAAGTACTCGGCCTGGGCCAGGCCCGTCAGGGCGACGCGGGCGCGGGCGCCGGGGGGCTCGTTCATCTGGCCGTAGACCAGGGCGCACTTGGAGCCCTCGGTCGAGCCGTTGTTCTTGGACGGGTCGACGTTCACGTTCGACTCGATCATCTCGTGATACAGGTCGTTGCCCTCGCGGGTGCGCTCGCCCACGCCGGCCAGGACCGAATAACCGCCGTACGCCTTGGCGATGTTGTTGATCAGCTCCTGCATGGTCACGGTCTTGCCCACGCCGGCGCCGCCGAACAGGCCGATCTTGCCGCCCTTGGTGTAGGGGCAGATCAGGTCGATGACCTTGATGCCGGTGACCAGGATTTCCGACGAGGTGGTCTGCTCCTCGAACGAGGGCGCCTCGCGGTGGATCGGGCGGTATTCGGTGGTCTTGATCGGGCCGGCTTCGTCGATCGGCTGGCCGACGACGTTCATGATGCGGCCCAGCACGCCCGGGCCGACCGGGGTCTGGATCGAGGTGCCGGTGTCCGACACCGGCTGGCCGCGGGTCAGGCCCTCGGTCGTGTCCATCGCGATGGTGCGGACCATGTTCTCGCCCAGGTGCTGGGCGACTTCCAGGACCAGGGTGAAGGGCTCGCCCGTCTTCTGGTCGATGTTCTGGGTGTGCAGGGCGTTCAGGATCGCCGGCAGGTGGCCGTCGAACTCCACGTCGACGACGGCGCCGATGACCTGGGCGATGCGGCCGGCGGAGGCGGCGGTCACCGGGGCGGCGGCGGGGGCGACCTTTTTGGCGGCCGGCTTGCGGGCGGCGGGCTTCTTGGGGGCGACGGTGTCGGTCATCGGGTCAGGGCCTTCAGGCTTATCGAATCAGTTCGAGGGGAACGCTGACATCGAGCTTTGCCCAGTCGGTGTCGGCGGTGATGAGGGGTTCGTTGCGCTCTTCTCCGAGCGCGATGCAGAAGCGGTCGCCCAGCGACAGATCCTTGATCCCAGCGCGGGCGCCGGCGTTCCGGGCCTGGCCCAGGGTGGTTTCGACCGGGTTGAGGTCCAGCGAATCGAGGATCAGGTCGATCTCGGCGTCGTTCCGTCCGTCGCGGACCAGGCGGCTGATCACCTCCGCCAGATTGACGTGCGAGATGACGGCGTCGGGCAGGCGGGCGGCGACGACTTCGGACCCGCGTTCGCGTTTGATGACAGCCAGGACGGCCGAGGCGTCGATCACGCTCATTCGCCGCGCTCCGCAGCCTGGCGACGTTCGACGATAAAGTCATCGACGGTCCAGTCGGGCCGTTTGCCCGCATAGGCCTGCAGAACGGCGGCGTCGATCCTGGCCAACCGTTCCTGAGCCGTCAGCGCGGGCTTCTCAGGCCTGAAGGTCTGCTCCAGGGCGACGCGCACCTCGGCCTCCATGCTCCGGCCATGACGCGCGGCCGCGACGCGGATCGCGTCACGGGTCGAGTCGGGCAGGTTGCGGACGGTGAGGGTGGCCATGGCCTTTAGATGGTCAGTGCTGTCGTTGCTGTCAATGCTGTCAGATCAAAGCGCTTCGGCGCCGGCGATGATCTCGATCAGCTCGGTGGTGATCTGGGCCTGGCGCTTGCGGTTGAACTGCAGCGTCAGGGCGTTGATGAGGTCGCCGGCGTTGCGCGTGGCGTTGTCCATCGCCGCCATCTGCGAGCCGAAGAAGCCGGCCTGGTTCTCGTACAGGGCGGCCAGGATCTGGGTCGTCAGGTTGCGCGGCAGCAGGGTTTCCAGGATTTCCTCTTCCGAGGGCTCGTATTCATAGACCGCGCCGTTCAGGTCGATCGGGGCGGCGTCGCCTTCCACCACCGCCGGGATCAGCTGCTTGGCGGTCGGAACCTGGGAGATCACCGAGCGGAACTGGCTGTAGAACAGGGTGACCACGTCGGCCTGGCCGTCCTCGAACGCCGTGGCGATCATCTCGGCGATCGGCTGGGCCGAGGGCAGGCCGACGGTCTTGTGCTCGCTCAGTTCGAAGGTGCGGACCAGCCTGTCGCCATACAGACGCGCCAGCTGATCGCGCGACTTCTTGCCGACGGCGATGATCTTCACGTCCTTGCCCTGGGCGATCAGGCTGTTGATCCGCTCGCGCGCGGCGCGGATGACGTTGGTCGAGAAGCCGCCCGCCAGGCCCTTGTCGGCCGTGGCGACCACGATCAGGTGGCGCTGGTCATCGCCCGTGCCGGCCAGCAGCCGGGGCGCGTCGGCGCCCGAGACGCCGGCGGCCAGGTTGGCGATGACCGAGGCCATCTTCTGCGCATAGGGCCGGGCGCTTTCGGCCTGGTCCTGGGCGCGCTTCAGCTTGGCCGCGGCGACCATCTGCATGGCCTTCGTGATCTTCTGCGTGGCTTTCACGCTTCCGATCCGATTGCGCATTTCCTTGAGGCTGGCCATCCGGCGCTACTCTCTCAGCTTATCCGGTTGAACTCAGGCGAAGGTCTTGACGAAGGCCGCCAGGATGTCCTTCAGCTCGGCTTCCAGCTCGGGCGTCAGGTCCTTCTTGGCGCGGATGCCGTCCAGCAGCGAGGCGTGGTTCGCGTGGATGCGGGCCAGCAGCTCCTTCTCGAAGCGGCCGACGTCGGCCACGGCGATGCCGTCGATGTAGCCGCGCGTGCCGGCGTAGACCGAGACGACCTGCTCCTCCATCGCCAGCGGCGAGTATTGCGGCTGCTTCAGCAGCTCGGTCAGGCGCGCGCCGCGGGCCAAGAGCTTCTGGGTCGAGGCGTCCAGGTCCGAGCCGAACTTGGCGAAGGCGGCCATTTCCCGGTACTGGGCCAGTTCGCCCTTGATGGTGCCGGCGACCTTCTTCATCGCCTTGGTCTGGGCCGAGGAGCCCACGCGCGACACCGAGATGCCGACGTTCACGGCCGGGCGGATGCCCTGGTAGAACAGGTCGGATTCCAGGAAGATCTGGCCGTCGGTGATCGAGATGACGTTGGTCGGGATGTAGGCCGAGACGTCGTTGGCCTGGGTCTCGATGATCGGCAGGGCGGTCATGGAGCCGGCGCCGTAGTCGCCGTTCAGCTTGGCCGAACGCTCCAGCAGGCGGCTGTGCAGGTAGAAGACGTCGCCCGGATAGGCTTCGCGGCCCGGCGGACGGCGCAGCAGCAGCGACATCTGGCGATAGGCGACGGCCTGCTTGGACAGGTCGTCATAGACGATCAGGGCGTGCATGCCGTTGTCGCGGAAGAACTCGCCCATGGCGGTGCCCGAGAAGGGCGCCAGGAACTGCAGCGGGGCCGGGTCGGACGCGGTGGCGGCGACGACGATGGTGTATTCCAGCGCGCCGGACTCTTCGAGCGTCTTGACGATCTGGGCCACGGTCGAGCGCTTCTGGCCGACGGCGACGTAGATGCAGTAGAGCTTGGCGCTCTCGTCGTCGGTCTTGTTGACGTTCTTCTGGTTCAGGATGGTGTCGACGGCGACGGCGGTCTTGCCGACCTGACGGTCGCCGATGATCAGCTCGCGCTGGCCGCGGCCGACGGGGATCAGGGTGTCGATGGCCTTGAGGCCCGTCTGCATCGGCTCGTGCACCGACTTGCGCGGAATGATGCCCGGCGCCTTGACGTCGACGCGGCGGCGCTCGGTGAACTGGATCGGGCCCTTGCCGTCGATCGGCTCGCCCAGCGGGTTGACGACGCGGCCCAAGAGGCCCTTGCCGACCGGCACGTCCACGATCTCGCCCAGGCGGCGCACGTCGTCGCCCTCGGCGATGGCGGCGTCGGCGCCGAAGATCACCGCGCCCACGTTGTCGCGTTCCAGGTTCAGGGCCATGCCCTTCACGCCGGCCTTGGTGAACTCGACCATCTCGCCGGCCTGGACGTTGTCCAGACCGTGGATGCGGGCGATGCCGTCGCCGACCGACAGCACCTGGCCGACGTCGGAAACGTCGGCTTCGACGCCGAAGTTGGCGATCTGCGACTTGAGGATGGCCGAGATTTCAGCGGCGCGGATGTCCATGGGATCTCTCTGTCTTACGTCTTCTTCGGGGCGGGCCGGTCAGGCGCGCTGCATTTCAGGGTCGGCGCGTCAGGCGCGCTTGAGGGCGAACTTCATCTGGTCGAGCTTGGTCTTCAGCGAGGCGTCGAACAGCTTGGATCCGACCTTGATCTTCAGGCCGCCCAGGAGGGCCAGGTCGACCCGCGTGGTCAGTTCCGGCGCCTTGCCCAGGCTCTTGTTCAGGGCGGCCTCGATCGCGGCCAGCTGCCTGGCGTCCAGCGGCTGGGCCGAGACGACCTCGGCGGCGACGATGCCGGCGTGCTTGGCGTAGCGCGCCTGGAAGCCCGCGATCACGGCGGGCAGGTCGCGGGCGCGGCCGTTCTGGGCCAGCAGGCCCAGAAAGTTGGCGGTGGTCTTTTCGAACCCGGCCTTGGCGGCGATGGCGGTCAGGCCCTTGACCTGGTCGTCGGCGGCTATCACCGGCGAGGTCGCCAGGCGGCGCAGGTCCGCGCTGTCCAGCCAGGCCGCCTTCAGCGACGTCAGGTCGGCGCGAACGGCGTCAAGGCGCCCCGTCTCCAGCGCCAGGTCGAACAGCGCCTGTGCGTAGCGATCGCCGACTTCCGTCGTTCTGAATTCATCAGCCACTGATAAAGGGTCCGAAGTCGTTGTGTCAGGGTCGCGACCAGCGACGGTGCCGCGCCGGCCAAGAGCTTGAAATGCTTACGGAAAGCACGACAGGGGCCGTATCCGCAAACACGCCCCCCGCAAGCCGGGCGCCTGATAGCACGGGGTTTCGCCGCTCGCAACATTGTGTGATGGCCCCCAAAGGTCGCAGGTCCGGGAGCCGGCGCCGCCGCGGCGCGTTCAGCGACGCAGGCGCGACGGGGTGCGACCATCCGCCCCCGGCGGGCGCTTGATGGGGAACGACGGCGCCGCTACGCCAGCGGCTTCACTTCTTTATGGGAAATCCAATGTTCGAAGGCCTCGGCGCCATCTTCTCCGACCCCGCCGCCTGGGCGGCCCTGATCACCCTGGTGGTCATGGAGGTCGTGCTGGGGATCGACAACCTGATCTTCATCTCGATCCTGTCGAACAAGCTGCCCCCCGAACACCGCCAGCGCACGCGGCGCATCGGCATCGGCCTGGCCCTGTTCATGCGACTGGGCCTGCTGGCGACGATCGGCTGGATCGTGGGCCTGACGGCGCCGGTCTTCGACCTGGGCCTGTCCGGCGCCGGGTTCGAGACCGCCTTCAGCTGGCGCGACCTGATCCTGATCGCTGGCGGCCTGTTCCTGGTCTGGAAGGCGACCAAGGAGATCCACCATTCGGTCGACACCACGCCGTCCCACGACCTGCTGGAGAAGGACAAGAAGGACGTCGTCATCAACAACGTCGGTTCGGCCATCTTCCAGATCATCCTGCTGGACCTGGTGTTCTCGATCGACTCGATCCTGACGGCCGTCGGCATGACCGATCACGTGCCGATCATGATGATCGCCGTCGTCATCGCCGTGCTGTGCATGCTGCTGGCCGCCGACCCGCTGGCCAATTTCATCGACAAGAACCCGACCGTGGTCATGCTGGCCCTGGGCTTCCTGCTGATGATCGGCGCGGTGCTGATCGCCGACGGCTTCGGCGTCCATGTGCCCAAGGGCTACATCTATGCGGCCATGGCCTTCTCGGCCCTGGTCGAGGCGTTGAACATGATGTCCAGGAACGCCCAGTCCAAGAAGGCCAAGGCCCAGGCCGCCCGGGCCGAGGCCGACGCCGCCGAAGTCCGCGCCGAGAAGGCCGAGGCCGAGGCGGCGGCCGAGCAGGCCTGAGCCGTGGGTCGCCCGGCGAGACGCCCCTTCGTCTGGCCGGGCGCGCCCCTGCTGGCGCTGGCCCTGTTGCTGGCGCCGGCCGCCGTCGCCCGCGTTCCGGTCCAGGACTATGAGGTCGTGACCGCCTATCCGCACGATCCGACCGCCTTCACCGAGGGGCTGTTCGTGCGGGACGGCGCCCTGTTCGAGAGCACGGGCCTTTATCCGTCCTTCCTCCGCCAGGTCGAACTGGAGACCGGCCGGGTGGTGCGCCAGCGCGACCTGCCCACCGTCTATTTCGGCGAGGGCGTCGCCGCCATCGGCGAGCGGCTGTTCAGCCTGACGTGGCGCAACCACCTGGGCTTCGTCTGGCGGCTGGACGACTTTTCCCCGATGGGCGCCTTTTCCTATCCCGGAGAGGGCTGGGGCCTGACGACCGACGGGCGGCGGCTGGTGATGAGCGACGGCACCGACCAGATCCGCTTCATCGACCCGGACACCTTCGCCGAGACGGGGCGCGTCGCCGTCACCGCGGACGGCCGGCCGCTGGACCAGATCAACGAGCTGGAATGGGTCGACGGCGAGATCCTGGCCAACATCTGGCAGGACAGCCGCATCGCGCGGATCGACCCGGAGACGGGGGCGGTCAAGGCCTTCATCGACCTGGCCGCCCTGGCCCCGACCGGCCCCGAGGTCGACCCGAACGACGACGTGGCTAACGGCGTGGCCTGGGATGCGGCCGCGCGACGGCTGTACGTCACCGGCAAGCGCTGGCCGCGCCTGTACGAGATCCGGCTGAAGCCGCTGGCGAGTGCACAATAAACGCAGTCGATTGCTTTTGATTTAGCGATAGGGAGGGCCTATGTGGCGGTCATGCTCCCCACCCTGCGCCAACTCCAGTATCTGAAGCTCCTGGCCGAGCACGGCTCGTTCTCGCGCGCGGCCGAGGCGGCCCACGTCAGCCAGCCCGCCCTGAGCGCCGGGGTGCAGGAGCTGGAGCGCATCCTGGGCGCGCCCGTGGTCGAGCGCGCGCGGGGCAATGTCATCATGACCGCCGTGGGCGCCGAGGCCGTGCGCCGCGCCGAGGACGTGCTGGCCCGCACCGAGGACCTGGTCGAGGCGGCCAAGAACGCCGGCCGCCCCCTGTCGGGCCGGTTCCGGCTGGGCGTCATCCCGACCGTCGCCCCCTTCCTGCTGCCCGCCAAGCTGCCGCAGGTGAAGGCGGCCTATCCGAACCTGAAGCTGTTCATCCGCGAGGACCTGACGCCCCGGCTGATCGCGGGGCTGAAGGCCGGCCAGCTGGACGCGGCGGTGATCGCCCTGCCCTATGACGCGCCGGGCATCGCCCACGCGCGGATCGGCGACGACGAGATCCTGGCCGCCGCGCCGCGCGACCATCCGCTGGCCGCGCCGGGGCCGATCCGGCCCGGCTCGCTGAAGGCCGAGGACCTGATCCTGCTGGAGGACGGCCATTGCCTGCGCGACCAGGCCCTGGCGGCGCTGGAGATCGAGGCGCCGCGCGGGGACGACGTCTTCGCCGCCACCAGCCTGCACACCCTGGTGCAGATGGTCGGATCGGGCCTGGGGGTCTCCTTCCTGCCCCGGATGGCGGTGCAGGCGGGGCTGGCCGACAATCCGTCGGTCGCCGTGCGCGCCTTCGAGACCCCGGCGGGCGACGCGCCGCCCCGGCGCGAGATCGTCGTCGCCTGGCGCGCGGGCTCCAGCCGCGCGGCCGAGGCCAAGCTGCTGGCCGAGGCGCTGAAGCTGGACTGAGCGGTCGAGGCCCAAGGCTTGACGGACCGCGGGTCCCATCCCGGCGCCCGAGGTCAATCTTCGTCCTTCCGGGGCGGCCGCAGGACGAACCCGGAACCCAGGAGGGAAGGTGCGACGCCGAACGCGGCGGGCGGCCGTGACCGCGGCCCTGGGTTCCGGGTTCTTCGCTGCGCGAAGCCCCGGAAGGACGGCTAGGGGCTTGAACCTTTCGAAGGTCTCGATGGGTTCAGCCGAACAGCCGCTGGTCCCACCAGACGGGCGTCTCCAGCCCCGGCCGGACGCGGGCGAAGTCGGGGTGGGCGGCGTTGAAGACCAGGTTGCGCTCCATCCGGGCCACCACCGATGGGACGATCAGCACCGCCGAACGCCCCTGCATGAACCAGTCGCGGCCGAAGGCGCGCGCGGCCGCGCCGCCGGGCTCGGCCCAGCCGGGGACCAGGTCCGGATTGACCACCTCGTAGGACACCCCGGCCGGGACGTGGATCTCGACATAGTGCTGGCCGGTCGGCAGTTCGCCGCCGAAGTGGACCAGCTTTTCCAGCAGGGCGGTGGAATAGTGTTCGGCCGCATAGACCGCGCGCTGGCCCGCCTCGTGCCAGCGGCCCGAGGCCAGGCGGGCGCCGCCGTCGCTCCAGATCGGATGCTCGCCGCGCGGATCGCCGATGCGGAACGCCTTCAGCGCGTCGTCCAGGACGCGAACCATGCCTAGACGGCGAAGCCGGCGTCGGCGCGGCGGACAAGGTTGATCACCGCGTCCGCCCCGGCCGAGGACGACTGGGCCATGGCCAGGGGGGTGCGGCCGCCCAGCAGCTGGTGCGGCCGGTTCAGGAAGCGGACGATGGCGGCGGTGTCGCCGTGATAGGCGCGGCTGACGGCGTCGACCACGCGGCCGACCTCGTACAGCCGCTCGCTCATCTCGCGCGACAGCGGCTTTCGGCTGGTGCGGGCGCGGCGCAGCGTCGCCTCGGGGATCAGCTTGCCCACGACGTGGGGCATGCCGATGACTTGGCCCAGGGCGGCGGCCGAGGTCGGCTTCAGCCCCTGCGACACCCGCTCGGCCAGGGCCACGTCGTCCAGCGGCGTGTCGTCGTTCAGCCCCAGCAGCCGGCCGATCCGCGCCGCGTCGCTGGCCGGCAGGGCCTCGGGCTGGGCGTAAAGGTCGAGCGCGGTCATGGGCGGGGGTCCGGGTGCGTCATCTGACGCGAATATAGGCGTCGTTTGACGGAAACGCCAGAGGGCCGAACCAGACAAAAGGGCCGGCGGATCGCTCCGCCGGCCCTCTTTCGTTTCAGCCTGTCGCGCTCCTTATTCGGCCGCGATCGGGGCCTCGGTTTCCGGGCCGCCGGCCAGATTGCGCAGGACGTAGGGCATGACGCCGCCGGCGCGCAGGTAGTCCAGCTCGGTCTGGTTGTCGATGCGGCAGCGCACCGGGAAGCGGGCCATCTTGCCGTCCGACGGGCGGAACAGCTCGACCCACAGGTCCTGGCGAGGCTTCAGCTTGCCGATGTTGGCGTCGGTCAGGCCGCGGATGGTGACGATCTCCTCGCCGGTCAGGCCCAGCTTCTGCCAGCCGTCCTGCTTGAACTGCAGGGGGACGACGCCCATGCCGACCAGGTTGGAGCGGTGGATGCGCTCGAAGCTTTCGGCGATGACGGCGCGCACGCCCAAGAGGTTGGTGCCCTTGGCCGCCCAGTCGCGCGACGAGCCGGTGCCGTATTCCTTGCCGGCGAAGACGACCAGCGGGCGGCCTTCCGACTGGTAGCGCATGGCCGCGTCGTAGATCGACATGACGTCGCCCGACGGGAAGTGCTTGGTCACGCCGCCCTCGATGTCGGGGGTGATGCGGTTCTTGATGCGGATGTTGGCGAAGGTGCCGCGCATCATGACTTCGTGGTTGCCGCGACGCGCGCCGTAGGAGTTGAACTCCGACGCCTCGACGCCGTGGTTGGTCAGATAGACGCCCGCGGGCGAGGTCTTCTTGATCGAACCGGCCGGCGAGATGTGGTCGGTGGTGATCGAGTCGCCGAAGATGGCCAGGACGCGCGCCTCGACGATGTCCTGGACCGGCGCGGCCTGCATCGTCAGGCCCTCGAAGTAGGGCGGGTTCTGGACGTAGGTGGACTTGTCGTCCCACTCATAGGTCTGGCCGCCGGTGACCTTGATCGCCTGCCAGTGCTTGTCGCCCTTGAACACGTCCTTGTAGCGCTTGGCGAACATGGCCGGGGTGACGGACTTGCGCTGGATGTCGGCGACTTCCTGGGCGGTGGGCCAGACGTCCTTGAGGAAGACGTCATTGCCCTTCTTGTCCTGGCCGATCGGGTCCTTGGTGATGTCGATCCGCATCGAGCCGGCGATGGCGTAGGCCACGACCAGCGGCGGCGAGGCCAGGTAGTTGGCCTGGACGTCGGGGTTCACCCGGCCCTCGAAGTTGCGGTTGCCCGACAGGACCGAGGTGGCGACCAGGGCGTTGTCGTTGATCGCCTTGGAGATGGCCGGGGCCAGCGGGCCCGAGTTGCCGATGCAGGTGGTGCAGCCGTAGCCGACCAGGTTGAAGCCCAGGGCGTCCAGGTCCTTCTGCAGGCCGGCGTCGGTCAGATAGTCGGTCACGACCTGAGAGCCGGGGGCCAGCGAGGTCTTGACCCACGGCTTGGCCTTCAGGCCCAGGGCGTTGGCCTTGCGCGCCACCAGGCCGGCGGCGATCAGCACCGACGGGTTGGAGGTGTTGGTGCAGGAGGTGATGGCCGCGATGACCACGTCGCCGTCGCCGACGGTGAACTTCTCGCCTTCCACGGCGGCGCGCGGGGCGTCGGACGGGCGGCTGAACACCTCGGCCAGGGCGGTTTCGAAGGCCGGGGCGGCGTTGGTCAGCTCGACCCGGTCCTGCGGACGCTTGGGGCCGGCCAGCGACGGGACGACGGTCGAGATGTCCAGCTCCAGCACGTCGGTGAAGACCGGGTCTTCCGAGGTCTCGTCGATCCACAGGCCTTGGGCCTTGGCGTAGGCCTCGACCAGGGCGACGCGCGCCTTGTCGCGGCCCGTGGCGGTCAGATAGCCGATGGTGGCGGCCGAGACGGGGAAGAAGCCGCAGGTGGCGCCGTATTCCGGGGCCATGTTGGCGATGGTGGCCTGGTCCTCGATGGTCATGTTCGGCAGGGCGTCGCCGAAGAATTCCACGAACTTGCCGACCACGCCCTTCTTGCGCAGCATCTGGGTGACGGTCAGCACCAGGTCGGTGGCGGTGGCGCCTTCCGGCAGGCGGCCGGTCAGCTTGAAGCCGATGACCTCGGGGATCAGCATCGGGATCGGCTGGCCCAGCATGGCCGCCTCGGCCTCGATGCCGCCGACGCCCCAGCCCAGGACGGCCAGGCCGTTGATCATGGTGGTGTGGCTGTCGGTGCCGACGACGGTGTCGGGATAGGCGACGGTCTTCTTGCCTTCGTCCAGGGTCCAGACGGTCTGGGCCAGGTTCTCCAGGTTCACCTGGTGGCAGATGCCGGTGCCGGGGGGCACGACGCGGAAGTTGTTGAAGGCCGACGAGCCCCAGCGCAGGAAGTTGTAGCGCTCGATGTTGCGCTCATACTCGCGCTCGACGTTCTCGCCGAAGGCCCGGGGGGTGCCGAAATAGTCGACCATGACCGAGTGGTCGATGACCAGGTCGACGGGGACCAGCGGGTTGATCTTGGCCGCGTCGGCGCCCAGCGAGGACATGGCGTCGCGCATGGCGGCCAGGTCGACGACGGCGGGAACGCCGGTGAAGTCCTGCATCAGGACGCGGGCCGGGCGGAAGGCGATCTCGTGCTCGACCGAGCCCTTGTTCTCGATCCAGGCGGCGACAGCCTTCAGGTCGTCCTCGGTGACGGAGACGCCGTCCTCGTTGCGCAGCAGGTTCTCCAGCAGCACCTTCATCGAGCGCGGCAGGCGCGAAATACCGGCCAGACCGGCTTCCTCGGCGGCGGGAAGGCTGTAATAGGCGTACTTCTTGCGCCCGACGGAAAGGTCCTGGCGGGTCTTGAGGCTGTCGATCGACGGCATGGAGAGTGGTCCTCTGGTCAGCGCCGCCCGACAATTCGGTTCGCCCCTTCGCGCGCTGGACGACGGGGCGCACAGGTCCCCGCCGCGCGCCGCGAAAGCCGGCTACGGCGAGGGCGCATATAGCCTCGCCGGGCGGCCGGGTCCATGTGTCCACACCTCCGGCATGGACATTGAGAAGGGTTCGCAAAGATCACAGGAATTCTCCCTCCCCTTCATGGGGAGGGAGATTTACGTCCGATGATCCACGCCCTGTCCCTGTCCGGCCTGTCTGTGGCGCGCGGCGAGCGCGTGCTGTTCAGGAACCTCGACTTTGGTCTGAAGGCGGGGGAGGCGGCGGTGCTGACCGGCGCCAACGGGGCGGGCAAGACCAGCCTGCTGCGCGCCGTCGCCGGCCTGATCCGGCCCGAGGCGGGGGAGATCGCCTTCCACGACGGCGACGGCAATCCGCTGGATCCCGCCGAGGCGCGGGGGCGCGAGACGCATCTGCTGGGCCATCAGGACGGGCTGAAGACCGGCCGCACCGCGCGCCAGGAACTGGGTTTCCAGTGCGACTGGCTGGGCCACACCCAGTACGGGGTCGACGACGCGGTCGAGGCCTTCGGCCTGAAGCCCCTGCTGGACCTGGAGGTGCGGCGGCTGTCGGCGGGCCAGAGACGCCGGCTGGCGATGGGCCGGCTGGTCGGGTCGCCGCGCGCCCTGTGGCTGCTGGACGAGCCGATGGCGCCGCTGGACGCGCGCTGGCGCGACGCCTTCGCCGCCTGCATGAGACGCCACCTGCAGGCCGACGGCCTGATCCTGGCGGCCGTGCACGACCCCCTGCCGATCCCGGCGCGGACCCTGGACCTGGGGGGACTGTCGTGAGGTTCGGCCCGCGCGATCCCGAGGGCGTGGAGCCCCGCCCGCCCGGCCTGCGCGGCGCGACGCGCGTGCTGCTGGAACGGGAGCTGGACCTGGCGTGGAACGGCGGCGGCGGGCCGCTGCTGGCCTGCGGCTTCCTGCTGTGCCTGACGGTGCTGCTGCCGCTGGCGGCGGGCGGCGACCCCCGGACGTTGAGGCCGGTCGCGGGCGGGGTGGCCTGGCTGGGCCTGGCCCTGGCCTCGCTGCTGTCGCTGGAGCGGCTGTTCGAGCGCGACCTGGAGGACGGGGCGCTGGACCTGCTGGCGGTCGGCCACCTGCCGATGGAGGGGGTGGTCCTGATCAAGGCCGTCGCCCAGTGGGTCGCCGTCGGCCTGCCGCTGGCGCTGACGGCGCCGGTCGCGGCCCTGGCGCTGGGCCTGCCGGTCGGCCTGACGCCGCTGGTCGCCCTGGGGGCCGTGATCGGCGGCCTGGGGTTCGCCCTGACCGGGGCCCTGGGCGCGGCCGTGGCCCTGGGCGCGCGGCGCGGCGGCCTGCTGATCGCCGTGGTGGTCCTGCCGCTGTTCATCCCGCCGGTGGTGTTCGGCGCCGGGGCGCTGGAGCGGGCGGCGGGCCAGTCCCCCGCCCCGGCCCTGGCCCTGCTGTCGGCCTATGTGCTGTTCGCCGCCGTCCTGACCCCCTTCGCCGGGGCCGCCGCCGTCCGCAACGCCCAGGGATGAGCCGCTTGCCCGCCGCCCCCTCGCCGCGTAAGCGCTGACGCCATGTTCGGCCTGTCCAATCCGCAGCGCTTCATGGCCTTCACCGGCCCGCTGGCGCCCGTGCTGTGGGCGGCGGCGGGCGTGCTGCTGGCGGTCGGAGCGTGGCTGAGCTTTTCGGTTCCCGCCGACTATCAGCAGGGCGACACGGTGCGGATCATGTTCGTGCACGTGCCCGCGGCGGTGTGGGGCCTGGGGGCCTATGGGGCGCTGGGCGTCTCCAGCTTCTTCGCCCTGGTGTTCCGCCACGCCCTGGCCGACGCCGCCGCGCGGGCGGCCGCCCTGCCCGGCGCGGCCCTGACGGGGCTGGCGCTGGTGACCGGATCGCTGTGGGGCCAGCCGATGTGGGGGACGTGGTGGGTGTGGGACGCGCGCCTGACCAGCGTCCTGGTGCTGTTCCTGTTCTACCTGGGCTACATGGCGCTGAGGGCCTCAATCGACGACGAGCAGAAGGCGGCGCGGGCGGCGGCGGTGCTGGGGCTGGTCGGCCTGGTCAACCTGCCCATCGTCAAGTTCTCGGTCGACTGGTGGAACACCCTGCATCAGCCCGCCAGCTTCCTGAGCCCCGGCTCGTCGGGGCTGGACCCGGCCTATGTGCCGGCCTTCCTGACCATGCTGGCGGCCTATGGCGTGCTGTTTTCCGCCCTGTGGCTGAGCGCGATCCGCACCGAGGTGCGCCGCCGCCGGGTCGTGACCCTGCGCGCGCGCCGGGCGCTGGAGGCCTGAATGCTCGACCTGGACATGAGCCCCTACGCCGCCTTCGTCTGGCCCGCCTGGGGGATCAGCGCGCTGGTCCTGGGCGCCCTGACCGCGCGCGCGGCCATCGCCGGCCGCAGATGGAAGCGCGACCTGGATCGGCTGGAAGGCGCCGAGCCGCGCCCTCAAGCCGCGCGAAGCGCGGTGGGGCCAAAAGAAACAGGGCCTCGCCCATGACCCGCTGGCTGGCGCTTCTGCCGCTGGTGGTGCTGGCGGCCCTGGCGGCGCTGTTCGTCGGCTGGTCGCTGAAGCGCGACCCGGCGTTCAAGCCCGACGCCCTGGTCGGCCAGCCGATCCCCGAGACGGTGCTGCCGATGCTGTCGGGCGACCGCGAGGGTCCGGGCCAGCTGGACCTGAAGACCGCCGGCGTGGGGCGGCCGATGATCGTCAACGTCTTCGCCTCCTGGTGCGCCCCATGCCGGATCGAGCATCCGAAGCTGCTGGAGCTGAAGCGACGCGGCGTGGCCGTGGTCGGGATCGCCTACAAGGACGAGCCGGTCGCCACCCGCGCCTTCCTGGACGAACTGGGCGACCCTTTCACGATGGTCCTGGTGGACCGCGAGGGGCGCGCCGGGCTGGACCTGGGCATTTCGGGCGTGCCCGAGACCTTCGCCGTGGACGCCCTGGGCCGGATCACCGCCAAACAGTCCGGCCCGCTGCTGGACGACGCCGACCTGGACCGGCTGGTCGCCTCGATGCAGGCGCCGCCGCGTCCCGCCCCGACCGCCGCGTCGCGTTAACCGTTTTTCGACGGAATGCGTTAACCCTTCGGACATGAGCGCGATTCGCCCCGGCCTTCCTGCGACGACCCTGCCCGTTCCGGGCGAGACCGGCCGCGCGCGCCAGGCCCAGTCGGCCTTCTTCCGCGCCGCGATGGAGGCCGCCAGTCCCGCGGCCCCCGCGAGCGCGGCGGCCGCGCCGGCCCCGACGCCGCCGGCTTTGCGGCCGGTTCAGACTTCGCAGAGCGCTTCCCTGGGCGCTTCCCAGGGCGCGGCCACGGGCGCCGAGCCGACCCGCCTGCTGCGGCCCGGCTCGCTGCTGGACATCCGGATCTGATCAGCGCCAGCCGCGGCTGGCGATATACTGCTCAAGCGCCTGGATGCGGGTGTCGTCCGACGGGTGGGTCGAGGCGAACTGCGGCGTGGCCGTCTGGCGCTGCGCCGCCATCAGCCGCCACAGAGCGACCGCTTCGGACGGCCTGAAGCCGGCGGCCGCCATATAGTCGACGCCCAGGCGGTCGGCCTCCAGCTCGTCGCGGCGCGAATAGGGCAGCAGCACCCCGTACTGGGCCGCCAGGCCGCCATAGGCGCCGACCGCGTCGCCATAGCGTCCCGCCACGCCCTGCGCCGCCGCCAGGCCGACCGAGGTCAGCGCCTGGCTGGACGCCCGCTCGGCGGCGTGGCCGCCCACGATGTGGCCGATCTCATGGCCGATGACGCTGGCCAGCTGGTCGTCGTTGCGGACCAGGTTCAGCAGGCCCGTCGTCACCCCGATCTGGCCGGACGGCAGGGTGAAGGCGTTGGGGCTCTCTTCCGGGAAGACGGCGTATTCCCAGCTGCGCCCGCCCAGGCCCGCGGCCTGGACCAGCGGGCCGCCGACGCGGCGGACGCGCTCCACCTGGGCGCCCGAGGTCAGCACGCCCGGCTTGGCCACCGCCTCGCGCCACGCGACGTTCGACTGCTGCGACAGGGCGGCGTTGTCGACCAGCAGCAGCTGATTGCGGCCCAGCGCCTCGTTGTAGGCGCAGGCCGACAGGGCCGAGGCGGCGGCCAGGGCGGCGAAGGCGGGGACGAGGCGGCGCGAACGGAACATGGCGATCCTTCTTCAAGCGGGGGCGTAGGGCTGACAATCACCGCTCGGGCCCGGAGGTTCCCGCCAGGCGGGCGCGCAAACGAAAGGGCGGCGGACTTGCGCCCGCCGCCCTCGCCTGTCGTTCCGACGGTCGTCCTTAGAAGGACTTGGTCAGGTTGATGAAGGCCGTGCGGCCCAGGTAGTCGTAGCCCGAATACAGCGGGGCGTTGCCGACCCGGTTGTACACGCCCGCCGAAATGGTCGGCGGATTCTCGTCGAACAGGTTGCGCACGCCGGCCGTGGCCGTCCAGCCGTCACGCGAATACTGAACCGAGGCGTTGTGGAGGTAGTAGTCGTCGGTCGCCAGGTCGTATTGGCTCGTCGCCGGATTTTCTCCGTAGTACTCATAGCTGCTCATGCCATCGACCCACTCGACGCCGTAGCGCACGCGCCAGTCGGCCCAGGCGTAGCTGATGTCGGCCGTGCCGGTGAACTCCGGATTGTCGATCATGCCGACATAGTCTTCCAGAGGATCCTCATCGAACAGCTTGCTCGACACTTCGGTGTACTGGGTGACCGCGAGGTTGAACAGGACCGAGCCGGGGCCGACGTCGTTACGGTAGCGCAGCGTGTAGTCCAGGCCCTTCACGATGTCCGTGGCCAGGTTCACATAGCTGTCGATCACCGTCAGCGAGTTGTCCGACGGATCACGCGAGACCAGGGCGCAGAAGCCCGTGTCGGCCGCGAAATCGCCAGGGTTGGAGTCGTAGCAGCGATCCAGGATCGCCGAGGCGCCGTATTGCGAGACGCCGTTCTCGACCTCGATCTCGTAATAGTCGACCGCGAAGTCCAGGTTGCCCCAGCCCGAGGGCAGGGTCGGCTGGAACACCGCGCCGATCGTCAGGTTGGTCGAGGTTTCGGCCGCCAGGCCCAGATCGGCCCCGCCTTCGCTGATCACCTGCACGCCGGTGGTGGCGTAGTAGTCCTTGGGCAGGCCCTCGGCGCCGCAGTTGGCGACGCGGTTGGGGTTCACGCCCTCGGCGCCGTACTCGTTACAGGCGTCGGCGCCGGAGGACAGGAAGCCGCTGGTCGCGCCGACGAACTGCTCGAACAGCGCCGGGGCGCGGAACGAGGTGCCGTAGGTGGCGCGCAGCGACAGCCAGTCGATCGGGCGATAGACCGCGCCGACCTTGTAGGTCGTGTCGTCGCCGTAGGAGTCGTAGTCGGTGTAGCGGAACGAACCGTTCAGCGTCAGTTCCTGGGCGAAGGGCAGGTCACGCAGGACCGGCACCTCGACCTCGCCGAAGGCTTCCCACACCGAGTCCGACCCGCGGGTGATGGCCGAGGTGGAGTAGTTGTAGGTGTTGCCCAGCTGGCTATCGAGACCCGGCGTGTCGTCGATCGAGGAATCGCGCCATTCGGCGCCGAAGAAGGCGCTGACCTCGCCGGCCGGCAGCTGGAACAGCGGACCGTCGATGCCGACCGAGACGATGGTCTCCTCGAACTCGGTGGTGCCGGTGACGGGACGGAAGACGTAGTCGACCCAGTCCTGCGGCAGTTCGCCGGCGATGGTGCGGGTGCTCAGGGCCGGCGCGGCGACGCAACCGGGGTTGGACGAAAGCTGGGCGCACTCGAAACGGCCCGGCGCGGTCTCGACCACGTCCAGGGTCTCGATCAGGCGGTCCGTCAGGAACTGCTCGCTGGTGTAGGTCGACTTGGAGCGCGAATGGCTGACGTAGGCGTCATAGCGCCAGCCCGGCACGATGAAGTCGCCGCGCAGACCGCCCGTGAGCTTGGTGAAGTCCACTTCCTGCTCGGAGGTGTCGTTGCCGAAGCCGATGAAGGCGCGCACGCCGACGTTCTGGCCCTTGTTCAGACCCTGGTCGCCCGCGAAGGTCGAGAAAGCCAGGTTGTCCGGGATCAGCGGGCTGCCCTCGGCGTAGTCCAGCGAGAGCTGGCGATAGCCGGTCTGCGACGACTTGCGCTGGTTGAACAGCACTTCGCCGTACACTTCCGCATTCCCCAGGGCGTGGAGGTCGTAGCCGCCTTCGCCATAGATGGTGGTGATGTCGACCGGCGAGATCAGCGACTCGTTCAGCATCCGGTCTTCGAAGGTGTCGCGGATATTGTTGTTCAGAGCGATGTTCGAAGTGGGATCGTTGGGGTTGACGTAGGACCCGCCGACGCCCTCGAAGCCGACCAGGCCGCTGGTGATCGCCGAATTCGGGCGCCAACGGTTATAGGTGACGCCGTTCGCCAGAGCGATGTCCGGCACGCCGGGCGCGCCGACGCCGGCCAGGCTGCCCGTGCCGATGGTGTTGATCGTCACGCCGTTCGAGCCGGTCGTGGTGATCGGATAGCACTTCGACTGGCCCGTGCGGGGGTCGATGTAGTCCCGGTCGTTGAAGAAGCCGTCCGTCTGGCAGCGCGTGAATTCGCGATCGCGCAGGGTCAGTTCGTCGCGCTCGTAGCGCTCCACCGAACCGGCGGCGCGCCAGCGGTCGCCCTTGGCCCCGGCGACGACGGACAGGCGGGTCGAACCGCCATTGCCGTTGGCCTCGGTGGGGGCGTTCACCTGGCCTTCCAGGGTCAGGCCCTCGAAGCCCTGGCGGGTCTGGATGTTGACCACGCCGGCGACCGCGTCCGAGCCATAGACCGACGACGCGCCGTCGCGCAGCACCTCGACCCGGTCGATCATGGCCGTCGGCAGCACGTTCAGGTCGGCCGAACCGACCGAGCCGCGCGAGCCGGCCGGCGAGACGCGACGGCCGTTCAGCAGCACCAGGGTGCGGCTGGGGCCCATGCCGCGCAGGCCGATGGTGTTGGCGCCCGGGCCGCCGTCGGTGACGTAGCCGCCGTACGCGTTGTTGATCTGCGAAGTTCCGCCGGTGACGGCCGTGCTCTGCAGCGCCTCGGTCGTGGAGGCGAAGCCCTGCAGGGTCGCTTCCTCGCGCGTCACGACCTGGGTGGGCGAAGGAGCGTTGTAGTTGTCGCGACGAATACGCGACCCCACCACGACGATTTCATCGACCTGGACCGCGTCCTGGTCCGGGGTTTGAACGGTCGTCTGCGCCGAAGCGACGCCGGGAACGAGAATGGCCATCGAGGCGGCGACGACTCCGCCCGCCAAAGCCGAAGACAAAAGCTGATTCTTACGAGTACGCATACGCCTCATCTCAAAAGTATTTCTTTACGAATACTCACGGCCGCGTCAGATAACGTTGAGATATATCGATGTTATACTATATTGGCCCTGATTGAGACATCGGTAGGGCACAAGGTGGCGGCTTGCAATCTTATATTCGGCAAAACGTCATCAATCCGGAACAAAATGCCGAAAACGGCCGCTTTGTGGCGCAAATTGGAGCAAGATCTTGTCGCATCATGGGCGCGGACGGGCGAGCCGTCGCCGAAATCGACATCGCTGGCAGAAGGAGGCCGCGTCCACCGCGCGACCGAGAAACGGAGGCCTGACAGGCGGCGTCGGCTCACCGACCGAATGTCTGCGGGCTCTGGCGTCTAGCGATGGGAAGTCGCGCCGCGCAGGCGCGTGTCTCGGTTCTCAGGTCTGAACGGAGATGGCGCACCCGAAGAGATTCGAACTCCTGACCCTCAGATTCGTAGTCTGATGCTCTATCCAGCTGAGCTACGGGTGCGCACGCCTCGCGGCGAGGCGGCGTCTTTAGCCGCTCGGGCGGGGGGATGCAAGCGGGCGCCGGACAGTTTTCTGCGGGCCGGGGTTGGCGGGTCGGACGGGACGGCCTAGGTCGGGCGGGTCCTTCCCGTCATCGCGTCCGGTTTCCCATGCGTCCGCTCCTTCGCCGCCTCGCCGCGCCCCTGCTGTCCCTGGTGCTGGCGGCGTGCCAGACGGCCGCGCCCGCTTCGACCGCGCCCGCACCTGCGGGCGCCGCCGCGCCCGTCGCCGCCGCAGCCCCCCGGGCGCGCGGGCCCTTCGTCGCCGCCGCCAATCCCCTGGCCGTCGAGGCGGGGATGGCGGTGTTGCGGCGCGGCGGATCGGCGGCGGACGCGGCCGTGGCGATCCAGGCGGTGCTGGGCCTGGTCGAGCCGCAATCGTCGGGCCTGGGGGGCGGGGCCTTCCTGATGCATTACAACGCCGAGACGGGAGCGGTCACCGCCTATGACGGGCGCGAGACGGCGCCCAGCGCGGCCACGCCGGAGCTGTTCTACGAGGACGGCCGGCCCCTGCCCTTCGTCGACGCGGTGCTGTCGGGCCGCTCCACCGGGGCGCCGGGGGCGGTGGCCATGCTGGCCCTGGCGCAGAAGGATCACGGGCGGCTGGCCTGGCGCGACCTGTTCGGCGACGCCGAGCGCCTGGCCCGCGACGGCTTCGTCGTCAGCCCGCGACTGGCCGGCATGATCAACGGCCGCGCCCCCCAGGCCCGCACGCGCTGGGCCGCCGCCTATTTCACCAAGGCCGACGGCGGCCGCTATCAGGCCGGCGAGGTGCTGAGGAATCCCGACTATGCGCGCACGGTGCGGATGCTGGCCGACCAGGGGCCGGGGGCCCTGTACGGCGGGCCGCTGGGCCAGGCGGTGGCCGAGGCCGTCGCCGAGGGGCCGCGTCCCGGCGCCCTGACCGCGGCGGACATCGCCGCCTATCGCCCGCTGCGCCGCGATCCCCTGTGCCGCCCCTACCGCGCCTATGTGGTGTGCGTGCCGCCGCCGCCGTCCAGCGGCGTGGCGGTGCTGGAGTTCCTGGCCATGGCCGAGCACACGCCGGACCTGGATAAGGGCGCCGACAGCCCCGAGGCCTGGGTCGCCTTCGGCCGGCTGCAGCGGCTGATGTACGCCGATCGCGACCGCTACATCGGCGATGCGGACTTCGTCGGCGTGCCGATCGCCGGCCTGCTGGACCCCGACTATGTCGCCGCGCGCGCCGCCCTGGTCCCGACGGTGAACGGACCGGTCGACCCGGGCCGCCCGACCGGCGCGCCGCCCGTCGCGGCCGACGCCACCGCCGAGCCGGGCGGCACCAGCCACGTCGTCGTCGTCGACGCCTGGGGGAACGCCGTCAGCATGACCACCACGGTCGAGAGCATCTTCGGCTCGGGCCGGATGGCGGGGGGCTTCTTCCTGAACAATCAGCTGACCGACTTCTCCTTCACGCCGACGCAGGGCGGCCTTCCCGCCGCCAACGCCGTGGCGGCGGGCAAGCGGCCGCGCTCGTCGATGACGCCGACGCTGATCCTGGACCGCCAGGGGAATCTGGTCGGGGCGATCGGATCGCCCGGCGGGTCCAGCATCCTGGCCTATGTGGCCAAGGCCCTGGTGGGGGTGATCGACTGGGGCCTGCCGGTGCAGCAGGCCGTCGCCCTGCCCAATCTGGTGGTGCGGGGCGAGACGGTGGGCGCCGACGCCCAGCTGTTGTCGCCCGAGATCAAGGCCGCCCTGGCCCAGGCGGGCATGGCGGTCCAGCCCAACGCCACCGAGACCTCGGGCCTGCACGGGGGACTGTGGCGCGACGGCCGATGGGACGGCGGAGCCGATCCCCGGCGCGAGGGCGTGGCGGTTTCTGAGGTTCGCTAGAGCCGGATCGCCCGAGGCGAGGCGGGCTTCGGTCGATTCTGGAGGCGGATCAGCGGCGCGGCTTGATCGACAGCTGGAAGGCGATCAGGCCCTCGTCGACGTCGGTGTCCAGGCCGCTCATGCCGCGCAGCCCCTTGCCGGCGTCGATCTCGCGATAGACCACGCCCAGCGAAGTCTGCATGTCGCCCCGGCGATAGGCCACCCCGATCGAGGCGTCGCCGAGGAAGGACCCCCGGTCGTTGGTGTAGCCCGAGCGGGCGTAGTCGCCGTCGCGGGTGCGCGCGAAATTGTAGCCCACCGCCCGGCCCGAACCGGCGGCGTACAGGTACCAGCGGGGGCGCTCGCCGAACCGCTCGCTTCCGTCGGGGGCCAGGCGCTCCAGCCCCTCGCCGATCTTGAGCGTGGCGCCGGCCTCGGCCGATCCGCCGTCGCTGCCGACGCCGATGCCGGCGTGGGGCGTCAGGCTGACCTCCAGCCCCGAGGCGGTGCGGCCCCGCGCGCCCGAGAATCCGCGCACATAGCGAAGGTCGTAGGCTTCCGGGTCCAGCCGCGCCGCATCGGCGGGCGTGACCGGCAAGGGCGCGCCGTCGGCGCGGCGAAGGCGGCCGGCGGTCTCCAGCGTCAGACGGTCGGCGGCGGCGCCCCTCTGGATCCAGACGTCCCGGCGCGTGCTGGCGATCAGGCCGGAACGATCCTCGGCCTGGAAGGCGCTGGGCAGGTCCAGCGGCGCGCCGAAATCGTCATCGACGGAAGCGACGCGGAATCCCTGGTGGGCGAGCTGGGCGACCTCTCCAGCCTGGATCGCGACCTGCGAAGGGGTTTCGTCGAAGGCGCCCGGCGCCCACAGCTGGCGCGCATCGGCCGCGCCGGCCGTCGCCAGCACGCTTCCCACCCCGACGATCACGGCCGCCAATCGCATTCGGTCTCCCCAGTCCGTCCGCTGGGGCGAGCCTACCCCTTAGAGGCGGCGAGTCCAACGGCCATTTTCATGACACCTTACTGACGCTTTCGAACGTCGTCGGCGCGGACCCGGTTCCCGACAGACAAAGGGCCCCGCTTGCGCGGGGCCCCGTCGGTCGCGGCCGTCAGGTCTTACTGACAGGCCAGGCATTCATCGTAGTCGGTCTTGGGCAGGGCGAAGAGATCGGGCTGGTTGGGGTCGATCTCGTCGGTCTTCTTGTCCTCGGCGCCGGCGAAGGCGGCGCGCTGCACCGACTTGGAGCGCAGGTAGTAGAGCGACTTCACGCCCCGCTCCCACGCCGACCAGTGCAGCATGTGCAGGTCCCACTTGTTGACGTCGCCGGGGATGAACAGGTTCAGCGACTGGGCCTGGCAGATTTCCGGCGCGCGGTCGGCGGCCAGTTCGACCACCCAGCGCTGGTCCAGTTCGAAGGCGGTCTTGAACACGCCCTTCTCGTCCTCGGTCAGGGCGTCGATGTGCTGGACCGAGCCTTCGTGCTCCAGGATGGAGGACCACACCGCCTCGGTGTTGATCCCCTTCTCGTCCAGCAGGCGCTCCAGATAGGGGTTCTTGACCGCGAACGAGCCCGACAGGGTCTTGTGGGTGTAGATGTTGGCCGGGATCGGCTCGATGCCCGCCGAGGTTCCGCCGCAGATGATGCTGATCGAGGCGGTCGGGGCGATGGCCATCTTGTGGCTGAACCGCTCCATCACGCCGCGCTCCTCGGCGTCCAGGCAGGGGCCCTTCTCCTCGGCCAGCAGGCGGCTGGCCTTGTCGGCCTCGCGGCGCAGGTGCTTGAACAGGCGCATGTTCCACGACTTGGCCATGGCGCTTTCGAAGGCCACGCCCTGCGACTGCAGGAAGGAGTGGAAGCCCATCAGGCCCAGGCCCACCGACCGTTCGCGCTTGGCCGAATAGACGGCGGCGGCCATCGACGGCGGGGCGCGGCGGATGAAGTCTTCCAGCACATTGTCCAGGAAGCGCATCACGTCCTCGACGAAGCGCGGCTCCTCGCGCCATTCCAGGAAGGTCTCGGCGTTGACCGACGACAGGCAGCAGACGGCGGTGCGGTCCACGCCCAGGTGGTCGCGGCCGGTGTGCAGCATGATCTCGGCGCACAGGTTCGACTGCTTGACCTTCAGGCCCAGGTCGCGCTGGTGCGGGGCCAGCTGGCGGTTCACCGTGTCCGAGAAGATCATGTAGGGCTCGCCGGTCTGCATCCGGATGTCGAGCAGCTTGGTCCACAGCGAGCGGGCGTCGACGGTCTTCATGACCTCGCCGGTCTTGGGCGACTTCAGGTCGAAGGTGGAGCCGACCTTCACCGCCTCCATGAATTCATCGGTGATGTTGACGCCGTGGTGCAGGTTCAGCGAGCGGCGGTTGAAGTCGCCCGAAGGCTTGCGGATCTCCAGGAATTCCTCGATCTCCGGGTGGTGGATGTCCAGATAGACGGCCGCCGAGCCGCGGCGCAGCGAGCCCTGCGAAATCGCCAGGGTCAGGCTGTCCATCACGCGGATGAAGGGGATGATGCCCGAGGTCTTGCCCGCGCCCTTGACCTTTTCGCCGATGGAGCGGACGCCGCCCCAATAGGTGCCGATGCCGCCGCCGTTGGACGCCAGGGCCACGTTCTCGTTCCAGACGTTCTGGATGCCGTCCAGCGAGTCGCCCACCGCGTTCAGGAAGCAGGAGATGGGCAGGCCGCGATCCGCGCCGCCGTTCGACAGCACCGGGGTGGCGGGCATGAACCACAGGCGGCTCATGTAGTCGTACAGGCGCTGGGCGTGGTCGGCGTCGTCCGAGAAGGCGGTCGAGACCCGGGCGAACATGTCCTGATAGCTTTCGCCCGGCAGCAGGTAGCGGTCTTCCAGCGTCTTCTTGCCGAAATCGGTCAGCAGGGCGTCGCGCGAGCGGTCCACCTGCACCGACCGGACCACCGTCAGATGGGGCCGATCCGGCGCCGGCGTCGCCGCAACGCCTTGGAATTCCGTCGTCTTCAACGCCTCGCCGCCAGCCATGACCGTCATTGCCCTGAACAAAAAACCAAGTGATGCCGCCTGCGCCGCAACCACTGTATCTTGTGGCCGCCGCGCTTTCTGAACCCACATATGGGGCGCAGATGGCTAACGACCCGTCAACGGGCTTGACGATCACTTTGTGAACGAATCGGTCGGACAACCTTGCGCCGGCTGGGGAAAACCGCCGATTCAAGCCAGCGAAGGTTTGACGACGGCGTGTTCACGAACGCGTGATCGGGGTCGAGACGGAACGGAGGTTCCAGCTTGACCGTTCGCAGGCCATGACCCTGGATCACGCCCGTCGTTTCTTCATCCGCGCCCTGACGCTTGCGAGGGCCGAGTTCGCGGTCCTGGCGGCGCTGATGGTGGCCGCGATCGGGGTGATGACCTTCGCCGAGGTGGCCGACGACATGACCGAGGCGGACGGCCAGGCCTTCGACCAATGGGTCCTGGCGGCGATGCGCCCCTACGCCGACGACCCCGGCCGGCCCTGGGGGCCGTGGTGGCTGAAGGAGGCGGCGGCCGACATCACCTCGCTGGGGGGCATATCGGTGCTGGGGCTGTTCGCCCTGATCGTGATCCTGTTCCTGCTGAGCCAGAGGAAATGGCTGTCGTCGGTGCTGCTGGCGGCGGGCCTGGCCGGCGGCGTGGCGCTGAGCGAAGGCCTCAAGGCGGTGTTCGAGCGCGAGCGGCCGCCGCTGGCGGCCCGGGCGGTCGAGACGATCAACGCCAGCTTCCCCTCGGGCCACGCCCTGCTGTCCACGGTCTTCTACCTCAGCGTCGCGGTGATGCTGACCCGGGCCTTTCCGCGCCGCCGGTTCAAGGTGTTCGTGCTCGGCGTCGGCGTGGTGCTGGCGGTCCTGGTGGGGCTGACGCGCGTCTATCTGGGCGCGCACTGGGCCTCGGACGTCCTGGCCGGCTGGGCGGTCGGGGCCGCCTGGGCCATGGTCCTGTGGCTGATCGCCCATGCCGCCGCCCGCTTCCAGAAAGCGCATCACGCCCCGCTTCAGGATGCGCCCTCGCCGGTCGACCCCGACGCCGATCCGACGAAAGTCTAGGCGGCGCCGCCCCGCTTCGGCGCATAAGCCCAGTCACCACCGCCGGAGATCGCCATGGACGCCAAAGCCCTGTACGCAGAACGTCTGATGACCGCCGAGGCGGCCGCCCGTCTGGTGCGCTCGGGCGCCAAAGCGGCGATGGGCCTGGGCGTGTCCCAGCCCCCGGCGCTGCTGGCGGCCCTGGCCGCGCGGGCCGAACGCGGCGAGGTCGAGGACGTCAACCTCTACTATCTGCTGAGCACCGCGATCGCCGGCGAGACGGTGTTGCGATACGAGCTGATGGACCGCATCCGGCCCTGGAGCCTGTTCCATAGCGCGGTCGAGCGGCGGCTGGAGCAGCGCGCCGCCGAGGAAGGACGGCCCAATCCGGTGCAGTTCATCCCCACCGGCTTCCAGCAGTCGCCGCGCGTGCTGTGCGACGAGGTCGGGGTCGACACCCTGATCTGCACCGTCTCGCCGATAGACGAGGACGGCTATTTCTCGTTCGGCACCAACACCGACTACGCCAAGCCCGTGTCGGAGACGGCGCGCACGCTGCTGCTGGAGGTCAATCCGCACATGCCGCGCGTGTTCGGCGACTGCACCGTCCATGTCTCTCGGGTGACGGCGGTGGTGGAGAACGCGGCCCCCCTGCTGGAAATCCCCAAGGCCCAGCCCCAGCCCGCCGACCGCGCCATCGGCGAGATCATCGCCGGCCTGGTCGAGGACGGCGCCACCCTGCAGATGGGCATCGGCGCCCTGCCCAACGCCGTGTGCGACGCCCTGAGGGACCACCGCGACCTGGGCGTTCATACCGAGATGCTGACCCCCGGCCTGGTCGAGCTGATGCAGGCGGGCGTGGCGAACCACGCGAGCAAGACCCTGCACCCCGGCGTCGGCGTCTTCGCCTTCTCGATGGGCGACCGCAACACCTACGGCTTCCTGGACGGCAACCGCGCGATGGAGGCCCGTCCCGTGTCCTACGTCAACGATCCGGCGGTGATCGCGCGCAACGCGCGGATGGTGTCGGTCAACGCCACCCTGCAGATCGATCTGTCGGGGGCCTGCTGCTCGGAATATCTGAACGGGCGCCAGTTCACCGCCGCCGGGGGCCAGCTGGACTTCGTGCGCGGGGCCTACGCCTCGGAAGGGGGCAGGTCGATCATCGCCTGCCATTCGACCGCGGCAAAGGGCGCGGCCTCGCGCATCGTCGCCCGGCTGGACGGGCCGGTGACGACGCCGCGCAACGACACCCACATCGTCGTGACCGAGCACGGCTGGGCCAATCTGAAAGGCCTGTCGACCAGCCAGCGCGCCCGCGCCCTGATCGCCCTGGCCGACCCGGCCTTCCGCGAGGGTCTGGAGCGCGACGCGCGCGATCAGGGCCTGATCTGAGCGTTTTCGCCTCGCCCCCCGGCTTCCCCGCGGGCAGGTTCGGGCTTAGGTCCGCGCCATGACCGACCCGCTGCTGGAAATCGAGGATGTGCGCGTCGCGCGGGGCGCCGGGCGGCCGATGCTGGACGGCGTGGACCTGACGATCCCGCTGGGCCGTCACACCGCCATCCTGGGGCGCAACGGCTCGGGCAAGTCCACCCTGGTCAAGCTGGTGACGCGCCAGCTCTATCCGACCGCGGGGCCGGACGGCGCGCCGGGACGGGTCCGCATCTTCGGGCGGGAGGCGTGGGACGTGTTCGAGCTGCGCCGGATGCTGGGGGTGGTGTCGCCCGCGCTGCAGACCGACTACGCCGGCGAGGATCGGCTGGAGGTGTTCGACGCCGTTGTCTCCGGCTTCTTCGCCGCGCGCGGCGTGTGGAACCACGCGGTCACCGAACCGATGCGCCGCGCCAGCCGCGAGGCGCTGGAACGGATGGGCGCGGGCCATCTGATCGGGCGAGAGATGGCGTCCTTGTCGACCGGCGAGGCGCGGCGGGTCCTGATCGCCCGCGCCCTCACGCACCGCCCGCGCGCCCTGTTGCTGGACGAGCCGTGCGCCGGCCTGGATCCGGCGACCCGGCGGCTGTTCCTGGAGACGCTGCGCGAGGTGGCCCGCGACGGCGTGACCCTGGTGCTGGTCACCCACCATGTCGAGGAGATCCTGCCCGAGATCGGCCATCTGGTGCTGCTGCGCGAGGGCCGCGTCCTGGCCGAGGGCGCCAAGGCCGAACTGCTGACCGGCGCGGTGCTGAGCGACCTGTTCGGCATGGCGACGACGGTGGAGCGCCGCGGGGACTGGTCCTGGGCGCACCTGGACTGAGGCCTCAGACCTCGAACACCCGGTAGGGAAGGTCGCCCAGGGTGCGCAACACCGGCAGGGCGACGTTATAGACCGGCACCCCGCGATGGGTCCGCCCCTCCGGCCCGCCCCGGTGGGCGTGGCCGTGCACGACCAGGCTGACGTTGTCGTAGCGGTCGATGGTCTCCGCCAGCCGCGACGAGCCCAGGAAGGCGTGGATTTCCGGCGGTTCGCCGATCACCGTCTCGACCACCGGCGCATAGTGCAACAGCACCACCGAGCGTTCGGTGCGCAGCATCCGGATCGAATTCTCGATCAGATTGGCGTCCTCCACCGCCTCCTGCACGAAGCGCTTGATGGAGTCCTCGCCGAAGGACGACAGCATGTAGCGGCCGAAACCGCCGACGAAGCCCTTGCCGCCGGCGAAGCCGACGCCGTCGATCTCATAGGCCTGGCCGGTCAGCATCTTCACGCCCGCGTCGCACAGCATCTGGACCACATGGTCGGGCTGGCCGCATTCGTGCTCGTGATTGCCCAGGACGCCGACCATCGGGATGCGGCACAGCCTGAGGTCTTCCAGCAGCCGTTCGACCTCGCCGGTCTTGCCGTAGTTGGTCAGGTCGCCGCACAGGCACAGCACGTCGGCGTCGTCCGCCACCCGTTCGAACAGGTCGCGATAGGCCCGCTGGGACGTTTCTCCCACGTGCAGGTCGCCGACGGCGGCGACGCGCATCTTCCTGCCGGGTCCGGGCTCCAGGCCTGGCTGGGGCGTCTGGGGATCGTTCGGCGTTTCCGCCATCGCGCGCTCCTTGGTTTCTCAGTTCACCGGATCGTGGCGTTCCTCCAGCCCCTTGCCGACCACGTCGCCGAAGCCCCATTCGGCGACGTCGGCGACATAGTCGCGCGGGCTGAACAGCCGGCCGCGACAGACCTTCACCCGCGGCGGCGGCAGGTCGATCTGGGCCTGGAGACGCTCGGTCAGCTCCTCCATCAGCCAGCGCGGCACCCGGTCGCGCTCGGTCGGATAGGCGAAGCGGAAGTTCAGCAGGTGCGAGGCCAGCACCTCCCAGTACAGGTCCATCTGGTCCAGCAGCGACTTCCAGTCGATGGCCTCGGACTGCTTCAGGATGACGTGGTTCACGTCGGCCCCGTCGTAGCGGTAGCGGTCCTGGATGAAGACCTTGGACAGGATCAGGGCGGTCGGCGGCGTGATCCTGACCTCATGACCATAGACGGTGATCGAATCCTCGCTGAACCAGCTGTCGGACACGGCGATAGTGCCGTTGGACATGGCGAAGATCACGTCGAAGAAGTGTTTTTCGTCCTTCCAGACCTTGGCGATCCAGCGCTCGTCCTCGACGTCGGTGCGGTAGCCGCGGGCCTGGAAGAAGGCCAGGATGCGGGGGTAGTCGCCCGGCTTGCAGAAGACGTCCAGATCCTTGGTCGGCCGCCGGATGCCGGTATAGGCGGTCACGGCGTACGTCCCGGAAAGCAGGAACGGGATGCCCGATTCCTTGAGCAGCTTCAGGCTCTCCTCATAGAAGGCCAGGGCGTCGGCGGGCGGTTCGAAGGTCGGTTCGGCGATGACGTCGGACATGGTTCGCCCCTCCTCGGCGAGGGCTTGAGAACGGCGAGGCCGGTTCGCCGGTTCCGCAAATCTACGTAGTCGCGCCGAAACCGAAATCTTAAGACCTGCGCGCCAGGGTGGCCCCATGAGCCTGGGGAGGGTGAAGTTCGGACGCGGCCGCTGGCGGCTTTTCCGCCACGACGCCGGCCGTGCGGCGGGTCCGCCGCCCCTGGCCTATGTCGTGCTATACGTCGGCGCCCAGCTGGTCGGCCACTGGAGCATGGAAGTCTTCGGCGCCACCGTGCTGTGGCTGGCCAACGCCGTGCTGCTGGCGGCCCTGCTTCAGCTGCACCGCCGCCCGGCCCTGCTGGTGACGGCCGCCTGCGTCGGCATCAATGTCGCGGCCAATGTGGCGCGGGGCGATCCGCCCGCCTTCGTCTGGATCAACGCCGGGCTGAACCTGATCCAGGTCGCGGTCGCCGCCGTCCTGGCGCGGCGGTTCTGCGGCGCGGCCCTGGACATGCGCCGGCCCAAACGCCTGTTGCGCTTCGTGCTGCTGGCGGTGGCGCCGGCCGTGGCGCTGAGCACCCTGCTGGCGGGGATGTTCGCGGTCTGGGCCGGACGCCTGCCCATGGGCACCCTGGGCTTCCGGCTGCATCATCTGTTCGACATGGAACTGCTGGCCATGGCCATCGTCGCGCCGTCGCTGCTGCTGCTGGCGCGCGCGCATCGGTTCCGCGAGGACGCCCAGGCCTCGGCCGCCGAGGTGGCGGCCCTGCTGACCCTGCTGGCGGTCGTCTGCCTGTGGGTGTTCGGCCAGACCTCGGCGCCGATCCTGTTCATGGCCTTTCCGCCGCTGATCCTGCTGGCCTTCAGGCTGTCGCCCCCATGGACGGCCGCGGCGGTCATGATGGTCGGCGCGATCGGGGGCGCGGCGACCCTGACGGGCCACGGGCCGGCGATGCTGACGCGGCTGTCCGAAGATCCGCACCTGGCCAGCGTGCCCGTGATCATGCGGCAGCTGAACGTGTTTCACCTGTTCCTGCTGGCGGTCGTCGGCACGGCCCTGCCCATCACCACCCTGTCCAGCGAGCGCCGACGCCTGGTCGCGCGCCTGCGCAGCCGCACCCACGCGGCCGTGGAGGCGCGGCTGCGCGCCGAACAGGCCGACGCCGCCAAGTCCCGTTTCCTGGCCTTGATGAGCCATGAGATGCGCACGCCGCTGACCGGCGTGACCGGCTACGCCGACCTGCTGTCGCGCCGTCCGTCGCTGGACGCCGAGGGCCGGCGCCAGGTCGAGGCGGTGCGCCAGTGCGGCGAGGCCATGCTGCGCCTGGTCGAGGATCTGCTGGAGGTCTCACGCGGCGGCGACGAGGTGGTCCTGGCCCCGGTCGACGTGCGCGACCTGATGCAGACGGCCACGGCGCCCGCGTTCGAATGGGCCGAGATCCGGGGCCTGGATCACCGTCTGACCCTGGCGCCGGAGGCCGAGGGCGCCGCCTCCATCGACGCGCGGCGCCTGCGCCAGATCGTCCATCACCTGACGCTGAACGCGGCCAAGTTCACCAGCAAGGGCTCGATCAGCGTGACCGTCGATCGCCTGGACGACCGGCTGCGCGTGACGGTGGCCGACACCGGCTGCGGCATGCCCCCCGAGACGCTGGCCGGCCTGTTCCGCCTGTTCGAGCAGGCCGACGCCTCCACCAGCCGGGCGCACGAGGGCGCCGGGGTCGGCCTGGTCCTGGCCAAGGGTCACATCGACCGTCTGGGCGGCACGCTGTCGGTGGAGAGCCAGCAGGGCCGCGGGTCGGTCTTCACCGTGGAGATCCCCGCCCCGGCGGCGGCCTCGCCCCAGGCGACCGCGACGGACGATCCGCCGGAGCGCCGGATGCGGGTGCTGATCGTCGACGATCACCCCGTGAACCGCGACCTGTTGCGGATCATGATGCAGGCCGCCGATTGCGACGTGTTCGAGGCCGCCGACGGGCGCGAGGCGCTGGACGCCGTGGCCGCCCGGCCGCTGGACCTGGTGCTGATGGACGTGCGGATGCCGGGCATGGACGGGCTGGCGGCGACGCGGGCGATCCGCGCCCTGGCCGCGCCGGCGCGGGACATCCCCGTCCTGGCGGTGACCGCCGACGCCATGCCCGAGGACGCCGCCCGGTGCCTGGCGGCGGGCATGGACGGGCACCTGCCCAAGCCGGTGACCCAGGCGCGTCTGTACGAGGCCGTCAACGCCGCCCTGGAACAGGCCGCCGTCCGGCAGACGGCGCAGGACGTGCGCGCCGCCTGATTCGGTTCAGCGCGGTCCCAGCAGAGGGCCGTACAAGTCCGTGCGTCGGTCGCGGAAGAAGCCCCACGCCGCGCGGTGCCGGTCCAGGAAGTCCAGGTCGAACGCGTGGACCAGCACGCCTTCGTCTTCCTTGCCCAGGCTCTCGACCAGGTCGCCGCGATGGTCGGCGATGAAGGAGTGGCCGTAGAAGGTCTGGCCCGCCTCGGTGACCTGCTCGTGGCCGATGCGGTTGGCGCCGACCACCGGCACGACGTTGGACACGGCATGGCCCTGCATGGCGCGCCGCCACGGCTCGGCGGTGTCCAGGCTGTCGTCGTGCGGCTCGGTGCCGATGGCGGTCGGGTACATCAGCACCTCGGCCCCCTGCAGCATCATCGCGCGCGCCGTCTCGGGGTACCACTGGTCCCAGCAGATGCCGACGCCGACCCGGCCGAAGCGGGTCTTCCAGACCTTGAAGCCGGTGTCGCCGGGCCGGAAGTAGTATTTTTCCTGATAGCCGGGGCCGTCGGGGATGTGGCTCTTGCGATAGACGCCCAGCGCCTCTCCGTCCGCATCCAGCATGACCAGGGAGTTGTAGTACTGCGGCCCGTCGCGCTCGAAGATCGAGACCGGGATGGCCACGCCCAGCTCCCTGGCCACCGGCGCCAGCTGGGTCACGCACGGATGCTCGCGCCATTCATAGGCGTGGCCGAACCAGTGCTCCTCCTGCGAGACGCAGAAATACGGCCCCTGGAACAGCTCCGACGGCAGGATCACCTGCGCGCCCTTGTCCGCCGCCTGACGGATCAGATCGACGGTCTTGTCGATGTTGACCTGAAGGTCGTCGCCATAGGAGGTCTGGATGGCGGCGACGGAGATCGTGCGGGTCATGCCGGCTCCTGCTGGGAGATGCAGTGGAACGAGCCGCCGCCGGTCAGGATGGCCAGCGACGGAAGGGGGATGACGTCCCGGTCGGGATAAACGGTCTTAAGCGCTTCGCAGGCCAGACGAGCGGCGGTCTCGTCGCCGTAGCTGGGCACGATCACCGCGCCGTTGGCGATGAGGAAGTTCATGTGGCTGGCCGGGATGGGGCGTTCGTCCTCGTCCAGGACCAGGCCCGGCGAGGGGATGCGCAGCACCTTCAGCGGGCGTCCCTCGGCGTCGGTCGCGGCGTGCAGATCGCGCGCCGCAGCGTCATAGACCTCGGCGTTCGGGTCCTTCCGGCCCCAGGCGACCGGGCAGGCGACCACGCCCGGCGCGACGAAGCGGGCCAGGTTGTCGACATGGCCGTCGGTGTGGTCGTTCAGCAGGCCGTCGCCCAGCCAGACCACCTTGCGCGCGCCGACCGCCTGGGCCAGCGCCGCCTCGGCCGCATCCTGCGTCCAGCCGGGATTGCGGTTGGGGTTTAGCAGGCACTGGCGGGTCGTCAGGACCGTGCCCGCCCCGTCGTGGTCCAGGGCGCCGCCCTCCATCACCACGTCATGTCGCGTCAGGGGAACGCCGGCGCGCGCGCCGATCTGGTCGGCGACCTCGTCGTCGTGGGGCAGGTCGTACTTGCCGCCCCAGCCGTTGAAGCGGAAGGCCTGGGCCGTCGTGGAGCCCGCGCCGAAGATCGGCCCGGTGTCGCGCAGCCAGATGTCGCCGAACCGGCCGGCCACGACCTCCACGCCCGCCACGCCGTCGAAGCGGGCGCGGGCGTCGGCCAGCGCCGCCTCGTTTCCGACCATCAGCCGAACCTGCTCCCGGCCCGGCCCCGCCAGGGCGCGCACCAGGGCCTCGACCTCGGCCTGGGCCGGTTCGAGGTTGTCTTCCCACAGCTCGCCGTGGCTGGGCCAGCCGACCCACAGGGCGCGATGCGGGGACCATTCGGCGGGGATGGGCGCGGTCATTCAGGCGTCCTCATGAGGGTCTTAACGCGGAGCCGCGCCATATGGCCCCAAGCGCCCCGGACTTCAACGCCCGGCAGCCGCGCATGACCTCCCGGCAGGGCCTCAGGCAGCGCGACCGCGCGATAGGCCCCGCAAGAAAAGAAAGGGCGGCCCGTCGCCGGACCGCCCTTCCCTGCTCTGCTTTTCGTCCGCCTTAGAAGGCGTAGCGCAGCGTGGCCATGACCGTGCGGTACGGGCCGGTGCCCGCGAACGGACGGCTGTAGCCCGGCTGGCCCGGCGTGGCCGAGGTGCGGGTGCCCAGGTTCACGAAATACTCTTCGTCGAACAGGTTGGTCACGTTGAACTGCAGATAGGTGCCCTCGAAGCCCAGCGGCGCGAAGTCGAAGCGGGCGTCCAGGTCCACCACCGTATAGGCGTCGACCTTCAGGTCGTTCACGTCGGTGACCCAGCGCTCGCCGACGTACTTGCCCTGGATGCCGGCCGAGAACACGTCGTTGAAGTCATAGGCCGCGCGCAGGGCGAAGGTCTCGCTCGGCGTCTCGACCAGTTCCTTGCCCTTGGTGGCGGCGATCTGGCCGGTGGCGTTCAGGACGTAGTCGTCCTGCAGTTCGCTGTCGAGGAACGAGGCCGAAGCGTAGAGGCTCAGGCGTTCGATCGGTTCCCAACCCACCGACGCGTCGATGCCCATGGTCTCCACCGAACCGACGTTGCGGTCCACGAAGGTGCCCAGGTCTTCGTCGTAGGTGTTGACGATGCGGTTGTCGAACTGGTTGCGGTAGGCGGCGGCCTGGATGATCAGGCCCGGCGCGTTCAGGCGGTAGCCCAGCTCGAAGTTCTGGCTGGTTTCCGGCTGCACGGTCGGGTTGCCGATCGAGCCGTCCGGCAGGCGAACGACCGTATAGAGGCTGTCCGTGCGCGGCGCCGACAGGCTTTCCGCATAGGAGGCGTAGACCGACTGGCCCTGGCCGAAGCGGTAGACGGCGCCCACGTTCGGCAGGATGTCGTCGAACTTCTTCGTGGCTTCATACGGCGCGATGTATTGCGTCGAGCTGCCGGCGAAGGTGACGTTGCCATTGGCCAGGGTCGCGTTGGGGACCTGCGAGGTGCAGAGCACGTTCGACGAGGCGTTCTGCGAGTAGCAGTACTGGTTCAGCTCACGCTCGAAGAAGGGCGCGCGCACGCCGATGTTCACCGTCACCGCGTCGTTCATGAAGTTGCCGCGGTATTCGGCGGCGAACTGGTTCAGCATGGCGTAGGACAGACGGTTACGCGCCTGCAGGGCGAAGCCGTCCAGGTTGACGACCCGGTTGTCGTGGTCGTTGCGACCGCCGAACTCGTCGACGAAGCGCGGCGAGGACGGGTCCGAGAAGTCGATGTAGCCGTAGTCGCCGGTCTGACGGTGACGGCCCCAGTCCAGCGTATAGGCGGCGCGCAGCTGGTGATCGTCGTTCAGGTTCCAGATCAGCGAGCTGTTGACGCCATAGCGGTGGGTGTTGGTGTTCGACGGGTTCATGACCCGCACCTGGTCCAGAATGTCGCCGTCGCCGTTCAGGTCGACGCCGCCGGTCGTCTGGGTGCCGCGCAGCAGCGAGCTGTTCTCGGCCAGCACGGTGTTCTGGGTGCCGCCGTTGGCCAGGGTGTACTGGAACGACGGGTCGAAGGTGAAGATCAGGCCTTCGGCCAGGGTGAAGCGCGAGTTCAGGCGCACGTTGCCCGTGTTCGACGGGTTGATGCGCAGGCCATAGTAGTTGTTGTTCGACGACGGATCGACGTCGGCCACGCCCGGACGAACCGGAACCGGGTTGTAGGTGCGGGTGAAGTCGGTGTCGAAGGGCTCGTCCACGCAGACCTGGGTCTGGGCGACGTCGCAGAAGCCGGTCGCGGTGCCCAGGTTCGGGCCCAGGTACGAGTTGTTGCGGTTCTCGTTGTAGTGACCCGACAGGGCGACGAAGTCGCCGTTGTCGCCGACCGGCTGGTAGATGCGGAAGTTGTACTGGGTCTTGTTCAGTTCGCCCAGGCCCTTGAACTTGTCATAGGTCTGGTCCGAAACCGCGAACCAGGCCGAGGTGCCCCACGGACCGATCTCGCCGGTGTCGATCAGGCCCATGAAGCGGCGATAGTTGAAGCTGCCGCCCGAGGCCTGGAGCCAGCCGCCGAAGTCCGCGGCGGGACGGCGGGTGGTGTAGTTGATGGTGCCGCCGGTGGCCGAGGCGGTCGGGCTGTCGACGTCGGTCGTGCCGGTGTTGACCGAAGCGCGCTCGATCAGTTCCGGATCCAGCTGCTGGTTGGTGTAGGTGGCGTAGTTGCCGGTGTCGTTCAGCGGGATGCCGTCGAACGTCAGCGAGACGCGGTTGCCGTCGAAGCCGCGCAGGCGGATGTTGCCGCCCGACGAGCCGTAGGGGTCGGCGTTGGTGAAGTTTAGGCCCGGCGTCAGGTTCAGGGTCTGCAGGATCGTCTGGCCAGCGGCCTGGCGGGAGATGAACTCCTGGGTCACCGACGACCGCGTCTTGGTGACGGTCTCGGCGACGATCGAGCCGTCGGTGGTGCGCGGCCCGCGCGCGCCGGTGACGACGACTTCCTGGACTTCGGTCGCTTCCGTACCCGTCGATTGGGCCGAGGCGGCGCCGGCCGCGACGAGGGCGCCCGTGAGGGCCGTGGTCGCCCAGAACAGGCGTTTGCGGTTCATCATCTCATCTATCCCCAGATGGCGGGCGTCGGCCCGAGGCGGCGGGCGGGGTCGCCCGTCGAAATCGCGCTCCCTCTAAGCCCTCTCTCGGAATGCTAGGCGACAGATATGTGACGGCGCCATGACAGCGGCCGAGGGTGACGCTGGCGCCACACCTGTGCTCAGTCGGCGGCCTTTTCGAACACGGCGGCGACCCCTGCGGCGGTGACCTTCATCGCGCGCGGTTCGTGGTAATTTCCGTTCACCTGGGTCTGGGCGATCACATGGGCCCGGAAGCGTGTGAACAGCCCGGGGTCCGGGGCCTGGGGGGCGGTCCAGAACGTATCCATCTCGCCCTGATGGGTCAGGCCGTCGAAGTCGAAGAAGGCGTCGCCCAGCACCTTGACCGGCGTCTGGAAGCCCAGGGCCGACAGGGCGGCGCTGGAGTTGTTGACGACCATGCCGCGCGACGCGCGACACAGGCGCGCCAGGTTGCCGCCGTCGATGAAGTCGACCCGATCCTGCACCCCCCGCTCCACCGCCAGGCGGCGGGTGACCCGTTCCAGGTCGACGAGACCGGGATCCAGGGGATGGTTCTTGACCAGCAGCCGGCAGTCGGCGGGCGCGGACGCCGCGAAGCTGCGCACCACCGCGGCCAGGAAGGCGGTGTTGTCGGCGTAACGCGAATAGCGCAGCAACTGCGCGTCGCCCTCGCGCTGCAGGCAGGCCAGGAAGAACGGACCGCGCGCCGCCACCTGGTCGATGGCGTCGTCGGCGGACCCGCGCACCATCAGGCCGAAATAGCGCCGGATGTGGCCGACGCACTGTCGCCAGGGCGAGGCCGTGTAATGATTGGCGTGCCGGGGGAAGGCGAACGAGCCGATCCCCTGCGCGATGTGATACAGGCTGATGTTGGCCACGTGATGGGGCAGGATCCGGCCCACGGGGCGCACTTCAGGAATCTCCGGCCCCGGCGCGGGATAGCCCTCGCGGAAACGCGGCAGGCCGCTGGAGGCGTTGACGCCGTTGCGCTCGACCGTGATCCAGTCGGGGCGGAAATAGCCGTTCTCCAGCACCCAGACCCGGGCGGACAGCGTTTCGCCGAGCGCCAGGACGGCGCGATTGTAGGGTCCGCCTTCGCCGAACAGGATCACGTCGGTGTAGTCGGACAGCACGGCCGCCGCGCGCGCGCGCCACGCCTCGGCCGAGGCCTTGAAGGCCACGCCGCCGGGACGCCGCCAGTTCAGCGCGTCGCCGGCGTTGAAGATCATCCGGCGCACCTCGGCGCCGCGCGCCTCCAGCACGTCGCCCAACGCCATGCCGAATCCGCCGAACGGCGCGCTGACGATCAGAAACCGGCGGCCGCGCAGGCCGACGCCCGGAGCCTTGGGAAACGGCAGAGGGCGCGAGGGGACGGTCGACGCTTCCAGCGTTCGGAGGGCGCCGTTGCGGGGCCCGGACAGGTTTCGGACGTCGGCGGTCCCCCGCAGCCGGTATCGCCGACGCCGGCGACCGGACAGGGCTCTCGACGTTCGGAGATCAACCATGCCTGAATACGGACCCCGGTGAAACGATCGAGAGGCGGCGTCCACGACAGCCGACGCACCGGCGTCGGCCTTCCCGCCATCCGACCCTTTTGGCTCTTGAGACGACCGGGATCAACCTGAAAATGTGAAAACTCTTTATCTTCAACGTGATCCGGCCACAATGCAGGAAAGCGCACCGCCCCGAACCAGAGACGGTGCGCTTCCGAGCAGGTCGACGCCTTCGTTTTCCGCCGGGTCGCGGTTCCTTTCGGGACCGCGACCCGTGATGCGGTTTTAGAAGTTGATGTCGATGGTGGCGCGACGGTTGAGCGGCTCGCGCACGCCGTCGGCCGTGGCCTTGGCCAGCTGGGTTTCGCCCTTGCCGTCCAGGGCGATCACGCCGCCGTTGACGCCTTGAGCCACGAGGGCGTCGGCGACGGTGCGGGCGCGTCGGTTGGACAGGCCGATGTTATAGGCGGCCGAGCCGGAGGTGTCGGCGTGGCCGACGACCAGGACGCGGGTCGGACGGCCCGACTTGGCGTAGTTGGCGGCCTGGGTGACGACGGAGCGGGCTTCGGCGGTGAGGTCGGAGCGATCCCAGTCGAAATAGACCACGAACTGACGCGCCTGCGGGGTCGCCGGAGGCGGCGGCGGGGGCGGAGGCGGCGGGGGAGGCGGCGGCGGGGGCGGAGGCGGCGGCGGCGGGGGAGGCGGAGCCTCTTCGGCGCCGAAGCTGTAGCGCAGGCCCAGGGTCACGGTGTGCGACTGGTCGTAGTCGCCGTCCCATTCGCCGAAGCTGGTGCCGCCGACGGTGGCCGAATCCCACGAGGCGTCGCCCGTCAGATAGCGGTAGGTCAGGTCGATGTTGGTGCGGTCGCCGATGGCCCAGGCCAGGCCGGCGATCGCCTGGGCGGCGAACTCGGTGGAGTCATCGTCCACGGCGAAGGCGGCGCCGCGGTTGTCGCGCAGGTTGCCGACGGTCTCGGTCTGGACGCGGTTCACGCCGGCGCCGAGGCCGACGAAGGGACGCACGCCCCAGTATTCCATGCCGAAGTCGTAGATGACATTGGCCATCAGGGTGACGGACTCGATGTCGCCTTCGGGCGAATAGCAGCCGCCGGTCGCCGGGGTCAGGTTGCACAGGCCGCCGTTGCCGCTGACGGCGCGAACGGTGCCGATGTCGCCCGAGCGATAGCCGCCTTCCAGTTCGACGCGCCAGTTCGGGTTGAACCGGTAGCCGAGGCGGGCGAACGCGGCCCAACCGTCGTTGACCTCATAGTTCCAGTTGCCGCTGGTGGTCGACGACTCGGCGTTGATGTCGTCGATGATGTGGTAGCCGGCGTCCAGCGCGCCGTACCAACCGTTCGGCTCAGCCGACGCGGCGCCGGCGGAAACCAGGCTGATGACCGCGGCGGAGGCGAGAAGTTGCAGCTTCATGTGCGTCCCCTTCGAGAAAAGATACGAAACCGAGTGGCCCCGGCGTCCCGACCCGAACGGCAAGGCTGGCGCCGGGTTCCGCCATTTCGCTATGATTGCGGCGACTGTGGCGCCGTTTCAACACATTGGTTTGGTCGGAAGAGGTTAGGGACAATGGTGAATTTCGAAGGTCGCGTGGCGATCGTCACGGGCGCGGGCGGGGGCCTGGGCCGCGAGCACGCTCTGGCCCTGGCCGCGCGGGGCGCGAAGGTCGTGGTCAACGACCTGGGCGGCGCGCGCGACGGATCCGGCGGATCGGCGACGGCCGCCGAGGGCGTGGTCGCCGAGATCGAGGCCGCTGGCGGGGAAGCGATCGCCAACGCCGCCTCCGTCACGGACTACGACGCCGTCGCGGCGATGGTCGATCAGGCCATGGCCAAATGGGGCCGGATCGACATCCTGGTGAACAACGCCGGCGTCCTGCGCGACAAGACCTTCGCCAAGATGGAGCTGGAGGATTTCCGCTTCGTCGTGGACGTGCACCTGATGGGGGCGGTCAACTGCACCAAGGCGGTATGGGAGATCATGCGCCAGCAGAACTATGGCCGCATCGTCATGACCACCTCGTCGTCGGGCCTGTACGGCAACTTCGGCCAGTCCAACTACGGCGCGGCCAAGATGGCCCTGGTCGGCCTGATGCAGACCCTGTCGATCGAGGGCGCCAAGAACGACATTCGCGTCAACTGCCTGGCGCCGACCGCCCACACCCGCATGACGGAAGACCTGGGCGCGGCCTTGCCGCTGGAGGCGTTGGGGCCGGACCTGGTGACGCCGGGCCTGCTGCACCTGGTCAGCGACCAGGCGCCCAGCCGCTGCATCCTGGCCGCCGGCGCCGGCGGGTTCGAGCGGGCCTATGTCACCCTGACGCAGGGCGTGCGGATCGTCGGGGCCGACGCGCCGGAACAGGTCGCCGCCCAGTTCGACGCCATCTCCGACCGGACGGGCGAGATCGTGCCGGACATGGGCGCCGCCCAGGGCATGATCGAGCTTTCCAAGGCCCAGAAGGCCCATTCGGCCTAGGCCGCCAGGCGTCAGGTCGCCGGCGGCGGCGCGCTCTGAGCCGCCGCCGCGATCCGCGCCTGCAGCTGGGCCTGCGCCTCGGCCTGGGCGCGGGCCTGGGCCGCGGCCGTTTCGCGCGCGGACTGGGCGGCGCGGGCGTTGAGCTGCGCCAGCGGGGTCAGCACGGCCGGAAGCGCGCCGCCGTATTCGCCGTTCAGATAGACGTCGAACACGGCCGGGTCCGAGACGTCGATCGTGGCGGCGACGCCGATCGGCGCGCGCCAGGCCTCGCCCGCCGCCATCTGGCGCGCGAACAGCACCCGCCCCTCCCCGATCCGCGCCACCAGGACGCCGGGCTTCTTGGCCTGGATGATGACCTGGGAGGCGTTGGCCGGCGCGCCATAGACGGCGCCGCGCGGATTGAAGGCCTTCTGCACCGGCGGGGGCGGCGCGACGGGCGCCGCGTTCGGATCGTCCGGGTCGATCCCGGTCAGCTCCGCCTCCAGGCCGCGCGTGACATAGAGGGCCGGCACGGTCTGGTCCGGGGGCGCCGGCAGCGGCGCGCCCAGCGACACCCCCTCCTCGGTCGAGGCTTCCTGGGTCCAGGCCGGCGGCGTGGCGGTGATTTCCGAGGGGTGCGGCGCCTGCATCCGGCTGATGCGCTGGAACACGTTCCAGCCGACCACCGAGACGGCGACGGCGGCGATCACGCCGACCACAACGGGCGAATGGCGCCGCACGTCCTCGAAGGCGATGCCGACCGGCGGCTTCAGGGCGGTGGAGGTGTCAGGGCTCTCGCGCTTGAACCGTTCGATCGCCGTCTGTTCGTCCACGCCGAGGGCGCCGGCGTAGGCGCGCACATAGCCCAGGGCGAAGACGCGCGACGGCAGCGAAGACCAGTCGTTCTGCTCCAGCGCGGTCAGGAAGCGGGCGTTGACCTTGGTTTCCGCGGCCAGTTCGGCCAGCGACTTGCCCGAGGCCGCGCGCGCCCGGCGCAGGCCGTCGCCCAGGGTTTCGGCCTCAAGGAAGGCCGGCCCGGGGTCGGGCGGAAACTCGGTCATCTCGGGCGTTGCGTCCACGGTGTGCGCCATGCGCCTTGGTTCGGTCCTGAAGGAGCGGGATGGCCGCTCCTAGCATGATCCGCCGGCGACCTCCCACCGCCATTTGCGGTCAAGCTCAGACCACGACGTTCAGCTTGCGCGCCAGGGACTCGATCTCGTTGCGGACCGAGCCGGTCGACAGGTTCAGCAGATTGTTCAGGCCGCGCCGCGCCGCAGTCAGATCCGCCGACAGGATCATGCGCTTGACCGGCCCCACCCCGCCCGCGGGCGCCGACAGGCGGGTGAAGCCCAGGGTGATCAGAGCGAAGGCCTCCAGCGGGCGGCCCGCCAGCTCGCCGCAGATCGAGACCGGCGTCCCGGTGTCGGCGCAGGCCTTCTGGATGGTCTGCAGCGCCCGCAGCGCCGGCGGGGACAACGGATCGTAGCGGTCCGAGACCAGGGGATTGGTCCGGTCGGCGGCGTACATGTACTGGAACAGGTCGTTGGTGCCGATGGAGACGAAGTCCGTCAGCGGCAGCAGGGCGTCCAGGTGCCACAACAGGGACGGGCATTCGACCATCGCCCCGACGCGCAGCAGCGCCGGCAGGGGTCGGCCCCGGCGGCGCGCCCAGGCGCATTCGATGTCGACCAGTTCGCGCGCGGCGCGGAACTCGTCCACCGTGGCGATCATCGGGAACATGACGCGCAGTTCGCGCCCCGCCGCCGCCGTCAGCAGGGCGCGCAGCTGCATTCGCAAGAGGGAAGGCCGGTCCAGGCCCAGGCGGATGGCGCGCCGGCCCAGGGCGGGGTTCTCCTCCCGCTCGGCCTCCAGATAGGGCAGGACCTTGTCGCCGCCGATGTCCAGGGTGCGGAACGTCACCGGCCGATCGCCCGCGGCGTCCAGCACCAGTCGATAGAGGGCCGTCTGAGCCGTCAGGCGCGGCAGTTCGTCGGAGACCATGAACTGGAACTCGGTGCGGAACAGGCCGATGCCCTCGGCCCCCGTCTCGGCCAGGTTCTCCAGATCCACCGCCAGGCCCGCGTTGGTCAGCAGGCTGATGCGCTGGCCGTCCAGGGTGACGGCGGGGGTGTCGCGCAGCTGGGCGAACTCGGCCCGGCGCTGTTCGCGCACCGCCATGCGCGACTGCACCGCCTCCAGCATGTCGGGCCGGGGGCGCAGATAGGCCTCTCCGGTCTCGCCGTCGGCGATGACCAGGTCGCCCTCCGACAGGCGGTCGCGCAACCCCATCAGCCGGCCGACGCAGGGAATCTGCAGGGCGCGGGCGACGATGGCGGCGTGGCTGGCGGCCGAGCCCTCTTCCAGCAACAGGCCCTTCAGTTTGTCGCGCGGATATTCCAGCAGGTCGGCGGGCCCCAGGTTGCGGGCCACCAGGATGGCGTCGTCGGGCAGTTCGCGCTCGCCCGGCTTGTCGCCGGCCAGAACCCGCAACAGGCGGTTGGCCAGGTCCTCGAAGTCGTGCAGCCGTTCGCGGATATAGGGGTCGCGGGCCTGGGCGAAGCGGGCGCGGTGTTCGTTCCGGACCCGGTCCACGGCCGCCTCGGCGGTCAGGCCGTTGCGGACGGCCTCTTCCAGCGACCGGTTCCAGCCCCGGTCGTCGGCGAACATCCGATAGGTCTCCAGCACCTCGAACGAGGGACCGGCCAGCTTGCCCTGGCCGCCGTCCAGCATGGCGTCCAGCCCGCTCTTCAGCGTGGCCAGCGCCAGCTTCAGCCGCGCCTCCTCCATCGCCGGATCGTCGCTGAGCAGCTTTTCCGGCGCCAGCGGCGCCTCGTGCAGGACCGCGTGGCCGAACGCCAGGCCTTCGGCGAACCGCTGGCCTTTCAGCCGCTCGGGCCGGTGAGGCGCCACCTCGACGTCGCGCAGCTCGTCCTCGGCCAGCAGTTCGCCCGAGGCGACCGTTTCGGCCAGGACCATGGCGATGGTCTGGATGTCCTCGACCTCGTCCTCGTCGTAGCGCCGCTCGGTGCGGTTCTGCACGACCAGGACGCCGATGGCCCGTCCGCCCCGCAGCAGCGGCGCGCCCAGGAAGGCGTGGTAGGGATCTTCGCCCGTCTCGGGCCGGTAGGAGAAGCTGGGATGCGACGGCGCGTCCGACAGGCTGATTGGCTGGGCCAGGCGCGCCACCTCGCCCACCAGGCCCTCGCCCGGCCGCAGGCGGGTGTTGTGCACGGCCTCGGGGTTCAGGCCCTCGGTGGCGAACAGCTCCAGCTCGCCCGAGGCGCGGCGCAGATAGATGGAGCAGACCTCGGCCACCATCGAACGGGCGATGATGCGCACGACCATGTCGAGCCGATCCTGCGCGGGCGCGGCGCCGGCCCCCAGAGCCTCACGGATCTGGCGAAGGAGGATCCTCGGACCCCTGGTCATCGCGCCGCCTGCCGGCATCATGGCTCCCGCGCCCCGACGCTCTCGCGCCCGTTCAAATCACCTATACAGCGTCCAGCTCGTAAGCCGAATGCAGAGCCCGCACAGCCAGTTCGGCGTAGGCGGCGTCGATCAGCACGCTGATCTTGATCTCGGACGTCGAGATGGCCTGGAACTTCACGCCCTTGTCGGCCAGGGCGCGGAACATCTGCTGGGCGACGCCCGCATGGCTTCTCATGCCCACGCCGATGACCGAGACCTTGGCCACGTCCTCGTCGACGCGGATTTCCTCGAATGGCAGCTCGGCCTGAGCCGCCTTCATGATGTCGGCGGCGCGCACGGCGTCGCGGCGACCCGTGGTGAAGGTCAGGTTGACCGTCCCGGCCGTGCGCGACTGGCTCTGGACGATCATGTCGACGTTCACATTGGCCTCGGCCAGGCGGGTGAAGACGTCGGCGGGCGCGTCGACCCGGTCGGACAGGCCCAGCAGAGTGATGCGGGCCTCGTCGCGGCTCATGGTCACGCCGGACACGATGCGCTTTTCCACGATCTCCTCCTCGTCGCAGATCAGGGTGCCGCCCTTTTCGGGCAGATTTCCGGTTTCGTCAGGTTCGATGAAGCTGGACAGGACGCGCACCGGCACCTGCTTGGCCATGGCCAGCTCGACCGAGCGGGTCTGCAGCACCTTGGCCCCCAGGGACGCCATCTCCAGCATCTCTTCGTAGGAAACCTTGTTCAGCCGCCGCGCGCGGCTCTCGATGCGCGGGTCGGTCGTATAGACGCCGTCCACGTCGGTGTAGATGTCGCACGGGCAGCCCAGGGCCGCCGCCACCGCCACCGCCGAGGTGTCCGAGCCGCCCCGGCCCAGGGTCGTGATCCGGCCTTCCGGGGTCACGCCCTGGAAGCCGGGAACGACGGCGATTTCGCCGCTGTCGACGGCGGCGCCGAGCTTCTCACCGGGAATGTCGACGATGCGGGCGCGGCCGTGGGCGTCGTCGGTGACGATCGGCACCTGCCAGCCCATCCAGGACCGGGCGTTCAGCCCCATGTTCCGCAGCGTCATGGCCAGCAGGCCCGACGTCACCTGCTCGCCCGAGGCGACCACCACGTCGTATTCGTCGTCCGAAATCGGCAGGCCCCGCGCGGCCGCGCCGGCGCCGTCGGTCCAGGCCACCAGTTCGTTGGTCTTGCCCGCCATGGCCGAGACGACGACCGCGACCTTGCGCCCCTGTTTGACCTCGGCCGCCACGATGCGGGCGGCGCGGCGGATGCGCTCGAGGTCGCCCATCGAGGTTCCGCCGAACTTCATCACCAGTCGCGTCGTATCGGGCCGCGTCATCGTGGCGTTTCGCCCCCTGCTTGCATGGAACGGGCGAAGGGTTCATCCCTCGCCGCATGACCGCTTCTAACGGCGCAGCCTCGCCTCGCATACCCCGACACGGGCAAGGTTTTTCGCAAAATTCGGCGGAGACCGCCTTCGGCGCATCAATCGACCCCGCCGACGTCGCCCGTTTCTCGGCCCAGGCGGCGGAATGGTGGGACGCCAAGGGGCCGTTCGCGCCGTTGCACCGGTTCAATCCGGCGCGGCTGACGCTGATCCGCGACCAGCTGTGCGCGCGGCTGGGGCGCGATGCGGCGGCGCTGCGGCCGTTCGAGGGGCTGACCCTGCTGGACGTCGGCTGCGGCGGCGGCCTGATCGCCGAGCCGATGCGCCGGATGGGTTTTTCCGTCACCGCCATCGACGCCTCGTCCGAGAACATCGGCACGGCGCGCGCCCATGCCGAGATGGTCGGGCTGGACATCGCCTATCGCGCCGCCACCGTCGAGCAGATCGAGGCCGAGGGCGCGGGGCCGTTCGACGTGGTCCTGACCATGGAGGTGATCGAGCACGTCGCCGATCCGGAGGCCTTCGTGCGCGCCTGCTCGCGCCTGGTCCGGCCGGGCGGGGTGATGATGGTCGCCACCCTGAACCGCACCCTGAAGTCGCTGGCCCTGGGCAAGGTCGCGGCGGAATACGTGCTGCGCTGGGTGCCTGCGGGCACCCACGACTGGCGCCAGTTCCTGAGGCCCGACGAGATCCGCGCCATGCTGGCCCAGGAGCCCGTCGCCGTCGAGGGCCCCTACGGCCTGGCCTACGACCCGCTGAACGACCGCTGGCGCCAGACCGACGACGCCGCGATCAACTACATGATGGTCGCCGTCCGTTCCGGCTGAAGGCTAGTCCGCGTCCTCGATGGCGTGGATGTCGTCGTCGCTGAGGCCGAAATGGTGGCCGATCTCGTGGATCAGGACGTGGGCGATGATCTCGGACAGGCCCACGTCGCCGCGCTCGCACCATTCGTCCAGGATCGGGCGACGGTAGAGGAAGATGCGCGACGGCTCGGCCGCCGGGCCCAGGCTGTCGCGCCGGCCGATGTCCACGCCGTGATAGAGGCCGGTCAGTTCGAACGGATCCTGGATCTCCAGGTCGGCCAGGGTCTGGTCGTCGGCGAAGTCGTCGATGCGGAACACCACCTCGCCGGCGGCCCGGCGGAAGTCGTCGGGCAGGGCGTCGAAGGCGTCCCGCGCCAGGCGGGCGAAGTCGTCCAGCGAGGGGGCGACCTGGTCGGCCCAGGCCTGCGGCGGCGGGGTCGTCTCTGGCGGGATCATGCGCCTTCCCTAGCAGGCGCGCGGCGCCGCGCCACCCGGCAAAACGCCGCTGCGCCCAAGCGCCCGGCTTGAGGTATGGTGAACGCGCGAATCGGGGCGCGCCCCGCCTTCCGAAGGATGTCCTGACGACCATGGCCCAGGCCGACATCGCCTACGCCGCGACAGCGGGCGCCGCCGGCCTGGCGCTGGCGGTCAGCGCCTGGGCGTGGCGGCTGCGCGTGCGGCTGGAGGCCCGGACCCGCGAGGCCGTGACCGCCCGCGCCGCGCTGGAGGTCGCCGCCAGCCGCGCCTCGGGCCTGATCCAGGCCTTCGACGACATCAGCCTGGCGCTGGACGCCGATGGCCGGGCGGCGGGCGAAATCCTGGGTCCGGCCGAGCTGGTCTCGCGTTGGACGCACGGCGCCGAGACCCCGGCCGCCGCGCTGCTGGAGCGCCTGCGTCCCGGCCACGGCGCGGCCATCGACGCCCTGGTCGAGCAGGGTCACCCCTTCGAGGGCCTGGCCCTGCTGGACGAGGCGGGGCGGGACGCCGCAAGCCCGTGGCGGGTCGAGGGGCGCGTCGCCGGCGGCCTGGCCTGGCTGCGGCTGGCGCCGGCTTCCAGCGTCACCCTGACCGGGGCCGAGGCGATCGAAAGCGGCCTGGCCCTGCTGGCCGACGCCTCGCCCACGCCCACCTGGGTCGCCGACGGCGCGGGCTTGCTGGCCTGGGCCAACACGGCGTTCCTGGACGAAGTCGGCGCAGAGACGCTGGAGGCCGCCCGCGCCGCCAAGACGAGCTTCGACCGCGGGGCCGACGCCCTGGTGGCCGAGGCGCGGCGGCTGGGCGTGCGCCAGGAAGGCTTCCGCTGGACCACCGGCGGCGAGCGGCGGCGCGCCTGGCGCATCATCGCCGAACCGGCCGGCGGCGGCGCCGTCACGGCCTTCGCCATCGAGGTGACCGAGGCCGAGGAGACGCGCGACACCCTGCGTCGCCACGTCGAGGCCCATGACGAGACGCTGAACCACCTGGCCGACGCCGTGGCCATCTTCGGCCCGGCCAAGCGCCTGGCCTTCCACAACACCGCCTTTCGCACCCTGTTCGACCTGGACACGGCCTGGCTGGACGAGCGGCCGACCCACGCCGAACTGCTGGACCACCTGCGCCAGCGCCGCCGCCTGCCCGAGGTGGTCGACTACGCCGGCTGGAAGGCGCACGAACTGGACTTCTACGGCGCCTCGGAAGCCGCGCCGGACGACAGCTGGTCGCTGCCGGACGGGCGCACCCTGCGGGTCGTGCGCCAGCCGCACCCGCTGGGCGGCATCCTGCTGATCTTCTCGGACATCACCGACGAACTGCAGCTGCGCAGCCGCTTCAACGCCCAGCTCCAGGTCCAGCGCGCCACCCTGGACAAGCTGAACGACGCGGTCGCCGTGTTCGGGTCGGACGGCCGCGTGAGGCTGCACAACGAGGCGTTCGAGCGGTTTTGGAACCTGAGCGGCGACCAGATCGCCGCCGCCGGCGACTTCGACGCCCTGGCCGAACTGTGCAAGGCCGCCCTGCCCGACCCGGCCTTGTGGCTGGGGCTGAAGGCGCGCGTGGCCGATCCCGACCCGGAAAGCCGCATCGCCATCTCGGGCGAGGGACGGGCCGCCGACGGCCGCGTCGCCGCCTGGCAGACCCGCCCCCTGCCGGACGGGGCCACCCTGGTCGCCTTTTCCGACGTCACCGCCCGGCGCGAACTGGAGCAGGCCCTGGTCCAGCGCGAGCAGGCCCTGGCCGAAAGCCAGGCCCTGAAGCGCGAATTCGTCGGCAGCGTCTCCTATGAACTGCGCACGCCGCTGACGACCATCGTCGGCTATTCCGAACTGCTGGAGGCGACCGGCGAACTGCCCGACCGGATGCGCCAGCACGCGGGCGCCATCCGCATCGCCGCCAGCCAGCTGGCCCGCTCCATCGACGACGTCCTGGACATGGCCCAGATCGACGCCGGCGAGATGGAGCTGTCGCTGGGCGACGTGCGCATCCGCGACCTGTTCGACGAGGCCGCCGACAAGATCCGCGCCAAGGTCGAGGGCCGGGGCGCGACCCTGACCGTGACCTGCGCGCCCGACCTGCGGCCCATCCGCGCCGACGCCCGCCGCATCGGCCAGGCGCTGGACCATCTGCTGGAGAACGCCGCCCGCGCCGTGTCCGAAGGCGGGGCGGTGACCCTGACCGCCGAGGCGGGACCGGCCGAGGTCCGGCTGACCGTCGCCGACACGGGCCGGGGCATCCCCTATCACCTGCAGGCCCATGTCTTCGACCGCTTCGTGCGGCGCGAGCGGGGCGGGCCGGGCGTCGGCCTGGCCCTGGTCAAGGCGCTGATCGAGTTGCACGGCGGCTGGGCCGAGGTGGAGAGCGAACCGGGCAAGGGCGCCGCCTTCATCCTGCACCTGCCCCTGGGCGCCGCCCTGACCGCCGCCGCGCCCGAGCTTCAACTGGAAGACGGCGTCAGCCCCTAGGCCGCGATCACCGTCAGCTCGGGCCAGCGGGCGCGGGCGTTGTCGATGGCGCGGGTCCACCCCCTGGCCAGGGGGCGATCCGGATTGGGGCGCAGGGTCAGGGCGAAGACGTCCTCGAGCCCGAATGGCGCCGCGACCGTGAGGCGGTCGTCAGCCTCCAGCCGCACGCCCACCGCGAAGGCCGGGGCCACGAACCGGTCCAGCGCCTGGTCCGTCGATCCCAGCGGCGCATAGGGTTCGCCGAAGCGGTCCTGGAACCACAGGTGGACGCGCGCCTGGTTGCGGACCTCGACCTGACTTCTGAAGGGCTCGTCGAAGGCGGCGGCGACGCGCCGGATCACGATGTCCTCCGCTTCATAGGACAGGTCGGACGCATCGAAATAGGCCAGGTCGTAGTCCTTGATGCCATAGCCGGCGGGCCGGCCGGTCAGGGCGTTCCAGACCGACTGATAGACGGCGCCCGACACGATGCGCCAGTCGGGCAGGTCCAGCCCGCGCACGGTCGTCAGAACCTGCATCAATCCGGCGTCCCGGCGCACGATCTCCACCAGACGGTCGGTCAGGGCTGACGATTCGGCGCGGCTCATGCGCATCCCTTAGCGGCCCGTCCCGTTCAGGAACAACCTTTCCCGCGAGCCCGCCATGCCCATCGCCGCCATCTACGCCAATCTGTCCTGCAAGGCGCTGCCCGACGCCGCGCGCTGGTTCGCCGCCGTGTTCGGGCGCGAGGCCGACCGGCGACCGATGGAAGGCCTGCTGGAATGGGATTGCGGCGACGGCGGGCTGCAGCTGTTCCAGAAGCCGGAGGATGCCGGCCGCGGAACCCTGACCCTGATCGTCGAGGACATCCGGGCCGAGCGCGACCGGCTGGCCGCGGCCGGGCTGGCCGTGGGCGAGATCGAGGCGGCCGACTACACGTCGATCCTGCGGTTGCGCGATCCCGACGGCAATCTGGTCGTCCTGGCCCAGCCCCACGCCTGAGCCGGGTCCGGGGTCAGTTCCTGACGGGCCAGCCGTGGTCCAGGGGGCCGTGCCCGCCGCCCAGGCCGGGGGCGCGGCGGATCGCCTCGCCGACATAGGCCCAGGCCTGGGCGACCGCGACCTCCAGCGGGCGGCCCAGGGCCAGGCCCGCCGCGCAGGCGCTGGCCAGGGTGCAGCCGGTGCCGTGGGTGTGGCGGGTGTCGATCCGCTCGGCCTCCAGCACCGTCTCGCCGTCCGCCGTCATCAGCACGTCGATCACCGCCGGTCCGGGAACGTGGCCGCCCTTCATCAGCACGGCCCGGGCGCCCAGCCTCAGCAAGGCCTCGCCCGCCCGCCGCTGGCCGTCCAGGTCCTGCACCGCCAGACCCGTCAGGGCCTCGGCCTCGGGCGCGTTCGGGGTCAGCAGGGCGGCGCGCGGGATCATCAGCGCCTTCACCGCCTCGACCGCCGCATCGGGCAACAGGGCCGCCCCGCCCTTGGCCACCATGACCGGATCGACCACGGCGGGGGCCTGCGCCTGGTCCAGCAGGGCGGCGACCGTCTCCACCACCTCGACCGAGCCGAGCATTCCCGTCTTGACCGCGTCGGTCCCGATGTCGTCCAGCACCGCGCGCGCCTGGGCCGCGATCAGGTCCAGCGGCAGCGGATGGACGCCGTGGACCCCCAGGGTGTTCTGCACCGTGATCGCGGTGAGAGCCGTGGCCGCGTAGCCGCCCATCATCGTCACGGCCTTGATGTCGGCCTGGATCCCGGCGCCGCCGCCGGAGTCCGACCCCGCCAGTATCAGGACCCGGCCCATTCTTTTTCCGCTATCGCCGCCCGCGCGGCGGGCGTCTGCTTGAGCGGTCGTTTCGCTATCGCCGCCCGCGCGGCGGGCGTCTGCTTGAGCGGGTGGTCCGCCATCGCCGTCCGCGCCCATCAATGCGCGCCCGAAAACAGTTTCAGGCCGACGATGCCGGCCACGATCAGCAGGATGCAGACCGCCCGCACCGCCGTCGCCGGCTCGCCATAGACGACGATCCCGACCAGGGCCGCGCCCACCGCGCCGATACCGGTCCAGACCGCATAGGCCGTGCCGATCGGCAGCTTCTGCGTCGCCGCCCACAGCAGGACCATGCTGCCCGCCAGCGCGACCAGCACCCCCAGCGACGTCAGCGGCCTCTGCGGGCCGACCGACTTCAGACCCGAGGCCCACAGCACTTCCAGAAGGCCGGCGACGACCAGCGTCAGCCACGGATTGATCGAGAATATCCAGGACATGGCGCCCATGTGGGACAAGCCGGCGCCGGGGGCAAGCGCGGGTTTCTAATGCAGGGGGCCCTTGAAGATGAAGAACGCCCCCACGGCGATGAAGCCGAAGCCGATCAGGTGGTTCACCGTCAGCTTCTCGCCCAGGTACAGCACCGAGAACCCAGCGAAGACGGCCAGGGTTATCACCTCCTGCATCGTCTTCAGCTCAGCCGCGGAATAGACCTGATGGCCGATGCGGTTGGCGGGCACGGCGAACCAGTATTCGAAGAAGGCCACCCCCCAGCTGGCAAGGACGGCGAACCACAGCGGCTTTGGATCGCCCTTCAGGTGCCCGTACCAGGCATAGGTCATGAAGGCGTTGGACACGACCAGCAGCAGGATCGGCGTCACATAGGGGTTCAGGGGCATGACGCGCTCTGCAGGAGGGTTTTCCGCCCCCTACACCCGGCGGGCGGCGGCCGCCACGGCCCTCTGGACCTTCAGCGCCTGGACCGTCTCGCGCACGTCGTGGACCCGCACCATGCGCGCGCCGCGGCGGACCCCCTCAAGCGCCAGGGCCAGGGAGCCGCCCAGCCGGTCGGCCGCCTCGGTCGCCGTCGGGTCGATCGCCTGGATCGTGCGCTTGCGGCTGGCGGCGTAGAGGACGGGAAATCCCAGGGCGGTCAGCATCTCCAGCCGCGCCGTCAGGGTCAGGTTGTGCGCCGCCGTCTTGCCGAAGCCGATGCCGGGATCCAGCCAGATCCTGTCGCGCGCCACGCCCGCCGCCATCGCCGCCTCGGCCCGCGCGGCCAGATGGTCGCGCACCTCTCGCGCCACGTCGTCGTATCGCGGATCGGCCTGCATGGTGCGCGGCTCGCCCTTCATGTGCATCAGCACCACCTCGCAACCCAGGACGGCCGCGGTCGCCAGGCTGTCCGGCGCGTGGGTCAGCGCGCTGACGTCGTTCCACATCCCCGCCCCGGCCGCGACGGCGGCGCGGGCGACCTCGGGCTTCATGGTGTCGATGCTGATCGGCCCGTCCCAGCGCGCCCGCAGGCCCGCGATCACCGGCGCCGTGCGGTCGATCTCCTCGGCCCCTGCCACGGGCCGCGCGCCCGGCCGCGTGCTCTCGCCGCCGATGTCCAACACGTCGGCCCCCTGCTCGACCAGCCGCATCGCATGGTCGATCGCCCGCTCCGCCGAGGCCCAGCGTCCGCCGTCGGAAAAGCTGTCGGGGGTGACGTTGACGATCCCCATGACCTGCGGCGTCATGGACGGCGCGGCGGTTTGACTTTCGTGCGGCATGGGACCAGCCTCTAGCCGTGATCGCTCGCTTCGTCAGCCAGGCTCGACGCCTTTCCCACGCGGGACGTCTCGTCGCAGGCGTCTGACCCGGAACGGCCGCGCGCCTTTCGCCCCGTTCCGGGCGACGACCTGAACCCCCTGACGCTTCCATCTTCCGCCCGGCGCCGTGCGCGCGCCCGGCGATCCGCGAGATTCATCATGACTTCCACCGCTTCCCCGGCCACGCCCGCGCGTCCCGACGTCTTCCTCAGCGTCGAGGATCACCAGACCCTGTCCCGCCTCGTCGGCGACATGCCCGCCGAGGGGGTCGCCGGCCTTCTTCAGCAGGAGTTGGATCGCGCCATCGTGTGCGAGCCCGGCGAGCGGCCGGCCGGCGCGGCGCCGCTTCACCGCTGGCTGCACTATGTGGACGGCCGGTCGCCCCAGACGCGCCGCATCCAGATCGTCCTGCCGCACGAGGCGGACATCGACGCGGGCAAGGTATCGGTCCTGTCCCATGTGGGCGCGGGCCTGATCGGCCTGGTCGAGGGTCGCACCATCGCCTGGACCGATCCGTCCGGCGCCGAACGCAGCCTGACGCCGGTGATGATCGAGGACCCGGAAGGCCCGGTCGACCCCTGAGCCCTCAGGACCGCCCGATCAGGGCGCCGATGGCGTCGAGATAGGCGGCGAAGGCGGTCCGGCCGGCCGGGGTGATCGACACGCGGGTCAGGGGCTTGTTGTTGACGAAGCTCTTGGCGATGGCGACGTAGCCGGCCTCCTCCAGCTTCTTGAGGTGAACCGACAGATTGCCCTGGGTCGCCTCCAGAACGGTCTTCAGTTCGGTGAAGTCCGCCGCCTCGGCGTCGGCCAGATAGACCATGATCCCCAGCCGCATCCGGCCGTGGATGACCTCGTCGATCTTGCCGAGTTGCTCCAGGCTCATCGGATCAGGCGACGTCCGCTTCGATCTGGCGCTTGCGCAGGGCGTCGCGCGTCATGATCCAGCCCGGCCCGGCGAACAGCAGGAACAGGGCGGCGGTGCAGACGTAGAGGTAGGTCACGGACTCGCGCACCAGCAGCCCCAGGGCCACCGCCGTCGCCCAGCCGCCCAGCGAGGTCGCCAGCATCCAGCCCTTCTTCTTCAGGTTCCACGCCACGAACCAGGCGGCGGACTGAAGGGCGAAGATCATCGACGGATAATAGAGCCAGACCGCGAAATCCTGGTCGCGACGCGCGCCGAAGCCGAAGACGATCACGATCGCCAGATTGGCCATGCCCGCGCCGCTGAAGGCCGCGTTCAACGTCCGGGTCACGATCGGTCCGGCGGTTCCGGCCTTGCGGTCCTCGCGCACCGCCCACATCAGCACGATGAAGAAGGCGACGGTGATGGCGACGACGAAGGCCAGGTTGGCCAGGTCGGGCCAACGGATCACGCCCCAGACCTGGCCGATGTGGAACAGGCATTGCAGCCCGTAAAGCAGCCCCCCGGCCAGATAGGCCACGCCCAGGGTCAGGGCGGCCTTGGGATTGTTCCCGCCCTGGACGATGGAGCGCAGGAAGGCCAGGTCGGCTTCGGGCGTGCTGCGGGACTTGTCGGTCATCGAGAGAATCCTGTGCGGCCGGCGGCGCTTTCCGGATGGACGCCGCCGGCCGGGTTGGCAAGCTATTCGGCGGGGACGAGGGCGGCCGGCGCCGGGCGCCGCCACGGCACGCGCCGCCCGTTCAGCCAGCGCCCCATGACGGTGTGGCGGATCAGCAGCTCGTAGCTGGCCAGGCTGAGGCCCGAGACGCCCGCGACCACCAGCGCCAGCTTGGCCCACCACGGCGCGCTCCAGTCCTGCACCAGCACCTGGGCCGCCATCACCAGCGGCAGGTGGACGATGTAGATCCAGTAGGACGCGTCGGCCAGATAGCGACGCACAGCGCTGCGCCCCGACCAGAACCGCAGCGCCAGGCCCACGGCGGCGAAGGCCGAGGCGTAAATCGCCACGCCGAACGCCGCCGCCGTCATCGCCTTGGTCGCCGGATCGGTCATCGGAGCCAGGTGCGGATCGGGACCGCCGGCCAGCATCAGGGCCGTGGCGCCGGCGCCGGCCGCCAGTCCCAGATAGGCCGGTCCCCACGCCTGGATCCGGCCCAGCAGGTCACGGCGGCGATCCAGCAGGGCGCCGAAGCCGAAGGCCAGGCCGAAACCGACCAGGGCCGGGGTGTTCGGAACCAGGCCCGCGTCCGGCGTCGGCACGCCGAAGAAGGCGATCCAGTCGGGCTGCAGCCACAGGGCGACCGCCAGGGGGGCGCCCAGCACGAACGGTCCCCAGGGACCGATCAGGCCCGCCGTCAGCCGATCGACCGATCGGCCCCAGGCGCCGTCGCGGTCCAGGGCTGCGAACGGCGCGCGGAGGATCACCAGGGCCGCATAAAGGATCAGCAGGACCCACAGGAACCACAGATGGGTCAGCGGGATGTTGGTCCAGTCGTAGGTCGGCGGGGGCGGGGCCTCGGCCGCCGTCATCCCCTGCAGGCTCGCGTTCCAGATCAGGACCGCGACGATGGCCATCAGCACCACGCCCCAGAACACGGCCAGCGGCGCGGCGATGCGGACCGTTCGGTTCTTCACGAAGCCCCACGTCCCCCGGCGGGCCAGCATCATGTGGGCGAACAGGCCGGCGATCAGGAAGAACGTCGTCATGCGGAAGACGTGGATGACGAAGAACAGGCCGCTGGCCCAGGCCGAGCGCTGGTCGTCGCCGACGATCCAGATCTGCGTCGGAAAGAAGGACATGGCGGCGTGCAGCACCACCCCCAGCATCAGGGCCGCGCCCCGCAGCCCGTCGAGCCCGTGAAGGCGCTCGGATCGATCGATTTCGGATGCCGTCATGGCGACCCCTCCCATTGTGGATAAGGCCGTATCTCACAGACTAGTCTGCAATGCAAACTAGTTCGCTTGCGGACGCTCAGGCGGGCGCCGCGCAAAGAAAAACCCGCCGGGCGTCTGCTCCGGCGGGTCTTCCTGTTTTGGGGGTCTGTCCCGGGATCAGTGGACCGTGGGCACGCTGGTCGAGGCGGGCCTGGGCGCGGGGACCTCGATGTCGGTCCCGTCCGACACCGGCGTGACCGGCACCGAGACCGAAGGCCCGGCGTTGGGGAAGTTGTTCTCGTCGCGGTTCGGCGCGACGCCCTTCTCCAGCAGGTCCTTGATCTCCTCGCCCGAAAGGGTCTCGTATTCCAGCAGGGCCTGCGACAGGGCCTCGTGGTCCTGGGCCTTGTCGGTCAGGATGCGGCGCGCCTCGTCCCAGCCGGAGGTGACCAGGCGGCGGACCTCCTCGTCGATGGTGCGGGCCGTCTCTTCCGAGATGTTCTGGCTGCGCGCCACCGAATGGCCCAGGAAGACCTCTTCCTGGTTCTCGCCGTAAGCCACCGTGCCCAGCTTCTCGGAGAAGCCCCAGCGCGTCACCATGGCGCGGGCCAGCTTGGTGGCCTGCTCGATGTCGGACGATGCGCCCGAGGTGATGTTCTCCGGCCCGAAGATCAGCTCCTCGGCCACCCGGCCGCCGGCCATGATGGCGATGCGGTCGATCATCTGCTGGTACTTCATCGAATAGCGGTCGCCTTCCGGCAGCTGCATCACCATGCCCAGGGCGCGGCCCCGCGGGACGATGGTCGCCTTGTGGACGGGGTCGGCCATCTTGACGTTCATGGCGACGATGGCGTGGCCGGCCTCGTGATAGGCGGTCAGGCGCTTCTCTTCCTCGTTCATCGCCATCGAGCGACGCTCCGAGCCCATCAGCACCTTGTCCTTGGCGTCCTCGAAGTCGCGGTGCGTGACCATGCGCCGGTCCTTGCGCGCCGCCGTCAGGGCCGCCTCGTTGACCAGATTGGCCAGGTCGGCGCCGGAGAAGCCGGGCGTGCCGCGCGCGATGGTCTTCACATTGACGTCGGCGGCCAGGGGCACGTCCTTCATGTGGACGCGCAGGATGCGTTCGCGGCCCGAGACGTCGGGGTTGGGCACCACCACCTGGCGGTCGAAGCGGCCGGGACGCAGCAGGGCCGGGTCCAGCACGTCGGGGCGGTTGGTGGCGGCGATCAGGATGATGTTCTCGGACGCCTCGAAGCCGTCCATCTCGACCAGCAGCTGGTTCAGCGTCTGCTCGCGCTCGTCGTTGCCGCCGCCCAGGCCCGCGCCGCGGTGGCGGCCGACGGCGTCGATCTCGTCGATGAAGATGATGCAGGGCGCGTTCTTCTTGGCCTGTTCGAACATGTCGCGCACGCGGCTGGCGCCGACGCCGACGAACATCTCCACGAAGTCAGAGCCCGAGATGGAGAAGAAGGGCACGCCCGCCTCGCCCGCCACGGCGCGCGCCAGCAGCGTTTTGCCGGTGCCGGGAGGGCCGACCAGCAGGGCGCCCTTGGGGATCTTGCCGCCCAGGCGCTGGAACTTGCCGGGGTCCTTCAGGAACTCGACCACCTCGGTCAGCTCCTCCTTGGCCTCGTCCACGCCGGCGACGTCGTCGAAGGTCTTCCTGCCCTTGTGCTCGGTCAGCAGCTTGGCCTTGGACTTGCCGAAGCCCATGGCCCCGCGCGCCCCGCCCTGCATCTGGCGCATGAAGAAGATCCACACCCCGACCAGCAGGGCGATGGGCAGGATGCCGATCAGCAGGCTGGCCCACCAGGACTGCCGGGTGCTCTTGGCGTCGACGTTGACGCCGGCGGCCATCATGGCGTCGACCAGCTGGGTGCTGGGCGTCACGGTCACGGAGGTGAAGCGGCGATCGTCCTTGTAGACGCCGGTGACGTCCTCGCCGCGGATGGTGGCCTCCTTGACCTGGCCGGCCTGCACCTGTTGCAGCAGCTGGGAATAGGTCACCGCCTCGGGACGGCCCGTGCCGCCGGGCGCGGCCGCGCCGGACATGGCGCCGCCCTGCGACACGAAGGCGTAGAGGGCCAGCATCCCCAGAAGGATCATGCTGGTGATCGCCAGATTGCGAAGGTTCATGAGTGTCCTCGGTCGTCCGACGCCCCGTCCTGGGCCGCCGGTCTGAATGTCATGTCCGTGAAAATAGGTCGTTCCACGGCGTTACGCCATCGGGCGCGGGTCAGATCGTCTTCATGCGTCGTTTGGTCCAGCGCCAGGGCGAGCCGTTCCGGGACGAGATCGCGCCTGGCGACGGCCGGGTCTGCAAGAACCGGCCCGATCCCGTCGTCCCGCATCAGGACCGGACAGGCGCCCCGCGCCGCCGGCGGCATCCGGTCGATCCGCGTCCGGTCGGCGTCCGTCAGCGCCCCCAGTCGGCCCAGCGCCGCCTCCACCCGCCACCCCGGCTGGTCCGTGCGGAACGCGAACCGTCCGTCCCAGACCGCCTCGCGGCCGGGCGAGAGCCGAACCGGCGCGACGGGGCGTCGCCGCAGTTCGCCCGGCTCGCGCATCAGCCGAACGCGGTCGCCGCGCGCCTCGATGCGGGTTCCCGCCAGGGTCGCGGCCAGGTCCTCGCCGTCGCGCAGTCGATCCAGCAGGGCCGCCAGCCGTTCGCCGCGGGGCGGCGTCGCCCCGCCGCCGACGCAGACCAGGGCGGCGGCCAGGCTTCGCGCGCCCACGGTTCGGTCCAGCCCCAGCACGCCCTCTTCCTCCACCACGATGCGGGACTGCGTCACGCCCTCGCTCCGGCCCTCGGGACGGGAAGGGTTCGGGGCGGGCGCATCCCCCGCCAGCGCCAGCCGGGCCCGGCTGCGGCCGAAGCGGGGATCGCCGTTGGCGGGATCCTCGATCCAGCGCGCGCCCTGTGCGGCCAGCCAGGCGCGCAGGGCGCCGCGCCGCTCGGCCAGCAGCGGCCGCATCAGCATCAGGCCGCGACCCTCGGGCCAGGCGGGCGACGGCGACCAGTCGCGCAGCCGCCCCAGGGTCGCGCCCCTGTCGCGCATCCAGTCGGCCTCGGCGATGTCGTCGGCGGTGTGGCCGGTCAGGACGACGCGCGCCCCCGCCTCGCGCGCGGCGTCGGCGATCAGGCGGTGACGCGCCGCGCGCGCCGCCGCCGTCAGACCCCGCGCGGGCTTGGGTCCGTCCCAGGCCAGGCCGCGCCAGTCGGCGCCGGCCGCGCGTGCGGCCTCGGACGCGAAGCGGCTCCAGCCGGCGCTTTCGGCTTGCAGGCGGTGATCGACCGTCAGGGCCAGCAGCGGCCGCCCGTGCGCCCTCGCCCACGCCGCCGCCGTCAGCAGCAGCGCCAGGGAATCCCCGCCGCCGGACAGGGCCAGGGCGACGGGCGCGGGATCGGCCTTGGACAGCCGGCGGTCCAGCCGCCCGGCCACGCGCGCGGCCAGGGCGTCGCGACCCTCCCGGACGGGATCGCTCAGCTGCAACCGGCGGCGGTTCGCATCTGGCCCGCCCGCGTCTTCAGCGTGGCCGAGGCCGTCTCGGCGTAGCGACGGTTGAACTCGGACAGGGCGGCGCACCCTTGCGTCTTGCGGTCGGTGGCGATCAGGGCGTCGGCCAGCTTCAGAGTCGTCTCCGCGGCCCAGCCGATGCGGGGCCAGTCCTTCAGGGCGGCGGCGTAATAGGGCACGGCGCCGGCCTTGTCGTTCGCCGACACGCGCAGGTCGCCCAGGCGGGAGTTGGCCTCGCGCGCCTGGGGCGTGTCGGGCCAGGCGGCGACCAGGGTTTCCAGCGCCCGCGCGCCCCGGGGGCGATCCTGCCCCAGCAGGGTCACGGCCGCCGCCAGGTCGCGACCCGCGTCGCCGGTCGGCGAGTCCGCGACGATGGGGGCGTTCAGCTCGGCCTGGGTCTCCAGCTTCTGCAGCCGCGTCTCCGCGTCCGTCAGTCGCGAACGAAGGGCGGTGTTGTCGCGCTGGGATTCGTCCAGCTGGAAGGTCAGGCGCTCGTTGTCGGCGTTGATGCGCCGCACCGTGGCCTCGATGTCGGACAGACGCCGGTCCATCAGGTCGACGCGGCCCTGAAGCGCCACCACTTCGGGATCGGGTTCGACCAGCACCGGCTGGCCGGCGGCGTTCCTCTGGGTCAGGGCCCGCTCCAGCCGGCGGACGTTGCGGTCCAGCTGCTCCAGGCGCCGGTTGTCCCACTGGGTCCGCTCCATGATGTTGGGCTGGGCCTGCCAGGCGACGGCGCCGCCGGCGGTCAGCGCGCCGGCGATCAGGGACAGGCCGAGCGCGGCGGCGGAAACGGCGCGGAGGCGGCGGGAGCGAGGGAGCTTGAGCGTCATGGCTGCTAGGTTCCACCGATTTGGGGCCGCCGCAAGGCGTCAGCGGCGTCTCAATGCCCCAGGCCCATATAGACGATGGCCGTCACGAACAGGGCGATGATGATCGTGCAGAAGACCATCAGCAGCAGCGTCCGCCACAGGGCGGAGAAGATGCTCAGCCCGTAGGCGCCCTTCATCTGGGCGAACATGTGCACGGGCACGGCCAGCACCCCCAGGGGGATGACGATCCCGCCCAGCGTCCGCGACAGGGTCGCCGCCACCACCATGACCATCAGCAGCATCGCCATGAAGGTCAGGGAATACAGGACGAAAACCCCGTGGTCGTAGAGGGTGAACCCCCGCTTCCAGAGGAACAGCGACGCCACGAACGGGATCGACAGCGGCACCAGCAGGAAGGCGAATTTGTACAGCGTCTGCTGCAGTTTGTAGAGCGCCAGGTCCGGGTTCTGCAGCTTCTTGACGATGGTGGCGCCCATGCCGTGGCCTTCCGCCTTGGCGTCGTGGCCTGCGGTCTTGGCGCCCTCGGCGTCCCCGGCCGCCATGTCCTTGAGGCTGGCCTGCCAGCTGCCCGGCGTCAGGCCGTCGGCCCGGCCGTCGCGCAGCTCACGCTCCAGCTGGGCCAGCTTGGCCCGCTCGCGGACCACCACCTGCTCGGCGATCTGAAGCGCGCGCGCGGCGACCGGGTCGGGATCGGCGGCGTGTTCGGCTTTCACCCGATCGAGGTTGGCCTGGACCTCGGCGACGGCCGTTCTCTGGCCCGCGATCTGGTCGGGCAGGATGTCCGCCGGCGCCTTGTGCGGCGCGAAGCTCAAGGCGAAGAACATGACGAACAGGGTGAACAGGAAGATCGCCAGCGGCGAGACGTAACGCGTGCGCCGGCCCTGCACCCACTCCCGCGTCAGACGCCCGGGGTTGAAGGCCAGCAGCGGCAGGGTGCGCCAGATGCGGCCGTCGAAATGCATCACCCCGTGCAGCAGCTCCTCGCCCAGATGCAGCAGGGTGCGATGCGAATGGGTCGACTGTCCGCAGTTGGAGCAGAAGTTGCCGCTGACCCCGGCGCCGCAGTCGCTGCAGACGCCGTGATGGCCCTCGCCGGCCTTGCCGGTCGGCTTCTCGATCGCACCGGCGACCAGTCCCCCGGTGATGGCGCCGCCGGCCCCTTCGATGTCCACGCGCCGATCCCCCTGGCTGCCCAAGCCCTACCTAGAGGATGACGGCGGCCAAAGAAAAGAGGCGCCGGCCTGGGCCGACGCCTCCGTTCAGATCCTGTCGAGGCGTCTCAGCGCTGGGCGCCGGAGACCACCGCGGTGTGGGCGTTGCGGTTGCGGGCCCAGGCCTCCTCGTTCGAACCCTCGGCGATCGGGCGTTCCTTGCCGAAGCTGATGGTGTCGATGCGGCCGGCGGGCACGCCGCGATTGACCAGATAGGACCGCACCGCCTCGGCCCGGCGCGCGCCCAGGGCCAGGTTGTACTCGCGGGTGCCGCGTTCGTCGGCGTTGCCCTCGATGCGGACGGTGACCGCCGGATAGCGCATCAGCCACTGGGCCTGGGCGTCCAGGCGCGGCATGGCCTCGGGCCGGACCTCGGTGCTGTCCAGGTCGAAGTAGATGCGGTCGCCGACGTTGACGACGAAGTCCTGTTCCGAGCCCGGAATGGCCGAGCCCACCTGGCCGCCGGTGACGGGACCGGTCGGGGCGGTCGGATAGGCGGGGCCGGCGGGGACCTGGGTCTCCGGGCCGGTCGGCACCGCGCCCTCGACCGGGCGACGCGTGCAGGCGGCCATGGCGGCGACGGCGCAGCCCACCAGGGCCAGGGTCATCAGTTTGGAGGATTTCATCGGGTCGTCTCCTGGGAGTTCTGTTCTGAGGACGGCGGCCTCAAGCGTGGCCGTAAGTCTTGCGCCGGGCGCTTTTGCGGCGCCAGTCGCGATAACGCAGTGTTGAGCCGAAAGGCTCCGCTTCCGGCCGAACGCCGTGCGGCGAGATCAGGACGGGCAGCTGTCCGGACCTTGGCCGATGCCGATGTTGTCCGCCGGCGCGTCCAGCAGCGGCGACCAGGCCGGATCGGTGCCGCGCCCGTTATAGCCCGCCTGAGCGACTACCCGTCCCGACAGGTCCACCGTCCACAGCCGGGTGTCGCCGCCGCGCGTCTGGCGCGCGAACATCACATAGCGGCCGTTGGGGGCCCAGCTGGGGCCTTCCTCGAAATAGCTGGACGACAGGATGCGCTCGTTGCCGCCGTTGGCGTCCATCACGCCGGTGGAGAAGCGGCCGCCGGACTGTTTGGTGAAGGCGATCAGGTCGCCGCGCGGGCTCCACGACGGGGCGGTGTAGCTGCCGCCGCCCCGGCTGATCGGCCGCTGGCCCGATCCGTCGGCGCGCATGACATAGAGGCGCGGCGAACCCGACCGGTCCGAGTTGAAGACGATCATAGACCCGTCGGGGCTGAACGACGGCGAGGTGTCGATGCCCGGATCGGACGTCAGGCGCGACAGCTGCCGGCTGCGCAGGTCCATCACATAGATGTCGGTGTTGCCGCCCCGGATGATCGAGAAGGCGACCTTGTTGCCGTCGTTGGAAAAGCGCGGCGCCAGCACCTGGCCGTCGAACTCGCCCAGCGATTCCCGCCGGCCGGTGGTCAGGTTGTACAGATAGATGCGGCTGTAGTCCTTGCCCAGCGCCACATAGGTGACCTCGTCCGGCTGCGAGGCCGAGAAGCGGGGCGACATGATCACCTCGTCGCCCTGGGTCAGGAACACCGGCTGATAGCCGTCCTGGTCCACGATGGTCAGGCGGTTCTTGCGGTTCAGCGCGTCGCCTTCCTCGGACACGAAGATGACCCGGGTGTCGAAGAAGCCGGGCTCGCCGGTCATGCGCTGGTAGATCATGTCCGAGATCTTGTGCGCGATGCGGCGGTACTGCTCCGGCGTGGCGGTGAACTGGTAGCTGACCAGCTGGCACTGGCGATAGGGATCATAGAGCCGGAAACCGACGTCCAGCCGGTTGTCGGCCCGCGTCGTCACGCCGCCGTACAGCACGGCCTGGGCGCCGATCTGGGTCCATTGCGGAAAGTTCGGCGCATTGGCCAGGGTCAGGCCCGTCTCGATGAAGCCGGCGGGGTTCATCGGCTCGAAGAAGCCCGAGCGGCGCAGATTGCCGCTGACCACGTCCGAGATGTCGCGGCCCCGTTCGCCGGTGAAGGGCACGATGGCGATCTGGAAGGGACGAAGCACGCCCTGATCGATCTCGACCTCCACAGGCGCGCCGGTCTGCGCCGGCTGGCCGGGGGTTTGTCCGGAAGCCTGGGCCTGGGACAGGCCAGACGCCGCCAGCGCCAGGGCCGCGGCGGACGCCAGCAGGGGGTTCAGACGCATGATGGGCTCCCGATCGTCCAAAGGCTCGACGGCCCTTATCGCCGGGCCCGGCCGTAATCGCCAGCTTCACGGCGAATGGGGCGACTTTGCGGACGAGGTCGTCACGTTGATGCGTGATGCGTGATGCATTATATTCGCCCCATGCGCACCACCCTGGCCATCGACGACGACGTGCTGAACGCCGCGAGGGCCATCGCGGCGCATCAAGACCGCACAGTCGGGGAAGTCCTGTCCGAACTTGCGCGACAGACGTTGCAAAAACGACCGACGACGACCCGTTTCCGCAATGGCGTCCCTCTTCTGCCCGATCGGCCGGGACCGATGGTCACATTGGAAGACGTCAACGCGCTGCGCGACGAACTGCCTTGACCTATTTGCTGGACGTCAACGTGCTGATCGCCCTGGTCGATCCGCGTCACGTCTTTCACGATCCGGCGAATGCCTGGTTTCATCGCGAGGCCGTCGCTTCCTGGGCGACCTGTCCGATCACCGAGAACGGTTTGGTCCGGATCGTCGGCAGCAACCGCTATCGCAATCCGGTCGGCCCTCCGTCCGAAGTGCTTCGAATCCTCGACCTTCTGCGCGACATGCGAGGACACGTCTTCTGGCCCGATACGGTCAGTCTGGCGAACGGCCGGCTGTTCAACCCGTCGGCCCTGACCGCACCTGAACAAATCACGGATGCTTATCTGCTGGCCTTGGCGGTCTCGAACGGCGGCCTTCTGGCGACCTTTGACCGCCGCCTTTCGCCGGACGCCGTCAAGGGCGGGCGAGCGGCCCTCCATCTGATCGCCGACACCCGCTGATCAGCGGTTCCGGCAGGCGCGCTCAGTGTTGAAGGTCGGGCGATAGGCTCCGCCGGGGAACCCCTCCGGCACGTCGAACGGCGCGGTCTGGCGCAGCGCTCTGAGCGCCCCATCGGCCGCGGCGCGATAGACCGCGCTGGACTGCGGACTGACCAGGGTCGGGCCGCGCGTGATCCGACCGTCCGCCGACAGCGTCAGATCGACCTGGATGCGCAACTGGTCCGCGCCGGGGATGTCGCAGGGCAGGTTCCAGTTCGGATAGACCTGGTTGAAGATGGCCGTGACTTGCGGACCCGTCGCCTGACTGGCCTGACCGGCGCCCTGTTGGCCGGTCGCCGGGCGGCCGCGGTTGTTGGTCGGGCGCGTCGGGCCGGCCAGGGCGTCCAGGTCAAGGCTGGGCTCCTCGCGCCTGGGCGCGGGGCGCGGGGGCGTCGGATCGGGGCGCGGCGGCGTGGGGCGCGCCTTTTCCGGCGGCCGAGGCTGGGGCGGGGTCGGCCGGGGCGGCGTGGGGCGCGGCGGGGACGGCGTCGGACGCGGGGCCGGACGCGGCTGCGACGACGGCGCGGGCGGCGGCGGCGTCGGGTCCGGAGCCGGAGGCGTCGGCTCTTCCGGGGCGCTGATCGGCGCGGTCGCCGCATCGTCGGGCGAGGGCTCCGGCTGGGGGTTGTCGGCCGGAGCGGCGGCGATCTGGACGTCGGACACGATCGAGACCGGCACCGAATTGACCAGCGGCTTGGGCGCGTCGCGCTCGCGCGGCCACGACACGAAGGCGAGCGCGACCACCCCGGCGTGCAGGGCGATGGAGCCGAGGATCGCGGGGCTGGGACGACGCAAGGTCAGCCTCCGGCCGCCGGGGCGGAACCGGGGGTGGTCGTGGGGGCGGTGTCGGTGATCAGGTTCAGCTTGGTGAAGCCCGAGGCGCTGAGCCGCGCCATCACGCGCGCCACCGCCTGATAGGGCGCCCGGCCGTCGGCGCGCACGAACACCGGACGCTGCGTCGCCTGTTCGGACCCGCCCGCCTCGGTCAGCAGCCGCGCGGCCAGGTCGTCGAACGAGGTCTCGCCCTCGCCGATGAAGATGGCCCCCTGCTGGTCGACCGAGACCGTCAGCGGTTCATTGTCCGTCTCGACCGCGCTGGCGTCGGTCTGCGGCAGCTCCAGGGGCACGCCCACCGTCAGCAGGGGCGCCGAGATCATGAAGATGATCAGCAGCACCAGCATCACGTCGACCAGCGGCGTGACGTTGATCTCGGTCAGAGGGCCCTTGCGCCCCCGCCTGCCGCGCCGGCCCGGCCGGGCCGCGCCGCCTCCGCCCAGGGCCATGTCAGAGGCTCCGGTTCAGGTTCAGGCCCGACGGCGGCGCGGGCGGGGGCGGCGGCGCGGACGGGGCCCCCAGCCGGCGCGCCACGGCGGCCTGCAAGTCGTCGGCGAAGCTCTCCAGCCGGCCGGTGAACTTGCCCGCGTCGATCGAGAACTTGTTGTAGGCGATATAGGCGGGGATCGCCGCGCCCAGGCCGATGGCGGTGGCGAACAGGGCCTCGGCGATGGCCGGCGCCACGGTGGTCAGATTGGTGTTGCCGGCCGCCGCGATGCGGTCGAAGGCGTTCATGATCCCCCACACCGTGCCGAACAGGCCGATGAAGGGCGAGGCGGTGGCGACGATCGACAGCACGCCCAGGCCGCTTTCGATCCGCTGGCCCTCGCGCGCGATCAGGCTGTCGGCGGCCCGGTCGATGCGGGTCATCAGCAGTTCGCCCTGGTGTTCGTTCATGGCCCCGCGCTGGCGCGCCTCGCGCCAGTCCGACAGGGCGATGACCAGCATGCGCGGCAGGGCGTGCTCGGGGTTCGGCCCGGCCTGGGCGGCCACCTCCTCCAGCGACCGGCCCGATTGGACCGCCTTTTCGAAGTCGTCGGCCTGGCGGTTCAGCCGGGCGAAGCGCACGGCCTTGTCGATGATGATCGTCCACGACCAGAGCGAGGCGGCCGCCAGTCCGATCATCACGCTTTTCACCACCCAGTCGGCGGTCAGGAACAGCTCGACCGGATTGAGCATGGAGGCGTCGGCGGGCGGGGTCATTCGGGCGCTCCGGCAGGAATCGGGACAGTCGCGCCTATCCAGCGAGGCGGCGTGACCTTTGTGTGGCGGGGTCTAGACGCGCACGCGGGCCCCGTCATCTGACAGGGGCGTCATCGCGGTTAAGGAAAGCTTACTCGGCCGCGCGGGGGCGGTTGGGATCGACCGCGACCGACACCGGGGCGCCGACGCTGATGATCACGCCCTCGTGGCCTTCCTTGGCGATGGAATAGGTGGCGGCGTCGCGCAGCAGCTGCTCCTCGCAGGCCCGGTCGCCCGGCCGATCCAGGGCGGCGCAGCCGCGCCTGGCCGCATCGGTCCAGCCCAGCACCCGGCGGGTCGCCGCCTCGGCGCGCTTGATCGCGGCCTCGTCCTCGGCCGCGGCCTGGGCGATCAGGGCCTGACGCGCGCCCTGCTGGTACTGAAGCTCGGCCTGGCCCGCCATCTTGCGCTCCCACACCTTGTAGTGCGGGCATCCGACAAGGCCGCCGCCCAGCAGAAGCAGGCCCAGCACGAACGCCGTGACGGTGAAGGTCACGACCTGGCGATCCGATTGCGTCATGGCGTCTCTCCGCGTCTTCCCTGCCTAGCCCGCCGCCCGATCGCCCGCCAGCCACGGCGTGACTTTTTCGACCAGGGCCCGCGTCGGCCGACGCGGCCGACCGTCCAGGTGGATGCAGACGGCGACCACCTCGGCGCGGCACAGCACCTGGCCGGCCCGCTCCACCGTCTGGCGGATGATCAGCCGCACGCCCTTCACCGACTCATAGACGGTGCGCACCACCAGGGCGTCGTCGATGCGGGCGGGCTTCAGATATTTGATGTTCAGTTCCGACACCACGAAGGCCAGCGGCTCGTCCTCGGCCAGCAGGTCGGCGTGGCCCACGCCGATGGCGCGCAGGAAGTCCGACCGCCCCCGCTCGAAATAGCGGACATAGTTAGCGTGATAGACCAGGCCGGTGAAATCGGTGTCCTCGTAATAGACGCGCACCGGCAAGAGGTGGTCGCGCCCGTCGAAGCGGCCGGCGGTAGGAAGATCGTCGCTCATGGCGCCAGTCTAGCGCATCGGCGGCGGCTGCGGAGGCCCCTGCATGAAGCCGGGGCAATAGCGGGCGCGCATCTCGGCGAACTCCTTGGGCAGGGGATCGTCGCTGAACAGGATGCGGTTGGGGGTCGAGACGAAGCCGACCGCCGGCCCGCCGCGCGTCCGCCCGATATAGCCGCAGACCGCGCGCCTCTGGCCCGCCTCGGCCTGGCGCAGCTCGGCCGCCGGTCCCGCCTGTTCGCGCACCTGGCGCGCGGTGCGGGCCTGGGCCGGCTCGGCCGGCGGCGCGGGCGGCCGGCGCGACCAGTTCCAGCCGGCCAAGGCGATCAGCCCGATCAGGACGGCGCCCAGCGCCAGCGTCAGCGGGCGGAGCCGAAAGACCAGGCGGGACGGCGGCGTCTCCATGCGCCGATGATGCACCGATCGCCGGGCGGCGCAACTCAGCGCTCGTCGAACAGGTCCGGCGCGGCGACGGCCCCCGAAGGCGGGGGCTGGGGCGGCGGGGTCAGGCCCAGGTGGGCGTAGGCGCGCGCGCAGGCCATCCGCCCGCGCGGGGTGCGCATGATGAAGCCCTGCTGCAGCAGATAGGGTTCGATCACGTCCTCGACGGCGTCGCGCGCCTCGGCGATCGCCGCCGCCAGGGTGTCCATGCCGACCGGACCGCCGCCGTAGTTCTCGATCAGCGCCTTCAGGAAGCGCCGGTCCAGGCTGTCCAGGCCCGCCTCGTCCACCTCCAACCGCGACAGGGCGCGCGCGGCGACCGCCTTGGTGATGGTCACGCTGCCGTCGGCGTCGGCGAAATCGCGCACCCGGCGCAGCAGCCGGCCGGCGATCCGGGGGGTGCCCCGCGCCCGCGTCGCGATCTCGCGCGCGCCGCCCTCGTCGATGCCCGCGCCCATCTTGCGCGCCGCGCCGCGCACCACCGCCGACAGTTCCTCCGGCGTGTAGAATTCCAGCCGCAGCGGAATGCCGAACCGGTCGCGCAGCGGCGTGGCCAGCAGGCCCGCCCGCGTCGTCGCCCCGACCAGGGTGAAGGGCGCAAGGTCGATCCGCACCGAGCGCGCCGACGGCCCCTCGCCGATGATCAGGTCCAGCACATGGTCCTCCATCGCCGGATAGAGGATCTCCTCCACCTGGGGGCTCAGCCGATGGATCTCGTCGATGAACAGGACGTCGCGCGGCTCCAGATTGGTCAGGATGGCCGCCAGATCGCCGGCCTTGGCCAGGATCGGCCCGGACGTGGCGCGAAAGCCGACGCCCAGTTCGCGCGACACGATCTGCGCCAGGGTGGTCTTGCCCAGGCCCGGCGGTCCGAACAGCAGCACATGGTCCAGCGCCTCGGCCCGACCGCGCGCGGCGTCGATGAAGACCTTGAGGTTGCCCTTGGCCTGCGACTGGCCGACGAATTCGGACAGGGTCTGGGGCCGCAGGGCGCGGTCGTAAGCCTCGCCGGTTTCTGCTTCTGGAGAGATGACGCGGGTCATATTGAAATTCCGCTCATCCCGGCGAAAGCCGGGACCCAGTTCTTTCGCACCGCGAGACGCGGGACGCCTTTCGGTGTTCTCAAATCAGCACCTGAGCGCCCAAAGCACTGGGTCCCGGCTTTCGCCGGGATGATCGGGGAATAAAAATTCACCGCCCCAGCTCCTGCAGGGCCGCGCGGATCACGGCGGACAGGTCGGCGTCCTCGCCCAGGCGGATCAGGGCCTGGTCCACGGCCCGGCGCGCATTGACCTCGACCACGCCCAGACTCAGCAGGGCCGACACGGCTTCTCCCGTTATCGAGGGCGGCGGGGGCGCCGCCTCGGCATGAACGCCGGATGCGCTCGGGGCGAAGGTCGCCTCGCCCAGCGGCTTGCCCTTCAGCTCGGTGACGATCCGCAGCGCCAGCTTGGGTCCCACGCCGTTGGCGCGCGCCACCGCCGCCTTGTCCTCGCGCGCCACCGCGCCCGCCAGTTCGCCGGGCGGCAGGACGTCCAGCACCGCCAGCGCCGCCTTGGGCCCGACCCCCTGGATGGCCAGAAGGGTGGTGAAGGCCCGCCGCTCGTCGCGGGTCAGAAAGCCGTAAAGGCGCGGCCCGGCGTCCTCGCTCCACTGCGAATGGATGTGCAGGGTCGCCTCGTCGCCCGGCGCCGGCAGGCGGCCCAGGGTGCGCGCCCCGCACGACGCCACATAGCCCACGCCGCCGCAGTCGATCAGGCAGTCCGCCTCTCCGACCTCGGCCAGCACGCCCCGCAGACGCCCGATCACGCGATCCTCCCCCGTGAAGCGAAGCGGTACGGGGGAGGGGGACCGCGACGCCCTTGCGTCGTGACGGATGGGGCGACCTCAGGCATGGTGCTTCGGTTCGCCCCGTCCACCGCTTCGCGGTCCGCCTCCCCCGCAATGCGGGCGAGGATCCGATGCTTCCTCAACTGCGCGTGGGTGATGGCCACGGCCAGGGCGTCGGCGGCGTCGGCCTTCACGTCTCCGGCGGTGGGCAGCAGGCGTTTGACCATGAAGGCGATCTGGCTCTTGTCGGCGTGGCCGGCGCCGACCACCGCCTTCTTGATCAGGTTCGGCGAATATTCCGCCACCGTCAGCCCCGCCTTGGCCGGCGCCAGCATCACCGCCGCCCGCGCATGGCCCAGCTTCAGCGTCGAGGCCGGATTGACGTTGACGAACACCTCCTCGACCGCCGCCTCCTCGCAGCCGTGTTCGGCGCAGATCGCCCCCACATGGTCCAGCAAGTGCACCAGCCGTTCGGCGAAGGGCGCGGCCTCGGGCGGCGTCACCACCCCGTGGGCGACCCAGCGCAGCCGCGCGCCCTCGGCCGCCACCACGCCCCATCCGGTGCGCCGCAGGCCGGGGTCCAGCCCCAGGATTCGGATGGAGTCGTTCGCCATCCGTTCCTCATGCCCCAAAGACGGTTAGCGAGCAATGAACCCGTCAGTCGTCGCGCGGGTCCAGCCGGTAGGCCGCCACCCCGGGCAGGCGGCGAAGCGCCTCGCCCAGCGTCAGGAGATCGCCGTCCGCCGTCACCTTCAGGCGCCAGGCGCGACGTTGCAGCCGCCCCTCGTCGACCAGTTCCAGCCGGTCCGATCGCGGCGCGGGGTCCACGGTCTTCACCGCCGCCACGACCGCCTGACCCGTCGCTTCGTCCCCGCGCGCCCAGGCGACCTCCACGTCCGCCAGGATGCGGGCGGGCAGGTTGCGGCTGATCAGCCTCAGGCCGATCAGGATCAGCGCCGTCACCACGGTTCCCGCCGCCCCCAGGCCGTAGAGGCCCGCCCCGAACAGCAGCCCCAGGGCCGAGGTGATCCACAGCGACGCCGCCGTGGTCAGGCCGTGGATGGAAAAACCGGTGCGGAAGATCACCCCCGCGCACAGGAAGCCGATGCCGGTCAGCACCCCGTGCGCCATGCGGGTGGGATCGGTGACGATGTTCTCGTCCGGCAGGGCGCGGAAGGCCCAGTCCGCCTGCGACATGGCCGCCAGCATCAGCAGGGCCGAGGCCAGGCTGACCAGGATGTGGGTGCGGAACCCCGCCGCGCGTCCGCGCCATTCGCGCTCCAGCCCGATCACGCCGCCGGCGACGACGGCGCCCAGGATCGGCAGGAAGGCGTCGGGAAGATTCTCCAGGTTCATCCGCCTTCAACGGCGGCGCTTTTCGGATGTTCCGGGGACGGATCGTCTCAGGCGTGCGCGTCGACGTAGTGTTCCGGGTCCTTGTTCACCGGCTTGACGCCCGTGATGTGCTCGGCCTCGAAGGCCGCGAACCGGACCGCCAGGTCGTGGCGCACGGCGACGTCCGCGTTGATGCGGAAATCGGTCAGACCCTGGCGCTCTTCCTCGCCCATGTGTTTGGAGTTGACGACATTGGCCTGGCCCACCGCCTCGAACCACGCCTTGGAGCCGACCGCGTGCGCGGCCACGGCCTTGACGGCGTCGCGCAGCTTGTTGTGGTCCTCGATGGCGTCCTCGGTCTCGCCCTCGACGGTGCCGTCCTCGGCGTCGTTGGCGCCTTCGCCCAGCTTCAGCAGCTGCGGATAGAAGAACCGTTCCTCGGCCTCGGCGTGCACGTCCAGAAAGGCCGACAGCCGGCTCCAGACCTTCGTCAGGGCGTCCGTGTCCTTGGGGTCGATCTGTTCGATGATGGCGAACAGCCGACGCTGCTCGGCGTGGTCGTCCAGGATCAGCTGGGTGATGTCCATCGGGGGCGCTCCGGTCGCAACGGTGAAGCCTCGATACGCCCGGCGCGCGGCCCGGTTCCGTGCGAACGACTCGCTCTATTCAAACGGTTTGCGCGCGCCGTGCCAGAGGCGAAGGATTGTGACCGCCTCGCCGCCGACCGTGTAGACGATCAGATAGGGCGTATCCGAAACCTTCAGTTCACGCGTGCCGTGCTTGCGGCCTTCACGGCCTCTATTGGGCAGGTCGCGCAGAGTGCGCGCCGCCTCGACCAGACGATCCTGAACGCGTTCGGCGGCCGAGGGATTGTCGGCGGCGATGAAGGCGTAGGCGTCGAGCAGATCCGCAACGCCTCGTCCGACCAATCGACCCTCATCCCCTGCGGGCGGCGCGTTGCGCGGCCAGGGCGGCGACCACGTCCTCTTGCGGATGAAGGCGGCCTTCTTCCAGCGACTTCAGACCCTTGTCCACGGCGGCCTCAAAGGCCGTTTCCTCGTCTGTGGACGCAAAGGGCGTCGCCTCTTCCTCCACCGCCATGTCCCACACCGCCATGGCGACGATGTCGCCGATCGGGGCCTGTCGGGCGTTCGCCAGGGCGTCCAGCTTGGCCTTCACGGCCTCGTCCAGGGCGATGGTCGCATGCACGGTCATGCAGCGACCGTATCACGGCCGCCGCCCTCGCGGAAATCACCCCGCGTACTTGGCCGCGTCTTCGTCCGAGACGTCCTCGTTGGAATAGACGGCCGAGACGTCGTCCTCGGCGTCCAGCGCGTCCAGCAGCTTGAACAGGGTCCCGACCGCGTCGCCGCTGACCGGCACCTCGGACTGGGGCTTCCAGACGATGGCGGTGGACTTGGGGTCGCCCAGCACCTTGGACATGGCCTCGGCCACCTCGTTCAGGTCCTCAAAGGCGGTCCAGATGGTGTGGCCGGGCGCGTCCTCGTAGATGTCGGGCTTCTCCAGGTCGCTCTCGACGTCCTGGGCGCCGGCCTCGATGGCGGCCTCCATCACGGCGTCCTCGCTGCCCGCCTCGGCCGGATAGACGATCTTGCCGACCTTGTCCCACATGAAGGCGACCGAGTTCATCTCGCCCAGCGCCCCGCCGTTCTTGGAGAAGGCGGCCCGGATGTTCGAACCGGCGCGGTTGCGGTTGTCGGTCAGGGCTTCGACGATGACGCCGACGCCGCCGGGGCCGCGGCCCTCGTAGCGGATTTCCTCCATCGTGTCGGCGTCGCCCGAGGTCGCCTTGTTGATGGCGCGCTGGATCACGTCCTTGGGCAGGCTCTCGGCCTTGGCGTTATTTACCGCCAGGCGCAGGCGCGGGTTCATGGCCGGGTCCGGCAGGCCCGACTTTGCCGCCACGGTGATGTCGCGCGACAGCTTGGAGAACAGCTTGGAGCGCGCCGCGTCGGCCCGCCCCTTGCGGTGCATGATGTTCTTGAACTTGGAATGGCCGGCCATGGGATCGTCTTCGAAAGTCTGAAACCTGAGCCGCGCGTCCTAGCGGATGGGCGCTTGCGTGTCACGACGGGGGTTGCGCGGGAACCGTCGCCGTGCGCACGGATTGAACCGACACGGAATACGGAGCACCCCCATGACCGCCCCCGACGTCATCATCGAGGATCACGAGGACGAGGCCTTCGACGACGCCGACATCGTCGAATGGTACGAGGCGCGTCCCATCACCCTGTCGACCGCGGCCGTCACCGGCGCCGTGATCAGCGCCTTCGCCCTGGGGGCCCTGACCGCCGTCGGCGCCCTGTTCCTGATGGGGCGCCTGGACGACTGAGGCCGTCTGGCCGGCCGTCAGATCGGCATGGCCATGATTTCCTTGTAGGCCGATATCACCTGGTCGCGAACCGAGATCACGGTTTCCAACGACGCTTCGGCCGAACTGAGCGCGGTCACGACGTCGATCAGATTGCCCTGGCCGGCGATGGCCTGGGTCATCTGGGTCTCGGCCGCGCGCGACTGCTGACTCATGTCGGTCATGGCCGACTTGACCAGGTCGGCGAAGCCGCCGTCCCCGGCCTGGGGCGCGGGCGTGGCTGTGGGCATGGCCCCGCCCTGGACGGCGGCGTAGGCGCGGGCGGCCATCATCGGATTCATCACGGCTCAGCCCCTAGCGCTTGATGATGTCGAGGGTGCGCATGTCCATCGACCGCGCCGTCTCGATGACGTTCAGATTGGCCTCATAGGCGCGCTGCGCTTCGCGCATGTCCATCGCCTCCACCAGGGTGTCGACGTTGGGCCGCATCACATAGCCTTGCGCGTTCGCGGCCGGGTGCGACGGGTCGTAGTCCATCTTGAAGTCGCTCTGGTCGGGCCGCACCTCGGCCAGGGCCACGCCGGTGGCGCCGGCGACCTCGCGCGGCTGGAAAACCGGCGTCTGGCGACGATAGGGTTCGCCGCCCGGCGTGCGCGCCGTCGACTGCGCATTGGCGATGTTCTCGGCGATGATGCGCATGCGCGACTGCTGCGCCTTGAGGGCGGAGGCGGCCACGGCCATGGCGGAGTTGGAGGGCGGGATGGGGTCCGGCATGGGTCAGTCCTTCCTCACGCCTGGCCCGGCTTCTTGGCGGCCAGGCGGATCATCGACATCGACTTCTGGTAGAAGCCGATGGCGGCGTCATAGGCCATGCGGCTCTCGGCCATCTTCAGCATCTGCTCTTCGACCACCACCGAATTGCCGTCCAGCGTGGTTTCGGAATCCGGCGCCCGGGTCGAATCGAAACGGACCGGCGATCCGGCCGGGGCGATGTGGGCGGCGTTGGTGCGCGTCATGGTCAGCCGACGGTTCTGCATCGCCGCGGCGAAGTCGGTCGGCTGCTTCAGGTCGCGGCCGACGTAGCCGGGCGTGTCGGCGTTGGCGACGTTGGAGGCGATGACCCTCTGGCGCTCGTCCAGCCAGCCCAGGCGGCCCTTGATCTGGCCCAGCAGAGGAATGTCGGCGACGCCCATGGCGATCTCCCGTCGGCGCCCGGCGGGGCGCGATGGGCAGAAAATGCCGCCTGCATGGTTAATAGGCCGTTATCTCAACCGGTCGTTAACCCTGCCGGTTAACAGTCGCCCCCGAACGCGCGCCCTCGCCGGACGCGCGCCGGGCGATCTGATGAACTTCCTCGACCTTCTCCGCGCCGTCTTCGGCCTGGCCTTCACCCTGGGCCTGATCGGCCTGGCCGCCTGGGCCGTGCGCCGCTATGCGCCCCAGCTGATGGCCCGGCTCCAGGCGCACAGGGGCGAGCGGCGGCTGCAGGTGGTCGAGACCCTGGTGCTGGACCCGGCGCGCCGGCTGGTCCTGGTGCGCGTCGACGACGAGGAACGGCTGATCCTGCTGGGCGAGGGCCGCGAACTGATCGAGCCGCGCCAGCCCGGAGGCGCCAAGTGAAGCCTTTCGGTTTTCTCCCTCCCCCTGCGGGGGAGGGTCGTCGCGCAGCGACGGGGTGGGGGCGGCCTGGCAAGGCCGCGCGGCCCGACGCAAGACAGATGGGCGATGCGTCGCCTTGCCCGCCCCACCCGACCTCGCTCCGCTCGGCCACCCTCCCCCGCAGGGGGAGGGAGAGGATTTTCGCCGTTCCCGCCGCCGCCGAGTTGAAGCGCGCCGCCCTGCTGTCGCTGTTCACCACGCTGGTGTGCCTGGCCTGGCCCGTCGTCGCCCTGGCCCAGGAGGCGGCCCAGTCCGGTTCCGCCATCAACATCGACCTGGGCACCGGCTCCGGCCTGACCCAGCGGGTCGTGCAGCTGATCGGCCTGATGACGGTGCTGTCGCTGGCGCCGTCGATCGTCATCATGACCACCAGCTTCGTGCGCATCGTGGTGGTGCTGTCGCTGCTGCGCACGGCGCTGGGCCTGCAGCAGTCGCCGCCGAACGCCGTGCTGGTGTCGCTGGCCCTGTTCCTGAGCGCCATCGTCATGGCTCCGACCTGGCAGGACGCCTATGATTCGGGGGTGCGTCCGCTGCTGGATCAGCAGATGGAGCTGCCCCAGGCGTTCGATGCGGCGTCCGAACCTGTGAAAACTTTCATGCTGTCCCAGGTGGACCGGGGCGACCTGGCCCTGTTCACCCGCCTGTCCCGCATCGAGGCGCCCCAGAACGTCCAGGAGCTGCCGCTGCGCGTGGTCACGCCCGCCTTCATGATCAGCGAGCTGAAGCGGGCCTTCGAGATCGGATTTCTCCTTTTCGTTCCGTTCCTTGTGATCGATCTGGTGGTCGCCAGCGTGCTGATGTCCATGGGCATGATGATGCTGCCGCCGGTGGTCGTCAGCCTCCCGTTCAAGTTGATCTTCTTCGTGCTGGTGGACGGCTGGCGACTGGTCGCGGGCAGTCTGGTGGAGAGCTTCCAGAGGGGCGCCGGCGGGGGATAATCCCCGCCCCGCAAGGCTTTGCGCGTTTTCCGCGCTTGCAATGCCGTCCGAAATCCGCGTTGATCCGCCGGTCCTCGCCCTGAATTGGGCGACTAACACTGGAAACGCTTCTCATGACCACTCAAGCCGAACTGATCGCCGCTGTCGCCAAGGACGCCGGTGTCTCGCAGGCCGACGCCGGCAAGGTGCTGACCGCCATCGTCGAGAACATCCACAAGTCCCTGAAGTCGGGCGGCGACGTCCGCATCTCGAACCTGGGCGTTTTCGACACCGCCGCCCGCGCCGAGCGCGAAGGCCGCAACCCGGCCACCGGCGCCACGATCAAGATCGCCGCCTCCAAGGCCGTGCGCTTCCGCGTCTCCAAGCCGCTGAAGGACGCCGTAAACGGCTAAGGCCTTTCGCCCGTCCCGCCTGGGACGGATCGAAGCTTACGAACGGGCGGGGGTCGCGGCGCGATCTCCGCCCGTTTCCGTTCGGAAGTCCGCCTTGGCCTTCTCGACCCAGCCGACGAAGGTGTCGGCCCCGCTGGACAGGGCGGAGAAGTCGCCGGCCCCCGCCACGCCCGACAGGCTGTCGTCCAGGGACACGCGGATGGCGTTGGCCGATTTCGCCCGGTCCAGGAACGGCCGGTACTGGCCGCTCAGCCGTTGCAGGGCGGCGCGGTTTCCCGCCAGCGAATAGCCCACGCCGGCGCGGACCAGCCAGCTTTCTTCGGACGGCGACAGGGCCGTGGCCGTGTCGCGGTATCGTCCGCCCAGGCGCGCCTCGTACAGGGCCGCGGCCTCGGCCCACTTCTGCTGCTTCCACAGGATGTCGGCGCGGACCTCGCGGGCGGGGTCGGACTGGTCCCGGTCCAGCACCTCCAGCGCATGGTCGAACCGGCCCAGATCCATCAGGGCGCGCGCCTCCAATGCCCGGCGTTCGCTGTTCATCGCTGTCGGCAGCAGGGTGGTGCGCGAGCCCCAGATCGCCTGCAGCGCCTTCTCCGGCTGGCGGTCCATCAGATAGACGGTGGCCAGATTGGTCGCGACCTGGGCCTTGGCCACGCCGTCCAGCCGCTCGTCCACCTGGTGCTTCAGAAGTTCCGCGGCCTGGTCCAGCAGGTCCACGTCGATCAGCCGGCGGGCCAGGCGGCGCACCATCTCGTCGCCGTCGGCGCCGATCGGCGTCAGTTCGCGGAAGTCGTAGAACAGCGCCAGGGCCTGGACCGGCTGCAGGCCGTCGGCGGCGCCGTCCAGGAACAGGGCGCGGAAGGCGTCGGACTGGTCGGCCATGATCTCGGTCGCGCCCGGCACGCCGGCCATCCGCTTGCCCGCGCTGCGCAGCGCGTCCAGCGCCTCGCGATAGCGGCCACGCTGCAGATAGATGTCCGACAGCTTGCGGATCACCGCCAATTCGGTGGCGTCGCCGCGCCAGCGCCATTTCAGCTGCTCCAGCTGCTGGGCGGCCTGGTCGGGCGTGATCGCGCCCTTGTCCATCTCCAGGCTGACCACCCCAAGGCGCGCGGGCGTGGCGATCGCCTCGATCGGGGCGCGCGCCACCGCCTTGTACACCGCCAGCGCCCGGTCCTTGTCGCCGCTCAGGTCGAACAGCCGCGCCTGCACCAGCCGGGCTGTCAGCTGGTCCGCCGCCGGGGCGTCCTGGCTGAAGACATAGGCCAGCAGCTGGCGCGCGGCGGGCAGGTCGCCCGTCTCGATCGCCGCCATCGCATGGGCGGCGCCGAAGCGGGCGCGCCATTCCCGGGGGAAGTCGTCGACCACCGAGGCGCCGGCGGCGAAGGCGCGGCGCGCCTCGGTCCAGTCGCCCTGTTCGGCGGCGATATAGCCGCGCCAGACCTGGGTGGCGGGATCGTTGGCCAGGGCCGCCCCGGAAAAGTCGGCCTGCGCCTCCTCAAGCCGGCCCACGCCGACGCGCGCGACGCCGCGCAGGCCCCGCACCTCGGGCTCGCCCAGCATGTTGGGCGCCTTGTCCACCAGGGCGTTCAGCACCCCGATGGCCTCGTAATTCAGCCCCGATCCGACCAGGAAGCGCGCCAGGGCCAGCCGCGCCGAGATCGGGGCGCGGGGGTCGCCGTCGGCGGCGATCGTCTCCAGCCCGGCGGCGTCCTGCAGCCGGCGATAGCGGTCCGAGAAGCCCGCCTGGCCCAGCTGCGCCCACTCGTCCAGGATCAGCGCCGGATGGGCGGCCTTGCGCGGCGCGTCGGCGTCATGGTCGCCCGCCTCCAGCAGGGCCGACGGCGGCGACAGGGTCAGGCCGCGCGGCCGGCTCAGCGTCACCAGGTCCCCGGCGGCGTCGATCTTCAGGTCGTCGGTCGGCGTCTCGACCGCCAGGCCCTGGGCGGTCGGCAACAGGGTCAGATCGACGGTGCGGCGCGGCTGGCCCAGCCCCTTGCCGGGCGCCAGGGCGGTGACGGCGGCGAAGCGGTCCCCCGCCAGCGGGTCGGTCAGCCAGACCGTCTTGGTCGCCCCCGCCATCCGGGCCGTCAGCACCGGCGAGCCGTCGGCGGACCGGTCGATCTCCACCCCGGTCGCGCCCGACGGCGGCCCGCCCAGCGTCACGGTCCAGGTCCCGCCCTGCCCCTGGGCCGACAGGGCCAGCCCCTCGGGCGCGGACAGGCGCACCACGGTGTAGTCGGGGCCGGCGGCCCAGCGGGCGTCGCGCGCCTGGCCCAGGGCCCGCGCCCCGGTCAGGTCCATGCGGGCGGCGGTGTCGAACACGATCCAGACCGCCTCGCCGCGGCGGAAGACGGCGGCCCCCACCGGGGCGGCCCACTGGAAGGTCAGCACCGTCTTGTCGTCGCTGGCCACGGCGCGGACCGGCACCACCGAGCGTTCCGTCGCGGCCCGTTCGGCGCGGCTCGGCTCGGGCGCCTTGCCCGGCGCATAGAGGTTCAGCCACACCGCCCCGTCGGCGACGCCGGACCGCGCCTCGGCCCCTTCGGCCAGGGTGATGATCAGGTCCGTGCCGCCGCGCGCCTGGCGCGTCTCGACCCCCGTGACGCCCTCGGGCGGATCGACCCTGAGGCGCGAGACGTCGGGCGCGGCGGTCGTGCCCAGCCGCACCACCACCTTGTCGCCGTCGCGCCGCACCTGGCTGCGCACGCCGATGACGCCGCCGAACTCCAGCCGGGTGAATTCGCTGGACTGGCCGATGTCGATCGACAGCGGATCGCCGCCGCGCGAGGCCGCCTCCTGCGCCAGGGGCGCCAGGGGGGCGAACGCGACGGCGCCGGCCGCGGCGGCCGCCACGGTCGTGTTCAGGATGCGTTTGCTGGCCAGGGCCCCGGACATATCTTCCAAGCCCTTGCCCCAAAGCCCTTTAATCGCGGTTAACCGCCGTTCACCGTAGAGTTACGGATAGGACCGTTCGTCCCAGCGACAAGCGCCGCGTTCCGGCTCAGGATGACCCCATGCAAACGCCCCGCCTCAGCACCCTGAAGACCGGCCTGGCCTGCCGCTGCCCGCGCTGCGGCAAGGGGCCGCTGTTCAAGGGCTATCTGTCGCTGCGCGAAAGCTGTCCGGACTGCGGCCTGGACTACGGCTTCGCCGATCCGGCGGACGGCCCGGCCTTCTTCGTCATGTCCGGCGCCGGCCTGATCGGCATGATCTTCATGATGGCGTTCGAATTCACAGTCCATCCGCCGATCTGGGTCCATGCGGTCGTGACCCTGCCGCTGCTGGTGGCCCTGTGCCTGGGGTGCCTGCGCCCCTTCAAGGCCTGGCTGGTGGCCGAACAGTATGTGCACAAGGCCGCCGAGCCGACGTTCGAAAGCGTGGGCAAGCACGGCGACTGAGGCCCCGCGCGCCGGGCCTCGGTTGACACCGGCGCGCAAACCCTGTGTCAGGCGCGCTCAGATTCAGGCCCCGTTCGATGGGGCGCCGCCCGCCGAAGTCCGTGTCCGAACCCGAAAACCCCCATATCGACCGTCCCCTGCGGTCCTTCGGCCGCATCAAGGCCCGCCCGATCAAGCCGCGCCAGGCGGCCTTGATGGATACGCTGCTGCCGGCGGTCGCCGTGCCCGACCCCAAGGCGGGGCCGCTGGACCCCCAGGCGCTGGCGCCCCAGGCGACCGAGGTCTGGCTGGAGATCGGCTTCGGCGGGGGCGAGCACATGGCCGCCCAGGCCGCGCGTCGGCCCGACGTGCTAGTGATCGGCTGCGAGCCGTTCCTGAACGGCGTCGCCTCGGCCCTGCGCCACATCGACGAGCAGGGCCTGAAGAACGTCCGCATCCACGCCGACGACGCGCGCGACGTGGTCGACGCCCTGCCGGACGCCTCGGTCGACCGGGTGCTGATCCTGTTCCCCGACCCCTGGCACAAGGCCCGCCACAACAAGCGCCGCCTGCTGCAGGACGAGACGGCCCAGGCCTTCGCCCGCATCCTGAAGCCCGGCGGGACGCTGCGCTTCGTCACCGACTGGCGCGACTATGCCGAATGGGCGCTGGAACGCCTGGAGCGCACGCCGGGCCTGCAACGGGTCGGCCCGGCGGACCAGGACTGGTTCGCCGCCCCCGCCGACCACGTCGTCACCCGCTACGAGGAAAAGCGGCTGGGCGACACGACGCCGATCTTCCTCGAATACCGGCGGCTGTGACGAAGAGGGCTGACAAGCGGTCGTGATGCGCCTATATGGCCTCTCACATCGTTAGACCGGCGTCCGACGACGCCGTATCGAAGCGGCGGCCCGGACGGACCGCCGCTTTTGTTTTGGACCGACCTCTTTGCGCGCAAAGACCGCACAGGACCGCCAGCTTCTGGAGCTGATCGACCCCGTGGCCGAAAGCCTGGGCCTGGACGTCGTGCGCGTGCGCCTGATGTCGGGTTCCCGGCGCCAGCGCCTGCAGGTGATGGCCGAGCGCCCCTCCGACCACGACATCTCGGTCGAACAGTGCGCCAAGTTGAGCCGCGCCATTTCCGAGGTGTTCGACGCCGCCGACCCGATCGCGGGCGAATATCTGCTGGAAGTCTCGTCGCCCGGCGTCGACCGGCCCCTGACCCGTCCCGTGGACTTCGACCTGTTCGAGGGCGAGGAGGCGCGGCTGGAAACCGACCGGATGATCGAGGGCCGCAAGCGCTTCAAGGGCGTGCTGGCCGGGTTCGAGGACGGAAACGTCCTGATCGACCTGGACGGCGAGGACGACACCGCCCTGATCCCCTTCGACTGGCTGGCCGACGCCAAGCTGGTGCTGACCGACGCCCTGATGAAGCGGGGCGCCGCCATCCGCGCCGCGCGCGGCGAACCCGAAGACGACGGCCTGCCCGAAGGGGCGGCCGAACACACCGACACCAAGACCCCCTCTGAGGACAACGCCTGATGGCCGTCACCGGTATTTCCGCCAACCGCCTCGAACTGCTGCAGATCGCCGACGCGGTCGCGCGCGAGAAGAACATCGACCGCGAGATCGTCATCGAGGCGATCGAGGAGGCGATCCAGAAGGGCGCCAAGTCGCGCTACGGCGCCCACCACGACATCCGCGCCAAGATCGACCACAAGACCGGCGAACTGGCCCTGACGCGTCACGTCACGGTCGTCGAGGACGACTGGCAGCCGGAAGACGAGCTGGAAGAGTTCAACGACAGCGCCATGGTGCGCCTGAAGGACGCGCTGAAGCGCGACCCCGAGGCCGTGGTCGGCAAGGACTACGTCGAGGTCCTGCCGCCGTTCGAATTCGGCCGCGTCCAGACCCAGATGGCCCGCCAGGTCGTGACCGGAAAGGTCCGCGAGGCCGAACGCGCCAACCAGTACGAAGAGTTCAAGGACCGCGTCGGCGAGATCGTCAACGGCACGGTCAAGCGCGTCGAATACGGCAACACCATCGTCGACCTGGGCCGGGGCGAGGGCGTGATGCGCCGCGACCAGTCCATCCCGCGCGAGGTGTTCAACATCGGCGACCGCATCCGCACCTACATCTACGACGTCCGCCCCGAGGCCAAGGGCCCGCAGGTGATGCTGAGCCGCGCCCACCCCGGCTTCATGGCCAAGCTGTTCGCCCAGGAAGTGCCCGAGGTCTATGACGGCGTGATCGAGATCCGCGCCGCCGCCCGCGACGCCGGCTCGCGCGCCAAGATGGCGGTGCTGTCGAACGACAGCTCCATCGATCCGGTCGGCGCCTGCGTCGGCATGCGCGGCAGCCGCGTGCAGGCGGTCGTCGCCGAACTGCAGGGCGAGAAGATCGACATCATCCAGTGGAACAACGACGAGCCGACCTTCATCGTCAACGCCCTGGCCCCGGCCGAGGTGTCCAAGGTCGTGCTGGACGAGGAAGCCGGCCGCGTCGAGGTCGTGGTGCCCGACGAGCAGCTGTCGCTGGCCATCGGCCGTCGCGGCCAGAACGTGCGCCTGGCCAGCCAGCTGACCGGCTGGCAGATCGACATCATCACCGAGGCCCAGGATAGCGAGCGCCGCCAGAAGGAATTCACCGAGCGCACCGCCCTGTTCCAGGACGCCCTGGACGTGGACGAGGTCATCGCCCAGCTGCTGGTCACCGAAGGCTTCGCCACGGTCGAGGACCTGGCCTATGTCGAGCCTTACGAAGTCGCCGAGATCGAGGGCTTCGACGAGGAGACCGCCGAGGAACTGCAGGCCCGCGCCCGCGACTTCCTGGACAAGAAGGCCGCCGAGCTGGACGCCAAGCGCACCGAGCTGGGCGTCGAGGACGCCGTGCTGGACGTGCCGGGCGTGACCCTGGGCATGGCGGTCGCGCTGGGAGAGGGCGGCGTCAAGACGGTCGAGGACCTGGCCGACCTGGCCACCGACGAGATCCGCGGCGGCTACGAAGTCCGCGGCGGCGAGCGCGTCAAGGTTCCGGGCGTGCTGGAAAGCTTCAACCTGGCCCAGGAGGACGCCGAGCTGCTGATCCTGCAGGCCCGCGTGGCCGCCGGCTGGATCGACGCGTCCGAACTGCCGCAGCCCGAGCCGGAATACGAGGAAGAGGGCGAGTACGCCGAGGGCGAATACGATCCCGACCAGGTGTTCGGCGAAGCCTCGTCCGAGGGGCTGGAAGAGGCCGAGCTCGAGAACGGCGACGCGGAGGTCTTCGCCGAAGACCTCGAACAGTCCCGCGACGCGTGATGGAGACCCTGGCCCTCCATGAGCTTGCGCGACGCGACGATCGATAGGGAACGCCGGGACCTGGTCAGCCACCAGGTCATGGACGAATCTCGCCTGATCCGTTTCGTCGCCGGGCCCGAGGGCCAGGTCGTCCCCGACCTGGGGCGCAAGCTGCCCGGGCGCGGCCTGTGGGTCGAGGCGACCCGCGCCGCGGTCGATCAGGCGGTCAGGAAGAACGGCTTTTCCCGCGCCGCCAAGACGCCGCTGTCGGCCCCGGCCGACCTGTCCGACATGGTCGAGAGACTGCTGGCCCGGCGCTGTCTGGACCAGCTGGGTCTTGCCCGGCGCGAAGGCGTGCTTATCTCCGGCTTCGAAAAGTCCGCCGCGGCGATCCGTTCAGGCAAGGCCGCCTGGCTGGTCGAGGCGTCCGACGGATCGGCCGACGGGCGCGGAAAGCTGCTGGCCCTGGCCGCCCACCAGACCGCCCGCATCTGCGGCGCGTTCGGCGCGGACGATTTGAGTTTGGCCCTCGGGCTGGAAAATGCGATACACGCCGTCCTGCTTGCGGGCGGACGGGCCGATCGCTGGACCATCGAGGTCGAACGACTGGCCGGATTTCGGCCGCTTCGCCCCCCTCACTGGGATGTTTCCGGTGACGAGGACGGATCGGCGGGAGCCCCACCGACAGGGGCGAGTTGAGGATTTTGGCGGGCGCGGGCCTGTCTCCAGGGACGGAGACGGGCTCACGGCCGTTCATGTGCATTGAAGACGACGGCGGGCTGTTCCGCCCCAAGTAAAGCGACCGGATGAGCGACGAAAACGACAAGACCAACCAGGGCCAGGGCTCCAACACCGGCGGCGCGCCGTCCCAGACGGGACCGCGCGCGCCGCTGAGCCTGAAGCCGCGCGCCGCGGGATCGGTTTCGACCGGCACCGTGAAGCAGAGCTTCAGCCACGGCCGATCCAAGACGGTGGTGGTCGAGACCAAGCGCCGCGTCGGCGCCAGCGGCCCGCAACGGCCGCAGGGCTTCGACGTCGCGCGTCCGCGCAACGACCAGGGCCAGGCCCCGCGTCCGCAGGCGCCGCGTTCGTCCCAGCCCGCCGGCGGCGCCCTGTCGCCCGAGGAGCAGGAGGCCCGTCGCCGCGCCATCGCCCTGGCCACCCAGGCCAATGCGGAACGCGAACGCGCCGCCGCCGCCGAACGCGCCCAGCGCGAGGCCGAAGCCCGCGAGCAGGCGGCCGCCACCGAACGCGCCGCCCAGGCCGCCCGAGACGAGGCCGCCGCCGCCAAGGCCGCCGCCGAGGCCGCGCGCGCCGAGGCCGCCAAGCTGGCCGCCGCCGCCCCGGCCCCGGCCGCCAAGCCGGCGCCCAAGCCGGCCGCGCCCGCGCCGGCCGCACCCGCCGCGCCTGCGGCCCAGGCGCCGACCCCGGCCCAGACTCAGCCCCCCGCCGCGCCGTCGCGTCCGGCCGCGCCTGCACGTCCGGCCGTCAACTTCGGCCAGCGGGCGCCCAAGCCGGGCAATCCGCAGCGCGCGCCCGCCGAACGTCCGGCCTTCGGCGGCCGCTCGGCCCGCGAACAGGCGATGGGCGGCGGCGAGCGGTCCTATTCCGATCGTCCCGAGCGCCCGTCGTCGGACCGCCCGCAAGGCGCCCGCTCCGGCGCACCCGGCGCGCGGCCCCAGGGCGCCCGTCCGGCCGAGCCGGTCCGCTATTCGGCGCTGAACCCGCGTCCCGCCCCCGGCGGCGCCCGTCCGGGCGGCCCGCGCACCGGCCCCGGCGGCCGCGCCGCGCCCAACGCTCCGCCCGCGACGCCGGAAGTGGCCCGTCCCAGCCGCTCGACCGGCGCCGGCTTCGGCCGTCCGGTCGGCCGCGACGACGACCGCGACAAGCGCTTCTCCGACGCCGGCAAGGCGGTCAGCCGCACGCGCGGCGAGCCCAAGCGCCGCGAAGGCCGCATGACCATCCAGTCCGTGGTCGGCGACGGCGACGCCGCCGAGCGGATGCGCTCGCTGGCCTCGGTCCGCCGCGCCCGCGAACGCGAGAAGGAAAAGCGCAAGGGCGGATCGACCGACGCGCCGAACCGTCCGCGCGAAGTGGTCATCCCCGACGTCATCACCGTGCAGGAGCTGTCCAACCGGATGGCCGTGCGCGGCGTCGACATCATCAAGTTCCTGATGCGTCAGGGCATGATGATGAAGATCAACGACGTGATCGATTCCGACACCGCCGAACTGGTGGCCGAAGAGTTCGGCATGGCGGTCAAGCGCGTGTCCGAATCCGACATCGAGACGGGCTTCCTGGGCGAGGCCGACGACGCCGAGGCGTCCGAAACCCGCGCCCCCGTCGTGGCCATCATGGGCCACGTCGACCACGGCAAGACCAGCCTGCTGGACGCGCTGCGCACCACCGACGTGGCGGCGGGCGAGGCCGGCGGCATCACTCAGCACATCGGCGCCTATCAGGTGCGGCTGGAGGACGGCCAGAAGGTCACCTTCCTGGACACCCCCGGCCACGCCGCCTTCTCGGCGATGCGGGCGCGCGGCGCCACCGTCACCGACATCGTGGTGCTGGTGGTGGCCGCCGACGACGGCGTCATGCCCCAGACGATCGAGGCCATCCAGCACGCCAAGGCGGCCGGCGCCCCGATCATCGTGGCGGTCAACAAGATCGACAAGCCGGACGCCAATCCGCAGAAGGTCGTCAACGAGCTGCTGCAGTACGAGGTCATCGCCGAGAGCCTGGGCGGCGACACCCAGATCATCGAGGTCTCGGCCAAGAACCGCACCAACCTGGACGGCCTGCTGGAAGCCATCCTGATCCAGGCCGAGGTCATGGACCTGCGCGCCAACCCCGACCGTTCGGCCGAAGGCGTGGTCATCGAGGCCAAGCTGGACAAGGGCCGCGGCCCGGTCGGCACCGTCCTGGTCAAGCGCGGCACGCTGAAGCGCGGCGACATCGTCGTGGCCGGCGGCGCCTGGGGCAAGGTCCGCGCCCTGCTGAACGAGCGCAACGAGCAGCTGACCGAGGCCGGCCCGTCCGTCCCGGTCGAGATCCTGGGCCTGGACGAGGCGCCGTCGCCCGGCGACGTCTTCGCCGTGGTGGATTCCGAAGCCCGCGCCCGCGAGCTGACCGAATACCGTCAGCGGGTGAAGCGCGAGAAGGCCCAGGTGTCGGGCGGCTCGGTGTCGCTGGTCGACATGATGGCCAAGCTCGGCTCCAAGAAGATCAGCGAACTGCCGGTCGTCATCAAGTCCGACGTCCAGGGCTCGGGCGAGGCCATCGCCGCCTCGCTGGAGAAGATGGGCAACGACGAGGTCCGCGCGCGCATCGTTTATTCGGGCGCCGGCGGCATCACCGAGAGCGACGTCAACCTGGCCAAGTCGGCCGGGGCGCCGATCCTGGGCTTCAACGTCCGCGCCTCGAAACAGGCGCGCGACCTGGCCGAGCGCGAGGGCGTCGAGATCCGCTACTACGCGATCATCTACGACCTGCTGGACGACATGAAGGGCGTGCTGTCGGGGATGCTGGCGCCGCTGCAGCGCGAGACCTTCCTGGGCAACGCCCAGGTGCTGCAGGTGTTCGACATCTCCAAGGTCGGCAAGATCGCCGGCTGCCGCGTCACCGAGGGCGTGGTCCGCAAGGGCGCGCGCGTCCGCATCATCCGCGACGACGTGGTGGTGCTGGAACTGGGCGTGCTCAACACGCTCAAGCGCTTCAAGGACGAGGTCAACGAGGTGCCTTCGGGCCAGGAGTGCGGCATGCAGTTCGCCGGCTTCCAGGACATCAAGGAAGGCGACTACATCGAGTGCTTCACGGTCGAAGAGATCAAGCGCACGCTGGACTAGGGGCAAGGGCCCGGAACGCAGGTTCCGGGCCCTTTTCCTTTTGGCCGCCTCAGCCGCCGACCATCTGCATCCCCAGCCATTCCGCGATCAGGGCGGGCTTGTCGCCGCCCTCGATCTCGACCGTCAACTCGTGCTTGAGCAGCCAGCGGCCGCCGCCCTTGTCCTCGGCCGACAGCAGCTTGAACCGGCCGCGCACGCGCGATCCCGCCGGGACGGGCGCCAGGAAGCGCAGCTTGTCGAAGCCGTAGTTGACGCCCATCACGACCCCGTCCAGCGGCGCGACCGCGTCATAGCTCATGGCCGAGGCCAGGCTGAGGGTCAAGAAGCCGTGCGCGATCGTCCCGCCGAACGGGGTTTTCTTCGCCGCCTCCGGATCGACGTGGATGAACTGGTGGTCCTCGGTGCAGTCGGCGAAGGCGTCGATGCGCGCCTGGGTGATCTCGAACCATTTCGAGACCCCGACCTCCTGCCCGATCAGGCCCTGCAGTTCGCTGGTCTTGGGCATCCTGTCCTCCCGTTGTTCGCGCCACCTTCCCCGAAGCGGGGCGCGAAGGGAAGTCAGGCCTGAAAACGCCCCTCGATGATGGCGGCGAACAGGCCGGGGTCGACGTTGCCGCCCGACAGGACGACGGCGGTCACCCGATCCTTCGCCTCGATCTTTCCGGCCAGCAGGGCGGCCAGCGACACGGCCCCGCCCGGCTCGACCACCAGCTTCAGATGACGGAACGCGAAGGCCACGGCCTCGGCCACCTGGGCGTCCGACACCGTCAACGCCCCGGCGCAGCGCCGGTTGATCGGAAAGGTCAGCTCGCCGGGCATGGGCGCCATCAGCGCGTCGCAGATCGACGGCGGCCCCTGGGGATGGGCGACGCGTTCGCCGGCCGCCAGGGAGCGGGCCGTGTCGTCGAAGGCCTCGGGCTCGACCACGACGACGTCCGTCTGCGGACTGCGCTCGGCCATGACCAGGTTGATCCCCGCCATCAGCCCGCCGCCCGAGGCGCCGCACAGCAGTTGGTCGATCGTCCCGTCGGCCTGGTCCAGCATCTCCAGCGCCGTCGTGCCCTGGCCTTCGATGACGAAGGGGTCGTCGAACGGCGGCACCAGGACCGATCCGCGCTGGGCGGCGATTTCGGCCCCGATGGCCTCGCGGCTCTCGCTCCAGCGGTCGTAGAAGCGCACCTCGCCGCCGAAGGACCGCACGCCCTCGACCTTCACCGCGGGGGAATCCGCCGGCATGACGATGATGGCCGGCGTCCCGACCAGGCGCGCCGCCGCCGCCACGCCCTGCGCGTGATTGCCCGAGGAGAAGGCCACGACCCCGCGCCGCCGTTCGTCCTGGTCCAGACGGCTGATGCGGTTGTAGGCGCCCCGGAACTTGAAGGCGCCGGCGCGTTGCAGGGTTTCCGCCTTCATCAGCACCCGGCCGCCGATCCGCTCGTTCAGGGCCGGGCTCTCGACCAGCGGGGTGCGGACGGCGACGCCCTCGATCCGGCGGGCGGCGTCCAGCACGCCTTCATAGCTGGGCAGGCGGTTCGTCATGTGCTCCCCTTAGCGTAAAGCCTATCGGGAGAGAAACGACTTGAGCCTGATCCTCGCCATCGACCAGGGCACCACCTCCAGCCGCGCCATCGCCTTCGAGGTTACGCCTCGAGCAGCGCGAAGCGCGGTGGGCGAACCAACAGGCCGGGGAGGAGACCTGCACCCCCTTTCCGTCAGCCAGATCGAGCTGGCGCAGCACTTTCCGCGCTCGGGCTGGGTCGAGCACGACGCCGCCGAGATCTGGACCGCGACGCTGCAGACCTGTCGCGAAGTGGTGCGCCAGGCGGGCGGGATCGGCCGTTTCGCCGCCATCGGCATCACCAACCAGCGCGAGACGTCGGTGATCTGGGACGCCGCGACGGGCGAGCCTCTGCACCGCGCCATCGTCTGGCAGGACCGGCGCACCGCCGACGTCACCGCCCGGCTGGCGGCGGCGGGCCACGAGGCGACGGTGCAGCGGGCGACCGGCCTGATCCTGGACCCCTATTTCTCGGCGACCAAGTTCGCCTGGTTGCTGGACGCCGTGCCGGGCGCGCGAGAGCGGGCGGCGCGGGGCGAGGTCCTGCTGGGCACCATCGACGCCTGGCTGATCTGGAAGCTGACCGGCGGGCGGGTCCATGCGACCGACGCCACCAACGCCGCCCGCACCAGCCTGATGGACCTGAAGACCCTGGAATGGCGCGAGGACCTGTGCGCCCTGTTCGACGTGCCCATCCAGGCCCTGCCCCGCATCGTCGGCTGCGCCGAGGTGATCGGCGAGAGCGAGCCGTCGCTGTTCGGCCGCGCCCTGCCCGTCGCCGGATCGGCCGGGGACCAGCAGGCGGCCCTGGTCGGTCATGGGGCGCTGAACCCCGGCGACGCCAAGATTACCTACGGCACCGGCGCCTTCCTGGTCGCCAATGTCGGGGCCGAACCGGTCGCCTCGACCCGGCGCCTGCTGGGCACGCTCGGCTTCGCCACCCGGACCGGGACGCAGGGCCGCACGGCCTATGCGCTGGAGGGGTCGATCTTCTCGGCCGGCTCGGCGATCCAATGGCTGCGCGACGGGGCGAGGATGATCTCGGAATCCCGCCAGTCCGAGGCGATGGCGCAGGGGTTGCCGGACAACGGCGGCGTCTATCTGGTCCCCGGCTTCACCGGCCTGGGCGCGCCGTGGTGGGAGCCCGAGGCGCGCGGGACCGTGGTCGGCCTGACCCGCGATTCCGGCCCGGCCCATTTCGTGCGCGCCGCGCTGGAGGCCCTGGCCTATCAGACCCGCGACCTGCTGGACGCCCTGGCCGACGACGGGGCCCCGCCCCTGACGACGCTGAAGGTCGACGGCGGCGTCACCGCCAACAGCTTCGCCATGCAGTTCGTCGCCGACATCTGCCAGGTGGCGGTCGAACGTCCCGCCTTCCAGGAGATGACGGCGCTGGGCGCCGCGCGCCTGGCCGCGTTCGGCGTCGGCCTGATCGACGACTTGGAGCATCGCCCGGCCGAGGCCCCGGCCGTCTGGACCCCGCGCATGGACGCGAGGGAGCGCGAGCGGCTGCTTTCCGGCTGGCGCCGCGCGGTGAAGGCGGCCATCATCGCCGCGCCGGAACGCGCGTCCTGAAGAACGCCGACGGACCAAGGGGAGACAGGATGACCGACGCCGCCGCCATGAACCCGCAGGACGCCTTTTCCGGCACGCGCGAGGTCGATCCCCGCTATCGGCTGGACGAGGCGGCGCTGGACGCCTGGATGACGGCCAACGTCCCGGGCTACGCCGGCCCCCTGACGGTGCGCCAGTTCAAGGGCGGCCAGTCGAACCCCACCTATGAGCTGACCACCCCCGGCGGCGCCTATGTGCTGCGGCGCAAGCCGCCGGGCGTGCTGCTGCCCAGCGCCCACGCCGTGGACCGCGAGTTCACCGTCATCTCGGCCTTGAGCGCCCAGGACTTCCCGGTGGCCCGGCCCTACGCTCTGTGTACGGACGATGCGGTCATCGGCTCGATGTTCTATGTCATGGACAAGGTCGAGGGGCGTGTCTTCTGGGACCTGAAACTGCCCGGCTTGGCCCCGGCCGAGCGGCGCGCCATCTACGAGGCCCAGACGGATGCGCTGGCGCGGCTGCACGCCTTCGACCCCGCCGCCATCGGCCTGGCCGACTATGGCAAGGCCGGCAATTACTTCGCCCGCCAGGTCGGCCGCTGGACCAAGCAGTATCGCGCGTCAGAGACCCAACCCATTCCGGCGATGGACCGGCTGATCGCCTTCCTGCCCGACAGCCTGCCGCCCGAGGGCCCCAGCCGCATCGTCCACGGCGACTTCCGCCTGGACAACATGATCCTGGCGCCGGACGCGCCCCAGGTCCGCGCCGTGCTGGACTGGGAGCTGTCGACCCTGGGCGATCCGATGGCCGACTTCTCCTATCTGCTGATCGCCTGGGCCATTCCCGCCAGCCTGCGCAACGGCCTGGCCGGCGCGGACCTTCAGGCCCTGGGCATTCCGTCGGTCGAGGAGACGGTCGACCGCTACGCCGCCGCCACGGGCCTGCGCCCGGCCAACCTGGACTGGCTCTACGCCTACAACCTGTTCCGCCTGGCGGCCATCTGCCAGGGCATCGCCGGCCGCGTCCGCGACGGCACGGCCGCCAGCGCCCACGCCAAGACCATGGCCGCCCAGGTCGGCCCCCTCAGCGACGCCGCCTGGGCGTTCGCGAAGACGGCGGGCGCCTGACGTCGATTGAGGGGTCCGAACGTCGCCAGACACGCCCGGATCGGCGCCGCACGCTGAAGCCTCCACACATCAGGAGGTTTCCATGCTCACCCACCCTCTGCTGGCCGACAAGGTCGCCATCGTCACCGGCGCGAGTTCCGGCATCGGGGCGGCGGCCGCCCGACTGTTCGCCGCCTCCGGCGCAGCGGTCGTCATCTCGGCGCGACGGGACGACCGACTGGACGCCGTCGCCCACGCCATCCGCCAGGAAGGGGGCCGGGTGGTCCCGGTCGCCGGGGACGTGCGTGATCCCGACCTGGCGGATCGGTTGGTCTGCACGGCGACGGACGTCTTTGGCGGCCTGGACATCGCCCTGAACAACGCGGGCGACATCGGGACGAACGCCGCCGTGCCCGACCTGTCGCTGTCCGACTGGACCGCCGCGCTGGACGTCAATCTGACGGGATCGTTCCTGGGCGCCCGGGCGCAGATTCCCGCCATGCTGGCGCGGGGCGGCGGGTCGCTGATCTTCACCTCCACCTTCGTCGGCCATTCGGTCGGAATGCCGGGCATGGGCGCCTACGCCGCCGCGAAGGCGGGCCTGATCGGCCTTTCGCGGGTGATCGCGGCGGAGTTCGGTTCGCGCGGTCTGCGCAGCAACTGCCTGTTGCCGGGAGGGGTCGACACCGAGGCCGGCCGCGCCTTCGCCACGACGCCGGAGATCGTCGCCTTCGTGGAACAGCTGCATGCGGTGAAACGGATGGCCGCCGCCGAGGAGATCGCCCGCGCGGCCCTGTTCCTGGCGTCGGAGGCGTCCAGCTTCGTGACGGGATCGGCCATGCTGGTCGATGGCGGCGTCACCATCACCCGCACCTGACGATCTCTAGTCCTTCACCGCCGCGCCGATGATGCGGCGGTCCGTCTTGCCCTGGATCAGAACGGCCACGGCGTCGCCGTTCGCCGTCTGGGGCAGGGCGTAGAGCATCGGGCGGCCGCGCCATTCGCCCAGGCGCGTGACCTCGCGCACCACATTGACGTGGCGCACGGTGCGGCCGCGGTTCTCGCCCTCGCGCACCTCCACCGTCTGGACGCCGGGGGTGTAGGTCACCGCCAGCACCTCGGCGCCGCCGGCGGGGGCCCGGCCCGAGCCGACGCCGACGCGGTCGCCGGTCTCGCGGAACTCGATCTCGGGGGGCCAGACCTGGCGCGACGCTTCCTGGACGATGGCGGCCTCCAGCTCCAGGCCGCGCGCGCCCGAGACCTGGCGGCGGCCGTCGATGACCACCTGGGGCGTGGACACGCCGCGCTGGTGCAGGGCGGCGCGGTAAGCCCTCTGGCGCTCGCCGAAGGCCGGCTGGGCGAAGGTGTCGGGCCAGCCCAGATAGTCCCAGTAGTCGACGCCGTAGGTCAGGGCGATCACGCCCGGCCCCGCCGCCGCCCGTTCGACCGTGGCGTTGGCGTCGACGCAGCCGCCGCAGCCCTGGGCGGTGAACAGCTCCACCACCACCGGCGCGGCGCCGCGCAGGACGACGCGCGGCCGCTCGGGACGCGCGCCCGCCGGCTGCGCGGCCGATCCGACCGTCAGCAGGGCACCGGCCGCCGCCGCCGCTATGACCCCAGCCCGAAACTTCATGCCGACAGTCCTAGCCCCCCGAGGCCGGCGTCACCGCTCATTTTCGCGTGAGCGGCGGATCGCCCGCCTCAGGCGAACTCGGCCTCCAGGTCCGCCAGGCGCGCGGCCTGGTCTTCGGCGATCAGGGCGTTCAGGACCGGGTCCAGGTCGCCTTCCAGGATCTGCGGCAGGCTGTGCAGGGTCAGGCCGATGCGGTGATCGGTCACGCGCCCCTGCGGGAAGTTGTAGGTGCGGATGCGCTCGGAGCGGTCGCCCGAGCCGACCTGGGACTTGCGCGCGTCGGACCGCGCCGCGTCCTTGGCCTGGCGCTGCATGTCGTACAGCCGCACGCGCAGGTTCTTCATCGCCTTGTCGCGGTTCACGTGCTGCGACTTCTCGGAGCTGGTGGCCACGATGCCCGTCGGCAGGTGGGTGATCCGCACCGCCGAGTCGGTCTTGTTGACGTGCTGACCGCCCGAACCGGAGGCGCGGAAGGTGTCGATGCGGATGTCCTTGTCCAGGATCTCGATCTCGACGTCCTCGACCTCGGGCAGGACGGCGACGGTGGCGGCCGAGGTGTGGATGCGCCCCCCCGCCTCGGTGACGGGCACGCGCTGGACCCGGTGCACGCCGCTTTCGAACTTCAGCCGCCCGAACACCCCCTCGCCGGTGACGGTGGCGACGATCTCCTTGTAGCCGCCGGCCTCGCCCTCGGCGGCGCTGTCGACCTCGACCCGCCAGCCCCGGTCCTGGGCGTAGCGCGAATACATCCGGAACAGGTCGCCGGCGAACAGGGCGGCCTCGTCCCCGCCGGTGCCGGCGCGCACCTCCAGCACGGCCGAGGCGTTCTCGTCGGCGTCGCGCGGGGCCAGCAGCAGGGCCACCTGCCGCTCAAGCTCGGGCAGGCGGTCGTTCAGGGCGCGCAGCTCCTCCTCGGCCATCGCCGCCATTTCCGGATCGCCGGTCATGGCCTTGAGGTCGGCCGCCTCGGCCCGCGCGCGCGCCAGGCCCTGGACCGCGTCGGCGACCGGCTTCAGCTCGGCGTGCTCCTTGGACAGGCGCACGATCTCGGCCCCGTCGGTCGCCGCGCCCATCCGCGCCTCCACCTCGTGGAAGCGGTCGAGAACCTGGTCGAGACGGGCCTGGGGCAGTCGCAAGGGATGAAAGGACCTGAGCTTGAGGAAAGGGGGCGTCCTTACCTCGCCGGACCGCGCCCTGTCGATGACCGGCGGCGATCAACCCCCGGCGCCGCCATTGTGATCGCGGATAACGATGCCGTCACCCCGCTTCCGTCCGCCGGCCCGATGACCTAGCTGAGCCTCGATCCATCTCCGGGGGGCCGCCATGGTCGATCATTCCGCTTCGACGCCCGTCGAACGCCTGTGCCGCCTTTACGACGACCGCATGACCGAGACCGGGGGCGATCTGTCGCCCGAGGACCTGAGGGAGCTGAAGGCCATGGCCGCCATCTACGACCTGGACACCGACCGCAGCCCGGCCGAGGTGTGGCGCGACGTGCGCGCCGTCGTCACCCGGCAGGCGCCGCGCCGGGACGACGACGCCCCCGCCGCGGCGGGCGATCCCGTGACCGTGATGGTGGTCGAGGACGACGCCGAGGCCGCCGCCGACCTGACCGAACTGTTGACCGAGGCGGGCCATCGCGTGGTCGGCCCCTTCCACAACGCGGCCGCGGCCGAGGCGGCGGCCGCCCTGCATCCCATCGACATCGCCCTTCTGGACCTCAACCTGTCCGACGGCGCGACCGGGGTGGACCTGGCCTCGGACCTGACCGACCGGTGGGACGTGCAGGTGGTCTTCATCTCGGGCGACGTGACCCTGGCCGCCCGCCACGCCGACCGGGCCGAGGCCCTGGTGCTGAAACCGTACACCGGCGCCCAGATCCTGGAGGCGGTGACGCGGCTGGGCCCGGCGGCCTGAGGCTGCGCGCGACCGCAGGCGGGGCCTTGCGCCGGGGGCCGGCGCGCGCGATCACGGGCCATGCTGTCCAACCGGTCCCGCTACGCCCTGCGCGCCATGGTCCACCTGGCCGCCCTGCCCGGCGGCGGCCCCGCGACCATCGCCGAGATCGCCGAGGCCGCCAGCGCGCCGAGGAAGTTCCTGGAGGCCATCCTGCTGGACCTGCGTCGGCGGCGTCTGCTGGTCTCGCGGCGGGGCCGCACCGGCGGCTACGCCCTGGCCGCGCCGGCCGACGCCATCACCTTCGCCGACGTGATCCGGGCCCTGGAAGGGCCGCTGGCCCTGGCGCCGTGCGCCTCGCGCACCGCGCCCGGCCCGTGCGAGACCTGCCCCGACGAAAGGACCTGCCCGCTGCGGCCGGTGCTGACCGAGGGGCGCGACGCCCTGGCGGCCGTGTTCGAGACGCGAACCCTTCTGCAGGCGGCCGCCAATTCTTCTCCTATTGACCCGGTAGGGAATTAGACCTCACCTTCGCCCCATCCTCCTGGAGGCGTCCATGCAAGACTTCCTGCTGTTCCTGCTCGTCGGCTTCCTGGCCCAGATCGTCGACGGCGCCCTGGGCATGGCCTACGGCGTCATCTCCTCGACCGTGCTGCTGTCGTTCGGGGTGCCGCCGGCCACCGCCTCGGCCAGCGTTCACGCCGCCGAGGTCTTCACCACCGCCGCCTCGGCCGGATCGCACGCGGCCAACCGCAATGTGAACTGGAAGCTGTTCGCGCCCCTGGCGCTGGGCGGCGTGGTCGGCGGGGGCCTGGGCGCCTTCGTCCTGACCAGCGTGGACGGCGACGTGCTCAAGCCCTGGATCACCGCCTATCTGTCGATCATGGGCCTGGTCATCATCTGGCGCGCCACCAAGAAGACGCGCGAGCGGGTTTTCCCGATCAAGTTCTCGGCTCCGCTGGGCCTAGTGGGCGGGTTCTTCGACGCCATCGGCGGCGGCGGCTGGGGCCCCACCGTCACCACCACCATGGTGGGGACGGGCCAGGATCCGCGCATGTCGATCGGCACCACCAACACGGCGGAATTCTTCGTCACCTCGGCCATCTCGGCCACCTTCCTGGCCGCCTTGCTGACCGGCCACTGGGACCAGGCGGAAGGGTTCGCCTCTCACGCCACGGCCATCCTGGGGCTGATCCTGGGCGGTCTGGCCGCCGCGCCCCTGGCCGGCGTCATCGCCCGCGTGGCGCCCCGCCAGGCTCTGACCTACGGCGTCGGCGTGGTGGTCCTGGTGTCGGCCGGCTACCAGGCGCTGCGGCTGTTCGGGGTGCTGTAGGGCGCGCCGGCTAAATATCTACTTCGTGACTAGACATTGAACGCGTCCGGCGGGACGCTGCCCTTCCCCCGGAAAGGAGCGGTGTCGATGCTGAAGTCGTTTTTCCTGTCCCATCCGCGCGCGTGCGGGGAATCCTACGCCGCCCATGCGCGGGTGGCCCTGGGCGTGTCCGCGACCCTGTTCGGCGCGGCCTTCGCGGCCTTGGTCCACGCCGTCGCGCCGGCCCTGTTCAAGACGACGGCCAGCCGCACCGTCATTCGCCTCTATCCGGTCATGGCCGCCCGCAACGTCCAGGCGCGCGACGAGGCGACGGCCCCGGACTAAAGCCCCGCGCGCGCCGTCACTCCGCCGCCTGCGGCGCCGCCCGCGCGGCTTCCAGCTGGGCCGCCTTTTCCTCGACCAGGCCGACGATGTGGTCGATCATCCCGTCGTTGGCCTGTTTGTGGGCGATCTTGCCGTTCAGATAGATCATGCCCGCGCCCTTGCCGCCGCCGGTGAAGCCGATGTCGGTATAGAGGGCCTCGCCCGGTCCGTTCACGACGCAGCCGATCACCGACAGGCTCATCGGCGTCGAGATATGGGCCAGCTTCTCTTCCAGCACGGCCACCGTCTCGATGACGTTGAAGCCCTGCCGCGCGCACGACGGGCAGGCGATGATGTTGACGCCCCGGTGACGCAGGCCCAGCGACTTCAGAATGTCGAAGCCGGCCCTGATCTCCTCCACCGGATCGGCGGCCAGGGACACCCGGATGGTGTCGCCGATGCCGGCCCACAGCATCGAGCCCATGCCGATGGCCGACTTGATCGTGCCGGTGCGCAGCGGCCCCGCCTCGGTCACGCCCAGGTGCAGGGGGCAGTCGATGGCCTCGGCCAGCTGCTGGTAGGCGGCGACGGTCAGGAAGGGGTCGGACGCCTTCACAGAGATCTTGAACTCGTGGAAGTCGTGGTCCTGCAGGATGCGCGCGTGGTTCAGCGCGCTTTCGACCATGGCGTCGGGGCAGGGCTCGCCGTACTTCTCCAGCAGCTCGCGCTCCAGCGAACCGGCGTTGACGCCGATCCGCATCGAGCAGCCGTGGTCCTTGGCTGCCTGCACCACCTCGCGCACCCGATCCGAGGATCCGATATTGCCCGGATTGATCCGCAGGCAGGCCGCGCCGGCCTGGGCCGCCTCGATCCCGCGCCGGTAATGGAAGTGTATGTCCGCCACCAGCGGGACCTTGGCCGCGCGCGCGATTGTGCGGAACGCCGCCGTCGAGTCCTCGTCCGGACAGGACACCCGCACGATGTCGGCCCCGGCCTCCTCCAGCTGGCGGATCTGGTCGATCGTCGCCGCCGCGTCCGATGTCGGCGTGTTGGTCATCGACTGCACGCTGATCGGCGCGTCGCCGCCCACGAGCACCGACCCGACCCGGATCTGCCGGCTCTTGCGACGCTCGATATGGCGCCAGGGACGGACGTGGGTGTGATCGCTCATCCCCCGCCATATAGGCCCTGACGCCTTCCGGAGCCAGACGCCGGCGTGTCGAATGCGGCCTAGCGGATGGGCATGTAACGGCAGGCGAAGGCCGGATCGTCGGACATCAGGCTGGGCGTCAGGTGGATGTGCAGGCGTTCCCCTTGCGCCGCCGCATCGAGGGCGAAGGCCTGCTCGGCCTCGTAAAGGTCGTCGCGATGGGCGTCGCGCCAGCCCGCGGCGCGGCGGATGGCGCGCGCCTTGGCGCCGGCCAGGTCCTCGGCCACCACGAAGACGTTCCGGTGCTGCTCGGCGAAGGTCGTCCCGTCATAGCCGCCCAGGTTCACATAGTAGAGACGCTCGGGCCCCTCGAACGGTTCGGGCCGCAGCGACACCGCATAGCCGTCCGCCTGGACGATCTCCGACCAGCAGTCGATGTGAAGGCTGCCGGGCTTGCCCCACCACTGCGCCAGGAGCGCCCCATGCGTGGCCTCGATCGTCTCGGCGACGACGAAGCGCATGTCGTGAACCTCGATGTTGGCGCGCGGATGCTCGCCGCCGATGTAGATCGCGAACAGTCTCATGGTCCCGCCGTCTAGGCGACGGCGGGCCATGTGTCGACGGCGCCGCCCTGCGCGGCGAGGACGCACCCGAGATGCCGGCCCACGATCTCGCCCATGTCGCGCGAGCTGGTGACGCCCTGCGCGAAGGGGTGACGCCCCAGGATGAACGGCAGGCTGAGGCAGAAGAGCCGGTCCGCCGGCAGGGCGGCGGCGATCGGCCGGAACAGGTCGTCGACGACGATGCCCCGGCCCGCCCCGCCCGGGTCCCCGGCCGTCTCGTCCCGCACGATCCCCTGCTCGATCAGCGAGAGAAAAGGGAACTGGAGGGCGCTCAAGGGGCGCTGGCCGGTCGCTTCGATGAAGACCGGGAAATGCCGGCTGCGCCCGGCCCGGACCAGGCGCGCGCCGCCTTCGGGACACCGGGTGTCGATCCGATAATCGTCGCCGAGGGCGATCAGGCTCAACCGTCCGGCCCGATGCAGCGCCAGCATCCGCTCCACCGACTCGTGGGGAACCGCGCCATAGGCGTCCACGAACACCGGCTTGAAGCTGCGATTGAAGCGTTCGAAGTCCGTTTCACTCAGATGGGGGACGATCGCCGCGATCGGTTCGTGCATCCGCAGGATGGCGTCGCGCCAGGACACCGTGGTCTTCGTCGCATGGTTGGCCCGCGCCTCGGCGAGATTGGCCTCGGCCCAGACAAAGGGGTCCGCGTCGGCGCGCGCCTGGAAATAGGCTTCGCCGAACGGCTCCAGGGTCGCCTGCGCCAGTCCCGTCGCCTCCGCATAGGCGGGGTCGATCCGCAGGAGCTCGCGTCGGAACAGATCGAAGGCGGCGTCCAGCAGGTCGGGCTGACGGCGGTCGATCAATTCGGCGAGCGCCGCCGGATTGCAGACCGCGAGCGGGGCGTGCGGCAGCGGGAAGTAGAAGTCGGCCTCCGGCAGCAGGCCCTTTCTGGACATCAGGGTGATGTGGAAATCCGGCAGGGCCGAACCCGGCCTGTAGGTCAGCGCCTCTCCGTCGCGGACGAAGTCGCCGTGGGCGGCGGCCAGCGCCACGGCGGTGTCGATCGCGGTGAGGGACGACCCGCGGACGCCGATGTCGGTCGGCGGCGCCGCGGCCAGGGCGCGGGCCGGCCAGGGGCTGGTGTAATAGCCGGGCCGCGCCTCCTGGCGCGACGGCCACTGGTGGCCGGTGGCCAGAACGACATGGTCGAACAGGCTCCGGGCCGTCTTCCCGTCGGGGGACGTGAACACGAGCTCCAGGCCGTCCGGCCGGTTGACGGCGTCGACGACGCGGCAGCCGGCGCGAACGTCGATCCGCACGCCGGCCTTGGCGGCCGTGTCCAGCAGGCTCTGGAACTGGCTTTCAAAATACCGCCCCAGGACAAGGCGCGGCAGGAAGGCGCGGTCGCTGACGGCCGCGATGTCGACCCCCATCGCCTCGAGCTCAGCCGGCGACCGGGACTGGAGCCAGGCCAGCAGGGTCTGCGTCAGGGGCGGAATCTCGGCGCTGGCGATGTTGGACAGCATGGCCGGGTCGTTCCAGCCCGGGCGGTAGGGCGTGCCCAGGCCGACGGCGGCTTGGGCCTCGAACACGGTGATGCGCACGCCTCTCGGCCCCTGTCTGAGCAGGGCGTCGAGCGTGTAGAGGGTGGTCGGGCCGGCGCCGACAAAGGCGAGCGATGACATAGCCGCGTCTGAACACGCGACGCGCCCTGACGATCCATTGTGCGGTTCTGTACCCACCGGCGCCGCGCGCCGGCCTCCACGCCGGGTCGCCGCGGACGGATCGTTCAGAGACGATCCGGACCCGCCCGCGCCGCCCGCACCCGGTCCGTCGTCAAGGGGTCCGGCCCAAGATTCCATCTCGCGAGCGCCTCGCCAAAGACGGCCTCGTCCGGCGCGACCGCATGGAACAGCGTCATGGACGATCGGAACTTCAGATCGTCCGGCGATCCGAACACCTGTCGCAATGACGCCGCCGGCGCGGTCGAGGCCGCCCGCGCGGCCTGGCTCAGCCGCGGGCCCAGGATCGGATGGGCCAGATAGGCCCGCGCCTCGGCCAGGGAAGAAACGCCGTAGAGCCGAGCGGTCGACGAACGGCCCAGCGACCTCGCCTGCGGAAACACGAACCACATCCAGTGGCTCGTCTTTCGCCCCACGGCCAGTTCGGCCATGGCGCGGTCGAACACCGGATCCTGCGCCGCCACGAACCGCTGCAGGCCCTCGTTCCACGCGGTCTCCTCCAAGGCGGCGAACCAGTCCGCATAGGGGCTGTTGCGCGCCATTCGCCGGTTCAGATCCGGCGCGCCGTCGTCCCACCAGACCGGCCCGCGTTCGCCCAGCGCGACCTTGGCCTGGTCGACGGCGCGACGCGCCTGCGCCAGACCGTCTGGGTCGCGCGCGGCCAGGGCCGCCCGGACCGACCGCCGCGCCGCCATCAGGTCACGGACCCGCCGTTCGCGTGTCTCGGGCGAGAGCCTGGGATCGGTCCGCCGCCACAGCCGGCCACGCACCACCATGTATCGGCCGTCGGGCGTGACAGGGTCGGTCGGGCGGTCGCTCATGGTCGCACAACGCACGAAGGCGCGAAAAGGCGCGGACCGGAAGGGCGGCGGCGGGAACGGGCGACGGGCCTGGGCGCTTATGCAGGGGAAAGAGACCGTCCCCATGCCCCTCGCCCTGATCCTGGCCCTGATCGCCGCCCCTGCGCCCGCATCGCCCACCGTGGGCGGCGCGCCGGACAAGCCGGCCGACGCGCTGGTCGCGGCCAAATCCGCGACCGACGATCAGGACGCGGTGCGCGTCCGCCTGCGGTGCATCGCCCGGGCGACCGGCGTGGCGTCGGACTGCGTCGTGCTGGACGAGACCCGCCCAGGCCACGGATTCGGCGCGGCCGCTTTGGCGCTGATGAACGGCGCGACCGTCGAACCCGCGCTCGACCAGGGCCGCCCCATCGACACGCCGTTCGAACACACCATCCAGTTCACGCCCTGACAGCACGGCCGGGCGCCCGGCCCAATGGACGAGACGACATCCACGTACGCCACGCAGCCGTTCGCGTGGCAAGCACTGGGTTTCACGGGGGAAAATGGTGGACGCGACAGGGATTGAACCTGTGACCCCTACGATGTCAACGACGCGGGCCTTATGATCGGGAGCGGCTGCTGTGCCCGAAGCATCATCCGGGCATTCAGCAAGTTCTCAACAAATACAGTCTCTTGGTTCAGGTCAAAACTTCTCCAGCACCCGAGGCCATAGCCGGCTGGCAACGCTTGCACGCCACCGGTGCAGTCTGTTGCAGCCTGTTCTTGGCTAGTTTCAAGTCAGCGGTGAAAAAGTACGACCCGGTTTTGTCGATGATCTGCTCGGCGATTGCGTCGACATCCTCTGGAGCCAAGGCGCTGAGCGCCTGCTGGTCCAGCTGACCGTCTGCCGGAAGCGTCCGCGCGAGCGTGGTCAGCATAGAGAGCATGAAGCTCTGTCCGTCGGACCACCGGCCCTTGGCTGCCCAATCTGAGAATTCGCCGGAGAAGATCGGCAATCTGAAGTCGCCAACCACGGGCACAGACAGGTTGATCCAGGAAAGCTCTGCGAGGTCCAAGACGAGGCCCTTTCATACAGGTCGAGCTTAGCAACTGACGAACGAAGCGCCACTGCTGCTGATCTGGGAAGAACACCGCTGTGATGATCGACGCGCCCCCGCCGGAGGTGCGCAACATCATAGGACTTGACGGTATGCGCCTTACGACTGTGCAAGCCAGCATGGTGCGCGCGGCCGCGCGTCTGGCCGATCGGCTGCCCTTGATCAGCGCCCCGCCTGCGGGCGCCTGCGTCCGGATGGGGCTTCCGGCCGACTGGCTCTACCGAACGGACACGCACCTATAAGAGCGCGCATTGCAATCTAGGTTCGACTTACGGTAGCGCTTACGTCATGCGCAAGACTGTCGGGGAGGCAGATTTGGCCAATATTAACAGCTGGTGCGACGTCGCCTCTAGCAAGGTCGGCACGCACGATCTGCACGAGATCACAGTCAAGCCGGGTCAGCTTGCTGACGGCGTGGACGAAGTCGCCAAGACCATCCCGGACCACTATGTCGCCTCGCCATATCTCGCGCGCGTCCTGCGCCGTAAGGGCAAGCCTCAGGCCGCGGCGGTCCTGGAGGCCCGCCTGCCGACGAACAAGAAAATCCGCTCGGGCGACTTGGGTGAGATTCTGGGCACGGCCTACGTCAATGAGCTGACCAGCTACGACATCGGCGTGTTTCGACTTCGGTGGAAGGATCACCGCAACATGGCGATGCGCGGCGACGATCTGATCGGCCTTGCGGAGGACGCCAACGGGCGGGCCCTGTTTCTGAAAGGCGAAGCGAAAAGCGGCGCCGCGATGGGCAACGCCGTCATCGCCAATGCGCGCACCGCGCTCGCCTCTGCAGATCAGCGCCCCACCCCACACGCTCTGTCGTTCATGGCAGAAAAATACCTGGACATGGGTGATGAGCACCGTTGCGATCTGATCGAGGACGCGACCCTGGATACCGGTGTTGCGCTCAATCAGGTGGAGCATCTTCTCTTCACATTCAGCGGCAACGCTACGGCCGGTCTGCTCACCACAGATCTCCAGGCCTATGGCGGTGGGGTGCGTCAGTCAGCGGTGAACTTCCGCATTCCGACACATCAGAACTTCATCCGCGACGTGTTTGAGACGGCGATCGCAAATGCCCTCTAACATCGACGCGATTTCCGCCGCCGTCCGCCGCGCGACCGAGCAAGGCTTTCGCGACCAACTGCTCGCCAAGGGCCAGGCCCGCGCCATGGTTTGGCGTGATGGCCGTGTGCCGGACGGGGGTCCGCGCTTCGCGCGGGGCCTGAGCTACGACCTGCTGGCCTACGGCTACAGCCTGCTGACGCAAGGTCTTCGCTTGCTCGAAGGGGACGGCGATCACGACCTGGCTCGCACCGCCTGCGCGGCCGCAGCCGAAGCGTTGGAGGCGGTCGTCGCCAACGGCCCGGAAAGTCCTGAAGCGGACTTCCACAGGCTGATGGCGGCGGGCGCCTACCATATCGCCCGATATTCGGCGCGCGCCTTCTCCCTGTTGACGCCTTTCGCCGACGCCGAGGCGGGCAATCTCGCGCCTGTCGAGCGCGCCCTATCGCTCTTGATGCTGCGCCAGCTTGATCGACTTGATCAGTTGGTGATCGATTGGACGACAGGGGATCGGACATCCGACGAGGCGCTTGCGAGACAGCTTGCAGACCTCATGCCGGCCGATGCGTGGGCGGATGCAGAGGCCCCTGACGATCAGGATCCAGACGACGCGGCGTCTGACGCCGTCGTCGAGGTGGCGGACCTGGTCCTCACGCAAGGCTTCATGGTCGCCACCAGCGAGGCGCTTCTGGCGTTGGAGCGCGGCGAACGGTCATTGCTTGACCGGGCGCTCGAACAATTCGGCGTGGGTCTCGAGGATGCCGAGGCGCTGAACATGGTGCCGCAATGGTGGGCGCATCGCTTGGCTCGCCATCTGTTCGAAGAGCTGTGGGGATGTAGCTTCCACAATGTTCTTCCCAAAGCCGGCCCCGCGGGCTTGCCGGATTGGACCAGCCTGCGCGATCTCTTCATCGCCTCCTTGCACAGCCGGTCACGTGCGGAAATCGACCTTTGGCCCTCGCAAATCGACGCTGCGGCGCGGGCGATGGCGATTGACGAGAATCTGGTCGTCTCCCTGCCGACGAGCGCCGGCAAGACGCGCATCGCAGAGCTTTGCATTCTGGCCTGTCTGTCCGCGGGCAAGCGCGTGATGTTCATCACCCCGCTTCGAGCCCTGTCGGCGCAAACCGAGGTCTCTCTCATTCGAACATTTCGACCGCTGGGAAAGACCGTCTCGGGACTCTACGGCAGCATCGGCGTCAGTGGAGCCGACGCCGGGCTGCTGATGGATCGCGACATCGTCGTCGCCACGCCTGAGAAGCTGGACTTCGCCTTGCGCAACGATCCCGCCCTGCTGGATGACGTCGGCCTTGTCGTTTTGGATGAAGGCCACACGATCGGCCTAGGCGAACGCGAAGTTCGTTACGAGGTGCAGATCCAACGCCTTCTTCGCCGTGCAGACGCCGATCAGCGTCGCATCGTCTGTCTCTCCGCCGTTCTGCCCGAAAACGACCAGCTCGACGACTTCGTCGCCTGGCTGTCGAAGGACCATGCCGACGGACTGGTCTTCAAGGATTGGCGCCCGACGAGGCTACGGTTTGGCGAGGTGGCCTGGAGCGACAACGGCGGCAAGCTCAACATCACCCTTGGCGAAGAGACCCCCTACATCCCCAAGTTCCTGACACCGCGCGAGCCGCCGCAGCTCGGCGGTCGGGGCCAGCGCAGGAAGCTGTTTCCATGCGATCAACGAGAACTCGTGCTGGCGACGACCTGGCGTCTGATTGAGGATGGTCAGACGGTCCTGATCTATTGTCCTCAGCGTCGCTCGGTTGAACCGTTCGCCGACACGATCGTCGATCTGTACAAACGCCAACTGCTCAGCGCGCTGATCGAGGAGGACGATCCCCGCCTCAACAAGGCGCTGGCGATCGGCACCGAGTGGCTGGGCGCCGACCATCCCCTTCTTCAGTGCCTGCGCCTCGGCGTCGCCGTCCATCACGGCGCCCTGCCCACACCTTATCGGCGCGAGGTCGAAGCGCTGCTGCGTGACGGTATCTTGAAGGTGACGGTGTCTTCGCCGACGCTCGCCCAAGGCCTGAACCTCAGCGCGACCACCCTGGTCTTCCAGGGTCTGCGCGGTCACAGCGGGATTGTCGAGCCTCACGAGTTCAGGAACATCGTCGGCCGGGCGGGGCGCGCCTTCATCGATGTGCAGGGCCTCGTGCTCTACCCGATGTTCGACAAGCAGTTTTCCCGGCGACGCGACTGGACAGAGCTCGTCAACGAGACAGCCGGCCGGGAGATGGAGAGCGGGCTGCTACGCCTGATCCTGACCTTGCTGCGACGCATGCAAACAAAACTGGGGACCAAGGACGCCCAGACGCTGATCGACTACGTCGCCGGCATGCCGCAGTGGGACTTCGAGCCTGTGGCCGGTGAGACGGTGGAAGAACAGGCGCAACAGGAGGACGCCTGGAACACCTACGTCACATCGCTCGACACGGCCCTGCTCAGCATGCTGGGCGAAGAAGAAGTCGCTGACGCCGACATCGAGGCGGCTTTGGACGCAGCGCTCGCAAGTTCATTGTGGAGCCGGCGACTCGCTCGTCGCGGCGAAAAGCTGCAGGCGTTGATGCGCGACACGCTCGTCAAGCGGGCGCAGTACATCTGGGCGAACACGACGGCTCGGCAACGGCGCGGTTACTTCCTGGCGGGGGTTGGGCTGGCGACCGGACACCTGCTGGACGCGCATGGCGATGAACTGATCGACCTTCTGACCCGCGCCAACGGCGCCATCATCGGTCGCGACGACGAACTCGCCATCGACACTCTGACCGCGTTTGCGGACCTCGCATTCGGCATTCCGCCGTTTGCGCCCCGTAAGCTTCCGCCGAATTGGCGCGATATGCTTCGTTGCTGGCTGGAAGGTCGACCGATGAGCGCCTTCGCGGGCGATGAGGACAGCGACGCTCTGCAATTCATCGAAGAGGCATTCCTCTATCGGCTGCCTTGGGCGCTGGAGTCGGTGCGGGTCTACGGTCTCGCGATCGGCTATACGACGGCGCAGGGCTTCGAGCTTGACGATCTGGAGCTCGGGGTGGCGGCCGGCGCCGTCGAGACTGGTGTCCTCAACCGCGACACGATCTTCCTGATCCAGGCCGGCTTCACGTCCCGCTCAGGCGCGCAGATTGCGGTGGCTGATGGCGGTGGCGATTTCGAAAGCCTTTCTGACCTTCGCGCGTGGGCTCGCACGCCAGAGGTCATGGAGCTCACTTCGGATCCGGCGTGGCCGACACCCGAAACCCATGAGCTTTGGCTGGAGTTTCTGGGCGGCTTGAGCCCCGAGCGCATCGCGACCTGGAGTCGGCAGGAGCATCGCGCCAGCGTTCAGTGGCTGGGCGCCGCGCCCCGCCCCGGTGAGGCGCTGCGCATAAAGCCCGGGTCAGAGGATGAAATCGTCGACAGCGCCTATCAGCACATCGGCGTTCTCGCCGGTTGGGTGAACGCTCAGCGCTCCGGCCTTCTTCAGGTCACGAGCCGCGATGGCGGCGTCGATCTTGTCTATCTTGGGCCCAACGACCTGAACGCCCAGATTCTCTAGAGGGCGGCCACATCTACTGGCGAGTGCGGCGCCCGCGATCGAACGCGTCGCTGACATCGGACTGATAGTCCGGCCGGTGATGACCATAGACCTTTTCAAGGGTGCGCGGCGTCATGCCCAGGTATTGGGCGGCGCGCCGGATCGGCACATCGGCCTCCATCAGCCAGGTCGCCGCCGTGTGCCGATGCCAGTGCGGCGTGATGGCGGCATCGAGGCCCGCGTCGGCGACGATGCCCTTGTAGCCTTTGCGGATGCGGCCCCGGATCGCGCGACCTCCATGATGCAGGACGGTCTCGACCGGCGCCTGGCCCGCCTTGAGCCGCTCGGCGTTCAGGATGTCGTCCTGGCGGCGCCACCGGCGCAGGTGGCGGAGCAGACGCTTGGGAATGCGGCACATGGGGCGACGCTTGGTCGGCTTGTCGGCTTCCTTGCGCCCACGCCGGAAGATCCACCCCTTCTCCAGATCGACCCAGGCGCTGTCGTCGGACGGTGTCCAACGCAGCTTGGGCAAAACGCCTGGCCGCGTGCCGGTGTAAATCCCCAGAAGAACGAACCGAACCAGATGGGCGCGATTGGACCGGGTGGAGACTGGCGTCGCGCGCCATCCTTCCGGCGTCAGCCGCCAGCCGCGGGCCGCGCGCAAGATGGCGGCCACCTGTTCACGGCTCAGGGCATCGCGAGGACCGGCCGCGGTTTTGGGATAGGTGAAAACCGGCTTGCGCGTCAGGCGGTGCTCGGCGTCCCAGTAGCTGGTCGCCGCCGACAGGTCCTCCAGTTCGCGCCGGGCGCCGGCCGGACTGACCCTGCGTGCCTGCGCGGCGTTCTTGAACGCCTTGATCGGCTGAGCCGTGCGGTGGGCAACATAGGCCATGCAGGTGCTGCGCCTGACGTCGCCCAGGGTCATGCCGCTCCACCAGTCGAGGATGGCGCCCAGTCGTGCGCTGACCGCGCTGGGGTCCGCAAGGCCAGGGGCCTTTTCGCGCGCATAAAGCGCGACGACCTCGTCGATCAGCACCTCTTCGGGCTCGAGCGCCCGGTCCTTGGGCCGGACCGAGGCGGCCTTCGCGGTCAAATACTCCGCGAGCGCGACTTCAGCTTCCGTAAGGCGCTCCGGGCCGCAACCTGTGCTGATGTTTTTGGCGCCGTCGCGGATGAAGTAGACGGCCGCCAGGGTGCGTCCGGTCCGGCCGTCGATCCGGCCCTGCCTGAGGTAGAGGCGCGCGCCTTTGGCGGGCCTACCCATTGGTGGAGCTCAAAGAGTGAGCGCACCGCATGCGGGGTGACCCAAAGACGACCCGAGACGCGCGCGGCGCGCAGGTTGCCGCGGCGAATTTCGGCGCGCAACGACGAGACCTTGAGCGGGCCTTGGGGAAAGAACAGCGCAACGGCTTCTTCGAGAGTGAGGGGCTCTTCTTCCGCCCAGTGGTCAGGGTGAGGCCGATCCTGCACGCGCGGCGGCAAGGCGGGGCGATGATGTTGCGACCCATCGCTCACCGGCTCCCCTGCCCGTCCGGTGCGTCGCGGCCCGATCCGGTCGGGGGGTTGAGCCACCCGATGCGGTCTTCAATCGGGGTCATTTCCGGCGGGTGAGGGCGCAGGCGAACCAGAGTGTAGCCGGCGATCCAGGCGTCGATCTCGCGCCGGGCGGCGCGCTGTTCATCTGGCGTAAGCATCGGCAGGCTCATCCGTTCGGCGAGCGCGGTGCGGAAGGCGGACGGGGCGCCGAGCCCGAAGCAGTGGCGACGAACCGACGCGCGCAAGGAGGGCGTCGCCGCCTCGACGAACAGCGGGGCGCCGGTGGGCAGGATGCCCAGATGATCGGGCTCAAAGCCCATCAGGGCCATCGGTTCGCGCGCCGCAATGATCAGGTCGCCGGGCGTTGCGGCGATCGCCGTGGGGTCCAGGCAGGCGGCGTGGAAGGTTTGATAGTCAGACACGGCGAGCTCCTTTCTTGATGACGACAAGGGATCGACAGCGGCCTTCATTCTGTGTAATACGCAGATTGGAGGCGCGCTGAGCCGCGCGAGGAGTGATGGGATGGCGAGCCTTCCGGGACTGGTTGACGCCTTGGCCAAGGTCGACGGGCGCGACCGGGGCGTCATCGACCACATGGCGCGCGAGATCCGCGAGGCGGGCCTGATCCAGACCACCAAGCGCGGGCGCGGGGCGGCCGAAATGACCTCCTTGGATGCCGCTCATCTGGTGCTGGGGGTTTACGGCTCCGATGGGCGCGGCACTGCTGCGACGGCGGCCGGAGAGTTCGGGCGGCTGGCGACCTTTGCGATGCCGCTGCCCAAGGGACTGCCCGCCACGGTCGACGCCATCCAGCACCAGCCCAATCTGGCGACCGCGGTCGCCGCGATCATCGAATCCGGCGCCAAGCTGGCGACCCAGACGCCACGCGTACAAGGCACGCTGCCGGTCCTGGGCCCGCTTTACCCCGCCACGACTGACGGGCTGGAGCTTGAGGACTGGCCGCATGGAACAGCGGTCCTCCTGCGTATGCATCGCCCCAGTCTGGAAGCCTACATCACAATGGCCTGGCCCGGCCGCGCTTTGGTCGAGGAACACACCATGATGTTTGTGCCGGGCGGGCCCGCAATCGACGGCTTCAAGGCGATCGCCGCCTTCGAGGTCCACATCATGGTGCATGCCCGGGTGTTCCAGGCGCTGCATGGCGTGCTCTACCCCTAGCAGGACCAAGCCCGCGCGCCGGCCTTCGGCATTGGTCTGACGCACCCTCATCACGCAGCCTCCTGGCTCAGCAGGATCGGCCTTTCGACGTCCGGCAGATCGCCGATGTAGATCGAACGGACGCCCTCCACGATCAGCTCGCCCTTGATGCCGGTCACCTGTTCCAGCCGGCGCCGCTCGCGCTTCTCCATGGCGCGGTCGGCCATCTCGCTGTGCGGCCGCAGGTAGTGTTTCAGCGTGTGGTGGACCGAGGACAGTTCGTGACCGGTGATGGTGGCGATCTCCGGAACGGTGCAGCCCGCCAGCGCCAGTTCGAGGATCACGGTGTGGCGAAGCTGGCGAAACTGCAGCTTGGGATCGAAGCCCTGCAGACGCTTGCGCACGCGGGCGAAGGTCTTCGAGAGCTCGACGCCGGTGAAGGGCTTTCCGGTCGCGGCGTAAGGGAACATGTAGGCGCCGTGCTCATAGGCGTCGTCCAGGATCCGGCGCGCCTGGGCGTTGATGACGCCGATGCGGATTTCCCGACCCGTCTTGACGCACTCGTAGTGGAAGCCGCCGCTGACGTACTGATAGCCGTAGCGGAACAGGCGCACGTTCTGCAGACGCTGACCGATTTCCCACTGGGCGAACATCATGCGCGCCAGACCGTACTCGCCTTCGGTGATCGCCTGGGTGGCGGCGCAACGCAGATCGTCGGCGCTCCAGGTCTTCAGCTTGGGCTTGGGCAGGCGAGCGCTGTAGGAGATCGTCAGGGCCGGATCGCGCCAGCCCTCGCGCACCGCCTTTTCCAACAGGCGACGCACTTCCAGATAGGCGGCCTTGCGCCGATGCGGGCTAATGATCCGCTGCAGAAAGATCTTGTCGATCTGCGATTCCAGCACCGTCGAGGGCTGAAGGGCGGGGTCCCAGCCGAGGAAGTCCACGATCCGCTTCTGGGTCGAAGCATAGGTCTGACGCGACTTCGGCTTCAGCCCCTGCCAGTTGGAGTGTTGACGGCGCAATTCAATCAGGTCGCTCCAGGACCGCTCGATCTGGGGCGGCTTGAGCGTCTGGGCGTCGGCCTCCTGGGCGCGCAGGCGGCACAGCTCGCGGAACATGGCCTCGGCAGCCTTCTCGATCTGAGCTTCCTGAGCGGCGGTCAGATTGCCGAGCCGCATCCCATCCTTGCCATCCACCAGGATCGGCCGCGAGCCCGGCCACCCGGCCGGGCGATTGCGCCTTACCTCGAAGCGAAAGCGCACCGTGCCATCCAGGCGCGGACGGACCGCGACGCAGGGTCCATAGTTCTTCATGATTTTCTCCTATCAGATGGGCCTCCATTCCGGGCGTTACCCAGAATGGAGGCGGTTAAATCTGGGGAACACCCAGATTGCGCTTGATCTTTAATCTGGGGCTTTCCCAGAATCAAGACCCTTTTTGAGCCGGCGCCGCCGCAGCGCCTCCAGACGACGTTCGGTTTCGACGGCCATGGAGTGGGGGCGGTTCGCTTCACCGGCCAGAGCTTTCACGACCGCGCTTTTCAGGAACAGGGATTGCCGCGCCTGATCGACGGGTTTGGGCAATCGGCCGGCGGCGACGCGACGCCACAAGGTGGCGCGCGAGATGCGAGCCAAAGCCGTGACCTCGTCAGTGGTCATGCGCTCCACATCAATGGACGCCGCCTCGGGGACCACGGGGGCGGGTCCGGTCATTAGTTCAGCGTCTTGGGATCAAGCGGCAGGCCGCGCATCTCACGACGCATGACCATGAGGGTCTCGGCCGAGGGCTGACGACGACGGCCGGTGATGTTGAGCAACGGCTTCTCGTCCGCGATCAGAGACTTTTCCTCGACCATGGCCTCGGCCGAGGCGCGCACCGCCACCGAGACGTTGGCCGCGATCCACGCGCTGAGGCGCAGTTCCCCGTCCGGCTCGAACCAGAAGTAGGAGACGTGGGGATTGGGCACGACTCGCAGGTCCAGCTGCTCGGCGAGCACCGCGCCCAGGCTCATGCGGAAGGTGGAGCGTCCGGTGTCGTTGGACAGGTGCGCCTTGACGCGGCGGCGCAACGACCCGCCGCTGGCGCCCAGGTACAGGATCGCCCGGCGGCCCAGACGCAGGGAATCGAGTTTGAGCCGCGCACGATCCAGCGCGGGCGTCAGAGCATCGGGGTCATCCAGCAAAAAGGCGTAGACCCCGCCCGTGTCGGGGATGCAGTCGATGTGGCGGCGCATCACGCCGGCCGGTTGAATCATATAGGCTGACAACATAATGAATGGGCCTCCTTTGCCCATGTGGGCGGTTTGCGCCCACGAACGAACGAGCTATCACGGGATTTCTTGATGGTCAATAATCGCCCACATGGACAATTTTCTCCCACGGGGCCGCAGTTGGCGGCGGCGCGGGCCGCCACCGGCCTGTCCGTCCATGCGCTGGCGGAGCACACAGGCCTGGGCGTCAATACGGTGCGGCGGGCCGAAGCCGGCGGCGCAAAGGTGCTCACCACCGTCAATGCCGAGCGCCTGGTGGCGGGCCTGCAGGCCTTGGGCATCACCTTCCTGACGCCGGACGCCGACGGCCCAGGACTGCGGATCGCGACGCCGCCAGCCTGAGCCTCAGGTCGACGAACGACGGTCTGGCGAGATCGCGCAGAGCGTGTCATCGTTCAATGCAACCTGGGGAGGCGTGCATGCTGAGAGCGATGCTGATCAGGCTGGTGCTGATGTGCACGGCCTGCGCCCACAACCTGCCGGAAGACGCGACGCCCAATCGATTGCTGGCCCCGATCCGGCGCGCGCCTACGTCGACATGAACGGGACCTTCTACCCGCCCGACTGGCCCGGGTCGGACGGAACGGTTCGCGCCCGCGCCGCTGTGGCCCGGCGGGCTGATCCGGGTGGTGATGCTGGCGCCGGCGATTGGGTCGCCGGACTTCCGTGCCCCGGACAAGGTCGATGATCTTTGGGTCCCGCGCACCTTCCCCGGGCGGCTCGTTTCCATCCGCTACACGGTCAACCCGGGCGACTATGTGCTCAACAAGCTGTGGATCGGTCTGGCGGACAACTTCAACCCGACGGACCTGGGTGCCTCCGAGGCGGGCGGCCGATGCTGGACTGCCACTACCGGGTCTTGCAGGATTATCCGGTGACCGGTCAGGTCGGCCACGGCATGCCGGACTATCTGGCCGATCCGGTGGTGCGCGAGATGTTGCACGACAGCGGGGTCACGCCGGCGGGCGGGCCCGCGGCCGGGCCAGCTGCGCCCATCCGCCGGCGCGACACCTGCCCCACGCACTGACGCAGCGCCAGGGTTCGCAAGACCGCCTCAGGTCAGCGGCGCCGGCCGCGCTCAACCCACGCTGCCAGCCGCCGGACGCCTGAGTCCGTCGTCGAGTCCGACGCCTGCCCCGCCTGACCCGCGCGGCGGGCGTTTTTGCGTGGCCGATCAGGACCTTGGCGGTGCCGGGCGTGGCGACCCGGAATCCAATCGCTGGTTCATCTTCCGTCCGGCGCGGGCCAAAGAAAACAAGGAGTTAGTCTAGAGCACGCGAAATCAGAGTTGCAGGCCGGCTCACACTGTCGCCGACTGGCTCATTCGAGTCCGTTGCCAGTCCGCTCATCAACACACACTGCGCATACCGGAATAGGCGGCGACGTCCTGATGTCGGCGTCGAGCCGCCCCCCCCCCATCCAACGCGGCGCTGACCCAGAACGTCCAGGGCAGCTCCATTCCACCGAACCGAAAAGGACATGAAGTGACGTCTCACCCCAATCAAGATCGAAGCGTTCAGGAGATTCTGGAAGATCTTCAGGATCAAGGCCTCGTTTACAGCTTTCTCTGCGACGACGGAAAGACCCGCTGGGCTTTGACCCAGCTCGGCCGCGAGGAGCAGGCACGTCGGAAGTCAGCCGACTTTGAGGCGATGCACTGACATGGCGAACCATTCCAAGCCCGGGTACGCCGGTGCAGAGATCCCCCCTTTAAAGCGAGGTCAAAACACTCGCGAGCTGTTTCCTGTCGGACCATTCGGCGCTGTCTTGGCGCCAGTGATGGCAATCCGCCAGACCGGCGCCATTCCCGACGACCTCTCGGCAGTCTTACTTGAGCGACTGCCGGATCCGGATGGGTGGAATGGCGTCATCATCGGACAGCAACATGCCCAGCCGGTGCGCATTTGCGTTCGTGACCAAACGCATTTCGCCGTCGCGCATCCATTGCTCTTTGAGATCGATGGCTTCCCTGTTCGCGGCGTCGGTCTTATCGACGCCGCCGATCGCATCTGTTTCTTCGGTGGGCTGCGAGGCCGAGCTCTAGCACCGGCGCCGACGTCCCGGTATGAATTTGCCAGTCACCAGATTTTGCTGCGGCGTCCTGTATCTCTCGGAAAGCCGAAGCCAACCCTACTGAGTAACAGACAAGCCGGAACGGATATGTATATCTGATTTGGCCAGCGCGAATTGGCGGATGCGGATCGGCAGCGGCCGTCTCAGGGGCCGCTGCCGACTAAGGTGCCTTACTAGGCGATCAGGGACGGCCGGCGCCTAGTTGCACCAGCAGCTCGGCCGGGACGGAGAAGCGCAGGCTGGCGTTCCCCGGATTGTCGCACTGCTTTTCGTTGTAGATGGTCATTAGGTGTTCGTGGCGCCGCTCAGCAACCTGCATGGCGTCGCGGGCGCTCATGTAGTTGCCAACGGCTGCCGGCCAGAAGAACAGCACGGCCGCGACATTGGCGCCGTTCACGCCCTGGTCGCTTTGTCCGTCGCGCTTGATCTCGTCCAGCTTGGCGAACTGGTCGCGCATTTGAGCGCAGGTCATCATGCGGTCGCCCGGCTGAGTCACAGACACCTTCTCCGTCGTGGTGCAGGCAGCAGTGCTCAGGGCGGCCGCCAGAGCGGCCACGGCAAACGTCTTCTTCATTAGGAAACCCCTCCAGGGATTGAATCGCCGCAACCCCCCGTCGCGACGTCGGGGCGAAATAGCACAGCCGGGGCGGGTGTCCAGTGCGTCTAGAGCAAGAACGCGCCGTTATCGACGATCAGCTGCAACGCCGCATCACCCGGACCAGATCGAGCACCGCCTTGCGTTGATCGCTGGTCAGGGCGGCGAACTCCCGCATGAAGGGCACGGCTTCGGGCGCCTCGTCCTTTTCGCCGCACAGGGCGGCGACCGAGGTGTCTAGGGCCTCGGCGCAGCGGATGAGGGTGGAGCCCGACATTCGGTTCACGCCCTTCTCGTACTTCTGGATCTGTTGGAAGCTGACCCCCAGCGCCTTGCCGAGGCCGCTTTGCGGCATCCGCCGCGCTTCGCGGATCGTTCGAACGCGGGCGCCGATGGCGATGTCGAGGGGGTCGTCCTGGTCCATGGCTTCAACCTTAGCAGGTGTCGGATGACCCGTATCCTGCGAGAGTGACCTAATACTTACAGTCACGCTTACACAACCGCGCGTATTTGTATTATTAACTCCACTCGCCTTACCGTTGTTTATCGCAAAACCTGGGAGAGATAGATGGCGACGGTTGCACGACTGTAAGAGACGGTCCGCGCCTATCGCGCGGTGACGGAGGCCGACGGGTTCGACGTGGTGGATCGGCTGGAGCGGCTGATTCTGGATCACGAGCCCCGGAGCGCGGCGGAAGCGGCGGCGATGCTGGAGATGGTCGGCGAGAACCTGGAGGCCGGAGGGCGCAGCGACGGCCGCGACGTGAGAGCGCTCAAACGGGTGATCGCCTTCCTGCGGCCCGACGGCTGATCATGTCGGTGCGGATGCTGGAGGACCGGGAGCTGAGCGCCCCGGTCACCTTCGCGGCGCGGCATGATCTGCTGGCGCTGTCAGCGGGGCGGACGGCGGATAGGCTGCACCAGGTGAACTGGGACGCCTACGCCGAAGGCTATGAGGTAGAGGAGGCGCGGCGGTCGATCGCGTTCGACTGGGCGCCGACAAACGCCGGGCGGGTGTTCAGCCTGGCCGGGGACTTGTCCGCCGTCAGCACCAATGGCACAGATTTGAGGTTGTGATTTAAGGAGGATCTGGGCTTCGTCGTAGTGACGAAGGAACGAAGATGAAGCCCAGATCCTCCAATGTAAAATCGCCCGCCAAGGCCCCAGCAGAGCGGGTAGTGAAGGACATCCGCCGACAGACCCGGCGCCACTTTTCGGCCGAGGACAAGATCCGCATCGTGCTGGATGGCCTGCGCGGGGAAGACAGCATCGCCGAGCTATGCCGCAAGCAAGGCATTGCCCAGAGCCTGTATTACACCTGGTCGAAGGAGTTCATGGAAGCTGGCAAGCGCCGCCTGGCCGGCGACACCGCCCGTGCCGCGACCACCGGAGAGGTCCAGGACCTGCGCCGCGAAGCCCGGGCCCTGAAGGAATGCGTGGCCGATCTGACACTGGAAAACCGTCTGCTCAAAAAAAGCATGGTCGCGGATGGGGGCAACGACGAATGAGATATCCCGCATCCGAGAAGCTCGAGATCATCAGAACCGTCGAGCAGTCGCACCTGTCGGCCAAGCGCACGCTGGACCAACTCGGCATCCCTCGTCGGACATTCTACCGCTGGTATGATCGCTACCTCGAAGGCGGGCCGGAGGCGTTGGAAGATCGGCCATCGGCGCCGAGCCGGGTGTGGAACCGCATCCCGGCGGGCATCCACGACCAGATCATCGAGCTGGCGCTGGAACAGTCTGAGCTGAGCCCCCGGGAACTGGCCGTGCGCTTCACCGATGGGCAGCGCTACTTCGTGTCGGAATCCACGGTTTACCGCCTGTTGAAGGCCCACGACCTGATCACCAGCCCGGCCTATGTCGTGATCAAGGCTGCCGATCAGTTCCACACGAAAACCACGCGGCCGAACGAGATGTGGCAGACCGACTTCACCTACTTCAAGATCATCGGGTGGGGCTGGATGTATCTGTCGACCGTGCTCGACGACTTCTCGCGCTACATCATCGCCTGGAAGCTGTGCACCAACATGCGAGCCGAGGACGTCACCGACACGCTGGACCTCGCCCTGGCGGCTTCTGGTTGCGACAGCGCCACGGTGCTGCACAAACCCCGGCTACTCAGCGATAATGGCCCCAGCTACATCGCGGGTGAGCTGGCGGAATACATCGAGGCCCGGAAGATGAGCCATGTCCGCGGCGCCCCGTGTCATCCCCAAACCCAGGGCAAGATCGAGCGCTGGCACCAGACCCTGAAAAACCGCATCTTGCTGGAAAACTACTTCCTGCCCGGCGACCTCGAAGCCCACATCGAGGCCTTCGTCGAGCACTACAATCACCAGCGATACCACGAGAGCCTGGCCAACGTGACGCCTGCCGACGCCTACTTCGGCAGGGCTCCGGCAATCATCAAACTGCGCGAAAGTATCAAGCGACAGACCATCGAACATCGGCGCTTGCAGCACCGCAAGTTCGCCGCCTAACATCAACCCCCTGACGAGGTCCGCACTCCGCTAATCTACGCCGCGAGTTGTGCCGAATGTTCTGACGACGGACAGATCTGCTGATGAGATGGCGCTGGATATTGAAGGTGTTGTAAATCGCCGCGTGGGTGGTGAGAAATCTCTGGGCTGAGGCTTGGGATTTGAACCTCTGCTGCTGCCGCTCTCGTCGCCGGATCGGCAGGTGAGAATTCTCAACGCGGTTATTATCACGCAGTCGACCGGGACGATGAAGATGCCGTAGTTCCAACTGATCGAGGGCCGCACCGTAGGATGCCAGCCCATCCGTTGTGATGGTTTCCGGCTCGACAGGTTGGTTACGTATAAGACGTCTAATCAGCTTCAAAGCCGCTTCTGTGTCCCGCCGACGCTGGACGATGACGTTGACGTGACCCCCTGAAACTCCTCCAGGAATAGCTAGAGTCCGCCCAACGAAGGACGGACAGAATGAAGCGATCGAGGTTCACGGAAGAGCAGATCATCGGGATCCTGTGGGAGCAGGAGGCCGGTGTAGCGACGGCGGAGGTGTGCCGACGCCACGGGGTCAGCTCGGCGACCTTTTACAAATGGAAGGCCAAGTTTGGCGGGCTCAACGTGTCGGAGGCTCGGCGGCTCAAGGCGCTCGAGGATGAGAACGCCCGGCTGAAGCGGATGCTGGCGGACGCGATGCTGGACAACGTGGCCCTGAAGGACCTGCTGGGAAAAAAGTGGTGACGCCCGCCGGCTATCGCGAGGCGGCTGGCCATCTGCAGGCCGCCTACGAGATGAGCGAAAGGCGGGCGTGCCGTGTGCTGGGCGTCGATCGGACGAGCGTGCGCTATCAGGCGACGCGCCCGGACGACGGCGCTCTGCGCGACCGGCTGAAGGCCCTGGCCCAGGACCGTCGACGGTTCGGCTATCGTCGCCTGCACGTGCTGCTGCGGCGCGAGGGCCATGCGGTCAACAGGAAGCGGGTCCAGCGGATCTATCGCGAGGAGCAACTGACGGTGCGCCGGCGCGGCGGCCGGAAGCGAGCGATGGGCCCGCGGCGACCGCTGGACCTGCCGCTGGCGCCCAACCAGCGCTGGTCGCTGGACTTCGTCGCAGACCAGATGACGGACGGGCGGCGCTTCCGCATCCTGACGGTGATCGATAACTGCACGCGCGAGTGCCTGGCGCTGGTGGCCGACACCTCGCTGTCGGGCGCGCGGGTCGTGCGGGAGTTGGACGCCGTCATCCGGCAGCGAGGGCGGCCCGACACCATCGTCAGCGACAACGGCACGGAGTACACCTCGAACGCGGTCCTGGCCTGGGCCGACGACACCGGCGTCGGCTGGCACTACATCGCGCCGGGCAAGCCCCAGCAGAACGGCTTCAACGAAAGCTTCAACGGGCGGCTGCGTGACGAGCTGCTGAACGAGACGCTGTTCCGCTCGCTGCCGCACGCTCGCGCCGTGCTGGAGGCGTGGCGACGCGATTACAACGAGCAGCGTCCGCACTCGAAGCTCGGGTGGCTGACGCCGCAGGCTTATGCAGAAGCGCTCACCGGACACATCGGCCGGCCTGCTGCGCTGGTTGGAGGCTGCGCTGACCGGCCTCTTGCCAACCCAGCCGATCACAGCTCAGATCAACCTAGGACTCTCGTTATGGCTGGATGAGAAACGGGGGTCACGTCAACGTCTAGAACCTCGCCTTCATCATCAACAGCGCGCCACAGATACATACGTCTGCCACCGATCTTGCAAACCATCTCATCGAGATGCCAGCGGCCTGTGGGTGACCCACGTCGCTTCTTCAGCCGCCGTGCAATCAAAGGCCCGAACTTGATCGTCCAGCACCGGATCGTTTCGTAGCTCACGTCGATTCCGCGTTGCGCCATCAACTCCTCGACATCACGGAAGCTCAGGTTGAAACGAAAGTACAGCCACACGGCATGACGGATCACCTCAGCTGGAAAACGATGTCGCTTAAACGATAAGGGCTTCATAGAAATGCCTACTCCACCAGTGGCTTGCCACCTTTTAGGTGGAGCACCTTTAGCGTTAGACTGACAGCACCGCGGCGTGCAGTCGCAACCTCTGGCGAGCCTCTACCGTTGACTCGCCATGCCCCGGACCGGACAAGGATCCACATGGACATTCGGATCTTGCTTCTGGGCGATCTTGGCGCCCGCTTCGGTCGGGAGCACACGTTGGCGTTCACGGAAGGCCTGACCGTCGGAGAGCTTCGGCGTCGTCTGATCGAGGGGATCGAAGGGTCGGAGGTCGCCCTGTCCGGGCCCGCGATCCGGTTAGCGGTCGATCAGGTGGTCGTTTCGGAAGCCGCACCCGTGCGACCCGGACAGGAGGTCGCCGTCCTTCCCATCTTCTCCGGCGGCTGAATTGGCTATCTCAGCGATCCTCACGCCCGGGCCGCTAGAGGCCGACGCCGAACTGCGCGCCTTCCTCGCCGACCGCACCGGCGACGGCGCGGTGGCGGCCTTCGTGGGACTCGCACGTGACAGTTCGGCGAGCGGTCCGGTCGCCGAACTGTACCTGGATCATTATCCCGGCTTCACCGAACGTTCTCTTGAAGCCATAGCCGCCGGAGCGGGAGCGCGCTTTCCCGTCCGCGACATTCGGGTGGTGCATCGGTGCGGGGCGGTCGCGCCCGGAGAGACGATCGTGTTCGTGGCCGTCGCGGCGCCGCACCGACGCGCGGCGTTCGAGGCGGCCGACTATCTGATGGACCGGCTGAAGACCGAAGCGGCCTTCTGGAAGCGCGAGGACGGTCCCGCCGGCTCGCGATGGATCGAACCCACCGACAAGGACCGCGCCGATCGCGCGAGATGGAACGACTAATGCCCGGAATTGACGAAAGCTTCGCCTTCTATCCCCTCAACATCGCCGTACTGACCGCGTCCGATACGCGGACCGCCGACAACGACACCTCGGGCGGACTTCTGGTGGATCGGCTGACCGCGGCCGGACATCGACTGGCCGGTCGGGCGCTCGTCCGGGACGACATCGGTGCGATCCGCGGCCAGATCGAAGCGTGGGTTGCCGACCCTTCGGTGGAGGTAATCCTTACCACGGGCGGCACCGGGTTCGCGCCACGCGACGTGACCCCGGAGGCGATCAGACCCCTGTTCCAGCGCGAGATGGACGGCTTCTCGGTGGTCTTCCACCACGCCAGCATGGGAACCGTGGGGCTATCGACTCTGCAGTCCCGCGCCTTCGCCGGACAGGCGGGGGACAGCTTCGTTTTCTGCCTGCCAGGCTCGACCGGGGCCTGCCGTGACGCATGGGACCTGGTGCTCGGCCTGGAGCTGGACAGCCGTTACCGACCCTGTTCGCTCGCCGGCCAGCTGCCGCGCCTGCGCGAGGTCTGCGCATGAGCGAGCTCAGCCATCTCGACGGGGCGGGCCGGGCGCGCATGGTCGATGTCGCCGACAAGGCGGTGACCGACCGAACGGCCATCGCAGAGGGGGTGCTGACCTGCGCCGCCGAAACGGTGACCCGCGCCGTCGCCGGCGACACGCCCAAGGGCGCGGTGATCGCCACCGCCGAACTGGCCGGCGTGATGGCCGCCAAGCGCACCGCCGAGTTGATCCCCCTGTGCCATGCCCTGCCGCTGAGCCGGGTCGAGGTGACGGTGACGGCGGATCCCACCCTGCCCGGGTTCCGCATCCGGAGCGAGGCGCGGACGCTGGGCCGCACGGGAGTGGAGATGGAGGCCCTGACCGCCGTCTCGGTCGCCGGCCTGATCCTGTTCGACATGCTCAAGGCCATCGACCGGACCATGACCATCGGCGAGATCCGCGTGGTCGAGAAGCGCGGCGGCCGCTCGGGCGACTGGACAGCGGGACCGGCGACGTGATCGGTTTCGACGAGGCCTTCGCCCTGCTGGCCGAAGCCGTCCGACCGGCTGGCTGCGAGCGTGTCGCGCTGGGTGAGGCGCAACGGCGGGTGCTGGCCGCGCCGGTGATCGCCCGCCTGGACGCTCCGGCCACGGACACTTCGGCCATGGACGGCTATGCGGTGCGCGAGGCGGAGTTCGCCATCCCCGGCCGGCTGACGGTGGTCGGCGAGTCCTTCGCCGGCCGCGGCTTCGAGGGCGCGGTGGGGCCGGGCGAGTGCGTGCGCATCTTCACCGGCGCGCCGATGCCGGCCGGCGCCGACCGGGTGATCATCCAGGAGGTGGTGCGGCGCGACGGCGATCTGGCCCTGTTCGACCACGCCCTGGGCGGCGGCCGGCACGTACGCGTCCGCGGCTCGGACTTCCGCCGCGGCGACGCGCTGCTGCCGGCGGGTCGACGGCTGGACGCCCGGGCCATGGTGGCGGCGGCCGGGGCTGACGTGGCGGAGGTCGAGCTCTGGGCCCGCCCCCGGGTCATCGTCCTGGGCACCGGCGACGAACTGGCCGCGCCCGGCGAGGCGTCCGGCCGCGCCGGCGCCATTCCAGAGAGCGTCTCCTTCGGCGTCGCCGGCCTGGCGCTGGCGTACGGCGCCGAAATGATCGACCGGCTGCGCCTGCCCGACCAGCCGGCGGTGCTCGAACAGGCCGCCGCGGCGGCGCTGGAGCGAGCCGACATCGTGGTGGTCACCGGCGGCGCCTCGGTCGGCGAAAAGGACTACGCGCGGGCCATGTTCGGGCCGGCCGGGCTGGAGATGATCTTCTCCAAGGTGGCGATCAAGCCTGGCAAGCCCGTGTGGCTGGGCCGGGCGAAAGGCAAGCTGGTGCTGGGCCTGCCGGGCAATCCGACCTCGGCGCTGGTCACCGCGCGGCTGTTCCTCGCCCCGCTGCTGGCCGGGGCGGCCGGCGAGAATCCGGCCACAGCCCTGACCTGGCGGCCGGCGCCGCTGGCCGGCGATCTGCCGCCGTGCGAAAGCCGCGAGACCTTCCATCGCGGGACGTGGGGCGAGCAGGGCGTCGTCCCGGTCGGCAACCAGGACTCGAGCGCCCAGAAGGCCTTGGCCGCCGCCGACGTGCTGATCCGCCGTCGTCCCGGATCGCCGGCCGCGACGACTGGCGAGACGGTCGAGGCGTTGGACTTCTGATCAGGCCAGCAGGGCTTCGGCGCGGCCCAGGTCCGCGGCGGTGTTGACATTGAAGAACGGATCGACCGGCTCGGCGGGCCAATCGACGGCGACGAAACCGATTCCGGCGGCGAAGCCCTTCAGCGATCGCTGTCCCGTCGCCGCATAGGCCGACAGGGCGCCCAGCCGGTCCGTGCGCCACAGGCCGCAGACCGGGTGCAGCCGCCCGCCGCTCGAGGCCAGGGCCGCACCGTGCCCGTCCAGCGCCGCCGTCAGTCGCCCGGCGAGATCGGGCGGGACCAGCGGCATGTCGCACGGCAGGGTCAGGACTGCCGTCCGTCCCGCCTGCCGGGCGAAGACGAGGGCCGCGGCCAGGCCGCCGAGCGGTCCCTCCCACGGCGCGTCGGGGATCAGGCGCGCGCCGTCCACGCCGGCGGCCTGCGCCGGATCGCGTACGGCCACGGCCACCATGTCCGACACCGTTCGCGCCTGCGCCAGGGCGCGATCCAGCAGGGTCTGCCCGGCCAGCCGGCGCAGGGGCTTGCCGCCGCCGATGCGGCGCCCCTCCCCGCCAGCCAGCACCACCACGGCGATGTGGTCCGGCGCCGAGGTCATGTGAAGATCAGCTTGGCGCCGGCTAGAGCCAGCACCACTCCAAGGGTGATCAACAGCCCCGCCTGGGGAAGTCTCTTCATGCCGAGCCAGGTTCCGGCGACCGCACCGGCCGCCACCGCGGCGACGAAGACAGGCAGGCCTGGCGGCAAGCTGGGAGCCAAGGTCATCTGGCCCGCCAGGCCGGCGATCGAATTGACCAGAATGAAGGCGGCCGCGACGCCCGAGGTGCGGCGCGGCTCCTCCCACGCGAACAGTAGGATCAGCGGGCTGAGGAAGATGCCGCCACCCGTGCCGGTCAGGCCGGCGAGCAGTCCCAGCACGGCGCCGCCCGGCAGGCTCAGCGCCAGGCTCGGTGATCGCACGGTGCGCGCCGCCGTCGCCCGCGGCCGCCACAGCATCCGGGCGGCGGCGAACCACAGCACGGCGCCCAGCATGGGACGATAGACCTCGGGCGGCACATGGATGCGGCCGCCCAGGTAGGCCATCGGAATGGCGGTGACCGCGAAGGCCAGGAACAGGCGCGGATTGAACTGGCGGGCGCGAAGGTATCGCCATGTGCCGAAACCGGCGACCACCAGATTGAGGGCCAGCGCCGTCGGCCGCATCACCTCCGGGACCACGGCGAACAGCGCCATGATGCCGAGATAGGCCGAAGCCCCGCCATGGCCGACCGACGAATACAGGGCCGCCGCCACGCCCATCAGCAGGGCGACGGCGATAATCGTCACCGGATCCATCTGCCCCCCCGCACGGCTCCGCTCAGCCGCCGACGTCGGCCATGCGGCGCAGATCGCCAGACTGGGCCAGCATCAGGTTGTGACCCCGCGCCTTGGTGGGCAGGGCGTCCAGGATGCGTTGCTCCAGCCACAGGGGGTCCACGTCGGCGGCCAGCAGGTCGCGCAGGTCGATCCCGCCCTCGCCGAACAGGCAGAGCCGAAGCTTGCCCCGCGCGGTCACGCGCAGCCGGTTGCAGCCGTCGCAGAAATTCGCCGCATAGGGCGCGATGATCCCGAACCGCCCTGCGTAGTCCGGGTGGCGATACTCCAGCGCCGGGCCGTCGTCGGGCCGGCGCGGCACGGGCGTCCACCCCCGCGCCGTCAGCCACCGCTCCAGCACGCTGGCGCGGATATGCTGGTCCTCGAAATAGTCCACGTTGTCGAGGGTTCGCATCAGTTCGATGAAGCGCACGCTCGCGGACCGGTCGCGCAGCCAGTCCGCGAACTGATCGAACGCCGCGTATGCGGTCTCGCGCAGCAGCACCGCATTGACCTTCACCGCTCCGAAGCCCAGCCCCAGCGCCGTATCGAGGCCGTCGAGGATCTGCGGCAGGAGATCGTGGCCCGTGATGCGGGCGAACACTGCTGGATCAAGCGAATCGAGACTGACGTTCAGATGGGTCAGGCCGGCGTCGCGCCAGCCGCGCACATTGCGATCCAGCCGCCAGCCGTTGGTGGTCAGCGCCACCTTTTGCACGCCCGCCGTTTCGGCGACCGTTGCGATGATGCCGGGCAGATCCTGGCGCACGGTCGGCTCGCCGCCGGACAGCCGGACCTTGGTGACGCCGAGCGCCGCGAAACCGGAAGCGAGCCGGGCGATCTCGTCGAGTTCGAGAAAACCGCCGGACGTCTTGCGGTAGCCATCCGGCAGGCAGTAGGCGCAGCGGAAATTGCAAACCTCGGTTATCGACAGCCGCAGATAGCGGAAGCGGCGACCAAAGCCATCGGCCAGACGGGGCTCGGCCGGGTGGGTCGTCCCAGCCGCCATCTCAGCAGTCGCCGTCATGCGCCCTCCCCGAACTCCATGGCCCGGTCTGCAAACATATGCCGCGGAATGTGGTTCCTCTGGCAAGCGTCACTTTGTCACGTTAATTGGGGTTCGACGCGCAATGTTCGTACGATTGCGGACCGGCAGTCTGGAACCGTAACGCTGCATGGCAGCTTTGGTAGCGGGAGGGGTCGATGTCCCCGAAGGCGATCTCGGAGGGCTCTGTGGGCATGGATGTCCCGGCGGAAGGAGGCAGGACGGCGCTGTGGGCGAGCACCCTCGCCTTCACCATCTGCTTCGCCGTCTGGACGATCTTCTCGATCATCGGCCTGGACGTGAAGGACGAACTCGGTCTGTCCGAAGCCCAGTTCGGCCTGCTCGTCGGCACGCCGATCCTGACCGGCTCGCTTGTGCGCGTCCTCCTCGGCGTCTGGACCGAACAGCTCGGCGGCCGGCGAACGTTGGCCCTCGTCATGCTGACCGCCGCACTGGCGACCCTGCTGCTGTCCTGGGCGGACAGCTATGCCGAGATGCTGCTGGCGGCGCTGGGCGTCGGTATGGCAGGCGGCGCCTTCGCCGTGGGCGTGGCCTATGTGCCGAAATTCTTCCCGCCGGGGATGCAAGGCACGGCGCTGGGCGTCTTCGGCGCGGGCAACGTCGGGGCGGCGGTCACGAAATTCCTCGCCCCCGCGGTCATGGTCGCCTGGGGTTGGCAGGCCGTGACCCAGATTTGGGCCGCCGTTCTCGCGCTCGCGGCCGTGGCGTTCTTCCTCGTCACCCGCGACGACCCCGACACCCTCGCGCGTCGGCGCGAAGGACGTCCCGCGCAGACCGCGGCGGCGCAGCTGGCCGTGCTCAGGAACCTGCAGGTCTGGCGTTTCGCCCTCTACTATTTCTTCGTCTTCGGCGCCTTCGTGGCGCTGGCGCTGTGGCTGCCGAGCTACCTCATTTCCGTCTATGGTCTCGACATAAAGACGGCCGGCATGCTGGCGGCCCTCTACTCCATCCCGGCCAGCGTGTTCCGCATGTACGGCGGCCGGCTGTCGGACAAGTATGGCGCGCGGGCGGTGCTCTACTGGACCTTCGGCATGTCGGCCCTGTGCCTGTTCATGCTGTCATACCCGCCGACCGACTACACCATCCACGGGGTCCGGGGGCCGATCAGCTTCGCGACTTCGATGGGGCTGGTCCCCTTCCTCGTCGCTATCTTCGTGCTGGGCTTCTTCATGAGCCTGGGCAAGGCGGCGGTGTTCAAGCACATCCCCGTCTACTACCCGAAGCAGATCGGCGCGGTCGGTGGGCTGGTCGGCATGGTCGGAGGCCTGGGCGGCTTCGTCCTGCCGATCGTGTTCGGCCTGATGAACGACCTGACCGGCATCTGGACCAGTTGTTTCGCCCTGCTGTTCCTCGTCGTCGCCGTCTCTCTGGTCTGGATGCATTTCGCGGTCCGCCAGATGGAGACGACGGCCCTGCGGCAAGGTCGGGCGATCTCCGGCCTGCCGGAACTGCCCGAAATGGAGCCAATCCACGAGCCGGCCAAACCGCTGCTCGACCGGCTGCGCAAGGCGCGCGCCGGCGTGCTGGCCGACTGGCGCCCGGAGGACGCCGACTTCTGGCGTACGACGGGGCGGCCGGTAGCGCGCCGCAACCTGTGGATCTCGATCTACTGCCTTCTGCTGGCCTTCGCCGTCTGGATGGTGTGGAGCGTGGTCGTCGCCCAGCTGCCGCGTCTCGGCTTCGCCTTCACCACCGACCAGCTGTTCTGGCTGGCGGCCCTGCCCGGCCTGTCGGGGGCGACCTTCCGCATCTTCTACGCCTTCATGGTGCCGGTGTTCGGCGGCCGGCTATGGACGGCGGTATCCACCGCCTCGCTGATGATCCCGGCCTTCGGCATTGGCTATGCGGTGCAGGACCCGAGTACGCCCTACCTGATCTTCCTGGTGCTGGCCCTGCTGTGCGGCTTCGGCGGCGGCAACTTCGCCTCCTCGATGTCCAACATCGGCTTCTTCTTTCCGAAATCCGAGCGCGGCAACGCCCTGGCGCTCAACGCCGGTCTCGGCAACCTCGGCGTCAGCCTGATGCAGTTCCTGGTGCCGATCGTGGTCACCTTCTCGATCTTCGGCGTCCTGGGCGGCCAGGCCCAGGTCGCCGGCGACGGGACGCGGCTCTGGGCCCAGAACGCCGGGTTCATCTGGATTCCCTTTATCATGCTGGGCGCCCTGGCGGCGTGGTTCGGGATGAACGACATCGCCTCGGCCAAGGCCTCGTTCGCCGACCAGGCGGCGATCTTCCGGCGCACCCACAACTGGCTGATGTGCTGGCTCTATACCGGCACCTTCGGCTCGTTCATCGGCTTCTCGGCCGGCTTTCCCCTGCTCGCCCGGCTGGTGTTCCCCGAGGTGAACGCCATGCAGTACGTGTTCCTTGGGCCGTTGGTCGGAGCCCTGTCTCGGGCGGGTACGGGCTGGGTCTCCGATCGCTGGGGCGGCGCGCGTGTCACCTTGGCGGTGTTCGTCTGCATGATTCTGGCCGTCCTCGGCATGCTCTGGGCGCTGTCGATCGCGTCCTTCCCGGCCTTCTTCGGCAGCGTGCTGGCGTTGTTCTTCCTGACCGGCGTGGGCAATGCGTCGACCTTCCAGATGATCGGGCCGATCATGTCGCTGGAAACGGCGCGGTTGGCACCGAACCTGACCTCCGCCGAGCAGCGCGTCCGCGCCGACCGCGAAGCCGCGGCCATCGTCGGCTTCACCTCGGCGATCGCCGCCTTCGGCGCCTTCTTCATTCCCAAGGCCTACGGCGCCTCGATCGACGGCACCGGCGGGCCCGAAGCGGCGCTGTGGGGCTTCCTGATCTTCTATCTCAGCTGCGCCGCCCTGACGTGGTTTGTCTATGCGGGCCCGCGCGGCCTCTTGCGCGCCGTCGAAGGACGGCGTTCCATCTCCATATCCCCTGACCCCCAAGCCCAAGCGGAAGGCAGCCCGTCATGAGCCACTTCCTGGATCGCCTGACCTATTTCCGTCGTGACAAGGAGACCTTCTCCGACGGCCATGGGCTCACGACCCGAGAGAATCGCGACTGGGAGGATGCCTATCGAACCCGCTGGGCGGCCGACAAGATCGTGCGCTCCACTCACGGAGTGAACTGCACCGGCTCGTGCTCGTGGAAGATCTACGTCAAGGGCGGCATCGTCACCTGGGAGACCCAGCAGACCGACTATCCGCGCACCCGGCCGGACCTGCCCAACCACGAGCCGCGCGGCTGCCCCCGGGGGGCCAGCTACAGCTGGTACCTGTATTCCGGCACGCGCATCAAATACCCGCTGGTGCGCGGGCGAATGCTCCGGCACTGGCGCGAGGCGCGCAAGAGCATGACCCCGGTCGAGGCGTGGCGATCGATCGTCGAGGCGCCCGAGAAGCGCCACAGCTGGGTTTCGCGCCGTGGCCGCGGCGGTTTCATCCGGGCCGGCTGGGACGAGGTCACCGACATTATCGCGGCGGCCAACGCCTATACCATCAAGGAATACGGCCCCGACCGGGTCGCTGGCTTCTCGCCGATCCCGGCCATGTCGATGATCTCCTACGCCGCGGGTAGCCGATACCTGTCGCTGATCGGCGGGACCATCCTCAGCTTCTACGACTGGTATTGCGACCTGCCGTCGTCGTCGCCCCAGACCTGGGGCGAGCAGACCGATGTGCCCGAGAGCGCCGACTGGTACAACGCGGGCTTCCTGCTGGTTTGGGGCTCGAACATCCCGCAGACCCGCTCGCCGGACGCCCACTTCTACTCGGAGGTCCGCTACAAGGGGACCAAGAGCGTCGTCATCACGCCGGATTATTCCGAGGCGTCCAAATTCGCGGACCTGTGGCTGCACCCCAAACAGGGGACCGACGCCGCCTTGGCCCTGGCCTTCGGCCATGTGATCCTCAAGGAATTCCACTGCGACCGCCAGACACCCTACTTCGCCGACTACGGGCGCAAATATTCAGACTTCCCTTTGCTGGTGAAGCTGGTCGAGCGCGACGGCCGGCTGGTCGCCGACCGCATGGTTCGCGCCGCCGACTTCCGCCACGACCTGCACGAGAAGATCAATCCTGACTGGAAGGCGGTCGGGTTCGACGAGATCAGCGGCAAGATCGTCTGTCCGCAGGGACAGTCCGGCCACCGCTGGGGCGATCCGGGCAAGTGGAACCTCGAGGAGAAGGACGGCAAGGGCAAGGACATCCGCCTGCGCCTGACGCTTGCCGACGGTCACGACGAGATCGTCCCGGTCGGCTTCCCCTATTTCGGCGGCACGGCGCCGGAGAGTTTCGTCTCAACCAGCCACGAGCAGATCCTCGACCGCAATGTGCCGGTCAAGCGGGTGAAGCTGAAGGACGGCGAGGCGCTGGTCGCCACCGTCTTCGACCTGTTCTGCGCCAACTACGGCGTCGATCGCGGCTTCGGCGGCGACAACGTGGCCAGGTCCTACGACGACGACGCCCCCTTCAGCCCGGCCTGGGCGGAGAACGTCACCGGCGTGCCGCGCGAGGCGATCATTACCACGGCGCGCGAGTTCGCCGAGGTGGCCGAGAAGACCAATGGCCGCTCCATGGTCATCCTCGGGGCCGGGCTGAACCACTGGTACCACATGGACATGGCCTACCGCGGCATCATCTCGATGCTGGTCATGTGCGGCTGCATCGGCCAGTCCGGCGGCGGCTGGGCGCACTACGTCGGCCAGGAGAAGCTGCGGCCCCAGACCGGCTGGACCCCGCTGGCCTTCGCTCTCGACTGGATGCGGCCGACCCGGTTCATGAACGGCACCTCGTTCTTCTACGCCCACACCAACCAGTGGCGCTACGAGAGCCTGCAGATCTCGGAAATCCTGTCGCCGACCGCGCCCGAAGGCGACTGGTCGGGCAGCATCATCGACTTCAACGTGCGGGCCGAACGCATGGGCTGGCTGCCTACCGCGCCGCAGCTGGAGACCAATCCGCTGAGCGTCGGCAAGGAGATCTTCGAGTCCGGGGCCGATCCCGCGACCTACGTTTCGGACAAGTTGAAGGACGGCGGGCTGAAGCTGGCCTGCGCCGATCCGGACAACCCGAAGAACTGGCCGCGCAACATGTTCTTCTGGCGCTCCAACGTGCTGGGGGCCAGCGGCAAGGGCCACGAGTATTTCCTCAAGCACCTCGTCGGCGCCCTGCACGGGGTGGTCGGCGTCGATCTCGGCGAGGACGGCCGCGACAAGCCGCAGGAGGTCGTCTGGCGCGAGGAGGCGCCGGTGGGCAAGCTGGATCTGATGGTCAACATCGACTTCCGCATGTCGACCACCAGCATGTACGCCGACATCGTGCTGCCGACCGCCACCTGGTACGAGAAGCACGACCTCAACACCTCGGACATGCATCCCTTCATCCACCCGCTGACCGCGGCCGTGGACCCGGTGTGGGAGGCCAAGAGCGACTGGGACATCTTCCGGGCCATCGCCGACAAATTCTCGAAGATCGCGCCCGAGGTCCTGGGCGTCGAGCATGACCTGGTCCTGACCCCGATCATGCACGACACCGCCGGCGAACTGGCCCAGCCCTATGCGCCCCAGCGGTGGGACAAGGGCGAGTGCGAGCCGATCCCGGGCCGCACCATGGCCAATGTCTCCATCGTCGAGCGCGACTACGCCCAGACCTACGCCAAATTCACTTCGCTCGGCCCGGCGCTGGAGAAGCTGGGCAACGGGGGCAAGGGCATCAACTGGAACACCGACGCCGAGGTAGCGCTGCTGGCCGGCCTGAACGGCGTGGTTACCGAGGAAGGACCCGCCAAGGGCCGACCGCGCATCCTCACGGACATCGACGCTTGCGAGACCATCCTGTCGCTGGCCCCCGAGACCAACGGCGAGGTGGCGGTCAAGGCATGGAAGGCGCTGTCGGAGTTCACCGGCCGCGACCACGTCCACCTGGCCGAGGGCAAGGAGGAGGAGAAGATCCGCTTCCGCGACGTCGTCGCCCAGCCGCGCAAGATCATCTCGTCGCCGACCTGGTCGGGACTGGAGTCCGAGCACGTCTGCTACAACGCCGGCTACACCAGTGTGCACGAACTGATCCCGTGGCGGACCTTCACGGGACGCCAGCAACTCTACCAGGACCACCACTGGATGCGGGCCTTCGGCGAGGGCTTCGTCACATGGCGGCCTCCGATCGACACCCGCACCGTGCGCGCCGTCCACGGCAAGCTGCCCAACGGAAACCCCGAGATCCTGCTTAACATCCTGACCCCGCACCAGAAATGGGGCATCCACTCGACCTATGCCGAGAACCTGATCCTGCTCAGCCTCAACCGCGGGGGGGCGGTGATCTGGATCAGCGAGACGGACGCCCGCCAGGCGGGGATCGAAGACAACGACTGGATCGAGGCCTTCAACGTAAACGGCGCGGTCACCGCCCGCTCGATCGTTTCGCAACGGGTCATGGCCGGCACGGCGATCATGTACCACGCCCAGGAAAAGCTGGTGAACACAGTCGGCTCCGAGCTCACCGGCCAGCGCGGCGGGGTGCACAACTCGATCACCCGCATCAACATGAAGCCGACCCATATGATCGGCGGCTACGCCCAGCTGTCCTACGGCTTCAACTACTACGGCACCGTTGGGGCCAATCGCGATGAGTTCGTGGTCATCCGCAAGATGAGCGCGATCAACTGGTTCGACAAAGCCGCCGAGCCCGACCTGGAGGCCGCCGAATGAAGATCCGCGCTCAGATCGCCATGGTCCTGAACCTGGACAAATGCATCGGTTGTCACACCTGTTCGATCACCTGCAAGAACGTGTGGACCAACCGCGAGGGGGTGGAATACGCCTGGTTCAACAACGTCGAGACCAAGCCCGGCATCGGCTATCCGAAGGACTGGGAGAACCAGAAGCGCTGGAAGGGCGGCTGGGTCAGGAAGAAAAACGGCAAGATCGAGCCGCGCATCGGCTCGAAGTGGCGCATCCTGGCCAAGCTGTTCGCCAACCCCGACCTACCCGAGATCGACGACTTCTACGAGCCGTACACCTTCGAATACGACTGGCTGCAGAAGGCGCCGGAGCTGGAGGCCCAACCGTCGGCCAAGCCGCGCTCGCTGATCACCGGCGACGTGATGACCAAGATCGAATGGAGCGGCAACTGGGAGGACGACCTCTCGGGCGAGTTCGCCAAGCGGTCGCAGGACTACAATTTCGAAGGGATCGAGAAGGAGATCTACGGCCAGTTCGAAAACACCTTCATGATGTACCTGCCGAGGCTGTGCGAGCACTGCCTGAACCCGGCCTGCCTGGCCGCCTGTCCCTCCGGCGCCATCTACAAGCGCGAAGAGGACGGCATCGTGCTGATCGATCAGGAGCGCTGCCGCGGCTGGCGCATGTGCGTCTCGGGCTGCCCGTACAAGAAGATTTATTACAACTGGTCGTCCGGTAAGTCCGAGAAGTGCATCTTCTGTTTCCCGCGCATCGAGGTCGGCCAGCCGACGGTGTGCTCCGAGACCTGCGTCGGGCGCATCCGGTATCTGGGCGTGTTCCTGTACGACGCCGACCGCATCAAGGAGGCGGCGTCGGTCGAGGACGAGAAGGACCTCTACGAGGCCCAGCTGTCGCTGTTCATGGACCCCAACGATCCAGCGGTGATCGAGCAGGCCCGCCGCGACGGCGTGCCCGAGGCCTGGCTGGAGGCCGCGGTCCGCTCGCCGGTCTACAAGATGGCCAAGGTGTGGAAGGTCGCCTTCCCGCTGCACCCCGAATACCGCACCCTGCCGATGGTCTGGTACGTGCCGCCGCTGTCGCCCATCCAGTCGGCGGCCGAAGCCGGCAAGATGTCGGTCAACGACGGCATGCCCGACGTGCGGTCGCTGCGCATCCCCATGCGCTACCTCGCCAACCTGCTGACCGCCGGCGACGAGGAGCCGGTCGCCCGGGGGTTGGAGCGGATGCTGGCCATGCGGTCCTACATGCGGGCCAAGACCATCGACGGCCGCATCGACGAGTCGATCGCTGAACGCGTCGGCCTGACCGGCGCCGTCATCGACGACATGTACAAGATCATGGCGCTGGCGGCCTACGAAGACCGCTATGTGATCCCGACCACCCACCGCGAGGAGAACGAGGACGCCTATGTCCTGCGCGGCTCGGGCGGCTTCACCCTCGACCGGCCGACCAACGGCTCCAGCAAGCTGAACCTGTTCGGCGGACCCAAGACCACGCCGAGACGGTCGCCCTACATGGATGTGTCGACATGATCCGCTCGCTACGCGCCCTTTCGGTCCTGCTCGCCTATCCATCTGAGGAGCTACAGGCCAACATCGGCGAGATCCGCAACGCCCTGGCGGTCGAACGGCTCGTCCCCCCGGCGGGCCGCGATGCGCTCGAACCGCTGCTGACGGCGCTGGAGAGCCGTGAACTATATGACCTGCAGGAGGACTACAGCGACCTGTTCGACCGCTCGCGCAAGCTGTCGCTGCATCTGTTCGAACATGTGCACGGCGACAGCCGGGACCGTGGACCGGCGATGGTCGATCTGGGCCAGACCTATTTCGATCGCGGCTTCGCCATGACCGTATCCGAACTGCCGGACTACTTGCCGCTCTATCTCGAATTCCTAGCCTGCCAGCCTTTCGCGGAGGCCCGCGCGCTACTCGGCGAGCCGGCCCACGTGCTGGCGGCGCTGCAGCAGCGGCTGGCCGATCGCGACAGTCCCTACGCCGGGGTGTTCATCGCCCTTCTGGGGCTGGCCGAAGCCAGGCCGGACGCCGAGGCGCTGAAGGCGCTGCTCGAGCGCACGGAAGAGGACGTCGCCGACGCGGACGTCGACGACGAGTGGCGGGAAGCGCCGGTCACCTTCGGCCGGCCGGATCACGAGGCTGGCGGGCCCACTGGCCTGATCGCCAAAATCCGTGCGGGACGCCGTTCCGCCGGGACCAAGAACCAGGAGGCGTAAGTGGAAGGTTTCCTCAACCAACTGGCGTTCGGCTGGTTTCCCTACCTGGCGGTCACCGTGCTCATCGTCGGCAGCATCCTGCGCTTCGACAAGGCGCAGTACTCCTGGCGCTCGCAATCCAGCCAATTCCTGCGCCGAAAGCAGATGCTGATTGGTTCGAACCTGTTCCACCTCGGCATCCTGGCCCTGCTAGGCGGCCATTTCGTCGGGCTGCTGACGCCGATCAACGTTTTCGACTATTTCGGCATCGGCCACGGCTTCAAGCAGATGATGGCCCTGGTCGTCGGCGGGATCGCCGGAGTCGCCGCCTTCATCGGCGCCAGCCTGCTGCTGCATCGACGCCTGTTCGACGCTCGCATCCGGCGCAGTTCCTCGAAGATGGACATCCTCGTCCTGTTCCTGCTCTGGCTGCAGCTGGCGCTTGGCCTCGCCACCACCTGGTGGACGATGAAACACCTCGATGGGTCCGAGATGGTGTTGTTTATGGGCTGGGCCAACGGCCTTCTGACCTTCAACCCGGCCGCCGCCGACCTGATTATCAACGCCTACTGGGTCTACAAGCTGCACATTGTGCTGGGGCTGACGATCTTCCTGATCACGCCCTTCACCCGCCTCGTGCATGTGTGGAGCATCCCGATCATGTTCCTGGTGCGGCCCGGCTATCAGCTGGTGCGGTCGCGCGGGCCGGTGAAGCGGCCCACGACCACGCCGACGCATGGCGAGCCGGGCAGCGCCCCCACCTATGGCGGACCTTCGGTAATCCGCGGCGAGGCGGAGAGCGCCCAATGACCACAGCCCGCTTCGTCCTCACCCGCTCGTCCGGCCGATCCGCCGCGGCCACACCACCGGCTCCGGCCCAACCTGCGGCGCCCCGCCCTGCCCCGGCGGCAGCGGGTTGCGGCCACCACGGAGAGCGAAAGCCCGAGCCGCCGATCTTCCCCGACGTGTGGGTGAATGGCGTCGAGATCGAGGCGGCGGCCATCGCCCGCGAACTCCAGCATCACCCGGCGGGAGACCCGAAGGAAGCCTGGACCGGAGCGGCTCGCGCGCTGGTCGTGCGCGAACTGCTGCTGCACGAGGCCCGCCGCCGCAACATCGCGCCCGAGCCCGAAGACGAGGGAGAGACCCGCGAGTCCGAAGAGGAGGCGCTGGTGCGCCTGCTGCTCGAGGAGGCCTTGGACCCCGCAGAACCCGGCGAGGCGGAGTGCCGGCGTCTGTATGAGTCCCAGCGCGATCGGTTCCGCACCCCCGACCTGTTCGAGGCGGCCCACATCCTGATCGAACCGGAGACCGACGACGCCGAGGGCTGGGCGGCGGCCGAGGCCCGCATCCGGGCCCTGCGCGCGGACATTGGCGACAGCCGTTCCGCCTTCGTGGCGGCCGCGCGAGCCCATTCGACCTGCCCCTCGGCCCAGCAGGACGGATCGCTGGGCCAGGTGCGGCGGGGCGAACTGGCCCCGCCCGTGCAGAAGGCGCTGGAAGACACCCCGCCGGGGACCAACCGGGACGAGCCGGTGCGTTCGCGCTTTGGCTGGCACCTGATCCGGCTGGAGCGGCGTATCGAGGGTCGCGACCTGCCATACGAGGTGGTCGAAGACAAGATCCGCGACACCCTGGAAGCGCGCGCCTGGGCGGTCGCCGCCGGCCAGTACGTCGCGGAACTGGCTGCGGCCGCCCGGATCGAGGGCGTCGAACTGGCGGTCGCCGAAGAGAGCCCGTGCGCCTCATGCTGACGCTGGGCGACCTGATGGCGCGGGCCCGGGCCGCCTCACCGGCCTTCGAGGCCTGGCTGGCGGACTCGGCTCCCGATCTCGCCGGCTCGGTCCGGGCGGCGGCGACGGAACGCGACGAGACGCCCGCGGCCTTCGCCCGCGCCGCCGTGATCGACTTCGACCGTCATGCCAGCGCCGAGGCCTGGACCCGCCTCACCGGCCGCTTGCACAACAGCGCCGATCCTGGTCTGGTCTGTCTGCAGGAGATGGTCCGCTGGCGCCTCGCCACGCCGCTGGACGAACCGCTGGAGGAAGCCCGATGACCGACGCCGCCCCCAAGGCCGATCCGGCCGAGCCGCAGACCCTCAATCCGGAGCTCAGACAGGGCCGGGACGGTGACTACGCCGAGGCCAACAACGGCAGTACGCCGCTGGACACCATCTCGGTCAAGAAGGCTGGTCCGGCGGTGTGGCCGGTGATCTGGGCGGTGACGACCATCGTGCTGGTGGCCGTCACCCTGTTCCTGATCTTCGCCTGAAGCGACTACTCGCGCCGCAGGAAGTCGATGACCACGCCCTGTTCGGAGCGGTGGCGATATTCGATCTCGAATCCGTCGCCGTAGCGGTCGGCGATCTGACGCAGCAGAGGATGGGGATCGTGATCGTTGAGGAAGCGCATCGTTTCGCCGGGCGCCAGCACGTCCAGGGCGCCGAAGATGGCCGCATGCCTGAAACGCCTCGCCACGCCGCGCGCGTCGAAGGGGTGCGCCGCCTCCATCGTCGCGGTCGCGGCGGGGCTTGCGGATGTATCGGGGGCATCGGTCGAAGTCATGGTCGGGTCTCCTTGTCCGGCCATTCTGCGGTCCGGGACGGCCCGGCGCCTTGTCCGGGCGCAATGCGGCGGCGCATTCTGACGGCGAGGCTCAAACGATGACCACCGATTCCCATTTCCGACAGCTCGTCGCCGCCGCCCAGGATCAGCCCGACCCGCACCGGCTCCTGTTCGTGTTCGCCGCGGCCGAACTGCCCCAGGACTCGACGCCGACGCAGCGGGCCCGTTTCCTCGCCGGTCAGGGCGGCGCCCTGGTCCCGCTCATGTGCGTGGACAAGGCGCCCGAAGACCTCCGCGATTTCGACGCCCTCACCGAAGAGTCGCATCGCGCCGGGCCGCCCTGGACAATGGTCTTCGCCGCCGGCCTGGCCGGGCGAAACGGCCACCCCCCGGACAAGCGAGAGATTGACGGGGCGCTGCAGGTGATGGTGGAGGCCGTGCGCGACGGCGGCTTCGGCCGCTTCGCCGCCTACGACCGCGACGGCGATCCGATCATCTTCGAATAGGCCGCGATCAGGCGACGGCAGGGAGGCGCGCCACGTTGCAGTGGGTCCTCAGCTTGTCCATCGCCTGCACCAGATGGTTCATCATGGCGTCGGTGTGGTTCGGCGACGGGGTGAAGCGCAGCCGCTCCGTTCCCTTGGGCACGGTCGGATAGTTGATCGGCTGGACGTAGACGCCGTGGTCTTCCAGCAGCATGTCCGAGATCATCTTGCAGTGAACCGGATCGCCGAGGAACCGTCAGGTTAACTGAGCACATTCAAAAAGCCCCCAACCCTGCAAAATATCAGGCTACCGCCGCCATCCAAGCGGCATCCGCATCGGCGCGAAAACGACGAAGTGTGGATCTGCTGATGAGATGGCGCTGGATATTGAAGGTGTTGTAAATCGCCGCGTGGGTGGTGAGAAATCTCTGGGCTGAGGCTTGGGATTTGAACCTCTGCTGCTGCCGCTCTCGTCGCCGGATCGGCAGGTGAGAATTCTCAACGCGGTTATTATCACGCAGTCGACCGGGACGATGAAGATGCCGTAGTTCCAACTGATCGAGGGCCGCACCGTAGGATGCCAGCCCATCCGTTGTGATGGTTTCCGGCTCGACAGGTTGGTTACGTATAAGACGTCTAATCAGCTTCAAAGCCGCTTCTGTGTCCCGCCGACGCTGGACGATGACGTCTAGAACCTCGCCTTCATCATCAACAGCGCGCTGTCCGTCGTCAGAACATTCGGCACAACTCGCGGCGTAGATTAGCGGAGTGCGGACCTCGTCAGGGGGTTGATGTTAGGCGGCGAACTTGCGGTGCTGCAAGCGCCGATGTTCGATGGTCTGTCGCTTGATCCTTTCGCGCAGTTTGATGATTGCCGGAGCCCTGCCGAAGTAGGCGTCGGCAGGCGTCACGTTGGCCAGGCTCTCGTGGTATCGCTGGTGATTGTAGTGCTCGACGAAGGCCTCGATGTGGGCTTCGAGGTCGCCGGGCAGGAAGTAGTTTTCCAGCAAGATGCGGTTTTTCAGGGTCTGGTGCCAGCGCTCGATCTTGCCCTGGGTTTGGGGATGACACGGGGCGCCGCGGACATGGCTCATCTTCCGGGCCTCGATGTATTCCGCCAGCTCACCCGCGATGTAGCTGGGGCCATTATCGCTGAGTAGCCGGGGTTTGTGCAGCACCGTGGCGCTGTCGCAACCAGAAGCCGCCAGGGCGAGGTCCAGCGTGTCGGTGACGTCCTCGGCTCGCATGTTGGTGCACAGCTTCCAGGCGATGATGTAGCGCGAGAAGTCGTCGAGCACGGTCGACAGATACATCCAGCCCCACCCGATGATCTTGAAGTAGGTGAAGTCGGTCTGCCACATCTCGTTCGGCCGCGTGGTTTTCGTGTGGAACTGATCGGCAGCCTTGATCACGACATAGGCCGGGCTGGTGATCAGGTCGTGGGCCTTCAACAGGCGGTAAACCGTGGATTCCGACACGAAGTAGCGCTGCCCATCGGTGAAGCGCACGGCCAGTTCCCGGGGGCTCAGCTCAGACTGTTCCAGCGCCAGCTCGATGATCTGGTCGTGGATGCCCGCCGGGATGCGGTTCCACACCCGGCTCGGCGCCGATGGCCGATCTTCCAACGCCTCCGGCCCGCCTTCGAGGTAGCGATCATACCAGCGGTAGAATGTCCGACGAGGGATGCCGAGTTAGTCCAGCGTGCGCTTGGCCGACAGGTGCGACTGCTCGACGGTTCTGATGATCTCGAGCTTCTCGGATGCGGGATATCTCATTCGTCGTTGCCCCCATCCGCGACCATGCTTTTTTTGAGCAGACGGTTTTCCAGTGTCAGATCGGCCACGCATTCCTTCAGGGCCCGGGCTTCGCGGCGCAGGTCCTGGACCTCTCCGGTGGTCGCGGCACGGGCGGTGTCGCCGGCCAGGCGGCGCTTGCCAGCTTCCATGAACTCCTTCGACCAGGTGTAATACAGGCTCTGGGCAATGCCTTCCTTGCGGCATAGCTCGGCGATGCTGTCTTCCCCGCGCAGGCCATCCAGCACGATGCGGATCTTGTCCTCGGCCGAAAAGTGGCGCCGGGTCTGTCGGCGGATGTCCTTCACTACCCGCTCTGCTGGGGCCTTGGCGGGCGATTTTACATTGGAGGATCTGGGCTTCATCTTCGTTCCTTCGTCACTACGACGAAGCCCAGATCCTCCTTAAATCACAACCTCAAATCTGTGCCATTGGTGCTGACGGCGGACAAACAGCGCGCCACAGATACATACGTCTGCCACCGATCTTGCAAACCATCTCATCGAGATGCCAGCGGCCTGTGGGTGACCCACGTCGCTTCTTCAGCCGCCGTGCAATCAAAGGCCCGAACTTGATCGTCCAGCACCGGATCGTTTCGTAGCTCACGTCGATTCCGCGTTGCGCCATCAACTCCTCGACATCACGGAAGCTCAGGTTGAAACGAAAGTACAGCCACACGGCATGACGGATCACCTCAGCTGGAAAACGATGTCGCTTAAACGATAAGGGCTTCATAGAAATGCCTACTCCACCAGTGGCTTGCCACCTTTTAGGTGGAGCACCTTTAGCGTTAGACTGACAGCACCGCGGGCACCACGACCAGATCATCGAGCTGGCGCTGGAACAGTCTGAGCTGAGCCCCCGGGAACTGGCCGTGCGCTTCACCGATGGGCAGCGCTACTTCGTGTCGGAATCCACGGTTTACCGCCTGTTGAAGGCCCACGACCTGATCACCAGCCCGGCCTATGTCGTGATCAAGGCTGCCGATCAGTTCCACACGAAAACCACGCGGCCGAACGAGATGTGGCAGACCGACTTCACCTACTTCAAGATCATCGGGTGGGGCTGGATGTATCTGTCGACCGTGCTCGACGACTTCTCGCGCTACATCATCGCCTGGAAGCTGTGCACCAACATGCGAGCCGAGGACGTCACCGACACGCTGGACCTCGCCCTGGCGGCTTCTGGTTGCGACAGCGCCACGGTGCTGCACAAACCCCGGCTACTCAGCGATAATGGCCCCAGCTACATCGCGGGTGAGCTGGCGGAATACATCGAGGCCCGGAAGATGAGCCATGTCCGCGGCGCCCCGTGTCATCCCCAAACCCAGGGCAAGATCGAGCGCTGGCACCAGACCCTGAAAAACCGCATCTTGCTGGAAAACTACTTCCTGCCCGGCGACCTCGAAGCCCACATCGAGGCCTTCGTCGAGCACTACAATCACCAGCGATACCACGAGAGCCTGGCCAACGTGACGCCTGCCGACGCCTACTTCGGCAGGGCTCCGGCAATCATCAAACTGCGCGAAAGGATCAAGCGACAGACCATCGAACATCGGCGCTTGCAGCACCGCAAGTTCGCCGCCTAACATCAACCCCCTGACGAGGTCCGCACTCCGCTAATCTACGCCGCGAGTTGTGCCGAATGTTCTGACGACGGACAGGGACCACGGCGCGAACTAGGATGGACAATCCAACGTCGTCGCTCGGTCGATCTCCGTCAAGCCGCTCCTCAAGGAGCGACGATATGTCGATCACCAATCTGAAGTACGAAAAGTACAAGACCGACGGCTGGCGTTGGCGTCTCAAGTCCACCGCCAACGGCAAGATCATCTCGATGTCCAGCGAGGCCTACTTGGCCGAAGCAGACTGCGATCGGTCGATCGAGCTTAACAAGAGCTCGTACGCCGCACCCGTCGAGCGGAAGTAGGCGACGCGGGAGGGCGGCGACGCCCCCCAGCCACATCTCACAGAAGGGCATTGGTATACGGCGACCGACCGTTCCGGGGGCCCAACATCAGTTGACGCAGATCGAGGACACGAGATGATTTTTCAATCGGGGAAACACGCAGGGCAAGAAGCGGCATACGTCCTTCTGCGCGACCCAGGCCATGCCGCATTCATCATGGATCAATACCCTGACGGCAAAGTCGCCAAGGAGTTCAAGCGTTTGGCGGCCGTTCTGGACGCGAAGCCCTTCCTGCAATCTTGCACCACTTGCAGCCACACGGCGACGAGAGCGACGACTTACGCTGGTGGCCCCTCGCTCTACTTTTGGTGCGACGACTGCGATGTGCACGGCATGGGCGCGACGGAAGGCAAGCTGATCGTCGTCAGGAGGTTCAAGGATGCTCTTCGCTACGGTGCGACTACGCGCGGCGAGCAGAAGTCGGTGATCAAGAGCCTAGCGGAGGCGAAGGGGGGTCCGGCCCGTCTGACCCAGGCCGCCGCGAAGGCTTTCCTGCCATAGCAGCCCGTCGGCCATGGGCGAAAAGGTGCAGCACCGGGTCAAAGGGTCCCGAAAAACTCCTCGTTGAGGGAGACCTCCTCCACCCTAACCTCTTTGACGTCCACGCCCAAGCCGAGGTCCTTCATCAGCAGGCATAGCGAGTCGCCGTCGATCAGATCGATGGCCGGCGCGCCGTCTCGCGTCGCTTCCCGGCGAGCCTCAGACGTAAATGTCCCGGTCGTGATGATCAGGCCTTTGTCCGCCCGACCTTGCATAGCCCCGCGAAAGTTGCGGACCACTTCCGAACCGACGGAGCCCTTCCAGCGCTTGCACTGGAACAGAACCTGAAAGGAAATCAGGTTCACGCGCAAAACCCCGACGCCGTCGATACCCCCGTCAGCCGTCTTGCCGGTGACCTCGACCCGGGTGAAGCCGCTCTCGCGCAACAGGCGCTGACAGAGGCGCTCGAAGGCAGCGGGTTCTACGGCTTGAACCCGCTGCAACAGCAGGTCCGGCCAGCTTAGCGAATCGCCGTTCCCATTTTCGCTGGAACTTCCTTCCGCAGCAGCTTGAGCCGCCTTCCGGGCGGCGATTGCCGCACGGTCGGCCGCCGAGATGATCTTCTTCAGATCGGCATTGCTCTTGCTGAGGGCGGCCCTCCCTTCCTCGGTGAGCACCCACACTCCGCGCTTTGGATTTTTGACGAAGCCGCCGATCTTGAGGAAGGACCGAGCCCAGGACATCCGATCAGGCAGAACGGGCGCCCCGCTCTTGGGATAGGTGACGTCGAGTTGTTCTTGAGTGATTCCGAGCGACGAGATCAGCGCTTCGTCCAGTTCCTCGATGGAGCCGGAGCCGCCCAAGCTTGAGAGCGCCTCAAGGGTGGGTCTGAAAAGATCATCGTACTTGGGCAGCGTGGGCGATTGGGTCACGGGCATCTCGTCTCAAGATACCGACCAGACTGCCGAGTTCAGGCAACGCTGTCACCCCGGAGACCTCGCCAGAGTCCAATCATCTCTGACGGAGTCCAACCTATTGTGACATCCGACACTTGCGTCGCGCTCGAAACGATTCGAACGTCCGATCCTCAGATTCGTAGTTGGATGCCGTCAGCGGACGCTCCCAAAGTCCGATATGAGTCAGATGGGGCCATCCGACTGCTGCGATCGTGCGTCAAGCAGACCGTAAATGTGGACATGCAATAGGCTCGGCCGCCATGCCCGCGTTAACGCCGCGGGCAATCTGGTCAGTATGTGACCAGCGCTCGCCCAGCAATCTTCATAAGTCTTTGAAAAGAATGGTGGACGCGACAGGGATTGAACCTGTGACCCCTACGATGTCAACGCTAATATTTCCAACAAATTCAAAGGTTTGGAATTATCCAAATAACGGACAGATCAAGGAAATCAGGACTCGAACCGAGGTTGCACGGGCGTTTCGTGGGCGATCCTTGGGCGCGGTGGTGTCGGCTCAAACCGACACTAAGCTGGATAATGTCGGCTCAAGGCCTCATAGTGGCTTCGGAGGCCGTCATGCGTCGCAGTCCCCTGCATACCACCCCGCCCTATGAAGTCGAGGCCGCCCTGAAGCGGCTAGGAGCGGACCTACGCACCGCGCGTCTGCGCCGAAACGTCACCATGATCGAGGCGGCCGAGCGGCTGGGTGTCGGCCGCGAAGCCATCGCCGACGCCGAGCGGGGAAAGCCGTCAACCAGCGTCGCCATCTATGCGGCCTTGCTGTGGTCCTACGGTCTGATCGAGCGCCTGGCGTCGCTGGCCGAACCGCTCGCCGACGAAGAAGGCCTGCGCCTCGCCAGTCTGGACCAGCGCCAGCGCGCCCGTGTCGGCCAGGCGCTGGACGACGACTTCTGAGCCGCGCCATGCCCCAGGCCTACGTCTACATCACCCTGCCTGGCGCCACCCAGGCCGTCACCGCCGGGCGGTTCGAGCACGAGGTCGATCGCAACGGGGTCGCTGTCGGCCGCTTCGTCTACGGCCGCCGCTATCGCAAGCGGCCCGATGCAGTCGAGATCGATCCGTTCGAGCTGCGTCTGGGCCGCGCGCAGTTCGAGACCGTGCGCCTGAACGGCGTCTTCGGCGCCCTGCGCGACTCAAGCCCGGATTATTGGGGACGGCGGGTCATCGAGAAACACGCCGGCGTCGACGCGTTGGGCGAACTCGACTACCTGCTGCACTCGCCCGACGACCGGGCGGGCGCCCTCGGCTTCGGTCTGGGCGTCGAGCCGCTCGCGCCGATCCGTGAGTTCAACAAGACTTGGGACCTTGAGAAGCTTCAGGCGCTGGCCGACACCCTGATCGCCGACCAAGCCCCCAAGGACGCGGCGGCGGTCGAGGAACTGCTGCTGCTGGGCACCTCCATGGGCGGCGCTCGGCCGAAGGTGGTGGTCGAGCACGACGGAGCCTTGTGGCTGGCCAAATTCAACCGCGCCGACGACCGCTGGAACATGGCGCGCATGGAGCACGCCACCCTGTTGCTCGCGAGGCGGTGCGGGTTGCAGGCCCCCGACTCCCAGGTTGTGACCGTGGGCGGACGGGATGTCCTGTTGGTCCGCCGCTTCGATCGCGAGCGCGCCAAGGACGGCTACGCCCGCGCCCGCATGGTCAGCGCCCTCACCCTGCTGGAGACCGATGAGACCCCGGATGGTCGGGCCCGCTGGTCCTACGTCATTCTGGCCGAGACGTTGCGTCGGATCAGCGAGCGACCGCGCGAAGGACGCGCACGAACTGTTCCGCCGCATGGTCTTCAACGCCCTGATCTCGAACATCGACGACCACCCGCGCAACCATGCCGCCATCGCGCCCGGCCGGGGCTGGCGCCTGTCTCCGGCCTTCGACCTCTCTCCGACACCGTCAGTCAGCGAGGACCGCCGCGACCTGGCCATGGCCTGCGGCGCCCAGGGGCGCTCCGCCAACGCCGCGAACCTGCTCAGCAAAAGCGGGCGGTTCCTGCTGCCTCCTGCCCAAGCCGCCGCCGTGGTGGACGAAGTGGAGCGGGTGGTGACGAGCGAATGGTATGCGATCGCGCGCGCGGCCGGGGTCAGCGAGGCTGATTGCGGGTCGGTGAGCAGCGCTTATGGGTATCCGGGATTCCGGCGATAGCGAACTCAGACTGTAGAGGCGGCGAGGCTGGCTGGCCCACGGTGAGGACCATCCGCACCCGTTCGGACAGGCTGTTGGCGCCCATCTTGGTCATGGCGTTGGCGCGATAGACCTCAACGGTGCGCGGGCTGATGTCGAGGTCGAAGGCGATGACCTTGTTGGCGTGGCCCTTGACCAGACCGTCGAGAACATCGCGTTCGCGCGCCGACAGGCTCTCCAGCCGGGCCTTGATGCATTGGCGTTCGGCATCCGCCGCCGGGGTGCGGTCCGGAGATTTCGAAGCCGACCTTGTTCGAGCGCTTCGTCATCGTCTCAGTGCAGTGGGTGTTCTATCTAAGTCAGCCTGTTGGTCTTGCGCTGAGCACCAGCCTGACGCACCGGCTGCGTAAGCGCCCTGAGCAGCGCCTTCCCCCTTTTTGCAGCGCCAGTGAGGATGCTCTCAAAATGAGAGTATGAGAGTGACAGCACAAACTTGTGGCTGTAAAAGGCGGTATCCGAGGCGCGGGGGCGCCGTTCAGCGAGCGCCTTTCTTTATGTGCGGCATCATCGGCGTCACCGGCGAGGGCCCGGTCGTTCCGCGTCTGCTCGACAGCCTCAAGCGGCTGGAATACCGGGGCTACGATTCCGCCGGCGTCGCCGCCGTGGTGGACGGCCGGATCGAGCGCCGCCGCGCCAAGGGGAAAATCCGCGCGCTGGAAGAGGTGCTGGCGGACGAGCCCCTGAAGGCCACCGTCGGCATCGGCCACACCCGCTGGGCCACGCACGGCGCGCCGAACGTGCCCAACGCCCACCCGCACCAGGCCGGGCGCGTGACTCTGGTTCACAACGGCATCATCGAGAATTTCGCCGAACTGAAGGCCGAACTGGCGGCGCAGGGCCATGTGTTCGAAAGTCAGACCGACACGGAGGTGGTGGCCCATCTGCTGGATCAAACCTTGTCCAAAGGCGCGGCCCCGCTGGACGCCTTCAAGGCGACGCTGGACCGGCTGACCGGCGCCTATGCGCTGGCGGTGCTGATCGAGGGCGAGGACGGCCTGATCCTGGGCGCCCGGCGCGGCAGCCCCCTGGTGGTCGGCTGGGGCGAGGGCGAGATGTACCTGGGCTCCGATGCCTTGGCCGTCGGCCCGTTCACCCAGAAGATTTCGTATCTGGAGGAGGGCGATTATGTCGCGGTCGATCGCTCCGGCGCGCGCATGTTCGATGCCGGCGGCGCCTCCGTCGATCGGCCGGTGGTCCAGGTCTCGGCCTCCTCGGCCATGGTCGAGAAGGGCGAGTACCGCCATTTCATGGAAAAGGAGATCCACGAGCAGCCCGACAGCGTCCAGCACACCCTGTCGGAATATCTCGATCTGGTGACCGGCAAGGCCAAGACCGGGGCGATCGACTTCGCCGCCATCGACCGCATCCAGATCATCGCTTGTGGCACCGCCTTCTACGCCGGCCAGATCGGCCGCTATACGTTCGAGCGCATCGCCGGCCTTCCCTGCGACGTCGAGATCGCGTCGGAGTTCCGCTACCGCTCGCCGGCCCTGAGCAAGAGCACCCTGGCGGTCGCCGTCAGCCAGTCGGGCGAGACCGCCGACACCCTGGCCAGCCTGACCTGGTGCAAGCGCGAGGGGCTGAAGACGGCGGCGGTGGTCAATGTCCACTCCTCCTCCATGGCGCGCGAGGCGGACATCCTCTGTCCGACGCATGCCGGGCCGGAAATCGGCGTGGCCTCCACCAAGGCCTTCACCGCTCAGGTCGCGGCGCTGCTGGCGCTGGCGGTCGCCGCCGGCGTTCAGCGCGGCCGCGTTGATGCGGACAAGGAAGCCGAACTGGTCAAGGCGCTGTTCGAGAGCCCGCGCCTGATCGCGGAATGCGCCGAGCATCACGCCGACATCGAAGCTGTCGCCCACGACCTGGCCAAGGCCAGAGACGTGCTGTTCCTGGGTCGCGGCGCCATGTTCCCGCTGGCCATGGAAGGCGCGCTGAAGCTCAAGGAGATCAGCTACATCCACGCCGAGGGCTACGCCGCCGGCGAGCTGAAGCACGGCCCCATCGCCCTTATCGACGAGGAGACGCCGACTGTCGCCCTGGCGCCGCTGGACGACGTGTTCGAAAAGACCTGCTCCAACCTGCAGGAAGTCTCCGCCCGCGGCGGTCCCGTGATCATGATCGCCCCGGAGACCGCCCCCGCTCCGCACGGCGCCGACATCCGCCGCATCCACCCCCCCGACTGCCACCCCCTGATCGCGCCCCTGGTCTACGCCGTCCCGGTCCAGTTGCTGGCCTACTACACCGCCGTCCACAAGGGCACGGACGTGGACCAGCCCCGCAACCTGGCGAAGTCGGTGACGGTGGAGTGACCATGCTGGAGGTTCGCTGAATGCCGCACCGTTTCAAAGCGCCGGCGCGGTTCGGAGTCACCGACGCCACGAAGTTCGCCCTGCATGTGGGCGTGCTGTTTGTCGCGTTTCTCGCGGCCTATGAAATCCGGCGCGCCCTGCCGCTGGAGTGGTGGCTGACGCAAAGCGATGCGATCCGGGTCCTGGGCTGGGCGGCGCTGTATGCCGGGATGGGCGGTGCGGTCGAACTCGTCGCCAAGACTGAACGGTCCGCCTGGCGCTATACGTCTCTGGGCGAGCTGCTGGCCCTGGCGCGCAGCCTTGTCGCGGCCATGGCTCTGTTCCTGGTACTCGTGTTCGCCCTCGATCGGGGTCTGCAACTGCCGCGCTCGGTTCTGGTTCTCGCCCTTCTGTTCAGCCTGCTGGGACTGGCGGGCCTCAGGCTGTGCTGGCGCCTGGCTCACGATCCTCACCTGCTTCGTCGATCGGTCGCAGGCGGCCTCAAGGCCGGAGAGCTCCACGCCGCTCGCAAGACGCCCCTGCTCGTGGTGGGAGACATGAAGGCCGCCGACGCGCATCTGCGCCACCTCCTGGCCGATGCCCGGTCGCCGCACCAGCCGGTCGGGATCATCACGCCCAACGGGGGCGAGGTCGGCCTGCGTCTTCACGGCGTGCCGGTGCTGGGCATGGTCGGCGAGTGGCGGCTGCCCGAGACGGCGGATGGGCCGCGTTACGCCATTCTTTTCCTGGACGATCCGGTTCAGGCCTGGAACGTCAGCCCGGCGCGGATCGGCGAGGTGCGCAAGGCGGGCCACACGCTGCTTCGGCCGCGGATGCTGGTGGACCTTGCGGCGGCGGACGGAGATCCCCAGGCGCTGAAGGAAATCCCGCTGGAGGAGTTCCTGCCGCGCAGCCCGGTTCGGCTCGACCCCGCGCGGGTTCGCCAGCTTGTGCAGGGCAAGCGCGTGCTGGTGACCGGCGCGGGCGGCAGCATCGGCTCCGAAATCTGCCGCCAGGTCGCCGCCTTCGGCTGTGGCCATCTGGCGCTGCTGGACCATTCGGAGTTCGGCCTGTTCAAGATCGACCAGGAGATCGGCCAGGCCTATCCCCACCTGTCGCGCCGCGAGATCATCTGCGACGTGCGCGACCGCCGCCGCGTCTCAGCCTGGGTGTCGCAAGAAGCGCCGGACATCATCTTTCACGCCGCGGCGCTGAAGCATGTGCCCATTGTCGAACATCATCCGGCCGAGGGCGTGCTGACCAATGTGATCGGCACCTGGAATGTCGCCGAGGCGGCGCGAGAGGCGCGCGTGCCGCAGATGGTGATGATCTCCACCGACAAGGCGGTCGATCCCGCCAACGTCATGGGCGCCACCAAGCGGCTGGCCGAGGCCGTGGTGCGGGGGCTGCACGACCAAGCGGGCGACACCGCCTTTAGCGTGGTTCGGTTCGGCAATGTGCTGGGATCGGCCGGATCGGTGGCGCCGATTTTTCAGGACCAGATCCGGCGCGGCGGCCCGGTGACCGTCACCCACCCGGACGTCGAGCGCTATTTCATGACCATACCCGAGGCGGTGCAACTGGTGCTGCACGCCACGGCCGAAAGCGCCGCGCGCGAGCTGTCGCGCCCCAGCGTTTTCGTGCTGGACATGGGCGAGCCGGTGAAGATCGTGGACATGGCGCGCAACATGATCCTGCTCCACGGCCTGCAGCCGGATGTGGACATCCCCGTGGTCTTCACCGGCCTGCGCCCCGGCGAAAAGCTGACGGAGGAACTGGTCGACACCAGCGAACGCGTCATTGCGCGGCTGGACTCGGTGATGGAGGTGGTGGAACACGGCCCCGCCGCCGTGATGAACGAGGATCAGGTTTGCTTGCTTGAGGCGCTGGCGCGAACCGGCGACGAGGCCGAGGTGTGTCGCGCGGTGTATGGCCACGTCAGCAGACTCCGCGATGTAGAAGTCCAACAGGCCAGCGGCTAAGTCATGATCATCTCCCGTCCGTTCCGCAGATAAAGCTATACCCGTGCTAAGCCATTCATCCGCCCTGCGGATCACTGAGGTCGCGATCAAATCGCCTCCACTGGTTCGAACGTCTTCCAAAAGAGCAATATGATGCCGGTGAAATCGCAGTTGCGCGTACTGACCGTGTTCGGCACTCGGCCCGAGGCCATCAAAATGGCTCCGGTGGTGAAGGGTCTGGCGGCGGCCGAGAATATCGACGCGCGAGTCTGCGTGACGGGCCAGCATCGGGAGATGCTGGATCAGGTGTTGGCGCTTTTTCAAATCAAGCCAGACTACGATCTCGACATCATGAAGCCGGGTCAATCTCTGGCCGATGTGACGTCTGCGGTTCTGCGCGGCCTTGAGGCGCCTCTCAAGGATTTCGAACCTGACGTCGTCCTGGTCCATGGCGACACCACCACCACCTTGGCGGCCTCGCTCGCGGCTTATTACAGCCAAACACCGGTAGGGCACGTAGAGGCCGGACTGCGGACCGGCGACATCTATGCGCCCTGGCCCGAAGAGATAAACCGGAAGGTCGCCGGCGCCATCGCCGAGCTGCACTTCGCGCCCACCTCCCGCGCCCGAGCCAACCTGCTGGCTGAAGCGGTGCCGGAAGAGCGAATCACCATCACCGGCAACACGGTCATCGACGCTCTGCTGGAGATTTCTCAGCGCCTCGAAGAGGATGAGGACCTGTCGCGAAACCTCGCGGCACGCTTCGATCTCCCCGACGATCGACGCATCATTCTGGTCACCGGCCATCGTCGCGAAAGCTTCGGCGACGGGTTTGAACGCATCTGTGACGCTCTCGCTCGCCTGGCGGAGCGGTCGGATGTGACGATTGTTTACCCGGTTCACCTGAATCCGAACGTCAAGGGCCCGGTCGAGACACATTTGGGCGGGTTGGACGCCGTTCGCCTGCTGCCGCCCCAAGACTACCTGCCCTTCGTCTACCTGATGAAGCGTGCCGACATCATCCTGACCGATTCTGGCGGCGTGCAGGAGGAGGCGCCGTCGCTCGGCAAGCCGGTGCTGGTGATGCGCGACACCACTGAACGGCCGGAGGCGCTCGAGGCCGGCACTGTGCGCTTGGTCGGATCGGACGCCGACCGCATCGTTGCGGAGACGGAACGTCTGCTGGACGACCCCGAGGCTTGGCGCGCCATGAGCCAGGCCCATAACCCCTACGGCGACGGCCAGGCCACGCAGCGGATCATATCGCGACTGCTCGAGTGGACGCCCGTTCGCCTTCAAGCCACCAAGAAGTAGAAGAGCCCTATGTCCGCATCCGCATTCGAGACCGTCTCTGTCATCGGATTGGGCTATATCGGCCTGCCGACGGCGGCGATGTTCGCCTCGCGCAAGATCAAGGTAATCGGCGTCGATGTGAACCCACGCGTAGTCGACATCATCAATCGCGGCGAGATCCATATCGTCGAGCCTGATCTGGACATCGCCGTGCATGCGGCCGTGACGGAGGGCTATCTTCGCGCCGTCACGGCGCCCGAGCCGGCGGACGCCTTCATGATCGCCGTGCCGACGCCGTTCAAGGGCGAGGACCATCAGCCCGACCTGTCGTACATCGAGGCGGCCAGCCGCGCCGTCGCTCCGGTGCTGCGGCCGGGCAATCTGGTCGTGCTGGAATCGACCTCCCCGGTCGGCGCGACTGAACAGATGGCTGCTTGGCTGGCCGAGGCTCGCCCCGACCTGACCTTTCCGCAAACCCATGGCGAAGCGTCCGACATCCGCATCGCCCATTGCCCCGAGCGCGTGCTGCCCGGCAAGGTGATGCAGGAGCTGATCTTGAACGATCGGGTGATCGGTGGACTGACTCCTGCCTGTTCAGAGCAGGCTCGGACCCTCTATAAAGCCTTCGTCACCGGCGACTGCGTGATCACCAACGCCCGCACGGCGGAGATGGCCAAGCTGACCGAGAACAGCTTTCGCGACGTCAACATCGCCTTCGCCAACGAGTTGTCGATGATTTGCGACAAGCTGGACATCGACGTTTGGGAATTGATCTCCTTGTCCAACCGTCACCCCCGCGTCAACATCCTGCAACCGGGCCCCGGCGTCGGCGGCCACTGCATCGCGGTCGATCCATGGTTCATTGTCTCGAGCGCCCCGAAACAGGCGAAACTGATCCGAACGGCTCGCGAGGTAAACGACTCCAAGCCGCAATGGGTGCTGGAGAAGGTGCGGGCCGCCATTGGTGCCTGCCTATTGGCGAACCCGGACAAAACTGCCGCTGACGTCACCTTGGCGGTCTATGGTTTGACGTTCAAGCCGGATATCGATGACCTGCGGGAAAGCCCTGCCTTGGCGATCGTCCATCAGGTGGCGCAAGCACATGAGGGGCAGATCCAGGTTGTGGAGCCGAACTTGACCTCGCTCACGCTTAATTGGCCTAATCTTCAGCTAGTCGGGCCAGAAAGTGTTACAGGAGCCGATATTCACGTGATGCTCGTGGATCACCATAGCTTCCGAAACTTGCCGAAGCCAAGCGGCGCAGCCATTGACACTCGGGGCACATGGCGAGGGTGAGAGGCACTGATCACGACCTACCCCTAGGGCTCGCTCTCTATCTTGCGTTAGCCGCAGGTGGCGCTGGTCTGGCCAACCCCTCGTATCCGCAAATCATCGTGTGGAGCGGACTGACGCTTTTATCGGCCGCTCTGCTCCTGCGGCTGCCATGGCGATCCGTAGTCTCTCGATCAGTGCCGATCGTCCTCATAGGCATACTAGTTCTTCTACAATTCGGAAGAACTTACGACTTTGTTCAAATAGTCGCGCTCGGAAAGATAGACGGCGTCGTGATTGCGAGTCCCGTCGTTTTGGTGCTTGCAATGTACTTGTCGAGACATGGAGAAGAGCATTTTATTCGTCATTTCTTAGCCGCCGCGGGCGTGTTATTGCTACTCACAGTGCTATATAAGTGGCACTTTGGGTTTACCGACCGGCAGGTACGATTTTTCCTCAACGGACCCATCATCTTTGGGTGGTTGATGGGGTTTGCTTCTGTAATTTCGTTTTATAGGTTTTCTCGATACCATCGAAATACCAGCCTGATCTGGGTGCTCATCTTTTTCGCTGCGGTGATATGGACAGCGTCCAAAGGGCCTCTCGTATCCACGCTGCTATGTATCATGGCCATGGCCGTCAGCTACTTGCGTGTGGGTCGCTTAGCTATGTTCTCGTTGTTAGCTAGTATGGGTTACGTAGCCGTGGCTTCGATGGGACTTATACCGCAGAGGCTAAATGCACTAAGTCGACTGCTGGAGGGGAGGATCGAGAACGTGGACGCGGGCTCCGTAGGGACCCGCCTGTTTATGTGGACTAACTCCATCGACGTCTTTGTGTCTCACCCGATCTTGGGTGTGGGGCTGGGTAATTGGTCGGCGTGGGTCATGTCGCCATCTATATATCCCCACAACCTCGTCGTCGAAATCGCCTCCGAGCACGGGATCGTCGGTCTGGCGCTTGCCGCTTTGGCTGCAACATTGACTGTACGCACTAGATCGCACCTTGCATCCATTACGCTCGCGTTCTTTTGCATTTGTCTTATATTCTCTGGAGACGCGGCATTTTGGTATTTCTGGCTGGCGTTGCCCATTGCTATAGCGTCGCGAGGTAAGTGATGTTGTACGGGGTTGCTGTGGCTGCTGTTTGTGTATGTTTTTTTGGCTACGCACTCTTGGAGTGCGGGAGTATTATTGTACGGACAGCTGCCGCGCATATTGGAATGAATGCTGCAGGAGCGGCATTCGAGAAGATTCTGTCTGCAGTGAAGAGGACCTTTATATTTCTTTATCCGCCAATACTCGGCGCGCTTCTTTCTGCCGGGCGCATAGAAGAAATGTACGCCTCCATCTTCTTGTCGTGTTTGTGCGGATTGCTTGCGTGCGCTTTGGTCTTCGCCCTCAGAGCTAGGCTATCAAGCTGGTTTGTTTTAGTTATTTCCGAATTCGGTGCCGGCAAAAGTGCCGTGTCTGCTATCCTCCACGGCGTGAAGAGCCTTGTGGTCATTCAATCAGGTGCGTCCAGTGACAGGCTAGTCACGCGCGTGGTGGTTAATAGATTAGATCCTCGCGTGATCGCTATGTCGGCATGGGTGTATTTCACATATTCGTCATCTATATTCTTAGTAAACTGCATAGCGGCCTTTGCGCCCCAGTACAACGCGGTAATATTGCAGTCAGTGGGGTTCTTCAACGGCCTCGGAACGATCATGTTGGCACTCCTGCTGGATCCTATACTAGCGCGTAACCTTGATTCACGGAACGACCTCGAAGCGTCGGCGGAGGCGATCATCGGCGGACAGGCGATATCCTATGGCGTGTTGTCCCCTTTGTTGTTTGGCCTGCTATTTCTTATCAGTGATCGCCAGGTCTAAGATGCACATCCTCTATTTCCACCAGCATTTCTCGACGCCTCAGGGCGCGACTGGCATCCGCTCTTACGAAATGGCACGCGCCCTGGTTGGCGAGGGCCATCACGTTACGATGGTCTGCGGCAGCTATGGCCTGGGTCAGACGGGTCTCGAGCATTCATTTCAGCGGGGCCGCCGCAGCGGCGTCGTTGATGGGATCAACGTGATCGAGTTCGACCTGTCCTACTCGAATAAGACTGGCTTTCTGCGTCGTTCCTGGCTCTTTGTTCGCTTCGCCCTCTCGGGCATGATGCTGGCGCTGACGTCCCGCTACGATCGGCTGTTCGCAACCACGACGCCGCTGACGGCAGGTCTTCCCGGCATTGTCGCCCGGTGGTTACGAGGCAAGCCGTTCATCTTCGAGGTGCGGGACCTGTGGCCTGAGTTGCCGCGTGCGATGGGCGTTATCCGCAATCCCGTGGTCCTTAAACTGTTGTCGGTGTTGGAGTGGGCGTCCTACCGGTCGGCGCACCGGCTGGTCGGCTTGTCTCCGGGGATCATCGACGGCATCGCCAGCAGAGGCGTGGCGCGGGACCGGATCGCGCTTGTGCCGAACGGCTGCGACCTGGACATTTTCGCCGATAGCCGAACTGTGCCCTGGCGACCTGAGGGCGTTCGGCCCGACGAGCTGATGGCGATCTTCACGGGAACGCACGGCCAAGCCAACGGCCTCGACGCTGTTCTTGACGCGGCCGTCGTGCTCAAGGCGCGTGGTCGCGACGATATTCATCTGGTACTGGTCGGTGACGGCAAGTTGAAGCCGCGCTTACAGGCGCGGGCGGCTTCCGAAGGGCTCGACAACGTCGTCTTCCATGATCCTGTTAATAAACAGGCCTTGGCGGGATTAATGGCCGCTGCCGACCTGGGAATTCAGTGCCTGGCGAATGTGCCGGCATTTTACTACGGCACGTCGCCGAACAAATTCTTTGACTACATCTGCGCTGGCCTTCCTGTGCTGAACAATTATCCAGGATGGTTGGCCGAGATGATCGACCAGCATCGATGTGGTTTCGCGGTGCCGCCCAAGGACCCTGCTGCTTTCGCGAACGCGCTTGAACGCGCTGCCGATGATCGGGCAGGCTTAGCGAAGCTGGGGCGCAACGCCTCGATCCTAGCGCGTCAGCAATTTGACCGTACCCTTTTAGCCCGTCGATGGGTGGAATGGATAACTGCCGCGCCGCTGTCTGGCCAATCGAGTGCAAGCCGCAGTGTCGCATGATAGCGGTCGAAAGTAGCCTCATACCTGTTTCGTCCGCAGCAGATGCGGGCGTAGGGAGCCGGCACAATCTATGATGTTCGACCAAGCTCGACCGATCGATTACAAGCGAAATCTTGGCGTGACCATGTTGCGAGATACTCCCCCGTCGAAAGGCCGTCGCGACGATCGGCTCAAGCGCGGCTTTGATGTAATAGCCAGCTTAGCCGCCCTGATCGCCTTGTCGCCGGTGCTGCTGGCTATCGCGTTGCTGGTGCGCCTGCGACTGGGTTCGCCGGTGCTGTTTCGTCAGGTGCGGCCTGGTCTCGGCGCGCGGCCGTTCGAGATGATCAAGTTTCGCACCATGCTCGACGCCGTCGGCTCGGACGGGCAGCCGCTGTCGGACGCCGAGCGGCTGACGCCGTTTGGGCGCTGGCTGCGCTCCACCAGCCTGGACGAATTGCCGGAGCTGTGGAACGTGCTGAAGGGCGACATGAGCCTGGTCGGCCCGCGCCCGTTGGCTTTGGCCTATCTGTCCCTGTTTTCCGAGGATCAGATGCGCCGGCACGAGGTGCTGCCCGGGATCACCGGCTGGGCCCAGGTGAACGGGCGCAACGCCATCAGCTGGCGCCGCAAGTTCGAGTACGACGTTTGGTACGTCGACAATCACAACCTGTGGCTGGACCTTCGCATCATCCTGATGACGCTGGTGATCGTGGCTGCCCGTCGCGGCGCTCGGGCTGGAGGGCAGGACGAGGTGGAGTCGTTCAATGGCGCCAACTGATTCCGGTCCCACAACCGTCGGGGCGCACTTTTCGGCTCTGGCTGTCGAGCACAATCACGCGCCGCCGGGTCGCTACGGTTACGATTCAGCGCGATCCTGCCTGTTCGCCCTGGTGAGAGAGCGAACTCCGACAACTGTGCATCTGCCGAACTATCTCTGCGCGGCCGTCCGTCAGGCGGTAGAAGCGGCTGGATGCCAGGCGCGCCCTTATGAAATCGGTCCCAACTTCCACGCACGGGGCGTGGAGATGAAGCGGGGCGAATTGCTGATTCTAGTCAACTATTACGGCCTCTGCGCCTCGGCTGTGGAGGCGCAATTAACTGCCGTGCCGCGTGACGCAGTGGTGGTCGATAACTCCCACGCCTTTTTCGAAGCCCCTTTCGACGCCCTTGCTACCATCTACTCCCCGCGCAAGTTTCTGCCCGTTCCCGATGGCGGCTTCATCGAGATCGACGCGGACCTGCGTCAGGATCCCCCCAATGAGGCGGCCTCGATGCGACGCTTCAATTATCTCGTCGAGCGAGTGGGATCACCGCCGGAGTCCACACGGGCGCATTATCTCACCTCGGAAGAAAGCTTCGAGCGGCCGTCATTAGCCGCCATGTCGGAGCTGACCCGCCGCTGGGTCTGCGCCCAAGACCAGAACGCTATCAGCGCCCGCCGCCGCGCCAACTATCAGGTTTTGGCCAAACGATTCGGAGCCAACCGCCTGACCTTCGACTTAGGGCCGCAGACTCCGCTATGCTATCCTCTGGCTGTCGAGGACGGCGTCGACCTTCAGCGACGCTTGGCGATGGAGCGCATTTTCTGCCCCCGCTACTGGCCGGAAGTGGTGCCGGCGAACGCGTTTGAACGCACCTTAGTTGAGCGCACCGTCTTCCTCCCCATAGATCATCGGTATTCTACTGAGGACATGCACCGCGTGGCGGACGTCGTGTCAGACCTTCAGCGAGGAACGAGCGGATGAACATTATCGGAGAACACATCGTCCTGCGCGCAGTGGAGGAAGGAGACCTGCCGAAACTTCAGGAATGGGCAAACGACCCGAGCATCCAATCCATGCTGGGTGGGTGGCACTTCCCCGTCGGCATGCAAGATCAGAAGAAATGGTACGACGGCCTGTCGGTCGGCTCGACCAACCAGCGTTTCGCGATCGACGTGCCGGGGGATGGCATCGTGGGCACAGCCAACTTGGTCAACATCGACTGGCAGAACCGCAACGGCTTCCACGGCATGCTGATCGGAGATCCCGACTTAAGGGGCAAAGGCATTGCCTTGGATACCGTCAAGACCATCATGAGCTACGCCTTCAATGAGCTCGACCTTGCGCGCCTGGACACCGACATCATCGAATACAACGTGCGGTCCATCGAGTTCTACACTCGGAAGTGCGGCTGGAGAGTGGAAGGTATCAGGCCGTCCTGGTACTTCCGCAAGGGGCGGCGCTGGGACAAGGTGGTCGTCGGAATCACGCGTCAGCAGTATGAAGAGTTCATGGCCTGCTCGATCTGAGGCGAACATGCGGGTCGAGTTGACGAAGGATCGGGCGGTTTGGGCCGCCACCCTCGCCGAAATGGGCGGGCACGACTTCGCCCACACCTATGATTTTCACCTGATGGCTCGCGAAGCCGGAGAAGGGGAGCCGGGGGCGTTCGTTGCGCGAGCCGACAACGGCCGAGCCCTGGCTTTTTGGCCGACGCTCAGGCGGCCGATTCCCGGCACGCACGGTTTCGACCTGACCAGCGTCTACGGCTATGCGGGACCGCTGGTCGGGCCCGGGTCAGACGCCGGAAACGCATTGAACGCCGTGCTAGCCGAGATGCGCCGGCAGGGGGCGGTCGCGGTCTTCTCGCGCATGCATCCCCTGTTCATGGACCGCCTGCCGGAAGGCCGGCGTGGTACGGCGCTGGGCGACATCGTGGTCATTGAGGTGAGCGACGATCCCGACGTAACGAAGACGTATCGCGGCAGTCACCGACGGGAGGTCGTCAATGCGGGGAAGAAGGGCGTCGAGGTCCACCAGGAGGGCGGCCCCCAAGCCGTGAAGGCCTTTCACGCCATCTATCATGAGGCCATGAAGGACTTGGCCGCCGACCAGTACTACCTCTTCAACCTGGACTACCTAAAAGGCATGACCGAGGCTGCGGATTTTCGGACCTTGTTGTTCTTCGCCGAGTTGGAAAGGCGAAAAATAGCGGCGTCGATGTTCGTCATCACCGGCGATGTCATGCAGTACTATCTGAGCGGCAGCCTAAGTGAATTCCGACGCCACGCGCCGTCAAAAGCGATCATCGCCGAGGCGCACCGGCTCGCGGCCGGCGAAGGTGTAAAGCGCATCGTTCTGGGCGGCGGCCTAGGATCACGGCAGGACGCCTTATTCGAGTTCAAGCGCGGCTTCTCCCCCATAACAGCGCCGTTTCACGTGACCCGAGAGATCTTGGATCCCGACCGCTACGCTCAGCTTTGCCGTGCCCGTGGGATCGACGCTGATCAGGAACGCTATTTTCCAGCCTATCGGGCTCCGCGGGCGTAAGCGCCGCAATCATCAGCGCTCCAGCCCCCCTCTTCCGACCGCGCCGCAAACCTAGAAGCCCCTTCCGATGCTCAACACCCCCTTCTCTCCCTGGCCTTGCTTCTCTCAGGAGGAGGTGGACGCGGTCGCCCAGACCCTGGCGTCCAACCGCGTCAACTACTGGACCGGTGATCGCTGTCGGGAGTTCGAGCTGCGGTTCGCTGAGTGGGCGGGGACAAAGCATGCCGTGGCTCTCGCCAACGGGACCTTAGCGCTGGACCTGGCCCTGAAAGCGTTGGGCATCGGGCCGGGGGATGAGGTGGTGACCACACCGCGCACCTTTATCGCTTCGGCGTCCTCTATCGTCACGGCGGGTGCGACGCCGGTGTTCGCCGACGTGGATTCGAACAGCCAGAACATCACCGCTGAGACTATCCGCACGGTCCTGACGCCTCGAACACGAGCGGTCATCTGCGTGCATCTGGGCGGCATGCCTTGTGACATGGATCCGATCATGGCGCTGGCGCGTGAGCATGACCTCAAGGTGATCGAGGACTGCGCCCAGGCGCACGGGGCGCGCTATCGCGGCCGGTCCGTCGGTTCGATCGGCCACGTCGGCGCCTGGTCGTTCTGCCAGGACAAGATCATGACCACTGGCGGCGAGGGCGGCATGGTCACGACGGATGATCCGGCGCTGTGGTCGGCCATGTGGTCCTACAAGGATCATGGCAAGAGCTGGGAGGCGGTCTATGAGCGCGCCCATCCGCCGGGGCCGCGCCTGGTGCACGACAGCTTTGGCACAAACTGGCGCATGATCGAGATGCAGGCGGCGCTCGGGTTGATCCAGCTTGAGCGGATGGGGGATTGGACGGCACGCCGGACCGAACTGGCGCTGCGCCTCGCCGACGCCTGCAAGCCCTTCGACCTGCTGCGCACGCCCTTGCCGCCGCAGGACGTGATCCATGGGTGGTATCGCTTTTATACCTTTGTTCAGCCCAAGCGCTTGGCGGACGGCTGGACGCGCGACCGGATCATCGAGGAGATCAACGCGCGCGGCGTGCCCTGCTTTCACGGCTCGGCGTCCGAGGTCTACCTGGAACGGGCCTTCGAGGGCACGGGCTGGCGGCCGAGCGAGCGTCTGCCGGTCGCCAAGGCGCTCGGCGAAACCAGCCTCGCCTTTCTGGTGCACCCGACGCTGACGGACGCAGAGATCGACAAGAGCTGCGCGGTCATCTCCGAGGTGATCTCGGCGGCTCAGGCCTGATCGCCGTCCGTGACCGCCGCTCGATCCCGCGTCCGCACTGCGAGGCTGGCCAGAAGAAGGGCCATCAAAACCTGAAGCGCCGGGGTCCTGAGCGGGTAGTCGACCAGCGAGGCCGCCAGAAGCACGGCCAGGGCGAGCAGGGCGAGAGTGCTCTGGGATCCCTTGTGTCGCCAGGCCTGTTGCAGCAGCAGCAGCAGAAATGCGGCAGGCAGGAGCGCAAGCAGGCCGTATTCGACCACGACTTCCAGCCAATCGTTATGCGCCTGGTTGGTGAAGCCGGCGGTCAGGTCGTCGGGCGTCTCGACGCCGGCAAACACCGCGCTGAAGCTGCCCGCGCCCGTCCCGAACGGCAGGTGGGCGGCCGCTATGCGACCCGCCTCGGCCCAGATGTCGAACCGCAGATCACGACGCGCATCGGCGAAGCGGTCCGCAGCGACCCAAGATCCGGCGACCGCCAGGCCGAGACTGACCACCAGCAGCAGCCCGGGCAGAAGAAGGCGACGGGGGTCGCCCTGTCGGCCGACCCCAAGCCAAGGCGCCAGTCCCAGAGCGCACAGCAGCAACAGCCCGGCGCCGGCCCTGGAGCCGGAAATCGCCACCCCCGCGAGCAGGGCGAGACATGCGACGGCGCCAAGGATCAGTGCGACGCCGGAGCGCCCTCGATCCGCCGAGGCGCGGCGCTGGAAGCTCCAGGCAGCCACGGCGGGAAGGGAGGCGACCAGAAAGGCAGCCCAGTGGTTGCGGTTGGCGAAGAAGCCGGTCGCTGCGCGTCCGGCATCCGGCCCGTAGAGACGAAACGGGCTGGACGGGCCACCACCCAGTTGGAAACCGCCCAAGCCGACGGAGATGACCGCTATCACCGCGACGAGCAGCCACAACGTCTCGGCTTGCGAGCGCCGAAGCGTCAAAACGCCAAGGAAGACAGTGGCAAAGGGCGTGAGACCGAGCAGCGCGTCCACCGTGGCGCCAGGCGCCAAGCTGATCGGCCGCCAGGTCTCACCGGCACCAACGGCAACAAGATCAGTCGCCAATGCGGCTCGACCAGGCAGAGCGCTCCAGAGCGCCGGGGGCAAGGGGATCAACTGCACCAGCGGCAACAGGAACAGCGAGCCGAGAAACAGCAGGGCCGTGCGCGAGACGTCCCCTCTCGTCAGCAGGCGCAGGGCGCCTATAGCCAGCAGCGGCAAGCCGGCCAGCCGGAGAACGAGGTCGAAGCCGTCGTTGTCTTGAGACGCCCCGCCAAGGACCAGCGCCAAAACGAGGTAGGAGCCCACGGCTGCAGTGTACCAGGGATGGGCGTCCTCGCCGGTTCGCGCACGTGCGGAAAGCGGGTTCATCGGAGACCCGTGGGTTCGATACGTAGGTCGTCGAAGACCGCGGTACCCGGCGACAAGCTCGCGCCCGGTCGTGTCTCCAGCGCAAGTCGCTGTGCGGGGCAGGCCTGCGGCGTTTCGAAAGTGACGGAGAAGAGGAAGGTCCCCTCCCCGCTTCCGCGTAGGGTTTGAGTTGCCTCTATGGCAGGTCCGTTCTCACAGCGCATCGTCCACACCAGGGCGTCTTCGCGTGTATCCGCTTCACGCCACAGGCGTCCCTGCAGCCGATAGGATCCGGGCGCGAGCACCAGCAGCTGTTCCGCCAGCTTCTGCCGCTTTAGTCCGCCAAGCGCCGTCGCCTGGAGTGCGCGGCCCTCTCCTGTGGGCGAGCCGATGATCTCGGCCGCCCCCCCGTCCGCCGCCAGCAGTCGCCATCCGAAGGGCGGCAGGCTGTTATCGGCCTCAAAGCCGCCGTCGATCAGCAAGCCGGCGGCCGTCTGTGGGCGCTGTTGTTGCCACGCAACCAGCGCGGCGACATAGGCGCGGTCGCGGACAAGACGATCGATGTAGGCGCCGGCTTCCTGATCGGTGGGAGGCGCCGGACCATCCCGCAAAAACTGATAGAGATGGTAGGCGAAGGCGGGTTGAGAGGCGGATCGAGCGTAGCTCGTCAGCAGCATCGATCGCCATGGCGGCGTCAGCGCCAGCCGTTCCGCCAGGGCGGCGCGCGCGCCCGGCGCGGCGTCGAGCAGGGGGAACAGCACGGGGAACAGCGTCTCGTTCAGTTCCGGACGGCGTCGAAGCAGAACATCCAGAGAGCGCATTGCGGCAGGATAGTCCCGGCGGTCCAAGGCGCGGGCGAAAAGCCAGGTTTGGCTGGGCGCGTCGCGCAGGCTGCGACGGGCCGCCGTTTGCATCAATGCATCGGCGTGCTGGAGCTCGCCCTTGAAGACGGCGGCTTGTCCCAGAATGGAGACGGCGCGCACCGACAGGGGGGCGTGCTCTAGAGCGTCGCGTGCGTGAGCTTCGGCCAGCGAGGCGTCCGCAAGTCCCGCGGCGCCGCCTAGCGCGTCCGCAGCAAGAGTGAGGTGCGCCTCCGCCTGCCACGGCCATGCCCTAAGCGCTCGATCGGGCTCCTCCTGCGCCCATAGCTTGCCGAGGCCGAACGCCGCCGTAAGCACGCCCAAACCGATGGCGGCGCCGACGATGAGAACCGCCGCAGGACGAGAAGCCCTCAGCTTTCCCTGGCGGCGGCTTTCACGAGCGCCATGCTGCGACGTGCGGCGGCCCATCTCAGAGACGTCCCTCAGCGCTTGCGTCGCCGCGCCTTGCCGCCGGGCGTCTCCTCCATCCCATAGTCATAGGAATAGGTGTACTCATAGCCGTAGCCGCCAAGGTTCGCCCGTTTGGAGTCAAAGCGCTCCAACACACCGCCCAGGATGTCGGCGCCCGCGCCTCTCAACCGGTCAAGGGCGCGCAGCGCCGTGCCGCGGCGCACGATGCCCGCGCCGCTGATGAAGAGTACGCCTTCCACGGCATTGCCGAGCAAGGTGGCGTCGGCCAAGCCCATCACGGGTGGACTGTCGATGATCACCAAGTCGAAATGCTCAGCCAGCCTGCCGAGAACGTCGGGCAAGGCCTGACTGGAGAGCAGATCAGCGGGGCTTGGCGGGCGCGGTCCGCTCGGCAGCAAGGTCAGGTGTTCCTGCTCCGTCGCCTGCAGCAAGGCGTTCAGGTCTGATCCCGCCAAGGCTGACGAGAAGCCAGCCCGGTTGGCGCCGCCCAGAATCTTGTGCAGCGACGGATTGCGAAGGTCGCCGTCAACCAGCAACACGCTCTTGCCCATCCGCGCAAAGGCGCGGGCGATCGCAACCGACGAAGTGCTCTTGCCTTCCGCCGGCTGGGAGCTGGTCACAAGAAGGGTGCGGACCATGCCGCCAGGTCTGGCAAACTGCAGGGCCGAACGCACGGAGTGATAGGCTTCAGAGAAGCCGGAGCGAGGGTCACGCTCCGCCTGCGCCAAAGCTGCGGCCGACGGCAACAGCGGAACACTGCCAAGAAGGGGCAGGTTCAGCTTCGCTTCGATATCGGCCGGCACCCGAAGCGATTCATCCAGGAACTCGAGCACAAAAATGATCGCGGCGCCCAGCAGCAATCCCAGAAGACCCGCGAGTGCGAGGTTGATCAGCGGGCGCGGCGCCACCGGCTGCACCGGAAGGTCAGCTCGATCCACAACCGACACATTGTTGGTGCCAACGCCACCGGCAATGCCGATCTCGCGGTAGCGCTGAAGCAGGCCGTCATAAAGGGTGCGGTTGGTGTCGAGCTCGCGCTGAAGGATGTTGTAGCGGATGCTGCGTTGATCCAGGTCGAGCGCCTGCGCCTTTAGCGCATCGATTTCACCCTGGATTGAGCGTTCGGCCGCCGCCGCTGACGCATACTGGCCCTGCAGCGAACGACGAACATCGCCGGCCTCGGCCGCCAACTGCCGATCCAACTCCGTGATCTGGGCCTGGATCTGCTGAACACTGGGATACTCCGGCTGGAAGCGTTCCAAGAGCTCCTGCCGCCTCGCGGTAAGCTCGGCGCGCTGTTCACGCAGCGCCTGAATGGTGGGGCTCGACAACACCTCGCTGAGACCCAGTCCGGTTGAAGCCTGCGCTGCGCGCCAGCGCTCCTCGGCGGCGATACGGCTGGTGCGCGCCTCTGCAAGTGAGGCGTTGAGCGCCTCCAGAGATGAGGCGATCAGAGATCGGCCGCGGTTGGCGCTCCCGTCCGATGTAGCGCTGGCGCTGGGGATGTTGATGATCTGCTGGTTGGAGGCGTAGGCGACGAGCTCGCGTTCAGACTCCTCCAAGCGGGCGCGCAACTGCTCGATCCGTTCTTCAAGAAAGCGGCGGGCGTAGGAGGAGGCCTCGAAGCGACGCTCCAGGTTGGTCGCGATAAAGGTCTCGGTGATGGAGTTGACCACCGCCTGCGCCAGTGCCGGGTCGGCGCTGTCGTAGCTGATGGTTACAAGGCGCGAATTGACGGTTGGCGAGATACGCAGATTATCGAGCAATTGGTCGACAGCCTTGCGATTGCGATTCGCGGGAGACTCGTTTTCGCGTTCGCGCGAAGGGCTTGCGTTCGCCGGGCTGCGGCGGTTCTCTTCGATAAACAGCGGGTCTTGAGCCAACCGGAGAGCCGTCACCACGCGCTCGGCAAGCGAGCGGCTTTTCAGCAAGCCATATTGAGTCTGATAGAACTCCTGGGCCGAGTACATGTTCTCAGCCGGCAAGACGCCCTCGACATCGACCACCTGAGCGGCTTCCCGGTCGATCTGGATAATCGCGCTGGCGCGGTAGATCGGCGTCGACAGCAGGGTGACCACTACGCCAAGGACCAACGCAACCGCCAGCATGCCGGCAAGTATCCACCAGCGCTTCAACACGATGTGCCAAAGCCGACGCAGATCGATCAGGCCGTCGCCGTCCTGGCCGAACAGGGGACGAGACTCTGCAGCAGAAGAGCTGGTACCGGCCGCGGGAAGCATGGAGGTCATCAGGCGTTACTCGAACACGCGGAAGATAGCGAAAAGGGTGCCGAGCGGCGCCAGGTCTCGAATCAGGCGGCGTGCCCGCGCGGTGTCCACGATCACAGTGTCTCCTGGAGCCAATTCGGGGTCAGCCATTCGACCGGCCTCGATTTCGCGCAAGTCAAACCGTGCGGCGCTCTGCTGACCATCGCCCTGCCGCAGCACGACCACGTTGGAGCTGTTGGCGTAGTCGCTGAGGCCTTGAGCCTGTGCGATGGCCTGAAGCAGGGTCAACCGCCCCTGCACGGGGAAGACGCCCGCTTCACGCACTTGACCGGACACAACTATCCGCTGGCTCTGCGGCGTGGTGATTTGGATAGTGACGTTCGGGTCGCGAACATAGCGGGTCGCATAGGCTCGCTCCACCTCGACCGCCAACTGCGGCGGCGTGCGGCCCAAAGCCTCGACGGCCCCGACCAGCGGCAGGTTCAACTGGCCGTCGCCGTCCACCTGAGCCGCGCCAGACAGCTCCGGCACGCCGAAGACATTGACCTGCAACTGATCAAACGGACCAATGCGATAGGTCGGCTGCGGCGCCTGCTGAACGACGGGCGTTGGTAGAACGGCGGGGGGCGCAGCCGAACGGGTCGCGCAGGCGCTCAGGGCGGCGCCCGCCATCAAAGCCGTTGCCAGGGTGAAGGTCCGCATGCGGATCATCTGAAGCCTCCGAACCAGCGCCTTCGCGCCGGCTGCTCGACCGGACGCCGCGCCTTCGTCAGGGCGGGCATGTCCGTAGGGGAATGGTCAAGGATCACGCCTTGCGGCCTGACGCTCACCATGTCCAGCGCCGCCTGCTGTCCCAGCCGATCGGCCACGCGTTCGCGTGCTTCCGAGAGCACAGGGCGACGACGGCGCAGATTATGTCCGTCGCTGGCGACTATGTGGACGCGGCCTTCGTCCAGCATCCGTTCCGACCAGTACTGGGCGCGCTTGCCGAACAGCCCTGTGACGGACCCGCCCGTCAACTGGATCCAGGCTCCGGCCTCGAAGACCTCGCAGATCGTGGCGTAACGATCTTCGATCCAGGTCAGGCGCTCGGGATGGGTGATGATCGGCACATAGCCGGCCGCCAGGAGCTCAAAGATCACGTCCGCCATGCGCGGAGGCGCCACATGGTGGGGCGGCTCAAACAGGAAATACCGAGAACCGGCCAGCGTCGGGATGCGGCCGGTCTTTAGCTGCTCGAGCATATTCGGTGTGAGCTGCGCATCCGCGCCCGCCACCAGCGTCAGCGAAATGTCGGCCTTTGCAAGTTCATCCTGTAGCCGGGCAACCCCGTCGTGAATAATCTCGGCGGTGTTGTCATAGAGGCCAGGATAAATGTGCGGCGTACAGGCCAGCGTGGTGATGCCATCGTCCCACGCCACCCGGGCCAGCGCCAGGGCGTTTTCCAGGTCGGTGGCGCCATCGTCAATGCCAGGCAAGAGATGGCAGTGCAGATCAATCATGGAGTGGATACGCTATACCCCCCGGCGCCGGCACAAACCGCAAAAAAAGAGCGGCCGAAGCCGCTCTTCTCGACTTCCGTGATCAGGGCTTAGCGGCTGATCGGCTCGTCTTCGTCATCGTCGGCGACGGTCGCCACAACGCCCACCAGGACGCCGGCCGCCAGACCGCCAACCACCAGGCCGGTGGTGCTGATCGCTGCCAGCCCCCCAGCAGATGCTGATCCCGCCGCGACGCCAGCGCCGGTCTCAGCCTGGCCGCCGCCAGCCACCTGAGCGGCGCAGGGCGAAACCGAAGGAACCGCGAAGGCCTGACCCGCGGCGATCGGCAGCGCGCAGCCGTCGGCGAAGACCACCTGGGTTGCCGCAGATGTCCGAACCACGTCACCGGCGCGCAGGATCGAGGCTGCGTCCGACGAAACAAAGCCTTGGCCGCGGTCCACCATCACTTGACCAGCAGCGCCCGACAGGCGCGCGGCCGGCGTTTGAGCCGGGACGCCCGACTGGGCCGAAGCGCCTGCGGAAACCGCGGCGACGGCGAGAGTGGCGGCGACGACGCTCAGGGACTTCATCATGGTGGACCTTTCGAACAGACGGCTACCGGGGGTTGCCAGGGTGCATAGCACGGTGGAGATCGCGTCAGCAACCCCGATTACGTCAAATGAGATGACTGCGAGGTTAAAGGGCGGATCAGGCAAAAGGTTCATATCGGCGACGCGTCTCGTAACTCAGAGGGCGCGCCTCAGCGGTGATCCGAGCCGCTATGCGGGCCGCCGGCTTGGCGCCTCACAGCTCCAATCGAGATAACCAGAAACACAGCTGCGACAACAGCCGAATCCCAGAGGGCTTCAAGAACGCTGGGGCCTCGGTTCACGCCGGGCAGGCCCTGGATCACTTCAATCAAGATTCCAAGAAGCGTCAGGCCCCACCACAGCCGCAGAAGCGACGTTCGGGGCAGAGCCGCGGCGGACAGAGCCGCCAGCACCAGAAAGGCTGCACCGTGGCTCAGCCAATCCGAGCCAAGCGAGGGTGCGGACGAGACCGGCAGAAAGGCGGCCGCCAGCACACCCGCGCCCGAGACGATGAGCGCAAGGCGGCTTAAGAGAACAACAAGGCGCGAGTTTGAAAAGGCGGGAGAGGCTATGTTCACGCGCTGTCCTAGCCGACTGGCCCTCAGGCCCGCAACGACCAGCCTCCCGGCTTGCATCGGGATGTGCGGGGATGGTGCAAAGGCCGACCCTTGGCGCTGAATGGGCGCAACGGCATAGACCTCGGTCGGTGGAGAACACCACGACTGGGGGCGGCGGACATACGATCAACCTCGAGCAGGGTGTCGAGGCAGAATTGCTGATCCGCCGCGCCCGCGGGCCGCTCACCATTCAGGTGCAGACGATCCGCCAAAGTCGAGGTGGTCTCGTCTTGTGGGCCGGCGCCCGGCGGCCGGTGAAGGATTTGCCCTGCGTCAAAGGTCCGTGGCCAGCGCAACCGGGTGGACATAGACAGCCGCACGGGAGCACGAACCTTACCTCGGCCGAATGCGCACGCCAGCGGGCTGATGACCGTCTTGGGCGCCAGGTTGCCGGGACATGATCAGCGGCCCCGCGAAAACAAACGCTCCAACGCAGACGCCAGCTCTGCCCAGACCTCGCCTTCGCGGCCGTCGCGCCTGGCCTTGATCCGCACCTCCTGGAGCAACAGCTCGCGCTCTACGTAGCGGCTGAGCTTCAGGTATGCGTCGCGCTGCTCGCCCTTGGCGCCACGGGCGCGAGCCTGCAACTGATCGAGCGTCAGATCGCTCTTGAGGCGATTGGCGGCGTCGCACACGACCCGAACATTGCCGGGAACATAGCCGCGCTTAGGCTCGACACGGTCCAGCGACGGCGAGGCCCCCGAGCGCGGCTGACCAACAACCAAGGGGGTGCCGAAGGCGGGGCAGGTTGGCGGCAGCACGATGTCGGAACGGTCAAGCCGAAAGCGGATGCCCGCCCGCTTGGCGCGACGCCTCGCCCGCTCCAGCAAGGCCAGCGCCGGTTCGCTGCGTCGTCGGCGGCGCTGGTAGGCCGCCATATAAACCGCATTGCAGCGCAAGCACGTGGCCCGCTTCAGCTTCGATCCGTGGATGGGACAAACAGGGGTGGTTAGCTCAGTCTCTGACATGTTAGTCTCCTACATCAAGACGAGTCCACTAATTCAAACTGAGTCGAAAGAGTCAAATTGATGACGAGGCCGCCCCGCAAGAAGCCGGCTGACCACCCGACCGGCGCCCAGCTTCGTGCGGCGCGCGGCCTGCTGAACATGAGCGTTCTGGAGTTGTCAGAGCGCACGGGGCTGGCCGTGAACACAATCAAGCGCGCGGAATCGGTCAACGCCGGCGCCCCGATCAACGCCGCCAATGCCAAGCTGTTGGTCACGACGCTGACCGCCGCAGGCGTCGCCTTCATTGCGCCGTCCGACGGCCTGGGTGCGGGCGCTCGTCTTGTTGACGACGCTCAACCGGCGCTGAGCCGTAAGCGCAGATCGACGTCGGAAAGCGAAGGCGACTAAGGGCCCTTGCGCAGGCGGTCGCGCCCGGAGGCTTAGCAGTTCGCGCATGTTTGTGTGCTTACCGGCCTTCTGAGCACCAAGAGCCAGCTTCATAAAGGCAGCGCTTCGGCGCCACCGCACTCTTGGTCCCCTTCACGGTGGTGCAAAGAAGGATATGGGCTCTACGCCGAGGGCCACAGCGACCAGGACGGCGGACGTCTTAGGCGAAGCGCATGCGACGCAAACCAGAACGACCGGCGGGGCAAAGGCTGCTGGCCGCGTCCACGCAGGCGCCCTGCGTACGCAGGACGCCCACAATCATCAACAAGGCCGACGCCCACAACAGCGACGTCACGCTGCATTTCAAAGTGCACGGGATGAACAACGGCCAAGTGCTGAGCATCGACGTCCTGCAGGCGAATCGGCTCGCTGATCGCATCATCCAGGACGCATCCGCCAAACCCGTCAGGGTCAGGAAGCCGGCTGAGCAGCACAACACGAAGAACGGCCGGGGCGCCGCTTTGGCGGACCCAAAGGGACGGCGCCAGAACGGCATTGAGCGGTCCTTCTCGACGCCGCGCCTGGCCATCATGTTTTGACGCGGGCGAGTCCGGACCTGTCAAAGCCTGCCCGCCGGCGACAGGCGTCTGGCTCACGCCGCCTGCCCCATCAGATCTTCCAGGTCCGCATCCGGGTCCTGCAGCACAGCCAGAGCGGCGGCTTGCAGCACCACTACGCGCTTGTTCTCGTCCCCATCCAACGCCAGGGCGGCGCTGAGTTGCAGCGTGGCGCAATCCTCATAGGCGAGCTGGTAATCGATCGCAGTCACGTCGCCCGTATCCGATCGGGTGAACATGCGCTCGGCGGCCGCAGGCAAGCCTTCGTTCGCCATCTCGTGGAGCGTCTCGATCGCGACGGCGACCTCATCCACCGCCAGGGCGCTCAACAGGCCGTTCATCAACCAAAACCGACCTTCCGACCGGGGGTGAGCCGCCGCGATGCGGCAGGCTTCAGCCAGGCGCGACAGAATGGGCGGCGTCGCGGTCGAGGCGCACGTCGGCACGTCGCCTTGGACGCCCGATGCCGGGGATGCGCGCCAGGCGGCGCACCAGGCTTGACCTTCAGCCGTCAACGCCCAACGCGTTTCGCCTTGGGCGCCGGTGAAGGACTGCACCATTCCCTCCTCAGCCAATTGCTGAAGGGCGGCAGGGACTATGCGGTGCTCGATGGAGGCGTTCATAAGGAGGCTCGCTGTTGTGCGGCGCCTTTTTATTCGACGCCGCCTATATGGGATTGTGGTTCAAGAGCCGCTGAAGAGCGCGGCATTGACCAGCAACAGCCCACACGCGTGGGGACCTCGCCGCTCCGCTAGGGCGCAGCCGCAAATCGTGTTGATTGTCGATGCCGCTGACCGAAGCGGTTGGAACAAGAGACGGGAACGCCACGTCATCTTGTTTTCAGATCCTGCCACAAAGGTCGGAGGTTGTCAAGATATCGCCCACGCCGCTCCAGTCTCAACGCCGGAACGTTAGCCCGTCTGTCAACACTCTCGCGCCAACCTATAACTATCACTGTCCCTACTACTTCTTTTGAAGCGACAGCCGACTCCATCACCATGGACCTAGACGGCGCATGGTTGTGGAGGGGACTCGTCTCTACCCGTTCCTTTATGCTGTCTGCTATTTGCTCGGACTGCGTTTGTTGACAGAGGAGACATCAATCCAGCTGACGAAGTCCGAGTTGCATGCGGCGCATCCCCTTTCGGCCAAGCCCTGCAACAGGGCGCAGCCGTTTTGCCGGCCCAAGCAGCGCCACCTTGGCGCCGCCGCTGTTGTGCTGCTCAGACCTGTTCGCGAAGAGGGATCCAAACGCCGGCCGCGAGCCCTCCGGGCGCTTGTTCCGGAAGACCTCTTGCGGAGCATGAGTGAGGCCGTTCAGCGGCGGCGAACAGCAAAAACGCCTTTGAGTTGGAGACGCTTACAGACGCAGTCACGGTTTCCACCGGGCGTGACAGCCGGGCAGTCACGAAAGGGGGTCACTTTAGCCCTCAAGGGTGACTCCTTAAGCGTTTGTTGGGGCGCCGGTCACGTTTTCCACCAGGCGTGACTCGGAGGGCGGGGGGTGGGGGCGCGGATCAGGGGCGGCTGGGCGCGGGTGGAGGCTGGGGGAGGCGCGGCTGGGCCTGCAAGGACCGTGCCAGGGATTTTCCCGCTTTGGCACGGAATGTGGCGAAAAATCGGGCGGGCTGCCTTATTTGGCCGAGTCACGAAATCCGCCGGGAGATTTTTTCACGGTTGTTGATTTTGTTGAGGTTTTCATCAGGCAGGAGGCTGTTCCCAGTCACGTTTGCCGACAACCTTTGAGCGAACGGGCCGATTCCGAGCCCGCCGCCTCGGGCAAAACCGAGTCACGAAATCCCAAGCCGCTGAGGTTGTTGAGGTTTTTGGACGGGGTGCGGACCCCTGTCACGTTACATACCAACGATGACTCCGGAGAGGGCGAATCCTGGCTTGGCGGGAGGCTTGGACCGGAGGTCGGGGCGCGGCAGGGGCTGGGGGGTTCACCCCCAGCCGCGCCCCCGGCCCCCTCGTGGACTGCATCTTGCTTAACCTCTACGGTTAACAAGGGAGCGCGCAGCATGGAGTATGAAAGGTCCGCCAAGGGCATCACCTACCGAGGACTTCGTCGTGCGTTTAGAGACGAAGCGAACACGAACCACGAGTTTGTATCTCGCATCGACAAGGCGTTAGGCGGGGGCTTCATCAGCCTGTCCCACGGCGCCTTCATGAAGAACCAGGGGGATGACCTTCACCTGATCGTTCAGCGTCCTGATGACAGCGAAGGGCGCGTCGCCCTTTATGTGCAGATCGATCAGATCATCGCCAAGGGCGCTCTCGACCTGGAGACGAAGCCGAAGGTGAAAAAGCATCGCCAAGGCGATCATCGGCTAGTCACCCTCGCGCCACACGTCTGGTTCCATCACACAGGAAACGCCGGGGAGGCGGAAAACGGTCTGACGTTCGAGAAGCTGATGAAGATCGCGTCTCCAAGGTTCGCCCAGGCCCTTGAGGCCGGCATCGAACGTGCAGATCGGACCTTCATCGAAATGATGAAGCCGAAGCTGCACCGGCGACGGTGGTAGCCGTCACACCTTCCGCTCTAGAGCGCCCCGCGCGCCTAGCGCTCTTCCGCCTGTCGGCGCAGGCCGCCCCCAGCAACCCTCCCGCTGGAAAGAAAAAGACGCGCCGGCCATACCTGCCCGAAATCGCCGACGCCCCTCTTGGGTCTCCGCGCCGCAAGCGACATTGCCTGACCATGCTAGAGAACGACGATGACCTGAGGGCCGGCGTTGGGGAGATAGTGCGATCAGCGCGATCCGTTTCGGGCGCGAACGCTATCTCTGTCAGAACGCGCCCGCACATGAGAGAACTGGCTATGTCCGCCTTGACGGCGGTCGGGTTGTGGCGACGGGACCGGACGCAGTTGGCGTCATGCTGACGTCGACCCTGTAGGCGCGCTCGCGAGCCGACCTATCGCCCCGCCCGTAACAATAGATTGGTCAGCAACATTGGGAGGGGTGTCGTGAAGGTCCTGATTTCGGCTCTAGCAGTTTCGCTCATGGGGACGGACGTCGCCGCACAAGCTTGGGGCGGTGGCTTCAGAGCGGATGATGCGACCCCAGCGGGCGCATGGGTTCGGTCTGACGTGACCCCCTGAAACTCCTCCAGGAATAGCTAGAGTCCGCCCAACGAAGGACGGACAGAATGAAGCGATCGAGGTTCACGGAAGAGCAGATCATCGGGATCCTGCGGGAGCAGGAGGCCGGTGTAGCGACGGCGGAGGTGTGCCGACGCCACGGGGTCAGCTCGGCGACCTTTTACAAATGGAAGGCCAAGTTTGGCGGGCTCGACGTGTCGGAGGCTGGGCGGCTCAAGGCGCTCGAGTATGAGAACGCCCGGCTGAAGCGGATGCTGGCGGACGCGATGCTGGACAACGTGGCCCTGAAGGACCTGCTGGGAAAAAAGTGGTGACGCCCGCCGGCTATCGCGAGGCGGCTGGCCATCTGCAGACCGCCTACGAGATGAGCGAAAGGCGGGCGTGCCGTGTTCTGGGCGTCGATCGGACGAGCGTGCGCTATCAGGCGACGCGCCCGGACGACGGCGCTCTGCGCGACCGGCTGAAGGCCCTGGCCCAGGAACGTCGACGGTTCGGCTATCGTCGCCTGCACGTGCTGCTGCGGCGCGAGGGCCATGCGGTCAACAGGAAGCGGGTCCAGCGGATCTATCGCGACGAGCAACTGACGGTGCGCCGGCGCGGCGGCCGGAAGCGAGCGATGGGCACGCGGCGACCGCTGGACCTGCCGCTGGCGCCCAACCAGCGCTGGTCGCTGGACTTCGTCGCAGACCAGCTGACGGACGGGCGGCGCTTCCGCATCCTGACGGTGATCGATAACTGTACGCGCGAGTGCCTGGCGCTGGTGGCCGACACCTCGCTGTCGGGCGCGCGGGTCGTGCGGGAGTTGGACGCCGTCATCCGGCAGCGAGGGCGGCCCGACACCATCGTCAGCGACAACGGCACGGAGTACACCTCGAACGCGGTCCTGGCCTGGGCCGACGACACCGGCGTCGGCTGGCACTACATCGCGCCGGGCAAGCCCCAGCAGAACGGCTTCAACGAAAGCTTCAACGGGCGGCTGCGTGACGAGCTGCTGAACGAGACGCTGTTCCGCTCGCTGCCGCACGCTCGCGCCGTGCTGGAGGCGTGGCGACGCGATTACAACGAGCAGCGTCCGCACTCGAAGCTCGGGTGGCTGACGCCGCAGGCTTATGCAGAAGCGCTCACCGGACACATCGGCCGGCCTGCTGCGCTGGTTGATGGCTGCGCAGACCGGCCTCTTGCCAACCCAGCCGATCACAGCTCAGATCAACCTAGGACTCTCGTTATGGCTGGATGAGAAACGGGGGTCACGTCACTCCCACCACTGGACAGGAAGCAGCAGAGGCAACCAAGTCGCCTTTTGACGCGAAGATTGCCGTGCACTCTCCGCGACTTGTCGATTGCCGCCATGCCTGCCGTTAAGCGACGGAGCGGCGCCGCAGCTCCCAGGCCGTTTAACGGTTAAAGAGCGAAAGAATGATTTGAGGCGCCTGGTTGGCGATACCCAGGGCTTGGACGCCGAGTTGCTGCTTCGTTTGCAACGCGGTGAGGCGAGCGCTTTCCTTGGCCAGGTCGGCGTCCACGAGATTGCCGATGCCGGTCTCGTAGGAATCCTGCAGCTTGCCAAGAAAGACGAGTGTTCGGTCAAGTGATTTCGACTGGGTGCCGAGCGTAGCCATGCTTGTCGAGAAAGCTTCAATAGCCGTCTGCACGGCTGTTGAGGTCATGTCATTAAGATCTGGCGGCGTCCAATTAGGGGTAGCCGGCGTGGCGGTGTCGTCAAAAAATCCGATGTCTTGCACGTCGGTTGCCTGCAGACCGGTGCGTATGGTCAACATTTCAGCGGGGGTGCCGAAAAGGTTCACCCCGTCAAATATCGCGCCGGCGAAGGCCTTGGTGATCTCCTCGGCCAGCGCATCGTAATCGGCAACATAGGCGTCATAAGAAGGGTTCTGCCCCGCCGTCGGGACAGGCGTGAAATCCTCTATGGCGACAGCCAGGGCCTTCATTTCCTTGAGTGCTTCGATGACCGTCTCGCCGGCCGCCATCGCCACGTCTATGATCGAGCGGCCGCGCTCAACCGATGTTTTGACGGCGTCCAGTGCGGTTACATCGGCGCGCATATTGGTTGCGATCGCAAATACCGCGCCGTTGTCCTTGGCGTTCGCCACCTTCATGCCGGTGTTTACCCGGTTCTGGGTGGTTTCCAGAGCACGGTTGGTTGCATTAAGATTCTGCAGCGCGATCAATGCGCCGGTATTGGTATTGATGCTGCCCGTGCTCATAGGAATCTCCTAAGCTTTCCTTAGGAAGATGCCCTTGAAACGTTTGCTTATGGTTAACACGGAGCGGCTCGCGGCTCGTCGGCAGGCGAAGCTGCACTAGACATGCGGCCTAGACGCGGATCGATGCCGCCGAGCCCGCAACATATCCAAGGGAGTCCCGCCACTCGATCAGGACCTGACGGGGCAGTTCCCGCACCACCTTCCCGCTTATCGGATCGGTCAGCCTATAAACAAAGCTGGCGCCGGACGCGGCGGGCTCGATGCTTAGTCGAAGGCGGGACGACAGGGTTGCCGACGCTTCTTCAAGCCTGTCCGCGTCCGGAGGTTTGACCACGAGCCGTTCGTCGACCGGAGCCGCACGATTTGGGTCTGGAGGCGTCTCGGGCACGGCGGCCTGGGCGTTAAAAGAAACTACTGTCACGACCACCTCCTCGCACCGAGCTGAAGCGGAATGATGTAGATGAATGTGGTTCGAGGCGGCGGCCGCCGCCTCGAACCATCAGGCTCAGCGGAACAGGCCTAGCAGCATTTGGCTGGACGAGTTCGCGATCGACAAAGCCTGCACGCCAAGCTGTTGCTTGGTCTGCAGAGCGGTCAACCGTGCGCTTTCCTTGGCGAGATCGGCGTCAACCAGGTTGCCGATACCCGTTTCGAACGCGTCCTGCAGCTTGCTGGCGAAGTTGAGTTGACGTTCCATCGACTTCGACTGCGTACCCAGCGTGGCCAGGTTCGTCGTAAAAGCTTCGATCTGTGTCTGAACGGTAGAAGCCTTCTCGTCGGCAAAAGCAGGGTTCGCCCACGTGGTTGAAAAGCCGATTGCGTATGTGCTGGTCGAATCCAAACCCGTCCGAACTTTGGGCTGGGCAGTGCCTGAATCCGCTGCGGTGAACAGATTGACGCCGTCAAACTTGGCCCCTGCCAGAGCTTTCGTGATTTCGTCTTTGAGGGCTTTGAAATCCGCCTTATAGGCGTCATATGATGCATTGTCGGTAGGGGGCGTGTCGCCGAAACCTTCCAGCGCCACAGCGATGGCTTTCATCTCGGTCATAGCCGCGACGACGGTCTCGCCGGCCGCCAAGGCGACGTCGACGATCGATTGACCGCGTTGAATGGACGTCTTTACCGCGTCCATCGCCGCCATGTCGGCGCGCTGGTTAGTGGCGATTGCGAAAATCGCCCCGTTGTCCTTTGCCGACGACACCTTCATGCCGGTGTTGACGCGGTTCTGGGCGGTGTTCAACGCCGCGTTGGTGGCGTTGAGGTTTTGCAGCGCAATTTGGGCGCCGTAGTTCGTATTGATGCTGTTCGCCATCTGGCTGGTCCTTCTGGAACTTTGGCGTCGTTTTGCCGCCACGAGCATTATGCTCAGCCTTGAGCTCGCATGATCCGCGCCACATCGCCCTCCAAAAGAAACTATGTAGAATCAATATTATAGGCCGGGCTTACCGATTACGTCGGCCGGCCGCTCGGCATTTATTGCCGACTACCCGGCAGTTTCTGCCGCCTCACTAGGCGCTTTTTGCCGCTCCTGGGGCCGCAGAATAGGGTGGTCGGGAACTTCGGCTGCGATGAGTTTCCGCGAGGCCACCATAGCTGCGTAAAAGTCGCCGGCTTGCGCTTGCTCAATGATGTGGACGCACACGGCGAGCAAGTCCGGACACCCGGCATTGGAGCGCTCAAACACCGTGACTGCTGAGCAAAGGCTGCGCAGATCGCCGGTGGCGTCGCCACCGCTGAGTTTCATCGCCTGATAATAGACGCGGGTCGCCGGACTTATGGCCTCCGCTTCATCCATCATATCCCGGGAGCGCAGAATATGTGCGCGCTCCTTGATCAAGAGCCGCGCCTTGCCGTCGTGGATGTTCTCCAGGACGAGCCCATTGATCATGACCTTTTCGGAAGGTCGTAGCGTCAGCGTCAGAGCCACAGAATGTCCTTTACCAGGGCACAACGTCCGCCGCTCAAACGCAATGCACGGACGGAAGGGAACACGCTTTCCCCTATCACCTGATCACCGTTCGAAATAGCCGCGCTTCCGTCAAGTCAAAGACTATCCACGCAGGTCCGCCCCAAACGCCTTACCTAATGCTGATCGCGCTCTGGGATGCGGTTGATTTACCTTGCACCGGTGGAAGGTTTGTCCGCTGATGCCGTGCCGCCGGCGAACCTCGGCCATCGGGCTTCCGCCTGCTGCTCGCGCAGGACGATGATCGTCGGAATCACCCAGCCTGCCCATGCAAGGGATCATCATGGCGATGAAGCGCCAGAGCTGCGGAGCGGCCGGCGTGGTCCGACTTCCCTCAGCTTGGCTGCCCATCTTGCGATCGTGGGCGCCGGCTTTGCGCCACTTAACAGGACTTGCACTTAGGTTCGGCGAGCGCGACGGATGGTGGGCTGGGCTAGCTCATGAGCCGCGCGGAAGATTAAACACGTCCCCGGCAGTGCCTCTGCCCTAATCCCTTTGGCGGCGGCGTCTGCAAGTGCGCTCAGCGTGCCGGCAGGATGGTTCGGTCAGGAGTATGCCCGCGCCTGACATCATGGAAAGACAACTCCTTCTGACCGACCGTGATCGGTGCGCTCATCATAGTCGCTGTTGGCCTTCAGGATCTCGGACCGCCAGCGATCCGACGCCCGCACCATGTCACCGCATGAAGAAGCGGAGCGCATCTCCGTCTGCATCTGCGCTGCGCCCATGGCGATCAGGTGGGCGTGATGACGCTCATGAACTTCGAGACGCTGCAAGTACCGCGTCCAAGCCTGTCGGAGGCGGCCGGTGCGACGGTGTTCGTCCTTCAAAGACGGCAGAGTGACCAAAATCACCGGCAAGACAGTCACTGTCGCCGGCACGCAATCGCCACTTGCATCTGTCGACCAGTCGATTTGGAAGCGCCATGACGTCACTGCATCATGGCGCGCACCGGAGGCGTCCGCCGGTCGACGCTGATTGAGCGACCTGCGAACATCACGGGGCGTTCGCCCATCCACCTGGTAGGTCGTCACGCTGATCTGCGCCGGGGCGGGTGCGTTTGCGGGAAGATCAGCCAGACTGGCGATCATTGGACCTTGACCTCCCCAGGCGAGACTGAGTCTTGATGTGGATGCGGCGGCGGGCTCGGATCGCTTCCATCCTGTGTCACCATGGGAGCCTAGCGCCCCAGCCCTTCTGGCTTCGCCGCGAGGTCCAAAGCCGTCATGAGCTACGAGCACTTCATGGTCCAGCGCTTCGGCGGCACGAGTGTGAACAGCGGCCGAGGCGTTGCGTGGGCAATCGCCGCCGCCACGGCCCAAAGATTGATCAAGCCCGCCGCTTCCACCGTTTCGTCAGCGGCGTCTTCACTCAGGGCGTGAAGCAACCTGCATTCTCCGTTTTCGATAACAGCGTGCCGGTAGACCTGGCTCATGCTCTCGAGCTCGGCCAGGATCAGCAGATGGGCGTGGTCGCCGGTCTGCTCCAAAGCTCGGATGTATGCAGCAGCTTCATCCCCCGCACCTTCAACAGCCAAGGTCCGACGCTGATATTCGGATAAGGCGGCGAACACCACTCCAGGCGCGGCTTCAACGGCCGCTCGCCTGGAGGCCGGAAGCGACACGCCCAGTCCCCGCATACGCATCATCAGGCGCATTTCAGCCAACTCGCGCGGCGTGAAGCTGGCGCGCCCGCCCTGTCGAGCGCGCAGCAGGCCTTGCGCGCGCCAGAGCCGCTGCAGGTGAAGCGGCGTGCCGGTGATGGCCGCCGTCTCTGAAGGCGTGAACTGGCCTTCGCGAGAACGCAGCGAGATCTGAGCACTTGACATCCATCACCTTCCGTGTGACCCAAGCATCAACCGTGTTGGCCACACGGTTACGAATACCTGACACGTTATGCCCCGCGCCTGGACATCGTGCAAGCACCACACCGGAGTAGACAGCATGGCTGCCAAGCGCATGAACGGCGACAATAGGCGGCCCGACAACAGCGACCCGCCGCCTCCTGAAGTCCTTACCTTCCCCTGCCCGCCGGGCATCGGTCTCGATACGCCGCTGCGTTTGTCCAAGGCGTTGGCGATCGCCTTTCCCGACGGGTCGCTGAAGCCCAGTACCCTGATGACCGAGCACCGACGGGGCAATCTCGAACTGGAGAAGGTCGGCGGCCGCTGGTTCGTCACGCTCCGGGACATTCAAGAAATGAGGAAGAAGTGCCGCGTCGTCGTGAACCGCCCCGACTCTGGCTCCGAGAGCGCGCAGGCCGCGCGCCCGTATACGTCATCCTCGACGGAGGTCGAGAGGTCGGCACGGGCTGCGGCCCTGATCGCGGCCGAGAGGCTGAAGAAGCGCTCGCGCGCTACCTAGCCGCCAAACATGAACCCGCCTTCGGCGAGGGCGACCCTCGCCGCATCCTCGCCGCCGACTGCTTGATCTACTATCTCCAGGGTCTGGAGGACGATCATCGGGGCCCCGAGCCCACCCACGTTCCGTGGCTGATCGAGCAATTCGGCGACATGACGTGCAGCCAGGTGAACATCGAGACGTGCAAGGCCTATGTGGTCGCCCGCACCAGCGGCGCCATCGGCCATAAGCCGGTCAAGGAGGCGACGGCAAAGCGGGAACTGGAGACGCTATCGGCGGCCCTGAACCGTGCGTGGAAGGCGGGCAAGATGGATCGCCCGATCGCCGTGTGGAAACCGAGCTCAAACCCGCAGGAAGCCCGGTGGCTGACGCGCGACGAGGCGGCCCGGCTGATCCGCGGCGCCCTGGGCTTCACGCCGAAGGGCTTCGACGCCGAGGGTCGGGTGACCGGCTACACGCGGGTGGCCAAGCCGAACTACCATGTGGCGCGGTTCATCCTGATTGCGCTCTACACCGCCACCCGGCACGCGGCGGTGCTCGGATTGCGGTGGGAACGGAACGCCCACTCGGGCTCGATCGACCTGAAGGAAAGGCGCATCCACCGACGCGGGACGGAAGAGCGCGAGACCCGCAAGCGGCGCCGCCCCTGCCCGATTCCCGATCGCCTGCTCCCGCACCTGCGGCGTTGGCGGCGGCTCACAGTCACTGGTCCGGCCGAATACGCGGGAGAAACCATCCAGCGGCAAAAGACCGGGTTTGAAGCCGCACGGCGGCTGGCGAAGCTCGACACAGACGTGACGCCCCACACGCTCAAGCACACCTGCATCACCTGGATGCTGCAGGCAGGGGTGCCGACGTGGGAGGTCGCCGGCTTTAGCTCGACCAGCGAGAACCTGATCCGCCAGCGCTACGGTCACCACTGCCCGGATCACATGGAGAACGCCCGCAAGGCCCTGAGCCGCCGGCGCAGCGCTTAGTTCGACGAAGACGGGAAGGCCTCGCCGCGGACGGCCGGTCCCTCGCCGTCAGCGTCATCTCCACCGTCATCACGAGCAGCGTTGCGGCCGACAAGGGCGGCGCGCTCGGTGATGTTACGCATGAGACCGTCCAGGAAGGCGCCGCCGCCGGCCGGCATCGCGGCGACCGCCTCGGCCGCCGCGCCGATCTCGCGCTGGATGCGGTCGGTCAGGGCGATGACCCGCCGCACAGTGGCGGCCGGCGCCAGGCCGCAGGCCTCAGCCATCCGGCGCCAGTGCCGGGCCTGGATATGGCGGCCGCGGACCTGACCGCCGACGGCCTGGGCGTGGTTCTGGGTGATGCCCGGCCACGGCAGGCCGCTCATCAAGTCGTAGAGCGGAGCCAGGGCCGCGCCGTCTGCGGTCAGCAGGATCGAGTAGTTTTTGGCGTGGGAATCGACGTTGCCAATGGCGATGTTGAAGATCACCGCGTCCAGCAGGCGGGTGATGTCGACGGCCGTCATGTGCCGACGCACGAGAGCGAACATGTCGGCCAACGAGGGGCCACGCACGCCGGTTTGGTTGCGCTCGTATTTGGCGCCCGGCGGCAAGCGGAGCGCCTGACAGAAGTCCTCCTGGTGCAGCCGCGTGGCGGCAGGCGCATGGCCCGCGCGGTCATAGCGATCGACCAGCAGATAGGAACGGTCGCCAGCCCGACCGGTCGTGACTGAAGCCGTCGGCAGTCGGCACCGCGCGGCGAGCAGCATGCACAACGCTTCGTTCTGGACGCTGCCGGGCAGGCGGGGGTTGTCGGGCTTCAGAATGTGGGTCGAAGGCGCACCATCCAGCGGGATGACGATCTGACCATTCAGCAGCGCCACCGGCAACTTGTCCTGAGCGCCGGCCAGACTCATGGTCACGCCCTTGTCCCCTGCCAGGAAAGGCTTGCGAGGCAACTCGCCGATGATCCGTTCCAGATCATCCGGCGTCGGTAGGGGGCGGTAGTCGCCCTGCTCCGCGCGGGGGCCGCCGACGCGCAGGGCGCCTGCGACGTCGCCGCCAGCGGCCGAGAGGAGGCCGAGCACATCCTCTTGAGCGACGCCGAGCGCGCGCTGCATGGCGCGCATGGGCTCGCCTTCGGGCAGCAGGTTCATCACCCAAGGGACGACCACCTCGGGCGGCCATGCGGCCTCCGCCATCGGCATGGACAGCGAGACCGGAAAGGCTTCCGGCGAGGCGCGCCAGGTCTCGTCATAGATCAGGTTCAGCCCCGCCGGCGACGGCGTCACCTTGGCGACCGGGCTGTCGCGATGGAACAGCACAGGCATCAGCGACGCCCCGCCGTGTTCTCCAAGCGAACGCCGACCGCCTTGGCGGCCGCAAGCGCCTTGCCGAGTTGGGCGGTGGCCTTGCCCGCCTCCAGCTCGACAATAAACCGCTCGCCGGTTCCGATCGCCAGGGCGAGGTCGCGCTGGGTCAGGCCAAGAGCGCGGCGCGCCTCGGCGACCTGCCGGCCGAAATCTTCCGCAGTGACGATCATGCGCGCTCTTCCCGATCGGGAAGATCGCAGCAGATTTCGACCTTAGTCAAGGCCATTCTTACCGATCGGGAAGATAAACCCTGCCCCCTGCCTCACCACGCATGAAATCTTATCGATCGGGCAGATTAGCGTTTCATGGGCCAATCATGGGCAGGCTCATGCGCAGCAGGCCCAAACATCAGCTAAGTCTTCGAAAGAGATGGTGGACGCGACAGGGATTGAACCTGTGACCCCTACGATGTCAACGTAGTGCTCTCCCGCTGAGCTACGCGTCCGCCGGTGCGGTCCGGGGCGATCGCCCGGACGGGAAGGGCGGTCGTATAGCGGCGGACAGGGGCGGCTTCAAGCCCCATCTGACGTCCGCCGCGCGATTGTTTCCGACGCGCCTACGGGCGGGTCGGCGTCAGGCGGCGACCATCCGCTCGACCTCGTTGACCAGGTCGCGAAGGTGCACCGGCTTGGACAGGACCTTGGCCTGGGGCGAGGCCTGGGCGGCGGTCAGGGCGACGGCGGCGAAGCCGGTGATGAACATGATGCGCAGGCCCGGCTGGCGCGCGGCGGCCACGCGGGCCACCTCGATGCCGTCGGCGCCGGGCATGACGATGTCGGTCAGCAGCAGGTCGTAGGGGCCGTGCTCCAGGGCGTCGATGGCGTCGTCGCCGTTCTCGCAGTCGATCACCTGATGGCCCGCCCGCTCCAGCGCCCGGGTCAGGAAGCCCCGCAGGGAACTGTCGTCTTCGGCCAGAAGGATGCGCGCCATGCGGAGGTAAGCCCTGTGAAACTGACAGGACCCTAGGCGGCCAACGGTAAACCGCCGATGAAATTCAGGGGTCCGGCCGCTTCCGTCCACAGCGAAACGGGTTATGGCGGAGACATGACCGGCGGCGACGCGCCCTTTCTGATCACCCGCCCCCCGGCCTCGGCGCCGCGGACCGCCCTGGTCTTCGCCTCGCCCCATTCCGGCGACCGGTATCCGGCGGACATGGCCCCCGCCCCCGGCCTGTCGTCCCAGAGCCTCCGAAGCGCCGAGGACGCCCTGGTCGCGCGCCTGATCGAGGACGGGCCGGCGCACGGCGCGCCCCTGATCGAGGGCCGGATCGGCCGCGCCTATCTGGATCTGAACCGTGACCCGCACGATCTGGACCCCGCCCTGGTGGACGGCGCGCCCATCCCGGCCGGCCCCAAGGCGGCGGCGGGGTACGGCGTGGCCCCGCGCCTGGCCGGGGACGGGGCGCCGCTTTACGACCGTCGTCTGACGCTGGCCGAGGTCCAGGCCCGGATCGCCGAGGTGCACGCCCCCTATCACCGGGCGCTGGGCGAACTGATGCGCGAGACGCGGGCGGAGCACGGGCGGGCGGTGCTGATCGACTGGCATTCGATGCCCGCGCGGGCGGCCGACGTCGAGGTGGTGCTGGGCGACCGGCATGGATCGGCCTGCGCGACGCGGCTGACCCGGCGGCTTCGGGCGCTGTTCGAAGGGCTGGGCTGGCGGGTGGCGCTGAACCACCCCTACGCCGGCGGATGGTCGACCCAGCAATGGGGACGCCCCGACGACGGGGTCGAGGCGATCCAGATCGAGATCAATCGGCGGCTCTATCTGGACGAGACGACCCTGAGTCCCGGCGCCGGCTGGGGCCGCACCCGGCGGGCCTTGGGTCGGGTCGTCGCCGGCCTGTGCGCCGAAAGCTGGGCCGGCTGAGGCCCCGCCACGCCGTCGTCGATCGCGGATAAAAAAAGCCGCGCCCGAAGGCGCGGCATGAAAAGTCTATAGGGAGGAAACGCCCAGGAAGGGCAAGACGCCCGGAGGCGTCGACAGGCAATCTAGGTTGCGATGCACAATGGGTCAAGGGCGATATGCGGGCGCAGGGTCACGCCGTGTAACAGAAATGCGCCAGTGGGAACGATACCAGGCCCTGCTGGCGGTCAATTTCCGCCGGCGCGCTCCTCGCACCTGCAAAATGATCACCGATCACTCGCCCAGCAGCCGCCGCGCATTGCGGATCGCCCGGGCCGCGGGAGACGCCTCCTGCCGATAGATCAACAGGCCGAACGACGACGCCACGCCCAGAGCCAGCCAGGCCGGCCCGAACAGCCACGCCGCCGCCGCCAGAGCGAAGTAATAGCCGCGCACCCCCTGGCTGAACGCGCCCAGCGCCGGATTCAGCAACTGCCCCGCCGCTTCGGCGAAGGCCTTGCGGTCGGTCTTGTGGTGCACCTCGGGCGCGGCGCCGATCAGGGCCAGGGCGTAGTTCATCTGGCGCAGGGCCCAGATGAAGTCGAGAAAGCCCCGCGTCAGGCAGACCAACACCAGGGCCAGCTTGGCCTCCAGCAGCTTCAGCGGCACGTTCTCGGCCCCGACGGCGGCGAAACCGCGCAGCGCGCTCTCTCCTCCGAACAAGATGCCGGCCACCGCCGCGATCAGCAGCAGGTTGGTGGAGGCGAAGAAGGAGGCCGAGTTGATCGAATGGCCCATCAGCTGGCTGTCGACGAGCTTCAGCTCGCGGTGGGTCATAGACTCCATCCACACCGCCCGCACATGGACCATGTCGGCGTTCAGCGAGCCGCCGCGCCGGCTGATCGCCTTCAGCAGGGGCGCATAGCCCAGCCAGCAGATGAAGAAGAGGGCCAGGGCGGCCCAGTCGAACCATGTCATGGCCCCACCCTGACGCCCGCCATCCTCGGCGACAAGAGCCCGCGCGGGCGCGGGCGGGACTGAGGTCGCGCTTGCCGTGGGGCCGTCAGGGGCCTATCACCCTTCGCCTTTCGATTTTTGCATCGCAACAAGAACAGACGCCATGAACCTGGACGCCATCCCCGTCGGTCCCAACGCGCCTTGGGACATCAACGTCATCGTCGAGATCCCGCAGGGCGGCCTGCCGGTGAAGTACGAGATGGACAAGGCGTCCGGCGCCCTGTTCGTCGACCGCTTCCTGCACACGGCGATGTATTATCCCGGCAACTACGGCTTCGTGCCGCACACCCTGTCGGACGACGGCGACCCCTGCGACGTGATCGTGCTGAATCCGACGCCGGTGGTGCCGGGCTGCGTCATCCGCTCGCGCCCGATCGGCGTGCTGAAGATGGTGGACGAGGCCGGCGGCGACGAGAAGATCCTGGCCGTGCCGGTCGACAAGCTGAACCCCTATTACACCGAGATCGCCAGCTATCGTCAGCTGCCGGCCATCCTGATCGAGCAGATCGAGCACTTCTTCACCCGCTACAAGGACCTGGAGAAGGGCAAGTCGGTCACCGTCAAGGGCTGGGGCGACGCCGGCGAGGCCGCCGACCTGATCGCCCTGGGCATGAAGGCCCACCAGGACAAGCTGGCCAAGAACAAGGCCGCCAACGCCGCCTGATCGGGCGACATCGCCGAGCCGCATCGAGGCGCCCTCCGGCCGGAGCGGCGCCTTTTTGCTGCGCGACGCCGTGTCCGCGCGGCCCCTCTCCCGCTCGGCGGCGGGACGCCCTATCTCAGCGGCATGACCGATCTGTCCCCCCGCGAAATCGTCTCCGAACTCGACCGCTTCATCGTCGGCCAGCAGGAGGCCAAGCGCGCCGTGGCCGTGGCGCTGAGGAACCGCTGGCGCCGAAAGCGCGTCCCTGAAGACCTGCGCGACGAGGTGACGCCCAAGAACATCCTGATGATCGGCCCCACGGGCGTCGGCAAGACCGAGATCGCGCGGCGCCTGGCCAGGCTGGCCGGCTCGCCCTTCCTGAAGGTCGAGGCGACCAAGTTCACCGAGGTCGGCTATGTCGGCCGCGACGTCGACCAGATCATGCGCGACCTGGTCGAGAGCGCCCTGGTCATGGTGCGCGATCGCCGGCGCGGCGAGGTGCGCGCGCGGGCGGAGGGCGCCGCCGAGGACCGCATCCTGGACGCCCTGGTCGGTCCCGGCGCCGGGCCGGCGACGCGCGACAGTTTCCGCAAGAAGCTGCGCGCCGGCGAACTGGACGACAAGGAGATCGAGGTCGCCCTGGCCGACACCACATCGCCCATCCAGGGGCTGGACCTGCCGGGCGGCGGCAACGTCGGCCTGCTGAACCTGTCGGAGATGCTGGGCAAGATGGGCGGCGGCCGCACCAAGACGGTCAAGCTGGCCGTGCGCGACGCCACGGCCCCCCTGATCGCCGAGGAGGGCGACAAGCTGCTGGATCAGGAGAGCCTGACCAAGGAGGCCCTGCTGCTGGCCGAGAACGAGGGCATCGTCTTCCTGGACGAGATCGACAAGGTCGCCGCCCGGTCCGAGGCGCGCGGCGCCGACGTGTCGCGCGAGGGCGTCCAGCGCGACCTGCTGCCGCTGATCGAGGGCACCACCGTCTCGACCAAATACGGGCCTGTGAAGACCGACCATGTGCTGTTCATCGCCTCGGGCGCCTTCCACGTGGCCAAGCCGTCGGACCTGCTGCCCGAGCTTCAGGGCCGCCTGCCGATCCGGGTCGAGCTGAAGGCCCTGACCCGCGACGACTTCAAGCGCATCCTGACCGAGCCCGAGGCCAATCTGATCCGCCAGAACCAGGCCCTGCTGGCCACCGAGGACGTGACCCTCACCTTCACCGACGACGCGGTGGAGGCCCTGGCCGACGCGGCGGTCGCCGCCAATTCCGCCATCGAGAACATCGGCGCGCGGCGGCTCCAGACCGTGCTGGAGCGGGTGCTGGAGGACACCAGCTTCCGCGCCTCCGACCTGTCGGGCCAGACCATCGCCTTCGACGGCGACGCCGTGCGCGACAAAGTCAGCGACTTGGCGAAGAACGCGGATTTGAGTCGGTTTATACTGTAGGAAGAAGAAGCTACTCCGCCCTGAACGCTCTGGGGTCGTCTGGCCCACTGTAAGAATGCAGGTTTTCTGCAAACATCATCAGGGTTTTAGAGGCAAATTTATCCGCGTCTAATCTGAGGATTGGCAGGTCTTCTAAAAGTCCAAAACGTCCGCCGTGAGAGATTTGTGATCTGCCTTTTTGGTAAATTTGATCAACAATCTTCTCAAGAGTTCTGCCATCTGATGAGATAATCTCGCCTTTCTCTACATCCCATAATTTTTGACACAGTTGGACTATGCCGGCGTATTGGCCCCCTCCAGATAGTATATCGAGTGAAATACCGATTTTGACGATCCCTATAAAGTCATCTTGACTCCTCCGTGATTCGCCGAACCAATACATCGACTCAATCCACCGTCTCTTGAGGCCTTGGTAAGCACCAGCTTCGTCACGTCGGGTGAGGATTTCGACGATATCGCCGACCATCTGAAAATACGTTTTGGCCTCTCCGAGAAATCGTTCGATCTCGTCCTTTGACGATCGCAGGCCAAAAACCTCTCGCGATCCACTCCATCCCACAAAGCCATTCTGAAATCGCGTGGTCGTCTCTACCCGCCGAGCTTCGTAGGAGTCTGAAGGACCTCGAATTTCTCGCGATTGTGACAACGACAGCGGAAGGGCCAGTGCGTCCAATGCAACGCGAATGCATATTGAGGCATGCTCAATCGAACGCTCATAGGAGCGTTCCTTGATGGACACGCTGCCGATCCACGGAGCAGAGGCAAAATCTGACAGATGCTTCGCTTCTACGTGATCGTCAGACCCGACGGTCAACACGCGATCCCTCCACGCATTGCCTGTTTCCAAGCAAACAGGGCCGAGAAACATCCGCTGCGTATCGTGATGTCGAAACAGATGAACTTTGAAGAAGTGCTCAGACTCTCCGATCCAGTCTGATACTTCGCTGTCGATCTCGCGCCGAATTTGATCCGCTGTTAGGGCATCTTCTAATGATGCGTATTGAGGGGAGGTTATGAGACGCCCAATTGCTTTCGAAGCAGCCTTCTTTGCTTCTGCGACAGATACCTTCGATCCAGCTTCGGAGCTGCGTCTCCATTTAACCGCGATCTGATTTACGGCTCGAAGACCCTCCGGCGTGATCCAAACCACTCGGTCTTCGCCAGCCGGCAAATTTGGCGGCATGAGATAACCATCCAACAACTTCCGCATCTCGATGCGGGACTTCCCTTGGAGGGCATTTATGCCGCTGATGACCGCGCCGATGAGATTGGAATAGGGGACGTCTTGCATTCAGAAATAGAACCCCAACCCACCAACACTGGATAGTCCCAAACGAAAAAGGGCGGGCCATCGCTTGGCCCGCCCTTCCGCATTCAACGTCAGGTGACGTGGACTTAGAAGTCCATGCCGCCCATGCCGCCCATGCCGCCGCCCATGTCGGGGGCGCCGCCGGCCGAGGCCTTCTTCGGCGCATCGGCGACCGCGGCTTCCGTGGTGATCAGGATGCCGGCCACCGAAGCGGCGTCTTGCAGGGCGGTGCGCACGACCTTGGCCGGGTCGATGACGCCCATCTGCACCAGGTCGCCGTACTCTTCGGTCTGGGCGTTGAAGCCGTAGGACGCCTGGTCGTTCTCCAGCACCTTGCCGACCACGATCGAGCCTTCGACCCCGGCGTTTTCCGAGATCTGACGGATCGGCGCCTGCAGGGCGCGGCGGACGATGGCCACGCCGGCGTTCTGGTCGGCGTTGTCGCCCTTGACGTCGGCCAGGATCTTGGAGGCCTTCAGCAGCGCGATGCCGCCGCCGGGAACGATGCCTTCGTCAGCCGCGGCGCGCGTGGCGTTCAGGGCGTCGTCGACGCGGTCCTTCTTTTCCTTCACTTCGACTTCGGTCGAGCCGCCGACGCGGAGGACCGCGACGCCGCCGGCCAGCTTGGCCAGACGTTCCTGCAGCTTCTCCTTGTCGTAGTCCGAGGTGGTGTCCTCGATCTGGCGCTTGATCTGGGCCACGCGGGCTTCGATCTCTTCCTTGCCGCCGACGCCTTCCACGATGGTGGTGTCGTCCTTGGTGATCGAGACCTTCTTGGCCTTGCCCAGCATGTCGAGCGTGACGCTCTCCAGCTTGATGCCCAGGTCTTCCGAGATGACTTGGCCGCCCGTCAGGATGGCGATGTCTTCCAGCATGGCCTTGCGGCGATCGCCGAAGCCCGGGGCCTTGACGGCGGCGACGCGCAGGCCGCCGCGCAGCTTGTTGACCACCAAGGTGGCCAGGGCCTCGCCCTCGATGTCCTCGGCGATGATCAGCAGCGGACGGCCCGACTGGACCACGGCTTCCAGGATCGGCAGCATGGCTTGCAGGCTGGTCAGCTTCTTCTCGAACAGCAGGATCAGCGGCTCTTCGAGAACGGCCTCCATCTTGTCGGCGTTGGTGATGAAGTAGGGCGACAGATAGCCGCGGTCGAACTGCATGCCTTCGACGACGTCGACGGTGGTGTCGGCGGTCTTGGCTTCCTCGACGGTGATGACGCCTTCGTTGCCGACCTTGGCCATCGCCTGGGCGATCAGCTCGCCGATTTCGCTATCGCCGTTGGCCGAGATGGTGCCGACCTGGGCGATTTCCGAGTTGTTCGAGACGGGCTTGGAGTTGGTCTTGATCTCTTCCAGCACCAGGCCGACGGCCTTGTCGATGCCGCGCTTCAGGTCCATCGGGTTCATGCCGGCGGCGACGGCCTTGAGGCCTTCCTGCACGATGGCTTGAGCGAGAACCGTGGCGGTGGTGGTGCCGTCGCCCGCCTTGTCGTTCGTCTTGGACGCGACTTCGCGGATCATCTGGGCGCCCATGTTCTCGAAGGCGTCTTCCAGCTCGATTTCCTTGGCGACCGAGACGCCGTCCTTGGTCGAGCGCGGGGCGCCGAAGGACTTCTGGATCACGACGTTGCGGCCCTTGGGACCCAGGGTCACCTTGACGGCGTTGGCCAGGACATTGACGCCCTTGAGCATCTTGTCGCGGGCGTCGGTGTTGAACTGTACGATCTTGGCGGCCATGCGTGGCTGCTCCTCTGAATAGGGTGATTGGTGAATCGTGAGTCGTGATTGATGCGGATCGCGGAGCGCGCGCAGGCGCGCCGCTCACGAGTCACGCATCACGAGTCACGTTCAGGACAGGACGCCCAGGACGTCCGATTCCTTCATGATGATCAGGTCGTCGCCGTCGATCTTCACTTCCGTGCCCGACCACTTGCCGAACAGGATGCGGTCGCCGGCCTTCAGCTCCAGGGCGTTGACCTTGCCGGAATCGTCACGGGCGCCGGGGCCCACGGCGACGACTTCGCCTTCCTGGGGCTTTTCCTTGGCCGTGTCGGGGATGATGATCCCGCCCTTGGTCTTGGATTCTTCTTCAACGCGCTTGACCAGCACGCGGTCGCCGAGCGGACGAAACGCCATCGGTTGTCTCCCTTGATCCCCCGGATGGGGCGATTGTGAACAGTCGGTCGGCCCTCCCCCGATCGCCGTTTTGGCAGCCGACCGGCGAGAGTGCTAACGCGGCCGGGAGTTAGGCAGGCCCGCCGGCCGGGTCAAGCGGCGCGGCCCGGAATCTGTCGCGAAACTTCGGTGACGCATGAACTGAAGATGAACGTCCGGCTCCGGGGGCGTTCAAGGGCGGGACGTTAGAACCGACCCAACGCTCCAGGCATTTCCCTTCCGGAACGCCTCGGCGCCCAGAGACAAGGAGACGAACCATGACGAAGATGCTGAAGATCACCGCCCCCAAGGCCGTGGCTCTGGCGGCCGCCCCGGTCGTCGCCCTGACGATGATGGCGGCCCCGGCCTCGGCCCAGTCCTACCGCCACGATCGCGACCGCGACGACAACAGCGCCGAGAACGCCCTGATCGGCGCCGCCGTGGGCGGCCTGGCCGGCGCCCTCCTGGGCAATGGCGACGGCACTTATATCGCCGGCGGCGCCCTGGCCGGCGCGGCCCTGGGCGCGGTGGCCACCAATCGCGGCTCGGGCTGCGAATACTACCGCGGCGGCCGCTGCTACCGGAACCAGGGCCACTGGGAGCGCGAACACGGCATCGACCGCAGCCGGTCGGGCTACGACTACCGGTACGACAACCGGCGTTACAATTCGCGCCACGACTATCGCCGCGACCGGGACTATCGCTACGATCGTCGCTGGTAAGGCCTAGAGCCTTGAAATGAGGAAGGGCGCTCCGTTCGGGGCGCCCTTTTTCGCGGCCTCAGCCCATCAGCCGCGTCATCAGGGCCGCGGTGGACGGGTCCAGGTCCGGGCTGGGGCCGCCCGCCTGGACATCCTGCAGGATCGCCTTGGCCAGCACCTTGCCCAGTTCGACGCCCCACTGGTCGAAGCTGTTGATGTCCCAGATCACGCCTTCCACGAAGGTCTTGTGCTCGTAGAGGGCGATCAGGGCGCCCAGGGCGCCGGGCGTCACGCGCTCCATGACGATGGCGGTGGACGGGCGGTCGCCGGTAAAGGTGCGGTGAGGGGCCAGGCGCGTCGCCTCTTCCTCCGACAGGCCCTGCGCCAGGCCCTCGGCCCTGGCGGCCTCGGTCGTCTTGCCCAGCATCAGGGCCTGGCCCTGGGCCAGGGCGTTGGACCAGAGGGGCGACTCCGGCGCGTCCTCATGCGTGCGGGCCACGATCACGAACTCGGCCGGGACCACCTGCGGCCCCTGGTGGATCTGCTGGAAGAAGGCGTGCTGGCCGTTGGTGCCGGGCTCGCCGAACACCACCGGGCAGGTCTGGCGCGTCACCGGCGTTCCGTCGCGATGCACCCGCTTGCCGTTCGACTCCATCTCCAGCTGCTGCAGGAACGACGGCAGGCGGCGAAGCGCATGGGCGTAGGGCGCCACCGTTCGCGCCGGGCGGTTCAGGCCGTCGACGTTGAACACCTGGGCCAGCGCCAGCAGCACCGGCGCGTTCGTCTCCAGCGGGGCCTCGACGAAATGATCGTCCATCTGCGCCGCCCCGGCCAGCATGGCCTCGAACACCTCCCATCCCAGGGCGATGGCGCATGACAGGCTGACCGCCGACCACAGCGAATAGCGCCCGCCGACCCAGTCCCGGAAGGCGAAGGTGCGGCCGCAGCCGAAGGCGGCGGCCCGCTCCGGCGCCGCCGTCACCCCGATGAAATGCTTCGTCATGCCCTCGGCCGGAAGCGACGCCGCCAGCCAGGCCTTGGCCGCCTCGGCGTTGGCCAGGGTTTCCTGGGTGGTGAAGGTCTTGGACACCACCACGACCAGGGTCGTTTCCGGGTCCAGCCCGGTCAGGGCCTCGGCCATGTCGCGCGGGTCGATGTTGGCGACGAAGCGCAGGTCGATGGTCGGCTCCAGCGGACGCAGCGCGTCCCACACCACGCGCGGCCCCAGGTCCGATCCTCCGATGCCGACGTGGACGATGGCCTTGAACGACTTGCCCGTCGCCCCGGCCTCGGCGCCGGACCGGACGGCCTCGGCGTAGGCCTTCATCTCCGCGCGCACGGCGTCCACCTCGGCCGAGACGGGTTCGCCCAGCGCCTGGAAGTCCGCGCCCGCCGTCGCGCGCAGCGCCGGGTGCAGCACGGCCCGGCCCTCGGTCAGGTTCACCGCCTCGCCGGCGAACAGGGCGTTCCGCCTGCCCTCCACGTCGCAGGCGCGCGCCAGGTCCAGGCAGGCGTCGAAGGCGGCCTTCGTCCAGCTCTGCTTCGACAGGTCCAGATAAAGGCCCGCCGCCTGGACCGACATTCGCGCCAAACGGTCGGGATCGGCGGCGAACTGGTCGACGATGCGGGTCTTGCCGGCCTCGGCGGCGGTGCGGTCGAAGGCGGTCCAGGCGGCGTCGCGGCTCATGATCGGTCCTCAGAAGCGGTCGGGGGAGGCGATAGGGTAAACACTCGTTTACGGGTCGGGCGTATCCTGGTCCAACGTCCTAGCGGACGTTGAAACAGGAAGTCAGCCCCTCGAGGTCCCCATGTCCTGCGGCGTCGCCCTTTCCATCGCCCTGATGGTCTCCAATCCCGCGGTGGCCCAGGCCGCGGCCCAGCCGCCCGCCGCGCCGGGCGCGCCGACGTCGGTGGCGGGCGAGCCGCTGTTCGCCGACATCATCGCCCGGTCGACCGAGCTGAAGGCCCTGGTCGACGGCTGGGCCGCGTCCCGCGCCGCCGACGCCGACGGCTTCTTCGCCGGCCCGGTCTTCACCGGCTTCAAGACCCGCGCCGAGGCCCTGTCCCAACTGGACATGCAGGGTCACCTGATCCTGAAGGAGCGCGGCACGGACGGCGACCTGAAGTGCATCCTGCGCGGCATCTCCGAGGACATCCCCAAGAAGGTCGCCGCCGTCCAGGCCGCCCCGACCCCGGCCGAACGCGCCGTGGCCCTGTCGGAACTGTCCTATCTGCTGAACGACAACGTCGAGGTCATCACCGCCCCGCCGCAGCCGGAGGTGTAGGGGCGGCGCAGACTTTCGCCCACCCCCCTGCGGAGAGGGAGATTTCTTATACAACCAGAGGTAGCGTCCTTTCCCGCGCGGCGCGACTCACTTATCGTCGTTCCATCACCTGACGGAGAGACCCTGGCGATGCGACGGACCCTGATAGCGGCGACAGTCGCCCTGTTCGGGCTGTCTGGCTTCGCCGAAGCGCCGCCGCGCTATGTCATCTCCTATTCCGTCAGTGATCATGGCGTCACCCAGATGCGGGGCGAGGCGCTGATCGCCGAGGACGGGGACGTCAGCGTGCAGGGGTCCGATCGGGACGGCGGACACGCCTTCAACGCCACACTCTATACGACCGATGAGGGACTGGTGCTGACGACGTCGCTGTGGCGCGGCAACGACAAACTGGCCGAGCCGAGCCTGGCGATGGCAAAGGGCGGACAGGCCAAGATGGTGATCGGCGGCGATCAGCGGCGCATCGTCATCGAGATCGCGCCCGCCGACTGATCCCTACCCCTCCACCGTCTCCGGATATTTGATGGAACAGCCGTAGGGCTGGGCGAAGCGGGTCTGGACCGGCCGGCCGGCCTCCATGTCGGTCAGGGCCGCGCGGACGAAGTTGGTCGCGCCGTCCAGGTCCTCGGGCCTGTTGGTCGGCCGGTCGTCGATGCCGCCCTCGAAGACGATGCGGCCCTGGGGATCGATGACCCGCATGTCCGGCGTGGTCTTGGCGTCGTACAGCTTGCCGACCTCGCCGGTCGGATCCAGCAGCAGGTGGGTCCAGGCGCCGTCGTGCTTGGCCTTGAACGCGCGCGCCGCCTCGCCCTCGACGAAGCCTTGCGCGCCGGGCGCCGAGGACACGATGGTCAGCCAGACCACGCCGTCGCCGGTCGCCTCGCGCTGCAAGGCCTGCATGGCCCCGGCGCCATAGTGTTTCTGGACGTAGGGACAGCCCTCGTTCGTCCACTCCAGCACCACGGTCTTGCCCCGGAAGTCGGCCAGCGAGCGCTGCGTCCCCTCGGCGTCGACCAGGGTGAAGGCCGGGGCCATCCCCGCCTGCGTCGCGGCGGCCGGGTTCGCTTCGGTCGATGCGGTCTCAACGGGCGCGGCGGCCTCCTGCTGTTGGCACGCGACGAGCGTCAGCGTGGCGAAGGCGGCGAGGGTCAGGCGGCGGATCATGACGGCGTTTCCCTGATACGGGCCGCGGTCAGCGCGCGGCCTCCTGAAGCGACTCTATCACGAGCCCCTCGGTCAGCAGCTGCGGCAGAATGCGCGGCTCGCCCCCGCCCGCCGGATACAGCAGATACAGCGGCACGCCCGAGCGCCCATGACGCTCCAGCTCGCGGGCGATGGCGTCGTCTCGCCGGGTCCAGTCGCCGACCAGATAGACCGCGTTCGTCGCCGTGATCGCCTGGCCCACGCGGGCCGAGGACAGGGCCGCGCCCTCGTTGATCTTGCAGGTCACGCACCAGTCGGCGGTGAAGTTGACCAGGACAGGCCGGCCCTGACCCTGAGCCGCGCGCACCGCCTCGGGCGACCAGGGCTGCGACGCCAGCACGGTTTCGGCCGACGCCTCGCCGGGCTCGACCGCCGGCGCCCGCGCCGCCGCCACGCCGGCGACCGCGGCCAGCGCCAAGGCGATCAGGGCCGCCGCCCCGCTGAGCCATCCCCTTCGATCGGCAGCCCGCTCGCCCTGCATCAGGCCGAACAGCCACAGGGCCAGGGCCAGCATGAGGCCCGCCCCGAACAGCAGGGCCAGGGCCGCGCCGCCGGTCTGGCGCGCGAACACCCAGGCCAGCCACAGGGCCGCGCCGTACATCGGAAACGCCAGCAGCCGTCGCAGCCGCTCCATCCACGGCCCCGGCCGGGGGAAGCGCCGCAGCAGGCCCGGCGACAGGCTGACGACCACATAGGGCAGGGCCAGCCCCAGCCCCAGCATCAGGAAGACCCCCAGCGCCGCGGGCCACGGCATGACCAGGGCCGCGCCCAGGGCCACGGCCATGAAGGGCGCGGTGCAGGGCGCCGCCACCACCACCGCCAGCACCCCGGTCAGGAAGGCGCCCGCCCCGCCCGAGACGTGCGACAGCCGCCCCGCCCCGCCCTGCAGCGACCCGCCGATGTCGAACACCCCCGACAGGTTCAGCGCCACCGCCAGCATCAGCAGACCCAGGACCGCGATCACCGCCGGCGACTGCAGCTGGAAGCCCCAGCCGACGGCCTGTCCCCCCGCCCGCAGCGCCAGCAAGGCCCCGGCCAGCACCAGGAAGGTCGCCAGAACCCCCGCCAGGAACAGCAGGCCGTCGCGCCGCGCGACCCGCGTCTCGTGCGCCGAGGCCGACAGCGCCGCCGCCTTCATCGCCAATATGGGAAAGACGCAGGGCATCAGGTTCAGGATCAGCCCGCCCAGCAGCGCCAGCAGCGCCGCCTGCAACAGCCCGGCCGCCGTCGTCGCGCCGCCGCCCGCCGCGGCCTGCCGCTCGCCCGCCTCGCCCGAAATGGCGCGTCCCGTCGTCCCGCCCAGCGCCGCGCCGGGTTCGGCCGTGATCTCCCACGCGCCCGCGTCAGTGGCCAGCACGCCCGCGACCGGCCCGGTCAGGCCGCCGCGCGCCCCGCGTCCCGGCGCCAGCGTCAGGGTCAGCCCCGCATCGCCCCGCATCGCCGTCTGGTCCGCCGCATGGTCGACGATCCCGCCCTGGAAGGCAAAGAAGTGCGCCCGGCCGATGTCCGCCCCCGCCAGCGGTCCGCCCGCCGCGCTCAGCGTCAGCCGCCCGTTCTCCAGCGCGATCCGCGCCTGGATCGGCGCCGGCCGCGGCGCCTGGACCAGCACCGCCTGGATGGCCGCGCCGTATGCGGGGTCCAGCGGCGCGGCGCCGTCCCGGACCTCGATGTCGAGGGCCAGCGGCAGCTCGTCGGGCACGCACATCTGGTCGCTGCACACCATGAACAGCGCCTGGGTCCGCAGCGCCAGCACCTGGCCCGGCCGGGCCGAGGCCGGAACCTCGATCGGCACGGGCAGCAGCACCGACCCGGAATAGCCGTAGTTGACCAGGCTCTGCAGCCGCTGGCGCTCGGGCAGGGGCCAGACGATCTCGCCGGCCCTGACCCCCGCCGGCAGGGTCCAGTCCAGCGTCGTCGGCCCGCCGGAATCGCCCGGATTGCGCCAATAGGTATGCCAGCCCGGCTGGATGTCCTGGCGCACCGCCACGATCAGGGTCGATCCGGGCGTGGCCCATTGCGACATCGCGACCAGCTCGGCCTCGATCCGCTCGGTCCTTTGCGGTCCCAGCCCGACCAGGGCGGCGGCCGCGGGCGATTGCACGGCCTGGGCCTGGGCCGCGACGGGCGCCAGCAGAAGGCCGAGGATCATCAGGAGCAGGCGCAAATGGGGCATCCGTCGGGCAAGAGGCGGCGCCACCCTAGCCCGCGCGAGCCCGCGCATCCACCGACAGGCCGCCGCAGCGCCTACTCCCCGGCGCCGTCCTCCAGCATCTCGCGCATCATCTCCAGGATCAGCTTCTGCTTGCGCAGCGGCAGCTGGGGGGCCAGGCGCGCGATCTCCAGCGACTGGCGCGTGGCCGGATGGTCGTGATCGAAGGCCGGCGCGGTTTCCTCGGCCAGGCCGGGCCGGCTGCTGTAGCCGTCGAAGAAGTAGGGAATGCCGACGTTCAGGAAATCCGCGATCTCGAACAGCTTGGACGCCGAGATGCGGTTCTGGCCCTTCTCGTACTTCTGCATCTGCTGGAAGCTGACGCCGACCGCCTTGCCCAGCGCCGTCTGGCTGAGCCCCAGCCCGAGGCGTTTTTCCTGGACGCGACGTCCGACGTGGCGATCGACGGGGTGCGGATCCTGAGTGTCCTCGCCGCGCGCCATCTCACACCCTGCTTGACTGTACCGAATCGGGACGAACCTTAATGCGCGCCGCCAGAGGCCACAAGCTTAAGGCCACGCTTAGAAGGAGCGCCAGGCCGAACGGCCCGTCGCCCCACCGGCCATAGGGCGTCACGCCCGCCGCCTGGGGCAGGCGCGCGTCGATCACCCCCATGACGCCGGGGTCCAGCCGATCGCCGTCGACGATCCGTCCCCAGGGATCGATCATGGCCGAAATCCCCGTCGGCGTGGCCCGGGCGATGGGCAGGCCCGTCTCGATGGCGCGATAGCTGGCCAGGTTCAGATGCTGGCGCGGCCCGGAGGTCTTGCCGAACCAGGCGTCGTTGGACGCATTCACGATCCACGCCGGCCGCCCCGCCGCTCCGGGCGTGAAGCCGGGATACAGGCTCTCGTAGCAGATCAGCGGCTGGACCGGCGGCGCGCCGGGCAGGCTGATCGGCGCCGGCGTCGGCCCGGCCGAGAAGTCGCTGGGCATATGCACCAGGCTGCGCAGGCCGACCGCCGTCATCACCGACCCCAGCGGCAGATATTCGCCGAACGGCACCAGCCGGTGCTTGTCATAGACGGCCGCGACCCGCAGGCCCGCCCCGCCCTCGTCATGCAGGGCGAACAGGCTGTTGTGATAGCGCGCGCCGTCGGGCGCCGCCGGGTCCGCCTCGCCCCGCGCCAGGCCCATCAGCAGGGTCTGGCCGGGTTGCAGGGCCCGGGCGATCCCCTCGCCTTCCCAGGCGCCGGGCGCGAACACCTGATAGTCGGCGGCGGGCAGGGATCCTTCGGGCCAGACCACCACGTCCGGTCTGCGCGCGGCCGGCTGCGCGGTCAGCCGCAGGTAGCGCTCGACGATCGAGCGGTAGGCCTCGGGCGTCCATTTCGATTCCTGGTCCACGTTCGCCTGGACGATCCGCACCACCGTGTCGGTGAAGCGCAGCTCGGCCCCGCCCAGCCGCGCCGCGCCGAAGCCGGCGACCCCGATCAGGGCGGCCAGCCCAAGCCCGGCCGACATCCAGCGGCCCCGCCACGGACCCGGCCCGACCAGGGGACCCAGCGCCGTGACGCCGGCCACCGTGACCAGGCTCAGCCCATAGACGCCGGCGACCGAGGCGAACTGCGACAGGGCCCCGCCCGCGCGCCAGCTGGCGCCGGCCGGGTTCCACGGAAAGCCGGTCAGCACATGGCCCCTCAGCCATTCGAAGGCGCAGAACAGGGCCGCGAACAGCAGCACGCGCACGGCCCCCAGGGGCGCGAACCGGCGATACAGGGCGCAGGCCCCGCCCCAGAACAGGCCCAGCCCGGCGGGCAGCAGGCTGGCCGCGAACGGCGCCATCCACGCCTGTTCGGGATTGACGAAGAAGGCCTCGGCCACCCACCAGCAGCCGATGAAGAAATAGGCGAACCCCGCCAGCCACCCCATCCAGAAGGCCCCGCGCGGACGGTCGGACCGCTCGGCCAGGATCATCAGCAGCGGATAGCCCAGGAGGCCGATCAGGACCCCGAACGGCGGATGCGCCAGCGCCGCCCCGGCCCCCGCCAGCAGCGCCAGCACGATGCGGATCGTCCGCCAGGCCCGCCGGCGACGCGGTTCGGGCAGGGCGCGGATCGGCGCGGCCATCCGGTTCAGCACGGCGTCGGGCGTCATGCCCGCCCCTCGCGTTCGGCGGCGTAAGGGTCGGCCACGCCCAGCCCGGCCAGGATATCCCGCTCCTCGGCTTCCATCTCTTCCGCCTCGGCGTCGTCCTCGTGGTCGCGGCCCAGCAGGTGAAGCACGCCGTGGACGACCAGATGGCTCAAGTGGTCGGCCAGGGTCTTGCCCTGGACTTGCGCCTCCTCGGCGCAGACGCCGTGGGCCAGGACGATGTCGCCCAGGTGCGGAAAGGCGTTCTCCGGCGCGGGAAAGGACAGCACATTGGTCGGCCGGTCCTTGTCGCGGAAGCGCGCGTTCAGCGCGCGCACCGCCGCGTCGTCGCTTAGCAGCACGACCACGTCGCCCTCGACCGTCCCCAGCGCCGCCTTGGCCGCGCGGGCGGCGACGGCCTCGGCGTCCGGCAGGGCGGCCGTCCAGGCGCCCGCCTCGACCTCGACCTCGATCATGCGTCGTCTTCGAGGTCGGGCGCGGGCAGGCGGCGCGCCGCGTCGGCGTCATAGGCGCGCACGATCCGCTCGACCATGGCGTGGCGCACCACGTCCTCGGCCGCGAACTTCAGGATGCCGACGCCCTGAACGCCGTCCAGGATGCGCAGCGCATGGGCCAGGCCGGAATCACGCGGATTCAGCAGGTCGATCTGCGACGGGTCGCCCGTCACCACCATGCGCGCCCCCTCGCCCAGCCGGGTCAGGACCATCTTCATCTGCAGGCGGCTGGTGTTCTGGGCCTCGTCGACGATGACGAAGGCGTGGCTCAGGGTGCGGCCGCGCATGAAGGCGATGGGCGCGGCCTCGATCTCGCCCTTGTCGCGGCGGCGCTGGACGTCCTCGGGCCCCAGGATGTCGTTCAGCGCCTCCCAGATGGGGGCCAGATAGGGATCGACCTTCTCGTTCAGGTCGCCCGGCAGGAAGCCCAGCTTCTCGCCCGCCTCGACCGCCGGACGGGTGATGACCAGCCGGTCCACCTGTCCCCGCCTCAGCAGGCTGGCGCCGTAGGCCGCCGCCAGGAAGGTCTTGCCCGTGCCGGCCGGCCCGACGCCGAAGCTCAGTTCGCACCGCCCCAGCATGTCCAGATAGGCGGCCTGGGCCTTGGTCTTGGGCACGATGGCGCCGCGCTTGCCGCCGGGCAGGGACACGCCCGCCGCCGCCATGCCCGGCGTGCCCTTGCCGCCGCGGGCCTGGCCCAGGGCGGCGCGCACGTCGGCTTCCGTCACCTCGGCGCCCAGGGCCGCCCGCTTGGCCAGGTCCTCGATGACGCGGCGGGCGTCGCCGCGGTCGCGGGCGCCGCCGTTGACCGACACGCCGCCGCCCGGCGCCTCGACCAGCACCTTGAAGGCGTCCTCGATCAGGGCGACGTGCCGGCTGTTGGGTCCGACCACCGCGCGCAGCTCGGCGTCGTTCAGGGGAATGAATTCGCTTTCACGCGCCAAGCACGGAGACTCCAAGGTCCCGCGAAGACGGGACGGGGGCGATCGGTTTTCCGGTCAGGCTGTTCTGCTGACCGCTGACGATCTCGACGGGAACGATCTTCCCGATCAGATGATCCGCGTCGTCGACATGGACAGACTGAAGATAGGGCGAGCGGCCGATGGCCTGGCGGCCGTGGCGGCCCTTCTTCTCGAACAGGACGTCAAGGGTGCGCCCCGCCTGGGCGGCGTTGAAGGCCACCTGCTGTTCCAGCAACAGGGCCTGCAGCCGGTGCAGCCGGTCCTTGGCGACCTCGGGCGGGACCTGGGCGCCCATGCCGGCGGCCGGCGTGCCGGGGCGCGGCGAATACATGAAGGAGAAGGCGCTGGCGTAGTTCACGCGCCGCACCAGGTCCATCGTGTCCTCGAAGTCCCGCTCGGTCTCGCCGGGGAAGCCGACGATGAAGTCGCCCGACAGCGCCATGTCCGGCCGCGCGGCGCGGATGCGCTCGATCAGGTCGAAATACTTCTGACGCCCGTGCTTCCTGTTCATCAGCCGCAGGATGCGGTCCGAACCCGACTGAACCGGCAGGTGCAGATAGGGCATCAGGGCGTCCAGATCGCCGTGCGCCGCGATCAGGTCGTCGGACATGTCGTTGGGGTGGCTGGTCGTATAGCGGATGCGGTCCAGGCCGGGGATTTCGGCCAGGGCATGGGCCAGCTCGGCCAGGGTCGCCTTCTTTCCGTCCGCCCGCTCTCCGTCATAGGCGTTGACGTTCTGGCCCAGCAGGGTGACCTCGCGCACGCCCCGATCGGCCAGGGCGCGAGCCTCGTCCAGCACGGCCGCCAGCGGCCGCGACCATTCGGCCCCGCGCGTATAGGGCACCACGCAGAAGGTGCAGAACTTGTCGCACCCCTCCTGCACCGTCAGGAAGGCGGTCACCCCGTCGCCGCCGCGCGTCGCAGGCAGGGCGTCGAACTTGTCGTTGGGGGCGAAGTCGGCGCCGATCCGTTCGCCCCGCGCCCGCGCCGTGCGGGTCAGCAGCTCGGGCAGCTGGTGATAGGCCTGGGGGCCGACCACCAGGTCCACCGCCGGCTGGCGGCGCATGATCTCCTCGCCCTCGGCCTGGGCGACGCAGCCTGCGACGGCGATCGTCATCGTCGTGTTCGAAGTCGCCGCTTTCGCGTCCTTCAATTCTCTCAGCTTGCCTAGCTCGGAATAGACCTTCTCGGCGGCCTTCTCGCGGATGTGGCAGGTGTTGAGGATGACGAAGTCGGCGTCGTCCGGCGTCTCGGTCGGCGCATAGCCCAGCGGGCGCAGCACATCGGCCATGCGCTCGGAATCATAGACGTTCATCTGGCAGCCGTAGGTCTTGATGAACAGGCGCTTGGTCGGCGCGTGTTCGGCCTCGGCCTCGGCCGCTTGCGGAACCAGGGTGTCGGTCATCGCGGCTCTTTAGAGCGCTATCGCGCTTTGCGCTACTTGAGCGCGTCGAATCCGGCCTTTCGACGTCAGGACGCCGTCTCGGGATCGACGCGCGCGGCGTGACGCTTGAAGATCAGCCCCTCGCGCTTGGACGGCTCGGCCCCCTCGACCGGCACGCCGTACAGTTCCAGCTTGTGGCCGATCAGTTCGAAGCCCAGCCGTTCGGCGATCTCGGTCTTCAGCCGCTCGATCTCGGCGTCGAAGAATTCGATCACCTCGCCCGAGCGGGTGTCGATCAGGTGATCGTGATGGTCGTCGCCAGCCTCTTCATAGCGGCTGCGGCCATCGCCGAAGTCGTGCTTCTCGACCACCCCGGCCTCCTCGAACAGCCGCACCGTGCGATAGACGGTGGCGATCGAGATGTGCGGGTCGATGGCCGAGGCGCGGCGGTACAGCTCCTCCACGTCGGGGTGGTCTTCGGCGTTGGAGAGCACGCGGGCGATCACCCGACGCTGCTCGGTCATGCGCATGCCGCGCTCGGCGCAGAGTTTTTCGATCCGGTCCATGCCCCTAGAATAGGGGCTGTCGTCGCGTCAGGGAAGCGCCGCCGTGTCCGGCCGGTCGACCAGGTCGCGTTCCAGCACCAGGGCGTCGGTCCGGCCGCCGTCGTAATAGCCCCGGCGCCGCCCGATCTGTCGGAAACCGGCGCGGTCGTAGAGGGCGCGGGCGGCGGCGTTGTCCTCGGCCACCTCCAGGAAGATCCGGGTCGCGCCGGCCTGCGCCGCCCGGACCGCGCCCTGCCCCGCCAGCCGCCCGCCCAGGCCCGCGCCGCGCGCCGCAGGCCGCACCGCCAGGGTCAGGATCTCGGCTTCGTCCAGCACCACGCGCATCAGGATGAAGCCGTCCGCCTCGGCCACGGCGAAGACGCCGGGCTGGGCCAGCAGATCGGCGAAGACCGCCGCGCTCCACGGCGCGGGAAAGGCGCTGGCGTGCAGGGCGGCCAGGGCCGTCGGATCGCTCATCGCGACGCCCGATCCGCCGGGCCCGGGCGCGGCTGGCCCGGCAGGCGGCTGGGCGGGGTGGCGTCGGGCGCGCGCAGATAGAGGGGTCGGGGCGGGCGCGTGGCCGGATCGCCCGCCCGGGTCAGGCGCGCCAGGGCCTGCGGCGACGGGGCGACGCGCGGATCCAGGTCCAGCCTGGCCAGATCGGGAAAGGCCTCGGCCAGGACGGGGGCGCCGCTTCCGACCCATCGCGCCGGGCGGCCCAGGGCCTGGACGGCGCGCGCCGCGTCCTCCAGCGTCAAGGCCGCATCCGGCCCCAGCGGACCGCCGGCGTCGAACAGGCGCGCATAGACCTGCCCTCGCCGCGCGTCGACCAGGGCCGCGACGGGACCGCCGTCATCGGCGACGGACGCGGCCAGGGCTTCCAGCGTCGACAGGCCCAGCACGGGCCGGTCCAGCGCCGCCCCCAATCCCAGGGCGAAGGCCAGGCCGACGCGCAGTCCGGTGAAGGAGCCCGGCCCCACCGTGACGCCGATCCGCTCGACGGCGTCGAAGCCGGTCTTCGCCTGGCCTCCGGCTTCCGTTACGACGTCGCGGACCAGACCGCCCAGACGCTCCTGGTGCCCCTTGGCCATCGGCTCGAACCGGACGGCCAGCGGCCGCTCGCCGTCGAACACCGCCGCCGTGCAGGCGCCCAGCGCCGTGTCGATCACCAGAACAGTCATGCCGGCGTTCTAGAACCGGATCGCCCGCGAGCCTAGGCCGCCGCGAGAACCTCGACCAGCCGCGTCAGGGCCCGGCGCACGGCCGGGTCGTGGATGCGGGCGAAGCCGTCGGCCAGGGCCTGGCCCTCGGGCGTGGTCGTCAGGGCGCGCAGGGTGGTCAGTTCGGCGGCGTCCTCTCCGTCGGGCCGATCCGGGAAGAAGGCTTCGACCGGCAGGCCCAGGGCCAGCGACAGGGCGTGCAGACGCGACACCGAGATGCGGTTCTGCCCGTTCTCATACTTCTGAATCTGCTGGCAGCTGACGCCGACCAGGCCCGCCAGCGCCGTCTGCGACAGACCCAGGGCGCGCCGCCGAACGGCGATCCGGGCGCCGACGACGGCGTCCACGGCCTTGGCGGATCGGGCGGTCATGCGATCTGGCGGTCTCCGTTCAGAACAACCAGACCGTTTCATGAAACGAAATGATTTGCAACCGTAAGGTTTCACCCGTCCAGACGCGCGACCACCGCCGAGACCAGGGCCGTCTGGCGGCGGGGAACGGTCTCCACCGCGTCCAGGGCGCCCGCGCCGGCCAGATGCAGGGCCTCGGCGTCGGCGCCGCGATACAGCCGCACCCGCACCGAGCCGTCGATCATCTCCAAGACGCATCCCTGCCCCTGGCGGGGCCACTGACCGGGCCGGTATTCCACCACCACGCCGGACTCGGCCCAGGGCGCCAGGCTGTCGTCAGAAATCTGCAGCCGCCTGACGCGGGGCGATGGGGTGTCGAAGCCGCGTCCCCGCGCCTCCAGACCGTCGGGGGCCGGGGCGTCCGCGGCCCCGCTGTCCGGCGGGGCGCCCAGGCCTTCGCGCGCAAGGGCCAGATCCTCGGGCGAGGCGTCCAGCGCCGCAGTCAGCCGCCGCTGCACGTCGGGGCGGAACAGGCCCGGGCGACGGCCGGCCTCATACAGGCCCCAACCCTGGCTGGTCATGCCCAGGCGCGCGCCGGCTTCGGCCTGCGACAGGCCGCGATCGCGGCGCAGGGCGGCCAGGGCTTCGCCCAGGCGAAGCGCGTCGGGATCGGGCTGGAAGCGCGACATGGCGCAAGGATGGCGCCGCTTGCCCGCCAAGGCGAGACGAAATCGTTTCACCTCACCCGTAAAGGTTGGTCAGAGCGTCTGTTCCACCCGCGTCACTTCAGGAACATAGTGGCGCATCATCTGCTCCACCCCCGCCTTCAGCGTCGCCGACGACGACGGACAGCCCGAGCAGGCGCCCCGCATCCGCAGGGACAGGACGCCGGTCTCTTCGTCGAAGGAATCGAACAGGATGTCGCCGCCGTCCTGGGCCACGGCCGGACGGATGCGGCTGTCCAGCAGCGCCTTGATCTCGGCCACGATCTCGCTGTCGTCCTCGGCGTGGGTCTCGGCCCCCGCCCCGTCGCGGGTCAGCGGCTGGCCCGAGACGAAATGGTCCATGACGGCCGCCAGGATCGCCGGCTTCATCTCGGTCCAGTCCGGCCCCTGGGCCTGGCGCGTGACCGACACATAGTCCGCGCCGAAGAAGACGCCGTCGACGCCTTCCAGCTGGAACAGGGCCTCGGCCAGGGGCGAGGCGGTCGCCGCGTCGATGGTGCGATACTCCAGCGCCGCGTCCGGCGAGACATCGCGGCCGGGCAGGAACTTCAGCACGTTCGGGTTGGGCGTGGGTTCGGTCTGGATGAACATGGTGCGCAGATGCGCCCCGCCCGCCCCGGATTCAAGGGGCGTTCAGCGCCGCTTCAGCCCGCCCAGCACGCCGCGCAGCAGTTCGCGCGTCAGGGTCGATCCGGCCGTGCGCAGCACCGACTTGGTCAGGGCCTCCATCGGCGTCTGGCGACTGGCGCTGCGGCGGGCCGGCGCGCGCGGCGCCGCCCGGGCCTGCTCCCGCGCCGCCTCCCTGGCCGCCTTCTCGTCGGCCTTGGCGCGCGCCTCGGCGGCCTTGGCCTGCTCGGCCTGGGCCCGGACCTGGGCCTCGGCCTGGTCGGCGGCGGCGTGGCGGGCGGCCAGGATCTCCTCGGCGGATTCGCGGTTGACCACCTGGTCGTAGAGGCCGCGCACGGGGCTGGCGGCCATGACGGCGGCGCGTTCGGCGTCGGTGGCGGGACCCAGGCGGGAGTCCGGCGGGCGGATCCTGGTGCGGGCCACCACGGTCGGGGCGCCCTTGTCGTCCAGCACCGACACCAGGGCCTCGCCCACGCCCAGTCCCTGGATGGCCTCGGCGGTGTCGAAGGCCGGATTGACGCGGAAGCTCTGCGAGGCCGCCTTCAGCCCCTTCTGCTCCGAGGGGGTGTAGGCCCTGAGCGCGTGCTGGATGCGGTTGCCCAGCTGAGCCAGGACGCTGTCGGGAATGTCGGCCGGGTTCTGGGTGACGAAATAGACGCCGACGCCCTTGGAGCGGATCAGCCGCACGACCTGCTCGACCTTTTCCAGAAGGGCCTTGGGCGCGTCGTTGAACAGCAGGTGCGCCTCGTCGAAGAAGAAGACCAGGCGCGGCTTGTCGGGGTCGCCCACCTCGGGCAGCTGCTCGAACAGTTCAGACAGCAGCCACAGCAGGAAGGCCGCATACAGCCGCGGGCTGTTCATCAGCCGCGTGGAATCCAGCACATTGACCTGGCCGCGCCCGTCCAGGCCGGTCCGCATCATGTCCTCCAGCCGCAGCGCCGGTTCGCCGAAGAAGGCGGCCCCGCCCTGCTGCTCCAGCTGCAGCAGGGCGCGCTGGATGGCGGCGACGGAGGCCGGGGCGACGTTGCCGACCTCGCGTCCGATCCGATCGGCGTTCTCTCCGACATAGGCCAGGAGGCTGCGCAGGTCCTCCAGGTCCAGCAGCAGCAGGCCTTCCTTGTCGGCGACGTGGAAGGCCACCGTCAGCACGCCCTCCTGGACGTCGTTCAGGTTCAGCATCCGCGCCATCAGCACCGGGCCGATCTCGCTGATGGTGGTGCGGATCGGATGGCCCTTTTCGCCGTACAGGTCCCAGAACACCGTCGGCGCGGCGCGCGGCGTCAGGGTCAGGCCCATGTCCGCCGCCCGCGCGGTCAGCTTCTCGTTGGGCGCGCCGGCCTGGGACACGCCGGACAGGTCGCCCTTCACATCGGCGCAGAAGACCGGCACGCCCGCATCGGAAAAGCCCTGGGCCATGATCTGCAGCGTCACCGTCTTGCCCGTGCCCGTGGCGCCGGCGACGACGCCGTGGCGATTGGCCCGGTGGAACAGCAGGCGCTCGGCCTGGCCCTGATCGGACTGGCCCAGGAAAAGGCCGGGAACGGCGTCGGTCATGAAGGGTCTCCGCGCGACTCGCCCCCAAGCTCTAGCGCAGTCGCCGGCCGGCCGGAACCGCCTGCGTGCCCGAGTTGACGCCGCCGTCGGGGCCGCCGACAACGGACCCATGAAGTCGCCCGTCGCCGTGCCCAGTTCCGTCGTGGCCCGAAACGCCCTGGCCCTGATCGCCACGGTGGCGGCGGGCGCGGCGGTCTATTGGCTCCGGGACATCCTGACGCCCCTGGCCATGGCCATCTTCCTGATGATCATGATCGACGGGCTGAAGCGCTGGGTCGAGACCCGCACGGCGCTGACGGCGCGCTGGGCCGGCGTCGCCGCCCTGGCCCTGGTGGTCCTGGGCTTCTTCGCCTCCATCGCCATCATCGTGAACGGCGCGGCCGGCTTCTTCGGCGAGGCGTCGGGCGTGTCCCAGAACCTGGGCCCGCGCATCGACCAGATCATCCGCGACGTCTGGAGCCTGTTCGGCCAGAACGACCCGCCGACGGCCCAGGACCTGCTGCGCGGGGTCGACCTGCGGGGTTATCTGACCAGCCTGGCGTTCCAGGCCCAGGGCGTGGCGTCCGGCGCCTTCTTCGTCCTGGTCTATCTGGGCTTCCTCCTGGCCTCGCGCGCCGGCTTCCAGCGCAAGATCGTGCACATGTTCCCCGACCGGCATCAGCGCACCGAGGCCCTGGCCGTGTTCCAGCGCGTGCGCGGCGGGGTCGAGGGCTATCTGTGGGTCCAGGCCGTGACCGGGGCCATGATCTGCGTGGCGGCGTGGATCCTGATGCGGGCCGTGGGGCTGCAGAACGCCGAGTTCTGGACCTTCGTCATCTTCATCGTCGGCTTCATCCCCGTGCTGGGCGGGGCGATCGCGGGCCTGGCGCCGCCGCTGTTCGCCCTGGTCCAGTTCGACAGCTACTGGCCGGCCCTGATCCTGCTGGGCGGACTGCAGGCCATCCTGTTCGTGGTCGGCAACATGGTCCAGCCGCGGATGCAGGGCGACAACCAGAACATCGACCCGGTGGTGGTGCTGCTGGCCCTGGCCTTCTGGGGCAAGCTGTGGGGCGTGGTGGGCATGTTCCTGTCCACCCCCCTGGCCGTCATGGCCATGGCGATCCTGGCCGAATTCCGGGGCTCGCGCTGGATGGCGGTGCTGCTGTCCGGCGACGGCCAGCCCTACGCCTCCGAACCGGACGCCCGGGACGGTCCGGGACGGTCGCGAAAGACCCGCGACGCCGGGGAGGAAGGCTGAACGGCCGCTGCGGCGCCTTGTCGCGATTCCATGCGGCGCGGGGCCTTGAACGCCGTCGCCGGCTCCCCATCTCCGCATCAACGCCGCGGGACACTCCCCCCTCCGAACCGCGGCGCAAGCGAGACCGGCGCGCCCTCCCCTCCCCAAGCGTCGGCCCGCGCAGGCCGCCGGGTTCCCCCACCCGGCGGCCTACTCGTATGCGGCGCCGCACAATCCTTCCAAGCTGAACGGCGATCATGACAATGATCGACCTTCAGGGGCTTCCCGCGCGACCGGACCTGGCCTAGTCAATCGGATGCGGCCCCCTCCGCGCCGCGTCGTCAGAGACCGAATCTCCATGACCGCCCCCGATCCGCGCCCCGTCCCGGTTCAGCCGATCACCCCGGCCGCGCTGGAGGCGGCCTTCGCGCGGATTTCAGGAACCGGCCCCGGCGCCGCCGAGCGGTCGTTCATCGCCCAGGCGCACGAGGACTACGCCGCCGACGAGACGCCCGAACTGGGCGGCGACGATCTGGCCGCCCTGCTAGTCGCCTCGTGGCGCGCCGCCCAGGATTACGCGTCCGGCGCCGCCCCCGTGATCACGGTCGGCCCGCTGCAGGGGGCCGACGGCCAGCCGCTGGGCTACGACCTGGTGCGCATCGTCCAGCCCGACGCGCCCTTCCTGGTCGACAGCGTCATGGGCGCCCTGGCCGAGGCCGGGGTGTCGGTTCGCGCCCTCTATCACCCCGTCGTCGACTGCGACGCGCGGCGGCTGTCGGTCATCATCCTGGTCATCGACGGCGTGCCGCAGGAGCGGCGCGACGCCCTGGGCGAGAACCTGGCGGCCACCCTGGCCGACGTCCACGCCGCCGTCGCCGATCACGCCGAGATGCTGGCCCTGATGCGCCGCTCGGTCGAGCAGCTGGAGGCCACGCCTCCCGCCGGCGTCGACCCCCAGGTCCAGACCGAGACCCTGGAGTTCCTGCGCTGGCTCAAGAGCGATCATTTCGTCTTCCTGGGCGCGCGCGACTACGACTATCCGCGCTCGGCTGACGGCGACTACGAGGCCGAGGCCCCGCTGAGCCAGGCGGGCGAAGGCCTGGGCGTGCTGCGCGACCCCGAGCAGCGGGTGCTGCGCCGCGCGTCGGAGCCGGCGGTCCTGACCAAGCAGATGCGCCGCCAGCTGGACCTGTCCGAGCCGGTCACCGTGGCCAAGGCCAATCTGCGCTCGCGCGTCCACCGCCGCGCCTACATGGACTACATCGGGGTCAAGCGGTACGGGCCGGACGGCAAGGCGGCGGGCGAGACCCGCTTCGTGGGCCTGTTCACCGCCGAGGCCTACGACCGCGTCGCCTCGGACGTGCCGCTGGTCCGGCGCAAGGTCGCCAACGCCCTGGCCCGCGCCGACAAGGCGCCCGGCAGCCACAACGAAAAGCGGCTGAAGAACATCCTGGAGAACTATCCCCGCGACGAGCTCTTCCAGATCTCCGAAGACGAGCTGCTGTCGATCGCCCTGGGCGTGCTGCACCTCTACGACCGGCCGCGCATCCGCATCTTCACCCGACAGGACCCGTTCGACCGCTTCGTCTCGGTGCTGCTGTTCGTGCCGCGCGAACGCTACGACGTCTCGGTGCGCGAGCGGATCGGCCAGATCCTGGCCCGCGCCTGGGGCGGCCGCATCTCGGCCTGGTATCCGCAGCTGTCCGACGCGCCCCTGACGCGCGTGCACTTCATCATCGGCGTCGAGCCGGGCGAACACCCGACGCCCGACCTGGCCCAGCTTGAGGCCGACGTGGCCGAGGCCGGGCGCGGCTGGATGGAGCGGTTCGAGAGCGCGCTCCGCCGCGCCGACGTGGACGATGTCGCCGTGGGCCCGCTCAGCGCCCGCTGGGCCCGCGCCTTCGGCGCCGCCTATCGCGACCGCTACGACGCCGACGAGGCGGTGCGCGACCTCGACGAGATCGACCGGCTGAACGCCGACGGCCGGCCCGGCGCGGGCGAGGCGGTGGCGGTGCGCGCCTTCCGCGACCCGAACGACAGCCCGCTGCAGTTCCGCTTCAAACTGTACCGCCGCGGCCCGACCGTGCCCCTGTCCGACGTCCTGCCGATCCTGGCCGACATGGGGCTGAAGACGCTGGAGGAATACGGCTATCCGATCCGTCCGCTGGGCGAGGCCGAGATCCACGTCCATGAATTCCTGCTGGAGGACCCGCGCGGCGAGGCCCTGGATTTCGCCGACGTCAAGGCGCCGTTCGAGGCCGCCTTCGCCGCCGTCTGGACCGGCCGGACCGAGAGCGACGGCTTCAACCGCCTGGTGGTCGAGCTGGGCGTGACCTGGCGCGAGGCCGCCCTGGTCCGCACTTTGGCCCGCTATCGCCAGCAGACGGGCCTCGACCCGTCCCAGGCGGTACAGGAAGAGGCGCTGCGCGAATATCCCGACATCTCGCGCGCCCTGGTCGCCCTGTTCCGCGCCAAGTTCGAGGGCGAGGCGGCCGCCGACACGCGCCAGGCCCCGGTCGCCGAACTGAACGACCGGATCAACGCCCTGCTGCAGGACGTGAAGAGCCTGGACCACGACCGGGCGCTGCGCCGCCTGGCCGCCCTGATCGGTGCGATCAAGCGCACCAACTATTTCCAGGTCGACGCCGACGGCGATCCCAAGAGCTACATCTCCATCAAGATCGCCTCGCGCGAGCTTGAGGACCTGCCCCTGCCCAAGCCCTATCGCGAGATCTTCGTCTGGGCGCCGCACGTCGAGGGGGTGCACCTGCGCTTCGGACCCGTGGCGCGCGGGGGCCTGCGCTGGTCCGACCGGCGCGACGACTTCCGCACCGAGGTCCTGGGCCTGGTCAAGGCCCAGCAGGTCAAGAACGCCGTCATCGTGCCCGTCGGCTCCAAGGGCGGCTTCTATCCGAAATGCCTGCCGCGCACGGGCGACCGCGAGGCCGTGCAGGCCGAGGCCATCCGCGCCTACAAGACCTTCCTGTCGGGCCTCCTGGACCTGACCGACAACATCGTCGCCGACGGTTCGGTGGTCCGGCCGCCGCACGTGATCGCCTGGGAGGACGACGATCCCTATCTGGTCGTCGCCGCCGACAAGGGCACGGCCACCTTCTCGGACATCGCCAACGGCGTCTCGGCGTCTTACGGCTTCTGGCTGGGCGACGCCTTCGCCTCGGGCGGCTCGATCGGCTACGACCACAAGGGCATGGGCATCACCGCCCGCGGCGCCTGGGAAGCGGTCAAGCGCCACTTCCGCGAGATGGGCAAGGACATCCAGACCCAGCCCTTCACCATGGTCGGCGTCGGCGACATGTCCGGCGACGTCTTCGGCAACGGCGCCCTGCTGTCCCAGGCCACCCGGCTGGTCGCCGCCTTCGACCACCGCGACATCTTCATCGACCCCGCCCCGGATCCGGCGACCAGCTGGGCCGAGCGCAAGCGGCTGTTCGACCTGCCGCGCTCGTCCTGGCAGGACTACGACAAGAGCCTGATCTCGGAAGGCGGCGGCGTCTTCTCGCGCGCGACCAAGTCGATCCAGCTGACGCCCCAGATCAAGGCGGCGCTGGACATCACCGACGACGTGCTGGACCCGATCAGCCTGATCCGCGCCATCCTGAAGGCGCCGGCCGAACTGCTCTATCTCGGCGGCATCGGCACCTATGTGAAGGCGCCGGCCGAAACCGACGTCCAGGTCGGCGACAAGGCCAACGACGCCGTCCGCATCAACGCCGACGAGCTGCGGGTCCAGGTGGTGGGCGAGGGGGCCAACCTGGGCTTCACCCAGGCCGGCCGCATCCTGTTCGGCCAGAACGGCGGACGCATCAACACCGACGCCATCGACAACTCCGCCGGGGTCGACACTTCCGACCACGAGGTCAACATCAAGATCCTGGTCGGCTCGGCCGTGACCAACGGCGTCCTGCCCGCCGACGACCGCGCGCCGCTTCTGGCCTCCATGACCGAAGAGGTCGGACGCAAGGTCCTGGCCCACAACTACGACCAGACCCTGGCCCTGACGCTGCAGCAGGCCGAGGGGGTCAAGGCGCTGGATTCCCAGCAGCGCTTCATGCAGGCCCTGTCGGCCAAGGGAAAGCTGGACCGCAAGGTCGAGGGCCTGCCGGGCGACGCCCGCGTCAAGGAAATGATGACGGCCGGCGTTCCGCTGGCCCGGCCGGAGCTGGCGGTGCTGACCGCCTACGCCAAGCTGGAGCTGTCGGACGACATCGTCGCCTCGGCCGCGCCCGAGGATCCCTTCTTCGAACAGATCCTGGTCCGCTACTTCCCCGAGCCGCTGGCCCGGTTCGAGCCGGAGATGAAGAGCCACAGGCTGCGGCGCGAGATCATCGCCACCGTCCTGTCGAACGAGGTCGTCAACATGTGCGGCCCGACCTTTCCCGACCGTCTGCGCGGCTCGGCGGAATGCGACACCACCGCCCTGATCATCGCCTTCGAGGCGGCGCGGCGCGTGTTCCGCCTAGACCAGGCCTGGGACGCCGTCTCGGCCCTGGACCTGAAGATTTCGGCCGAGGCCCAGACCGCCCTGTATCAGGAGATCGCCGTCGTCCTGCGCCGCCAGACCTTCTGGCTGGCGCGCCGGGCCAAGGCGGGCCAGTCGGTCCAGGCCCTGATCGACCGCTATCGCCCCGTGGCCGACGCGCTGCAGACCGAGGGCCAGGGCGTGCTGTCGCGCTTCGAACAGGGCCGGCTGGAGGACCGCGTGCGCCGCTTCGCCGACCACGGCGCGCCGGAGGAGCTGACCCGCTCCATCTCGATCATGCGCCCGCTGGTGGCCGCCGCCGACATCGGCGACCTGGCGGCGGAGGCGAACTGGCCCGTGGCGGCGATGGCGCGCCTGTATCACCAGGTCGGCGCCGCCTTCGACTTCGACCGGCTGCGCGCGGCGGCGGGCTCCATCCCGTCGGCCGACCATTTCGATCGCCTGGCGGTGCGCCGCCTGATCGAGGACCTGATGAACGAGCAGTCCGTGCTGACCCGCGCGGTGGCCAGGGCCTCCGACCCCTCGGTCGGCGCCAGCGAGGAGACGGCCGAGGCCGCCGTCGACGCCTGGATCGGGCCGCGCCTGTCGGTGGTCGAGGGCGTTCGCGCCTCGGTGGACGAGATCGAACAGTCCGGCTCGGGCTGGACCTTCGCCAAGCTGACCATCGCCAACGCCACCATCCGCGACCTGGCCGGCGCCGCCGTCGCGACGCGCTGACGGCGCCTGCGGGCGCGGGCGTCTTGACGGCGCCCGCGTCCGGTCGCTCTTGTGGGCTTGAGAAGGGCAGGGGAGGCCCCGATGCCGAGAAAATTCCTGGTCGTCGTCGACGACAGCCCCGAGTTCGACGCCGCCCTGCGCTTCGCCAGCCGCCGGGCCCGCTCGACCGGCGGACGCGTGGTCCTGTTGCGCGTCATCCCGCCCAACACCGACGCCCACTGGTCCGGCGCGCGCGAGGAGATCGAGCGTCAGCAGCGCGAGGAGGCGGAGGCCCTCCTGAACCGCGTCGCGGCGGAGGCGGCCGAACGGTCGGGCGCCGCGCCCGTCTTCCTGATCGAATTCGGCGAGGCGCCGGCCGCCATCAAGAAGGTCGTCGGCGACGACCCCGAGATCAAGATCCTGGTCCTGGCGGCCGGAAACGGTTCACGCGGGCCGGGGCCGCTGGTTCAGGCCATCATCAAGCACGGCGCCCAGCTGGGCGGCCGCAAACTGCCCGTCACCATCGTTCCGGGCGAGCTGACCGAAGCCGAGATCGAGGACCTGGCCTGAGGCTCAGCCCCTCGGCACCAGCCGCCACATCCGCAAGGGATGGCGCACCGTGCCCGCCTCGGCGCCGGCGACGTCGCCCCGGCCCATGTAGAGGTCGGCCCTGACCGGCCCCTTGATGGCCGATCCGGTGTCCAGGGCCATCACCAGGCCGCGATAGCTGGCGCTGGCCCCGCGCAGGTTTCCGCCGTCGGCCTCGACCCAGGCCAGTTCTCCATAGCGCCAATTGGCCGGATCGACGGCGATGGCGCGCCGCGCCGTCAGCGGCACGCCCGCCGCCCCGGCCGGGTCGCCGCCGTCGTCGGGGTCCAGCCGGAAGAAGATGTAGCGCGGGTTCAGCGCCATCACCGCCCGCGCCTCGGCGCCGCGATGTTCGGCCAGCCAGGCGCGGATGGCGTCGCCCGAGGTTCCGTTGCGGGGCAGGAGGCCGCGCTCGGCCATCGGCCGGGCGATGCCGACGAAGGTCTGGCCGTTGTCGGCGGCGTAGGCGGCGCGCGCCTTGGTCCCGTCCTCGAACGTCAGATAGCCCGAGCCCTGGATCTGCAGGAAGAACAGGTCCTCGGCCCGCATCCACGCCAGGGCCTCCTCCGGCCGGGCGCCGGCCTCGATGGCCGTGCGGCTTCCGGCGGATCGCGGCTGGGCCGGGGCGGCCAGGACGGGGGCGTCGAACTCGCCGTCGGGCCTGTGGCGCGCGGCGTACTCCGGCGCGAAATAGGAGGTCAGCAGCCCCGGCCCGCCGTCCGAGGTCTCGGCCGGAGAGACGAAGAAGCGGGTCTCGAAGAAGGTCCGGGCGTCCGATGGGCTGACCCGGCGCTCGGCCATACGGCGGGCCTCGGCGCAGACCGACCGGCCGGCGGGATCGCGCGCCGCGCCGCAGCCGGCGACATAGGCCTGAAACGCCGCCAGATGATCCTCGTCGCCCCAGCCGGGCAGGGAGGCGGGGCTGGCGCCGACCGGCAGGGGCGGGCCGGGCGGCGTCGGCGGGCCGGGGCGCACCGGCGTCGCGGGCGACGTCCCCGGCGTCGGAACGGCCGCGGGCCGGGTAGCGCACGCCGCCAGGGTCAGCCCGGCCAGGGCCAGGACGACGGCCAGGCGAGGCAGGGCGACAGGCAAGGCGACGGGCGGGGCGACGGTCGCGGCCGTCATCGGCTCAGGCCGTGGCCGGCTCGACCCGCGCCAGGACCCAGTTCGGGTCCGAGGCGCCCAGGCTGCGCTCGAACGTCCAGTGTTCGGCGGTGCGGCGCTCCTCCACCAGCGGCTCGCCGGTGGCGGAATCGGCGGTGGAGCCGTCCGCCTTTGTCACGCGGCTGCGCAGCTCGGCCAGGAAGCGGACCTTGGCCACGGCCTTGTCGCCCTCGGCGGTGGCGCCTTCCAGGTCGGCGCGGGGCGGGAACAGGAACTCCACCGCCTCGGTCTCGCCGCGCTGCTCGCGCGCCGCGATGCCGGCCTCGAACGAGCGCATCACCGTGGGCGTCAGCAGGGGCTTCAGCGCCGCGCGGTCGCCCGAGGCGTAGCCCTGGACGATGGTTTCATAGGCCTGGCGGGCGCCTTCGACGAAGCGGGTCGGGTCGAAGCCCGGATCACGCGCCTTCAGCCCGGCGATCGAGGCCATGACGGCGGCGTCGACCGGCGACAGCTTGGCCGGTTCGGGCGTCGGCCCGGCCGGGGGATTGGCGCGCGCGTCCTCCTGCGGCTGGCGGCCGACGCGCTTGCCCAGCACGTTGTAGAGCTGGAACAGGACGATGGCCGCGATGACGGCGAAGACCACGATCTGGAACTGGACCGGAAAGTTCAAGGCGGGATTCCTGTAGGCGGGCGACGGGCGCCCGTGACGATTACGGGGTGATATAGGGCGAAGCAAGGCGAAGCGCGCCCCTTCGCGACCGACCGACGTTGCGGCCAAGCGTCCCGGCGTGGTATCGGCCCCGCCTCATTCCCGGCCCAATCGGGCGCCCCTGCCAAGATTTCGTTTCATGACCGACGCCGCTCCGCCCGCCGACACCTCCTCCGGCGCCGCGCCCCAGGACGGGCAACCGCAACAGGGCCAGGCCGCCGGCCCCGGCTTCCGCATCCTGGCGCAATACGTCAAGGACCTGTCGTTCGAGAACCCGCGCGCGCCGGAGTCCCTGCGCGTCGACGGCAAGCCGGGCATCGACCTGGGCGTCGAAATGGCCGCCCAGGGCCGCCCGGACGGCCTGTTCGAGCTGGAGCTGAAGCTGTCGGTCAAGGCCGCGCACGAGGACAAGCCGGTCTTCCACGTCGAACTGGTCTATGGCGGCCTGTTCCAGCTGGCCAACGTCCAGGAGCGCGACATCGAGCCGCTGCTGCTGATCGAATGCCCGCGCTACCTGTTCCCCTATGCGCGCGAGATCATCAGCCGCGCCACGGCCGACGGCGGCTTCTATCCGCCCTTCATGCTGGACCCGATCGACTTCGCCGCCATCTACGTCGCCCGCCAGCAGCAGATCGCCCAGCAGCCGGTCGAGACCGGCCAGGCGTAAGACGGGCTCCGCAAAGAATCTCCCTCCCCTTCGGGGGAGGGAGAGGATCGCAACCCTCAGGCCGCTTCGTCCTGGGGCACGGTCACGCCCTGGGCGGCCCACAGCGTGTGGTCCTTCAGATTGGCCTGCAGGAAGGCCAGGTGCGCGGCGCGTTCCTCGGGCGTGGAGCGCGGCGCCAGCGGACGGGGGCGCGGCGCATGGGTCGCCGCCGCGACCGCCGCACCGACCGATCCCGGCCGCGCCGAGGTCAGGTCCAGCACCCGCTCCTTGCCGCCCTTCAGCTCCAGATAGACCTCGGCCAGCAGACGGGCGTCGATCAGGGCGCCGTGCAGGGTGCGTTCGACCAGCGAGATCTTGAAGCGCTTGCACAGGGCGTCCAGCGAGTTGGGCATCCCCGGAAACCGCTTCTGGGCCAGCTGCAGCGTGTCGATCCAGCGCGCCTCGCCGGTGATCGCCCGGCCGCAGCGATCGTATTCGAAGTCGATGAAGTTCCGGTCGAAGGCCGCATTGTGGGCGATCATCTGGGCGTCGCCGATGAAGTCCATCAGGTCGTCGACGACCTCGTGGAACTTGGGGGCGTCCCTGACCTTCTCGTCGGTGATGCCGTGGACGCGGATCGCGTCGGGCGGGATCAGCCGTTCGGGATTGACGAAGCGGTGGAAGGTCCGGCCGGTCGGCAGCAGATCGACCAGTTCGATGCAGCCGACCTCGATCAGCCGGTCGCCGGTCCTCGGGTCGAAGCCGGTGGTTTCCGTATCCAGAACGATCTCGCGGGCCATGCGCCCTTAATGGGGCGTTTCGCCCGCTTCCGAAAGGGCGCCGCCGCCGCGCCTCGGAGATATCCACGCCGGATCCAGCACGGTTTCGACGATGGCCGCGACCTCGGCGCGCGCGGCCTCCAGCCCCCGGCCGGTGTCGACGACGAAGTCCGCGCGGGCCCGCTTTTCGGCATCCGGCGTCTGGCGCGCCAGGATGGCCTCGAACCGCTCGCGGGTCATGCCGGGCCGGGCCAGGACGCGCTCGGCCTGGACCTGCGGATCGGCGGTCACGACCACCACCGCGTCCACGGCCCGGTCGCCGCCGGTCTCGAACAGCAGGGGGATGTCCAGCACCGCCAGGCGGACGCCGGCCGCGCGTGCGGCCTCTAGGTCCGCCATCCGCCCCCGGGCGACCAGGGGATGGACGATGGCCTCCAGCCGGCGAAAGGCCTGGTCGTCGCGACCCAGGATCTCGGCCAGGCGGACGCGGTCGACCGTTCCGTCCACGACCGCGCCGGGAAAGGCCTCGCCCACCGGGCCGACGGCGGCGCCGCCCGGGGCGTAGAGACGATGCACGGCGTCGTCGGCGTTCCACACCACCGCGCCCAGATCCGCGAACATGGCCGTCGTCGTCGACTTGCCCATGCCGATCGAGCCGGTCAGGCCCAGCAGAATCACGCCCGCGCCTCCAGATGCGCGGTCAGCAGGGCGCGCAGATCCAGCGGCGGCGGCGCCCGGCCGAAGATGGCCTCGAACGACGGCGCGGCCTGGCCGATCAGCATCGACAGCCCGTCCACCGTGGCCAGTCCCCGCGCCCGCGCCGCCTTCAGGAAGGCCGTGTCCAGGGGCTTGTAGGTCATGTCCATGACCGCCGCCTCGGCCGGCAGGCGCGTCAGGTCGAAGTCCGGGGGGACGCTCAGCGCATTGACCACCAGCGCCGCGCCGTCGGCCGCGGCCTGGCCCGACATGACCCGCACCGACGGTCCCAGGTCGGCCGCCAGCGCCTCGGCCCGGTCGGGCGAGCGATTGACGATGCGGACCTCGGCGCCCGCCTCGACCAGGGCGCCCGCCCCGGCCCGCGCCGCGCCGCCCGCGCCCAGCAGCACCACCGGCCGGCCGGCGACATCCAGACCCGGCGCCTGCTCGGCCAGGCCCCGCATCAGGCCGATCCCATCCGAACTGTCGGCCAGCACTTGCCCCTCGACGAAGCGCAGGATGTTGGCCGAGCGCGTCAGCCGCGCCGCCGCCGTCGCCTGATCGGCCAGGGCGAAGGCCTGCTCCTTGAACGGGGCGGTGACGTTCAGCCCGGCCAGCATCCCCGCCCGGCCGGCCGCGACCAGGGCCTCGAACCCGGCCGCGTCGCGCGGCGCGAACGGCAGATAGGCGGCGTCGATCCCGCCGGCCTCCAGCCAGGCGTTGTGGATGATCGGGCTCAGCGAATGGGCCACCGGATTGCCGGCGATCCCGCCCGTCACCGCCGCGCCGGTGATGCGGCCCGCCCTCACGAGGCGATCACCCCGGCCCGACGCAGCTCGGCCAGCACCGGCCACAGCGGCAGGCCCAGGACGGTGAAGAAGTCGCCCTCCACCGCCTCGAACAGCTGCGATCCCATCCCCTCCAGCCGATAGGCGCCGACGCAGGACAGCAGGGCCGCGCCCTCGGCCGCCAGATAGGTTTCCAGGAAGGCGTCGGAGACATCGCGCATCTTCATTCGTGCGGTGTCGGCGCCGGACCAGACGACCTGGCCCTTCGTCGCCAGGGCCGCGCCCGAATGCAGCGTATGGGTCCGGCCGCGCATCGCCCTCAGCCGGTCCCGCGCCGCCTCCAGAGAGGCCGCCTTGGACACCAGGCCGCCGTCGAAGGCCAGCGTCTGGTCCGAGCCCAGCACCCAGGCGTCCGGATCGTCGCGCGACACCGCCAGGGCCTTGGCCTCGGCCAGCCGAACCGCCAGGGCGACGGGGTCCAGGTCGGTCGAGACCGCCTTGATCGCGGCCTCGTCCACATCGGCCGCGCGCGCCTCGAACGCCACGCCGGCGTTCTCCAGCATGGCCCGGCGCGCCGCGCTCCTGGACGCCAGGATCAGGCGTTCGCCGCTCACCAGGCCGCTCCCACGCGGCTAGTCCGGCGTTCGCTCAACAGGTTGACGATGGCGGCCGCCGTCTCCTCGACCGAGCGGCGGGTCACGTCGATGGTCGGCCAGCCGCGCCGCTCGAAGGCGCGTCGCGCCTTGATCGTCTCGTCGCGGACGGCGTCCTGGTCGGTGTAGGTGGAGGACTGGTTGGCGTTCAGGCTGTCGATGCGGTTGCGCCGGATCTGCACCAGCCGGTCGGGCGAGACGGTCAGGCCGATCACCAGCGGGTTCTTCAGCTTCGTCAGGCGCTCGCCGTCCTCCTGGCCGGGCACCAGGGGCACATTGGCCGCGCGGATGCCCCGGTGCGCCAGATAGATGCAGGTCGGCGTCTTGGACGTGCGGCTGACCCCGCACAGCACCACGTCGGCGCCTTCCAGCTGGTCCAGCGTGCCCTGGCCGTCGTCATAGGCCATGGCGAAGTCCAGCGCCGCGATGCGGTTGAAATAGTCGTGGTCCAGCGCGTGCTGGGCGCCCACGCGGGTCGACAGCGCGGCCCCCAGATAGCGCGACAGGGCGCCCACCAGCGGATCCAGCGCGCCGATCTGCGGCATGTCCAGACGCCGGCAGCCCTCTTCCAGCTGCTCGCGCAGGTCGCGGTCGACCAGGGTGTGCAGGACCACGCCGGGCGCCGCCTCGATCTCTTCCAGCACCCGGTCCATCTGTTTGGGCGAGCGGACCAGGGCGTAGATGTGCTCGATCGGGATCACCCCGTCGAAGCGGGCCGTAACCGCCTTGGCCATGGCGTTCAGCGTCTCGCCGGTCGAATCCGACACCAGGTGGACGTGGAAATAGGTCGCCAGACGGTGGGCGCGCGAGGGGCTCATGCGGTCGGTTCACTCCCTGTGGACAGGCGGTGGGCGCGGCGGGACGCTTCTCCATAGCGTCTGACGGATGCGCGGGCGAGCGGGGATGACGGTGGGCGACGCCCGGCGCCGGGCGCGGAGTCGTCCAGCGCCGGAAAACCGATCCATCCCGTCTTGTGGAAAATCCTAACGAGAGGTTAACCGCCCTTAACCCCGTTCACAGGCGCAAAGGGCCGCGAACCCTTGTCCGTTAAGGTCTCGTTAGGGATTGTCCACCGCATCGACACCCGTCGGGAAGATTGCGGCGCCCGCCGCCCGGCGGCGTGGATATCCGGTTTTGTTCCGGGGACGACGGTCCGGTCATCCCCGCCTTTCCACCGCCCTACCTGCCTCTACGAATCTTTTAATTCTTAATCTGATTAGGGATTGAGAGCGGGGGGCTGTGACCTTAATCGTCCGGCATGACCACGCCCGCCCTCATCAAGGCTCTCCGAGGAGAGACGTCGGACCGGCCTCCGGTCTGGTTCATGCGCCAGGCGGGCCGGTATCTGCCCGAGTATCGCCGCCTTCGGGCCCAGGCGCCGGACTTCATCGCCTTCTGCCTGAACCCCGAGATGGCCGCCGAGGCGACGCTGCAGCCGATGCGCCGGTTCGGCTTCGACGCGGCCATCGTCTTCGCGGACATCCTGCTGATCCCGCGCGCGCTGGGCCAGGACGTCTGGTTCGAGACGGGCGAGGGGCCGCGTCTGGGCGAGCTGCCGGTGGTGGGGCGGATGCGCGAACTGGCGCCCGAGGCGGGCGAGCATCTGCACCCGGTCGGCCAGACCCTGGCCCTGGTGCGCAACGCGCTGGAGCCCGAACGCGCCCTGATCGGCTTCTGCGGCGCGCCCTGGACGGTGGCGACCTATATGCTGGACGGCGAGCACCGCACCATCGGCAAGGGAGAACGCGCCCAGGCCCGCACCTACGCCTATGCGGAGCCGCAAAAGGTCGATGCGGTGCTGGAGGTCCTGGTCGAGGCCAGCGCCCGGTACCTGAAGATGCAGGCCGACAGCGGCGCCCAGGTCCTGAAGATCTTCGAGAGCTGGGCCGAGGGCCTGCCCGACGACCTGTTCGAACGCCTGGTGCTGAGGCCGCACCAGGCCCTGGTGCGGCGCGTGCGCGACCTGGGCGTGACGGTTCCGCTGATCGGCTTTCCGCGCGGGTCGGCGGCCCTGGCCGAACGCTACGCCGCCGAGGTGGCGGTGGACGCCGTCGCCTTGGACACCGCCTGTCCGCTGGAGGTCGGCAAGCGCGTCCAGGCGATCAAGCCCATCCAGGGCGCGCTGGACCCCCTGCTGCTGCGCGCCGGCGGGGAGGCGCTGGACCGGCGCGTGGACCAGCTGATGGAGGCCTGGGGGCAGGGGCCCTGGGTGTTCAACCTGGGCCACGGCATCCTGCCGGACGTGCCGATCGACCACGTCGAGCGGGTGCTGAAGCGGATCGGCGCCCAATGACGGAAGCGGACCCGGGCCGCCGCGTCGCGGTGGTGCTGTTCAATCTGGGCGGGCCGGACGATCAGGCCGCGGTGAAACCCTTTCTGTTCAACCTGTTCAACGATCCGGCGATCATCGGCCTGCCCGGCCTCCTGCGCACGCCGCTGGCGCGGCTGATCTCCAGCCGGCGCGAGGCGACGGCCCAGGCCAACTATCGGCTGATGGGCGGCGGCTCGCCCCTGCTGCCCGAGACCCGGGCCCAGGCCGAGGCGCTTCAGGCCGTGCTGTCCGACCGGCTGGCGGGCGACCAGGCGCGCGTCTTCATCGCCATGCGCTATTGGAACCCGATGACGGCCGAGACGGCGGCCCAGGTCGCGGCCTTCGCCCCGGACGAGATCGTGCTGCTGCCGCTCTATCCGCAGTATTCGACGACCACGACCCAGTCGTCTCTGAAGCTGTGGAACGAGACCTACGTCGGGCCGGGCGTCAGCCGGGCCGTGTGCTGCTATCCCCAGGCCGGCGGCTGGATCGCCGCCCAGGCCCGCGGGGTGGCCGAGACGCTGGACCAGGCGGGGGACCGGCCCGTGCGCGTCCTGTTCTCGGCCCACGGCATCCCCGAGACGCTGGTCAGCGCCAAGGGCGATCCCTATCAGGAACAGGTCGAGACGACCGTCGCCGCCGTGGTCGCCGCCGTCGAGGCCGAGCGCGGGCCGATCGACCACGCCGTCTGCTATCAGAGCCGCGTCGGGCCGATGAAGTGGCTGGGGCCGTCGACGCCCGAGGCCATAAGCCAGGCGGGCCGCGACGGCCGGGGCGTGGTGGTGGTCCCCATCGCCTTCGTGTCCGAACACGTCGAGACCCTGGTGGAGCTGGACATCGAATACGCCGAACTGGCCCACGCCGAGGGGGTCTCGCCCTATCTGCGGGCGCCGGCCGTCGGCGCCCGCCCGCCTTTCATCCAGGCGCTGGCGCAGGCCGTGGTCGACGCCCTGGACCGCACCGGCGTTGCCCCGTTCGGCCCCGGCTGCAAGGCCGACTGGAAAGCCTGTCCCCACCGACGTCAGAGGGCCGCATGACCGCCTACGATCTCGCCCGAGGCCTGCATATCCTGGCCGTCATCGCCTGGATGGCGGGGATGCTGTTCCTGCCGCGCCTATACGCCTACGACGCCGAGCAGAACGCCAAGCCCGAGCCGTTGCGCAGCGAGATGCAGGGCCTGCTGCGCGTCTGGCAGACCCGCCTGCTGCGCATCATCGTCAATCCGGCGATGATCCTGGCCTGGGGTTTCGGCCTGTGGCTGATCCACATCGACGTCACGGCGCGCGGCTGGAGCTTCCTGGCCGAGCCTTGGATGATCACCAAGCTGGCGGGCGTGGTCCTGCTCAGCGGCTGGCACGGCTTCCTGGCCGGCCAGCGCCGCAAGATCGCGGCCGGGACGTCGAAATATTCCGGCAGGTTCTGGCGCATGACCAACGAGATTCCGTTCCTGCTGGCCATCGTCATGGTCCTGTCGGTCACGACCGAGTGGCGCTTCGGCTGATCGCCCGCGCCGCACGACAAGGCCCCGCTTGACCTTGGCCGCCGCCTGTGGTTCCGCTGGCGGCGAGCCGTCCGGACGCCGGGCGGTCCCTCTCTTTCGGCGACGCCCTCGGCCCACAGGCCCTGGGAGCCCGTCGCACTCCCCTTCGGCCTTCCGGCCAGACATTCCCGAACGACCGCCGCCGCACGGCCCTTCGTGCGCGCGCGACCGCGAGCCTGCATCATGACCGACGTCCGCGACACCACTCCCGATTCCCCCGAGGCCGAGTCCGACGAGACCGCCCTGGACCTGACCTCCGACCAGGCCGGCGACGTCGACGCCGTGGACACCACGGCCGATGACGAGGAAGAGGGCGATCCCGTCGTCCCGTCCGGCCGCATCACCTTGGCGGAACTGAACGAGAAGACGCCGGCCGACCTGGTCGCCTTCGCCGAACAGCTGGAGGTCGAGAACGCCTCGAACCTGCGCAAGCAGGACCTGCTGTTCGCCATCCTCAAGGCCCTGGCCGAGGAGGAGGTCGAGATCATCGCCGACGGCGTGCTGGAAATCCTGCCCGACGGCTTCGGCTTCCTGCGCAGCCCGGACGCGAATTATCTTCCGGGGCCGGACGATATCTATGTCTCGCCCTCGCAGATCCGCCGCTTCGGCCTGCGCTCGGGCGACACGGTCCACGGCGCCGTGCGCGCGCCGCGCGAGGGCGAGCGCTACTTCGCCCTGCTCAAGGTCGACACGATCAACTTCGAGGACCCCGAGGCGGTCCGCACCAAGGTGCTGTTCGACAACCTGACGCCCCTCTATCCCGAGGAGCGGCTGCACATGGAAATCCAGGATCCGACCCTGAAGGACCGGTCCGGCCGGGTCATCGACATCGTCGCCCCCCTGGGCAAGGGACAGCGCTGCCTGATCGTGGCCCCGCCGCGCGTCGGCAAGACGGTGATGCTGCAGAACATCGCCAAGTCGATCGAGGCCAACCATCCCGAGGTGTCGCTGATCGTCCTGCTGATCGACGAACGCCCCGAGGAAGTCACCGACATGCAGCGCACGGTGAAGGGCGAGGTCGTCGCCTCGACCTTCGACGAGCCGGCCACCCGCCACGTCGCCGTCGCCGAGATGGTGATCGAAAAGGCCAAGCGCCTGGTCGAGCACAAGAAGGACGTGGTGATCCTGCTGGACTCCATCACCCGCCTGGGCCGCGCCTACAACGCCACCGTCCCGTCGTCGGGCAAGGTCCTGACCGGCGGCGTCGACGCCAACGCCCTGCAACGGCCCAAGCGCTTCTTCGGCGCCGCGCGCAATGTGGAGCAGGGCGGGTCGCTGACCATCATCGCCACGGCCCTGATCGACACCGGCAGCCGCATGGACGAGGTGATCTTCGAAGAGTTCAAGGGCACCGGCAACTCGGAAATCGTGCTGGACCGCAAGGTCGCCGACAAGCGCATCTTCCCGGCCATAGACGTGCTGAAGTCCGGCACCCGCAAGGAAGACCTGATCACGCCGAAGGACCAGCTGGCCAAGACCTATGTCCTGCGCCGCATCCTGAATCCCATGGGTCCGCAGGACGCGATCGAATTCCTGCTCGACAAGCTGCGCCAGTCCAAGAACAACGCGGACTTCTTCCAGTCGATGAACACCTGAGGCGACATTCGCCTCCAGGCGTTGTCTGTTTCACGTGAAACGGAGCGAGCCGATGAAGATCAATGTCGAGATCGATTGCAGCCCGGCGGAGGCGCGCGCCTTCCTGGGCCTGCCTGACGTCACGCCGCTGAACGACGCCTTGGTCGCCGAGATGCAGGCGCGCATGAAGGCCAATGTCGCCGCCATGCAGCCGGAAGAGCTGATGAAGGCCTGGACCAGCTTCGGCCTGCAGGCCCAGGACCAGTTCCGCCGTATGATGGACGCGGCGGTGAAGTAAGACCGTGCGTCTTCTCCGCCGGACATGATGACCGACACCATCTTCGCCCTCGCCACGCCGCCCGGTCGCGGCGCCATCGCGGTCATCCGCCTGTCCGGGCCGGGGGTGGATCAGGCCCTGGACGGCTTGGGCGCCGGGCGACCCAAGCCGCGCCTAGCGTCCGTGCGCAGCCTGTCGCGCGCCGGCGAACATATCGACCACGCGTTGGTCCTGCGCTTCGTCTCCCCCAACAGCTACACCGGCGAGGACGCCGCCGAGCTTCATCTGCATGGCGGCCGCGCGGTGGTCGAGGCGGCGAGCCGGGCCCTGATCGCCTTGGGGCTGCGCCCGGCGGAACCGGGGGAGTTCACCCGCCGCGCCTTCCAGAACGGCCGCATGGACCTGGCCCAGGCCGAGGCCGTCGCCGACCTGATCGACGCCGAGACCACGGCGCAGGCCCGACAAGCTTTGGGACAGCTGGATGGACGACTCAGCCAGACCTACGCCGGCTTCCGCCGCGATCTGCTGAAGGCCCTGGCCCTGGTCGAGGCCGAGATCGACTTTCCGGACGAAGAGGTGCCCGACAACCTGGCCCGGACCGCCGGGCCGGTGCTGGACCGGCTGGCGAACGATCTGCGCCGCGCCGTCGACACCGGCCGTCGGGGCGAGCGGGTGCGCCAGGGCTATCGGATCGTGCTGATCGGCGAGACCAACGCCGGCAAGTCCTCGCTGTTCAACGCCCTCACGGCGCGAGAGGCGGCCATCGTCACGCCGATCGCCGGCACGACCCGCGACGTGCTGGACGCCGACCTGGTCATCGGCGGCTACGCCGTCACCCTGTCCGACACCGCGGGCCTGCGCGACAGCGACGACCCGGTCGAGGCCGAGGGCGTGCGGCGGGCTCGCGCGCGGGCGGAGGCGGCGGACCTGCGGCTGTGGGTGCGCGCGCCCGGCGATCCGGCCGGCGTCGCTGCGGCCTATGTCCGGCCCGGCGACCTGATCGTGGCGACCAAGGCTGATCTCGCCGAGGGTCGACGGGAAGACGAGGCCGCGGGGCTGGACTGGTTGGCTGTCAGCACGACGACGGGTCAGGGCCTGGAGGCGCTCCACGATTGGCTGGCGCGGCGCCTGGCGGAGGACCTGGCGGGCGCGGACTTCCCCGCCGTGACGCGGGAACGGCATCGGCTTCGCCTGACCGAGGCGTTGGCGGCGGTCGCGACCGCGCGCGTCGCCCTGGATCAGGCGCCGGAAATGGCGGGCGAGGATCTGCGGCGTGCGGCGTCGGCCCTGTCGCGCGTGACCGGCGAAATCGGCGTGGAAGACGTTCTGGGCGAAGTTTTCGCCACCTTCTGCATCGGCAAGTGAGACTTGGCCATACCGATGTTCCACGTGAAACATCAGGATGTCTCGCGGCGTGGCCGGCGCCGACAAGGTGGCGAAACGGGCGGAATTGCCCTATGTGCGCGCCATGTCTTCCTCCCGCTCTTTCGTCGACACTGAAACCGCCTTCGATGTGATCGTCATAGGCGGCGGCCACGCCGGCTGCGAAGCCGCGGCCGCTTCCGCGCGGGCCGGGGCGCGCACCGTCCTGTTGACCCAGAAGCTGGAAACCATCGGCGAGATGTCGTGCAACCCGGCCATCGGCGGCTTGGGCAAGGGCCATCTGGTGCGCGAGATCGACGCCCTGGACGGGATCATGGGACGGCTGGCCGATGTGTCGGGCATCCAGTTCCGTCTGCTGAACCGCTCCAAGGGCGCCGCCGTACGCGGGCCGCGCAGCCAGATCGACCGGCGACTCTATCGCGAGGCCATGCAGGCCGAACTGGCCGCGACGCCGAACCTGACCCTGATGGCCGGAACCGCCGAGGGCTTGGTCCTGGACGGCGAGCGCGTGATCGGCGTGACGACCGGCGACGGCGAGACCCTGCGGGCGGGTGCGGTCGTCCTGACGACCGGCACCTTCCTGAACGGGGTGATCCATCGGGGCGACGAGCGCATTCCCGCCGGGCGACACGGCGAGGCGCCGTCGACGGGCCTGGCCGCCGACCTTCACGGCGCGCAGCTGAGCATGGGTCGGCTGAAGACGGGCACGCCGGCGCGTCTGGATGGCCGTACCATCGCCTGGGAGCGGCTGGAGATGCAGCAGGCCGACGAGACGCCGTCGGCCTTCTCCTTCTTGACCGACCGGATCGCGGTTCCTCAGATCGCCTGCGGCGTGACCCACACGACCGAAGAGACCCATCGCATCATCGCCGAGAACCTGGGCGAGAGCGCGGTCTATGGCGGGCGGCTGTCGGGGCGGGGGCCGCGCTATTGTCCCTCTATCGAGGACAAGGTGGTGCGCTTCGCGGACAAGACCAGCCACCAAATCTTCCTGGAGCCGGAGGGGCTGGACGATCCGACCGTCTATCCGAATGGCATCTCGACCTCGGTCGGCGAGGCGACGCAGCTGGCCTTCCTGCGGACCATCCCCGGCCTGGAGGCGGTGGAGGTGTTTCGCTACGGCTACGCCATCGAATACGACTATGTGGATCCGCGCGAACTGACCCCGGCGCTGGAGGTCAAGAAGCGGCCGGGCCTCTATCTGGCCGGCCAGATCAACGGCACGACCGGCTATGAGGAGGCGGCGGCGCAGGGGCTGATGGCCGGCCTCAATGCGGCGCGGTCGGCGGCGGGGTCGACGCCCGTCGTTCTGGGCCGCGACCAGGCCTATATCGGCGTGATGATCGATGACCTGGTCACGCGCGGGGTGACCGAGCCCTATCGGATGTTCACCAGCCGGGCCGAGTATCGACTGGCGCTGCGGGCGGACAACGCCGACCAGCGGCTGACCCCTCTGGCGATCGACCTGGACATCGTGTCGGCGGCCCGCCGCGAGCGCTTCCAGGCCAAGGCGGCGGTTCTGGCCGAGGCCGCCGCCGTTTCACGTGAAACACGGTTCACGCCCGGAGAGGCGGTCGCTCTGGGCATTGCGGTCAACGCCGACGGCAAGCGCCGCACAATGCGCGAGCTTCTGGCCTTTCCCGGCGTGACGCTGGATCATTTCGGTTCGGCCCTGCCGGCGATCGCGGACTGGCCCGCCGCGGTGCGCGAACAGGTCGAGATCGACGCCGGCTATGCGGCCTATCTGGACCGCCAGGCGATCGATGCCGAGGCGTTGCGGACCGAGGAGGCGCTGCGCCTTCCGGCCGATCTGGACTATGGAGCCATCGGCGGCCTGTCCAGCGAGGTCCGCGAGAAGCTGACGCGGATCCAGCCCCAGACCCTGGGGCAGGCGGGCCGGATCGAAGGCATGACGCCCGGCGCCCTGACGGCCTTGCTGGCCCATGTGAAGCGCGGCGCGCGTCCCTCGGTCGCCGCCTGATGCCGGAGACGCAGAAGCGGCTCTTCCAAGAGAAGACCGGGGCCACGGCCGCCCAGATGGCCGACCTGGAGATTTTCCGCGAGCGGTTGGTCGAGGCCAACGCTGTGATGAATCTGGTGGGGCCTGACAGCCTGCCCGACTTCTGGAACCGCCACGCCTGGGACAGTGCCCAGCTGCTGGCCCACGCGCCGACCGCCTTGACCTGGGCCGACCTGGGGGCAGGGGCGGGGTTTCCCGGCGTGGTCCTGACCATCCTGCTGAAGGGGCGGCCGGGCGCCCACGTCTGGCTGGTCGACAGCCTGGGCAAGCGGTGCCGCTTCCTTCAGTCCGTGGTCGACGAGCTGCACCTTCCGGCCACGGTCCTGAACGGGCGGGCGGAGGCGCAGAGCGTGACGTGCGACATCGTCACCGCCCGGGCCGTGGCGCCGCTGGACAAGCTGCTCGGTTATGCACAGCCCTACTTTGAAAGGGGTGCACAAGGTCTGTTCCTGAAAGGGGAGAAGGCCGAATCCGAGTTGATCGAGGCTCGGAAATCCTGGCAATTCGAAGCTGAACTGGCCCCGTCGCAGAGCGACCCCCGTGGGCGTATCGTGAGCATCCGGAGGGTCCGACGTGTCCGCCCTAGGCCGTAAGAAACAACCCGCCCGCGTCCTGGCCGTGTCGAACCAGAAGGGCGGCGTGGGCAAGACGACCACGGCGATCAACCTGGGCACGGCGCTGGCCGCCATCGGCGAGCGGGTGCTGATCGTCGACATGGACCCGCAGGGCAACGCCTCGACCGGCCTGGGTGTTCCACGTGAAACACGGCGGGTGACCATCTATGACGTGGTGGTGGATCAGCGGTCCATCGATGATGCGGCCGTGCAGACCTCGGTGCCCGGCCTCTGGATCGTGCCCGCCGACGCCGACATGTCAGGCGTGGAGATCGAGCTGAGCCAGGCGGATCGGCGGTCGTATCGGCTTCGCGACGCCCTTCGCGCCCACGATGACGGCCCTACCGGGTATGACTATGTCCTGATCGACTGCCCGCCGTCGCTGAACCTGCTGACCCTGAACGCCATGGCGGCAGCCGATGCGGTTCTGGTGCCGCTGCAGTGCGAGTTCTTCGCCCTGGAAGGCCTCAGCCAGCTGATGCGCACCATCGACATGGTCCGCCACAGCCTGAATCCGGCGCTGGAGATCCAGGGCCTGGTCCTGACCATGTTCGACCGCCGCAGCGCGCTTTCGGGACAGGTCGCCAACGACGTGCGCGCCCACTTCGGCGACAAGGTCTACGACAGCGTCATCCCGCGCAATGTGCGGGTGGCCGAGGCGCCGTCCTTCGGCAAGCCGGCGCTGATCTACGACCTGAAATGCGCCGGCAGCCAGGCCTATCTGCGGCTGGCGCGCGAGGTGGTGCGGCGCGAGCGCCAGCGCATCCAGCTGGCCGCCTGATCTCAAGAGAAGAAACGGAAACAGTATCTTGGCTGAACGACAAAGAGGCCTGGGGCGCGGACTGTCGGCCCTCATGGGGGAAAACGTCGAGGCGCCGGTCGCGGCCGGAACGCCGGCGCCGGCGGGCGTCCAGCGCGCGCCGATCGAGAGCCTGAAGCCGAACCCGGACCAGCCGCGCAAGACCTTCCGCCAGGAGGATCTGGAGGAACTGACCGCCTCGATCCGGGACAAGGGCGTGCTGCAGCCGATCCTGGTGCGGGCCCAGCCGGGCGAGGAGGGGGTCTGGCAGATCATCGCCGGCGAACGCCGCTGGCGCGCCTCCCAGGCCGCGCGCCTGACCGAGGTGCCGATCATCGTCACCCAGATGGACGATGTCGAGGTGTTCGAGGTCGCCATCGTCGAGAACGTCCAGCGCGCCGACCTGAACCCGCTGGAAGAGGCCGAGGCCTATCGCGTGCTGATGGAGCGGTTCGGCCGCACCCAGGACGCCGTTGCGGGCGTGGTCGGCAAGAGCCGCAGCCACGTGGCCAACACCATGCGTTTGCTGCAGCTGCCCGAACGGGTGCTGTTCTATGTGCGCGAGGGCAAGCTGTCGGCCGGCCACGCGCGGGCGCTGATCAACACGCCCGATCCGGCCGAACTGGCCGACATCGCCTTCGTCAACGGCCTGAGCGTGCGCGAGACCGAAGCCCTGGCCCGCCGGGCGGTCGAGGGACCGAAACCGGCAAGGGCGCGGCCGGCGGCCGGCGGCGCAGGCGGGGAGGGGGCGGCCGACGTCGCGGCCCTGCAGCAGGATCTGGCCGACGCCCTGGGACTGAAGGTCCAGCTGGCGGACAAGGGCGGCAAGGGCGAACTGAGCATCCGCTACGGCTCGCTGGAGCAGCTGGACGACCTGTGCCGACGCCTGATGCGCGGCTGAGGTGAAGCCCCCGGCGGAGGCGATCGCCGACCTCTATGCCCGGCGGGCCTGCGACTTCGACGCGGATCGGACCAAGACCCTCTTCGAACGATCGTGGCTGGACGCCTTTCTGGCCCACGTCCCGCAAGGCGGACGGATTCTCGACCTCGGCTGCGGCTCGGGAGAGCCGATCGCCCGCTATCTGGTCGAACAGGGCCGCGAGATCGTGGGCGTCGATGTCTCACCGGACCTCATCGATCTGTGTCGCGGCCGGTTCCCTGATCAGACGTGGATCACGGCCGATATGCGCGGGGTCGATCTGGGCCGGACGTTCGACGGGGTGATCGCCTGGCATAGCCTGATCCATCTGCCGCCCGAAGCGCAGCCGGCGATGCTCGCGGTTTTCGCACGTCACCTGCGGCCCGGCGGCGTGCTCGTGTTCACCAGCGGGTCCGAACAGGGCGAGACCATCGGCGAGTGGCGCGGAGAGCCGCTCTATCACGGCAGCCTTTCGCTCGATGCCTATCGGACAGGGCTGGACGATGTGGGGCTGGACGTGCGCCGCCACGTCGTGAGCGATCGGAACTGCGGCGGAGCCACCGTCTGGCTTGCACGGCGGCGCGGTGGCAAGGTGGTCGGATGACAGACAAGCCCGCCAACCCCACCGCCGAGGCTATGAAGAAGGCGCTGGCCGCCAAGCGCGCCGGAGGCGCGACCGCGTCCACGGGCGCGTTCAAACCCGCCCGGCACGCCGAGAAGGGCGTGGCGCACCAGAATGCGGCGCTGAACAAGCCCGCCTTCCGCCGCGCGTCGAAGCGCGGCTAGAGCCCCAGTCGGCGCGCTTTGCCGGCGATTTCCAGCAGCAGGCGCTCGGCGATCAGCTGATCGGGCGTTCCGGTCGTCTTGGTCGCCACGTCCGCGGCGTTGATGCTGTCGAGCGTCTCGTCCAGCGCCTCCAGCCGCCAGGACCGGGCCTGGCGCAGTATTTCGGCCTCCTGTTTCCAGAACACGCCGGCGGCCTTGGCGGCCTCCTTGGCGTTCGCGCCGTTGGCCTGCAAGATATTGATCCGCCTGAGCTTTCCCAGGTGAATCGCGGCGGACCGCACGGCCAGGACCGAGGATTCGCCCTCGGCGAAGGCGCGCCTGAGGGCCGACTGGGCCGGGCCGGGCCGGGCGCCGAAGGCCTGGAGCGCCGCATCCGACAGGGAGGCGTCCGGCTCCACGCCCAGATGGGTCTCCAACTCGTCCAGGTCGATGCTGCGGCCCGAGCCGGGGCCCACGAACAGGGCCAGGCGCTCGATCTCCTGGCGCATCAGGCCGCGCTCTCGGGGCAGGCGGGCGACGAACCGGTCCAGGGCGTCGGAGGTCAGGCCCACCTTGTCGGCCGCCAGGGCCTCGCGGACCATGCGGGCGACGTCGCCGGTCTCGTCCTCGTAGCAGACGATTCCGACGGCCCCCGTTTCCTTCTCGGCGGTCTTGCGAAGGGCGGATTCGCGGCCCAGCTGGTCGGCCTCGACCACCAGCAGGGCGTCGGGATTGTAGCCGCCCTCGGCGTGGATCTTCACCGCCGCCGCGACCGCCTTGTCCACCCCGGCCTTGAAGGTCGACAGGCGCACCCGCACCAGACGCCGGCCGCCCATCATCGACAGCGCCGTCAGCGCTTCTTCCAGCCGGGTCTCGTCGCCGTCGATGTCGCTGTCGGTCAGGACGGTGACGTTGAACGGGTCGTTCAGGTCGGGCGTCACCGTGCGGCACAGGATCTCGGCGCGTTCGGCGACGCCCGAGCGGTCCTTGCCGTGGATCACCGCCGCCCGGATCGCCGGATCGGGCGCCTTCAGGAACCGGTCGATCTCGGGGCGTTTGGAGAGGATCATGAGATCCTCCCCCGAGAAGCGCAGCAGAACGGGGGAGGGGGACCGCCGCAGGCGGTGGAGGGGGGAAAGGCGCACACCAAGTCCGGGGTCGCCCCCTCCACCACTCCGTGGTCCCCCTCCCCCGCTGCGCGGGGGAGGATCATTGGGCCAGGGCCTGCATCAGGTCCAGGCGGATCAGGCGGGCCAGTTCGGAGGCGGCGCGTTCCTCGCCGTCCTGCTGGGCCGCGATGGCGGCGTAGGGCTGGTCGGCGGCGGCGTAGGTGGTGGTCACCGTCTCGGTCCCGGTCATCGGGGTCCCGCCCGAGGCCGGCGTCAGGGTCCAGGTCGCCTTGACCGTCAGCTCGTAGCGGGTGGCGGTGTCGTCGATGCGGCGGCCCAGCGAGCGACGGCTCTGCTCGACCCGGATGTCCAGGCGGTAGAGGGGGGCGGAGGCGCGGTCCCAGGCCAGGGCGTCCTCCAGCTGCTCGCGCAGGCGATAGCCCAGCCGGTCGTCCTGGGTCGCGACCGCGATGCGCCGCAGCGACGAGCCCACGCCCGGATCGGCGTAGAGCGGGGTGAAGCCGCAGGCCGACGCCAGCGGCGCCGCCAGCAGAAGCGCCAGAAGGGCGCGGCGCATCAGCCGGCCACCAGATTGACGATGCGGTCCTTGACCACGACGATCTTCTTCACGCTCAGACCCTCCAGCCGCGCCTTGACCGTCTCGTCGGCCAGGACCAGCGCCTCGACCGCGGACGGCTCCATGCCGCGCGCCACGCGGATTTCCGCCCGGCGCTTGCCGTTGATCTGGATGGGCAGGACCACCTCGTCGTCGGCCGCCAGGGCAGCGTCCCACACGGGCCACGGCGCGTCCAGAACCATGCCGTCCTCGCCCAACCGACTCCAGCATTCCTCGGCCAGGTGGGGCGTGAAGGGCGCGATCAGCCGGGCCAGCGCCGACAGGGCCTGACGCCGCGCCTCGCCGCCGGCCTTGTCGTTGTCGCGGATCGTGGCGACGAAGGCGTACAGCTTGGCGATGGCGGAGTTGAAGCGGAAGCCCTCGACCCCCTCTGACACGGCCTTGACGGCCTTATGCGTCTCACGCAGCAGGTCGGCGTTGGCCTTGTCCTCGCCGGCGAAGGCGGGATCGTAGGCGTCGAACAGCGACCAGGCGCGCTGGACGAAGCGGCTGGCGCCTTCCACCCCGCCGGGCGTCCACTGCACGTCCCGCTCGGGCGGGCTGTCGGACAGGACGAACAGGCGGCCGGCGTCGACGCCGTGGCTTTCCAGGATTTCGGCCGGGGCGACGACGTTCTTCTTGGACTTGGACATCTTCTCGATGTCGCCGATCGTCAGGGTCTCGCCGGTCGACCGCTGGCGCGCCGAGCGGACGCCGCCGTCGTTGCTCAGTTCGACGTCGGTGGGTTCGACCCACTGGCCGTCGGGGCGGCGATAGGTCTCGTGGACCACCATCCCCTGGGTGAACAGGCCGGCGAACGGCTCCTTGACGTCCATCAGTCCGGCGTCGCTGAGCGCGCGGGTGACGAAGCGGGCGTAGAGCAGGTGCAGCACCGCGTGCTCGACCCCGCCGATGTACTGGTCGACCGGCAGCCAGCGATCGGCGGCGGCCTTGTCGATCGGCTGGGCGGCCTTCGGGTCGGTGAAGCGGGCGAAGTACCAGCTGGAATCGACGAAGGTGTCCAGCGTGTCGGTCTCGCGCGTCGCCTCGGCGCCGCAGGACGGGCATTTGACGTGCTTCCAGGTCGGATGCCGATCCAGCGGATTGCCGGGCGTGTCGAACGTGACGTCCTCGGGCAGTTCGACCGGCAGCTGGTCGGCGGGAACCTCCACCGGGCCGCACGACGGGCAGTGGATGATCGGGATGGGACAGCCCCAGTAGCGCTGGCGCGACACGCCCCAGTCGCGCAGCCGGTAGATGGTCGCGCCCTGGCCGGTTCCCGCCGCCTCGACGCGGCGCACCGCCTCGGCCTTGGCCGCCTCGATGTCCAGACCGTCCAGGAAGTCGGAATGGAAGATCGTCCCCGGGCCGACATAGGCCTCGTCGTCCACGGCGAAGTCGTCGCCGGCGCCCTCGGGCCGCACCACGGGGATGACCGGCAGATCGTACTTGCGGGCGAAGTCCAGGTCGCGCTGGTCGTGGGCCGGGCAGGCGAAGATGGCGCCCGTGCCGTATTCGGACAGGATGAAGTTGGCGATCCAGACGGGAACGTCGGCGCCGGTGAAGGGGTGGCGGACCTTCAGGCCCGTGTCCCAGCCGATCTTCTCGGCCTGTTCGATGTCGGCCTGGGACGTGCCGCCCTCGCGGCATTTGGCGACGAACTCGGCGACGCGCGGATCGGCCTCGGCCAGTTGTTTCGACAAGGGGTGATCGGGGGCCAGGCCCAGGAAGCTGGCGCCGAACAGGGTGTCGGGGCGGGTGGTGTAGATCTCGACGCCGGCGTCGAACCCTTCGGGGGCGGGCCCGGCGAAGGCCCAGGTCATCTGCAGCCCCTTGGAGCGGCCGATCCAGTTCTCCTGCATCAGCCGGACCTTCTCGGGCCAGCGGTCCAGCGTCTTCAACCCCTCGATCAGGTCGTCGGCGTAGTCGGTGATGCGCAGGAACCACTGGTTCAGCTTGCGCTTCTCCACCACCGCGCCCGAGCGCCAGCCGCGCCCGTCGATCACCTGCTCATTGGCCAGGACGGTGTTGTCGACCGGGTCCCAGTTGACGACGCCGTCCTTGCGATAGACCAGGCCGCGCCGATACAGTTCCAGGAACCAGGCCTGCTGCTTGCCGTAGTATTCGGGGTCGCAGGTGGCGAACTCGCGCGACCAGTCCAGCGACAGGCCCAGCAGCTTCAGCTGCTCGCGCATGGTGGCGATGTTGGAATAGGTCCAGCCCTTGGGGTGGATGCCGCGTTCCATCGCCGCGTTCTCGGCCGGCATGCCGAAGGCGTCCCAGCCCATCGGATGCAGCACGTCGAAGCCCTGCGCGCGCTTGGACCGGGCCACCACGTCGCCCATCACATAGTTTCGGGCGTGGCCCATGTGGATGTTCCCCGAAGGATAGGGAAACATTTCAAGGACATAGTATTTCGGCCGGCCGGTGTCGCGGGTGACGAAGGCGTTCGCCTGGGCCCAGCGGGCCTGCTGGCGGGGTTCGGCGGTCTTGGGTTCGTAGCGGGCCACGGTCGTCCTGAAGTCAAAAGGGCGCTGCCGCCCCCGGCTCAACTAGCCCGAAGGACGACAGCGCCCAAGAAATTTTGCGCTGCGTCGCGAAACGGGCGCGAAGCGCTCAAGCCGCCCGAAGGGCGTTAGCGCGGGAACAACTGCGCTCAAGCAGCCCGAAGGGCGTTAGCGCAGGAACGATGGCGCTCAGGCCGCCCGAAGGGCGACGGCGCCAAAGGAAAGGCCGAGCCGGGCGTCAGCCGGCGTTGGCCAGGTTCAACTGGCGCGCGCGGGTCAGGATGGCGTTTTCCAGGTCCGCCTCGGTCTGGGCCGCGACCGGCGCCCCGGTCCACTGGCCGTCGGCGCCCTTGATCTCCTTGGTCACCGTCACGTTCAGGGCGTCGGCGCGCAGACGGGTGTCCAGGATGAAGACGGTCGCCTTGAAGCGCTCGTTCGGCGTCTGGGGGTTGATGTACCAGTCATAGTTGATGACGCCGCCCCACGGATCGGCGTTGGCCAGCGGCATGAAGCTGAGCGTGTCCAGCGAGGCGCGCCACAGATAGCCGTTGACCCCGATGCCCTGCTGGACGTCGACGCGCTGGGTCTTGCGGTCGCCGCCGCCGACGAAGGGGATGCTGGAGCAGGCCGACAGGGCCACGCCCGACAGGAGGACGACGGCGACGCCGCGAACCAGGGCCGTGTTGAGGCGCATCAAGGAAGTCTCCGTAACCATTGGGATCGTGGGGGCCTGGCCCGCACGCGCGCGGCTCCGCGCAGGAGCAGGGCTCTATAACACGGTGAAAAGGGGCGATGACAAGGCGAAGCGCGCGCCGCGTCCGCCCCGCCGGCACGGGACCGAGAGGGAAAGGCCCCGTGATGGTCCGATTCCCGTGACGCTCGCGCCACATCGCACCGCAACAATGACGGGGAACCGGGTTATGCGGACGACGTTGCGTTGACCGGGCGGGCCTCCGATGTCTAATCGCGAGGTTCACGGTCGCATAAGGCCGGTTCAGGTTTGTCGGCGCGTCGTCAGGCGCGCCTGAAGGGTTGGAAATGCGTCTTGGCGCTTTCATCGCTGTCGCCGCCGTGATTTCGGTCACGGCCGCCGCCGGTTCGGCCGCGGCTCAGTCGCGCACGCCCTCGGTGTCCCTGACCGAGGCCCAGCAGGCCCAGCGCAACGCTCCCGCCCAGCAGCGTCGCGGCCTGCGTCTGAACGACAACGGCCGCTGGGGCCTGGACTTCAACCTGAACCAGCCCGTCGGCCGCGAGACCGACTGGGGCGACGTCGAGGCCGGGGCCTATTATCGCCTGAACGACCGCCTGCGCGTCGGCGCCGCCGCCGCCGTGGCCTCGCCCGAGGCCGATCCGGCCCGCGCGCCCGAGACCAACGGCCGCGCCCAGCCGCGCGTTCGCCTGGAAACCATCTTCAAATTCTGATCAGGCGAAGGCCTGAAAAGCCGCCTGGATCGCCGACACCGCCGCCAGGCCGCAGGCGCCGGACCCGGCCAGCGCGCCGACGTCGCCGGCCCTGATCCCGCCCAGCGCATAGACAGGCGGACCGGCCGCCTCGGCCCGGTCTCGAAACCCCTCTACGCCCAGCGCCGGCCGAGCGGCCGACGCTCCGCCGGCGGAAAAGACCGGCGACAGCACCAGGGCGTCCAGCCCCGCGCACTCGACGGGACCCCCGTGCCAGGCGGCCGTCAGCAGCCAGTCGGGGCGGGCGGCGTGTATCGCCTGCGCCTGGCCCGCCGCCCGTTCGGGCAGATGCAGGCCGTCGGCCTGGACCGCCTCGGCCAGGGCCATGTCCAGGCCGACCAGCAGCCGGACCCCGGCCTGTCGCGTCGCCTCGCGCAGGCGGCGGCCGGTCGTCGCGGCGTCCGCGCGGCCGAACGCGCGATAGACCACGCCGGCCCCGGCGGGCAGGCGGGCCGCCGTCTCCCAGGGACGGGGGGTGCGCTCCGGGTCGGTGAAGAACAGCAGCGGCGGCAGGCTGACAGCGCCCGCCTGGCGGTTTAGAGCCGTCGCGGCGTCCCACAGCGCGCGCGCCTCATCGCTATAGCCGTCCGGCAGGGTCATGACCGCTTCTTCCCCCGCTTCGTCGTCCGCGTCCATCGCCGACCGGTTCGCCCGGGTGCGCGGCCGCATCGTCCAGGCCTGCCGCGAGGCCGGGCGCGATCCCGACGCCGCGACCCTGACGGCCGTGTCCAAGACCCAGCCGCCCGAGGCGATCGACGCGGCCCTGGCGACGGGTCAGCGCGTCTTCGGCGAAAACCGCGTGCAGGAGGCGCAGGAGCGCTGGAGCGACCGGCGGCCGGGGCTGCCGGATCTGGAGCTGCGGCTGATCGGCCCGCTGCAGACCAACAAGGCGCCGGACGCGGTCGCCCTGTTCGACGTGATCGAGACGCTGGATCGGGAGAAGATGGCGCGCGCCCTGGCCGAGGCGTCCGGCAAGCTGGGCCGGACGCCGCGCCTGCTGGTCCAGGTCAACACCGGCGCCGAGCCGCAAAAGGCCGGCGTCCCGCCCGACGCGGCCGACGCCCTGATCGGCCAGGCGCGGCGGACCTACGGCCTGACGATCGAGGGGCTGATGTGCATTCCGCCCGCCGACCAGGATCCAGAGCCGCATTTCGCCCTGCTGGCCCGCATCGCGGACCGCAACGGGCTGGGCGTCCTGTCGATGGGAATGAGCGGCGACTACGAGACGGCGATCCGGCGCGGCGCGACCCATGTGCGGGTCGGAACCGCGCTGTTCGGGGAACGTAATCGCCCCGAAGAGGCCTCTAGGCCGTAACCCGACGTGAATTCACGCCCCCAAGCCTTGGCGCGGGGGCCAAGCCTCGCCATTGTCTGATCCATGCCCACGCCCAAGACCATCCTGATCATCGACGACGACGACGACCTGCGCGAGGCGTTGGCCGAGCAGCTGAACCTGCACGAGGAGTTCAAGACCCAGCAGGCCTCGACCGCGACCGACGGCGTGCGCATGGGCCGCGAGATCCGCGCCGACCTGATCCTGCTGGACGTCGACCTGCCCGACATGGACGGCCGCGAGGCCTGCCGCCTGCTGCGCAAGGACGGGGTCTCGACCCCGATCATCATGCTGACGGCCCAGTCGGCCGACGCCGACGCCATCCTGGGCCTGGACGCCGGGGCCAACGACTATGTCACCAAGCCCTTCCGCTTCGCCGTCCTGCTGGCCCGCATCCGCGCCCACCTGCGCAGCCACGAACAGTCCGAGGACGCGGTCTTCTCCATCGGCCCGTACGAGTTCCGGCCCGCCGCCAAGGTGCTGATGGACGCCAAGGGCAAGAAGATCCGGCTGACGGAGAAAGAAACCAACATCCTGAAGTACCTCTATCGCGCCGGGGCCAAGCCGGTGTCGCGCGAGGAGCTGCTGACGGAGGTCTGGGGCTATAACGCCGGGGTCACCACCCACACCCTGGAAACCCACATCTATCGCCTGCGCCAGAAGATCGAGCCCGAGCCGGGCCAGGCCCGCCTGCTGCTGACCGACGCGGGCGGCTACCGGCTCCAGCCCTGATCAGACGGCTTCGCCGCGCAGCAGGCGGGGCAGGTCGCCCGTCGCGCCGCCGGCCTCGTGCATGAAGGCGCGGCGCAGGGGGCCGATGCGGTTGACCGCCGCCAGGCCGATGTCGCGCGCCAGCCGCACCGGCGCGATGTCGTTGGAGAACAGCCGCACGAAGGCGTCGAAGCCGGCCGCCAGCGCCGCATTGTCGAACCGCCGCCAGCGGGCGTAGCGTTCCAGCACCGTCTCGGCGCCGATGTCCTCGCCCAGGCGCGCGGCCTCGGCCAGCACCTCGGCCAGGGCGGCGGCGTCCTTCAGCCCCATGTTCAGCCCCTGGCCCGCCACCGGATGCACGCCATGCGCCGCGTCGCCGATCAGGGCGATGCGCGGCGCGGTCAGGCGCTCGGCCAGGCTGAGCGACAGCGGATAGACGAAGCGCGGCCCCTCCACCGTCGCCCCGTCCAGGAATTCGCCGAACCGGCGCATCAGATGGGCGTGGAAGGCGGCGTCCGAGGCGTCGCGCAGCGCCTCGCCCCGGCGCGTCGTCTCGGTCCACACCAGGCTGGCGCGTTGCTCGGTCAGCGGCAGGATGGCGAAGGGGCCGCCGGGCAGGAAATATTCGTGGGCGACGTCACCGTGGTCGCGGCCCAGCTTCACGGTCGCCACCACGCCGCTCTGGCCATAGCCCCAGCCGACGGTGTCGATGCCGGCGGCCCTGCGCACGGTGGAGCCGCGCCCCTCGGCCCCGACCACCAGCGGCGCGACCAGGCGTGATCCGTCCGCCAGCACGACCGTCGCCTTGCCCGGATCGACCTCCACCGCCGCGACCGAGGCCGGCGCCCGCACCTCGATCTCCGCGCGCGTCACCGCCTCGGCCAGGGCCGCGCGGATGCGGCGGTTCTCGACCATGTAGCCCAGCGGCTCGCCGCCGGTGCGGCCGCTGATCTCCTCGGCGTCGAAGCGCAGGAAGGCCGGCGAGGCGGCGCGGCTGGCCGCCCCCGGCCGGCGTCCGTCCGTCACCAGGATATGGTCCATGCGGCAGGCGTGCGGCCGCAGGGTCTCGCCCAGGCCCAAGGCGTCCAACATGCGGAAGGTGGAAAAGGCGATCGCCGTCGATCGTCCGTCAAAGGTCGGCGCCAGCTGGGCGTCGAACGGCTGGGGGTCGACCATCACGACCCTGAGCCCGGCCTGCGCCGCCGCCAGGGCGAACGCCGCCCCGGTCAGCCCCGCGCCGGCGATGACGATGTCGTAGCGTTCGATGTCGGCCATAAGGGCTTGTCGCGCCGGAGCGGCGCGGCGTCCAGAGCCCGGATCGATTCAGGCAGGCCTGCCGGCGGTCAATAGATCGCAATAGCGCGCGTAATGTTCTACGGACGGCGCGCCCGGCGCGGGCACGGCGAGCGCTCGCGTTCCATAGGATAGGCGCAGCGTGTCAGCGGCGGCCAACGCCTCGAACCATCCTGCGGGGAAGCGCCCCTCGCCTTGAACAGCCCACAGGTCATCCTTTTGCCTCGCCTCGACCTGGAAGGTCTTGTCGCCGGCTTGAAGGCGCATGGGTCCTGCAGTCGCTTCCGGGAATCGGACCTGGAGGCCCCCGCGGGTGCTGTCGTCGCAGGTCATGACCAAGACGGGCGTGCCCCGTCCCGTTCCGTCCAGTCTTGAAAGGATAAGCCCGCCGACCTTCCCGTGCGCCAGCGCCCATTCGTGGGGGACCCCGCCCAGATCGAACAGCGGCCGGGGCGGCGCGCGGTCCGTCCGGGAAGTGCACCCAGCCAGGAAGGCGAGCAGCAGGATCGATACCCAGAGTTTCATGATCGGCAACCTCTCATGGAGCCCGGCGCTTGTCCACGGCTTCGCTGGTAAACAGCCCCTTAACCCTGTCGGTGCGACAAGGGCGGGACCGTCCTTCGCCGCCAGGGTCCGCCCTTCCCATGTCCACCGCTCTCGCCGTCGGCCGCCAGGCCTGGATCAGCGCCCGCATCCTGTGGGACGCGCCGTTCGTGGTGCGGTTCCGGGGCGTGCTGCAGGCCTTGCTGGCGACCCTGCTGCTGGTCGCCCTGGTGTCCTGGAACCCGGCGGACGCCAGCCTGAACGCGGCCTCCAGCCTGCCGACCACCAACTGGCTGGGCGCGAACGGCGCGCTGTTCGCCGACCTGTTCATGCAGTCGCTGGGGCTGGCGGCCTGGCCCGCCGCCCTGCTGCTGGTCGCCTTCGGCCTGGCCCGGGCGATCGGCGATGTGCTCCAGCAGCGGTTAAAGCCGACGCCGCTGAAGGCGCTGGCCGCGACCGGCGGGGTGCTGCTGCTGTCGGCGGCCCTGGCGGCCCTGGCCGCGCCGGCGGCCTGGCCGCTGGCGGCGGGGCTGGGCGGTCTGTGGGGCGACGCCGTGACCGGTCTGGCGGCGCAGGGACTGGGGGCCCTGAGAATTCCGGGCGCCCGGATCATCGCCGGCCTGGTCTTTCTGGCCGGGGGGCTGTGGGCGACCGGTTTCGCCATCGGCCTGAGGGCCGCCGACTTTCTCGACGCCCTGAACTGGGGGCGTTCGCTGCGCGCCCCCGCCGCGCCGCCCCCCGCCAAGGCCCCGCGCGCCAAGGCGGCCCGTCCGCAACCCGAGCCGCGCGTCGCCGCGCCGCCCGAAGACGCGCCCGCTTCGGACGAGGGCCCGCAAACCGCCTATGACGACCTGCCGCCGTGGGAAGATGAGCCCGCCCCGCCGCCGCCGCCGACGCGCGCCCCGGGCCGGCCCGAGGAGCCGCGCGTCGCCGCGGTCAAGGCGCCCAAGGCCCGCAAGGACGTGGACGTCGATCAGCAGGCCTTCGACTTCGTGCGTCCGGAAGGCGCCTTCGACCTGCCGCCGCTGGGCATCCTGACCAAGCCCAGCCAGCGCGTCGCCTCGGTCGACGAGGAATCGCTGAAGCAGAACGCCAAGATGCTGGAGGGCGTGCTGCAGGAGTTCGGCGTGCGCGGCGTGATCGACCAGATCCGCCCCGGCCCCGTCGTCACCCTGTACGAACTGGTCCCGGCGCCCGGCGTGAAGCACGGCCGCGTCGTGGCCCTGGCGGACGACATCGCCCGCTCCATGTCCGCCCGCGCCTGCCGCATCTCGGTGGTCCAGGGCAGGAACGCCATCGGCATCGAACTGCCCAACGCCAAGCGCGAGACCGTCTATCTGCGCGACCTGCTGGCCAGCGCCGAATACGACAAGAAGGGCCACCTGCTGCCCCTGGCGCTGGGCGAGACCATCGGCGGCGAGCCCTATGTCGCCGACCTGGCGCGGATGCCGCACCTGCTGATCGCGGGCACCACCGGATCGGGCAAGTCGGTGGGGGTCAACGCCATGATCCTGTCGATCCTGTATCGCCACAGCCCGGCCGAATGCCGCTTCATCATGATCGACCCCAAGATGCTGGAGCTGTCGGTCTATGACGGCATCCCGCACCTGCTGGCGCCCGTCGTCACCGATCCGAAGAAGGCGGTGGTCGCGCTGAAATGGACGGTGCGCGAGATGGAGGACCGCTATCGCCGCATGTCCAAGCTGGGGGTGAGAAACGTCGCCAGCTACAATGAGCGCGCCCGCGAGGCCCAGGCGAAGGGCGAGCATTTCGAACGCACGGTCCAGACCGGCTTCGACGAGCAGGGCCGCCCGGTCTATGAGTCCGAGAAGATCCGCCCCGAGCCCATGCCCTATCTGGTCGTGGTCATGGACGAGATGGCCGACCTGATGCTGGTCGCCGGCAAGGACGTGGAAGGCGCCGTCCAGCGCCTGGCCCAGATGGCGCGCGCCGCCGGCATCCACCTGATCATGGCCACCCAGCGCCCGTCGGTCGACGTCATCACCGGCACCATCAAGGCCAACTTCCCGACCCGGATATCTTTCCAGGTCACCTCCAAGATCGACAGCCGCACCATCCTGGGCGAACAGGGCGGCGAGCAGCTGCTGGGCCAGGGCGATATGCTCTACATGGCCGGCGGCGGCCGCATCACCCGCCTGCACGGCCCCTTCGTCGACGACAAGGAGGTCGAGGACGTCTGCAAGCATCTGAAGGCCCAGGCCGAGCCCGACTATCTGGACCTGATCACCGACGAGCCGGACGGCGACGGGGACGGCGGCTTCGACGAGGGCGGGAACGGCGGGTCCGGCGACGACCTCTACGACCGCGCCGTGGCGGTGGTGACGCGCGATCGCAAGGCCTCGACCTCCTACGTCCAGCGCCGCCTCCAGATCGGCTACAACCGCGCCGCCACCCTGATCGAACGGATGGAGCAGGAAGGCGTGGTCAGCCCCGCCAACCACGCCGGCAAGCGCGACGTCCTGGCCGGCCCGCCGCCGATGGCGTGAGGCGCCGGGCCCTCTCCCTCCCCCTGCGGGGGAGGGTCGTCGCGTAGCGACGGGGTGGGGGCGGCAAGGCGAAGCTGCATTCCTCAGACGCTTGATGTCGGCTATGCATCGCCCGGTCGCCCCCACCCGTCCTCGCTTCGCTCGGCCACCCTCCCCGGAACGGGGAGGGAGAAGTTCGTGCGCAACCCTCCTCGCTCCGGTCCGTTCTCCACCCCGCTGTCCTCCCAAGCTTCAGCATTTCGATGAACAGGGCTTCATCGGAGCGCCGGAATATGGTCAGGCTCGCGTCATTCCGACGCCAAGCCGGCCGGGCAAGACGGCAGGATCGACAACCATCCCGAACGGGAGACGACTGACATGACCGCACGCGTCCGCGCCCTCGCGCCCGCCCCCGCCGACCTCCAGCGCCGCCAGCTTCTGCTGGGCGCCGGCCTTCTGAGCGGCGCCGCCGTCCTGGGCGGCTTGGCCGCGCCGGCGCAGGCCCAGTCGAACCTGTCCGCGGCCGACCGCCAGGTGGTGCAGCGCGCCCAGGCCTATCTGCAGGGTCTGACCTCGGCGCAGGGGACCTTCGTCGAGACCGGCCCGAACGGACAGCGTCGCCAGGGCCGCTTCTATCTGCAGCGGCCGGGCAAGATGCGGTTCGAATACACCGACCCGGCCGGCCTGCTGGTCGTGTCCGACGGCTACAACGTCAAGCGCTACGACCCGCGCCTGAACAACTTCCAGCAGGTCCCGCTGGGGCGCACCCCCCTGTCGACGTTCCTGGCGCGCGAGGTCCGGCTGGATCAGGGCGTGCGGATCGACCGCGTGACGCGCATGGATTCCGGCGCCTTCGCCATCACCGCGCGCGACTCGGGCCGCCCCAACGACGGCCAGGTCATCCTGGCCTTCGCCGGCGATCCGATGCGTCTGCACGAATGGACCATCACCGACGCCCAGGGGTCGCGGACCCGCACCCAGCTGACCTCGCTGCAACCGGCCTCGGGCCTAGCCTCCAGCCTGTTCCAGCTGCGCGATCCGACCCGCCGGCCGGGCCGCAACTGACGAATCGCCGTTATCGGTCCGTGTCCGGAGAATCACAGGCAATAGTCAAATATGACAATTTGACCTTTTCTCTTCGGCGTGACACTTTAAGCACAGGACGGCGGCGGCCGTCCGACCGCCACGGATGTCATCCCCCTCCCGGCGGCGAGAGAGACGAAACCTTCCCGAGCCCGGCCCTTTGCGGCCGGGCCTTTTTTATGGGCTGAATCCGGCGTCGGGCCTGCTATTCGCAGGGCATGACCCTTCGCCTCGCCACATGGAACATCAACTCCGTCCGCCTGCGCATCGACCAGGTCGCCCGGTTCGTGCAGGAGCGCGCGCCCGACGTCCTGCTGCTGCAGGAAATCAAATGCACCACGGACCAGTTTCCCCGCGCCGCCTTCGAGGAGATGGGCCTGCCGCACCTCAGGGTCGCGGGCCAGAAGGGCTGGCACGGCGTGGCCATCGCCAGCCGCCTGCCCATCGCCGACAACACCACGCTGGAGGTGTGCAAGCTGGGCCACGCGCGCTGCGTTTCCGCGCGGGTGGCCGGCGTCGACATCCAGAACTTCTACATCCCGGCCGGGGGCGACGTGCCCGACCGCGCGCTGAACCCCAAGTTCGATCACAAGATGGACTTCTACCAGCGGCTGACCGCCGAGATCGCCAAGCGCGACCGCCACGCGCCCCTGGTTCTGGCCGGGGACTTCAACATCGCGCCCGGCGAGAACGACGTGTGGAACCACCGCTACATGTCCAAGATCGTCAGCCACACCCCGATCGAGGTCGAGACGCTGAACCGTCTGCAGGACGCCGGAGGCTTCGCCGACGTTCTGCGCGACCGGTTCCCCGAGCCGCAGAAGCTGGCCTCATGGTGGAGCTATCGCGCCGCCGACTTCAGGAAGTCGAACCGCGGCCTGCGCCTGGACCACATCTGGACCTCGCCCGGCCTGACGCCGGCGGTGGTCAAGGACACGGCCCGCATCCACGACGACGTGCGCGAATGGGAGCGGCCCAGCGATCACGCCCCGGTCACGGTCGACCTGGACGTCTGACGGCCGCCGGCCGGCTCAGTTCAGGCGCATCCTGACCCGCTCGAAGGTCGTGGACCGGCGGGCCTCCTCGACGCCGTCCAGGCCGCGTGCGCGCGACAGGGCCTCCATCGCTCCGGCCAGGGCGCCCTGTTTCTCCCGCGCCGAGGCCACGTCCAGCCACGGCCGGTGGTCGCCGGGGTCCAGCAGCGCCCGGCGCAGGGCCGAGCGTTCGGCCCCGTCGTAGTCCTGGGCCCGGATGGCGCGGCTGAACAGGACGTTCTGCAGCCGGATCAGCGACTGCCGGTCCGTCACGGGCGCCATCAGCAGGTCCAGCCGGTCGGCCACGTGCGGCGTCAGCCCCGCCCTGAGCGCGCGCCGCGTCAGTTCGCTGGGCAGGACCAGCCGGCCCTGGCTGAACGGGTCCAGGGCCACCGGTCCCTCGCTCGTCTCGACCCGCACCATGAAGTGTCCGGGAAAGTCGACCCCCGCCGCCTGAAGCCCGGCCGCCTTGGCCGCGTGGAGGTAGAAGACCGCCAGGGCCGCCGGCAGGCCGCGCCGCCGCTCGGCCACGTCGATGATGTCGGTGTTCGACGGATGGTCGTAGTGCAGCAGGTCGCCGTTCAGCCGCAGGTCGGCGGCCATCGTCTCGGCCAGGGCGTCGTCGGGGCCTTCGCCGCCGATCCGTTCGGCCAGACGCTCGCAGGCGTTGCGCGCCAGGGTGCGGACCGGCTCGGGGTCGCGGAACGGATAGTCGTGAATGGCGCAGGCGATGGCGGCCTCGAGCAGGGGGAAGTCCGCGTCGCCGGCCTCGCCCGCCGTCGTCAGGATGGACTCGGCCTCGTCGCGGGTCATCCGCCCTCGATGCTCCCTTTCAGCCGCCGCGTTCGACGCCGCGAAGATGACGCGGAAAGCGGCCTGGGGCCAGCGCCACCATATCAATTCTCAATTCAAGCGGTTGCAGCGCCGGGCGATTGCGGCGCACGGCCTCGCCGGCCGCCCGCAGCCGCTCGAACTGGGCCGGCTTCAGCGACAGGACGGCGGCGTCCAGCGTGGCGCGCCGCTTGACCTCCACCACCGCCAGCACCCGTCCGCGCCGGGCCAGAAGGTCGATCTCGCCGCCTCGCCCCTTCAGGCGAAAACCCAGGATCTGGTAGCCCTTGGCCATCAGCCAGACCGCCGCGATCCATTCGGCCGCATGGCCGTCGCGGAAGGCGGCCCCGCCCCTGGCCTGGCGCCACGCCGCCTTGGGGCGACGGATCGGCGCGGGGCGGGGCAGGCGCTGGGTCATTTCCCCTGCAGCTCCAGGGCCCGGCGGTAGAGGGCCTTTCGGTTCAGCCCCAGCGCCTTGGCGACCTCGGAGGCGGCCTCTCCGGTCGAAAGCCGGGTCAGGGCCTCGGCCAGGGCGGCGTCGGCCTCGGCCTCGGACGCCTGTTCGGCCTCGCCCGGCCCGACGACGACGACGATCTCGCCCTTGGGCGCATCCAGGCGAGGGTCGACGGCCAGCTGGTCCAGCGGGCCGCGCACGCACTCCTCGTAGAGCTTGGTCAGCTCGCGCGCGACGGCGGCCGGGCGCGGCCCCAGCACGGCGGCCATGTCGGCCAGGCTGTCCTTCAGCCGCGGGCCGCTCTCGAAGAAGACCAGGGTCTGGCGCGGGCCCTTCATCTCTTCCAGCGCGGCGCGGCGGCCGGCGGTCCTGGGCGGCAGGAAGCCGGCGAACAGCACCCGGTCGGCGGGCAGGCCGGCGACGCACAGGGCGGCCAGCAGGCTGGACGGGCCGGGCACGGGATGGACCGGCAGGCCCTCGGCGATCACCGCCCGGGCGACGACGAAGCCCGGATCGCTGACCAGCGGCGTGCCCGCGTCGGACACCAGGGCCACCACCTGCCCCTCGCGCAGACGCTCGACCGCCTGCTCCGCCGCGCGGGCCGAAGCGTGGTCGTCGCAGCGCTCCAGCCTGGCCTTCAGCCCATAGGCCGACAGCAGCTTGGCGGTGACGCGCGTGTCCTCGGCCAGCACCAGGTCCGCCGCCGCCAGCACGTCCAGCGCCCTCAGCGTCATGTCGCGCAGGTTCCCGATCGGGGTGGCGACCAGATACAGCCCCGGCTCGACCCGCCGGGGCGGCGGGGCGGCGGGCGGGAAGGGCGCGGCGTCGCTCATGCGCCCAGCCTGCTCGCCGCGGAGGTCCGGTTCAAGCTCAGTCCGCGTCCCGCTCGGCCAGGGCGGCCGGCGGCGGCGGCGCCGAGGTCAGGCCGGTGCCCTGGAAGGCCGGGCCGGCGTCGTAGGCGGCGAAGGTGGCGCCGGTCAGGATCTCGTTGACCGAGGCCCCCAGCGACACGATCTGCACCGGCTTCTCCAGACCCACCAGCAGCGGCCCGATCAGGGTCGCGCCGCCCAGCGCCTGGACCAGCTTGGTCGAGATGGCGGCCGAATGGATGGCGGGCATGACCAGGGTGTTGGCCGGCTTGCTCAGGCGGTTGAAGGCGTAGGCCGGGTGCCCGTGCGGGTCCAGCGCCACCTCGGGCGGCATCTCGCCCTCGTATTCGAAGTCGACGCCCTTCCGGTCCAGGATGCGGATGGCCTCGCGCACCTTCTCGCCCCGGTCGCCGGGCGGGTTGCCGAACGTCGAGTAGCTGAGGAAGCCGACGCGCGGATTGCGGCCCAGGCGGCGCACGGTGTCGGCGGCCTTGATGGCGATTTCGGCCAGCTCCCGGGCGTCGGGCAGTTCGTGGATCGAGGTGTCGGCGACGAACAGGGTGCGGCCCTTGGCCAGCAGGATCGACAGGCCGATCAGGGTGTCGTCCACGTCCAGCACGCGCTGGACCTCCTTCAGCGCCATGTTGAAGTTGCGGGTCACGCCCGCGACCATGGCGTCGGCCCGGCCCTGGGCGACCAGGGTGGCGGCGAAATAGTTGCGGTCCTGGTTGATCATCCGCTGCACGTCGCGACGCAGATAGCCCCGGCGCTGCAGCTTTTCGTACAGCCAGTCGGTGTATTCGGCGTTGCAGCCGGAGACCCGGGCGTTGGTGATCTCGATGCCCAGTTCGTCGAAGTTCAGGCCCGCCTCGGCGGCGTTCTGATGGATCAGATCCTCGCGGCCGACCAGGACCGGCGTGCCCAGCTCGGCCTGCTTGAAGGCCCAGGCGGCGCGGATGACGGCCGGCTCCTCGCCCTCGGCGAAGACGACGCGCTTGTTCGGGCCGCCGCGCACCGCCGAGGTGATCTTCTGCATCAGGGCCGCCGACGGATCGACGCGCGACCGCAGGCTGTGGCGATAGGCGTCCATGTCCTCGATCGGCCGGCGCGCCACGCCGGTGTCCATCGCCGCCTGGGCGATGAAGGGCGGGATGTACCAGATCAGGCGCGGGTCGAACGGGGTCGGGATGATGTAGTCGGGGCCGAACTTCAGCTTGCGGCCGCGATAGGCGGCGGCGACCTCGTCGGGCACGTCCTCGCGCGCCAGCGCCGCCAGGGCCTGGGCGCAGGCCACCTTCATCTCGTGGTTCACCCGGCGCGCGCGCACGTCCAGGGCGCCACGGAACAGATAGGGGAAGGCCAGGACGTTGTTGACCTGGTTGACGTAGTCGGAGCGGCCGGTGGCGATGATGGCGTCCGAGCGCACCGACTTGACGTCCTCGGGCGTGATCTCCGGGTCGGGGTTGGCCATGGCGAAGATGATGGGATTGGGCGCCATGGAGGCCACCATCTCCTTGGTGATGGCGCCCTTCGCGCTGAGCCCCAGCACCACGTCGGCGCCGACCATGGCCTCGGCCATGGTGCGGAACGGCGTGTCGGTGGCGTGGGCGGCCTTCCACTGGTCCATGCCGTGCTCGCGGCCCTTGTAGACCACGCCGTCGCGGTCGCAGATCACGGTGTTCTCGGGCCTGACGCCGGCGGCCTTCATCAGGGCGATGGACGACAGGCCCGCCGCGCCGGCGCCGGACAGCACCACCTTGACCTGGTCCATCTGCTTGCCGGCGATGTGGACGGCGTTGATCAGGCCGGCGGTCGAGATGATGGCCGTGCCGTGCTGGTCGTCGTGGAAGACCGGAATGTCCAGCAGGTCCTGCAGCTCGCTTTCGATGACGAAGCATTCCGGGGACTTGATGTCCTCCAGGTTGATGCCGCCCCAGGTGTCGCCGATGTTCTTGACGACGGTGACGAACTCGTCCGGATCGGTGGTCTTCACCTCCACGTCGAAGCTGTCGACGTCGGCGAAGCGCTTGAACAGGACGGACTTGCCCTCCATCACCGGCTTGGACGCCATGTGGCCCAGGTTGCCCAGGCCCAGGATGGCGGTGCCGTTCGAGATGACGGCGACCATGTTTCCCTTGGACGTGTAGTCGTAGGCCAGGTCGGGGTCTTCGGCGATGGCGCGCACGGGAACGGCCACGCCCGGAGAATAGGCCAGCGACAGGTCGCGCTGGGTCGCCATCGGCTTGGTCGGGGCCATGGAGATCTTGCCCGGCGTCGGGATGCGGTGGAAGTCCAGCGCCTCTTCGTCGGAGAACGTCTGTTTGTCGGTCTGGTCGGGCATGGCTTCGGGGCGTTTCCGGCGCGGCGTTTCTGATTGATCCTTCCGTTCCTAGAGCGACGGACGAAGCGGGACAACCGCGCACGGCCGAACGACGCCGCGCCGGCCTGCAAACGTCCGCGCTTGTGCGGAAAAGGTGATCCGGGGCTCAGCCGGCGTGCGGATTTCCGCCAACGGCCGGCGTCGCGGTCAGCCGGGCGCCCTCCGCGCCGGTCAGCACCAGTCTCGCCAGGGCGCCGGGCGCGCCCTCGAAGGCGATCGGCGAATGATCCGGCGCGCGGGCCTGGCCGCCGTTCTCGACCAGCGCCTGGACCGTGCGTCCGACCTGGGCGCGCAGATGCCGGTCCAGGGCGCGGTCGCCCGTCTGGCGCAGGGCGGCCGCGCGGGCCTTGATCGTCTGGGGGGGCAGCTGGGGCATCCGCGCGGCCGGCGTGCCGGGGCGGGGGCTGTAGGGAAAGGTGTGGACGAAGGCCAGGTCCGCCTCGTCGACCAGCGACAGCAGGTTGGAAAAGGCCGCCTCGCTCTCGGTCGGGAAGCCGGCGATCAGGTCGGCGCCGAAAGCGACGTCGGGCCGCACGGCGCGGACGCGCGCGACCAGGGCCAGGGCGTCCGCCCGCAGGTGGCGCCGCTTCATCCGCTTCAGCATCAGGTCGTCGCCGTGCTGGAGCGACAGGTGCAGATAGGGCATCAGCCGTTCGGACGTGGCGAAGGCGTCCAGCAGGGCGGCGTCGATCTCGGCCGCGTCGATCGAGGACAGGCGCAGGCGCGCCAGGTCGGGAACCAGCTTCAGGATGCGCTGGACCAGCCGCCCCAGCGGCGGCGCCCCCGGCAGGTCGGCGCCCCAGCTGGTCAGGTCCACGCCGGTCAGCACCACTTCCTTCACCCCCTGATCGACCAGGGCGCGGACCTGGGCCACCACCTCGCCGGCCGGGACCGAGCGGCTGTTTCCCCGGCCATAGGGGATGACGCAGAAGGTGCAGCGGTGGTCGCAGCCGGTCTGGACCGCGACATGGGCCCGCACCCGGTCCTTCAGCGGTCGCGCGGTCGCCAGCTCGACCGGGGCGGCGAAGATGTCGGAGACGGCCAGCCGCTGGCCCGACAGGCGATAGGCGCCGGGCGCGGTCTTCAAGGCGTTGCCCAGAACCCGCGTCACCTCGGGCATGGCGGCGAAGGTCTGGGCCTCGGTCTGGGCGGCGCAGCCGGTGACGATTATGGGCGCGTCCGGCCTTTCCCTGCGCGCGCGGCGGATGGCCTGGCGGGCCTGGCGCACGGCCTCGGCGGTGACGGCGCAGGTGTTGACCAGGACGGCGTCCGTAAGCCCATCCGCCTCGGCCCGCGCCCGCATGGCCTCGCTCTCGACCGCGTTCAGGCGGCAGCCGAAGGTGAGGACGTCCAGCGTCAAACCGACAGCGTCCCGGTGCGCTCGATCTCCACCGGGCCGGTCATGAAGACGTGGCCGGACGCCGCGTCCCAGTCGATGACCAGTTCGCCGCCGTCGACGACGACGGTCGCCTTGCGCTCGGTCAGGCCGCGCCGCACGGCCGCGACCTGGGCGGCGCAGGCGCCGGTGCCGCACGCCTTGGTCAGGCCCGCCCCCCGCTCCCACACCCGCAGACGGATGTGGGACCGGTCCAGCACCTTGGCGAAGCCGACGTTGACCCCTTCCGGGAACAGCGGGTGATGCTCGACCAGCGAGCCCGAACCCGTGACGAAGCCGTCGTCCTGGCGGTCGGTGAAGAAGACCACGTGCGGATTGCCCATCGACACGGCGCCGGGCGTGTGCAGCACCGGCGCGTCGATCGGCCCGACCTGAAGCTCGATCCCGCGCGTGTCCATCGCCTCGGCCAGCGGCACCTGGTCCCAGGCCAGGCGCGGTTCGCCCATGTCGACGGTCACGCGATGGTCGCCCGCCCGGGTCGCGACAGTCGGGCCGGCGGCGGTGTCGATGACCACCCGGTCGGACCCGCTCGCCTCCATCAGCAGCCAGCCGACGCAGCGCAGGGCGTTGCCGCAGGTCTGGACCATCGCGCCGTCGGCGTTCCACACCCGCATGAAGGCGTCGGCCGTCGACGACGGCTCCATCGCGATCAGCTGGTCGAACCCCTCGCCGGTCCCACGGTCGGCCAGGGCGCGCACCTGGTCCTCCGAAGGCGTGAACGGCCGCGCCAGGGCGTCGACCACGACGAAGTCGTTGCCGGCGCCGTTCATCTTGACGAAGGGACGAGAGGTCATGCCTGGCCATATAGGCCGCCTGGCCGCGCGGCGAAATCTCCGCCCTGTTCGAACCGATCGTTCGGAAGCGTTGGACAGACGGCGCGTCAGACGGTTGAGTGGCGCGCGCCAACGGACGCCGGCGTGGCCGGGACGAACGGATACCGAATTGCCCTCCACCAAAGCCTCCCCGAAGCAAGACGGCGCCCCCCGTGACGAGGGCCTGCGCCTGCGGGCCCGGCTGCGCTATCTCTACCAGGGCTCCCAGCCGCCGGCGGTGCGGTTCCGGCTGACGGTCATCGTCATCGACCTGGCCATCATCGGCTTCTTCCTGGCCGCGCCGATCCTCAGGAACATGGGCTGGGCCTTCTATGTCATCGACTATCTGATCGCCGCCGTCCTGGCGATCGACCTGGCCGCGCGGGCCTACGCCTGGTCCGACATCAAGGATTGGCTGAAGCGGCCGATCGTCTGGGTGGACCTGTTCGTCCTGGCGACCCTGCTGTTCCCCATCTGGCTGTTCAACCTGGGCTTCCTGCGGATGCTCCGGCTGTGGACCCTGCTGAACTCGGACTTCTTCTGGCGCACCGTGGGCCGCAGGTTCGACGATACCCGCGTCGAGGAGATCACGCGCGCCCTGGCCAATCTGGTGACCTTCGTCTTCGTGGCGACCGGCTTCGTCTATGCGACCTTCCGGGGGCACGACGGGATCGCCGGCTATGTCGATGCGCTGTATTTCACCGTGGCCACCCTGACCACGACCGGCTTCGGCGACGTGACGCTGCCGGGGCCGTGGGGGCGGCTGCTGTCCATCGCCATCATGCTGGTGGGCATCACCCTGTTCCTGCGCCTGGCCCAGGCCTTCATCCGGCCCAGCAAGGTCGCCTTCCCCTGCGACCGTTGCGGTCTTCAGAAGCACGACCCCGACGCCGTCCACTGCAAGGCCTGCGGCAATCTGCTGTGCATCCCCGACGACGGAAGATGACAAAGCCGTAAGGATCGGGCCGCGCGCCTTGCCGGTCGGGCCGCCGCCGTTAAGGTGCCGCCTTCGTTTTCGGGGACCCCGCCATGATCCGTTCGTCCGCCGCCGCGCTCGCGGCCCTTCTCGCCTCCAGTTCGTTGAGCGCCGTCGCCATGGCCCAGACCGCCCCTTCCGCTTCCGCCGCCCCCGCCCCGGCGCCGGCTTCGTCCGGTTTTGCGACCAGCGAGGCGACCGACCCCTATATCTGGCTGGAGGACGTCGAGGGCGCCCGCGCGATGGAATGGGTGCGCGAACACAATGAGAAGAGCCTGGGCGTGCTGCAGGGCGACCCGCGCTACGAGCCGCTGCACCAGGAGGCCCTGGCCATCGTCCAGGCCAAGGACCGCATCCCGGGCGTGGGCTTCAACCGCGACGGCACGCTGAGCAACTTCTGGCAGGACGCGGACCATGTGCGCGGCGTCTGGCGCCAGACCACGGTCGACAGCTTCCGCACCGACGCGCCCCAGTGGGACACCATCCTGGACATCGACGCCCTGGCGGCGGCCGAGGACGCCAACTGGGTCTACAAGGGCGTCAACTGCCTGGCGCCCGAGGAACGCCGCTGCCTGGTCAGCCTGTCGAACGGCGGCAAGGACGCCACGACGCTGCGCGAATTCGACGCCGTGGAGCGCGCCTTCGTCGAGGGCGGGATCGTCCTGCCGGAATCCAAGGGCGGGGCGGCCTGGATCGACCGGGACACGCTGCTGATCTCGCGCGACTTCGGCCCCGGCACCCTGACCGATTCCGGCTATCCGATGACGGTGCGGCTGCTGAAGCGCGGCCAGGCGCCGGAACAGGCGCCGGTCATCTTCACCGGCCAGCCGACCGACGTGGCCGTGTCCGGCTACACCCTGCGTGACGCCGACGGCGCGGTGAAGGCGGTGCTGATCAACCGCTCGGTCGACTTCTATTCGTCCGAGACCTGGCGGCCGAAGGACGACGGCTCGCTGGTGCAGCTGGCCCTGCCGGCCAAGTCGGAGATCAACGGCCTGATCGACGGCCGGCTGGTGGTGTCGCTGAAGCAGGACTGGACCGCGCCGTCGGGCCAGGCCTTCCAGACCGGCGACCTGATCGCCTGGCCGCTGGACGCCTGGCTGGCCGATCCGGCGACCCCGGCGCAGCTGGTGCTGCGCCCGACCGAGCGTCAGTCGGTGGAAGGCGTCAACGCGACCCGCCACACCCTGGTCGTGGCCCTCTATGACAATGTGCGCGGATCGGTGCGCGTCTATCGCCCCGGCCAGACCGAATGGACGCACACGACCCTGGACCTGCCGCAGAACGTGTCGGTCGGCGTCGGTTCGGCCTCGGAGACCGACGACCGGGTCTTCGTCAGCGTCACCGGCTATCTGAACCCGTCCAGCCTGTGGCTGGCGGACGCCGCGACGGGCGACGTCGAACAGATCAAGTCGATGCCGGCCAAGTTCGACGCCACGGGCATGACGGTGGATCAGCACGAGGCCCGCTCGGCCGACGGAACGATGATCCCCTACTTCGTGGTGCACAAGGCGGACATGCCGCTGGACGGCTCCAACCCGACGCTGCTCTACGGCTACGGCGGCTTCGAAAGCTCGCTGCTGCCCGGCTATTCGGCCACGGTCGGCAAGCTGTGGCTGGAGCGGGGCGGCGTCTATGTCATCGCCAACACCCGCGGCGGCGGCGAGTTCGGACCCCGCTGGCACGAGGCGGCGCTGCAGCAGAACCGCCAGCGCGCGCACGAGGACTTCCAGGCCGTGGCGTTGGACCTGATCGCCCGCGACATCACCAGCCAGCCGCACCTGGGGATCATGGGCGGGTCGCAGGGCGGGCTGTTCATGGGGGTGATGCTGACCCAGCGCCCGGACCTGATCAACGCCGCCGTCATCCAGGTGCCGCTGTTCGACATGTTGCGCTTCCACAAGCTGCTGGCCGGCGCGTCGTGGATCGGCGAATACGGCGACCCGGACATCCCCGAACAGCGCGCCTGGATCGAGCGCTATTCGCCCTATCAGAACCTGCGCGCGGGCCAGCCCTATCCGGAAGTCTTCATCCACACCTCGACCAAGGACGACCGCGTCCATCCCGGCCATGCCAGGAAGGCCGCCGCGCGGCTTGAGGAACTGGGCTATCCGGTGCTGTTCTACGAGAACACCGACGGCGGCCACGCGGCCGGCGCCAACCTGCAGGAGACCGCCCGCCGGATCGCGCTGGAATACACCTATCTGTCGCGCCGCCTGATGGACACGCCGGCGCAGGAATAGGCTTCTTGCATCCGCTCATCCCGGCGAAAGCCGGGACCCAGTTCTTTCGCGAGGATCGGCGGCTGGGATCGGGTTCACTGCGAACGGGCGACGCCGAACGCCCAAAGATCTGGGTCCCGGTTTTCGCCGGGATGAGCGGAGTAATGAAATGCGTCACCTGATCCTGTCCGTCGCCATTCCGGCGCTCCTGCTGGGCGCCTGCGCCACGGCTCCGGTGACGACCGATGAGCAGCACAGGCACGACCATCCTGAGCGCTTGGGCCCGCCACCCCACTACCCACACAACCTCACCCCCGCCGGCGTCGCGGCCGCCGACGACCACCTGGCGCTGGAGCAGGTGGACGGGGCCGAGGCCATGGCCTTCGTCGCCGAGGAGAACCGCAAGTCCCTGGCCGCCCTGACCGGCGACCCCCGCTACGAGACCTTCCGCCGCGAGGCCGAGGCCATCCTGACCGCCGAGGACCGCATCCCCATGCCGTCCTTCCTGGGCGACGGCGTGGGCAACTTCTGGCAGGACGCGGCCAATCCCAAGGGGGTGTGGCGGCGCACGACGCTGGACAGCTACCGCACCGCCCAGCCGCGCTGGGAGACGCTGCTCGACATCGACGCCCTGGCCAAGGCCGAGGGCCGCGACTGGGTGTTCAAGGGCGCCGACTGCCTGGCCCCGGACGAGACCCGCTGCCTGATCAACCTGTCCGACGGCGGCAAGGACGCCGTGGTCGTGCGCGAGTTCGACCTGACGACGAAACGGTTCGTGGACGGGGGCTTCAACCTGCCGGAGGGCAAGCACCGCATCGAGTGGCTGGACCGCGACACGCTTCTGGTCGCCACCGACTTCGGCCCCGGCACCATGACCGAGTCGGGCTATCCCTTCATCGTCAAGACGCTGAAGCGCGGCCAGGCCCTGGACCAGGCGGTCGAGGTCTATCGCGGCGATCAGGGCGATGGCGGATACGGCGTCAGCCCGGCCGTCTATCGCGACAAGGAAGGCGTGGTGCAGGCCGTGATCATCACCCGTCCGCTGGACACCTTCCGGTCCGAGACCTGGAGCCTGAGCCACGACGGCAAGGCGCAGAAGCTGAACCTGCCGGAACGGGTCGGGATCTCCGGCGTCATCGACGGCCGCCTGGTCTTCTCGCCCGACCAGGCCTGGAGCTTCGACGGAGAGGACTACATCGCCGGGTCGCTGCTGGCGCTTCCGCTGGGCGTGCTGGGCGAGACCCGCCCGCACGGGCGCATCGGCCGCGACGACGCCCTGGTCTTCCAGCCTGCCCAGCGTCAGGCGCTGCAGGGCGTCGCCGTCCTGTCCGACACCCTCGTCGCCGCCGTCACCGACAACGTCGCCGGCACGCTTCTGCGTTTCCAGGCGGGCCCGTCGGGGTGGACCGCCGCGCCCATCGCCGTGCCCGCCAACCTGGCCGTCGGCCTGGGCGACTCCTCCAAGTCGCGAGGGCAGGTCTTCGTCTCGACCCAGGGCTTCCTCGTTCCGCCGACGCTGAGCCTGGCGGACGCCAGCGCCGGCTCGCTGACCGAACTGAAGGCCGCGCCCGCCAAGTTCGACGCCTCGACCCATGTCACCGAGCAATATGAGGCGACCTCGACCGACGGGACCAAGATCCCCTACTTCGTCACCCGCCCGCGCGACCTGGCGATGGACGGGACGGCGCCGACCGTCATGCTGGGCTACGGCGGCTTCCAGATCAGCCTGAACCCCGCCTACAAGCCCGAGATGGGCAAGCTGTGGCTGGAGCGGGGCGGGGTCTTCGTCCAGGCCAACATCCGCGGCGGCGGCGAGTTCGGGCCCGACTGGCACCAGGCGGCGCTGGACGGGAACCGGCAGCGCGCCTTCGACGACTTCGCCGCCGTGGCCCGCGACCTGGAGCGGCGCGGGATCACCAGCCCGCGTCACTTGGGCATCTACGGCCGGTCGAACGGCGGGGTGCTGACCAGCGTCTCCATCACCCAGCACCCGGAGCTGTTCAACGCCGCGGTGATCGAGAGCCCGCTGATCGACATGCTGCGCTATCACGAGCTGCTGGCCGGCGCCTCGTGGATCGGCGAATACGGCGACCCGCGCATCCCCGAGGAGGCCGAGTGGATCGCCCGCTATTCCGCCTACCAGCAGCTGCGGCCCGAGGTCGACTACCCCCGTGTCTACATCACCACCAACACCCGCGACGACCGCGTGCATCCGGGCCATGCCCGCAAGTTCGCCGCGCGCCTGGGCGACCAGGGCCACGACCACCTCTATTACGAGGACACGGCGGGCGGTCACTCCAACGACGCCGACCCGGTGGCCAACGCCCGGCGCTGGGCCCGGCACTATGTCTATCTGGCCCAGCAGCTGATGGACTGAGACGAAAAAGGGGAGCCGCGTCGCGGCTCCCCTGATCGTTTCCGGCGATGGCCGTCCTCAGTCGGCGCGGACGCGCTTCTTGCGGAAGGAGGGGTTCAGGACTTCCTTGCGCAGGCGGATCGACTTGGGCGTGACCTCGACCAGCTCGTCTTCCTCGATATAGGCGATGGCCTGTTCCAGCGACGGACGGCGCGGCGGGGTCAGGCGCACGGCCTCGTCCTTGCCGGAGGCGCGGACGTTGGTCAGCTGCTTGCCCTTGATCGGGTTGACGTCCAGGTCGTCTGAGCGGCTGTTCTCGCCGATGATCATGCCCTGGTAGGTCTTCTCGCCGGCGCCGACGAACATGACGCCGCGCTCCTCCAGGTTCCACAGGGCGTAGGCCGCCGTGTCGCCGTCGGAGTTGGAGACCAGCACGCCCTTCAGGCGGCCTTCGATCGCGCCCTTGTGCGGCTCGTAGTGGCTGAACACGCGGTTCAGCACGCCCGAACCGCGCGTGTCGGTCAGGAACTCGCCCTGATAGCCGATCAGGGCCCGCGACGGGCAGTTCAGCTGGATGCGGGTCTTGCCGGCGCCCGACGGGCCCATGTCGCGCAGCTCGGCCTTGCGCTGGCTCAGCTTCTCGATGACCACGCCGGTGTATTCGTCGTCGACGTCGATGACCACGTCCTCGATCGGCTCCAGCCGCTCGCCGTTCTCGCCGGTCTGATAGACCACGCGCGGGCGGCTGATCGACAGTTCGAAGCCTTCGCGGCGCATGTTCTCGACCAGCACGCCCAGCTGCAGTTCGCCGCGGCCGGCGACCTCATAGGCGTCCGAGCCGGGGGTCTCGGTGATGCGGATGGCGACGTTGGCCTCGGCCTCCTTCAGCAGGCGGTCGCGGATCACGCGCGACTGGACCTTGTCGCCTTCGCGGCCGGCCAGGGGGCTGTCGTTGACGCCCACGGTCATGGAGATGGTCGGCGGGTCGATCGGCTGGGCGTCCAGCGCCTCGGTCACTTCCAGGGCGCACAGGGTGTCGGCCACGGTGGCCTTGGACATGCCGGCGATGGCGACGATGTCGCCCGCTTCCGAACCCTCGTCCAGCGGCTGGCGCTTCAGGCCGCGGAAGGCCAGGACCTTGGTGATCCGGCCCTGTTCGATCTGCTTGCCGTCGCGGTCCAGCGCCTTGATCGGCATGCCGGGGACCGCCTTGCCGCTTTCGATGCGGCCCGTGAGGATGCGGCCCAGGAAGGGGTCGCTCTCGATCAGCACGTTCAGGATGCGGAACGGCTTGTCCTTGTTCTCGGCCACCGGCGGCGGCGGCACGTGGTCGACGATCAGGTCGAACAGCGGCGCCAGGGTGTCGGACGGCTCGTTCATGTCCAGCGTCGCCCAGCCGTTGCGGCCCGAGGCGTAGATGTGCGGGAAGTCCAGCTGTTCCGGCGAGGCGCCGATGGCCTCGAACAGCTCGATGGTCTCCAGGTGCACCCGGTCCGGGTCGGCGTGGGCGCGGTCGACCTTGTTGATGCACAGGATCGGGCGCAGGCCCATCTTCAGCGCCTTGGTCAGCACGAACTTGGTCTGGGGCATGACGCCCTCTTCGGCGTCGACCAGGATGACGCAGCCGTCGACCATGCCCAGGATCCGCTCCACCTCGCCGCCGAAGTCGGCGTGGCCGGGGGTGTCGATGATGTTGATGCGGGTCTCTCCCGCCTTGCCGTTCCACAGCACCGAGGTGCACTTGGCCAGGATGGTGATGCCGCGCTCGCGCTCCTGGTCGTTGGAGTCCATGGCGCGCTCGGTGGTCGCCTCATTGGCGCGGAAGACGCCGGACTGGGCCAGGAGCTGGTCCACCAGGGTGGTCTTGCCGTGGTCGACGTGGGCGATGATGGCGACGTTGCGCAGGTTCATTTTGGGCTCGGGCGGACTGTGTTCGGCCGCGGGATATCCGCGCCGCTGCAGGAAGGTGCAGGGAGAAGGGGGGAGTGTTCGGGGCGCCTCTTACAGGCAAGTGCTCGCAAACGCCAGAGCAGGCGCGCCACGGCGCCCGGCGACGTGACAGGCGATCTGACAGGCGACCTGCGGGGCGCGCGGCCGGTCGCGCCCGGGCGGGTCAGCCGGCCTTGAGGCGGAAGACGTCGCCGGCGCGGTAGCATTCGCAGGCGGCGTGCTCCAGGGCGGCGCGGTCCAGCACGGTGATGCGGCCGCGCGAATAGGCGATGGCCCCGGCCTTCTGCAGCCCCTGGGCGGCCTCGTTGACCGTGGTGCGCTGCGAGCCCAGCATCGAGGCCAGATATTCCTGGGTCAGGTTCAGGGTGTCGCCCTCGACCCGGTCGTGGCAGCGCAGCAGCCATTTGGCGAAGCGGCGCCCGGCGTGGTGCAGGGCGTTGCAGGCGGCGGACTGCTCCAGTTCGCCCTGCAGCCGGGCCATGTAGTCGGCCAGGATGTCGCGCACCCCAGGCCGCTGGGCCGCCAGGACGCGCAGGCGCTGGGCCTCCACCCGCTGGGCCGAGCCGGCCACCTGGGCCACGCTGCGGGTGTGGGCGCGTTGAGGGGTCAGCGCCGCAACCACGCCCAGCACGCCCTCGCGCCCGACCATCAGCGTCTCCACCGTGCGGCCGTCCTCCAGCACCGCCACCGAGGAGCAGAACCCGCTTTCGATGAAGTGCAGGTGCTCGATCGGGTCGTCGGGCTCGGCGAAGACCTGGCCGTGGGCGAAGTCGATCGGCGTCGCGATGGCCGAGAGGGCGGCCCGGTCCTCGGGCGCCATGGCGCTGAGCAGGAGATTTCCCGGCGGATGGTGACGCATGAATTCGCGCATAAGGCGATTGCGTGAAGGCGTCTGTCGGAACCCGACACAGCGTTGCAGTAATTTCGGCCCGTATCTGGGGACAAGTCGTTGAATTCGCGGCTTGTGTACGCGACCGATCACACCGGGCCGAGGTTTGACCGCTCCAGCCGGCCGACGATGCGGTCGCCGTCGTGGATCTCCACCCCCGCGCAGGAGGCGTGCCGGGCCAGCAGCGCCGCGGCCGCGCGCAGGGCGTCGTGGTCGTCGGCCCCGTCGTGGAAGTCGAGCAGCGGGCGTCGGCCCTCGTCGTCGAAGAAGTGGAGTTCGTAGATGCGCATCGCAGGCCCCGGACAGCGAAGGATAGGCCGGATCGACGACCGGCGTCTGTCGGAAGGCGACAGAGGCGGAGCCTTTGCCGTAGGCCCGGCGTTGACGCCCGGTCATGACCGCCTTCGCCCCCCTTCGCCGCGCCGCCGCCCGCCTGGGAGAGACCGCCCGCCGCCGCCTGCCGCTGGCCCGGCGGACGCCCAGGCTGGCGACCCTGGTCGAGTGGGCCGCACGGATCGGCTATGGCGCGCGGGGCTTCGTCTATCTGTCGGCGGGGGCGCTGACCCTGCTGGCGGCCACGGACCGGATCGGGGCGGCGGTCGGCACGGGCGGGGCGGCGGGCTGGCTGGCCGAGCAGCCGTTCGGGCGGCTGTGGCTGGTGCTGCTGGGCCTGGGGCTGTGGGCCTTCGTCGGCTGGCGCGTGCTGCAGGCGGTGTTCGACGCGGATCATGAGGGGACGGACCTGAAGGGCTGGGCCACGCGGGCGGGCCAGGCGCTGAGCGGGCTGTTCTACGGGGTGCTGGCGGCCGGGGTGTTCGAGTATCTGGACGAGGCAGGCGAGGCGACCAGCGCCGCCGCCGACCGGGCCGAGAGCGTGGCCGAGAACCAGGAGAAGGCGGCCATGCTGCTGGGCCTGCCCTTCGGCGGGGCCCTGCTGGCGACGGCCGGGCTGGTGGTCCTGGCGGTCGGGATCGGCAACATCGTCAGGGCCTTCCGGGACGACTTCGACGCGGCCCTGGCCTGCCCCGAGGCCTTCTGCCGGCCGGCCTCGATCCTGGCGCGGACGGGCTATGCGGCGCGGGGCTTCGCCTATCTGCCGCTGGGCGTCTTCGTGGTGCTGGCGGGCCTGCACGCCCGCGCGGGCGAGGTGACCAGCACGGCCGGGGCGCTGGCGGCGCTGGAGGCCCAGCCGGGCGGATCGTGGATCCTGGGGCTGACGGCGGCCGGGCTGATGGCCTTCGGCGCCTTCGCCTTCGTGGAGGCCCGCTGGCGGCGCATCCGCGCGCCCCGGGAGCTGGGGTGAGCCGGGGCCTGGCATTGGCCGCTCGCGTCGCCATATCCCATCGCAACACCTGCTGTTCCAGAAGGCCGCGCCGATGACCGACACCGCCCCCCAGACCTCGACCCCCGCCCCGCTCAAGACCCTGAAGATCGACTTCGTCTCCGACGTCGTCTGCCCCTGGTGCGTGGTGGGGCTGGGCGGGCTGGAGACGGCGCTGGAGCGGCTGGAGCCCGAGGGGATCGCCGCCGACATCGCCTTCCAGCCGTTCGAGCTGAACCCCGACATGGCGCCCGAGGGCGAGGGGATCGTCGAACACATCGGCCGCAAGTACGGCTCGACCCCCGAACAGTCCGCCGCCAACCGCGAGATGATCAAGGCCCGCGCGGCGGAAGCGGGCTTCGACATGCGGATGGGCGAGACAAGCCGCATCTGGAACACCTTCGACGCCCACCGCCTGCTGCACTGGGCGCACGAGACAGCGCCGGACAAGCAGAAGGCGCTGAAGCGGGCGCTGTTCACCGCCCACTTCACCGACAACCGCAACCTGACCGACGCCGGCGTCCTGACCCAGGCGGCCGAGGCCGCGGGGCTGGACCGGGCCGAGGCGGCCGAGGTGCTGGCGTCCGGCCGCTACGCCCAGGCGGTGCGCCAGGCCGAGCAGCTGTGGCGGTCGCGGGGCATCAACTCAGTCCCCGCCGTGGTGGTGGAGGGCAAGTATCTGATCAGCGGCGGCCAGCCGGCCGAGGCGTTCGAACAGGCGCTGCGCCAGATCGCCAAGGAGGCGTAGGCTCTCCCTTCGTCATCCTCTTTTGTCATCCTCCGGCAAGCCGCGCAGCGGCGAAGACCGGGGGACCCAGCGGCGCGCGAGAGCGCGAACCTGTCGCAGATCAGGCCTTCAGACATCACGCGACGGATAGATTTCGCCTTCGGCGCCGCTGGGTTCCGGGTCTCCGCTGCGCTTCGCCCGGAATGACGAAAGAAGGAAATCACGGCGGGCCGGTTTCAGGCTCCGCGTCCGGAAAACCACCGTCTGAATAGAGTGAATCGTCTGAAATCGGCGCCCGCTCCAGGGCGTCCAGCACCTCCAGGCTCTTGTCGATCAGGCGGCGGCCGGTCGGGTCCGCCGGGTCCAGGTCGGCGACGGCGCGGACCAGGGTCTGGACGGTGCGGGCCTTGGCCATCGCGGTCGCCTGGGGGTCGGGGGTCTTCGCAGGTTTCGGAGCGGGTTTCGGCGCGGGCGGCGTTCCATCGGCGGCGCGGGCCAGGTCCGAAAGGCGCGTGTGCAGCCGCATCCAGCCGGCGGCCTCGGCGACCCGGCCGCGCAGGACGGCGCGGTTCAGCCGCACCAGGGCGTGGCGCGCCATCTGGGCGTAGTCCAGCAGGCCCGCCTCCTCCTCGGCGTCCAGGTCGACCGGCTCGGGATCGGGCTGGTCGATGCGGCGCCAACCCCCGGCCTTGGCGCGCTGGCGGAAGGTGGACTCGGCCATGCCGTGGCGGGCGCACACGGTCGGGCAGGACTCGCCCTGCAGATATTCCTCCCGCGCCCGCGCCCACGCCGCCTCGGACACGCGGCGATAGCCGCCGCCCCGGTCATAGGGATCGCGCACGGGCCGCCCGTCGTAGAGGGGGCGCGCGGGGTCGCGGGGCGCGTCGGGGCGGGGCGGGTCGTCGCTGAATCCCTCGTCGCAAGATCCCTCGTTTCGGGGGCGGTCGACGAAGTCCTCATTGGTCAGGCGGCCGTCCCAATAGTCATAGGGCGCCCGGCCGTCGTCCCAGCCCGATCCCGCGTCATCGGGCCCGCAGCCCGGCCGGCGATCCTCATCCCGTTCCATGCGCCCCTCCGACGCCGATCCGCCCCACGCGCGGGGCCGGGGCATTATGGGACGGCCGGGAGGGGTGTTAGGTCGATTGGCGCGCGGCGGCGGAAAGGCGAGGGAATTCAGAGGGCGGGGTGGCGGAATTAGGATGGCAGAGGCCTCGCCTTCCCTCTTTCGTCATCCTCCGGCTCGCGCAGCGAGACCGGGGGACCCAGCGGCGCCGAAGGCGATATGTCCGCCGCACGACCGTCGGCCGCCGAGTCCGCGACAGGTTCGCGCTCCCGCGCGCCGCTGGGTCCCCCGGTCCGCGCCGCTGCGCGGCTTGCCGGAGGATGACGAAAGTCAGGCCCGCGTCTTCCTCAGCGCGCGCGGCGCGTCGTCGGCGGCGACCAGACGCCCCTTCCAGCCGGGCGGCGGCAGGAACTTGCCGGACTTCTCTTCGCGCGTGCCGTTCTTGGCCATCTCCCCCGCGCGGCCGTTAGGCCCGGCGAGGAGGACGAGGGTGGGCATCATGCTCGCTTCTGTAAGCGTTCCCCTGTCTTTAGGACGTAATCCGCTCCCTCTAACCCTTTACGGTGAGGGCCCGCCCAGATGATGTAGTACAGTGGGCTACCTCTCGTATTTCGAATAAGCATAGGTTGAGAGACATGACCGAATGCGTTTTTTAGGTTTGCTCGATAAAATCGGAGAAGTCGATCGGTTGCGTCAGCCCTCTTCCTAGTCGCTGCGCCGAACAAGCCCTCGGTGGTTTCGTAAACCTCATCGTACCACCCCGGCCCAAAGAAACTGTCGAGCTGATCCCGCCAGTTTGATGGGATGGCGGGATTCAACGTGGCGAGCCGATTGATGCACATATGCAGCGGAAAGTTGATGATCGCTTCGAATATCCTAGTGGCCGCCAGCGCCTGAACCGAGGTCCATGGCAAATGAGCGCCGAACGGGTCGAGAAACGCCACGCCGCGATGCGTTGTCTTGGAGATGTTCTGCTTCAGAAGCCAAGTAATTTGATCTTCCGCGCTCCCCTGCCGAACATCGATCCGACGCCTCCCCTCGTACTCACTTTGCAGGTGATAAAGTTGGCTCACCCGCTTTGGGTCAGCGTCCACAAACACGTATCGGTCGAACGGGTTTGCGAGATCCAAAGCCCTTCTTGGGCTGCCTACAACAATCTGAGTGTGCTCTGCCGGGCGCTCGTCATCCCAAAGCGGCGTTTCAACTAACGGGTGTTTAGTTACGCTACGGAGGCTCGCCTTTCCACCTCCTGCAAACGCATCGAGATAGATCGTTCTGCACCAAACCTGATTCTTGAGCACCGTCGTGTAGTAATTCAGATAGGAGGCCAAAGCGGCCAACTTCTGCTCGGCCCATGGGCCGACTTCGGCCAAATCTGATTCTTCGCTCATTCAGCCAGTATAGCAGAGCTTTGCAATGGAAGGTTGTTCCATTCTCGCCCATGGAGAAGGCGCCCTGCAGCCTTCTTGTTCCTCCCGCCCCATTGTTTAAAAAAGAATGCTGCCCCCGCACCTAGGCAAGCGAGTCGAATTTCATCGACCCACTGTTCCGCCATTGGGCGTGCTCTCGGACCAGACTCGCCGCCAACGATGGCCCAGTGGATTCCGTCGAGGTTCGCTTTCGCCACGGATCCGATCAACGGTTCGAAGGAAACGAAGCGGATAATCGCCGGTGTTGCGCGTAGGTCGTCCAGTCGCGAAAGAACGCGACTGTCTTCGACGCTGGTACCCAGCCACACGTGAGGTAGTGCCGGCAACGCGAGGTCGGTGACGACCTGCCTCATCCGCTCAGGCCGTTTGGTAAGGATTTGGTAGGTGTGCTGAGGGGTCTTCGCCATCACCTCCCAAACACGCTCGACGAACTCCGGCGGGACATCCGGGTGGAAGAGGTCCGACATCGAGTTGACGAAAATCTTGCGTGGCCTCCGCCATTTCAGCGGAATTTCGAGCGAAGCTTCGTCCAGGCGAACCTTACCTGTCCACACATAGCGGTCGCCGCTCTTACGGGTCAGCCCTTCATACTTGGGCACCCCCATCGCCTCCAAACGCGCCGCCATGCGCATGGCGTAACAGTTGGTGCAGCCCGGTGTAATCACCAAGCAGCCCGCGACCGGGTTCCAAGTCGCATCCGTCCATTCGATGGTCGTGTCAGCCATCAGCGCCTCCGTGAGCCGATGATGGGAATATGATCCTATCCACGTCAGAAGGGGACGTCGGCTGGCGAGATTCTCACCGCCACGTGGTTAATGCTAGGTTGCGCCCTTTGTTGGGCGCGTCACACCTTCACCTCCACCACCCCGCCGCCGGCGCGGAACTTCGCCGACATCTCCGCCATGCCGGCCTCCGCCTCGGCCAGGCTGGCGCCCGCATCGTTCTGCCCGCGCGCCGCGTCGCGGATGTCCTGGCTGATCTTCATGCTGCAGAACTTGGGGCCGCACATGGAGCAGAAGTGGGCGGTCTTGTGGGCTTCCTTGGGGAGGGTCTCGTCGTGGAACTGGCGGGCGGTCTCGGGGTCCAGGCCCAGGTTGAACTGGTCTTCCCAGCGGAACTCGAACCGGGCGCGCGACAGGGCGTCGTCGTGCAGGCGGGCGGCGGGGTGGCCCTTGGCCAGGTCGGCGGCGTGGGCGGCGATCTTGTAGGTGATGACGCCGTCCTTGACGTCCTGGCGGTCGGGCAGGCCCAGGTGCTCCTTGGGCGTGACGTAGCAGAGCATGGCCGTGCCGAACCAGCCGATCATGGCCGCCCCGATGGCGCTGGTGATGTGGTCGTAGCCGGGGGCGATGTCGGTGGTCAGCGGCCCGAGGGTGTAAAAGGGCGCCTCGTGGCAGTGCTTCAGCTGCTCGTCCATGTTCTGCTTGATCTTGTGCATCGGCACGTGGCCGGGGCCCTCGATCATGACCTGGCAGCCGTGGTCCCAGGCGACCTTGGTCAGCTCGCCCAGGGTGCGCAGCTCGGCGAACTGGGCCTCGTCGTTGGCGTCGGCGATGGAGCCGGGGCGCAGGCCGTCGCCCAGGCTGAAGCTGACGTCATAGGCGCGCATGATCTCGCAGATCTCGTCGAAGCGCTCGTACAGGAAGGACTCGCGGTGGTGGGCCAGGCACCACTTGGCCATGATCGAGCCGCCGCGCGAGACGATGCCGGTGACGCGGTTCGCCGTCAGCGGCACGAAGGGCAGGCGCACCCCGGCGTGGATGGTGAAATAGTCCACGCCCTGCTCGGCCTGTTCGATCAGGGTGTCGGCGAAGACGTCGAAGGTCAGGTCCTCGGCCACGCCGCCGACCTTCTCCAGCGCCTGATAGATGGGCACGGTGCCGATGGGGACGGGGCTGTTGCGGATGATCCAGTCGCGGATGTTGTGGATGTTGCGCCCCGTCGACAGGTCCATGACCGTGTCGGCGCCCCAGCGCGTGGCCCAGACCAGCTTGTCGACCTCGTCGTCGACGGTCGACAGGACGGCCGAGTTGCCGATGTTCGCATTGATCTTCACCAGGAAGTTGCGGCCGATGATCATCGGCTCGACCTCGCGGTGGTTGATGTTGGCGGGGATGACGGCGCGGCCGCGGGCGACCTCCTGGCGGACGAACTCGGGCGTGACGAAATCGGGGATCGAGGCGCCGAAGGATTCGCCGTCCCTGGCGAGCGGCGAGCGGCGAGCGGCGAGCGGCGAGGAAGGAAGAGCCAGGGTCGAGCCGTCGGCCAGGGTGATGGTCTGGGCGTCCTCGCTCGCCACGCGCCGCTCGCCGCTGGCTGCTTGCTCGCGCCTCAGGTTCTCGCGGATGGCGATGAACTCCATCTCGGGGGTGACGACGCCGGCGCGGGCGTATTCCAGCTGGGTGACCGGGCGGCCGGCCACGCCCCTGAACACGCGGTGGTTCGCCGTGTCGAAGCGGGGGGCCAGGTGCTTGCCGCTGGCGTGGCCGTTGTCCTCGGGCCGGACCTCGCGCGGGGCCTCGACCGGGGCGATGTCGCCGCGCGCCAGGCGCCAGTCGGGGCCGACGACGGCGTTCAGGCCGCGCGTGATGTCGATGCGGGCGTCAGGGTCGGTGTAGGGGCCGGACGGGTCGTACATCGTCACCGGCGGCTCGTTGGCGCTGGGGTGGACGCGGACCTCGCGGAAGGGGACGCGGAGGTCGGGATAGAGGTCGCCGGCGACATAGACCTTGTGTCCGCCCTCGCGCGGGCCGGTGGGGATGCGGCCGTGTTTCGCCGCGACCTTCTTCCGCGCTTCGCTGAGAGGGAGGCTATCGCTCGCGACGCGGTCGCTCGCTGCTTGAGCCTCGTCGGTGGAGGTGTTGGAGATATGAACGTTCATGGCGGCCTCTTCTTCAAAAGAGGGACCGCCGGCGCGTCCCCGCTCGCGCGGGGATGACAAGCCGCGGCGATGCGGCCCGTCAGGATCTCTTCCCTTCGCCGGCATGACCCGGATCAGGTTCGACCGGTCAAGGGAGAGACCCTTATCTCAGCGGCTCGATTGCCGCCCCCGGGAGAACAGGCGGACACATTAACCCAGGGTCAGGGCGCCGACCAGCCCTTGACCGACACGGCCGCCCGGGTCGGGTCGGCGTCGAAGCGCAGATAGGCCTTGGCGCGGCCCCGGCCGGGGACATAGTCCAGGGTGGCCGTCGCGGTCTGGTCGCCCAGCACCCCCTCGATGTCGACGCCGGCGGCGGTGTCGAGCCCGTCGTTCGAGACCTCGACGGTGGCGACGTGGCCGGCGGACGTGGCCTGGACGCCGACGATGCGGGCCGAAAGGGCGGGCGGCGCGGCGGGCTGCATCGCCTCCCACACCACGATGGCCAGGGCCGCCAGGGTGACAAGGGCGCCCAGCGCGGCCATGACGGCCTGCAGCACCGGGCGGGGGGCGACGACCTTTCGGGCGGGAGTCTTCCTGGACGGCATGGGCTCAGACCAGCAGGCGGGCGGCGGCGGCGCCGACGGCGGCGGGAAAGCCCAGGACGATCACGGTCTGGGTCAGGCCCTCCAGCGAATGGCCCTCGACCCGGCCGAACAGGAACAGGACGAACAGGCTGATCCCCAGGGCGATGGCGTAGCCGGGCAGGGTGAAGTGGGCGAAGGCCTTGAGCGGATGTTCGGCCTCCTCCTGGCCGGCGAACCCGGCCTCGAAGACGATGACGTGCATCAGGGCGACCGAGGCGACGATCAGCGCCAGGGCGTGCCAGGGCGTGGCCTTGTAGGCGATCAGGATGACCTCCTCGGTCGGCGCCACGTTCAGGGCGAAGAACAGGGCGCCCGCCGCCATCAGGAACAGTTCGCCGACATAGGAGGCCTGGTCCTCGTCACCGTCGTCGCCGCCCCCGCCCGCCAGCTGGCGCCGCGCCAGAAGGGCGCCCATGCCGCCGGGGATCGCCTGCAGCGCCACCATGCCCAGGGCCTCGCGCGGGGGCGCGTTCCAGTCGACCACGCCGAACATCACCAAGAGGACCGAGGCGGTGACGAAGCCGACCGCCAGGGCGACGGCGGTGTCCAGCAGGTCGTTCCTCAGCCCCCGCCGCTTCGAGAAGCCGGCGTAATAGGCCAGGCCGTACAGCAGCGGCAGGCCGGACAGGATGAAGGCCAGCAGCCGCCAGCGATCCATCGTCACGCCCTGCTCCCACATCTCCATCGTCATCAGCAGGGGGACGTTGAACAGCAGCGCCCCGCCGAAGGCGCGGCCCAGGTCGCGCAGATAGGCGCTCTCTCGGCGCAGATCGAAGGGGCGGGCGGCGGTCATGTCGCGGCAACGCTTGAGGAGGCGCTTTGGCTCCGTGGCGCCGGTGGGCGGCCGCTTCCGGGACCTCGGAAATAAAAGGGCCAGTCGGCGAACGACTGGCCCTTTTGATTAGCCCCGTGAGGGGCGGGGACCGCACGCGGTCCAACGGCCGAAACCGTGACTCCAATATAGCCGCCAGGCGGCAGAATTCAACCCAGCCGCGACTTGTCCGAGCGAGGCCTAGACCCCCAGGGCGAGGAAGGTCGCGAGCGCCCTTTGCATACGCGCGCTGATCTGGCGAAGATCATCGGGATGGAGTTTTTCCGGCGTGCGACGATTGCCGCCCGGGTCCCGCAAGGGCTGGAGACGCTCGGACGCGACGGAATAGACGTGATTGCAGACCGCCCAGGACTCCGCCGCCGAGCCGGGGTTCGGATTATGCGCAAGGCGGTATCCATGGGGATTGCCCGATTGATCCGACTTGGTCAGCGGCAGAACCACGTGAATGTCGTTTGAGATCTTTCCGCCCCTGACGATGACCACAAGGTGCTGATAATCGAACTCCGGCGTCCAGTTCAGGGGGCTGAACTCGCACCAGTAGACTTCGCCCGAACGCGTGTCGCGAGTGAGGTTCGATTTCGGTCGCTGCGCAGGTCCGGCGAGGTTCGCTCGGCGGCGGCTTCACGCATCGCCGGGGTTGCGGTCAATGGCCTGCGGGGTGGTTTCGTCATGCCCGTGATCTTGCCCGATGAACCCCGACTTTCAATGCCGGATTGTGAGCCGCAACCACGCCGGATTGCGAGAAATTCCAGACGCCATCGGATAGGCGCCACGCCCGCCGCGACCGATGCCGCTTGCCGGGGGCGGCGGGGCTGCCTAGTCAGGCGCGGTGAACAGACCTGCCCTCATCATCGATTGCGACCCCGGCGTGGACGACGCCGTGGCCTTGCTGCTGGCCTTCGCGGCGCCCGCGCTGGATCTGCTGGCGATCACCACCGTGGCCGGCAACGCGCCCGGCCATGCGACCCAGCGGAACGCGCGCATGATGCGCCAGATCGCCGGGCGGGCGGACGTGCCCGTCTTCGGCGGGGCGGAACGGCCGATGAAGCGGCCCCCGGCGGGGGCGGGCGAATTCCACGGGCCGGAGGGTCTGGGCGACCTGGAACCGTTCGAGCCGGCCGCCATCGTCGGCGACGGGCCGGCGGCCAACGCCATCGTCGACCTGGTCATGCGCCGGCCCGAGGGGACGGTGAGCCTGGCCGTGCTGGGGCCGATGACCAACCTGGCCCTGGCCATGCGGCGCGAGCCCCGGCTGGCGGGGCGGCTGGGGCCGGTCGCCGTCATGGGCGGCGCGCGCGCGGAGGGCGGCAACATCACCGCCTCGGCCGAGTTCAACATCTGGGCCGACCCGGACGCGGCGGCGGTGGTGTTCGGATCGGGCTGCGAAGTGGTCGCCTTCGGCCTGGACGCGACGCACCAGGTGCGGGCCACCGAGGCGCGCATCCGGGCCATAGAGGCCGTGGACAGCGAGGCGGCGCGGACGGCGGCGGCCATGCTGCGCTTCTCGCAGCGGGTCGAGCGCGAGATCGTCGGCTGGCCCACGCCCGACTGGGGCGCGCCGCTGCACGACGCCTGCCCGGTGGCGTGGGCGATGGCGCCCGCGCTGTTCGACCTGAGGCCGTGCCGCATCGAGGTGGAGACCCAGTCGGACCTGACGCGCGGCCACACGGCGGTGGAGTTCCGCGTCGATCCGGCGACGGCGCGCCACCGCTGGGCCGTCGGCGCCGACGCCCAGGGCGTGTTCGACCTGATCGCCCGCACCCTGGAGGAGGCCGCCCGATGAGGATCACCGTCGTCGGTTCGATCAACCTGGACTTCGTGGCGCGCGCCGAACGCTTGCCCGCGCCGGGCGAGACGGTGACGGGCGCGGCCCTGTCGCGCCACCCCGGCGGCAAGGGGGCGAACCAGGCCCTGGCGGCCGAGAAGCTGGGCGCCGAGGTCTGCCTGATCGGACGGGTGGGGAACGACGCCCAGGCCGGCGAGGCGCTGGCCCTGATGGAGGACTACGGCGTCGACCTGGCGGGGGTGGAGGTCGATGTGGCGGCGCCCACCGGCGTGGCCCTGATCGCCGTCGATGCGACGGGTGAGAACCAGATCGTCGTCGCGGCCGGGGCCAACCACCTGGTCACGCCCGAACAGCTGCCGCAGCGGATCGAGGGGGCGCTGATCGTGCAGCTGGAGCTGCCGATCGAGACGGTGGAGGCGGCGGTGGGCCGGGCGACCGGCTTCGTCTGCGCCAATCTGGCGCCGGCCCAGCCGGTGTCCGAGCGGCTGCTGCGCCGCGCCGACCTGATCGTGGTCAACGAGACCGAGGCCGCCTTCTACGGCGACGGCCTGCACCGGGGCGGCGGCCGGGTGGTGGTGACCAAGGGCGCCAAGGGCGCGGCGATGTACCAGCGCGGGGTGGAGATGGCCTGGGCGACGCCGCCCGCGGTCGAGGCGATCGACGCGACCGGGGCCGGCGACGCCTTCGTCGCCGCCCTCGCCGTGGCGCTGCTCGAGGGCATGGACCCGGCCGAGGCCCTGCGCTTCGCCTGCGCCGCCGGGGCCGCCGCCGCGACGCGGGCGGGAGCGCAGTCCTCGTTGCCGGAAAGGGCGGAGGTCGAGGCGCTGCTGTCGGGTTGACAGCGTCGGCACATGACCGTCCGATCGCACCTGTGAGTTGCAGCGAGGGCGAAGGATGTTGACGCGAAGATCCCTGGGCCTGTCGATGGCGGCGACGGCCGCTCTGGCCGCGTCATCCGCGCGGTCGCAGGAGAGACTGACGGCGGAAGAGCAGTTTCGCATCGAGGGACGCTACCTGCCGCAGTATCTGGAGTTGAAGGCCCAGGCGGCGGCCGGCGACGAGTCGGCCATGGCGCTGGCGCCGCAGTTCGCGGCCTTTCTCGGCGATGAGGAAACCGCCATCGGCAGCCAGGAACGCGAACGGCCCGCCGATCTGGCCCTGCCCGATCTCATCAGGGCGGAGAGCCGGAACGCGCTGGACGTCATCGTCGACGCGGCCGCCGACCGGCAGGTCGTCATACTGAACGAGGCGCACAACATTTCAGGTCACCGTGGTTTCGCGGCCTGCGTGATGCGAGCGCTGAGACCCCTGGGGTTCGACACCTTCGCGGCGGAGACGTTCACCCCGCGATCGCCGGCGTTCCGCTCCGGCGTCTGGACGTACCGCGAAGGCGCGCCCTTCCGCCAGGCGCTGGGCTATTACATCGCCGATCCCGTCTTCGCCGAGACGGTCCGGGAAGCGGCGAGCCTGGGCTATGTCTTCGCCGACTACGAACAGCGGGACGACCAGAGCGCGCCCGCCGATGCGAGCGGTGAGGCGCGCGTCGTCGCGCGCGAGACCGCTCAGGCGACGAACCTGATCGAGAATGTGCTGAAGTCGCGACCCGACGCCCGCATCTTCGTCCTGTGCGGCTACAACCACGCCCTGGAGGCGGAAGGATGGGGCGGGCTGTGGTTCGCGGGACGGCTGAAGGCCGTGACCGGGATCGATCCGCTGACCATCGATCAATCCGGCAACTGGCCCGGAACCCGGCCTGAAACCGACAGCCCGCAAGTGGCGGCCGTGTTGCGACGGTTCGCGCCGACCGCGCCGATCGTCGTGTGGCGCGATGGAAAGGTCTTCGCCAATCGAATCTATGACGGCAAGACCGACCTGAGCGTCTTTCATCCGCGTCTGCCTCGTGTCGCCGGGCGACCTGGCTGGCTGGCGGCCGACCCCGGGCGCAAGCCTGTCGAGGTGGCGGCGCCGCCGTTCGAGGGACCGACGCTGCTTCAGGCGCTGCATATCGACGAGGGACCGGCGATTCCGGCGGATCATCTGCTGCTGGAGCCGGGTCAGGCGCGGGCGACCCTGATGCTGCGGCCGGGCCGGTATTTCCTGCGGCTTGAGACCACGCGCGGGATCGAGCCCGCGTTCGGGACACTGACCGTCTGAAGACGCGACGCCGACGGATCGGCGAGTCTTGACGCCTCCGGGATCGCGGGCGACCCTCCGCGGCTGAGAACGTTCACAAGAACGTCCGGGAGGCGACGATGAGGGCTTTGGGACGGGCGGCCTGCGCGGCGGCCCTGGTGGTCGGCATGGCCGGGAGCGCCTCGGCGCAGGACTGGCTGCGGGTCGAGGGGACGCGGATCGTCGACGAGGCGGGCGAGCCGGTGATCCTGCGCGGCATGGGGCTGGGGGGCTGGCTGCTGCAGGAAGGCTATATGCTGCAGCTGGGCGCCCTGGGGCAGCAGCATGTCATCCGTGAACGGATCATCGACCTGATCGGCGAGGAGAAGACGGAGGCCTTCTACGCCGCCTGGCGCGCCAACCATGTGACCAAGGCGGACATCGACGCCATGGGGCGGTGGGGCTTCAACTCGGTGCGGCTGCCGATGCACTATGACCGGCTGACCCTGCCGATCGAGCAGGAGCCGGTTGCGGGACAGGACACCTGGAAGGACGAGGGCTTCGCCGAGATCGACGCCCTCTTGGCCTGGACCAAGGCCAACGGGATGCACCTGATCCTGGACCTGCACGCCGCGCCGGGCGGGCAGGGGACGGACCTGGCCATCTCGGACCGGGATCCGGACAAGCCGTCGCTGTGGGACAGCGCCGAGAACCGCAGGAAGACGGTCGCCCTGTGGCGGCGGCTGGCCGAACGCTACGCCGACGAGCCGGGGATCGGCGCCTATGACATCCTCAACGAGCCGAACTGGGACTTCGAAAAGCCGGGTGGCGGGCACGGCTGCGAGGAGACGACCAACGCCCCGCTGCGCCAGCTGATGATGGAGATCACCGCCGCCATCCGCGAGGTGGACCAGCGGCACATCATCATCATCGAGGGCAATTGCTGGGGCAACAACTATCGCGGCGTCACGCCCCTGTGGGACGACAACACCGTCATCAGCTTCCACAAATACTGGAACGCGACGGATCGAGCCTCCATCGCCGACATCCTGCGCCTGCGGGAGGAGACCGGCGCGCCGGTGTGGCTGGGGGAATCGGGCGAGAACTCCAACAGCTGGTTCACCGAGACCATCGCCACGGTCGAGGGCGAAGGGATCGGCTGGGCCTTCTGGCCGCTGAAGAAGATCGGATTCAACCAGCCGCTGGAGATCACGCCCAATCCGGGCTGGGCGGCCTTGGTCGCCTATCTGACCGGCGAGGGGCCGAGGCCGCCGGAGGCCGAGGCGGAGGCGACGCTGATGCGGCTGGCGACCTACGACATCCGCTTCGAGAACAATTTCGCCCATCGCGACGTGGTCGACGCCATGCTGCGCCAGCCGCATTCGGACGCCGTCATTCCGTACACGGAGCATCGGCTTGGGGCGGAGGGACTGATCATCCGGGCGGCGGACTATGACCTGGGGCGGGCGGGCGTGGCCTGGTCCGACGTCTACGCGTCCGACACCGACGGGCCGGGAGAGCGCATTCCCTGGTGGAACACCGGTCGCACCTGGCGGAACGACGGCGTCGACATCGCCGTGGACATCGCTCTGAACGGGGGCCGCCCGGTGGTGGTTGAATTCGAGACCGGCGAATGGCTGCGCTACACCCTGAAGGCGGAGGCGGGGGGCGAGCGGACGGCGACGGTGATCGGCGCGGGCGGCCGGGTGTCGGTGTCGCTGAACGGCGGCGCGCCGGTGATGCTGGACCTGACGGCGGGCGACGGTCGGGGCGGGGCGACCCCGCCGGCCCTGCCGTTGCTTGAGGGAACCAACACCCTGATCCTGAAGGCCGAGGCCTGCGCCGCCTGTCGGGTGGAGGCGATCCGGTTCGACTGACGAGCGGCGCCGGGTCGGGCCGGACGGTTACAGTATAACGACGAAAGCGCTTGGCGCCGGGGGCGGCGGGACGCTAGGTCTGGAGCCCTGACCTGGAGGGGCATTCGATGATGACGACGCACGTTCGCGGGGCCGGCCTGGCGCTGGCGACCCTGTTGCTGGCTTCGAGCGCGAGCGGCGCCCTGGCCCAGGCCCAGACTCCGCAGGCCCAGGCGGCGCCGGCCGGCCCATCGGTCTATCAGCAGCCGCCGCAGCCGATCGCGGACATCCTGGACGCCAGGCCGACGCCGGCGTCGATGCTGAGCCCGGACCGCGCGACGCTGGCGCTGATGGACCGGTCGAACCTGCCGTCGATCAAGGCCCTGTCCGAGCCGATGCTGAGGCTGGCGGGCTATCGCATCAATCCGCGCAACAACGGCCCGGCCGAGAGCCGGGTCGCCTGGCTGACCGGCCTGTCGCTGAAGCCGGTGGACGGGGGCGAGGCGCGGACCGTGCCGCTGCCGGCCGGGGCCCGGTTCACGGGCGCGCGCTTCTCGCCCGACGGCCGCCATGTGGCGCTGGTGATGGACGGCCCAGCCGCGCTGGAGCTGTGGGTCGTGGACGTGCAGGCGGCCCGGGCCCGCAAGCTGAACGGCGTGGCGGTCAACATGACCCAGGGCGCGGGCTATCAGTGGCTGCCCGACAGCTCGGGCCTGCTGATCGAGGCGGTTCCGGCCGGGCGCGGGCCGGCGCCGGCGGCCGACCCCACGCCGCGCGGCCCCACCATCGAGGAGACGACCGGCCGCGTGGCGCCGGCGCGGACCTATCAGGACCTGCTGCAGGACGCCCACGACGAGGCGCTGTTCGACCACTATTTCACCAGCCAGCTGACCCTGGCGCCGCTGGGCGGCGATCCCCGGCCGATCGGCGCGCCCGGCGTCCACGCCGACGTCGCCGTGTCGCCGGACGGGCGCTACATCCTGACCGAGACGCTGAAGCGGCCCTATAGCTACGCCGTGCCGGCGGGCCTGTTCCCGACCGAGATCGCGGTGCTGGACATGACCGGGCGCGAGGTGCGCCGGGTCGCCGACCTGCCGCTGCGCGACGACGTGCCGACCGCCTTCGACGCCGTGGCGCCGGGGCCGCGTTCGGTCCAGTGGCGCGCCGACGCCCCCGCGACCCTGGCCTGGGTCGAGGCGCTGGACGGCGGCGACATCAGGACCGAGGCCGAGTTCCGCGACCGGGTCCTGATGCAGGCCGCGCCGTTCGACGCGCCGCCGGCGACGCTGATCGACCTGAAGGAGCGCTACGCCGGCATCGACTGGGGCCGCGACGACCTGGCCATCGTCAACAGCGCCTGGTTCAACACCCGGCACGAGACGCGCTTCGTCGTCGATCCGTCGAACCCCGGCCAGGGCCGGGTGCTGCTGGAGCGGAACTACCAGGCCCGCTACGACAATCCGGGCGAGCCGGTGACCGAGCCCAACGCGGCCGGGCGGCCGGTGATGCGGTTCGATCCGCAGGGGCGCATCCTGATGACCGGGCCGGGCGCGACGCCCGAGGGCGCCTTCCCCTTCCTGGCGGCGATGGACCCGGCGACAGGCCAGAGCGAGCGGCTGTGGACCTCGGCGCCCGGCGACTACGAGTTCGTGATCGGCTTCCTGGACGAGGCGGGCCGGCGCGTCGTGACCCAGCGCGAGACGCGGCTGGACCCGCCCAATCTCCAGGTGCGGGACCTGGCCAGCGGCCAGACCACGGCCCTGACCGACTTCCCCGATCCGGCGCCGCAGCTGGCCGAGGCGACGCGCCAGCTGGTGACCTACGAGCGGCCGGACGGGGTCAAGCTGTCGGGCACGTTGTATCTGCCGGCCGGCTACGACAAGGACCGCGACGGGCCGCTGCCGATGCTGATGTGGGCCTATCCGGCCGAGTTCACCGACGCGGCCGTGGCCGGCCAGACGGTGGACGTGCAGAACCGCTTCGTGCGGCCCAGCGGGTCCAGTCACCTGTTCCTGCTGACCCAGGGCTATGCGATCTTCGACAATCCCTCCATGCCGATCATCGGCAAGGACGGGGCCGAGCCGAACGACACCTATGTCGAGCAGCTGACCGCCGACGCCCAGGCGGCGGTGGACGCGGTGGTGGGCATGGGCGTGGCCCGCCGCGACCGGATCGCCATCGGCGGGCACAGCTACGGCGCCTTCATGACGGCGAACCTGCTGGCGCACACGGACCTGTTCCGCACCGGCATCGCGCGGTCGGGCGCCTATAACCGCACCCTGACGCCGTTCGGCTTCCAGGCCGAGCAGCGCACCTATTGGGAGGCGACCGACATCTATACGCGGATGTCGCCCTTCACCTACGCGAACCAGGTCAATGAGCCGATCCTGCTGATCCACGGCGAGGCGGACGACAACTCGGGCACCTATCCGGTGCAGACCGAGCGCTTCTATGCGGCGCTGAAGGGGCTGGGGGCGACGGCGCGCTATGTCACCCTGCCGCTGGAGGCGCACGGCTATCGCGCGCGGGAATCGGTCGGCCATACGCTGTGGGAGATGACCCGCTGGCTGGACCTGAACCTGAAGGCGGCGCCGGCGGCGGAATAGGCGTCAGGGCCGGACCACCAGGCGGACCACCTCGCCGGCGTTAAGGCGGTCGAAGCCGGCGTTGATGTCGTCCAGCGCGATGACGCCGCTGAGCAGGCGATCGACCGGCAGGCGGCCGTCGCGGTACAGGGCGACGTAGCGGGGGATGTCGCGGCTGGGGACGCAGGTCCCGATGTAGGAGCCCTTCAGGGTGCGCTCCTCGCCGACCAGGGAGACGACGTTGACGGCCAGGGCGGCGTCGGGCGGGGGCAGGCCGGCGGTGACGGTGGTTCCGCCGCGCCGGGTCATGGTCCAGGCCGCCTCCAGGGCGCGGACCGAGCCGGCCATCTCGAAGGCGACGTCGGCGCCGCCGTTCGTCAGGGCGCGGACCTGCTCGACCGCGTCGGGGTCGGCGGCGTTGACGGTGCGGACCGGGCCGAGCGAGCGGGCGAGCGCCAGCTTGTCCTCCGACAGGTCCACGGCGACGACGGGCGCGGCGCCGCAGGCCAGGGCGCCCAGGACGCTGGCCAGGCCGACGCCGCCCAGGCCGACCACGACCACCGACTGGCCCGCCTTGACGCCGGCGGTGTTCACCACCGCGCCCACGCCCGTCAGCACGGCGCAACCGAACAGGGCCGCGATCTCGAACGGCAGGTCCGGGTCGATGCGCACCAGCGACCGGCGCGAGACCACGGCGCGCTGGGCGAAGGCGGAACAGCCCAGGTGGTGGTTCAGGGCCCGGCCCTCGCGGAACAGGCGCCGGCCGCCGCCCAACAGTTCGCCCCGGCCGTTGGCGGCGGCGCCGGGCTCGCACAGGGCGGGGCGGCCGCCGGCGCAGGGGTCGCAATGGCCGCAGGACGGCATGAAGACCATGACCACATGGTCGCCGATCTCCAGGTCCTCGACGCCGGGGCCCAGCGCCTCGACCACGCCGGCGGCCTCGTGGCCCAGGGCCATCGGCAGGGGGCGCGGCCGGTCGCCGTTGATGACCGACAGGTCCGAATGGCACAGGCCCGCCGCGCGTATGGCCACTTGGACCTCGCCGCGGCCGGGCGGCTCCAGCGAGACGGTCTGGACCGCCAGGGGGCGGCTGTCGGCGTAGGGCGGGGCCGCCTTCATGGCGGACAGGACGGCGGCGCGGGTCTGCTGCGGCATGGTCAAGCCTTCGTCATCGATCGTCATTCGATAGGCGCTTGACGTCGCGTCGTCCAAGCCCGAGCGTCGCGGAACGGACGAGAGCGCCGCCGAAAGGCGCCGGCGCCGCAAGGGAGAAGCGAATGCCGAAGAGAGACGAAGGCCCCCTGGCCGACCGCGCCACCTATCGGGCCTTCCACATGGTCTCGACCCGCTGGGCCGACAACGACCAGTACGGGCACATCAACAACGCCAAATTCTACGAGTTCGTGGATTCGGCGGTGAACGCCCACCTGCTGATCGCCGACGCCCTGGACGAGTCCATCGGCCTGGTGGTCGACAGCGGCTGCCGGTACGCCTCGGCGCTGAAGTTCCCCGATGTGATCGAGGTGGGGATCAAGGTCGACCAGATCGGCACCTCCAGCGTGCGCTATGGGTTCGCCGTGTTCCGGCGCGGGACGGCGGTCCCGGCGGCGATCGGCCATTTCGTCCACGTCTATGTCGACGCCGAGACCCGCCGGCCCAAGCCCCTGCCGGACAAGCTGCGGGCGGTGGTGGAAAACCTGAGGGCGGAATAGGGAAACGCAGGCCGGCGCGGTTCACCGCCCGGTAAGCATGGTCCTCAAGCCCCGGTTAGCCCTGTTCGCTCGCCGGACCTTAAGAGGCGCCGGGCTAGGGTCGGTCTGCAACGAGCAGATCGGAACCACCGATGACCCACCGCGTCCTTCGCGCCCTTGCCGCCGCCACGCTCGGCCTGGGCCTGTTCGCCGCCGCCGCGCCGGCCCTGGCCGGGTCCACCGCCGGCGGCACCTATCGTCTTCGCGCCACCGTGCCGGTGGCCTGCTGGGTGAAGCCCACGTCGCCGGTGATGGCCGAGAGCGGCCGGTCCGGCGAAGTGGTCGAGGCCTGCAACAGCCCCGGCGGCTTCACCGTCTCGGCCCAGTACCGCCCCCTGTCGCCCACCGAGAAGGCGACCATGTTCTATGGCGACCGGATCCTGGACCTGGACAAGTCGGGCGGGCAGGTGCTGCGCCGCTCCAGCATCGCCACCATCCGCTCGGTGTCCTACCGCTTCAACGAGGTGGAGTTGGAGCAGCCGCTGATCCTGGCGCTGACGATCCAGCCGATCTGATCCGATCGACAGCCAGACGCCTTGAAGGGGCGGGTCGCGCGGCGGCCCGCCCCTTTCGCGTTTCAGCCCGCGCGCCTCAGAGAGCGGCGACGGTGAAGGTCAGGATGTCGGAATAGTCGCCGGCGCGCTTGCCCGCGACCGAGCCCACGCTGATGGTCAGGGGATAGTCGTCCAGCCGGGCCCGGCGCGACACCACGTCCAGCCGACCGCCGCGGCCCAGGTCCATGTCGCGATCGCCCAGGGCCAGGGCGTAGGGCACGTACCATTCGCTGGCGCCCTGGCGCAGGCGGCCGCGGTTCTCGGACGAGACCGAGACGCTGTAGCCGGCGGTGCTGAGCACATAGAGGGTGGTGCGCAGCGGGCGCACCCCTTGCGTCAGTTCGCCCAGGTCGATGGTGGCCGTGCCGCCGGTCCGCCGGAACTCGCCCTTCAGGCCCATGACGGCGGCCGAGGGCACCTCGATGCTGAGGGTGACCGGCTTTTCGGCCAGGGTCTGGCCCTCGGGCGTCTCCAGGCTGATGAAGGCGTTCTGGGAATAGAGACCGGCCGACAGGGTTTCGGACGGGGCGGCGGTGAAGGAGAAGCGCACCAGGCCGCGCTCGCCCGGGGCCAGGTTCAGCGGGCGCACGCCGACGCGGCGCGCGCTCTGGCCCGCGCGAGGGGTCACGTCCGTCCCGCCACGTTCGTCGACGAGGGCGTAGGCCATGCGCTGGGCGCCGCCGGCCTCGTGCGCCAGGCCGAACTGCTCGCCGCGCAGCTCCACCCGGCTGACGGCGGCGCAGGGACCCGGCCCCTGATTGACCACGGCGACGTCGAATTCCTGGACCACGGCGTCCTGCTGGAAGGGATCGTACCGCATGGTCCAGTTGTCGGCGCCGGATTCGATGATCAGACGGCAGCCGTCGGTCTGGGCCGAAGTCTGGGCCTGGGCCGACGCGGCGCCCAGCAGAGTCGCCGCCGCCGCGGCGGCGGCCGTCATCAGGGCGGAGATACGGATACGGGACATTTCAGCCTCCTGGGCTTGTCATGGGGCTTCAGTCTTCGGGTACGTCGAGCGGCACGTTCACGACCTGGAGGTCGAGCAGGCCCTCGTTGTCTTCGGGCACGGTGAATTCGAAACCCCGGACCGGGCTGGAGAACAGCTCGACGCGGTAGCGCTTGCCCGGCTCCAGGTTCTGCACGGCGAAACGGCCCACCGAGTTGGTGAAGAACAGTTCGGGCTCGGCCGTCAGATCGTCGACGGGCCGCACGCGGCCGGACATCAGGGCCACAGGACGGTCGGCGTTGCCGACCAGCCGGCCCAGGGCGCTGACGAACTTGGCGCTGCCGACCTGGATGGCGTAGCCGCTCTTGTAGGCCGGCCGCACCCGGGCGATGCCGTCGCCGATGTTGTAGCCGCGCGGCGGGTCCAGGGCGTCGTAGCGGATCGACTGGTTGACGTAGGAGGTCAGCCGGCCGGCCAGCGCCGGGCCAAGGGCGCCGCTGCGGGCCTGATAGACCCCCTGCAGATTGTCGCCGACGATCACCGGCGAATCTTCCAGGCTCTCGTGCGGATAGACGATGGCGAAGCTGTCGAAGATGTTGCGCCCGATGGCGACCTTGCCGCCGGTGGTGGCGATGGACGAGCCGATCCGAAGGCTGGTGACCTGCTCCTCGGTGATGTCGTCGAAGCTGCGGCCGAAGGCCGTGTGCGACAGGCTGGCGTCGAAGCGGTTGGCGATATAGTCGGCCTGGCCGGACACCGAGCCGGCTCCGTCGTCGTAGGTCGAGGCCAGGGCGTAGCCGAAGGCGCCGACGCGGTTCTCGCTGGCCTGCTGGAACCGGACGCTGCCGGAATCGCGCGCCGAGGCGTAGCGGGCCTCGGCGCGACGGCCGAACGCCCCCTGCCATACCAGCGCGGCGGTGACGCCGAAGCCGTCGCGGTTGTGGTCTGCCCCCATGGGGTGATCCGGTTTCGATGTTAGTTCATGGGCGGGCCTGACGCCATGGTTGGGTTGGGCGAGCGCGCGCCTTCAAGCGCTGGCGCGCTCGCCCACGGCACGATGTTTCCGGCGCGAGGGATGAGGGCTTCCGGTGCTGGCGGTCGGTACTTCAGGGCGCTGTGCGGTCGCACGGCGTTGAAGTGACGCCGCCACGCCTCGATCAGCACCTGAGCCTCGGCCAGACTGAAGAAGGTCTCGCCGTTCAGCAGTTCATCCCGGAGCTTGGAGTTGAAGCTCTCGCAGTAGCCGTTCTCCCAGGGACTACCGGGTTCGATGTAGGCCGTCTGAGAGCCGACGGCGGCGATCCATTCACGCAGGGTGGTGGCGATGAACTCCGGTCCGTTGTCGGACCGCACATAGGCCGGCGGCCCGCGCAGTATCATCAGGTCCGCCAGGGTCTCTAGCACGTCGGTGGAGTTGAGCCTGCGCTTGACCCGGATCGCCAGAGCCTCGCGCGTGAACTCATCAATCACGCAGAGCATGCGGAACTTCCTGCCGTCCTGGGTGCGATCCTCGACGAAGTCGTAAGACCAGACATGGTTGGGCCGCTCGGCGCGCAGCCGCACGCACGACCCGTCATTGAGCCAGAGCCGGCCGCGTTTCGGCTGTTTCTGCGGGACCTTCAGCCCTTCCCGTCGCCAGATCCGCTGAACCCTTTTGGCGTTCACCGACCAGCCCGCCTGATGCAGCAGCGCCGTGATCCGGCGGTAGCCGTAACGGCCATAGGTCGCCGCCAGTGCGGTGATGGCCGCCGTCAGGGCCGCCTCGTCGGTGCGGCCCCTCGGCGTCTTTCGCTGGGTTGAGCGATGCTGTCGGAGCACCGCGCAGGCGCGCCGCTCCGACACCTTCAACTCGGTCCGCACCTTGTCGATGCAGGCCCGGCGACGGGCAGGGCTCAGAAGTTTCCCCGCGCCGCCTCCGACAGGATCAGCTTGTCCAGCGTCAGGTCCGACACCGCCCGACGAAGCCGGGCGTTCTCCAGCTCCAGCGCCTTCATCCGTTTGACCTGATCGGTCTTCATCCCGCCGAACTCCGCTCGCCAGCGGAAGTAGGTCGTCTCCGTCACCGCTATCGTCTTCACCGCCTCCGCGATCGATTTGCCTTGCCCGGTCAACACTTCAACCTGGCGCAGCTTGGCGATGATCTCTTCGGGCTTGTGACGCTTCCTGGCCATCCTTGGCTCCATCCGTTCCGGTCCGCAGACCAACATAAGGGATGGATCACTTCAAAGGGCGCAGACCACCGCCATAGCGGGGTGGTTCAGGAACCGGCGTCACGCCGCTTAGGGGGACCGGCGTGACGCCGGTTAGGACATTTCCGCTACGAGGTTGGCCTTGATAGGGTTCAATACCGCCTCGGCTCCCTCGTCCGTGATGCTGAATTCCTGAGCAATTTGTTGACACAGAGACCACCAAGACCGCGCATAACCTTGAGCGACCAACTGGACGGCTCGGTCTCGTTTTTTGTTCCCCTCAGCAAGATTAGCCTCCCCTGCTCCGTCCGTTCGAAGCGTCCCCGCGCTGACTTCCAAGCCACGGGCTCGCGTGGACTTTATGAAAAAGGCTTATCCCCTTGCATCAGGCTGTCCCACATTTAGTGGTCTGACCCTTGCTCCTTGGAGGGGATGAACGAGGAAACCAAAGCCAACCGTCCCATATCGCTACAGGCGTTCATGCGGCGATTCCCCGACGACGTCGCCTGCGCCGACTATCTCGCGGCGAAGCGTTGGCCCGAAGGCTTCCGGTGTCCCGCCTGTCCCTCGGAGAAGGGCTGGAAACTCACGCACCGGGCGGCGATCTGGGAGTGCGCGGCCTGCCACAGGCAGACCTCCGTCACCGCCGGGACGATCATGCACCGGACCCACCTGCCGCTGCTGACGTGGTTTATCGCCTCGCACCTCGTGGCGACACACTCGAACGGTATCAGCGCGCTCCAACTGCGCGAACAGGCCTCGATTGGCTCCTACAAGACCGCGTGGTTCCTCCTGCACCGCCTGCGCCGAGCGATGGTTGATCCCGACCGGGGCGGACTGGTCGGGGTGATCGAGACCGACGAGACCACCATCCCCTTCCGCACCAAGGACGAACCCGTCGCCGGCGGTCAAGGACGATCACCGATCGGCAAGCTGGTCGTGGTGGGTGGCGTGGAGGTCCACGACGACGGGTCGCCCGGTCGCATCCGGCTCCGCGCGATCCCCGACTTCAAGCGGACCACGCTGCACGACTTCCTGACCTCGGTCACCCTACCGGGATCGCTGATCTCGACCGACGGCAACATCGGCTACGCGGGCGTCCCTGACCGGACGGTGTCGGCGCAGGTCATCGGCAAGATGCCCGCCCATGTCTTCATGCCGTGGATTCACCGGGTGTTTTCAAACCTCAAGCGGTTCGGGCTCGGCGTCTATCACGGTTTCCGCCGCGCCTATCTCCAAGCGTATCTGGACGAGTATTGCTTCCGATGGAACCGCCGCAAATGGCGTCACCGCAGCTTCGACACCCTGCTCGGGATCGGGCTGCGGGTGGGGTCGCTGCCATATCGGACGCTTGTATCCAAAGCGTGAAAAAGCCGACGCGATTACTTCAGGGACTTTTTTGCTTCCATCAGAGCGGCGTAGGCCCGCTGCATCAGAGCCATCATCTTCATTTGAGACTTCTCTCCATCGGCTCCGGTCGTCGGGGCCTTCCCACTCATGTGATCCTCGTGAAGTTCGATAGCCTTTCCGAGCGCCGTAACAGCGGCTGAAAACTCCTCTTGAGGAGTGCCGTAGGCCCGTTGGCCCCCGGTCTTCTTCTTCTCATCGTTCATGGACATGGCGTGCATGGGGGTCTCACGGTGGTGCTTGGGGGAACTTTAAGCCTCGCAAAACGGGCCAAAATATACGCCAGCATTACGCGTAAAACTGTGATTTGTCAAGATCAATAGCATCTACCAATAGCGCAACCTGATGCAAAGGGATAAGCCTTTTATGAAATCAGACCGGTTGAGGCAGACGTCTCTCCAGCCAAATAGGACCGACCCGTCATCCTTTCCGAGTTCCACCCGAGCCCAGTGTTTCAGATCCGGTTCGGTCTGGCCGATATTATCGGCGGTAATGCCGCATGCGACGCCCATGTCGTGCCAGGAGAAATGAGCCCAGGCGCGGTAAACGGCCCAATATCCGCGCGGAATGTCGGCTCGACCAGAAGCCTGAAAAATTCGATCGGCAGCGAAGTTCGGGGAGCCTGTCGCGCGCACCTCTCCGCTGAGTAATAGCTCGTAGATCAGCCGATACGCGGCTTGCCACTGCTCCGTCTCGAAGTGCTCCTTCCGCAGCATCCCGAAAATTACGTGCTGTTCGAAGATGGCAGCTTTCGCGGCACGCGCTGCGATAGATCGTGCATCAAATGGCCCGCATGCCATCCGCGCCTGCCACGCTGAATAGCGAGGATGAGCGCGGCAACGTTGGCGGTACGCTTCAGCCGAGACGGGTTGACCGTAGGCCACTGCGCTGATGGCCTCGATCAGAGAAATCTGAGGATTTTGCGCTGGCGGCCTTGGCTTACGTGGGGCCATCAGGCTCTCGGCCCCATCGCAGTGGTCTGCGCCCTTTGAAGTGATCCATCCCTTATGTTGGTCTGCGGACCGGAACGGATGGAGCCAAGGATGGCCAGGAAGCGTCACAAGCCCGAAGAGATCATCGCCAAGCTGCGCCAGGTTGAAGTGTTGACCGGGCAAGGCAAATCGATCGCGGAGGCGGTGAAGACGATAGCGGTGACGGAGACGACCTACTTCCGCTGGCGAGCGGAGTTCGGCGGGATGAAGACCGATCAGGTCAAACGGATGAAGGCGCTGGAGCTGGAGAACGCCCGGCTTCGTCGGGCGGTGTCGGACCTGACGCTGGACAAGCTGATCCTGTCGGAGGCGGCGCGGGGAAACTTCTGAGCCCTGCCCGTCGCCGGGCCTGCATCGACAAGGTGCGGACCGAGTTGAAGGTGTCGGAGCGGCGCGCCTGCGCGGTGCTCCGACAGCATCGCTCAACCCAGCGAAAGACGCCGAGGGGCCGCACCGACGAGGCGGCCCTGACGGCGGCCATCACCGCACTGGCGGCGACCTATGGCCGTTACGGCTACCGCCGGATCACGGCGCTGCTGCATCAGGCGGGCTGGTCGGTGAACGCCAAAAGGGTTCAGCGGATCTGGCGACGGGAAGGGCTGAAGGTCCCGCAGAAACAGCCGAAACGCGGCCGGCTCTGGCTCAATGACGGGTCGTGCGTGCGGCTGCGCGCCGAGCGGCCCAACCATGTCTGGTCTTACGACTTCGTCGAGGATCGCACCCAGGACGGCAGGAAGTTCCGCATGCTCTGCGTGATTGATGAGTTCACGCGCGAGGCTCTGGCGATCCGGGTCAAGCGCAGGCTCAACTCCACCGACGTGCTAGAGACCCTGGCGGACCTGATGATACTGCGCGGGCCGCCGGCCTATGTGCGGTCCGACAACGGACCGGAGTTCATCGCCACCACCCTGCGTGAATGGATCGCCGCCGTCGGCTCTCAGACGGCCTACATCGAACCCGGTAGTCCCTGGGAGAACGGCTACTGCGAGAGCTTCAACTCCAAGCTCCGGGATGAACTGCTGAACGGCGAGACCTTCTTCAGTCTGGCCGAGGCTCAGGTGCTGATCGAGGCGTGGCGGCGTCACTTCAACGCCGTGCGACCGCACAGCGCCCTGAAGTACCGACCGCCAGCACCGGAAGCCCTCATCCCTCGCGCCGGAAACATCGTGCCGTGGGCGAGCGCGCCAGCGCTTGAAGGCGCGCGCTCGCCCAACCCAACCATGGCGTCAGGCCCGCCCATGAACTAACATCGAAACCGGATCACCCCATGGGGGCAGACCAACAGCGTCGATCGATTCGGCGATACTATCTGCCGCCGCCCGCACCGGATCGTCGGCCAAGTGCGCGTAGCGAGCAGTGGTCTTCACGTCTGCATGGCCTAGCAGCTTACCCAGGACGACCAAGCCTTGCCCAGATGCGACCCCACTACTGGCGAATGAGTGGCGCAGGTCGTGGATTCGTACGTCTTCCAGACCGGCCGCCTTGCGCACGACGCGCCACGTCTTCTGCAACTGACCGAATGGCTTCAGCGGGTCCGTCGCGGAGGGGAACACATATGGGCTATCCTTCACCTTCGGCACGGCCTCTATGACCTCCAGTGCAACTCGACCGACGGGCACGATTTTCTGGCCTGTCTTGCTGTCCTCGAGACGCAGGCACCCGAAGTCGGAATCAACCTCAGACCACTTAAGCTGTTCGATCTCGCCGCGCCTGGCGCCAGTCAGGGCCAGCAGTCGCAAAATGCGGGTGGCGGACCGATTGCCGCCGGCCGCATCCGACGCCGCCATGGCTTCGCCGAGGGCCGTCAGCTCCGTCGGCGACAGGAAGCGTTCCATCTTACGGTCGCGGTAGCGCTTAAGGCCGCGCACGGGATTATCTGGTCGCATCTTCCGCTTGACTGCAAACTCGAAAATCCCGCCCAGCAGACCAGCGGTCCGCGTCGCGGTCCCCTTTCCGCCTTTGGCCATTGGATCTTTCAGGCGCCGGCGCTCGGCGTCCTTGGGGACCTGCCCGGCTTTAACCTGCGCCATTGACGGCTTGATCTTCGATGCTGTCCGGCCGGATGCGACGTCCTGCATCCACCGCTCGACGTCAGGCAGTGTGACGACGTTGACCCGCTTGTTACCGAGGATGGGCTTGATGTGGCGTTCGATTCGTCCCTTGTCCGTGGCCAAGGTGGACGGTTTCTTCATCGCCACGCCCTGCTCCAGATACAGGTCGCACAGTTCCGAAACGGTGATGTCGGCGCGGACCTTCGCCCGGTCGGCTTGCGGGTCGGCGCCCCTAGTGGCCGAAGCCAAGACCTTGCGCGCCTCGTCTCTGGCTTCGTCGGCGGTGATTGCACCATGCCGCCCGATAACGAGCTGGCGCAGTGTGCCGCTCCGGCCTCCCCCGACCCGGTATCGGGCCACGTACGTCTTCGTGCCGTGGGGCGAGACGCGAAGGCCGAACCCCTTCAGATCGCTGTCCCAGACAGTGAAGCGCTCGACCCCCGGCTTGGCGGCGTCCACGACACGCTTGGTAATGCGTGCCGATCGTCCAATTTCATCCGCCATTTCACCTTCCACCTGCCGACCGCGGTGAGCCCGTGGTCATCACATGGTCATCACCGCGAAGGTGACACCCGTGAACACCTGTAGAACACGATAGCACGATCCGAAAGTGCAAATCGCCGCCACGACTGAATTCTAGCCCTGAAACCCTGTCGTGGCGGGTCTGGCTTGATAGCCCTCCGAAGGCAGGGGTCAGAGGTTCGAATCCTCTCGGGTGCGCCACTTCCATTCAAGATTGTGAACGCCGTCCTCGGCGGCGACGTCGCGGCTGTCCCGGACATCCGGCGCCCGCGGGGGTGCGGCTCGCCCCGAGCATGCGCGGGACGGACGGCGATGGCGCGACCCGCCGCAAGGCGCCGCCGACCGGCCGCCTGGTTCGATGACCGCGTGATGAGGAAGGGTCCGGAAAAAAATCGGCGCCTGCCGAATCGACAGGCGCCTGATTTTCTTGCTTCGACTGGAGCGGGCGAGGCGATTCGAACGCCCGACCCTCACCTTGGCAAGGTGATGCTCTACCCCTGAGCTACGCCCGCACTCCGTTGGGAGCGATGTGCGCTCCCCGTCGAGGAGGGGGCGTATAGCGGAGCGCCCCGCTCCTTCGCAAGAGGGTTTTTTGCTTTTTACCGCGGCGCCAATCTGATGGCCCCGTCCAGGCGGATGCATTCGCCGTTGATATAGACGTTGCGCGCCAGCTCCAGCACCAGCGACGCATAGTCGGCCGGCGTGCCCAGGCGGCTGGGGAAGGGGATGGCGGCGGCCAGGGCGTCCTGGATCTTCTGGTCCATGCCCGCCATCATCGGCGTCCACATGATGCCGGGCAGGATGGTGTTGCAGCGCACCCCTTCCTGGGCCAGGTCGCGCGCGATCGGCAGGGTCATGGCGTAAACCCCGCCCTTGGACGCCGAATAGGCCGCCTGGCCGATCTGGCCGTCCTGGGCCGCGACCGAGGCCGTGTTGACGATCAGGCCGCGCTCGCCGTCGGCCATAGGCTCCAGCGTCACCATGCCCGCCGCCGACTGCGACAGGACGCGGAAGGTGCCGAACAGGTTGACCCGCACGGTGCGTTCGAACTGGGCCATGTCGTGGGCCTTGATCTCGCCGGTGTCCTTCTTGCGCGAGACGGTCTTCATGCCGGTGGCGATCCCGGCGCAGTTGACGGTCAGCCGCTCCTGGCCGTGGGCGGCGCGGGCCTTTTCGAAGGCTGAGGCGACCGAGGCGTCGTCGGTGACGTCCACCTGGCAGAAGACGCCGCCGATCTCGGCCGCGATGGCCTCGCCCTTCTCGGCGTTCAGGTCGAACAGGGCGACCTTGGCGCCGGTGGCGGCGATGGCGCGGGCCGTGCCCTCGCCCAGGCCCGAGGCGCCCCCGGTGACGACGGCGGCGATGCGGCTGTCGAGTTTCATGCGTCCATTCCCTATATCTGGTGAACCTGAGTTTCGATCGAGGATTTAGCGGCCATGCCCGGCAAAGCCAAACCGATCTCGCCCGACGACGTCCTGGACCCCGAAAAGGCCCTGGTCCCGGCGGTGGTGCGCGTCAACGAGACGCGGGTGAAGCGCGGCTTCTGGCCCAAGATCACCCGCACCGCCGCGCGCATCCCCTTCGCCGACCAGGCGCTGGCGGCCTGGTACGCCGCGCGCGATCCGCAGACGCCGATGGCGGCCAAGGGCATGATCTTCGCCGGCCTGGCCTATTTCGTCATGCCTATCGACGCCATCCCGGACCTCTTCGCCGGCATCGGCTTCACCGACGACGCGGCGGTCATCACGGCCCTGCTGGCCACCCTGGGCGCCAACATCAAGCGCCGCCACCGCGACCAGGCCGAGGCGGCCGTGAAGCGGCTCAGGGATCGCCGAGGCGAATAGCCAGGCTTACCGATTATTCAGTTGCCCGGCGCGCCCGGCGGTCTCAGCGTCACCGGCAGCATGGGCGAGGGTCTGGCCGTGGGCCTGGACGCCCTGGGCGCGCGCGTCACGGGCTGTCCGATGGCCGGGCTGCTGGGCGCGATCTACGACCTTCCGCTGGAGCGGTCGGGCCTGACGATCAAGCTGCCGGCCGAGCGGCTGTCGACCGTCTCGGGCGTTCCGCGCGAAGCCTTCCGCTGCGCGCCCTGAGATCGGCGCGCGGACCCCGTCAGTCGTTGATCGTCACCACGATCTTGCCCAGGGCCTGGCGTTCGCCCAGGCCTTGATGGCGTCGGCGGCCTTGTCCAGGGGGAAGGTCCGGGACACGCGCGGACGGATCTTGCCGTCGGCTTACATCCGCATCAGTTCAGCCATGTTGGCGGCGAAGAGCATCGAGGCTTTTCTCAACATTCGATTGTATCGGTTGCTTCTCGAGCCTTGGTGGCAGACCTCGCCTTCCGACTTGACGCGTTCGCATACGTCGTCGAAGTAGAACTCAGGGGGCTGTCATGACCAAAAGATCCAAAGCATCCGACGACACCAATACGCCAGCCGTACTGGTGACAGAGACGGCGCCGGCCGGCAAAGCAAGGAGGATCGGGCCCCAGGTCTTGGACAAAGTTAAAAGTTCACTCCAGTCCGGCAGCGACCAAACGCGCGCGGCCGCAGCCGTTGCAGGCCATGGAATGGTCATTGCAGTGGATGCCGTGAAAAAGGCTGCTGACGCCACGGCGAGAGCCTCTGGCGAACTCGGCGTCGCCGCATACTACGCCGTCGGCGATTTGAACGGAGACGGCAAGGTCGATGAGGATGATTGGAAGATTGCTCGCCATGCCGCAGGGAAAGCCGCTGCTGGGATCGCGCGCGAAGCCGGTGAACTTGGAAAGGCTGTTGCGCGACACGAAATCACCAAAGACGCCGCGGCTGGCGCCGCTGTCGGCGCATTAATCGCTTTGCCAATCCCGTTCGTAGGCCCCGCCGCCGGCGCGGCGGCCGGTGCCGCCATAGGGTTGACCCGAGGGGTGCTTGATAGCGGCGCAATCGCCGACGTCGTTGGCCAAGCGGCGGCAGCTGTCAGAAAACCTCCGACACGAAAACCTGCTCGCAAGCAACCACGTCGCTGAATATCGACCTCGCATACGTCAGTCCTCGATCGTCACCACGATCTTGCCGAGCGCCTGGCGGTCGCCCAGGGCCTTGATGGCGTCGGCGGCCTTTTCCAGGGGGAAGGTCCGGGACACGCGCGGACGGATCTTGCCGTCGGCGTACATCCGCATCAGCTCGGCCATGTTGGCGGCGTGGGCCTTGGGATCGCGCATCACCGCCGCGCCCCAGAAGACGCCGATCACCGACACGGACTTCAGCAGGGTCAGGTTCAGCGGCAGGGACGGGATGCCGGCCGGGAAGCCGACGACCAGATAGCGGCCGTTCCAGTCCATGGCCCGAAGCGCGGGTTCGGCGTAGTCGCCGCCGACCGCGTCATAGACCACGTCGGCGCCGTCGCGGCCGGCGGCCAGCTTGAACTCGCCCGACAGCTCCTTCTGGGCGGCCTTGTCCATCGGGCCGGAGGGATAGATCAGGCCGTTGTCGGCCCCCAGGTCCAGGGCGAACTCCACCTTGTCGTTGGTCGAGGCGGCGGCGACCACGCGCGCGCCCATCGCCTTGCCCAGCTCCACCGCCGCGGCCCCGACGCCGCCGGCCGCGCCCAGCACCAGCAGGGTCTCGCCCGGCTGCAGCTTCGCCCGGTCCTTCAGCGCGTAATAGCTGGTGCCGTAGGTCATGATCAGGGCCGCGGCTTCCTCAAAGCTCATGCCCTCCGGGATCGGCGTCAGGGTCGCGGCCGGAACCGCCAGCCGCTCGACCAGCCCGCCCCAGCCGGGCACGGCGATGACGCGGTCGCCCTTGAACACGCCCTTGACGCCCTCGCCCACCGCCTCGACCACGCCGGCGACCTCGGCCCCCGGGGCGAAGGGACGCGGCGGCTTGAACTGGTATTTGTCCTCGATGATCAGGGTGTCGGGATAGTTGATCCCCACCGCCTTGACCTCGATCACCACCTCGCCGGCCTTGGGCGTCGGATCGAGGATGTCCTCCACGACCAGGGTGTCGGGACCGCCGGGGGCCTTTGAGAGAACGGCGCGCATCATTCCTCCTGGGCCATTCGAGGCCGCTGTTGTCCCGCGCCATGGCGCGGCCTTCATGGCGACGCTAAACAGCGCCACGCCCGATTGAAAGAGGCGACGAGAACAGGCTCAGGACCACGACATGACCGCCCTCATCCTCCACGGCGGCGCCGGCGCCCGGCGCGAACGCAACTACGACGCCGAGGTCGCGCACATGCGCCAGGTGGTCGAGGTCATGAAGGCGCGGCTGGAGGCGGGCGACAGCGCCCTGGACGTGGCGACGGCCGCGGTCGTCCTGCTGGAGGATTCGGGCCTCTATGTCGCGGGCAAGGGCGCTTCGCCCAACCTGGCCGGCGCCTATGAGCTGGACGCGTCAATCATGGACGGAGCGACGCGGCGGGCCGGGGCGGTGGCGGCCCTGCAGGGCTTCCGCAATCCGGTCCTGGCCGCCCGCGCGGTGATGGAGCGGACGCCGCACGTCATGCTGGCGGGCGAGGGCGCGGCCCTGTTCGCCCACGACCAGGGGCTGGAGCCGATCGCCGACGAGGCCGCCTGGTTCACCCACGCCGGCCAAGGCGAGGACAATCATCCGCCCGGAACCCTGAGCCACGGCACGGTCGGCTGCTGCGTGCTGGACGCGCAGGGGCGGCTGGCGGCGGCGACCTCCACCGCCGGCGTCTTCGGCAAGATGCCGGGACGGGTGGGCGACACCCCCCTGCCCGCGGCGGGAACCTGGGCCGACGCGCGCGTGGCCGCCAGCGGCACCGGCCAGGGCGAATATTTCATCCGCGTGGCCGCAACGGCCCAGGTCGGCTGGCGCGTCGGAACGGGCCAGACCCTGGCCCAGGCGACCCAGGCCGTGATCGACGACATCGGCGCGGTGGGCGGCGACGGGGGCCTGATCGCCCTGGACGCCCAGGGAAACATCGCCGCCCCCTTCAACAGCCAGGGCATGAAGCGCGCCTGGCTGACCCCGGCCGGCGAGATCGAGGTGGAGGTTTTCGGCCGCTGAGCCCCCGGCCAATCCCGCATCGTCATTGCGGTTGATTATGATAATCGTTCGCATTAAAGCGCCGCTATTGTTTTCAGCGGGGCTTTCACCATGCGTAGCCGTCTTCTTCTCTCCACCGCCGTCGCCGGCCTGGCCTCGACCCTGATCGCCCAGCCGGGGCGCGCCGAGACGGCGGACCAGACGGCCGCCCAGCTGGATCCCGTCGTGGTCCTGGCCACCCGGTCCGAGCGCCGGGCCGGCGACACGCCGGCGACCGTCAGCGTCATCACCGACGCCCAGATCCAGGCGATGCTGGCGACCGACATCAAGGACCTGATCCGCTACGAGCCCGGCGTCAGCGTCCCGACCAGCCCGGCCCGCTTCAGCCTGGCGCTGTCGGGCGCCGGCCGCGACGGAAACGCCGGCTTCACCATCCGGGGCATGGGCGGCGACCGGGTGCTGATCGTCAACGACGGCGTCCGCCTGCCCGGCGGCTTCTCCTTCGGCGCCCAGGCGGTGGGACGCGGCGGCTACAACGACCTGGACCTGGTCAAGTCGGTCGAAATCCTGCGCGGCCCGGCCTCGGCCCTCTACGGCTCGGACGGCGTCGCCGGCGCGGTGGCCTTCACCACCAAGGATCCGGTCGATTTCCTGACTGACGGCCAGGCCTTCGGCGCGCAGGGCCGCGTCGCCTACAACTCGGCCGACGAGGGCTGGACCGAGGGCCTGGCGCTGGCCGGTCGCAGCGGCTCGCTGTCGGGCCTGCTGGCCTACACCCGCCGCGACAGCCAGGAGACCGAAAACCAGGGCGAGGTCGGCGGCGTGGGCGCGGCCCGCACCCAGCCCAATCCGCAGGATTTCGGCTCCAACGCCGTCCTGGGCAAGCTGGTGTGGGAGGCCTCGCCCCGCCACACTCTGCGCCTGACCTACGACCACCTGGATTCCGAGATGGACGGCGAGGCGCTGAGCAGCCTGTCGGCGACGACCCTGGCGGTGACGGCCCATGACGAGACCCAGCGCGACCGGGTCAGCCTGGACTGGCGCTTCACCGACATCGCCGGCCTGGATGACGGCTCGATCTCGGCCTACTGGCAGGATGCGACGACGCGGCAGGTCACCTACGAGGATCGCGCGACCCTGGCCGACCGCGAACGGGACGTCACCTTCGACAACACGGTTTACGGCGTGGCGGGCCAGGGGGCGAAAACCTTCGGCTCCGAGGCCGCGCGCCACCGCGTGACCTTCGGCGGCGACTGGTCCCTGACGACCCAGGAGGGCCTGCGCGACGGCGTGACGCCTCCGGTGGGCGAGCCCTTCCCCGCCCGCCCCTTCCCCAAGACCGAATACCAGCTGGCCGGCCTGTTCGTTCAGGACGAGATCGCGTTGCTGGACGGCGCGCTGAGCATCATTCCGTCGGTGCGGTACGACTGGTACGACCTCGACCCGCAGCCCGACGCCCTGTTTCCGGCCGCGGCGGAGGGTCAGAGCGACGACCACATCTCGCCCAAGCTGGGGGTGGTCTATTGGCCGCACCCGCGCTTCGGCGTCTTCGCCAACTACGCCGAGGGCTTCCGGGCGCCGTCGCCGATGCAGGTGAACAACTATTTCGCCAATCCGGTCTTCGGCTATGAGTCCATCCCCAACCCCGACCTGGAACCCGAGACCAGCGACAGCTTCGAGGGCGGGGTCCGGTTCCGCGACATCGCGGCCTTCGGCGGCGTGGCCCGGCTGCAGGCGACCGCCTTCGCCAGCAACTACGACAACTTCATCGAACAGGTGGTGGTGTCGGGCTCGGGCGTGCCCGGCGTCGATCCGCTGATCTACCAGTACGTCAACCTGACCGAGGTGGAGATCCGCGGCCTGGAGGCGCGCGGCGACATCGACTGGGACAACGGCCTGGGCCTGATCGTCTCGGCCGCCTACGCCGAAGGCGACCAGCGCACCGACGGCGCACGCACCGACCTGCCCAGCGTCGATCCGGTCAAGCTGGTGGCCGGCCTGAACTACGCCGCGCCGTCGGGCGTCTGGGGCGGTTCGGCCGTCGTGACCTGGTCGGGCAAGAAGGATCAGGCGACCTACAACCTGCCGTGCGCCGCCGCCTGCTATCTGGGCGACAGCTTCACCCTGCTGGACCTGACCGCCTACTGGAACGTGACAGAGCGGGCCACGCTGCGCGCAGGGGTGTTCAACGTCTTCGACGAAAAGTACGCCTGGTGGAGCGACATCCAGGGCCTGTCGGCGACCTCGACCGTCAGGGACGCCTACACCCAGCCGGGCCGGAACTTCGGCGTGTCGCTGAGCCTGCGCCTGTGATGTCCCAGTTGCCGTCCCATCCCGCCCCCAAGACCCGGAAAACCCCGCCCATGCGCGCCATCCTCATCGCCGCCGCCCTGCTGACCGGCGTCGCGCCGGCCGCCCTGGCCCAGTCGGCCTCCCCGGCTCCGGCCCAGGCTGCGGCGCCTCCCGCCGCGCCCGCCGGCGCCTTCGAGCGCGACCGCCAGTCGATCCTGGCCCAGGCCGGCCAGTACCGCGTCCACTTCGACATGCGCGAGAACGTCAGCTTCCGCGCCGACTACGACCCGCTGGAGGAAAAGCTGTCGGGCGGCAGCGAGATCGTGCGTGTGGTCCATGACCAGGGCGACCGCATCAGCCTGCAGCACATCCTGGTGATGGAGCACGACGGCCAGTCCATCGTGGTCAAGCACTGGCGCCAGGACTGGGCCTACCAGCCCGAGGCCGTCCTGACCTACGCCGGGCCGAACCAGTGGACCCTGACCCCCGTTCCCGCCGACCAGCGCCAAGGCGCCTGGTCCCAGACCGTGTGGCAGACCGACGATTCGCCCCGCTATGGCGGGGTCGGCCGCTGGACCTACGACAACGGCCTGGCCGCCTGGACCTCGGACGCGACCTGGCGGCCGCTGGCGCGGCGCGACGCGGTGCGCAACCCCGTCTATGACCGCTACCTGGGGACCAACCGCCACATCCTGAAGCCCGACGGCTGGGTGCACATCCAGGACAACATGAAGATGTCGGGCCGGGACGGCGGCGAGCCGATCGCCATCGTCCAGGAAGACGTCATCAACACCTACGACCGCTCCAGCGCCTATTCGCCCAAGCCGGGCGACGACTACTGGGCCGCGACCAAGGCCTATTGGGCGGCGATCCGCGACCAGTGGGACGCCGTGATCGCGCGCGACGGCGGCGTGCGCCTGGCCGAAGAGGGCGAGACCGGCGCGGTCACCGGCGCGCCCCTGATGGACCTGGCCCAGCAGATGGCCGACGGCGAGATCGCCGAGGGCGACGCCATCGCCCGGGGCCGCGCCGTCATCCTGGAGGCGACGGCCGCGCGCTGAGCCTCAGACGGGGCTCAGACGGCCAGGCACACCACCTGGGCCACGCGCAGGTCGCGGCGCAGGCGGTCCGAGACCTGGCCGTAGTCGTCCACGGTGATGGACTGGCCCTTGGCGGCCTCGTCGGCCCGCTGTTCCCCGCGAATGGCGGGCCCGAACGATTCCGGGGCGGTGGTGTAGATCCGGCCCCGGCGCGGCGCCTCGGCCAGGGTGACGCCGATCACCCGCCCGCGCGAATCCAGCGCCGGGGCGCCCGACAGGCCCGACAGCGTGCCCTCCAGCCCGTTGGTGCGGCCTACCTCGGCCCAGGCCAGGACCGGCTCGTCGTGGGCGTCGCGGCCCGAGACCTTCAGCGTCTCGCGGCCCAGCAGGCGCGTGGCGACCTCGCCCGGCCGCCCCTGTGGAAAGCCCGGATGATAGGCGCGCTGCCCCTTCCTCAGCGGCGCCTCGGCGGCGACCGGCAGGGCCGTCGGGCCGCCGTCGGTCAGCAGCAGCGCCACGTCCGCGCGCGGCGCCAGGCGCACGTCGGCGGCGACCGCGCGCCCCCCGCCGATCACCAGCGCCGGACGCCGACAGCCCTCGACCACATGGCGCGCCGTGACCCAGCGGCCCCGCCCGGCGATGGAGAAGGCCGTGCCGGCCGTCGGCTTGAACGGCGTGTCCGGCGCATCGACCGTGACCGTGGCGTCGAAGGGGGTGATGGGTCCCAGAAGCGCGCCCTCCCCGTCCTCGGGCGGGGCCGGCGGGGCGTCGGCGTTCTCGCGCCGGCTCAGCGACACCGCCAGCAGCACCCCGACCACCGCGGCGTAGATGGTCCAGTCCGGCAGACGGGGAAATTGCATGGCGTCAGCCCGTCAGGGCGGCCGACAGCACCACCGCCGTCGCCAGCTTGGCCCCGACCAGCACGATGGCGGCCGACATCTGCCCGTCCTTGATGCGCTGCGGCAGGCCCGTCAGCAGCAGGTCCACCACGCGGAAGCACAGCAGCTGCAGCACCAGGGTCGCCACCCCCCAGATGGCGATGTCGCGCACCGAGGTCGAGACCGACAGGCTGACCGCCAGCGGAATGGCCAGGCCCAGCAGCACGCCCGCGAAGGCCAGGGCGGCCGCCGGATTGCCGTCGCGGATCAGCGCGACCTCCTTCCACGGCGTCATCAGCGCATAGACCGTCGCCCCCGCCGCCAGCAGCAGCAGGGTCACCACCAGGTGCATCACCATGACCGGGAATCCGGAGGCGAAGGCCTGCACCTCGGCGCTGGTCAGGACGTTGGACAGGGACGGATCCATACCCCGACGCCTTGCCCCATTGACGCCCCAATCCGCAAGCGCTGGGCGGCCACACCTGGTGACGAAAGATTACAGTCGACGCCCTACGCCGCCGCCTGCTCGGCCTTCCTCAGCGCCGACGCCCGGATCTTTTCGCTCTCGCTCTTCAGCTGGCCGCAGGCGGCCAGGATGTCGCGGCCGCGGGGGGTGCGGATGGGGCTGGCGTAGCCGGCCTTGTTCAGGATGGCGGCGAAGCGTTCGATCGTCTTCCAGTCCGAGCACTGATAGTCGGTGCCGGGCCAAGGGTTGAAGGGGATCAGGTTGACCTTGGCCGGGATGCCCTCGATCAGCTTGAGCAGGGCGCGCGCCTCCTCGGGGCTGTCGTTGACGCCCTTCAGCATGACGTATTCGAACGTCACCCGGCGCGCGTTCGACAGGCCGGGATAGGCGCGGATGGCGGCCATCAGCTGGTCCAGCGGATACTTCTTGTTCAGCGGCACCAGCACGTCACGCAGGGCGTCGTTGGTGGCGTGCAGGCTGATGGCCAGCATGGCCGCCGTGCGGTCGCCCAGGGCCTGGAGCTGGGGCACGACGCCCGAGGTCGAGACCGTGATCCGGCGGCGCGACAGGGCGATGCCCTCGTTGTCGCTGATGATGTCGATGGCGTCCGACACATGGTCCAGATTGTAGAGCGGCTCGCCCATGCCCATGAAGACGATGTTGGACAGGCGGCGGTCTTCCTTGGGCGACGGCCATTCCTCCAGGTCGTCGCGGGCCACCTGGACCTGGGCCACGATCTCGGCGGCGGTCAGGTTGCGCACCAGCTTCTGGGTGCCGGTGTGGCAGAAGGTGCAGTTCAGGGTGCAGCCGACCTGGGACGACACGCACAGGGCGCCGGCGCGGCCCACGTCGGGGATATAGACGGTCTCGATCTCGATGCCCGGCGCGGTGCGGATCAGCCACTTGCGGGTGCCGTCCTTGGACACCTGGCGCTCGACCACCTCGGGGCGGGCCAGGGTGAAGTGCTCGGCCAGTTTGGCCTGCATCTCCTTGGCGACGTTGCTCATCGCCGCAAAGTCGGTGACGCCGTAGTGGTGGATCCAGCCCCACACCTGGCTGGCGCGCATCCTGGCCTTCTCCGGCGGGCAGACGCCGGCGTCGATCAGGGCCTGGCGCAGTCCCTCGCGCGTCAGGCCGCTGAGGTTGACGGGCGCCGGTGCGGCGGGGGCGTTCGAGACGCGCGAAAGGTCGAGCGTGATGCTCAAGGCGGCGATCCTGCGTGAGGTTGAGCCGCCCTATATAGCACGGATCCCGGCGATTGCATGGCCGGGGGCGAGGGGTAGGGCTTAGGACGCTCCCCCCAAGCCCTAAGTCCTAAGCCCTAAGCCCTAAGCCCTAAGCCCTCCTACAGCCCCACGTCCCAGACGCCCGCGTCGCGCATCCGGGTTTCGCGCGCCTCTTCGGCGCGGCCGCCCATGTCGCGGGCCATGCCGCGGATGGCCGTGGAGACGGTCGCCTTGTGCACGCCGGGGACCAGGGCGTGGGCGAAGGCGGCGCCGGCCAGGCCCAGGAGCCTGAACCCGAAGCCGGCCGAGGCGGCGAAATGCTCCAGATAGCTCTCGCCCACCTCGCGCGGGTGATCGCGGAACAGCCGGTCGAACGGCGTGGACCCCGGGCGGTCGCGGTCGGGCAGGATCTGGGTCATGCAGGCGGCCTCCGGATGGGTCGCGCCATGGTCGCGTCGATGGCCGATGGAGGCAAGCCCGCAAACGCGCCGCGCCCCATCGTCATGCGGGACTTCCCGCGCTAGGGTCGCGGTTCGAACAAGGGAACGTCCATGTCGCCTCGCCTCAAGGCCCTGCTGTCCACCGGCCTGTCGTCCGTCCTGGCGGGGGTCGTCCTGATCCAGGCGGCGCCGGCCCAAGCCCAGCCCGGCCCCAGCTATCTGCCCTATGACGCGCGGCGCGGGGTGTTCAGCTTCGCCCCCGGCCTGGACGATTCCCTGCCGGCCGTGGTGCAGGTCACAACCCTGGGCCAGTCGCGCGGGCCGACCTCGGACGCCGACGACCCCAAGCCGTTCGCCTCGGGCTCGGGCGTCATCGTCGACGCGGCCGAAGGGGTGCTGATCACCAACAACCACGTGGTCGAGGGCGGTCGCAAATTCACCGTCGACCTGACCGACGGCCGGCTGTTCGACGCGGTGCTGGTCGGCGCCGACAAGGCCACCGACATCGCCGTGCTGAAGATCGTGCCGGACGGCCGGCCGCTGAACCTGTCGCAGGTCCAGACGGTCGATTCCGACACCCTGCGGACCGGCGACCTGGCCTTCGCGGTCGGCTATCCGCTGGGCCTGGACCAGACGCTGACGATGGGGGTGATCTCGGGCCTGAACCGCTCGGGCCTGGGCGACGCGGTCGAGGACTACATCCAGACCGACGCGGCGGTGAATTCGGGCAACTCCGGCGGGCCGCTGCTGGACAGCCGGGGGCGGCTGATCGGCATCAACACCTCCATCCTGTCGGGCGGCTTCGGCGGCGGCAACGACGGCATCGCCTTCGCCGTGCCGTCGCGCATCATGCTCTATGTCGCCGAGCAGCTGAGGAAGAACGGCGAGGTCAAGCGCGGCCAGACCGGGGCCCTCTTCGCCTCCCTGACCGCCGAACGCGCGCGCGAGATGGAGCTGCGCATCGTGCGCGGGGCCATCGTGGCGGACGTGGCCCCCGGCTCCCCGGCCGAGCGCGCCGGCCTGCGACGCGACGACGTCGTCACCCGCATCCAGGGCCGGCCGGTGGCCAACGCCGGATCGATCAACGCCACCGTCGGCATCGCCGCGCCGGACTCGAGCCTCAACCTGGTCTATCTGCGCGGCGGCCACGAGGCGACCACGGCCCTGCGGGTGGAAACGCCCGAGGCCGCGCCCGTCGTCGTCGGCGCCGACCGCGTCGTGGCCTATGGCGCGACCCTGCGCGACGCCGACGGCGGCGCCCAGGTCACCACGGTCGAGGCCGGCTCGCCCGCCGCCCAGGCCGAACTGGCCGCCGGCGACCTGATCACCGCCGTCGGCGGCGCGCCGGTCGCGGACGCGCGCGCGGCGGGCGAGGCCCTGCGGGCGGCGGGCGAGACGATCGAGATTTCGGCGACGCGGGGCGGCGAGAGCGTGGCCCTGACCCTGACCCCCTAGATCGGGACCGAACCGGGCCCCGGACAGCGAAACGCCCGCCTTGCCGGGGAGGGGGAGGGGTTCGGCAGGACGGGCGCTCGCTTGGAGGAAGCATCGGCCGCCGGAGCCCTTTGATGGAAACATCCAGGGGGCTGGGGGGCTGTTCAGGATCCGGACGCTTCCGAACTCCGACGAGCCGATGATCGATGTGTCGCTCTCCAAACGGGCGGGCGAAGGACCGAAAGGGGGCCTTTTCGTGTCGTGCGCGAAAACCCTGGCGCGCGCCCGCCAGACGCGCGCCCGGGAGACTGGCGCCGGGGCCGCATCGGCCTAAGTTGAAGCCATGAGCCAGGACCCCGCCGTCGCCGCCCCGCCCCTGCCCGGCCCGGTCTTCTTCGACCGGCGCGAACTGGACCTGATCCTGCGGGTCTATGGGCGGATGGTGGCCCAGGGCGAATGGCGCGATTATTCCGTCGTCGGCCACAAGGACTTCGCCGAGTTCGCCGTCTTCCGCCGCTCGGGCGACGCCCCGGCCTACCGCATCGAGAAACGCCCCGCCCTGCAGACCCGTCAGGGCCAGTGGGCCGTCATCGGCGACGGCGGCCAGGTCTTGCGCCGCGGCCGCGACCTGGCACAGGCCCTGCGCGTCTTCGACGGCCGCCGGTTCCAGGTGGTGGACTAGCGCGGGGGGGTCTTCACCTCGCGGATGCGTGCGCCCTCGACGGCCCACAATTTGTCGCCCGCCATGGCGTAGATCGTCGTCCTGTTCAGCAGGGACAGGAAAACGTGCACCTCCAGCGGCTGAGGCGCGACGACCAGGTTCGTGACGAGACCGACCATCCGCCCCCCTTGGGTCGCCTGCCGCCTGTCCATGTTCAGGCAGCCGCCCGACAGCTGCTCTCTACGTTCGACGGCGCGGCCGTCGGCGCTGACGTGAAAGCGGTAGTGGCCGCCCATCGGCACGACGTCAGCGTCCGTGGTCGCCGCCAGCAGCCAGACCAGCCAGCCCTCCCCGTCCGGGTCCGGCAGGACCACGGCGTTGTAGCGGGCGGCGCAACGCAGGGGGCCGAAGGCGTCGGCGGCGGCGGTCCGGGCCTGGAAACGCGCGGCTTCGTCGGACGTCAACGCCGGATCGGCGGCGTCCGTCACGGCGCCGGCCTGCAAGCGGGCGTCCACCACGACGTCCTTGAACGCCTGGGGCGCCTCGCGCGAGCCCTTGAGGAACCGAACCCGCTGACCGTCGCCTTCCTCGACCACGACCCAACCGATCAGACCGTCGGGAGGCTGGCCGCCGGACTGCGCCAGAAGGGCGTCGGTTGCGCGCGCGGCGGCGACGTCCTGGCGCCAGATCGCCTGCCCCAGACGCGCGGTCTCGTCGATGGACCAGACGCTCACCGGCTCGGGGGCCTGCTGCCGGGCGGACACGGGCGACGCCAGGGCCGCCGCGGCGAGCAGGGGGACGAGCAGGCGGCGCATGCAAGACTCCGAAACACGACGCCCGCACACAACCCCGAAGCGACGCGCGGAGCAAGTCTGCGGGCAAAAAGAAAGGGCCCCAAGGGGCCCTTTCCACATCCGACTGTCGCCCGTCGTCAGTTCCGGTTGCCGCCCATGAAGGCCAGCAGGAACTGGAACAGGTTGATGAAGTTGATGAACAGGCTCAGCGCGCCGAAGCCGGTGGCCACGCCCATCGCGTTCTGGTCGCCGCCCAGGGCGTAGTAGGTCATCTTCAGCCGCTGGGTGTCATAGGCGATCAGGCCCGAGAAGATCAGCACGCCCAGGCCGCTGATGATCAGGTAGAACATCCCCGACTGCAGGAACATGTTGACGATCGAGGCCAGGATCAGGCCGATCACGCCCATGATCAGGAAGGTGCCCATGCCCGACAGGTCCTTCTTGGTGGTGTAGCCCACCAGCGACAGGCCGCCGAAGGCCGCCGCCGTGACCAGGAAGGTCGAGACCAGGCTGCCGCCCGTATAGCGCAGGAACAGGATGCCCAGGCCCGCGCCGATGGTGGCGACCACGGCCCAGTACAGCATGTTCACGCCGCGCGCCGTCGGGTTCTTCATGAAGAACATCGAGCCGAACAGCATCACCAGCGGCGAGAACTGGACGATCATGCCCAGCACCGTCAGGCCGATGCGGCCGTCGGGGCCGACGGCGAACAGCATCTGCTGCACCGCCGGCACATTGCCGGTGACATAGGCGAGGGCCGCCGCGACCAGCAGGCCCAGCGCCAGCTTGTTATAGACGCCCAGCATGAAGGACCGCAGGCCGGCGTCGACGGACATGTCGGCCGTCTGCGGCAGCGGGCGGGCGTAGCCGTTGTTGAAATCGCTCATGGCGACGAACTTTCTCCCATAGGCCGGGGAAGGCTTTCCCCGGTCGTATGTCGCGAATATCGGGACGCGGGGGCGTCCCTGCAAGGAAAACCGGACTTGGAGCCGGGCGTTCCGGCCGCTACCAACCGTCGCATGCTGCGCCTGTTCACCGCCCTGTCGATCCCCGAGGATGTCGCCGAGACGCTGCAGCGGCGCCAGTCCGGCCTGCCCGGCGCGCGCTGGCGGCTGCCGGAGGCGCTGCACGTCACCCTGGCCTTCCACGGCGAGATGGACGAACGCCGCGCCGACGACCTGGCCTCGGAGCTGTCTCGCGTCGGGGGCGCGCCGTTCCAGATCGCGCTGAAGGGCGTGGGGGCCTTCGGCGACGCCCACCGCAGCCACACGATCTGGGCCGGGGTCGAGACGCCCAACCAGGCCCTGTCGGTCCTGGCCGGGCGCTGCCGGGCGGCGGCGGCGCGCGCCGGGATCGCCGCGGAGGCGCGCGAATACCGCCCGCACGTCACCCTGGCCTATCTGAAGCCCCAGACCGACCCGGCCCGCGTCGGGGCCTGGATCACCGGCCACAACCTGCTGCATTCGCCGCCGATCCGCATCGACCGCTTCGGCCTGTATTCCAGCGTCCTGACCGATGCGGGCAGCCATTATCAGCTGGAGCGGGAGTATCTGCTGTGACCGGGACCCGTGATCGAGACCGAACGCCTGATCCTGCGCCCGCCGACGATGGCGGACTTTCCCCGCTGGGCCCAGTTCCAGGCCGACGCCGAGACGACCCGCTTCATCGGCGGCCCCAAGACGCCGCCCGAGACCTGGCGCATCCTGATGACCGTCGCCGGCGCCTGGAGCCTGACGGGGATCAGCTTCTTCTCGGTTATCGAAAAGGCGTCGGGCCAATGGGTCGGGCGGATCGGGCCGTGGCGGCCCGAGGGCTGGCCGGGGCCGGAAGTGGGCTGGAGCCTGCACCCCGACGCCGCCGGCAAGGGCTATGCGCGCGAAGCCGCCGTCGCCAGCCTGGACTACGCCTTCGACGTGCTGGGCTAGGACGAGGCGATCCACACCATCGACGCCGACAACGCCGCCTCCATCCGCCTGGCCGAGCGGCTGGGCTCGCGGTATCGCGGACCGGGCCGCCTGCCGCCGCCGTTCGACGCCCTGCCGGTGGGCGTCTGGGGCCAGACGCGCGACGAATGGCGCGCGCGGACGCGCTGACGGGGGCAACCGAACGCCTGGACGCCGCGTATCGGACCTGAACGGAACGAGGATACGCCCGATGATGCGCGCCGCCCCGATCGCCCCGATCGCCGCTGTGATCCTGCTCGCGCCCGCCGCCGCCCAGGCCCAGGCCCGGGCGGTCGACATGGACCGCTTCGACGGCCGCTGGTTCGAGATCGAACGCAGCCACAACAATGTGCAGAAGGACTGCAGCCGGGCCCAGATCGACTTCACGCCCCAGGATGCGCCGGGCCGCTATGGCCTGACGGTGACCTGCACCCGACGCGCGGACGGCCAGGTCGAGACCCTGCGCGCCAACGCCCGCGTCACCGATGCCGAGACGAACGCCAAGTTCCGCTTCACCCTGACCGGCCTGCTCAGCTTCGGCGGCCTTGCGGGGCAGAACTATTGGGTGTGGGACCACGACCCGGACTACGGCTGGGCGATCCTGGCCCTGCCGGACAAGTCGGACTGGTGGATCTGGCGGCGCAGTCCCAGCGCCAGCCCGGCCGAACGCCAGCGGCTTCTGGCCCGCGCCCGCGCCCTGGGCATGGACATGAGCCGGGTCATCTCCACCGGCGGCTGACGGCGCCGCTTGCGGGCGGAACGGAGGCGGAACATAAGGGCGGATGCCCGCCGCCGCCGTTCATCTGGAGCTGGTCTTCAGCCGTCCCGAGACCACCCTGTCGGTCACGCGCGGGGCGGCGCGGCTGCTGATGGACATGGGCTATGCGCCGCTGCTGGAGGTGTGCCTGCCCAACGGTCGCCGCGCCGACGTCATGGCCGTGGGGCGCAAGGGCGACATCGTCATCTGCGAGGTGAAGTCCGGGATCGACGACTATCGGGTCGACCGCAAGTGGCCCGAATACGCCCCCTTCTGCGACGCCTTCTACTTCGCCGTGGCCCCGGAGTTCCCGCAAGCCGTCCTGCCGGATGAACCAGGACTGATCGTCGCCGACGCCTTCGGCGGGGCCGTGGTCAGGGACGCCCCCGCCTCCCCCCTGGCCCCCGCCCGCCGCAAGGCCCTGACCCTGGCCTTCGCTCGCCTGGGCGCGCTGCGGACGATGCGGGACTGAGGGGCAGGAGAGCGCGGACCTCCGGTCCGCGACGAAACGCGGGCCTGCGGACCAGAGGTCCGCGCTCCCGAATTCACCTTGGCGCGCGCTTAGCCAGGATCCGTTGCAGGGTGCGGCGGTGCATGCCCAGGCGGCGCGCGGTTTCCGAGACGTTGTGGTCGCACAGCTCATAGACCCGCTGGATGTGCTCCCAGCGCACGCGGTCGGCGCTCATCGGGTTCTCGGGCGGCTCGGGCGCGTCGCCGGCGGCCAGCAGGGCCTTGACCACGTCGTCGGCGTCGGCGGGCTTGGACAGATAGTCGACCGCCCCGGCCTTGACCGCCGCGACCGCCGTGGCGATGGCGCCGTAGCCGGTCAGCATGACAATGCGGGCGTCGGCGCGGCGGTCGCGCACGGCCTCGACCACCTTCAGGCCGTTGCCGTCCTCCAGCCGCATGTCCAGCACCGCGAAGGCGGGGGCGTGGTCCCTCAGCGCCGCCGTGGCCGCCGCGACCGAATCCGCCGTGGTGACCTGGAAGCCGCGCGCCTCCAGGGCGCGGCCCATGCGGGTGCGCAGGGCCTGGTCGTCGTCCAGCAGCAGCAGGGACTTGTCGGGCAGGGCGGCGATGCGCGTCTCTAGGTCGGACATTCTCGAAGGTTCTCCTGCCGCATCAAGTCGGGGCCCGAAGCGCGCGGGTCAAGACCGGGGTTCCCCCTGCGACGCTTCGACCCAAGACGCGGCGGCCGCTCAGTCCGCCACTTCCAGCGCCGGCCGCGCCCAGCGCACGGCCACGCGGGCGCCGCGCGGCGCGCCCTTGTGCTCGGACTGGGGCAGGCCCTGCCCGACGCTGACCTGGCCCCCGGTCCGCTCCAGCAGGGTGCGGGCGATGAAGAAGCCCAGGCCCATGCCGCCCTGGCTGGGGGCGATCTGCGGCGCGGCCGGGGCGCGGCGGCGGGCGGCGTCGGCGATCTGGGCGGCCAGGGCGCGCCGCGCCTTGCCCTGGGGGCGGCTGGTCACATAGGGCTCGCCCAGCCGAGGCAGGATGTCGCCGGGAAAGCCCGGTCCGTCGTCCAGGATCTCGATCTCGATCCAGCCGGCGTCGACCAGGGCCTGGACCCGCACGGTCGAGCGGGCGAAGTCGGCGGCGTTCTCGACCAGGGTGGACAGGCCGTGCACCACCTCGGGCATCCGGCGCACGCGCGGCGCGGGCTGGCCCGGCGGGGTGCGGACATTGACCTCGAACGCCAGGTCGAAGCCCCGGTGCGGCTCCACCACCTCTTCCAGCAGGGCCTTCAGCGCCACGTCGGCATAGAGGGCGTCGTCGCCCTCGGGCTCGCGCGACAGCTGGGCCAGGATGCCGCGACAGCGCTCGGCCTGCTGCAGGATCAGGTCGGCGTCCTCGGCCAGGTCGCCGCCGGGGGGCGCGGCGCGCTGCATCTCCTTGGCCACGACCTGGATGGTGGCCAGCGGCGTGCCCAGCTCGTGCGCCGCCGCCGCCGCCAGCCCGCCCAGCGCCGCCAGCCGCTGCTCGCGCTGCAGCACGTCCTGGGTCGTGGCCAGGGCCAGCTCCAGCTTCTCGGCGTCGGCCGCCACCCGCCAGGCGTAGCCGGCGGTGAACACCACCCCCGTCACCAGGGCCAGCGCCATGCCGAAGCGGTACAGGGTCGGCAGGGCGAAATGCTCATAGGGCCGCCACGGCAAGGGCTCGGACCAGAAGAACAGGATCGCCACCGCCAGCAGGGCCAGCAGTCCCAAAAGCAGCGCCTGGCGCGCCGGCAGCGCCGCCGCGGCGATGGTCACCGGCGCGACCAGCAGCAGGCAGAACGGGTTCTCCAGCCCCCCCGTCAGGCCCAGCAGCACCCCCAGCTGGAAGATGTCGAACCCCAGGTGCAGCGCCGTCAGCCGCCCGTCCGGCAGGCTGGCTTCCAGCCGCCGCACCCGCGCCATCGCGCCCAGATTGACCGCCGCGCTGACGGCGATGACCGTCAGGCAGGGCCACAAGGGCAGCGGAAAGTGCAGGGCGACATAGGCCGTCAGGATCGCCGAACTCTGGCCCAGGATCGTCAGCCAGCGCAGCACGATCAAGGTGCGCAGCGAGAATCCCCGCCCCCGGCGCGGGGCGTCGCGCCAGCCCTGCAGCATGTCGGCGGGCGGCGCCTGCGGCGCGATGCGGGCTTCTGTCGAGGTCACGCCCCCTCTATAGACCGGACCCGTCCCCAGCGTGAGAGGTCGTCATGCCGCGTCGTTCCGTCCTGCTGTTCGCAGGCGCCTGCATCGTCTTCGCCGCCGTCCTGGCGCTGGTCACCATGGTGGTCGTCACGGGGCGCGAGGGGGCCGGCGCCGGAGAGGCGACCTCCACCGGCCAGCCGCTGGTGGGCGGCGAATTCCACCTGGTCGACCAGGACGGGCGGCCGGTCGACCAGACGATGCTGGACGGCAAGTGGAGCCTGGTCTTCTTCGGCTTCACCTACTGCCCCGAATTCTGCCCCACCACCCTGGCCGAGCTGGCGGCGGTGCAGCAGCGGCTGGGCGCCCAGGCCGACGACCTGCAGATCGTCTTCATCAGCATCGACCCCCAGCGCGACACGCCCCAGGCGTTGAAGGACTATCTGTCCTCTGACGGCTTCCCCCGGGGAACCATCGGCCTGACGGGCTCGCCGGAGCAGGTCGCCCAGGCGGCCAAGGCCTACCGCGCCTATTACGAAAAGGTCGGAGAGGGCGACGGCTATACGATGAACCACAGCCTGACCGTCTATCTGATGGGGCCGGACGGGAAGTTCCGCACCGCCGTCGCCTATGGGCTGGGGCCGGACAAGTCGACGAAGATCATCCAGGACGCCATGGCGCGCGGCTGAACCGGCGCCCATAATCCTTTTGCAGGGCCGCGCGTTCTATGCTGCGCTGCAAAAGCGGCCGTCGCCGCCGGGATGTCCATGCTCTACGCCCTTCACGAACTCGCCTATCAGTCCGCCCTGCCCTGGCGCATCGGCGCCCAGGCGGCGCGCCGCTTCTGGAACTCGCCGTTCAACCCGGCCGCCGACACGGCCATCGGCCGCACGGCCTACGCCTCGGCCGAACTGTTCGAAAGCGTCACCCGCCGCTACGGCAAGCCCGACTGGCGGCTCGCGACGATCGACATCGACGGCAAGCCGGTGCGGACCGTCGAACAGGTGATCTGGCAGAGCCCCTGGTGCCGCCTGGTCCGCTTCGCGCGCAACATCGGCGACCTGAAGCGCGCCGGAAAGCCCGCCTCGGGTCCGGCGGTGCTGATCGTGGCCCCGCTGTCGGGCCATTACGCCACCCTGCTGCGCGGCACGGTCGAGGCCTTCCTGCAGGACCACGACGTCTATGTCACCGACTGGGTCAACGCCCGCCAGGTCCCGGTGCTGGAAGGCCGGTTCGACTTCTTCGACTACATCGACCACGTCCGCATGATGCTGGCCGAGATCGGCGGGCGCCCGCACGTCGTCGGCGTCTGCCAGCCGGGGCCGCCGGTCTTGGCGGCGGCGGCGATCATGGCCGAGGACGCCGACCCCAACCGCCCCGCCTCCATGACCTTCATGGGCTCGCCGATCGACGCGCGCCTGTCGCCGACCGTCACCAACCAGCTGGCCGAGGAAAAGCCCTTCACCTGGTTCCGGTCCAACATGATCCACACCGTGCCCTGGCCCTATCCGGGCTTCGGCCGTCGCGTCTATCCGGGCTTCGTCCAGCTCTACAGCTTCATGTCGATGAACGAGGAACGCCACCGCGACGCCCACTGGGACTATTTCAACAGCCTGATCGACGGCGACGGCGACGGGGTCGAGAAGCACGAGGAATTCTACGACGAGTACCTGTCGGTGCTGGACCTGACCGAGGAATTCTACCTCCAGACCATCGACATCGTCTTCCAGCAGCACCTGCTGCCGCGCGGCCTGCTGGAGCATCGCGGGCGCAAGGTGGACCTGACCCGGATCGCCGACATCGGCCTGATGACGGTGGAGGGGGAAAAGGACGACATCTCCGGCGTCGGCCAGACCCAGGCCGCCCACGGCCTGTGCCCCAACGTCCCGGACGATCGCCGCCAGCTGTACGTCCAGCCCCGGGTCGGCCACTACGGCGTGTTCAACGGCCGCCGCTTCCGCGACGAGATCTATCCCCGCGTGCGCGACTTCATCGCCAGCAACGAGGCGCTCAGTGGCGTATCGCGACGGCCAGCGTCTGCCGCTTGACGAGCGGGGCGGTCCCGGCCCCGTCCTGAGACTGTCGGTCAATCCGCGCGCCCGGCGGCTGTCGGTGCGGATCGACGCGCGCGCGGGCGAGGCGGTGGTGATCGCGCCCAGCGAACGCGGCCTGGCCCAGGCCGTCGCCTTCGCGCGGTCCAAGGGCGTGTGGATTTCCGAACGTCTGGCGGCGCGCCCCCGGGGGCGGCCGCTCCAGCCCGGCCAGGTGATCTCGCTGAAGGGCCGTCCCGTCCGGCTGGAGGCGACCCCCGGCGCGGGCGCCGCGCGCCTGGTCGAGGACGGGACGGTCATCCGCTCGGGCGGCGAGGGCGAGGCCTACGCCCGGCGCGTCGAGAACCTGCTGAAGCGGCTGGCCCGCGACGTCCTGGTGGAACGGACCGAGCATCACCTGCGCACGCTGGGCCAGCGGCCGGTCAGGGTTTCGATCGCCGACACCCGCTCGCGTTGGGGATCGTGCAGCCCGCACAACCGCACCATCCGCTATTCCTGGCGGGTGGTGATGGCCCCGCCGCCGGTGATCGACTATCTGGCCGCGCACGAGGTCGGCCACCTGGTCCACGCCGACCACAGCCCGGCCTATTGGGCGGTGGTGGAGCGCCTGATCGGCGACCACCGGCCGTTGCGCCGCTGGCTGCGCGACCACGGCGCGGCGCTGCACGCCGTGGGGCGCTAGGAAGCCAGCCCCCCGATCCAGCCCAGGTGGTCGGCCAGGATCAGCACGCCGACGCCGATCAGGGCCAGTCCGCCCAACAGTTCCGCCCCCTTGCCGAAGCGCACGCCGACCGCCTTGCCGATCAGCATTCCCGTCGTCGTCAGCACGAAGGTGGTGAAGCCGATCGAGGCGGCGACGATCCAGATGTTCACGCCGATGAAGGCCAGGCCCACGCCCACGGCGGCGGCGTCGATGCTGGTGCCGACGGCGGTGGCGACCAGGGCCAGCAAGCCGCCGCGACGGGACGGCGCCGCCTCCCCGTCCCCGGCGTCCGGCCTGGACAGGCCTTCCCTGATCATGTGGGCGCCGACGACGGCCAGCAGGGCGAAGGCGATCCAGTGGTCGATCTGCTGGATCAGCCCGGCCGCGAGCAGGCCCAGGCTCCAGCCGATGATCGGGGTGATGGCCTCGATGACGCCGAACACCAGGCCCGCGCGCAGGGCCTGGCCCAGGGCCGGCCGATGCGAGGCCCCGCGACCGACCGCCGCGGCGAAGGCGTCGGTGGACATGCTGAGCGACAGGACCGCGATGGCGCCGGGGGTCATGAACTCACTCCGCCGGACACGAGACGCAACGCCCCCGCACCGGCCGGCGCGGCCGCGGGATGCGCTGGTCTCGCTAGGCGGAAGCGACGTTCCGCTGGTCGCGCCACGCCGACGCCGGAAGGGGCGGCGGCGAATGTGTTGACGCGACCCCGGCTTCGAACGCCGGAAGCTACTCCCCAACAGGAGCGGGCGCTCTACAGCCGCCGCGCCTTCGATGCAAGGCGACGGCCGTCAGTAGAACAGCGGCTCCTGCCGGCGTTCGGGCGGCAGGCGGCCGTCGACCTGCTGTTCCGGCTCGCGCGGCTGGGCGGGCTGGGGCGAGGTCGGGCGCACGATCGGGGGCTGGCCGGCGCCCGGTTGCGGCGGGGTCTGCGCCGGTTGCGGGGCGTAGGGATCGCCCTGGCCGGGATCGACCGGCTCTACCGGCTGGCCGTCGCCCACGTTGGACAGCAGGTCGCCGACCGGGTCGGGCGCGCGCCACCCCTCGGGCATGGCGGGGCCGTCGGGGATGCGCGGGGCGTTCAGGCGCGGCAGGGCCGCCTCCATGAAGCCCTTCCAGATGGCGGCGGGCGACGATCCGCCGGTCACGCCGCGCATCGCGGTGTTGTCGTCCTTGCCGACCCAGACGGCGGCGACGAAACCGCCGGTGTAGCCGACGAACCAGGCGTCCTTGTAGTCCGAGGTGGTGCCCGTCTTGCCCGCCAGGTCGCGCCCGGCGATGGCCGCGCCGCGCCCGCTGCCCGAGGTGATCACCCCGCGCAGCATCTCGTTCAGATAATAGAGCGGCGGATTGTTGATGGCCTGGCCCGTCTCGGGGTTGGAGCGCTGGTAGATGACCCGCCCCTGCGGCGTGCGGATGCGGCTGACGCCATAGGGTTCGACCCGGCGGCCGCCGTTGGCGAAGGCGTCATAGGCGCCGGCCATCTCCAGCGGCGAGACCTCGACCGCGCCCAGGGCCATGGCGGGCTCCAGGCCGATGCGGCTCTCGATGCCCAGGCGGCGGGCGGCGCGGGCCACGCTGTCGCGGCCGATCTGGTCGGCGACCGAGGCCGCCACCGTGTTGGTCGACTGGGCCACGGCCTGGGCCAGGGTCATGGGGCCCGAGAAGGTCCCCGAATAGTTGCGCGGCGACCAGTTCCCGATGGTGATCGGCTCGTCCACCACCGGCGTCTGGGGCGTGTAGCCCGCCTCCAGCGCCGCCAGATAGACGAACGGCTTCCAGGCCGAGCCGGCCTGGCGGCGCGCGTCCACCGCGCGGTTGAACTGGCTGTCGGCGTAGGAGGCGCCGCCGATCATGGCGCGCACCCGGCCGTCGCCGTCCAGCGCCACCAGGGCCGCCTGCTCGACGCCCCGTCCCTCGTCCCGCTCCAGGATGCGCCGCACCGAGCGTTCGGCGGCGGTCTGCAGGGTCAGGTCCAGGGTGGTCTCGACGATCATGTCCTCGGTCGGTTCGCCGACCAGGCCGCGGATCGACTTGTCCAGCCAGTCGATGAAATACTGGGCGTGCTGGGTCGCCAGGGTGCGCGAGACGATGACCGGCTGGGTCACGGCCTGTTCGCGCTGGGCCGCGGTGATGACGCCGGCCTCTTCCATCTCGTTCAGCACGACGGTGGCGCGCGTGGCCGCCCGCTCGCTCTCGGACAGGGGCGAATAGCGCGACGGCGCCTTCAGAAGGCCCGCCAGCAGCGCGGCCTCGCCGATGGTCAGGTCGCTGGCCGGCTTGTCGAAATAACGCTGCGACGCCGCCTCGATGCCATAGGCGCCGGCGCCGAAATAGACCCGGTTCAGATACAGGGCCAGGATCTCCTTCTTGGAGAATTTCATCTCCAGCCAGACCGCCAGCATCAGCTCCTGCACCTTGCGGCGCATGTTCTGGTCGGGCGTCAGGAACAGGTTCTTGGCCAGCTGCTGCGTCAGGGTCGAGCCGCCCTGCACCACCCGGCCCGCGCGCATGTTGGCCGCCGCCGCCCGCATCATGCCGATGGGGTCGAAACCGGGGTGGTGATAGAAGCGCCGGTCCTCGATGGCGATGAAGGCCGCCGGCACATAGTCCGGCAGGGCGTCCAGGTCCGCCGGCGGCGCCATCTGCGTGCCCCGCGTGGCGATCAGCGCCCCGTTGCGGTCCAGATAGGTGATCGAGGGCTGGCGGTCGACCTGGTACAGGCTGGAGGTGTCCGGCAGGCCGCGCGCGAACACGGCGAAGAAGACGACCAGGAAGATCAGCCCCCAGACCGCCATCACCGCGCCCCAATAGACCAGACGCTGGAGCGCCGAGCGCCTGGGCCTGCCCTCGCCCCGTTCTTGACCCGCCATTTTCACCCTCAGATGCCGCGCTCAGGCGGATTTAGCTCCACGGGTATGTATCCCGTATGAACCGCCGCCGAAACGGCCCCGCCGACATCACGCGAGCGTGAGGCGCTATTCGGCCGAAAGAAAGGCGTCCAGTTCGTCCTGGAAGGCCCGGGGCTGGTCGAACATGATGAAGTGGGCGCTGTCGTCGATCCGCTTCAGCGTCGCCCCCCGCAGGTCGGCGTAGGACGCCTGGTAGATGGCGTCGGTGATCTGGGGCGTCATGCGCGGATCGTTGAACTTGACGTAGAGCACCTCGGTCGGGGCGGTGATGTTCGACAGTTCGGGGCGCAGGTCGGTGGTGACCAGTTCGCGATAGGCGGCGGCCGAGACCTTCTGGTCGCTGGTCCGCATGTCCTCCAGCGCCTCTTCGCGGCGGGATTCGGTGTTGATCATGCCGGTGATGGCCGCGGTCGCCTGGGCGACATAGGCCTCGCGCGGGCTGTTGGCCTGGGCCGCCCAGATCCGGTCGGCGACGGGGGCCACGCCTTCGGCCGTGGTTCCGGGCGGGCCGAACATGGCGCCCATGAAGGGGATCATGTCCACGACCATCAGCCGGCCGACCAGGTCCGGGTGGCGCGCGGCCAGCATCAGGCCGATGGTCCCGCCCATCGAATGGCCGACCACGGCGGGACGCGACAGATGGGTCTCGCGGATATAGCGGGCGATCTCCTCGGCGACCGGGGCGGCGACCAGGCCGGGCGCGTCCCCCGTCTGGGCGTTGCCCTCGGCCGGCGCCCCGGCGAAGCCCTGGACGTGGATGCGGTGGACGCGCCAGCCCACCCCGTCCTGGGCCGTCAGATGATCCACCGTCTCCTGCCATATCTCGGGCGAGGAGCTGAGACCCGGGATCAGGATGATGTCGCGCCCGTCCATGTCGCCGTCCACCCGGACGTGGATCCGGTCCGAGGCGAAGTCGGCGTGCCGATGGCCGGGGGCGGCGGCCGCATCCTGGGCCAGAACGGCGGCGGGCGCGGCGGCCAGCATCACGGCGGCGATAACGGCGGCGCGGATCATGGTGTGTCTCCCTCTAGGACGCGGCCACGATGGCGCATCTGCTTTGTTGTGTAAAGCTCTTTACATCAGGCGCGCGACAGATCCCGCATCCCTCTGTTAGACAGGCCCCATGAAGACCGACGCCGCCGATCCCGTCCAGTCGCCCAAGGCCCAGGCCGCCCCCGCCCGGACCGGGCCGGCCCCCTTCGGCAAGGGGTTCGTCACCGACGCCTGGTATTTCGTCGCCCTGGCCCGCGACGTCGCCCCCGCCTCGCTGAAACGCCATGAGATCATGGGCGAGCCGGTGCTGGTCGGCCGCACCCGCGCGGGCCAGGTCTATGCGATGCGCGACATCTGCCCGCACCGCGCCGCGCCCCTGTCGGCCGGGCGGCTGGTGGACAAGCCCGGCGAGGGCGAGACGGTCGAATGCCCCTACCACGGCTGGCGTTTCCGCCCCGACGGCGTCTGCGCGGCCATCCCGTCCCTGGTCGAGGACCAGGCTTTCGACACCGACCGCATCCGCGTCCGGTCCTATCCGGTGCGCGAGCAGCAGGGCCTGGTCTTCGTCTGGATGGCCTCGGACGCCCGCAATCCGATGGCGCCGGACCACGAACCGCCGGTCTTCCCCGGCGCGGTCGGCCCCGTCCGCCTGGTCGAGGCGATGGATTTCGACAGCCATATCGACCACGCCGTCGTCGGCCTGATGGACCCGGCCCACGGCCCCTACGTCCACCAGCAATGGTGGTGGCGGTCCGAGCATTCGATGCACGAGAAGGCCAAGGCCTTCGCCCCGGTCGAGCACGGCTGGGCCATGACGCGCCACGCCCCGTCGTCGAACAGCCGCCTGTACAAGATCCTGGGCGGCGCCCCGGCGACCGAGATCACCTTCCGCCTGCCGGGCTATCGCTGGGAGCATATCCAGGTCGGCGAAAGGCAGGTCCTGGCCCTGACCTGCCTGACCCCGATCACCGAGACCCGGACCCGCATCACCCAGATCTTCTGGTCCGATCACTGGGTGTTCGGGCTGGCCAAGCCCTTCCTGCGGATGGGGGTGGTCGCCTTCCTGAAGCAGGACGGCGGCATGGTGAACCTGCAGAACGAGGGCCTGCGCTACGACCCGGCCCTGATCTGGATCGACGACGCCGACAGGCAGGCCAAGTGGTACCAGCAGCTGAAGCGCGAATGGACCCGCAGCCGGGCCGAGGACCGGGCCTTCGTCAATCCGATCCAGCCGACCACCCTGCGCTGGAAGAGCTGAGGCCCTATACGGCCGGCGGCGGGCCGAACTTTCCGGCCTGATAGTCCTGGATCGCGGCGACGATCTCCTCGCGGGTGTTCATCACGAAGGGGCCGTGGGCGAAGACCGGTTCGCCGATCGGCCGGGCGTGGCCCAGCAGGACGACCGCGTCCGACGCCGCCGTCATCTCCACCGCCGCCCCGTCGCCCAGCGCCGCCAGGGTCCATTGCGGAACCGCCGTCCCGGCCACCTCGACCTGGCCCTTGACCACATAGAGAAAGACGTTGCGGTCGGCCGCCACCGGCTCGACGAAGCGCGACCCGGCCGGCAGGCGAACCACCGCCAGGTTCACGTCGATCAAAGACTGGATCGGCGCGGTCCGTCCCTGCCATCGGCCAGAGATCGGCTCGACCGTCACGCCGGCGTCGGTCACGAAGGTCGGGATGTCGGCGGCCTGCAGGCCCACGTAGTTGGGCCGCGTCATCTTCAGCCGCGACGGCAGGTTGACCCACAGCTGCAGGATCTCCATCGGCCCGCCGTCGCGCTTGAAGGCGGCCGGCGACAGTTCGGCGTGGATCAGGCCCGATCCGGCGGTCATCCACTGGATCCCGCCCGCCTTGATGATGCTCTCCCCGCCGCCGGAATCGGTGTGGGCCAGCTCGCCGTCCAGGATGAAGGTGACGGTCTCGAACCCGCGATGCGGATGCGGCCCGAACGGCAGGCCGCGGTTGTTCGGCGGATAGGTCTGCGGTCCGTGATGGTTCAGGAACAGGAAGGGATCGACCTGCTCCAGCCCCGGCCCCGGCACGGGCCGACGTGTCGTCAGGTCGCCGATGTCGTCGCGCTGGGCCCGATGCAGGCGGACGACGGGGCGGGGCGCAGGGTGTGTCATTCGTCACATATAGGGTGGCGGATCGGCCGTGGCGAGCGTCAGCCCGGGCGCGCCACCGTCACGGGCCGGCGTTGGCCGCCCTGGACCAGGACCCCGGTCCAGCCCTTGTCCGACGCGTGCAGGCGCAGCGCGCCCGTCCCGACCGGAACCACCGTGGTCGCGCCGTCGGTCCGCGCCGGCCCGGCCACGCCGCCGTCGTCCCTGCCGACGCGCGGATCCAGCCGCCGCCAGGCCCCCTCGATCCGGCGCCCGCCGCCCAGGTCGGTCAGGGCCAGCGACATCAGCGGCCGCCCCTCGGCGTCCAGCACCCGCCAGCGTCCGTCCAGCGGTCCGGCGCGGCTGTCCATGGTGATCTCGGCCTGGGCCACGCCCTGGTCATAGGCGGTCTCGGCGTCGCTGGGGCTGGTCTCGTAGCTGCCGACATAGGCGCCGACCACGACCGGCTGGGTCAGGGCGCGGCGATGGGCGGCGTCGCCGGAATCGCCCTGGGCCTGTTCGCGACCAAAGTCGGAGGGCGGCTCGAACGGCCGCACCACCGGCGGCTGATAGGTTTCCGGCGTCGCGTCCAGGGCGCCGTAGGGGGTCTGGAGGGTCAGGCCGGCGGCGAGGGCGGGGGCGAAGGCGAACCAGATCATGGGCTTACCCTGCCAAAGCCGCCCCGCCGGCCGCAACCCCCGCCGGCGGATGCGCGCAAACGTGATCGACGACGTCCCGGCCTCGCGACGGCCGTCTCCGCAACACTTGTTGAAGCCGTTTGTTGACACCGCCGCGCGCGGGTCACTAAAGCCTTCGCAACCGCACACGGCGATTGAATTCATTCGCTTTTGAGAACGATTCGCATGACTCATCCCAACCCGACGTCGGGGGATGCGCGCGACGACCAGACCGGCCGTTTCGTCACCCAGCCGAACGGTCACGTTCGACCCCTGTCCCCTCACATCAGCGTCTGGCGCTGGCACATCACCATGGCCGCGTCGATCCTGTTCCGCGTGACCATCGGCGCGATGACGGTCGCGGCCCTGATCGCCCTGGCCTGGCTGGCCGCGGCCGCCGCCGGACCGGACGCCTACGCCGGGGCGCTGGCCTTCGCCGGATCGCCGCTGGGCCTGTTCATCGGCTTCGGCCTGACGGTGGTGCTGTTCTCCTTCATCCTCAACGGCGCTCGCCACCTGATCAACGACACGGGCGCGGCCCTGACGATCAAGCCGGCCAACCTCCTGTCCGCCATCGCCGTCTGGGGGCCGATCCCGCTGGCGGTGCTGTTCTGGATCGCCTTGTTCGCCACGGGGAGGGTCTCGCTGTGAGCAGCCCGGCTAAGTTCAGGAACCGCGTCAAGATTTCCGAGCGCCACGGCGCCGGCGAATGGACCATCGAGAAGCTGCTGCTGGCGGCCCTGATGCCGCTCGGCCTGTGGGTCGCCTCCAGCGCCGTCACCCTGGCCGGCGCCGACTACGGCGCCGTCGCCGCCTGGTTCGGCAACGGGCTGAACGCCGCCCTGGCGGTCCTCGCCGCCGTGGCCTTCTGCGGGTTCGGCGCCCTGGCCTGGAAGGTCATCGTCGAGGACTACATCCACCGGCCGGGCAACAAGGCCCTGCTGCTGGTCGTGGTGAACATCCTCTTCTTCGCGCTGGCGGCCGCCAGCGTCTTCTTCATCGTGCGTCTGGCGCTGGGCTCGGCCCCGCTGCCGGCCGGAGTCTGATCCCGTCATGGCTGCTTACGAGCTTATCGATCACGAATACGACGTCGTCGTCGTCGGCGCCGGCGGTTCGGGCCTGCGCGCCGCCCTGGGCGCCGCCCAGCAGGGGCTGAAGGTCGCCTGCGTGACCAAGGTCTTCCCCACCCGCTCCCACACCGTGGCCGCCCAGGGCGGCATCTCGGCCAGCCTCGGCAACATGGGCGAGGACAGCTGGCAGTGGCACATGTACGACACCGTCAAGGGGTCGGACTGGCTGGGCGACCAGGACGCCATCGAATATCTGGTCAGGAACGCCCCCAAGGCCGTCTATGAGCTGGAGCACTGGGGCGTGCCCTTCTCCCGCACGGACGAGGGCAAGATCTATCAGCGCGCCTTCGGCGGCATGACCCGCAACTTCGGCGAAGGCCCGGTGCAGCGCACCTGCGCCGCCGCCGACCGCACCGGCCACGCCATCCTGCACACCCTCTACGGCCAGTCGGTGCGCCGCGAGGTGAAGTTCTTCATCGAATATTTCGCGCTGGACCTGATCATGCAGGACGGCGCCTGCACCGGCGTCACCGCGCTTCAGCTCGACACCGGCCAGCTGCACCAGTTCCGCGCCAAGATGGTGGTGCTGGCGACCGGCGGCTACGGCCGCGCCTATTTCTCGGCCACCAGCGCCCACACCTGCACCGGCGACGGCAACGCCATGGTGCTGCGCGCCGGCCTGCCGCTGCAGGACATGGAGTTCGTCCAGTTCCACCCGACCGGCATCTACGGCGCCGGCTGCCTGATCACCGAGGGCGCGCGCGGCGAGGGCGGATACCTGACCAACTCGGAAGGCGAGCGCTTCATGGAGCGCTATGCGCCGACCGTGAAGGACCTGGCCCCGCGCGACATGGTTTCGCGCTCCATGACCATCGAGATCCGCGAAGGCCGCGGCGTGGGCCCGAACAAGGACCACATCTTCCTGCACCTGGACCACCTGGATCCCAAGATCCTGCACCAGCGCCTGCCGGGCATCTCCGAAAGCGCCAAGATCTTCGCCGGCGTCGACGTGACCAAGGAGCCGATCCCGGTCCTGCCGACCGTCCACTACAACATGGGCGGCATCCCGACGAACTATCACGGCGAGGTGCTGACCCTGCGCGACGGCAACCCCGACAGCGTGGTTCCGGGCCTGATGGCCGTGGGCGAGGCCGCCTGCGTCTCGGTGCACGGCGCCAACCGCCTGGGCTCCAACTCGCTGACCGATCTGGTGGTGTTCGGCCGCGCCGTCGGCCTGCGCTGCGGCGAGGTGGTGGACAAGGCCTCGGCCGTGCCCGCCGCGCCCAAGGCCCAGATCGACGCTCACCTGGCCCGCCTGGACCGCTTCAGGAACGCGAACGGCTCGACCCCGACCGCCGAGCTGCGCCTGTCGATGCAGCGCGCCATGCAGGCCGACGCGGCGGTGTTCCGCACCGGCGAGACCCTGCAGCAGGGCGTCGACAAGCTGCGCGCCATCGACGCCGCCGGCGCCGACATCAAGACTGTCGATCGCGGCCTGATCTGGAACACCGACCTGGTCGAGACCCTGGAATACGACAACCTGATCGCCCAGGCCCTGGTCACGATCGAGGGCGGCCTGAACCGCACGGAATCGCGCGGCGCCCACGCCCGCGAGGACTATCCGGACCGCGACGACGTGAACTGGATGAAGCATACCCTGGCCTGGAAGCGGCCGGGCGAAGGCGTCCAGATCGATTACCGTCCGGTGCACAACTACACCATGTCCGACGAAGTCTCGTACATCGAGCCCAAGGCGCGGGTTTACTAAGATGGTCCAGCTCACTCTCCCCAAGGGCTCCAAGCCGACGACGGGCAAGGTCTTCAAGGCCGCGCCGGGATCGAAGGACGTCAAGACCTACAAGGTCTATCGCTACGACCCCGAGGTCGACGCCGACCCGCGCTGGGATGTCTATGAGGTGCCGACCGGCGACCACGGCCCGATGCTGCTGGACGCCCTGATCCACATCAAGAACACCATCGACCCCACCCTGTCGTTCCGCCGCTCGTGCCGCGAGGGCATCTGCGGCTCGTGCTCGATGAACATCGACGGGCGCAACACCCTGGCCTGCACCAAGGGCTGGGACGAATGCCAGTCGTCCAACATCACCATCGCCCCCCTGCCCCACCAGCCGGTGGTCAAGGACCTGGTGACGGACCTCAGCCTGTTCTACGCCCAGTACGATTCCATCCAGCCCTACCTCCAGTCCGACGAGCCGGATCCGGAGAAGGAGCGGCTGCAGTCGCCCGCCGACCGCGAGAAGCTGGACGGCCTGTACGAATGCATCCTGTGCGCCTGCTGCTCGACCTCGTGCCCCAGCTACTGGTGGAACCAGGAAGAATACCTCGGCCCGGCCGCCCTGCTGCAGTCCTACCGCTGGATCTCCGACAGCCGCGACGACGCCACCCAGAAGCGCCTGGACGACCTGGAAGACCCGTTCAAGCTGTATCGCTGCCACACGATCATGAACTGCGCCCAGGTCTGCCCCAAGGGCCTGAACCCGGCCAAGGCCATCGCCGAGACCAAGAAGCTGATGATCGCCCCCGGCCGCAAGAAGCAGGCGGCCTGAGGATCGTGCGGCGGAGGCTTGCCTCCGCCGCGCCCTCGTCTAAGAGCGCCCCATGCCCAAGATCACCTATATCGAGCATGACGGGACCGAGCACGTCGTCGACGTCAAGCCGGGCCTTTCGGTCATGGAAGGCGCGATCCGCAACAATGTGCCGGGCATAGACGCCGATTGCGGCGGGGCCTGCGCCTGCGCCACCTGCCACGTCTATGTCGACGAGGCCTGGCGCGAGGCCACGGGGTCGCCCAGCGCCATGGAGGAATCCATGCTGGACTTCGCCGAGGAGGTCGAGCCCAACAGCCGCCTGTCGTGCCAGATCCGCGTCTCCGACGCCCTGGACGGCCTGGTCGTGCGCCTGCCCGAAAACCAGCACTGACGTGACGCGCGGCGCCATCCGGCTTCTGGCGCGTTGACCGCTCCGTGAGCTTGTTCGGTTCGAAATTCGGTCGCGCCCCGGACCCGGCCGACCGCCGCCAGGAGCCCCGTCGGGCGGCCAACGCGCGCGGGGTGGTCGTCGCCTCGGGCGTCGAGACCGCCTGTCTGATCGTGGACCAGTCCGCGGCCGGTTTCCGGCTTCGGCTCGACCGCGGCGCCGCCCTGCCGCGCGACGTCGTGGTCATCGACGTGGCCGAGGGGCTGGCCTATCCGGGCGTCGTCGTCTGGCAGAAGGGCCAGGAAGCTGGAATCAAACAGGCCGGGCCAACCCCGCTGAGGGGGCTGACGCCGGCCCGGATGACCGCCGCGCGCGAAGCCTGGCTCCGCGCGGGCGGCCGTTAGTCACGGGATCGGGCCGATCAGGCGGCCTTGGCCGCCTTCTCCGCCTTGCCCTGGACCTGGCCCTCGATCAGCGGCGTGCCGGCGCCGATCTCGATGCGGCGGGGCTTCAGCGCTTCGGGCAGTTCGCGCTTCAGGGCGATCGACAGCAGGCCGTTGACCAGGTTCGCCTCGGTCACGACGACATAGTCGGCCAGCTGAAACCGACGCTCGAAGTCGCGTTCGGCCAGGCCGCGGTGCAGATAGGTCTTCTGCGGCGCCCCCCCATCCAGAGAAGCGTCGTTGGCGGTCTTGCGGCCGGTGACGGTGAGCAGGTTCTCCTTCACCTCGATGTTCAGCTCGTCGGGCGTGAAGCCGGCGACGGCGATCTCGATGCGATAGGCGTTCTCGCCCGTGGTCTCGATGTTGTAGGGCGGATAGCCCGTGTCCTGGCTGGTGCGCGCGGCGCTTTCCAGCAGATTGGCCAGACGGTCGAAGCCGACGGCCGAACGGTACAGCGGGGTGAAATCATAGGTACGCATCAGCATCCTCCTGAGGATCAGCAAGGTTGAGCCGCCCGGCGGTTTGGCCCGGACGGATGGAGATCAGTCCTGCCGGCCCGAAATCGGCCCCGGCGGGTCTGGAGAACCCGGCGTCGGCGTTCTCGTGGGTTCAGATGGGATGCGCCCTTCGCCCGTCAAGACGTCCGCGCGTCATTTCGTCTGCCCCGTCGAAGCGGGCTTGGTCGCCGGACGCGGGCTGCTATGGAGAAGGGAATCCTCGGGAGAACTTGCCATGCGTCACGCCCTTCTCGCCGCCGCCGCGCTCGCGGCCTGCGCCGCTCCCGGCCTGGCCCAGGCCCAGCAGACCCCGACCCTGCCGCGCTCGGCCCTGTCCACGGCGATCCCCCAGCTCCAGGAAGACGCCGCGCTCCAGGCGGCCGTGGCCTCCACGACCCGGCCCGAGGCCGACCGCGCGCGCGACCGGTGGCGTCACCCCTACGAGGCCCTGACCTTCTGGGGCCTGACGCCGGGCATGACGGTGGTCGAGATCGAGCCCGGCGGCGCCAGCTGGTGGCGCCATATCCTGGAGCCCTACGCCGCCGCCACGGGCGGGCGCTATGTGCCGGTCAACCGGCCGCTGGAGAGCATGGGGGTCGCGCCGGGAAGCGCCGACTTCATCCTGGTGGCGCGCGCCTTCCACAACTGGTCGCGCGGCGGCCGCACCGAGCCCTATCTGGCCGCCTTCTTCCAGGCGCTGAAGCCCGGCGGCGTCCTGGCGGTGGAACAGCACCGCAGCGTCGACGGCCTGAACGTCGCCGACGTCGCCCCCACCGGCTACGTTCCCGAAAGCTATGTCATCAAGGCCGCCCAGGACGCCGGCTTCGTGCTGGAGGCCCGCAGCGAGCTGAACGCCAACCCCGCCGACGATCGCGACCATCCGTTCGGCGTCTGGACGCTGCCGCCGGTCCGTCGGTCCGCGGACGATCAGGGGCGCGCCCTGACCCCCGACCAGCGCGCCGCCTTCGACGCCATCGGCGAGAGCGACCGCATGACCCTGAGATTCCGCAAGCCGGAATAGTCCGCCCCGGCGGGCCCCGGGGCCTTTGACCCCGGCGGCGAACCTGAGTAAGCCCGTCATCGCCCCCGTCGCCGCCGAAGTCGGTCGGGCGCCGGGGCGATGCTCCGCAGGGATGTTTGATGGCCGATTTTGCAGCGAACCAGGACCGCGTGTCGCGCCGGACGTTGCTGGCCGGCGCGACCGGACTGGCGCTGGCGGGCCTGGGCGCGTCGCTGTCGGGCTGCGGTCGCGGCGAGGAGAAGACGGCCGCGCCGCCCGCCGGGCCGCAGGGCCCGCCCGAGGGATCGCTGGAATGGGCCGTCGCCGGCGCCTGGCGCACGCCCCAGGACAAGGCCCGCGACGCCTTCCGCCACCCGATGGAGACGCTGCGCTTCTTCGGCCTGCAGCCGCGCATGACGGTGCTCGAATTCTGGCCGGGCAGCGGCTGGTACACGGAAATCCTGGCCCCCTATCTGAACAAGGGCGCCGGCGCCTATGTCGCGGCCCTGTTTCCCGAGGGACCGACGGCCGACCCGGCCCAGGCGGCGCTGAACGCGGCCTTCCGCGCCCGCTTCTCGTCCGACAGGCGGCTTTACGGCGAACCTCGCTTCTCCACCTTCGGCGCGGCCAGCGGGCCGGCGGCCGATCCCGGCACGGCGGACATGGCCCTGTTCATGCGCACCCTGCACGGCTGGATGGCCGCCGGGATCGCGGAAAAGGCCTTCGCCGACGCCTACGCCGCGCTGAAGCCCGGCGGCGTCCTGGGCGTCGAGCAGCACCGGCTCGGCCCGGAAGAGGACCAGGACCCGGTCGCCGCGAACGGATACGTCCAGGAGGCGTTCGTCCGCCAGCTGGCCGCCGAGGCCGGCTTCGTCTTCGTCGCCGCCTCCGAGATCAACGCCAACGACAAGGACACTAAGGACCATCCGTTCGGCGTCGACACCCTGCCGCCGATGCGGCTGACCGCGCCGCGCGGAGAGCCCGCGGACCCCGCCTTCGACCGCGCGCCGTATGAAGAGATCGGCGAGAGCGACCGCATGACCTTGAAATTCAGGAAGCCCGTGTGAACCGCGCCCAGACCTTCGCCGCCCATGCCCCGCTGATGGGCGTGCCCGGCGCCGCCCCGCCGCCCGGCGGAGACGGCGACTGGTTCCGGGGCGCGGGCGGCATGCGCCTGCGCGCGGCGCTGTGGACGCCGTCGCCGATGGTGGCCAAGACCCCGCGCGGCACCGTGGTGCTCAGCGCCGGCCGCACCGAGCCGATCGAGAAATACTACGAATTCATCGGCAATCTGCTGGCGCGCGGCTGGTGCGTCCTGGCCCACGACTGGCGCGGCCAGGGGCTGTCGGCGCGCCTGCTGCCCGACCGGCTGAAGGGCCACGCCCGCGCGGTCGAGGAGTTCCTGGACGACTACGGCCGGCTGCTGGAGACCTATCAGGCGCGGATGCCCCAGCCCTGGATCATGGTCGGCCATTCGATGGGCGCCTGCCTGAACCTGCTGACGCTGGAGGCCGGCGAGGACCGGTTCGCCGCCGCCCTGCTGTCCAGCCCCATGCTGCGGGTCAAGACGGGCAAGCGCTCGATGTGGTCGGTCAAGCTGGCCCTGCGCTGGAACATCCGTCACGGCAAGGCCGGCGACTATGTGCTGGACGACGTCGACGACCCCTTCGACCATGACTTCGAGGGCAACACCCTGACGTCGGACGCGGCCCGCTACGACCTGTGGCGCCAGCAGCTGTTCGCCTGCCCTCACCTGGCCGTCGGGGCCCCCACCTATGGCTGGCTGGCCTTCGCCATCGACGCGGGCGAACGGGCGCTGAAGCCCAAGGCCCTGAAGGCGGTGAAGATCCCCGTCACCGTGGTCCAGGCCGACCGCGACGAACTGGTCTGGAAACAGACCAGCCGATGGGCCGCCAAGCGGCTGGAGCGCGGCCGCTATGTCGAAATCCCCGGCGCGCGCCACGAGATCATCATGGAGGCGGACGAGATGCGCGGCGTCTTCCTGCAGGAGTTCGACGCCCTGGCCGACACGGTGGCCCCGGTGCTGGAGACGACGGGCGCCTAGGTCCGGCGGCTTGCGCGCCTAATTCGGCGCGCACGCCCCTGCAAAATCAATCGCTTGCAGGGCGTCCGGCGCTTTCGACCAACCGCGGTCCGAACATCGCCTATGATGCGCGGCTGGATCCGTCCTGCAGGAGGCGCCGCGCGATTTCATACGATTCACACGGTTCACACTGTCTTTTTCGATGACGCCCTACAGCGCCGCGCGCCGCAGCGTCACCAGGGCCTGGTCGATCAGGCGGGCGTCGCCCACCGCCAGGATCTGGCCGCCGTCGTCCGGGGCCTGGCCGCGCCAGTTGACCACCGCGCCGCCGGCGGCGCGGATCACCGGGACCAGGGCCGACCAGTCCCAGGGCTTCAGCCCGGCCTCGGCCACCAGGTCGATGCGCCCGGCGGCCAGCATGGCGTAGGCGTAGGCGTCGCAGCCCAGCCGCGCCAGGCGGGCGGCGGCCCGGACCTGGGTCCAGGCGCCCAGTTCCGAGCCGGTGAAGATGTCGGGGTCCGTCGTGGCGATGACGGCGTCGTTCAGCCGCTCGCAGGCCCGCACGGCCAGCGGCGTCTCGGTCTCGCCGCGCAGCAGCCGCGCGCCGGACGGTCCGCCGACGAAGATCTCGTCCAGATAGGGCTGGGCGATCACCCCGACGGTCGGCGTCCCCGCCGTCCTCAGGGCGATCAGGGTGGTCCACAGCGGCAGGCCGGCGATGAAGGCGCGGGTGCCGTCGACGGGGTCCAGCACCCAGACGTGTTCGGCGTCGGGGCGGTCCGCGCCGTATTCCTCGCCGATCACCCCGTGGTCGGGATAGCGTTCGGCGATGCGCCGGCGGATGACGGCCTCGGCCTGGCGGTCCGCCTCGGTCACGGGGTCGAAGCCGCCGGCCCCGCCCTTGTCGTCGTGGCCGATGTCGGAACGGAACAGCGGCAGGGTCACGCGCGCCGCGTCCCGGGCCAGGTCGACGGCGAAGGCTTCGAATTCGGTCATGCCGGCCTCATAGAGCATGACCGGGCCGGGCGGAACCGCTCAGCGGGCGGGCGGGCCCTCGACGTGCAGGGACTTGGCCAGGTCCAGCAGGCGACGGCGCGGCGTTTCGTCCAGCTGGTAGAAGGCCTGGATCAGGTCCAGCGTCTCGCGGCGCGAGAACACCTCCGCCCGGGCGGGCGCGGGGGCCTCCAGCGCTTCCGCCAGGCCTTCGTAGAAATAGGCCACCGGCGTCTCCAGCGCCTCGGCCAGCTGCCACAGGCGGGCGGCCGAGATGCGGTTGGCGCCGCACTCGTACTTCTGGATCTGCTGGAAGCGGATGCCCACCTGCAGCGCCAGCTGCTGCTGGGTCAGGCCCAGCAGGCGCCGGCGCCGGCGCAGGCGGCGCCCCAGGTGAAGGTCGATGTCGGCGGCCATGAACCGGCTCCCTCGTCTGCCCGTCGTCCCGCATCGGGACGGCTCGCCTTGCGGGCGGCAAGGGGCGTGCCGGGGTCGCGCTCCAGGGGAATGCCACGCCCCAGGCAACCCGTCGGCGCGACGTGCATTTAGCTGACAGCTTGGCTTTTGGAAGGAAGGATACTGAGCATGGGTATTATCGCCTGGATCATCATCGGCATCATCGCCGGTTGGCTCGCCGAACAAATCATGGGCCGCAACCACGGCCTGCTGACCAATCTGATCGTCGGCGTCGTCGGCGCCCTGATCGGCGGCTTCATCGCCAACGCGCTGGGCTTCGCCTGGGGCGGCTGGATCGGTTCGACCATCGTCGCCACCATCGGCGCCGTGATCCTGCTGTTCCTGCTGGGACTGATCAAGCGTCGCGCCTGATCGGCTCGGCGGATGCGAAAAAGGGGCGGCTCGTCGAGCCGCCCCTTTCTTCATGCCCGGACCCTCAGCCCTGAGGCTGGGTCGAGTCGGTGGGCGGGGCCATCGGATCGGCGGTCGTCGCCGGATCGGCCGGGTCCGTCATGGTCGAGGACGGATCCGCGGTGGTCGGATCGGCCGCCGGGTCGCTGGACGGCGCCGGGGTCGCGGCCGGCGCAGGGGCGGCGCCGGCGATCGGCGCGGCGGCGTCATATTCGGCCTTGGTGTAGGCCACCACCACATCGGCGCCTTCCTGGCGGATGCCGCCCAGGGGCACGGCGCGAAGCTGGCCGTCGGCGCCGCGCACGGTCAGTTCCTGGCCGCCCTCGGCGTTGGCTTGCACGCCTTCCAGCTGGCCCAGCGCGCCGTCCGGGCCGCGAACCGTGGCGCCGGGCGTGAGCTGCAGGCTTTGCTGCGCGGGGGCGGCGGTTTCCTGGGCGGGCGCGGCCGCCTCTTGCGCCAGGGCCGGCGCGGCGGTCAGGACGGCGCCCACGGCGCCGGCGAGAAGAGCGGTCTTGAAGTTCATGGGATTACCCCGGTGACGCGGGCCCGACGCCCGCACAGAGGTAATCCGCCATATTTCATATTGTTTCAGCCGCCCCGAAATGACCCCGCGCCCGCCCCAGTTGGCCGATTCTTGGTCTATGCTGGGGCGCCGCCAACGAATCATCGGAGATCGGCTTGCCGCGCCGCCCTGACCACGCCCTTAGGCTGCTGCGCCGCCTGCTCGGCTTGGGCTATGAGCTGACCCCGCAGCTGTTCGCCGTGGTGGCCTTCGCCGCCGGCGCGCTGATGCTGGCTTCGGCGGTGACGCCCGAGCTCGACGGTCGCCTTCGTCAGCTGACGGGGGTCGTCTCGCCCCTGCTGATCGACCTGTCGCACCTGGTCGCCTCCATCGCGGGCTTTCTGCTGATGCTGCTGTCGGCCGGCCTGTGGCGGCGGCGGCGCGGCGCCTATTGGGCGGCGCTGGCGGTGCTGGGGGTGGGGGCGGTGTTCTCGGTGCTGAAGGGGCTGGACTGGGCGGAATCGATCGACCTGATCCTGGTCGCGGCCCTCTTGGCCCCGTGCCGGTCCGCCTTCATCCGGCGCTCGCGGCTCAGCGAGCCCCTGAGGCCCAGCTGGCTGCTGCTGCTGATCGCCGTGGTGGGGGCCATGCTGTGGCTGGGCTTCTTCGCCTATCGCGACGTGGCCTATTCCGACGAGCTGTGGTGGCGCTTCATCGGCGATCGCCAGGCGTCGGGCTTCCTGCGCGCGGGCCTGGCGCTGGCGGTTCTGACGCTCGTGGTGGCGGGGCGGTCGCTGCTGAGCTCGCCCGGCGCGCACGAGCACGGCCCCGCCGGCCCTGAAGAGATCGCCCGCGCCCGCACCGCGCTGGAGGCCGCCGGCGAGGCGACGCCCGAGGCCTGGCTGGCCATGCTGGGCGACAAGGCCCTGCTGTTCAGCCCGTCGGGCCGCAGCTTCCTGGCGTATAGGGTGCGCGGGCGACGCTGGATCGTAATGGGCGAACCCGCCGGCGCGCCGGAGGAACGCCAGGACCTGTTGTGGGCTTTCGCCGAGATGGCCGACAGCTACGGCGGCGCGCCGGTCTTCTATTCGGTCGGCGAGGCCATGCTGGGCGAACTGGCCACCATGGGGCTGGCGGTGCGCAAGGTCGGGGAGACGGCCGTGGTGGACGCCGCGACCTTCTCCATCGAGGGCAAGAGCAAGCAGAACCTGCGCACGGCCCTGAACCGCGCCGAGCGCGAGGGGGGCAGTTTCGAGGTGCTGCCGCCCGGATCGGCCCGCCCGCTGGAGGCGGAGCTGCGCGCGGTGTCCGAGGCCTGGCTTTCGCTTCACAACGGAGAGGAAAAGGCCTTCTCCATGGGGCGGTTCGACATCGGCTATCTGGACCTGACGCCGCTGGCGGTGATCCGCGAGGGGGGGCGCATCGTCGCCTTCGCCAACCTTCTGGTCACGCCCGGCGAGGCGGCGGTGGACCTGATGCGGCACAGCCCCGAGGCCCCGCACGGGGTGATGGACTATCTGTTCACGCGCTGCATCCAGTGGGCCAAGGCCGAGGGGATCGCCCGCTTCGACCTGGGCATGGCCCCGCTGGCGGGGCTGGAAGACCGTCGCCTGGCGCCCGTTTTCGCCCGCGTCGGCGCCCTGGTGTTCGAGGAGGGCGGCGCCCTCTACGGCTTCCAGGGCCTGCGCAGCTACAAGGCCAAGTTCGCCCCGCGCTGGACGCCCCGCTTCATCGCCGCCCCCGCCTCCACCCCCCTGCCCCTGGCGCTGCTGGACGTGGCGCTGCTGACCAGCGGCGGCTGGCTGGGGATGCTGGGCCTCAGGAAGGGCTAGGTCAGCAGGGCCTTCAGGACGCCGTCCAGGACGGGGCGGCCTTGGGCCGTGGCGGCCAGGCGGCCGGCGGTCAGGGCGAGAAAGCCGTCCGAGATCAGGCTCGCGACCGGCTCCGCGGTCGTCGACAGGCCAAGCGCCCCCAGGGTCCCCGCTGGGACGCCCTCCACCGTCCGGAGGCCCAGCAGCAGCCGTTCCTCGGCCGCGTCCCGGGGCGACAGGCGGTCGGCCTCGGACCAGGGCGAGCCGGCATGGACGCCAGCGACATAGTCGCCGATGCGGCGATGGGCGACGGTCGCGGTGCGTGCGCCGTCCAGCGTCAGCCGCCCATGCGCCCCCGGCCCCAGGCCCAGATAGTCGCCGCCGCGCCAGACGTGCAGATTGTGGGCCGAGCGCGCCCCGGGCCCGCGCGCGTGGTTGGAGACCTCGTAGGCGTCCAGCCCGGCCGCCTGAAGCGCCGACTGGGTGGCTTCGTAAAGGGCGACGGCCCGGTCCTCGTCGGGGGGCGTCAGGGTCCCGCGCCGAACGGCCCGGCCGAAGGCGGTCTCGGCCTCTATGGTCAGTTGATAGGGCGAGACGTGCTCGAACCCCAGGTCCAGGGCGGACCGAAGCTCCGCCTCCCATGCGTCGACGGTCTGGCCGGGGCGGGCGTAGATCAGATCGATCGACAGGCGCGGGAACAGCCGTCCAGCCAGGTCCACGGCGCGCAGGGCCTCGGCCGCCGAATGGTTGCGCCCCAGGAACGACAGGGCGGCGTCGTCCAGCGCCTGGACCCCCATCGACAGCCGGTTGACGCCCGCCTGGGCCAGGGCGGCGAACCGGTCGGCCTCGGCGTCGGTCGGATTGGCCTCCAGGGTGATCTCCACGGCGCCGCGTGGGGGGAACAGGGTCCGGGCGCGCTCGACGATCGCCGCGACGGCGGCCGGGTCCATCAGCGACGGCGTGCCGCCCCCGAAGAAGATGGACGCCAGGCGGCGCGGCCCCGCCAGGGCCGCCTGCGCCTCCAGGTCGGCCAGGATGGCCGCGGCCAGCGCCGTCTGCTCCTGGCCCCGCCCCCGGTCGCGCACCACGTTGAAGTCGCAGTAGGGGCAGATGCGCGAACAGTAGGGCCAGTGGACATAGAGGCCGACGTCCGTCCCCGGGTCGAAGGGATCAGTCAATCAGCGCGGCCTTCAGCTTCATGAAGGCGCGCGTGCGGTGGCTGTCGGCCTCCTTCACGGCCGGGTCCAGCTCGCCATAGGTCAGGGCCTGGCCCTCGGGGATGAAGATGGGATCGTAGCCGAAGCCGCGATCGCCGCGCGGCGGGAAGGTCAGTTCGCCGTGAACCACCCCCTCGACGACGACGCACGGGCCGTCGGGCCAGGCGACGGCCAGGGCCGAGGTGAACCAGGCGCGACGGTCGCTGGAGCCGATCTCGTCCAGCCGGTCCTCGACCTTCTTCATGGCCAGGGCGAAATCCTTGGACGGCCCGGCCCAGCGGGCGGAGAAGATGCCCGGCGCGCCGTCCAGCGCGGCGACCGACACGCCGGAATCATCGGCCAGAGACACCTCGCCCGACAGCTGGGCCGCGTGGCGCGCCTTCAGCATGGCGTTGCCGACGAAGGTGGTCTCGGTCTCGTCCGGTTCGGGCAGGTTCAGCGCGCCGGCGGTGACGATCCGGTAATCTCCATCCAGCAGCGCCTCGATCTCGCGCGCCTTGCCGGGGTTATGGGTGGCGGCGACGAGCCGCATCCCCTTGATAAGCTTGAGAGTCATCGACGATCACGCCCCTGAAACAGTCCATTGCCAAAGTTTAATATCGTTAAACGATATGTAACGTGCTTTCCCGCTGGGCACGGCCTATGTTGTGAACATCAGGAACGGGGCCGCAACGTTCCGGATTTTCCGACAAGCCGGAAACATCGTGCGGAAATACAATCAACGGGGCGAAAATCGTCCCTTCAGGATCAACGGAGAAACACGATGCATACGATGAACACCTCGATGTGGCTGGACAAGGTCGGCGCCGCTTTCGTCAACACGGTCATGATCGCCGCCCTGCCGACCGCCCTGGTCGCCATCCTGATCCAGGCCTTCTGATCCGTCCTGAGCCGTCCCTCAGTTTCGATCAAGAGAGCTTTGACGATCTCGATGAAGACCGCGATGTATAGAGCCGTGCGCGGGTTCGCCGGACCCCGCACGGCCATGCGGCCCCAATATCCGGCCTGAAAGGCCGACCCTCCATGCGCCTGCCGAGGTTGCGATCGACGTCGAAGCCCGACGGAGCCCCCGGCTCCCGCTTCCTGGCGTCCGTGCGCGGCCTGGGCCCCGGCTCGGTCTCCAGCGTCCTGAAGGTCGCCCTGGACGTGGCCTATGTGCTTCTGGCCCTGATCACCGGCGTGCTGCTGCTGCTGCTGATCGCGGCCGTCTTCATTCCGCTGGACAACCTCAACGTCACCGTCAGCGGGGATTCGGGGGGACGCCAGCTGCCGTTGACGCGAATGCTGCTGCTGTTCGGCCTGGGCGCCGTGACGGCCTATTTCGGCGGCTTCATGCTGATCCTGCGCAGCCTGCGCCGCATCTTCCGCACCCTGACCGTCGGCGACCCCTTTCATCCCCACAACGTGCGCCGCCTGCGCCAGATCGGCCTGACCCTGGCGGTCGTGACCGGCGGCGTGTGGCTGGCCCAGGGCTTCGTGGCCGCCCGCCTGGCGCCCGGCGTGATGGAGCCGCAGGGGATCGGCGAGCTTCTGACCCCGGTGTTTTCCGTCCTGATCGTCTTCGTCCTGGCCGAGGTGTTCCGCGAAGGCGCGCGCCTGAGGCGCGAATCCGAACTGACGATCTGAGCCGTTTCCCCTAAGGTTTCCCCATGGCCATCCGCGTCCAGCTCGATCGCGTCCTCGTCGAACGCCGCATGTCGCTGACCGAGCTCGCCGACCGCGTCGGGGTGACGGTGGCCAATCTGTCGATCCTGAAGACCGGCAAGGCGCGCGCGGTCCGCTTTTCCACCCTGGACGCCCTGTGCCGCGAACTGGAGTGCCAGCCGGGCGACCTGCTGGCGCATGAGCCCGGCCCGCCCGAGGCCTTCGCCGACGACGCCGAATGAAGCGGCCGCCGACGGATCCGCGCGACGAGAACGGCCTGACGCCCGAGGACCGCCGCATCTGGGGGCGCGTCAGCGGCACCGTCACCCCGCCGCGAAAGCGAAAGGCCGCGCGCGTCCGCGCCGACGCGGCCCATGTCGACGTCATGGCCCAGGTCCTGGCCGCCCTGCAGGAGCGTCCGGCCAGCCGGCCCGCGGCCAAGCGGACGCCCGCGCCCCCCGCCGCCGTCTCGACCGGGACGCCCCGCGCCGCGCCGCGGACGCCGTCCGCCCCCGAGGACGTGGAGCCCAGCCGCAAGCGGCGCCTGACCCGCGAACGCGACCCGATCGAGGCGCGCATCGACCTGCACGGCTTCGGCCGGTTCGAGGCCGAGGACCAGCTTCGAGCCTTCCTGATCTCGTGCCAGGCGCGCGGGATGCGGGCCGTCCTGGTCATCACCGGCCAGGGGCGTCTGGGCGGCGGCGTCATCCGCGCGGCGTTCGCCGACTGGATGCACGCGCCCGCGCTTCGGGCCGTGGTGTCCGGCTATAGCGTCGCCCATCCGCGTCACGGCGGAAACGGCGCCTTCTACGTGACCCTGCGCCGCAGGACCTAGGCGGCGACCCGCCCCGCCATGTCGGCGGTCTCGCCCCGGCCCAGCAGGCCGGTCTCGAAGTCCATGAAGATGTCCATCAGCTCCTCGACGTTCACCGCCGGGGCGCCGGGGCCGAAGCGGAAGCGCCAGTAGCTGACGATGTGCTGGACCGCGCCCAGCTGGTCGCCCAAGCGCGAGAACATGGACGGCGCGTCCAGCAGGAAGTCGCGGAAGGCGATCGGCCGCCCCTCCTGGGTCAGCTTGGCGTAGGCGTCGTCATAGACGCGCAGAGTGCGGCTGACCTCGTCGCAGGTCTTGATGATGCGCCCGCGCAGGACGTCGCGCCCGCGGGCGATGTATTCCTTGGCCTGGGCGTCGACCTTGCCCACCGGGCGGATGGTGCGGACCGCCTCGGCCACCGCCGCCACGTCGGTCAGCAGCGCCGCCAGCGTCCATTTGTAATAGAGGAAGCCCTTCCAGCAGAAGACCCCCTCCTCGTACTGCTCGGGCGCCAGGCGCAGGGTCAGGCGCAGGGCGTCCAGCTGGTTGCCCGGCGTGTTCGACAGGATCTTGGCCGCCATCCGCGCGGCCGAATCGCGAGAGTCGGCCGAATCGTCGCCCCCCAGGCTCAGCGTCACCAGAGGCTCGATCTCGCTGCGGACGAAGGCGGTCATCCGCTGCAGGTCCGCATCGCTGATCGAGAAATAGCAGGGCGCCGGGTCCAGCCCGCCGCGCCGCAGCTGTTCGCGCAACAGGAAGGGGTCCAGCGACGGCAGGCGGTCGATCAGGCGCAGCGTCTCGATGTCCGGGTGGGTCGGCTGGACGCCGAAGGCCTCCATCATCGCCCGTTCGAAACCGATCTGGTTGACGAAGACGTAGCGGCCGCCGGTCTTCAGGTCGTCGTCCTCGATCGGGATGACCACCTTGGTGGCCACCTGACGCCGACCCGTGAACAGATCGAACTCGTTGCGCCGCAACCGATGCTTGATGATCAGGGCGCGGTTCAGCGCCGGGGTCCTGAAGATCGGCCGCGCCGCCCACTCGGGGTTGCGCACGGCGCCGTCCGAGCGGCTGTCGCCGTTCTCTTCCCAGACGCGAAGCAGGTTCAGCACGCGCGCCGTGGAGGCGGAGCCGCGGAGATGTTCAAGGCTGCGGACGGCGCGGTCGGTCATGGCGGCCATGGTGCACGGCAATCATGACCAAGGGCTTAGCTTGCTTGGGAAAACGAACAGGGGTCGCCGAAACGCCCTTCGCTGTCGGGGCCGGCAGCCGCCAGGGGGCGCCCTTTCGGGTCCCGCTGGCGTCGGAGCGGGGCTGGGATTATGACAGGGCCATGCATCTGTTCGACATTCTCGTGCTGGTCGCCGTGGGAGCGGTCAGCGTCACCCTGGGCCTGGGGCTCTATTCCCTGTTCCGGGGCGGCGCCTACGCCCGGTCGCATTCCAACCGGCTGATGCGGTTGCGGGTCGGGCTCCAGGCGGCGGCGGTGCTGGTGCTGGTCGCCGGCATGGTCTGGAAAGCGACGAGCCGCGGCTGATGGTGGTCCTGAACAAGATCTACACACGGACCGGCGACCAGGGCGCGACGCGCCTGGCGTCGGGCGCCAGCGTGTCCAAGACCGATGCGCGCGTCGCCGCCTATGGCGCCGTGGACGAACTGAACGCGGTGATCGGCGTGGCCCGGCTGAACAGCGGCCAGAACGACCGCATCGACGCCATGCTGGCGCGCATCCAGAACGAACTGTTCGACCTGGGCGCCGACCTGGCCACGCCGCTGGACCCGCCCCCGACGTGGGAGGCGCTGCGCATCGTCGAGAGCCAGGTCGCCCGCCTGGAATCAGAGATCGACTGGATGAACGAAAGCCTGAAGCCGCTGGACAGCTTCATCCTGCCGGGCGGGGCGCCCCTGTCGGCGCATCTGCATCTGGCGCGCACCGTCTGCCGCCGCGCCGAGCGCGAGGCCGTGGCCCTGGTCGAGACCGGCGCGCCGATCAACGTCGAGGCCGTCAAATACCTGAACCGCCTGTCCGACCACCTGTTCGTCGCCGCCCGCCGGGCCAACGCCAACGGGGCCGGCGACGTGAAGTGGAAACCGGGAGCGACGCGCTAGGCGCCGCTCCCCAGACCCCGATCAGGCCTTTTCGAACAGCTTCTGCCAGCGGCGCGGCGTCCGGTTCTTCCAGGCGGCGCGGTGATAGGCGTCCGAGCCGATCAGCGGCACGACCGTGGTCGCCTCGGCGAACACCATCTGCTCGTGGGTGGTCTGCACCTTGCCCCAGGACGCGGCTTCCTTCAGCGTCGAGGACGAGCAGGCGCCGTCGCGCACGTCGGCGACGGTGATCTGGACCGCATAGCGGTGCATCTCGGCCTCGATCCCCAGGATCTCGGCGCAGACGACGGTGTCCTGGGCGAAGTTCTTGGGCACGCCGCCGCCGACCATGAACAGGCCGGTGACGCCCGCCGCGATCTTGATGTCGGTCAGTTCGCGGAAGTCGGCGATGGCGTCCAGCATCATATAGGGCTGGCCGGCGGCGGCCCGCTCCTTCTGGTGCTTGACCAGGCCGAAACCGGCGGACGAGTCCACGAAGGCCGGGCAGAAGATCGGCACGCCCTGCTCATAGGCGGTCTGGATCAGGCTGCCTTCCTTTTTGGCGTTGCCCTCGGACAGCCACTTGCCCATCTCCCAGATGAACTCGCGGCTGGAATAGCCGCGCGGCTCCAGACGATTGGCGATCTCAAGAATCGTGTGGTCGCAGGCCTGGAGCTCTTCCTCGTCGATGTAGGTGTCGTAGATCCGGTCGATGTAGTTGTCGCGCAGGACGTTGTCGTCCACCTCGCCGGCGGCCTGGTAGTGCTTGAAGCCCAGGGCTTCGAAGAAATCCATGTCGACGATCGAGGCGCCGGTGGCGACCACGGCGTCGATCATGCCGAATTTCACCATGTCGCGGTACACGTGCATGCAGCCGCCGGCCGAGGTCGAGCCGGCCAGGATAAGCCACGGCGAGCAGTCCTGGTCTTCCAGCGCCATGTTGAAGATGTCGGCGGCGCGGGCGGTGTCGCGCGACGAGAAGGACATCTTGCGCATCGAGTCGATGATCGGGCGCGCGTCGAAGCTGGTGATGTCGACGTGCTCGACCACGTTCTGCAGCAGCTGGGCCTTGGTGTTCGATTGAACGGGAGCGTTCATTTCGGAGGTTTCCCTTTGATTTGAGCGCCCGTCGGAAACAACGGGACCGTCGGGACGGAGCGACCGACGGTCCTGATAGACCGTCACCCCCGGAACAGTTCCCGAGGGTGACGCAATGCGAGGTTACTTCCGGCGCTTGCGCTGACCGGCCTTACCCTTCGGACGTGACAACCGCACGACCTTGCGGGCGGTCTCTTCCGCCGTGGTGCGCACGGTCGGGATGGAGCGCGGCGCCAGGCCGTAGAGCGAGGCCATCGGGGCGTCCTCGACCGCGGCGACGTCATGTTCGCCATAGCCGTTGAAGCCCGTCGTCATGGCCACGCCATAGGCGCCCAGCATGCCGATCTCGATGTAGTCGCCTTCGCGGATGTCGGCCGGCAGCCAGAACGGGCCCGGCATGTGGTCGATGGAATCGCAGGTCGGGCCGTAGAACTGGAACGCCTTCAACTCGCCGGCGCTGTCGCCGTCCCGGACCAGCTTGGTCGGGAAGGGCCAGCGCGAGTGGGTCGCGTCGAACAGCGAACCGTAGGAGCCGTCGTTCAGGTACAGGGCGTCGCCCTTGCGCAGATCGACGCGGGCCAGCACCGAGGACGACTCGGCCACCAGCGCCCGGCCGGGCTCGCACCACAGCTCGGTCGTTTCCGACACCGGCATCTCGTTAAAGCCGCGATGGATGGCGTCGGCGTATTCGCTCATGTCCGGCGGGACCATGCCCGGATAGACCGACGGGAAGCCGCCGCCGACATCGACGATGTCGACGATCACGCCCGCGCGGCTGATCGAACGGCCGACCTGGGCCATCGCCGCCTGATAGGCCGTCGGGCGCATGCACTGCGAACCGACGTGAAAGCTGACGCCCATCAGGCCGTCCTTCACCGCCTGGCGGGTCGCCAGCAGCAGCGCCGGGGCCTGGTCCGACGACACGCCGAACTTGCCCGACAGCGTATAGGCCGCGCCGTCGGCCGAGACCGCCATGCGCACGATCAGGTTCAGGTCGTTCGCGCCGCCGGTGGCGTCGAGGATCTTGTTCAGCTCCTCCACGCAGTCCAGCGAGAAGGTGCGGACGCCGTGATCGAAATAGGCCTTGGTGATGGCCGCCCGGCTCTTGACCGGGTGCATGAAGGCCAGGCGCGCGTCGGTCGTGACCGAGCGGACCAGCTCGATCTCGGCCAGCGAGGCCACGTCGAAGCCGCGCACGCCGGCTTCGACCAGCGTTTCGACGACCCAGCGCGACGGATTCGCCTTCACGGCGTAGAAGACGTCGGCCTTGAGATTATCCTGGAACCAGCGCGCCGCTACGGAAACCGAGCGCGGCCGCACGAGGGCGACGGGACGCTCAGGAGGCCGCTCACGGACCAGGTCCAGGGGAAGTTGGTACGTGCGCAATTCACGTAACCCCCTGTTGATTGTTAACCCAGACCGGCGTTAGCAGCGCGTAACGGTAAGACCTACGGGGTCCGCCGGAAGGCGCGATATGGGGGTATCGCGCTGTCATGTAAAGCGGTTTTTTAATGGCGGCGACGATCCGGCCGCCTGCGGCAGCCTGGGTCTCGGCCGCGCGACGGCGCGCCGGGCGCCGCCTTGAAGGGACGCCGCGCGTTTGGGGGGCGTTAACCGTTCCGGCGACATACTGCTCCAGCAAGTTCCGGGCCACTTCCGCGCCCGGCGGGAACATCGGACGTGATCGGTCAGAGGCTGGAGGTCAGGCAGGGGCAGGGGCTGGTCATCACGCCCCAGCTGCAGCAGGCGATCAAGCTGCTGCAGCTGTCCAACCTCGAGCTCGAGGATTACGTCGAGGCGGAGCTGGAGCGCAATCCGCTGCTGCAGCGCGAGGAGCCCGAAGGCGACGGCCCCGACGCGCCCGAGCCCGAGCGGACCGCCTCCAACGACGGCGAGATGGCCTTTGGCGACGGCGTCGGCCACGAGGCGGCCAGCGCCCTGGACGCCGGCGCCGACGACGTTTACGGCGACGCCGCGCCCGGCGAACGCACCAGCGACCGGATGACCGACGAGGCCCAGCCGGGGCTTTCGGACTGGTCCGGCGCGGGCAAGGGCGGATCGACGTTCGAAGGCGACGGCGAACGGCCCGACGCCCACGAGCCGACCCTGTGGGAGCACCTTCAGGCCCAGGCCTCGTCCGCCGGCTTCGGCGTCGCCGACCACGGCGTGGCCCTGACGCTGATCGACGCCACCGACGAGGGCGGATACCTGCGCGGCGAACTGGCCGAGTTCGCCGACCGCCTGGGCGTGCCGCTGGAGCGGATCGAGGCGGTGCTGGCTGTCTGCCAGGGCTTCGAGCCCACGGGCGTCATGGCGCGCTCGGTGCCCGAATGCCTGAAGCTGCAGCTGATCGAGCGCAACCGCTTCGACCCGGCCATGGCGGCCCTGCTGGACAATCTGGACCTGCTGGCGCGGCGCGACCTGGCGGGCCTGCGACAGGTGTGCGGCGTCGACGCCGAGGATCTGGCCGAGATGATCGCCGAACTGAAGGGGCTGACGCCGCGCCCCGGCGCCGGCTTCGGCGGCGAGCCGGCCCAGACGGTCATCCCCGACGTCCACGTCCGGCCCGATCCGGCCGGCGGCTGGAAGGTGGAGCTGAACGCCGACACCCTGCCCCGCCTGCTGGTCGACAAGCGCTATCACGCCGTGGTCCAGACCGGCGCCCGGTCGGAGACCGAAAAGAGCTATGTGGCCGACTGCGCGGCCCAGGCGAACTGGCTGGTCAAGTCGCTGGATCAGCGGGCCAAGACCATATTGAAGGTGACGTCCGAGATCGTGCGCCAGCAGGACGCCTTCCTGGCCTTCGGCGTGGAGTTCCTGCGCCCCCTGAACCTGAAGACGGTGGCGGACGCCATCGGCATGCACGAATCGACCGTCAGCCGCGTCACCTCGAACAAATACCTGTCGACGCCGCGCGGGGTGTTCGAGCTGAAATTCTTCTTCACCGCCGCCATCCAGTCGACCGACGGGGCCGCCTCGCATTCCGCCGAGGCCGTCCGTCACCGGATCAAGGCCATGATCGACGCCGAGGGCGCCGACGGCGACGTTTTGTCCGACGACCGCATCGTCGAGATCCTGAAGGAGGCCGGCATCGACATCGCCCGTCGGACGGTCGCCAAGTATCGGGAAGCGCTCAGGATTCCGTCCTCGGTCCAGCGTCGCCGGCTGATGCGGACGGCCTGACAAGCGTCACCACAAATCGGTGATCCGGATTGACACCAAATCCGGTCGGTAGCGTTCTATCGCCATGCAAGTCCAAGTCAGCGGCAAGCAAGTGGATGTCGGCGAAGCGTTAGGCTCGCGCATCTCCCAGGAACTCGAAGACGGAGTCGGCAAGTACTTCGCCCGCGGCGGCGATGACGCCGAAGTCGTGGTCTCCAAGGACGGCCACAACTTCAAAGTGGACTGTTGGGTGCGGCTGGCCTCGGGCCAGACCCTGGTGACGACCGGCTTCGGCGGCGACGCCCATTCGGCCTTCACCGAGGCGCTGGAGCGGCTGGAGACCCGCGTGCGGCGCTACAAGCGTCGGCTCAAGGACCATCACATCGGCCCCAAGGGCCTGTCGCCCGAAAAGACCGAGGACGCCGCCCGCGAGGTGGCCCGCAGCATCGTGCTGCGCGATCCCGACAGCGTCGACGACGACGCCTTCGGCTCGGCGGGCGAGGACGACGGCCCGCCGCCGGTGGGCATGGTCATCGCCGAGACCCAGTCAGAGATCCGCACCATCACGGTGGGCCGCGCGGTGCTGGAGCTGGACATGACCGGCTATCCGGTCGTGCTGTTCCGCAACGCCGCGCACGGCGGCCTGTCCGTCGTCTATCGTCGCCCGGACGGCAATGTGGGCTGGATCGACCCGGAACGGACCGCCAAGTCCAACGGCCAGGCCGGAACGGCCTAGTTTGACTTCGTCGCGGGTTTCTCTAAACGGGCGCCCGCGACGCCCCGCCTGTCGCCTTTAGAGTCGGAAGTCCATGGACATCGGTGATTTGCTCGCGCCCGAGGGCGTGGTGCTGCGTGGCGGAACCTCGTCCAAGCGCCAGGCGCTGCACGCCGTCGCCGAGGCGGCGGCCCAGGTTCTGGGCATGCAGGAAGGCCGGGTGTTCGACGCCCTGCTGGAGCGCGAGGCCCTGGGTTCGACCGGCCTGGGCGCCGGCGTGGCCGTGCCCCACGCGCGGCTTCAGGGCCTGGAGCGGGTCACGGGCGTGTTCGTGCGTCTGGACGCGCCCGTGGCGTTCGAGGCGGTCGACGATCGGCCCGTGGACCTGATGTTCGCCCTGTTCGCCCCGCCCAAGGACGGCGCCGAGCATCTGCGCGCCCTGGCGGCGGTGTCGCGGGCCCTGCGGTCGGCCGAGCTGCGCGAGCAGCTGCGCCAGGCCCGCACGCCCGATGCGGTGCGCGCCCTGTTCGTGCGCGACGACATTCCCGCCACGGCCGCCTGAGCTGCGCGGCGGCCTCTCGGTTCAGTGAACGGACACCGGCGCCAGCTCGTGCGCCACGGCGGCGGCGAAGGCGGTGTCGCGATCCAGCATGACCGCCAGACGTTCCCCGTCCGCGCTGTGCACGGCGTAAAGCGTCTGGTCGCTGTCCAGATCCAGATCCCGCGCGTCGGCCGCATCGGCCAACAGGTCGGCCGCCTTGACCTGGCGCACATAGACCAGATCCGGCGCGCCCAGATCGGCGAAATCTTCCTTGCTCAACTTCATCGGCGTCATAGGACCGCCTCCTTACTCGATACCAATGCCCGGCGAGCCGAGCGGTTCATCCGTCGCCCTGTCAGCCGGCGGTGATGGGAATGCGCCGGGCCACGCGCTCGGCCTCCGGACGGGTCAGGTCGACGTGCAGCAGACCGTGCTCCAGACGCGCGCCGGCCACCTCCAGCCCGTCGGCCAGGACGAAGCTGCGCACGAAGCCGCGCGCCGCGATGCCCCGGTGCAGAAAGGCCTGTTCGCCCTTGGCGGCGTCGTCGCGCTTGCCGGCGACCGTCAGCTGGCGGCCTTCCAGCGTCACGTTCAGATCCTCGGGAGAGAAGCCGGCCACCGCCAGGGTGATGCGCACCCCGGCGTCGCCGATCTGTTCGACGTTGTAGGGCGGATAGCTCTCGGCCGCCGCCTTGGCCGCCCGGTCGATCAGGGTCCGGGTATGGTCGAAGCCCAGCAGGAAGGGGCTGTCGAACAGGATGGTGCGCGTCGTCATTCTGGTCCTCGTCAAAGCGACCGGCGCCGGTCCTCGTCCCCCGCGATCGGCGAGACGTCCGGCGAAGGGAAGATGGGGGGCCGCAGCCCCCCGATCAACCGTCGTCAGACCTTTGCGGCCCGCCCCTGGGTCCAGCGGTACAGGCCGAAGGTGAGCGCCGCGAAGCCGACGATGCCCGCCGCCATAGCCGGCCATGCGGTTCCCGCGGGGATCATGGCGAAGGGCGCGTCGTCGCGCGTGGCGACGATGACGCCCGCGGTCAGGACGCCGAACAGGCTCTCGCCCACGATCAGGCCGGACGCCAGCAGCACCCCCATGCGCCGCGCGACGGGGGCGTAGGTGGTGGAGGCCGTGGCCCGCTCGTACAGCCAGCCGCACACGGCGCCGATCACCAGCATGGTGGTCACGGCGGCCGGCAGATAGAAGCCGATGCCGACGGCCAGAGGCGGCAGCTTGACCCGTCCCTTGGTGGCCCGTTCCAGCACCGCGTCCAGCACGATGATGACCACGCCGATCACCGCGCCCAGGCCGATCAGGTCCCAGCGCAGGTCGCCGCCGATGACGCCGCGCGCCAGGGCCGAGATCAGCGTCGCCTGGGGCGCCGCCAGGGTCTGGGCCCCCTCGACGATGGCGGGCGGGCCGCCCTCGAAACCGAAGGCCTGGTTCAGCAGGTTCAGGATGAAGGGGATGACCAGCGCCCCCGCGCCGACGCCGACGATCAGCGCGACCTGCTGACGCCACGGCGTGGCCTCGACCAGCTGGCCGGTCTTCAGGTCCTGCAGGTTGTCGTTGGCGATGACGGCCACGGCGAAGACCACGGCGGTCACGATCAGGGCGAAGGCGATGATCGACGGATCGGCCGGCACCCCCGCGACGGCCATCACCCCCAGCATCAGCACCGAGGCGATGACGATGGCCAGGATGCCGACGCCCGAGACGGGGCTGTTGGACGAACCGATCAGGCCGGCCATGTAGCCGCAGATGGCCGCCACGGCGAAACCGATCAGCACCACATAGACCAAGCCGCCGCCGACCAGCAGGACGGTCGATCCGGCCAGGGCCGGCGCGCTCTGGGCGAACCAGGCCAGCAGGCCGGCGATGCCGATCAGGCAGACCAGGGAAAGTCCGCCCACCAGCTTGATCGGCAGGTCCATCTCGGTCCGCTCCAGCGTCTCGCCGTGCGAGCGGCGGGCGTTGGCGGCCAGGGCCGAGGTCAGGCCCCCGACCAGCGGCCCGGCCAGCTTCAGCAGGGTCCAGATGGCGGCGACGCCGATCACGCCGGCCCCCATGAAGCGCACCTCGCGGCTCCACACCGTCCCGGCCAGCTCCTCGGCGGACACGCCCGCCGGCAGGGTCGAGGCGATCGACGGGACGCCGTGCGCCGTCAGCCAGGCGACCGTGTCCGGGCTGGTCAGGATCGGCACGGCGATCGCCCAGGCCAGCACCAGGCCGAACAGCTGCGCCAGTCCGACGGTCAGGCCGATCAGGTGGCCGGCGCCCAGCAGGGCGAACTGCATGCCGAAGCCCATGCCCGTGGCCCCGCCGCCCAGGGCCGCAGGCAGCTTGAAGAAGCGCGCGGCCTCGCCGGCGAAGACGCGGCCTCCCACCAGCAGCGCATAGCCGGCCGAGGCGACGGCCCCGGCCACCACGACCCACAGGCCCGACTTGTTCTCGCGCACCGCGCTTTCGCTCTGTTCGGCGCCGCGCGAGCCGACCTTCAGCACCTCGGCGGCGGCGACGCCCTCTGGATAGGGCAGGCCGCCGTTGACCACCAGGGCCCGGCGCAGCGGGATGGAGAAGGTCACGCCCAGAACCCCGCCCAAGATGCAGATCAGCACCGACTGCCAGAAGGGGAAGGACAGCCACCAGCCGATCATCACCAGGCCCGGCAGGACGAAGATGATGGAGCTCATGGCCCCGCCGACCGAGGCGACGGTCTGGACGGTCATGTTCTCCCAGATGGTCGAGGTGCGGAACGCCCGCAGGATTGCCATCGAGATCACCGCCGCCGGAATGGCCGAGGCGAAGGTCAGGCCCACCAGCAGGCCCAGATAGGTGTTGGCGGCGGTGAAGATCACCGCCAGCAGGCACCCCAGCACCACGGCGCGGAGGGTGAGTTCGAGCCGCTTGCCGCCTTTCGCGGCCGCGGCGTTTGCATCAGTCATCGGAAAGTCCCCACGGTTCGCAGCGACCGTAAGCGCATAATGTCGCAGGCGCCTAGAGGCTGATCGGCCCAGGCCCGTCGGCGCGCGAGGCCAGCCGGCCCGCCGCGCCGCTGGATCGGACCCGTCGGGCGGGCTAGGACGGGCCATGCCCGAACTTCCCGAGGTCGAAACCGTCAGACGCGGCCTGACGCCGGTGCTGGAGGGCGCGCGGTTGACGCATGTGCGGATCAACCGCCCCGATCTTCGGTTCCCCTTCCCCGAGCGCTTCGTGGAACGGCTGGAGGGCGCCCGGGTCGAGCGGATCGACCGCCGCGCCAAATATCTGCTGGCGCCCCTGTCGACCGGGGAGACGTGGATCACCCACCTGGGCATGACCGGCCGCTTCACCCTGGATGGCCGCCAGTTGGGCGAGTTCGAGGAACCCGCCCCCATCGCCGGCAAGCACGAGCATTTCAGCGCCTGCGCCGAACGCGACGGCCGCACCCGCATCGGCTTCGCCGACGCGCGCCGCTTCGGCTTCATGGGCCTGATCCCCACGGCCGAGGTCGAGACCCATCCGTGGTTCGCGGGCCTGGGGCCGGAGCCGCTGGGCGACGGCTTCTCCGGCGCCCATCTGGCCGAGGCCTTCGCCGGCAAGAAGCAGACCATCAAGGTCTCGCTGCTGGATCAGCGCATCGTCGCCGGGCTGGGCAACATCTATGTCTGCGAGGCTCTGTTTCGGGCGCGCATCTCGCCGCTGGTCGCCGCCGGCGCCGTGTCGCGGCCCCGGCTGGAGCGGCTGGCGACGCAGGTCCGCGCGGTGCTGGACGACGCCATCGCGGCCGGCGGCTCGACCCTGCGCGACTTCGCCAACGCCGAGGGCGGACAGGGCTATTTCCAGCACCGCTTCGACGTGTACGGCCGCGAGGGCCAGCCGTGCCGGGGCGAGGGCTGCACCGGCGTCGTGCGCCGCATCGTCCAGGGCGGGCGCTCGACCTTCTACTGCCCCAGTTGCCAGAGACGGTGAGGCCATGAGCCTGCGCGAACGTCACCTGTGGATCGCCATCATCGTCACCGTGGGCGTGTGGGGCCTCTATGGCTGGCGGCTGGTCTCGCACGTCGCGGCGGGCGACCTGAAGGGCCAGGGCTTCGCCGCCGACATGGGCGGGCTGTTCGTGCTGGGGCTGGCGCTCATCGCGGTCGGGGAAGGCGTCCTGACCCTGGTCGCGCGCCTGGCGCCCTGCGGACGCGAGCGCGAGGGCGCGGCCGAGCGCCGGGCGGCCCTGACCGCCAGCCACGTCTCGCTGATGGCGCTGATCGGGCTTCTGTCGGCGGTGGCGGCGACCCTGTTCGTCCTGGGCCTGATCGGAGATCCCGTCCTGCGGCCCCTGCTGCGCTGGACCACGCCGGCCAACCTGCTGGTTCTGATCGCCAACGCCCTGCTGGCCTGTCTGGTCCTGTCGGAACTGGCGCGCTTCGGCCTGACGCTGGCCTATCTGCGGACGCGACGGTGAACCGGGGTCAACCAATGGCCCCGATCCGACGTTAGGTCGCCGCCATGCTTCGCCTTCTCGCCGCCCTGTGCCTGTTCATCGCCATCGTCGCCCCCGACGGCGCCGACGCCCAGGCCCCGAGCCGCACCCCGCCGTTCCATTCGGATCGGATCATCGTCGAGACGCGCGGACGCGGGCCGGACGTGATCTTCATTCCCGGCCTCGGCTCGACCGGGGCGGCGTGGCGGTCGACGGCGGACCGGCTCGACGACCGCTATCGCGTGCACCTGGTGACGCTGCGCGGCTTCGGCCAGACCGACATCTGCGCCAATGCGGGCGGCGGCCTGTCCGGACCGGCCGCCAACGAGATCCGCCGCTATATCCAGACGCAGGGCCTGCGCCGGCCCGCCCTGATCGGCCACTCGCTGGGCGGGCAGATCGCCCTGAGGGTCGCCGCCGACATGGTCGAGGGCGTGGGGCGGGTGATGGTGGTGGATTCCTCGCCCTTCTTTCCGGCCCTGGTGGATTCCCGCGCCACGCCGGGCCAGGTCGAGCCGCTGGCGCGCCTGGGCTACCAGGCCCTGATGCTGTTCGGGGACAAGGCGCTGGCGGGCCAGGTGTCGGCCCTGGGCGGCGACCTGGGGCTGGCGGGCGACATGGTGTTCAACGGTCTGGGCCTGCAGGGCGGCGACCGGCGGGTGCTGGCCCAGGGCCTTTACGAGGCGCTGACGGTGGACCTGCGCCTGCGCCTGCGCGACATCACCGCCCCGGTCACGGTCGCCTATGGCTGGAGCGCCGACAGCCGCAACCCCCGCAACCGGCTGGAGGGGCTATATCGCCACGGCTTCGCCACCCTGCGCCAGCCCGCCCGGTTCGAGCGGATCGAGGGGGCCGAGCACCAGGTGATGATCGACCAGCCGGACCGCTTCCTGGCCGCGGTGCGCCGGTTCCTGGGCTAGGCCAGACCTCTCAGCGCCTCCAGCACGCCCTTGCCGTAGCGGTCCAGCTTGGATTGGCCGACGCCCGAGACGGCGGCCAGCGCCGACAGGTCGCCGGGTTCGGCGTGGGCGATCTCCAGCAGGGTCTTGTCCTGGAAGATGACATAGGGCGGCACGTGCTGTTCGGACGCGCGGTCGCGGCGCCAGGCGCGCAGGGCCTCGAAGCGGGCGCGGACGTCGGCGTCCATCGTCTCCAGGGCGGCGTTGCGGCCTTCGCCGGAGCGGTCGCGTCGGCGCGGCGCCGCGTCGGCGCGGAGCGGCGCGCGGCGAACCTCGACCTGGCGTTCGGCCTTGTAGACCGCGCGGACGGCGTCGGGATCGCCCAGGCCGACCAGCGGCTTGCCGTCGTTGGGATCCTCGACCAGCAGGCCCTCGAACAGCAGGTGGTCGACGATCTCGCGCCACGAGTTCAGCGAGATCTCCCGGCCGACGCCCCAGGTGGACAGCTGCTGCTCCCACGGCTGGACGTCCTTGGTGCGGCCGGTCAGATGGTCGATAACCCGCCCCCGGCCGAAGCGTCCGCCCAGCCGCTGGACCGCCGCCAGGGCCTTCTGGGCGGGCACGGTCGCGTCATAGAGCTGGGGCGGATCGGAACAGACGTCGCAGACGCCGCAGGGCGCCGCGTCCTGTTCGCCGAAGTAGCGGCGCACCGCCTGGGGCCGGCAGACCGCCCCGTCCAGCATGGCGAACAGCTGGCGCACCTTGCGCACCTGCACCTGCTTGACCTCCTCGGCCATCGGGCGGCCGTCGAGGCGGCGCAGCGACCAGGCGATGTCGGACGGGCCGTACAGGGTGATCCCCTCGGCCGGTTCGCCGTCGCGCCCGGCGCGGCCGATCTCCTGCCAATAGGCCTCAAGGCTGCCCGGCGGATCGGCGTGGATGACGAAGCGGACGTCGGCCTTGTCGACCCCCATGCCGAAGGCGATGGTGGCGACCATGACCGCCCCGTCCTCGGCCAGGAAGCGCTCCAGCCGGCGGTCGCGCTCCCGGGTGTCCATGCCCGCGTGATAGGCGATGGCGTTGGTCCCGGCGTCGCGCAGGGCCTGGGCCACGCGGTCGCAGCCGTCGCGGCTGCCGCAATAGACCACGCCGGACTTGCCGCGCCGCTCGCGCACCATCTCGATGACGCGGGCGTCGGTCTTGGCGCGGGACGCATTCTCCTTGCGCTCGGCCGACAGCTGCAGGTTCGGGCGGGCGAAGCTGTCGACGAAGACCTGGGCGCCCTCCAGCCGCAGCGAGCGCAGGATGTCGTCGCGGGTGCGGGCGTCGGCGGTGGCGGTGACGGCGATCCGGGGCACGCCGGGGAAGCGCTCGGCCAGAAGGCCCAGATTGCGATAGTCGGGGCGGAAGTCGTGGCCCCACTGGCTGACGCAGTGGGCCTCGTCGATGGCGATCAGGCTGAGCGGCAGCTCGGCCAGCCGGTCCAGCATGGCGCCGGCCGCCAGCCCTTCCGGCGAGACGTAGAGCAGGTCCAGCTCCCCGGCCCGGGCGGCGCGCCAGATGGCCGAGCGGTCATCCAGAGAGACGCCGGAATCGAGCCGCGCGGCGGCCACGCCCTGCTGCTTCAGCGCCTCGACCTGGTCGGTCATCAGGGCGATCAGCGGCGAGACGACCAGGCCCAGGCCGGGACGCAGGATGGCGGGGATCTGGTAGCAGACGCTCTTGCCGCCGCCGGTGGGCAGGACGGCCAGCACGTCGCCGCCGGACAGGATCTGGCCGACCACCTGGCCCTGCAGGCCGCGGAAGTCGCCGTGGCCCCAGACGCGGGACAGCAGGGCGCGGGCCTGGTCGAGGCCGGGCGTCTCTGTCAGGGCAGGTCGGGACTGCGCGGCGAGCATCCTTGAGTTGTGCACGATTTGTTCCGGCAGGCAAGCGATCGGCCGACCCGATCGTCAGCCCGGGCAAGCGCTCAGGCGTCGAGCGCGGGAAGCTGGGCGAACTGGCCGCCGGTGCGGTAGCGCCACAGATAGGAGGGGGCGATGGCCTCCATCCCCGTCGGATGGACCACGCCCAGGTCGGCCAGGGTCGCGGCGCCCGGCGCGACGACGTTGTCGACTTCCAGCATCAGCACCTGGTCGCGGGTCAAGGGCGGGGTCAGGCCGAACAGGCCGACCATCTCCAGCGCGGCGCCCAGCGGGCGGGCGACGACGAAGGGCACGGGGGCCAGCAGGCGGTCGCGCCCGGTCTCGCGCTTCACCAGCTCCAGCACCTCGCGGAAGGTCCAGACCGAGGGTCCGCCCAGTTCGTAGGTCTGGCCCGCAGCCGCGCCCTGGACAACCGCGCGGGCGATCGCCTCGGCCACGTCGCCGACATAGACGGGCTGGAACTTCGTCTCGCCCCCGCCGATCAGCGGCAGGACGGGGCTGAAGGTCGCCATCGAAGCGAAGCGGTTGAGGAAGCCGTCGCCGGCGCCGAAGACCAGCGACGGGCGCAGGATCACCGCGTCCGGATGGACGGCGCGGATTTCCTGTTCCGCCTGGGCCTTGGACCGGGCGTAGGCCGAGGGGCTGTCCAGGTCGGCGCCGATGGCCGAGATCTGGACCACGCGGCGCACGCCGGCGGCGCGGGCCGCCTGGGCGATGGTGCGGGCCGCCTCGACGTGGACGGCCTGGAAGCCGCGGCGCTTGCCGCCGTCGTGAAGGACGCCGACCAGGTTGACCAGGGCGTCCGACCCCCGCAGCGCGCGGGCCACGTCGTCGGGGTTGGTCACGTCGCAGCGCATGAACTGGATCTGGCCGGGGTCGCCCAACGGCTGGACCTCGATGGCCAGGACCGGGTTGCGCACGGCCACGCGGATGCGCCAGCCGCGACGGGCCAGGGCGCGCACGGCCTGCGACCCGATGAAGCCCGATCCTCCGAAAAGGGTCACCACGCCAGGCGCCAGGTCAGCCATGGGAAAAGCTCCAGTCGAAATCAGTGTCGGCGGGATAGACGATAGGGCGCCGCGCCGCAACGCGGGCGTTGGCGGCCAAGCTGGCGATCGGGGCGCCGACGCCCATCTGTGGCCGATGCAACTGTTCACCATCGGTTACGAAGGCGCGACCCAGGCCCAGGTCATCGACCGTCTGAAGGCGGCCGGGGTCGAGGTCCTGGTCGACGTGCGGGCCATCGCCGCCTCTCGCCGGGCCGGCTTTTCCAAGACCCTGCTGGGCGAGAGCCTGAAGGCCCAGGGCGTCGACTATGTCCATCTGCGCGGCCTGGGCACGCCCAAGGCCGGGCGCGACGCGGCGCGCAAGGGCCATGTGGCGGAGATGCGCGCCATCTTCGCCGACCACATGGCCGAGCCGCAGGCCCAGATGGACTACGCCCGGCTGAAGGCCCTGGCGGCCGAGAGGCGCGTCGCCCTGCTGTGCTTCGAGGCCGACCCCGCCGGATGCCACCGCGCGGTCCTGGCCGAGCGGCTGGCGCACGAGGACGGGGCGCGGATCGTCAATCTGTGATTTCGGACCCCTGGGCGGAAAAAGACCGTCTGAATAGTGTGAATCGTGTGAAATCGGCGTCGGTCGGCTCCTCCCCTTTCGTCACCCTGGGGCTCGATCGGATGATCAGGCGCGGGCGTGGTCGGGAAGGATCGCACGGTTTTGGGGCGTGTTAGGCCGAAGGCCCCGCGGGCCGCCTAGAGCGCTGATGTTCCAGCCCTTCAGGCTCGGAAATAGGATGGCGACGCCCCCTTTCGCCGTTCCGGGCGGAGGGCCGTTTCGCCCGGACTGACGGAAGGAAGGGATGAGGGCCGCGCCTCACCCCTCCTCGTCGGGCGTCAGGGCCGGCCGACCAGGTCGTCGACCGAGCCCGAGGTGACCGGGTGGTACAGCGGCCGCGCCTCGGCGTAGATGCGGCGCGCGATGGGGCGGCCCCAGTCGCCCTCGGCCCACAGGGTCTGGAACAGCGGATAGACGAACTTGCGCCGGCCCTGGCTGGTCAGGAACTTCTCGGCCGTGGCGACCGCGGGCTGATAGCGGTGGGCCAGGGCGATCTGCAGCCAGGCGAAGGTCAGTTCGCTGTTGCCCTCGTTCGCCAGGTTCAGGGTCGATTCCAGGTCGGCCAGCTGGGCCGGCGTCAGCCAGTCGGCGTTTGCGCGCAGACCCTCGGGCCGCCAGCCCAGGAAGCGCTGGCGCTGCTGGGTGTTCCAGTCCGCCCAGGGGATGGCCGAAGCCGGACCCTTGTCGCGGAAGAAGGCCAGGGCGGCGGCGTCCACCGGTTCGAAGGCGTGCGAGACCGGGGCGACGGCGTTGGAGGGCAGGCCGGGCTGATAGACCCAGGCGTCCAGCTGAAGTTCGGCCTCCAGCGCGGCGTCGCCCTTGACCAGATTGGCGCGGATGTCGTCCAGGAACATGGCCGTGGTCATCGGCCGATAGGCGTTGCGGTCGAAATAGCCGCGCAGCCAGGCGTCGAACCGCTCGCGGCCCGCGATGCGCTCGATGGTGCGCAGGAAGGCCGAGCCCTTGTCGTAGGCGATGGTGTTCATGCCGTCGTCGGGATCGCGGCCCTTCAGGTCCAGGTGCAGCCGGGTGTCGGCGGCGGGCAGGGTCTTCAGCTCGTCCTGCAGCCCGTCCCAGCTGAGCACCTGTTCCTGGACCGCGCGGTCATGGCCGTAGAGCGACTCCATGATGCGGTTCTCGAAATAGGTGGTGAAGCCCTCGTTCAGCCAGAAGTCGTTCCAGGTGGCGTTGGTGACCAGGTTGCCCGACCAGGAGTGCGCCAGTTCGTGCGCCACCAGCGACACCAGCGAGCGGTCGCCGGCGATGATGGTCGGGGTGGCGAAGGTCAGCTTGGGGTTCTCCATGCCGCCGAACGGGAAGCTGGGCGGTAGGACCAAAAGGTCGTAGCGGCCCCAGCGATAGGGGCCGTAGAGCTTCTCGGCGGCGTCCACCATCTGGGCGGTGGGCTCCAGCTCCCAGGCCGCGGCGCGCAGGCGGCTGGGCTCGGTCCAGACGCCGGTGCGCGCGTCGAACGGGGCGAAGGCCAGGTCGCCCACGCCGATGGCGATCAGATAGGGCGGGATCGGATTGTCCATGCGGAAGCGCCACGCCTTCATGCCGTTTCCGGCCGGCTCGCCCTGCGGCGTCAGGTGGTCGGCGCTCATGACCACGGTCAGGTCCTCGGGCGCGACGATGCGGGCCGAATAGGTCTGGCGGATGCCGGGGCTGTCCTGGGTCGGCACCCAGGTGCGGGTCAGGATCGCCTGGCCCTGGCTGAACAGATAGGGCTTGTCGCCGCCGGCGGTCTGGGCGGGGGTGAGCCACTGCAGCGCCGCCGCGTCCGGCCGGGTGGAATAGCGGATGGTGATCTTGCGACGCTCGTCGGCGGCGAAGGCCGGGAAATAGACCGTCAGGGGCTGGCCCTTGATGGCGTCGTCGTCGCCGACGACGAAGCGCAGCGGCTGGCCGGCCGCGTCGCGCACGTCCTGGATGTCCAGGTTGCGGATGTCCAGAATCACCTCGTTGGCGCCGGGGACGGCCAGGATGTCCAGGGTGGCCGTGCCCGACAGCGTCTTGGCGTTGAAGTCGGCGGTCAGGTCCAGCGCCACGTCGACGACGCGGGCGATCTCGGGCCGGGCGTAGGTGTGGCTGTCCACGGCCTCCGGGCCGGGCGCGGGGGCGATGGCGGGCGGCGTCATGGCGGCGCCTCCGGTCGGGGTGGAACAGGCGCTGACCCCCAGGGCGGCGGCGAGGGCGAGGGCGGAGACGAGACCGAAGGCTTTGCGCTTCATCGAGGCTTTCCGGGGCTGACCATGACGACGGCCCGGAGAACGCGCGGAAACGGCGAAAAGATCAAGCCTCGGCGGCGACCTTGGCCGACGGCAGGTGGTGGGCGCGGAACAGGCGGCCCTTCTCGGCGAACAGCACCATGGCCAGCGCCAGAAGGCCATAGACCGTCAGGCCGACCATCATCGGCACGGTGGTCCCGTTGAACTGCTGGCCCACCGCGAAGCCCGCCAGGGAGCCCAGGATGGTCGACAGGAACCCCTGCGCGGACGAGGCGGTGCCGGCGATATGGCCCATCGGCTCCATCGCCATCGAACCGAAATTGCCCGCCATCAGGCCGAAGCAGAACATGGTCAGGGCCTGCAGCACGCCGAAGGTCCAGATCGACTCCACGCCCGCCAGCGCCACGCCCGCGTGGATGGCCGCGATGACGATGAAGGCGATCAGCGCCGTGTGCGAGATCAGCCGCGAGCCCAGCCGCCCGACCAGCCGGGCGTTCAGCAGCGAGGCCACGGCGATGCCGCCGGCGATGGCGGCGAACACCAGGGGAAAAACGGACGGGGCGTGGAAGACCTGGGAGAAGATCTGCTCGGCCGAGTTGATGAAGCCGAACAGCCCGCCCATCAGGGCGCCCATGGCCAGGGTGTAGCCCAGGGACACGCGGTTGGTCAGGGCCTCGCGGAAGCCGGCGACGATGCGCGGCAGGCGGATGGGCTGGCGATATTCGGGGTGCAGGGTTTCGGGCAGGCGCAGCAGGGCCCACAGCATGACCGACAGGCCGAAGACCATCAGCACGCCGAAGATCCAGCGCCACGGGCCGAACTGCATGATCAGGGCGCCGACGGACGGGGCCAGGATGGGCACGCCCAGGAAGACCAGGAAGCTGAGCGACATGACCCGCGCCATGTCGCGGCCGCTGTAGCGGTCGCGCACGATGGAGACGACCAGCACCCGCGTCGCCGCGCTGCCCAGGCCCTGGCCGATGCGGGCCGCGATCAGGGCGTCGAAGGTCGGCGCCAGGGTCGCCAGCAGGCTGAACAGCACATAGACGCCCACGCCCGCCATCAGGATCGGCTTGCGGCCGAACCGGTCGGCCAGGGGGCCGTAGATCAGCTGGGCGGCGCCGAAGCCCAGCAGATAGGCGGTGACGACCCATTGCACGCCGTTGGCCGACTGGACGGCCAGGTCCTGGCCGATGTGCGGCAGGGCCGGCAGCATGGAATCGATGGCCAGGGCGTTCATCGCCATCAGGGCCGCGACCAGGCAGACGAATTCGACGAAGCCGGGCTTCTGGGCGGGCGTTGACGCGGCGGAAGTGGTCATCCGGGCCAGATGCGCCATGACCGCCCCGGCCGCAACCATGCGCGTGTCATAAATTGCTGCAATGCAGCGAAATCGAGCTTGAACGGGGATCGCCTCGCCAAGGACGCCAAGCTCGGCTAGAGGAAGTCATGACAGACAAGATGACAGCCCAGGCGGCGCTGGACCGCCTCGAAACCCTCTACACCCGATCCGTGACCAACCTGCGCGACGCCGTGCGGGACTTCGTCGAGACCGGCGCCCGGCCCGATCCGGTCCGGCGCGCCGAAGGGGTGTTCGCCTATCCCGAACTTCGCATCCGCTGGGACGGCGACCGGCCCCAGGACCTGGAGCCGCGCGCCTACGCCCGGCTGTCGAAACAGGGCCGCTATTCCACCACCGTCACCCGGCCGGACCTGTTCCGCCCCTATCTGACCGAACAGCTGGGCCTGCTGGAGCAGGAATACGGCGCGACGTTCGAGGTCGGGGTGTCGAACCAGGAAATCCCCTTCCCCTATGTGACCGACGGTCTGGACGTGGCGCTGGACCGGTCGATGACCGCGGCCCTGGCGCGCTGGTTCCCGACCACGGACCTGGCCCATATCGGCGACGAGATCGCCGACGGCCTGTTCGACATGGCCGGCGACTTCCCCCTGTCGCACTTCGACGGCCTGCGCACCGACTTCTCGCTGGCCCGGCTGCGCCACTACACCGGCACGCCGGTGGACGACGTCCAGTCCTATGTGCTGTTCACCAACTACAACCGCTATGTCGACGAGTTCGTGCGCTGGGCCATCGAGCAGCTGAAGCGGCCCGACAGCCCGTACGAAACCCTGTCGTGCGCCGGCGGCGTGGTCATCACCAAGGACACGCCCAACCCGGAAGAGGCGATCAGCGACACGGCCTGGAAGAAGCACCAGATGCCGGCCTACCACCTGACCGCGCCGGGGCATAAGGGCGTCACCCTGGTCAACATCGGGGTCGGGCCGTCGAACGCCAAGACCATCACCGACCACCTGGCGGTCACCCGCCCGCACGTCTGGCTGATGATCGGCCACTGCGGGGGCCTGCGCGCCAGCCAGACCATCGGCGACTACGTGCTGGCCCACGCCTATCTGCGCGACGACCATGTGCTGGACGCGGTGCTGCCGCCCGACATCCCGATCCCGTCGATCGCCGAGGTGCAGCGCGCCCTGTACGACGCCACCAAGTCGGTCAGCGGCATGCCCGGCGACGAGGTCAAGCTGCGCCTGCGCACCGGCACGGTCGTCACCACCGACGACCGGAACTGGGAGCTGCGCTATTCCAAGTCGGCGCTGCGCTTCAACCAGAGCCGGGCCGTCGCCATCGACATGGAAAGCGCCACCATCGCCGCCCAGGGGTATCGGTTCCGGGTGCCCTACGGGACGCTGCTGTGCGTGTCGGACAAGCCGCTGCACGGCGAGATCAAGCTGCCGGGCCAGGCCAACCGCTTCTACGAGGGCTCGATCTCCGAACACCTGCAGATCGGCATCCAGGCGGTGGACCTGATGCGGCGCGAAGGCCCGCGCCTGCATTCGCGCAAGCTGCGCGCCTTCGACGAGCCGCCGTTCCGGTGAAGGCCGCTGACGGTTGCTGCTTGAGCGAGGGATTTCGGCGATGCCCGCCTGTTCAGGGGCGTCTTCAGCTTTCGGGGCGGCGCAGCAGGTAGAGACCGAAGTCGAGATAATCGCGGCCGAAGGCGAACAGGCTCCTGACCTGGTCGCCGCGTGCGGCGATGGCGGGCGTCTCGGGCCGGTCGGGGTTGGCGGCGGTCCAGTCGCGCACGGCCGCGTCCATCGCCGCCAGATAACGCGCCCAGGTCGCGTCATCGGACAGGCCGGCCGAAACGACCTCCAGCCCGGCGTCGCGCGCGGCCGCCTGCCAGCCCGTATGGTCGGCGTAGAGATTGTTGGCCTCGATCACCTGGCGCAAGGGCGCCGGCGGCTCGCCCTTCCACACCAGGTCGCCCCACAGCAGCCAGCCGCCAGGCGTCAGACGACGACTCAGGCCCGCCATCATCGCGGCGGGTTCGCGCACACCCGCTCCGACCGGCTCGATCACGCCTATGGCGACGATCAGCTGATAGGGCGACTGGTCCGCCAGAAAGGCGCCGGACCAGGCGTGGTGGAGCGTCACGTGATCGCCGACCCCAGCCTGGTCAATCCGCTCGCGCGCCAATTCGATCATGGCGCCGTCGGCGTCCACTGCGTCGAAGTCGAGGGCGAAGCGCCGAGCCAGCTGGATGGCCACGCCGGCGTGGGCGCAGCCGAGGTCCAGCGCGCGGGCGCCAGGCGCCAGGCCCGTGCGCGACACGGCCGCCTCCACATCCGCCATCCCCAGGGCGTTGCAGACCGGAAGCGTCGCATAGGCGACACGCTGGAAATTCACGGACATGGGACACCGGGCGCTGTGTGGACGACGCGAGACAATACGGTCGCGGCAGGCTTGTCGATCCCGTTTGGTTCAAAGGGCAACAGAGCACTTTACAACATAAAGTTCTTGATGCATGGTATCCCGACTTTCAACGGGAGGACGCCATGACGCGCGACACGCAGACCATTCAAGACGACATCGCCTATATGCGGGCCCTGGCCCACGAGGGGCGGCACGCGCCCCTGCTGGCCGGGCCGGTGCTGGTCGCCGCCGCCGTGATCTTCGGCGCCGCCAATCTGGGCCAATGGGCCCTTCAGTCTGGCGTCGTGAGCGTCAGTCCCTGGGCGCAGTTGTGGCTGTGGATCGGCGCGGGCGTCGTCTTCGCAGGCGTGTTGACGGTTCTGATCGGACGGATGAAGGGCAGGCCGGGCTACAACTCCTCGGGCAACACTGCGGTCGGCGCGGCCTGGAGCGGGGTCGGCTATGGCATCTTCGTCACCTGGCTGGGCCTGGTCGCCCTGGCGGTGAAATCGGGCGACTGGCGGTGGATGATGGCGATGCCGACGATCGTTCTGGTCGCCTACGGCTCGGCCTGGATGGTCGGCGCGGCCATGACGCGGACCCGCTGGATGACGATGACGGCCCTGCTGTCCTACGCCGGAGCGGTGGCCGTGGCCTGGTTCGCGGATACGCCGGCGATCTATCTGGCCTTCACCGTCGTGCTGGCGGCCGTCGCCCTGATCCCCGGGCTGATCCTGATGCGGCAGGAACCGTCGGAGGTCGTCTGATGGCGGACGATTTCGACATCGGCCGCATCGACGAGGTGATCCACGGCCGCATCCGCCTGGGGATCATGGCCTATCTGTCGGGCGCCGAGGCGGCGGATTTCGCCACCCTAAAGGCGCGGCTTCAGACCACCGACGGCAATCTGTCGGTCCATCTGCGCAAGCTGGAAGAGGCGGGGTTCGTCGCCGTCGAAAAGACCTTCAGCGGCCGCAAGCCCCTGACCACGGCGCGGCTGACCGACGACGGCCGCACCGCCTTCGTGGCCTATCTGGACGCGATGGCGGGGCTGCTGCCCGCGCGCTAGAAGGGGGCATGAGCCCGCGCATCCTGCGTTTCGACGCCATCGACAACTTCCGCGACTTCGGCGACTACGCCACGGCGGCCGGGCGACGCCTTCGTCCCGGCCGCCTGTTGCGTTCGGCCCATCACGGGCGGGCCAGCGAGGCGGACCTGGAGCGGCTGAAGGCGCTGGGGATCGGGGCGGTGGTCGACCTGCGCCGGCCCGGCGAACGCCGCGACCAACCCTCGCGCCGGCACGCGGGGTTCGCCGCCGCGGTGATCGAGGGGGGCCTGGACGACGGGGCCGAGGCCCCGCACATCGCCTTCCTGAAGAGCGCGGACCTGACCGCCGACAGCGGGCGACGGTTCATGGACCAGACCTATCGCCGCCTGCCGTTCGACCCGGCCTATCTGGACGTCTTCGCCCGCTATTTCCGCGCCCTGGCCGAGACGGACGGGGCGGTGCTGATCCACTGCGCGGCGGGCAAGGACCGCACCGGCTTCCTGGCCGCCCTGACTCATCGGCTGCTGGGCGTCGGCCGCGACGACATGGTGGAGGACTATCTGCTGACCAATACGGCGGTGGACCTGGCGGGCCGGGCGCCGGCTATCGCGCGGCAGTTGGAAAGGATGACCGGGCGGGTCGCCTCCGACGCGGCGGTGGTCGCCTTCCTGGGGGTGGAGGCGGCCTATCTGGAAGCCGCCTTCGCCGAGATCGAGGCGCGGCACGGCACGGTCGACGCCTATCTGGAACAGGCCGTGGGCGTGGACGCCCCCCTACGCGCGCGGATCGAGGCGCGGCTGTCGGCGTGAGCGCGACGGGCGAGACGGTCGTCGTCCTGGATCGTCCGTGGACGGATCCTGTGCGGGTCGCCGCGGGCCTGGGCGGGGGCGACGGCGCCCTGGTCCTGCTGTCGGACGGCGGGCCGGGCGGGCGCTGGTCGCACGTGGCGACCGGGCCGGACCGGGTTCATGCGGGGGCCGTCGAGGCGACCGCCGCCTTCGCCGCCCTGCGCGATCCGGCGTTCGGACCCGGCACGGTCGGGCTGGCCGCCTATGACGCCGGGGCGCGGCCGGCGACGGGACCCCGGGCGCCGATCTGGCCCGACCTGATGCTGGCCCGCTATCCGGCGATGCTGAGCTTCGACCACCAGACGCGGACGGTCCGCGCCATCGGGCGCGGGCGCACGACCGCCCAGGCCGAGGCCGCCGCGCGCCGGGCCGCCGGCTGGCTGGCGCGCGCGGCGACGCCCGCCGCCCCCGCCGCCCCGGCCGAGACCTTCGCGGCCGAGGCCGGCGACGACGCCTATCGCGCCGCCGTCGCGGACGTGGTGGCGCGCATCGCGGCGGGCGAACTGTTCCAGGCCAATGTGGCGCGCGCCTGGGGCGGGCGGCTGAGGCCGGGCGCCGATCCGTTCGACGCCTTCCTGCGCCTGCAGCAGGGCCGGGCCTCGCCGTTCGGCGCCTATTGGCGGATCGGCGCGCGGGCGCTGGTGTCCAACTCGCCCGAACTGTTCCTGGCCTTTCAGGCCGCGACGGGCCGGATCGAGGCCCGGCCGATCAAGGGCACCCGCCCCCGCGCCGCCGACCCGGCCGAGGACGCCGCCCGCGCCGCCGACCTTCTGGCCAGCGCCAAGGACCGGGCCGAGAACCTGATGATCGTCGACCTGATGAGGAATGACCTGGCGCGCGTCTCGCAACCCGGTTCGGTCCGGGTCGAGGCCCTGTTCGCGATCGAGCGCCATCCGACCGTGCATCACCTGGTGTCGACGGTCACGGCGCGGGCGGCGGCGGGGGTCGGACCGGCGGATCTGCTGGAGGCGACCTTTCCGCCCGGCTCGATCACGGGCGCGCCCAAACACCAGGCGATGAAGGTGATCGCCGCCCACGAGCCGCCGCGCGGACCCTGGTGCGGATCGCTGTTCCTGATCGAGGAGGACGGCGGTCTGACGGCCTCGGTCCTGATCCGCACGGCCGCGTTCGAGATGGACGGGGACGGCGGCTGGCGCTTCCGCACCCTGGCCGGCGCCGGGATCGTGGCCGACAGCGATCCCGCCGCCGAACTGGCCGAGACCGACGCCAAGATCGCCGCGATCCGGCAGGCGCTAGCCGGCTAGAGCTCATGCTTGGAGCCTGATCCACCGCATTGAGGGATCGCGAACCGATTCCCTCTCAACGGATCAGGCTCTAGCAGTTGCTGCACTCGACCTGGTCGGTGTTGCGCGGGCGCAGGTACGAGACGTGCTTGAACGTCACCGGCTGGGGCAGGACGAAATCGACCGGCGAGGTGTATTCGAACGCCGATTCCGCGACGACCAGCCCCTCCCCGTTCGGGATCAGATCGAGCGACGGCACCTCATAGACGCTGTTCTTGGCCAGGGGCGTCAGGTCGCCGGTGGCGCGGCTCCAGACGACCTTCACCGTATTGCCGGTGCGGCTCAGGCTGGTGACGCGCTGGCTGAGGTCGGCGTCCGAGAAGGGACGCATGATCTTGTCGCCGATGCCGAAGATGTTGGTGATCTGGCTGGTGTTCAGGGTCGCGTTCTGGGCCGTCAGATCGGCCACCATGGAGGCGACGTGGGTGGTGCGCTTCTGGGCCATGTAGCCCTGGGCGAACTCCACGAGGCCGAAATAGATCATGATGATGGTCGGGGCCAGGATGGCGAACTCCACGGCCGAGACGCCGCGGGTGTCGTGCCGCAGCCGGCGAAGGAAGGTCCGGATCATCGGCCTCATCCCGCCAGCGGGGCCGGCGTGCCCCAGGGTTCGTTGCGGAAGGCGGTGGTGGCGGTCAGCACCGTCTCGCGGCCCGAGCCCGAGGTGCCCTTGGAGAGGAAGGGCGTCAGGACCGGCTGGCGGTACCAGACGGTGACCAGCATCAGTTCGCCCGGTTCGCCGCCGTTATAGGGGTCGTCCGGTCCGGTCGGCTGCTCGACCGGCGGGATCGGATTGGCGAAGTTGTCGACCACCCGCACGTCGACGCGCGCGCGATTGAGGCAGTCGGGGCGGAAGACGTTCATCCGCTGGCACAGGGCCTGTTTGAACTTCACCCCGTCGAAGCCCTGGGATTCGGCCTGGCCGGTGCGGACCAGGCGGCCCGTCTGGATGGTGGCGTTCTCCAGCACCGAATCCAGGGTGATGACCGTCGCCAGCTCGAAGATGGCGAACAGCATCATGAAGAACGGCAGGGCGATCATCGCGAATTCGACCGCCGCCGAGCCGTCGCGCGACCGACGGCGGCGCTGGAGACGGCGCAGATTGGCGATGGACAGGCGCATCCGGGTCAGGGCGTCGTGACGGTTGGAGCCGAGGGCGAACCGACCGCGCCGGTGTCGCCGGCCGCGCGCACGCTGGGGGCGCAGGAGGCGGCGCAGGCCATCTCGGTCGCCTGGCCGCCGCGCCACACGCGCACCGATCCGGTCGAACCGCCGGTGACGACCACCTCGCGCTGGAACAGGGTGCGGCCGATGGCGTCCACGGCGATGACTTCCGTCACGCCATAGCCCTTGCCGGTGATGAACAGGGTGTTGGCGTCGACCACCGAGACATCGGCGATCTGCGGATTGCCGACGATGACCGAGGCGGCCGCGCCCGGCAGTTGGACCCGCGAAGCGCGGTCGATCTCGATGCTCAGGGTGTTGGCCTGGGCCAGGGCGACGCCGGGGGCGACGGCCGGAACGGCGATCAGCGCGAGCGCGCTCAACAGGACGGGAAGGCGGGACATGGCGACCCTGATGAATAAGGCGCGCACGCGCGGGACGTCCGCGAGGATGCGCCGCAATCCTCAACAAAGGATTTCGGACCGTCATGCATATTTTTCGTGGTGAATCAGGGGGTAACCAAACGCCGTGACCTCACTTTAACGGCTGTCGGGCATTTTGATCCTGCGTTTTGGGGGTCAAGCGGGCTGCCGGCTCCCCCCGCCAGTTGCTCGCAGATCAAATCGAAAAGGGATTACCATGACCAAGTTCGTTTCGCGTTTCGTCAAGGACGAGTCCGGCGCCACCGCCATCGAATACGGCCTGATCGCCGCCCTGATGGCCGTCGCCATCATCACCTGCCTGACCGCCTTCGGCCCGCAGATGAAGCAAGCGTTCACGGGTATCGGCACCAGCATGACCGGCACCAAGAACATCACGGGCTGATCCTGACGTCTGACGCCAAGTCGGAGAAGGCCGGGGCGTTTCGTCCCGGCCTTCTTTCAATTCACGGGACCGGCCCTTCGGCCGATCGACCCGCACGGGCTCCGCGCCCGAGGAGGCGAGCCGGCATGACCGCGCTTATCCGACGTTTCCGCCGCGACCAGTCCGGCGCGACCGCCATAGAATACGGCCTTCTGGTCGGCCTGATGGGCGCCGCCCTGATCGTCTGCCTCAGCGCCTTCGGCCCCGAGATGAAAGAGGCCTTCACCCGGATGGGCGGCCGGATGGCGGCCCCGCCGGACGTGACCTCGAACTGATCGGCGCCTGGGGCGTTGCGATCCCATGAACCTGATCCTGCTGATCATCCTGGCCATGGTCTTCGCCGGCGCCCTGTTCGCCCTGTCGATGGGGATCGAGGGCCGCGGTCGCGGCCGGGTCGATCGCGACGCGGACGGCGAACAGGACGAGCCGGGCGGCCCGGCCTCGGGCGCGCCCTGACGGCGGTCAGGCCATCCACACCATCATGCGGGTGTCCGCATCGGCCCGGCGCGCCAGGCTGAAGGCGCGACGCGTCTCGCCGGTGTAGAGGAAGCCCGCCTTTTCCAGCACCCGCCCCGACGCCGGATTGTCGGCGAAGTGGCCGGCGACCAGGGCGCGACGGCGCCACTTGCGGCTGGCCCAGACCAGGGCGCCCTCCAGGGCCTCTGTGGCGAAGCCCCGGCCCCAGAATTCGCGGCCGATCCAGTAGCCGGTCTCGGGCACGCGGTCCTCACCCTCGAACAGGCCGATCACGCCGACGGGACCCTGGTCCTCATGCTCGATGACGAAGGTGCTGGCGCGCGCTGGGTCCTGGGCGGCGACCTGCACGACGAAATCCTCGGCGTGCTTCACATGGAAGGGATGCGGCATCCGCTTGGTCATGCGGGCGATGTCGATGTCGTTGGCCAGGGCGGCGATGCGCGGCGCGTCCTGGGGCGCGGGCGCGCGCAGCACCAGACGCCGCGTCTCGACGACGGGGGAGGTTTCAATGACGCACATGGCGGTCGCCTCATTCTCTGGACCGTCTCCTTGGAGGGCTCGGACGGTCTTCGAGGCGGGGAAACGCAAACGGGGAGCCTGGTGATCCAGACTCCCCGCGGAAAATTTCCCTGGTCCGGATCGGCTGCTGGTGGAGCAACGCGATCCGGGCTTTCCAGATGGCGTTACTCGGCGGCCATGGCCTGAGCGTCGTCGTTGGCCGCAAGCACGGACACGTAACAACGGCCGCCACGCTTGGTGGTGAATTTCACGGCGCCCGGGGTCAGGGCGAACAGGGTGTGGTCGCGGCCCATGCCGATGTTCTCGCCCGGGTGGAAGGTGGTGCCGCGCTGACGCACGATGATGTTGCCGGCCAGCACGCGCTCGCCGCCGAACTTCTTCACGCCGAGGCGCTTGGACTCGGAGTCGCGACCGTTGCGCGACGAACCGCCGGATTTCTTGTGAGCCATCGTATCGCTCCGCTCTTTCCTAGCGTCCTATCAGCCGTTCGGCCTACTTGAGGACGCTCCTTATATCCTATGGCGCCGGTGAAGCGCCGGTGAATGTCTTAGGCTTCGTCGCCGGCCGCTTCGGCCTTCTTGGCGGGAGCCTTCTTCTTGGCCGGAGCCTTCTTGGCGGGAGCCGAGCTCTCGACCACGGCGCCCTTGACGTCGGCGCCGTCGGCCTCGGTCACGACCGTCTCGGTCGAACCGATCGAGGAGGTCGCCCCGCGGGTGGCCAGGCCACGCGCGCGCAGGTCGATCTCGGCCTTGGTCAGCAGGTCGATCTTGCCGTCCCACTTGGCGGTCTCGCCGGCGCCTTCGATGCCGGTGATGCGCAGGACCGATTCCATCTGGCGATGGCCGTTCGTGCGGCGATAGCCCTGGCGACGGGTCTTCTTGAAGATCTTGACCTTCTCGCCCTTGCGGGTCTCGATCAGGGTCGCGCCGACGAAGGCGCCGTCGATCAGCGGGGCGCCCAGGGTCACGCCCTTGTCGCCGCCCAGCATCAGGACGCTGTCGAACTTCAGCTCGGCGCCGGCGTCGCCGTCGAGCTTTTCGACGACGATGGTGTCGCCCGGTTGGACCCGGTACTGCTTGCCGCCGGTCTTGATCACCGCGTACATGTTGAAGCCTCAGCGCAAACGCAAAAAAGAGTGCGCCCGCCGGGTGACCCCCGCGGGCGAAGAGCGGCGACATATACGGAAGGCGGTCGCGGAGTCAACGCGATTTGCCGCGTTTTCGGGGTGAATTCGGACGAATCGCCCCTGACGGCTCTCTGCAGCGCTTCGCCGGAGCCGACAAGACGCCCGCAAAGAAAAAGCCCCGCCGAAGCGGGGCCTTTCCAGGTCGGGACCGACGTCGGGTCAGCGGGCGGCCAGCGCGCCCGCCAGGATCACGTCGATCTGACGCGCCACATGATCCGACAGGGCCTGGGCGTCCCAGTTGTCGTAGGCGGCGCGGCGATAGTTGGACAGATAGGCGTCCCAGATCAGCTCGACCAACAGGCGCAGGTCGGCGTCCTGGCTGATCTCCCCGCGCGAGACCGCGTCCTGGAGGATGGCGCCGATGGCCAGCTGCAGCTTCCGGGTGGCGGCGCGGGCCCGCATCTCGGCCGCCAGCGGCTGGAACCAGGACCGGGCGACGATGGCCTGGAACAGCGGCAGCTGGTCCAGCGACGAGTGGTAGCCGGCGCTGAGCGCGGACACCAGGCGGTCGCGCACCGGCTCGCCCTGCGGCGCCCCGGCCTCGACCACCTCGGCCAGACGGGTCATGTCCTCGGTCAGGACCGCCTCGAACAGTTCGGCCTTGTCCTGGAAGTTGGCGAAGACCGCGCCGGTCGACATTCCGGCCCCCTTGGCGATGTCGCGGATCGTGGCCGGCTCGTAGCCGCGCTCGGCGAAGAGCGAGCGGGCGGCCTCCAGCACCTTCTGGCGGGTGCGGATCTTGGCGGCCTGGCGACGGTTCAGACGGGGCTCGGGGGAGGCGGCGATGGAATCGGTCATGAACGGGGGCGTGTACTCTACGAAGGACTCCGAACCCGCGGGGGACGAGACGAAGTTGACTGAAGGGGATCGGCGCGATCCGGGGCGATGGGCGCTGAAGTCTCCGCCGATGCGATGAATACAGAGGCAGCGCTTCCACCACGGAACCATGACAAAAATGGGTCACGGACAAGGCTCCTCGTATAACTACGTACTCTATTCTGTGGGCGACGGACGCCTATGGTTAAGCTGGCTGTTCCTGAGCGCGCGCATGGGGCGGTGGCGACGCGACTCCGGGGTTGCGGCCTGGAAGGCGCGGCGGAACTGGTCGCGCCGTTCGTGGATGGAGGCCAGGACCAGGCCCATCGGCACGCCCAGGTCGACCAGGGTGTTCTCGGCCAGCTGCAGGCTGGCCTCGGTGGTTTCGGGCACGGCGTCGGTGACCCCCAGCGCATAGAGGCGGGCGGCGTGCTGGTCGTCGCGGGCGCGCGCGATCAGGATCAGGTCCTCGCGCAGGGGCCGGGCGACGCGGACGACCTCGTCCACCTTGGCCGGGGAATCCATCGTCACGACCAGGGCGCGGGTGGTCATGACGCCGCAGCGCAGCAGCATCTCGGACCGGCCGGCGTCGCCGTAGAAGACGTCGAAGCCCGCCCGGCGGCCCGCCGCCACCGTGGCCGGATCGGCGTCCACGGCGATGAAGGGCTGGTCATGCTCGCGCAGCATCTCGCCGATCAGCCGCCCGACGCGGCCGAAGCCGACGATGACGGTCGCCCCCTCGCCGGGGTCGGGGACGGCGCCGACCGCATCCGGTCCCGGGTCGTGGGGCGCGCCCGCGGCCGGGCGGGTCAGCCGCTGACCCAGCAGGGCCAGAAGGGGGATGCAGAAGATGCTGATCGTGGCCGACAGGGCGACGGCGGCCGTGATCCCCGGCGAGGCCACGCCCTCGACCAGGCCGGTGGCGAAGACCACGAAGGCGAACTCTCCCGCCGGGGCCAGGACCAGGGCCGTCTCCAGCGCCGGACGCCAGGCCAGGCCCCACAGCCGCGCCAAACCGAAGACGACCGCGGCCTTGACCGCCACGATGGCCAGCGCCAGGCCGAACACCCCCGCCGGGTCGGCCGCCACCGCGTCCAGGTCCAGCCCCAGGCCCACCCCCACGAAGAAGACCCCCAGCAGCAGGCCCTTGAACGGCTCGATCGAGACCTCGACCTCGCGCCGGAACTCGGTCTCGGCCAGCAGCACCCCGGCGACCAGGGCGCCCAGGCTCATCGACAGGCCCGCGGCCTGGGCCGCCAGGCCGGCGCCGATGACCACCAGCAGGCTGGCGGCGACGAACAGCTCCCCGCCCTGCTCGGCCCGCCGGGCGCGCGCGACCGAGCGGAACATCGGCCGCAGCACGATCCGGCCCAGCAGCACCAGCAGCCCCAGGCCGATCGCGGCGGGAACCAGCGTCAGCAGGGCGCGGCCCAGGACGGCCGGTTCCAGGACGCTTCCCCCCAGGCCGGCGCTCTGCGCCAGGGCGGCCAGAACGGTGACGGTGATCAGGATCGGCGCCACCGACAGGTCCTGGGCCAGAAGCACGGCGAAGGTCGAGCGGCCGACCACCCCCTTCAGCCGCCCGCGCTCGGCCAGCACCGGCATGACCACGGCGGTCGACGACAGGGCCAGGCCCATGCCCAGAACCACCGCCCCGGCCAGCGGCTGGCCGGTCAGCATGAACAGGGCCGCCAGCACGACGGTGCAGGCGACGACCTGCATCAGCCCCAGGCCGAAGACCAGGCGGCGCAGAGCCCGCAGCCGTTCCCACGACAGCTCCAGCCCGATCATGAACAGGAGGAAGGCCACGCCCAGTTCGGACAGCTGGGCCAGCTGGCCCGGATCGCTGATCGTGGCCCACGACAGCCATGGCAGGGCGTCGGAGAAGCGCGCCAGCCCGTCCGGCCCCAGCAGGACGCCGGCCGCCAGGAACCCCAGGATCGGGCTGATCTTCAGCCGGTTGACCAGGGGCACCATGACGCCCGCGGCCGCCAGGAAGACCACCAGATCCTTGTATTCGCCGCCGCCGTGCCCGTTGGTCATCCGCCCTCCGTCGCCCGGCGTATCAGAGGGCGCCGCGCGTCGTCTGGCGAGAGGCCGGCGCGCTTTCATGAACTTATTTTAAGGCGACAGGCCCCTTGTCCGGTCTAGGGTCCGGCCGCCCGGCCGCATCGGGGCCGGGATCGAGGATCGAAGTATGAAACGTCTGCTTATCGGGGCCGCCGCGGGCGCCCTTCTGCTGCCCGCCACCGCCGCCCTGGCGCAGGACATCGGACACGACCACGCCTGCCTGGACGAGAGCTGCACCATCGTCTCGCTGTTCTCGGGCGAGGAGACCGCCGCCGGCTGGCAGGGGACCGAGGCGCCCAAGTACGGGACCTGGGGCTTCGACCTGGCGGGGCGCGACACCGCCGTGGCGCCGGGCGACGACTTCTTCCGCTACGCCAACGGGACGGCGATCGACAAGCTGATCATCCCGTCGGACCGCACCAGCTACGGCTCGTTCGCCCTGCTGCGCGAACTGTCGGACAACCGGATGAAGGAACTGGTCACGGGCCTGGCGGCGCGCACCGACCTGGCGCCCGGATCGGACGAGGCCAAGATCGCCGACGCCTATCGCGCCTACATGGACGAGGCCCGCATCGAGCAGTTGGACGCCCAGCCGCTGCAACCCTATCTGAGCGCCATCCGCGCCGCCGACAGCCATGAGAAGCTGGCCGCCTACATGGGCCAGACGGTCGGCCGCTTCGGCGGGTCCTTCTTCGGCACCGGCATCACCATCGACGCCAAGCAGCCGACCCGCTACGTCGTCTCCACCGGCCAGTCGGGCATCGGCCTGCCCAACCGCGACTACTATCTGGACGCGCGCTACGCCGACAAGAAGGAGAAGTACCAGGCCTACGTCGCCGACATGCTGGGCATGATCGGCTGGGCGAACCCGGCCGAGACCGCCGCCGCCATCGTGGCCCTGGAGACCAAGATCGCCGAGGCGCACTGGACCCCGATCCAGAACCGCAACCGCGACGAGACCTACAACGAATACACCATCGCCCGCCTGGCCGCCGACGCGCCCGGCTTCGACTGGCAGACCTATTTCGACGCCGCCGAACTGGGCGGGACGCCGCGTCTGATCGTACGCCAGGACACGGCCATGCCCAAGATCGCGGCCCTGTACGCCGAGACGCCGGTCGAGCTGCTGCAGGCGTGGGAGGCCTTCCACACCGCCGACGACATGGCGCCCTTCCTGTCCAAGCGCTTTTCCGACGCGCAATGGGCCTTCCGCTCGCGCGACCTGTCGGGCCAGCCCGGGCAGCGCAGCCGTGAGAAGCGGGCCATCTCCTTCGCCGAGAACGCCCTGGGCGAGGCCACGGGACGGCTCTATGTGGCCGAATATTTCCCGGCCGAGTCCAAGGCCAAGATGGAACAGCTGGTCGCCAACCTGCGCACCGCCCTGTCGCACCGCATCGACGGCCTGAGCTGGATGGGCGCCGAGACCAAGGCGGCGGCGCAGGAGAAGCTGACCAAGTTCACCGTCAAGATCGGCTATCCCGACAAGTGGCGCGACTATTCCGGCCTGGAGGTCCGCGCCGACGACCTGGTCGGCAACGCCGAGCGCCGCGGCCTGTTCGAGTGGAACTATGACCTGGCCCGCCTGGACGAGCCGGTCGACAAGTCCGAGTGGGGCATGACCCCGCAGACGGTCAACGCCTACTACAACTCGGCCAACAACGAGATCGTCTTCCCGGCCGCCATCCTGCAGCCGCCCTTCTTCGATCCGGACGCGGACCCGGCGGTCAACTACGGCGGCATCGGCGGCGTGATCGGCCACGAGATCGGCCACGGCTTCGACGACCAGGGCTCCAAGTCCGACGGCGACGGCGTGCTGCGCAACTGGTGGACCGCCGAGGACAAGGCCAACTTCGAGGCCCTGACCACCCGCCTGGGCGCCCAGTACGACCAGTACGAGCCCCTGCCCGGCTATCACGTGCAGGGCGGGCTGACGATGGGCGAGAACATCGGCGACGCCTCGGGCGTGGCGGTGGGCCTGGAGGCCTATCACCTGTCGCTGAACGGCCAGGTCGCGCCGGTCCTGGACGGGACCACCGGCGACCAGCGCTTCTTCTACGGCTGGGCCCAGGTGTGGCAGTCGAAGTACCGCGACGAGGCCCTGAAGCAGCAGGTGGCGACCGACCCGCACTCGCCGGCGCAGTTCCGCGTGATCGGCCCGCTGCGCAACGTCGACGCCTGGTACGACGCCTTCGACGTGGAGCCGGGCGCCAAATACTATCTGGCGCCGGAGGATCGCGTCCGCATCTGGTAAGGCGACGCTCCTTCGAGAATCGCGAAAGGCCGGGGGCGAGCCCGGCCTTTCTGCTGTCCGGCGTCCTGTTCGGCGAAGGCGCGGCGACGGTCCAGGCTGCTGATTTCAGGCACGAAAAAGCCCGCTGCGGGGGATACGTCGCAGCGGGCTTTCCGAGGCTCTTGTGAGCCGACGTTTCCTCCCCGAAACGCCTTCAAGAACTGCGTGCTTGAGCACCGCTCGTCCTCGAGTGAGACCAATTGACGCCATCCCGGGGCTGTCGTCAACGGGGGTTTCGCCGCAAATCGAACTTTCGTCGACTTATCGCTGATAACTCATCCTTGGCGAGACTATTTATCGAAGCTTATTCGATAATGCGGCGGATGGCGGAGACTAGTTCGGCGCGCGGCAGGACGACCTGTCCGGGACGCTCGGCCTTCCAGGCTTCGTTGTCGGCGATCCCGGCGGCGGCGGCGCGGCCGGCGTCCAGGTCCTTGATGGTCACCTGTCCGGCCGCGATCTCGTCCCCGCCCAGGATGACGGCGGCCGGGGCGCCGCGCCGGTCGGCGTATTTCATCTGCGCCTTCATGCCGGCCCGGCCCAGGTAGAGTTCGGCCGCGATCCCGGCGGCGCGCAGCTCGGCCACGGCCGACAGATAGTGCGCCATGTCGTCCTCCGAGAAGACGATGACCACCACCGGGCCGCGCACGGCGTCGGCGTCGCCCCGCCCGGCCGCGCGCAGGGCCGAGGCCAGGCGCGAGACGCCGAACGAGAAGCCGGTGGCGGGCACGCTCTGGCCGGTGAAGCGGGCGACCAGGTCGTCGTAGCGGCCGCCCCCGCCGATCGAGCCGAAGCGGACCGGGCGACCCTTGTCGTCGGCCGTCTCCAGCAGCAGTTCGGCCTCGAACACCGCGCCGGTGTAGTATTCCAGGCCGCGCACGATGGTCGGGTCGAAGGTCACCGCCGCCGGGTCGACCGACATGGCGTTCAGGGCGCGGTCGATGGCGGCCAGTTCGTTCAGGGCCGCCTCGCCCGCCGCGCCCAGGTCGCCCGATCGGGCCACGGCGTCCAGGGTCTGGGCGCGGGTCAGGCCCGGCGTGTTGGCCGAGGCCAGGAAGGCCTCGACGGCGCCCTTGACCGTGGCCGGCAGGTTCGCCCCCCGTGTGTAGTCGCCCGACTCGTCCAGCCGGCCTTCGCCCAGCAGTTGGACCACGCCGTCCCAGCCCAGGCGGTCGAACTTGTCGATCGCGCGCAGCGCCGTCAGCCGCTGGCCCGCCTCGGTCACGCCGCCGGCGTCGAACAGGCCGTCGAACAGCTTGCGGTTGGACACGCGGATCTGGGCCTGGCCCGGCGCCAGGCCGGCGGCCTGGAGGCCCTGACAGGCCATGGCGATGATCTCGGCGTCGGCCTCGGGCCGGTCCGAGCCCACGGTGTCGGCGTCGCACTGCCAGAATTCGCGGAACCGGCCGGGACCGGGCTTCTCGTTCCTCCACACCGGGCCATAGGCGTAGCGGCGGAAGGGCTTGGGCAGGGTCTCCCACGACTGCGCCGCGAACCGGGCCAGGGGCGCGGTGTGGTCGTAGCGCAGCGCCATCCAGTCGCCCGGCTCGTCCGATCCGGCGTCGTCCTGCAGCGCGAAGACGCCCTCGTTGGGCCGGTCGGCGTCGGGCAGGAACTTGCCCAGGGCGTCGGCGTATTCGAAGGCCGGCGTCTCCAGCGGCTCGAAGCCCCAGCGCTCATAGACCTCGGACACCTGGCGCACGATGCGCCGTTCGGCGGACAGGTCGCGCCCGCGCTTGTCGGCGAAACCGCGCGGATTGCGGGCGAGGGGGCGGAGGGGGCCTTCGGTGCTCATGGCGCGCGCTTAAGCCAAGGCACGCGCGGTCGCAACCGAAGAGGATGGTGGTGCGGGCGGTCGGGGTCGAACCGACACTCCTTTCGGAACCGGATTTTGAGTCCGGCGCGTCTACCAATTTCACCACGCCCGCATTGGGCCGCCTCATGCCACACGGACGCGGGCGGCGTAAAGCGGCGACTAGGCCGCGACTTCCACGTGGTCGTCCGGGCGGCCGGCCAGGATGCGGCGGGCGCGGATGAACATCTCGACGCGCTGCAGCACGATCAGGGCCAGGGCGAACACCAGGAAGGCCTCGGTGACGGCCAGGGCGTTCAGATGCCACTGGGCCGCGTGGCTCTCGATCAGGGGGCGCAGCACGCCGCGGAAGGCGAACAGGGCCACCACCAGCACCAGGCCCAGCGGCGAGGCCTGGGACCGCAGCGACCCGTCGGGCTCCTTCTCGATGGTGATGGTCTTGCCGCGCCACCAGCCGGCGACGCCGCCCAGCACCGCCCCGACCAGCAGGATCGCCCAGACGTCCAGGCCGAACGGCGACGCCCCGACGGCGCGGGTCGAGCCCCACACGCCCAGCAGGATCAGCGGTCCCACGATCGCCGGCATGACCCACAGCAGGTTCGGGCGCAGGACGCGCCGCCTGCGGTTGCGCAGCAGGACCAGAACGATGACGACCGGAATGACGGCCAGCGGAATCCACTGTTGCGGCGACATGATCTCTTCCCCGACCTCCCCCTTGAGGCCGGGGCCAGACTAGCCGCGTCAGGCGTTGCGCGAAAGCGGCTCCACGCTCTGTTCGATGGCGCCGAAGATCGAGTGGTGACGCGCGTCCAGCATCTCGATCCGCACCGTGTCGCCGTGGGCCAGGAAGGGCGTCTCGGGCTTGCCGCGCAGGATCGTCTCCACGGTGCGGACCTCGGCGATGCAGGAATAGCCCAGGCCGCCCTCGGCGACCGGACGGCCGGGGCCGCCGTCGGCGTCGCGGTTCGACACCGTGCCCGAACCGATGATCGTGCCGGCGCTCAAGGCGCGCGTCTTGGCCAGATGCGCGATCAGGGTCCCGAAGTCGAAGGTCATGTCGACCCCGGCGTCCGCCTTGCCGAAGTCGCGGCCGTTCAGCTGCACCGACAGCTCGCCGTGCAGCTTGCCGTCCTTCCAGCGGTCGCCCAGGGCGTCGGGCGCGACCAGGACGGGCGACAAGGCGCTGGCGGGCTTGGACTGGACGAAGCCGAAGCCCTTGGCCAGTTCGGCCGGGATCAGGTTCCGCAGCGAGACGTCGTTGACCAGGCCGACCAGGCGGATGGCGGCCAGCGCCTCTTCCCGCGTCGCGCCTTGGGCCACGTCGCCCACGACCACCACGATCTCCGCTTCTAGGTCGCAGCCCCAGGCCGGGTCGGCCAGCGGAATGGGGTCGCGCGGGCCCAAAAAGCCGTCGGACCCGCCCTGGTACATCAGCGGGTCGGTCCAGAAGCTCTCGGGCATCTCGGCGCCGCGCGCCCTACGCACCAGTTCGACGTGGTTCACATAGGCCGAGCCGTCCGCCCACTGATAGGCGCGCGGCAGGGGGCTGGCGGCCTCGTGCTCGCGGAAGCGCCCGCGCGGCACGGCCTCGTGCTCCAGGCTTTCGGCCAGGGCGCGCAGCAGCGGTTCGCAGCGATCCCAGTCGTCCAGCGCCGCCTGCAGGGTGGGCGCGATCAGGAAGGCGTCGGTGAACCAGTGAAGGTCGCTGGAGACGACCACGAGGCGGCCGTCGCGGCCGTGCTTGAGCGAGGCGAGTTTCATGCCCAAGGCCTAGACCGAAAATCAGTCGGGGGCCAGCAGCAGGGTCCGGGCCTCGGCGCCGGCGCGGGCGGCGGGGTCGCGCACCTCGACCTCGACCACCACCGCGCCCTTCGGTTCGACCGCCCACAGATAGCGGCGCTCCACCTCGACCGCGCGGCCCGAGGGGGCGAAGCCGGCGAAGCTGTCGCCCCAGGGCGTGACCTTGCGGATGTCGGCGAACGGCAGGGCGCAGGCGGCGTCCAGCTCTTCCTGGGCCATGGCGTCCAGTTCGTCGGTCATGGCGTCAGCGCCGCGAGAACAGGGCGCGGGTCAGGCCCGAGAATACCAGCCGGCCGCCTTCGTCCAGCAGGTCGTGCGAGGCGATGACGATGCCCTTCTCGTCGCCCACCGGATCCTTGCCCATCACCGTCATCCGCCCGCGCAGCAGCTCGCCCGCCGGCGGATTGCGCATATAGCGCAGGCCGTCGACGGCCAGCACCTTGGTCTGGGCCCACCCGGCGGCCTTGTCGGCGGCCAGTCGGCTCCACAGCACATAGATTAGGGCGTCCGGCGCGCCATAGGCGACGTCCCAGCCGGGCTGGAACCGCTCGACGAAGATGTCGAGCGCGCCCTGGTCGACCGCGCAGGCGCCCAGGGGAACGACCTGCCCCACCTCCAGATCCTCGAAATGGACGAGCAGCGGGTCGCTCATGGGCGGTCGATCCTTCAGGCCGGTTCTTCGGAGACGCGAACCAGCAGCTTGCCGTCGTGATCGCCCGTGAACAAGCGGTTCAGCGAGGAGACGGCGCCTTCCAGCCCGTCGTCGACGTGGACCTTCCACTTGATCTTCCCGTCCGCCAGCCACGGCCCCATCTCGGCGACCATCTCCTTGGCGCGGGGGGCGTAGTCCAGCACCAGGAAGCCCTGGACGTTCAGGCGGTGGGTGATGATCCGGCCGAAGTTCGGCGCCGGCGGCATCCGCGTGGCGTTGTACGAGGACACCAGGCCGCAGACCGCCATGCGGCCGTGCACCTTCAGGCGGTTGAAGACGGCGATCATGATGTCGCCGCCGACGTTCTCGAAGTTCAGGTCGATCCCGTCCGGGGCCAGCCGGTCAAGCGCGTCGCCCACGTCCTCGTTCTTGTAGTCGATGGCGGCGTCGAAGCCGAGTTCGTCGGTCAGCCAGGCGCACTTCTCCGGGCCGCCGGCGATGCCGATGACGCGGCAGCCGCGCTGCTTGGCGACCTGGCCGGCGATGGAGCCGACGGCGCCCGCCGCCGCCGAGATCACCAGCGTCTCGCCCGCCTGGGCCTTCAGCACGTCGGTGACGCCGAAATAGGCGGTCAGGCCGGTCATCCCCAGCACGGACATATTGGCCGTCAGCGGCAGGCCCGGCGCGCGGTGGACGGGGCGCAGGCCGGCCTCGGGCACGACCGCATAGTCGGCCCAGCCGCCCGAGATCGGCATGACCACGTCGCCGACCTTGAACCGTTCCGAGCGGCTGTCCTCGACCACGCCCAGGGTCAGGCCGCGCATCACGTCGCCCAGGCCCACCGGCGGCAGATAGCCTTCGGCGTCGTTCATCCAGGTGCGGTTGGTCGGGTCCAGCGACAGATAGACGGTGCGGACCAGAACCTCGGACTCCTTCAGGTCCGGGATGGGGCTCTCGACCAGTTCCAGGTCGCCGTCCTGAACGACCCCCTTGGGCCGTTGACGCAGCACCCACTGACGATTGGTTCGGGCCATGTCGGCTCTCCCATGCGTTTTCATTCAGGACGCATACTAGCGCAGGCGCGGGCGCCGTCGAGACGCGTGCGCAAGAAAAGAAAAAAGGCGGTCCGTGCGGACCGCCTTTGGGAGTGGCATCATCGAGAATGAGGCGCGGAGGCGACAGATCGGTTTTGGGGCCGATCAAGTCGGGGGGCGTCGCCGCCTCCGCATCCCGATAACGGCGCCCGCTGACGGCGGTTCCGACGCCGGACAGGTTTTTTCCGCTTTCGGAACAGCCAAGCCTGACCGGCGTTCAACAGCCGACCCAAGGACAAGAGGCGGGAGGCCTGAATGACTCAACTCGACCCCAACCGAACCCCGGACACGCCGCGCCAGGGCCATCCCGTGGACGCGCGCGACACGCGCCAGGGGCGGCCGGGCGTGCGGATCCTGTGGCTGCTGATCATCTCGGCCGGCGCCGCCGCCGTGGTGCTGCTGGGCCTGTGGCTGGTCAGCCAGGGCGGCTTCTCCCAGACCAACGCCAACAACGGGGCCCAGGCGGTGGACGCCCAGGCCTTCCAGGGTGAAGGCGCCGCCGCGCCGACGCCGGACGCGCCCACCGGCCCGACGGGCGAGGCCCAGCCGGTTCCCACCGGCGAGGCGCCCAACGTCAACGCCCCGACCGAACCCTCCAACTGATCGACAGACAAGAGAAAGGCCCCCGGAGCGCCGCTCCGGGGGCCTTTTCAATTGAACCGTTCCGTCGGATCAGGCCGCCTGCTTCTGGCGCGACGGATGGAAGAACAGCGCCTGGCTGATCGCCGCCTTCACCGTCTCGGGCTGGAACGGCTTGGTGATCAGGAAGGTGGGCTCGGGCCGCTCGCCGGTCAGCAGGCGTTCGGGGAAGGCGGTGATGAAGATCACCGGCACGTCCATGCTCTTGAGGATGTCCTTGACCGCGTCGATGCCGGACGAGCCGTCGGCCAGCTGGATGTCGGCCAGCACCAGGCCGGGCTTGTGGCGGGCCACGGCGTCGATGGCTTCGTCATGGGTGGTGGCGGCGCCGGTGACCCGGTGCCCCAGTTCCTTGACCAGGCTCTGGATGTCGGCCGAGATGATGGCCTCGTCCTCGATCACCAGCACGTCGGTGGCCAGTTCGGCGTCGATGTCGGACTGGGCCTCGCCGATCAGGCGTTCGACCTCGCGCGGGTCGGCCGACAGGATCTGCGCCGCCTCGGACGGGGTGAACCCCTCCAGCGCCGTCAGCAGGAAGGCCTGGCGCGAGCGCGGCGCGATGCGCAGCAGGCGGCGCGAGGCGTCGTCGCGCGCCTCGACCCCGCTGGCGTCCTCCAGCTGGGCGCCGGTCGACACCCAGATGGCGTGAAAGACGTGATACAGCGCCACGCGCGGCGTCATGTCCGGCGACAGCTGCTGTTCGCCGGCGGCCAGCGCCTCCAGCGCGACGCGGACATAATTGTCGCCGGTCGCCTGGTCCCCGGTCAGCGCGCGAGCGTAACGGCGGACATAGGGCAGGTGCGGCGCAAGTCTGGCCAGAAGGCTCATATTCCGGAATTCCCCGACTAATGGCCCCTCCAACCCAAGGAGAGGCGCTACAGCGGAACGAAACGTGCCAAAGGCGTCACGGTTCCGGCGAAACGATCAAGCTTGAGCATTAAAAGGTCGTAAGGCAGGAACCCCCGCCGGGGGGCGACGTTATCGACGCTGCATTTCTGCACTGCATGTTGGGTGGGCGGTGTTCTGTCTATGACTAATTCTTCTGAATCCCCGCACCGCAAGGTCGATGAAAAGGCGGGGACGGCCGGTCTTGAAGAGGCCCGGCTTCGACAGCAGGCCATCGGGGTCAAGCTGCGGCACATGTTCGACGAGGTCGTCAACGAGCCGGTCCCCGACGAATTCCTGGACATCCTCAAGCGCGCGGACAATCGTTCGGGCGAGGGTGGCGCATGAGCGCCTCTCGTCTGGGCGCGGCGCCCAAGCCGCCGTCGAGCGACGACAACGCCTTCAAGACCCAACTCGTCGCCCTGATCCCGCACCTGCGCGCCTTCGCGCGCACCCTGACCGGCGATCCGACCGCCGCCGACGACCTGGCGCAGGACGCCATGATGAAGGCCTGGGACGCGCGCGCCAGCTATCAAATGGGCACCAACATGAAGGCCTGGACCTTCATGATCCTGCGCAACCAGTTCTATTCCGAGAAGCGCCGGTCGTGGCGCCAGTCGCAGCTGGACCAGGAAGCGGCCGAGCGGACCCTGGTGGCGGTGGACGATCCCGAGGCGCCCGTCGCCCTGGACGAACTGCGCCAGGCGCTGAAGACCCTGCCGGAGGAGCAGCGCGAAGCCCTGATCCTGGTCGGGGCGGGCGGCTTCGCCTACGAGGAGGCGGCCGAGATCTGCGGCTGCGCGGTCGGCACGGTCAAGAGCCGCGTCAGCCGCGCGCGTCGGGCGCTGCTGGCCACGCTGGAACGCGGCGGCTACGCGCGCGACGGCCAGGCCGCGGGCGACGCCATGCGCACAATCCTGGGGGAAGCGGATCGCCTGAGCGGCGCCCGGGACTAGCGGGTGCCCGCCGAAACCAGAACGACGGGGCGATCTCCCGCCCGACGGTTCGGCTGGCGGCCGGACCGTCTTCAGGGCATCCGCTTTCGCCTGGGCCTGGCGATGGCGGCGGCCCTGTTGCCGATCTTCATCCTGAGCCTGATCCAGACCCAGGCCGATTTCCGCCAGCAGGCCGAGGCGCGGCGCGTCAACCTGCAGTTGGCGGCGGAACGGTCGTCGGCGTCCACCAAGGCGCGGCTGGACAGCACGCAGGTGCTGTTGCGCGCGCTCAGCCCCGCCGCGCTCGGCCCCTATTGCACCCCGCGTCTTTCGGCCCTGGTCGACGATTTGGAAGGCTATGAAGGCCTCTATCGCGTCAGCCCGACCGGCCAGGCCGTCTGCGCGTCCGGCCGCGACGAGGGTTTCCGGTCCGGCGTCGCCCCGGCCGGCCAGTCCGGCTGGTTCGAGCGCCTGCGGGCCGGCGAGGACATGGTGGTCATGCGCGCCCCGGTCGATTCCGACTATCCGCCCGCGCTGATCGTGGCCATCCGCGCCGAGCGGCCGATGGGCCGGTTCGACGGCGCCATGGCGGCGGTCATCCCCTTGACCACGCTGCAGCCCGACACCCGCGACCCCGCCCTGCCCCAGGGATCGGAAACGGCCCTGACCGACGGCGCCGGCCGCCTGCTGACCGCCAGCGACGCCAGCGCCTTCCAGCTGTCCGGCGGGGGCGACGTGGCCGGCTGGGTCGAGCGGGCGCGCAACGACGGGGCGGCGGTGTTCGAGGCGCGGGACAGCCGGGGCCAGCGCCGCGACTACGCCGGCGCTGCGCTGGCGGGCGGCGACCTTTATGTGCTGATCTCGGCGCCGTCGCCGGGCCTGCTGTCGTGGGCGCGGCTCAATCCGATCGGCGCCCTGCTGCTGCCGCTGGGCGCGTGGCTGACGGCCTTCGCGGCGGTGATGCTGCTGTCGGAGCGGCTGTTCATCCGCTGGCTGGACTATCTGGAGCGGGTCGCCGCCATCTACGCCAAGGGGCGTTTCTCGGTGCGGCCGATCCAGGCCATGAACGCCCCGTCCGAAATCCGGGTCATGGCCCGCACCCTGGACGAGATGGCCGAGGCGATCACGGTGCGCGACCGGTCGCTGACCGACTCCCTGGCGGAAAAGGACGCGCTGATGCGCGAGATCCACCACCGGGTGAAGAACAACCTGCAGATCATCTCCTCGCTGCTGTCGATGCAGCAGCGGGCGGTGGCGGACGCCTCGGCCAAGGCGGCGCTGGGCGACACGCGCCAGCGGATCTCGGCCCTGGCCCTGATCTACCGCACCCTGTACCAGAGCGACGACGTGCGCCACGCCGACGCGCGCGTCTTTCTGACCGAGCTGGTCGGCCAGCTGATCGCCAGCGAAGCCGGGCGCGGGCCGATGGTCGTCAGTTCGGTCGAGGCCGACACCCTGTATGTCGACCCGGACAAGCTGGCCCCCCTGGCGCTGTGGCTGGTCGAGGCCGTGTCCAACGCCCAGAAGCACGCCTTCGCCGGGCGCGGCGGCCATCTGAAGGTCCGCTTCCGCGTCGACGGCGCGACCAGCGTCCTGGAGGTCGAGGACGACGGCCCCGGCGTGCCGTCCGACGACGACGTGGGCGTGGGCCGGACCCTGATGGGCGCCTTCGCCAAACAGCTGCGGGGAGAGGCGCAGATGCTCCCCGCGCCCGGAGGCGGAACCATCGCGCGCATGACGTTCGCCACGCCCGAGGCCGTTCACCCGGAAGAAGCGCCTTAAAAGCTTCACGGTGCGGAACCGCCAAGCCTGGGTGGCGTTGACTGCCACGGAACCGGCCATTCCTGCGCCGGGATTGTCGGAGAGAAAAGAATGCGCAAGATTTTCGTCCTGTTCGCCGCCGCCGCCGCCCTGACCACGGCCGCCTGCAACACCGTTTCCGGCGTCGGCCAAGACGCCCAGGCCGCCGGTCAGGCCGTCGAGAACTGCGCCGAAGGCCGCGTCTGCTGATCTTGGCCTGAGCCAGACGTTCAGGGCCCCGTCGCACCCTGCGGCGGGGCCTTTTCGTATGCGCGCGCCAGGGCTAGGCTTGGTCCCGGAAGCGCCCGTCAGATGGCGTCGGAGGACAGATGGCCCAAGCCGCCGCCGCCCGTGAGCCGGGCCTGAAGACCGTGGTGGGGGCCTCCGCGGCCGGCACGGCGTTCGAGTGGTACGACTTCTTCATCTTCGGCTCGCTGACCACCGTCATCGCCCGCCATTTCTACGCCGACGTGGGAGAGGCCACGAGCTATGTCCTGGCGCTGCTGACCTTCGGCGTCGGCTTCGTGGTGCGGCCCCTGGGGGCCCTGGTGTTCGGCTGGTTCGGCGACAGGGTGGGGCGAAAGACCACCTTCCTGGTGACCATCACCATGATGGGCCTGGCGACGGTGGCGATCGGCCTGCTGCCCGACTACGGCCAGATCGGCCTGTTGGCGCCGGCGCTGCTGTTGCTGATGCGCGTGCTGCAGGGCTTCGCCCTGGGCGGGGAATACGGCGGCGCGGCCATCTATGTCGCCGAGCACGCCCAGCCCCGCAACCGCGGCTTCATGACCAGCTGGATCAACACCACCGCGGCCCTGGGCCTGATCGGCGCCCTGGTGGTGATCCTGGTCACCCGCCTGATCGTGGGCGTCGAGGCGTTCGACGCCTGGGGCTGGCGGATCCCCTTCCTGCTGTCGGGCCTGCTGCTGGCCATTTCGCTGTGGATCCGGCTGAAGCTGAACGAGAGCCCGGCCTTTCGCCGCATGGAGGCCGAGGGCGGCGCCCGGCGCGCGCCCTATCGCGGGGCCTTCCTGACCTGGAAGAACGGCCGCTTCGTCCTGATCGCCCTGTTCGGCGTCATGTTCGCGCAAGGGGCGGTCTGGTACTGCGGCTATTTCTACACCCGCTTCTTCATGGAGCGGATGCTGAAGGTGGACGTGGCGACGGTGGACGGCCTGATCCTGGCCATCTCGCTGGCCTCGGCCTTTCTGTATGTCTTCTTCGGCTGGCTGTCGGACCGGGTGGGGCGCAAGCCCGTCATGCTGTTCGGCATGATCCTGGCGCTGGTCGCCTTCTTCCCCGGCTTTCACGCCCTGACCCGCGCGGCCAACCCCGCCCTGGCCGAGGCGCAGGCCCGCGCGCCGGTCACGGTCGTGGCCGATCCCGCCACCTGCGCGGTCCAGTTCGATCCGGTCGGCAAGGCCGCCTTCGTCAGCGCCTGCGACATCGCCAAGACCATACTGACCAACGCCGGCGTCTCCTACGACACGGTCGCGGCGTCCGCCGGGGCCACGGCCCTGGTCCGGGTGGGGGCGGCCGAGGTCGCCTCCGTCGACGGCGCCCGCCTGACGCCCGCCCAGCTGAAGGCCGCCCGCGGCGATGTCGAGGCGCGCATCAAGGCCGCGCTGGCGGCGGCGGGCTATCCCGACCGGGCCGATCCCGCGCGGATCAACCTGCCGATGGTCTTCCTGATCCTGATGGTCTTCATGACGGCCGCCTGCGCGCTTTACGGCCCCCAGGCCGCGGCCCTGGTCGAGCTGTTCCCCACGCGGGTGCGCTATACGGCCATGAGCCTGCCCTACAACATCGGCACCGGCTGGGTGGGCGGGCTGTTGCCGGCCGCCAGCTTCGCCCTGGCGGCGGCGTCGGGCAACATCTACTTCGGCCTGTGGTATTCGGTCGTCTTCACCGTCATCGCCGTCGTCGTCACCGTCCTGTTCATGCCCGAGACCAAGGGGCGCGACCTGGACACCATCGGGGCCTGAGCGCGTTCTAGGGCTCGGACCCAGACATCGGAGCGCCTTCATGACCAGTCCTCGCGACGCCGGCCTCAACCTTTTGCGCCAGCACGCCCTGATCGCCGGGGAGCCCATTGCGGCGAACGGCGGCGGGATCGCCGTGGACGATCCGGCGACCGGCGCGGTGATCGGTCATGTGCCCGACCTGGGCGAAGCCGAGACCCGGCGGGCGATCCAGGCCGCGACCGAGGCCTTTCCCGCCTGGTCCCGGTCCGACCCGCACGCGCGCGCGGCCTTCCTGCGCAAGTGGGCGGCGCTGATCGACGAGAACGCCGAGGGGCTGGGCGCCCTGATGGCGCTGGAGAACGGCAAGCCGTTCGAGGAGGCCAAGGGCGAGGTCGCCTACGCCAACGGCTTCATCAAATGGTTCGCCGGCGAGGCCGAGCGCCTGATCGGCGAGACCCAGGACAGCCCGCTGGGGCATCTGATCCTGACCTACCGCGAGGCGGTGGGTCCGTGCGCCCTGATCACGCCGTGGAACTTCCCGGCCGCCATGCTGACGCGCAAGCTGGGTCCGGCCTTCGCCGCCGGCTGCACCGCCGTGGTCAAGCCGGCCAGCCAGACGCCCTTCACCGCCATCGCCCTGGCTGAACTGGCCTATCAGGCGGGGCTGCCCGTCGGCGCCCTGTCGGTCGTCACCGGCGACGCGGCGACCATCGGCAAGGCGCTGACCGACAGCCCCGACATCCGCAAGCTGTCCTTCACTGGCTCCACCGGCGTGGGCCGGATGCTGGCCGAACAGTGCGCCCCGACCCTGAAGCGGGTGTCGATGGAGCTGGGCGGCGCCGCCCCCCTGATCGTCTTCGCCGACGCCGACCTGGACCTGGCCGTGGCCGAGACCATCAAGGGCAAGTTCAGGAACTCGGGCCAGACCTGCGTCTGTCCCAACCGCGTCTATGTCGAACGTCCGGTCGCCGAGGCCTATGCCGAGAAACTGGCCGCCGAGGTCGCGAAGATTCCGGTCGGAAACGCGTTCGACGACGGCGTCAAGGTCGGCCCCCTGATCGAGGAGAAGGCCCTGGACAAGGTCGAGAAGCACGTGGCGGCGGTGAAGGCCGACGGCGGCCGCGTCCTGACCGGCGGCGAACGGCACGCCCTGGGCGGCCGCTTCTTCCAGCCGACCGTGACCCTGGGCGGCGACGACCGGCTGTTCCGCGAGGAAGAGACCTTCGGCCCCATGATCCCGGTCTTCGCCTTCGATGCCGAGGACGAGGTCCTGGACAAGGCCAACGCCAGCGAGTTCGGCCTGGCCTCCTATCTGTTCACCCGCGACCTGGACCGCGCCATGCGCATCGGCCGCCGCATCGAGGCCGGCATGTGCGGCGTCAACACCGGCCTGATCTCGACCCCCGTCGCCCCGTTCGGCGGGGTCAAGCAGTCCGGCTACGGCCGCGAAGGCTCGATCCACGGCATCGACGAATACGTCGACGTCAAGGCCGTGACCCTGGCGTTGCGCTAGGTCCGACGTGAAGGGGTGGAAGTCGACGTCGCTTTGCTGATAATCGGCGGCTGCCCCCCACCACTCGGATCGACGACGTTGAGCGACTTCCCTCCTCCCCCGGTTCGAGACGGCCGCCGGATCTTCGTTCTGGCGAACTGCCAGACCGGGGGACTGACCGCCTGCCTTGACCTGCTGCTGCCTCGGGACACGGTGACGGGCCTTCACTGGCTATATTCCGAGGAGGGCAAGGCGAACGCCGCGGCCGCAGCCGCGGACGCCGACATCGTCGTGACCTCCGCGCCGCCCGACCTGCGCGCGCAGATGGCGGCCGAGCACGGATTCGACGAAACCAAGTGCGTGATTATTCCCAGCATTCACTTCGCCGGCTTCCATCCCGACCTGACCATCGCCTATGCGGGCCAGACGCGGATCAACGTCCTGGCGGGCGTGCCCTATCAATCGGCCATTGGGGTCTGGGCGTGGAAGCGGGGCCTGACCGCCCGCGACGCGCGACGCCTTTTCACGCAACGGACGATGGGCGCGCTGGGATACGACCGATACTGGACCAAGGCCGTGGCGGAGAGCCGCGCGGATTTCGCCGCCACGACCATTCCGTTCACGGACTACTTCCTGCCGCTCCAGGCGTCGGGCAGGCTCTTCATGCACACCTTCAACCACCCGCACATCGCGGCGATCGCCCAACTGGCGCGCGGCGTGGCGCGTCGGCTGGGGGCGGCCGAGGCGGACCTTCGCCAGCCGCTCGAGGACATGGTGCCCGACGCCCTCAGTCTGGGGCCGATCTGGCCGGTCTATCCGGGCGTCGCGGAGGCGCTGGGCCTGCAGCCCAGCTGGCTGTGGAAGATCGGCGACGTCCTCTATACCCTGGACGACTATCTGGAGGCGCAGTTCCGCGCTCTGGACGCTGCGGACGGCCCGGTGACCTGCGCCATGGCCGACACGCCGCAATTCAGGTCCATACTTCGCGAGATCGCCGCCTGATGAGCAATCCCTACAGCTCGCTTCCCGATCACTGCTTCTGGAGCCGGGGCGTCACCTGGGTGCATCCGGCCCAGATGGACCCGATGTCCAGGGCGCCGTTCATGATTTCCGCCTCCGACAAGGTGGCGACGATGGGCAGCTGCTTCGCCCAGCACATCTCGCGTCGGCTGCAGGCCTCCGGCTTCAACTATTTCGTGCCTGAAGCGGCGCCCGCGTCCCTGCCGGCGGCCGAGGCCAAGGCGGCGAACTACGGCGTCTTCTCCGCCCGCTATGGCAACATCTACACGGTTCGCCAGGCGGTTCAGCTGTTCGATCGGGCCTTCGGTCACGCGACGTTCGACGAGGCGTGGGAGCGGGACGACCGGCTGGTGGACCCCTTTCGGCCGCAGATCGACCCGAAGGGCTTCGCCGATCTGAACGCGCTGCGGGCGTCGCGCGCCGAACATCTGGCCGCGGTGCGGCGGGTGTTCGAGGAAGCCGACGTGCTGGTCTTCACCCTGGGGCTGACGGAAGCATGGCGGTCGATCGCCACGGGCGCCGTCTATCCCACGGCCCCCGGCGTGGCCGGCGGCGCCTTCGATCCGGCCCTGTTCGAGCCGGTCAACTTCAAGGTCGACGAGGTCATCGCCGATCTGGATCTGTTCGTGACGAAGACGCGGTCGGTCAACGCCGGCGTCCGCATCATCCTGACGGTCTCCCCGGTGCCGCTCAAGGCGACCTTCGAGGATCGCCACGTGCTGCAGTCGACGGTGTACAGCAAGTCCGTGCTCCGCGTCGCCGCTCAGCACGCGGCGGATTCCCATGATGACGTGGTCTATTTCCCGTCGTTCGAGATCATCACCGGACCGGGCGGGGCCGGGCGCTACTACGCCCAGGATCTGCGGGAGGTGAAGGACCTCGGCGTCGCCCATGTGATGCGCGTGTTCGAACGGCACTTCATCCGGGGCGAAGGCGCCGATCCCGCAGCCGCCGCCGCGCCGGTGTTCGACACCGGCGGGCACAGCGACGTCATCTGCGACGAGGACGTGCTGGAAGCCGCCCTTCAAGGCAGTCGCATACGGCGTCAGGACGCCCCGGTCCTGGCCGAGGAGGGAGAAGCCCTGGGCCTGTCCGTCAAGGAGGTGCGCGACGGCTACCGCCTCTTCCTGCAAAGGGCGCCGGAATCCGAGGAGGTGATCACGCTCCACCGGCGTACGTTTTCGGACCGACGAAGCTTCGCCCTGTCGCTGGTGCGATCCGACGAGTTTCGTCAGGGCCGCCGTCCGGACGCGCCGGACCGGTTCGCCGAATGGATCGACTGGCTGTCCGCCTGACGTCACACCGGCAGCGCCCCGCGCTTGACGACGGGGCGCATGGCCACGCTGGAGGAGACGCGGTGGACGCCGGGCAGCCGGGTCAGGGCCTTGGCGTGCAGGCGCTCCAGGTCGTCGACGTCGCGGACCACCAGCCGCAGCAGATAGTCGGCCCCGCCGGTCATCAGATAGCACTCCATCACCTCCGGCACGGCGGCGACGGCCTGCTCGAACGCCGACAGCGCCGCCTCCGACTGCGACGACAGGGTCACGGTGACGAAGACGCTGATGGGCAGGCCGACGGCCCGCTCGTTGATGACGGCGGCGTAGCGGCGGATCACCCCCGCCCCTTCCAGGGCCCGCAGGCGGCGCAGGCAGGCGCTCTCCGACAGGGCCACCCGCTTGGCCAGGTCCGCATTGGTCATGCGGCCGTCCTCCTGAAGCAGGCGGAGCATCTTTCTGTCGGTCGCATCCAGTTCGACGGCGGAAACGGTCTTCATCTGCGGCTTTCCCTGGCGGATTCTTCGCTTTCTGCACCCCTCGCCGCGAAATGAACAGGAATCTGCGTTTCGCTGGGCGATATAAGTGCGATCGACGAGGCGGTCCGCCGGGAACAGGCGGAAGGCCCTTTTCCCGGAGGAGACACAGATGCGCGTCGGCGTTCCCAGCGAGATCAAGACCAATGAACACCGGGTCGGCCTGACGCCGACGGCGGTGCGCGAATATGCGGCCCGCGGCCATTCGGTCATGGTCCAGGCGGGGGCCGGGGCCGGCGCAGGCTTCACCGACGAGGACTATCGCAAGGCTGGCGCGAGCATCGCCCCCGACGCCGCAGCCGTCTTCTCGGGCTCGGACATGATCGTGAAGGTCAAGGAGCCCCAGAAGGTCGAGTGGGAGATGCTGCGCGAGGACCAGATCCTCTACACCTACCTGCACCTGGCGCCCGATCCCGAACAGACCCAGGGCCTGCTGGCGTCGAAATGCGCCGCCATCGCCTATGAGACCGTGACGGACGCGCGCGGCGGCCTGCCGCTGCTGGCGCCGATGTCCGAGGTCGCCGGCCGGATCGCCGTCTTCTCGGCGGCCGAGACCCTGCTGAAGCACAACGGCGGCATGGGCCTGCTGTTCTGCGGCGTGCCGGGCGTGGCGCCCGCGCGGGTGCTGGTGCTGGGCGGCGGCGTCGTCGGCCTGAACGCGGCGCGCATGGCCATGGGCCTGGGCGCCGAGGTGGTGGTGCTGGAACGCTCGATCCCGCGCATGGCCTATATCGACGAGGTCACGGGCGGCCGCGTCATCACCCGCTATTCCTCGATCGGCGCGATCGACGAGGAGATCGTCAAGGCCGACGTGGTCATCGGCGCCGTCCTGGTGCCGGGCGCCTCGGCGCCCAAGCTGGTCAAGCGCGAGCATCTGGCGAAGATGAAGCCCGGCTCGGTGCTGGTCGACGTCGCCATCGACCAGGGCGGCTGTTTCGAGACCTCCAGGCCGACGACGCACGAGGACCCGACCTATGTCATCGACGGCGTGGTCCACTATTGCGTGGCCAACATGCCGGGCGCGGCGCCGCGCACCAGTTCCGAGGCCCTGAACAACGCCACCCTGCCGTTCGGCCTGGCCCTGGCCGACCACGGCCTGGACGCCCTGAAGAAGGACCCGCACCTGGCGCGCGGCCTGAACGTGCTGAAGGGCCAGATCACCTATCCGGCGGTGGCCCAGGCGCTGGGCCTGGAATGGTCCGATCCGTTCGGCGTCTGGGCGCACGGCTGACGACGACGCGGAGGGTTCCGGTCCGGCCCGGCCCCTGCTAACCCTCCGCCAAATCATCAGGAGACGAACCATGGCCGCTTCCGAAGGCTGGGACATGCCGACCGGCGACCTCATGAAGGGCAAGAAGGGCCTGATCATGGGGGTCGCGAACTCCAGCTCCATCGCCTGGGGCATCGCCTCGCAGCTGGCGGCCCAGGGCGCCGAACTGGCCTTCACCTACCTGGGCGAAAGCCTGGAGCGGCGCGTGCGCCCGCTGGCCGAAAGCGTCGGCGCCAAGCTGCTGATCCAGGCCGACGTCACCGACGACGCCTCGATGGACAAGGCCTTCGAGGAGCTGGAGAAGGAATTCGGCGCGATCGACTTCGTCGTCCACTCGGTGGCCTTCGCCAACAAGGACGAGCTGAAGGGCTCGTTCGTCGACAACACCACCCGCGACAGCTTCCTGCTGGCCATGAACATCTCGGCCTTCAGCTTCGTCGACGTGGCCAAGCGGTCGGCCAGGCTGATGCCGAACGGCGGGTCGATGATCACCCTGACCTATCTGGGGTCGGAACGGGTCATTCCGAACTACAACACCATGGGCGTGGCCAAGGCGGCGCTGGAGGCGGCGACCCGCTATATCGCCCGCGACCTGGGGCCCAAGAACATCCGCGTCAACGCGATCAGCGCCGGCGCGATGCGCACTCTTAGCCTGGCCGGCATCTCGGGCGGGCGCGGCCTGCATTCCAAGTCGGCGCAGTTCTCGCTGATCAAGGAAGAGACCTCGATGGAAGGCGTCGCCGGCGCCGCCCTGTGGCTGTGCTCGGACCTGGGCCGGTCGACCACGGGCGAGGTCGTCCACGTCGACGCCGGCTTCCACGCCGTCGGCCTGCCCGAAGACGTCGAGGGCTGATCGCTCAGCGGGCCGCCGCGCCCCGGCAGCAGGCTTCGATATTGTTGCCGTCCGGGTCCAGCACGAAGGCGCCGTAATAGTCCCCGGCCCCTTCGCGGGGGCCGGGCGCGCCGTTGTCGCGGCCGCCCGCCGCCAGCGCCGCCCGATGGAAGGCGTCGACCATCGCCTTGTCCTCGGCGACGAAGGCCACGTGCATCTGGTTCCGCCCGGCGCGCGAGCCCTCGACCCAGTAGGACGGCCGCGTGGTCCCGATCCACAGATAGGGGATCGGCTGGTCGGCGCTGTGGCCGAACAGGAAGGATTCGGGCGAGTTGCTGATGGTCTGCAGCTTCAGCGCGGCCGCCACCGCGTCGTAGAAGCGGCGAGCGGCCTTCAGGTCCGAGACGACGATTCCGGTGTGGTCGAACATGGCGGTTCAACTACCGGTCGGGGCCGGCCGTTCCACCCCTTTCGGCGCGCGGCGTCCCGGCCTAAGCCGGGGCCATGAACCCGTCCCGCCTTCCGCCCTCCAGCATCTCCGCCGCCGCAGTGGCGACCGTCGTCGGCTTCGGCGGGACCGTGGCCCTGGTGGTCCAGGCCGGGCAGGCGTTCGGCGCGACGCCGGCCCAGATCGTGTCGATGGTCACGGCCCTGTGCCTGGGAATCGGGCTGCCGGGCGCGCTGCTGAGCTGGCGGCTGCGCATGCCTGTGGTGCTGGCCTGGTCCACGCCGGGCGCGGCGCTGCTGGCCGCCTCCACGCTCGGGCTGGGCTGGGCCAATGCGGTGGGGGCCTTCGTCGTCGCCGGCGGGCTGATGGCGCTGACCGGCCTGCTGCCCGCCCTGGGACGGCTGGCGCAGCGCATTCCGGCGTCCGTCGCCTCGGCCATGCTGGCGGGGGTGCTGCTGCCCTTCGTGCTGAGGCTGTTCGCGGTCGTGCCGACCGAGACGGCGCTGGCGGTCGGCCTGCTGGCGGTCTTCATCGTCGCGCGGCGGCTGTGGCCCGCCTGGGCCCTGCCCGCCGTGCTGGGCGCCGCCGTGGTCGTCCTGGCGCTGCGGGGCCAGATCGGCCTGCCGCCGGGAACCGGCCTGTTCGGGACGCTGTCGCCGGTCATGCCCGTTTTCGACACGAAGGTCGCCGTCAGCCTGGGCCTGCCGCTGTTCCTGGTGACGCTGGCGTCGCAGAACCTGCCGGGGCTGGTCGTGCTGAGGGCCGCCGGATACGAGCCGCCCGCCAACCGCCTGATCCTGGCGACCGGCCTGGCCAGCGTCGTCGCCGCGCCGTTCGGGGCGCACGGGGTCAATCTGGCCGCCATCACCGCCGCCCTCTGCACCGGGCCGGACGCCCATCCCGACCCCGCGCGGCGCTGGATCGTCGGCGTCGTCTATGGCGGCTTCTATGTCGTCGTCGCCCTGTTCGCCGCGCCGCTGGCGGGACTGTTCATCGCCATGCCGCCCGCCGTTCTGGCCATCATCACCGGCCTGGCCCTGGTCGCGCCCCTGACCGGGGCGCTGGCGACCATGCTGGCGAAGACGGCTGAGCGGGAGGCGGCCGTCCTGACCTTCGCCGCCACGGGCTCGGGCCTGGCCCTGTTCGACCTCGGCGCGGCCTTCTGGGGTCTGGTCGTCGGCTTCGCGGCGCTGGCCGCCCTGCGGTGGATCCGGCCTATTCCGTCTTCGGATGACGCTCGAACGCATAGCGATCGCGAATCCGCGCGCTGAAGAAGCGGCCCTTGGACACGGCGCCGCGCAGGCCGTCGGCGACCTCCGGCGGCACCGCCTGATAGTCGTAGCGGTCGCCCGAGGTGAAGGTCACGCTCAGGCGACGCCGCGATGGGTCATAGTCGAACCGCCGGATCACGCTGGAGGGCATGACGCCCGTCCATCAGTCCCGGAGCGAGGCCGGGACCTGGCCGCCGTTCTCGGCCAGCTTCTTCCAGACGGCCTTGGACAGGGCGATGTTCTGTTCGGCCGAGCCGTGCTCGCCGGCGTGGACGTTCAGCTCCTCGGCCAGTTCCTTGCGGGCGGCGAGGCTGGAATCCAGGTCCAGCAGCTTCAGCAGGTCGACGATCGAGGTGCGCCAGTTGCCGCCGCCGCCCTTCGATTCCGCCAGGTCGCTGAGCACCGCCTCGACGTCGACGGGCGGCAACGGCTGGGCGGTGGGAACCGGCCCGGCGCTGGGCGTGGGTGGCGCGCCGGTCGCTGTCGGAGCCGGGGCCGGCTTCGGCGCCGCCTTGGGTTTGTGGCCGGTGATCTTGTTCCAGATCGAAGAGAAGATGCCCATCGGTCGCGCTCCTGGTTGGATGTGGCGAGACAACGCGACCGACGGGCTGTGGTTCAGGCCGGTTTCACGGACGGGCCGGAATCTCCAGCCCGCGCTGGACGGCGGGACGGGCCAGGCCGCGCTCCAGCCAGGCCGCGACGTTCGCGAAATCCTGGAAGCCGACGATCTCGCCCGCCTCGTAGAAGCCGACCAGGTTGCGCACCCAGCCCAGGGCGGCGACGTCGGCGATGGAATAGTCGCCCATGATCCAGTCGCGCGGCGTTCCCGCGTCATTGGCCAGACGGTCGTTCAGCACGCCCAGCAGGCGGCGGCTCTCGGCGACATAGCGGTCGCGCGGGCGCTTGTCCTCATAGTCCTTGCCGGCGAAGCGGTGGAAGAAGCCCAGCTGGCCGAACATCGGCCCGATGGCCGCCATCTGGAACATGACCCACTGGATCGTCTGATAGCGTTCGGCCGGATCGGTCGACAGCAGCCGGCCCGTCTTTTCGGCCAGATAGAGCAGGATGGCGCCGGATTCGAACAGGGCCAGCGGCCGGCCGTCGGGCCCGTTCGGATCCAGGATAGCGGGGATCTTGCCGTTCGGGTTCAGCGACAGGAATTCCGGCCCCCACGTCTCGTTCTTGGTGATGTCGACGAAATGCGGCTCATAGGGCAGGCCGATCTCCTCCAGCATGATGGAGACCTTCACCCCGTTCGGCGTGTTCAGCGAATAGAGCTGCAGGCGATCGGGATGGCGCGCCGGCCAGCGCGTGGTGATCGGAAAGGCGGAAAGGTCGGTCATGGGGATTCCTTGATCTGCCCGGGTCATGTGGTCGCTGGCGCCCGATCCGCCAACGCCCGGCGGCGCGCTCGCGCCCTTGTGTTCGAAAGCGCGCATTCGGGGTTTGACGACGCGGCCGCCCATGCCAGCTTGGCCTTGGCCCGATCGGGGGCGCCGCAAACGGAGACGCCGCATGGCTCACAAGTTCGAAGTCTATCAGGACAAGGCGGGCGAGTTCCGCGTCCGCTTCAAGTACAATTCCGAGGTCATCTTCTCGACCGAAGGCTATTCCGACAAGTCGGGCGCCAAGCGCGCGATCGAGTCGATCAAGAAGCACGTCGGCGACGCGCCGGTCGAGGACGCCGCCTGACCCCGCCCCGGCCGCCTGCGTCCTACAGGGCGCGGGCGGCCGCGATCAGGCCCTGGACGTCGGCCTGGTCCTGATACAGGCCGAAGCCGAAACGGATCACGTCGTCGCGCACGTCGGCCACCACGTCCGCCTCCAGCAGCCGGGCGCGCCAGGCCGCGGCGTCGGGATGGCGCAGGGCCAGGAAGCGGGCCCGCGGCGCATCGCCCCGAACGGGGTTGAGGATTTCGGCCTCCGACAGGGGGCCGGCCCGGCCCGCCTGGACCGCCTCTTGGACCATCGTGGCCAGGGTCCGCGCATGGTCGGCGACGGCGGCGGTGTCCAGGCCCGCGCCGGCCAGGGCGCGTCGCGCGGCGTTGAAGCGATACAGCGCCGAACAGTCGAAGGTGGCGCCCCAGAAGCGGCCGCCGTCGCTGCGGTACGGCACCCCGCCTGGCGGCCCCGACAGGTCGCCGAACTCGGAAAACCAGCCCGTCACGACCGGCCGCGGCGCGAACCCGTCCGGCGCGTGCAGGAAACAGGCGCCCTCCCCGGCCATGGCGTATTTGTACCCGCCGGCGACATAGAATATCCGGTCGGCTACGGCCGACAGATCGGTCGGCGTGGCCATGAAGCCGTGATAGCCGTCGACCAGGACCCACGGCCCCTGGGGCCGCGCCAGGGCCGCCAGGTCGCCGATGCGGTCGAACAGGCCGCCGGTGCGGAAGAAGACCTGGCTGACCACGATCCAGTCATGCCCCCCCGCCCGCGCCGCATCGACGAACCGTTCGGCGAAGGTGTCGAACGGCTGCAGCGGCACGCGCGTCACCACCGCCTGGCCCGCCTCCTCCCAGCGGTCCGCCTGGCGGCGGAAGGAATGGAACTCCCCGTCGGTCGACAGAATCCGCACCGGCCCGCGTTCGAAGGCCGAGAAGACCCGCAACAGCAGATCGTGCGTGTTGGAGGAGAAGACGATGCTGTCGGGCGACGGCAGGTTCAGTTCCGCCGCCACCTGGCGCTGCGCCTCGGGGATCACCGCGTCGAAGACCAGATCCCATTTGCGGTCGGCGTGCCGGTTGGCGTCCAGCCACGCCTGTTGCTGCGCCTCGAAGCTGGCGTCCGGCCACAGATGGTGGCTGTGCGCGGCGAAATGCAGCCGCCCGGGCGACAGGGCCAGCGCGCGGGAGAAGAGGGACTTGCGGTTCATCGTTTGACCAGATCGAACAGGACGGCGTCGTCCGCGCGTGAGCCATGGATGACGGCCAGGATGCGAATCTCGCCCGGAAGAATGGCGGAGTAGAGATTGTAACCGCGATGAACCGACCGGCGGATGCGGGAATCGAAGTTCGCCCCGGGACGCCCTTCGGGGTTTCGGACCAGGGCCCGCGCCGCGGCGCGGAGTTCCCTGACGAAGCTCAGGGCGCGGCGCGGATTGTCCCGCGCGATGTGGTCGACGATCTGTTCAAGGTCCCTCTCGCCGCCTTGCGAGAAGACCAGCTTCATGCCTTGCGCTCGCTCGCCTCGATCCGGTCGCCGCACAGGGCCTCCAGCCGGTCGAACACGGCGTCGGCGTCACGCCCCGGGCCTTCGACCTCGCGCTGAAGGGCGACACGCAGGTCCTCGGCCGTCACGGCGCCCATGGCGCGCGCGCCCAGCCAGTGGGTCAGGGCCTCGCGCACCGCCTCGTCCGTCGAGGCGAACTCTCCGGACTCCACGGCCGAACGAAGCTCGCTGACCATATAGTCCGGAAGATCGGTCGATATGCGTTCGTGACGTCCCATCGCGATCTCCTTCATGGTCAAGATCGGCGATGCCTTTTCGACGCGCAAGCCCGCCCTAGATCAGCGCGCCGTGGCAGTGCTTGAACTTGCGGCCCGAGCCGCAGGGGCAGGGCGAGTTGCGGCCGGTCATCTCCCAGCCGGCCGGCAGCATCTCGACCGGCAGCCTGGACCGGTCGTCGCCGATCAGCGCGCCTTCCGGATTCTGCGCCGCCGGATTGGCCATCTCGTTCTCGCCGGTGCCGGGGTTCAGGTGGATTTCCTGGAACTCGGGCAGTTCGGGCGGCGGCTGGAAGCGGAACTCGACCGTCATCAGCCAGCGCGTGACGTTGTGGCGCAGGTCATAGAGCAGGCTTTCGAACAGCGAGAAGGCCTCGGTCTTGTACTCGTTCAGCGGGTCGCGCTGGCCATAGCCGCGCAGGCCGATGACGCCGCGCAGGTGGTCCAGGTGGACCAGGTGCTCGCGCCACTGCATGTCGATCATCTGCAGCATGAACTGCTTTTCCAGACCGCGCGTCTGGTCGGCGCCGATCTGCTCCAGGCGTTCGGCGGCGCGGGCGTCGGCGGCGGCCAGCAGCCGCTCCTCGATCTCCTCGTTGGAGACGCCTTCCTCGGCGGCCCAGTCGTGCAGCGGAAGCTCCAGCCCCAGGGTCGAGCGGACCTTTTCGTCCAGGCCGTCGATGTCCCACTGCTCGGCATAGGCCTTGGGCGGCATGTAGCGTTCGACCAGGTCGGACACCACGTCGCGGCGGAAGTCGCCGACCAGTTCCGACAGATCCTCGGAGTCCATGAACTCCTGGCGCTGCTCGAACACGGCCTTGCGCTGGTCGTTCACGACGTCGTCGTACTTCAGCAGGTTCTTGCGGATGTCGTAGTTGCGGGTCTCGACGCGCTTCTGGGCGGTCTCGATGGCGCGGTTCAGCCAGGGATGGGTGATGGCCTCGCCCTCGCCCACGCCGAACGTCTTCATGATCGAGTCCAGACGGTCGCCGGCGAAGATGCGCAGCAGGTCGTCCTCGCAGGACAGGTAGAATTTCGACACGCCGGGGTCGCCCTGGCGGCCGGTGCGGCCGCGCAGCTGGTTGTCGATGCGGCGGCTCTCGTGGCGTTCGGTGCCCAGGACGAACAGGCCGCCGGCGGCCAGGGCCTGTTCCTTCAGCACGGCGATCTCGGCCTTGAACTCGGCCTCCTTGGCCGCCTCCATCTCGGGCGTGACCTCGACGGCCAGGTTGCGCTGGTCCAGCAGCCACTTCTGCATCTTCATCTCGAGGTTGCCCCCGAGCTGGATGTCGGTGCCGCGGCCGGCCATGTTGGTGGCGATCGTGACCGCGCCGGGCAGGCCCGCGTCAGCGACGATATAGGCTTCCTGCTCGTGCTGGCGCGCGTTCAGCACGTTGTGCGGGATGCCGCGCAGCCTGGTCTCCCAGACGATGTCATAGGCGGCGTCGCCGACCTTCTCGGCCTCCTTGGCCTTGCCGGCGTATTCCGGCTTCAGCGTGCGCGAAACCTCGACCTTGTATTCATAGCGGCTCAGCAGGTCCGACAGCTGTTCCGAGCGTTCGATCGACACCGTGCCGACCAGGATCGGCTGTCCGGCCAGGTGGCATTCGGCGATCTGCCTGGCGATGGCCTGGTTCTTCTCGGCGTGGGTGCGATAGACCTCGTCGTCGAAGTCCTTGCGCTGGATCGGCCGGTTGGTCGGCACCTCCAGAACGTCCATCTTGTAGATGTCGAGGAATTCCTGCGCCTCGGTCGCGGCCGTGCCGGTCATGCCCGACAGCTTTTCGTAGAGGCGGAAGTAGTTCTGGATGGTCACCGAGGCCAGGGTCTGGTTCTCGGGCTGGATCTTGACGTCTTCCTTGGCCTCGATGGCCTGATGCAGGCCTTCGGACAGGCGCCGCCCGGTCATCATCCGCCCGGTGAATTCGTCGATCAGGACGATCTCGCCGCCCTTGATGATGTAGTCCTTGTCGCGCTGATACAGGGTGTTGGCGCGCAGGGCCTGGTTGACGTGGTGGACCAGGCTGATGTTGGCGGCGTCGTAGAGGCCCGTGGTGTCGGCGGCGAAATAGCCGCCCTTCTCCAGCATCTCCTCGATGCGCTCGGAGCCTTCCTCGGTCAGCAGCGACTGCTTCTGCTTCTCGTCCAGGTCGTAGGTCGACTTGTCTTTGATCAGCTCCTTCACCAGGCCGTCCAGGACCTTGTACAGGTCCGAACGGTCCTCGGTCGGGCCCGAGATGATCAGCGGGGTGCGCGCCTCGTCGATCAGGATGGAATCGACCTCGTCGACGATGGCGAAGTTGTGCGGGCGCTGCACCATCTCGCGCCGGTCATAGACCAGGTTGTCGCGCAGATAGTCGAAGCCGAACTCGTTGTTGGTGCCGTAGGTGACGTCGGCGTTGTAGGCCGCCTGGCGCTGGCCCTGCGACAGGCCGTTGACGATGACGCCGACCTCCAGCCCCAGGAAGCGATAGACGCGGCCCATGGTCTCGGCGTCGCGCCGGGCCAGATAGTCGTTGACGGTGATGACGTGCACGCCCTTGCCGGTCAGGGCGTTCAGATAGACGGGGGCCACGGCGACCAGGGTCTTGCCCTCGCCGGTCCGCATCTCGGCGATGCCGCCCTCGTGCAGGATCATGCCGCCGGCCAGCTGGACGTCGTACTGGCGCTGGCCCAGCACCCGCTTGGACGCCTCGCGCACCACGGCGAAGGCTTCGGGCAGGATCTTGTCCAGGCTCTCGCCGCCGTTCAGCCGGTCCTTGAAGGCGTCGGTCATCATCCGCAGCTCGTCGTCCGACAGGGCGGCGAACTTGGGCTCCAGCGCATTGATGCGCTGGGCCTGGTCCTGGAAGGCCTTGACCTTGCGATCGTTGGAAGAGCCGAAGAGTTTCTTGGCGAAGCCGAGCATGGTGGGTCCGATAGGCGGTCGAGCGTCGAAGGAGCGGCTCTGGAATCCCTGAAGGGGGGCGGCGATACGGACGCCGCGGGAGAGGCCCGGACCGGCGGCGACCCTCGAAAGCGCCGCCACGGGCGCGCGCGAAGGGCCGCGCAGACGATCAAAACCCCTCGACTTGGGCGCAGGCGGGACTTAAGCACCGGCCTTATCCCTGTCAACGCGAGGGCCTTCTCGCCCCAGCGACGGAGCGCCCCCTTGATCCCAGTCCGGCGACCGTTCTCCTTCCTGGCCATCGCCGCCGTGAGCGCCGCGCTGGCCCTGTCGGCCTGTTCGCGCGGCGGCGAGGACGCGCCGCCGGAAAAGGGCGACCAGGCCGTGGCGCGGGTGCAGGACCGAACGATCTGGGCCTCCGACGTGCGGCGCGAGGCCGTGGCCCAGGGGCTGGTCGGCGAGGGCGAGCCGCTGGATCCCGCCTCGGACCTGTTCCGCCGCGTCCTGGACGAGGTGATCGACCAGAAGCTGCTGGCGCGCGAGGCCGAACGGCGCCGGCTGGACGCCTCGCCCCTGGCGCAGCGGCGGCTGGAGGCGACGCGCGAACGCATCCTGGGCGACATGCTGGTCGAGAGCGTGGTCAACGACGCCGTCACCGACCAGGACGTCCAGCGCCTCTACAACGAACAGCTGCGGCTGGCGCGGTCGTCCGAGGAGTATCGGCTGCGCCTGATCCTGTCGCGCACCAAGCCCGAGGCCGATGCGGTGGTCGGCGTCCTGGCCCAGGGCGCCGGGTTCGAGGCCGTGGCCACGGAACGCTCCATCGACGAGGCGACGCGCTTCTCCGGCGGAGACCTGGGCTATTCGACGCTGGACGTCCTGCCCCAGGCCTACGCCGACGCCCTGCGCGACAAGCCCGCCGGCGCCGTGGTCGGCCCGTTTGAGACCGAGGGCGGCTGGGCCGTGCTGAAGATCGAGGATCGACGCAAGGAGAACCCGCCGACGCTGGAGCAGGCGCGTCCTCAGATCGTGCGCTATCTGACCTATGAGGGGGTGCGCCAGCTGCTGGAGCAGCTGCGCGGCAAGGCCCGGGTCGAGGTGCTGACGCCCGCCGCCCCGCCCGCGCCCGCGCCCGCATCGCCGGCGCCGCCCCCCTCCGCCGCGCCCGCCCCCTCCCCTCCCGCCCCGGCCGCCTGACATGTCCAAGACCCCGAGCAAGCCCGGCCCCAAGGCCAGCCAGAAGATCGAGCAGGCGTTCGAAAAGGCCCTGGACCCCTTCGCCTCGGCGCTGAAGCGGGCGACGCGAGCGCCCGCCGCCGCCGAGCCCGCCGCCGCCCCGCCGCCGGCCGGCAAGCCGGGCCTGAAGATTTCGCCCCTGGCCGTGCCCTTCCCCGCCATTCCGCCCATCGGCGGGGTCGAGATCGCCGCCGCCCGCGCCGGCTTCTACAAGCACGAGCGCGACGACCTGGTGGTGTTCCGCTTCGCGCGGGGAACCAGCTGCGCGGGGGTCTTCACCCGCCACAAGATCGGGTCGGCGCCGGTCGACTGGTGCAAGAAGCAGCTGGGCGCGAGCGAGGGCGGCAAGGACGTGCGCGCCCTGGTCGTCAACGCCGGCTGCGCCAACGCCTTCACCGGCAAGGCCGGTGCCGACGCCGCCCGCCGCACCGCCTCGGAGGTCGCCAAACGCTTCGGCTGCCGCCAGCGCGACGTCATGCTGGCCTCGACCGGGGTGATCGGCGTGGTGCTGGACGACAAGAAGATCGTCGCCCGCCTGCCCGAGGTCGAGCACGCCCTGGACGGCGACGTGCCGCCCACCGAACAGTGGGCGCGCGCAGGTCGGGGGATCATGACCACCGACACCTTCCCCAAGGGCTCCTACGCCGAGGCCGAGATCGAGGGCTACAAGGTCCGCATCGCCGGGATCGCCAAGGGGTCGGGCATGATCGCGCCGGACATGGCGACCATGCTGGCCTTCATCGTCACCGACGCCGACATCCATCCCAACGTCCTGCGCGCCCTTTTGGGCCTGCACGTGCGCACGACGTTCAACAGCGTGACGGTGGACGGCGACACCTCGACCAACGACACCTGCCTGCTGTTCGCCACCGGCGCCTCGGGCGCGCCGCGGATCGGACGGGTGGGCGACCGGCGGCTGAAGAGCTTCTCCGCCGCGCTGGACAAGGTCATGCTGGACCTGGCGCACCAGCTGGTGCGCGACGGCGAGGGCGCGACCAAGTTCGTCAAGGTCACGGTCGACGGCGCCGCCAGCCCCGCCTCGGCCCGCAAGCTGGCCAAGTCCATCGCCGACAGCCCCCTGGTCAAGACCGCCATCGCCGGCGAGGACGCCAACTGGGGCCGCGTCGTCATGGCCGTGGGCAAGACCGAAGAGCCGGTCGACCGCGACCGCCTGGCCATCAAGTTCGGCCCGCACCAGGCGGCGATCGACGGCGCCCCGTCCCCGACCTACGACGAGGCGAAGATGAGCGCCTATATGAGGAACCCCGAGATCGACATCACCGTCGACGTCGCCTCGGGCCGCGCCTCGGCCACGGTGTGGACCTGCGACCTGACCAAGGGCTACATCGAGATCAACGGCGACTACCGCAGCTAGTGGCCGGCAAGCCCCCCGCCAGGCGCAAGGCCGGACCGGCGCCGCGCCGTCCGTCGGTGATGACCGGCGCGGCCATCCCCGTGCTGGGCTGGCCGCCCGACCCCGACCGCGTGGAGGCGATCTTCGAGCGGCTGAGCGGGGTCATGCCCGATCCTAAGACCGAGCTGAACTTCAGCAATCCCTTCACCCTGGTGGTGGCGGTCGCCCTGTCGGCCCAGGCCACCGACGTCTCGGTCAACAAGGCGACCGACCGGCTGTTCAAGGTCGCCGACACGCCGCAGAAGATGCTGGCGCTGGGGGAGGAAGGGCTGATCCCCTACATCGCCTCCATCGGCCTTTATCGGAACAAGGCCAAGAACGTCATCGCGCTGAGCCGCATCGTCCTGGAGCAGCACGGCGGCGAGGTTCCGCTGACGCGCGAGGGGCTGCAGGCCCTGCCCGGCGTCGGCCGCAAGACGGCGTCGGTGGTGCTGAACGAGCTGGGGATCGAGGCGGCCATCGCGGTCGACACCCACGTCTTCCGCGTCTCGCACCGGCTGGGCCTGGCCAACGCCGCCACCCCCGACAAGGTCGAGGCCCAGCTGTTCCGCGTCGTGCCCGAGGACTGGCTGCCCAAGGCGCACCACTGGCTGATCCTGCACGGCCGCTACACCTGCACGGCGCGAAAGCCCAACTGCCCGGCCTGCGTCATCGCCGACCTGTGTCCCTCGCGCGCGGGGCTGCAGGCGCTGGGCGAGGCGCGAACCTAGTCCAGCGACGGCTTGCCTCGGCCGGACTTGATCGAACCGCGCGTCGTCTTGGCCTTCAGCCGCCGCTCCTTGGACGCCTTGGTCGGCCGGGTCGGCACGCGATAGGTCGGCCGGACCGAGGCCTGGTCGACCATCGCCTGCAGCCGCTCCATCGCATCGGCGCGGTTGCGCTCCTGGGTGCGGAACCGCACGGCGCTGATGACGATCACCCCGTCCAGCGTCAGCCGACTGCCCGCCAGCTTCATCAGCCGCGCCTTGACCGCCTCCGCCAGGCTGGGCGAGTTCCCGACGTCGAAGCGCATCTGCACGGCGGTCGCGACCTTGTTGACGTTCTGGCCGCCCGGCCCGCCGGCGCGGTAGAAGCGGAACTCCAGTTCCTCTTCCGGGATCGTCGTCATCGGACGGCCTTGCGCGCCCTGACCACCGCCTGGTCCAGGGCCTGCAGGAAGCGCGAGCGGTCGGCGGCCGAGAAGGGCGGCGGGCCCGAGGTCGCCACGCCCATCGACCGCAGGTGCTCGCCCACCATCCGCCCGGCCAGGGCCGAGCCGATGGAATCGGGCGTGAACGGCTGGCCGTTGGCCTTCAGCGCCTGGGCCCCGGCCTTCAGGCAGCGGTCGGCCAGGGGGATGTCGGCGGTGATCACCACGTCGCCCGGCCCCGCCCGCTCGGCGATCCAGTCGTCGGCGACGTCGGGGCCGGCGTCGACCACCACCTGCTCGATCAACGCCTCGCGCGGGACCTGCATCCAGCCGTTGGAGACCACATAGGTCTTCAGCCCGTAGCGCCGCGCCACGCGATAGACCTCCTCCTTCACCGGGCAGGCGTCGGCGTCGATGTAGAGGACCGTGGGCATGGACAGGGCGCGGCGGGCGGCGCCGTCAGGCCTTGCCGTCGAACGTCTGACCCGACGCCGGGGCGGCCGCATAGGGGTTGCCCCCGCCCGCCGAGCCGCCGCCCGATCCCTTGGCGGCGACCACCACCATGGCCGGGCGCACCGTGCGGCCGAACAGTTCGAAGCCCGGCTGCATGGTCTGCAGCACGGCGCCGCCCTGAACCGTGTCGGACGGCTGCTCCATCATGGCCTGGTGCAGGTGGGGGTCGAAGGCGTCGCCTGGCTGGGGCGCGACGCGCTTCAGGCCGTTGGTCTCGAACGCCTGAAGCAGGGACTTCTGGGTCATCTCCAGCCCTGTGACCAGTCCGGCGGCGGGGCCGTCGGCGTCCTTGGGCGCCGCCATCAGGGCGCGCTCCAGGTTGTCGGCGACGCCCAGCAGGTCCTTGGCGAAGCGCTGGATGGCGAAGGCGCGGGCGTCGTTCTGCTGCGCCTCCGAGCGGCGCTTCAGGTTCTCCATCTCGGCGGCGACGCGCAGGGCGCGGTCCTTCCACTCGTCGCGCTCGGCGATGACGGCGTCCAGCGGGGCCAGGTCGTCGCCCGGATGCGAGTCCAGGCCGTGCTCGGCGTTGGCCTCGGCCTGATCGGCGTCCAGCTCGGTGAAGTCTTCGTCGTTTAGGGGCTTGTCGCTCACTTGTCGTTCCCGTCCAGCATCCGGCCCAGCACCCGGGCGGTATAGTCCACCAACGGGATGACACGGGCGTAGTTCAACCGCGCGGGTCCGATCACGCCGATGGCGCCCAGGACCCGCTGCCGGCCGCTCATATAGGGCGCCGCGATCACGGCGGAACCCGAAAGTGAAAACAGGCGCGTTTCCGCGCCGATGAAGATGCGGACCCCCTGGGCCGCGTCGACCCCGTCCAGCAGGCCGATCAGCTGCTCCTTCTGCTCCAGGTCGTCGAACAGCACCCGCACCCGCTCCAGATCGGCCAGGCCGTCCCGGTCCTGCAGCAGATTGGCGCGGCCGCGCACGATCAGGGCGCGCTCGCGGTCCGGGCCGCCGGACCAGGCGGCCAGGCCGTCCTCGACCAGACGGGCGGCGGTCTGGTCCAGCTCGGCCCGGGCGGCCTCCAGCTCGCGGGCCATCTCGCGGCGGGCGTCGGCGAAGGGGCGGCCCCGCAGGCGCGCGTTCAGGAAGTTGGACGCCTCGACCAGGGTCGAGGGGGTGACCCCCGCCGACAGGGTCATGATCCGGTTCTCCACCGTGCCGTCGTCGGCGACGATGACCGCCAGCGCCTGGTCGCCGCCCAGGGCCACGAATTCCACGTGCTTGACCCCGGACTCGCGGACCGGGCTGGACACGACGCCCGCGCCGCCCGCCAAGCCCGACAGAAGATTGGAGGCCTCGTCCAGCGCCGCCTCGAAGTTGCGACCCCGCCCGGCCAGGCGCCCGTCGATCTCGCGCCTTTCCTCCTGGCTCAGGTCGCCGATCTCCAGCAGGCCGTCCACGAACAGCCGCAGCCCCGCATGGGTCGGGATCCGCCCCGCCGAGGCGTGGGGCGAGGCCAGCAGGCCCGCCAGCGTCAGGTCCTGCATGGTGTTGCGGATCGAGGCGGGCGACAGCGCCACCCCGCCCAGCGACAGGGTGCGCGACCCCACCGGCTCGCCGGTGTCCAGATAGGACTCGACGATGCGACGGAAGATGTCGCGCGCGCGCTCGTCCAGGGCGGCGAGGCTGGCCGAGGGGTGGATCAGGCTCATGGTTTCAGGATAAGCACCGCCGCCAGCTCTTCCAAGGACAAGCCATGCGCCCTTCGCAACGCACCGACGACCAATTGCGCGCCGTCACCATCGAAACGGGCGTCAACCGCTACGCCGAGGGGTCGTGCCTGATCGCCTTCGGCCACACCCGGGTCCTGGTCACCGCCTCGGTCGAGGAGACCATCCCCGGCTGGATGCGCGGCAAGGGCCAGGGCTGGGTCACGGCCGAATACGGCATGCTGCCCCGCGCCACCCACACGCGCGGCCGTCGCGAGGCCGCCGCGGGCAAGCAGACGGGCCGCACCCAGGAGATCCAGCGCCTGATCGGCCGGTCCCTGCGCGCCGTGGTCGACCTGAAGGCGCTGGGCGAGCGCCAGGTGGTGCTGGACTGCGACGTGATCCAGGCCGACGGCGGCACCCGCACGGCCGCCATCACCGGCGCCTGGGTCGCCATGGCCTCGGCGCTGACCTATCTGCGCGACGAGGGTGTGCTGAAGGCGGACCCGATCCTGGACCAGGTGGCGGCGGTGTCGTGCGGCGTCTGCGACGGCGTTCCGGTCCTGGACCTGGACTATGAGGAGGACTCCCAGGCCGAGGCGGATTCCAACTTCGTCCTGACCGGCGCCGGTCAGATCGTGGAGGTCCAGGCCACCGGCGAGAAGCGCGGCTTCTCGCGCGCCGAGTTCGACCGGCTGTTCTCCCTGGCCGAGAGCGGCTGCGGCGAACTGTTCGCCCTGCAGAAGGCGGCGCTGGCGGCGGTCGCCCGCTGAGACCGGCGGCCCAGGCGGGGCGGAGCCGGACGGCCCGGGCGGCGTTCTTGCCTGGAACAGACCGCGAGGACGTCATGAAAGCCGCCGTTTACGCCCCGATCCTGTCCCTGGCCCTGGCGCTGGCCGCCTGCCAGCAGCAACCGGCCCCGTCCGCGCCGGAGCCGGCCCCCGCCGCGCCGGCCCCCGCGCCCGCACCCGTCACGCCCGTCGCGCCTGCGCCCGCGCCGGTTCCGACCGCGCCGGAAACCCCGGCGCCGCCCGCGACGAGCGCCCAGCCGTGCCGCGACCAGATCGGCGAGGCGGCCGCCACGGCCCTGGCCGAACAGTGCCGGATGGTCAGCCCCGCGACCCGCCCGCCCTGCAACGCCGCCAATCCCTGCGAGATGATCCAGGCCGAGATCGACCGCTCGTGCGCGATGTGGGCGCGCGACGGAAACGCGCCCAAGGAATGCGCCCGCTGAGGCTCAGGCCAGGGTTCGCACCATGTAGCGGGCGTCTTCGCCGTAGCTGGCCAGCTTTTGCGCCATGCCGGGCGGATCGCGCGGCTCGAAGCCGTGGCGGGCCCAGAAGCCCGAGGCGGCGTTGACGGCGACCAGGGCGAGGGCGGGCCAGCCGTCCTCGGCCGCCTGTTCGGCCAGGCGCTCGATCACCGCGCCGGTCCGGCCGCCCCCGCGCGCCCGGGGGTCCAGCGCCAGGTCGTGCAGATAGAGAACCTCGGCCTGGGCCGGCAGGCCCTCGATCACCGTGTTCAGGGCCGGCGCCGCGTCGGCCCGCCAGGGGTAGGCGATCAGATAGCCCCGCGCCGGCTCCGCCCCGTCCTCCGCACCGGCTCCCGCCAGAACGAAGCAGCCGCGCGGATAGAGCGCCAGGCGGTTCTCGAAACAGGCGCGGTCCTCGAAATGGTCGGGGAAGGACAGGCGCGCGACCTCGACCACCGCGTCGATGTCCTCGGGCCGCATGGCCCGCCAGTCCAGGCCGGTCAGGCCGGGCAGCGCGCGTTCAGTTCCGCCGTCCGGAAGCGCCATCGGATCGTCCTCGTCTCGCCGTCGATGTCGCCCTCGATCCGGGCCGACAACATATCGCCGGCGCGTTCATAGACGATGCGCCTGGGGAAGTCGTGGGCGGGCTGTTCGAACGTCACCTGGTTCGGCCCCGAGGCGACGACGGGGAAGACGGTGACCGCCATGCCCTCCGGCTGGGCGAAATAGGCCAGGGGCGCGTCCGGCGCCGGCCCCGTCGGGGCGATGCGCGACAGTTCGAAGCCGACGCGGCCGCCGCGCACGGTGACCGAGGTTCCCGCCATCAGGCCCAGGCGCGGATCGGTCCAGGTCTCCGAGACCTCGCGCCCGTCCTCGCAGGACAGCCAGTAGCCGGCCATCCACCTCAGGTCGGGGCGCGGGTCCGCCTGCAGGGCGGTGATCATCAGCAGCGTCAGCATCGTCGGGTCTCCCTCTCTGCGAAGTCGACGCTAGGCCGAAGGCGGGACGCCCGGCTTGTAGGATTGCGACGCGATGGCCCGCGCCAGGTCGTGCTGTTCGCGCGCCCAGTCGGTGGCGGTGCAGCCCAGGAAGCGGCGGAAGTCGCGCGCCATCTGCGGCTGATCGAAATAGCCGGCCTCCAGCCCCGCCCCCAGCCAGCCCTCGGCCCGCGCCGGATCGGCGGCGTGGTCGAACACCCGCCGGAAGCGGAAGATGGAACGCAGCAGGCGCGGCGACACGCCGACCCGGTCGGCGAAGCGGCGCTGCAGGGCGCGTTGCTCGGTCGGCGCGCGGGGCGGGACTGAACGCGCCTCGGTCGCCGCCTCGACCTCGGCGCGGACCCGCGGGTCGATGCGCCAGTCGCCGGCCCGGCGCTGGGCGTCCAGCCAGTCCCCGAACGCCGCCGCCTGCCCGGCCGGATCGCCCGCCGGCGCGCTGAAGCCGCGCAGACGCCCGGTCATGTCAAGCCGGCGGTCCGTCGCCTGATGCAGCGGCAGGCCCAGCCAGTCGCGCGCGCCGTCCGGTTCGAAGCGGATGGCGACGAGTTCGGTCGCGCCGACGGGACGCAGCGCCAGCGGCCGGGTCATCTGGCCGGCGAAGAGGGCGGACGGCTGAAGACGCCATTCACCGTCGTCGTCCTGCTCCTCATAGGGCGCGCCGATGTCGAAGATCAGTTCGGGGCAACCGTCGGGGGCGATGCGCTGGACGACCGGCGTCGGCGCCGGCGCGGCGTAGGTCCAGATCGTGCGGACGAAGGGGCGGAGCGCCGGCGGCGGCCCGAACTCCTGATACCGCTCCTCCCCCGAGGCCATGATCAGTTGACCTTGGTCGGGTCCGGCGGCGGGGCCGGCAGGGGCGCGACGGGGACGCCGTCGTCCTTCAGCTTCCTGACCTCGGCGGGCGTGGCCTCGCCGTAGATCTCGCGCTTCTCGGACCGGCCCTCGTGGATGTCGCGGGCCTCGCGGGCGAAGGCGTCGCCGACATAGTCGAAGTTGGCCTCGACATGGGCGCGGACCTCGCGCGCGGCCTCCATCATCATGGTCTGCATCTTCGCGGCCATGTCGGGCGCGGCGGATTTCTTCGTGCCGCCGACCGACGGGGCCATGATCGCCTTCTCCACCGCATGGGAGCCGCAGAACGGGCATTCGACCAGCCCGCGCGCGGCCTGGTCGTCATAGTCCGACGAGGAGCCGAACCAGGCCTCGAAGCCGTGGTCGTGGTCGCACTTCAGGGCGTAGCGGATCATCGGACGGGGGCGAAATCGCGATCGTGGGTCAAGGAGGGAATGGCCGCGCGCGCCTTGGCCACGGCCTCCATGTCCAGTTTCGCGTGAAGAACGCAAGGCTGGTCGTGATCCGCCTTGGCGATGACCTCGCCCCACGGACCGACGACGGTCGAGCGGCCCCAGGTGCGCCGGCCGTCCTCGTGCAGCCCCCCTTGCGCCGGGGCCAGGACGAAGGCGCCCGTCTCGATGGCGCGGGCGCGCAGCAGGGTCTCCCAGTGCGCCTCGCCGGTCGGGGCGGTGAAGGCGGCGGGCACGGCGATCATCGACGCCCCCGCCTGGGCCAGCTGGCGATGCAGGTGGGGAAAGCGGATGTCGTAGCAGATGGTCAGGCCCAGCCGGCCCCAGGGCGTGTCGGCGACGGCCGCCCCGTCGCCGGGCCGCACGGTCGCGCTCTCGCGGTAGCGCTCGCCGTTGGGCAGGTTGACGTCGAAGACGTGCAGCTTGTCATAGCGGGCCACGACGGCGCCCTTGTCGTCGATCAGCAGGGACCGGTTGGCGGCGCGGTCGTCGCCCTCCCGGCCCGAGCGGACGATCGCCGAGCCGATCAGCAGCCAGACGCCCAGCTCGGCCGCCAGCCGACGCAAGCCCAGGACGGCGACATCCTGGTCCTCGCTCGACAGGACGGCCGCGCGGCGGTCGCGGCGCTGTTCCAGCAGGTTGGTCCCCTCGGGCGTCAGGACGAATTTCGCCCCGCCCGCCGCCGCCTCGCGGATCAGCGGCGCGACGTGATCCAGCCCCGCCTGCGCCGTCGCCGGGGTGCGGGTCTGGACCAGGGCGATGTCGAGCGCGCCCGCCACGGCTCAGGCCGCCAGCAGGGGGTCCAACTCGCCCTGGCGGTCCAGGGCGTGGATGTCGTCGGACCCGCCGACGTGCCGCCCGTCGATGAAGATCTGCGGGAAGGTCATGGCCCCGCCCGACCGCTCGACCATCTCGGCCTTCTTGGCGGGATCGTTCGAGGCGACGATCTCGGTGTAGTCGACGCCCTTCTTCTTCAGCAGCGCCATGGCGCTGAAGCAGTAGGGGCAGCCGGGTTTGGTGTAGATGACGACGTCGGCCAAAAGGCATCTCCAATCATTATGCGCCCTCAAGTCGTGAGCCGCCGCGCGGCGAACATAGGGGCCGCTTCTAGATAATCAGTTGCCGGGCGTTTTTCACCCGGGCGATCACGGCCAGGTCCACGGCCCGGGCCCCGGCGTCGACCAGGGCGCGGGCGCAGGCCTCTCCGGTCGCGCCCGTGGTCAACACGTCGTCGACCAGAAGGATGCGACGGCCCTTGATGCGACGGCGGCCGGCCTCGGTGACGGCGAAGGCCTTCTTCACGTTCAACCGCCGCCCGCGCCGACTCTTGCCGCCCTGGCTGTCGGTGCGGACGATGCGGACCAGGGCGTCGGGGACATAGTCGAGGCCGGCCGTGCGGGCCAGCGGCCGGGCGATCTCTGCCGCCTGGTTGAAGCGGCGCGACAGCAGCCGGAACGGGTGCAGCGGCACGGGCGCGATGACATCGGCCTCGCCCAGCAGGTCGGCGGCCGCCCGGCCGATCCAGCGGGCGAACAGGGGCGCGAACTGCTGCTGGTCGCCGTGCTTGTAGCGTAGGATCAGCCCGCGCGAGGCGTCGTCATAGACGCAAGCCGCCCGCGCCCGGTGAAAGCCGTAGGGCTGGGCCAGGCAGGCGGCGCAGCGGTCCTGGGCGAACGCCCCGCCGTCATATTCGAACGCCGCGCCGCAGCCGTCGCACACCGGCGCCTCCAGAAAGGCGATGCGGCTCCAGGCGTCGGGCGTCAGGCCGGCGGCGGCGGTCGCCTCGCGGCTGTCGTGGGCCAGCGGCGGCAGGATCAGGTCGGCGGCGGACCGCCCCAGGTCGCGCGCGCGTCGGCTCGCCCCTTTCCACGTCGCGCGCCAGACCCCATCCTGTGCGTCCATGACCGACCCCTCCCCGGCCGCCTCCGGCCCCCCGCAGATCTTCGACGCCCGCCGCCGCGCGGCCCGGCTGGCGCGTTCGGCCCGGCGCTTTCGCGAGGCGGACTTCCTGCACCGGCGGGCCGCCGAGAACGCGGCGGGCAGCCTGGAGGCGATCCTGCGCGACTTTCCCGTCGCGGTCGACCTCTCGGCGCAACCGGGGGTGTTTTCCGAGGCCGTGGCGGCCAGCGACGCGGCGGGCCGCATCGGCCCCGTGTCGACGCCGACCAGCCTGGACCAGCGCGCCGCGCCGGGCGCCGCCGCCCTGCCGCTGGACCCCGGCTCGACCGACCTGATCGTGTCTCTGCTCAGCCTGCACTGGGCCAACGACCTGCCGGGCGCCCTGGCCCAGATCCGCCGCGCCCTGAAGCCGGACGGCCTGTTCATCGGCACGCTGTTCGGGGCCGGCACGCTGAAGGAGCTGCGCGGGGTGCTGACCGAGGCGGAACTGGCCGAGCGCGGCGGCGCCCAGGCGCGGGTCTCGCCCTTCGCCGACGGCTTCGACGGCGCGGCCCTGCTGCAGCGGGCGGGGTTCGCCCTGCCCGTGTCCGACGTGGACCGGTTCACCGTGCGCTATCCCGACCTGGCCGCCCTGGTCCGCGACCTGCGGGCGATGGGCGAGACCAATGTCCTGGCCGGCCCGATCCGGCCGTTGTCGCGCGCCGTCCTCGGCCGCGCCGCCGCCCTCTACGCCGAGCGCCACGCCGAGGCCGACGGCCGCATCCCCGCCACCTTCGAGATCGTCCATCTTGCCGGCTGGAAGCCGCACGAGAGCCAGCAGAAGCCCCTGCCGCGCGGCTCGGCCAAGATGCGCCTGGCCGACGCTCTGGGCGTCAAGGAACAGACGGGGGACTAGGATCGCCCCAGACATCGTCTTTCCGGGGCGTCCGCAGGGCGAACCCGGAACCCAGGAGGCCGTCATCCGGCCCGTCCACCATGCGGTTCAGATCGTGGATGCGGCCGTGGCTTCCGGGTTCATCGCTTCGCTCAGTCCCGGAACGACGGCAAGATCAGCGCGCCCGGCGCAGGGTCAGGTTGATGCGCCCGCCGCCGGGGATCAGTCGCGACGATCCCGCCAGGACGCGGTCCACCCCGTGGCGCGCCAGCCGCGCCGGGCCGGCCAGGGCGCAGACGTCGCCGCTTTCCAGCTTCAGCGTCGAGGTCTTTCCGTCGGCGCCGGCGATGCGGAACACGGCCGTGTCGCCCAGCGACACCGACAGCACCGGCGCCTTCAGGTCCGCCTCGTCCCGGTCCTGGTGCAGGCCCATCTTCGCCGTGTCGCGATAAAGGTTCACCAGGCAGGCGTCGGGCGGATCGGGCCAGTTCACGGTCGCCCGCCACAGCTCCAGCAGCGCCTGCGGGATCGACGGCCAGGGTCGGCCGGTCTCGGGGTGGGTCGGCTGGTAGCGATAGCCGGCCCGGTCCGACACCCAGCCCAGCGGTCCGAAGTTGCTCATCTTGACCGACAGCGGCCGCCCGCCCGGCGTGACGGGCCGATAGAGGGGCGCGGCCTCCAGCCCCTGCATCACCGCCTCGACCAGCGCCGCCTGAGCCGACGCCGCCAGGGCGCCGCGCCACAGCCGGAAGCCGGGGGTCGCCGTGGGCGTTTCTGGCGGAAGCGGGATCATGCGCCTTCACATAGGCCCGCCCCGCATCCCCGCAAAAGGCCTTCGGATCGCAATCAAGGCCTTGCGGCCCTAGGGGTGTTTCCCATATCGGGGCCAGCTTCGGAGAAACCCCGAGAAAACTGGGGCTATCCGGAAAGTTCAACGCCAACCCACTGGGGGCGGTCACGCGCGGCGCTTCGTCGAAGGCCGCCGCATCGCCCGCCGATACGGAGAGAAATAGAACGCCCATGGCCAAGATCATCGGCATCGACCTCGGCACCACCAACTCGTGCGTGGCCGTCATGGACGGCAAGAACCCCAAGGTCATCGAGAACGCCGAAGGCGCCCGCACCACCCCGTCGGTGGTCGCCCTTCAGGACGGCGGCGAGACCCTGGTCGGCCAGCCGGCCAAGCGCCAGGCGGTGACCAATCCCGCCAACACCTTCTTCGCCATCAAGCGCCTGATCGGCCGCAACTTCGACGATCCGATCGTGGCCAAGGACAAGGGCATGGTGCCCTACGAGATCGTCAAGGGCCCGAACGGCGACGCCTGGGTGCGTTCGCACGGCAAGGACTATTCGCCCCAGCAGATCTCGGCCTTCACCCTGACCAAGATGAAGGAGGCCGCCGAGGCCTATCTGGGCGAGAAGGTCACCCAGGCCGTCATCACCGTCCCGGCCTATTTCAACGACAGCCAGCGCCAGGCCACCAAGGACGCCGGCAAGATCGCCGGCCTGGAAGTGCTGCGCATCATCAACGAGCCGACCGCGGCGGCCCTGGCCTATGGCCTGGAGAAGAACGACGGCCAGAAGATCGCCGTCTATGACCTGGGCGGCGGCACGTTCGACGTCTCGATCCTGGAGATCGGCGACGGCGTCTTCGAGGTGAAGTCGACCAACGGCGACACCTTCCTGGGCGGCGAGGACTTCGACGTGCGCCTGGCCGACTATCTGGCCGACGAGTTCAAGAAGGAACAGGGCGTCGACCTGCGCCAGGACAAGCTGGCCCTGCAGCGCCTGCGCGAGGAAGCGGAAAAGGCCAAGAAGGAGCTGTCCTCGACCGCCCAGTACGACGTCAACCTGCCGTTCATCACCATGAACGCGTCCGGTCCGCTGCACCTGAACATCAAGCTGACGCGCGCCAAGCTGGAAGCCCTGGTCGGCGACCTGATCCAGCGCACCATCGAGCCGTGCAAGAAGGCCCTGGCCGACGCCGGGCTGAAGGCCTCGGACATCGACGAGGTGGTGCTGGTCGGCGGCATGACCCGGATGCCGGCCGTGCAGGAAGCGGTGAAGACCTTCTTCGGCAAGGAGCCGCACAAGGGCGTGAACCCGGACGAGGTCGTGGCCCTGGGCGCCGCGGTCCAGGCCGGCGTGCTGCAGGGCGACGTCAAGGACGTGCTGCTGCTGGACGTGACGCCCCTGACCCTGGGCATCGAGACCCTGGGCGGCGTCTTCACGCCCCTGATCGAGCGCAACACCACCATCCCGACCAAGAAGAGCCAGACCTTCTCGACCGCCGACGACAACCAGTCGGCCGTGACGATCCGGGTCTTCCAGGGCGAGCGTCCGATGGCGGCCGACAACAAGATGCTGGGTCAGTTCGACCTGATGGGCATCCCGCCGGCCCCGCGCGGCATGCCGCAGATCGAGGTCGCCTTCGACATCGACGCCAACGGCATCGTCAACGTCTCGGCCAAGGACAAGGCGACCAACAAGGAGCAGTCGATCCGCATCCAGGCGAACGGCGGCCTGTCGGACGCCGACATCGACAAGATGGTCAAGGAAGCCGAGGCCAACGCCGCCGCCGACAAGGCCAGGAAGGACCTGGTCGAGGCCCAGAACGCCGCCGACAGCCTGATCCACTCGACCGAGAAGGCCCTGGCCGAACACGGCGACAAGGTCGGCGCCGACGAGAAGACGGCCATCGAGACCGGCCTGGCCGATCTGAAGACCGCTCGCGACGGGACCGATCCCGAGGACATCCGGGCCAAGACCAACACCCTGGTCCAGGCCTCGATGAAGCTGGGCGAGGCCATGTACGCCGCCCAGCAGGGCGCGGGCGACGCCGCCGAGGGCCAGCCGGCCGACGACGGCGTGGTGGATGCGGAGTTCGAGGAAGTCTCGGACGCCGACAACGCCGACGACAAGAAGAGCGCCTGATCGCATCAGGTCGCTGAAATGACAGGACCCCGCTTGTCTCGCGATGGGCGGGGTCTTTTCATGAAACTTGCATCATCCGTCCCGGCCCCCATGTCAGCCGGGACATCGTTTCCCGCCAGCGTCCGCCAGAGGCGCGACGGCGGGGCCGACCGGGGAAGTATGAGGACCAACGCCCGATGGCGCGTGATTACTACGAGGTTCTGGGCGTCGAGCGCACCATCGACGCGCCCGGCCTGAAGGCCGCCTATCGCAAGCTGGCCATGCAGCACCATCCGGACCGCAACGGCGGCTCCGAGGAATCGCTGGCCGTGTTCAAGGAAATCTCGGAGGCCTATGCGGTCCTGTCGGACGACCAGAAGCGCGCCGCCTATGACCGCTTCGGCCATGCCGGGGTGAACGGCGGCGGCGGTAATCCGTTCGGCCAGGGCGGCGGCGCCGGCTTCAACGACCTGAACGACATCTTCTCCCAGGTGTTCGGCGACGCCTTCGGCGATGCGTTCGGCGGCCGCCAGGGCCGCAGCCAGGGCGGCCCCCGCCGCGGCTCCGACCTGCGCTACGACCTGGAGATCACCCTGGAGCAGGCCTACAAGGGCGCCGAGGTCGAGATTTCCGTCCCCGCCACCGCCACCTGCGAAACCTGCGAGGGCTCGGGCGCCAAGCCGGGGGCCAAGCCCACGACCTGCGCCACCTGCCGCGGCGCCGGGCGCATCCGCCAGGCCAACGGCTTCTTCCAGATGGAACGGACCTGCCCGTCCTGCGGCGGCGCCGGCCAGCGCATCGCCGCCGCCGACGTCTGCACGACCTGCCAGGGCCACGGCCAGGTGCGCAAGACCCGCACCCTGAACCTGAAGATTCCCGCCGGCGTGGACGACGGCTCGCGCATCCGCCTGTCGGGCGAGGGCGACGCCGGCCAGCGCGGCGGCCCGCGCGGCGACCTGTACGTCTTCCTGTCCGTCACCCCGCACGAACTGTTCGAGCGCGACAACCTGGACCTGCTGGTCACGGTGCCGGTGCCGATGACGGTGGCGGCCCTGGGCGGGGTGGTCGACGCCCCCTGCCTGGTGTCCGAGGCCTGCGACGGCCGCTGCAAGGCCTCGGTCGACGTGCCCGCCGGCGCCCAGACCGGCAAGACGGTCCGCATCAAGGGCAAGGGCATGCCGCACCTGAACGGACGCGGGCGCGGCGACCTGGTCGTCGAACTGTTCGTGGAGACCCCCACCGACCTGACCGCCCGCCAGAAGGAATTGCTTCAGGAGCTTGCCCTGTCGTTCGGCGAGGAGCAGAACCCCCGCAACTCCAGCTTCGCCGGAAAGGCGAAGCGCTTCTGGGCCGACATCCTGGGCAACCAGGATGCGGACGGGTCGAAAGAGAACGCGGCTTGAGCGCCATCTTCCACGCCGGCATCTCCGGCTATCGCGGCCGGATGGGTCGGGCGGTGTCCCAGGTGCTGGACGCGCGCGACGACGTGGTCGTGGCCGCCCGCATCGACTGGGGCGACGAGGCCGACCTGTCGCTGTGCGACGTGGTGATCGACTTCTCCACCGCCGACGCCTCCCTGGCCCTGGCCCAGGCGGCGGCCGAACGCGGCGGACCCGCCCTGGTGATCGGCTCCACCGGATTCACGCCCGAGCAGGAGGCGGCGCTGCAGCAGGCCGCCGAGCGCATCGCCATCGTCAAGAGCGGCAACTTCTCGCTGGGCGTCAACATCCTGATCGGCCTGGTCCAGCACGCGGCCCAGCGGCTGGACGCCCAGGACTGGGACATCGAGGTCGCCGAGGCCCACCACCGGCGCAAGATCGACGCGCCGTCCGGCACCGCCTTGATGCTGGGCGAGGCGGCGGCCGAGGGCCGGTTCTCGGACCTGGCGGACCTGCGGCTGAAGCCCTACGACGGGATCACCGGCGAACGGCCCGTCGGCAAGATCGGCTTCTCCTCGATCCGCGCGGGCGGCGTCATCGGCGAGCACACCGTCATGTTCGCCTCCGAGGACGAGGTCCTGACCCTCAGCCATTCGGCCATCGACCGGTCCCTGTTCGCCAAGGGCGCCGTGGCCGCCGCCGCCTGGGTGCGCACGCGCCGCCCGGGCCTCTACGACATGCAGGACGTCCTGGGCTTCCGCCAGGCCTGAGGAGGCCGCCGTGTCGTCGTCGGAAGCCATCGGCCGGGGGATCGCGCTGCGCGTCGCGGCGGCGGGCTGTTTCTCCGTCATGGCCGCCCTGCTGAAGCTGGCCTCGCTGGACGGCGTGGTCGCGCCCGAGATGCTGTTCTACCGCGCCTTCTTCGGCCTGCCGGTGGTGCTGGCCTGGGTCATGACCGGCCAGGGCGGGCTGAAGGCCCTGTCGACCCGCCGGCCGTGGGCGCACGTGGGGCGCAGCGCCCTGGGCATCGCCTCCATCCTGTGCGTGTTCCAGACCCTGACCCTGCTGCCGCTGGCGGACGCGACGACGCTGAGCTTCACCGCGCCGGTCTTCGCCACCCTGCTGTCCTTCCTGATCCTGAAGGAGCCGGTCGGCCCGCGCCGCTGGGCCGCGGTCGCGGTCGGCTTCATCGGCGTGGTGGTGGTGACCCGGCCCGGCGCGGCCGGGGGCGTCCCGCTGGAAGGGCTGGCGTTCGGCCTGACGGCGGCGCTGCTGACCGCCGGGGTGACCATCACCCTGCGCCAGCTGCGCGACAGCGAGCACGTCGCCGCCATCGTCTTCTGGTTCTTCGCGGCGTCTTCCGCCGTGGGGGCGCTGCTGCTGCCCTTCGTGGGCCATGTCCACGCCCCGGCGACCTACGCCCTGCTGGTCGGCGCGGGCGTGACCGGCGGGCTGGCCCAGCTGTTCATGACCGCCTCGCTGCAGCGCGCGCCCGTCGCCGTGGTCGCGCCGTTCGACTATCTGCAGATCGTGGGCGCGATCGGCTTCGGCTGGTGGCTGCTGGCCAGTCCGCCCAGCCTGGCCACCCTGGCGGGCGCGGGCCTGATCGGCGCCAGCGGCCTCTATACGGCCTGGCGCGAGCACGTGCGGCGTCGCCAGCGCCTGGTCCAGGCCACCCCGCCGCCGGTCTGAGCGCTACTGCTGGCCCTGGCCGGTCGCGGCGCTGGCGATCTGGCGGCCGGCGTCGAAGGCGTCGCGCGCGCCCTTGTAGATAAATCCGTAGGTCGGATAGACGGTCGTGCCCAGGTCGTTGATCGGATTGTACCAGACCTTGACCTGGCTCCAGTCGTTGGACGGCGAGACGTCGACGACGGTGACGTTCTCCTCGACCTTGCCGCGGCTGCCGCCCCAGTTGGCGTGGGTCACGCGCACCACGCGGTCGGTCAGGATGTCGGAGACGACGGCGACGTGGCCCCGGCTCATGCGGCCCTCGGGGCGGAACACCAGCACCGAGCCCGTTTCGGGGCGGCGGCCGGTGCGGAAGTTGTCGGCGGCCTGGCGCCACCACGTCCAGGCGTCGCCGAAGATCTGGATGCCCGAGAACATCCGGGCGAAGGTCACGCACTGCCAATAGGGGTCGTCGGCCCTGGCCGCGGAGGGCGTCACGCCGACCGCAAAAAATCCAAGGGTCGCCGCAACCGCGGCGGCGGTGAAGCGTTTCGTCATGCTGTGGCGTATCCCGACCTGCCTCAGGTCGGGAAACTAGGCCACGGGTTCGCCGCCGGGGGCAAGCCCTTTCGACGTATCCGCGTCCTTTGTATTCGTTGCGGAAGTCTTATTGCGACGCTCGCCCCAGCCGCGCAGAGCCTTGCGCGCCGGGTGTTCGACCAGGTGATAGGAGACGGCGGCCACGACCGGCAGCAGGGCCACGATCGCCAACCACACGAAAACGTGAAGCTGCTTGTCCGGCGCGTCGGTCGCCTTGGCCGCCAGATTCACCGCCAGCAGCTTCCACGGCACGCAGACCATATAGACCGAATAGCTGATCTCCCCCAGATAGACGGCCGGGCGGGACGCCAGCCATCCGGCCCGGGCGTTGGGCAGCGAGGCCAGCGACAGGATCAGCCCGCCCGCCAGCAGCACGGTGATCGCGTCCCACAGGCCCAGGGCCGCGCTGGCCAGCATCAGCGCCAGGAAGATCGCGGCGCTGAGGCCCGGCGCCTTCAGCGGCGCCTTGCGATAGACCAGATAGAGGGCGCACCCCAAAGCGAAGCACGGCACGATGCGCAGCGCGCCCCAGCGGATGGTGGCTTCCGTCAGCGGAAAACCCGCCCACTGCTCGAACACGAAATACAGCACCGCCAGGAAGGCCGCCGCGCCCAGCACGGCCACGACCGGCTTGTCGCGCAGGCGCCAGAAGACGAAGGCGAAGGCCGGGAAGCACAGATAGGCGAACCACTCCGCCGAGATCGACCACGACGGGTGGTTCCAGCCCGCCGCCGGCGCCAGGCCCCAGGCGTGGACCATCAGCAGATTGGCCGGCAGCGACGACCAGCTGAGCACGTTGGAATCCACGCTCATCCCCGCGACGATCGCCGCGCCGGCCAGCAGCCCGACCCCCAGCAGGGTGGCGATGTGCAGCGGATAGACCCGCGCCACCCGCGCCCACAGGAACCGGCCGTAAGAAAACCGCTTCTCGCCCGCCTGCGCCAGATAGACGTGGCTCAGGATGAAGCCGGACAGGACGAAGAACAGCTCGACCCCCAGATAGCCCTTGGCCACCAGGCCCGGCAGGCCGACGCCGGCCAGGTTCTCCCAGAAGGCGTAGACGGCGACCCACAGCGCGGCGGCGAAGCGCAGCGCGGTGATCGGCTTCAGGTCGGCGGGCGTCTGGACGGGGGTCATGGTCTCACCTTGGCACGTCAGCCTTTGCGAACCGTGAACCCCCGGCAATTCCCGCGCCAGACGGACCTATCCCGCCCAGACGCCGTGGAAGCCCGCCGGCAGCGCCAGGTCGGCGGCCCAGGTCGCGACCGGCCCGTCGGCGACGCGCGCGGCGTCGAACACGTGCAGTTCGGTGCGCCCCTGGCGCAGGTTGACCGAGGGCCCGACCAGCCAGGCGTCCCGCTCGGCCGTCGCGCCGGGCTTGGGCACGAAGACCGTCTCCTCGACCACCTGGTGGACGCCGAAGTCGAAGGCGTCGGACCGGCCGGCGTTCCAGTCCTGGATCGCCAGGCCCGTCGGCAGGGGCCGTCCCCGGCTCTCGCCGGCGGTGTGCGCCGTCAGGCTGCGCTTCAGGCCTGCGCGCCGCGGGTCCGCCTTGGGAAACTCGCCGACCGCGTCGGTCGTCGTCATCTCGGCCCGGCCGTCGGGGCGCAGGGTGATCAGGGCCAGGCGCGCGGGCTCTCCCGGCACGACGCCGCGCCCCTCGACCAGCACCCGGGCGCCGTCGACGGCGAACCGCGGATCGCCGCTGGCGGCCACGTCGAAGCGGATCGTGCCGTCCGGCTCGGCCCAGGCGTCGCCCAGGTGGAAATGGAAGAAGCCGGGCAGGTCGTAGATCCGCCGCCGGGTCAGGTCGTCCTTGTCCAGGACCATCACCTGCGTCCCCGCCTCGGGCCGCCAGTTCAGGCGCGCGACGAAGGGCATGGCGTCCCCCTCGAACACCCAGGGCTGAAGCACCAGGATCACGTGCCGGTCCGTGGCGGTGAAGTCGTGCATGTAGCTGGCGCGCGGCAGGGGCACGACCTGGGCGTCCCTCAGGCCGCGGTCCGGGTCCAGCCGCCAGATCACCGCCCGGTCGCCCGAGGCCCCCACGTTCCAGATCGAACCGTCCGGGGCGTAGCGCGGATGGGCCTGGAAGGGCATCCCCTTCAGGTCGTCGCGCAGGGTGACGAAGGCGCCGGTCGACAGGTCCGCCGCGTCCATCGCCAAGGGCGATCCGCCCTCCCACAGCAGATCTGATCGCCGGCCGTCATCACGCCGGTGTTGGCGGCGTTGGCGTCGTCGTTGGAGCCGACGCGGGCGCGCGCGTCGCCCTTGGTGCCGAAACCGGGGGTGACCACCGCGTCCAGCTCGCTCTCCCAGCGGCGCTTGGGCGTGTCGGCGAATCGGGCCTCCAGCGTCGCCTGGCCGTCCTGGATGCGGAAGGCGCGCATCAGGCCGTCGCCGTCGAACCAGTGCGTCGCCGCGCCGCCCGGCCGGCGGAACTTGGCCGGCCCGTTGCGATAGAGGACGCCCGAAAGGCCCTCGGGAACGCGGCCGTGGACCAGGGTCAGGGCGCGGCGGGCGACGTCGCCCTCCACGTCGCGGGTCGCCAAGGCCCAGTCGGGGGCCCAGTCGGGGGCCCAGTCGGCGGCGGCGTCTAGGGCGGCGGCGGCGCGCACGGCCTCGGGCGTGGCCACAGCGGCCGACAGCGCGGCGGCGCCCATCAGGAAGGAACGGCGGGACGGGGTCATGGCCGGGCTCACTTGATCGAGACGGTCTGGACGGTCGCGCCCGAGGCGGCGAAGCGGGCCTGATCCCACTTGGCCGGCCCCATGTTTCCGCGCGCGTTGTTGGAAAAGGCGTAGGGCTCGGTCGGCATGCCGAAGGGGTTGGTGGTCATCCGCCCGTCGCCGTTGACGTCGTGAAAGGCGCGCACGGCGTAGTCGCCGTCGGGCAGGCCGTCGAAGGCGGCGGTGCGCTGGCCGGCGGCCACGTCCACGACCGCCTGACGCACCGACCGGCCCTCGTCATAGGCGGCCTGGCTGTCGAACAGGGCGACCATGATCCGGCCGGTCTCGGCGCCCGGCTCGAACGTCACGGACAGATCGGCGGCCAGGGCCGGGGCGCTGGCCAGGCCGGCGGCCAGCAGGCCCAGGGCGGGAGTGAGAAAGAGGGAGGCGGTCTTCATGGCGGGCGTCCTTGGCGAAGGCGGCGCCGTTCCCCATGAGCGGCGGCCGTCGATGGGCGGACCCTGGCCCGACGCCGCCCGCCCCGCCATCGCCGTTGCGGCGACGGCCGCGGCGCCTTCGCCAACGACCGCCCCCGTCCGTTCACGAAGCGCGAACGGACGCCCGCCTCAGCCCTTGGAGCGTCGGCGGCCCACGGCGCCCATGACCCGATCGGCGATGGCCTCGGCGTGCTTCTGGGTGAAGGCCAGGGCGGCGGGGTTGCCGCGCCGGGCGCCGACGGTGTCGGCCACGCGCGCGCCGCGTTCGCCGATCGGCTGGGGCGCGCCCGTGGTGGTGTCCATCGCCGTCTGGTGCTCGATCTCGGCGTTCAGCTCGGCCCCCATCAGGATCACCTGCACCGAGATCCAGGTCCACAGCAGGAAGCCCATCATCGCCGCCAGCGGGCCGTAGCTGTCGGTGCGCACGAAGTTGGTCAGATACCAGCTGAACAGGAAGGAGATGGTCAGGCTGATCACGGCGGCGAAGATCGCGCCCGGCGTCAGCCAGCGCCAGCGCGCCTTCTGCCGGCACGGGCCGAACCGATAGATCAGGGTCAGGGCGGCGACATAGCCCAGGAACAGCAGCGGCCAGCGCAGCGGCGCGAACAGGCCCCATTCCTCCTGCAGGCCGAACAGCCGCACCACCACCGGCACGCCCACCACCAGGGCCGAGGTAAGCAGCACGGCCAGGATGGCGCCGACCGTGAACCCCAGGCACAGCAGGTTGTAGCGGACGATGTTGCGCCGCTCGACCTCGTGATAGGCGATGTTCAGCCCGTAGAAGAGCACCTTCACCGCGCCCGAGGCGCTCCACAGCGACAGGGCCAGGGTCCAGATCAGGGTGAAGGTCAGCTGGCTGTTGGAATTCTCGGCCAGCCGCTGCATCTCGCCGCCCAGGAACTGGGCGATGCTGCCGGGCAGCAGGGCGTAGAGAAACTGCAGCCGCCCCCAGGCGTCCGCCGGATCGGCGAACAGGCCGTAAAGGGTCACGAACGTCCCCAGCAGCGGGAACAGCGACAGCAGGGTGAAGAAGGTCACGCCCCCGGCGACGAAGCCGACCCGGTCGCCCAGATAGGCGGCGCCGGTCCGCCACAGGATGTCGACCCAGCCCTTGCGCGGAATATGCTCGGGACGCTGGGCCATGCGGCCGCGGCCGGGCTCCTGGGCGTCATAGTCCTCGGGCGTGGGGTCCTTGGGCGGCAGGGGTTCGGGCCGGGGCGCCCTCAGCTCGACCCCGACCTTGTGTCCCTGGCTGTAGAGCAGGTGCGCCGCGCCGGCGCCCGCCGCCAGGCCGCCCAGCGCCGCCCCGGCGAATTTCCACAGCCGGCCGCCGCCGCCCCCTCCCTTCGCGCCCGGGGCGGAAAGGCGACGGATCAGGGCGGACAGGGGCGGACGAGACGGCTTGGCCATGGCGAGGCCAACGGCCAGCCCGCCCCCGCGTTCCGCGCCGCTTGCAATCCGCCCGTCGAAACCCCAATCACCCGGACATGACCGACCCCTTGACCCCAAAGCCCGCCGACGCCACCCCGACCCTGCTGACCGTGTGGAAGGCGGCCCAGGCCCGCCTGAAGGAAGGCCGCATCGACAGCCCGGCCATCGACGCGCGCCTGCTGCTGGAGGCGGCCGCCGGGGCCAGCCGGACCGACATCCTGACCGACCCCTACCGCGCCGTCGCCGACGATCAGCGCCAGGCCTATGAGGCGATGGTCGAGCGCCGCCTGCGCCGCGAGCCGGTGTCGCGCATCCTGGGCAAGAAGGGGTTCTGGAAGATCATGCTGAACGTCACGCCCGACGTGCTCAGCCCGCGCCCGGACACCGAGACCCTGCTGGACGTGGCCCTGCTGGCCTTCGCCCCGCACGAGGCGTTCAGCGTCATCGACCTGGGCACCGGCTCGGGCGCCATCCTGCTGGCCCTGCTCAGCGAGCGCACGGCGGCGACCGGCGTCGGGTCCGACATCTCGTCGGAGGCCCTGGCGGTGGCGCGCGAGAACGCCGCCAACCTGGACCTGAACGGCCGGGCGACCTTCCTGCGCACCGAATGGGCCGCCGGCTTCGGCGACCACAGCTTCGACCTGGTGGTGTCCAATCCGCCCTACATCCCGACCGACCACATCGCCGGCCTGGACCCCGAGGTGCGCGACCACGACCCGCACCTGGCGCTGGACGGCGGGCCGGACGGGCTCCAGGCCTATCGCGACCTGGCCCCCGAGGTGATGCGCATCCTCAAGCCCGGCGGCGTCTTCGCCGTCGAGATCGGCTGGGACCAGGGTCCGCAGGTCAAGGCCCTGTTCGAGGCGGCGGGCTTCGCCGACGTCAAGGTGGTCAAGGACCTGGCCGACCGCGACCGCGTCGTCACCAACGGCCCCGATCCGCGCGTCAATCCGATCCCGCAGGCGGAAGGCTAGGCGCGCATCGCCTCGACCGCCGCGACCAGGCGGTCCAGGTCGGCGGGCGTCGACAGGCGGTGGTCGCCGCCCGCGATCAGGTCCAGCCGCACGTCGCCGCCCGTCAGCCGCTCGACCAGCTCGACCTGATGCCGCCACGGCACCACGTCGTCGTCGCGGCCCTGCAGCACGTGGACCGGCGCGGCGATGTCGATCGCGCCGTCCAGCAGCAGCCAGTCGCGCGCCTCCTCGAACAGGCGGCGCGTCAGGACGTATTCGCCCAGCCCCTCCTCCACGATCAGGGTCTCGCCCTCGCGCAGGATGGCCTGACGTTCGTGGTCGGCCAGGCCCGGCCACATCAGCCGCTGGGTGAAGTCCTGGGCCGGATTGACAAGCACAAGGCCCTTCACGCGCTCCGGCCGCGCCAGGGCCAGCAGCAGGGCCACCCAGCCGCCCATCGACGATCCGACCGGGAGCACCGGCCCTTCCAGGCTGTCGACCAGGGCGACGGCGTCCTCGCGCCAGCGGCCGATCGTCGCCCGCCTCCAGTCGCCGGAGGACCGGCCGTGGGCGAAGTGGTCGTAGCGGACATAGTTCCAGCCGCGCGCGCGCGCCGCCCCATCCAGCGCCACGGCCTTGGTCCCCTCCATGTCCGAGCGGAAGCCGCCGATCCAGACCACGGTCGGGCCCTCGCCGTCGACGCGCTTGAAGGCGAGCGTTTCGCCGTCGGGGCGGGAGAGGTGCTGGATGTCGGTCATGGCGCCCTTGTGCCCCGACTCCGCGCCTTCGTCATCCTCGGGCTTGACCCGAGGATCGGGCGTGACGCACACGGATGGGCAGCAGGCGGCTTCGGCCGTGAACCCGCCCGGCGTCTTTCGCGCCGCGCCCCCGATCCTCGGGCTTGACCCGAGGATGACGGAAGAAGCGATGTCCGCACCCTCCCAGCCGCCCCAGGTCCTGTTCGTCACCTCCAACCGCATCGGCGACTGCGTCATCTCGTCGGGCGTGATCCGCGAGATCGCGCGCCAGCTTCCGGGGGCGGCGATCACCGTCGCCTGCGGCCGCCCGCCCGCGCCCTTCTTCCGGTCGGCGCCCGGCGTGGTCCGCACCATCGTCCTGGACAAGAAGAAGATGGCCGGCCACTGGCTGGACCTGTGGAGACAGGTCGTCGCCACGCGCTGGGACCTGGTCATCGACATCCGCGGCTCGGCCCTGGCCTATCTGGTCCCGGCCAGGCGGCGCATCGTCTATAACCGCTCCTGGGAGACCGGCCTGCGCAAGGTGGAGATGGTGTCGCGCCTGATGGGCGCCGACCGGCCGCTGGATCCCGAGATCTTCCTGGACGACCGGGCGCGCGCCGAGGCCGCCGCCGTCATCGACCCGCAGCTGGCCGGCGGGTCCGGCCCCGGCCCCATCCTGGCGCTGGCCCCCATCGCCCACCAGCCCGGCAAGAGCTGGCCCGCCGACCGCTGGGGCGCCCTGGTCGAAAGGTTGAAGGCCGAGCCGCGCTTCGACGGCTGGCGCTTCATGCCCGTGGGCGGCCCCGGCGACCGGCCCCCGGCGACCCCGGCGCTGGAGGCGGCCGGTCCTCGCGGCATCGACTTCGTCGGCAAGGGCGACATCCTGGCCTCGGCCGCCGCCATCGACCGGGCGACCCTGTTCGTGGGCAACGACTCGGGCCTGATGCACGTCGCCGCCGCCCTGGGCCGGCCGACGCTGGGCCTGTTCGGCCCGACCGAGTGGTGGCTGTACGGGCCGTGGGGCCCCCGGACGGCGACCGTCGCCTCCAACGAGACGCGCGGCCAGTTCGCGCCGATCGAGGACCTGAGCGTCGATCACGTCTTCCAGGCCGTGCTGCAGCTGCACGACCAATATGTCGCCGGCGCGCCCTCCACCCCGACGACGCCTTGAAAATCCGGCCTTTCGCGGCCATATTGCCGGCCTTGAGGGGAACGCGGCGCTCAGCCGCGCGCTTCCGCTCATCGAATTGCAAGCCTTCATCGACCACATAAGGAAACGACGCCCATTCGCCGTCCCATGCAAGCGCCGCCCGTGAAGGACGGGCCGCGTATGAACCAGGAAATCCGCTCCCCCCGCGTTCTGCTCATCGATCAGAACGGCGAAAAGCAGGGAGTCATGCCGACCTCCGCCGCCCTCGAGGCCGCCGAGGAGGCGGGCATGGATCTGGTCGAGATCGTCGCCACCGCCGACCCGCCCGTGGCCAAGATCCTCGACTACGGCAAATTCCGTTTCCAGGAACAGAAGAAGAAGGCCGAGCAGCGCAAGCGTCAGAAGGTCGTGGAGCTGAAGGAGATCAAGCTCCGCCCCAACATCGACACCCACGACTACGAGGTGAAGACCAAGGCGATGACGCGCTTCTTCGAGGAAGGCGACAAGGTCAAGGTCACCCTGCGCTTCCGCGGCCGCGAGATGGCGCACCCCGAACTGGGCATGAAGCTGCTGAACAAGGTCCAGGCCGACTTCGACGAGGTGGCCAAGGTCGAGTTCGCGCCCAAGATGGAAGGCCGCCAGATGATCATGATCCTGGCCCCGCGCTGATCGCGATCCGCCGCCGAACAATGGACGCCCCGGTCGAAAGGCCGGGGCGTCTTGCTTTCGATCGGGCCTTCGCGTAGAAGCCGCGCCTTCGCGTACCGAACCGCCGGGCGAACAGGCATGCCTGGGCGGTTCTTAAACTCTGGAGAGACACCCCCCAACGGGCTCAAGCAGCCCGAAGGGCGGCAGCCCCTCCAAAAAAGGAGACTGAAATGCCGAAACTGAAGACCAAGTCGGGCGCCAAGAAGCGCTTCAAATTCACCGCGTCGGGCAAGGTGAAGGCCGGCGTGGCGGGCAAGCGTCACCGCTTGATCAGCCACAATTCCAAGTACATCCGCCAGAACCGCGGCACCGCCGTCATGGCCGACGCCGACGCCAAGAAGATCAAGTCCTACATGCCCTACGCCTAAGGCGCAGGCATCGACCTCTTCTCACCGCATCGAATTTGAACTGACGCCCCTGAAGAAGTGAGCTGCCGCGCAGCGAACGTAGGGGCTTCCCGAAGGGAAATGACATCATGGCTCGCGTCAAACGTGGCGTAACCTCGCACGCCAAGCACAAGAAGGTTCTGGAACAGGCCAAGGGCTTCCGGGGCCGTCGCAAGAACACCATCCGCACGGCCAAGGCCGCCGTGGACCGCGCCGGGCAATACGCCTATCGCGACCGCCGCACCAAGAAGCGCAACTTCCGCGCCCTGTGGATCCAGCGCATCAACGCGGCCGCCCGCGTCGAAGGCTTCACCTACAGCCAGTTCATCCACGGCCTGGGCAAGGCCGGCATCGAGCTGGACCGCAAGGTCCTGGCCGCGATCGCCGCCGACGCGACCGGCTTCAAGGCCGTCGCCGACAAGGTCCGCGCCGCCCTGGCTTAAGGTTCGCCCAGGCCGCGCGCGGCGCGCGCCTGGCGGACACGCCGGCTCAAGCCGCGAGCGACCGCGTCGCGCGTACAGCGAAAAAGTCCGACGCCCGCTCCGGTCTCCGGGGCGGGCGTCGTTCGTTTCAGGCGGCCGCGGCGACCGGCGCGTCGCCGGCCTCGGCCAGGACCAGGCGGATGGCGTTCAGCAGGGCGTCGGGCTGGATCGGCTTTTGCGCCACGCCGTTCATGCCGGCGGCGACGTAATCGGCCTCGTCGCGCTCGTCGGCGTTGGCGGTCAGGGCCAGGATGGGCAGGCGCGCCTGGGGTCCGGGCAGGGCGCGGATGGCGCGCGCGGCGCTGACGCCGTCCATCACCGGCATCTTGATGTCCATCAGCACCAGGTCGAAGTCGCGGGCCTGCACCGCGGCCAGCGCCTCGGCCCCGTTCTCGGCCATTTCGGCCGAGCAGCCGAACATCTCCAGCAGCTTGCCGGCCACGAAGCGGTTGGCCGCATTGTCGTCGACCACCAGGACGTGCAGCGTCTCGTGCGGCGTGGGCTCGGCGGGCGGGGCCGCGGCCGGGGCGGCGTCGGCGGCGCAGGCCGCCAGCGGCAGCGTCACCTGGAACCGCGCCCCGCCCTGGGGCGAGGTGGAAAGGCCGATCGTCCCGCCCATCCGCTCGGCGATCTGGCGGCAGATGGCCAGGCCCAGGCCCGCGCCGGCGCCCTCGCGCCCGGCCTTGCCGGTGTTGAACGGCTCGAAGATCGTCGCCGCGGCCGCGGGCGGCACGCCGGGGCCGCTGTCGTCCACGGTCAGTTCGACCGCCTGGCCCTGGGCGTCGGGGCGACGCCGGATCGTGGCGACGACCTCGCCCTCGTGGGTGAATTTCAGGGCGTTGCCGATCAGATTGTTCAGAAGCTGCTTCAGCCGCATCCCGTCGGCCATGACCCAGGACGCGTCCGGCAGGTCCGCCTCGATCCGCAGCGTCAGGCTCTTTTCCTCGGCCCGCGCCCGCCACAGGGCGTCGATGTCGCGGGCCAGCACGCCCAGGTCCAGCGGCTCCTCCTCCAGGGTCAGCATCCCCGCCGAGGCGCGCGACATGTCCAGCGCGTCGGTCAGCAGCCGCAGCAGGCTCTGGCCGGAATCGATGACGGTGCGGACATAGGGCCGCAGCTCCTCCTGCTCCAGCTTCTTCTCCATCAGCGCCGCCACGCCCAGCACCCCGTTCAGCGGCGTGCGGATCTCGTGGCTCATCACCGCCAGGAACTCGGACTTGGCGCGGCTGGAGGCGACCGCCTCGGCCTCGGCCAGGGCCAGGTCGCGGGCCAGGGCGCTCATGGCCTCGGCGCGCTGTCGGTGGACGGCCGCCCCGGCCTGGACGATCTGCAGCGCCGTGCCCACGCCGACGTAGCGCCCCCTCGACACCACGATGAAGCCGCTGAGCAGCGCCCCCAGCTGCGCCGCGCCATAGGCCTCGAAAAAGGATTCCGCGCTGGTCGAGGCGTCCGCGATCGGCGGGTCGCGATCCATCAGGCTCTCGGCGGGCTTGCGCGCATACAGGGCGCGGCCGAACTCGGCCGCCATGCGCAGGGTGAAGGCGTTGCGCTCGATCAGGCCGACCGGGCGGCCGTCGCCGTCCACCACGGCCAGCGCCAGGGTGTTGGGCTCGGCCTGGAATCGCTCGAACACCTCGGCCCCGGGCGTGCCCAGGTCCAGAGGCGGGATCATGTCGACGAAATCACCGATCAGCGGCATCCGGGCCCTCCCTGCTCGAAAGGCCGTCTAACCGTTGAAATTTAACGCCGGCTTTGCCGTTCGTGAACCTTTCGCGGCGGGTTTTCGACAGATGATCCGCCTTCGGATCAAACACGTCCCGCCTTGCGGCGCGCCCGCCACGGGCTAGGGTGCCGCCATGAGGATTTCCGCCGCCCTGTCCGCCCTTGTCGCACTGGCCCTGGCGCTCGGCCTGGCGCGCGCGGCCGACGCCCAGGACCGGCGCGTGGCCGTCACCTTCGACGACCTGCCCTATCAGGCCGCCGACGCCGCCCTTTGCGATCCGGCCAGCCTGATGCGGCTGACCACGGATTTCGTCGAGATGCTGCGGCCGCTGGACACCCACGCCACGGCCTTCGTCAACGAGGGGCGCGTCTGCGCCCCGACCCGCGCCTCGACGCTGGCGCGGGCGCTCGACCTCTGGCTGGACGCGGGTCTGGACCTGGGCAACCACACCGCCGACCACGTCAACATCCACGACATCGCCGCCGACGCCTATCTGGCGAACGTGGACGCCGGCGCCCCCGTCGCGCGGTCGGTGCTGGAGGCGCGGGGGCGTCGCCTGCACTGGTTCCGCCACCCCTTCCTGTTCACCGGCGAAACCCCGGAAAAGCATGACGCCATCGCCGCGGGCCTGGCCGCGCGGGGCTATGACGTCGCGCCGGTGACGATCGACAACAACGACTGGATGTTCGCCGACGTCTATCGCAAGGCCGAGACGCTGGGCGACGCCGACCTGATGCGCCGCATCGGCGAGGCCTATGTGGCGCACATGACCACGGTGCTGGACTTCTTCGAACCCTACAGCGCCGAACTGGCCGACGGGCGCGAGCCGGCGCAGGTTCTGCTGCTGCACGCCAACAGCCTGAACCAGGCCTTCTATCCGCGGATTCACGCCCTCTATCTGGCGCGCGGCTATCGCTTCGTGACCCTGGATGAGGCCTTGGCCGACCCGATCTACGCCCGCCCGGACGCCTATGTCCGCGCCAACGGGATATCCTGGCTGCACCGCTGGACCCACACCGAGGGCCGCCCGATCCGCTGGGAGCCCGCGCCCCCGGCCTGGATCGTGGCCGCCAACAAGGCGCCCGCCGCCGATCTCGCGGCCATCGCCGCCGCGCCCTGAACGCGCGTTGAAGGGTGACGAAGGCGCGATCGCCCGCTAAGGCACAGCGCAAATGACCGATCTCGCCCAACTCGAACTCGACCTGATCAACGCCATCGGCTCGGCCGAAAGCGTCGCCGCCGTGGAGGAGGTGCGCGTCGCCGCCCTCGGCAAGTCCGGCTCCGTCTCCGGCCTGCTGAAGGGAATGGGCGCGCTCAGTCCCGACGCGCGCCGCGAACAGGGCCCGCTCATCAACGGCCTGCGCGACCGGGTCTCGGCCGCCATCGCCGCGCGCAAGGCCGAGCTTGAGGCCGACGAACTGGATGCGCGCCTGCTGGCCGAACGGGTCGACCTGACCCTGCCGCCCCGCCCGCGCCGCAAGGGCGGGGTCCACCCGACCATGCAGGTGATGGACGAGATGGTCGCCATCTTCGCCGAGATGGGCTTCGCCGTCGCCGAAGGCCCGGACGTCGAGGACGACTTCCACAACTTCACCGCCCTGAACTTCCCGCCCAAGCATCCGGCGCGGGAGATGCACGACACCTTCTTCCTGAAGCCCGATCCCCAGACGGGCGAGCGCAAGGTGCTGCGCACCCACACCAGCCCGGTGCAGGTCCGCACCATGATGTCGCAGCAGCCGCCGATCCGCATCATCGCGCCGGGCCGCACCTTCCGTAAGGATTCGGACGCCACCCACACGCCGATGTTCCACCAGATCGAGGGTCTGGTGATCGATCGCGACATCCACATGGGCCACCTAAAGACGACGCTTCAGACCTTCATCGGCCGCTTCTTTGAACTGGACGAGGTCCAGGCCCGCTTCCGGCCGCACCACTTCCCCTTCACCGAGCCGTCGGCCGAGATGGACATCCGCTGCGACCGGTCGGGCGGCCAGCTGACGTTCAACACGGGCGACGACTGGCTGGAGATCCTGGGCTGCGGCATGGTTCATCCGAACGTGCTGAGCGCCTGCGGCCTGGACCCGAACGAATGGCAGGGCTTCGCCTTCGGCATGGGCGTCGATCGCCTGGCCATGCTGAAGTACGGCGTGCCCGACCTTCGCCCCATGTTCGACGCCGACACGCGCTGGCTGGCGCACTACGGCTTCTCGGCCTTCGCGGCCCCCAACCCTGCGAGCGGACTGTCCTGATGGCTCCCAATGCGAAGTTCGACCCGAAGGCCAAGGTCTTCGAAAACATCCAGATTTCGTTCCACGACCTGCACCGCGCCACGGTCGAAGCCGGCGACGGCGTCACCCTGACCGGCCGCACCTTCCGTAACTGCATCCTGGAAGGGCCGGCGCTGATCCTGGTCCTGCCCGGCACCCGCTTTGACCGCACCAGCTTCGGCGTGGACGACATTCGCTCGATCCTGTTCCGCCCCGTGGACGAACGTCGCGCGATCGGCGCAATCCCGGTCGCAGACTGCCTGTTCGAACAGTGCACCTTCGGCGTGGTCGGCTTCACGGGCCATCCGAACTTCATCGACGCCATGATCAACGAGTTGGGCCGACCGCAGACGCTGGGCGGAAACGCATGAAATTCACCCTCTCCTGGCTCAAGGACCACCTCGAGACCGAGGCGGACGTCCACCGGATCGCCGAGGCCATGACCATGGCCGGGCTGGAGGTCGAGGAGGTGCTCGACCCCGCCGCCAAGCTGGCCCCCTTCACCGTGGCCAAGATCGTCTCGGCCGAGCGTCACCCCAACGCCGACCGGCTTCAGGTCTGCCAGGTCGAGACCGTCGACGGCATGAAGGAGATCGTCTGCGGCGCGCCCAACGCGCGCGCGGGCCTGACGACCATCTACGCCCCCATCGGCGCCTATGTGCCCGGCCTGGGCGTGACCCTGGTGGAAAAGCCGGTGCGCGGCGTGGTGTCCAACGGCATGCTGTGCTCGGCCGCCGAGCTGGAGCTGGCCGACGACAGCGACGGCATCCAGGAGCTGCCGCCCGAGATTCCGGTCGGAACCCCAGTCGCCGGCCTGTTCGGCGCCGAACCCGTCATCGACTTCGAGGTTACGCCCAACCGCCCCGACTGGCTGGGCGTGACCGGGATCGCCCGCGACCTGGCCGCCGCCGGCGTGGGCAGGCTGAAGCATTTCGACATCGCCGTGGTGCGCGGCGGCTTCCCTTCGCCCGTCTCGGTGCGGATCGAGGCGTCCGAGATGTGCCCGGTCTTCGCCGGGCGCGTGATCCGGGGCGTCCGGAACGGCCCGTCGCCGGCCTGGCTGCAGAAGCGCCTGACCGCCATCGGCCTGCGCCCCATCAACCGCCTGGTCGACGTCACCAATCTGATCGCCTACGACCGCGCGCGTCCGCTGCACGTCTATGACCTGGCCAAGCTGTCGGGGCCCGAGATCGTGGTCCGCGCCGGCCAGGTCTCGGCCCAGACCGGCGAGGCGGAACATCTGATCGCCCTGGACGGCAAGACCTATGCCGTCCAGCCCGCCGATTGCGTCATCGCCGACGCCGCGGGCGAACGTCCCATCGGCCTGGGCGGCGTCATGGGCGGGGAATCCACCGGCTGCGACGACGACACCGTCGACGTCTTCCTGGAAAGCGCCTGGTTCGAGCCGCTGGTCATCGCCCAGACCGGCCGCGTCCACGCCATCCACTCCGACGCCCAGTACCGGTTTGCGCGCGGCGTCGATCCGGCCTCGGTCACGCCGGGGCTGGAGCTGGCGACCCGCCTGATCCTGGACCTGTGCGGCGGCGAGCCGTCCGAGATCGTCTATGTCGGCGAACCGCCCGCCAATCCGGCGCCGATCGCCTTCGATCCGGCCCATGTGAAGCGGCTGACGGGCATGAGCCTGGCCGACGACCGCATCGGGACCATCCTGGGCCAGTTGGGCTTTTTGGTTCAGGCCGCGCCGGAAGGCCAGGCCCAGCCCTGGATCGTCACCCCGCCGTCGTTCCGCCGCGACGTGGACGGCCCCGCCGACCTGGTCGAGGAGGTCGCCCGCATCGAGGGCTTCGACCGCCTGCCCGACACGCCCCTGCCGCCCGTCGCCCGCCCCGCCGGCGGCGTGCTGAACCCGCGCCAGGCCCGCGTGCGGACCGCGCGCCGGGCCCTGGCGGCCCTGGGCTACGCCGAGGCGGTCACCTGGTCCTTCACTAAGCAATCCACCGCGGCCCTGTTCGGCGGCGGCGATGAGACGCTGGTGCTGGAAAACCCCATCGCGGCCGACCTGGACTGCATGCGGCCCTCGGCCCTGCCGAACCTGATCCAGGCGGCGGCCAGGAACGCCGCGCGCGGCTTCGCCGAAGCCGCCCTGTTCGAGATCGGCCCGATCTATCTGGGCGACGGGCCGAACGATCAGCGCACCGTCGTCGCCGCCCTGGTCGCGCCCCACGCCGCGCGCCATTGGGCCGGGGCGGGCGAGGACCCGCTGTTCGCCCTGAAGGGCGACCTGACCGCCCTGCTGGAAGAGATCGGCGCGCCGGTCGCCTCGCTGCAGTTGGCGCAGGGGTCGAACCGCGACTGGTGGCACCCCGGCCGTTCGGCCCGCCTGCAGCTGGGCCCCAAGAACGTGATCGTCGAGTTCGGCGAACTGCATCCCCGCGTGCTCAAGGCGCTGGACGCCGACGGCCCGATGCTGGCCTTCGAGATCGTGCTGGACACCGTCCCCGAACCGCGCGGCAAGGGGTCCAAGGCGCGCGGCCCGGCCGACCTGGCGACCCTGATGCCGCTGACCCGCGACTTCGCCTTCGTGGTCGAGGACGCCAAGCCCGCAGGCGACCTGGTCCGCGCGGCCGCCGGCGCCGACAAGGCCCTGATCGCCGAGGTGCGCGTCTTCGACGTCTATCGCGGCAAGGGCGTGGACGACGGCTTCAAGTCCGTCGCCCTGGAAGTCGTCCTCCAGCCCCGCCAGGCGACCCTGACCGACGCCGAGATCGAAGCCCTGACCGCCAGGGTCGTCGCCGCGATCGAAAAGCAGGGCGGCAGGCTGCGGGCGTGAGGCGCTGATCGAAGGCGGCTTTCGGACGCGATCCCGAAGGCCGCCTTCGACCCATTGCGGCGTTAAACGGCAATAGCCTTATTCTGCAACGACTGGAGGACGGCGAGAGCCTTCGCCGATGAAGAGGCAAGCACAAACACATGGTCGTGGTGAAACGCCGCGACCATGTTGCAAGCAATACCCTCGTTAGCCAGCGCCGAAGCCACTGCTGCGGTTAGTCCTACGCCCTCTAAGGCAGAGAACACCTCCAGCACAATCTGCTGCATCGGGGGTGAAGGGGGAAGACCGTGTTGCGCTGCGGCAGCTTCACGCAGAATCAGAGTTGCTCCCTCGTCTTCTCTGAACAGCGACAGGCTCTCGCCCCAAAGCGCGGCGACTTCGGCGTCGCTTGTGATCGAACAAAAGCGATAGGTCTCCGCATCTAGGCGCGGGGTCATGCCGCGTAGCATGGCGCCGAGGTCGCTCAAGGTTGCGGTCTGAGCAGAAGGGTTCGTCATGATTAGAGCTCACCTCGCAAGCATTGATAGAGTAGCTGCGCTCAGTGTGTGCTCGACATCTTCATAGCGACCAAGCCGGCTACGATGAGGATCGCTGCAACGACCCGCATGATAGACAACTGCTCGCCCAGGATCGTCACGCCGACAAGAAACGCCCCCACAGCCCCGACACCGGTCCAGATTGTATAAGCGGTCCCAAGAGGCAGGGTCCGCATAGCCAACGACAACAAACCGAAGCTGCCTACCATGAAGGCGATGGTTCCGATGCTCGGCCACAGCCGAGTGAACCCATCGGACTGCTTCATTAGAAAGGCCCAGACAATTTCCAGAAGTCCGGCAGCGATAAGGTAAACCCAAGCCATTGGGCGTCCTCCTGATGTGACGCCGGGCCGTCCCGGACTTATACCCATAAGGGGGAGGACGTGGCCTCGCGATGCGCCACATAGTTTTGCGAGGGCCGCAGGTCAACCGCCGCTAACCACCCTTTTGCACGGTCGTGAGGTCGGTGTTCGGCGCTGCGCAATGGCCGAGAAAGGTCGTGACGTTTCCGACGACGCCGGGGGCGCCGTTCACGGTTGAGGCAGGCGGCGCCAGACATTGTTGGCGGGATCGATAAGGCTTAGCTTGTGCTTCGGTGGCGGGGGCTCGGGCCGATGAGTGCATTCGAATTCACGTTCGGTCTGGTGTCCCTGCTGTTGGGGCTCGGCTTTGCGCATCTGGCCAACAGCTTCGCCCTGCTTGTCATGGCCGGGCCGCGCGTGCGGTGGGACTGGCTTTCGCCGCTGGCGGCGCTCGCGGTGTTCCAATCCGGGCTGATCTTTTGGTGGTACCAGTGGTCCATCAGGGATCAGGAGGTGACATTGGCGGCCCTGGCGGTGCGCGCCGTCGCGTGTCTGGCGATCTACGTCGTGTCGGTGGCGGCTCTGCCGGCGCCGGAGGGCGAGAGCACCGATCTGCGTGAGCGGTTCGAGAGCGGTCGGCGGCTGTTTTTCGGCGGGTTCGCCTTTTTCGTCCTGCTGGTCGGGGTGGTGACGCCTATCGTGCATCGGCTGATGACGCCCGGGAGCGACTGGCCGCTGCCTTGGGAGAACATCCTGTTCATCGCCCTCTGTGTCGCCTGTATTTTTGTAGGCAGGCGTTGGCTGCACGGTCTGGTGCTGCTCGTGTTGATCATTCCCCTGGCCCTGCAATGGCTGCCCCTGAGCATCGCGGGCTAGCTGTTCCTGCGCCACCTCCGTGGAGCCCGCGGTGGGCGCTGTGCGTCGTTCCGCGGGGTCGGTCGTGACGTTCGGCGCCGGCCCCGGCGCGAAGTTCCGGGTCGTAGGGCAATGACCGCGATCGACCCGCTGGCGAGGTTCAGTGACCTTCGAGCAGGCTGACCGGATTGCCTTCCGGGTCTTTGAAGCTGCATAAGCGAAGCTGATCGAAACCGGGCACAAGTTCGGGTTCGTCGATCGCAACACCCGCTTGGCCCAGCCGCGCTATCTGATCGTCTAGATCGGTCACCATGATCGATATGGCGGTCGTGCTGCTGTCGTTGTTGTCTAGCACCTGAAAAAGCACGCCGTCTCTCAAGTCCCATTCATGGCAAGTCGGCATGGGGCGGCGATCCCACCGGCGTCCGAGAAAAGTCGCCCACCAAGCCGATTGAGCATCGAAGTCTTTGGCGTTGATACTGAGAAACACCTGAGCGACCTTCATGCGATCCTCCAGCTGCTGCTTCGGGGTAACGACGGGCTTTTTCAGTCGTTCCACTGTGACGATACGTCCATTCCCCAGTCCGCTGTTCAACCATAGCTGAAGTTCGGAGCATCCGATCTCCGGACGGATGGCCGATATCCGCTTTCAGCGCCGAAACCTTTGACCGAAATCGACCCATTGCGGACCTTTCGGTGAAAATCGATTTGGTCGATGACTAAGGCGCAGCCGCCCTGCCGCTGGATTGAAGCTGGTAGTTGCTCTGTTGCTGGACAAGCAAAGGGGCCAAAGTTTCGTCCGGCATCAAGAAGCCGACGATTAACCCTGCCGAACCATTTTCGAACGGATGATCGCAGCTACCGCGCGCCTTCAACCTAAGCGTCACGATCGCTCGGTCGAAATCGCCTGCTACCACGCGGCGAACGCGCGCCGTCAGCCCGTTAAGGTAAAGGCTGTCGTCATCTTCAGGCTCAATTTCCACGTCCAGAGCGATGGCCCCAGCAGGCAGCATTGGAGGAGCAGCCGAATGGACCAGAGCGCGATGATTGCCGATCCAACGACACGCTGATGCTGGATTCGCGAAGCCGACGAGCCCTGCGACAACTATAGCGGCGATCAACTTCACCGGTGGTACTCCATCTTGCAGATGTGACACCGTCAATGGCGGCTACCCACCCCTAGCTGAAGATGGTCAGCTCTCCACCCGGACAGCGGGGGCCGCTTTCGGGTCTGAAGCCTAGGCCGAAATCGACCCGTTTGAGACATCGGGTCAGCGATCAAACGCCATTCGTGATCTCGGCGATGAAGCCATCGATTACACCCGCCCCAAACTCACCAGCTATGCGCGCCACTACCAATGCGAGAAAGATCAGAGCAGCCGTCTTGAGGGGTTTGTCGCCCAATGGAGCCAACACGGCTTTCATCTCTCGTCTCCAGTTTCTGACGGCAAAGACTACTTAGGGCGCAAGTCTCCTGTCCACCCGTTGCAGACTCGTGCGACGTCGGCGCCCCACCCCTCCAATCCGCCCCCCCCGTAAGGTCCGGTTAACCTTGAAGCCGCAAGGCTGCCGCAAAGGTCGGGGACGGTGCAGCGAAGACCGGCGCGCCAGCCGGCCGTCCTCTCGCCGCCTCTCGGAGCGTCCCCCATGCATCGCCGCCAAATGATCCTTTCCGGCCTCGCGACCGCCGCCGGGGCCTCGTCTCTGACGGCCTGCGCCTCGGCGCCGGCGCGCGATCCCAACTATCCGATCCGTTCGGACCAGAACGCCCAGGCCTACACCTTCGACGAACTGGTCGCGGCCGGCTCGCGCGAGCTGGGCATCGCCGCCGAGGTCGTGGGCGGCGCCATCGAGCGCGTCTTCGCCGATCAGGGCGACCGCCCCACCGCCTATATCGCGGGCGAGGAGGGTTCCGGCGCCGTCGTGGTCGGCGCCCGCTACGGCCGCGGCGCGCTGCACATGAAGGATCTCAGCGCCTCGCAGGAAGTCTTCTGGCAGGGCGCCTCGATCGGCTGGGACTGGGGCGGCAACGCCAGCCGGGTCTTCACCCTGGTCTATGGCCTGTACCACCCCGACATGATCTATCGCCGCTATCCGGGGGTCGAGGGGTCGGCCTATCTGGTCGCCGGCCTGGGCGTGAACTATCAGCAGGCGGACGGCATCGTCCTGGCCCCCATCCGCACCGGCGTGGGCCTGCGCCTGGGCGCCAACGTCGGCACCATGAGCTACAGCCGCCAGCGCAACCTGCTGCCGTTCTAGGCCGAACGCTTGGCGGCCAGGGTGACCGCCTCGATCTTGTTGCCGTCGGGGTCGCGCACGAAGGCGCCGTAGTAGTGGGCGTCGTAGTCGGGCCGCAGGCCCGGCGCGCCGGCGTCCGTCCCGCCGTTCTCCAGCGCCGTGCGGTGGAACCGGTCCACCGTGTCGCGGTCCCGCGCTGCGAAGGCGACGTGGCCGCCGTTCCCGGCCGCGGCCTCGCCGCCGTCGGACGGCGTCTCCAGGCTGAACATGATGTCGCTGACGCCATAGTCGACGGCCCGGTCGCTGCTCTGGATGCAGCGCCAGCCGACGACCGCCAGGACGGGATCGTAGAAGGCCTTGGCGCGGCGGGCGTCGCGCGTGCCGAACGAGACGTGGTGGATCATGGGGCGCTCCCTTGGCGGACGCCCCCTCAAGCCGTTCAGGCGGCCGATCGTTCCGGCGTCGGCGTCAGCATCGCGCCCAGCCCCTCGCGCCAGGTCGGATAGGCCGGCCTCCAGCCCAGCTCGGCCTTGGCCAGGGCGTTCGAGACCCGTTTGGAGTCCAGATAGAAGCGCCGCATGGCGTCGCTCACCGCCGGGTCGTCCAGGTCGATCTCGGGCGGGCGCGGCAGGCCCATGCGGGCGGCGGCCCACTCCATCACCACGTCCGCCGGCGCGGGCGCGTCGTCGGTCAGGTTGTAGGCCGCGCCGGGACGGGGCCGGTCCATCGAGGCGAACAGGCCCGAGACCACGTCGTCCACATGGATGCGATTGAACACCTGGCCGGGCTTCCGGACGATCCGGGCGGAACCGTCGCGCAGGCGGTCCACCACGCTGCGGCCCGGCCCGTAGAAGCCCGGCAGGCGGAAGATCTGCAGCGTCAGCCCCATGCCCCGCGCCCCGTCCAGCCAGTCGCGCTCGGCCCGCACGCGGCGCGCGCCCTCCAGGCTGGCGGCGTTCAGCGGCCCGCCCTCGAACACCCAGCCGCCGGCCCGGTCGCCATAGACGCTGGTGGAGGAGACATAGCCGATCCAGTCGGGCCAGGCGTCGCCCGCCAGCGGCCCCAGGGCGCGCAGGGCCGGGCAGCCTTGGGCGTCGGGCGCGGCCGTGACCAGGACCGCCGTGGCCGCTTCCAGCGCCGTCTTCAGCGCCCCGGCGTCGGCCGGATCCAGCGCCGCGACGCCCTCGGCCTCCAGGGCCCGGCGCCGTTCGGGGTCGCGAGACGTCGCCGTCGCCCGCCCGCCGCGCCGCAGCGCCTCGCGCGCCGCCGCCCGGCCCAGGTAGCCGCCGCCGAAAACCAGCAGGGACGGGGCGGAGGGGACGTCGGGCATGGCGAACACGGGCGAATTCGGACTTGGGATCAGGCGGACAGGGCGTGGGCGGATTGCGGCGGTTGCGGCCGCGCGTCCTGTTTCAGCGCCTCGGCCCGGCCGCAGTTCCAGGCCGAGACGCACGGGATGCGGCTCATCTCGGCCCGGTCGGCGTAGCGGCGCGCGATCTCGGTCACGTCCTGCATCAGCCCCTCCGCCAGGGTGATCGGCTTCAGGCCCAGTTCGCGGAACTGGTCGTTGGCGACCACCAGCTCGTTCTCGTCGGCCTCCTGGCGGGGATTGGGCACGTTGCGGATCTCGGCGCCGGTCATGTCGGCCACCATCCGGGCCAGGTCGCGCACCCGCCGGCTCTCGGTCATCTGGTTCAGGATCTTGACCCGCTCGCCGCGCTTCGGCGGGTTCTTCAGCGCCAGTTCGACGCAGCGCACCGTGTCCTGGATGTGGATGAAGGCCCGCGTCTGCCCCCCCGACCCGTGCACCGTCAGCGGGTATCCGACCGCCGCCTGCATCAGGAACCGGTTCAGCACCGTGCCGTAGTCGCCGTCATAGTCGAACCGGTTGATCAGCCGCTCGTCCCTGCGGGTCTCCTCGGTCTGGGCGCCCCAGACGATGCCCTGGTGCAGGTCGGTGATCCTGAGCGCGTCGTTCCGGGCGTAGAACTGGAACAGCAGGGCGTCCTGCGTCTTGGTCATGTGATAGATGCTGCCCGGGTTCGGCGGGAACAGGATTTCCTGCTCGGCCGGGCCGTTGTCGGTGTCGACCGTGACCTTCAGATAGCCCTCGGGGATGCGCAGGCCGGCGGTGCCGTAGCCATAGACCCCCATGGTCCCCAGGTGCGCCAGGTGCACATCCAGCCCGCTGTCGACGATGGCGGCCAGCAGGTGGTTGGTGGCGTTTATGTTGTTGTCGACGGTGTACAGCTTGTGCCGCGCCGACTTCATCGAATAGGGCGCGGCGCGCTGTTCGGCGAAATGCACCACGCTGTCGGGCGCCAGGTCGCGGATCAGGGCGACCAGCCGGTCGAACTCCTTGCCGACCGTCATGTTGACGAAGCCGATCTCGCGGCCCGAGACCTCCTTCCAGGCCCTGATCCGCTCGCCCATGGTGCGGATCGGCGTCAGGGACTGGACCTCCAGCTCGTTGTCGATGTTGCGCCGGCTCAGGTTGTCCACGATCGTGACGTCCCACCCGCGCGCCGACAGATGCAGCGCCGTGGGCCAGCCGCAGAAGCCGTCGCCGCCAAGAACCAGGACACGCATGGGAATAGCCTTTCAACCGGATCGCGCCCTGCCTAACGCACCAGGGGCCGCACGGCAAAGCGCAGCGGTTTGACGCACGCCGGGCCGCGATCCGTCGAATACCCCTTGGAAAGCGCCGACGCACACGCTAAGTCATCGCTGTCTCCCACTCAAACGCAGCCTTGCGGGTCACGCGCCCGACTGTCCGCGTCTTGAGGCGACATGACGGTCGGCCCCGCAAAGGACCGGCGCACCATCGGGCGACGACGGCATTCCGAACACATCGACAATCGGGGATCGGCCCCGAGCGAGACGGAACGACGAAACGGACGGAACCCGGCTCTCGACGACCCGGCCTTCCGCCCCTGCACACGGTAGCGCGAATGAGAGATTTCAAGGGCATGAAGCGTCAGCGTGGACGCAACCGCAACAAGGCGGGGGCGAACAACGCGAACAACGCCAATCCCAACCGGTCCTGGGACTCGCAAGGTCCCGAGAACATCAAGGTCCGCGGCAACGCCCAGACCGTGTACGAGCGCTATCAGCAGCTGGCGCGCGACGCCGCCTCGTCCGGCGACCGCGTCCTGGCCGAGAACTACCAGCAGCACGCCGAACACTATTACCGCGTCCTCAGGGCGCTGCAGCCGCAGCGGTCCTTCTCCGACATCGCGGCGCGCGAACTGTCGAACCAGGGCTTCGACATCGACTTCGAGGACGAATCCGGCGCCCAGGCCGCCGCCTTCCTGGCCGCCCAGCAGGCCGCCGAGCGCCAGGCCCAGGAAGCGGCCGACCGCGCCGAACAGCGCGACCAGAACCGCGACCGCGACCAGGGTCGGGACCAGAATCGCGATCAGAACCGCGACCAGAACCGCGAAGCCGGCGACGACCGCGAACCCCGCGCCGAGGGCGAGGGCGGCCGGCGCGAAAGCCGGCGCGAACGGTGGGAACGCCGCCGCGAGGAACGCAACCGCCGCTTCGAGACCGCGTCCGACGATCAGGCCGAAGGATCGACCGACGGCCGGCCCGAGGCGCGCGACGCCGCCGCTTCGGATCAGGGCGCCCAGCCGCCCGCCCCCGCCCCTTCGGCGGACGCGGCGCCGTCCGGCGACGCGCCTTCGCCCGCGCGCGAGGAGGCCCCGGCCGAGCGGCCCCGTCGCGGTCGCCGTCCGGCCGCCGCCGCGCCGTCCGACGACGACGCGCCCGCCGCCCTTCCCGGCTTCCTGACCCGCGCGCCCGTCGCGACCGAGGCGGCCGCCGAGCAGGAGCCCGCCCCCCGCCGTCGCGCGCCGCGTCGCAAGGCCGAGGTCGCCGACAGCGAGGGCTGATCGCAACCTCGACTGGCGTCTTCACCGAAACGCAACCCTTGCGCGCAATCCTCTCTCCGTGAGGTCCGGCGCGAGGGAGGCCGTCGATGGCAGCGTTGTGGAGCCTGTCGCGAGGACGCGGTCGCTCGGCGCCCCGTCCCGCCCCGCTCGGAGCTGACGCGGCCGAGGACGCCGCGCCGACGCAGGCCATCGCCCTGGCCCTGACACAGGCCCTGGCCGCGACCGAGCGCGACCGCGACCGTCTGGCGGCCGAGGCGACGGCCCGCACCGCCTTCCTCCTGGCCCTGTTGCGGGACCTGCGGGGCCCGCTTCACACCCTTTCGGGCTTCGCCCAGCTGCTCGAGATCAACGCCGGCTCGGACCCGCTCAGCCCGCGGCAGACGCAGGCCGTGCGCGAGATGGCGCGCGCCGCCGCCGAACTGGCCGGACGCCTGGACGAGGCGGGGGCCTGCGCCGACGCCCATCGACCGCTGCCCCCGGCCGTTCCGCGCCGCGTCGACCTGCGGCTGGCCGCGCGCCTGGCCTGCGACGGCCTTCACGGCCGCGCCCAGGCGGCGGGCGTCGAGCTGGAATGCGGTCCGCCGACGGCCGGCCTGTGCGCCCTGGCGGATCCGCAGCGGCTTCAGGCCGCGCTGCGCGCCCTGATCGACGACGCCCTGCGCCACGCCGCCCCCGGCGAGGTCGTGCGTCTGGATGTCGAACGGCGCGGCGACCGCATCCAGCTGACGCGGACGACCCGGACCCCGCCCGGACGCCCCCGGTCCCTGACCGACGCCGTCGACGCGGAGGGCCGGCTGCGCCCCGGCCTGGGCCTGGGCGCGGTTCAACGGCTGGCGGAATCGATGGGCGGGACCCTGGAGCCGTCGCGCGCCGCCCCCGGGCCGACGCTGCGCCTGAGCCTGCCCGCGGCCGAGGCCGCCTTACCCCGCCCCCGCATCCGGCTGGCCCTTTACGCCGGCTCGGGCCCGGCCGAGATCGCCCTGCTGCGCCACGCCGCCGTCCGCATGGACTTCAGCCTGCAGGTGGCCGAGACGCCCGAGGCGGCCCTGACGCTGGCGCGGGCCCTGCGGCCGGACGTGGTGCTGGTCGACGCCGGCCCCGCGCCCAGGGCCGCCGCGCGGCTGCGGCGACGGCTGGCGGAAGTCCATGCGGACGGCCTTCCCCCGCCGGTCGTGGCCCTGACCGAGGCCGGCGCGGACGGCCGCGCGCCCGCCCTGCTGGCGGCCGGTTTCGACGCCCTTCTGGCCCGGCCGCTGGACCTCGAAGCCCTGGCCGAAACCCTGGCCCAGACCCTGACCCAGACCCTGGCCGCCCTGCCGTCCCGCGTCGACGACGTCGGTCGCGCCCTTGACGCGGAGGCCGCGCGCGAGGCCTAAGGAACGCTTCCGCCGCAAGGCCCGACGAACGGAGGCACCATGCGCCCCCCCGCCCGGCATCTCCTGTCGCCCGCCCTGGTGGCGGCCCCCCTGCTGGCGCTGGTCGCCGCCTGCGCCACCCCGCCGCCTCCGCCGCCGCCGCCGCCGCCCGCCAGCGCGGGCGCGGGCGGATCGTCCGGCGCGGTCCTCCGGGACTGGCGCGGCGTCGTGACCACGGCGGACCGCGACCGCTATCAGCGCCGCGACGCCGCCTGGCGCCTGGCGCTGGAACAGGCGCGCCGCCAGCCCGGCTCGGGCGACCTGGACGCCCTGGGCGAGCTGATCGATCCGGACGCCGCGCGTCCGGGCGTCCTGCCGCCCCCCGGCGACTATCGCTGCCGCACCGTCAAGCTGGGGTCCCAGGGCGGCGAGGACGGGCTGGGATATGTCGTCTATGGCTGGTTCGCCTGCCGCATCGAGACGTCCGCCCAGGGCCTGAAGTTCGTCAAGCTGACCGGGTCGCAGCGCCCCTCGGGCCTGCTGTTTCCCGAAAACGACCGCGAGATGGTGATGCTGGGCTCGATGGCCCTGGCGCAGGAGCCGGCCGCCAACGCCTACGGCCGCAACCCCGAGCGCGACCTCGTGGCCGTGCTGGAACGGATCGGCGAGGCGCGCTGGCGCCTGGTGCTGCCCTGGCCGCGCAACGAGTCCAACCTGGACCTGATCGAACTGCGCCCGGCGACCTGAGCTGACGGGGTCCGCCCGCCGCGCGGTGAACCCGAGCGAGGCTGGGCCGTTTGCCTGACAGTCCGTTGAGGAGACGCGTGATGCGCCGCAGCCCGACCGCCCTGATCTCCGTCCTGGCCCTGACTGCGGGGCTGGGCGTCGCCCTGGCCGCCTGCGGCGAGAACAGCCCCTCGACCCCGGCGGAGACGTCGCCGGCCGTCAGCGCCCCGGCCGCGGGCGTGCCGGGCCAGGCCGCGCCCCAGGCCGCCGCCACGCCCGAACAGGCCGCCGCGCCCGCCGCCGATGCGACGACGGCACCCGCGGGCGCCCAGGGCGGGACCGACGACTGGCGTCAGGTCGCCTCCGCCGCCGACGCCAGCCTGCTGGGGCGGCTCGACCAGGCGTGGCGGATGGCGCGGGCCGAGGCCGAGGACGCCGGCTTCGCCGACGAGGTGGAAAGGCTGGGCGCCCTGGTCGATCCCAATGCGGGCCTGGCCGGGCGGCTGCAGCCCGCGCCCGGAACCTATCGCTGCCGCACGATCAAGCTGGGCCGCCGGACCGAGGGCCAGGGGCTGGCCTATGTCGCCTATCCCTATTTCCGCTGCACGGTGGAGCTGACGCCCGGCGGCGACCTGTTCCTGACCAAGGCGACCGGCTCGCAGCGCACCCAGGGGCTGCTCTATCCCGACACCGACCGCCGCCTGGTCTATGTCGGCGCCCAGGCCTGGGGCGACGAGGCGCACTTCCCCCGCTACGGCCAGACGCGCGAGCGCGACCAGGTCGGGGTGTTCGAGCGGATCGGCGACCAGCGCTGGCGCCTGGTCCTGCCCTGGCCCAAGCAGGAGTCCAAGCTGGAGCTGCTGGAAGTCGTGCGGTGACGCGCGTCCCGTCGCGCCCCTTGTCGTTGGGGTCGGTCATCCTGGCGTCGGTCGTGCTCCTGGCCGCCTGTTCGCCGGGCGAGGACGCCGCGCCCCAGGTTCACCAGACGGGCGCGCCGCCGCCCGCGGCCCTGTCGCCGGCGCCGTCCGGCCCGGTCGAGGGCGTCGTGGCCCAGGGCGACCGGGTCCTGATCGACGGCGACCGCCTGTTCCTGCCGGGATCGACCGAACTGTCGCCCCAGGCCGAACCCATGCTGCGCCGCGCGGCCGAGCTGATCGGGACCGGCGACGGTCCGCCCGTCGTCGTCACGGGCCGCGCCCCTGACCCCATCCAGGCCGACGCCCTGGCCAAGGGCGCGGCCGAGGCCCTGTCCTACATCGGCGGGGCGCCCTTCTCGCGCCTGACGCCACGCGGCGTGGCCGACCCCGCGCCCGGCCGCCGCATCGTGATCACACCCGCGTCAGCCGCAGGTCCTGATAGTCGTAGCTGAAGTCGATGTCGGGGCTGACGCCCTTCAGCGTCGCCGTGGCCGGCTTGGCCGTCTGGATGGCGAAGGTGACGAAGGCGTCCTCCTCGCGCCTGTCGGGAAAGCGCGTGCGGAAGGTCTCGCCGTCATAGGGCTCCAGCGGCCCCTTCAGCGCGGGCGTGTGGGTGAAGTCCAGCCACAGCCCCTCGCCCCGCCGGGAGATGACGATGTCGCCGTACCACGGGTCGCGCCAGGTCCCGACATAGGCGTCCAGCGGCATGGACGGCGCCGCGCCCGCCCGCTGCTTGGCGTCGATCTCGGCGGCGGCGGCCAGAGACTTCTCGGTCCCCTCGGCCTCCAGCCGCTTGGAATCGGCGATCCAGTCGACGTCGACCTTGCCCATGACGATGTCGGCGATCCCCGAGCGCAGCGCGCGCAGCAGGAAGCTTTCCTCCGCATTGGAGAAGATGCAGAAGCCGGTCTTGCGCCCAGGGATCAGCACCGTCGCCGAAATGCCGCCGGGCGAACCGCCGCCGTGGCTGATCAGCCGCTCGCCGCGATAGTCCTGGACCTGGAACCCCATCGCATAGGTCGAGGCGATGGACCGGTTGGGCAGTTCCGCCGTCGGCCCGGCCGACGAGCCGACGATGATGTTGGGCTTCCACATCTCCCGCGCCGCGTCTTCCGAGAACAGGCGCGACCCGTCGGGCAGCACCCCTTCGTTCAGCCGCACCGCCATCCATTTGGCCCAGTCGGTCGGGGTGGTGCAGATCCCGCCCGCCGCCGCCGCCGAATCCCAGTTCCACACCTCGACGATCGATTGGGCGATGCGCGTCATGTCCCCCTGATAGCGCAGCGGCGGGCCCACCCGCCCGTGCGGCAGGGCCGATTTCGCCGGATCGGCCAGACGCGCCAGCGGAACCGTCTCGCTCATGCCCACGCGGTCCAGGATGCGGGTCTGGATGAAGTCTTCCCACGACCGCCCGGACACCGCCTCGATCACCGCGCCGGCGACCACGAACATCAGGTTGCAATAGTGATAGCGGGCGCGGAAGCCGTCCTCGATCGGCACGAAGGCGGCCTGGGCCACCACCTCGGCGCGGGTCCGGTCGCTGTTGGGCCAGAACAGCAGGTCGCCGGCGCCCAGGCCGAAGCCCGCCCGGTGGCTGATCGCGTCGCGCACCGTGACGTGCTCGCCGATATAGGGGGCCGACAGGCGGAAGTCCGGCAGATAGGTCTTCACCGGCGCGTCCCACTTCACCTTGCCCTCGTCGACCAGGATGGCCAGGGCGGCGGCGGTGACGTTCTTGGTGTTCGACGCGATGGCGAACAAGGTGTGTTCGTCCGCGGCCCCCGGCCGGTCCTGCGCCTTGACGCCATAGCCGCGCGCCAAGACCGTCTGGCCCTCGCGCACCACCGCCACGCCCAGCGCCGGCTGGTCCGGCCAGGCCGCCCGGCATTTCGCCACATAGGCGTCGACCGCCTCGGCCAGCGAGACGTCGTCGTTCGCCGCCTGCCCCCAGGAGGGGCGCGCCGCCAGCGCCGCGACGCCTCCTGAAACGAACAGGGCGGAACGGCGGGACAGACGAACGGACATGGCGACCTCGGAATGACGAAGGCCCACCTTAGAGGTTCGGGCGCGCTTCGCCAGCCTCAGCCCGTGCGCCAGCGGTGCAGGTGTTCCAGCACGTCGGCGACGATCTGCTCGCGGGTGAAGCCGGTGATGTCGCGCGGCCGGGGTCCGTCGTCCGACCGCGCCGACAGCCGCCATTCCATCGCCCGCTTGCGCTCCGGCGCGTCCAGCGCGGTCAGGGCCGGCCGGGGCCGCTCGCGCGCGGTCAGGCGGTAGTGGAAGTCGCGCCCCCCGACCACCGGCGCCGTCAGCGAGACGCCGTCCGCGTCGCGTTCCACCTCGGCGCCCAGCCCCTCGGCCGCCAGGCCCTCGCGGACGGTCTCCAGCGCGGGCGCGCCGTTGCGCTCGATCTGTCGGTCGATGTCGCGGCGGCTGGCCGGCGCCAGGATGCGCTTCAGCTGTTCGGCCAGCGGCGGCCCTTCGGTCTCGATGACCCGGCCGGCCACGTCGGCGTTCATCTGCCGGACCAGGCCGACGCACAGCAGCACCATGATGACCACGAACGGCAGGGCCGCGCCCAGAGTGGCGGCCTGCAGCGCGCCCAGCCCGCCGGCCAGCAGCAGCAGGGCGGCGATCAGGCCCAGCAGCAGGCACCAATAGACCCGCTGCCAGCGCGGCGTGTCGTCGGCCCCGCCGGAGGCGATGGTGTCGATCACCAGGGCGCCGGAATCGGCCGAGGTGATGAAGAAGACCGCCACCAGCAGGATCGCCAGGGTCGAGGTGATCGCCGCGCCGGGCAGCTGCTCCAGGAAGTGGAACAGGGCGGTCGACAGGTCCGCCGACACCGCGGCCGAGATGGCCCCCTGCGCCTGGCCCATGTCCAGGCTGATGGCCGTGTTGCCGAACACCGTCATCCACAGGAAGGTGAAGCCGGCCGGGACCAGCAGCACGTTCAGGATGAACTCGCGCACCGTCCGCCCGCGCGAGATGCGGGCGATGAACATGCCCACGAACGGCGACCATGCGATCCACCAGGCCCAGTAGAACAGCGTCCAGTCCGCCATCCAGGCCCGCGGTTCATAGGCGTACAGGGTGAAGGTGCGCTCGACCAGATGGCTCAGATAGAAGCCGAAATTCTGCACCAGCGCCTTGAACAGGAAGCCTGTCGGCCCGACGGCCAGCACGAACAGCATCAGCAGCACGGCCAGGGTCAGGTTCAGCTCCGACAGCCGGCGCACCCCCTTGCCCACCCCGGTCATGACCGAGGCGGTCGCCGCCGCCATCACCGCCGCGATCAGCCCGATCTGGACCCAGGCGTTGTTCGGTACGCCCAGCAGATAGGTCAGGCCGCTGTTCATCTGCGACACGCCGAAGCCCAGCGAGGTGGCGATGCCGAAGGCCGTGCCCCAGATGGCGAAGATGTCCACCGCGTCGCCGATCGGCCCGTTGATGCGCCGCCCCAGCAGCGGCGACAGCCCCGACCGCAGCGTCAGCGGCAGGCCCTTGCGATAGGCGAAGAAGGCCAGGCTCAGCCCCACCAGCGCATAGATGGCCCAGGCGTGGACGCCATAGTGGAAGAAGGTGATCCCCATCGCCTCGCGCGCGGCGGCGAAGGTGCGCGGCTCGCCTTCCGGCGGGCTGACGAAATGCTGGATCGGCTCGGCCACGCCGAAATACATCAGGCCGATGCCCATGCCCGCGGCGAACAGCATGGCCAGCCACGACAGATAGGGAAAGTCGGGCTCGGCGTCGTCCGGCCCCAGCTTCAGCGCGCCCGTCGGCCCCACGGCCAGCACCAGCGCCAGCCCCAGAAAGCCCGCCACGGCGGCGACGTAGAACCAGCCGAAGGTGTCGATCACCCAGGCCTGGACGGTCTGGAACACCCGGTCGGACTGTCCGGGCGCGGCGATCGCGACGACGAGCAGCAGGCCGATGATCAGGCTTGCGCCCCAGAAGACGCGCGGGTTCATCTTGGTGGTCAGCATCGGCGAAAAGCGTATGGCGACGCTTACGGTTCCCCGACCGGCCTCCGACCCGACGCCGCCGCCGCGCCGAATTTCGCTCCCGCGCCCTTGCGTGGCCCATATGTCACACCATCTCGTTTGCGACAGCTCAAGGCGTCGCTTTCGGTAAGGGCGCATTGGGATGAAATCCGCCTCCCGAGGGGACTGAACCATGAATCTCGATCTCTATTCCGACCGCGCCAAACAGGCCGTCCAGTCGGCCCAGTCGCTGGCCCTGGCTCGCCGTCATCAGCAGTTCGCGCCCGAACACCTGCTCAAGGTGCTGCTGGAGGAACGCGACGGCCTGGCCCCCAACCTGATCACCGCGGCCGGCGGCGACGCCCGCCGCGCCGAGGCCGACGTCGAGACCGCCCTGAAGAAGCGCGCCCAGGTCGAGGGCGGCTCGGGCCAGCTGTATCTGGACGGCGCCACCGCCCGCGTCTTCGCCGCCGCCGAGGAGGCCTCCAAGAAGGCCGGTGACGCCTTCGTCACCACCGAACGCCTGCTGGCCGCCCTGGCGCGCGAGGGCGCCGTCGCCGCCGAGGTGCTCAAGGCCTCGGGCGTCACGGCCGACAAGCTGGACGCCGCCATCGTGGACCTGAGGAAGGGCAAGACCGCAGACAGCGCCGGCGCCGAGGACGGCTACGACGCCCTGAAACGCTACGCCCGCGACCTGACCCAGGCCGCCGCCGACGGCAAGATCGATCCGGTCATCGGCCGCGACGAGGAGATCCGCCGCACCATCCAGGTCCTGGCCCGCCGCACCAAGAACAACCCCGTCCTGATCGGCGAACCCGGCGTCGGCAAGACCGCCATCGTCGAGGGCCTGGCGCTGCGCATCGTCAACGGCGACGTGCCCGAGAGCTTGCGCGACAAGACCGTGATGGCCCTGGACATGGGCAGCCTGATCGCCGGCGCGAAATACCGCGGCGAGTTCGAGGAACGGCTGAAGGCCGTCCTGTCCGAGGTCTCGGCCGCCGAGGGCCAGATCGTCCTGTTCATCGACGAGATGCACACCCTGGTCGGCGCCGGAAAGAGCGACGGCGCCATGGACGCCTCCAACCTGCTCAAGCCGGCGCTTGCGCGCGGCGAACTGCACTGCGTCGGCGCCACCACCCTGGACGAATACCGCAAGTACATCGAGAAGGACGCGGCCCTGGCCCGTCGTTTCCAGCCCGTCTTCGTCTCCGAACCGACGGTGGAGGACACCGTCTCCATCCTGCGCGGCCTGAAGGAGAAGTACGAGGTCCACCACGGGGTCCGCATCTCCGACAGCGCCATCGTCGCCGCCGCCACCCTGTCGAACCGCTACATCACCGACCGCTTCCTGCCCGACAAGGCCATCGACCTGGTCGACGAGGCGGCGTCGCGCGTGCGCATGGCCGTGGATTCCAAGCCCGAGGCCCTGGACGAGATCGACCGCCGCCTGGTCCAGCTGAAGATCGAGCGCGAGGCCCTGAAGAAGGAAACCGACCAGGCCTCCCAACACCGGCTGGAGAAGCTGGAGGACGAGATCGCCGACCTGGAGGGTCAGTCCGACGACCTGACCGCCCAGTGGAAGGCCGAAAAGGACAAGGTCGGCCAGGGCGCCCAGTTGCGCGAGACCCTGGACCGCCTGCGGCTGGAGCTGACCAACGCCCAGCGCGCCGGCGACCTGGCCCGCGCGTCCGAGATCGCCTACGGCCAGATCCCCCAGATCGAGAAGCAGCTGGCCGAGGCCGAGGCCAGGGAAACCGACAACAAGGGCCCGCTGACGCCCGAGGTCGTCGACGCCGAGCAGATCGCCGCCGTCGTCAGCCGCTGGACCGGCGTGCCCGTCGATAAGATGCTGGAGGGCGAGCGCGAGAAGCTGCTCAAGATGGAGGACGCGCTTCGCGGCCGCGTGGTCGGCCAGGACGAGGCCCTGATCGCCGTCTCCGACGCGGTGCGCCGCGCCCGCGCCGGCCTGAACGACCCCAACCGCCCGCTGGGCAGCTTCCTGTTCCTGGGCCCGACGGGCGTGGGCAAGACCGAGCTGACCAAGGCCCTGGCCGAGTTCCTGTTCGACGACGAGGCGGCCATCACCCGCCTGGACATGTCGGAATACATGGAAAAGCACAGCGTCAGCCGCCTGATCGGCGCGCCTCCCGGCTATGTCGGCTATGACGAGGGCGGCGCCCTGACCGAGGCCGTCCGTCGGCGCCCCTATCAGGTCGTGCTGTTCGACGAGGTCGAAAAGGCCCACCCCGACGTCTTCAACGTCCTTCTTCAAGTGCTCGACGACGGCCGCCTGACAGACGGGCAAGGAAGAGCCATCGACTTCCGCAACACCCTGATCATCATGACCTCGAACCTGGGCAGCCAGTTCCTGGCCGAGCAGGGCGAGGGCGACGACGTGGAGGCCGTGCGCCCCTTCGTCATGGACGCCGTGCGCGCCCACTTCCGGCCCGAGTTCCTGAACCGCATCGACGAGATCATCCTGTTCCGCCGCCTGGGCCGCGAACAGATGGGCGGCATCGTCCGCATCCAGCTGTCGCGCCTGGAAAAGCTGATGGCCGACCGCCGCCTGACCCTGGCCCTGGACGACAGCGCCGCCGCCTGGCTGGCCGACAAGGGCTACGACCCGGTGTACGGCGCCCGCCCCCTGAAGCGCGTCATCCAGAAGGACCTCGTCGACCCCATCGCGCGCAAGTTGCTGGCGGGCGAGATCGAGGACGGAAGCGTGATCGCCGTGTCAGCAGGCGCGGACGGGCTGGAGATCGGGAAGGCGCGGGTGCATTAAGTGGCATTTTAACTCACCCGCCGCACTCTATGACCGTGATTGACGCATCAATGTTCTATCTTTGTTCTTGGTAAAACATTGATCTTGGCGAAACCTGCGGTAGGCGACATGCTCCCTGTACATCTTAGAGACTCAGCTCTCGCTGAGGACAGGGGAATGGAATGCCGACTGCCTACCACATGGTTCACTACCGCCGCTTCAACACTGGTGGCGTCAATATCGGGTCAGAAACCTTTGAGTCCGCGTGCCGAACAGCCCTCGGGCAGGCCAATGCTGGAGGACAGGCGCTATGGGAGCGCGCACAAGACCGGCTGCTTGATTTGGGCGGCAGCGACGGCGGTCAGCTCGTGTTGAACCGGGTTGCAGACTTGGAAAGCGCTGTGTTCGGCGAGATGTGCTTGGTTCAGAACCACGGGCTCCAAGCTCTTCTGCAACTGAGAGCGCAGACCGTACAGCTCTCCAATATCACGACGGCCGAGATTTTTGGACTCGACGAGCGCGCGGCTCCGGCGGGTTCTCAGTTCGTGCGAGGCATGGCCTATTGGCTGGCTATCGGAGACCACGTGCTATTCGTCAAAACGCAGTCTATGACCTCTGACCTGTTCAGACAGTATATGGACTGGCTTCTGAAGCAGCAGACCGGCACGCTAGGCCAGAATGTTCCGCTGAACTTCCAGGCGGAGTTCGACAAGGCGCAAGTCGCGGGGGACATCGGCGACGTCCGAAGCCTCCGTATTAGTGGGAAGTCTGTTCCGCAGCTCACTGTCGTGCCAAGCGACACTCCTGAGCGGGACCGAACTGTCGCTACGTCGCGAAAGGTCGCCGAGAAGTACGCGGTGTTTGAGCAAGCCAAAACGTTGGCCGAGGTCGTCTTCGGCAAAGCCAAGACAGAGTCGCTCGTGGAGAGTGGTCTGCGCCCTTTGAAGTGATCCATCCCTTATGTTGGTCTGCGGACCGGAACGGATGGAGCCAAGGATGGCCAGGAAGCGTCACAAGCCCGAAGAGATCATCGCCAAGCTGCGCCAGGTTGAAGTGTTGACCGGGCAAGGCAAATCGATCGCGGAGGCGGTGAAGACGATAGCGGTGACGGAGACGACCTACTTCCGCTGGCGAGCGGAGTTCGGCGGGATGAAGACCGATCAGGTCAAACGGATGAAGGCGCTGGAGCTGGAGAACGCCCGGCTTCGTCGGGCGGTGTCGGACCTGACGCTGGACAAGCTGATCCTGTCGGAGGCGGCGCGGGGAAACTTCTGAGCCCTGCCCGTCGCCGGGCCTGCATCGACAAGGTGCGGACCGAGTTGAAGGTGTCGGAGCGGCGCGCCTGCGCGGTGCTCCGACAGCATCGCTCAACCCAGCGAAAGACGCCGAGGGGCCGCACCGACGAGGCGGCCCTGACGGCGGCCATCACCGCACTGGCGGCGACCTATGGCCGTTACGGCTACCGCCGGATCACGGCGCTGCTGCATCAGGCGGGCTGGTCGGTGAACGCCAAAAGGGTTCAGCGGATCTGGCGACGGGAAGGGCTGAAGGTCCCGCAGAAACAGCCGAAACGCGGCCGGCTCTGGCTCAATGACGGGTCGTGCGTGCGGCTGCGCGCCGAGCGGCCCAACCATGTCTGGTCTTACGACTTCGTCGAGGATCGCACCCAGGACGGCAGGAAGTTCCGCATGCTCTGCGTGATTGATGAGTTCACGCGCGAGGCTCTGGCGATCCGGGTCAAGCGCAGGCTCAACTCCACCGACGTGCTAGAGACCCTGGCGGACCTGATGATACTGCGCGGGCCGCCGGCCTATGTGCGGTCCGACAACGGACCGGAGTTCATCGCCACCACCCTGCGTGAATGGATCGCCGCCGTCGGCTCTCAGACGGCCTACATCGAACCCGGTAGTCCCTGGGAGAACGGCTACTGCGAGAGCTTCAACTCCAAGCTCCGGGATGAACTGCTGAACGGCGAGACCTTCTTCAGTCTGGCCGAGGCTCAGGTGCTGATCGAGGCGTGGCGGCGTCACTTCAACGCCGTGCGACCGCACAGCGCCCTGAAGTACCGACCGCCAGCACCGGAAGCCCTCATCCCTCGCGCCGGAAACATCGTGCCGTGGGCGAGCGCGCCAGCGCTTGAAGGCGCGCGCTCGCCCAACCCAACCATGGCGTCAGGCCCGCCCATGAACTAACATCGAAACCGGATCACCCCATGGGGGCAGACCACTGTTCCTAGACGCCCACCCCGGACTTCACCGGGAGCGTCCGGGACACGACAGATGCTCGCGACACAGTCCACGCTACGGCCCGCCGCAGTTCCGGCAACGGACCGGTTTATCGATGATGTGGAGGCGGCCGAAATGCTCGGCCTCAGCCGCAGTTATCTGCGGCAGCTCCGCCTTCGCGGTGGCGGATGCCGCTTCAGCCGCTTCGGCCGCGCCGTCCGCTACCGGGTCGGCGACCTGCTCGCCTGGGCCAACGACAACTCCGCCTCCTCCACGAGCGAGGCGGCGTGATCATGGGAAGGTTCAACCAGGCCCCGCCCACGAAAAACCCCGGCGGCCGTGCAGGGCTCACCGGGGTTTGCAGGAGATCAACTGACGAGGAAGATCGGCAGCAATCCTACTCCCGGCCGCTCTGCCCTGCAAGGGCGATGCTCCGCTCGATCGTGAGCGACGAAGGCCATTTCCAGGGCTGGGAGGTGGTCCGTGGCTGATGATCCTCGCATCATTAACCTCGCCGCCGTGCGCACCGCCCGGACCGCACCGCCAACCCATACCTTCAGCTCCGAGGAAGAGGCCGCCGCTGCTGTCCGCGCCGCGTTGGACACGCTCGCCGCGGCGTGCACCACGATCAACCTCTTCACGCCGTTCACGACCGTCGACGACTGGGCGGGGCTCATCAGCGACGGCTTCCGCAATCGCATGGCGAGCCGAATTGGGGGCGCTGCATGAACGCCGCGCTGGATCTCCGCACCGTCGCTCACGCTCTTGGCGGCAAGATCGAGGGTGATCATGTGCGCGCGGCGGGGCCGGGACACTCGCAGCGCGACGACAGCCTCATTGTCTGGCTTGATCCCGACAGCCCGGAGGGCTTCCGAACCGACAGCAAGGCGGAGGACGACTGGCGGCTATGTCGAGAGTACGTGCGCGCCAAGCTTGGGCTAAGCTCCTGGACACCCAAGCCCGGCGCCATCGAGCGCATGTCCGAACGGGCTGCCCGAAGCCCGAAGCCTTACTCCGACCTTGGGTTGACGGGCGCTGGGTACACGCTTGCCGCCACCTACGACTACCGCAGTGATGACGGCGATCTGCTCTATCAGGTCCTCCGATACGAGCACGCCAGCAAGCCCAAGACCTTCCGCCAGCGCCGGCCAGATGGCCGCGGCGGATGGTTCAACGACGCGGGTGAGCGTCGTGTCCTCTACCGCGCCGCTGACCGCAACAAAGTGGCTCACAGCACCATCTGGATCACCGAAGGCGAGAAGGATGCCGATCGGCTCGCTGGCCTGAACCTGACGGCCACGACGGCGGCCAGCGGAAAATGGACCGAGGACATGGCCCGGCAGCTCGCCGGTTATGACTGCCTCATCCTGGAGGACAATGACGAGCCCGGCCGTAAGAAGGCGGCGAGGCTCGCTAAACAGCTCTCAGCCTATGCTGCCTCTGCCAGGATCATTCGCATCCCCGGCCTTGCCGAAGGTGAGGACGTCTCGGACTGGCTAGACGCTGGCGGCCCTGTCGATCAGCTACGCGCCTGGGCCTCTTCACCGCCGCCACTCGCCACGCGAGGCGATCATCCCGCGCCGAGTTGGGCGGTGCCGTTCAAGTGGATCGACCCTGCCGCTATCCCCCTCCGCGCTTGGCTGTACGGCCGGCACTACATCCGCCAGTTCGTCTCTACCACCTTCTCTCCGGGTGGCGTAGGCAAGTCCTCCCTCGTGTTGGCCGAGGCCATGGCGATGGCCAGCGGCAAGCCCCTGCTCGGCATCAAGCCGGTCGAGAAGCGGGTGCGCGTCGCCTACTGGAACGGGGAGGACCCTTTCGAGGAGACCATGCGCCGGGCCATGGCGCTGGCGCTGCACTACGGCCTCACGCCAGATGATCTGGAGGGTTGGCTATTCCTCGGCTCAGGCCGGGACGCAGGCATCACCATCGCGAAGAGCGACGCCAGCGGCGCGCTGATCATTGAGCCGAACGTCGAGAAGGTCGTCTCGGAGATCCAGACCCACAAGATCGACGTGGTCGTGATCGACCCCTTCGTCTCCTCCCACAAGGTGGCGGAGAACGACAACGGCGCCATCGACACGGTCGCCAAGGAATGGGGCCGCATCGCTGGCAAGACAAACACCGCCGTTGAGCTGGTCCACCATACCCGCAAGACCAACGGCGCTGAGATCACGGTCGAGGACGGGCGTGGGGCAGGTTCCCTCCTAGCCGCCGCTCGCTCCGGTCGCGTCCTCAACCCCATGTCGAAAGACGAGGCTGAACGCGCAGGCCTGGAGACGCCTTACCCTTACTTCCGGGTCGAGGACGGCAAAGCCAACATGTCGCCGCGCTCCCCCGACGGAGCCGTCTGGTATCGAATGATTGGCGTGGACCTCGGTAACGGCGTCGGCATAAAGCCCAGCGACAACGTTGGTGTGGTCACCGCATGGAAGTGGCCCGACCCCTTCGATGGTGTCTCAGCCGCCGATCTGCTGGCCGTGCAGCGGCACATCGACGGTGGTCACTGGCGTGAGAACGTCCAGGCCAAGGAGTGGGTCGGCTATGCCGTGGCCGAGGTGCTGGAACTCGATCTCGACGAGAAGACGGCACGCGAGAAGGCGAAGGGGCTGCTGAAGACCTGGTTCAAATCAGGTGCCCTGGTGGTCGTTGACGCCCTCGATGAGCATCGGAAGTCACGCAAAACGGTCGGCGTCGGAAGGTGGGTGGAGCTATGATTTGCGCCACCTGCGCCACCTTGCGCCACCACCATTTCCATGGTGTCGCAGATCGCCCTTTGCGCCACTGCGCCACCTGCGCCACCACCTTTATAGGTGGAGCGCAGTGGTGGTGGCGCAAATACGGGGTCTGCGGGAGGTCCGTCCAGTGACCGGCCTGCGCTCCACCTCTGAGCCGTCATCGCTCGCCCTAGTCCGCACCCTGCGGCGGGACCGGGCCGCCCTGACCGGTGACCAGATCGACGGCCGCCTTGTTGAGATCGAGCATTCCCTCCAGCGCAGCCTGTCTGTCGACGACGTCGCCCGTCTGGCCGGGGAGAAGCCCGACACCATCCACAAGGCGATCCGTCGAGGACAGCTCCCGGCTTCCAGGTCAGCCGGCAGCAACACGTGGCGCCTCGAACAGGCCGACGTCGACATCTGGGTCAGCCGCCCGCGTCGCCGCCGGCAGCCGCCCGAAACCCAATCTCAGTCCGATCTAGTCCGGTCGCATTGAGCCCGGGCGAGTCCAGTCGCAGAATTCCCAACACCACCACGAGGACCGACATGGCCGTCACCGATATCCTGAAACGCGATCCCGTCGCCGCCGCCCGCAAAGCCCATGAAGCCGCCCAGCGCGGCCTGGCCAACGCCAAGGCCAAGCGCGACGCCGCAGTCGCCGAGGTCTTGTCCGCCGAGCGCGCCCAGACGGCGGCCGCCACGGCCGATGGTGAGGCCGCCGACGGCGTCTTGGAGAGCGCCACCCGCCGGCTCCGGGATGCGCGTGACCTGGTCGATGCGTTCGATCGTCGGGTGACCCCGGCCGCGGAAGCCGCCCTGGCCGATGCGGAGGCGGCCATCGCCGACGCGGAGAGGCACGTCCAGTACGCCGCTGCTGAAGCCCAGGCCAAGGCGGCCCGCGCCAAGCTGGCCAAAGAATATCCCGACCTCCAGCGTCGGTACGTCGAGCTGCTGGACTTGGTCACCGCCGCCGACGCCGCGGTCGACGCCGCCAACAGCAACCTCCCGGCCGACGCGTCCCCGCTGCCCACGGTCGAGGCTCCGCTGCGGGACCATCCCGCCCAGCCCCGGCGCATCGTCTCCGACACGATCCAAGGCATCTGGCATCACCAGGGCGGTGCGCGGGTGATCGATCCGTCCAGGATCGTGAACGGCAAGTACCAGCACCGCAGCTCGGGCGCGGTCCATCACCTCACGGCGGATCACTGCAAACTCGTCGACAAGCGGGTCGTCGTCTCGGTCCCGGCCACTCCCGCCGCCATCGGTCCGCGCCTTGCGTCTACCCCGCTTCCTCCCCTCAAGCTGGAGGCCCCGAAGCCGCCGCCGGAGAAGACCGAGTATCTCTCCCCCGAGACGGCCGGGCGCTCGGAGGCGGCATGACCCCGGCCCGCCGCACTGCCGAGCTGATGGCCGAACAGAGCGTGGGCATCACGCCCCGATCTGACGCGGGAGAACGCCGCGCCCACATCATGCAGCACCCATTGGCTCAGGGACGCTTCTCTCTCGCCCTGTCCCTCGCGGCGCACCGCCCCGTGACGATCGAGGCCGCGCTTCTCGTCCTCCGACACGCACCCCCCGCCATGACCGTGGGCGAAGCCGAAGCATGGGCGTCCCGCCTCGTCATGCCCGACAGCGACAGCCTGGGGGTGTCTCGTGGGCACTGATCTCCCCGGCATGATCGTCGCGGGTCCTTCCCCGGCGTCGCAACGTATACGGGCAGCTTGGGCATGTTCTTCCTCCAGCTATGACCCCGAAATCCGGTTGCCGGTTGCCAGTTGCCCTTCTGGGGCTTCACCCGCTCACGGATGGATCGGCCCGAAGCCCCGTCCTCTCTGCGTCGGACGCGCGGACCGGAGGGGCCTGAGGGCCGCCGACAGGTTTCCGGTTGCCCGAGGTTGCCGCTGATGAGCGTGACCCTCGCTTCACGGCCCGCGTTCGCAAAGATGCACGGCGTCAGCAAGGCGGCTGTCCAGAAGTGGGAGGCGCGCGGCGCCGTCGTGGTCGTCGATGGCAAGATCAGCGTCGAGGCCTCCGATCGGCTCTTGATGCACGCCGGCCTGGGTCGCTTCTCGGATCGGCCCAGGAAGGCCCGCTCAGCGCCTGTGACCCAGAGGTCCGTCCCGTCTGGCCAGATCAGCCGAGGCCCGGACGACACCGAGACGGGAATTCCGCCCGAGGTGCTGATGCCGCTCGCGGTCAATCTGCTGGTGACCTACTTCAACCGCATCTGCGCCTTTGCGGCACTCTCCGCATGGGAGCACGGTGCATCGCTGGAGACGGCGAAGCAGGCCGACGCGACGTTCCGCACCCTCGCCATGGGGGTGGTGACCGAGATGCTCACTGAGATCGACGTCGGCCGGCCGGATGGATTCGTCTGGGAAGACCAGCCGATCTGGGATCTCGACCGGATGGCCAAGATCGACTGGTCGGCGGTGGAGGGGGCGGAATGACGGTTGTCGGCCTCTCCAACATCGCTGCCCGTCTGGGCGTCTCCCCCAGAACCGCCAAGCGCCTCGCCAAGACCGGAGACCTCTCGACCCGACTTGTCGATCGTCGCCGGATCGCGTCCCGCCAGGTCATCGAAAACTTCCGGCTGGATCGGGAAGCGCTCTCCTCGTGGGAGGGCGAGGGCGGCGCCCTGCGTTGCCAGATGCCCGACCAACCATTCCCCCACCACCAAAGGAGCCCGCAATGACCGGCCCGACCACCCCGAAGCCTCAGCTTCGCTATAGCCTGGCGCAGGCCATGGCCGCGAATACGCGCCAGTCCAGCCCCGCCAAGACGAAGTACAGCCTCGCCGAAGCCATGCGCCGAATGATCGGATCGGAGGACAGCAAGTGACCCGCCGTCTCAGACGTTTCCTGGGCGTGCTGGCGTGTCTAGTTGCCTTCCCGGTCGTGGCTCACGCCGACCCAGTTTCGGCGTATATCGTCACCACGGTCCTCGGCTTCTCTGGCACGGCCGCCGCCGTGGCGACCTTCGTCGTGAATGCCGTGCTCTACTCGGCTGGGTCGTTCTCCGAGGATCGCGCCTTCGAGCCGGAGGACGATCAATGACCGCGGCCTTGGTCTATTTGGCCCCGACGTCTGTAAGCCTGCTGACCGATGGGGCGATGATCACCCCGGATGGTTCGACCGTCGCCTTGAAACAGAAGGTACAGATCGCGGCGCACCAGTCGGCAGCCTTCGTCGCCCGCGGCCCAGACATGTTCTCCGCCCTAGTCGCCGTGGCCATGGCGCAGGTGCAGGGTGGTTTCGAGGACTTGGTCGCCAGCTTTGCAGGCCGAGTTGTTTCGGCCCACCAGCACATGATGACGGCTATGCGCGGTGGCGCCGCGGTCCCCGGCGACCCAGGCAAGGTCGACGCGATTTTGGTCGGCGTAGGGTCGGATGGCCGGGCCGCCGCCTACGCCGTCAGCAGCTATCCCGACGCGGGTCACCCGGCCTGGGCGCTAAGGCCCATCAAGGGGCCGGCAGCCTCCAGTGGGGCTGTGATGCGTTTCGCGCCCGAACTGGTCCAGCCTGCCCTGACATTCGCATCGCCCATGCCTGATGCTGTGGAAGCCGACCTCAAGACCTTCGGTCTCAAGCTGTGGGGCGGGACGCCTGACGTGAAGGCGCATAGCCTGGCCGTGATGCGCGCCCAGCGGAAGACCGGGCTTGTCGGCGGCTTCTGCCAGATGACGACCATCACCAAGGATGCGGTCACCACCTCCATCGTGGAGCGGTGGTAACCGTCGAGCCCCAGGCTCCGCTATCTACCGAGGCCCGCTCACTTCGGAGGGCGGGTTTTACTGCAGCATAGGGGACGGCGTGCAGCTACTCGGACTGTGGCTCGACGAAGTCCTTCGTTGTGTAGGCATCGCGGGTCGGCGGCGTTGTGCCGGTTGCGACCTGTTCCGGCGATGAACCCAGCTGCGGCGCCGGCCCCTTGGCTCCGAGATGCGACCAAGAAAATACGGCTAGGCCGATGAAGGCGACCACAGCCACCAGGATGGGGATCAGTAGGGCGATACGCTTGGGCGTCCTCAAGCCTTGGGGGGTGCTCATGATGCCTCTCCTAGGCGGGTCCAGACTTGCGGCTAAGATACTTCTCGATATCCTCGGCCTGATTGCCGACGGCGTCGACGGCGGCGCGGAGTTGATCGGCCGTGACGCCGAAGCGCTTGGACCAGTCCTGGACCTCATAGTCCTCGGACAGGCTGACGCGTTGGCGATCGGGGTTGCCAGTTTGGGATTTGTCGTCGCTCATCAACTTCTCCTCTCTGAGGGTGAACGTCCTCGGCGGCCCTTAGGGTTCCCGGCTAGATCGTCCCGCGCTCCATCAGCGCTACGATCACCGGGTCCTGCAGCGAGGCGGTGACCTCGCGTGCAAACGCGTCTTCAGCCTCGTCCAGGTCGGCGATGTAGCGCGGCTGCGGCGGCCGGTAGGTCGACAGCTTGAACGTGATCTTACCTCGCTGGCGTTCGGCCAGGTCTTCGATTCGCTCCAGGCGGACGCCGGCCTTTGATGCAATGAGGGTCTTCTTCTGCGCCATGCTTTTCCGCCTCTTTCTGAGGGGCGGATTCAGCGCCGATCCATGGGTTTCGTTCCGGCGGCGTCACCCTGAGGCCTCCTGATCAGCTTCATCAGCCCGCACCCGAGGGCTGCGAAGCCTGCCGCCACGAGCGTGGCCATGCCGAAGAAGCGCCACACCAGGGCGCTGCACTTGCCCATGTGGTAGCAGTTCAGCGACGCCATGGTCGCGAGGATCGGGAGAAGGCCCAGCCCGATCACCATCACGAAGAGGGCGACGATCCAGCAGTACGCCCTCATGGCAGATCTCCAGCGCTCGATTCAGCACCGCCCGTTGCAGGGCCTTCGCCTCGTCCCACGGCGCGCTCATCCAGGTCTCGACCTCCCTCGCGCTCTGTCAGGATTGCCGGCATGATCCCGGGGCGGATGCTGCGGACGAGCTGGCCGGGTTCGGTCGCCAGGAAGCCGAACAGGTCGCATGTCTCCGGGCCCGTCTTATCTTGCGGACGAAGGGTTGGTCGCGGACGTCGATGCGGAAGAAGGCCGGGGACCCGGCTTCTCACCATCCAGCCTGAATCACATGGCCCCGCCTTCCCCAGCCCCTTTTTCGCTGAACTGCGGTCTTTGCACCGGGAGGCTGGCCGCCACCTACGGCGCCATCTCGCGCAACACCTCGATCGCCAACTCGGCGGAGGTGGATTTCGGGGCGGCGGCCGGCAGCGAGACCGTCTCGCACTTCGCCATCTTCGACGCGGCCTCGGGCGGCAACATGCTGGGTTCCAACGCCCTGGCGTCGTCTCAGACGGTCGTCGCCGGCAATCTGGTGAAGTTCGCCGTCGGCGCGCTGACGATCACCGTCGGCTGAGCGGTAGGACGGCCCGGCCTCAGGGTGGGGCCAACGCCGGGCCGTCCCGCGTCCCTCTCTCCCACGATTGGCACGCGCTGAGACCATGACACAGCGGCGTGCGGCCGCAACCCCCGAAGGGGCACGGCTTGACGGCGTCGACAGCTTTTGGTTTTGGCCTTCATCGCTCTGACAAACGCGACCGGGATTAGGTAGTCATATCCCTGAGCGGCCTAGACACTCGTCCGACTTGTGCTAGGACACGCGAACGCCGCGACGGGGGGTTGCGGTGCTTCTGTCCCTGGGGAGGGGATTCTATGAGGTTTGTGATCGCGCCGGCGCTTTGCGCCGCGCTTGCCATATCCGCTTGCGCCACCAGCTACACCGTCAAGCCGGTCGCCGACGCCAACCAGTCGATCCGTTATGTCCAAGGCCAGGCGACCACATTTGCGGAAGGCCGCAATGGGTCTGTCCAAGTCACCCCGCTCGGCGTCAACGAGAAGGGCCGCCTGGTCTTCGGTGTCGCTGCCTTCAACAACGCGAAAGAGCCGACGAACTTCGGCGTCGAGAACATGATTGCAGCGGCGGGCGGCGAGCCGCTCCGGATCTTCACCCATGCTGAGCTCGAGCGAATGGCGAAGAACGATGCAACGATCGCGCTAGTGGCCGCCGCTCTCGCCGGCGCTGCTACTGCATACGCAGCGTCCCAAGGCCCGACCTACACCAGCACCTATTCGACGCCGCGCGGCGTGTATCGATACCAAGCGACCGACCATGTTGCACAGGCGGCCCTGGCTGGCGCGGCGGTCGCCGGAACCGCTCTCACGATGAAAGAGATCAACGATAACCTGGACGGCACATTGATGGCTCTGCAGGGCCAGGTTCTACAGACGACGACGATCGATCCGGAAAGCTCTTTCGGCGGACAGGTGATCACTGACCGGGTGGCGATTCCTTCCGAAGGTTCGCTTGATGCGCTACTCACGGTAACCTGGAACGACGACGTCTATCAGTTTCGTTGGGACGTTTCGAAAGTCCAATGAACCGCTGGACCGTAGTCGGCGCCGTCGCCGCGCTCGCCATTCCCGCAGCAGTAGTGGCGCACCCAGGCGGCCTGAACTCCGAGGGCTGCCACAACGATCGGAAGAATGGCGGCTATCACTGCCATCGAGGCAGTGGCGGCTCGCCCTCGACATCTCGGCCCCAAGCGCTGCGATCGCAGCCGCCAGCCGGTCGAGCCTATGCCAACTGTTCGGAAGCGCGCGCTGCTGGAGCCGCCCCAGTGCGAAGAGGCGATCCCGGTTATGGCCGCCATTTGGACCGTGACGGCGACGGCATCGGATGCGAGCGCTAGACACTCGCCCCGGCTGTGCTAGGCAGCTACGTCAACAGCGGCGGGGCCGGGAGGGGGACGCGGTTGGAGATCCTAATCATCGTCGTATTCATCGGCCTCATCCCGGCAATAGTCGCCAAGAACAAGGGCCACGGACCGTTCGTCCTCTGGTGGCTCTACGGTGCCGCGATCTTCATCGTCGCGATCGTCCATTCGATCATGCTCAAGCCCCAGGGCGAGGCGGCGCGACGTCTTACCGCTCCGCCACCGGGGTTCAGCCATGCCGACGAGATCGCCAAGTTGGCCGATTTGAAGGAAAAGGGCGTCCTGACCGAGGCGGAGTTTCAGGCGAAGAAGGCTCAGTTGTTGAGCTAACGGGGAGACAACCAATGGCTGGAATGATCCAGATCATCACCTACATGCTGGCCTTCTATTTCGTATTGAAAGGCATTGAGATCCTGCAGATCGGACTGGCCTCCAGCCGCTCCAACAGGAAGGGCATCATCACCCTGGGAGCCTTAACGCTCGTTGCCTGCGTGATAGCCGCGATCGGCTTCGTGGCGGCTCAGGACGAACAGGCTATGGGCCTATCCTCCTCAATGAGCAGCCTTACAGGGCTGGGGTCGCCTTACTAAGGTGCCGCCCAGAACGACCAACGGCGGCTTCATGAGGGCCGCCTTTTTTTGGTCTACGGGTTGCGAAATGAAAAGGGCCCCGCCGAAGCGAGGCCCTTCCTGACACCATGGCGGTTTGCGATCACCAACACATAGTGGCCAGCCGAAGCTGGACTTAAATGCCGGTGCGACCGGCGACAGGTCAAACGTAATACGCCCGACCCCTAACCACAACCTTAAAGGCCGAGCCCCGCCCTCACGCAGGCCTGCACACGACCGAAAGTGTCGTCGTCCAGAACGCGGACGTCGTACACTCGTTGCCCGCCTTCCTTGTGGGAGAAAAGCAGACGAAGTCGATGGAACGCAACCGTCAGGACGATGTCCGCTTTCACCCACATGCGAGGCGATGCGTAAGGGGCCGGCAGCGGCGGATCCAGAACGATCTCCAGATGATGGTCGTGCATCTGGCGGGGAGGCGTCGTGGACAGCGGAACGATGGTGCAGAGCTGCTTGCGATCCCGCAGTTGCGGCGACAGAACGATGCAGGGGCGCCGCTTTACCATCTCAGGCTCTCTGAAGCCCTCATTGAGATCGACGCGAACGATTGTGCCGGGCTGAGGGTGAGCGATGACGGTCATAGCTAACCACTAGGTCCAATCGACATTCAGGGATTCACGTGCGGCCTGATGCGTGATTCATAGGTCTCCGCTTTGGCGGAGGTCATCGATGGGCGTGAAGCGTTATGAACTGGACGAGGCGCAGTGGGCTCGTATTGAGCCGCTGCTGCCGGGGAAGGCGTCGGATCCCGGTCGGACGGGGTCCGACAACCGGCTATTTGTGAACGGGGTGCTCTGGGTGCTGCGGTCCGGCGCTCACTGGCAGGACCTTCCCGAGCGCTACGGCAAGTGGAAGACGGCACACAAACGCTTCAGCCGCTGGGCGGCGGCGGGGGTCTGGGAGAAGGTGTTCGACGATCTGATCAAGGACCGGGACAACCAGTATCTGATGCTGGACTCAACGCTTGTGCGGGCTCACCAGCAGGCGACGACCGGTCGGGGCAGCGGCCGTAAAAAGGGGGCCTCGATCCGGCTGTGGGGCGTTCCAGAGGCGGACTGACGACCAAGGTCCACATGGCCTGCGACACGCTCGGGCGGCCCGTTCGCTTCCTCATCGCAGCCGGTCAGAGCCACGACATCCTCGCCGTGCCGGCCCTTCTGGAAGGCCATCGCCCTGCCGCCGTGCTCGCCGACCGCGCCTATGACGCCAACAGCCTTCGCCGTCACCTGGACCAGATCGGAGCCGAGGCCGTCATCCCTTCGACCCGCTCACGAAAGGTCCCGATCCCGCACGATCCGCTGGTCTACAGGCTCCGCAATCGGGTCGAGCGCTGCTTCAACAAGCTCAAGCACTTCCGCCGCTTCGCCACCCGGTTCGACAGGCTCGCGCGCCACTACCTCGCCTTCATCCACATCGCCGCCTCCATGCTGTGGATGCGGTGAATGTCGATTCATCCTAGACGTGATTCGCGCACGCCGCGATCCCTCCCCCTCCCAGAACTAAAGACGCCTCGGCCCTCGTCAGACGGCCGCGCCCACATCATGCCGCACACGCCGAGCCCGCCCAGGACCAGCAGGAAACCGCCCACGGTGGACGCGTCGAAGAGGTATCGGCGACCAGAGAACCGAAGAGACCAACGACAGCGACGCCCAGCGCCACCAGCATCAGTGCGTCGCGTGTCATGCGCCCCTCAGCCGTCCGGTCCGAGCCGAACGGTTGTGCGAAACGTCCCGACTTTTGAACCGGGATCCTTCGGCACCACCCGTCCGCGAGCCACAGCTTCTATAGCCATGCGTCCGTACCCCTGGCCCGGCTCACTCTCTTCCACGACGGTGCAGCCGCTGACCCTCCCGTCTGGCAAGGCAGCGCACTCAACGACCGCGTAACCTGCAGCCGACTGCATCGACGCCGTCGAAGCGCATCCTCCCATGGCGATTAAGCCAGCCAGTACGATCCGCTGCATTGTCCCTCCCCAGAACTAAAGACGGGTGTCAGCGGCGCCTGTGGCACTAATCCCAAGGCGCCTGAAGTCTCCCGCCCATACTCACCGCGATCGAACGGGAGCGCGTGCTTCTCTCAGTAGCCCACCGCTACTCGCTCACCATAGCTTGCCCTGGGCGGCATCGTACATGTCTCGCATCGCGTTGAAGTCAATCTGGTTCTCACGAATCCCCTGCTGGGCTTCACGATGATTATAGGATCCGGAATTGCGGGCTGGGGTTTCAGCCGCTGCGGCTTGGACTCTGCTTCGCATCGTCTCCGAGACCCACCCCGCTCCACTTCGGGTAAAGTCGTTGGTGTGGGTATAGGATCGGACGTCTTGGCCGGCCGCCTGATTTAGTCCCGCCGTGAACGCGCCCAACATCCCCAACAGCCCGGGCTGATCCGCCTGCATCATCTGCGTGGTAAGGGTGTAGCTGCAGCGGAAGGTCCGCCTTGCCCGCGCCGAACAGCTCAGGTCGGTCACCGACTGCCGAAGCTTCATAATGTCGCCGACCATCGGGTGATGGATGGCGAGCTCGCCCGGAGCACCGGTGAGCCGGAACTCCTGATTGTAGCGTGTCGTATATTCGACGCCCAGGTCGCGGATTGCAGCCGCAGTCGGGGCGCCGTTTGCCGATACGAGGGTCGCCGTGGGGGGCGAAACAGAGGCACCCTGGGCCGATGGCGCTGCGGATGCCAAAGCCGCGCGTTCCTTGGCAGCCCGCTCCGCCGCTGCCTGCTCTGCCAGCACCTGAGTATAGGGCCGCCCCTGCATACCAGCTTCCACCTCGCTCCGGGTCGGCAGCGAGGTTGTGGCGACGTGCACTCTAGCGGCTCCGGCAAGGTCGTTGCCGGGCAGCGCGGTCGGAACGGGTGCCGGCTCAGGCCGCCGAACCTGCGCGGCCTCTCCGCGAAGCAGCTCCAAGCGACCGTTTGGCCCCATGCAGTGGAGGCCTCTCTCCATACCGCCCTCGCCTTGGCGCCCAACGAAGACCGATCGGCACTGGGTGTACCCGGGTGGTCCCTCGACCAAATCCCCCGGAGCTTGTGTCAGGACCGCCAAAAGCGCTGCTACAGTAGACATGAGCCCCCTCTTCCCAACCCGAACTTTGATCGATCGAGGTTCTCTCGGCAAATAGATTCGCCGAAACGAGGCGTTTCAGTTCACGGTGTTGGTGGAGTTCGCATTGGTCGCCAGCGCCATGATCGCATTTGCGGAAAAAGCGCCAAGGCTCGCCTCCAGAGCGACCGGGTCAATCTGGGGCAAGGTACGCGCTGCTGCTTCTGCGAATGACGCGTTGAACAGTTCCACGACCTCCAGATCGGTCAGGGCGCCGAAATCTACCCCGCGCTCGCGCATCTTTCGTTCAATCACGGTGCCCGTGGTGCGCAGTACCTCTCCGAGCGGGCCTTGGAGCCGGTCGTAGAACGCCTCCAGATCCTCGACTGTGGGACCGTCATCATCCGCGCGGCTTCTCACCTTCACGGGCGCCCGAGTTCGAAAGGAACAGTCACGGTGAACCGGCTATCGGGCGGCAGTCGGTCAACATACTGCGGAGCGAGCCTCGCCCGGCCGACCACTGCTAGTGCTGCCCGGCCGAATCCTACTCCAGAGGGGTTCTCGCTCAAGACGCGGCAGTTTGTCGAAGAGCCGTTTGCGCGAGCTTCGCAGCTAAGGGTCGCCGAGCCCGTCACATCGCGCTCCCTGGCATGGGCAGGGAAGTCATCGGCAGTCACCTGCGGCCGACGTGCCCATTGGACGCCGTCTTCAGACGTCGTCGGTTCGGGCGGCGTCACCTCTGCGAAAGGGTTCTCAGGGATGTGAGCCAAGCGCTGCCGCTCACGTTCTGCGGCATCGTGTGCCCGGCGGACGGATGTGATGCAGCGGCGGAGTCCGGAGGCAGCGCCAGCGCTGCCGTCCAAGCTCAGGCTGTCAACGAGTTGCTCGCCATTGAAGACCTTGAAACTCCTCGCTGCCGCGAAGTCGTCGACAAACGTGGCCGGCATTCGCATCGTTAAGCCGCGTCGGTAGCCTTCGCTGATATACCCTCGGGCACCTCCGCCCGTGTACGCCTGGTCATCAAGAACGACCTCGACATCTGGGTATCGCTGATCATCAACGGTGGTCCAGTTCGCATTGTTGATCAGCACCGTGCTGGAGCCGTCGAGTTCGAGGGTGACGTACAGCTCGGTCGCCCCGGCGCCCTCGAAGTCGAGGCTTGTTACGCAGCGCTCTTCGAACCGATCTATCGCCCAGTCTCCCGCATCGGGCCAGTCGGCCTGAGCGGCCAGCATCAGCAGCAGAGCAAAGCTCACCATGTCGTCCTCCCCCTCTGTCAGTTCAACAGGCGGTGGTTAGAACGTCAACCTGACGATCGCGCCCGGCTGCCTTCGAAGGCTGATCTCCGCCAGCTTCGCACGCTGTTCTTCGGCTGGGGTGCGGGCCAGTTCGTCCAGCACCACGCCCTTGTCCAGTTCGGTCCCGGCGACCTCGGCTAGGACATCTGGGGCGATCTTCTTGCCGCGCTGTATGTCCCGCTCGACAGCCCTCTTGGACTGTCCAAGGGTCTCAGCGGCGTGCGATGCATACGACCTATCGCCAAGTTGGCGATTGCCGCCACGGCCCGGCTCGGAGACAACGTTCTTGCGGACGAGGATTTCCTCCCGCCGCACATGGTGGTCGGCGCGCTGGGCATCCGTCAGTTCGGCGCGGGCGAAGTTCTCATCGATCTCCCACAGGGCGGCGTCGTCGGCGTCGCCGTCCATGACGATGCAATCGATCATGTCGTCAGTCGCAGGTCGCAGGTCGCAGGTCGCAGGTCAGAACAGCGTCTTGATAGTCCGATCGACGCCCGTAATCAGGTCGTCCACGTCCTCCGCGGTCGGCTCCGAGCCTTTGTTGTGCGTGCACTTCACCCGTAGCTCGTTGAGGTGCTGCAGCCGGCGCCAGTCGGGCGTGCCCAACACCTCTGCGTCCTTGAGCACTTGGATAAAATCACCCAGCGTCGGGCGGGTCTTCACCTTCACATCGTGGCTCGCCACGACCTCTTGTAGGTGCCGTTCCAGCACAATCCCGGCGACCACACCGGCGGGTCGAAGGAAGTTATTTTTCAGCAGCTCCCGGGCGCCAGCCAACTCGCTGTCGAGGATGTCGGCGTGAACGAGCTGTCGAATATCGAACAGAGAAGACTTGAACCGCGCCTGGCACGCTTTCAGGATGGAAATCTGGGCACTGAACCTTGGAACCGCAGCGCTTGGACTAACTATGACGTTGTCATAACCACGGGTAACTTGGAGGCCTTGGTAGAAGTCATCAATCACATAGTTGGCCGCCGTCAACTCCCTGCGAGCAGATTTCGGCTTCTCATAGTGGCTTTTGAAGTCTGCCAGCCTATCGGGCAGCAGTTGCTTTATTACTGCCAGAGCCTCTGAATACCAGGACTGGTAGCCCTCCTTAAAATCTGGTAACGATCCTATGAAGGAGACCGCTTGCTCGCCTAAGGTTTTCTTTAGTTGAGCATCTACCGCTTTACTATCGATAGACCGCTGCATCGCGATCATTAATCTCTCGGCGCGGCTAATCAGCGACTTGAGGTCGGCCTCGTATCGATTGAGGTTCGTTGACGTGACCCCCGTTTCTCATCCAGCCATAACGAGAGTCCTAGGTTGATCTGAGCTGTGATCGGCTGGGTTGGCAAGAGGCCGGTCAGCGCAGCCTCCAACCAGCGCAGCAGGCCGGCCGATGTGTCCGGTGAGCGCTTCTGCATAAGCCTGCGGCGTCAGCCACCCGAGCTTCGAGTGCGGACGCTGCTCGTTGTAATCGCGTCGCCACGCCTCCAGCACGGCGCGAGCGTGCGGCAGCGAGCGGAACAGCGTCTCGTTCAGCAGCTCGTCACGCAGCCGCCCGTTGAAGCTTTCGTTGAAGCCGTTCTGCTGGGGCTTGCCCGGCGCGATGTAGTGCCAGCCGACGCCGGTGTCGTCGGCCCAGGCCAGGACCGCGTTCGAGGTGTACTCCGTGCCGTTGTCGCTGACGATGGTGTCGGGCCGCCCTCGCTGCCGGATGACGGCGTCCAACTCCCGCACGACCCGCGCGCCCGACAGCGAGGTGTCGGCCACCAGCGCCAGGCACTCGCGCGTGCAGTTATCGATCACCGTCAGGATGCGGAAGCGCCGCCCGTCCGTCATCTGGTCTGCGACGAAGTCCAGCGACCAGCGCTGGTTGGGCGCCAGCGGCAGGTCCAGCGGTCGCCGCGGGCCCATCGCTCGCTTCCGGCCGCCGCGCCGGCGCACCGTCAGTTGCTCCTCGCGATAGATCCGCTGGACCCGCTTCCTGTTGACCGCATGGCCCTCGCGCCGCAGCAGCACGTGCAGGCGACGATAGCCGAACCGTCGACGGTCCTGGGCCAGGGCCTTCAGCCGGTCGCGCAGAGCGCCGTCGTCCGGGCGCGTCGCCTGATAGCGCACGCTCGTCCGATCGACGCCCAGCACACGGCACGCCCGCCTTTCGCTCATCTCGTAGGCGGCCTGCAGATGGCCAGCCGCCTCGCGATAGCCGGCGGGCGTCACCACTTTTTTCCCAGCAGGTCCTTCAGGGCCACGTTGTCCAGCATCGCGTCCGCCAGCATCCGCTTCAGCCGGGCGTTCTCATCCTCGAGCGCCTTGAGCCGCCGAGCCTCCGACACGTTGAGCCCGCCAAACTTGGCCTTCCATTTGTAAAAGGTCGCCGAGCTGACCCCGTGGCGTCGGCACACCTCCGCCGTCGCTACACCGGCCTCCTGCTCCCACAGGATCCCGATGATCTGCTCTTCCGTGAACCTCGATCGCTTCATTCTGTCCGTCCTTCGTTGGGCGGACTCTAGCTATTCCTGGAGGAGTTTCAGGGGGTCACGTCATCGTCACCACGGAAACACCCTTCAAGCAGAAGCCGAATCGCTGCCGGACGGCTTCAGGGTACCATCGTTCTGGGAATCCTTGCCTTGCCGCAAGGTCTATTCGATGCGGCCCAATCGCGCGCCGGTGGCGAATGCCTCGGGATGGCGGGAACATGCTGCCCGACGAGGGCTGACGCCACACCCATCGTCACCGGGCAGATGTTCACGCTGGTGGGGCCGATGGGCGCTACAACTACATCGCCACCGAGCCCGTCACGGCGGACGGGAACGGGAAGGCCACGCTACGGTTCGCGCCCATGCTGCGCCGCCCGCCTGCCGATGGCGACCAGGTCCTGATCGCTGCCCCGGAGATCGAGGGCTTCGCCACGCCGGCGGGCTCGGGATGGTCCATGGACACCGCCCGCCATGTCGGCCTGGCCTTCACCGTGGAGGAGCGGAACTGAGGGTGTGCGCAAAAGTGCGCAGACCCCTCAGCCAAGATTGCGCGGTGCGAAATCAAGGTGCTTGGATACCAGCTCAACGCTGAGGATCGCATCGGCGGCCGATGCCTGATCGGGGTCCTTCTTGTACACAAAGGCGCGCTCGATCACGGTGTAGGGTCCGTGCTTCCCGTACCAGAAGGTGTCCCCCTTCACCGGTAGCTCGTGGACTGTCTCAAACTCCCCGATGAACTCATGGCCGGTCAAGTGATTGCCTGAGACTACGCGAACGATCACTGAAACGCCCCCGCGCCTTTGAACGACGCCACCGCATCGCCTGGGCGCCATTGGGTGATAATCACAGGTCCGACCTTGCCGTCGTCCAGCGTCAGCATCACGCGCTGCGCATCGAAAGCCTCGCGCCAGACGTGCCAGTGATCGGCCTCTAGCCCTCCATCGCTGTCGAGAAGTTGGCCGCTCCGATAGACTTGGAGCATGTAGCGGACGGGGTGATCCTGATCGCTGAAGGTGATCCGGCCGTGACCCTTATAGGCGCCCTCACGCATTCAGCTTCTCCTCCATGATCGCCCGAATCGCAGCGGGACGCGTCAAGGTAGCATCGTTCTCGGAAATCCACCGGTCGAGGGCTGCGAGCATCTCTGGAGGAAGCCGGAGACCTATCTGGGTCGCATCGACGCGAGGTCGCCCGCGAGATTTTCTCGTATCAGGTATTGCGTCGTTCATAATTAACCGATACGAGAAAAGGCAGGCCGGAGCAAGGGTGCAACCTCGCTCACGGCCCTAACCGCAACCTCGACCGTAGGAGGATCGAGATCATGGCTTCGCACGCCAATAGCATAGCTGCGCCCCGCAGTTCACCCCCCTCGCTCGGGGACCTTCGCGACCTGTTCTGCTTCGCTGACTCAGCTCGGCTGATAATCCAGAGCACCGCGTCGGATGACGCCCTAGACGCAATCTGCGACCAACTCCTGCACCGTCTGATCCGTGAGCCGGTCGGCAGCGTTCGCGATTTGCTCGTGAAGCTCTGGCTGCTGGAAACGGCCGGCGAGCGGGATTGGGATTACGAGTATTGTTCGCGGCATGTCCTGGGCCAAGTCGCGGCCTACGTGCGGAGGCGGTGGAAATGACCGCCGCCGCCTTCCACCTGATCGAGCATCCAGCCGCCTCTCGCCATCGCCTGAGGCAGCGCCTGGCCAAACTGATAGATCGCCTCATCGTCACGCTCGATGAACTTGATAGCGACCCGGATCTTGAGGACGGCGCGGACAACGAGCCCAGCCTTTCGTTCACCGGCTACGTCAACCAGGACGTGGCGATCCGCACTGAACCGACCGGCGGCCTTGAGTGGCTGGACCTTGAAGATGCATGCGAGGACGAAGGCGCCGAGCACGACGGACGCGAGCCGGAGGGCTTCGAATGATCCCCGACAAGCTGACGCCGGAGCAGGAAGCGGCGCTCGATGAGCTGTTCCACCAGTGCGACCTCATCAGCGTCCGGCCGCTGCCGTGTGAGATCGACTGGGTTCTTGCAGCGGTGTCCAATCGTGCACCGTCTTGATCGCACGGTGCCGGTGGTGACCATGTGATGACCAGATCGGCGGCGGGGCTCGCAGATAAAGGCCTAACCCTTTGGAAAGAATGGCGCACCCGAGAGGATTCGAACCTCTGACCCCTGCCTTCGGAGGGAATATGGCTAGCTCCGCCAAAAAGCGCAAGGAGCCGCCAATGCCCGCCTATCTCTCTGTAAACGCTAAACAATTTGAATTCCTTCTCCGCCGAAGCTACTCTTCTCCCCGCCACAGTTTTCGCCCGCGTGCTTACGTGGTGCTTACGCGAGAGGAAACGGTAGGGTCGGAGGAAGCCCATGCCTAAGCTCACTAAACGGGTCGTCGACGCCGCAGACAGTCGCGAAAAAGATTACGTCATTTGGGACGACGAGCTGCCCGGTTTCGGCCTCAGAGTGTTCGCCTCCGGCAAGCGCAGCTACGTCATTCAGTATCGGCTCGGTAAGCGATCGAGACGCTTTACGATTGGCCTGCACGGCGTCTGGACTCCCGAGCGGGCCCGCCAGGAAGCGAAGGTGCAACTGGGGCGTATCGCTAAAGGCGAAGACCCTGCAGAAGAGAAGCAGCTCGACAATAGGGCGATCACGGTCAAAGAGCTGTGCGACCTCTACCTCGCCGACCTGAACGCCGGCCTCATTCTCGGAAAAGGCGGGCGCCCCAAGAAGCCAGGCACGATCGCCTCGGACATTGGCCGAATCCACCGGCACATCGTCCCCTTGCTCGGTTCCCGACGGGTGAAGGATCTGACCAAGGCCGAAGTCAACAAGGCCATGAAGGACATCATGGCGGGCAAGACGCGCCTCGTTGCCAAGACGAAGAAGCTGCGAGGAAAATCGATCGTCAAGGGCGGAGCCGGGACGGCTACCCGTACGATCGGCCTGTTCGGCGGAATTCTCACCTACGCCGTGGATGCTGGCATTATCGAAGTGAACCCTGCCCACGGTGTGCGGCGACCGAAGGACAGCGTCCGCGCTCGGAGGCTCAGCGAGGCCGAATATCGCGTGCTTGGCCAGTTGCTCGCTAAAGCGGCCGAGAACGAGAAATATGAGGTTTCGGTCGAATTGATCCGCCAGCTTGCGCTGACCGGCTGCCGCCGAACCGAAATGGTCACTCTGACTTGGGCAGAAGCTGATACCGATTCAAGCTGCTTGCGACTGACGGACAGCAAAGAGGGAAGGTCGATCCGCCCAATCGGCCTGCCCGCCGTGGAATATCTTGAGAAGCGCCGGAAAGTGAGAGCAGGCACCTACGTCTTCCCGGGACAAGGAGATGATAACGCTTTCGGAAGCTTGCCGAACCATTGGGAGCAGATATTCGACGATACGCCGCTCGCCGACATCACGCCTCATGTCCTGCGACATAGCTTCGCCAGCATCGCAAATGATCTTGGTTTCACGGAGGTCACCATCGCTGCTTTGGTTGGTCATTCGAAGGGCTCCGTCACCAGCAACTACATTCACACGCTCGACACGGCACTGATCATGGCCGCCGATACCATCTCCGGCTACATCCAGGGCCTCCTGGACGGCATTGAATTCAAGCAGACGGCCTATGCCGTGGATCGGGATTCTCGCCGCGCAGCACTCGCTCGCTTCTTGCAACAGGCTGCTGCACCGGACGCCGCCGGCGCGGCAAATGACGAGCAACGCGCCGCGGCATAATGCGTAGCAAGTGGCGGTCGTACTCTAGAACGGGGAATGCCGCCCCTTGCATGTCAGAAAAACCTGCCTTATTTTCTGACACATGAAAACGGTAAACGCCTCAGTCCCCGACCGGGTCATGAAACGCGTCCGCGCTAGCGGACGTGGCAGCGTTTTCACGCCTAGCGACTTCCTCACAGTTGCCGCCCGCTCCTCTGTCGATCAGGCACTTTCTCGATTGGTGAAGGGCGGACAGCTCCGGCGGCTTGCACGTGGGCTCTACGACTTTCCCAAGCTGCACCCGAAACTTGGGGCGTTGTCACCCGCGCCGGACGATGTCGCCCACGCTCTTGCGCGGGAGACCGGCTCGCAGGTGCAGATCGCCGGAGCGCGCGCAGCGAACGCGCTCGGCCTTTCGACCCAGGTTCCGGCACAAAGCACTTATCTGACCGACGGCCCGTCGCGGCGCGTCGTGCTGGGAAAGCGCATCGTCGACCTTCGCCACGCCTCGCCCAAGCATCTGATCGCACCGGGCAGCCCCGCCGGGACGGTGGTTCAGGCGCTTCGTCATGTCGGCCCCGTTCGGGCGGCTGACGTCGCGCAGGTCGCGGCGCACCGGCTTTCGGCCAACGACAAGAAGACGTTGGCCTCAACCGCCCTTCAAGCGCCCGCCTGGATGCGGCCCACGCTCGTCTCGATTGCCCACGCAGCGGTGGCCGATATCGATGGATGATGTCGCTCGCCTTCCCACCGACGATCGCGCAGCTCTCTTCGGGGAGACCGGCGCCCGGCGGGGCGTCGCCAATACGATCATCGAAAAGGACTTCTGGGTATGTTGGAGCCTGAAGCGCCTGTTCGGTCTACCGAAGGGCACCACTGCAACCCTCGTTTTTAAGGGCGGCACGTCGCTCTCCAAGGCATTCAACGGTATTCGCCGGTTCTCCGAGGACATCGACTTGTCGTTCGACCGTGCCGAACTCGGATACACCGGCGAGCGCGACCCCGATAAGGAGGGGATCAGCAAGAAGCAGGCGGGTCGGCTGATCGACGACCTGGTCAGCGATGTCGAGCAGCACATCGCCGAGAAACTTCTCCCAGCGCTTCGCGCCGCGATCGTCGGCCAACTCGGCGAGCCGACCGAAAGCGAGTGGTCGCTAGAGATAGACGCCGGTGACGCGCAGACCGTCAACTTCCACTATCCGACCGCGCTCCCTGCCGCCGAATACGAAGGCATGGCCTACATCACGCCGCGCGTAAAATTCGAGCTCGGCGCGCGCGGCGATCCCTGGCCGACCGAGGAAAAAGTCATACGCCCCTACGCGGCCGACGACTATCCGGACTTCTTCACCGATGCCGACACCAGCGTAACGGTGCTGTCAGCGCGGCGGACTTTCTGGGAAAAGGCAACCGCTCTCCATGCGGAAGCGCATCGCCCCGCCGCGTCACCGACGCCGCAGTATTTCTCTCGGCACTACTACGACCTCGCCATGCTCCTCGACACGGATGAGGGCCAAGCCGCCGTTGCCGACTTCAATCTACTGGCGCAGGTCGCGCATCACAAAACCACCTTCTTTCGTTCGAACTGGGCCAACTACGATAAGGCTCGGCCAGGCACACTCCGGCTGACGCCGACCGACGCGCGCGTGAAAGACCTGAAAGCAGATTATCGGGCGATGGCGCCGATGATGTTTGACCAAACACCGCCGTCATTTGACGATATACTAGAAAAAATTGCTGCACTCCAAGACGTCATTAACAGCTAAGTAGGCACTCGCCCCGGGGGAATGCTCATCAACGCCCTTCGATCCTTTGACCGAGACCATGGCAACGTTCGCGCGCGGACAGGCGTAGGCTATGAGCGCTAGTTACCCGACCAGAATTATTCTGGCCTTTCGGAGCGGCGGAGTGTGCGCATTTCCGAATTGCGGCAAGCACCTCACCTACGACGCCCAGGTGGGAGACGATACCTATGTCGGCGAGGCCGCGCACATCCGTGGTGAGAAGCCGACCGCTGCCCGTTATGACGCGTCGATGACCGATGACGAGCGCGATAACGTCCGGAACCTCATCTATCTATGCACCGATCACCACACGATCATCGACAAGGTCGAGGCCGATTGGCCGACCGCGACCCTTCTGCAACTGAAGGAGAGCCACGAAAAGCAGGTCCGGCAAGCCATGGAAGAGGCCTTTGCTGACGTCGCCTTCCCCGAATTGCAGAACGCCGTCTCTTGGGTTGCGAGCCAAGCGCCGGCCCCAAATGGCTCTTTCGATCTCCTCGCTCCGGAGGAGAAGATCAAAAAGAACGCGCTCTCGAATGGATCTCGTCACATCATCGCCGCGGGACTGACCTCGCGCGCCACCGTTGCCGAGTATGTTGAAGCGGAAGCTCAACTCGATCCTGACTTTCCTGAGCGGCTGAAGGCCGGCTTCCTTGAAGAATATTATGCTCGCCGGAAAGAGGGCCATAAGGGCGACGAGCTTTTCGAGTTGATGTGCGCCTTTGCCCAGCGCGGTCTGCGACGACAAGCCGATAAGACCGCAGGCATCGCTGTTCTCATCTATCTCTTCGAAATCTGCGACGTGTTTGAGAAATGATTCTTCCGACCAAACATATCCCGCAGAACGAGGCGCTGATCGGCGTCGGCGCCACGCTGCTCGCGCATCTCAGCATGCCCATGACCGTTTCGGGCCTGTGGGAGCGTCTGCGCACGGAACCGAACGTCGGGAACTTCGAGCGGTTCGTGCTGGCATCGAACCTCCTCTATCTGATCGGTGCGATCGAGATCCGGGACGGCCTTATCGTCAGGACCGCCTCATGATCAGAGCCGTTCGCGCCAACCAGAAAGGCTTTCACACCGCGTTCCTTCAGCCGGGTGTCAATCTTATCCTGGCCGACCGATCCACCTCGGCCGGTGATAAGGACACGACGAACGCTCTCGGCAAATCGACGCTCATCGAGATCATCGATTTCTGCCTCGCCAGCAATACCTCACCCGGAAAAGGGCTTCGCATCGAGGCTTTGCAGGGTTGGGCGTTCACGCTGGAACTCTCCCTGTCCGGCCGCGATGTCGCCGTGACGCGAGCGACCGATACACCCGGATTCTTCGCCATCGAAGGAGCCACCGACGACTGGCCTGTCCGGCCAACGCCGAACAAGGAAGGCGTTCCGGGTCTCGACGCTAAGAAATGGCGAGCCGTTCTTGCCTGGGCCCTATTCGGTATTAGCGATCTGTCGGCGGAATCCGGATACAAGCCCTCGGCGCGGTCGCTGCTTTCCTACTTCGTGCGCAACCAGACAGCCGCCTACAACATCCCCTTCAAGCATTTCGACAATCAGAAGACTTGGGACATTCAGGTCCACAATGCTTTCCTTCTCGGCCTGAATTGGGAGAAGGCCGCGACTTGGCAGCAGCTCAAAGATCAAAAGAACGCGCTCGATGCGCTCAAACAGGCGATCAAGACCGGAGCCGTCGACGGCGAACTGGCCTCGCTCGGTGAGCTCGAAGCCGAGCGCCTGCGCCTTTCAACCCAGCTTGAGCGTGAACGCGAGGCGCTGTCGAATTTTCGCGTTCTTCCGCAGTACCGTGAAATCGAGACTCAGGCGAACCTTCTGACCAGCGAAATCCATGGCCTGGTCAACGCCAATATCGTGGATAAGCGCCGGCTCGATCGCTACCGTGACTCGTTGGTGAGCGAAGACGCTCCGACCGAGGACCGTCTGGAAGCCCTTTACGGCGAAGCGGGCATCGCCCTACCTGGCGCCGTCAAGAAGACGCTGGCGGATGCGCGGGCATTCAACGCCCAGATCATCGCCAATCGCCGTGAGTTCATCGCCGGCGAGATTGCCGCGCTGGAAGCTGCCGTCAGCGAGCGTGAGACCGATATCGCGAACCTGACGGATCGCCGTGCCAACTACCTCAGCGCGCTTGCGGGACAAGGCGCGCTGGAGGAACTGACGCAGTTACAGGAGTTGCATGCAGCCACCCGGCTGAAGGTCGACGAATTGACCAACAGGATCACTCAGCTTCGTCAGATGACCACCAAGGCGGACACGATCAAGGTCGAGACCGTCGAGCTGAAACGCGCGACAACCCTCGACTATGAAGAGCGGCGTGCGCTGTGGTCCCGGGCGCTCAGCCTCTTCTCGGAATTCTCGGAGAGCCTCTACAAGTCGCCCGGCCGCCTGGTCATCGATATCGACGACACGGGCTACAAATTCGACGTCGAGATCGCGGGCAGCCCAAGCGAGGGCATTAGCAAGATGAAAATCTTCTGCTACGATCTCATGCTGATCTCGTTCGCGCGCCAGCGTGGTCTCGGGATCGACTTCCTGATCCACGACAGCACAATTTTCGACGGTGTTGACCCGCGGCAGCGCGCCCATGCTTTGGAACTTGCCGCCGCAATGGCTGCAAAACACGGCTTCCAGTACATCTGCACACTCAACACCGACATGGTTCCTGTGGGCGACTTTACGTCAGGCTTTGACTACGAGAGCCTCGTCCGCCTCCGGCTCACCGATACTGATCCGACCGGAAGCCTCCTTGGGTTCCGTTATTGAGCGAGGGGCGACATGCAGCACGATCGTGCCCATAGGGCGTCCCCAGCATGAGATCTGTGCCGTTCACCCGACCCACGCTGATCGCCGCCGTTGAGTTGCTGGAGCAACACAGCCAGGCACGGTTCAACCAGATGGTCCTCCGCCTCGGCCTGGAGGACGAGATTTCCACCAGCACCTCCCTCAGCGTCGCCAACAAGTGCGCCTTGCTAGGCCGGATCGTTGTGCAACGAGCCGAGGCCGTGCTCGACACGCTCGAAGGTAGCATGACCCTTGGCGAGGCGGTAATCCGGCAAGCCGCGCAGCTAGCGCAACAACACGCTACGCACGCTCTGCAAACGGCCTTCGCACGTGGCCTTGCGCGTGATGGATATGTTTTGACGTGGGACGACTACGGGCCGAACGCGTCCATCCGCGCGGCGCTGCCCGGCGACATCCACCTCCCCCAAACGGACGACGAGGTGCATCAGCTTCTCAAGTCATTCGGCTTCACAACTCCTCTCGGTCATCTCGAACAGGCGATCGAAGCGCATACCCGCGGCGATTGGGCGGCTTGCAACAGCCAGCTCCGGACCTTCCTGGAAAGTCTGTTCGACGACATCGCGCGCAACGTGCGACCACAGGAAGCGGGTCAACGGCCCAGCTCAGAAAACCGGCGCGCTTTGCTCGCTGAGATTGGCTTCCTTGCCACGGATCGCAACGAGTGGACCCAAGACGGCAAGAACTACGTCAACGGCCTCTTCAAAATGCTCCACACGGAGGGTTCGCATCCGGGCCTCTCGGATGAAGACCACAGCACCTTCCGCCTGCATGTCGTTCTTGTCACCGCCAGGACCTTCCTGCGGCGACTCGCCTATGGTCAGTGAGCCCGATATGGCGTTCTTTTCACAAGATCAGTTGGAAGCGATCGCCGGCGCGCTTGGCGACACTGCAGAAGGCCTGACCGGGCCGGAGATCGAGCACCTGCTTGGGTCGTGCAAGATTGCCGATCCGGGACCTATGACGAAGCGCGTCCGTATCTATAACGCCTTCGCAGGATGCCAGAATACCAAACGCAACCGCACCAATATCCTTGAGTTCATCCGGCTCGCCATGAAGCCGGCGCGTTACAGCCGCGAGCCGCACCGCTATGAGCCTATGCGGGCTCGCCTAAACCTAGCGTTGGCATTCGCAGGACTTGTGGTCGATGAGTCCGGCGAGCTGAAATCGGCGGATGTCGCCCAGACCCTACCTGAGGCTCAGCGGCGCGCGCGCGACTTGCGAGCAGACCTTGAAGGTCGCGGTGTGCACCCGGACGTCCTGAAATTCTGCCGCGCCGAGCTTCTCGCCGACAATTACTTTCATGCGGTGCAAGAAGCGGTCAAAAGCGTCGCTGATAAGATGCGATCGCGGACAGGGCTCTCCGATGACGGCGCTACGCTCGTCGATCGGACACTTGCCGGGAGTCCGCCGATGCTTGCGATCAACCCGCTATCCACCGCAAGCGAGCGGAGTGAGCAAAGCGGGTTCGCAAATCTGGTCCGTGGCACCTTCGGCATGTTCCGCAACCCCACTGCACATGAGGCGCGCATCCATTGGGCTATGTCCAAAGAAGATGCCGAAGACCTGCTCACCATCGTGTCGCTCATCCACCGCCGGCTCGATGCCGCCCATATGCCGGCGCGCACATGACCACGAAGGGCGCCGACGGCGGACAAGACGATGACCCCGAGCTGGAATCCGATCGGATCGGCCGCATCGGCGAGCGCCATTTTGAGCTGCTCTGCGAACGCGCCGGGCTCTTCTGCAACAAGAGTACCGTCGACATTATGGGCTGGGACTTCATCGTGGAGTTCCCAATGGGATCAGGCGGACAATCGTCGCTACCGCTCGATCGGCGCCAGACCAATGCCGCCCGGGTCCAACTGAAGTCGACGCTCGGCCGCACCGGAAACCGCATCCGACTCAGCCTGTCCGCCATTGATCGCCTCGCCAAGGATCCTCGGCCGGCGCTGGTCATCGTCTTCCGAATGCGGGCCGATGGTGAAATCCAGTCGGCTTACCTCGTCCATCTCATCGGCAACGAACTCGCCCGGGTGCTCAAGCGATTGCGATTGGCGGAGGCTCGAAAAGCGCACGACATCAATCATGTCGACATCAGCTATGACTATGAGAAAGTCGGACAGCGTTTCGAGCCGACCGCCGCCGGCCTCTCGTCGGCCTTATCGGCCGCCTGCGGACAAGATCCAGGCGCCTATACCGCGAAGAAGCAGCGTCAGCTCGATGAACTCGGCTATGAGAACGGCCAGTTCGAAGCCGAGGCGCTACTCCAGATCGAGGGGCCGGAGCATTTCGCCAACCTGCTGCTCGGTCTTGCGCCCCTAAAACCGCACCGCTTGCGTGTCTACGATAGCCGCTTCGGCATCCGCCTTCCGTATCAAGGCACGCTATTTGACGACATCGAGGAACTTCGACTGACGCCGCCGTCGCTCGGATCATGCGAGATCGCGATCCGAGGCCCCGGGTTCGCGCAGGCGGCGCGGTTCGATGGCGAGATGTTCATCGGTCCGCCGATCCTCGAACCGCATGGACCCGAACTGCTCGTCCGCAGCCGGGACTTCATCATTCGGCTCACCCCTCCCGCGCTCAGGTTCGAAAGCGTCGGCTCAATCGACGATTTGGAATACACGCTCGAAGAGTGGGCGGAACTACTGCGCGGCCTGACGCTCATGGCATCCGAGCGATCGACGCTAACCATTTCTGGGAACAGCCGGATCCCCCCGATTACCTTCCCAGTCAATGAACCGCTCACAGGCCCATATCTCGACGAGGTGCCACTCATCTCGACCTTCGTGGATGGTTGGCTGCGCTTGCTAACCAACGCCGGCCTGCGCTCGACCGAGCGCTTCAAATTCGATGCATTCTGGGCGGCCAATGACGCACGTATGGTTGTGGACATCCTGCTCAATCCTCGCCCGGACGCGCGATTCGAGTTCCAAAGCCTCGACGTCGAGGAGAGTGGGCCCCCACCCGCAGGCCTCTACTTCAACAGCATGTCATTCGCCGGTACGAGCATCAGCTTCAGCGCCAAGGTCTTCTTCGAGGAGACCGACGACGTCGAATGGCGGTATCGCTCAACGCGGTTTGAAGCTTTCGATGTTCGCCCGGTCGTCGACGACCTCGAGGAATATGGGCTCGATCAGGCTGCCGCCGCCGACCTAAAGCTCATCATCGACCCGCGCAACATCACCATGACGCCGCGTGCCGACGCTAACGGCGCCTTGCCCAAACAAGGCTGAACGGCCGCTATCAACAGCTTGAGGCGCGTGCGCCGCTGGTCCTTTGACGGCGCAGAATCGACCTTGACTCTCGCAGCTGAAATCTAGAACAAATAGGGAACATGATGACGAACCCCTATCCGGAGGTAAACTGGGAGCGTGCGGCCCGAGCCCGCCATAGAGTCTTTGCGCGCGCAGATCGAGAAGATCGAAGGCAGAAGCCGGCGTGCCAAATCGGTTCTCCCGTTTGGGATTGCCGACGTCGACTCACGACTCCCGGGTGGCGGGTTGGGCGAGCAGGCGCTCTATCGGCTGGCGCCGGTTGCGAGCGACGTCCCGGAACGCTCCGTTGCCCGCATTCCGGCGATGGCCGCCGATACGGGCGCAGCATGGCCCGGCCATTGGCCGCGGCCCTCGCGTCTGCTGGCCCATCCGGAGCAGGTCGAGACTGTAGCGCTCTTGCCTGATCATCCGCCCGTTTCATTCACCTGGCGCGGCGTGCGTCGCCGACTGCGCCGGGGTGATGGACCGGAGCGCGTGTTCGGAGAGTGGTGGAAGCGCGACGCCGAATTGGTCGCCGTCCGAGACTATTTTCGGGTCGAGGACGACGCCGGCGAACGCTACTGGCTTTATCGTGCCGGTGACGGCGAAGACACGGCGACGGGGTCGCACCGCTGGTTCATCCACGGGGTCTTCGGATGAGCTCACCTCGCTACGTCGAACTGCAGGTCACCTCACACTTCAGCTTCCTGCGCGGCGCGTCCTCCTGCGAGGAACTGTTTGCGCAAGCGGCCTTGGCTGGGATCGAGGCCGTCGCCATCGTCGATCGGAATTCGCTCGCCGGCGTCGTCCGTGCTCATGAAGCGGCCAAGACGACCGGCGTTCGCCTGATTGTCGGTTGCCGGCTCGACCTCGCTGACGGGACATCCGTGCTGGTCTACCCTCGACATGAGGCTTTCGCAGGCCGACCGCCTGACGAAGGCGACAGGCCTCGATCTGGTCGAGGCCGGCTGGCGACCGACCTTCGGCAATTACCTCAACCGGGTGACCAAGCCTCGCATCCTGCAGGCGGTCCGCGAGGGCGCCGGCGAGCAGGCCGCACAACTTATCGACCATCTGAAGAAGGGCGACATGGCGAAGGAGGCCGAGCGCCTGCTGGCGGACACCGGCTGGCTGCCGGAGCCGCTGCGCGTGGTCGCCGAGGGTGAGGCGTCGACGGCGGAAACTCAGACCGGAGGCGAGGATGATGGCGCGGCGCTGCCCGACTTTCTCTCGAGCGATGACGAGGAGGCCGCCGGCGAAGACGATGAACGCCACCTCGTCGCGGCCGAGTGATCGCTTTGGCGGGGCGGCTTCGGCCGCTCCGTCTATTCCCCCAATCGAGGAGCTACGCCATGTCGCAATCCAGCCCGGCGCCCCGGCGCGTCGTCTTCCAGTATCTCGTTCCCGTGCATGTCGAGGTCGAGGACGGGCTCGTTGCCTGCGTCACCGTTATCGATGAGACACCAGTCCGCGATCCCACCATCGTCGAAGGCGATCCCGCCTATCTCGGCGAGGCAGTGCAGGCCGCCGACGACGGTCAAGACTGGCCGTCCTGGCGGTTCGGCTACTAGCCGGACAGTCTTTCGATCCCTTCCAAGCCCGGCCCAGCGCCGGGCTTTTTTCGTTTCAGGAGTCCGCCATGACCGATTTTCTCACCCGCTTTTCCTGCCTGCTCGACGTCGGCACTCCCGCCAACGCGACGCGCGCCTTCGACATCTACACCACGCTGATGGCCGAGAACTCCCGCGAGGATCCCCCGGCCGAGCCGTTCCTGCTCACCCTTTCGCCCGAATTCGGATCGGCTCGCCTGTGGCTGCGCGATCCTGGCAGCGCTGACCAGCAACTGGTGATCACCTTCGTTACCCGCTGCGCCGCGGCCTTCGGCCTGACCGGACATTGGGGCTTCCAGTGGGCGAATATTGCCTCGGCCCCCGTAATCGACGGCTTCTCTGGCGGCGCCCATCTACTCGATCTTTCGACCGGCCGGACGCTCGAATGGATCAGCACCGGACGCTGGCTCGCCGATCGACTTCCTCAGGGAGCCGCGCGATGAGCATTCCCGACCATGCCCGTGCCAATTTCGAGACGCTGGTGTACGCCGCGACCAGCGGCGACCTGGCGCTAATTGAATGCACCGAGATCGCGACGGGCGAGGTTCGCTACGTCATCTGCGCCGTTGGACGTGACGACGGCGACTACGTTTTTACGCCCTTCGGCCATCTGGCCGACGGCAACCCCTTCGAGCTCTACCGTCCACCCGATGCCTCGCCCTGAGGCGGGCGCTCGGACGGATCCGCGACAATAGTGCGATCCTTCGCCGGGAACGGCGCATCGCCCGCCGGCACGCGCAACTGCCGAAGACGTGCTTCCCGCAAGCCGGAGCGATGGCCGCTGACCACGTCAGAGTGAGAGGTCGGCCGGGACGGGGTTGAGCCCGTCCGGTCGAGAGAGAGCGCCGGGCCGGCTCGTCCGTTCCTGCTCTCTCGAGGTTCCCTCCATGCTTTCCGCTCCCGTCTCCAGAGCCACTCCGGCGGCCTCGCTTCTGCTCGCGCCCAACGCGCCGCCGGCCGCCGCCATTCTCGCCGCCGCCGGCCATCTCCTTCCTCATCTCGAACAGGGCCGCGCGATCGATGCCGCGATCATGCGCTCAGCCATGGAACAGGCCTTCGGCGCGTCCGACGCTAGTGGCGCCTGGGACTGGAAAACGGCCTATGACGCCTGCGAAGCGGCAACCGTCCTCTTCATGCGCAAATACGGAAAGCCGCTTTTCCGCAAAGCCGCGTCTCCGGCCGCACGGCTCGCCGCGCTCGGCAAGATCTCCCAGCTGCTGCCGACACACACGCGCCGGTCTGAGGAGGCCCAGGCGCGTCAGCAGTTCTCGACGCCGTCTCCGCTCGGTCTCGCGGCCTTGACCGCCGCAGCGCTCACGTCCGCCGACCGGGTGCTGGAGCCCTCGGCCGGCACGGGCCTGCTTGCGATCCTTGCCGAGATCGAAGGCTGCGATCTCATCCTCAATGAGCTGGCCGAGACCCGCGCCGATCTTCTTGCCTGTCTCTTTCCAGCTCATTCGGTCACGCGTTTCGACGCCGCGCAGATCGATGATCATCTCGACCGCGCCGCCATTCCCAGTGTCATCATCATGAACCCGCCGTTCTCGGTCATGGCGGCCGTCTCAGGACGCGTCGCCGACGCCGCCTATCGCCATATCGCTTCAGCTCTGGCGCGGCTCGCGCTAGGCGGCCGGTTGGTCGCGATCACCGGCGCAAATTTCTCGCCCGAGCTGCCGGCCTGGCGGGACCACTTCGCCCGGCTGCAGGAGCGCGGCCGCGTCGTGTTCAGTGCGGCGATCGCGGGCTCTGTCTATGCCAAGCACGGCACGACCATCGAAACCCGCCTGACTGTCATCGACAAGGCGCCGGCCGAGGATGCTGCACACTTCCCGGCATCCCCCGGCATCGCGCACGACGTGGCGACGCTCCTCGCTTGGATCGAACGCGACTTGCCCCCGCGCATGGCGGTCGCGCTGCCCAAGATCTCCCCGGACACGGCGCTGCGCACCGTTCGCGGCTATCTCGCCAAGGGCGCAGCATCCATGCCCGCCCGGCCGACGGCTGAGATCAAAGGCATGCCGCTTGAATATGAGAACGTGGAGCGGATGCCTCCAGAAGCATGCCGACTGTCGGACTCGATCTATGAGGCCTATGCGCTCCAGTCGATCCGCATCCCGAAGGCGCTGCCCCATCCCACGAAATTGGTACAGTCGGCCGCCATGGCGTCGGTCGCGCCGCCGAAGCCGAGCTATCGCCCGACGCTTCCAGCCGCGATCGTCACCGAGGGCGTTCTGTCCGACGCCCAGCTCGAGACGGTGATCTATGCCGGCGAAGCTCATGGCGAACACCTTGCAGGCGCCTGGACCGTGGACGAGACCGGCGATCTCGTCACCGCCGCGCCGCACGACGCGCCAAACGCCGTCCGCTTCCGGCGGGGCTTTATGCTCGGCGACGGGACCGGCGCCGGCAAGGGCCGTCAGTCCGCTGGCATCATCCTCGACAACTGGCTGCAGGGTCGCCGCAAGGCAGTATGGATCTCGAAGTCCGACAAGCTGCTGGAAGACGCGCAACGCGACTGGTCGGCGCTCGGTATGGAGCGCTTGCTGGTCACGCCGCTAGCGCGTTTCCCTCAGGGCACGCGGATCCGGCTCAACGAAGGCGTCCTTTTCACCACCTATTCCACGCTACGGTCCGACGACCGTGGCGAGAAGCTTTCGCGGGTCAAACAGATCGTCGAATGGTTGGGCTCCGACTTCGATGGAGTCATTATTTTCGACGAGTCGCACGCAATGCAGAACGCCGGCGGCGGCAAGGGAGAACGGGGCGATGTTGCGCCCTCACAGCAGGGCCGTGCCGGGCTCCGGCTCCAGCACGCGCTGCCTAACGCGCGCGTTGTCTACATCTCTGCAACGGGCGCGACAACCGTCCACAATCTCGCCTATGCCCAGCGGCTCGGCCTGTGGGGCGGTGACGATTTTCCCTTCTCCAATCGCGCCGAGTTCGTGGAGGCCGTAGAGAATGGCGGTGTCGCGGCCATGGAGGTGCTTGCCCGCGACCTGCGCGCCCTCGGCCTCTACACGGCCCGGTCGCTCTCCTATGACGGCGTTGAATACGAACTGGTCGAGCACCAGCTTACGCCCGAGCAAACCCGCATCTACGATGCGTACGCCGGCGCCTTCGCCATCATCCATAACCATCTCGACGCCGCGATGCAGGCCGCCAACATCACCGGCGATAGCGGCACCCTGAACCGTCAGGCGAAGTCGGCCGCGCGTTCTGCATTCGAAAGCGCCAAGCAGCGGTTCTTCGGTCATCTGCTGACCAGCATGAAGACCCCAACGCTGATCCGCTCGATCGAGGGGGACCTGGCCGACGGGCACAGCGCCGTCATTCAGATCGTCTCAACCGGCGAGGCACTGATGGAGCGCCGACTGGCCGAGATCCCGACCGAGGAATGGAACGACGTGCATGTCGACATCACGCCGCGGGAATATGTCCTCGACTATCTCGCCCATTCCTTCCCGGTGCAGCTCTACGAGCCGTTCTCCGACAGTGAAGGCAATCTGTCGTCGCGGCCAGTCTTCCGGGACGGTCACCCCGTCGAGAGCAGGGAGGCCGTTGCCCGCCGTGACGAGCTGATCGAACGACTCGCATCGCTAGAACCCGTTCCCGGCGCCCTCGACCAGATCGTCCAGCGCTTTGGCTCCGATGTCGTCGCCGAGGTCACCGGCCGTTCACGGCGCGTTGTGCGCAAAGGCGATCGCCTTGCCGTCGAGAATCGAGCGGGCTCGGCCAATCTCGCCGAGGCCGCCGCCTTCATGGACGACCAGAAGCGCATCCTGGTCTTCTCGGATGCGGGCGGTACGGGGCGCAGCTATCACGCCGATCTTGGCGCGAAGAACCAGCGCCTGCGTATCCACTATCTGCTGGAGCCGGGCTGGAAGGCCGATGCGGCGATCCAGGGTCTCGGTCGGACTAACAGGACCAATCAAGCGCAACCGCCGCTCTTCCGCCCGATCGCCACTGACGTGAAGGCTGAGAAGCGCTTCCTCTCCACGATCGCGCGTAGGCTCGATACACTCGGCGCGATCACGCGTGGGCAGCGCCAGACCGGCGGCCAGGGTCTCTTCCGGCCAGAGGACAATCTCGAAAGCCCCTATGCGCGCGATGCGCTACGCCAGCTCTATCTGCTGCTCGTGCGTGGCAAGGTCGAGAACTGCTCGCTCGACCGCTTTGAGTCCGCCACCGGACTCAAGCTCACGGATGACAACGGCATCAAGGACGAGCTGCCGCCGATCACGACCTTCCTCAACCGTCTTCTCGCGCTGACCATCGACCTGCAGGGCGTGCTTTTTACGGCGTTTGAGCAACTCCTGACGGCGAAGGTCGACGGGGCGGTTCGTAGTGGAGTCTATGACGTCGGACTCGAAACGCTGCAGGCCGAGAGCTTCATCGTCACCGGCAGCGAGGTCATCCATACGCACCCGGGCACCGGTGCGGAAACGCGGCTTCTCACCATCATCCGCCGGGAGCGCAATCGACCGACGAGCCTCGCCGACGCGCTCGATCATCTCTCCGATCCGCGCGCACGGCTCCTGGTCAATGGTCGCTCCGGCCGCGCCGCCGTGCAGATTTCCGCACCATCGATGATGCTCGACGATGGCGAGATCGAGCGCCGCGTCTGCCTGGTCCGGCCGATGGAGCAGCACTATACGCCGCTGCGCATGATGGGTGAGAGCCATTGGGAGGAAGCCGATCGCGCCGCCTTCGCCGCCGCGTGGTGGGCTGAGTTGAATGACGTGCCGGAATTTTCCGACAGCACGATCCACATTGTCGCCGGCCTGTTGTTGCCGATCTGGAAGCGGCTGCCAAACGAGTCGACGCGGGTCTACCGGCTCCAGACCGATGGCGGCGAGCGCATCATCGGCCGCCGCGTCTCGCCCGCCTGGGCGGCAAACGCCGTCACCACGGGCGCAACATCGCTGACCCCTGAGCAGGCCTTCACCGCTCTAATGGACGGCACGACGATCCTCGATCTCGCTGACGGCCTTCAGCTTCGGCGCGCCCGCGTCATGAATGCCCAGCGCCTAGAACTGACCGGCTTCACCGAGGCGATGCGGGACCGGCTGCGCACCTACGGCCTGTTCAGCGAGATCATCTCGTGGAAGCTCCGCTTTTTCGTGCCGGCCGACGCCGCCGGACCGAGCGTCCTCGCCAAGGTGCTCGATACATATCCCGTGGCGCGCATCTCTGAGCGGGAGGCCGCGTGATGGCACGTCAGGACGCTTCCGATCTCGCGCACAGTCTCGGCCGGCAGGCCGAGGCGGTGTGCCGGCATTATCTTTCCAGCGGTCGCCGCGAGGGCAACTACTGGCTCGTGGGCGATGCGCGCAACACACCCGGCCGCTCGATGTATGTCCGGCTCAAGGACACGCCGAAAGGTCCCGCCGGCAAATGGACCGACGCGGCCACCGGCGAGCATGGCGATCTCCTCGACGTCATCCGAGAAAGCTGCGGCCTCATCGACTTCAAGGATGTCGCCGACGAGGCGCGGACCTTTCTCTCGATGCCGCCGCCACCGGAGGCCCGTCAGCACGAACGGCAGAACCCAGCGCCGCATGGCTCCCCCGAAGCGGCCCGCCGACTGGTCCGCATGTCGCAGCCGATCCACGGCACGCTCGTACAAACGTATTTACGGGAACGCGGCATTACGGATTTACGCGGAACCGGAAGCCTGCATTTCCACCCGCGCTGCTATTATCGCCCCGAAGAGCATTCGCCGACCGAGACCTGGCCGGCGATGATCGCGGCCGTCACCGACCTCGACGGCAAGATCACCGGGGCGCATCGCACCTGGCTCGATCCGCGCCGCCGCGACAAGGCGCCAATCGACACGCCGAGGCGAGCCATGGGCGATCTTCTCGGCAACGCGGTCCGCTTCGGCACCCGCGCCACCGGCGAGAACGCTCCCAGCCACCGCGTCCTGGTGGGCCGCGCCGAGATCGGCGCCGCCTGGTCGAAGCGCTCCAACGAGGGCCGCGAATATCTCGGCCTCAAGCTCGACGATCCGAGCTTCAACGCCCCGATCTACGCCAACCTCTTCGACGACGAGGACGGCGATACCTTCTCGCTGATCTGGTCCCGCCCGAGCGGGCGGCGCGGCGACTGAGGCCTCCGCGCAAGGCCCCGGCCGGAAGGTCGGGGCCTTTCAGCTTTCTGGCAACCGAATCAGCTGACGTTTGCCCGGTCGGCTTTGCGGTGGCCAAACTGGCATAGGGCGACTATTATAGTCGTAGTTCTGGCGTGCGCGTAGGTCCGAGTGGGAGGTGATCATGCATGATCACCGCCCGACAATCACGGGCCGCGCGCGCGTTGCTGGGTTGGACACAGGAGACGCTCGCTGACAAGGCTCGCGTATCTCTGACCGCCCTCAAGCGCCTCGAGTCCGCCAGTGGCCTCGAGGTGTACGAGAGCACGCGGGATGAGGTCAGGCGCGCTTTCGAACAGAATGGCGTCGTGTTCCTGAGCTCCGACCGTGGTGTGGGAGTGATGGTGGTTGATCGCAAAGGGCAAGCCTGACGCCACGCGAGGAGCGAACTCGCAAACGCCCCTCTCATCGGGTTGCGCTAGAAGCTCGCTCGTAACATCGTTAACAAAATGCTCCAGTATGGATGGATATCCGCGCCGGGGAACGCCGTGACTACAAGCTTATTTCTTGATGAACCGCCAAGCAGCGCGACGCCGACCGCGTATGACGCGGCCAATGTGAAGCTTTACCTGCGTTTGCTGGATGCCGAAGCGCAAGGCGCTTCCTGGGCAGACGTCGTCGAGACGATTTTCGGGATTTCGGTGAACGCCGAGCCCGAGCGTGCCGAGCGCGTTTACCGCTCGCATCTCGCGCGCGCAAAGTGGATGACGAAGAACGGCTATAGCGGTTTACTGGCCGGCCGCGTGAACTGAACGTGATGCAGGTTTCGCATCACGTTGCTCCGCCTTCGTTATTCCCAGCCCTCACACAACTTGGAATCGTGTCCGCAGCTCAATTCGCGCGCTAAAACTGCGGAGGCTGTGGAGGATGTCTGAAGAAGATTCATGGCGGTCAGAGGCCGCTTACGACTATGTCGATGCTCTGTCTCCCGGAGATCTCGCCTGGGAGTTTTTGCGGAGAAACACCGAGTACCGGCGATCATACGACGAATTCCTCCAGGCAGGCGACAACACCGAAGAACTAACCCGGGAGTTTACATCCCGATGGGGGTTGCGATTTCCCGGCAGACCCTTCTGCATCTGCAATCGTCTCTCCAGTCTATTGGGACGCCCACTTCGATCCATCGATCGTCGTCCTCGGCAAAATCCCGACGGCTCACACGCCTCCCTCACTTGACGATTTCATCAGGGCGCAGGCCATAAATGGCATCGATGGCGAGATGCTGCGCCTTCAGATCCGGGGCGAAAAGTTCGACGCTTCTTTCCGCGACGGTGCCGGAAGTCTCGCGGCCATGGTCCTTCTCGATGAGCTTACGCCCGACCGCCTGAGCGCGCTGGCTCGTTTTTGGGCGGCTCTCGCTGGAAAAACCGTCCCGCCGGATCCGCGTATCACCCGATCCCGACAAAAGCGGGCGCGCGAAATGCTGCGCGTCCTCGACGGTCGGGCAGCCTACCGTCTCGGCTTCCAGCCCCAGCTCGGTCAGCCTTGGTTCGAACTGGCCGGATGGCCGATCTATTATCCCCCGGCCTTCTTCTGGTGGTGGTATTTCTACGACGCCTATGCGCCGCCTATCTTCGTCGAGGGCGCCTACATGGCCGCGTCGGGTGGCTTCATCTCCATCGCCGTCGCGATCGGCATGTCGGTATGGCGGGCGCGTGAAGCCAAGAACGTCGAGACCTATGGCTCGGCCCGCTGGGCGCGACCGGAAGAGGTGAAGGCTGCAGGACTGCTCGGCCCCGACGGAGTCGTACTCGGCAGGCATGAGCGCGAGTATCTCCGCCATGACGGTCCGGAGCATGTGCTGTGCTTCGCGCCGACCCGTTCAGGCAAGGGCGTGGGCCTAGTGGTGCCTTCGCTCTTGACCTGGCCGGGGTCGGCGATCGTCCACGACATCAAGGGCGAGAACTGGACGCTCACCGCCGGCTATCGCGCACGGCATGGCCGCGTGCTGCTCTTCGATCCGACGAACGCGAAGTCGGCGGCCTACAACCCGCTGCTCGAAGTGCGCCGCGGCGAATGGGAAGTCCGCGACGTGCAGAACATCGCCGACATTCTCGTCGACCCGGAAGGCTCGCTCGAAAAGCGAAACCACTGGGAGAAGACATCGCACGCCCTTCTGGTCGGCGCGATCCTGCATGTCCTGTACGCAGAGGCCGACAAGACATTGGCCGGCGTCGCCGCCTTTCTCTCCGATCCGAAGCGCCCGATCGAGTCGACCCTCGCGGCGATGATGAAGACCGCCCATCTCGGCGAGGCCGGTCCACATCCGGTGATCGCCAGCGCCGCCCGCGAACTGCTCAACAAGTCCGATAACGAGCGCTCCGGGGTGCTGTCGACAGCGATGTCGTTCCTCGGTCTGTATCGCGATCCCGTCGTGGCCGAGGTCACCCGTCGCTGCGACTGGCGTATCGCCGACATGGTTGGCGGCAAGTATCCGACCACGCTCTACCTCGTGGTGCCGCCATCTGACATAAACCGGACCAAGCCGCTGATCCGCCTGATCCTCAATCAGGTCGGACGTCGGTTGACGGAAGATCTGCAGGCGAAGAGCAATCGACACCGGCTGCTGCTCATGCTCGACGAATTTCCCGCACTTGGACGCTTAGACTTCTTCGAGAGCGCGCTCGCCTTCATGGCGGGTTACGGGTTGAAAGCTTTCCTCATCGCGCAATCGCTGAACCAAATCGAGAAAGCCTACGGCCCGAACAACTCGATCCTCGATAACTGCCATGTGCGCGTCAGCTTCGCCACCAACGACGAGCGAACCGCCAAGCGCGTTTCGGACGCGCTTGGCACCGCGACCGAAATGAAGGCCATGAAGAACTATGCCGGCCACCGGCTATCGCCCTGGCTCGGCCACCTGATGGTGTCGCGCTCGGAGACTGCACGGCAATTGCTCACGCCGGGCGAGATCATGCAGCTCCCGCCGTCAGACGAGATCGTCATGGTCGCCGGCATCCCGCCTATCCGCGCAAAGAAGGCACGCTATTACGAGGATCGTCGGCTCCAGGAGCGCATCCTTACGCCTCCCGCACTCACGAAGCCCGCAAGCGCTCGAGCCGACGATTGGAGCGCGCTCGCCATACCGGAACCTCCCGTGGTGAGTGCGCCAGCTACGGCAGATAACCTAGCCGACGACGACCCGACGGACTCCGAGCAACGGCATCAGCCTGAACTGAGCCGCATGAAAACCGTCGAACGCAAGGCGATCGCCGACAACGAATTCGAGATCGATCCTCGCGACGACGTCGATGAGGATGCTGCGCGCCTCAGCCGCATGACGCAGGCCATGCGCCAGGTCGCTCGGCAGGCATCGCTCGATCCCGGCGATGGCATCGATCTGTAGGAGGCGGGGGTGACCAAACCTTTGAAGAAGCAGCGGCTGTCGGTCTATCTCGACCCGGACGTCATGAAGGCGCTCGCAGCCCATGCTGCCCGGCGCGATCTGTCCCTGTCACTGGTAGCCGAGGCCGGTATCGCTTCATTCCTCTCGCCGGACGCTGCCGAGCGTCAGGAGGCCGCGACGACGAAGCGGCTTGACCAGCTCGACCGACGCATGGCGCGCATGGAGCGCGATCTGGGAATATCGGTCGAGACGCTAGCCGTGTTCATCCGCTTCTGGCTGACCTCCAACCCGCCGTTGCCGGAGCCGGCGCAGGTCGCGGCTCGCGCCAAAGCGTCGGAGCGCTACGAAGCCTTCGTGACCGCGCTCGGCAGACGACTCGCGCAAGGTCCGAAGCTCAGGCAGGAAATCGCGGAAGACATCCCCGCGCGCGACGCGGAATAATCACTGTTTGACGTATCACAAGTATTCGACCGTTCCGCCGTTTCCCTGTCTTTGTACGCCACAGTACGACGGCCACATGATGGTTGTTGTCACGCCATGATTTCTGCCTCTTCTACTCATCCCCGATCCAGGGCCGCCCGCGGCGGTCCCGCAAAAGAACGGGGACGACGTGACGGCAGCTCACCAGAAATCGGAGGCGATCCTTCGCGGTGCTCGGATGCTGCGCACTGCGCTCGGCCCGGCGATCGCCACGTTTCTGGAAGACCCCGCGATCGTCGAGGTGATGCTCAACCCCGACGGGCGGCTCTGGGTCGACCGGTTGTCGGAAGGTCTCTCCGACACCGGTGAACGCCTATCTCCAGCCGACGGCGAACGCATAGTTCGACTTGTCGCACATCACGTCGGGGCCGAGGTTCATGCCGGGGCGCCCCGCGTCTCCGCCGAACTGCCTGAAACAGGGGAGCGGTTTGAGGGCCTTCTGCCGCCAGTGGTGTCCGCGCCGGCTTTCGCGATCCGGAAGCCAGCCGTCGCCGTGTTCACGCTCGATGACTATGTCGCGGCTGGCATCATGCTGTCCGACCAAGCCGAAACGCTGCGTCAGGCCGTTCTTCATAGGCGGAACATCCTCGTCGCCGGCGGCACCTCCACCGGTAAGACCACGCTCACGAACGCCCTGTTAGCGGAGGTATCGAAGACATCCGATCGCGTCGTGTTGATCGAGGACACCCGTGAACTGCAATGCGACGCGCCAAACCTGGTCGCAATGCGCACGAAGGACGGCGTAGCTTCTCTCTCCGATCTTGTCCGTTCCTCGCTGCGTCTTCGTCCCGACCGCATCCCGATCGGCGAAGTGCGCGGTGCAGAGGCGCTCGATCTGCTGAAGGCCTGGGGCACCGGCCATCCCGGCGGCGTCGGCACGATCCACGCCGGCACCGCCATTGGCGCTCTTCGCCGGATGGAGCAACTCATCCAGGAAGCCGTCGTCACGGTTCCGCGCGCGCTGATCGCCGAGACCATTGATCTGGTTGCGGTGCTCTCCGGCCGCGGCTCCTCGCGCCGCCTTGCCGAGCTTGCCCGCGTCGAAGGCCTGGGCCCCGACGGTGACTACTGCGTCACTCCAACAATTCCGTCCATCTCAGGAGACAGGTAATGATCAAGCATGCCCTGCGCATCCGCCGTCACATAGCCACGGCAGCTTCCGTCACTTTCATTTCCATAGCCCTCGCACCTGCCGCTCATGCGTCCGGTTCGTCGATGCCATGGGAAGCTCCTCTGCAGTCGATCCTCGAATCGATCGAGGGCCCGGTCGCAAAGATCATCGCGGTGATGATCATCATCATCACCGGCCTGACTCTCGCCTTCGGCGACACGTCGGGCGGAGCGCGCCGCCTGATCCAGATCGTGTTCGGCCTGTCGATCGCCTTCGCCGCGTCGAGCTTCTTCCTTTCGTTCTTCTCGTTCGGCGGCGGGGCGCTTGTCTGATGGCCGTTGGAGCGGATCATAGCGCGGACGTGCCGGGCTTTTCCGTGCCGGTTCATCGTGCGCTGACCGAGCACATCCTGCTCGGCGGTGCGCCGCGCTCGCTCGCGATCCTCAATGGCACCCTGGCCGCGGCGCTTGGCTTGGGCCTTCGCCTTTGGCTGGTCGGGCTGGCGCTATGGGCGGTCGGCCACTTCGCCGCCGTCTGGGCGGCCAAACGTGATCCGCAATTTGTCGACGTCGTGCGCAAGCATCTGCGCATCCCCGGCCACTTGGCGACTTGAGGAGCCGGGCAATGATGAACCTATCCGAATACCGCAATCGGAATACCCGGCTCGCCGACTTCCTACCCTGGGCGGCGCTCGCCGGCGAAGGCGTCGTCCTCAACAAAGACGGCAGCCTGCAGCGCTCGGCCCGCTTTCGCGGTCCTGACCTCGACAGCGCAGTGCCAGCCGAGCTCGTCGCCGTCGCTGGCCGGCTGAACAACGCCTTCCGTCGCCTCGGTTCCGGATGGGCCATATTCGTCGAAGCGCAGCGCCATGGCGCCGTGTCATATCCGGCAAGCACATTTGCCGACAGCGCTTCGGCGCTTGTCGATGCCGAGCGCAAGGCAGACTTTGAAGAAGCCGGCGCCCATTTCGAATCCAGCTACTTCCTCACATTCCTTTATCTACCGCCGGCCGAGGATGCCGCCCGTGCCGAGACCTGGCTTTACGAGGGTCGGGACCATGCCGGCGTCGATGCGCGCGAAGTGCTCCGAAGTTTTGTCGATCGCACCGACCGTATCCTCAACCTGATAGACGCCTTCATGCCGGAGTGCGTATGGCTCGATGACGCCGAAACGCTCACCTACCTGCATTCGACGATCTCGACGAAGCGCCATCGCGTCCGCGTGCCCGAAACGCCGATGTACCTCGACGCTTTGCTCGCCGATCAGCCGCTTACCGGCGGGCTGGAGCCCCGGCTTGGAGATGCGCACGTACGCATCCTCACTATCGTCGGCTTCCCGACCGCGACGACGCCCGGCATCCTCGACGAGCTGAACCGGCTCGCCTTTCCCTATCGCTGGTCGACCCGAGCGATCCTGCTCGACAAGACCGACGCGACCAAGCTGCTGACAAAGATCAGGCGGCAGTGGTTCGCAAAGCGCAAGTCGATCGCCGCCATTCTCAAGGAGGTGATGACCAACGAGGCATCGGCGCTCGTTGACACCGACGCGGCGAACAAGGCTGCTGACGCTGATATGGCGCTGCAGGAGCTGGGCGCCGACTATGCCGGCCAAGCCTACGTGACCGCGACCATCACCGTCTGGGATGATGATCCCCGCGTCGCGGCCGAGAAGCTCCGGCTGGTGGAAAAGGTCATTCAGGGCCGCGACTTCACGGCGATGACTGAGACCATCAATGCTGTCGACGCCTGGCTGGGCTCACTCCCCGGGCATGTCTACGCCAACGTCCGCCAGCCGCCCATCAGCACATTGAATCTCGCTCACATGATCCCGCTATCAGCGGTGTGGGCGGGACCGGAACGGGACGAGCACTTCGATGCACCCCCACTGCTTTACGGCAGAACGGAGGGCTCGACCCCGTTCCGGCTTTCCATCCACGTCGGCGATGTCGGTCATACGCTGATCGTCGGGCCGACCGGCGCCGGTAAATCGGTGCTTCTCGCACTAATGGCGCTTCAGTTCCGCCGCTATCCACAATCTCAGGTCTTCGCCTTCGACTTCGGCGGATCGATCCGCGCCGCGGCGCTCGCCATGCAGGGCGACTGGCATGATCTCGGCGGCGGTTTGACCGAGGGCTCCGAGGAGAGTGTGTCGCTCCAGCCGCTCGCCCGCATCGACGACGTCGCCGAGCGCGCCTGGGCCTCCGACTGGCTGATCGCGATCCTTTCCCGAGAGAGCGTGCCGGTTAACAATGTGCAATTTGGTCAAAGCCGCGTCCTGCTAGTCTGGAATCGACTGATCTTCCCAAATGGCCGTTCAATAGTGCTCGAGCGCCAGCCCGGCGCAGACGTCGAAGGCTATGCCGGCCTGCAGGATGGCGTCGATTACCACTGGTGGGATCTTGCCAAGGCCGCCGGCCTCTCGACTCTTCTCGGAATCGGCGCCGAGCTCTCCGCCGACAATGACGACCGTCTCATCCAGGCGATCCGAAATGGCGGTCAAGACACGATCAACGATGCCGGTCAGCAGATCGTCAGACGGCAACTCAACGTGGCTCCGACATTGACGATCCGACCGGGATTTCCTGTCCGTGTCGTCGTGACCCGTGATCTCGTACTCGAACCTTATGGGGGCTGATGATGTCGAAGCTAAAGCTGGGGCCGATCGCCGACGAGAAGCCGATCAAGGTTCAGGTAGAGCTGCCGGCGGCTCTCCACCAAGACCTTTCCGATTACGCGGATTTGTTGGGACGCGAACAAGGCCTGCCTGCTGTCGAGCCCGCGCGATTGATCGTACCGATGTTGCAGCGGTTCATCGCAACCGATCGAGGTTTCTCGAAGGCTAGGCGTACGAAGACCCAGAACGCCTCCGATTAGCTGGTGCTGCTCTGCTTGAAGGCTGGCAGGACATCGAAACACTTCAGCAGCAGCGGCAGAGCCGGATTGTCGTTATCGCTCGACGAAATCATAGCCGCCGTCGGCGCCCGCGCGGGTGTGAGCGGAACCAATGCAATATCGGGCCGATGCACGACGCTCGTTATCGTCAGCCCGAAGCCTTGCTCGACCATGGTCAGAAGTGTTTCCCTGCTGACCTGCTGGATAGACAGTTGGATCGCCTCTTCGGCAGCGCCCAGCATCCGCCGGAGAATAGCTGCGAGTTCGCGCCCGGCACCATCGGAGCGGACAAGAAAGACTTCGTCGCAAATGTCCTCCCAGGCGAGCCGCGGTCGCGACGCGAGTTGGTGTATGGGTGATAGGGCAACGAAGAGGTCGGGTTCGCACAACCGTCGAATCTGAAACGGAGGGCCCTTCGTTGCGCCCAGGCTGATCGCCGCATCTAGCAGCCCGCGCTCCACGCCGAGGGCGTTCTGCTCTGACGTGCCTTCTTCGAGCTTCACCTCGATCGTCGGGTTTCGCTGTCTAAAGGTCGCCAAGAGGTCGATTATGGGACATGCCGGAAACGCCTCGAGCATCCCGAACCTGACTAGTCCAGTCGTAAGTTTACGGACCGATCGCATCTCAGTGGCGGCCTCGCGAAGATACCTCGCCCCGACCGCAGCTTGCTGAAGAAATCGCTCTCCTTCCGGCGTCAATCCAGCGCCCGATCGCGTGCGCTTGAACAGGGAAACGCCAAGCTGCCGTTCGAGCATCTGAACGCGGCTGACGTGACCCCCTGAAACTCCTCCAGGAATAGCTAGAGTCCGCCCAACGAAGGACGGACAGAATGAAGCGATCGAGGTTCACGGAAGAGCAGATCATCGGGATCCTGTGGGAGCAGGAGGCCGGTGTAGCGACGGCGGAGGTGTGCCGACGCCACGGGGTCAGCTCGGCGACCTTTTACAAATGGAAGGCCAAGTTTGGCGGGCTCAACGTGTCGGAGGCTCGGCGGCTCAAGGCGCTCGAGGATGAGAACGCCCGGCTGAAGCGGATGCTGGCGGACGCGATGCTGGACAACGTGGCCCTGAAGGACCTGCTGGGAAAAAAGTGGTGACGCCCGCCGGCTATCGCGAGGCGGCTGGCCATCTGCAGGCCGCCTACGAGATGAGCGAAAGGCGGGCGTGCCGTGTGCTGGGCGTCGATCGGACGAGCGTGCGCTATCAGGCGACGCGCCCGGACGACGGCGCTCTGCGCGACCGGCTGAAGGCCCTGGCCCAGGACCGTCGACGGTTCGGCTATCGTCGCCTGCACGTGCTGCTGCGGCGCGAGGGCCATGCGGTCAACAGGAAGCGGGTCCAGCGGATCTATCGCGAGGAGCAACTGACGGTGCGCCGGCGCGGCGGCCGGAAGCGAGCGATGGGCCCGCGGCGACCGCTGGACCTGCCGCTGGCGCCCAACCAGCGCTGGTCGCTGGACTTCGTCGCAGACCAGATGACGGACGGGCGGCGCTTCCGCATCCTGACGGTGATCGATAACTGCACGCGCGAGTGCCTGGCGCTGGTGGCCGACACCTCGCTGTCGGGCGCGCGGGTCGTGCGGGAGTTGGACGCCGTCATCCGGCAGCGAGGGCGGCCCGACACCATCGTCAGCGACAACGGCACGGAGTACACCTCGAACGCGGTCCTGGCCTGGGCCGACGACACCGGCGTCGGCTGGCACTACATCGCGCCGGGCAAGCCCCAGCAGAACGGCTTCAACGAAAGCTTCAACGGGCGGCTGCGTGACGAGCTGCTGAACGAGACGCTGTTCCGCTCGCTGCCGCACGCTCGCGCCGTGCTGGAGGCGTCCTTTCCGCCCCAGCGCAGGAAGAAGCCCAGCTGACCAAACATCGGGCCGATCGCAGACATCTGGAAGAATACCCAGCTCAGCACCTCATAGCGCCTGGCTTGTCCCGGTGGGATCAGCCGGCCCGTCTTCTCGGCGAGGTAAACGAGGATCGCACCGGACTCCCAAACCCCGAGCGGCTCACCATCGGGGCCTGACGGATCGATGATCGCAGGGATCCGCCCGTTTGGGTTCAGCGACACGAATGCGGGGTCTTTGGTCTCGTTTGTGCTGATGTCGATAAAGTGCGGCTCGTATGGCAGGCCGGTCTCCTCAAGCATGATGGACACCTTGACGCCGTTGGGCGTGGGCGCCGCATAGAGTTGCAGGAGATCAGGATTGGAGGCAGGCCAGCGCTCGGTGATCGGATATGACGAAAGGTCTGGCATGCTGGGGCAATCCTACCAAATCGATGGCCGGCAAGCGGCATGACCGCTTGAGGGGCCTTTCGAGGACCGCATCGTTCGCCGATGCGGTCCCATTGCTTGCGATGCAGAGCGCTATGTCGCGATAGGCGCTGCAGCTATTCAGCTGCCGCTCCGGTGGTAGGCTGGGTAGCACCAGCGTCGTCACGCTTGGGGAGCACCCAATTCGCGCGCGGGAAATGGCACGTGTAACCGCCCGGACGCTTCTCGAGATAGTCTTGGTGCTCCGGCTCCGCTTCCCAGAAATCGCCGACGGGCTCGACTTCGGTGACGACTTTTCCGTCCCACAGTCCGGAGGCGTCGACGTCGGCGATCGTCTCCTCGGCGACCCGTTTCTGCTCCTCATCGACATAGTAGATGCCTGATCGATAGGAGAGGCCGCGATCGTTGCCTTGCCGATCTTTCGTCGTCGGGTCGTGGATCTGGAAGAAGTATTCCAGGATGTTGCGGTAGCTTGTCGCTGCCGGGTCGAAAATGATCTCGATCCCTTCAGCGTGAGTGCCGTGATTGCGATAGGTGGCGTTCGGGACGTCGCCACCGGTGTATCCGACGCGGGTCGACACGATGCCGGGCTGCTTGCGGATCAGATCCTGCATGCCCCAAAAACATCCGCCTGCGAGAACAGCGCGCTGATGCATGTTACGCCTCCTCCACCTGATCGAGATATTCGCCGTAGCCCTCGGCTTCCATCTCATCGCGCGGGATGAAGCGAAGGGCGGCCGAGTTGATGCAATACCGCAGTCCGCCACGGTCGGCCGGACCGTCGGGGAACACGTGGCCGAGATGGCTGTCGCCATGGACCGATCGAACTTCCGTCCGGACCATGCCGTGAGAACTGTCCCGCACCTCGTTCACGTGCGCGGGGACGATAGGCTTGGTGAAGCTGGGCCAGCCGGATTTCGACTCGAACTTGTCCGTCGATGCGAAAAGCGGCTCTCCGGACACGACATCGACGTAGATGCCCGGTTCCTTGTTATCGTTGTATTCACCGGTGAAGGCCCGCTCCGTGCCGTCTTCCTGAGTGATCCGGCGTTGCTCGGGGGTCAGGCGGTCGATCGCTGCCTGAGACTTTTCAAACTTCATGATCGTCTCCAATACTTGGTTTCAGGGCCAAGGCACATTACGGACATCTTATCTTGCTTGACGGTCACCTCGACTATCGCAGTGCCAATTATATTTATCCAATACGCTGTGCGTATAGTTTCGATAGCTCCGCTGTGATCAGCGGCGTTCAGTTCCACGCGTATCTGGCCGCCATCTGCGCGATCTTCCTGATCTCAACAGGCGCCGTGGCGCCAGAGACCGTCGCGATCACGACCTCTCGCTCGAGGACAAACCCATCGATCGGACGCGTAACCAGACCTTGGGCTGTAGCCGACCGCTCCGGAAGGATGCATATGGCCTCGCCGTCTGCGACGACCCGTTGCACCCAATCGTCACGATCGGACCGGAAGCGCGGCCGCATCAGCACCTCCCGTCGTGCGAAATGGTCTAGGATCTGCTCGCGAAACTCACACTTCAGACGATCAACGAACGGGAACTCCAACAAGTCCTCGCCTCGCACGATATCGCTCGCCGCGAGCGGGTGTTTCGCGGAACAGCCGAGTACGAAGCGCTCACGGAACAGAGGTCGCACATCAAGCTTGCGGTCCGGCCGCGTCTCGCGCGGCAGGATGCATGCGTGATACTTGCCCGACAGCACCTCCGATGTGTCTTCACTCGCCCCGAGCGAATGCATCTTGATCTCGATCGATGGCACTTCTGCCAACGCGCTTTCGAAGAAGGCCGTGAAAAGCTTCGGCCCGACGGTCGGGGCGACGGCTACGTCCAGCACCCGGTGCCTCCCCATGGCCCAGTTTTCAGAATGATGCCGAACACTTTTCATCGCGACTAACATGCGCCGAAACTCAGCCTCCACGTCCTGGCCAAGGCCGGTGAGACGGCTGTTCTTCCCATCGCGATAAATGAGCGGACCGCCGAGCTCTTCCTCCAAGCGGCGGATCGCGCGTGTCAGGCTTGGCTGGGACACACCGCTCAACCGCGCCGCTGCTGTAAAATTCAGCGTCTCGGCCAAGTTGATGAAATAGCTGACCTGATTGAGTTCCATAGCCCTTCGGCCTGCACGCCGTGAATGATGCCGCTTCCAGGACCGGTCTTTTCGACCGCCACCAGAAGTATGCGCGACGCATATAATCACGCTTTAGGGGCTTGTCTATATGCGCCACGCATATAAAAAGAATGTCTTGGACGGCTAGTCCGGGCCTGATGGCGCTTCCGCCAGGGCCCAAGGGTTCCGGTGCACCCACTAAGTCGCCGTGGGAGGCTCGACGCTTATGACAGGAAGACCGTTCACGTTTCCCGGTGGTGGAGGCTCTGATCTAACCGGGTATTTGGAGGCGCCCGAAGGTACGCCTCGCGGCTGGGCTATTTTCGCCCATTGCTTCACTTGCGGGAAAGACAGCCGCGCTGCCGTGTACATCGCACGCGCCCTCTCGCGGGCTGGCATCGGCGTCTTGCGGTTCGACTTCGCCGGCACAGGGATCGAGAGTTCTGCGGATGAAGCGATAAGCTTCGCTTCCGACGTCGATGATCTTAAGGCGGCCGCGGAGGCCATGGCTGTCGCCGGTAAGGCCCCCTCCCTCCTTGTCGGACACAGCCTGGGCGGCACGGCTGCGATCGTAGCCGCCGCCGACTTGCCGGATATCGCAGCGGTAGTGACGATCGGCGCCCCGGCTGATCTTCAGCATATATTGCGCGTCTTTCAACCTGCCGACCTAGACGCGATAGCGAGCGAGGGCGAGGCATCGGTGGAGATTGCTGGCAGGCCCTTCCTGATCCGCCGCAGTTTCCTTGAAACGGTCGACGAAGTGGACATCGAGAGGTCTATCGCTGCCCTTCGACGTCCGGTGCTTGTGATGCATTCACCGGTGGATCAAGTCGTGGGTATCGAGCACGCCTCGCGCATCTTCGTCGCGTCGCGCCATCCCAAGAGCTTTGTTTCGCTCGACACGGCCGATCACCTTCTCACCGATGTCGAAGATGCGAATTACGCCTCAGCTATGGTCGCAGCGTGGGCAAGCCGCTTCCTGCCGCCGCTCGCGGCGGACCTTCCACAAGTCGAGTTAGCGAATGGAGTCGTGGCGTCGGAAACGTTGGCGGGGAAGTTCCAACTCACGGTCCGTAGTGGCGAGCACACGCTGTTCGCCGATGAACCAGAATCGGTCGGAGGTCTCGGCAGCGGCCTGTCTCCTTACGAACTGGTGTCGGCCGGACTGGCCGCCTGCACGGTGATGACAATGCGTCTTTACGCGAACCGCAAAGGCTTCCCGCTGGAGCGAGCGACGACGACCGTGCGACACGAGAAAGTGGCGGACATGATGCCTCCCGACCGCTTCACGCGCACCGTCTCTCTCGATGGGCCGCTCAGCGATGAACAGCGGGCGCGCATTCTGGAAATCGCGGATCGGTGTCCGGTCGACCTGACACTCGTCCGAGGCTCGGATGTGCAGACCGAACTTTCGAGCGATGCGCGGCCTGCAGGTGCGGCGCCGGCAAACTGATGTGGTGCACAGAGCGGAGGTTGATCGGATGCAGAGTCTGCCCACTACTGACCAGACGCCGACGCGAACCGAGCGAGCGATACTTGCGGGTGGGTGTTTCTGGGGCCTCGAAGATTTACTTCGCCGCGCGAAGGGCGTCGTGACGACGCGTGTCGGCTACATCGGCGGCGAAATGCCGGACCCGACTTACACGAGACACCATGGTCATGCGGAAGCGGTGGAGGTCACGTTTGATCCTTCGATACTGACATATCGTGCTCTCCTGGAACTCTTCTTCCAAATCCACGATCCGACGACATACGAGCAACAAGGTAACGACGTCGGACCAAGCTATCGGTCCGCGATTTTCTACACGTCTGAGAAGCAGATGGACGTTGCTCTGGAGACAATCGCCGAGATCGAAGCGTCGGGGCGCTGGCCGGGATCTGTCGTATCCGAGATCAACCCGGAAGAGCCGTTCTGGGAGGCCGAGCCAGAGCATCAGAAGTACCTCCAGCGTCGACCCGGCGGCTATAGCTGCCACTTCGAGCGACCGGCCTGGCGATTGGACCGAGCGAAACGATGAGCACGCAGGGACGGTCATCAACGATACGTACGCTAAGGCGCTCGCCCCGCGTCGCTAGGTCAGCCGGGTTCTTGCGATGATACCCGAATACGTAATCGCCGGCTTGTGGGGGCTTTTGTCAGGAAGCGGACTTCTGGTGGGGGCGGTTCTTGCGGACGTGCTGTACGGGCGACTCACTCACCGCATGATCTCAGCGGTGATGGGCTTCGGTGGTGGTGTGTTGATTGCCGTGGTCGCTACCGAACTCATCGGTGATCGCGTGTCGGCTGGCCTGGGACCCTTGGCGATCTTTGCGCTGCTCGCAGGGGCCGCAATCCTCAGCGGCACAAACTGGTTTCTCTCTCGCAGGGGCGCAAAGCATCGAAAGCGATGCGGTGAATGCACCGAGCAGGCCACTGAACAGGAGCACCGCGGCAGCGGTGCTGCGATTGCGCTCGGCAGCGTTCTCGACGGCATTCCAGAGGCCCTCGTGATTGGGATGTCCGTGGCTGGCGGAGGCAAGATCAGCCTTGCAGTAGTGGCAGGCTTCTTTTTGGCTAATGTGCCACAGGGTCTATCGAGCACTTCCGGAATGAAGGTCGCGGGCCGATCGCGAAGCTATATCTACGCGGTCTGGATCGGTATTCCGCTACTTGTTTGCATCGCCGCCGGTACGGGAAACCTTCTGCTCGGCTCTGCGTCCACTCAAGCCCCTGCCATTCTGTCGTTCGCAGCTGGCGCGGTCATAGCGATGCTGGCGGAGGCCATGATCCCCGAGGCTTTCGAGAAGGCGCCGCCGTTCATAGGTCTGATCACGGTCGTGGGGTTCCTGGCGGCGTATCTCATCGCTCAACACTGAAACCTGCGAATTCCGACGCCCTAAGCCTCGCCGCCGTTCTCGCGATCTACCCCGCGCTCGTGCAATTCGGCATCGATCGGGCAATTCGTGCAGCCCTCGTAACAGCACAAACGGCAGATGCGGTAGGAATGCTCGAGGTTTTCCAAGCGGTCGCGCAGCACGCGTTCAGCAATGCTGTAAAGGGCGTCCAACTCGGTAGGGGTGAGGATCGATAGTCCCTCAGCGATCACCTTGTCGCGCGAGGCCAAGACCGCATCGCTCGCGACCTTGCCAGCCTCTGTAAGATGGAGGGACCGCGTGCGCCCGTCAGTCGAATGCTCACGCCGCTCGACCAATCCCTCCGTCGACAAACGGTCCACCAAGCGGACGGTCGCGGCATGGGAAAGTCCCACCCCAACTGACAGCATGCGGATCGATAGCCCTGGCTTATGGGCAATCAACGCAAGCGCCGAGGCGGCGGGTCCAGCTTCTGGCGCCCGCGATGAACTAGCGCGAACGATGTCGTCGCTGATCATGAGTGCGAACGCCCCAAAGATATTTCGATCTCGAGGTCCATCCATTGCCCCATCTATATGTGCGCGAAGCATAGACAGCAAGCCATACCCCTGCGGCGCTGGGGGATTGTGGCAAACCGAAAGGCGCGCCTTTACAGTGGTTTAGGATACGCTGCGGATGGCGCGGAAGATTGAAATACAGGACTTCGATCGTCGGGTCACACAAAATGGCGATACCTAGCGGCTATGGATCGGGGTGGGCTGTCGTGATTTCGGCTGCCTGACGGCCGAATCACATCACGCCTGCGCCAGGTGCCACCCCTCGTCGGCACCTAACGGAGGGATCCGGGGGCTTGCTTTCTGAGATGCACCTCGACCGTCTCACCGCGTCCGACCACCACAGTGTCAATCTCGCTAAGAAACAAGCCGTGCTCCATGACGCCGGGGATGGCATCGATCGCTCCGGCGATCTCGATCGGCCGAAGGGCCTTGCCGAAGGCTGCATCCAAGATGTGATTGCTCTGGTCTGTGATGAATGGTTCTCCGCCGACCGAGCGAAGCGTCACACTGGCTCCGAGGTCGGCAAGATGCGTTCGCACGAACTCGCTCGCGAAGGGCACGACTTCGACCGCCAGAGGAAACCCGCCGAGTCGTCGAACGACTTTGCAAGCGTCTACGATCACGATCATTCGGCTAGAAGCGGCGGCCACGACCTTCTCTCGGAGTAAGGCGCCGCCACCGCCTTTGATTGCCTGAAAGTGGCAGTCGATCTCGTCAGCGCCGTCGATCGTGAGGTCTACCGAACTGAATTGCTCAAAAGGAACGAGCGGCACCGCGAGACGACGAGCGAACATTTCGGTCGCTCGGGAGGTGGCGACAGCGGTGATGCGAAGGCCCTGCCGAATGCGGTCGCTCAGGCTCTTAATGGCATAGGCTGTTGTGCTTCCGGTCCCAAGGCCAACGAACATGCCATCTTCGATCTCGTCGACCGCTCTAGCTGCAGCCAGCCTCTTCTCTGCTTCTCGGTCAGTCATCTAACGCCACTTCATCTCACCGGCATGCGTGCCATCACCAGGTCGATTATGAAACCGGGCGGCGCAAACCTAATCCTCCATGCCGACATTGCCTCGTTGACCTGCAGCCAACAGACGGATAGGTCTATGCGTGGCGCATACATAATGAGGATGGTCTGATCGGCAAGCTTTCGCTGCTGGAGACGACCACCGCGTGCCAGGCGGCACTGAGCGAAGTGCGTATGCCGTAGCCAGTTCGGCGAACCAGGGGAAACAGGCATGACGGTCAAGGTCGCAATCAACGGTTTCGGTCGGATCGGACGACTGGCCTTAAGGTCGATCGTCGAACTACGGCGTGACGACATCGAGGTGGTTGCGATCAACGACCTCGGGCCGGTTGCTACGTTGGCGCACCTCCTGAAGTACGATTCAGTTCACGGCCCCTTTCAAGGATCGATAGCCACCGGCGAAGACTGGATCGACATCGGGTCCGGTAAAATCAAAGTGTCTTCGGAGCGCGATCCATCAAAGCTTCCGCATAATGAGCTTGGAGTCGACGTGGCGCTCGAATGCACGGGTTTGTTCACCTCCAAGGAGAAGGCTGAATCGCACATCCGTGCGGGAGCAAAGCGCGTGCTCGTCTCCGCGCCCAGCGAGGGGGCAGACAAGACGATCGTCTTCAAGGTCAATCACGAAACGCTGACAACCGAAGATGTCGTCGTATCGAATGGCTCATGCACCACGAATGTCCTCGCGCCCGTCGCGAAGATCCTGAACGATCTATGTGGCATTGAGCGGGGCTACATGACCACGGTTCACGCCTATACCGGTGACCAACCGACGCTGGATACCGTGCATAAGGATCTCTACCGCGCACGGGCAGCCGCGCTGTCGATGATCCCAACCTCGACCGGAGCCGCGAACGCAATCGGACGCGTGCTGCCAGAACTGAAAGGCAAGCTTCATGGCTCGTCAATCCGCGTGCCAACGCCGAACGTATCGGTCGTCGATCTCGCTATTTCCGCATCCCGGGAGGTCACGATCGACGAAGTGAACGACGCCATTCGTCAGGCTGCGAGTGGTCCTATGAGTGGGGTGCTCGCTTACACGACAGAGCCATTGGTGTCTGTGGATCTGACCCACCGGACCGAATCCTCGATCGTCGCGCTACCCCAGACCGATGTCGTCGATGGCCGGATGGTTCGCGTGCTTGCTTGGTACGACAACGAGTGGAGCTTTGCGACACGCATGGCGGATGTCGCCGTGGTGATGGCGAAGCTCATCTAGCGGATCGGTTGCGGGAAAAGTCGGATCTTGGCGACAAGATGCGTTCGCGAAACGGAGGCATTGAACATGAATGGGCCACTAGCACGTGCAGCGAGAGCGCTCATTCAGTGGCCGCGATCACATGTCGCCAAGATCGCAGGCTTGGAGGAAGAGGCGCTAGCTCAATTCGAAGCCGGCGCCAGCGTGTTTGCAGCCTCAGATCTGACGCGGCTGCGGGACGCGCTCGAACGCGGCGGCGCGGTCTTCATCGGCGAGGACAATAGTGGAGGGCTCGGCGTGAGGCTTAAATTCAACGCCAAGGATGTGCGTGCGATCAATCGGATGGAGGGCGAAGGTGGGCCGGTAGGCACCGACGACGTCTAAGCCTTCCAGCGAACGCTTGTACTCCGGCACGAGGCTCGACACCGGCCCACAGATACTGTATGCGCGACGCATATATTGCGTGAGTCGCGGCGATGGATGACCCCTCGGATCGCTTGATCAACATCTTTGGCGCGCTGTCTCAAGCGGTGTCTGACCGCGTGCGCTTGGCGATCGCTGAAGCATTCAATGCGGGGGGCGAGACGGCCGCGGCTTTGATCGCGATCGGTCACGCGCCAGGAATGTCGATCGGCCAGGTACGGCAAACTCTCCGGCTTTCGCATGCAGGTGCAGTTCGCGTCGTCGAGAGGCTAGGCGAGCAAGGCCTGGTGGCGAAATCGCCATCGCCCTCTGACCGCCGGGTAGTTCATGTCTCGCTGACCTCGCGTGGTCAGGTGGAGCGGACCAAGCTGCTAGGTCTGCGGAACGCGGCGGTGTCCGAGCTGCTGAGCAAAGTGTCGGCTGACGATCGCGTCGTGCTGGAGCGGGCCGCGGACAACATCCTGTCGTCGCTGTTCTCGGACCCCCACGGCGGCTTGGCAACCTGTCGTCTGTGCGATCAGGCCCGCTGTACCGATTGCCCAGTCGGCCACCATCGTCCGTGACGCCCTGACGATCATCCCCTTTTGAGGAGTTCGATATGAGTATTTTCGATCGGTATGAATTGCTTGTGCCCGAGCGCAGTCGGAAGGAACTGGCGCTGTTGAGATGGGCGCTCGTGATCGTTTTCTCTTGGTTCGGCGCGATGAAATTCACGGCCTACGAGGCCGATGGCATCGCCCCCTTCATCGGCCATAGTCCGATCATGAGTTGGCTGGGTATGTTCGGGGTACAGGGCCAAAGTTACTTTGTCGGCGTCATCGAGCTGTCGACCGCAGTCGTGCTGGCCTTAGGGGCTTTCCGCGCATCCTTCTCAGCGCTTGGCGCGCTCATGTCGGCGGCGACCTACTTCATCACCCTAACCTTCTTTTTTACGACGCCTGGGGTCGGGGAGCCGACTGCTGGAGGCTTTCCTGCGATATCTGCCGCTCCTGGCCAGTTTCTGCTGAAGGACGCAGTCTTGCTGGCGGCATCACTTGTGCTGCTGCTTGCGTCGGTCCAACCCAAAAATGAGCGCCTGGGGCCGATGACCACCGATCGGTTGTGAGCATAGGCACGATGGTCTTGGACACGCTCCGTGGAAAGTGGGCGCTTCGTCGCAACGTCGATCCGACGGGCGAACAACTGATTGGCGACGCGGATTTTGCTTCGACAGGTGAATCCACGCTCACCTATCGAGAAAGCGGGATACTTCGGCTTCGGGATGGCCGCGAACTCTCAGCGTCTCGGCAATATCGGTACTGCGCGATCGGCAACCGAGTAGACGTTCAGTTCGCAGACGGACCGAACACCGGGAAGCTGTTTCTCAACCTTGAATTCTCGCGCAAGAATTGGGGGTACGAGGCAACAGACACCCACGTCTGCGGTGACGACGCCTATCACGCTTTTTACCGAATTCTCGACGCAGGATCTTTCGAGACAGTTATCAGGGTCATTGGTCCACGAAAGGCGTACGACCTGCGGAGCCGGTACTCAAAGGTGTCACGAACGATGCTGGACCGTCTACTTTTTCCCTTGGCCTGACGCGCCGTTCCTGGCCAGTCTGTCACGCGCTTCGAATCCGAAAACGATCGTGGTCGTCATCACGAGGTAGGCGACTATGCCGCCCGGAGAAAGCGTAGGCATTGCGGCAAGGATTAAAGCGTCGTTGCCACCGGGTATCAGGCCGATGCCTATTCCCATCAACGCGCCGCCGGCGATCGACCGCAGGATGCCGGCGGCCGTCGGCCGCTGGAGACGCAAGCGACCCTGGCGCACGGATGCCGTGATGGCTCCCGCAACTGAGGCAATGACCGCAACCAGTGCGACCTCGCCTGTTGGCGACATTCGAAGAGGAAGGCCGCGTTGGATAAGGTCAGCGAATGTCCATGCTGGTGACAGAGCGTAGAGAAGCCCACCAGTGATACCAAGGCCAATCATTGAAGCGCCAAACGCCCAGTTCTGCCTTCTTTGCGGTGCGGTCTTCCGTGACACGAAATCGCCGCTAGCCCGAGCACCACGGCTAAGGCAAGAAGCGTCGCGGCCCCAGGGACACTCGGCCTAGCGATGAAACTTGGCCATGTCGCGACGGCGCCAAACCGGCCGAAATCAGCGGCCAAGATGCCGATTGCCAGTCCGGCAGGAAGGGCAAGCAACCGCATCTCTCCGTCCCCTAACCGTGCCAGTGAACCTAGCAGGCAGGTGTCATTTATGAGCGCGCCGAGGCCGAAGGCGATGGCGCCGATGATGAGGAGGCCGTTGACGCTCGTCGAGAGTGGGAGGGTCGCGTTCAGCGTCCCAAACCAGGCGAGCGGTATCGCAATAAGGCCAGCAGCCGCAGACGCCGCAACAAATCCGACGAACATTCTTGGTCGGCGCCGTTGCTGCAACTCATGAGCCGCTACGACCAAGCACGTGCCGCCTCGGTTCGCAGAATACCCGAACCAGAAGGCCAGTATGCATATGAGAAAGTCTAATGCGATCGATGCCAAAGATATCAAGCCTGCCTCGGTTTCTCGTCAGCCCTTGTGCGAAGGGCGCCGGCGCAGCTGGCGGGCGGGCTGAGATGCATTTTCAGCCGGTGTCTGTCCCCGGTAGCCAACCACGGGCCACATAGTCTCGACACCAGATTTCTCGTAACCATTTGCGATAAGGAGCCGCTCGGACAGTCGGCCTAGTTTGTTAAGGTCAGCCGTCGACAGCGGCGAGACACACGCTGCAATCACTTGTTCGCGCGCTCTGAGCAGAGCGCCGGTCATTTTCACACCTGCATTGGTCAAGTGGATAAAGCGCGCCCTCTTGTCCGCCGTGTGTCGCCGCCTTTCCACCAGGCGATCGGATTCGAGCCTATCGATCAATCGAACCGTTCCCGCATGGGAAAGCCGGATCCGGCTCGCCAGGACACTGATAGGTAATCCCGGCTCGAAGCTGAGAAAAACCATCAATGCAGCCGCGGGGCCGCTCGGCGAAAGCGAGGCTGATGCGCTCGCGATGCTGTCAGCTACCGCGAGCGCAAGTGCACCAAAATGATATTTGGCGGCCTCGGGCTCCATCCGGGAAGAATATATGCGTCACGCATAGACATCAAGCGCTCGAATATGTATGACCGGCGCATACATCTATCACGGATTCGGAGATGGTCATGCTCACTGATGGGCTCGGCTTGGATTCCCCATCTGAGATCGAAAAGCGGGGCCTCCTGCAAAGGCTTTGGAGCATCGCGCGCAGCTCGTGTGAACGGAAGCCGGGAACCGGGAATGCGCGTCATGCCTGATCTGACGCTCGATCTTCGATACCTTAAGTATGCTATCCACTGACGTGACCCCCGTTTCTCATCCAGCCATAACGAGAGTCCTAGGTTGATCTGAGCTGTGATCGGCTGGGTTGGCAAGAGGCCGGTCAGCGCAGCCTCCAACCAGCGCAGCAGGCCGGCCGATGTGTCCGGTGAGCGCTTCTGCATAAGCCTGCGGCGTCAGCCATGGGCGCACGGGTTCCGGTGGCTCGCTTCCGGCCTCGTCGCCGTCGCACCGCCAGGCCTTCCTCCCGATAGAGCCGGAATAGCCGCTTCTTGTTCATGCTGACGCCCTCCCGTTGCAGCAGGATGCCCAGGCGCCGATAGCCGAACCGGCGGCGCTCAGCCGCCAGGCTACGCAGGCGCTCGCGCACCTCCGCGTCGCCCTGTCCAGGCTCGCGCCGCACCGTCTTCGGATCGATCTGCACCAGCCCGCAGGCGCGCTTCTGGGAGAAGCCGCGCTCCGCCATCAGACGAAGCACGGCCGCTCTGCGCGCTGCAGGCCCAATCAGTTTTTTCCCAGAAGATCCTTTAGCGCCGAAACGTCCAGCATCGACTCCGCCAGCAGCTTCTTCAGCCGCCGGTTCTCGTCTTCCAGCGTCTTCAGCTTCTGGGCGTCCGACACGCTCATGCCGCTGTACTTCGCCTTCCAGCGATAGAAGGTCTGCTCGCTGATCCCGTGCCGCCGGCATACCTCCGCCGTCGGGCTTCCGGCTTCCTGCTCGCGCAGCACGCCAATGATCTGCGCCTCGTTGAACCTGCTCTTCTTCACGTCCGTCTCCTTTGATGAAACGGACTCTCACTCAAAACGAGGGATCAGGAAGGGGGCGCCTCACGACCATTCAATCGGCCGTCCGAGCACCATTCCGATTGCGAAGCTCACCATGCTCGGTTCCGCCAAGTCGGCCTCAAACCGCTTGGCGAGCTTCGGCTTGAGCCTGCGACGACGGTCCGGGGGAGCGACCGTGTTCCAGACCGTCATGATCCCGGCCATCGCAAGGCGATCCTCTCGTTTGGAAAGGCCGAGCGCCGTGCCCTCGATGGATTCTAGAACAGGGCTCATATCGACAAGACCCGTCTCGCTACGCTTTGATAGCCCCTCGATCAGATATGTTAGCATTCCATCGAAATACTCGGCAGCGGTATCACGATTGAACCCCCCGGCCCTTCCGATCCAATATTGCGCTGCCCAGCGGCCCGGCATGATTCCGGGTAGTGCTGAGCGGTAGTTGAATGTCGAATCGACACCTTGAGGAGCACGCTCAACGAAGCGCCGCACCACATGACGGCTCAGGCGTGACAGTCCTTCCAAACTTAGGACAATGCCGGTGTCTAGCAATGCCGTATCGGCACGATCGCCTGCCATCCAAACCTCCCGAGCCAAGCGCCCCAAAGCGTGAACGGTTCGCGAGCGGATAGAATAGGCTTGGCGCAGCGCGTTTGGGAGCTCGGTAGTCTTAATTGGTCGGATCGCGCCAACAGCTTCGTTCCGATAGAAGGAGGGCTCAACGTGATCTAGCACAAAGGCGACGAACTGCCGCTGAAGACCATGATGCTCATTTGCAAGCACGGCGCTCTCGATCCGCGCGCGGACAACGTCGTCAAGTCCTTGGGTGGCTGCGTCTATCCGATGTCGTTTCGACGGATCGTAGTCCTCCCAGACAGCGGGTTCGCTTTCGGACGCTTGGCCGAGTGATTCTAGAGCCGCCACCATCAATGTATATGCTAATGCGGCGTCTTCATCGACGATAAGCGTCGCATCGACGATCTGGCGTATGGCCCTGATGACCGCCTCGTAGCTCTTGCGCTGTAGCCCGAGGAGTGAGCGCGTGAAGCGTTCAAGGTCCGCTACACCCTCGTCCGTGAGGATAACCGTTGCGTCGAAGGTCTGGCGCAATAGGCTCGCGGGACCGCGGCGATTTCTTTCCTCTCCTTGTTGAGCAGAAATCAGCCGGCGCGCCATGTCATGGTCGCGGACGCAAGTGGCGTTGGTACAGAAGGCGACTACTGCGGCAACCTCGTCGAGCAACTGGTCGCCACTGGTGGCGGCGAGGACTTCAAGCGTCCCGGAGGGGCTCTGGGCTTCCAGCTGCTCTCGCGCTTCGACCGTGAAGGTGCGCGGACCATCAAATGTCGTCGAAGGCAGCAGCCTGCCAAAAACGAAGGTCAGTGTCTGCTCACGAAAGGCGCGCAGGTTTGTATAAAAAATACCCCGGTGTAGCGTGTCCGTGAGCGGTACCGGCCGGAAATACATGCCTTGCACGATCTGTAGCATTGGCTAGCCCCCCTTCGCGCTAGCTTGATCAGGAACAGCGCTACGCTCCCTGCTAGATCAATCAACAGTGCGGCATCTGAGCACCCCTTTGAATGTCGGCGTCCGACAATAGCTGTCGGATGCCGAAACACTCGTGAACGGCGAGAAGTCGCAGGTAAGTTCTGCCATTACGCGTGCCGCTTGCGAGCGATGCTGGTCAAGTCCCGCAGGGCTTGGAGGCATTCGCAGCGTCACAACGGCGCCATCAGCTCCGCCCAGTTCCTCATGAAGGAGCCTGAAAGCGATCGTACTGTCTGTCTGAGAGATGGCGCACCCATCAGGATTCGAACCTGAGACCTCTACCTTCGGAGGGTAGCGCTCTATCCAGCTGAGCTATGGGTGCCTGTTGCTTACGCAGTGCTTACGCGGAAAACCTGTAGGGTGGAAGCCTCAACGGTAACTCCCGCAAACCTTTGTAAACAATCTCCTTTTCTACGTCTCTCACAAACCAGCAGCCCTTGACTTCAGCCTTCGGAGCAATTTGTCCTGGCTATCCGAAATGCACGCTAGGACACGCCATGATACTACAACGCTTTGAAACGTATGGACAATCCGGTTTTCCCCGCCGAAATCCATATCCGACACTTCGCTCCGACTTTCATCCGGCTGCTTCCGTGGTGCTTCCGCGGAAACAGCCCGCTCTCCAGGGGGAAATCGCGTAATGGCCAAGCTCACGAAACGAGTCGTGGATGCTGCCGTAGCCCGCGAGAAGGACTACTTCATCTGGGACGACGAACTTCCCGGCTTCGGCCTTCGCATCTTCGCGTCCGGTAAACGCAGCTACCTTATCCAATACCGCGCCGCAGGTCGAACCCGCCGCTTCACAATCGGCCTTCATGGCGTGTGGACGGCGGAGACAGCCCGGCAGGAAGCTAAGGTGCAACTCGGTCGCGTCGCACAGGGTGATAACCCCTCCGAGGAACGCCTGCTGGATCATCAGGCGATCACCGTCAAAGAACTGTGCGCGATGTATCTCAAGGACCTCGAAGCCGGTCTCATTCTCGGAAAGGGAGGCCGACCGAAAAAGGCAACGACCATCGTCAGCGATACCGGTCGCATTCATCGACACATCATTCCGCTGATCGGCACGCGCCGGGTAAAGGATCTCGTCAAAGCCGACATGACCAAGGTGTTGAAGGACATCATGGCGGGCAAGACGGCAGTGTCGGTGAAGACCAAGAAGCTGCGCGGCAAGTCCATCGTGACAGGCGGCGCCGGTACGGCCACGCGGACGCTCGGACTCGTCGGCGGCATTTTCACCTACGCCATGGAGGCAGGGATCATCACGGCCAATCCCGTGCACGGCATCCGCAAGCCCAAGGACAATGTCCGCGACCGTCGTCTCACCGAGGCGGAGTACCGCACGCTCGGCGAGATTCTGCGCGAAGCGGCCGAAACCCCGAAATATGGGATGACGGTCGAGATCATCCGACAGATCGCGCTCACCGGCTGCCGCCGAAGCGAGATGATCGGTCTCAAGTGGACCGAGGCGGACACTGACGCGAGCTGCATGCGTCTGGAGGATAGCAAGGAAGGCGCCTCCATCCGTCCTATCGGCCTCGCCGTGGTCGAGTATCTAGAGAAACGCCGCAAGACCGCGACGGGCAGCTATGTCTTCCCCGGCCAGGGCGAGGACAACGCCTTTGGCGGATTCCCCAATCACTGGCGGCAGATTTTCCGGGACTCGCCGCTGGCAGATGTAACGCCGCACGTCCTGCGTCACAGCTTCGCCAGCATCGCAAACGATCTCGGCTTCACCGAGGTCACCATCGCCGCGCTGGTCGGTCACTCAAAGGGGACCGTCACGAGCAAATACATCCATTCGCTCGACACCGCCCTCATCATGGCCGCCGACACTATCTCCGGCTACGTTCAGGGGCTGCTCGATGGGGTCAAGTTCAAGCAGACCGCCTACGCTCTAGATCGGAATTCCCGAAAGGCCGCACTTTCTCACTTCCTCAAGAAGGCGGTGGAAGACCCCAGCGGGGACAGACAAGATTTGCCCTTGGCCGCTTAGGCGATTTGACGAGTTGATGGGATAGCGAGCTGGACTCTTCGTCGGGCTCGCTTCCCGCTTTCTGTCGCGGCTAGGCATAGGCCCGGCATAACCTGCCATTCTCCATAAGGACAACTCGTGCCTCTGGACTCACCACCAGATGTCGATTAGTCTCGACATATGGAATCAGATGCCGCCATCCTTGCGTTCGCCGCGCTCGCGCAACCGACCCGCCTCGACGTGTTCCGCCTGCTGGTGGAGCACGAACCGGACGGATTAGCTGCAGGCGACATCGCCCGCCGGTTGAACGTCCCGCACAACACCATGTCGACGCATCTTGCGACGCTGACGCGCGCCGGCCTGATCGACGCCGAGCGGCACAGCCGCTCAATTATCTATCGGGCGCGGCTCGAGGCTGTGCATGCACTCACCACATTCCTTGTGAAGGACTGCTGCGGCGGCCGCCCCGAGATCTGCGCGCCGCTGATCGCCGATCTTTCGCCCTGCTGCCCGCCTCAAACTCTCGCCGCCAAGGAGGCCGCCCATGACTGACCGCATCTACAATGTCCTGTTCCTCTGCACGGGGAATTCGGCCCGCTCGATCCTGGCCGAGAGCATTCTGGCCAAGGACGGCGCTGGTCGCTTCCGTGCCTTCTCGGCCGGGAGCATGCCCAAGGGCGCGGTCAACCCGTTCGCCCTGAAGGTGCTCGGAAGCTTCGACTATCCGACCGAAGGCTTCCGCTCGAAGAGCTGGGAGGAGTTCGCCCAACCCGGCGCACCTGTCATGGATTTCGTGTTCACCGTCTGCGACAACGCCGCCGGCGAAGCCTGCCCGGTCTGGCCGGGCCAGCCGATGACCGCGCATTGGGGCATCGAAGATCCCGCTGCCGTCGTCGGACGGGACATCGAAAAGGAAAAGGCGTTCGTCGCCGCCTTCCGCTACATGCGAAACCGGATTTCCGTCTTTACGGCTCTGCCGGTGGCCAGCCTCGACAAGGCTGCGCTTGGCACCAAGCTGCGCGAGATCGGCCGCAGCGAAGGCGCAACCTCGCCGCGCCCTGACGTTGCGTGAGGCCGATCATGGACGTCATCATCTACCACAACCCCGAGTGCGGCACGTCGCGCAATACGCTGGGTCTGATCCGCAATTCCGGCGTCGAGCCGCATGTCATCGAATATCTCAGGACGCCGCCGAGCCGCACGATGCTTGAGCAGCTCAGCGCGCGCATGGAAATCTCCGTTCGCGCGCTGCTGCGCGAGAAGGGCACGCCTTACGCCGAGCTTGGCCTGGACGATCCGGCGCTGAGCGACGCGCAAGTTCTCGACGCCATGATGGCGCATCCCATCCTCATCAATCGTCCGATCGTAGTCACGCCGGAAGGGGTGAGGCTGTGCCGGCCGTCCGAGGACGTGCTGGACCTGCTGCCGCCGCAGCGCGGGGCATTCGTCAAGGAAGACGGCGAGCGGGTGATCGACGAACACGGCCGCCGCGTCGCGACGGCCTGAGGAAAGTCCATGTCCACCTTTGAACGCTAGCCGCGCTTACACAGGTCAACGACCTGCTTGCCGTAGCTCTCGACCCAGTTGGCCTGGGTGGAAAAGATCAGAGTGCGCTTGCCCTGGCCGGCGAATTCCCACGCCGCAAAGAGGGCGAGATGTGAGTTCTTCCGAGGATACGGATTCTTCTCCCTTCCGCGCGCAGGCTTCTCCTCGACGAACTTGTCGAGGAAAGGACCGCCGTCGTCGAGGTCAAGCCGCAGGAGCGCATCCTTGCCGCGCCAGGTTAGGGCGCCGAACCTCTGGCGCGTGGGTCGCCAGTCGGAACGCACGGGCTCGCCGGGTTCGTCCGAGCGTATCCAGGCGGTAAGGTCGTCCAACTCGTCGCCGCTGGGCAGGATCGCGGACAGGCAGACGATCCGGCGATCGGCCGCGTCGGCGCGGCGTAACAGACGCTGCACCAGCGTCTCGTAGCGGATCTCACGCTCGCTGGGCCCGATCATATGGCCCTCGTCGAGAACGATCAGACCGACATCATCGATCAGGGAGGAATCGCTCCGAAGCGCGAAGTCGAGTTTCTCCGGTGTGGCGATGATGATCTCGCGGGTGCGCAGTGCATCCTCGTCACCTGCCGAAAGACCACTGGCGCCGTACAGCGACGAGACGCTGAACCCGAGAGGTGCGAAAGTCTTGCGGAAGGAGCGTTCGGTCTGGGCCGACAACGCACGCAACGGCGTGACGATCAACACCCGCCGCGCGGAGGACAAGGTCATCAATGCGGCGATTTCCGCAACGCGCGTCTTCCCCGCGCTGGTGGGAAGCGCCACAACGAGATCGTCGGTGACATCCGTAGATCGACGAGCGGCCTCGCGTTGAGACGGCCAAAGCTCCACCTCGGATGTTTTGCGGGCGTACAGCGAACCGATGAACAGCCGCCGGAGGTCCGGATATTTCTCCTCCGTTCCAGCGGGTGGCTCCGTTGGCAGGTTCCCGTGCAACGAATGCTGCCAGAGGTCGTCAATCAGGTGACGGCAGAGATTCGAGATCCACCACAACGGGACATTCCCGGCGTTGCCGGCGAGGCTGACCGCAGTGGCCAGCAGATCGCGCGCGGCGTCGATCGGCTCCTCTTCCCCCGTTTCCAGCGCGAAGTCGAAGTAGGCAAGAGCCCGGCAAATCGTCGTATTCAGGATGGTAGACAATACGTCGTCGATATCAGGCTCATCGCCGCCCAGCGCTTCGCCCATCTGCTCATCGCCGTGGGCCTCGTCGCTAAGCCAGTCGCGAACGAAGGCACGTAACTGATCGAGATCCCGCAGGATGAGATGACGGATTGCCGTTTCGCCGGGCGATGCGTTGAGATCTTCATCCGTCTCCTTGAACAACGAATAGGCGACGGCCGAGAAGCCGGCCAGGTGATAGGCGGCAGCCGCGATGGTGCGGCGGAAGCCGCGATCGGGTGCCTCAGGATCACCGTTTCTTACCAGCGCTTCGAAGGCGTTGGCCGCCCGTTCAAATGCCTTGTTCGTCAAGTCTGACGCGCCGGTCTGGGCACGCAAGGCCATGGCGCCCCGAAGCAAGGCGAAGCCGTGCTCGGCAAGGTCGGTTTCGATTGTCGCGCCCAAGGGCGGCGCGGTCTGCGGCAATACGCCTGCTTCCCGCATCAGCGACCACGCAGCACCACGATAGAGCAAACGGCCGAGGATGCCGTCGACGGTCGCGGTGGCGAGGAAGGCGGTCAGCTCGTCAGGCGTCTCCAAGGTCTTGCGCCCCTTCGTACATGGCCGCGATGAAGTCCTGGTGGTCTTCGACGTGGATGTTCACGACGTAGTGGTCGCGATTGGTCCCGGCGGCCTCGAGATCTTCCTTCAGCGAGGCATGGGGGCCGTTGCCGGAAACGGTGAAAAGCATGTGGTCGATGCGATCGGCGCGCAGCGACTTCAAGCCCACCTCATCGCGGAGGTCGCGGCCTAGCGCGTTTTCGTCGGGATCATTGCTCTCCAGGAGGCGGTTGGCGACGAACAGCAACGAGTCCGGCGTGCAGCGGCCATTGTCGCGATCGAGCACCTTACGAGCGCTTGTCACGGTGGATTTGCCGAGCTTCTTGTTGCTTTTGGCTTCCCCCTTCAGGAGCCAAAGCTTCTCGTCCTGGCCGCCATAGCCGGCGCCGATGAAGTCATCGCCGCGCATGGCCATGTTGCGGCCGTCCTTGTAGCGGAGCCGACGCACGGGGACGCGCAGGCCGATTTCTTCCTCCACCAGCTCAGTCGCAAGGATTTCGCCAAGATCGCCAGAGCGGCCCTTGTCCGTATGTGGCATCGCTTCGCTCAGAATCTTGGCGGCGATCTTGTAGCCAAGCCGCTCCACATCCTCGGCGATGCGCTCGAGCCGGTCATAATGGGAGCGAATGGTCTTCGCGAGATCGGCGCTGATCTCGTCACGCCCGCCACCCTTCTCGACATAGGTCCAATAGTGCTTGCGCTTGTCTTTCTCTTTGGTGGCTTCACACCATTTCTCGTAGAACCCCACGCTTTCCCCCAGTTTCTACTATCCCGCCGCGCGATTTGCGTGTTCGGCGATGTCTGCGCATCGCTCGATCAGCAACCCAAAAGACTCGGCGTCCTCAAGCAGCAATCCGTCTCCCACCATATGTTCGTAATCGAAGGCCAGGGCCGCGCGTGCCTCTCCGTTCGGCACGAGTTGCAACGATCCACTGACGGCGGCCTCGTAATCGACAGGCGCCCCGTCCGCCGCCTTCTCAGCGAAGAACATCCCCTTGTGACGTGCGACCGCGCGGGCGAGATCTCGGTCAGCCGCTGCCGCGTCGGCGATCCCCGCGTCATCCAGGCGGACCACGTCATGCCAATGGCGAGCGAACCGCTCCCCGCGCAGCCGCTCCTGCAAGCAGAAAACGTGTATCGCGGTCGCCTTTTCCCAAAAGGTCCGCTCGGCGTGCATCACCCGCGGCGACGCCGCCGGGAACGTCACGCCCTCGACCAGGCCCGCCGCATCGCAGACCACGTCGCGTACGCTGGCCGGTTCGCCGGTCGAGCGGGCGCCGAATTCCAGCATGACGCTGGGCGCGACATAACCCGAGCCGGTTGAGGTCGCTTCATAGTCGATGAAGAGCTTCTCGCCCTCGACCCGGGTCGCCGCCGAAACGCCCTGCGCTCCAATTGCGTCGATGAGCAATGGTTGCACCGTGCCCGAAATCCACTCCGGCAACCGGTGGCGCATCACCTTCGACCAGCGCTTCTCTTCACTGCGTGTTGTCGGCAGTGCCTCGCCCTTGTCGCCCACCAGATCAGGCGCGATCGCTCGGATGTCGTAGGTCAGATCGACATCTTCCGAAAAACGCTGAATGACGCCGTAGGCTTTTGAAAGCGATGTCCCACCCTTGAAGACGAGATGATCGCCGAGCGCGGAGCCGAAGACTGTCTGAAGCGCCCAGACGACCCAAACGTCCTTTTCGAGCAGATGGGCGGGCCGCCCCGACCGATCGGCGGCGACGCCCAAGACGTCACGACGGTCCGCCGCCGACAAGGACAGAAAGGGATCAGCCATGGACCGCCTTGCCGACGCTTCGGGCAAGCCAGGTTGGAAACTGCGGCGCGGCGGCCACCAGTTCGCCGAACGCCGTAGGCGGCAGCTTTCGTTTCAGAGCCTTTAGCGCCGATTCCGCCTTCTCCGGCCCGAGCCAGGCTAGCGCGCGAACCGCTTGGCCTGCGGGACGATCGGCGAGCGCAAGCTGCCAGCGTGGCGCATGGCGCAATTCGACGAGCTGCTTGCCCAAGGTCATCGTGCGGCTCCGGCCCGAGGTAAGATAAACGGAGCGGACCGGCACCTGCGTCGTCAGGCCCAGCGCGTTTGCGGCAGCCGCGCCGTTCGGCACGATGACTTCTCCACGCTGCACCGCCAGCGCCTCGACGGCCTTTTCCACCGAAGGCGCGCGGGCGCCGAACCGGCTCTTCACCGGACGCAGATACACGCCGCGCCCGGCACGGATCAGATGCCCTCGTTCTGCAAGACGCGACAAAGCCTGGTCCACCCCAGCGCGGCTGCCGAGGTGGAGAAGGCTCTTTGCCGCCAGCGGCGTTCCTTCCGGAAGCGTCTCGGCGTGCGCCAGAATCTGTTCGGTCAGACGTTGCACCATCATTCTCCTGTCAGAAATATATGCGAGTTTCTGACACTTTTCAACGGCCTTAAAGCTTTCAAACTCAGCCCAACCGTCCTTCGTGGCTCCGGTCGCCACGAGGGATCGATTGAACGGGGAAAGCCTTCCCCTGCGGCCGAGCCACGGTCTCGGCCGACCCCTTCTGCGGGGACACCCCGCAACGCCCCGAGAGCGAGAGTGCGGACGGATCGTCCGTGACGGGTTGAGGGCTGGGAGAGAGGCTCCCGGCGCCCGTCATGGAGTTTATCCCGATGGCCAGAATGGATCGCGCCGCGCGTCGTACCGGTGACCGCACCAATCTCTATGACGACATCACCAACAAGATCATCGCCGAACTCGAGGATGGCCGGCTTCCCTGGGTCCAGCCCTGGGGTACAGCTGCGGCGAAGGCGCCGCTCGCCATGCCGAGGAATGCGGCGACCTCCCGTCAGTATTCCGGCATCAACGTCCTGATCCTTTGGGGCGCCGTGATCCAGCACGGCTTTCCTTCCCAGCATTGGCTGACCTTTCGCCAGGCGCTCGCCCTCGGCGGAAACGTGCGGAAGGGCGAGCACGGCACGACCATCGTCTATGCTGACCGCTTTGTGCCCGACGACGAAAAGCGCCGCGCACGCGAGACCGGCGAAGAGGCGGCCGCTATTCCATTTCTGAAGCATTTCACGGTCTTCAACGCGGCGCAGTGTGAGAGCCTGCCCGACGATATCGCCATTGAGGCTCCGCCTCCGCCGCCAGGCCTGATCGAACCCAAGGTCGAAGCGCTGATCCGGGCGACGAGGATCGACTTTCGCATCGGCGGCGATCGGGCCTTCTATGTCCCCGCCCACGACTATGTGCAGGTGCCGCCGCCACAGGCCTATTTCGAGCCGATCAACTGGCACCGCACTGCGCTGCATGAGCTCGGTCACGCCACCGGCAACGCCACCCGTCTCGGCCGCGACTTCTCCGGCTCCTTTGGCACGAAGAAATATGCGTTCGAGGAGCTGGTGGCCGAGATGAACGCCGCCTTCTGCTGCGCCTCACTCGGCATCGTCCCGACCGTCCGCCACGCGGACTATATCGGCTCCTGGCTCGAGGTCCTGCGCGAGGACAATCGCGCCATCGTGCGGGCCGCAAGTCAGGCGAGCAAGGCCGCCGACTGGCTGCTCGCACACCTTCCCGAAGCACACGCGGAGGATCGCACGGAGGTGAGCTGTCCGGATTGTGACAGGAGGGCGGCATGATCCTCCTGACTGACGAGCTGCGTGAGCAGCTTTTTGCCAACGGCCGGCAGCGCGACGCCGACCATGTGCCGGTCGTGAAATTCTTCAACCCGCTGGGTGAAGGCGTCTGGCTCGCCACCGAACTGGACGAGGATGGCGACACGCTCTTCGGGCTGGCCGATCTCGGTCACCCTGAGCTTGGCTCCTTCTCGCTGCAGGAGATGTCGTCGCTCCGCCTGCCGTTCGGCATGGGGATCGAACGGGACATCCTCTTCACGGGGGATTTCCTGCTCTCCGTTTGGGCGGAAGCCGCGCGGCAGGCCGGCAGCATCCGGGCGGCAGAGCGCATTCTCTATCAGGCCGCTCGGTCACGGCACGGCGAGCATTGATGCGCAAATACGTGGAGGCGTGAAGTCGGCTTTGAGGCTTTGCGCTTCCACGCGGCGATAGGCTTTCCTGACGCGTTCGCGGTTCGGGGTGAGAGAGTAAGAGGGGGGAACGGGATTTTCGTGACGGGTTGGAGGCCGAGAGAGAGGCTTTCGGCCGCCCGTCGCGGAGTACATCCCGATGGCTACTGCCGTTCAGAAGATCACCCTGTCGTCCTCACGCGACATCCCCTTCAACAAGCTGGTGCTGAGCCAGTCCAACGTCCGGCGCGTGAAAGCCGGCGTCTCCATCGACGAACTGGCGGAGTCCATCGTCCGCCGCGGCCTCATCCAGAGCATCCATGTCCGTCCCGTGGTGAACGCCGAAGGTGCGGAGACCGGCATGTTCGAAGTCCCCGCCGGCGGCCGCCGCTACCGCGCCCTCGAATTGCTCGTGAAGCAGAAGCGCCTCGCCAAAACCGCACCGGTCCCCTGCGTCGTCTCTGACTCCAAGGCCGATGTGTTGATCGACGAGGTGTCGCTGGCCGAGAATATCGAGCGTGCGCCGTTGCATCCGCTCGATCAGTTCCGCGCCTTCCAGGCCATGCGCGACAAGGGCATGACCGACGAGACGATCGCCGCTGCCTTCTTCGTCCCGGTCCAGGTGGTGAAGCAGCGGTTGCGGCTCGTCACCGTCTCGCCCGCACTTCTCGACATCTACGCCGAAAACGGCATGACCCTCGAACAGCTCATGGCCTTCTCGATCTCAGAAGACCACGCGCGTCAGGAGCAGGTGTGGGAAGCGATCAGCCATAGCTGGTCGAAGGAACCCTATCAGATCCGCCGCATGCTGACCGAGACCACGGTCCGCGCCTCCGACAAGCGCGCAGTCTTCGTCGGTATCGACGCCTACCAGGCCGCAGGCGGCTGCATCCTGCGCGACCTGTTCCAGGACGACGACGGCGGCTGGCTGCAGGACCCCGTTCTGCTCGATCGACTCGTCGCCGAGAAGCTCAAGACCTGCGCCGACGAAATCGCCGCTGAGGGCTGGAAGTGGGTCGATGTGGCCATGAGCTTTCCCTACGGCCACGATCATGGCCTTCGCGAACTTTCGGGCACGATCGTCGATCTGACCGATGAGGAGCGCGCCACGCGTGAAGCGTTGCGAGCCGAGTATGACCGGATCGAGGAGGAATATTCCGAGGCCGACGAGCTGCCCGACGAGATCGATCAGCGCCTGGGCGAGATCGAGCAGGCTCTGGAAGCCTTCGAACGGCGGCCCGTCACCTACGATCCGGCCGAGATCCGCATCGCCGGCGTCTTCGTCAGTCTCGACGGCGACGGGTCGCTGCTGGTCGAGCGCGGCTACGTGCGCCCTGACGACGAGGCGCCGGTCGAGTCCGAAGGCGACGACGACCACACCGAGGCCGATGGCGACGATGCGCGCGCTGTCCAGCGCGCGGTCATCACTATCGGAGGCCAGCCCGCCGAGCCCGAGGAGGACGAGGACGACAGCCTCAAGCCGTTGCCCGAACGCCTCGTGATCGAGCTGACGGCCCATCGCACGGTGGCGCTGCGCAATGCCGTGGCGGAAAATCCGCAGGTCGCCATGACCATGTTGCTGCACAAGCTGGTCAGCGATACCTTCCGGCACACCGCGCCGACGGGCTGCCTCGAGGCCAGTGTCCGGCACATCTTCTTTCCGGCTCAGTCCGACGAGCTGAAGGAGAGCGACTCCGCCCGGGCCGTGAACGAGCGGCATGAACGCTGGGGCGACCATGTCCCGGCCGACGACCAGGCCCTCTGGGACTGGCTCACCCATCTCGATGACGGCACGCGCATGGACCTGCTGGCCTTGTGCGTGAGCTACGGCGTCAATGCGCTCTTCGAGCGGCCCAATCCGCATTCGGGTTCGGGCGTCAGCCGCCATGGCCTTGACGTGCGGATGGCGCAGGCGGACCGGCTCGCTCGCGAAACCGGCCTCGACATGGTGGCGGCGGGCTGGCGGCCGACCGTGGGCAACTATCTCGGCCGTGTCACTAAGCCGCGCATCCTCGAAGCCGTTCGCGAAGGCGCCGGCGAGCGGGCTGCGCAGCTCATCGACCACCTGAAGAAGGGCGACATGGCCAAGGAAGCCGAGCGCCTGCTGGCCGACACCGGCTGGTTGCCCGAGCCGCTGCGCCTCGCCTCGCTCGATGGCGAACAGGCCAACGGCGCCGAGGCGCAGACGGATGGCGGCGATGACACGGCGCTGCCGGACTTCCTCGCCGATGATGGCGAGGAGGACGAGGGCGCCGATGCCGAGGACGAGGAAACCGTCCTGGCCGCAGCCGAGTGAACACGACAACGGGGAGCGGTCTTTGCCGCTCCCCGCATTTTTCGTGGAGATCATCATGCCCATTATCAACGCGTCCCCGACGCGCCGCCTCGTGTTCCAGTATCTCGTGCCCGTCCATGTCGAGGTCGAGGACGGCCTTGTGACCCGCGTCACCGTGATCGACGAAACTCCTGTGCGCGATCCCTCCCTCATCGAGGGCGACGCGACCTATCTGGCCGAGGCGGTCACGGCCTCCGACGACGGTCAGGCCTGGCCCTCCTGGTCCTTCGGCTACTGACCGGATCGGCTTCGGCGTCGGCGATGAGAGTAAGAGTTCGGGCCAATCGGCCGTGACGGAATAGCAGGTGGAGGAGAGGCCTCCGCCGCCCGTCGCGGAGTATTCCCGATGACCCATGCCAGTGCTGCCCCCTTCGTCTCGATCGGTCAGATCCTCGCGGAGAAGGTGCTTCCCAGACTTCATCGCGCGCAAAAGCTCCCGCTGCGCGTCTCCTGCCTCGGCACGATCAGCTATGCCGAGGCCACCGACGCCGACTGCTGCGACCGGACCATCCCGCTCGGGGACGCGGCGTCCCCTGAAGAGGCCATGATCCTTGCCGCCATGCGCGTCGCGCGCGACGACATCCGCATCGGCCCGGACGACACGCTGCATTTCCGGCCCCGGCTGATCGTCGTGCAGGATAACGCGCTGGGCCTGGTGCTCGCTGGTGACATCCGCGCCGGCGTCATCCTCTGGCAGCATCCCGTCGCCAGTGACCGCGAAGCCCGGCGCATCGTCACCGAATCGAGCCGGATTCGCGGCCTGGCCTTCGCCGCCTCCGGCCGCGGCGATCATAGATCAGCGCGCGACCTTCGCTATCAGGCCTCCCGGCTTGAAGCCCGTCTGGTCGATCAGCTCTGGCGCGAAACCGCCGCCGATCTTCTCCGGCTGCCGCAGGCCGCCTGACCCCGTCACATTCCTTCAATCAGCCCGGCCTCGCGCCGGGCTTTGTCGTTTCAGGAGCCTGCCATGGCCGACTTTTTCACGCATTTCTCCTGCCTGCTCGACGTCGGCACCCCCGACAACGCCACACGCGCACTCGACCTCTACAACACGCTCTCCGAGGAAGGAGCGTCGGAGGAGCCGCCGTCCGAGGGTTTTCTTCTTTCGATCCAGCCCGAACACGGCGGGACCAAGCTCTGGATGCGCGACGATGTCACCGGCGATCCCGAGCGCCTGATTCAGTTCGTGAAGCGCTGCGCCGCCGCGTTCGGGCTGACCGGGCGCTGGGGTTTCCAATACGCCAACACCTGCTCGAGACCGCGCGTCGATGCCTTTGGCGGCGGCGCGCATGTGCTCGACCTGGCCACGGGCGAGACCGTGGCGTGGACCTATACCAGCGGCTGGCTCGCCGACGTGCTCGACGGAGGTGATCCCGATGCCTGAGATCATCGAAACCACCGTCTATCGGCTGGGCGAACTCTCCGAATCCGCCAGGGAGAAAGCCCGGTCATGGTATCGTGAGATCGGCTTCGAGCACGATTGGCACGAATTCGTCTTTGACGACTTCGTCCGCATCGGCGAGATCCTTGGCCTGACCTTCAAGACCCGGCCCATCCGGCTCCCAGGGCAATCGCATATGGCTCACGCGAGTAAGCCATTGAGAACGTTTCGGAGAAAGTCGTCATCCCAGCCTGCCCTCTTGAGCTTGATGGAGAGCGAGCCCTTCGACGTGTCCCTGCGCATGACGTCGAGAGCACGGCGACGCAGGATGGCGATGTTGCCCGGGCTGTTATCCTTGCGGTTGCGTGCCGCGTCTTCGCGGAACGACACGTCCAGCTGCCAGTGCAGACTGTTCTCGATAGCCCAGTGGGCGCGTACGGTCGCCAGCAGGACCTCCGGTGTCGGCACCCAGGACAGCGCGAAGTACCTCGTTTCCGAGGTTGTGCCCTCGGCTGTTTTTCGGGTGGCCTCGACCCGTCCAAAAGCCTTCAGGCCCGGGAATTCATGATGCTCTGCCAGAGCCTTGCTCGAAACGACGGTCGCCTTTCGGGTTTCCGTCCGGCCGTGGCCGATATCCTCGGAAAGCGCGCTTGGGTGCGCGTCTGGCTCGGCCCCGAAGCTGGCCCGGGCATCGGACAGGAGCGAGTCCTGGTTGGCCTTGAGCGCCAGGCACCAGTCGCCACCACCCGCGTTAATCGCAGCAACCGTACGGCGATTGCAGTGCAGGGCATCGGCGGTCACCACCTTCCCCTTGAGCGCGATCAGGCCAAGCGCTTCGATGGCGGCCTCCAGTTCCGTACCCCGATCGGCCGGCACGCTGGCCAGCGTCAGGCGCAGCCGCGCCGCATAGGCCGAGACCATCATCCGCGTCCGGCCGCTCTCTCCCGCATCGCGGGCCCCGCGCAGGGCCTTGCCGTCAACGGCGATCACGTCGCCATCACGAAGGAGGGCCGCGACATCGGCCAGCACGCGCCCGAAAGCCGCATCGAGCGCCTTGGGATCGATCATCCGGAACACGGCCGAGAAGGTGTCATGCGACGGAACCGCGTGCTTGAGCTTGAGGAAACCCCTGAAAACGCTTTCCTTTGCGCGCCCGAAGGCCGCCATCTCGGCGCAGGAGGTCGCGCCGCAAAGGACCGACACAAAGGCGATGACCAGCAGCTCACCCAAGTCATGTCGCGTGTTCTCGGCGCGGGGATCGGGGACATCTTCGAAGGCGGACAGGATCGGCACGCCTTTGATCAGCGGATTGTCCGAGATCACGGTGATAAATGCGTTGAATGCCTCGGATCTGGCGGCGATCCCGTCCAGCCAAAGCAGAATTGCCTCATCCATGCTGCTCATTCCCTCTGCCGTTGCGCTTATGTCTCTCCTTTGTGGCCTTGCGACCGCTGTCCCGCGCCTATTGCGCGCCCAAGCTGCACAATATGCAAAGATTTTGTGGCAATTTGGCGGCGATTTCCACCGCCCCGATCTCGCAGGCCCTCGCAGAGCCTCCATCACAGCCGTTCTTCGCCATCCACGGCATTAGGTTTTGACAAAAGGCGCCGGTTGCTTAGGCTCGACATGTAACACTTGGCGATGCGCGCGGCATCCGCGCACAGCACCGGGTCAGTTCACGGGCACTATAGGAGGATTTAGATGACCGATATGAATAAGAAACAGGGTGGAACGGGCTCGACCACGGGCACCGGCGCACCGGCGGTAAGCGACCGCAACTCTCTGACCGTGGGCCCCGATGGCCCGATCCTGCTGCATGACGTGCATTTCCTCGAGCAAATGGCCCATTTCAACCGCGAGAAAGTGCCCGAGCGCCAGCCCCACGCCAAAGGTTCGGGCGCGTTCGGCACTTTCGAGACCACCCATGACGTCTCGGCCTATACCAAGGCGGCGCTGTTCCAAAAGGGCGCAACCACCGAGATGCTGGCGCGCTTCTCCACCGTTGCCGGCGAGATGGGCAGCCCCGACACATGGCGCGATGTGCGCGGCTTCTCGCTGAAATTCTACACCGATGAGGGCAATTACGATCTCGTCGGCAATAACACCCCGATTTTCTTTGTCCGTGACCCGATGAAATTCCCGCATTTCATCCGCAGCCAGAAACGCCTGCCGGACTCGGGTCTGCGCGACAATCATATGCAGTGGGATTTCTGGACCAATAACCCCGAATCCGCGCATCAGGTGACCTATCTGATGGGCGTGCGCGGGCTGCCCCGCACCTGGCGTCATATGAACGGCTACGGCTCGCACACCTATATGTGGGTGAACGAGGCGGGGGAGCGGTTCTGGGTGAAATACCATTTCCACACCCATCAGGGGATGGAGTTCTTCACCAATGAAGAGGCCGGCGCGATGGCCGGTGCCGATGCAGATTTCCACCGCCGCGACCTGTTTGACGCGATTGCCCGTGGCGAGCATCCGGCCTGGACGATGTCGGTGCAGGTGATGCCCTATGAAGAGGGAAAAACCTATCATATCAACCCCTTTGACCTGACCAAAACCTGGCCGCATGCGGATTACCCGCTGATCGAAGTCGGCAAGATGACCCTGAACCGCAACCCCGAGAACTTCTTTGCCCAGATCGAGCAGGCGGCCTTCTCGCCGGGGAATACAGTGCCGGGGATTGGCCTCTCGCCGGATAAAATGCTGCTTGGCCGCGCCTTTGCCTATAATGATGCGCAGCGCAACCGGATCGGCACCAACTTCCACCAGCTGCCGGTGAACCAGCCCAAGGTTCCGGTGAACACCTATATGTTCGACGGGCAGATGGCCTATCACCACAGCGGCAGCGCACCGGTGCATGCGACCAATAGCGGCGGCCGCAGCTGGTCCGACGAGACCGGCGCGGTGCATGACGGCTGGGAGGCGGACGGCGATTTCGTGCGCAGCGCCTATACGTTGCGGCCGGGTGATGACGACTTCTCGCAGCCGGGCAAACTGGTGCGCGAGGTGTTCAATGATGACGAGCGCCGCCAGTTGGTCGAGACGGTCAGCGGCGCGCTGCTCGGCGGGGTGCGCTCTCCGGTGCTCGAGCGGGCGTTCGACTATTGGAAGAGCGTCGACGCGGAGGTCGGCCAGCGCATCGAAGACGCGGTGCGCGCGGGGCAGGCGGGCTAAGCCCAGCGTTCCGGGATGAACACAGACGCCGGCCCTCACAAGGGGCCGGCGTTTTTATCTCTGCGTCGCCCGTGGCCCCCACGGGCCGCGCCCGACCCTCCCCCAAGGAGGGGGCGCCTCGGCGCTGTCTTTCACCGCACACCCGACATCAGTGCTTTTGAGCGCAGAGCTTCGTGGCAAGGACTGGCGCCCACCCAAGATCGGGCGCGTCCCTTATCGCTTCACTTTGAGTGGAGGTGTGAGGATACCGTTGGCAGATGCCCCTGAAAATCTCAGCGAAGCATGTCCCAACTGCAGGGCCCGGCGGCACCGCCGGGCCGCGCCCGACCCTCCCCATGGGAGGGCGCATCGGTGATGTCTTTCACCGCACACCTGACATCAGTGCTTTTGAGCGCCCGCGTTGTGGAGCGGGTGCGCGCGCCCACCCAGGGTCGGGCGCGGCCCTTCGTGCTTTGCTCACAGCGATGCGGAAGCGGTGCGGGGGCGAAGCACCGTGAGAACTCTCAGCGCTATGAGCCCCGACATCAGGGGAATCGCATATGGCCGTGACGCACTGAACGGGATGGCTTGTGGCTGGGCTCATGATGGATTCTGAAGGTGGACTCGTCCTCCTGGAGCCCATCACCGTCATGCATCTGTTCCTGTCCGCCTTCGAAGATGTCCCCGATCCCCGCGCCGAGAACACGCGACATGACTTGGGTGAGCTGCTGGTCATCGCCTTTGTGTCGGTCCTTTGCGGCGCGACCTCCTGCGCCGAGATGGCGGCCTTCGGGCGCGCAAAGGAAAGCGTTTTCAGGGGTTTCCTCAAGCTCAAGCACGCGGTTCCGTCGCATGACACCTTCTCGGCCGTGTTCCGGATGATCGATCCCAAGGCGCTCGATGCGGCTTTCGGGCGCGTGCTGGCCGATGTCGCGGCCCTCCTTCGTGATGGCGACGTGATCGCCGTTGACGGCAAGGCCCTGCGCGGGGCCCGCGATGCGGGAGAGAGCGGCCGGACGCGGATGATGGTCTCGGCCTATGCGGCGCGGCTGCGCCTGACGCTGGCCAGCGTGCCGGCCGATCGGGGTACGGAACTGGAGGCCGCCATCGAAGCGCTTGGCCTGATCGCGCTCAAGGGGAAGGTGGTGACCGCCGATGCCCTGCACTGCAATCGCCGTACGGTTGCTGCGATTAACGCGGGTGGTGGCGACTGGTGCCTGGCGCTCAAGGCCAACCAGGACTCGCTCCTGTCCGATGCCCGGGCCAGCTTCGGGGCCGAGCCAGACGCGCACCCAAGCGCGCTTTCCGAGGATATCGGCCACGGCCGGACGGAAACCCGAAAGGCGACCGTCGTTTCGAGCAAGGCTCTGGCAGAGCATCATGAATTCCCGGGCCTGAAGGCTTTTGGACGGGTCGAGGCCACCCGAAAAACAGCCGAGGGCACAACCTCGGAAACGAGGTACTTCGCGCTGTCCTGGGTGCCGACACCGGAGGTCCTGCTGGCGACCGTACGCGCCCACTGGGCTATCGAGAACAGTCTGCACTGGCAGCTGGACGTGTCGTTCCGCGAAGACGCGGCACGCAACCGCAAGGATAACAGCCCGGGCAACATCGCCATCCTGCGTCGCCGTGCTCTCGACGTCATGCGCAGGGACACGTCGAAGGGCTCGCTCTCCATCAAGCTCAAGAGGGCAGGCTGGGATGACGACTTTCTCCGAAACGTTCTCACCCACATTTCCCAAGTAAGGCGCTGATTTCGCTGTCCTGACCATTATATTTCCTATATAAAACATGGTGTTGAAGGCTGCGAGGGGCGCGTTTCATGGATCACCCAGAGGGTGCGGGCTTGCAACGGGCAGATCGGGTGGATTTCGACCCTCGCGTGCGGCTGGAATTTCGCGGCACGCAGCTCAGTTCCGACGGCGGCCTTCTGGTGATGCGCGAGCTTGATGACGCGCTCGGGTTGTCCGATTTGGCGTCAGCGGCGCTGCGCGATACTCGCTCTGGCAAGAACACGGTCCATCGGCTCGACGGCCTGTTCCGGCAATCAGTCTTTGGGCGGCTGGCCGGATACGAGGATGTCAACGACGCCAACCGTCTCGCCTGCGATCCGGTCATGCGCCAAGTTGTCGGCGGCAGAGCGGTCGATGCACAAGCGGCCTCGGCATCGCAGATGGGACGGTTCGAGACCGAGACGCTGGCTCTGGCCGGGAACCGTGCCGCGCTGGCCGACCTGAACGGGCAATGGATCGACCGGTTCCATGACCGTAACGGGCTGAAGTACATCGTTCTGGACATGGACAGCTCGGTCAGCCCGACCCATGGCGACCAGGAAGGGTCCGCCTGGAATGGCCATTTCGACTGTAGCTGCTATCACCCCAACTTTCTGTTCAACCAGTTCGGGATGCTGGAACGCTGCGCCCTGCGCCATGGCAACGTCCACAGCGCCGATGGCTGGCGTGATGTTCTCGACCCCGTCATTGCGCGCTACGCGGAGCGCGACCTTGGTGGCAGGTTCTTCCGGGCCGATGCTGCCTACGCGATCCCGGCGATCTATGAGCGATTGGAAGAAGCGCGGTTCTTCTACGCCATCCGGCTGCCCGCAAACGCGGTCCTCAAGGACAAGATCGCGCATCGGCTAACGCGCCCTGTCGGGCGGCCGTCACTGACCAAGGTCAAGCGGTTCTTCGAGGAATTCGAGTATCAGGCGGCGTCCTGGGACAAGGAACGCCGGGTGATCGCCAAGATCGAATGGCATCCGGGCGAACTGTTCCCGCGTGTCGGCTTCATCGTCACCAACCTGCCGATGGAGCCGGACTGGGTGGTGCGGTTCTACAACCAGCGCGGCACCGCCGAGCAGCACATCAAAGAGGGCAAATACGCCTTTCGCTGGACGCGGCTGTCGTGCCGGAAGTTCCGCGACAATGAGGTGCGGCTGCAACTGCACGCCCTGGCGTACAACCTGGCCACCTTCTTGCGCTGCATCGAGCTGCCCGAGGCCATGGCCGACTGGTCGTTGATCAGCCTGCAACTGAAGCTGATCAAGATCGGGGCACGTGTGGTCCGTCACGCCCGCACCATCACCTTCCAGCTGGCCGAGGTCGCTGTCACCGGCACGATGGTACGCGCCATCCTCGCCGCTATCCGCCGATTGCGAGCGCCACCGCTATGCGCATGATCGCGATCCACGCTCAAACTGAACGAAAGCGGCTGGACAGATCTGTCCGCTGCGCTGAAAAACGCCGCCCCTGGGCAAGGAAACAGCGGCTTCGCGGTCTGATCCGTCCAGATCCAGCAGTCTGCGCGACCGCAGGTGCCGCTTGCGGCAGAAAATCCTTGTCTAGCGCTCGGATACAGGCGATCTTCACCTCAAACGACACGCCACTTGGGGAATGCAGGAGGACGTGTCCCGATCCTGCGGAAGCCTGCAAATGTGAGGTTCGCATATGAATTCCATCGCCAGCCTGCATCAGCCAGCTTTGACCCGACGCCACGTGCTCTGCCCTGCACTGCCCGAGCCCTTGCGATCGCACTCGTGACGCCCTTTCCCGGATTTGCCCAACCCTCGTTGCCCACAGGAGATCTTGCAATGGCCTTTTTCACCACCTCGGACGGCACCCGCCTCTTCTACAAGGACTGGGGACCGAAGGATGCGCAGCCTGTCATGTTCCACCATGGCTGGCCCCTCAGCTCTGATGACTGGGACAGCCAGATGCTGTTCTTTCTGGCCGAAGGTTACCGCGTCATCGCGCATGACCGCCGCGGGCATGGCCGGTCCGACCAGACCGACACCGGCAACGAGATGGACACATACGCCGCTGACGTGGCGGAACTGGCCGAGTCGCTTGACCTGCGCGATGTCGTCCATATCGGACATTCCACCGGCGGCGGCGAAGCGGCGCGCTATGCGGCGCGAGCGCAGGCTGGCCGGGTCGCCAAGGTCGTGCTGATTGGCGCGGTTCCGCCGGTGATGGTGCAGTCCGACAAGAATCCGGACGGCATTCCCATGGAGGTCTTCGACGGCTTCCGTACCGCGCTGGTGGCGAACAGGGCGCAGTTCTTTCTGGATGTCGCGAGCGGACCATTTTACGGCTTCAACCGCGAAGGCGCCACCGTCAGTCAGGGACTGATCCAGAACTGGTGGCGTCAGGGCATGGCCGGGGGCGCCAAGGCGCATTACGACTGCATCGCCGCTTTCTCGGAAACGGATTTCACCGAGGATCTGACCGCGCTCAGCGTGCCGGTCCTTTTCATCCATGGTGAGGACGATCAGATCGTCCCGATCAGCAATTCGGCGCATAAGGCGATCAAGCTTGTCCGGGACGGCACGCTGCGGACCTATCCCGGGCTGTCGCACGGGCTCTTTGCCACGCATCCTGATGTGGTGAACCCGGACCTGCTTGCCTTCGCCGCCAAGTAAAATCGCCCCTTGTGGTGCGACTGGCCGTTCTTGTCGACTGAATAAAGATGCCTTGGGGTTTCGACATCCCAAGGCATTCCGATCCGGGCAAGCTCATCCTGTCAGGTGATGTACTGTCCTGTCCTGCGGACGATAAGATGCGCGAAAACCTCTGCCACCTGGGAAAGGGAGATCTCAATGGCTTACTCGCGTGAGCCATATGCGATTGCCCTGATCCGGCTCCATGGCGGCGGTAGCCGCCAAGAGCTTTGCATCTGGTTTCGCGGCTTCTGGAGTCAGGGCGACGGCGCCTGTTTCGAGGCCCATTATCGCTATCGCAAGGGCGCGCCGAAGGCGCTGCGCGATTATGCCCCGCACGACGAAGCCCTTCATAGGATCGCCGATGCGCTTCAGGTCGTGCAGCGGCGCAATTTCTTCCAGCTCCGCGCCGAAGCCACGCATGGCGGGCGATACTATCACGAATACTGCATGTCGATTTCCGTCGACCGCGACAGTCCGACCTGGCAGCCCATGACCGACGGCGCGGAAGAAGCCGTCACCGAGGCGTTGCGCGATCTCGCCCGATGGCTCTATCGCCAGCTCGAACGCGAGTATGAGCATCTGACCTCGGACGAGGCGATCGACGAATCCATCGCCGCCAACGACTACACCTTCACCGAGGCCGGTTGCCGGTTCGGTTGATACCCAAAGCGCCTAGCCTTCGCGGTTGGGCGCTTTTTTCATGTCAGCCATTGCGAGTCCCTCGAGAGGGAGAGGGTCGCCGGAACGGGACGAGTCCGGGCGGTTGAGAGAGAGCGCCGCGCGGGCTTCCCCGTCTCCGCTCTCCCCGAGGCATTTCCCATGACCCTGGCTTTGACATCAGCGGCGGCCGACGCCGCCGCATCCCCTCCTGTCGTTCCCGTTCCTGCAGCAGAGGTCGCCGCGTTCGGCGCGGCCCTGCGTCTTCTGACCCACCTCGAGCGCGGCGAACGCATCGACGCCACAGCGCTGCGCGGCGCGATGGAAGCGGCGTTCGGCGCATCGGACACGACCGGCGCATGGACCTGGAAGACGGCCTACGACGCCTGCGAAGCGGCGACCGTGCTGTTCCTTCAGAAATACGGCAAGGCGCTTTTCCGCAAAGCCGCTTCTCCGGCTGCACGGCTTTCCGCCATCACGAAAATCACCGGCCTCCTGCCGACGCACACGCGCCGCTCCGAGGAAAGTCAGGCATTGCAGCAATTCTCGACGCCGACGCCGCTTGGGCTCGCCGCCGTGACCGCGGCCGCCATTGCGCCGGGCGACCTCGTGCTTGAGCCGTCGGCCGGCACCGGGCTGCTCGCAATCCTCGCCCAGATCAGCGGCGGCGAACTTCTCCTCAACGAGCTGTCCGACGCCCGCGCCGATCTGCTCGCCGCTCTCTTCCCGGCCATCGCCGTCTCGCGTTTCGACGCGGCCCAGATCGACGATCATCTCCCGCCGACCCACGCGCCCGCCGTCGTCATCATGAACCCGCCGTTCTCGGCCATGGCCCATGTCTCCGGCCGCATGGCTGATGCCGCCTATCGGCATGTCACCTCGGCCCTGGCGCGTCTCGCCGACGGCGGCCGACTGGTCGCCATCACCGGCGCGAACTTCGGGCCCGAAATCCCGGCCTGGACCGACGCTTTCAGGCGGCTCCAGGAGCGTGGCCGCGTCGTCTTCACCGCAGCGATCGACGGCTCGGTCTACGCTCGGCACGGCACGACGATCGAGACCCGGCTGACCGTCATCGACAAGCTCCCGGCTGACGATCCGGCCGTCTTCCCGACCTCTGCGGGCGTTGCGCCAGATGTCGCGACCTTGCTCGGCTGGATCGGGGCCCAGGTCCCCTCGCGCCTTGCCACGGCGACGACGCCGGCTTCGCCCGCCACCCCGGCCACCACGCCGCGCACTGTACGCGGCTATCTCGCGCGCGCCTCGGTCGCTCGCCCGGCCGCATCGCTCGCCATCGAGCCGGACGGTGTCGAACTCGCCTATGAAATCGTCGACTGGACGCCGCCCGAGGGCACGCGTCTCACCGAGGTGATCTACGAAGAATACGGGTTGCAGTCGATCCGCATCCCCGGCGCGCAGGCGCATCCGACCAAGCTCGTGCAGTCGGCGGCCATGGCCAGCATCGCGCCGCCCAAGCCGAGCTACCGGCCGATGCTGCCGGCGAACATCTGCGATCTCCTGTCCGACGCCCAGATCGAAACCGTCATCTTCGCCGGCGCGGCCCATTCCGATTTCCTCGCCGGCTCATGGACGGTCGATGAGACCTTCGATCTCGTGAAGGCCGCTCCGCCCGACGCCGAGAACGCCGTGCGCTTCCGGCGCGGCTACATGCTCGGCGACGGGACTGGCGCCGGCAAGGGCCGTCAGTCAGCGGGCATCATCCTCGACAACTGGCTGCGCGGTCGCCGCAAGGCGGTCTGGGTCTCGAAGTCCGATAAGCTGATCGAGGACGCGCAGCGCGATTGGTCGGCGCTCGGAATGGAACGGCTGCTGGTCACGCCGCTGTCGCGCTTCCCGCAAGGCAAGCCCATTACCCTGTCGGAAGGCGTCCTATTTACGACCTACGCCACGCTACGCTCCGATGACCGCGGCGAGAAGGTTTCGCGCGTCCGGCAGATCGTCGATTGGTTGGGCTCCGATTTCGATGGAGCCATCATCTTCGACGAGGCGCACGCCATGCAGAACGCCGCTGGCGGAAAGGGTGAACGCGGCGACGTCGCCGCCTCGCAGCAGGGCCGCGCAGGTTTGCGCCTCCAGCACGCCCTGCCGAATGCGCGCGTGACCTATGTGTCCGCCACCGGAGCCACCACGGTCCACAATCTCGCTTATGCGCAGCGGCTCGGCCTCTGGGGCGGGGAGGACTTTCCCTTCGCCACCCGCGCCGAATTCGTCGAAGCCATCGAGGACGGCGGCGTGGCGGCCATGGAGGTGCTCGCGCGCGATCTCAGATCGCTCGGCCTCTACACCGCCCGGTCGCTCTCGTATGACGGCGTCGAATACGAGTTGGTTGAACACCAGCTCACCGATGAACAGCGGGGCATTTATGATGCCTATGCTGGCGCCTTCGCAGTCATCCATAACAATCTCGATGCGGCGATGCAGGCCGCCAACATCACCGGCAGCGACGGCACGCTGAATAAGCAGGCCAAGTCCGCCGCCCGCTCGGCGTTCGAGTCCGCCAAGCAGCGCTTCTTCGGCCATCTGCTCACGTCGATGAAGACGCCGACGCTGATCCGCTCCATCGAAGGCGATCTCGATGCGGGCCATGCCGCCGTGATCCAGATCGTCTCGACGGGCGAAGCCTTGATGGAACGTCGGCTGGCGGAGATTCCGACAGAGGAATGGAACGACGTGCGCGTGGACATCACGCCGCGGGAGTATGTCCTGGACTATCTCGCCCATTCCTTCCCGGTGCAGCTCTACGAGCCCTTCACCGACTCCGAGGGCAATCTGTCGTCACGCCCGGTCTATCGGGATGGCCAGCCTGTCGAGAGCAGGGAAGCCGTCGCCCGCCGCAACGATCTGATCGAACGGCTCGCTTCGCTCCCGCCGGTGCCCGGCGCGCTCGACCAGATCGTGCAGCGTTTCGGCACGGAGATGGTCGCGGAGGTGACGGGCCGATCGCGGCGCATCGTGCGCAAGGGCCATCGCCTCGTGGTCGAGAACCGCGCGCCATCGGCGAACCTCGCCGAGACCAGCGCCTTCATGGACGATCAGAAACGCATCCTCGTCTTCTCGGACGCGGGCGGCATCGGGCGTAGCTATCACGCCGAACTCTCCGCGCGGAATCAGCGCCTGCGCGTTCACTATCTGTTGGAACCGGGCTGGAAGGCCGACGCCGCCATCCAGGGCCTTGGTCGCACCAACCGCACCAACCAGGCGCAGCCGCCGCTGTTCCGGCCGATCGCCACGGACGTGAAGGCGGAGAAGCGCTTCCTCTCCACCATTGCCCGCCGCCTCGACACGTTGGGCGCGATCACGCGCGGCCAGCGCCAGACCGGCGGACAGGGCCTGTTCCGGCCCGAGGACAATCTGGAATCGACCTACGCTCGCGATGCCCTTCGCCAGCTCTATCTCCAGATTGTGCGGGGCAAGGTTGAAGGCTGTTCGCTCCAGCGTTTCGAGGAGGCCACCGGCCTGAAGCTGATGGACGAGGGCGGCATCAAGGACGAATTGCCGCCGATCACGACGTTCCTCAACCGGCTGCTCGCCCTGACCATCGAGCTGCAGGGCATCCTGTTTACCGCCTTCGAACTGCTGCTCGAGTCGAAGGTGGCGGGCGCGATCGCCAGCGGAGTCTATGACACCGGCCTGGAGACGCTGACGGCAGAGAGCTTCATCGTCACGGAGCGGACCACCATCTACACCCATCCCGCGACGGGCGCGGAAGCGCGCCTTCTCAGTATCGCCGAACGCCGTCGCAATAGGCCGACGTCGACGAAGACCGCGCTGGCCTGGCTTGACGATCCGCATGCCCGGCTGCTCATCAACGAGCGATCCGGGCGCGCCGCTGTGCAGATTCCGGCGCCGTCGCTCATGCTCGACGATGGCGAGATTGAACGGCGCGTCCGGCTGATCCGGCCGATGGAGCAGCATCACGCGTCGCTGAAAATGATGGTCGACAGCCACTGGCAAGAGGCCGATCGCGAGACCTTCGCCGCCATCTGGCAGCGCGAGGTGTCGGAGGTCCCGACCTTCACCGAAAGCACGATCCATATGGTCAGCGGCCTGTTGCTGCCCGTCTGGAAGCGCCTGCCCAACGAGTCGACGCGCGTTTATCGCCTTCAAACCGATGACGGCGAGCGCATCATCGGCCGACGCGTCTCGCCCGCCTGGGCCGCCAACGCCGCCTCGACCGGCGCGACCAACCTCGGCGCGGAGGACGCCTATGCGGCCCTGATCGACGGCCGCACCATCCTCGACCTCGCCGAAGGCCTTCAGCTTCGCCGGGTCCGTGTCATGGGCGCGAACCGCATCGAACTCTCCGGGTTCACCGACACGATGCGCGATCGGCTGCGGAGCTACGGGCTGTATAGCGAGATCATCTCGTGGAAGCTGCGCTTCTTCGTGCCCGTCGACGCAACCGGGCCGGCCATCCTCGGAAAGCTGCTCGACATCTATCCGCTGGCTCGCATCTCCGAGCGGGAGGCGGCATGATGACACGGATCAACGCCTCCGATCTGGCGCAGCGTCTCGGCCGACAGGCCGAGGCGGTCTGCCGCCATTACCTTTCCAACGGCCGCCGTCAGGGCGGCTATTGGCAGGTCGGCGACGTCCGCAACGCCAGGGGCCGCTCGATGTTTGTGCGGCTCCGCGATACCCCCAAGGGGCCAGCGGGCAAATGGAACGATGCGGCGACTGGCGAGCATGGCGACCTGCTCGACGTGATCCGGGAATCGCTCGGCCTCATCGACTTCACCGATGTCGCCGAAGAGGCACGCAGCTTTCTCAGCATGCCGCAACCCGAACCGCCACCGGCGCCATCACGACAGGGCAGAGCGCCAGCCCCATCGGGATCGTCCGAGGCGGCGCGCCGCCTCTTCGCCATGTCGCAGCCGATCGCGGGCACCATCGTGGAAACGTATCTCCGCAAACGCGGGATTACGGCTTTGCACGGGACCGGCAGCCTGCGATTCCATCCGAGGTGCTACTACCGCCCCGAGGACGATAGCCCGACCGAAACCTGGCCGGCGATGATCGCCGCCGTCACCGATCTGGGCGGCACGATCACGGGAGCCCACCGCACGTGGCTCTCGCTAGACGGCTCCGACAAGGCGCCGATCGACACGCAGCGCAAGGCGATGGGCGATCTGCTCGGTCATGCGGTCCGCATCGGCATGCCGGGAGATGTGATGGCGGCAGGCGAAGGCATCGAAACCATGCTATCGCTGCGTCAGATCGTACCCGACATGGCGATCGCGCCCGCGCTCTCAGCGGCGCACCTTGCCGCCATCCTGTTCCCGTCGACGCTTCGCAGGCTCTACATCGTCCGCGACAACGATCCGGCAGGAGACGGCGCGCGGGACAATCTGATCGAACGCGCCAATGCGGCCGGGATCGAAGCGATCGTGCTTTCGCCGGTGCTCGGGGACTGCAATGAAGATCTGCGCCTGCTTGGACTGGATGCGCTTCGGTCAGGAATCCGCGTGCAGCTCGCCCCCCAGGACGTCGCTCGCTTCATGGCGATCGCAGCATAGCCGGTATCGGAAAGCGAGGCGGCCCGGCGCCGCCTTGCTCGCTGGCTGCTGGACCCGTCAGAGGGACCGCGCCTCGGCCTTCGAGAGGGCGATCGGCCGTCAGCCGGGCCGGATCGGCAATGGCTGCGGCCGACGATTTTCCGGCGGCGCGTACCGCGCCTTTCCATCGCGAAACAAAATCGCCGGCCTTCGCCATCCTCCGCTGACGCTTCGGCCCTGCGCCTTGCTCCGGGTGCAGGTCCGACCCGCCCGACGGCTTCGTCGCCATGAAGGCCGCGACGGTCGCGGTCCAACCGACGGAGCATCCCATGAACGAGCACGACGACTTCGAACCGCACCATGACTCGTCTCCCACCGACGACATGCTGCAGGAACTCCAGCTCTACGGCTATCGCCCCTCCGAGGACGAACCCGATCCCCGCCCGGTCCCGGAAGACCGCGTCATTGAGGGAGCCGTCGCAGACATCTTCGACGCCCTCATCGCCACCCTGGCCGACACCAGCCTCGATCACGACCTCAACGAACTGCTCTGGTCGACCGTCAATATGTTCCACCGCGCCGTCAGCCGCGTCGACAATACGCTGGACGACAACGAACAGGGCCAGAAGCGCCTCCAGCGCGAACAGGACGGCTCCGAGGTCAAGTCACTACAGCTCGAGAACCTGATCGACATGGGCAAGAGCCTGGTCGAACGCCGCGACAGCCTGGAAGTTTTCCGCGAAAGCGCAGCCGAGCATTACCTTCGCGTCACGGGCTCGCCGTGGTCGCCCCGGACCGGATCACGGGTCAACCATCGCCATCTCACCGCCGCGATGATCGACAGCCGCGACTTCCTCGCCGCCAAGCGTCGCGCGGAAACCGAGGTGCTGGTTCCGACCGGGCCGAAGATCGCCTTCTCCGGCGGCGACACCACGGACCACCAGGCCATCTGGGCCAAGCTCGACCAGATCCACGGCAAGCACCCCGACATGGTGCTGATGCACGGCGGCACGCCCAAAGGCGCCGAGAAGATCGCCGCCCGCTGGGCTGATACCCGCAAGGTGCCGCAGGTCGCCTTCAAACCCGACTGGACGAAGCACGGCAAGGCCGCGCCCTTCAAGCGCAACGATCAGATGCTGACCGTCATGCCGATTGGCGTCGTGGTCTTCCCCGGCACCGGCATTCAGGACAATCTCGCCGATAAGGCCCGCAAGCTGGGCATTCCGGTCTATCGGTTCGGATCGGGCGGCGCGTAAGCGCCGCCCTTGGCTGTTCGCCTTCAACCGAAGTCGACATGTCTGAAAGTCGGAACTCCGGCATGCCGCGTGTAAATCAGTGCAAATCGGGCGAAGCAATCGGGTTGGATATTTCTGTTACTTTGGCATCTTGGCGCGATGCCGGACCTTCTACCATTCCCAGATGACTTCGCGCCGGACCTTCATATCTCCGAGATGTTCCGACGGAACGCGATGACTCAGCTCGACTGCGCATCATGGGCGACCACGCAATCCGCCGATAAGCTCGCTCTTCACTCGATCGCTGTCGCGACGGAGCTGCTGCTCAAGTCTCATCTGCTCCGCACCGCGAGCACCGACGCCTGGAATCGAGTGCAGATCGGTCACGATCTGGATAAGGCGGCTCGATACGCCGAACGCGCCGGTCTGAACCTCCCGTCCCGACTCGCGCTCGTTGTCGACCAGATTCATCCCTATTTTCAGCGCGGCGGATTTCAGCGCGATCCGCGAGCATGGCCGGCGGGATTTGCGGATGATGCCTGCGACATTGTGCGTGAACTCGCTCAAGCGGTCTACAATCATGCGCGCCAGGACGCCCACGGCTCCTGAAGCGAAAACGACCACACCCCGCGATCCATTGCGCTGATCCTTGGTCCGGCCGCGGGCCTGACGCCATCAACCCGTAAAGGGTCGGACTACGCAAGCGTGCCGCCGCTCCCGCTTACGCCTACGCGGTGATCGCGGCCCCCGGCCGGACACTTCGGGCGCCTGCCAGCGGGGGATGGTCCTCCGCTCAAACAGGAGCCGGAGCAATGTCCTTCCCCGACGCGCACGCCTACGCCTTCAGCCTCGCCACCACCCTGATGGCCGTCATCGTCATCTTCCGCGCCGGCGACGGCACCCTCTCGGTCACGACCGCCAATGAATTCGACGGCGATGAAATCGAGATCGTCAGCGAGATCGATCCGTTCGCCCCATGACGGGGCGACGGGCCCTTCGGTCGAAGCGGACACCGATCGGTGTCCGCTCCCCGACGGCGCCATTCCCTGCTAGAATTGAGCAGCGCCGTGGTGGTGGTGGAGGCGCAACCGTCAGACCATTCTTACGGAGATACCACCATGATCTTCCTTGGCATCCTTCTCAGCTTCGCCGCCATCGGTTTCCTCTGCTGGCTGCTCTTCACGCTTGCCGTCTATGCGCTCCCGTTCTTCGCGGGCGTGAGTCTCGGCATGTGGGCGTATGGCACAGGCGCCGGCTGGCTCGGCGCGATCATCATCGGCTTCGCGGGGGCCGGTCTGACCTTCGGCATCGGCCAGTTCCTACTCGCCACCGTGCGCCCGATCTGGGCGCGCCTCCTGATCGCCATCGCCTTTGTCGCGCCTGCGGTGATCGCGGGTTTCCACGCCACCCATGGCGTCGTCAAACACACCATGCCGTCCGAGACCTGGCAGATCGTGTTCTCGATCATCGGAGCTGTCGCGGTCGGTGTGACCGCCTTCGTGCGGATCACCGGCATGGCGGCCTCCGACCCTTCGGCGGGCCAACTGTCTCGCGTCTGATGCGGAAAGACCTAAACGGCTCCGACTGAGAGGGATATCACTTTCGTCGTGGGGAAAAGCCCGGAGCAGGCGAGCGCACGTAGCGCCGAGGCGAGTCCCTGTGAGGCGGTCGCGTATTGAGCGGGTGGAGAGGCAGCGCCTGTAGTGACGAGCCGACGATCTCCGGCAGGCAGCGCGATCTTTGCTGTTGGCGTCAGGGACAGAGGTCGCGGGCGAAGGCCCGGAATGGGGCGATGAAGTCGGTGACGTGCAGCGGATCTTTGGCGGTTGCGGGTGGCCAGGGTCTCCGAGTTCTGTCCATTCAGCGACCGCTCCATATGGCCTCTTCAATGGCCTGATCTGGCCGAAGGACGGCTGCGCCTCGAGCGCCTATGCCACAACGGCGCGTCCCGACTTTCTTCCCCTGCCGGCTGCGCCGTCATTCCTCGCGAAACAACAAAGTCGCGCCTGCGCCATCCTCCGCTGCGTTCCGGTCGCAAGCGATGTGTCGTCGCTCGCCTCCGGCCTGCCGATCGCCATCGAGGCCGCAATGGTGCGGGCTCGGAAATGGATACGGAGACCCACAATGGCCACCATCGGCACCTTCAAGAAGACCGCCTCGAACGAGTACACCGGCGACATCGTCACCCTCAGCGTCCAAGCCAAGAACGTCCGCATCGTCCCCGACCTGCGCGCCAGCGGCGAGAACGCCCCCAGCCACCGGGTCCTGGTCGGCCGGGCCGAGATCGGCGCCGCCTGGTCCAAGCGCTCCAACGAGGGCCGCGACTATCTGGGCCTCAAGCTCGACGATCCGAGCTTCAACGCCCCGATCTACGCCAACCTCTTCGACGACGAAGATAGCGACATCTTCTCCCTGATCTGGTCCCGCCCGAACGGTCGCCGCAGCGACTGAGGCGGACAGAGGGCCCCGGCCGAAAGGCCGGGGCCGCCACCTCATTGCTACCGAATCATCCCCGTCATCAAACGGCAGTGCGCCTCGTGTAGCGGCCCCTCCCAATGCTTATTTCTGGTGACGTTTCGCTCCAGAACGACTATTTTAGTCGTAGTACTGGAGTGCGTACAGGCCACGGTGGGAGGTGATCATGCATGATCACCGCCCGACAATCACGGGCCGCACGCGCGTTGCTGGGTTGGACACAGGAGACGCTCGCTGACAAGGCCCGAGTATCGCTGACCGCCCTCAAGCGCCTTGAGTCGGGAAACCGTCTTGAGGTGTACGAATCCACGCGGGATCAGGTGCGAAGGTCTCTCGAAGCCGGCGGGATCGTCTTCCTCTCCACCGACAAGGGCGAGGGCGTGCTGCTCCTGCACGAGAGGAGCGATCGTCCGCGCTAGTGGCGCCGATCTCATAGCCGCCATCCTTGTCGTGCATAGAGGGCGTCCAACCTCAGAAGACGGTTAACGAGGTTGATACGCGCGACTATGGTAGCTTGATGGGACAACCGACACCGACGCTTCTGGACGAACCGCCGTTCAGCAACACGCTCACGTCTTACGACCGCGAGCATATGAAACTCTATCTGCGGCTCCTGGACGCCGAACGTGACGGAGCCGATTGGCGCGAAGCGGTCCATGTTCTTTTCGGCCTGGACCCCGGCCGCGAGCCCAAACGATGCCGCGATATCCACGAGGCGCACCTCGCGCGCGCGCATTGGATGACAGAGCACGGGTATCGTGAACTCGTCCGCGAAAGCCAGCATCGGCCGTTCGCGTGATGCCGCTCCGGCATCGCCTGGAGACATCTCTCCGGCTTCCCTGACGCAACCCACAAGTGAATCGTAAAGCCCCTAAAATGCGTAACTTGGAGGGGATTGTGATGACACCCGATGCATCGACATGGCGCTCCTCGGCGGAATACGACCATCTGGATGCATTGACCGCGTCCGATCTGGCCTGGGAGTGGCTCCGCCGCAATGAAGCGTACGACGCTGATTTCGAGACGCTAGCGGCGTCCGATGCACCAGAAGGACTGAGCGACAAGATTCGGCAACGCTGGGGTTTGCGATTTCCCCGTAGATCCACGGACGCCACCGCCTGAGGCTGCGGTCCTGTGGCTTCCCCAGGATGACACGAGCGTCGTCTTCCTCACGGAAGCGCCGGTAGACCTCCGACGCATTCTAACGGACACCCCTCTCGGGGCCGGCAGCTATCAGCCCTCGCACGACGAGGGCGGGGCGACATTCCGCTACGTGCTCGGAAACGGTCAACGCCTCCAGATCGTCGACTATGCCGAGAAGGGGTCGGCGGAGGTCGCGGTCATTCCGCTTGGCCTGAACGGCTTCGACAGGATCGAGGCCGTTCATCGACTCCTTTCGGCTTTGCATGGCCGCGCCATCCCGCCCGACACGCGCCTGACGCGGCAGCAGCGTGCGCGGTTGCGCAAGATGCTGCAGGCGATCGACGGGGATCGCGATGGAGCGACCCAGCAGGAGATCGCGCAAGTCCTCTTCAACATTGGTCATCTCGACCGGGACGAATGGCAGGCTTCTTCCGCTCGTCATGGCGTGAAGGCCTTGCTTCGCGATGCCCGCGCCATGATCGCCGGCGGATACAAAAAGCTGCTGCGTCATCGACGGCGATAATAGCCGTCGTCGATCCGCCGTTGGGCGAAATCAATACCCCCTAATTTCGCCCTGCAACACGCCGGCTTTCCTTCGCCACCGTGGTCGTTGTTCGCCGCTGAACCCCAGCGGCTTCCCGCAACACCACGGAGGCCCGATCCATGCGACCCGATACCGCCGTTCTACCGCCGCGCTTCCTGCGGACCAAGGAAGCCGCAGAATTCCTCAGCCTTTCAGCCCGCACGCTGGAGAAGCACCGCACCTACGGCACGGGGCCGGCCTATCGAAAGCTCGGCGGCCGCGTCGTCTATTCCGTCGACGATCTCGAAACCTGGGCCGACCGTGGCGCCGTCACCTCGACCTCCGACCCGCGCGGTTCGGTCCTTCCTGCCAAACGCCAGACGCCATCGACGGGCCAGCCCGTCGGTCGCCTCGCACGCTGATCTCGCCCGGTCCGTTCATGGCGGTGCGGCGTCGTCACCCATCGGAGCGCGGACAGCTCGACCTGTTTCGGGCGCTCCCTGGCGACTTCGCGCCAAGAGACGCGCAGGATCTC